>NZ_CM184929.1:37500-4175000 GCF_059641015.1 Bacterioplanes sp. CLAM21 | reverse complement strand
GTCCCGTAACGAGCGCAACCCTTGTCCTTAGTTGCCATCATTTAGTTGGGGACTCTAAGGAGACTGCCGGTGACAAACCGGAGGAAGGCGGGGACGACGTCAAGTCATCATGGCCCTTACGAGTAGGGCTACACACGTGCTACAATGGCGTATACAGAGGGTTGCGAAGCCGCGAGGTGAAGCTAATCTCACAAAGTACGTCGTAGTCCGGATTGGAGTCTGCAACTCGACTCCATGAAGTCGGAATCGCTAGTAATCGTGAATCAGAATGTCACGGTGAATACGTTCCCGGGCCTTGTACACACCGCCCGTCACACCATGGGAGTGGGTTGCTCCAGAAGTAGCTAGCTTAACCTTCGGGAGAGCGGTTACCACGGAGTGATTCATGACTGGGGTGAAGTCGTAACAAGGTAGCCCTAGGGGAACCTGGGGCTGGATCACCTCCTTAAACGATGCTTCAGTCATCTCAGCTAAGTGCTCACACGAATTGCTTTAATGCTTTTAATACAAGACTTCGGTCCTGTATTGCTCTTTAAAAATTTGGATACATGAGAATGAGAATTCTCAAGCGAACCGGCGGTTGCTTGATTTGATTAATTACTACCCGTAATTAATCAGTAAGCCCAACCATAAAGTTTCACATTTCATAGCTTGTAAATGTTGAGACGGTTTGGGGTTATATGGTCAAGTGACTAAGCGTGCACGGTGGATGCCTTGGCATCTGGAGGCGATGAAAGACGTGGTAGCCTGCGATAAGTTTCGGGGAGGTGGCAAACAACCTTTGATCCGGAAATCTCTGAATGGGGAAACCCACCTGTCATAAGGCAGGTATCTGCAACTGAATACATAGGTTGTAGAGGCGAACCGGGAGAACTGAAACATCTAAGTACCCCGAGGAAAAGAAATCAACCGAGATTCCCTTAGTAGCGGCGAGCGAACGGGGACCAGCCCTTAAGCTGCTTTGTAGATAGTAGAACGCTCTGGAAAGTGCGGCCGTAGTGGGTGATAGCCCCGTATACGAAATCTTATCTGCAGTGAAATCGAGTAGGTCGGGACACGTGATATCCTGACTGAATATGGGGGGACCATCCTCCAAGGCTAAATACTCCCAGATGACCGATAGTGAACCAGTACCGTGAGGGAAAGGCGAAAAGAACCCCTGTGAGGGGAGTGAAATAGATCCTGAAACCGTGTACGTACAAGCAGTGGGAGCCGACTTTGTTCGGTGACTGCGTACCTTTTGTATAATGGGTCAGCGACTTAATGTTAGTGGCAAGGTTAAGCTTATAGCGGAGCCGTAGGGAAACCGAGTGTTAACTGCGCGTCCAGTCGCTAGCATTAGACCCGAAACCGGGCGATCTATCCATGAGCAGGTTGAAGGTTGAGTAACATCAACTGGAGGACCGAACCCACTGTCGTTGAAAAGCCAGGGGATGACTTGTGGATCGGAGTGAAAGGCTAATCAAGCCCGGAGATAGCTGGTTCTCCTCGAAAACTATTTAGGTAGTGCCTCGGACGAATGCCACTGGGGGTAGAGCACTGTTAAGGCTAGGGGGTCATCCCGACTTACCAACCCTTTGCAAACTCCGAATACCAGTGAGTACTATCCGGGAGACACACGGCGGGTGCTAACGTCCGTCGTGAAAAGGGAAACAACCCAGACCGTCAGCTAAGGTCCCAAAGTTACAGTTAAGTGGGAAACGATGTGGGAAGGCTAAAACAGCTAGGAGGTTGGCTTAGAAGCAGCCACCCTTTAAAGAAAGCGTAATAGCTCACTAGTCGAGTCGGCCTGCGCGGAAGATATAACGGGGCTCAAACTGTACACCGAAGCTACGGATGCACTTTGTGCATGGTAGAGGAGCGTTCTGTAAGCCGTTGAAGGTCAAGGTGTGAACCAGGCTGGAGGTATCAGAAGTGCGAATGCTGACATGAGTAACGATAAGGGGTGTGAAAAACATCCCCGCCGGAAACCCAAGGGTTCCTGTCCAACGTTAATCGGGGCAGGGTTAGTCGGCCCCTAAGGCGAGGCTGAGAAGCGTAGTCGATGGGAAACAGGTTAATATTCCTGTACTTGTTTGTAGTGCGATGGGGGGACGGAGAAGGCTAGGCCAGCACGGCGTTGGTTGTCCGTGTTTAAGCTGGTAGGCAGAGAACTTAGGTAAATCCGGGTTCTTAATGCCGAGACGTGATGACGGTGACTCTACGGAGTCCGAAGTGGTCGATGCCATGCTTCCAGGAAAAGCCTCTAAGCTTCAGCTACAAAGAAACCGTACTCTAAACCGACACAGGTGGGTAGGTAGAGAATACCAAGGCGCTTGAGAGAACTCGGGTGAAGGAACTAGGCAAAATGGCACCGTAACTTCGGGAGAAGGTGCGCCGGTTTTGGTGAAGGACTTGCTCCGTAAGCTGAGACCGGTCGAAGATACCAGGTGGCTGCGACTGTTTATTAAAAACACAGCACTCTGCAAACACGAAAGTGGACGTATAGGGTGTGACGCCTGCCCGGTGCCGGAAGGTTAATTGATGGGGTTAGCATCTGCGAAGCTCTTGATCGAAGCCCCGGTAAACGGCGGCCGTAACTATAACGGTCCTAAGGTAGCGAAATTCCTTGTCGGGTAAGTTCCGACCTGCACGAATGGCGTAACGATGGCCACACTGTCTCCACCCGAGACTCAGTGAAATTGAATTCGCAGTTAAGATGCTGCGTTCCCGCGGCTAGACGGAAAGACCCCGTGAACCTTTACTACAGCTTCACAGTGAACTTTGAATTGGCTTGTGTAGGATAGCTGGGAGGCTTTGAAGCCAGGACGCCAGTCCTGGTGGAGCCAACCTTGAAATACCAGCCTGGTCAATTTGGGGTTCTAACTCAGGTCCATTATCTGGATCGAGGACACTGTGTGGTGGGTAGTTTGACTGGGGCGGTCTCCTCCCAAAGAGTAACGGAGGAGCACGAAGGTCGGCTAATCTTGGTCGGACATCAAGAGGTTAGTGCAATGGCATAAGCCGGCTTAACTGCGAGACAGACACGTCGAGCAGGTACGAAAGTAGGTCATAGTGATCCGGTGGTTCTGTATGGAAGGGCCATCGCTCAACGGATAAAAGGTACTCCGGGGATAACAGGCTGATACCGCCCAAGAGTTCACATCGACGGCGGTGTTTGGCACCTCGATGTCGGCTCATCACATCCTGGGGCTGAAGCCGGTCCCAAGGGTATGGCTGTTCGCCATTTAAAGTGGTACGCGAGCTGGGTTTAGAACGTCGTGAGACAGTTCGGTCCCTATCTGCCGTGGGCGTTTGAGATTTGAGAAGAGTTGCTCCTAGTACGAGAGGACCGGAGTGAACGAACCTCTGGTGTTCCGGTTGTATCGCCAGATGCATTGCCGGGTAGCTACGTTCGGACGGGATAAACGCTGAAAGCATCTAAGCGTGAAGCCTCCTTCAAGATGAGATCTCACTGGAACTTCGAGTTCCCTGTAGGGCCCAGGAAGACTACCTGGTTGATAGGCAGGGTGTGTAAGCGTTGTGAGGCGTTGAGCTAACCTGTACTAATTGCCCGTGAGGCTTGACCATATAACACCCAAACCCGGGTGGGCGGCTGAAACTTCAGCACAAGCCAAGAAATACGAACAGGCACCGCCGGTTCGCAAGAGAATTCTCAAAAACACTCATGTATCCAACCTTATTTGAAGTCACGTCGCTGAACGCGTAAGACGACAACACTTCATACAGGTTTGCTTGACGACAATAGAGCTGTGGAACCACCTGAATCCATCCCGAACTCAGAAGTGAAACGCAGCATCGCCGATGGTAGTGTGGGGTCTCCCCATGTGAGAGTAGGTCATCGTCAAGCTCTTATTCAAAACCCCGGTAGCTCACGCTATCGGGGTTTTTTCGTTTTAAATCGCCAACAATCATAGCCACGCCAGACCGAACGCCGTTCTAGACCTATCGAAGTCATAATGCCGCGATCCTGCGCTTATTCTACAGCCTCGCTAGCGCACGCTACTCATCTCTCACCCCAAGGTTTTTAGTGGTATATCGCCAGGCGCTCATCGTGGCGTTGCTATTTAATACGGTCATTATCAGTGCTGATGCCAATAGCCCAAAAATCCCCAGCATTTTATTACGCCTAGCCAACTTCTCCTCGTGTTACCTAATCATGCTCACCAACACCGATGCTGATATTGGCATCACGGACAAACGCCTTTCAGCAATGACCTACTGGCTTAGGTAAATTCGGAGGATGTGTATTGAACGCAGCAAACAGTGGAGCATCGTAAACCTACGATGCTCCCAAAAGCCTCGCGAGGAACATTGGCTTGGCTAGGTAAAGACGTGATTTAAAAAGATATAAAAGGTGGAATAAAGCAATGAAGGCCGTGCGATAACGGCCGCTTGTCTTGTCGGCGTTAGAAGTCGCCCCATTGATATTGCAATACCGCCAGCGCTGTCAGTGCCGCAGTTTCGGTTCTTAATATGCGAGGTCCTAATGTCAGACCATTAAATTGCCGTTGCTGACAAAGAGCCACCTCATCGTCACTCAATCCACCTTCTGGGCCCACCAGTAATGCTACCGACTCGGGCACGGCTTGTTCCTTTAATGGGCTTTGATTATGTGGGTGCAATACCAACTTGCAGTCTGCTTGAATCTGAGCGAGCCAATCTGACAAGGTTTGTGGTGCATGAATGGTCGGTACCTGGCAGCGTCCTGATTGCTCGCAAGCAGAAATAGCGACGCGCTGCCAATGCTCACATTTCTTTTGTAAGCGTTCTTGATTTAATTTCACATCACAGCGCTGACTCCATAATGGCGTGATGTCATGGATACCCAGCTCTGTGGCTTTTTGAATGGTGAAGTCCATGCGGTCGCCCTTGGAGATCACCTGACCCAGGTGTAAATGCAAAGGAGATGTCTGCTCGGTTTTTCGCAGTGCAGCAATAAACGCATCAGCGGATTTTTTACTGACGTTGCATAGGCTGGCGTCATATTCATGCCCCTGGCCATCAAAGACTATGATGGCATCGTCATTTTGCATGCGCAGTACCCGAACTAGATGTCCAGCGCTGGTGGCATCGAGGGTGACCGAGGTATTAGGAGTTATTGGTCCTGGGCAATAAATTCTTGGAGTGGCCATTAATCGCTGCTGCTGTCAGTAAAAGAAGCCATGGTAGCAAATCTTGCTGGCCTAGAGCGGACAGTTTGCTGAGCAGCTATAGCGTTTTAAAACAGCGCTTAGCTGTCATCCTCAGAGTTAGTGTCTTGCTCCTGCTGGCGAGCTTTCAGATTTCGGTTCTGCAGTTGGAATAAGTGCTGAATGAGCAGCTCCTGCTCAGCCTCGGTCAGACCTTCAAAGTTGACTCTCACGTGATGGGGCTTATTTTCTTCACCGGATGGGCTGACGGAAATCACTCGCCCCCGCAGCTCCAACACTGTATTGGATGGCTTCAGTTGCATGTTCAACATCAAATGATGGTCGGTATCGAGGGCTTCGGCGGTATTAAAGGCCATGCCGCAGGCACTGAGATTAATCCGTGTTCTGGCTTCGCTGGAACTGAGTGCTCGTTGCTGAGTGGTCTGCTGCCCGCTTTGAGCCAGTAAGTTCAGTTTTTGATTCAGCAGCTCAGCTAAGCGTGAAACCTGTGGGTTTTGCGACTTAAGCTGATAAATCAGTGCGCCTAACTCCTGTTCAATTTCTTGCAGCTCGGTTTTTACCTGGCTGGTGTGCTGTGTCAGCTCAGATAACTCTTCCGGGCTAAAGACTTGAAAGTCCAATACCACTTCGTCATCAAGACGAAAGAAACGACGGCGTTCTTCCATGCTATTGAGTCTCTCCTTTGCTCCGGTTCATTAAAAAATCTCACTGGGCTGCAGTTCAAAGTCTTCCGGCCGTGCATTGACGGCGCCTTCAACGCGATCATCTTCTGACTCGATTTCAGGTTGATCATCGGTTGAATCCGGTTTGTCTCTCAAGATTACTATTTCAACCCGACGGTTGCGCGCCCTCGATTCGGCATTGGTATTTTCTACCAGCGGGCGCTTATCGGCATGACCAACAATTTGAAAGCGGGTGGCATCCAGCTCGGGGGCGATAAATAGCTCTTCAGCAAAGGCTGCTGCTCGGGCGGTCGATAGGCCCCAGTTGGTGCGAAAACGTCCGCCACCGACGGGAATATCGTCGGTATGACCTTCTACTGAAATACGCCCCGGCACGGTAACCAGCACTTCGCGAATTTTGTCGATAACAGGCAGAAATCTGTCTTCAATAAAGTCTGAGCCTGAGCGAAATACCCCACGTTGCTGAATGCGAATAATGATCTTTTTGCCCGAGGTCTCAATTTCAACCTGACCGCGGGCAATTTCACTTTCCAGCTCTTGAGCCATTTGCATGGCTTCTTGCTCAACTTCTTCGCTACTGATCTGCTCTTTTGGTACGACCACTTCGCGTGTCATCTCCCCCTGATCACCCTGGCGTTCTTCTTGTTGAGTCACTTCATCCTGACACAAGACTTCGAGCGAACTTTTGGTGATATCACTGGTTTTCTGCCGGATCTCGTTAATGGGCGTTGGCTCAGGAATCGACGGACTAAAGTGCCGGGCAATAACACTGGTGCCTTTGGGGGGATCGCTGGCATTGATAATGGTCTGTACACCAAAGGCATTGCGCAGCTCACCGGCTAAGCGCTTAAATTTCATCGCATCCATTTCAGAAAACGACAGCAGCAATACAAAGAAGCACATCAGCAGCGACATTAGATCGGCAAAGGTCATTACCCAACCGGCTATGGCTGGGCATTCGGGACATTCCTGCTCCTCTTCTTCAGCCATACTTATTCGTCTCCGCCAGTGCGCTTGCCTTCTTGGATATAGGCTTGCAGCATTGCTTCGATCACACGTGGATTCTGGCCGGCTTGAATGGCTAATAAGGCATCGATAATCATCGATTTAAGGCGATCTTCTTCGTCCTTGCGTAAGCGCAATTTATCGGCCACTGGCAAGGCAAACATATTCGCTAACATGGCGCCATAAAGGGTGGTCAGCAAGGCCACCGCCATGGCAGGGCCAATGGCTTTAGGGTCGTCCATATTTGCTAACATGGCCACCAAGCCGATCAAGGTACCAATCATGCCCATCGCCGGGCCGACATCGCCAATCTGTTGAAATATTGACGACCCTACGTCGTGGCGGGCACTGGATAAACGCACCTCTTTGGTGAGCAAGGTTCGCACCACATCAGGATCGTGACCATCAACCAATAGCTGAATGCCGCGTGCCAGAAAATCATCGCTGACTTCTTTACCTTCTAGTGATAACAAGCCACCTTTACGGGCCAAACCGGCCAGTTCGACCACTTCCTCAATAATTTTTTCTGGTTTGCTGAGTTTGAAAGCAAAGGCTTTACCGGCAATTTTGGCCGCGCCTATGAACTGTCCCAGTTCATATTTCATCATGACTGCAAAGATGGTTCCGCCGATAACGATCAGAACCGATGGCACGTTGAAGAACATCCCAATGTCGCCGCCCAGCACCATGGCCATGCCGACGATGATAAACGCTCCCACCATGCCAACGAGTGATGCGAGATCCACTATCGCTCCTTTGAATAGTCCGTGAGTTGCTGAGAGTTTAGCCAATGTTGGCCGGTGTTTCTGTCTTTCCTGTAGCGAATGACAAAGCACCAAAGCCGAATCTTTAAACTAGTCGATGATCACCGAGTTGACCCACTCCAAGGTCGCGGTTAGTGTTGCCGCACATTGCAGACACGGCTTGAGTCGCTGTGCTCTGTTCATCGGCCAAGGGTAGAAAAATATGAGCGATGCGGCGCAAGAGTTTGAATTTGAAACGGCACTGGAGCAGTTGGAGCAGCTGGTAAACCAGATGGAAAGCGGCCAATTGACCCTGGAGCAGTCGTTGCAGGCATTTGAGCAGGGCGTTGCCCTCACCCGTCGCTGCCAGCAAACCCTGAGCCAGGCAGAGCAGCGTGTGAAGTTGCTGGTCGAGCAAAATGGCAGCAGTGTGGAGCAGCCGTTTAATCTGGATGGCGACGAATGAGTCTGGCCGATACCCTGCAGCAGGTACAACAACGTAGTCAGCAGCAATTGCAGCAGGCGCTTATGGCGTTGAACATTCAAGATGCTCGTTTGGCTGACGCCATGCACTATGGGCTATTAAATGGAGGCAAGCGTTTGCGTCCGTTGCTGGTTTACGGTGCTGCTGAAGCCGTCGGCTGTGAATGGACGGATGTTGATGCGGCAGCGGTGGCGATCGAAATGATCCACAGCTACAGCCTGGTACACGATGATTTGCCGGCGATGGATAACGACGATCTACGCCGCGGCAAACCCACTTGTCATATTGCCTTTGATGAAGCGACGGCAATTCTTGCTGGCGATGCGCTGCAAACTGCCGCGTTTGAGCATTTGTGTCGCTGCTCTGCCGACGATGCATTAAAGTTGCGCTGGCTTAGCGTTTTGAGCCGTGCTGCTGGAGCCGCTGGCATGGTGGCTGGTCAGGCCATCGATCTCAATCATGTTGGCCAATCTATGGAGCTACAGCAGCTGCAAATCATGCATCAGCATAAAACCGGAGCTTTGATTACCGCAGCCATTGAAATGGGGGCGCTGGCGGGTCAGCCGTCGGACACAGAACTAGACGCACTGCGGCGTTGCGGTGATGCTATTGGCTTGGCATTTCAGGTGCAGGACGACATTCTGGATATCGAAGGTGATACCGCCACTTTAGGCAAGCAACAGGGTGCCGATGTAGCGCGGGATAAACCTACTTATCCGGCCTTGTTGGGGATGCAAGGAGCGCGTCAAAAAGCACAGCAGTTGATCGATGAAGCACAGCAGTGGCTGATGCAATTGTCGGGTGATACCCACACCCTGACCGCATTGGCACATTACGTGATCAAGCGAGATCATTGAACAGCGCTACTCATTGATGGAGTGAGCCGGTAGAATGTGCCTCCTTTACGCCCTGACCGGCAGATTCACCGACCGGGATCACACCGCCTGATGTTTACCGAAATACCTTCACAACGCCCAGATACGCCGCTGCTGGACAGCATTGACCAGCCCGCCGATATGAAGTCGTTGTCGACGCCGCAGTTGCAGCAGTTGTGCGAAGAAGTGCGTGCGTTTTTGCTCTATAGCGTGGGCCAATCCGGTGGGCATTTTGGTGCCGGTTTAGGCGTGGTGGAACTGACCGTCGCTTTGCATCATGTGTTTAATACGCCGGACGATCGTCTGGTGTGGGATGTCGGTCATCAGGCCTATCCACACAAGATCCTCACCGGCCGCCGCGAGCAGATGACACGTATTCGCCAGGCCGACGGCCCAGCGGCGTTTCCGCTGCGCAGTGAAAGCGCTTTTGATACCTTTGGTGTTGGCCACTCCAGTACGTCTATCAGTGCGGCACTGGGTATGGCGTTGGCGTTTCGTCAGCAACAATTGCCACGTCAGGCGGTCGCGATTATTGGTGATGGGGCGATGACGGCGGGTATGGCGTTTGAAGCACTGAATCATGCCGGCCATGAAAAGGCAGACATGTTGGTGATTTTGAACGACAACGACATGTCCATCTCCAACAATGTTGGCGCCTTGAACAAATACTTTACCCGCATCTGGTCGAGCCGAACCTATTCGGCCATGCGTGAGGGTAGCAAGAAGGTTCTGGAAAAGATTCCGGCTGCCTGGGAATTTGCTCGTCGTACTGAAGAGCATATGAAGGGCATGGTCGCGCCTGGCACCTTGTTTGAAGAGCTTGGCTTTAATTATTACGGCCCGATTGATGGCCATGATCTAAATGAGCTTGTGCTGCAGCTGCAAAACTTAAAAGATTTGCCAGGCCCAAGATTCCTGCATGTGGTCACGCGCAAAGGCAAAGGCTTTGAGCCGGCTGAGCAAGACCCCATTAAGTACCATGCGTTAAAGCCACAAACGGCCAAGGCCAGTGTTGCCAAACGTCCCACTTATTCCAATGTGTTTGGTGACTGGCTGTGTGATCAGGCCGAGCTGGATGAGCGTTTGGTCGGCATTACCCCGGCCATGCGTGAAGGCTCGGATCTGATTCGCTTTTCCCAGCAGTACCCACAGCGCTATTACGATGTCGCCATCGCCGAGCAACACGCGGTGACGCTGGCGGCAGGTTTGGCCTGTGAGGGCAGCAAACCCGTGGTGGCCATTTACTCCACCTTTTTGCAGCGCGCCTACGATCAGCTGATCCATGACGTGACCTTGCAAAACCTCGATGTGTTATTTGCCATCGATCGCGCCGGTTTGGTTGGCGAGGATGGCCCGACCCATCATGGTGCCTATGATCTCAGCTATTTACGCTGCATTCCTAACCTGGTCATTATGACGCCATCCGATGAAAACGAATGCCGGCAAATGCTACACACCGGATATATGCATCCAGGTCCTGCGGCAGTGCGTTATCCGCGTGGCTCAGGCCCAGATGCCGAGCTGCAAAGTGAACTGACGCCGTTGCCCATTGGCAAGGGCGTTATTCGTCGTCAGCGCCAAGCGGCAGACGGCGGCAGCGCTTTACTGGCCTTTGGTGCTCCCCTCAGTGTGGCGCTGCATGCGGCACAACAGCGTGATGTGACGGTTGCCGATATGCGCTTTGTGAAGCCGTTAGATGAAGAGCTAGTGGTGCGCTTGGCGCAGCAACATGAGCAGCTGATCACCTTAGAAGAAAACGCCACTGCCGGCGGTGCCGGCAGCGCGGTACTGGAATGCTTGGCTCGACACGGCATTCACATCCCTGTGGTGACGTTAGGCATACCCGATCGTTATATCGATCATGCCAGCGTGGCGCAGCAGCATGAAGAGATTGGCCTGACCCTGGAGCATGTACTACAAACCATCGACCGTAAGGGCGATAACGGCCACTAAAACATCCGGCCTGTGGTCGCGACGTACTATGCTGGTGACATCAGCATAGGGAGGTTGCGGAGCAGGCTATGGTTGCAACAGATACCAACGAAGTGCTTGGCGATGTACTGATCGTCGATGACGAAGAGGCCATTTGCCAGGCATTAAAACGTTTGCTGCGTCGTCAGCACAATGTCATGACTGCCAACAGTGGCGCTGAGGCCATTGAGCTGCTGTCAAAATCCAGCTTTGACGTCATTTTGTCCGATATGCGTATGCCGGGCATGACCGGCGCCGATTTATTGGCCCATTGTCGGCGTGATCATCCCGATATGATTCGTATTCTGGTCACGGGTTATTCAGACCTGGAGTCGGCGGTGCGGGCGATTAACGAAGGCAATATTTATCGTTATGTGGCCAAACCCTGGGATAACGACGACTTACGTCAGCTGGTGGCTGAAGCGGTAGAAATTCGCACCCTGCGCAGTGCCAACCAAGCATTAAATCAACACATTATCCATCAAAACGATGAGCTTGCTCGCCTTAACCGTCAGCTGCAATTGAGCAATGGTCAGTTGGAAGCCAAAGTGGGCGAGCGTGAGCAGCAATTGCTCATTACCAATCGTCGGCTGCGTTCCGATATGCGCTCGGTATTACATATGTTGGTGTCGCTTATCGAAACCCGCATTGGTGTGCAGCGAGGCAATAGTACTCGGGCAGCGCACCTGGCACGTGCCTTTGCCAGAAGAGTGGGCTTAACGGATAGCGAAGTCGAAGATATTTATATTGCAGCGTTACTGCGCGATATCGGTAAGGTATCTCTGCCGGATCAGATTGTTGGGCAATCTGTGGTGGATATGAGCGTGGCTGAACGGGTCGAGTTTGCTCAGTTTCCTGCTCTTGGCCAGTCGATGTTAATGTTGTACGAGCCATTGGCCGGTGCTGCTAGCATCATTCGCTCACACATGGAACTGTACAATGGCAAAGGTTTTCCCGATAAGCTCAAGGGCTCGGCGATTTCCTGTGCCGCCCGTATTTTGCGCATCGTTTCTGATTATGTGGATATGCAAAATATTCACAATTTTTTGGGCGAAACACTGGAGCCAGAACTGGCGCAAAAATATTTAAAAAATATGGCGGGCCATCGCTACGACCCTGAGCTGGTCGAAGTATTTGAAGAGCTGCTAGAGGATGTGGATGGGCACTTCGCCACTGAGCACATTCGTTTGCCGGTGATGGAAGCCGAGGTTGGCATGTTGCTGAGTGCGCCTTTGATGTCACCAGCGGGTATGGTGCTGTTGTCAGAAGGCACCCGACTGACAGAGCACCATATTGAAAAACTGCATGAGCTAGTCGAGCAGTTCGAAGGCCACGAAATTTATGTGCATGTACGCAATGAATCGGCGGTCGAGGCTCAGCCTGACACTGAGCTCGAGCCTGACACTGAGCCTGAACATATGAGTGAGGAGGTCAATCCTCCGGAGCATCATCCTGATGCGTGAACATATGGCCTAACTTGCTGGCTTTAGTCGCCAGATAAGCATCGTTGTGTGGATTGCGACCGACCTGCAGTGGCACGCGCTCGCTGACATCAACGCCAGCATTGGACAGGGCTTTCACTTTGCGTGGATTGTTGGTCATCAAACGAATCGCCTTGATGCCCAGGTGTGTCAACATCGGTTCACACATGGAGTAATCGCGCATATCGGCGCCAAAACCCAGCTGCTCGTTGGCTTCTACCGTATCGGCTCCCTGGTCTTGCAAGTTGTAGGCACGAATCTTATTCAACAGGCCAATGCCGCGTCCTTCTTGGCGCAAATACAGAATCACTCCTCGGCCTGCTTCGGCTACCGCATTCATCGCTGCTTCTAACTGATAGCCGCAATCACAACGCATGCTATACAGAGCATCGCCCGTCAGGCACTCCGAATGGGCGCGCGCCAGTACCGGTTCGCCACTGTCTATGTCGCCCATGGTAAGAGCGACGTGCTCTTTGCCAGTGGCGGTTTCTTCAAAGCCATGCATGGTAAATACGCCAAAGGGCGTGGGCAGTTTCGATGATGCAACGTATCGGATGCTCAAGGGTGTTTCCCTCAGGGGTCAATCGGGCGCGTAATACTACCAGTGACACGGCGCTAATCCTATGTCGGGATTGAGTGTTCCGGCATTCATTCCGGACCGTTACCATGGGGGCTGAACATTAGAGGATGCTCGCCATGATGTGGCTGTTGTTATTGTTGCTGATCTTGTTGCTGTTATTAGGTCCTGGACTGTGGGTATCCCACGTGATGAAAAAACACAGCCGACAACGTGGCGATTATCCTGGCACGGGCGGAGATATGGCTCGCCATCTGCTCGCTAAACTGCACCTCGATCAGGTACAGCTGGAGCCAACTGACAGTGGTGATCATTATGATCCCAGCAGTCGCACAGTGCGTTTGTCGGCGGCCAATATGGACGGGCGTTCGTTAACGGCGGTGGCGGTGGCTGCCCACGAGGTTGGTCATGCTCTGCAACATGCCGATCGTGAATCCTTGTTTCAATTACGCACTGTGTTGGCCCACGTGGCGGTGTGGTCGGAGCGCATTATTCCGGTGGTGCTGCTGACACTGCCATTGATAGCCTGGCTGCAGCCAGGGCTATCGCGCTGGAGTCTGATGCTGGCGGTGGCTGCCATGCTGATATCGACCTTAGTGCACCTAGTGACCTTGCCGGTCGAGTGGGATGCCAGTTTTGGCAAGGCGTTGCCGCTATTGCAGCAAGGTGATTATTTAAGCGAAACCGATTTGGCCAACGCCAGGCAGATTTTGCGCGCTGCAGCCTTGACCTATGTTGCCGGATCGCTGATGAGCTTGCTCAATGTCTGGCGCTGGTGGCGTTATCTGAGATAAAAAAAGCCGGTCATGGGCATGACCGGCGTAAATGCGTTGGGATCTAATCGCTTTCAGCATAACCCCGTTAGCGCCCTTGCCCATGCGGTCAGATGTCGCAGTTGGTTAAGGTTTGAACTGCACAGGCTGTTCTGATACTATCCGCAGCCCTTTATCTGTCCTGGCTTGCCAGCGACAGACTCCTTGCCTTACCGGATGGGCCGGAAGGCTATAAACCCATAAGGAGTTGACAATGCGTCACTACGAAATCGTTTTTCTGGTTCACCCAGATCAAAGCGAACAAGTACCAGCCATGGTAGAGCGTTACACCAACAGCATCGAAGCGTCTGGCGGTAAAATCCACCGTTTCGAAGACTGGGGTCGTCGTCACCTGGCATACCCAATCAACGACATCCATAAAGCACATTACATTCTGATGAACGTTGAATGTTCACAAGAAGTGCTGGACGAGCTGACTACCAACTTCCGTTACAACGATGCTGTTCTGCGTAACATGGTTATCCGTCGCGACGAAGCCGTGACTGAGCTGTCTCCAATCAAAGCGGCTGAAAGCCGTGAAGATCGTCGCCGCGAAGCTCGCAGCGAAGAGCGTGCAGCTGAGGCAAAAGCTGAAGAAGACGCGGACGCTACTGAAGCGGACGCAGAAGAATCTACTGCTGACGAAAGCGCAGAGTAATAGGAGTTTTAGTCATGGCACGTTTTTTCCGTCGTCGTAAGTTCTGCCGTTTCACCGCTGAAGGTGTATCTGAGATCGACTACAAAGATCTGGACACGCTGAAAGGCTACATCACTGAAACTGGCAAAATCGTACCAAGCCGTATCACTGGTACCCGTGCTAAGTATCAGCGTCAGCTGTCTACTGCGATCAAGCGCGCGCGCTACATCGCTTTGCTGCCTTACACTGATCAGCACGACAACTAATCGTTGTTCTGATACCCCAGCTGGTTGAGTGACCTGATGTTATCTATCGCTCGATGGGCTATGACCAGCCGCACACAGGCAACTGTGGCGGCTGGTGCTGCTTTAGCCATCCCATTGTTGTTCTGGTTGGGAGCGGCCATCGTTGCACTGGTGACCTTGCGTCATGGGGCAGCGGAAGGCAGTCGCGTATTTATGTGGGCCTCGCTGCCGGGCATTGCTTGGTTAGCAGCGGGAGATCCGACTCCTTTGGTTAGCGCCTTGGGTGCAGGTGTGGGAGCCGTGGTTCTCAACCGCAGTGTACGTTTGGATTGGGCTATTGCTATGTCGGTGCTGGTTGGCATCGCATTGTACTTTAGCCTGCCGTTGATGATGTCAGAGGTCATGCCTTTGATCGTCAGCAACAGCGAAGCCGCAGTGGCGGACGCTTTGCAGAACCGGCCGGAAGTTCTGGCACAGGTGCAAGCGTACGTAGCCCCTCTGATCAGTGGCGGGCTGGCATCACTGTTTGTACTGATTATTAATCTGTGTCTGTTATTGGGACGCTACTGGCAGAGTGCCTTGTATAACCCAGGTGGGTTTGGCACTGAATTTAAGCAGTTGCGGTTGCCTGTGGCAGTGACAGCACCGGTAGTATTGGTGTTGTTTATGGCCGGGCAGTTACAGCCTCAGTTAGCCGGATTGGTACCACTGTTAACGGTGCCATTGATTCTGGCTGCACTGGCGTTGATCCATGGCGCGGTGGCCAAAACCGCTGCCAGTCCGATTTGGTTGACGGTGACTTACCTCAGCTTGTTATTCTTCGGGCCATACATGTACACATTACTAATTTTCGTAGCGTTGCTGGACAGTCTGTTGGACGTTCGCTCGCGACTAAAAGACACGGCTAGCTAATCGTTGGCCCTGTAATGAGGAATTAAAAATGCAAATTATTCTGCTGGAAAAAATCGCCAAGCTGGGCGAACTGGGTGAGCAAGTAACCGTTAAGCCAGGCTACGCTCGTAACTTCCTGTTCCCACAAGGCAAAGCGGTACCTGCAACAAAAACCAATGTTGCTGAGTTCGAAGCACGTCGTGCCGAGCTGGAAAAAGCTGCTGCTGACAAGCTGGCTGGTGCTGAGTCTCGTAAAGAGAAAATTGAAGAAATCGAACTGTCTGTTGCTGTTAAAGCGGGCGACGAAGGCAAGCTGTTCGGTTCTCTGGGCAACCGTGACATCGCTGAACTGGCGACTGAAGCGGGTGTTGAACTGGCGAAAGCAGAAGTGCGTTTGCCAGAAGGTCCTATTCGCAACGTTGGCGAATACGACATTGCTATCCACCTGCACGCAGAAGTGGAAGCAACTCTGAAACTGCACGTCGTTTCTGAGTAATACTTTACTGTGCGGCCATGGCCGTGACAGAAAGTAGCAAAAAAGGCACTATTGGATGCGTTCAATAGTGCTTTTTTTTGCCCCACCGTTTTCCAATCGATGAGTGAATGACGCAGCCATGAGCGACGAGCACGAAACCTCCTTGCGAACCCCGCCGCATTCGGTTGAAGCCGAACAGTCGGTATTAGGGGCCCTGATGCTGGACGAACGCGCCTGGGAAGATGTGTCGGAAAGCCTCGAAGACAACGACTTTTATCGCCATGACCATCGGCTGATTTTCCGCGCCATCACCCATTTGGTGTCGCAAGAGCAGCCTCTCGATGTGGTCACCGTGGCAGAAGAGCTGGAAGAGCGCTCGCAGCTGGAGAAAATAGGCGGCGCCGCTTACCTGAGCCAGCTGGTCGATATGACCCCCGCGATCGATAACTGTGCAGCTTACGCCACCATTGTGCGCGAACGAGCGCAGCAACGGCGATTAATCGAAGCCGCCAGCGATATGATGCAGCGTGCTTACGAGCCAGACGGTGCCGACTCGCTGACCTTGCTGTCGGATGCGGAAAAGGCCATCGCCCAGATTGCCGAAGGCAACCGCAAAGACGGTGGTCCGCAAGTGGTCGGACCGATTCTGAAAAACACCCTCGATCAGCTTGATCAGATGTTTAATCAGCCCGATGGCTTGACTGGCCTGACCACGGGCTTTGCCGATATCGATTCACGTACCTCGGGTTTGCAAAAGGCCGACTTGGTGATTGTTGCGGCTCGTCCGTCGATGGGAAAAACCACCTACTCGATGAACCTGGTGGAAAACGCCTTGCTGGCCACCAAACGTCCGTGCTTGGTTTTCAGTATGGAGATGCCATCGGAATCCATCGTCATGCGGATGCTGTCGTCGTTAGGGCGTATCGACCAGACCCGTATTCGTAGCGGCAAGCTGATCGAAGAGGACTGGCCCAAGCTGTCGGCGGCGGTCAATATGCTCAAAGATTTGCCGCTGTATATCGATGACACCCCGGCACTGACGCCGCAGGAAATGCGTGCCCGAGCACGTAAGGTGTATCGTGAAAACAACAATGACTTGGGCATGATCATGGTCGACTACCTGCAGCTGATGCGGGTGTCTGGCCCATCAGAAGGGCGTACCCAGGAAATTTCTGAAATCTCGCGGACGTTAAAAGCCATTGCCAAAGAGTTTAATTGTCCGATGGTGGCGCTGTCGCAGCTTAACCGCTCGTTGGAGCAACGGCCGAATAAGCGTCCGGTAATGTCGGATCTGCGTGAATCGGGCGCCATCGAGCAGGACGCCGATATTATTCAGTTTATTTACCGTGATGAGGTGTATAACGAGGACTCGCCGGATAAAGGCGTGGCCGAAATCATCACAGGTAAGCACCGTAACGGTCCGATTGGTAGCGACCGTCTGGCCTTTATTGGTAAATACACCCGCTTTGAAAATCTCGCCCATGGCTACGGCGGTGGTGACGACGATTATTAACAGGTAGTGCATGAAATTTACTCCCGAATTGGCGTTTGCTGGCGGCCGCTTACGGCCGCTGGCAGACAGCGATGTAGAGCATTTGCTGGCGTTATATCAACAACCCGAGCTGCCGGGTCAAAGACCGCTGGATCCGGCATCGGAACAAGCACAGCAACAGATGCAGCGCTTGATTGAACTGAGTGTGCAAATGGCCGCCACCCAGCGTGGCATGATGTGGTTGCTGGAAGTGAACGGTGAGGTGCAGGGCATGGTGAGCGCCTTTGACTGGCAGCCTTCAGCACTGAGAGTGACGTTGCGAGCTGACGGTTTGCCCAGTTTGCAAGACGAGCACCGGGCTTCGGCGTTGGCTGTCGCTATGGATTTTCTCGCCAGTAAATATCATCTGCGCAATTTTGCTTACCAATGGATTGCAGGTCAGGCCGAATCGCTGAAGACGCTGTTGCAGTCTCTCGGTTTTGAGCGCACGGCCGTGCTGCGCCAAGCGTGGCGCACGGGCGACAACCAGTTTGCCGACATCGAGCAATATCATCTGCTGCGCTCAGAGGCTAAGCCGGTGCCTGGCCGTTTGGGTGAGCAGGATAATCCTGGACAAAACTTGGACAAATCCTTCCACTCACCAGGAGAGTCATCATGAATTGGAACTTTGATGCCGGTGAGTTTCAGTTACGTTTGCCAGTGACAGAGCAAGATGGCGATGCCGTCTATGAGTTGCTTAAGGTGGCTGATAGGCGGGCTCACCTGCCGCAATTGGCTATGGATGTCAGCGCGCAAGCACTGGATGATTTGCGTCGCTGGGCGCTGCGTTTTCAATCGCGTGAAGCGGCTTGCTGGTTGATCGAACAGCAGGATCAGCTGCGCGGCCGCATTGGTTTGCAGCATATCAATTGGATGACACGCTCAGCACAACTGTGGTGGGAGCTGGATGAGCAAATGGTATTGGCGGAACTGCAGCCTGTACTGGCAGCGGTGCTGAATTTTGTTCAACAGGAGCTGAACTTGCACCGGGTGGAGCTGAGAATACGCCGCGGCAATCAGCAGCATGGCCAGCTGGCGCAAGGCCTGGGTTTTGTGCACGAAGGTTATTTGCCGGCGCAGTTGGAGTTTGAGGGCAATAGCATCGATCTGGATATCTACAGCTGGCTGGCCAGTTAAAAAGTTCTGCGGGGTCAGACGTCGTTTTCGCTGCGCACGCTGACCTCGATCTGTCCTTGCCAATCTTGCTGTATGGTAATGACCATTGGCTGGCAGCACACCTGGCAGTCTTCTATGTACTCTTGTTGTGGCTCGGATGGATCCACTAAGATGATCATTGGCTCGCCACAATATGGACAGTGAATAGCATATTCGTCCTGCTGCATGTTTACCCCTCGCTTTTTCAATGCCTCAATACGCGCCTTAGGCTTGATGTCTTAAATTGGATAACCCAATCTGGACCTCCCTTTAATGGACATGCACGGAGGCTCCATGCGTTATTTGTCCCTAATTATATCTAGCTGTTTTTTGCTCAATGCGGCTTATGCGGAGCAGATGCTCTCAGTGCAAGTACTCGACTGCGGCACCTTGGTGAGCCGCAATGCGTCGTTATTTAACAGCAATATCGAAACCGGCACCGAGCAGGTGTTGGCCAATAGCTGTTATTTGATTCGCCACCCTGACGGTACGCTGTTGTGGGACACGGGTATGACCGATGAGCTGGCAAAACTGCCCGACGGCAAAGACATGTGGGATGGCGCCTTTCATGTGTCGATGAGCAAAACCCTATTAGGCCAGCTGGCTGAGCACGGTGTCAGCCCTAAAGACATTGATTACCTGGCCATCTCTCATTTGCACTCCGACCACACCGGCAACGCTAATGCCTTTGCCCAATCAACCTGGTTAGTACAGCGCAGCGAACATAAAGTTTCGACCGGGAAAAAGGCCCGCCAATACGGATTTAAACAGGGCGATTACAACCGTCTGCGCAAGGTGAAAAAACTTAATGGTGATCACGATGTGTTTGGCGACGGCAGCGTGGTAATTGTGCGCACTCCGGGTCATACCCCAGGGCATCAATCGCTGCTACTAAAGCTAAAACAGCATGGCCCTGTGGTGCTCAGTGGTGATTTGTACCATTTTCAGCGCAATCACGACGACCGAGCGGTACCACAGTTTAATGCCGATGCTGGCGATACCCGCGCTTCTTTCGACAAGATCGACCAGCTGATTAAAGACACCGGAGCGCAGCTGTGGATTCAGCACGATAAACCGCAGTTTGATCGGTTAATGGCTGGCGGCAGTGGTGAGCAGCCCGGGCTGTATTTCTAGCTTGGGCTTGTTAACGCGATTTAGCTCGTTAAACATCGATCTTCGCGCCTTAACTGAAAGGTTTTCAGTGCATAACAGCGCGATCGAAATAGCGTTAACAGGCCCTAAGGTTTCGCTTCAAGGTTTTTACAGACTTTGCGCGGGTGGCTAAAACTGCCACGCGCCTTTTAGCCAGAGGCTGCGCCCTGGTTCGTTGATTCGCTGTTGGGTTTCATAGCCAGCCAGTTCCGCCCCTGCTTTGGATACATGCTCGGCATAGGCCCGATCGAACAGGTTATCAATGCCAGCACTGATATTGATATGGTCCAGCGGCTGCCAGCTGGCATTGACCGACAGCAGGGCGAAACCAGGTGTTTTGCCAATATCCTGGCCGACGATAGTGCCTTGGCCGACGGCAACGCGGTTTTGATCGCCGACCAAGCGCAGCAATAGGCCTGTGCTCCACTGACTATGGCGATAGGTCACATCGAGACGGGCTTCTAGCGGCGGTTGCTGTGCCAGTGGCTGATGATCTGTGTCGTTAACGGCGTGCACCCAAGCCAGGGTCGCCAAGCTGTGCCACTGCTCAGTTAACGAATACTGCCAGTCAGTTTCTAGGCCCCAGCTGCGGGCTTCGATCGAACGGGCGTTAGTGGCCGAAGCGCTGATATCAGGCAATTTTTCGATCAAAAGGTAGTGCTGGTGCCAAGCGTAAAAAGCCGCTAATGAACCTTGCACGGCGCTGCTTTGCCAGTGGCCACCGAGGTCGAGCTGGGTGGTGTGTTCGCTGTTTATATCAAAGGTGCTGTCGCGGTCTTGCAGGCCTGGATTGCGCGTACGCTCCCAATAGTCGGCGCTGCGTTGGTTATGGCCGATGCCAGCATAGCTGCTGAGCTGATCACTCCAAGCGCTCTGGTAACGTGCAAAACCACTCACTAGGGTTTGCTGCTGTTGATCGCCGCTGGTGCTTTTGTTGCGGCGGCGATCGCGGCTAGTGTGCTGATCAACACGGGCACCCAGGTACAGCCCTTGCTCTCCTTCTGGTTGGTATTCCAGCCACACACCGGTTTGCTTATGGTCGATGCTGTGCTGGCGGGCGACGGCGTTTATATCTGGGATTTGCATCATGTGCATGGCTTTGCGCAGTCGATGGCTGTCATCCTGCCAGTTAAAACCAAGGCTCCAGTGCTGCTGCCAATCGAACTCCAGCCGGGCGCCGCGAGTTTGACGGTCTGGGTTGCTGACCATTTTTTTGCCGTTATTAGTACGCAGCGAAAAGTTATCCATCACATGGTCGATGTAATGGTTGTAGAGGCTGAGCTGCCATTGCTTCAGCGCTCCGGATGTGGGCTGTTGCTGCCACAGTAATTGATGGTATTCGCGCTCAAAGGCGGCGCCATCCATACCTCGATCGGCATACCGCGCTTCGCCATCGCTGCGACTGGTGGTGAGTTGCAGCAGGCTATGTTGGCTGGGCGTCCAACCTAAGGTGATATCGCCGCTCCAGCGCTGATAAGCCGAGTGCACCTCATTGCCGTTGCCATCTTGGTAGTTATTGGCATCGCTGCGACTGCCATCTAGGCGAACATAACCTAACGCCTGTGCACCGCTGAGGCTGACGATTTGGTCGCTACGGTCGGCACTGCCTTGCACGGCGCTGAGGTAACCATGCAAGCCAGACTCAGGGCGTAGATCGCGTTCAAAGCGCACCACGCCGGCACTGTGTCCACTGCCATAGCGCACGCTTTGTGGCCCTTTCATCACCACCACCTCATCGTAGGCGGCGGGGTAAATATAGGCTGTGGGTGGGTCCATACGACCCCCACAACCACCGAGCAAGGTATCACCATCGATAAAGATGCCTAGGCGAGATCCTGCCATGCCACGCAGCAATGGATCACCATCAGCGCCGCCTTTGCGGGTCACACTAAAGCCTGGAATGGTTTTTAACAGATCGGCACCATCGTGGGCTGGAATAGGCTGGCGGGCAGCTTTGGGATCGGTATGTACCTGCAAGGCAGTATCCGACGTTGGGGCGGTGACGACCACCGGACTAAGTTGAGTTTCGGCCAGGGTTAGCAGAGGAGTAAAAGCTAGAGTCAGAGCAAGATATTCGCCGCGCATACGCATTCAGTCGCCAGTGAAAAAACGGCGCCACTATAAAAGACCATACTTTTTAAAAGGTGTGACAGGGTGTCGCAGTGAGGTTCAGAAGCTTGCGCTAAATCAAGGATGCTTTACCTGGCAGGGTCAAATCCCCGACAATGTTGGCCTGCGAATCAAGGTGAACAGTATGACCACGCGCATTGCCATTAATGGATTTGGCCGAATCGGCCGCTGTATTCTTCGTGCCCTGTACGCCAATGGCTATCGTCAGAACTTGCAAGTGGTGGCCATTAATGAGCTGGCTGATATCGATTCCATCAGTTATATGCTGCGTTATGACAGCACCCATGGCCGCTTTCCGGGGACCGTCAGTGTTGCCGACGAGCGCCATCTGTTGGTCAATGGTGATCGTATTTGCATTCGCCATGAAGCCGACGCCAACCAGCTAGATTGGCAAGCACTGGGGGTGGATCTGGTATTGGAATGCAGTGGTCAGATTAAATCCCGCGCCGATGCCGAAGTGCACCTGCAGCGTGGCGCCGACAAAGTATTGATCTCCAACCCCGCCGACAGCGATGTTGATAACACCATTATTTATGGCCTAAACCACGATACCTTAACGGCCGAGCAGCGCATCGTTTCTAATGGCTCTTGCTCAACCAACTGCTTATTGCCCATTTTAACGGTGTTGGATGAGGCCTGGGGCATTGAGGCCGGGGTGACTACCACCATTCACTCGGCCATGAATGATCAGCCGGTGATTGATGCCTACCACTCGGATTTGCGTCGTACCCGCGCGGCGGGTCAAAGCATAATTCCCGTCGAAACCAGCTTAGCGAAAGGCATCGCGCGGTTATTGCCACATCTGGATGGCCGTATGGAAAGTCTGCACGTTCGGGTGCCCACCATCAATGTGTCGGCCTTGGATGTATCCCTGCAATTGAAGGGCAATGCCAGTGTAGCGGATGTCAACGCGCGGCTCACACAAGCGGCGGAACAACGTTTCCCGGGCGTTTTAGGCATTGCCAATGAAGCCCATGCGTCGATCGACTTTAACCAAGATCCACGCTCAGGCGTGGTGGATGCCACCCAAACCCGGGTCAGCGGCGAGCGTTTGCTGAAGTTGCTGGTGTGGTTTGATAACGAGTGGGGGTTTGCCAATCGCATGTTAGATACCGCTGAGTGCATGACGCGCTGACAAAAAAGGGAACGTCCTGCGGGCCCCAGCCTCTGGGGCCGTCGTTGCCTTGCTGCTATACTCCCGCCCCGATTTTGACCATCTGCCAAGCGGCAATTGATGAGGTATCTATGACTGTTTTGAAAATGACCGACCTCGACTTGAAGGGCAAGCGGGTTCTGATTCGTGAAGATCTGAATGTGCCGGTAAAAGACGGCAAGGTAACATCCGATGCACGCATTCGTGCCTCTTTGCCGACCATTCAGCACGCACTTGAGGCCGGTGCCAAAGTCATGGTGATGTCTCACCTGGGTCGCCCAACGGAAGGTGAATACGCCGAAGAGTTTTCTATGCAACCCGTGGCTGAGCATTTAGGCGGTTTGCTGGGTCGCAGCGTTAATGTGATTAAAGATTTCTCTGCCGGCATTGACGTAGCCGACGGTGAGTTGGTATTGCTGGAGAACGTACGCTTTAACCCAGGCGAGAAAAAAGACACAGACGAGCTGGCTCAAGCGTATGCGGCCTTGTGTGACGTGTTTGTGATGGACGCCTTTGGCACCGCTCACCGTGCTCAAGCCTCGACTCACGGTGTGGCCAAGTTTGCCCCTGTTGCTTGCGCTGGCCCACTGCTGGCGGCTGAGTTAGAGGCGCTGGGTCAGGTACTGGATAAGCCTGCACGCCCTCTGGTAGCGATTGTTGGTGGCTCTAAGGTATCGACCAAGTTAGAAGTGCTGGAAAGTCTGTCTGAGATCTGTGATCAGATTATCGTTGGTGGCGGCATCGCCAATACCTTCCTGGCAGCCGCTGGCAAGCCAGTGGGTAAATCTCTATACGAAGCCGATTTAATTCCTGCGGCGAAAAAGCTGATGGAAAAAGTCTCCATTCCTGTGCCAACCGATGTGGTATGTGGCAAAGAGTTTTCTGATCGCGCTGAAGCGACACTGAAGTCTGCCGACGACGTGGCCGAAGACGATATGATTTTTGATATCGGCCCGGACTCTGCTAAAGCACTGGCAGAGCAGTTAAAAGAAGCCAACACCATTATCTGGAATGGCCCGGTGGGCGTATTTGAATTTGATCAATTTGGCGAAGGCACTAAAGCCTTGTCATTGGCCATTGCTGAGTCTGATGCTTTCTCTATTGCTGGCGGTGGCGACACCTTGGCGGCGGTGGATAAATACAATATCGCGGAGAAAGTCTCTTATATTTCAACTGGCGGCGGTGCTTTCTTAGAGTTTGTTGAAGGCAAAACTCTGCCTGCGGTAGCGGTGCTGGAGCAGCGCGCTAACGGTTAATTGGCGCTTGATACTTGTAAAAAAGCCGGCAATTGCCGGCTTCTTTTGTGCTTTAAAGCCATGTTTATGCCTGGCGCCAGTGGTATAGCAAATCCGGCAATCCTTCTTCGTTGTCGCTATTTCCTGCTGAAAACTCAAACCCATGGGCTTGGTAAAAATCCCGAGCCGGTTGGTTTTTTTCAAAGGTACGAAGCGATAAATAACCGTCCGACTGTTGTTTAGCCACTTTCATTAACAGGCTGCCAATGCCTTTTCCTTGATAATCTGGATGCACGTATAGCTGGCTGATTTCGCTGCTATTGGACGCCATAAAGGCAACCACAGTGTCAGCATCTAGTACCACCTGAATATCATAGTCTTGCGGCAAAATATGCTGCAAAAAATACGTTTGTGATTCAATGCTGTGTATAGGCTCAAGGTCCAGTGCCTGGCTGTGGGCTTGGCGCCATAAGTTAACCACAGCCTGGCTATGCTGTGGCTGGAAAGCCGTTATAACGAAGTTAGACATTGTAAAACCCAGTAGTTTTGGACGGTTTTAGCAAGCTTATCATAGCCTCGATTTTTTGTGCCATCTCAAACCGTTATCGACCATTTGTTATGAATTCAAATTCTGGCCTTAGCAACGAGCAGGATCGCTCACCATCTTAATGATTGGAATAATAGGCAGTCGGTAAGGCATGAAGGAATCGGCTAATGACTACCGTTATCGCCTTATGGTGAAATTCCCCCCCCATAAGGCGTGGTAGTATCCTAGACGTTAGTTACAGCTTGAACTGAACAAAAATTCGATAGGTCACGCGTTTACCATCACGTTTAGTGATAGGTAAATAAATAACGTCCTGGCGATTATTCCAGCTTTCATCCATCCCATGCGCTTGATATACCAGATAGCGGCCATCTTCTGTGTGCTGCCAAGAAAGCTCGCCGAGAGGATTGTCAAAGACATAGCTGTCATCATGTTGCAGTTGTACGCGCGTATGTTTCAGTTCTGCGCCTTCAGACTTCTTGCTCTGAGTATTCCAATACTTACCATTCAACTGCAGTGGCTTATGACTACCTTTATAAGCCGAGTCGATCGAAGCGACAGGAACCGTCCAGCGGTGCAAATTCTTTTGGCCAATGGCTTTAAGCTGTTTTAGGTTGATACGGCGTTGTTCAAGGGAATAACCTTCGATGGTTAAATTGATGGTTTTAATCGATTCACCTTGCTCTGCATAATATTTGTCCTCGGCTAGAGCATAGACATTGCCAAATGGATCTTTTTTGGCCCAGCCAGAATCCCAGGGCGAGTTAGGAGAGTTAAACTTAGGCACATCAACAGCAGCATCGCCGCCAAACAGCTTGGCAAACCAGTTCACTCCGCCTAATAGATTGGCGGCATCTTTTGCAGCACGGCGCAAGATAGCATCATCGACGTTGGGTACATTGCCGCTGGGTTGGCCCATGTTGGTCGCCAGGCTTTTGGTTTGTCCCCAGCGGCCTTGCCAGTTTTCTAAATTACGTCCTTCTAGGGTCTCGACACCATTGCCGCGATATGCCTGCCAGCTGTTCCAGACTAGGCCTTCCGGCTCTCCCTGGTCGTTGCGATATGCCGGTTCTGAGAACTTAACTAACTGTCCCAGATCTTCAGACGACGTTAAATCAATCGTTCTCAGCCAATCAATTTTCCAGTTTGGCTGAGTGACTGCGTAGGTATTGTACAGCCCGACCAATGGCTTCAGATCAGACGCCTTAGAGGTATAGTGAAGCTTGCCTGAGCCTTTAGGGTAGAGGCCATGAGTATTTAGCGAAACGGCAATGCGAGGATGCCAGCCACCGTTACCATTGGAAGCATCGGATTTTTCAAAAGGTGTAAAAATTTCTTTACCGTGGGCAACGGTGACAATGCCCAATACTTTGCCAGGTTGATTCTGGTTATCCAAAACAACCGTGGTGGTTTCCCAATCACCGTAGTGTTTTGCTGCATTACACCATTCAAAGTTGCGACGTTTTCCCGCTTGGGAGTGATGATATTGTTGATAGATTTTAGCGCGAAAAATTTGGCAATCACTAAACGGCAGCAACATCGAATAAATAAGGTAAAGCCGTTTTTTAGACTCCCGAACTGTTAGGTAGATAGGAGTGTCATGAATTAAGTTTCGCTCACCAATAGGCCTAATTTTGAGAGCCTCGCTGTCAATGATAATACGATCATTATCATGGCGGTTGCTGAGGTCGGGCCCCAGTTCTCCCGTCAAATGAGCCATTGTCGGATGCTCAGTGGTCAGATCATTATGCTGCCATTGAATCGTCGAGTGAGAGAGTAAGGTTTCAATCGATATGGGAAAGGTTTGCTCATAGGCATGGAAGAAATACTGAGGCGCTACCTTGTGTGCAATAGACAACATCCCTTCAGGGCTTTCTTTATTATCAATGTTAACAGTATAGGAGTTGGCGGATACCGCGAAGAATAGCGATAGCAAGGTAAGATACTTTTTAATACTCATGGGTGACCCAGATGAAAAGAACAGAAGCGAGTGATTGTATCACGTTGCTAGCGGTGATCGATGATAGTAGATAACTAGCCATATTTTCTATGGTATAAGGCTGGCAGAAATCCAGGTCAGTCATAGTAAGTCAATAATACTGAAATACTATTGTCGGTACAAAGTTATCGAATTTGGGCTGTCTGTTTAGCGATCAATACTAGGGAGTAGTTATTAAATTGATGCGTATAGATATTCGAAGCCGTATCCAGACAATCACATGCTATGGTACTCACTAATGCGTTAACAAAAATATGCCGCAGTAACAATCTGGATCTGACCTTAAAGTCACTCATCGCTAAAGCGATACACTGACAATGTGTTTTACAGCAGAATTTCAGCGAGCATATCTTCGCCATCTGGGTCCATGCCGACTTCGATAAAACCAAAGCTGGCGTAAAAGTCCTTCGCGACCGGATTGTTAGGGTTATAGCAGATTTCAATGCAAGATAGCCCTAAGTCCTGTTGAATCTCTTGCAAGGCCATTGTCATTGCCTGACGGCCAATGCCCTTACGCTGATGTGTTTGATCCACCATAAAACGGTAGATGGAGACCTTGCTGTGCGATTCATAAACCCACATAAAAAAGCCAACGGGCTTATCGTTCAGATAGATGCCACGAGTAATATGGCCATCATTGTAGGCTGCTTCAACCAACGACCACATATTGCAAGCCACGAAAGTTTCTTGCTCTGGAGCGACATCCAGGTCGCAAATCGCTTCATAGTTGTCGGCTGTAACTGGGCGTAAAGACAGCGTCATAAACAATTCCATTAAAAAGGGAAGTACTGTCTGAGGCCGAGACTGCGAAAATTCAAGCCTTAGGAGTGTCCGAGGTGGGGATGCAGAAATGCCGCTACTTGATCGGCAGCACAGTCCACCTCAACGTCTATACCGGCATTTTTCAGAATATTGATGCCACGGCCATTATTGCGTGGATCAGGGTCGATTAAAGCAACCACAACACGCTTTATTCCGCTACGCGCGAGCATCTGCGCACAAGAAGGTGTGCGTCCAGCAAAAGAGCAGGGCTCGAGAGTAACGTAGGCCGTCACCTCAGACAGCGAGCCTTGGTACTGCTTGATGGCCTGTGCTTCGGCATGATCACCGCCGATGGCCTGGGTGTAGCCCTGTGCCACTACTTCCTCATCTTTTACTAATACACAGCCTACCGGAGGGTTGGGCTGGCATGCGGGCAAGGCTTTTTTTGATAAGGCCAATGCTTGCAGCATAAACAACTCATCCATGTATTTCTCCGGCGACTGATGATAGGCAACGAGCTAATTATCGTTGTCATTACGTTCAATGGGAAGGTCGGTTAAATACTGGACAAATTCAACCTCATAGCCATCTGGGTCGATAAAATAACGGTTTTTACGATACTTTCCATCACCGCCTGATGGGGTGGGCTGAAAGCCCGCTGCTATTAAGCGATTTGCCAAGGCTTCTAGATTGTGTGTGATAAACGCAAGATGAGATAGCCCAATATCATTGCTTTCACGGTTTCTGTTTTCTCCAGTACCGTTATCGTTAAAGGTTAAAAACTGGTAATCGTCGCCAAAATGAACCCAGCGTCGCTCTGTACCATACCAGTTGCCCTGACCTTCGGTACGAATACGCCAGTGCGGAAAGGCGGCACGATAAAAGGCCAGTGTTGCGGGAATATCTTTAACGATTAAGTTGAGATGCTCTAGCTGAATCATGGTGATGTCCTTATTGGTTAGGGCTGTCAGGTCAGCCAACGCAGAGCATGGTAGAACCTCAAGTTAGATTGAGGTAAATGCTGGAATGCATAGTATTTTGCTATCGCTGTTATTGCCTGCGACTACGACGAGTTAGTAGCGACTAGAAATAAGCCCTTGTCGATGCCAGGGGCTGGCAAACCTGGCTTCACTGTCCTGATGCCGAGGTATACTGCACGGTCTTCACTCTGACTTAATGGTGATTGTTATGAATTGGGCGTTGCTAGCGGCCTTTATCCCAACCTTTGCATTTATCTCCTTAACACCAGGGATGTGCATGGCTTTATCCATGAGTTTGGGCATGACCATAGGTGTGCGCCGTACCATGTGGATGATGGCTGGCGAGTTGGTGGGGGTGGCGTTGGTCACCTTGTGTGCTGTATTGGGTGTCGCTACGCTGATGCTGCAGGCGCCTAATATCTTTATTGCCTTCCAACTAATGGGCGGTGCCTACTTACTGTGGCTGGGCTGGCAAATGTGGCAGTCGAAAGGCTCCCTTGCCATTCCTGAGCAAAATGAAAATAAAGCATACAGTCGTTGGGGATTAATCCATCAGGGTTTTGTTACGGCAGTTGCTAACCCTAAAGGTTGGGCTTTTTTGGTGGTCTTTATGCCTAGCTTTATCGATGCCGACCAGCCCTTGGCAGCACAGCTGGTTGTGTTAATGGCAATCCAGCTGTTGCTCGAATGGCTAGCTTTAATGCTGTATGCCAGTGGTGGTTCGGGTTTGCGGCACTGGTTGTCGAAGAAGCATTCTGTGCAGCGTTTAAATCGCATCGCTGGCACTCTCATGATGGGAGTAGGTGTGTGGCTGGCCAGCGGAGCGTTTTAGTAATGCTTACTCTGGCTAGCGTTTAAACCTTTGTCCAATGTCTACTAGGCAAGGAAAACTCCTAGAGTATTTCATTGCTTTATCAGCAGACTTTGGCCAACTCAGGACTCACTGCGCCAATTTGGGTGATCCATTAACCAACCCGGTTCACACTTTTACTATTGCTCATACCTTCTTCTGACTGCAATTCACGTCAAGGGTTACTGTAAAATCTCTGTCATAGGGTATAGCCATGCTAGCGTAATCAAGTAATAAGGAAGGTAGCATGTTTTACCCAATCAGGCTGGCAGTTATGGCCAGCCTATTTTTTTGTTTTTCTGTTATGGCGGAAGATAAGGTTTGTTTTTATCAAGACGCAGAATATCAGGGCACTGAGTGGTGTTATGGCGTAGCGGATATTAGCCAGTTAACGGCAGAGAACAACGATCAAATCTCGTCAATAAAAACCTATGGAAAGGCTTATGTTGATATCTTCGAGCACAAAGATTTTTCTGGTCAGCAAACTCGAGTGATGGCCAATACTTATCGTATGGATGATTTAAACGACGCTGTTAGCTCATTTCGTATTAGTGTCCGCCATAGCACTGACTTTGCCTGTTTATTTGAACATCCGGGCTTTCGCGGTACACCACACTGTTTAGAGGCAGGGCAGCAACAGCAAGACTTAGATGATGTCGCATTAGGGCGAAATAAAGCATCGTCTATTATGATTATTGGCAATGCGGCTGTTGATGTGTACCAGTACCCAAACTTACGTGCCGATAAAGCCCATACTCGCTTGCAGCGCAGTAGCTCCAACCTTGAGGTGCGACCCGCTGGTTGGCTGGAAGATGATATTGATTCCTATGGTGTTGTTAGCACAGCTCGTGATGCTGGCGAGGTGGCTGTGGATATATTGGATGCATTAAATATCAGTGTGCCTGTTACTCAAGCTAACGTTTTAACCTCGCATAATGCTTATAACAGCACTGCTTACTTTAGTACTCAGTTAATTCCTGGCCCCAATCATCGGCGGGCCTTGGTTGAACAGTTACAACTGGGAATACGTTCAATGGAGCTGGATATACGAGTAGCAAATGGCTTTACCAAGGTGTGCCATTCGGTGGACTGCAATACCAATAATTTCACCAGTTTGAGGCGAATGCTAGGGGAAATCGATAGCTGGTTAAAAGGTGCTGATGATAATGATATTGTCTTTATTTATTTGGAAGATGGTATTAATGGTGATGTGGCTGGCTATCAGCAGCTACAACACGATCTGGCTTGGCTAGGGGATATTGTTTATCGCCCCGGCCAGTGTCATCAGGCTGAAAACATCACCATGCAAACCTTGCTGGATCAAGGGAAACGGATTTTCTTCTACAAAGATGGTGACCGCCAAGGGTGTGACTATCTCGATACCGTATTGATTAACTTTGAACGCAGTATTGCCGTAGCTGATATTAATATTGATGATAACTTCTATTCGGCAGACTATTTTCGTCGAGCCTACGAATGTGATAATTATTTCTGCAATAATACGCTAACGGCACTGCAAACCATGACAGCTATGGAACACGGATTGAATGCTGTAGGCATGGATATGCTTGAAGAAAAACACCTAGATAATCAGGGTGAACGATTAAACGGTCAGTTATGGGCAATAGGTCCTGAAGACAGTTTACAGCCCTATGACGATGGTCGTTCTGTACGCATGACGGCTAGTGGTGAGCGCTACTTCTCTTTGTCTTGGAATACAATGAACTTGGCCTATGCTTGTCGCAACAATGCGGGGGAATGGCGAATAACGTCTCAACAAGGCATCAGTGAAAAAGGAGCACAGGCGTGTCGGGATGAGTATCCTGGCTTTAGTTTTGATGTTCCTTTATCGGCCTATGAAGCCAAGCAATTGCGCCAACAAATGGCATCTGGCACAGATTTACATGTGAATTTTGCCGTTCACAATGGACGCTGGCAAACGGCAGTGTGGGGCGATCTTTCAGCCAGGTAACATTCAGACCGGATCGGCAGCGATCCGGTCACCCCGCGTAGGCGGTGTTGATGTCACAATAAACACCGCTTCTACCTCAGTACGATTGTGCATGCAGTGAGGTACTTTTGCCGGTACATGCAGACCTTGCTGAGCCTGCAGCTCAAAAAACTGGCCATCGACTTCAAGCGTGACAGTGCCAGATAGAACATAAAAGAACTGCTCGGCTTTTAGGTGGCGGTGACGTGTTTCAGATTTACCCGCTGGCACACGTTCCTGAATAACGCTGAGTGTCGGTGTATCGACCAGCAACCAACCATCACATTGTTCTCCCCAGATATAATGAGGAGCATTGCTTGTCGATACGACAGACATGGTTATTTTACCTCTTCCATTCGGCCACCGCATTGCTGGAAGCACAGATTAAAGTCTGAGCGGCAGCTTCTGTAATTAGGGCTGTGGTAACAAGTTTTTTTGTTGCAACTCTCTTTCTTACATTGTGCTCTTTTACATGTGTTGCGATTTTCAGAATATTTCAAACAGGCGGTATATTCAGATTCTGCTCTGGCCTCGCAAGCGCTGTAGCGACTGCTACTTTCAACTTGACAGGCATGTTGTTCGCTTACCGAGCTTTGCTGGCACTGTTGAAGCATCTGATCAGCCCGATGATCGGCCTGTTGTTTGCATTCTTGCTCACGTTGTTGGCATTGGCTAACGCATTGAAGGCCCGCTTCTGACGTCGGAGCAATATAGTTGTATTGTGTCGTGCAGCCGGCCAGCAATAACAAGAGGCCACAGGTTGTTATCAAGTGTTTTATCATTGGATTGCCCATAGTCACAGCAGAAAAGGCTCGATTCTAACTCCGGGGTCGTCTATCAGCTAGCCCTGCTCACCGTAACAGCAAAGCAGAGCTCTATTGTTAATCGCCGCCACCACCACTGCATCCGCTGCTGCAACCACCACTGCCACCATCGGAATCACCGCCGAAATCAAAGCAAGAAGACGAGTCTGCGTCGCCATAACAGCCAGAGCTACAGCCAATGTGAGTGGCACATTGACTACCAGAAGAGCTGTTTTTACTTTGGCAGTTAAGAGAATACTTAAAGCCATCTTCAATGCGCAGCAAGGCATCAATGGCAAATAGCAAGGGCAGCTGTGATGGAGACTTTGGGTCGAGACCTGTCTTTTTACAAGCTAGGTTCCAGGCTCGTTTCAGTCCACCGCTGGCTCGTGTTGGGGTATCCATCGCCTCAGTCGGCATGTGATGCAAAAAACCTGCCTTGGGACTTTTGACAGAACTGCTGATACTCCTGGGTAAAGAGAATAAATTCATGCCAAGCAACATCAACCACTTGAGAGGGCATTGAGACCATTCGCCCTGAAGCCAGGTTGCAAATATGGAAGTAATCTCGCAACCCTTTTAAAACAGTTTGCAACTGAATGTCGTTGAGGTGAGGGTAGATATTCTTTATTTTTTTACTGATGGCGGGATGGAATTGATAGTTTTCGATATAAGCTAGCTGCTTATCGCGTTTGATCTGTCGGTGGAGGCGGAATAACAGCTTAATAAGAATTAAGCTGCCTACTGCAGCAAGTATCCATATGAACATCACAATATCCTTTACTTAGCCTTGTTGAGTAGCAAGGTGAAGAAAATAAAAGACTATTGTAGCGATGTGCCTTAAGCAGGCCAATGCTTGCCCATTGCAGGGAGCGGAAGCTAGCAGAAAGGGTACCAATGGCCAGGCATCCATGCCGACCATTGGTGGGTGCTGCGATTATCCGAGCAGACGTTCTTGATCTGCCACATCTTCATTCAACACCACGGTATGAGCGCGTTTGAAGAAGTTAAAGTCCGTGGCGGTCGCGCTGGTGTAGGCGCCCATCATTTTGGCAATCACCAGATCGCCGTTTTCCAGCTTGGGCAGCATGATGTTTTCAGCAATCACATCAATGCTGTCACAGGTCGGGCCAGATAACACACTGACATACTGTTCACCGTCTTGCTTCAGGGTGTGCAGTGGGTACTTGGCATCGTCAAATATCAAACCACTAAACGAACCATAAATACCGTCATCCAAGTAATACCAGATCTGGCCTTCACGCTCAGCGCTACCCATAATAGACGCGACACTGGTCATAGCGGGGGCAACAATAAAGCGCCCAGGCTCAGCCAACACCTGTACTGTGTCAGGCAGTTGGTTTAATGCCGCATTAATGGGTTGACAAAACTGCTCGATGCTCATGACATCAGTGTTGTAACGTACTGGAAAACCACCGCCAATATCCAATGTACTCAGCGCTGGCAAGCCAGCTTCTACTACCTGTTGCATCAGGCTGGCACAAGCACCGATGGCATCCACATATTTTTGTGGGTTGGTGGTTTGTGAACCAACATGGAACGACAAGCCTTTAATGCGAATATTCCACTCTTTAGCCATACGGATAATCGTCATGGCTTGTTCTGCATTGCAGCCAAATTTTTTCGATAGATCAGCAAAGACTTCAGAGTTTCTGAAACTTAAGCGCACCAGCAGCTCAACGTCATCACTGTAACGGCGGAATTTTTCCAGCTCGTTCAGGTTATCGACCACAAATACTCGAGTGCCATAAGCCAGAGCGTCACGAATATCACTGTCGCGTTTAATCGGGTGGGTGTGAATAGTACGCTCGGGCTCAACGCCTTGCTGTTGCACCAGTTCGACTTCGCCTGTCGTGGCCAGGTCAAAGCACGCACCTTCCGCCATCAAGGTACGCACCACGGCAGGGTGCGGTAACGGCTTCAACGCAAAGTGCAGGGTTACACTGGGCAGTGCTTGTTGCAAGGCACGGTACTGCTGGCGAATAGCGTCGCAGTCGAGCAGCAATAAAGGTGCACCAAACTGCGCAACAGACGACTCAATCAGTTGAACCTGATCCAGCGTTAATGCATCGGAAGAATATGACTGAAAATCTAATACAGAATGAGCAATAGCCATCGCCTGTCTCCAACCAGTTGAAGCACTTTTCAGTTATTTAATAAGAAAAGTGGAGTGTCAAAAAAAGCACGTACGTGCAGTCAAAGTCACTCTTGGATAGTTGCTCTATCGCCTTGCCACAATGGTTGTGATGTACTCGGATTGGCTATCAACAAGAAGCGAGCTGATAGTAGAACTGCAGCGGGTTAGACGCAATAAAAAACTCAGTGGTGGATCATGATAAATTTTGATCGTCAGGATCAAGGGCATCTCTGAATAATTCGGTACCCGCTCTGGGTGACCAGGGGCTCGAGATTCCGAAGCCGGTTTGCCGCTCTCATAACTCGGCGACACAGAGCCGGAGCTCTCTGGCGGGCGCGGACGGCAGGTCTCCATCGCGTCGTTGGCGATGTTGAAAAGGGCTGGCCATTGCCTGCCATTACCGCCTTGTTCTGCAAGCCTGTTGCACTGGCGCAAAGCTGTGCAGAATTATTCAGAGATGGCCTAGAAATGCCCGCCGCAGCGGGCTGAGATAAGGGTCTACTGAATGTTGGACAGCAGCTCTGGATTGGTAACCAGGTTGCGAACGCCGTGAGCGTGATCTTCGTTAAAGACGTTGTTGCCACACCAGCGGCCAACGGATTCGATACTGACTTTCTTTACCTGCGGTCGCACACTCCAGCTGACCTGAAATGGCGAGCCTTTTTCGTTATAGCCAGGGCCTGTGGTGGAGCCGGCATACTGCACTGGGGTACCGGTATCGGTGGGAATGTTCAGCGCTTGCTGATAGCCATTGCGTTGAGCAACCGCAGTCAGCTCGGTAAAGTCGGCGGCGCTATCATCGTTAACGAGTACATACACTTGCGCTTCTACTCGTAGTTGCGGATTGTTGATGGCATCACTTAAGCAAGCACCTAGGGTGGGCCCTGGGCTGACCTGGGCACTGGAATAAACATAATGCAGCTCAATGGTATCGCCCGGTGCGAGAGCACCATGTGGGCTTGGGCATATGTCGTTGTTACTCGCAGCAAGCTCTTGCGCGGTTAAAGAGCCTGAGTACTGATAGCCGCTATCAAAGCCGTGACCATCACCGTCACCTGCGTAGCGGGTAAATTCACCGCCTTTGTGCTCAGCGTTTTTATGAAAATGAATATTGCACAGATTCATCTGGCTGGCGGCGGGCGCTTGGCCAAATACCACCGGGTTGGTGCCCTTCGTTGAATCTATATCGCGTGGTGATTGTGGGCCAAAGCCTTTGCCTAGAGTATTCTCCGCTAGCGCTTGGCGCTGCTGGTCTGCAGTGGTGGAAGCGCTCGCTGCATTGACCATGGTGCTGCTGGCCAGCAGCCATGCGGTGATCACCGCCGTAGTAGTGTGCATGGGTTTCTCCTAACAACAGTTGCTTATGGGGGGCCAAGCTTCGACTGTTATTGCAGCACATGGTTCTCGTGGTGTGAACGGCTCGTCTTGCTTATAGCGTACGCTTCATAAATACACTGTGCGGGTCGAGTTGATAGTGGCCAAATGGACCACATTCCTGAAAGCCGTGTTTGATATACAGCTGCCTGGCCGGCAGGAAAAACTCCATTGAGCCCGTTTCCAGCCACAGAGTATGGTAATCACGTTGTTTGGCTTCTGTTATTAACTGCAACAGTAAGACGCTGGCAATGCCACGGCCACGTGCGGTCTCTCGAGTGCGCATGGACTTGATTTCGCCTTCGCCATGATTGAGTTGCTTTAATGCGATACAGCCTAAAGCTTGGCCATGTTCGCGCGCCGACCAAAAGGTTAGATCATCGGCCTTAAGCGCCTGTAGGGGTAATGCGTGCACGCTGTCGGCTGGTGAATGGGCATACATATCTTGGAGATGCTCCTGTAGCAGTTCAGGAATGCCATCATCTTCTATCGGGTCGAGAATAATATGCACCGGAGAGACTCTTAATTATTGGCTTAGTTATGGAGTTAAAAGGTCAGCAGAAGAAACAGCACGGTGAGCTATAAATTCTCTGCAGATAAAAGATGACAGTGTAAATCAAAAAGCTAGTCGTTTTCCTGCAGTTATAGAGGATAAAACGTCAATGTTGGCAAATGCTGGTTTGAACAGTCTTCTTCTTAAGCTGTATCTAGTGCTTTTGTGGTCGAGACAGTGCCGCAACCTTTATAGCAGAAAATATCAGAAATAGGCCCTAGAGCTTAGGGGCTAACAAGTGCCAAGTAAGCAGCTATGTCAGTAGCTGATAAATATCAACTGATATTTTAATGACTGATTTGGCTGTACTGTTTTGACGGGTATGATGGCCATAATCCTTTAGCAGTACAACATAATATAAAGAGATAGAAGCATGATCATACGCCAAGCACAGCGCCACGATATTCCCGCCATGCACCGCATTCGCTTGGCCGTTAATGAAAATCAGCTGACCACTGCGGCGATTACTGAGGCCCATTATGTGCCTGAGATAGAAATCAGTGGTCGTGGCTGGGTGGTGGAAGATAGCGGCAACATTTTGGGCTTTGGCATAGCCAATCAACAAACGGCGTCGATTTGGGCACTGTTTGTAGACCCACCGCAACAGGGCAAAGGCTATGGCAAAGTGCTGTTAACCACTATGGTCGATTGGTTATTTGCTCAAGGTGAGCGCTTGATTCAGTTGTACACCGAAGCCAATACTTGCGCCGAGCAATGGTATTTGGCCAACGGGTGGCGGTCTTTGGGGCTGCAGCCGAATGGCGATTGTTTATTGCAGCTAAGATATAACGCCAGCACCACAGTAGAGCGTTTTGCGTCGGTACCAACACTCGTCACTGAGCGCTTAACATTGCGCCCTTGGCGGCAATCTGACGCTGAAGCTTTAGCGACGTTAAATGCAGATGAAGAATTTGTGCGCTACCTGGGTGGCCAAACTTTATCAGCCGAAGATAGCTGGCGTGTGCTGGCGGTATTAGCCGGCCATTGGACCTTAAAAGGCTATGGTTTTTGGGCGGTTGAAGTAACACATACCGGTGAGTTTATTGGTCGGGTGGGTTTATGGCAGCCACAGGGGTGGCCGGGGCTGGAAATTGGTTGGGGCATTGCCCCTAGCCATTGGGGCCAGGGTTACGCCACCGAAGCCGCTCAAGCATCGCTGGCCTGGGGTTTTCAGAACTTAGATACAGAATCCATTATCAGTGTGATTCATCCCGATAACCATCCATCAAAGAAGGTGGCTCTGCGCTTGGGTGAGAGCTATAGCCATAGCCAACTGGTTAAGAATATCGAGTGCAATATTTATCGAATTAGCCGCAGTGAATATGAAATGATTCACGGCAATAAAAAGTGAACGAATATTATGAATTTATTGAACATTAGAAGCAAAGAAGAACTGGTTGCTTATCTGGATCAGGGTAATACGGTTAAATTCGTATTTTTCTGGGGCCATAAAGACAATGGCACAGTTGGAAAGAACTGCTTTAGCCAATGGTATGAGGCCGGATTTGACAGTGACGGCCATCACTATCGCAGTGCTGAGCATTATATGATGTATAAAAAGGCCAAGTTATTTTCCGACCATCAAATAGCGGAAAAAATTCTGCTGGCTAAAACTCCGGGCGAGGCAAAGTCACTGGGACGATCAGTTTCAGGGTTCGATGATAGCGTGTGGAGTCAAACTAAATTTCAATTGGTGGTTGAAGCCAACCTGGCTAAGTTTGCACAAAACCCGGTACTGCTAGAGTTTTTGTTAGCGACCGATGACAGTGTTCTGGTCGAAGCCAGCCCGGTCGATGCCATATGGGGCATTGGACTGGCTCAGGATGACGCCAAAGCGTCGCAGCCAAAGCAATGGAAAGGAGAAAACCTATTAGGTTTTGCCTTAATGGAAGTCAGATGCCAACTCAATGAACAATAAAGGAACATATAGGCTATGCAGGAACTCATTGCCCAATACACAGGTGCTGACGAAGACTCGCGCCTGACACGTCAGTACATCGCTCAAATTGAATACGACACCACCATGCATGTACTGAAACCGTATTGGAAACAGGGCAGCAAACTGTGTGAGTTAGGGGCGGCGACGGGGCGCTATGCACTGGCATTTGCCGAGCAGGGCTGTGATGTCACTGCGGTGGAACTGGCACCCGAGCAAGTTGAGCTGATGCGTCAACAGGCAAAAGAGCGCCAGCTCAGTCTGGCTATGTATGAAGGCGATGCGTGTGATGTGAGCTTTATTGACGATGCTAGCCAGGATATCTGCTTGATGCTTGGCCCAATGTACCACTTAACCGCGCTGGAGCAGCGCAACCAGGCCATTGCTGAAGCTAAGCGCATACTTAAACCAGCCGGCATTTTAGCGGTCGCGTATATTTCACGCTTTTTTGTCGCTGGCTTATTTGCCAAACACTGGCCGAGCTTGATGACACCCGATGTGCTAGATGAGCTGCTACAGCAAGGCACGGTATCAACGCCTGGAGCCGATAGCTTTTTTCGCGTCGGTTATTTTGCTACACCGGCAGAGGCCGAAGGCTGGTTAACGGCAGCGGGTTTTAGCCTTGAAAACCACGTCGCTACCGATGGCTACGTACGTTATTTAGCCGACAGTGTAAATACTTTCAGTCTAGTGTCCTGAGTCAGAAGTTCGTATATTTTCAGAGCGAAGGGAAGGCGCTAGTACAAGGCGCTGTTCGCAGGAAATATCGGGATCTTTTCAAGATCAGCAACGCCGTAATGGCGCCTTCCATTCGCTCCCTTGGGCACGCCGTTCAAGCCCTCTCGCGTCGTTCTGCCTCTTGCCAATGGAACCACCATTGCCCACGAGACACGCCTTGCCAGAGAACTTGAGTGGCCCGCTGAAAGCATGCGAACTTCTGACTCAGGACACTCGAACAATACCAAGCCTGGTTGCAGCAGCATTTGCAGTATTGCCATGAGCCGAGCTTATTGGGTTCAACCAATCATGGCTTGGTGATTGCCCGAGCGCTGTGACAAGGATAGCTGGCTCGCTGTAGAACGCCGTTACAGTGAACCAGGCAAAGCGGCCTGGGCCAGCAACATCACCACAAAGTAGCGCACACCTTTGCCAATCAGCACCAGGACAAAAAACAACCCAAAATTCACCCGCATGATGCCCGCCACCAAAGTTAAGGCGTCGCCGCCAACGGGCAGCCACGAAAATAGCAAACTCCAAACACCATAGCGTTGAAAATAATATTGGCTTTTTTCCAGTCTTTCTTTGGATGCAGGAAACCAGCGTTTATGCTGAAAGTGCAATAAATACCGCCCCAGCCACCAGTTCACGCAGGCACCCAGGGTATTGCCAAGGGTGGCACTTGCCCATAAAAGCCCTAGGTGATAGTCCCCCATCATCAGCGATACCAACAGTACTTCGGAATAAAACGGCAGCAAGGTGGCGGCTAAAAAGGCACTGGCAAACAGCAACAAATAGCTCATAACTGATACAGCACATTATCGGTTTTTTGCACCGCTTGCGTGAATGCCGTAAACAGACGCCGATGCACAGCCGATAGCAGCAGATATTCCGGATGCCATTGCACGCCCACCTGAAACAGCGCCGAGCGGTTTTCAAACGCTTGAATAAAACCATCGGCATCCCAGCCGACGGCCGTTAGCGGTTCGGCAATGCGATCAATCGCTTGATTGTGCAGGCTGTTTACCTTGATTTGATGTTGGCCATAAATATCAGTAAGTCGACAGCCTTGTTCAAAGTCGACCCACTTAATCGGCACTATACTATTTCGATTAGGCGTGACGTTACGCAGTGGCCGAATATCCTGATGCAGATTACCGCCTTGCACAATGTTTAACAGCTGCGAGCCACGGCAGATGCCTAAGATAGGAATATTGGCCTGCAGCGCACGCCGAGCCACGTCCATTTCTAAGCGGTCTCTCTCTGGGTCGTAGTCGGCCCCAGCATCACCCAGCATGCCATAGTGCTCAGGTTCAATATCGTTGCCGCCGCATAAAATCACACCACGTATATTGCCATCAATATTGGGCTTTTCTGCGGTGACATAACGAGCCTTTAAACCGTGCAAGCGAACCAGTAAGGAGGTTGCCCACCAGGCGGTTTTTAATCGTTTTACCGGGCCGGTAATCGCAACAATCGGTGTTTGTTCCTTTTTGATAGGTGCCATTGAGGATTACTCCAGCGCTTCTAGCCATTGGTGGCACTGCTTTGCCCAGTCGTCATCGATAAACCGAGTGAAACGCTGCAATTCCAAGCGAAATACCCGGCACACCTTGGCGAGCTTCTCTGGGTTATGGGCCAAATACTCTACCTGTAGCCACTCTCGCCAAATACTATCAATGCTCCAGTTAGGATTATCAATATCACAATTAGGCAAGCGATAATGCAAAGTTGGCCTGGCCTTAACACGTTTATCCTGCACCACTGCGCGCACTCGTTGCTCATCCAGATAAGTAAATAATGGCAGCATATCTAAACTGCGATTGCGAGTGGGGTTGGCGTCTAAATAGTCATCCATTAGCTCAGTCAGTGTTGGCTGATAGTTTAAGTTGATGACTTTTTCAATATAGGCCTGTGGGAAGTGTTTGATATAGGGGGTGACGCGGCGCGCTAGGTCAATGTCTTCTTGCTGCACGATCCAGTCATAGAGGCAGAAATAGGCGCGCATATAGGCCAAAATGGTGCCAACGTCTAAGTCAGGAAGCTCCATATTTAAATGCACACCAAAAGCAAAGCGCAGCGACTCGCGCGTGCCCTTAGCGCCGCGCTGGCGTAAATTAAACGTGAGTTCATTTAATCGATGGAGCTTATCGAAAGCAAAAGGTGCGGTCACTATCTCCCAGGGTACAAACTGCTCGGCCGCCAGAGATAGTAGCTCCATGGAAAAATCTTCAATAAAGCTGTCTTCGTCGTTTGTACGACCCTGTTCATAGGACTGAGCCAGTTGTTTGAGTTGCTGTGCATCCAGCTCCAGCACAAAGGTGCCCAGCTCAGTGTCAATCACCTCATACTCAAACAGGCTGTGTTTAATCACATGGCCGCCAAAACAGTGCTGAATAGCAGTTAAGATCTTTTGTGCGGGTAGACCGGCCAGTTCAATTTCAACACCGATACGTCGTGGGCTGCCATCCGGTGTATCGATCGCCGGCGGCAGCAGTGTGCTTTGGCTAGAAGGCTCCATAGTGAACCACCAGGGTGCAATGAAGTGATGGTTAGCATTGCATAATCTGGTGTGTGATTGAAAGTCGAATTGATATTCACCTCAGAGTCTCAGTGGGCTTGGGGTGAATGTTGACCTATGGCGCGTTACAATCCCACTCTGGGTGACATTGATCTCAGTCTTGCACACAGCCCGAACCCACACAGCCAACGTTTAATCGCCTTAGTTGATGCTTTATTGGTCAGAGCCAAACCTCTGCAGCGAGCTGAAGCTATTAGATTCTATTGGTCGTAGTGTGTTTGAGCATCAGTCACAACGCTTGTCGTTTTTACCTCCGATTTTACAGGGTGCATATCATGTATATTCAATTTCTGGGCACGTCTTCAGGCACACCCACCAAGTCGCGCAATGTGTCTGCGGTTGCCATTTGTGAAAGTCAGGGGGCAGACTGGTATTTGGTGGATTGCGGTGAGGGAACTCAACATCAGATATTAAGTACGCCACTATCGCTCAATTCGTTGGCGGGCATAATGATTACCCATATTCACGGTGATCACTGTTATGGTTTACCAGGCTTGCTAGCCAGTGCTGGAATGAGTGGCAGACACAGAGCTTTGACGATAATTGCGCCAGTCGGTATTCAACCTTGGTTACAGGCAACCCTAGAGCATACTCAGTTATATTTGCCATATGAGCTCAATTTTGTATCGGTCGAAAATATGCCGATACAACATTTTGGGCAGTTCTCTGTCAGCAGTATTGAGCTGTCCCATCGAGTGCCATCCTTTGCTTACTGCTTTACCGAGGCGCAGGTTAAAAGCAGTTTAGATATGGAAAAGCTTAAACAGGCCGGCATTGCCAGAGGGCCGCTTTGGGGCCAGCTGCAGGCAGGTAAGCGCATTGAACATAATGGTCAACATTTTGAGGCCAGTGACTTTTTAATGCCGTCTGCTAATCCTCGTCAGGTGATCGTTTGCGGAGATAATGACACACCGGCCAAGCTACAATCTTATTGTAGCGATTGCAGCGTACTCATCCACGAATCGACCTACACACAAGATATGGCTGAAAAAGCCGCCAGTGCAGGGCACAGTTGCGTCAATCAAATTGCAGAATTTGCCCAGCAACAAGGGATAGCCAACTTGCTGTTAACTCACTTTAGTCCACGCTATCAGGATGGAGATGGCACAACACCATCGATTTCCAGTATGGAAGGTGAGGCGCGAAGCATCTACACCGGAAACTTATTTATGGCTTCTGATTTTGATCGTTACCATTTATTAGCAGATGGTGTGTTGAAACCGGTTGTTTAACTTCTTTAAACAGTCGGCCTGTTTTTTTTGGTTTTTTACTTTACTGGTTAAATGGGGTAGCAAAGGCTACCCCTAATCGACTTGCGAATTATTCAATGCTCTCGCTAGATTAATCCAAAAAATCCTTATTGGTCAGCTTATACACAAAGGTATGGTAAAAGTGATTAACGATTCGGAAGGGATTAGCCTTTCCACCTGTTCCAAGCATATTATCCAACCAAATAGTTTTGCTGCCGTACTGCAAGGTATTGTAAAACGGGGCTTCACGATTCATATGGCCATCAAAATCTGACAGTGGATCGTATTGCACATTAATGTGGGTAATAAACTGGCTATTATCAGCAATCATCTTTTGGCTAATGCCTAGATCTTCAAATGTGTCGGTGGTAATGCCAGCAGCTTCGAAACAGGTGGTTTTTAGGCCAGTCGCCAGTCCTGCAACCTGTGCTAAGCCACCGCCCAAGCTATGGCCAGTAAACTGTAGCTTGTCGCCATATTGAAGTTTTAACTCGCGAGCAATCTTAACCGCCTGCACATACTGAGAAATATCAACTTTTATATAGTCGTTAAGTACCTGAGCCAGGTCGGCGATCCAATCGGCAGCGCTAAAGGCTTGGGTACCTCGAAACGCCATAACGTAGCTATCGGCGTCAGTGTTGTAGTACAGCTTGGCATCAAAGCCATCCCAGGTCTCGGTGTAGCTTCGCACCACCACGTATTCTTCAGTATTGCCTTCAAAGTCGATATCGGTAAACAAGTAGGGCGCCAAAACATCAACGGCAGTATCCCAAGGGTCGTCGTAAACACGGCCACTTAAGTTGGCCATATCGACAGCGTTGTCGTACTCAGTACCTACTAACTGCGCGTGTGATTGATATGAAAATAGAGCGCAGGAGACCAGCGCTGCAAGCAGTGTTTTTTTCATGACTTCCTTCCATTTTGCTATTAATAGTTCCTAAGGAGTATTGATTGGACTTCGACCTTGTGGTTGTTACCAGCAGAGTGAAATCCATACGCCTTGCTCTTCAAGCTAGTAAAAGGATATGCACAAATCTTTGCGCAATGTCACGTTTGTTTTTTAATTTTTAATGGAATTACGTTGCAATTTTGTGACGATAAAATAGTTGGATTTTAATTCCATTGGATATGGCATTATTGCCACTTAAAAAAACAATGGGGTGTTGCTAGATTGTTTTGGTACCCTAGTTTTGATTTTTGTTTATTTTAATAAACTATACGTCTCGGCATTGGATTAAGGGGTAGCTATGGATGCTACTTAAGTACCAATGTCTGGTCGTACTGCACACTGGTATGAGTATGAAAATGCCTCTATTCAAGTGAAGCGATTGATTTTTTAGGTGCAACGATTAATGCTTGATAAGTTAATTAAATGATAAGTGACGCAGATTTAGGGGGCAGGTATAACTTGAAGAGCTGGAATTCGTTGTGCTCTGAGCTGTGTTATGCGTTGCTTAAAACACGCGTCTTATGCATGGCTCAAGAAGAGCCAGCAGCCAGGGTCTCATTGGCGTTGACTGGCCTTATCCAATAACTCAGCAATAAGATTTTCGCGATCATTCTTGATGCGCTCAAGCAGATGCTTGGGGGCGTTGGTATTGGCATCGTACTTACCACTCCAAGCAATCATTTCTAACAACATGGGCAGCATATCTCGCCCAGATTCGGTCAGCGCGTATACACGCTTGCGCTTATCCTTTGGGTCGGTGGTTTTTTCAATTAAGCCATCTTGTTCCAGTTGGGCTAAGCGTGCCGATAGGATATTGCTGGCTATACCCTCGTCGGACGCTTGCAGCTCCGAGTAGCTGTGCTTACCGAAGAACATCAGATCTCGCAATATTAACAGGCTCCACTTGTCTCCAACGTGGTCGAGCACATTCGATATCGGGCAGTGAGAACGGCGTTGCATAAAGCTCTCCGGTGACGTGGTGATAAGTATTGCTGTCGCTACCGCTCTGGCGTTAGTGAGGAATAGTCAGTTTGTCGCCAGTATAAATCACTTGCAAACCGCAAGCTAATAATTTAACTTGCAATTTGAAAGCTAATTGGCCCTTTACCCCTGCAACCAACGAGGACAACTCTATGCCAGCGCCCCAACTGCAAGTCTCTGCCTTTATGCGCCCACATTGGACTGATCACGAACGTGCTAACGCCACGGCGGTGATCGAATTTGTGCAGTTATTAATGAATGATCACAACTTTGATGCTGTGCTGCAGCTCTGTGCTGACCAGCCCTATCGCCAACATAACCGCAGCATGGCGGATGATATTGGCGGTGTGGTGAGTACCTTGCGCAATCTGGTGAAATCAGCGCCAGAGTTCTCATACGATGTGAAGCACCTGTATGTCGATGCTGATCACGTCATTCTGCATTCCCATGCCACTTTGAAGGCCAAACATAGAGGCGACGACCGTCAGGGCTTGAACATTATCGATGTCTGGCGGGTAGAAGACGGCCGATTGCTGGAGCATTGGGATTCGGTGCAGGGCATTAGCTTATCGATGCGGTTGTATGGCCTGCTAACGGGCGGACAAGTGCGTAATAGTAACGGCGTGTTTTAAACCTCAGGCCCTCAACCGGGTCGCCTTTGACCCGCTGCCTGTCGAATGCTATCGCTGCTGGCCCCTATATATGGGCCCTTTGCTGGGCTGTCTGTTTGGCCTGATCCTTGCGGTGAATAGTGCTACCGATAGCGTTAGCAGGGAAGCAAATATGGCGTACTTTAGAAAAAAGGCAATGCAATACACTGGCAGCTTGTTGTTTGGTGGTCTGATGGAAAATATCGGGCGCAAATACAGCGAGCACAACCCACAGCAAAAGCGCCAATATCACTCACAGCAAGGCCAGCAGTATGGCGATCAGCTCGATCGCAGCATGCAAAAACCGTTTGATCAGCATTATTGGCAGTCGTTTGATACGCGTCAGTGGCAGCTGCCCAAGTTTGGTGCCGATATGTGGAAAACCGGTCAATATGCCTGGAAGACCACCACCGCGCAAAAGCGTGAAGACATGGGCGAGGCATTGAAGCAAAGTGCCAAGAATGCGGTGCAGGAACTGATGAACGATCCTTTGAAGCAGATGAGGCAAACTGTCGCCAAGGCGCAAAAAGCCAAGGGGCAATACGATGCCTTTCAGCAAGATGGCGATACCCTGCAGCAGCACAGTAAAGACCTCACCAGCCAGAAGAGCATGGAGATGGCGCGCAGCTTTGGTCGTAACTCCATGCTGAAGGCCCCTGGTTATCTGATGCCGGGTGTGTTGGGAATGGCGTATCGCAGCTTTTTCACCGCCAAAATGATCGGCAACTTTGGTGCCCAATATAATGAGCTGCGCGAAACACACGATAAGATGCCAGGCACTATGAAGCAGCAGCGCGATCAGCGCTTGGCATCGATGAACAAGGGTGGCCAGCATCAATAGCGCTAGGGCTTGGGCAAAGACTTCGACTGCATTGCCAGCCGGCCTTGTGCATGGTTGTCGTCCTGCCGTCAGAAAGACGGCTGGCATGGCATTAGGCGCAGGACTGTGTGTGTTTCGTTAAGGCAGAGAAATCGCTAGAATAGCGCCGATTCTTTCTATCGAACTAAGGTGAACTTCATGGCTTTGATCAGCATGCGTCAAATGCTGGACCACGCCGCCGAGCATGGTTACGGCGTCCCAGCGTTTAACGTTAACAATCTGGAGCAGATGCGTGCCATCATGGAAGCAGCGGACAAAACCGACTCGCCCGTGATTGTGCAAGCCTCTGCCGGTGCGCGCAAATATGCTGGCGCGCCCTTCCTGCGTCACCTGATTCTGGCCGCGATCGAAGAGTTTCCGCATATTCCTGTGTGCATGCACCAGGACCACGGCACCTCACCGGCGGTTTGTCAGCGTTCTATCCAGCTGGGTTTTAGCTCAGTGATGATGGACGGCTCACTGGGTGAAGATGGCAAAACGCCAGCCAGCTATGAATACAATGTTGACGTCACCAAACGTACCGTTGATATGGCCCACGCCTGTGGTGTGTCTGTAGAAGGTGAGCTGGGCTGTTTGGGCTCGCTGGAAACCGGCCAAGCCGGTGAAGAAGACGGCATTGGCGCCGAAGGCATCTTAAGCCACGACCAGATGCTTACCGATCCAGAAGAAGCGGCCGACTTTGTTAAAAAAACCAATGTTGATGCCCTGGCGATTGCTTGTGGTACCTCTCATGGCGCCTACAAGTTTACCCGTCCACCGACGGGCGACATTCTGGCCATCGACCGCATCAAAGAGATCCATAAGCGTATTCCTAATACCCACTTGGTGATGCACGGCTCTTCATCTGTGCCGCAAGAGTGGCTGGCGGTGATTAACGAATTTGGCGGTGAGATTCCGGAAACCTACGGTGTGCCGGTTGAGCAAATCGTTGAAGGTATTAAATACGGTGTGCGTAAGGTCAATATCGATACCGACCTGCGTCTGGCGTCAACCGGTGCTGTGCGTCGCTTCCTGGCGGAAAACAAATCCGAGTTTGATCCACGTAAATATCTGATTGCTTCTATGAAGGCGATGACGGATATCTGTATCGCACGTTACGAAGCCTTTGGTACCGCAGGCAATGCCTCTAAGATCAAAGCACAATCGCTGGATACTATGTACGAGCGTTACCTGACCGGTGAACTGGACGCGAAAATCAACTGATTTAGCGTTTAAGTTAAGTGGTTAAAGAAACCCGCTGCATGAAAGTGCAGCGGGTTTTTTATTGTGTGAAATTGTGGGGGTATTAAGGGCTGGTTTAATTTTTCAGTACGCTGAGCGGAGTTGCACTCGACAAGCGCAGCTTACAAATAATAAGTGAGCATTGTACCGGGCTCGCGCACGAGGCGCTTTTTACGCCAATCCCTATGCCCTCCTTGAGGTTATCCCTCACGCCGGGCGGGCTGACGACTGAGAGCGTACATCGAGGCAGTTTCAGCTAGGCAAAAAGCGAGCGGAGTCGCGCTCGACATGCGCAGCTTACAAGTGGTAAGTGAGCATGGTGAGGCGCTTTTTAACGCAGCAGAAACAACGTAGATAGCTATCAGCCTGCTTTGCGCTGCGCAGGCCATAATTCCTTCGTTGCCAATGCTGCGGTCGCCGCAACGCCAACAGCCTGCATCCCGGCAGGATGTTGACTGGCGCTGCCATTAACAACTCAGGTGGCCTGCTAAGGCGCGGGCAACTTGGGCGAGAGAGCGAGTTCAAGGCTTAGAGAGGATGTGCCGCTGGTGTAGATACGGGTAAAAAGTGGATTGGCATCTAATGTAAAGGAATACTGATATTCAACCAGTATATTTTTCTAAACAACAGAAACCTGGCACGCTTTCCCGGTTGGGTTGCCTGTATTTCCACAGGGTGGTAGCTTAAACGCCAGAGAAATCAGTGTGTTAGATCTTGAGTGCCAGAACTTTGAGGCGTGGATAGTAGGCACGCACGTTTTTCAGGAGGGAATGTGGAAGAAAGGAAGACATCCAATAGTAAATCAATGGCTTGGAAGAGATGCCTCGAATGGTTCTAGCTGGAAAAACAGGCACGCACACTATTAAAACTGTTAGGCAAAAGGAGAGAATAGTGTCTAAAAATTTCATGGAAGCGATTTTTCAGGGGCCAGATAACCTAGAGATTGCCCAAAAGATCGTGAACACTGCTGTCGGGGTTTCAATATTTATCATCCTGCTTACAGTGACCTTCTCTATAGTTGGGTTTTATAAGTCCAGCTCAGACGCAACACTAAATTACCTGCTTGACCCCTGGATGCTTATCGATGTTTTCCTTATGGTGCTATTCACGTTCTACTTGTACAAGCGAAAGCTTTGGGCACCGATAGCATTAGTCGTTCATCAATTGTTTGGCTTGGTCGTGCTTTATATCGATCTAGGTCAATTTCCGGGTGCTATCGCAATCTTTAAGCTGGTTCTGTTTGTTGGTGCTATTCGGGCAATCCATTTCATCAATAAAAATACCGAAATCATAAATATAGAAGATGCCTAACAAACAGCACCAGCAACCGCTGCTAACGCAGCTCAGGACTCACGCCTACGGCGCTCGCCGCTGTGCTGGGCGTTAACTCTATGAGGTCGCATGGAAGAAATATTTAACTGGATCAGGCCAATTCTTAGCGGATTAGCAGGTGGGCTCGTTGTCTTGGCCTTAGTGGCATTCAATAAAGATCAAGGAAAGCGTGAAGGCAGTACAAGACATTTAAATTACGGGAAGTCATTCAAGATATTTGCATTGCTACTAATTCCTTTTGCCGCTTTCGTAGTCTATGCAGTTTCTCAATCATATAAAGGCCAAGAAATACCTGCGTTTCTTGTTGCATTGGGTTTTGTTTCAGGTGCCATATTTTTCCCTTACCAAGCTTTCTTAGTGAGGTTTAGCTACGATGACGAATTCGTTTATTACAAAAGCCCCTTGGTGGGTACAAAGAAAGTGCCATGGAGTAATCTCCTAGAAGTAGGTTATTCGAAACTACTCCAAGCTGACTTCATTGTGGTCGATGGCATTGGTAAGATCTGGTGTTCGAATATGCTTAATGGCTACGGTGAGCTTGGTGAGTTTCTTGAGAAGAAAGTTCAAGAGCTATACCCAGAGCAGAGTTAACAAGGCGCTGTACTCGGACCAAACTACGCGCAACAAGCTTGTGGTTTGCTGCGCAAACTTTACCACAAGCTTGCCGCGCACAGTTTGGCCGGTAAGCTGAGCGTTATGTACCTCAAGGGAGCCAGTAAGTGTCGAAATCTGTTGCGATTACCATTGAAAGCGAATTCACCAGAGTAGAGTTCTTGAAAAATAGAACACCTGAAACTACAGATGAAGAAGCCAAAAATGCATTTGCATTGTTGTCTGAATATAGAGATGGTGGAATATACGTGGCTCACTATTCTGGTTATACTGAATGGGAAAGGCACGTGAATGGTGACGAATTCGTTCAGGTTTTGGGCGGTGAAACGACATTGGTTATTTCGAGTGGAGAAAAAGAACAACGCAACGAATTATCATCTGGTCAAATGCTGGTTATCCCTAAAGGTGTCTGGCATCGGTTTGAATCACCTGTTGGTGTGAAAGTAATGACAATTACGCCTCAACCAACTGAGCACAGCATAGATAGACCAAACGGTACATAACAAGCCGTTGCAGGCAGGGACTGATCTTGCCCCGATTTAACGGACACCAGCGTCTAACAGGCGAGGTGTCTAATGCCAAAATACAAACAGCCAAGAAATGTGCTGGACCTCTGCTGCTTCACACCTTCGGCCTGTACTGCGGGGCGTTATAAAAATAAGGAAATTTAGAAAATGGAAACAGTCTTAATCACTGGAGCTTCAAGAGGTATTGGACTTGAATTAACTCGCCAGTTTTTAGCTTTAGGCTATAACGTCATCTCGACTTACCGTGGTCAGCCATCAATACAGTTAAAAAACCTGCTTATTCACGATTCGTTGAATCTGTATGAGCTAGAGGTCACTGATGAAACCTCTAGGCCTCTAAACTATCCAATGTTCAGTTAGACATACTTATCAATAATGCGGGTGTTATTGGTTCAGATGAGCAATCCATGGAGGCTATCGACCCAAAGGAATGGCTTAATACCTTTGCCGTGAACTCAATCGCGCCTCTTATGGTTAGTCGAGCTCTTTTAGGGCTTCTCGAAACTAGTGCTAACCCTCGTATTATTACCATCTCAAGCCAAATGGGGGCATTAAACCGAGATAGCTATGGTATGTATGCGTATCGAAGCTCAAAAGCAGCGGTTAATAAAGTCATGCAAGTGCTGGCATTAGAATTAAAGCCAAAAGGGATAGTCGTTTGCCCAATCCATCCTGGCTGGGTAAAAACGGACATGGGTGGCCAAGATGCTGACATTACTGTTGAGGAAAGTGCATCAGGTATTGTTAAACTTGCTCGTAACCTTACTACAGAACAAAGCGGTAAGTTTCTAACATGGCAGGGTACGGAACACGTCTGGTAAATTCGTATAACAAACTGCTCTAGAGAGAATCTCAACGGGGAGCATTTTTATTATGCGTTTAGTTGATTGATTAAGGGGTTGTGTGGAAGGGCGGCTTGATAACGGCTTGATAAGACAGTCATGATAAGAACGCGCACCAGGCGCTTTTTAACGCAGCAGAAACAACGTAGATAGCTTTCAGCCTGCTTTGCGCTGCGCAGGCCATGATCCCTTCGTTGCCAATGCTGTGGTCGCCGCGTCACAAAAGCCTACGTTCTTGTAGACTTTTTTGTTGGCGCTGCCGTCCTGGCAGCGCCTGCGGGCACAGCCATTAACAATTCAGGCGGCCTGCTAAGGCGCGGACAGCTTGGGCGCGAGAGTGAGCAATGAGCCAAGAATTTGCAAAGAAATCAATGTGAAAAGGTACGATGACTTGCTCATCTAACCAGTATTTCTCGCAATGTCACAAAAGCATGGTGCGTTTTCCCTGCTGGCTTGTCTGCACTTCCGCAGGGTGGTAGTTTAAGCGCCAGAGAAATCAGAGTGTTAGATCTTGAGTGTCAGAACTTTGAGGCGTGGATAGTAGGCACGCACGCTTTTCCAGGAAGGAATGTGAAAGGAAGGAAGACATCCAATGGTAAATCAATGGCTTTGCAGAGATACCTCGAATGGCTCTAGCTGAAACAACCGGCACGCACACTATTAAAACTGTTAGGCGTAGTTAAGTCATGGAACCTATCGAAATAATTAAGAATAAATCGGAACTAGAAGGCACTTGCTATATTGAGCTCAGTTTAGGTAAATACCAGGGCAAGCACTGGGAAGATACCAGCCTATTTTTTGATGAAGAAGTATTTGGCTATATCGAAGCTATCTTTGAGAAAAATGTCCCGGATTATGATCATTACAGCATGAATGATGCTGACGTAGAGTCGTGGCAAAGATCATTTCTGAACTGAGAGAACTAGCAGCCTTAGTTGGTTCTGCAAACGAAATCACGGATATTATGGGGAAGGTCGGTTTTGTATTCGGAGGCACACGAGATTATTTCCAAAATAATTTCCAGCTTTGCAAAGCCCAGTTGCATAAAGTAATCATTGAAGTAGTTGAATGGGCAGAAGAAAATATTGAAAAACATGGACACATTGCAGTATTTGGCATCTAAACAAAGTCCAGCGCCTAACCAGTGCATCTTGCAGGACTTGGGCACACTGTCACCTTTTTCGCGCTGCGCGGCAAAAAAAGTCGCCAGTCCACCCAAGCCGCAAATGCAGGCGTTATGTGTTTAGATAGAGAACAAAGTGAAATTCATTAAGAATCTATTTACAAAACCAGAAACCTCAGAGCGAGAGCTCGCTCTAAATTGTATTTATCAGTATTTTGTTGCTCATGATGTAAAGACACATCTGAAAGAATCGTGTGTTCTACTATTCTCACAGCCAGAGGTTCATATTGCGGAATTAGATTGCTGGCAACATGAGAATAATAAGAGCTGGCTTGCTCATGGTGTAATTCAGTTTCGGCTAAATCCCGAGAGGAAGGATTCCTGGGTGGTGGATTGTGCTACGGGCGTTGGCGATACAAAGGGTGAAGCTATTCGCGATTTCGCCAATAACTGGAGTGTATTTACTGCCCCTACACCTTTATCTTTATTGCTTAAGGAAGAGTCTCATGGCGCAACACTGCTTTCACCTGAAGATGAAGATGGATTTCCAGGGTGGGAGGGATTTAGTGGTCCATTTATGTTGCGTGGTAGTGATGAGCAGAAAGCTATTTTAGAAAAGTTCCTTCGTGAAAAACCAGTTCTTCCAAGATTATCCAAGATATTGGAGCCGGATTTCCCTGCACCCATGCTTGTAGGTATTCGTATATTCTGGGGGAATAGCAATGGTAAGGTTGATGCGCGGGTTGCTATCAATGATGTAGAGCATAAGGTCGCTACGGAGAAACTGGTTGAAATTATGAAAAACTACCAGTTAGAGGGTGAGTTCTACACAATTAGCCAGTTTGTTCTTTTGTTGCAGAAGGTTCATGCTGAAAACACATAACAAGTTTGTGAATTACACTCCGGTGGCTATCGCCACCTACGCGGGACAGCCAAAGGGCGGTTCGTTTGTGAATGGCTTGCGCCATTTTGTCACAAACGCCCCACACTTTGTCTGCCCCTTACCAAGGCGTTATGAGTCATATAGCATCGAGGCGTAGCTTTATATGGATGTAGTACTGTTGATTGTTGTGGGGCTAGTACTCTTGGTCATCGCGGTGTCTCCGACTCTTCTGGTATGGAGCATGTCTTGCCTCTGGCTTCCGGCACGGTACTCAATGCCGCCAATTCGCATGACCCTTATATCAGTTGTTCTGTCGGTGGTTACGTCGTTTGTGCTTCAAGCTGAACTTCCAGATGGTACACTTTCAGTTGCTCCATTGGTTTTGGCTCTATCACTAGCTTGGTCGTTAGTTCTTATACCCGTGATCGCTCTTACAGGTATGGTCAAGCAGATAACTCATAACAAGCGGCCGTTGAGGCCACTGAAAAGCGTGGCGGGACGCGTAAAAAGTATGCGTACAAAGGCTGGGCGTTAAGGGAAAATGAATGTCTGGGAGCTATACAAAGAAGACAAAAAGTTGGCCGACTTAACACAAACAGAACTTGATCAGCCTTGGTTCATAGGTTTGTTAGTCCCAACTCCGGACTTTGATGAATATCGTAATCTTTTTGAAAGAGCTCAGAGATTCATAGAAGCCGATGAATTCGATTCTGAAGAATCAGAAATTACCTTTGTAGAAATTGATAATTTAAAACTCCGGCTGGTGCGTATGTCGGATAAACGTGTATTTGAAGACGTAATGCTATGTGTGTCTGGTGATGAGATATGGTGGCGTATTTAGTAACTACATGCGAGTCACTTAACAGGCGCAGGAAAAATCGCGAACTTTGTTTGCTGGCCATCCGGCCTGTGCTGAGGGGTGTTGCGTGTAAATCACTATGAATCCAGCAATTGAGAAACTACAAAACTATCTGAACGAGCTAGAGGTTGTTGAGAACTTCGATTCAATTGAAGAAAAGGAAGATTATATTGACCTTGTAAACCAGATCAAGTCAGCAATAGGTCAAGTTGAGTTGTGTGAAATGTTTATCATTAATGCGGGATTTTTGGTGAGTGTCTTACCTGGAACTGAGAATCCTAATTTCTGCTATCTAGCCGTTCATGAAAACGAGTCATCAAAACCAGAAGACTGGGAAGAGGTGGTTTTTGAAGCAATATAATAAACAAGACAGCCATTAATAACTCAGGCGGCCTACTAAGGCGAGGGCAATGCTATCGGTGATGATGATATAGCGGTAATCGGCCATTCTTTATGTCTTGGCTATCTGGTTAGTATCCTGCTGGATGAATTTGGTTTTGGCCAAAACGTCTACTTGAACGTTGAGCAGTACTGTGTAAATATACAGTTGTTATGGGGGCTGGATAGTATGTTGGCAGGCTTTCCCGGCTGACGTACCTTTACTTCCGTAGGTCGGCAACTTAAGCGTCAGAGAGGGGAGTATGTCAGTCTTTTAGTGCCGGATTTTTGAGGCATGGATGGTCGGCAAGTGCGTTTTTCAAGGAGGAAATATGAGAAAATCAGTGCTTTGTAAGGGATACATCGAATGGTTCTAGCTGGAAAGTTAGGTATGTACACTATTAAATAGTAAAGCATTGAGTATGGACGAAATAGCACGCCTAAGCCTGGAGCTAGACAAGCTCAAATCAGTCTATAGAAAATCCTATGTTTCGGACGGTACAAGAAACGAGAATTCTGCGGAGCATAGTTGGCATCTCGCTGTCTCGCTTTTGGGTTTTGCAAGGTACATGCCTGCTGAAGTGAACTTAGACAAATGCATAAGAATGGCTCTCTGCCACGATATCTGTGAGATTGGCGCTGGTGATGTATGCGCATATCACGATACTTCAGGAAAATATGAACGGGAGCTTGCATATATGACGGTACTGCAAACTCAGTTCTCAGATTTTGGTACCAAGGCTAAAAGCCTATGGGCTGAGTATGAAGAAGGCACTTCACTGGAAAGTCAATGGGTCAAAGTCTTCGATAAGCTATTGCCGTTTGTTCTGAACCTTTCTAATAAAGGTCGAACCTGGAAAGAGCAAGCAATCACAAGGTCTATGGTGTTAAAGCACAACGAATTTATTGGGATGGTTGCTCCAGATATTCACAACTGGATGCTCGTTGAGATAGATAAAGCAGTGGATGCTGGATGGTTAGACCCTGCCTGATATCCAATGCGTCGGATACGGAAAAGCCCCTTGCCGATGAATAGGGGCGTCATGACAAGGAGATAAAGAATGTCTTACCCAGAAACAACCAATGTCAGCGAATGGGAACGATATATGGCAATTTCTGCCAATAATCTAGCTTGGGGGCTGACCACAAAGGACAGATCCAAAGGTGAAGATGCAGAGATGCTGGACGCGGCTCATAGCGCTGCATTCCATTGGAAGAAAGTTGGTACTGAATTGAATGTAGCAAGAGCCAATATGCTACTGGCTGAAGTTCATGGGTTGTTGGGTTTAGGTGAAACGGCCCTACAGTATGCGAATGAAGTTTCAGAATATTTTTCTGACAAAGACATTCCTACGTGGGAGCGAGCGTTTGTTTCTATTGTGCTTTCGCGAGCTTATAAAGCCCTAGAAGATACTGACAATTATGAGATCCATCTGAGGCTGGCTAAAGACACCATTTCTCAAATTGATGCCCCTGATGATCGAGAGGTTGTAGAAGCCTCAATGCCATCACTACTTGCTTAATAAGGTAAAGTGGTTCGTGCCTGCAACACCTAGTTCGGTTGTGGGCATTCGACGAAATTATACTAGGCTACAGCTTAGGATATTAACGTTATTAAATATTCATACGGAGTAGGTAGATGGAATATCCAATTAAGGGCTCTTGCCAATGTGGACAAGTGACGTATCAGTTGTATGAAGCTCCAAAAGCAGTTTATGCCTGTCATTGCACCGAATGCCAGAAGTTATCGACGAGTCCATTCAGTATCACAGCTATCGTGGATGCGTCGAAGATAGAGTTTCATGGTGAGCTAAAGGAGTGGGGGCGTTTAGCTGATAGTGGTAATAAAAATAATGCAATGTTTTGCCCAAACTGCGGTAATAGAATTTATCACTTTAACCCCGAAGAACGTTCAACCGTAAAGCTAAAACTGAAACCAGTAAACTTGGAATATGATGGGGTGTTCAAGCCTCAAGCACATGTTTGGGTAAGTGAGAAGTTGGACTGGTATCACATTCCTGATGGCGTGAAAGTGTTTCAGGGGCAGCCAGAATAATACTATTCTAGCGCTATCCTTTGATTTAAATCACCGGCTCCAGGTTATGGCACTATATCAATCTATCCACGGACTAATGATAACTCCAGACTATGCGAGCACCCTTTCAAGTATTGGTCTTCCCTTACCAACTATCTAATGGTCATCCCGAGTTTTTAATCGCCCAGCGAAGTGATAATGGCTACTGGCAAACTATTTCAGGCGGTGGAGAAGGTGCTGAATCATGGCTAGATTCCGCTAAACGAGAGCTACTAGAAGAAGCTGGTCTGGTTGGCAGCGATTGGCAGCAGCTGGATTCGATGTGCATGCTTCCCAAAGTGTATTATAAGGGCCATGAGCATTGGGATGAGCATCCATTTGTTGTACCAGAATATTCATTTTCTGTATTGGTATCTGGCGAGCCAACTCTTTCCGAAGAGCATGTCGACTTTCGCTGGTGTAGCTTTCAGCAGGCCAGTGAGCTTTTGAAATACGATTCCAACAGGATAGCTTTATGGGAAGCTAATCAGCGACTACAGGATATAGGTTTTTAACTTTGACCTAACTACACCACTTGAAACGATAGTAATGGAATAGAGTGGTGCTACGTCTCCATCGATAAATGAAAGTAACAAGTAAATCAGAACCTTACTGGCCTGTTTGGTGTTGGTAAGGCCAGCACCGCTAATACAGTTCGGGAGCTTTTTTATCCAGCACTACTCTCTGTGCTATAAACTGGTATCCCATATAGACCGTTGCTGGGTTATTATTGACATCAAATTCAAGTTTGAAGTTTTGCCGATGAAGCCCAGGTTGTTTGTTTTGAAGATGCCATTTGAAGATGGTCCGGGAAAGATGTGGATTTGTTCCCACTGTGCTCTGATTGAAGGGGCGTTATCTGTCAACCAACATTGGCAAGACTTGGTGGATATTCGTCGTATTGACTTTGCTAAGCCTCGGACGGAAGTTGTCGAGTTGCTGGGTGAGGACAATCAATGGTTACCTGTGCTGGTATTAGAGGGCAACTCAACCATCACCGACCCGGTGGAAATAATCGATTATCTGGCACAAGAATTTGGCGGAGCCATGGTTCATCCTTAGTCGATGTGCAACTACCACGAGGTTTTTGATTCATATTGACGGTTTATCTAAGCTGACAGGTGTTTTGGTATAGGGCACCTCGTCTAGACCTTGGTGTCCATTAAATCTGGGCAGGACCAACTCTATCTTCGAGATTGATGTAAGGGCAAAACACGATGGAATCTTTGAAGTTATTACTATTTATACCAGCTTGTTTTGCGCTCAATATGACACCAGGGCCTAACAATCTGTTGTCTATGAATAATGCTCGATGTTATGGGTTTGTATCAGCGCTTATCGCTGGTTTGGGACGAATCGCTGCATTCTCGGTGATGATTGCTTTGGCAGCGTCTGGCCTGGCTATTGTTTTGTACACATCCGAAGCGCTATTTTTAGTGATTAAATTACTTGGGGTGGCATATTTGATGTGGATTGCTTTCAACCTGTGGCACTCAAATGCTAGTCCCATCGCTGAGATAGAAAAAACCAAGAGTCAGTTTTTTTTGGTTAAGCAAGAGTTTTTATTGGCGTCTGGAAACCCAAAGGCGATCCTAATATTTACCGCATTTCTACCTCAGTTTATCGATGTGTCGTCGAGTGTTAATGAGCAGTTCTTTGCTTTAGGTAGCACTTTTCTGATGTTAGAGCTGGTTGCAATCTCCATCTACTCGGCTTTTGGTTTGTACCTGCGTCAATGGTTCACGCAGCCCAAAATGGCGAAGCGATTCAATCGAGGGTGTGCGGCTTTCCTTGCCATATCTGGCATCAACCTGTTGCTCAGTCGCCAGTGATGGTGCCAAATAAGGTTAGCCGGTTGGCGGATATATCGACCTAGGATCAATCGGAGGCGTTCAAGCTGGTTACAGAAATGAAAGGCATCCCAATTTGGTTCTTTTGGTAATCCCCCCAAGAAAAAATTACAGCATCTAAAAGGATAATCATATGGTGAGTTTTACCATCAAACCCATTGCTTATGTGTCATCAACACGAGTTGACGCGGTTGATGACAACTGGGACCGAGAAACAAGTTACATCGAGCTAGACAGCGCTTTTGATCAAGATTCCTTTTCAGGGCTGGAGGCATTTTCCCACGTTGAGGTGGTGTACTGTTTTCATATGGTAGATGAATCCAACATAGTAACGGCTTCTAGGCATCCTAGAAATAATGACAGCTGGCCTAAAGTCGGTATATTCGCTCAGCGAGGAAAAAACAGACCCAATCGTCTGGGTATTACTGTATGCAAGATTGCCGAAGTGAAAGGTAACAGACTAAGGGTTGAGGGTTTGGATGCCATTGACGGAACACCGGTAGTGGATATTAAACCGGTTATGCAAGAATTTCTTCCCAGAGGAAGGGTGCATCAGCCTGAATGGTCAACAGAGATAATGGCCGACTACTGGAAATAACTCCATCTAACGAGCGGGAGCCAATTATGCACTTAACCTGCCATTGCGGCAAAGTTGTACTCGTTCTGAGTGCTGCAGTTGACGAAGTTGGTGAATGCAACTGCTCAATCTGTCGGCGTTACGCTGCTTCATGGGCCTATTTTTCACCCGATCAGGTTCAGCTTACAGCGGCAGATACTGAATTTTACTGCTAGGGGGATCAAGAGGTTGAGTTTCATCGTTGCAAGACCTGTGGTTGTTTGACCCACTACATCACCACGGATAAATGCTCAGAAGCCATCCTCGCCGTTAATATGAGACTGGCTGATACCCAAGTGTTGTCAGCAATTCGGGTGCGAAAAATAGATGGCGCATCATTGTAACGCACTTTAATCGAGTACAAATAACAACGGCGAGCATTAAGCTCGCCGTTCTTTAAGCTAACTAACAGTTTAGCTTATTTCCAAGCCCAGTCGCTACCTGCAACGTCGGCTTCTACACGCCAGCTATTAGAATTCCACTTTAATGCATTATCCAGAGCATTAATCAGCTGACCGTTGTCCATTCTCCAGGTTTGGTTTGGACGATCAGTACAGGTTTCCATCGTGATATCGGCACCTTGCTGGTCTAGGCATAAATCAGGTGCTACTTTGCTGATTAACTTGCCTTGTGGCGTCAGTTGCCATTGCTGGTTGTCACCATCATGACACCACCAGCCATAAACCGTGGTACCTGGTGAGGTGCTGCTGCCGGCAACGTCCAGGCACTGGGTTTGCTCAGTCACCAGCTGCTTCCATTCTGCCGTTGGCGTATCAACTTCTGCTGAGGCGTTAAACAGAGCCGTGACGACTGACGTCATAGGCTGTGTATAACGTGATGCACTTGGTGCTTGTTCTTGCCAGCTTTGTGGTACGGGTTGGGTAATATCCCAGTTACCTTGGCCATCGTAGTAAGACTTAGCCACTGTTTTTGGCGTAGGTGTCCACAAGAAGTCAGGGTGAGCGTTTTGATACCATTCACCACCAATCACGTCGCCTTGTGCGTCAAGTTCCAAGTCGTAGTAGTAAGTAACGCGCGAAATACCGTCATATCGTGGAATATCGGTATCACGGTGAGTCGGGCTGGTTTCAACCATATACTGCACCTGCATCTGCACACCGACGACCGACTGTGCTTCTGAAGCGCGATATTTAGTGAACTTATCTTTGCTGTAGTCTGCCATAGCGATGGTAACGTCGGCAGGGTTATCAGAGGTTTGATTGGTTTGTGGGTTAAAGTATTTCACTTTATAGCCCAGGATCGGTTGGTTCCAAACTTGATAGTCATAGGTCGCATCCATGATCATGCTGCGGCCGGTAATACCAATCTGGTTTAGAACCGATAAGTGCCAAGTGCCTGGGTTGTTATCGACACATTCGGACGCAATGATACGACCATTTTCGTCTTTTTCTGGGTTCTTAATGTTACAGCGGCCACCAATAAACTTGGTGTTGAATGGAGCTTCGGCCCACAACAGGGTTCCCAGTGCTTTAATATCCGATGGGTAGAACTTCAACATCTCACCGTTGGCATCCGGTACCGTCACAGACTGAGCAGGACGAGGAAGCATGTAAGCAGCCGCAGCCCAGCCGTGGCACAGTCCCATCCATCTTTCTACGCTGCCGTTGGATTCAAAATAGCCTTTGCCTGAATCCCATGAGCGCTTAGTTAAGGTACGGTTTTGGTCACCTACGAGTAAGTCATATTTTTCAGCCGGCGACAGCAGATGACGCTCATCAGCAGAGTAGTTTTCCAGCGGCTTGATAGAGTGAGAAAAGTCGTAATAGTCTTTCCAGTTATAGGCAGACAAGTCACGATCAGCGTAACGCCAAGCTGCAGCGCCGGAGTACAATGGCCAATAGGTGTCTGACCATGGCTGCATATCCAGTTTCTTCGAGTCAGGTGCTTGCTGGTCCAGAGTGCTGAGGTTACGCACTAAGCCATTACCGGCGTCAACCAGTCGAGCTGGGTTGTCGTTGTATAAACGGATAGCAGAAAACGGCTGAATACCATGTCCTGAAGGCTGAGCCGAGCGTTCAATAATTTCACCACGGATTCGGGTGCGAAGTTCTTCAGCTTCCTCTTCGCTTAGCGCTTGGTAGTCGTCGCCTTCTTTTTCAGGCAATGCGTTCATGACTGCCTGTGGGTTTTGATGAAACTCGGTCATAAACGAGTTAATCTGAGCATCATCTGCCATAGCAGATAGAGGCACAGCAATTGCCAACAATGAGATCGTTTTTTTCACTGCAATAACTCTTCTTTGTTTGTGTTTTTTATTCCGGTTCAAGATCTGTGTTAACCGGAGGGCGCGCATAGTATTTTTAGAAAAATATAAAATCAATTGGTTGTTTTATTTAATTTAGATATTTATTTAAAACCATAATGATATAGTACTAAGTTAGATTGTTAGTGAATCATTCTGTGTCACGAAGTTGATCCTGATTGTCACTATCAACATTATTATTAGGTCGATAGCTTTCCGGGTTTCGTTTTTCTAGAAGCATTTTTTGCCGATATCTGGGTTGATGCATATCAATATCATAGGCTGAGTCATTGGTGATATTTTGGAATAAGTGACATTGTGATCAATAGCAGGTGAGGACTTCAAGTGATTGATTACTGCCCGTATTAATTCGAATAACTACGTAAGTAGAGGATATTTTTTAACCAATGCATTGGGTGGTTTGGCTCTATTTGTTGGTGATTTTCCTTTTCGGCTTGACAGATAAATGGGTGAAACTCGTTATTGGCGTAGGTATGCTGTTAATAGCAGGCCCTATCGGCAGTGCTGGTGATAAAATTTCTAGGCCTTAATTATGCTTGGCTCAGGATATTATTCTTTATTAGGTGGTATAAAGTGAATTTAGCTCTGCTAAGTAACCAGGATAGCAATAATGGCAAGCAGGCAATTGCCAAGCTTCTATCATCAACTCCGAATTCCTCTAAGCTCGGTGCATTCTTTGCGTCGCAGCCTGACCCAGATCGACACTTCTATGGCATGGTGGTGGAGACTTATCAGTCAATGGGGTTCAGCATCGATCAGTATCTGGACTTTGAAGAAGGCTATTCTGCCGAAGCGTTTGAGACAGCCTTGTCAAAGCCCTTTATCCATCTGTCCGGTGGCAATACCTTTCGCTTCTTGTACTCTATTAAGCAACGTGGTGCTGAAGCCAGGCTGGTTCAGTATGCAAATAATGGCGGAATACTAATAGGTGTGTCAGCGGGAGCCATGATACTTACTCCCAGTATCGAAAGCGCCTACCTTTGTGGCGATCAGAATCATGTCAACCTGCAGGACCTAACAGGTTTGAGCTTGACTCCCTTCCTGTTTGATCCACATTCAGACAAAAGACATGGCAATGTTGGTCGGCTCGAAACATCCTTAGATTTATTAATGGCTTCTGACGATGATGGCTGTATTGTGATCAATGGAGGGCAGCACTTTATTGGTGACCCGGTACTGCAGCAGCGTGTTGAGGTGGTCTGATAAGGTGCTATTAAGTGGTAGCAGCGGCTTAGTCGATGAGGCTGCAACTATGATTAAAGGATCTTTGGCTGCAGGGTATTGGGTTCAAGGCTCTTGCTGCCAAATCGTAGCAAGAGAGTTTATATGCTTTCAGATATCGAGAAGTTTGTGTTGTCAGGTAACATCGCCCATGACCTAATATCTCTTAGCAGGAACAGTGATGACTGGCGGATCACTGTGTGCCTGGCTAATGGTGGCGACTCGCTCAAGTCATTTCGATTTACTGATGTTGAGGAAGAGTATATGGAGGTTCAGGGAGCCGCTATTGATTACCCTTTGCCCATTATAGGCATTGACTCTAAAAAGTTGGCCGATGGACGCTGGCGGTTTTGCCTTAATGCTTGTGATATGGAATGGTGCTTTACGGCGAACTGGCCAGAGCGTGTATAGAAATTTGGATTCACTAAGACTTTACTTACCTTAGTCAGGTCCCAAGGCCTCTGCTGTTGGAGTTTTCCTTTTTTCTCAATATCGCCAATTTTATGGTAAAATTCTGATATTGATGCTGCTCATGAGTTTTTACGTCAGCGATTCGATTGTCGAGATTCTCTGATTTTTATAGCGCTCGATGATAGCAGTCATGCTGTAGGTTTTATTCAATTGTACCCGTCGTTTTTTCTGTCTCTATGAAGAAGGTGTGGTACCTGAATGATCTATTTATGACCGAATCTGCAAGGAATACCAGTTTAGCCTTTAAGTTGCTTCGGTATGTGCAAGGCTATGCAAAGGAGCATGGTGGATTCTCACTCAAGCTGGCTACCGAGGTAGACAATGCTGCGGCAAAACGATTATATGAAAACTTCGGATTTAGTAGAGTGGTGGGTTATGATCATTATACTCAAGAGCTTTAGGTCATAGGCCATAGCTTTGTTTGTAACCGTTTATTTTGTTGGTGGGTGTGTATATGTTTGTTGCAAGTAGAGAACTTCATGTTTTATCGACTGTGTTGTTGATTGTCTCATTATTTGTTTATTTCGTCTGCTTCTATTTTGTGAACTTTGCTTTCGAGTTTGTTAGTTGCTCGGTTTACGGAATAGGAGTTGGCTATGCGTTGGTTGCACTTAGATGTGTTGTAGTGGTGATGCTTGTTTATTTGTTATTTAGTGTCGCGGTGTTCTTTGTTTCTCTGTTATTTTTCCGTTCTTCTTATGGCACTCGTGTGGCTTTTTTCTCATTGCATAAATATCTGTCGTATTGTCTTTCGGCAGTTTCTTCCTTTGGTTTGTTTTTTGTCGTCCCCGAGGCTGTAAAAAATTCTGGTCTTTTGTTTTGTTTTTTTTAATTCCGGTTCTTCGGCATCCTTCTGGCGCTACGAGCCGTTGCCTGGCTAAACCACAATCCGAGTCTACCTCGCAATAATTCATTGCTTTGTCTAAAGCGCTGAAGAAGTAAGGCTGGAAGTTTGTTGGCCCGACAACGGCATTTGCCGTTATGCAGGCAATGGGGCTGATTAATTACCATGCAAAAGGCTGTGTGTTCCGAGGAAAAGCAGAGCAGGCTCAAAAGCATTTTGCCAAACCAGTCTGATGTGCTGCATCGTTGCCGCCCTTATGCGTAACTATACGCAGGCTATCAACCGCTATGCCACCGCCCTGTAGAAACGATGCAATTGATTTAGATCAATTAGAAAAACTGAGCAAATTCTAGACTGGCTTAACCATACAATAACAATGACTGGGGCCGGACATGGAAGAGTACCGCTGGACAGACGATCTAAATCTGGGTATTGACATTATCGATGCTCAACACCGCCGAATTGTTGATTATATTCGTGAGGTTGGACAAGCCATTGAGCAACAGGACGCTTCTTTAGTATTTGATGTGATGGAGCGCTTAAAAGATTACACCCTGGATCACTTTTCTTTTGAAGAGCAGTTGATGCAAAGGGCAGGCTATCTATTGTGCGATGCTCACCAGGCCAAACACCGGCGCTTTGAAGAAAAAGTACAGCGTTTGTCAGAGTCGCTGCGTCAGGGCGATGACCCTTTTGGAGTGGCGCGTCGTATTCGCAATACCCTAATGGTCTGGCTGATACAGCATATAAAACACGAAGACGCTGATTATGTGCCGGTGGTAAAGAAGGTGTTGGCCAAGGAGCAAGGTTGGATCAGCGGGGCGTTACAGCGCATATTTAACAGCCAGGTTACCTCGTCTTAGGGATGCCGTTTAATAGCATTGTTGTGGATAAAAAATCGGCGGTGCATGCACCGCCGCGAAAGGTTCTAGAGTGGAGAGCTCACAGAAATCTCATTCAGGGTCTGGCTACACCGCTGAGATAACCAGTCTGACGGCTATGCGCTGGGAAAGTTCCCGCGGTGTTGCCGAATGTCTTTGAGCGACCGTCTCTGCCCAGCTTGCTTAAACAAGTAAGATTTTTATCAGTACTCGCTTAGAGTGTTGATGGCCGCTTGCCGCTTATCCCACTTGCTCGTCTTCTCGCCTACTTTCTGCCAAACCTGTCAGCAAAGTTTCTCTCTGCCATCAAGCTGTAACAAAACCTCCGTACCGTTTAGAGCGTCTATTTAGGACGGTAATCGTCACTAAAACGGACAACTTTGGTGCGAGATGTGTCGTCTCAGGCCAACCCTCTGTGGCTACCGCTCCGGCTATTGTCAGAACTTTGTCAGGAATGATGCAATGCCTGCCATCGTCGCGTCACGACGGTGCCACAACAACAAAAATACTGGACAGCGATCATGAAGACACCACTTACCCTGGCAATGGGAACTCTGTTGGCCATGGCTGCGGCCAACACTCAGGCATTCACTCAGCCAACGCACAAACGTATTGTGCAGGACGCCATTGCCTACATGGAACGCAACCCGGATAGCACCGAATATAACAAGCTGGCTGCGGCCGCTCAGGCAGCGGGATACAGCATGCAGCAGTTTGCCGAAGTCATGGGCCAGGGTGCCTACGACGTCGACGATTTTGCCGATACCTTTCTCTGTGGTGCCGTGACTGGTGACTGCGTTGAGGCGCCGGTATGGGGCGCAGGTGCTTCGATCGTTAAGTACACCTCCTATTGGCACTTCCAAAACCACACCCGTGGTGGCGATGCACATGGCAACGACCTAGGCGGTTATAACTACGATTTGCTGACGGTGTGGGGCGCTATCGACAATATGGCAGCGACCTGGTTACGGGGTGACCACCTGGATGATGGTAAAGACGGTATGACCGGCTGGTGTTTCTTCTGGTCGTGCAATGAAGATTCGGAGTACAACAGCTACGGCATCACCGAGGCGAATTACCGCCAAGGCAGCCACTCTCATAAAGGCATGTACGAAGACTTCGAGAAAATTCCATTCCAACCCATCGATAATATGGGTCAGCACTGGTACAACGAATTCTGGAAGCAGCCTACCGCTCAGGCGCTGGGTTTTGTTCTGCACGCCACCGACTTACTGCAACCCCATCACACTTGGACCACATCCGATTTAAACCACTCGGGCTGGGAAGGCTGGGTGGAAGATAACTACAGCAACCTGGAGTTAAACGCCGATGCTTTGGTACGTGATGCCATGAACAGCTTTACTCCGATTCCGGCAAATCAGCGCGATATTCGTCCGCTGCTGACCGAAGGCGGCGCTATCTCGTATAGCCAGGGCGGCATGGTGTTGAGTTCTACTGCTGCAGCGGATCGTGAGCAAGTGGCTAAGATTGTTATCCCTCATGCCATCGCCATGACGGTACACGTGTTGAACCACGCGGCGAACCGCTTCTGATGACGCGCTGCTTTACTGTCATTGCACTGCTGCTGGTTCTGGCATTACCTGCCCAGGCCAGCATTGATTATCAGCTACAAAGCGACGATCTGATTGCCCGGGTGAACAGCGGGCAGCAGGAGTTGCTGCTGAGCAAAACGGTGGTGGATATTTTTGTCCACCACCAGCGCAATACGGCTCGCACGCATGGTCAGCCGGTCACCGCGCGCTTGGTTCTGCAACAGCTGTTAGACGATGCCTTATTAGCCCAATACGCGCAGCAGCACTATTCGCCGCAGCAGTTATGGCCGCCGCAGCGGGTTGGCTTCGCTTATGCGGTGGATCGTCAGCGGCAACGAGCTGCTTTGTTGCGTGGTTATTATGGCGAGGCCATCGAGCAGTCGATCCAGGCATTGCCGGGGGCCAGTCTGGAGGCTGTTAGTCAGTGGAATAGCGAGCTGACCCAAGCGCAGTTCGGTCGCGATTTTGCCTTGCAACCTGGTTTAAGCATTGATCTGAGCGAGCAGCAGCGAGCGCTGGCGAAGGATCTGTGGGTGGTGCGCACCGACCTCGACCAAAACGGCGACAGCGAGGGAATGGTCAGCCTGCTGGATATTTATCAGCGCCAGAATGTGCAGGGCCGTTTGAGCTTACAGCAAGGCAATCTGGCCTATCTTACAGCCCAGGCGCGCCAGCGTGTTGGTGAGTTGTATATTCAGCATTGGGCACGTCAGCAGCTGACTGCATCTGACTGGCAGGCGCTAGAGAAAATACTGATCAACCAGCAGTTGGCACAACAGCTGCGCCGCTTGGTCGGTGTATATGCCGATATTCATGATGATAATCCGGCCTTACGCGCCGCCGCCGAGCAGGTATCGGACAAGCAACTGCAGCAAGCCTATGCCGAACACCGCGACGACTTTAAAGTGGTTGAGCGGGTTAAGGTGCAGCGTTTGCAGCTGGCCGACCAGGCCAGTGCCGATCAGGTTTACCAGCAGATTCAGGACGGGCTGAGCTTTGCTGAGGCAGCGAGCCGCTATTCCCAAAGCGATGAGTTGGAGCTGGGCTGGCTACAGCGAGCCGATAAACAGCGTGGCTGGATGCATACCGTGGCCTTTACCCAACCTAAAGGGCATGTGTCGCGGCCGTTTCGCAGCCCACAAAATCAGGGCCCGGTGGTGTACGAGATTGTGCATATCGTCGAACGTGAAGATGGCTTTTTGCCGCTGAGCGATGACGGCGTACGCTATGAATTGGCGCGTGAGGTCGCTGCCAAGCAGCTGCTGCAAGATTATCAACAGCTGCAACAGCAATTACGCCGTGAGGCGCGTATTTCGCTCAACCAGCGCCTGCGCCAGTCATGACAAGAGCAGCAACAGCCCTGCTGGCTGTGTCGGCGGGTGTGACGCTGTTGTGGTGGGCCCAGCGAGATATCGATGTCACCGTGCTTCCGGCGGCTGCGCCCATGGCAATGCAAACGAAGCCCGTGGCTGCCAGTGTGGCAGCGTCGCCTGCACCTGCACCGGCTGAGGTTCAAGTCAGCACTGAGGCCGTTGGACACACAGCTCAAGATAACTGGCTGCCGGAGCTGGATGCCGCGGCCATTGATAGCTTGGCGCACTCTCGTTTGCATGGTGATGCCAGGGCACCGGCGCTCAGTGCCCGGACGGTGCGTACCGCGCCGACGGCGGCCGAGCTGGATAACCATGATTTGTATCTGGCGTATGAGCAGCGTCAGGATAAGCAACTGAAACGTGCTTATGTTGAGGCGGCCCAGGTGAAAACCGCCGAGTTACAAAGCTGGATTGACAAGGGCCGACAGCATGGCATTAGTGACGAGCAAATTGCCCAGGCACAGCAAAAGCTCGACGGTATTCAAGCCATGGCGGCGGAATTACAGCAGCAGCATCCAGATTTGTTGAATGATGAGTTTCAACCGGCTGATACTCCTTGGCTCAAGGACGCCGATGCCTCCACCCTTGTTGAGCCCTAATGGCTTTGTTATAACTGCTCTAGATCACTTGGAAGTGGGGACGACCCCACCGCTCCATCTCTCAACGGGGACGGCCCCATTAAAGGCTGCCTCGTTTTTCTTTGACGGTCAGCCAGGAGCATCATCATGGCATGGCTGTATCTATTGGCCGCTGGTTTATTCGAAATTGGCTGGGCCGTTGGGCTCAGACACAGTGACGGTTTTAGCCGCTTGTGGCCATCGTGCTGGACCTTAGTGTGCATGTTGGCAAGCCTGGTGCTGCTGGGGCTTGCGCTGCGTGAGCTGCCCCTTGGTAGTGCTTACGCTGTGTGGGTGGGCATCGGTATTGTCGGTAGCTTAATCGCCGGCATTTTGCTGTGGCAGGAGCCAGTAGGTCTGCTTCGTCTTGCCAGTGTCGGCTTTATTGTATTGGGCATCGTGGGTGTAAAAGTGAGTAGTGTATGAGCGGATTAACCAACCTGGAACAAATGATCAAACAGATGGAACCTGAGCTGATAGAAGGGCAGTGGGCTTTTTGCACAGTGCCGGGGCCTCTGTCTCGTTACCTTGAGCTGCAGCCCTTGGCTAACATGCAGGAAAAAGAAGGCCTGAGCCTAATTGTGCCGCAGGCAAGCGCTGACCATCCGCTGCTGGCCGGGGTCGAGGTGTTAGGCCCGTATCGGCAAATCACGCTCAATGTGCACTCCAGTTTGGAGGCAGTTGGTCTGACGGCGGCCTTTGCTGCGGCACTGACTGAGCAGGGCATCAGTGCCAATGTGGTGGCAGGGTTTTATCACGATCATATTTTTGTGGCAGTGGATAAAGCCGAGCCGGCTTTATTGGCGTTGCAACGACTGAGTCGCGCCTCATAAGAACTGCCGTGGTGAGAAACGCCGTGGCACACACTGTTGTTTGAAGATCACTGATAGGGCCTGTTAACGCTATTTAGCTCTTTGCTGCTGGAAGTCCGTTGTTTCTTAAGTAAGGCATGAGGAGTGTGGTTTAACTGAATAAGCAACGAATAATGCGACTCAGGGAATAACGGACTCCAGCCCTTCGGGGTATGGCTGAAAACCCCTCAATCTATGTTGCTCATCCTTCATTTAACTCGTTAAACATCACTCTTCGCGCCTTGATTGAAGGGTTTTCATCTCATAACAGCGTGATCGAGATAGCGTTAACAGGCCCTAGCCCCTAACGTCCACCGGCCGATGTCGGTATAGTGCAAAAAACGCTCAAGGAGGATGTCATGCTCGCACTTGCTGAAGATATTTGGGTGGTGGCCGGAGAAACCGTGCCGTTTTTTACCTTGCCCTTTGCCACCCGCATGGTGGTGGTTCGGTTAGCTGATGGTGGTTTATGGATACATAGCCCAATTCGCTTAAATCCAGCCCTGCAGCAGCAATTAAACGAACTGGGCGAGGTGCGGTATTTAATCGCCCCTAACGCCTTACATCATTTATTTCTCGCCGACTGGCAGCAGGCTTATCCCAAGGCAAAAAGTTATGGCACTCAGGGGGTGGTGAAAAAACGCCCGGACCTTAACTTTGATGGCATCTTGGATGAGACAGATAGCTGGCCATGGCAGCAATCTTTGCATACTCGGTTGATTACCGGTTCTGCGGTAATGCAGGAGGCGGTGTTTTTTCATCGCCCCAGCCATACCCTGGTCGTGACGGATCTTATTGAAAACTTTGCTAAAGATGCCTTGCCGGCGAGTAAACGTTGGCTGGCAAAACTGGCCGGTGTGGTGGCCCCCAATGGTAAGACACCGTTAGATTGGCGCTTGACCTTTTATGGTAATAAAGCAGAGATTCGCGCTCATATCGAGCAGCTGTTGAGTTGGCAGCCAAGCACCGTGGTTATGGCTCATGGCATGATAGTGCACCAGCAGGCAGACGCTTTTTTGCGGCGCTCATTTGCCTGGACAGGCATAGATGCAACGATTGCCGAGGCGGCAGGTAAAGTCGAGCCGGTGGAGTGAATGTGCCTGATGCAGGCTTTAGTTTGCTGCGCTAGCAAAGAGCAGTGGCGGCCTTAAGAGCAAGGCCGCCATGGGGTATTAGGCGCCGCGCTGGGAAGCTGCAGCGGTGAATACCACGTCGGTTGAGCTGTTCAGCGCAGTTTCGGCTGAATCTTGAATCACGCTGATAATAAAGCCAACGGACACCACTTGCATGGCGATATGCTGGTCAATACCAAACAGGTGGCACGCTAATGGAATCAGCAGCAAAGAACCACCGGCAACGCCGGAGGCGCCACACGCAGAAATGGCTGCCACCACGCTTAACAACAGCGCTGTGCCCATATCTACCTGAATGCCCAAGGTGTTGGCGGCGGCCAATGTCAGTACCGTTACGGTAATGGCTGCACCGGCCATATTGATGGTAGCGCCCAGTGGAATCGACACCGAGTAAACGTTTTCATCCAGTTTCATGTCTTTACACAGCTGCATGTTAACGGGAATGTTGGCTGCCGAGCTGCGGGTGAAAAAGGCCGTCACTCCGCTTTCGCGCAGGCAGCGCAGTACCAGCGGATAAGGGTTGGAGCGGGTCATAAACCATACCAGTGCCGGGTTGATCACCAATGCGACAAATACCATGCTGCCGACAATCACTGACAGCAACTTAACGTAACCGGCCATGGCCTCAAAGCCAGTGTGGGCCAGAGTATTCGCCAGCAGGCCAAAAATACCGATCGGAGCCAGTTGGATCACCCAACGAATAACCTGAGATACCGCATCGGATACATCTCCCAGCGCTTGGCGAGTCGTGTCACCAGCATGGTGCAAGCTGATGCCCAAAGCCGCTGCCCATACCAGGATGCCGACATAGTTGGCTTCGGTAATGGCGGTAATGGGGTTGGCGACCATGTTAGTGATCAAGGTGCCGATCACTTGGCCGAGGCCTTCCGGTGGTGTGACGCTAACGTCACCTGACTCCAGAACCAGCTCGGTAGGAAATGCAAAGCTGGCAATAACAGCGGTCAGGGCGGCGGCTAACGTGCCGACTAAATACAGCCCCAGTACAGGGCGAATATTGGTTTGAATATCGCGCTGGCGGTTGGCAATGGCCGACATCACCAGGAAAAACACCAGAATTGGCGCAGTGGCCTTTAGGGCGTTAACAAAAATGGTGCCCAAAATTCCCACATGTTTTGCGGCTTCAGGTGAGACCAGTACCAGCACTACCGCCAATACGATCCCGATCAGGATACGACTTACCAGTGAAGTGGCATCCATAAAGCGTTTTATTATTGCGAGCATAATCAGCTTCCGGAAAATTCAAAACGCCGCAATAAGCCGGTTTTGTATTAAACAGTCAAGGGAATAGGCTGAATTGTCGCCAATTGAACAGGAAATCTGCGGTTATTTGATTATTTTACGTAACCCTGCCTAGGGTTTTTACTTGCCTGTGGTTGGGGGCCAGGAATATGCTGAATTTATCGTTATGGCGTTGTACTGCGTCACTCACTGGATGGCGACAAACGACATCCGCTGTAGGAGGTGATGATGTTTGATATTACTCAAGGCTTGCAGCCTTTGGCGGCATGCTTTCAGGCCGCCGAGCAAGAAAGCGATAGCGCTCTGTGTGCTCGTTTGCAGTTGCTGGGCTTATCTGAGGTTGAAGCGCAGCAATGGGCGCTGCTGATGCCGTTAGCCTTTGCGCGGGCGGCCTATCGCTTCCAACTGCCCGAGCTGGCGGATGACGTACTGTTGTGCGCTGGCGAGCACTGCCGCTCGGCTCAGCTGCAGCAGCTGGCGCCCTATGCGCTGGCACAACAGTGGGCGCTAAGCTGCGCTGCCATGGATTCCATTTCTACCCCGGAGCATAACGCCATTGTGCGCCGCAGTGTGGAGTTCGACGCCATTCAGCAGCTGCGCCAGGGCGAGATTGATCAGCTGCCCATTCCTATGGTGAATTTGCCGGAGCTGGATTAACGGCAGAGTTAAGCCGCTTCTGCCGTGGCACGGATTTTCTGCACCATAGAACGAAGGCCATTTCCTCGTGTTGGGCTGAGGTGCTTAATCAGGTCGATATCGGCAAAATAGGCCTCAATATCAAATGCCAACACTTCTGCTGGTGTTTTGTAGTTATATGCGGTGAGAACAACGGCTAATAATCCACGCACAATATGGGCATCGGAATCGGCTTCAAATACCAGTTTGCCGTCCTCGCTGTGGTGATCGATCCATACCTGGCTTTGACAGCCGCGCAGCAAATAATCGTCGTTCTTTTTGCTGTCGTCCATGGCGGTTAGCTGCTTGCCTAAGTCGATAATATATTTGTAGCGCTCTTCCCAATCGTCAAAAAATCCCAGGGTATCGAGAATATCTTCGGGGGTAATATCGCGGCCAAAGGCGGTGGTGCTCATAGCAGTCTCTCGTTACAAGGAATTAATAAAGGTGCGGATGCGCTGAGCGGCTTCGACACATTCTTCAACACTGGCTACTAGCGCCATACGTACTCTATTGGCGCCTGGATTAATGTCATCCACAGTGCGTGATAAATAACTGCCTGGCAGAACGGTCACATGCTGCTCGGCATACAAACGCTGGGCAAAGCGTTCATCGTCTATCGGTGTTTTGGCCCATAAATAGAAACTGGCAGGCGTCTGCTCGACGTCCATAACGGGTTGCAAAATTTCTAAAACAGCACGGAATTTTTGCGTGTATTGGCTGCGGTTTTCCTGCACATGGTGTTCATCGCCCCAGGCAGCAATGCTGGCCAGTTGGGTTTGCAATGGCATAGCGCAGCCATGGTAGGTGCGATACAGCAAAAATGCTTTGAGGATATCGGCATCACCGGCAATAAAACCGGACCGCAGACCGGGCAGATTGGAGCGCTTTGACAACGAGTGGAAAACCACACAACGGCGATAATCATCACGCCCTAAGCGGGCACAGGCTTCTAATAAGCCAACCGGTGCGGTCTGACCGTCGATATAAATCTCTGAGTAGCATTCGTCACTGGCCAATACAAAGTCGAACTTATCCGCCAGTTCAATGAGTTGTTGCAGTTGCTGCAACGACAATACCGCCCCAGTTGGGTTGCCGGGCGAGCATAAAAACAGCAGTTGGCAGTCTTGCCAGACTTCATCGGCAACGGCGGAAAAATCGGGAATAAAGCCATTTTCTTCTAAGCAAGGCAAAAAATGTGGCTCGGCACCGGCTAAATAAGCGGCCCCTTCATAGATTTGATAAAACGGGTTGGGACTGACCACCAAAGGCCGAGTTTGGCTGCGATCAACCACCGCTTGGGTAAAGGCAAAGAGGGCTTCACGGGTACCGTTAACGGGAATGACTTCATCACAGCTTAAACGGCTGAGGGAAAAGCGCTTGCTGGCCCAGTCGACGATGGCCTGATTGAGCTCTGGCAGCCCTTTGGTTGTCGGGTAATTTTCTAACCGACGAATATTGTTGATCATCGCCTGTTGCACAAATTCAGGTGCCGGGTGTTTGGGTTCACCAATGGAAAGCGCGATAGCAGATAGCTCAGGGTTGGGCGTCACTGAAGCCATCAGTTGCTTGAGTTTTTCGAACGGATAAGGCTGCAGCCGTTTCAGGTCTGGGTTCACGTTTCGCTCCACCAAGGTGTTCAACAGGGGCCGATATTGTAACAGTGCGGCCTAAACCCCGACAGTCAATCACCAGCGCAGGTCGACAGCTGCTGAAACAAATCTCTGAGCCAATGCTGCAGGCGCTGATAGTGCTTGGCTTTATGATCGTTGGGCTTAGTGACCAGATAAAACCCCTCTTTGCAGGCATAACGTTGCTGACTGCGTGCTTGCAGCCGACCAGATTGCAACTCTGGCGTGCTGATAGGGAAGGTCGCGATCAAAATGCCAAGGCCGTGTATGGCAGCCTGCACGGCGCTGTCATAGCTGTTGAAATACAGTTGTTTTCTGGGTTTGAGGGCGAGCCCCAGCTGCTGTTCCACCCGCTGCCAATCATTACTGTGCCGACGGGCGTGTATTAAACATTGATGCTGCCAATCTCGGCGCTTGTTAATGGGGTGGCGCTGAAAATAGTCGGGTGACGCTACTAGTGCTGTGCTGGCATCGGCCAGCTTATAGGCGTCGTGCTGCGGCCAGGGCGGGCAGCCAAAGCGAATGGCGGCATCCAAATGCTTAGCCAGCAAGTCTTCGTTATGGGAGCTGGTGTGAATCTCTAGGGTGAGTCCTGTTTGCTGTTGCAATTGATTCAGGCGCGGAATGATCAACTGATTAGCGACGTAATCTGTGCTGCTAAGGCGAATGGTGTTGGTTAAAAACTGATCGCTAAAGGCGTGCCAGTGATTGTGATAAGTGTCCAGCAGCGGCTGTGCAAACTGGAAGAAGCTCTGTCCGGCTTGGGTCAATAATAGCTGGTTGGCCTGGCGTTGAAACAGGCTTAAACCGACTGCTTGTTCCAGACTCTTTATTTGCTGGCTAATGGCCGACGGGGTGATATGGAGTTGCTCGGCAGCACGAGAAAAGCTCAGCTGTTGAGCGGCAGCGACGAACGCTGGTAGATATTGAAGTGGGGGTGAGGCTTTCATAGTGCTATTAGAAAATCTAAAGGGTGATTGAGATATTAGCGTTTGCTGCCGATGCGGGTTAGCCGCAGGATAGGTCTTTCTAGATGTTTTTCCCTACAACGCCTAAGGGTGTCAGCGAAGCTGTCATCACAACATAAGGATATCTAATGAAGCCAGAGTATGTTTCTGTCTCGGTTGCGCAGTCTGCAGCGGGACTTAGGTTAATCGCCCCGCGTGCCATACCTAGCCCTTGGAGTGAGGCGGTGAAGGGCATGCTGGCGGTTTGTGATCTGCCTTGGTTAGGGGTCTATCTGGATCAAAAAGATGAGCAGCAGTTTGCTTGGTCTGGCCGTCGCGATGCCCCTGTGTTGTTTTATCAACAGCAAGCACCTTTACACCACTGGCGCGACATAGTGCTGCGGTTGCAGCAACTGAGCGCTACCGATCGGTTATTGCCAGAGGACAAAGAAATGCGCCAACAGGTGTTAACCTGGTGCGGTTTTTTTGCTGATCCACAAGGGTTGGGCTGGTATCGGCGTCTGCTCGGCGTAAAGCGAGGATTGGCGGGTGAGCCAGGCGGCTATAGCCCAGGTATCAGCCACTATCTGGGGAAAAAATACGGCTATCAACAACAGCATGACGACCACTATGAAGGCTGGGTGGTGGAGCATTTACAACAGCTGGGTCAGCAGCTACGCCAGCAACAAAAGTACAATAGCCGTTATTTGATTGGCCAGAGGCTAACAGCGGCGGATATCTACAGTGCTGCTTTTAGCGCTCTATTTAGCCCGTTGCCTGAATCTCAGTGTGCCATGCTGGCGCCACTTAGGCAGGTATTTGAGTACCTAAGTGACGCAGAGCAGCAGGCTCTTGATCCTCTGGTATTGCAGCATCGCGACTATATCTATCAACACTATTTGTCTTTGCCTCTGTCTCTGTAGTCAGTGGCTTTGCATTTTAAATAATGGGCTTGACCTCAAGTTAAGCTGAGGTTTTAGCCTTGCGGCCCTTGAGTTTATGAACAGGTGAAGGGCCCTTTAAATGTCGATGAATCAGATTGCCATTATTTATCATTCTGCAACCGGCACCACACAGCAGCTAGCCGATGCCGTTGCCGATGGCGTAAATACTCACTCAAAAAGCCAAGCGCTGGTGTTGCCAATTGAAGCGCAACAGATTGAGCAAGGGCGCTTTGTCGCCAATGAGGTATTGGATGTGCTCACTCGCGTCGATGCCATGGTGTTTGGCTCTCCTACTTACATGGGCAGCGTTAGTGCACAGTTTAAAAGTTTTGCCGACGCCACCGGCAATTACTGGGCAGAGCAAGCCTGGGCAAATAAAGTAGCCGCGGGTTTTACCATCGGCAGTAATTTAGGCGGAGATCAAAAACACACGCTGGAGTATTTGCAAACCTTTGCCGGTCAACACGGCATGTTGTGGTGTGGACTGGATGTTCCTGGCAATTATGATCCGCAGCTACGTAATCGCTTGGGTACACAAACGGGCTTAGTGGCCCATTCAAAAGACGGAATGGTTGATGAAAAGGACACAGCATTAGCCTTTTATTTGGGACAGCGTGTTGCAGACATCAGTCATAGGCTGGCATCTGCGTAAACAAAGTAATTGGAAATGCCAAAGTTAGATAACGTCAATTTCTGGAACGTAACGGATTGCTTTTAATGAACGAGGTATAAGACGCGCCGTTTAACCCTCTAAATAAGCAGCGAATAACACAGTTCAGGGAAGAGCTGACTCTTACCCTATGGATTTAATTACTCAATCTATATTGCTCATCATTCATTTAACTCGTTAACCATCCCTCTTGTGCCTAATTGAGCGATCTTCCGTTCATAACAGCGTGGCCGAAATAGTGTTAACAGGCGCTAAACTTTGATAAGCTACTTAAAGTATCAAGGGAGATAAGGCACATTTGAGTATTCTGCCAGAAATTGACGTTGGGCTAGGCCTTTACGCCCAAATACAACAGCTTCGCAATCAATCCTTTCCTGATTACGCCGTTCCTCGCTCCTACTTTAAACAGCTACCTCATTACCGTGTTTTGCATTTTTTTGAGCAAACACTCGTCGCTACCATGGGCTTGGATTACCGTGCCATGAGGGTCGCCGAGCAAGTAGTTAAGGTACTTGGCATCATCGATTTATGTGTCGATGAAGATTTTCGTGGCCAAGGAATTGCGTCACAAATGCTGGCGGAAGTGTCTGACTATGCGGCTCAGCGTGATGTTGATTTTTTATTACTGATGGCTGACCTCCCCGAATACTATGAAAAACATGGTTTTAATCGAGTTGAGTGTGTTGGCCAGTGGCTGAGAATACATGAACATCAAAGCTTTGGCACCGCAAGTGAATTTGTGGATGACTTAATGGTAAAACCGGTATCCGGCAAACCTTGGCCAAAGGGCGATGTTGACTGGTTGGGTTATATGTATTGAGAAAATTATGTTAAATGATATCAAAATTAGCCTGAATGAAGCCCACAATGCCCTTATGGCACTGTTGAATGATGAGCAATCTCTGCAGTCTATTCAGGCTGCGGCGGATCAGCTAATTGCTAGCTTGGCTGATGGTGGGCGGATTTTCTCTTGCGGTAATGGTGGCTCTATGTGTGATGCCATGCATTTTGCAGAAGAGCTCACCGGCCGCTATCGCGATGACAGGCCAGCCTATGCGGCCACCGCCATTTCAGATGCCAGCCATATGAGCTGCGTAGCCAATGATTATGGTTATCAGCACGTGTTTTCGCGCTACTTGCAAGCCCACGGTCACCGTGGTGATGTCTTGCTGGCGATCAGTACCAGTGGTCGCAGCCCGTCCATTATTAATGCTGCTGAGGTCGCTCAGCAGTCGGGCATGAGGGTGGTCGCTTTGAGTGGCCGAGTACATGAGCCGTTACAAAAGCTGAGTGACGTGTATATCTGTACTCCAGCGGGCCAGTATGCCGATCGAGTGCAAGAACTGCATATTAAAGTACTGCATATATTTATTGAGTTGATTGAGCGTCATTTTCATCCAGAAAATTATCAGCATCAGCAAACCTAATAGTTTGCCATCACATTCAGGAGAGCGAATGAGCACAACCGAGCTAACCCGCTATTATGCCCTGCGAGCGCAAGAGTACGATCGTATCTACGATAAACCAGAACGCCAGCAAGACTTACGCACGCTGGAGCAGAAAGTCACTCAGTTTGGTGCTGGTAATCATGTATTAGAAATTGCTTGTGGCACGGGTTATTGGACCCAGTTTTTGTGCCGTCAGGCGAGCAGTGTGACAGCGGTTGATTACAATCAAGAAGTATTGGACATCGCTAGAAGCCGGGATTATGGCGAAAATCCGGTGCATTTTATTCGTGACGATGCGTATAGCCTACATCAGGTGAATGATCAGTTCGATACCGCGTTTGTTGGTTTTTGGTGGTCCCATGTGCCATTGCAGCGCATCGATGAGTTTTCACAAGCTCTGCATGCCAAGCTCAAGCCGGGAGCTAGAGTTTGCATAGTAGATAATCGATATGTTGAAGGCAGCAGCACCCCTATAAGCCACAGCGATGACGCTGGCAATAGTTATCAAACAAGGCCATTAGATGATGGCAGTCAGCACCAAGTATTAAAAAACTTTCCATCTTCTACTGATCTTGCGCAACAGCTGTCGGGCATGGCTAATTCCTTACAGGTAACGGAACTGACGTATTTTTGGCTGGCTGAATATAAAATCCGCTAATAATTAGTGCCTGACCTATGGTCGGGCTTTAGGAGAGATCTCGATGATTCGGTTGGCAAACGATTCGGATTGTAACAACCTAGCCATATTAGCAACCTTGGTATGGCTAAACACCTATGCCAAAGAGGGCATCAAACAAGGCTATTCAGAGTATGTGCTAAGTAATTTCACACCAGACTATTTTCGCTCATTGCTGGCGGATAAAGGCTATTGCCTGTGGGTGTGTGAAGACGGCGAGATACTGCAAGGCTTTGCATTGGTGAACATGACATCACAGTGTCCAACCGACTCTTTAAAGCCTGATTACTCAGATTTATCTGCCACGGACTGTGGCTACGAGGTAGAAAAGCTTTATGTTGATGATCGCCATCAGGGCAAAGGCATAGGCAAGCGTTTGCTGCAGGCCGTTGAGCAGTCTTTGGGGGTGCCCTACTGGCTATACACCTGGATAGAAAACGACTCCAATGGTTTTTATCAGCATTTGGGTTTATCAAACGTCGGCAAGCTGGCTTTTGATTTCTCCGGACACACAATCGACAACAACCTGTACGTTCGCCTTGCTGCTGAGGCAAACAGACGTAGGAATTAAAACTGTTTTGGCATAGGACAGATAGTTGAATACCGTATCGATTAGACCGATCACTGAGCATGATGGCGACATTCTAACCAAGATATTATCGTGCCCTGAGCAAACCCGTTTTTTGCCAAATGAAGCACCTTACAGCGATGAGCAACAACAAACCTATCTAGACAATCGCTGTGAGCATTGGCAGCAACACGGTTTTGGTAGCTACATTGTTGTGATGAAGGACGCCGCTAACACTAAGTTAGGCTTTGTGGGAGCCGAGTTATCACCCGATCCGAGCTTTGTTGATATCCGCTTTGCCTTGGCGAGGGAATTTTCAGGGCAGGGGTATATGGCCCAAGCGTGCAGATTGCTCTTGCAGCAGTACTTTGAACATCATAAAAAAGACGTTCTTTATGGAGCAGCTATGATCAAAAACTTTCCTTCACTGGCCGTACTCAAGAAAATTGGTATGAAGGAAAATTCTAGTGTGGATTTTTATCGCTGTGATGGTTTGCAGTATTTTTCACTCACCCAAGAGCAGTATCATGACATCACTCACTGAGCGTGAAAAATGTATAGCACAGGCACTCAGTTGGCTCATCCAGCAGCTGGCTGAGACGCCGTGCTCGATTTGTGGTGGATTGGCAGCAATCGCCTATGGCAGTCAGTGTGAGCTGAATGATATCGACCTATTTGTGCCCGAAGTGGACTTTGCCCGGCTAGTGAATGAACTACAGCCATATGTGAGCAAACCCGCACAGCGCTATCAGGGTGAAGGCTGGGATTTGGAGTATGTACAACTGATATACGCAGGTATCAAAATTGAGATTGGTAACCCTAAAGAAGCCTTTATTCTTAATGCTAGCCTGAACGTGTGGCAACCTCTTAATATAAAATTCTCCTCGCAAAGAGAGGTGGTTTTGTATGGGAGTAAATTGTCCATAATGGATAGGGAGGACTTGATTGACTATAAGTCTGTCCTGCAGCGTGAAGTTGACTTAGACGATATCCAAATAATAAGAAACAGAGAATTAAGCAATGTCTAATGACCTAGGTTTTAGCTTTAAGAAACAAGGTGATGATTATCTCATCTACCGAAATGGTAAAAAGATTACTGTGTTAAGAGGTGTTCGCGCGAAGGAATTTGAACAACTAGTAGAGCGAGGTGACTTTCATTCACAGCAGCAATTGATGGCTCGGCTGACAGGGAATTATAAACGAGGAAATGAGCGAACTGCCAAGCAGCATCAGCGTAATCGCTAGATGTTCGTGTTTAATCTTTGAATTGTACAGTCAAAGAAGGAAGGATTTTACATATGCTCATATTGGTGCACAATTTTCCTGAGCCAGCCGGTTTCTTTCCGGCTGGCCATTAAAATATTTAGTTAAACTGAACTGGAATAACAATTCCTGAGCTACAGCGTATGGTTTTGCCTTTGTCACACTGCAAAAGGTGTAAGTTAAGTTTTGCCGGTAGTTTATCTGTGACTGAGTCCAATGCTAGCTCGAAATTGCCACACATAACCTGACCTTGCTCGGTGTATATGCATTTAATATCACTATTAACCATTCCAGTATCGACGGCAGCAGAGATACTGTGCACTTCAGTATCTTTATATGGCTTGTCTGCCTGTGTGATGGCCAAACGCAGCTGTTGAGGTGTGGATATTTGCTGCTGTATTCCTTGAACAGCCGCTTGCAAGTGGAAGACACCACTCAGCATATTGGAATGAATCTGAGCGTACTTGCTTTTTCCGTAAATGACAGGTTCAGCATTACCATACACAGTGAATTTTTCTAAGGCCGATACTTCACCGGGTATATACCAGTTCACTTGTGTGCTTGTTGTGGCATGACTTTGTTGATGATGCATTCCTGTTGCGGATACACATTGTACTGTTAAGCCGTTTGTTGACAGACGTCCGGCAGAGATTCCACCGAGATGCAGTCGGCCAGCAATACAACGCAGTTGATCACCACTCATGCTGATATTCAGCTGCGATAAGTGTGCTTGAGAGAGCCTACAGCTTGTCCCGTTCTCTATACTTATTACCGCGTTATTCTCGATACAATCCTGAACAGCTGGTGTTGAGTTGACCGGCGGCTGTGATGTGCTGCTGGTGCACTGAGCTGATAAGCCATTGCCTGTCAAGCGGCCGGCAGAAATTCCGCCTAACTGCAGTCGTCCCTGGGTGCAACTCAACTGGTCACCACTCATGCTGATATTCAACTGGGTGAGCTGGCTTGCTGACAACCGACAACTCTGACCTTCCACCAGGCTGATAATATTGTTATTAGCTGAGCAATACTGGCTATCAGGATTTGGCTCAACAGGTGCAGACGTGTCAGGTGCTGGGCTTTTATTTGATGAACACTGTGCCGTTAGACCATTACCCAACAAGCGTTCTGCTGAGATGTCGCCTAACTTCACTCGCCCTTCGGAACAACTCAGTACTTCGCTGCTGCCACTGATGTTAAGACGTGTACGCTGCCCTGATGACAGTTTGCAGTTGGTGCCTTCAGGTAGGCTAATAACAGAGTCTGTTTCTATACAGCCTTGTTGATTTGGTGCAGGGTTTGGCTGCTCTTGTTCTGGAGCCGAGCCGTCCGTGGGTGCGGTATCTGTTACACCTGGTTTAGAGTTGCTCGAATCACTTCCACCTGATGACTTGTCATCATTACATGCGGTCAGTAGCGACAATGCGAGTACTGTTAGAATTGTTTTTTTCAACTTTTTGTACCGTCGTGAGATTGTGGCTGCAGGATTCTATCGGCAAAAAGTTAAAAATAAAGGAAATAAATTTAATAATTATATTTTTTTGATTTTGGTGGGAAGTAACTTGTTTTGTCGCATTTTTACGAAGAACTATTGTGACTATTTTGTGATTTGTTCAGGTTTGGTTAAGGATGTGTTTTAAGGAGAGGCCGATATTTTCAGTTTCAGCTTGTTGTGTAAATTGATCTTACCTTTGCTGGTATTTTTGTCAATTGATGACTTGTGTAGGCAAGTGTTATTCATGATTCTTGTCTTTATTTGGAACATTCGTTCCGGTTTTTGTGGTCAGAGAAAAATGAATAATTTATAGCACATAGGCTATAGAATACGGTTTATATAGCCACCGTTAAATCAAAGACTATCATTTGGTCGCGGTCGACCAAGGGTACGGGTCGACATTATTGATAGCTCCGGACTAACTGGAACGCTGCATTCGCAAGTAACGTAGCCCATTGACGCTTTCTTCACTACCAGCCGCAACAAAACCCTGTGAACGATAGAAGTCGACGGCATTTATGGATGACCTCAGTCTAACTGGACCAGTTGTCTCTTTTAGCAGCTGTTGGAGCATTGCCTTACCCAGTCCTTCGCCCTGGTGCTGGGTGTCGATAAACAAATGAGTGATGTAATCGCCATCGCGTAAAGCGCCAAAGCCAATAAGGTTATGTTTATCCTGTATCTTATAAATAACGTAGCTGCCATTGCTCATGACTTGTTTCAGATCGGGCACGATACGCGAGAGAAAATAGCTTTTTCCCTCTCTGCTTAGGCTCGGTAAAATCGACAGCTCAGCTACCTTGGTAACCAATGAGACAATCTGAGAGTGGTCTCGACGGGATGCTTTTTCTGGCGTCATAAATTTTCCAGTCCTTGGGTATCAGTTATCGAGATGTGGTTAGAGAGAGTGGGGGGTTTAATCAATTCCTGATTTGAGAGGCTAGTGACAGCCTCTGTGGTAATATGACCCTAGTCATTATTTACCCACTTGGGGTATTTACGCGACAAGAGCCTGGTACAAGAGAACTAATTAACATCCACCTGTAGCTACTGGTACGTATGTTGCCTCGAGATTATTCCACATCCAAATAGGAGATGGAATATGCCTACAGCTGAGGAGCTAGTTGCAGCCAGACAGGCCTTACGCCGAGCTGACTTTGGGGTTGCCCACAGCAAAGCAACCAATATTCGCGTACGACGAGCGGCAGGGCAATCTGCTGCCAGTTATTACGATCATATGCTTGATACAAGACGCTCAATGAACAAGCTGATGAGCCAGCCAACGGGTCAGCACTTGGTTCAGCAAATTAATACTCGAGGTACATATTTAGACCCTGGAGGACAGCGCAACGAGCATGCAAACCCGTATTCATTTGTTGATATCTTTCAGGGGGACCGTAATGCGGCTCGGCCTAAACTGGATGCTATGGATCCAATTGGCAGTGCACAAAAAGCTTATCGCTATGATGGGGTCGCCAGTGAAGGCACAGGCACTCGTGTCACTTATAACTCCAGTCAGGCCAGCGCTAACCGATTTATCGGTTTAGGCCATGAGCTCATTCATGCTTATCGCAATGCCCATGGCATAGGTGTCAGTGCACCGGATGTGAGCCCCATGCGTAATGAACCAGTATTGGCAACGCCACTGGGAGGAGGAAGTACGGATACGGTGAATACCGTGGTTGGTCAGCATTCTTTGTTGAAGGAAGAATTCGAAACAGTCGGCATTCAGGGTACGACAGGCCATCCTGTGATACCTACAGAGAATCGTTTGCGTGCCGAACATGGAAGGCCAGCTAGAAATGATTACTCCGGTGCGCGGCCTGGAGGGCAGACTGACCAGGCATTGGCCAGTGTCGATGAAGGTACTGACAATCGTGACTTCATTGACAAAATGATGGGCAAAAAATCACCCGTGCAGCGTGTGGTAGATCACTTGGAAAAATAGCTGGGTAGGGCTGAGGTAGGTTGGCTACATGTAGGTATGCTACTTTAGCCCTATATCATATAGAAATATCGGTGCTTAAAAGAGGAGGAGTTGTTTCAACTCATATCTATGCACCTATTAACTGATTCCTACTAAAAGCCGACTTGAGACGAATATTCCTATGGTAGTGTTTTTTCGTCTAGATATTTTAGTGTCTATTTTATTTATAATCATATTTGTAATTAATTATTGTTGGGGGCTAATGTAACAATCATGCATTCCCGTTCTGATTACGGTTGAATTAATAATAGGACTTCCATAGAATCCGCGGCCTTCTGATACCCAGAAAATTCTAGAGATAAGTTAATGATAAAAAACATTGTTTTAGGGGCTGTGATGGCCAGCTCATTGGTATCGCCTGCCGCTTTCGCAAATGATGACGAACGAGATATATCCTTCGGTTTAGGTTTAGGGATTCCTTACGCGGTACTCGGTGCCAATCTGTCAGTGAAACTGAATGACCATGTTGATCTTACAGCGGCCTTGGGTACAGCAGGAAAGCTGGCTTGGTCCTCTGGTGTACGCCTATATCCAATGGCTGACAGTAACTTTCGCCTATCTGCGTTTTACGGGACCAATGGCGCCGTTCAAGTGGAGCAATGTGGACGCTGGAGCTGTGACGATCCTGAATGGAAAACATTTACTGGATTTAGTACTGGTATCGGTTGGGGAGCTCATGCCGGTGATAGAGGATTTACAGCTGATCTAATATATTTGGTGACTTCCGGCGTTTATGATGAAGTCGATCGTCTAGAAGATGAAGGCTACGATGTGGATGGCAGCAATAGCCGAGTAAAAATATCCTTGGGTTATCAGTTCTAAAAATACTCGTCATCCTCTAGTAGAATGATCGGCGATAGCGGTTATAGCGCTATCGCTTTTGTTGTTTAGAGCTCGAATAGAGACGACTATGTACTGGGTCAGCATGAGTTTATGGGGTCTCAGTATCATTTTTAGTAAGATTCATTTGAATATTTTAATCTGGGTATACGTTCAGACGTAGCCATTCACTATGTTTGAGTTCGATTGTTAATTAGCTGATAGAAATATCAAATTATGTTTGTGCCGACATCGCTTTAGCGATCGTATCGCAAAATCACATTGCAGTTGATCTGTGTGGTGGATTTTCCTAGAATCCGCGACCTTTTAAAATCACTGAGAAACAGTAATGATAAATAATATTATTTCTGCATCTGTTCTGACAGCATCCCTGTTGTCATCTGCTGCTTCGGCAGAAGAAACTGACTCTAAGATATCCTTTGGCGCAGGTCTAGGTATTCCATACGCGGTTATCGGCGTCAATATGACAGCGAATATCAATGAGCATGTTGATGTTTCAGCTGCCATTGGCACTGTGGGTGAGCTGGCATGGTCTGCTGGCGCTCATCTGTATCCTTTGGCTGATTCCGACTTTCGCGCATCTATGTATTACGGAACTAATGGTGCGATCCGTGTACAGCGTTGTTATTGGACTTGTGAAGACCCGGAATGGAATGGCTACACTGGTCTGAGCACAGGTTTGGGTTGGGGTACACGAGGAGGAGAAAGTGGTTTTACGGCGGATCTTATACTACTGATTACTTCTGGCGCGTTTGACGAAGCAGACCGATTAGAAGACCAAGGGCATGATGTGAGTGGTAGCTATAGCCGAGTTAAAATAGCCCTCGGCTACCAGTTCTAATAAATAATCTTGTTCCACCTGATGGTTTAGAGGCGGTGGCGATTACTATCGTTATCGTCTTAGGTTTCTAACACTTTCTGCATAATGTACTGCGGCCCGGCCATGCCTCCGAGGTATAGTGCGCCTGTGTCAGAAAAACCTGCTTTTAGATAGCAGTTATAAGCGACTGTATTTTGACAGTTTACCGTTAGGATCAAACCCTTAACGGTAGGATACGCTTGTTTTACATAGTGGTTTAATGCCTCTAGGGCCTTTTGAGCATAGCCTTGGCCCTGCTGTCTAGCGTCAATCATGAAAGAACGTAGCCCGAGGTAAAGATCATCTACTGGATATTCAGCTAATTGATAGCCGGTATCTAGCACCAGAAACCCTACGACCCCTTGTTCACTTAGTATGGTATGGCAATGCCAGTCAGTTGGGGCTTGCTCTAGGGTTTCGGCAATAGGTGAAATAAAGTCACGCTGTTGAGATCGTAATTCCAGCTGTAGCAGAGCTTGTCGATCCTTGTCTTCGAAGGGTCTGATCGTGATCATGGTGTATCCCTGTCTTAGCAAAATATCCAATTGATAGCGTTTGCGTAGTGTACCTGAACGCTACTTCATTGGGTTCTCGCTGCCACCCCCTCACGCTGTGCAAAGCTTCAAATGTCATCGTGCACAGCCTGAACGCGGACTAAAGGCTAGTTTTTGCACAGTTCGCTTAGGCAGCTTTCAACTTTTGCACCATGATGACCCGTTTATTCCTGTCGCTTTCGTTTGATTTTTGTCCATAGTTTCCGGGCAGTAATAACAACAATACAAAGCCGTCAGGCAAGGAACGATCATGATGATGCAATTTTCACGTCGCCGCTGGCTGGGGCTAGCGGCCTCGTTGCTGCTGGCTCAGCAAGCAGCGGCTTTCTCCCAGCCTCCCCCAGAAGAAGCGCCGGTAGACCAGCGCTTGGATGCCGAGCAGGCGGTGCACGAGTTGGCCCAGGGGTGTTATGCGATTCAATCGCCTACTAATGGCAAATTCATTAATCGCTACCATAAGGGCGGAGCCATTGATGATGGCTTAGGCTGGCAGGTCAAAGCCAACAGCCTGGAGCAGGCGACGAGCTTTTACTTTAAGCCTACCTCCTTCTTTCACTTTATGTTGACCGATAAAGATGGGCGTTATCTGGCAACGCATTTGCCCAATGAGATATCTGCCGGGCGCTACGCCGGTGAGTTTGCCGAATTTAAGCTGACAGCTCATCCACAGTCAGAGGGTGAATTTCTGTTTAGTATCTATGGACCTAAGTTATCTAAGGTCTTACGTCACAATTATGGTGGTACTGGTCACTATAAGGATGGTGGCCTGTATGTGATTGATATTCTTAACCCCACCAATAAAGACAGTGAAACGCAGTTTAAGCTGGTGGCAAAAAGTGACTGTCAGCCCTTTCCTGAGGCTCAGGTAAATGTTTCGGGTGACTCTGAGGCTCTCACAGGTGACGCTGGTTTGCCGGTACGCGGCAGCATAGACCCACACACCCATATTACCTCCTACGAGTTTATGGGCGGAAAGTTCTTGCATGGTGAGCCCTTCCATCGCTGGGGTATCGAAACCGCACTGCGCGACAGTAAAGAGATTCATGGGCCGAATGGATCACTCGATATTATTGGTAACCTGATGGGTTATGACGATGTGAATCATAGATATGACACTCGGGGTTGGCCGGATTTTCCGTTTTGGCCTAATCGGGCACAAGTGTCGCATATGCAGTACTACTACAAGTGGATCGAGCGTGCTCATCGTGGCGGTGTGCGCATGATGGTCACGCACTTGGTAGAAAATGAAGTACTGTGTAATGTGCAAAAAACCGTGAATCCTGCCAGTTGGATCAACCCCAATAACTGCAACACCATGGCCAGTATTCACTTACAAATTCGCCGTTTACGGGAGATGCAGGATTACATCGACGCTCAACAGGGCGGACCTGGTAAGGGCTTTTTCCGTTTGGTGACGTCCCCTTCCCAAGCGAGAGAGGTTATTGCCGATGGCAAGATGGCCGTTCTCATGGGCATAGAAGCATCCGAACTGTTTAACTGTGGTTTAAAAGATAGCTGCAGCAAGGAGAGCATCGAGCGTCAGTTGATGGAAGTCTACGATGCCGGCGTGCGAGTGTTATATCCGATTCATCGTTTTGATAATCAGCTGGGTGGTTCAAGCCAGGAAGATGGTTTTATTAACGTTGGTCAATGGTTGTCGAGTGGTCGTTTTTTTGAAACCGAAGAGTGCGATGCCGAAACCCGCGGCGAGCCTTTTACCAGTGGTTTCCCATTGCTTAGCGATGTCCCTGTGATTGGTGATATTTTAAAAAGCATTGGCCTCAGTCCAGAATATGACGAAAGTCGTTTGCATTGTAACCGCCATGGCTTAACGCCATTAGGTGCCTATTTGGTTGAGCGTATGATGGATATGGGCATGATTATCGAGCTGGATCACACCTCGACACACAGTGGCCGTGCCATTATGGATTTGATCGAAGCGCGTCATTATTCCGGTGTTATTTCTGGCCATAGCCACCTCAGTCGCAAGCCAGATGGCTCGGCCCATGAGTTGCACTATCGAATTGCCCGAGCAGGAGGTATGTTAGCGCCTTACAATAGCGCGTCGTCCAATCTGGAATGGAGTATTGGTGAATTTGTCGATATTTTATCAGCCACGGAGTATCTGGTTGGTGTGCCATTTTCTACCGATATGGGCGGCATTGGCTCTCAAGCGCGTCCTCGCGATGATGTCGACAGTAAACCGTTGATTTATCCTTTTGTGACCGAATTTGGCCAGACCGTTGATAAGCAGCAAACTGGTAATCGTGTATTTGATATTAATCAAGATGGCCTCGCTCACTTTGGCTTAGTTGCAGACCACATCCAGGATATTCGAGAAAATACCAGTACTCGAATTTATGAGGCGGTTATGACGTCGGCCGAGGCGTATTTGCAAATGTGGGAAAGAGCAATGGCTAATGATTCGCCTAAATATGCAGGCGCAGCGGGTACCTATGTGTCTATTGTTGATCGTCGTTCAGGACGTTGCATGGATATTCCTGGCAACGACGATAATCTAAACAATGGTGTCAATGTTCAGCTGTGGGATTGTCAGCTCACCTCACAGGATCAGAAATGGCGCTATGATAAAGCCACCGGTATGTTGCGTAATAAAGCCAATCCACAAAAATGCTTGGATAATCGTGGTCAGGCCCATGATAACGGTGAAATTGTTATCTGGGATTGTATCGATTCCGATAATTTGCGCTGGGATTATCAGGGCAACAAGTTATCGAGTCGCCATAGTAACAGTATTGTTGCCGATGCCTACGGCACAGGTAATGGGGCCAACGTAGGCCAGTGGAACTATCACGGTGGTAGCAATCAGCAATGGGAGCTGAGAGTGACTGAACCACGCAATGCCTGGGTTCAGTATCGAAGTGAATCCAGCGGCCAATGCATTACCGCTCAAGGTGACCATGTCGCCGCCGCCGTCTCCATGGCTGTGTGTGGCGATAGTGATGCACAATTTTGGCGCTATGATACCGGCACAGGGTTGTTGCTGAACGCTCAGAATGGCGGCTTGTGCCTAGCCATACCAGACGGCATGATTTACAACCATACCGCGTTGCAGCTGGAGACTTGTGATGCCAATGCCGAGCATCAGCAGTTTAATTTTGCTGGCAATATGCTTAGGGCAAAACTGGATGCTGATCAGGTGCTGGATGTTGCCGGTGATGGCAATCAGCTGATTATGTATGCTGCTCACGGTAAGGCTAACCAACGTTGGCATGGTACCTTGCATTAGCAACTAAATTAAACCGAGGGAGAATGAACAGCTTGCTGTTTATCCTCCTTCTTCGTTAACCCAGAAGATCCCCTCTGCCAAGACGCCTTGGCGACACTCGAAGCGATGTGGTCTTGACGCATCAAATGGCAGTAACTGTCCCGCCTGTAGCTGTACAGATTCGGCCGCTAAATACAGCGTCAAAACCCCTTTTTGCAACCATAGGTATTTGCGCCGTCCAGAGCTGTTGGCTGCAAAAGTGGTCTTTCCATAACGACGAAAGCAAAATTGATAACACTCGGGCACACCGCCAGGGCCTTGGTAAAGCCTATGACATGCCATGGTACTGCTTGCACTGCTGACTAAATTTTCGTCGTTGGCTTGATAAATGTTTAATGGCAAACCCTGGCGCGGTGGTGTGACCAGATCGCCAATGCGAATATTCATAGCCTCAGCCAGCTTGGCCAAAGTATTGAGTGTCGGGCTGGTTTGGTTGCTTTCAATGTGTGCAATCATGGAGCGGCTAACGCCAGATCGATTGGCAAGGGATTGCAAGCTTTCTTTATTAGCTTGGCGATAGCTGCGAATCAATGCGCCCAAGTAATCGAATGACATGCATGTCCAATATATTGGAAAAATTCGAATATATCGACCTGCTACTCAGACTGCAAGCTTACCATGACGGAACTTAATGGGTATCAACAGTTCTAGGAGAATTTCAAATGAGCACTCCCGTAATGGCGATAACTGGCGGAAACTCAGGTATTGGAAAAGCAACGGTTGCTTTGTATCTGGCGCGCGGTTATCGAGTGGCAGTATTGGCACGAACGCAAGGGCAACTATCAGCTCTGCTCACCCAATACCCGGAGCAACTGATGCTGCATCTTGGTGATGTTTCTGTAATACAGGATGTGATCGATTTTTATCAGTGCTGCCAGCAACGTTGGGGTGGTATCGATGTCGTGATTGCTAATGCTGGCATTGCTAAGCCGGAAATGCTGGCAGATGTCACTAGTGATAGTTTTTCCGAGAGTTTCGATATTAATGTTAAAGGGGTATTTTTTACGGTGCAACAGGCTCTTGACAGATTAAATCCAGCTGCTTCGATTATCTTAGTCTCTTCTATTCAAGCACAGAAAGGTGCGGGAGTATGGTCTGTCTATGGAGCCAGCAAGGCGGCGGTTCGTTCTTTGGCTCGCTCCTTTGCTCAAGAGTTGGGGCCGAGAGGTATTCGCGTCAATGTGTTATCGCCTGGTGTTACAGAAACGCCTATCTTGCACAAGTTTGGTTTTGAATCTGACCAGCTGAAGACAGTATTGGATAACGTTAAAGTAAACACCCCTTTGCAGCGGCTTGGACAGGCAGAAGAAATAGCGCAATCGATTTTCTTCTTAAGTTCTGACGCTGCCTCATTTGTTCATGGCGCCGATTTACAAGTAGATGGTGGTTTAGCGCAGATTTAGTTCATGTCTGACTGTATATCGTCTCACCAGGATCTACGGATATCCCTGATGTATTCTGTATCTGGATTATCCTCATCCTGGTACAGATAACCATGATCTCTTAAGATACCTTGTTTAATTAATTCATCCACTAGGGAGTCAGTTTTGTCTGAAAACTGACATAACTCCTCTTGACTCCCGGTGGCAAATGGCCAGTAATTATCATGGTCAGAGATGAACTGGATCTGATCACCTTGGTTGCTCAACAGATACCAGGTAACCATGGCCGGCTGTGCGTCATTGCCGGCCAGTTCTCTTTTTTTGGCACCATTTAGATGTGTAAAGGATATTAGCTCCTTCTTCGTTTGATTGACGAGAATATACTCAGTTCCCATGGCGGTCCTATCTCTTAATTGCGGTTGGCTGGAGCTGGTAAAGATGTTGTTTTTATAAATGTCGGATGTCAATTGGCCTATGCGGCTAACACAGCAGAAACGTTCGCGCGTCATCAGCGCTTTGTTTTGGTATTTCTTCCATTGGTAAGTGTCCGCAATTGGCATAGCGTATGTGTTTGGCATCGGTCAAAAACTGCTGAAATTTCTCCACATGGCTGATGGGAATCCACTGGTCTTGCTCGCCCCACATAATCAGAACCGGTGCAGAAACCTGCTTGAGTGCTTGTTTGTTGAATCCACCATGATTACGAATAAAAGCCAGTACTCTGGCAGCAGCGCTGCGATTACCTGAACGCATCAGTAGATCAAAATATCGATGGGCAACGGCTGGTTGTAAACGCTCTGGCTTGGCATAGGTGCTGCGGACTATGGCGCTGACCATCATGCGAGGTAACGACATATGGGAACTGAGCCAGCCCATTAGTGGCAGCCCCATCAGTATCAGGATGGGTGGTGGTACAAAAAAGAACCCGGCACTGTCCAACAAAATTACTTTATCGACTCGCTCAGGAAAACGCCCCGCGAATTCCCAGGCCATCCAGCCGCCTAGAGAATTGCCCGCTAGGTGGCAATGCTCAATTCCTAGGGTTGTGAGGAACTGGTCAATAAAGTCACTATAGAGCTGTGCTCGCATGCCTTGTGGGTGGGGGCCAGTGAGGCCAAAATTGGGGCAGTCGATGCTGATAACACGAAAATCGTTTTGTAACTGGTCTGTCCAGCCTTCCCAGGTATGACACGAGGCAAATATGCCGTGCAGGCATAGTAATACCGGCCCATTGCCAACATCACGATAATGCACCTGCATGCCTTGTAGCTCGACATAGCGGGATTCAGGATACTCATGGCGCTGACGCAGTGTGTCCAGAGGTATGGCTCCAGGTTCCTGCCAAAAGTCTGCCCATTGATGCCATAGGCCTTGCCACATAAGCGTCGTCCTCGCTAATCAGAGTTTAGTACTGCAGACGTTAGCACGATAGGTGTCGGTGAAAAGGTAGGATTCCGCCAAAGCTTGCATGCTAAACTCGGCCCGAGCAAGGCTGTGGTGGCCAAGCAATCACAAGCAATCAGGAAGCAATCAATATGGAAACCCTGCTGAATATCATCTTCTCCGTAGAGCTGGCTGCGCTGGTTCTGGTCGTGATTTTCCTCAAGTCCAGTATCAAGTTTGTACCTCAAAATCGTGCTTGGTTGGTAGAGCGCTTTGGTAAATATCAATCAACCAAAGAAGCGGGTATCAACTTTATTATTCCTTTCATTGACCGTATTTCAGCAGATCGCAGTTTGAAAGAGCAAGCGGTTGACGTGCCCAGCCAGTCTGCCATTACCCGTGATAACATTACCCTATCAGTGGATGGCGTGTTGTACTTCCGGGTGCTTGATCCCTACAAAGCCACCTACGGCGTCGATGACTACGTGTTTGCGGTGACTCAACTGGCGCAAACCACCATGCGCTCAGAGCTGGGTAAAATGGAACTGGATAAAACCTTCGAAGAACGCAACCAGCTCAATGCCTCAATTGTTAGCTCCATTAATGAAGCAGCAGAACCTTGGGGAATTCAGGTACTGCGCTATGAAATTAAAGACATTGTACCGCCCAAATCGGTGATGGACGCGATGGAAGCGCAAATGAAAGCTGAGCGAGTAAAGCGTGCCCAAATTCTGGAATCAGAAGGTGATCGCCAGGCCGCAATTAACGTCGCCGAAGGTAAGAAACAGGCTCAGGTATTGGCAGCTGAAGCCGAGCGTGCTGAGCAGGTACTGCGCGCTCAAGGTGAAGCGAAGGCCATTTTGGAAGTGGCAGAAGCTCAAGCAGAAGCTCTACGTAAAGTCGGTGCTGCTGCCGATACTCAGGAAGGTCAGAAAGCGATTCAGTTGGACCTGGCAACTAAGGCAATTGAAGCCAAAGCGGCCATTGCACGTGAGTCATCTGTGGTGTTGTTACCAGAGCAAAGCAATGATGCCAGCGGTATTGTGGCCAGTGCCATGACCATAGTAAACCGTATTAATCAGCAGCAGCGTGGTGATGGCCTATGACGGACTGGTTCGTGCAACACTTACCACAAGGCTTGATGGTATTAGGCCTCTTAGCACTAATAGTTGAAGTTGTGGTGTTAGGGTTTGCAACCTTCATCCTGTTGTTTATCGGTATCTCATTACTCATTACCGGTTTTTTAATGCAGATGAGCATACTGCCTGTTGATCTGGTAACGGCGCTTTGGAGTAATGCCCTGCTGACATCAATATTGGCGGTAGTATTATGGAAACCCTTTAAGCGCCTGCAGAATAAAACTGATGATAGGCAAGTCAAAAATGATTTTGCCGAGCAAACATTTGTCGTTGAGCACGACATTGATGCCAGTGGTCATACGACGCATCGCTATTCGGGCGTTGAATGGAAACTTAAAAGTCTTAAGCCCATTGCAGCCGGTACTTTGGTAAAGGTCGTGCGTAGCGAGGTCGGCGTATTGTGGGTGGAAGCCAGCGATTCGTGACCGCCATTGAATGGCTGCCCCAGCTAACGGACAGTCTGGGGTGGCTCTTTGCATTATCCTTTCTTGCTGCCACCTTATTGCCTTTAGGGTCTGAATGGCTATTGGTTACTATGTTGGCCAAGGGAGACTCAGCGTTTTCTTTATGGTGTGTTGCGACGGTGGGAAATGGCCTTGGCAGTGTTGTCAACCTATTATTGGGTGGCTGGTTGGCGCAGCACTTTCTACACAACTTTGACAAGCCTGCATGGCAGCGAGCACAACAATGGTTTCGACGTTTTGGCATTTGGAGTCTGCTGTTAGCCTGGGTACCCGTGGTTGGTGATCCTCTTACCTTTATTGCCGGTATCTTCCGAGTTAAGACCAGTGTTGGGATTGCTTTAATTTTTATTGGCAAAGCCTTGCGTTATGCACTGCTGATAGCGGGTTACCAAGTCATCACATGAAAATAGATTTTTCAGTATTTGCCAATGCGAACTTGGCTGAGTTTATGTCTGTGCGGTTGCCGCGCAGCAGTGATGCGTTAGTCGATGTTATTAAACAGCAGCGACTTTGGCGAAACGGTGAGCTAGTAGAGGATGCTCAGCTGCAACTACAGGCTGGGGATTGTATTGAGTTAGGCTTGTTAGGTCATCAGGAACTTTCGGTGGATTGTCAGTGGCAATTGATATGGCAAAACGACGAATTTATGGTGGTTAATAAGCCCGCTGGCCTGCCTGTTAGTCGTACCACTCGAAACTTGTTTCACACGCTTATTTCATTGGTTCGCCGTCAAACCCCATATTTTGACGCGCACTTGATGCATCGACTGGATGCAGAAACCTGTGGTTTGATACTGCTGGCCAAGAACAGTCATGTTGACAAAAAATGGAAGAAGAAGGCTGACCGTCTGCTAGCCGAAAAGGAATACCTTGCTTGGGTGTGGGGAACACCTGATTGGCAGCAATATGATATGCAATGTGATGTCAGTGAGCGACTAGACAGTGCTATTCGCAGCCAGATGTATGTGTGCAATGATCAAATCGAATTCTATAAAAAGCCACAATACAGTCGTACTGTGTTTACGCTGGTGCGATCTGAAGGCGATAGAAGTCTGATTCGTTGCCGGTTGTATACTGGTCGTAAGCATCAAATTCGTTGTCATTTGGCGCATCTTGGACATCCTATTGTCGGGGATAAAATTTACTCCTTTGATGGTCATTTTTATCTAAAGCGATTGCAGCACGAATTGTTAGATGAAGACTATCGTAATCTTGGTTCTGAATATCAGCAGCTTCAGTCGGTTAAACTACGACTAAAAATGTATGGAAAAGAGGTCGAGGTCTTGATGGATGATGATGCGTTTCTTGACATAATTTATCCCGTTTGACAGTTGAGTTTCATCTTTTTCGATGCTTAAATTTTCTAACATTTTTAAATGAAGGTGAAAAGGATGACCTATTTACATAGCCTGCGAGTCGCTGTTGCTGGGTTACTGTTTTCTTCTGTGCTGGGAAGCACTGCACAAGCTATCGAAAATGATGAAAGTTCCGATTTATTTGAGTATCCAATGACTGGGTCTAGCTGGGGTGAAAGACTTAATCCTAATGATATATTTCCTGAGAACGGATACGTAGGATACTTCTTTAATACTGAAAACCCTGAGTTATTGATTCATACGGAGAAGACCAAAGCGCTCGGCATTACTTATTCTTGGAGTGAATACCATAATATCAAGTCGGAAGACTTTGGCGCATACTGGGCTGGTAGTTTTGTAATGCCGGAAGCCGGACAAAAGGTGATCACGGCTAGTCTAAGCTGGGCCGAGATACGCATCATTGTCGATGACCACTTAGTTTATGAAGGTGATAGTAATACTGAAATTAATCTTCAGCTAGATGAAGGGCGTCATACGATTGAAGTGGAGTATGCAAATAACTGGCATAATACTGATGTTATGGTGCGTGTACTTGATTCTGTACAGCCGTTATCTGGTAGCCAGGTACAGACAGAACTAGAGGACCTTTCCAAGCCTTACCAGGTATTTTATGCTGGCGTATATGAAAGTGACGCTCAAGATGGTGTCGTTCAATTGGATCTGCTTCCTTCGCAGCAACCAATGGTACTCTTCTTGGACTCCCACAATCCAGTCCAATGGCACATCAACAACCCAAATGAGAATGTAATTGCGGCTGTCGTGTATTCCTCTTACAAACCAGGAGCTATCGTGACTGGAGACTTGGCGGAAGACACTCGTTCAATGATGCTATCTGGTTATTTCGGTGCCTATGGCTTGGTGGAGCAATGCTCGTGCTTGAACGGCCATTTTTACTGCAGCGGTAAAGATTTTGGCAGTACGCTTACTCAGCTGGAAAGTATCGCACAAAGCCAGTTGGTAGGCTTCTCTGGTAAGTATGGTGCGGGTTCACTACCTTTGCCTCAGGTGTTAATGAATGAAGAAACTCATCAAATGATGGAAGATCAGCGGCAGAAGAATACTCAGCTACAGCAGCAGTGTATGCAGGACGCTGACTAACATCTCAATATATTATTTAATTTGAGTAGCTGCCCAGAGCCAAGCTCTGGGTGGCATTTTTCTGAGGACTACCCCTATTTTGGACTCAGTGTTTCAGTTTGTTAGCAGTGCCAGGCATCAATGCAATGACCTCCTGCCTTCGCGTGAAACACACTCGATAAATTTTCAATCTGAGAGGCTGACTGTTGCTGATATGCTATGTCGACGGATTGAACATGGCTTTAATGTAAGCTGAGAAAATTCAGGATTTATAGTCATGTTTTCGTGATTAATATTATATTTATTAATTTAATAGATGCTAAATAAAAGTAGCGCCTATGCGCCGCTTTTAAAGAGTCCCAGTTGCTATATCATTCTCTACTGTGATTGCCTGTTGTCAGTGTCGGTAGGGGTTGCTGTAGCCAATACAATAGCTGCAGATTTGATCTCAAATGATGAAAGTATCTAGAAAACAACTGGGTAGTTTTAGTGCAGTGCTTCTGTTTGTCTTCTTGTCATGGTTTCTCGGCCATGTGTTTGACTACGATGAGGTCAGCCATCTCGATGAATATACATAACTGCTCGGCGAAAGGTTTACCCTAGTAGACAAAGTGGTCGCTGTTGGTGTGACGATGGACCAGATCTACCGGGGTGATGCGGATAGAATTTACCTAAAGGAATTCGGCAGTTCTGGACCTGAAGTGAGGTTTAGACAATCGATTGCTGATGGTGTGCTCGAGATCGTTGGCGTACATGAAGAAAAGTGGTTTATTGGTGCTGGTATTTACTATCGTGTCAAATACAAAGGTGCGCAAAATATTCCCGACCTACCCATTTATGTGCGTGTTCCTGGACCGATCAATTCAGACAATCTTGGCCTAGACGAAGCACTGTATCAGCGCATTAAGATAGCCGACTCGTAGAAAGGTATCAGGAATTCCATTTCCTGATTTCAGCAGCTATTTTTATTAGCCGCAGCACCTTATGCCTTGCGTACTTTAATACGCCGTCCTTTAATACGGTTTTCCTGCAGTTGCTTAAGTGCATCCTTGGCATGCTCGCGTTCAATGGCAACATAAGCGGTCCAATCGAGCACGTCGATTTTTCCGACCGCAGAACCTGGAACACTACCGTCTTTGGTTAGGGCGCCAAGAATATCGCCAGGGCGTAGCTTATCTTTGCGGCCGGCTGCTAAATTTAGCGTGACATAGGGCGGTGGTTCTATCTCTGGCATGGCTTGGCTGAGGTTTTCCAGCGCCTGTTCATCGGGTGCCAGACCTGTATGCTCGATGACCCGGTCGAGTACATATTGCTCATTATGAGCGACGATATTAATCGCTTGTCCACGTTTGCCAGCGCGGCCGGTACGGCCAATGCGGTGCACATACACTTCCGGGTCGCGTGGCAATTCGAAATTAATCACTGTGTCTAAGTCGTCGACGTCCAAGCCCCGTGCGGCGACATCGGTGGCGACCAAAAAGTGCACGCTGTGATGTTTAAAGCGGGTCAGCAAACGGTCGCGATCTTTTTGTTCTAAATCACCATGCAGTGCAACCGCACTGGTGCGCATTTCTTGCAGTGCTTGCGCCACGTCCATGGTGGCTTGTTTGGTATTGCAGAAAATGACTGCTTGGCGCACCGGATAATGTGCCAGAATGCCTTTTAATGCTGGCAGTTTTTGCGTCTTATCACAGCGAATGCTCAGCTGAGTAATGGTACTGAGGCTGTGCTGACCTTCGATACGCACCATCACAGGTTCATACTGAAAATCACGGCTCAACGCTTCAATATTGTCCGGGTAGGTCGCAGAAAACAGCAGTGTTTGTCGTTGCTCTGGGGTATGGGCAGCAATAAAGCGCATGTCTTCGCTAAAGCCCATGTCCAACATGCGATCGGCTTCGTCCAATACCAGGGTTTTGATTTGGTCTATCTCTAGGGTGCCTTTGCGCAAATGATCGCAAATACGCCCTGGCGTGCCGACAATAATATGAGCGCCATGGGCCAGTGAGCCAATTTGTGGGCCAATACTTTGGCCGCCACACAATAGCACCACTTTAATATTGGCCATGTAGCGCGCCAGCTTGCGAATTTCGTCGGCGACCTGGCCAGCCAGTTCTCGTGTTGGGCACAACACCAAGCCCTGTGCGCCAAAAAATCGCGGATTAATCTGCTGCAAAATACCCAAAGCAAAGGTAGCGGTTTTGCCACTGCCGGTTTTTGCTTGGGCCAAGACGTCTTTACCCGCCAATACCGCGGGTAAGGCCTGCTGCTGAATATCGGTCATCTGGTGATAACCCAACTGCGCCAGATTATCCAGTTGCTCAGGCGGCAGGTTAAGAGTGTTAAAGGCGTCAGACATGAACAGCAGGCTCGTATAAGAGAAAAGGCGCACAGTATACGCATCCCGGCGCCGGCCGGCGAACCCGCTGTCGCTTGCTGTCAGGAGAGACGGGTCAGGTGAGGCAGGCCAGAGCGGGCTGCCAGCCAAGCTGTTGCATGGCTTTTTCACTGCTGAATACCTGTTTCAGGCCATAGCCCTCAGCCCAACGACCATAGCGTTCACACCATTGGGCTATCGGCACAGGCTGGGCAGTGGCGGCTTGCAGCTTTTGTGTTAATTGTTGCGGTGAGGCCTTTGCAATGGCGCTAGCGATATATTCTTCACCCGGCTGGCCGCGTTCCAGTACCAAACGATAGAGCTGGGCCAGATCCTGACGCTCTACCAAGGACCAGCTGAGTTCTGGGGTATCGGGTACCGTGGCATGGCCGAGCTGTTGATATTCCCAGCGCAAAATATCGGGTAGCAGATCCTGTTCACGATTAACCACATTGCTAGGGCTGACGATGCGCACATCAATGCAAGGCTGGCTGCGTAAATATTCCATGCCATCAAGCATCCACTGAAAATCTATTGTTGAATGTTTTGCAGTGTTTTCGTTTATCACATCATCATGGCTGCCATAGGTCCAGCAACCTGCGGTGTACAGCAGGGTCAGTGGTTGTTGCCGGCCCTGTGCCTGCTGGGTTAAACATCGCAGAAAATGATGGTCGGTTTGGTCCATATCACTGGCAAAGGTACAGGCGGTGTGGATAACGGCCTCTACATCGTCGATCACCTTTATCCATTGCTCGGGGCGGGTTAGGCAGCCTGTAACAACCTGAACCTCCTGCTGTTGTAAGGTATGTGCACTGTTATTGCTGCGTGCTAAGCCCATCACCTGGTAGTCGTGGCGCAGTAGCTCAGCGCAAATAGCGCTGCCAATATTGCCGCTGGCGCCCGTCACCAATATGCGTTTTTTCATACCACTCCCCAAAGTTTTATGGCGATGAAAAAACTCTAAAGTACCTTGCGGTGCACACCAATGGCGTACACAGACAAGCGGATAAAATGTCGATGATGGCGGATTTTTCGTCTATTTAGCTGAGGCTCGTGCTGGCCAGCGGGCTACTGTCACGTAAGCGCTGACGATATTGTGCCGGTGTGCACTGATGGAATTGGCGAAAGTTGCGAATAAACACATCCACAGATGGAAAGCCGACGTTATGGGCCAGCTGCTTGATGGATAGTTGGCTGGAGACGAGCTGCTGAGCGGCAATAAAACAGCGCCATTGACGTAAAAAGGCCATGGCACTGGTGCCGGTAAGCTGCTTAAAACGCTCGGCAAAACTGGAACGTGATAAGGCTGCCACAGCTGCTAATTGCTCCAGCGTCCAGTCGTATTGATAGCGCTGCTGAATGGTCAGCATGACCTTAGCCAGACGTTCATCGTTAAAGGTATACATCCAGCCTGGCCAGCGCTGAGTTGGTTGGCTAAAGCGCAGCATTTCCAACAGTAATAACTGCGATAAATGCTCAATGGCCATGCTGTGGCCTGCTTGATGTTGGCTATTTTCCTCATACAGCCACAGTAGGATCTGCTGTAAACGGCTGTCAGAATTCACTTCTACTACAAATACTTCGGGTAAAAAGCCGATGTTGGCGTCCCGCCCCCAGTGGGTAAGGGGAGCAAAACTGAAAGCGCCGCACATCATCTGGCAATAGGCACCATTGCCACCAATGGTCATGGCTTCAATTTCATGCTGGTCTTTATTGGCAAATAAAAACTGCGCTGACTGACAACTGGCTTGCTGACTGCTGCGTATACGATGCTGATGGCCATAAGGCAATAACGCCAGTTGGCCGGGTTGCAGTTCGACGCTCTGCCCAGCTTGGGTATCGATTAGGCAGCGACCTGTGCGTAAATAGCTGAAAAAAGCTTGTTGCGATGCTTGCTCTTCGATGCCCCAGGGTTCGCGCAGTTGCACCTGAGCAAACACTTCACAGCGTGGTGTTAATTGCTGAATAAACTGGCTAAGAGGGTCTGGCATTTGATTACCTGTTGGCAGCGAGGCGCCGGCAAAGCGACGCCTCAGCATGCCAAAGGCTAAGACTGGGTGGCAAGTGTCTCTGAAGCTTGCTCTGGGGCTGGCTCATAGGATTGCTCTGAGCTGATTGCCGGCTGTGATGCACGCAGGCGTGCCACCATGGCAGCAGCAGCGGCTAGCATGGCGGCCAAGCTTAACAAAGCAATATGTACACCGACGGTCAACCAGGGGGCACTCCATAACCAGCGATCATTCATTAGGCCGTCGCCGAGCAAGGCGAGCAGCAGCAAGGCGCTGGCGCCATTTAATTGCAGTTGCAACTGGCGCTTCAGTGCTATTGGGCTAAAGGCAATTAATACGCTAGCCAGCCATACCAGCCAGAATATACCTTCTTCCCACATAGCCTGTTGCCCAATGCCTTGTAACCAAGGGCTGGCACACATTAGTGCTGCACAGGCGCTCACTAAGCCGGCGCAGACGCCTAAGGTGAGACGAGCCAACGGATGGGGCCTTGTTCGGGCTTGCTTGTGTGGTGCGTCGAGTTTGGCCAGCCAAATCATATTGCCGGTAACAATCATTATGCTGAGAGCCAAGGTCGACAGGGCATAAAAGGCCTTTAATGCCATATCGCCAAACATCACAAAATGCAGCGGTGTGACTGCGGCAAAAATACGCTGAAATGGACCACGCTCGGCAGCATCAGACTGATGCACCAGCTCACCGTCAGTGAGCTGCAAAGTAACATTTTGCAAATTACTGAGCTTGCTGTGATGGTTGCCAGAGAACTTCACCAAACCATTAGCATCGCCGTCGGCAGTCACATGGATAAAGTGCACGTCGAGTTCTGGTTGAACCGTCAGTGCCTGGCGTTGCAGTTCATCCAGGCTGAGGCGTGCTGCCGCGGTACCGCTGATTTGGGCTTGTGGGCCTACCACGGCAGCTACGGCTTTATCGACATCGCCTTCAAACTTGGCCACAGCTAATAGTGGCGACACTAAACCCAGCAAACCCAAAATGGTGCCGCTAAAGGCCAAGATAAAAGCAAAAGGTAAGGTCCACAGTCCCAGCAGTTTATGGTGGTCGGTGAGCAATAGGCGCCAACTGCGTTTAGGGCGCAACATCACAAACTCTTTGCGCCACTTAACGTGTATGAGTATGCCGGCAATGATGGATAACAGCATCGCCATACCCGCTAAGCCAACAAGATAGCGGCCAAAAGGACTGGGTAAATGCAGGTCGGTATGTAAGTGCTCTAACACATGGGCCATATCGGAGTGGCCAATATCAATGGCCTGATGACTGCTGGCATCGTAGTAGCGCACATCCGGCTCCTGGCCCTCTTCAAAATGAAACAACTGCACAAAACCGTGCTCCAATTCCGGCACGATAAAGTAATTGTTATAATCAAAACCGTCGTTTCTGGCTTGCTGCAGTATTGGATTGAGTTGCGCGTCATCGGTGGAATTTAGTTGGCTTAATGCCGGTGATTGCCACACCTCCAACTCATGGGCAAACATGGCGGGCAGGCCAGAGAAGGTCACCACAAACAATAAAATGCCACACCAAATGCCGATCCAGCTGTGGGTGTTGTACAGGGTTTTATGGGTTGCTTGTTGCATGCTTAACCTCCAATAAAATGCAGCGCATTAATTAAGGCCAAGGCGGCCATCAAGGTCAGCATGCGCCGCCACGCTTGCAAGCCACTACGGGACAACAGCGCCCAGTAAAAAAAACCGGCCCAAAAAACAAAGAAAAATACTCCACCAGCAAAGATCTGCTCGACCGCATCACCAAACGGCCACCAAAGGGTGATGCACAGCGTGAGTAATACCGTGGCGATCAGGGCGCCGAGCAAGGCTGCTGTCACTCGACTTAAGGTGGAATTTAATCGTGGCCAGTTGCCTTGACCATCAGACCAGACCGACATACAGGCCTCCCAAAGCGCTAATCGCAGTGAGCACTAACACGCTGCGTGGCCACCAGATACGCAGCTGCACAAAAATCACAGCGCAGGCTATGACACTGAATAGCCAATAAAATCCGCCTTGCTCCCAGCCAAAGGGCTGACCCATCCAGGCCAGGCTAAATAACAGCGCTAACAAGCCGGAATAACGACGGTGTTTTGCTATGCGCTGACTGCGGTGTTCGCCAACGCCATACATAAGATGCAGGGCTGGCCAGATCATAAATATTCCCAGGGGCATAATTAAGCTGCCTATCGCTTGTCATTATCAGGTGGCAGCGCTGCGCCATGTGGGCAGGGCCAACCGACAAGGGATACTAATGAAACAAGTGTTTAATGCAAACGATTTGTAACTGTATTTGTATCAAGATCAGAGGCGCAGCGACAGTGCATTACCCCAAAGTGGTCGTACTTTGACAGCCACAGATCAAGCGTTAACCGGTTTGTATGTGTTAACGGGTTGGTGAGTGCTAACTATAGTGAACGTAACATTTGGTGGTTGGCCAGCATTACGCCACGACGACGCAGCACCTGAATGTTTTGCTCAATAAAATCGTGCTGCAAAAATAGCGAGCGTGCGCAGCGAGAAGCATCCGCGCTCAATTGGCTTAGCCCTTGCTGTTGAGCATGCTGAATAACATGCTGTAATAATGCAGTCCCTATACCTTGCTGCTGAAAATCGGGATCAACGTACAGGCAATCGATATGACCTTGCTCATCGAGCTCAATAAAACCAGCGACTCTTTGATGCACCAGTGCCACCCAGGGCTGAGTTTGAGCAAAGCGGCGGTACCAAAAATCCATATCGGCAGGTAACGGCGCCCAGACGTTCTTTTGCTTTTGATCGTAATACTGATCATCAATATGATGAACAGCACGGCAGAAAACATCGACCAAAGAGCATACACAATGAGTCTGGTAGCGTTGAATTACAGGCGGACGGGTACAGGTGGTTGACATAAAAACAGCATGATAAGTAACTATGGCTATAGTGTACTGGGCCCAAGGGCATTGGGTCGGGCGTGCAACACAGCTATGTGCCCAATGGATCAATTGACACAATCTTTGCGTCCCAGCGCTAGCTCTGATTTACATAGCCGGTACAATCTTTGCCGATCCTACTCGTCTGGTAGCGAGTAACCTCACAACGACATCTCCCTAACATGCGTGTGCTCTGGCCTTATAATAAAGGATCAGTTATGCCTGTTTTTGCAAGTAGTATTCTCGATTTCTGGCAGCAGCGTTTTTTGCCAGGCAACATGCTTTTTTCCGGCCAGCAGCAATCCGTCGTAGTGAGCAGCAACTCCGCATACCCCTTGATGCAATTGCAGCACAGTGGTGATCAGCAATGGCTGTGCATGACACCAAAGATGGCTGAATTATTACAGCTAGGTCCAAGTTGGCCAGTATCCGAACAGCGTTTGCAGCAGGCTCTGGTAGAGCGTGGGCTGGAATTTTATGGTGAAGATAATCTGTATTATTTTCCGGCCAACCAGCGAGATAGCATACTAAATCGTACTCTGGCTCCCCATGTGCGCCGTTTAACTGCCGACGATGCCGCGTTATTTAAGGCGTTTGAGGAGTCAGCCACAGAGCAAGATCTGGATGACGCCTACGTTGAGTTAGATCACTGGCGTGTTTTTGGTGCTGTAGTGAATAACCGCTTGGTGGCGGCTGCCAGCATGTATCCGTGGGACAATTCAAAAATTGCCGATATGGGCGTACTAACGCTACCTGACTTCCGTGGTCAGGGCCATGGCAAAGCCGTGGTGCAAGCGTTGGCGAAACATGCTTATGAGCTGGGTTATGAGCCCCAATATCGACATCAATCGCATAACTTATCGTCGAAAGGTGTGGCGCTGGGTTGTGGCTTTGAATTTTTTGGCCAACGCGATGTGGTGTTGCTACCTGACTCGTAGCTGGACTAGGGCCTGTGCAGCAGGCCCTATTTTGGCCGTTGTTTTTGCTTCTTGTGTCTAATAATTTCGGCATCAATATCAACGGATGAAAAATACTGTTTTAGCGTTTTTTTCCATGCCTCTGCATACAGGGTCAGGCCATCAGTGCCTTTGCCAAACGCATAATAGGCTGGCGTTTCGCGAGATACGGTCAGCAGCGTTTTAAAGTCCGATTGATTGAGTTCAGGGTCTTCTAGGCTGTGCTCAGTGATCAGCGGTCCCAGCAGCCCTTCCTGTAAGAGAACGTAATCTACACGTTTTGACTTCACCATTCTCAGCGACTGAATATGTGAGTTGGTGAGTGAGATATGAGTGCTGGGCAGACCTTGTATATGATCATCAATACGGCCGCCAAAGGTGTCCCCTCTGACCAGTGCTAGATGGTAGTGGCTGAGTTCATCCAGTGATTTCAGATTATTCATCCGATCGTTATCGACAGAGCTATAGGCGCTGACACTGCTTTTGTTGACAAAGGCAGGCACCTCTAAATAGTCAAATATCAGTGCTCGCTCAGGAGTTTTATTGGCGCCTAGAATCATGGTGACGTTGCCAGCTTCGACTTCTACTTGGCAGCGCTTCCAGTTTTCAATAATTCTTGCTTCAACCTTGATCTGGGGATTATTTTTTTTGAATAGGTTCAGTTGATCAATGAGTATTCCGGCATAGCCGTTATCTACTGGGTAGATCCAAGGGTTCCAGTTGTAGTACGCACACCAAGTCAGTGTCGACGCCTGGCAGGGAGTCACGATAACGCAGAGCAGTAGTAAAGCTGTGGATAACTTGGTCATGTTTATCTTATACAAGATAACGGCAATCGGTGTCCAAGAGTGTGGGTGAAAGGTTACAGAAAGCAAGGGGGGGCGTATTTCGAGACATGGGCCTTAGCTGAGCACTGCTGGCAAGAAATCACCTTTTTTACGGATGCCCAGGCATGTCTGCTGAGCTTATGCTGGTGAGCATAGTATCGCCTCGACGCTATACATATCTGCTTCCCATAGGAATACACGGATGTCCAATAGAAAGCTTATCATTGCATATTTACTGTACTGTTTCTGTAGCCCATCTGCTCTAAATGCAGCCGTTATCGGGCATAAAAATACTCCCGTCGAACAGCATGGTCAGCTCAGTGTGTGTGGCACGCAACTATGCGACCAGCATCAAACGCCGGTGCAGCTGGTGGGTATGAGTACTCATGGCTTGCAATGGTATGGCTGGGGTAACTGTTTAACCCCATCGTCCCTGGATGTGCTGGCAAATGACTGGCAGGTCGATATTGTGCGCCTCTCATTGTATGTGCAGGAAGGTGGCTATGAAACAGATCCGCAGGGTTTTACCGAGCAAGTGCAACATTTAATAGAAGAAGTGTCACAACGAGGCCGCTATGTACTGGTTGACTGGCACCAGCTTAGCCCGGGTGATCCAAATTATAATTTGCAGATCGCCAAGCAATTTTTTAAAAATATTGCGCAGGCAAACCAGCACAGAAACAATATTATTTATGACATTGCTAATGAGCCTAATGGCGTAGCCTGGGCAGATATTCATCGCTACGCCAGTCAGATGATTCCTTGGATTCGCCAATTTGATGCCGATGCGCCCATTTTAGTGGGAACACATGGTTGGGCTAGCTTAGGGGTATCCGACGGGCGCAGCTATCAAGATATCCTGGATATGCCGCTAGACTTTGACAATATCATGTACAGCTTTCATTTTTATGCGGCCTCCCACGGTGTTTATTACCGCAACATGTTAGATCAGGCTTCTGACGTATTGCCTATTTTTGTTACTGAATGGGGCACTCAGACTTATAGCGGTGATGGCTATAACGATTTTTACAGCGCTGATTTATATGTAAGGTTAATGAATCAGAAAAAAATCAGCTGGATCAACTGGAACTACTCCGATGACTTTCGCACTGGCGCTGTTTGGAAAACCGGTAGTTGCTATCAAGGTGCTTGGCATGATGACCAGCTAAAAGCTGCTGGGAAATGGATTAAGGCTAAAATCCAGCAGACACATTCTAACCATCTATAGCAGGATAATGCTGGTCTGATTATCGTTTGCTAGCTGCAATTTCGATTTCCCTTGGCTGAAGGATTGAACACTCTCTTTCAGCTATGGGCAGAGTAGTAAGATATTGCTGTTAGATTGATGCCGGGTCAAACCATAGTTCAATCTCATCGGTTTCTTGCTCAAATCGAGCAGCATGCTCGACGCCTGCCGGAACATGGTACCAATCCCCCACGGCAAAACGCTGAGTCTCACCGTTCATGCTGAGTATCAATTCGCCACGAATAATAACGCCATGGTTATCGGTATCGTGTCGGTGGGGTGGTATTTCGGTTCCAGCTGGATAAGAAGCAAATAATACCTGGGCCGAATCGGCATCCAGCTGATAAGCATCGAAGCGGCCATCATAGAGTGGCAGGCTGCGTATTTTGTTGGGGTACTGTCCTGGCATTGCATATCCCTTATGTTGCTAAGTTAACGGTTGCCTTAAAGCTAGCAGTAACACAAGGTCTTGACTCGATACAGAGCCTGCAAAAGTTAGGGAAACAGTTAGTGTAATACCGTTATGCCTGAATCAACCCGTGAAGTTATTGGTGTTGATGGAAAGACGATAATAAAACCGGAGACTCCTATGATCTTCAATATCGGGCCCCGATGAACAGGCTATCCATCGGAGCTGTGGGTCTCGCATTAAGACTCTAACCCCAATTCTTCGATACTAATCTCTCGCATTTTAAATTTCTGGATTTTCCCCGTCACTGTCATAGGGAACTCATCGCTAAAGCGAAAGTAGCGTGGAACCTTGTAGTGTGCGATGTGTTGTTGGCAGAAGTCACGTAGTGCCTGCTCAGTTAACAGCTCACCGGGTTTAATAATCACCCAAGCCAGCAGTTCCTCTCCGTATTTGGCGTCTGGCACACCAGTGACTTGAACATCCTCTATGGCCGGGTGGCTATACAGAAACTCTTCGATTTCTCGTGGATAAATATTTTCACCACCACGAATTACCATATCTTTGCTGCGCCCGACAATACTGATATAGCCGTCATCATCCATGCAGGCCAAATCGCCGGTGTGCATCCAGCCGTCGCTATCAATGGCTTGTTGTGTGGCCTCTGCATTGTTCCAATAGCCCAGCATAACGCTGTAGCCTTTGGTACATAGCTCGCCAATGGTGCCGCGTTCAACGGTGTGACCGTAGGGGTCGATAATTTTACTGTGCAGGTGTGGCTGGGTACGGCCAACACTGCTAACGCGTTTTTCTATTGGGTCGTTGCCTTGGGTCTGGGTGCTGACTGGACTGGTTTCTGTCATGCCGTAAGCGATTTGCACCTGCTGCATGTGCATTTTTTCCATCACTTGTTTCATCACTTCCACCGGGCAGCTGGCGCCGGCCATAATGCCGGTGCGCAATGAGCTGAGATCAAACTGCTCAAAATCCGGAACTGCCAGTTCGGCAATAAACATGGTAGGCACACCGTATAACGCCGTGGCTTTTTCTTGTTGCACGGTTTCTAGCACTTCTAGCGGGTCAAAAGCTTCGCCAGGATAAATCATCGCAGCACCGTGGCTGATACAGCCAAGGTTGCCCATCACCATGCCAAAACAATGATACAAGGGCACCGGAATGACCAGTCTATCGTGCTCACTAAAGCCCAGGTTTTCCGTCACCATAAAGCCGTTGTTTAAAATATTGTGGTGGCTAAGGGTGGCTCCTTTGGGAAAGCCGGTGGTGCCGCTGGTGTATTGAATATTAATGGCCTGCTGGCAATGCAGGCTGGCTTGTCGCTCTGCAAGGGCTGCAGCAGAAACCTGTGTCGCCATCCCTTGCAGTTGCTTCCAGCTCATCATTGCTTTGCTAGTAGGTTCCTCGGCCAGGCTAACGACAGCCCGTAAATAGGGCAGCTCTTGATTGCGAATCTTGCCGGCTTGATGGTGGCTTAGTTCAGGCACCAGCTGCTGCAGCATGGCGCTATAGTCAGAGCCCTTAAAGCGCTCCGCAGCGATCACAACCGAGCACTGCGACTGAGTCAGCGCATACTTCACTTCATGCAGGCGATAAGCGGGGTTGAGGCAGACCAGAAGAGCACCGATTTTGGCGCTGGCCAATTGGGTAATGCACCACTCGGCATTGTTGGGTGACCAGATACCGACCCGATCACCGACCTCAACTCCCAATGCCAATAATGCCCGAGCACAGTGATTCACATGCTGCTGTAGCTGGCGATAACTCCAGCGAATCTCTTGCTGGCGGCAAACCAGGGCCAGGTTGTCGGGCCAGCGCTTAGCTGTTTGGTCAAAGCAATCGCCAATGGTTTGGTGTAATAACTGGGGCTCTGTGGCGCCACGGCTATAGCTGTTCATATGCACATCCTTATCGGGCCAGGCCGGCAGCAAGCTGGCTGCATCAGCAATCAAGGGAAGTTACTAAGGTCGGCAAAGTGCGGCAGGCTTACAAGACTACTAACGGATAAGTCAATAGAGGTCAGGGAAGGAAGGCAGAGATAAAACTGCTGGCGCTCACTGTAGGGCGCAGGCGTCAGGCTCCCATAACGTCGTTCTGCAAGCCTGCTGCACTCGCGCAGAGCGGTGCAGTGCTCAAGGCATATGCACCGAATGGCCAGCCATTTGTAACCCTGATGCACTCTCAAGACAGAGAGAGATTGCAATGCGCGCGCTTGAGTTATAGTGTCGGATTCCATAATGAACAGCTGTACAAGAGACATACCGTGACCTGGCAACCCGATAGTTGGCGCTCACTGCCAATCCAGCAACAACCTCATTACGATGACCCCGACGCGTTAGCGCAGGTAGAGCAGCAGCTCAGTGCTTACCCTCCGCTGGTGTTTGCACAGGAAACCCGCGAGCTGTATCGCCAGTTGGGTGAAGTCGCGCAAGGCCGTGGCTTTTTGCTGCAAGGTGGTGACTGTGCTGAATCCTTTAGCGAGTTCGGCGCCAATAAGATTCGTGACACCTTTAAAGTCATTTTGCAAATGGCCATTGTCATGACCTACGCCGGCCATTGCCCGGTGACTAAGGTCGCGCGTATGGCGGGTCAATATGCCAAGCCGCGCTCCAGCGATAATGAAACCATCGATGGCGTGACTCTGCCGAGTTATCGCGGCGATATTGTTAATCAGTACGACTTTACCGCAGCAGCGCGTCGTCCTGATCCACAACGCATGCTGGATGCCTACCATCGCTCGGCAGCGACCATGAACCTGCTGCGCGCTTTTGCTCAAGGCGGTTTGGCCGATCTGCATCAGGTGCATGGTTGGAATATGGCGTTTGTGGAAAATAATCCACTGAAAAATGAATACCAGGCGCTGGCCGATCGCATTCAGGATACCCTGGCCTTTATGAATGTGGTGGGAATTAATTCCAACACCCATCCGACCCTGCACGAAACTCAGCTATTTACCTCCCACGAGGCATTGCTGCTGAACTATGAGCAGGCATTGACCCGGGTCGATACCCTCACAGACAAATACTATAACTGCTCGGCCCATATGCTGTGGATTGGTGAGCGCACCCGTCAGCTGGACCATGCCCATATCGAGTTTTTCCGTGGCATTCATAACCCGGTAGGCGTTAAGGTCGGTCCGAGCATGCAGCCTGACGAGCTGATTCGTTTAATCGACGCGCTGAATCCGAACAATGACCCTGGCCGTTTAACCCTGATTACTCGTATGGGGGTTAATAAGCTGGGTGAAGCCTTGCCATCTTTGGTGCAGGCTGTACAACGCGAAGGTCGCCATGTGGTGTGGTCATCAGATCCGATGCACGGCAATACGCGTAAAGCTTCCAGTGGCTATAAAACCCGTAATTTCGATGATGTCATTGGTGAAATTCGTGAGTTCTTCGATGTACATCGCGCAGAGGGCAGCCATGCCGGCGGCATTCATCTGGAAATGACAGGCCAGCACGTCACCGAATGCACGGGCGGTGCTTACCAGATCAGCGAAGATGACCTGGCCCAGTGTTATCGCACTCAGTGTGACCCGCGCCTCAATGCTGATCAGGTATTGGAAATGGCGTTTTTGGTGGCCGATCACTTAAAGCCTTAGCTCTTCTCCCCTATATACAGGCGCCTGCTCAGAGGCGCCTGTCGTCAGCTTTTTTCTTCAGGCACTAGCTCCGTCGGTTCTGCACAATCATCGCACCGGGGTTTGCCAAAGTTTCGCAGTTATCCGTTTTTCTTTAAGGACAGCCATGAAAACCATCGCCTTGCGTGCGGCCGAAGAACTGGCTCGCCTGCATCAGCCTGATTTTATTATTTTATATGGCTCCATTGCTCGGGGTGATTCTACTGCCAGCAGTGATATTGATATCGCCTGTTTTTGCCCAACACCCGATGTGAAAAAAGATCATCGTCTGTTTGACGGTGTGCCCTTGGATGCCTGGTTGTATGCCAGCCACGAGGCCGACGCCAGCCGGGAGGAATTTTTACGCTTTGTTGGCGGTGAATTACTGCTGGATCGGCAAGGGCAGGGCAAGGCTTTTTTACAGCAGTTGCAGCAGCGCTTTGAGCAAGGCCCCGAGCCTTTGAGCGTCGATGAACGCCAGCATATAGTTGCTTGGAGCCATAAAATGCTGCAGCGCTCGCGCCAGCAGGAAATTGAGTCCTTGTACCGGCGCCACTGGTTGCTGACGGACTTGTTAGAATTCTATTTTAAATTGCGCCAGCGCTGGTTTTTGGGTTCCAAGGCGGGCTTTTATTATTTGCAGCAGCACGATGCTGAGGTGTACGCGCTATATCAGCAGGCCTTGCAACAGGGCGGCGATGCGGTGCTACAGCAGTTGGTACAGGCAGTTGTGAGAGAAAGCTAAGCACAGGCTCATGAGCAAACGTGTCAACACACTGATCCACGCACAGTTTGATCCTTGGCTGGTGCGGACCACAGCCCTGTAGCAAAATAAGCACTCTGTCAGCATCTATTCCGTGGAGAAGTTATGTTTACCGGCATCGTGCAGTCCGTCGCCACCCTGGAAGACGTCCAAGACCATCAAGGCATTCGCACTTTTGTAATTCACTTTGAGCCCGGCTTTTGTGATGAACTAGAAATTGGTGCCAGCGTAGCGGTGGATGGCGTCTGTCTAACGGTGACGGAACTGCTGTCTGAGGTGCGGGTAAAGTTTGATGTCATGCTGCAAAGCTTGAACATTACCACTTTAAGCCAATATCAGGCGGGCGATCGCATCAATGTCGAGCGCGCGGCTAAAGACGGTGCTGAAATTGGCGGCCATCCGTTGTCGGGTCATGTCGATTTTAATACCGAGGTGCTGGAAGTGCGCCAGGTAGAAGACAATTATTGCATTCGTTTTGCGTTGCCGGATGCCTGGAAACGCTACATCTTCCCCAAAGGCTATATTGCCCTAAATGGTGCCAGCCTGACCTTGGCGGAAGTGGATAAACAGCAAGGTTGGTTTGAAGTCTGGCTGATTCCCGAAACCCGTCGCATGACGACCTTTGAAGATAAACAAGCCGGCAGCTTGATCAACGTTGAAATCGAGCGCGGCACCCAGGTGGTGGTGGATACCGTGCGCGATACCCTGCAAGAAAGCCTAGGTGAGCTTATGCCGCTGTTTGAAAAATTATTACAACAGCAAGGCATCGATGTTGATTCACTCGGGCAGAGTGCCAAAGCCTTAGTGAAAAAAGACAAGGAAGATTAATGCAGCCAGCAGCTGAGTCATCTGAACAACGCGCTGTATTATTTGATTTGGATGAAACCCTACTCGATCGCACAGCCTCGCTTAAGCGGTTTGCTCTATGGCAGGCTGGTGGCATGTTGCGCAACCAGATCAATAATGCCCAGCAGTTTTGCGATCGCTTTGTAGAACGAGGACACCTCTGGGTAATTCGGTGCCCGCTCTGGATCGCCAGAGGGCTCTAGATCACGAAGCTGGTTTGCTGCTCTAGCAAGGCTACAGCAAAAATCGGCGACACAGAGCTGGAGTTCTCTGGCGCTCCCCGCAGGGCGCGGACGGTAGGCCTCCATAACGTCGTTGGCGATGTTGAAAAGGGCTGGCCATTTCCTGCCAGCGCCGCCTTGTTCTGAAAGCCTACAGCACTCGCGCAGAGCTGTGCAGAATTACTCAGAGGTGTCCTAGACAATGGCCGGGTTTGGAAAGATCGCGTTTATCAACAGTTGATCGACGAGTTTGCGATTCAAGGCTGGTCGATACAGGAACTGCTGAGCAGTTATGAGTTGTGTTTTGCAGGCTTTTGCCAAGAAAAGCCGGGTGTCAGTACAGCGATCAAAACACAGCATCAACAGGGTTATCGCTTGGGCCTGATTTCTAATGGTAAAACACCGTTTCAGGAGCGTAATTTTCAGGCCCTAGGGCTGTGCGACTATTTTGATGTGGTGATTGTCTCGGAGGCAGTGGAACTGAGAAAACCCGATGCGGCTATTTTTCAACTCGCTTGTGAGCGCTTAGCTGTGCCTGTATCGCAGGCTATTTTTGTGGGCGATAATCCCATTGCTGATATTCAAGGTGCTCACCAAGCAGGCATGAAAACAGTCTATATACCGGGTTTTTTTGGCAAACATTGCGCCGAGGCCGATCGCGTCTGCTTACACTTTGAACAGTTGCCTGCTCTTATAAACGGGTTATAACTTGCGTGTTTTACCGCCCAGTTTGACTGACGAATGAACAATCATTTTAAGTAGTATGAAACAATGACTCAGCGAATTCTTACCGTGGTCGCAGCCAATCCGGCATGGCCACAGATGTTTAAGCAAGAAGCACAAAAAATAACCGGCGTCCTAACGGCAAGTAACCTGCATGCTGTGCAGCACATCGGCAGCACCTCAGTGCCGGGGCTGGCGGCGAAGCCCATTATCGACATACAGCTGCAAGTGCATGACCTTAAGGCACTCGACGATGAGTCTGACGCCATGCAAGGACTTGGTTATGAAGTAAAAGGCGAGTTTGGTATACCGGGCCGGCGGTATTTTCGCAAAAGTAGCCAACATCAGCGCACGCATCATGTGCACGCATTCGAAGTGGACTCAAGCGCTGCCATCCGTCATTTGGCGTTTCGCGACTACCTAAAAGCTCATCCATCTGTTGCTGAGGACTACGCCAAGCTAAAGCTGCAGGCGGCACAGCTGTGCAACAATGACATGGACTTTTATTGCGATTACAAAAATGAGTTTGTCCAGCACCACGAAGCGTTAGCGCTGCAGTGGTATCAACAGTAGCGGAGCGGCAATGGCAACAGCAACTGAAAACTGTGCAGAAATAACCGTGCAATTATTATCAGCAACCGGGCCAAAAGACGCCGTGTCTGCCTTGTTGCGCCAGCTACGGCCAGCTTACAGTAAAAAAGCCATGAGCGAGCAAATTAATAAGCAGCAGTCACAAGGCTACCAGCTGGCTTATGTTGAGCAGCAAGGCGAGGTCCTCGCGGTGGCCGGATTTTACATCGGTGAAAAGCTAGCCTGGGGCAAACACTTGTATGTCGATGACCTGGTCACCAGCGATCAGCATCGCTCTGCCGGCATGGGCAAGCGTCTTATTGATTGGCTGAAACAATACGCGATTAGTCAGCACTGTCAGCAGCTGCATCTAGACTCGGGCGTACAGCGCTTTGCTGCCCATAAGTTTTACTTGCGTGAAGGCTTTTATATCGCCAGTCACCATTTTTCCATGCAACTACCACAAGGCTGAGCACTGAGTCTGGTGCACAGCTAAGCCCCATATCTAACGGAGCGGTTTCGGCAGATCATTCAAAGTCAGTAGCTTTGCTGCCATCTCTAAGCCAGAACGCCAGTACTGGCTACACTGTGTAGCGTATGACCTTGGCAGAGTATGCAAACACAGGGGGCAAAATATGTTAGGACAAATGAGTCTGACTCAAAGACTGATGCTGGGCTTTGGTGCGGTCTTGTCACTGATCTTGTTGGTTACCTTAGTGGGTATACAACGAGTGGGCGTGATTGACTCGCTGATGAACGAGATCAACGACGAGTTTAGTCCACAGCAGCGCGCCGCCATCAACTTTAGGGGCAGTGTTCATGACCGGGCGATTGCTCTGCGTGATTTGGTGCTGACGGAAAATGACAGCGCCTTATCAGGCATACAAAACGATATTCGTGAGCTGGCGGATTTTTACGACCAAGCTCGTAACAAGCTTGAGCAGTTGCATCAACAGCGTCCTCCAGATAGTGGCGAGCTGGCGATGATACGAGCCATTGAACAAGCTGAAAAAACCGCCTTAGCAGCGTCAGAAAAAGTGACTCAGGCGCGGTTGCGTGGTGATCTGCAAGCCAGTCGTAAACTGGTGCTATCCGAGGTCGGGCCGGCCTACAGTCAGTGGCTGAAGGTGATTAATGTTTATATCGATGCCCAAGAAAAGGCCATTCGTGCAGGTGTGAAGGATGTGCGAGCCATTGCCGATGGTTTTAGTACCACTATGGTGCTGGCGTTTTTGGCTGCGGTGGTTCTAGGTATTGGCATGGCGATTGTCATCATACGCAGTGTGCGTAGCACACTGGGGGCCGAGCCGGACAGTGTTGCTAAGGCCATGCGCTCTATGGCCGATGGCAATTTGCGCATTGAAAATTATGCGGTATTGCCCGGCAGTGTGATGGCGTCAGCACGTGAGCTGACAAAAAAACTGAATGACGTATTGGCCGATGTGCAGCAGGCATCTAACGATATGGAAAATACCTCAAATAATATGCAGCAATTAGCATCGGAAAACTCCCGGCTGATCAACCGCCAGTCTGACGATACCGAGCAGATGGCGACGGCGGTTACGGAGATGTCGCAGTCGGTGAGTGAAGTGGCCAATCACGCTAAAGCAGCAGCCGATGCCGCACAAAAAGCCGATAGTGAAGTCGACCGTGGGCATAAAGTGGTGGAGCACAACGCCAATATGATGTCGCAACTGGCGCAGCGATTAGAGCAGTCTACCGCCGTTGCTCAGCGTTTATCGGAGCGCAGTGGCAATATTGAAAGCATTATCGAAACCATTAACTCCATTGCCGAGCAAACCAACTTGCTGGCGCTTAACGCGGCCATTGAAGCCGCCCGCGCAGGTGAGCATGGCCGAGGTTTTGCGGTGGTGGCCGATGAAGTTCGTAACTTGGCGCAGCGTACACAAACCTCCACCGGTGAAATCAGTGACATGATAGGTACCTTACAAGCTGATGCTGAAGAAACCGTACAAGCCATGGTGGAGAGTCAAAAGCAGGCCAACGACACCGTTGAGCAAACACAAGAAGCACGCACGGCGCTGCAGCAAATTCGCTCAGAAGTCGGTGAAATCTCCCATATGAACAGCCGCATTGCCGATGCCGTCAGCGAGCAAACCAAGGTGGCCGATGAAATTAACTTTAATATTGGCCATATCAGCGAGGCCATGGCTGACATTGCCCGTTCAGCCGAGCAAACTGATCAGCAAAGCCAGCGCTTGGGTGCCCTGGCGGATACACTAAAATCCAAAGTGAGCTTTTTTCGATTGTCTTCTTAATCATGACCCACCACGTTCACCTTTAAAGGCCCTGCATGGGCCTTTTTATTTGCCTGTTTGTTAATAGCGCTGTGATATATTGCCTCAAGGCTAACGAGAGAGGTGAAGCGATGGATGCTATTCAACAAATTCTTGATTTTGTCGTGGCGATTGAACAGCTCAAAGATGTGCAGCGTAAAACCCGGCCAGTGGGGCTTGATCGTTATGAAAATTCAGCCGAACATAGCTGGCATGCTTGCTTAACTGCGCTTCTATTTAAAGACTATGCCAATGAAGATATCGACATTGAGCGTGTGATGAAGATGCTGTTAATTCATGACCTGGGCGAAATCGATGCGGGTGATACCATTATTTACGCCAGTGAAACCGTTGAAAATAAACAGCTAGAACAGCAAGGAGTTGAACGTCTATTGGCCTTGCTGCCTGAAAAGATGCGCCAGCCGCTATTAGACTTGTGGATAGAATTCGAAACCGGCGCCAGCAAAGATTCGCAGTATGCAAGGGCCATTGATCGTGTGCCGCCGTTATTGCATAACCTGCACGGAGAGGGCCACAGCTGGAAGCAGCATGGCATTAGTCTTAAGCAGGTATTGGCAGTCAACACCCGTATTGGTAAAGGCAGTGATGCATTGTGGCAGGTAATAAGACCCAAGCTAGAACAAGCGGCTAACGATGGCCTGATGAGCCAGGAATCTTAACATGAGCATGGTGTGCGAGAGCGAGCGGCTAAACATTCTTGAGTATCGGCTGGCGGATGCTGAGGCTATTTTGCAGCTATTTAATGAAGACGCTTTTATTAACAATATTGGTGATAAACAGCTGCGCACCACTGCCGACGCCGAGGCCTATATTAGCGACACGCTGCTGGCCAGTTATCAGCAATATGGTTTTGGTTTGTATTTAATCGAAGATAAACACACGGCCAAGGCTATCGGCATGTGCGGCTTGGTTAAACGTGCGGAACTTGAATACCCAGATTTAGGTTATGCCTTGCTGCAGCAATATACTGGCCAGGGATACGCCTATGAGGCCTGCATTGCTGTGCTGAACTGGGCCGCTCAGCAGTCGCTGGAGACTATTCAGGCCGTCACCTTGCCAACAAACCAGCGCTCCAATCAACTGTTGCAACGCTTAGGCTTTACCCATATTGGCAGCAAAGCTCTGTACGGCAGTGACAATTATCTTTACCAAATTCGGCTAGAAACACCATGACACCAGAGCAGCAACAGTATTTACAGCAATATCTTGATCAACTGCCAACGGATCAACTTCCACCGGCAGCGCAAATGGTGGCTGAGCACTTTTGCGCCGATGAATACAATGCCAATGAATGTGCTCGGTTGATTACTATTGGTAAAAAGACAGCCACCTGCAGCTTAAAATCGGCGTATGAGATCGAAAATGAGCCGTTACCGGCAGTGGGGCGTTTAACTCTGGTACTCAACTGGAGCCAGCAGCCAGTATGTATTATTCGCACCAGCAAGGTCGCTATTTGCCCCTTTAATCAAGTGGGGCCTGAATTTGCGGCAGCCGAAGGCGAAGGAGATGGCAGCTATGAATGGTGGCGTGATGCGCATATTAAGTTCTTCAGCCAGTATGCCGAGGAAGTGGGCACCGAGTTTAATGAAGACTCTGAGCTGGTATTAGAGCATTTTGATAAGGTCTATCCATGACAGTGATGATCCGATCAGCTGAGGTAAACGATGCTGAGTCTCTGCTTGAACTATTTCAGCAGCTGGATAAAGAAAGCCAGTTTATGTTGTTTGAGCCGGGCGAGCGGCCGACAACCCTAGACGATCAAACCCTGGCCTTGCAGCGTTTTAACCAAAGTCATAATCAACGTATTTTTGTCGCTGAACATGACTCTGAATTGCTGGGCTTTGTGGCCTGTATCGGTAACCCGTGGCAGCGTAATCGCCATGTTGCCAACTGTGTGATTGCTGTGAGTCAGGCCTGGGCGGGTCAGGGTATTGGCACACAACTGATGACACATATGCAAGCTTGGGCTGAAAAGCAAGGCTTGCACCGTTTGGAGCTGACCGTGATGGAGCACAACCACGCTGCTATTGCACTGTACCAGCGCATGGGCTTTGAAAAAGAAGGCCTAAAGCGCGATAGCATGAAAATCGACGGTGAAACTATTAATGAATGGTTGATGGCAAAGCTGCTGCAACCCTAGCCGACTCACATCAAGGATTAGCATGTTTAGCAAGATAGTCGATGACGAAATCACCTTAGCACTGGTTCAGCCCAGCTTTGCCAAAGAGTACTGGGCAATAGTCGAGCAGCAGCGAGAGTATTTATCACAGTGGCTCGCCTGGCCAGCCCTGGCCGATGGCGAAGACTTTTTTTTACAGTTTATTAAACACTCATTGCATGATTATGCTGATGGCAAATCATTGACCTGCGCCATCTTGTATCACGGAAGCGTGGCCGGAAATATCAGTTTTAATAGTATCAACCATAGCCTCAACAAGGTGGAAATTGGCTATTGGCTGCGCCAGGACTACCAGGGAAAAGGCATTGTTAGTCGAGCTGTGACCGCACTCATTCACATGGCCTTTAATGATCTTGCCATGCAAAAAGTGCAGATCTCTGCGGCTGAGCAGAACCAGCCAAGTCGTGCGGTGTGTGAACGTTTAGGGTTTACCCTGGAAGGCACTATCAGCCGTGCAGAAAACATTAACGGTCGGGTGATCGATCATGCTGTGTATGGCTTAAACCGTGAGCACTGGCAAGAGAGGCAGGCATGAAGGTTCGCCCATTTCAAGACGCTGATGCAGATGCCTTGTATCGCATCTATTTAGAACCGGATGTGATGGCCAATAATGCCTATTTGCCGTCCATGTCGCGAGCTGAGTTCGATAGTCTGCTCAATCACATGGCACACAATTTTGTGGCCTGCGATGACGATGGAACTGTGATGGGGCATTTATGCATACGCAACGCCGCCAAGCCCAGAATAAAGCACATTGCCTCGTTTGGCCTGGCGGTTTCAAGTAACCATAGACGGCGTGGTGTGGCGCGGTTGTTAATGCAGCATCTACTAGATTTTTGCTTTAACTGGCTCAACGTTGTTCGTATCGAGCTGTCGGTACACGCGAATAATGACGGTGCCATAGCATTGTACCAATCTTTCGGCTTTGAACTTGAAGGGCGACAGCGCCAAGCCGTTTATGTCGACGGCTTATACCTGGATACACTGTCCATGGCGCTGCTTCATCCTAAAGACCAGTAACGCCTATTTATACGGGAAACTGCTCATGCCAATGGCGAGCAATATCGGCTCGTCGGCATACCCATACCTGCTGGTGTTGCTGAATATAATCCAAGAAGCGAATCAGCGCCGCAGCCCGCCCAGGGCGGCCTATCAGTCGACAGTGCAAACCTATGCTGAGCATTTTTGGGCTGTGTTCGCCTTCGGCATACAGCACATCAAAGCTGTCTTTTAAATACTGGAAAAACTGCTCGCCAGAATTAAAGCCTTGATTGGTGGCAAAGCGCATATCGTTGGCGTCTAAGGTGTAAGGCACAATCAGATGCGGGTGGCCATTTTCAATCACCCAGTAGGGCAATTCATCGGCGTAGCTGTCGGCATCGTATAAAAAATCGCCTTCTTCACATATTAAGCGGCGGGTATTGGGGCTCATGCGCCCGGTGTACCAACCCTCCGGCAATTGCCCGGTTAGGCGTTTATGAATTTCCAGCGCCTGGCGAATATGTTCTCGTTCAACGTCTTCCGCTATATGTTGGTAATCGATCCAGCGCAGACCATGGCTGGCAATCTCCCACTCAGCCTTGAGCATGGCCTCTACCACATCGGGGTGGCGCTCTAATGCCATAGCAACACCAAAAACCGTCACCGGCAGGTTGCGCTCAGTAAAGATGCGATGCAGACGCCAAAAGCCAACACGTGAGCCATATTCGTAAATAGACTCCATATTCATATGGCGCACGCCTTCCATCGCATGGGCACCAACGATTTCCGATAAAAAAGCCTCAGAAGCGTTGTCGCCATGCAATACGCAGTTTTCGCCACCTTCCTCATAATTTATGACGAACTGTACAGCGATACGGGCCTTGTTGGGCCAGGCGGCGTGTGGGGGGTGTTGGCCGTAGCCGATCATGTCGCGTAGGTAAGTCATATTGTTATCCTGACATTATGGTCAGAATATTGTAGCGGTTGTTGGCCTGCTGTACAGATACCTGAGGCCATCCACGTCAGCCTGACAAAGTGGCCCATCTGGCGCTTGCCGTAGCGACGAAATTTCGTTGCACTGGGCGCGCTGACACATATCTGTCATCTCGTCGTCGCTACAGTGTTGACGCTAGCCAAGCGGCGGCTGGCAGCTATTTCTGGCCCATAATAACAAGAGGTTGATATGTCTCGTTTCTCTCCGTCTACTACGCTGCTGCGTTGGTCTTTATTGTCTGCTTTTAGTGCACTGAGCTGCGTTGCTCAGGCCATGACAGATCCCAATGATATTGATGACGCCAATGGCGATGATGTTGATGTGGTGCTGGATGGCATAGTCGCCTGTACCGATTATGACGCCGTACAGCAAGGGCCGGCTTTTTCTTTTCCGGCCAAACAGCGCTTTAAACATTTTGGTAATCGTTTATTGGCATTAGATACGCCTTTTCATATGGGCCACGATCAAATCGTTACGGCTGGTCAGGCAACTACCTTGGTGGGTAAATTCGATTATGGTGCCGTATTCCATAAAGACCTGGAAGACGAAGCCGTGCAAGCTTTTATCACAGGCACAGGTAAAGACGACTGGCAGTATCTCGGCCAATTTACCACCAACAGCGATGGTAAGATTTTTGTACCGGTTGATGGCCAGCAGGAAGGCCAATACAAGGTGCGCTTGGTGGTATTGGGCGATTTGAGTTATACCGACCTGTATCTCACCGCCATCGAACCGGGCCGTAAAGCCGTCGTGTTTGATATTGATGAAACTCTGACCAAAGACGATTTAGAACAGATTCTGGACTATACCGGCATAGAAGCAGCTGAGCCTCGCCCGGCAGCAGCGCAGCTGGTGCAGCAATATATAGAGCGTGGTTACCATCCGGTATTTATCACCGCACGAACGTATTGGTACGCCAAAGGCAGTCGTCAGTGGCTACGTGATAGCTTAAGTCTGCCGGACTTTACTCTGCGAACCACATTTTCAAATAAGCAGGGCCTGTTTGAACCCGCGCAATACAAAACCGACGTGATGCAAGGTATGCAGGCAGCCGGAATTGAATTTGTGCGTGCCTACGGCAATGCCGACACCGATGCCGAAGCCTTTGCCAATGTTGGTATTCCGCTATCAGAAACCTACATTATTGGCGATAAAGCCGGAATTAACGGTACTCAACCCATTAACGCCGCTGGCTACCAGCAGCATATCAGTGATGTAGTGCTAAATACGCCGCATAGTGGTTGTCAGTAGTTTTAACTAATCGTTAATAAAAATGGGCACCAAGGTGCCCATTTTTATTAAGTACCGCAAAAGGTCTTTAATACCTTTTCTCCCTCGACCGGTGGCTGCTGGTAAGCGAGATGCTCTGGCTGCTCATCAAATGGCTGAGTAATGATTGCTAGCAGCTGATGAAACGGGCGTAAATCGCCGTGTTCTTCTGCCGCTTTTATCACCTCGGCCACTCTATGATTGCGAGGGATATAAGCCGGATTGCTGGCCAGCATCTGCTGCTGTTGTTGCTCCGGTGTGAGTGCTTCTTGCGTCTGGCGCTGTTGCCAGAGTGAATGCCAGTCGTTAAATAATTCTGGGCGATTAAATAGCTCAGCCACCTTGGTATAAGCATCGCTGTGCTTATCGTTATCACACAGCCATGACAGCCGGCGGAAAAACAGCGTGTAATCCACCTCGCATTGCTCTAGCAAGGTTAATAAATCATCCACTAACACAGCATCGCTGTTTTGCTCGTCTATTAAGCCCAATTTTTGGCGCATACCGGCTAGCCATGCACTTTGATGAACTTGCGAATATTGCTGCAGACACTCGGTTGCCAACTCTACCGCCGTTTGCTCATCGTTGCTGATTAATGGCAATAAGGTTTCGGCCAGTCGCGCTAGGTTCCACTGGCCAATGGCGGGCTGATTATTAAAGGCATAACGACCGCCACGATCAATAGAGCTAAATACCTGCTCTTTGCGGTAGGTATCCATAAATGCACAAGGGCCATAGTCGATGGTTTCGCCACTCACCGTCATATTGTCGGTATTCATTACGCCGTGAATAAAACCCAGTTGCATCCAGTGGGCAATCAACTGCGCTTGTGCTGTGCATACGCTGTTTAATAATGCCAGGTACCTTTGCTCGCTGTTTGCTGGTTGCGAGCAAAGAATCTCAGGAAAATGCCGTTCGATTACATAATCGGCCAAAGTCTTCAGCGCGTCATGATCACGGCGCAAGGCAAAATACTGAAACGTACCTACACGAATATGGCTGGCGGCAACGCGGGTAAAGATGGCACCAGGCTCTAAGCGCTCGCGCACGACTGTTTCTCCACTGGCGACCGCTGCCAGTGCTCGCGTGGTCGGTACGCCTAGAGCATGCATGGCTTCACATAATAAATACTCACGTAATACCGGCCCTATGGGTGAGCGACCATCACCGCCACGAGAAAAGGGCGTGCGGCCGCTGCCTTTTAATTGAATATCAAAGCGCTGGCCCTGATCGTTTACCACCTCACCCAGTAGCAGTGCTCGGCCATCACCCAGCTGAGGATTTAACTGACCAAATTGATGGCCACAATAGGCCATGGCCAAAGGCTCAGCGCCTTCGGGCAGGTGATTGCCCGCAAACCACTGCGCCAGCTCTTCATCACTGGCTTGGCTGGCATCGATACCCAGCTGCTCGGCCAAGGCACTGTTGAATGCAATCAACTGCGGCTCGGCCACTGGCGTTGGCTGGGCGGCGGCATAAAAGTGCTGAGGCAAGCGGGCGTAGCTATTGCGAAAGGGGATCTGCATGGCGATGGTGATATCTGAGTAAAACACTCAGGATAAAGGTGGGGGTGAGGGCTGTCTAGGTAGGGGGGAGTGAGTAGTATGTGGATTATGTGAGGAAAAAACGACCTAGAGTACGAGGCGCTTTTCAACGCCAAGTTCTATGTCCTCCTTGAGGGATCTTATCCCTCACGCCGGACGGGCGAACTCCCTGCATCGCGCTGCGCAGGCCGTGATTCCTTTGTAGCCAATGCTGTGATCGCCGCAACACCAACAGCCTGCATCCCGGCAGGATGTTGGCTGGTGCTGCCATCCGGGCAGCCCCTGCGGGCACAGTCATTAGCAACTTCGGCGGCCTGCTAAGGCGCGGAAAACCTGGACGCGAGAGCGAATAATGATTTGAAAAACAGCCATCCCTCGAATGTAAAGACATACTGATATATAACCAGTTGTATTTCCTGGATCGACAAAAATCTGGCACGCCTTTCAAGCCAGCTTGCCTGTTTTATCGCAGGGTGGTAGCTTAAATGCCATAGAAATCAACCGGTTAGAATTTGAGTGCTTGGGCTTTGAGGTGTGGATAGTAGGCAAGCACGTTTTCCAGGAGGAAATGTGCGAAAAATGAAGACATCCAATGGAAAATCAATGTGTTGTCAGAGATACCTCGAATGGTTCTAGCTGGGAAAACAGGCACGCACACTATTAATCTGTTAGTGGTCTTGGAGAGATCGTGCTAGAAAAGTTGCTCATTGAATATATTCCAGAATTCGAAAACCATTGGAATCAGGAAGATATATTTCGGGAAGATGATGGTTCTTTCACAGAGCATGGCGTGATGGGGTCTTTCCTAGAGTACTATCAAAATAACTATGAGGACTTGAATAACCTCAAGCTAAGTAGACTTTGCCTAGAATTTGAAAATATTGTTTCATCTGATCCAGATGATAAAAATGACTCAGCTAATGCAATCTGTACAATGTTCTTAGAGGTGCTTGTAGAAACACCTTCAGGGGATACAATTGAGCGTTATCTTGGTAAGAAATGTAGAGAATATTGGAATCATTGGAAGTCATAGAAACCACTAACAAGTTTAGGCAGCAATCACGCACAAAAAAACGTGCGCTAGGACGCCCAACACTCCGTTTGCTTTGTGTTGTCGCTTCGCTCCAAATTAACACAAAGCAAACTACGCGTTAGGCGCCGCTGCTAAAGGCGTTATGGCCCTTAAGTCATGAGTAAAGCATTAGATACGTACAAAAAGTTCATTGATGAAGTGGTCTCCATTAAAGACGCAGCCACTTCGACCTGGGTGGCGCGAGGCTCGTACCCGGAGACGACAGAAAATGAGTATCGTAATGAGGTTTTATCTTCTTTGGCTGTGGCTCAACGAGAAGAGATTGCCAAAATAGTACAAGAATCCAAAGAGTCCGGTATCCATGATCTTTTGGCTTTTCTAAATCAGGAATGCGCAGTTGCCTACAAAGGCACGGCATTGCCCTCTGAGCCCTTCGGCACAGAGTTAAATTATGATTTTGTTGCCCGTTCGGAAGGTGATAAATGGCCGCAGTGAATCCAGCCATAACAAGCAAAGGCAGCGGACTTCAAAACCGCCGCTTCGCCCTGGTTTTGGTCCGCTGCTTTGGGCATCGTATTTGACTATGGCAAGAACTGTTACAGATGAGCAAAGAGATGTTTGCAATCGAATTGGTGCTGATTGCTTTGGTCTCGACACTTCGCTAAAGGTCGGCATCGCTCTAGAGTCTTTGGACCAAGTACCAATTCATGCTGTTCGTTTGAAAGAAGAAAACGGTACAACTGGTTGGTATATTTGGTGCGGTGAGTACTCGAACGATCCGGATTTTTATTCTCCGTTGTGCGCTGTTCATTTGGCAAAGTACCTTCCTTCAGTTTTAAAATATTTGGGTTTACCACCTGGCTATAGATTCATTATCGACCATAAAGGGTACGAAGATGTTTGGTTTGACTCGGAGCTGATCACATAACCAGCGCATCAAGAGCAGACGGTCAACAGTTGGCTACCGTTCGTTCCTCACTAATTTTAGCCAACTGTTTCCCGCTGATTATGCGGTCGTTAAGTAGCTAAAGTTGAGTTATGGAAGAAAAAGTAAAGTGTAATGATTGTGGCGCATTAATTTTACCTGGTACCGCAAACCGTACCGGTGGTCTATGTATGCCATGTAAAAACGGTACCCGGAAAAGTATGGACGCCGCGAAAGAGAGCTATGCAAAAGAGCGAGAGCTTGATAAAACGTGTCCTTATAGGGCACTTTGGCGAGAGCTAGTAGAGAAGGTGCACGAAACCGAAGTTGGTTTTCACGGCTTAACCGAAGAGGAAAAACAGTACTTCGCGGTCAACTTGTTAAGTGGTGAGGTCTACAATGGCGGGTTTAATCAGTACTTCTTCAATAGCTCATCCGATTACTACAAATTCGCAGAACTGGGGCTAATTCGAATTGGTGCCAAAGAATCTCTCAAATTAGTACGTAGTGCTAAAAAAGATTTTTTTGGTTCCACTGCGGTGCCAGAATCCCAAGAACGACGGTGGGCTCTAATTCGCCAGCATGAGGTTGAGCCCGAGTTAGATGATTACGACACCGAGTTCTATAAAGACCTAGATGGTCTGGATATTAAGTTAGAGAATTTTGCAAAAGAGTGTGGGCTTGTAAAAGCTACTTAACAAGGCAATCAACGGCGACCGCCTAAAGCTGCTTCGCTGTTGCTACACACTTTAGGCGGCACGTTATGCGGCGTTAAACGAAAATGATCATCAAGCACCTACTGCTAGCAATAACGATTAATTGGAGCCTTATTAGCATGGCCGATGATGAGGCAATGATATATGCCGAAACAGAGTTCACTGTTGGAGTAGAAACTGTTCTTGAAAGTGGATCGCCCAAGAATAGCTATATGGTAGTGTTCGAGGATGACGGAGACACTGGATATTTATACGGACTAGATAGGAGCCGAGATGGTAACCCCATTATCGACGCCCTCAATGTTTATAATGTTGCCGATGTCACTGACAAACATCTTCCCTCAGAAGCACAAATAGTATGGTCAGGAGACGGAAACAAGGCCCTATTACTAATAAACGGCTATCCTCATGCGGCTTTCGACTTTGTTGCTAAAAGAGGCTATTGCCGAACCAACTTCCCACCTCCGGACACCAAGTGGACAAAGTACAGTCATGAGTGGAGTGATGATGTTCTTTCACTGTTCTGAGTCCGCGTTTAAAAAGGCCAGCGAGAGGAACCAAAAAACCGCCGCTTTGCTCTGGTTTTTCGGACTCTGCTGGCGGCGTTATCTATAATCAAGAACAGAGAAATCATGCAAAGTAGAAGCTGGAAATTGGAAGATGCTCAGAAGATTGCAGAGGAGTTTCCGTACACCTTTTATAAGCCATCAAGTGAAGTTGTGTCACAGCTAGAAGCTGGGAATCAGGCTAAGTTAATATTTGAGTTTGAATCTGATGATCCAGAAGCCCCTAGAGCAGAAAGAATGTGGGTGGAGATTACCGATGTTAAAGATGGGTTGTTTTCTGGGTATTTAGACAATGATCCGGCATATATAAAGGATCTCAAACATAAAGATCCAATTGAATTTACCGAATGCCATATCATTGATACGGACCTAGACGATCCAGTTCCCTCAATAACCGAGAAATACATCATGCGTTGCTTCGTAACGAACAATATCCTTTATGAAGGTAGATCAGTCGGTTATCTATATCGTGAAGAACCAGATTACGAAGATGATAGCGGTTGGAGGTTTACCGCTGGTGACGAGACTGATGGGTACATGGATGATTCTGAGAACTCATCATACGTTTCGTTAGGTGCGGTGCTTCGTGAAGATGACAGTATTCTTACTTTACTTGAGCGAGAGGCGGGAGTTGCTTTTGTGAAAGATGAGCACGGCAATTTCGTAGAACTAGATGACTAATACAGGTAACAAAGCCAGCCAGAGGGGCATTATACGTAACCAACATGAAACACAGTCCCGACGAATACAATGTTCTGAGCTACCTCTTGAAGAAGAACGCTATTTCTTACGAGAAAGCTATCGAATGGGCGTACTCCCAATACACGGATGAGGGGGTTGATCCATTTGTTGATAAAATATCTTTGGCATCTGATGTGTCAGAGATTCTTGAAATGATTAGCAACGAATTTCAAGTATATGGAGAGCCAGGACAAGAGTTCCTTGCTGGTGAAGCCGCGAGTAAATATTCAAAAGGAAAAATTTCATTGTACGATGCTGTAGAACGAATACTCTTTGACCTTGATTTGGAGTTGCTTGAAGAAGAGCGCCAAGAGCTATACATAGCTGAAGATTATTTTTGCTGGCATAATCAGGCAGAGGAAGAGGCTGTTAAGCATGTGGTACCAATTTTTAGTAAATACAGGCTCATTTATGATAGCGCTGTCGCAAAGTTCAGCGTATAACAATCGCTTGTTGTCGCCCTGCGTGCTGGGATAGCTTACGCTACGCTTCAGTCGCCCGAATTCGGACGTTATGTGGTTACGAGGAAATATGGAAATCTCATTATTAGCGGATTATCCGCACGAAGCTCCGAAGATAGCTAAGTGGTACTACGATGAGTGGGCGAGAATAGCTCCAAATGTCACCGAGGAAATGGTGCTCGAAAAGGTCATCGAGAAATCAGTCAATCGAGAGAAAATTCCGTTATCGTTAGTCGCCCACCTAGATGGTGAGCTTGTCGGCGTGCTTGAACTAAAAATTCGTGAAAATAGAAGTTACCCAGAGTACGAAAACTGGGTTGGCGGTGTGTTCACTCACCATATGCATAGACGTAAAGGGATCGCTCACAATCTATTAGAGTCAGCGAAAGAAAAGGCAGTACGTATTGGTGTCAAAAAACTCTATTTGCAATGTGAGAGTTTTAATATCGAACTTTACTTGAATCATGGTTTTAAGGTCTTACACCAAGCACAGCATCATGAGATCGAAACGACGATCATGGTGTGGGAAGCCACCACTTAACGCGGAGTTATGCGTCACGATTATGAAAGTAATAGATTCTGAAAACTGTGCATGGTTTATCTTCGAGCATGGAGGCAGTTTGTATCTAGATGCAAACTGCAACATGGGTGTATTTGGCTATACCTACATGATTGAGTTAAATGCTCAAGAGCATAAACAATATCAAGATGGTGGTCGCGAGTATCTGAATAAGCTTGCTCATCATATCCATTATTCTTATCCAATTGCAAAAGATACAACGTCAATCTACCAAGGCCGCGATGCATCAAAAGAGCTTTCAGTGTTAGTAACTGAAGCTGTTAAGGCATGGCGAGAAGCCAATAATGGAAGCTAAACAACAAGTAAAGGCAGCATCATCCTGAGGGCTGGACGCGCAAACGCGCAGCGCTGATTTGGGCTTTATCTGTACAGGAAAATATGGCTAATTCATCAAGTTTCAGAGACAAAATCATTACTGAAGTCTCAATTAAATATGTTTGGGATGGATCATTGCATTCGGCAATGATAACAGTAAGTGATCAAGACGGTCTCGGACAAACTTACAAGTTAGGTGGCCTACTTGAGTTCAATATATATGATGACTTTGGCGCCATGTATATTTCTCAAGTGAAAATGGTTGATGTTGGTGAGCAAATTTATCTTTCACTAGATCCATTTGATGAGTTAAATGGAATTGCTGATTACGATAAAGACAATATTTGGTTTCAGTTTACAAGTATTGAGATGTGTTAAATGTAAAGATAATAAGTTTGTCTATAGGACGCAAAATGCTTGGCTTGTGCTCCTTCGTTGCAGTTTTTTTGGCCAAGTATTTATGATTCCATTGGTAAAGGAAATAATATATCCCAACCCCGAGATAACCTGCCCCTCAATAAGGCAATCGCGCTTAAACAGCCCTAAATAAGAAACCCATTCTCAAACAACAAATTCGTTTAAAATTCTAAGATCATCGCTGGAGAGATAGCTCGATGGATGGATTTCTATGTAGTTTTTAGTAGTTTTTTTATATGTTTTCCTGTTGATATTGACAAGAGAAATTATCAAATTTACGTTTTTGCGCTCTCGCCTAGATGGCTAGCTAGATTGAATGTTAGAGGCACTAGGTATCTTGATAACTAACTTGCATTTAAACACTAAAATCAAAGCATGATATTTAATAGAAAATTACGGGTAATAAAAAAGTCTGGAAGCGCACTGTCTAATGCACAGCTTGAGCATATATGCAGTCTTAACGAATATGTCATGAACACAACAGGCAGTCAATATATAGAATTAGAAAGGTGTAAAGTAAAGGACTTTGTTAGCAGTGTAGACAGTGCCTACTTAATAGAAGATACCATTAACAATAGAGTGTTGGGTTCCATTTTTGTTGACCACATACCTTCAAGCAAAAGCAATCGAACGTTTATACAGATTGACTATATGCTGGTTCACCCAAGTTTGCGTGGAAGTGCATTAGCCAATTGGATGTTCATACGAATAGGTATCGATATATTACGGCGATTTTATGGTAAAGATATATGGTTTATTGCTATCGGGTCTTACCCCCTAGGATTTCGCGCAGCTTGGAAGTATGGCGGTACAGTAAGACATTCTTTAGACCCTGAAATCCCAACAGAGGTGAAAACGGTTATGGTAGATCTTGCCAGAAACCAATGTAAGGAACGATGGAATCCAGAAACAGAATGTATCCAAATCCTAACACTTCCACCTAATATTCCAGATAAGGCTCTTGAACGATTTAAGAGAGAACCCTGGTGGGACTACTATCATTCAGTCTGCCCAAATTGGAAAGATGGTTATGGCCTTATTGCAGGTTATAACTGGCGTTGGAGAGACCTGCTCTCTGCAATTCGGTTGGGCTGTAAAAGAGTTCTAAATAGAAGAGTGGTATTGAAATGATAGATGCAGATAAGTATGTAGATTCATTATCAAAGCGCCCAATCAATGAATACATAGCAAATGTAAGTGGGTTGTTGGAGAATGTTATTGTTGGAGGTAAGGGGATGCCATTCTTTTGCCCTTCGCCTGATAGTCTTGCCTATGTAACCAATCCTGGCATTCATTACTTTGATTATGCAGCTCATGTGCTTAGGGTATCCGGTGTGAAAAACGCGGGCTGGCAATCCCGTGCAATAGAACTACTAAAGAGATCTCTTGCTTTCAGCAAGCCAAAAAACATTGTATATGCAAACAACTATCTTCTATCGACAAACCCATCATTGAACATTAGTACGCAAGATGCGAAAGAAATCATTGACTTTTCAAGTGTTAATTATCCGGGTCACGCACTGCTAGTCAGATCAATTTCCAGCTCCCCATTAACATCAAAGAAGACTTGGGATTCATTAAATGAGTCGGGTTTTAAGTATATTTTTAATCGGAAGGTGTTTTATGCAGATTATCGCACTCCACCGTCCAAATTGCCTAAAAGCTTAAGAGAAGATATTAATCTTATTGGAAAGGGGCCGGTAGAATATATTGAAGATGCTCCATTGGGAATGATTGACTTCAATACCGTCTCCAATCTCTATAATAGCCTCTATATTGATAAGCACTATCAGCACAACTTAAAGTTAAGTGCAGATTGGTTTCGTGTTGCTGCAGAAACTAAACAGTGTAAGGTTAATTTATTTCTGTTGGACAAGAAGATAGTAGGGTTTTCGACACTATCTCACCAAGGAGACTCGATAATCGCTGGGTATGCTGGCTATCAACCTGATCTTAAGGATCAACATAAACTCTACAGAAGAGCGATTGGGGCAATATTCGATTACGCAATTAGAAACAAATGCTTACTTCATCTTAGTTCCGGAGTGGGAGACTTTAAGAAGCGTCGTGGGTGTGTAGTTGGCTCTGAATATGATGCTGTTTATACAGAAGATTGTAATTTCTTCGATAAATATCGCTGGAATATATTGCTAAATTTATACTCAAGTTTTGCAGAGGATTATGCCGAAGATCTTAATTATTAATAATTCGATGGAACAACACTGATACCTTGTTGCCGATAATAACCGTTATTGGCAGTATAGGCTACTTCATCCAATGGATGATTTCTCTCGGGCTAGGTTTGAGCTTTATGTTTAAGGCGAACTTTGCAGCGGACTCTTTCACCATCCTATGCAACAGCCAGGGAATTATAACCCTGCGTTGGTAACCCTCGGCAAAATATGCCGTTAGGCAATCAGATCAAGCTGAGAGTTTAGCTGACCAAACTGATGGCCACAGTAGGCTATGACCAGAGGCTCGGCGCCTTCGGGCAGGTGATTGCCCGCAAACCACCGTGCCAGCTCTTCATCACTGGCTTGGCTGGCATCGATACCCAGCTGCTTGGCCAAGGCACTGCTAAATGCAATCAATTGCGGTTTGGCCGGCGGCGTCGGCTGTGTGGCGGTATAAAAGTGCTCGAGCAAACGCTAAATCCAATGTCCTCCTTGAGGGATCTTATCCCTCACGCCGGACGGGCGAACTCCCTGCTTCGCGCTGCACAGGCCGTATTTCCCTCGTTGCCAATGCTGTGGTCGCCGCAACGCCAACAGCCTGCATCCCGGCAGGATGTTGGCTGGTGCTGCCGTCCGGGCAGCCCCTGCGGGCACAGTCATTGCCAACTCAGGCGGCCTGCTAAGGCGCGGAAAACCTGTACGCGACACCGTGTTAGAAGCAGACTCTGCTATGAGCCGCTGACACACTTTTCAGGTTAGCTTGCCTGTATTTCCGCAGAATGGTAGCTTAAATGACCGATAGATCAGTGAGTTAATCTTAAAGCGCCAAAACTTAGAGATGTGGATAGTCGGGAAGCACGTTTTTCCAGGAAGGATTATGAGAGAAAGCAGGATACCCAGCAGTAAATCAATGGCTTGGAAGAGAAACCTCGAATGGTTCTGGCGGGAAAACCAGGCACGCACATTATTAAGTTGTTATACGATACAGAATATGACTACTTGCGAAAAATAATGAACCAAGATGATTTTAAAGAGATTTCACCCAGTCCTCAAAGAGGATTGTATAGCTCAGAGCATGTGGTTTCCGGCATTCCTATACCGAAAACGCAGCGCGTGCAGCTTTTTGGCGCGGATGAGTGGGAGGAATTCACCGAGGAATGGGCTTCATCGCTTGAAAATTCCTATCATTGCGTCAAGCGCTTTGCCGGTGCAGGCGATAAAGGACTAGACGTCGTAGGTTTTATCGCTTCTAGCCAGTTTAGTGATGGCTGGGACAACTACCAGTGTAAATTTTACGCTAAGCCTTTAACTCCTTCCGATGTCTGGGTTGAGTTCGGGAAGATTATTTACTTCACGCATTGCGGTGAATACACACCACCGCGAAAGTATTACTTTGTGTCCCCAAAGCAAGTTGGAACAAAACTAGGCAAGCTACTTGCTAATGCTCAGAAATTGAAAGAAGAATTAAAAGATAACTGGGAAAAACACTGTGAAGATGGCATTACGTCTACAGACAAGATAAAGCTTGAGGGCGATCTCCTAGCACATTTAGAAAGCTTTGATTTTAATATATTCGATTCCGTGTCACTTGTTCCAATGATTGAACAACATGCCTCCACGCCTTTTCATGCCGTAAGATTTGGTGGAGGGCTAGCCCCCCGTCCCGAACCTGAAATCCCGCCAGAAGATTCGGTATCTATGGATCATCGCTACGTAAGACAGCTATTAAGTGTATACGCGCAGTCCATTGGCGATGACCAGGAATCGCCCGATCTTTCCCTGCTAGATAAAGATGATGGGATACGGAAAAACTTTCGAAGACAACGTGAGCGCTTTTATCATGCGGAGTCCTTGCGTAACTTTTCTCGGGACACAGTTCCCTCAGGTGTCTTCGAAACTCTTCAAAATGATGTTTTTGATGGCGTTGTAGATGTGTGCGAGTCTAAGCACGACTGCGGTATGGATCGTTTAAATGCAACGATGAGCCAGGCAGCTAATGTTACCGTTGATGCAAGCCCTCTCGCTAGTGTCACCCACACGCGGGACAAACAAGGGATGTGCCACCAACTTGTGAATGACAGTCGGTTGGATTGGAGTGAGCACGATGAGTGAAAAGCGTCAACAAAATGTCACAGTTTTTAACAGCGCACTTGAGACAGGTGTTCGCTCGGTAGTCATTCTTGCAGCGAATTTCCCCGCTGCTTTGGATTTACAGCGTCTTGTTGATTTTGACTATCTGGTTGTTCATTCAGGCGATGTTAATGGCCCAGAAAGCCTTCACCCACCTCTCCCTATGAGAGAAGGCGAGCTTCTGGTTAGGCGTAACATTATTGAGTCTGGGCTTTCTTTAATGATGAGCCGTGGGCTTGTCACCAGAATAGCGGGCGCGGAAGGGATCGTATATCAGGCAAGTGACTATGCGAAGCCATTCGTCGATTCAATGACTACCCCGTATATGCGCTCATTGATGGATAGAGCAAACTGGGTCGGGGATACTTTCGGGAATATGGACACTACGGAGCTTCAAGACTTGATCAGCAGATTTTTTGATAAATGGACTACCCAATTTCATCTATCAGAAGGCTTAGGTGGCGGTTAATCAAATGGATGAGACAATTCAAATAAGAAACATAAGCTTTTTGGGCAGTAGAGTTGCCCCCGCTTTGATTGATTTCGATCAAAACTTAAGCGTTGTATGCGGTGCATCTGATACCGGAAAATCCTTTCTTGTCGAGGCCATTGACTTCCTCCTTGGTGGTAAGGAGCTACGAGATATTCCTGAGCTGTCCGAATACGACAAAGCTCGAATTGCTATCGAATCCTCGGAAAAAGGTCTCTGGACATTCGAACGAAGTATAGTGGGCGGTAACTACCGGATATTTGAAGGGAATATTGAAGCTGCGACTGATGCCAAAGAAAGCGGCACGATGAAGATGAAACACGCAGCAGGCCGGGAGGACAATATATCCGGTTGGCTCCTTGGCGCTATAGATTTGCTAAGCAAATATGTGCGAAAGAATGCGAACGGAGATTGCCGGTCTCTCAGTTTCCGCGATATCGCTCGACTCATTATCGTTAATGAGCAGGAAATAATCCGTCAGGATTCTCCGTTCTTAACTGGTCAATATGTTTCTAAAACTGCCGAAAAATCTACCTTGAAGCTCATGCTTACGGGAGCCGATGATAGCGCCATAGTACCAGCAGATACTCGAAAGCAATCGGAGTCAAATAACCAAGCAAAAGCCGAAATTCTCGAACAATGGATTGCTGATGTAGAGGACGAGATTACTGAAGACGGTTTTGGGCGTGAAGAACTGGAGGAACAACTCGAAAAACTTGAGGAATCTATTTCATCTACTAGAAACCAGCTTCAACTGGTTCAGTCTCAGCTCAATGAAATGATCACCCAAAGACGAGAAATTGTGAAAACCCGGGAGGCGATTAAGGACAGGATAGATGACATAGCCAACATGTTGGAACGCTTCGCTTTGTTGAGGGCTCAATATGTAACAGACTTGCGTCGACTGATGGCCATCGAAGAATCCGGTTCCCTTTTTGTGCACCATGAGCGAGTGCCTTGCCCGCTTTGCGGCGCCTTACCTGAATCTCAACATAGTGCCGAAGAGTGCGATGGCGACGTTGAGTCAATAGTCATTGCTGCAGTAGCAGAGATGGATAAGATCAAGAGGCTGGCGAGTGATCTTGATTCTACAGCTACTTCGTTGCGTGACGAGTCAGTCCGTCTATCCGACGACCTGATTGAGATCGAAAGCAAATTCAATGGCGTTGATAGTGAGATCAAAAGCGCCATTGCTCCAGAATTATCGGATGTGCAGTCTAACTACTCCGAGTTTGTTGATAAGCGCAGCAAAGTTGTTTTGCACCTTTCGGTCTTTAACAAATTAGACAAGCTCCGTGCACAAAGAGAAGAATTGTTCGGAGACGAGGAGGAAACTGGTAATCAAAATATTGCCGCGAAGCTACCAACCCAGATTCTACATGATTTTTCTAAAACGGTAGAACGAATACTTGATGAGTGGGACTTTCCCGATACAGGCAGTGTTTATTTTGACGAAACTTCTATGGATTTTGTTATCAACGGTAAGCTTCGTGGAAATAGGGGTAAAGGTCTCAGAGCGATAACGCACGCTGCCGTTACTTTAGGAATGCTCGAGTTTTGTAAAGAGCGCTCGCTACCTCACCCAGGTTTTGTTGTGCTTGATTCACCCTTGCTCGCCTACTACAAGCCGGAGGGTGAAGGCGATAGCCTACAGGGCACGACTCTTAAACAAAAATTTTATAAATATCTGATCGAAGAACATTCCGACAGCCAAGTCATTATCGTTGAAAACGAACATCCACCAGACTCTTTTGAAGGCCAGCTCGGGCTGACGGTATTTACGAAAAACCCTCAGCACGGTCGTTTCGGCCTCTTTCCTTTGAAAGAAAGCTAGTACTGACGGGGCATCCACTCTAAGCCTTGAAGACGCTCTTGCGTCTAGGTTTTTCGCGCCTTAGCAGGCCGCCGGAGTTGGTAATGGATGTGCCCGCAGGAGCTGCCCGGACGGCAGCGCCAGCCAACATCCTGCCGGGATGCAGGCTGTTGGCGTTGCGGCGACCACAGCATTGGCAACGAGGGATTAACGGCCTGAGCAGCGCAAAGCAGGCTGAAAGCTATCTACGTTGCTTCTGCTGCGTTAAAAAGCCCCTCGCCATGCTCACTTACTATTTGTAAGCTGCGCTTGTCGCGATCACTTTTTGCCTGGCAGAAATTGCCTCGATGAACGCTTTCGGTCGCTCGCCCGCCCGGCGTGAGGGATAAGATCCCTCAAGGAGGGCATAGAATTTAGCCTCTTAAAGCCATTTCTATCGTAAAAAGTTAATTTTCAAACTCCTACCCCCCAAACGGCGCCACACCAATTAACCAAGCATGCCCCACCATAGCAAAGGCTGCCCAAGCCACTAGACCAACCACCACAGCGATGGCATCGCGAGCCATACCAACAGCCGGGTATTGTTTGCCGGCGGCGCGGTCACGCTTGCGCAAAACAATAAAACCAAACACTGCCCATGCTAAAAAGCCGCCAAATAACAGCACATCGTGCAGGCCGCCATTGGCCAATAAATGCGCAATGGCCCAGGTTTTGGTGGCCAGTAGCATGGGGTGGCCAATACGGGCTTTAATATGCGTTCCTGGTACATAGGTGGCCAGCAATAAAATAAAGGCTGGCAAGGTGAGCAGGGCAGCTAGATGGCGTGTCCATACTGGTGCTTGCCACAGCCAGATTGGCTCCATTCGTGCGGCGCCGTAGCCACTGACTAGCAGGGCAAAACCGAGCAGCGACAGCAGCGCATAAATACCTTTCCACGGCAGCGCGCCCAGTTGTTGAATTTTTTGCTCACGCCACTGTGGCGCTAGCAAATTAATGGAATGCACACCTAAAAAAATGATCAGGCCGGCGATTAATAGCAGCATAGTGTTTTCTCTTATCGGGTTATCACGGTGCTGCCACTGTAGCCTGTTATGGGCAGCACTAACACAGGCCAGATAGGTGAATCTTTGATTTAGAGTGGCGTCGGTTTTTGTTGATGCAGCCAGTGCGCCGCTTGTCACTGACTTTGAAGCAGAGGTTTTCAGCGCTATTGTTGCGCGCCAGTGCTATTGCTACGAGTCCTGATGCTTAAATGATTTTTCAGCTCCTACTCCATACTTGTTAATGCTCGGTCGAGCTTAGCCAAATAGTTGGGCCGCACCTTCAAGCCTAGATTGTGTTCAGTCAAGTGGATGTTGCTTAGTTTACCCAGCGACATCCAGACGATTAACCAAGTAGGGTTCAGCCAACTGGATGTTGCTTAGTGTATCCAGCGGCACCCAGACCACGGACTGCTGATAACGGTCAGGCTGGGGGCCGTTTTGCGGCACATAGCTTCCTGTTAGCTGGCACTCAAATACATGATCGATAATATGACGGTATACATCGGCTTGGCCGCTGCGCTTGCGGTAATAGTCCTCTAGCCACAGCATAGGGCCAACCTCAACTTGGGCAGCCAGTTCTTCTAAACACTCTCGGGCCACAGCCTGTTCAAGGGATTCATGGGGTTCTTGCTCGCCACCAGGCAAGCCAAAATGCACACCCTTGTCGGCGTTGTACTTTTGCACCATTAGCAGTTGATGTTGGTGCACAATTAATGCACGCACGGTTTTACGCAATTGAGGATCCGGCGGCACCGGAGCCCGCGAATCCGTTATCAACATGGTTGCACGCTCTTTATTATCATTAAATGGTAAACAGTGTTATATGGACTGGAGCATAGGCTATCAATAGCCAAACACTGAGTTGAAATAAATATCAGCCATTGATGCTATCACAGCTGGCCAGCTCGCTCTCTTAAACCGTGTGAAGGTTTGTCATCTGGTTAACCCGTCATTTCCAAATAACCGACGCCTACGGCCTGTTGCTGGTCGAACAGCTGTCCCTTAAACCGTGTGAGGGTTTGTCAGTGGCCGGTCATTTCCAAATAACCGACGCCTACGGCCTGCTGCTGGTCGAACACCTGTACCTTAAACCGTGTGAGGGTTTGTCAGTAGCCTGTCATCTCCAAATAACCGACGCCTACAGCCTGTTGCTGGTCGAACACCTGTACGGGGCCTTCCCAGTAGGGGAATAAAGTATCGAGCCAGGCATTGGCGGAGCGGGCTTTAATTTGCCACTGGCGATTTAACGTTGGCAATGACAATTGCCAACCGGTAGCAATGCGCTTTTCGCCTTGTGCGGTATCAATGACGTCAAAGCCAGTGGGCGTTAGTTGAATATCATCGCTATTTAATGGCGTGACCTGATGCTCGGGCGTGATCCAGCTGCCGGAGTAATAATGCTGCTTCGTGTCGCTGTGGTGTAGACGAAAGACCATCAGTTTATGGCCGTCTGCCAGTTGCAGTGAAAACCAATCCCAACCGCTTTGATTTTGCGCCAACGGCTGTGAGCTCCATTCGCGATCGAGCCAACCCTGGCCAGTTAATGCGACGCTATCGCCAGAACTGGTCTGCCACTGGCCAACAATATTGATGCTGGGCTGGCTGTAATAATAACTGGCCTGACCTTGCTCGGATTTTTGGCTAAAGCCTTGCTCACCGTGCAATACCCAAGGCTGATTGCTGCTCAGTTGCAGTGTTAGCGGTTGACCCTGAATACTGACCGTTAACCTACCTGGTAGCGGTGACGGGCCATCTCCTAGCCACTGCCAGTCGTCCAGCCAAGCGTCAAACACAGGTTCTGTTTGCACACCGGCCTGACCGATGCCGCCGCGAGCAAAGCGTTCTTCGTACAGGTGTTTATCGCCTTGGCTAATGGCGGCGTGTGCCATCCAACTTTGGCGACTGGCCCAAGGCGAAGCTTTTTCCAGGCTCTGGTTCGCGGAAGCCTGTACTTGGAGAACCTGTTCCTGAGCAACCTGTTCTTGAGCAACCCGTTCCTGAGCAAACAGCGCCTGGCGAAAAAGAGTAAAGTGCACACCATAATGCTGGCCGTTGGCGCCCTCGAGGTTGGCGGTTAAGTACCACCACTCAATACGAAAATCCGGGTGGGGGCCGTGATCTTTTGGGAAAGCTAATGTATAGCCCGGGAGTACCGGAGCAAACTGGGCGGCACCGTCGCCATCGCGCAACACCTGATAAACGTCATTTGCCTGCTCGCCATAGCTAGGCCCGGCCAATAGCAATAGCGCCAGCACTGGTACTGAGCAAAACCACTGCTTCATTCGTCGGCCCTCAATTGCTTTAACGCATACGGTAAGCGCTGGCGCACTTGCAAGGCGGCGATGGCAAAGGCGATGACGGTCACGCCCAAACACAGCAATGCCAGCAGCAGCGCAGGTCGGCCTTGCCATTGCAGCGGCATGGTCCAACCAAACGACAACACGTTGATGTCATGAATCAGTAACCAAGCCAGCGCACTGCCGAGGGGAATGGACAGCGCCCAGGTGAGCATTAAACACAGTGCCAATGGCACCGCCGTGAGTTGTAGCCACTCACGCCAACTTACTCCCATAGCACGCCAGTGGGCATAGTGCGGTAAACGCTGCTGGTGAATAGCGAGCAAGGCGGCCAATAAGGCGATGCCGGCGACGGCAAAGGTTAGGGTATTGATGGCGGCCGTCATGGCAAAGGTGCGATCAAAAATCCGCAGCGACAACTGCAATATGGCGCGGCGATCGATCCAGTCACCGGGTTGTGCACCGGCTTCGACTAACGCCTGTTCTACTTCAGTCATATTGGCGTCTTCGCTTAACCACAGTGCCAGCCCTTGAGGATGTGCATTCGGCCACAGCTGTGCCACGCGCTGATAAGGCAGATAAAACTGAAAATAGGGGTTGCCATAATCGTAGTAAAAACCGGCAAGGGTAAAGCGCTGTTGCTCACCATTGCCAAGCGGCAAATAAATAACATCGCCGAGCTGTTTACCGGCTAGGTGTTGCACTTGCTCATTGGCCAAAATGCCGTCGTCAGGCCAGGCAGCTCCGCCGTGTGGATAATTCTGATTGGGTGGATAACTCTGGCTGGCCATGGGCAGCTGTTGTACATCGGGTGCGCTGGGGTCGAGGCCGCGAATCAGAGTCGGGCGGTCTTGCCAGCGCAGGCTCAAACCATTGCGCTGATGGCTGTGCTCTAGCCAAGCATGTTGGCTGAGTTGGTGGGCATCGAGCTGCTCGCTTTGCACGTAGACATCGGCAGCAATGCGTTGCTGCAACCAGTTATCCAACGCTTGGCGAAACGAGCCGACCAGATTATCGACGCCAAAGTTAGCGGTGAGCGCCAGCAGCATGGCCATCAGCGCCGGGCGCAATGGCCCTAGCTGAACTTGCCCTTCTGCCCAACACCATTGCGCCAGCCCAGGCTTGGCGTTTTGGCTGAGCCAATGCAGACACTGGCTTGCCAGCCAGGGCAACAGCCAGGCGCCCGCAAATAACAGTGCCGCCAACAAGGCAAAACCATGAGCGAGTGAATTAAGCCAAGGGTAAGACAATAGCGCCACTGCCAGCAAAACCACGGCGCTGATGGCCAAGCGGCGTTGATTACGCTGTTCTTGCTGCAGCAAGTCTATGCCTTGGCGCTGCGCCAGCACGCCCTGGCGGCTGCGCTGCCACAGCGGCCATACCAGGGCCATCAATAGCCCAACACAGGTGAGCAGCCAGGCCTGCAGCAATACCTGAGGCTGTAGCAATAAACGCTGATCCAACACGGCGCCATAAAGATGTTGCAGAGTTGCAGCGACGGCGGGCAGTAATAATTGGCTCAGGCCAAAGCCCGCAGCTAGCCCCAGTGCGGTGCCGATTAAGCTCAGGGTAAAACCCTCCAGCACAATGGCGCTAGTAAGTGTGCGGGCGCTCACTCCCAGTTCACGCAATGTGGTCAATGTGCTGGCGCGGCTGTGCAGGGCAAAGCGCACGGCGTTAAACACGATAAACAGGCCAACGGCAAAGGCCAGCAAACTCATGGCGTTGAGGTGAATGTGCAAGCTGGCGGTCAGCTCGGTTAAATCTAATGGTTGCTGATTGCTGCGACGTTTGAGCTGGGGGGCGTATTGAGTAAGCCATTGATCCAGCCGCTTAAGTTCGGCGGGATTAATAGCACCAACGGCCAAATAGCTGAGATGGGTTTCGCCCAAGGTGATGGCAGCCGCACCTATGTCCATAAATAGGCGTTGGCCTTGGCGTGGTTGGCTATCAATCACGGCCGGTGGCAGCTGGCGACCATCACGTAAGGTTAAGCGCTGCCCGGCCTGCAGTGTCAGCGAGTTGGCCAGACTGGCGGGCACCCACACGGCGTACGGCGGCTGGCTCAGTTTTGACCAGGCGCGGATATCGACGTGGTTGTTGCCTTGCTCTTCCGTTGGATTAGTGCGGCTGGCATCCATGGCCATTAAATCCGTGGCGATTAGTGTAAGCGGTTGGTTGTCTGGTGTGCTCAAACGCAGCTCTAACACTGGGTAGACTTGGCGAAATCCAGCGCGGCGCAGGGCGACATAATCGTTTAAATCGACCCGGCCTTGGGGCGATTGAATCCAATGGCTGGCCTGAGCATCGAGCAGCTGGTCGGCCTCGGCATAGCTAGCACGGGCATGGGCATTAATGATGTGCACTGCCGACCACAAGGCCACGCCGGTAATCAGGCCGAGCAGTAAAAACAGCGTTTGGCTGGGGTGGCGGCGGTAATGGCTAAGCAGTGTTAGCCAGCTCCATAACAGCGACCTCATAACTGCGACCTCATAAAAACGGCTTCACGCTGATGGCTCGGCGTGTAAACGGCCATGGTGCAGGCGCCAGCTGTGGTCGCAATAGGCGGCCATGGCGGGGCTGTGGGTGACCATCAATAAACTGCTGCCGTTATCGCGCACCAGGCGGCTTAGCAGCTGCATCACTTGCTGGCTGGTGTTTTCATCCAGATTGCCGGTGGGTTCATCGGCCAATACCAAAGCAGGGCGGTGCAGCAGGCTGCGGGCGATGGCTACGCGCTGTTGTTGACCTCCGGACAGCTGCTGCGGCAAGCGTTTTAATAGCGGCGCTAAGCCAAGTGTTGCAATGAGGTGCTGTCGAAAGTCATCGTCAAGGTGGCCGCTTAAACGCGCTTGCAGAGACAGGTTATCGAACACAGTGAGGGTCGGGACCAGATGATATTGCTGAAAAATCAGGCTGAGCTGAGTGCGGCGCAGTTGATTAAATTGCTCATCACTAAACTGATGCAGTGGTTGCTGTTGCAGCCAAATTTCACCGCCATCGGCGCGATCTAAACCAGCAATTAAGTGCAATAGTGTGCTTTTACCGCTGCCGCTTTCGCCCAGCAGCGCCGCCGATTGGCCAGCTGCCAGCTGCAGCGATGCTTGCTGCAACACGCTGACCTTGCCGTCGGGCTGATCAAAACTTTTATTCAGTTGATTAATACGCAGCATAAACATCGGCTTGCCGTGAATATGCTGCCATTGTTACCAACTGACGGTGCAATTGCCAAGCGTGGTGCTGTTACTAGCGATCCAGAGCGGGCACTGGATTATCTAGCTCAGCATGTTGGCGCACTTGCTCAAAGGACCATTCTTTTAGCAGCTGCCCATTACGAAACACGGTGTGTAATAGATTGCTGGCATTGCCGAGATCATCTTCGCGAATGGTTTTTACACCTTGCTCGGTGGCGATTAAGGCTAAACGTCCTCGTTTAGAGCGTTTGCCCGGATCGGTCACTGGATCTTTATAAATGTCGTGCCAATGGCCGTTAATTTGAATGGCCGAGGCCTTCATAGCGAATTTTAGGGTATCGCGATTGACCTTTTGCAGCAGCTCTGCCCCCATGCCAAAGGCAACATTTTCAGCGCTGATACCGCGTTCTTTTAGTGCCGCCAAAATGTTTTCAATGCTTTGCACACTGATGCCATCGCCCTGAATAACACGCAGGTAATCTGGCAATACTCGATAACCACGAGTGTTGATATGGCTGCCAAAAATAGCCATTAAGCGCTCGATGGTTTCAGTCACGACGCTTACCGGGTCTCCTGAGTCGGGCCGAATGACCAGGGTGCCGCCCATTTGCTCAACCCGGGTTTTTAATTCTTTGCCCCATAACTGCTCGATGGCATGCCAAAGGTCGTAGGAGTCACTAACGACGGCGAGCAAGCGCCCGTCGCCGCCGAACTGATCGAGCATGTTGGCGTAGGCGGCGCACTCGCCGTCTTTGCCCCAACTGGTGATGGTGCTGTGCTCCGCCGCCGGTATCGAAAACCCCGCCGTCTCGGCCGCATAAAAACGCTGTGCCGCCACCAGAGCCGACAAGGTGTCTGAGCCCAAAAAATGAATGAGGTGCGCCATACCACCTAATGCGGCAGTTTCTTCAGAGCTGGCTCCGCGGGCGCCAAAGTCATGCAACTTAAAGGGCAAGCTATCGCAATTATCGGCGGTGTCGTGCAAATAGCGTTGGATAATGTTTTTACAGGCCTTAGAAACCGTCGCCACTGTGCTCGGATACCAGATGGCGCGCAGCAATGCAGTTTCTAGATAACTGGTTAACCAGGCGCACTGCGGATCGGTATTTTTGATTTGCAGCATAACGTTGCCAGCGGGTACTTGGGTACCTTCTGGCACAGCCTCAATTTCCACCGGCAAATAGCCATTATGTTTCTCAACAATGTATTGCCAGCCAGCGCGATTAAAAGGCACACCATGGGCCTGTAACAGCGATTCGGCCTGGTCGATATCAGCACTGCTAAGTGGGGTCGATAAATAGGCTTTGATAAAGGCTTGCAAGCCAAAAAATACCGTCTCTGAATAGCGCCCACCCCGTGATTCGATATAACTGGAAACCACTTCAGTCGCTGGCGGATATTGTTGGTAATGAGAGGTTTTATACGAGTCGGTATTTAAGATCAGGTTAATCATGACGGAGTTCCTCCTGTCGTGGTTGCTGCAGCGTGGTCTGTCCATTGCTGCCTTGGTTAGCCATTGCTGGCTGCTTCAGCGCACGATTCCCGTCGCCGATGACCATATAGTGGCATTAAGCCACTATATGGTCAAGTGTTAATGTTGAGGCCGTTCAGGCTAAACGCTTAGGCGGTGCCTAGCATGTCCTGAATAATGAAATAATGGTCTTCAAACATGTCTTGCGGTTTGATATCGCCCAGTGCCAGCCAGCGTGCCTGGCGGGCGTCGTCGCCGCCTTTTACCTTGGGTAAGGTGGCGCTGGGGGCCAGCTCAATATGAAAGGCATGGGTAATGGTGCGTCCACGAGCAGATCGATGTGGATCATCGAATACCGCTTGGCGGCGAATCGAGCCTTTTAAAACCGGCGCCGGCACCTTTAACCGGGTTTCTTCACGCAATTCTCTTAGGCAGGCATCCAGCAGGCGCTCGTGCGGATCGACAAAACCGCCAGGCAAGGCCCATAAGCCTTTGCCCGGACTGGCCCGGCGCTGCACCAATAAGATATGACCCGACTGCACCAACACCGCATCGACGGTGACAAAGGTGGGCGCGTAGGGCGCTGCTTGCCAGGCTTGCTGATAGCGCTGCACAAATGCCAGTTCTTCGGCAATTTGTTGATAACCCGCATGCTGCTGAGCAAAGTCCGCCAACCACTGGCAAACGGCTTCGGGCAGTTCAGCTTGGTGCTGGGCCAAGCTATCGGCTTGGCTAAAAAACTGCTCACGAATCGGTGTCGCACTGATGCCCTGCAAGTTATCAACCGCCAGGCTGCTCCACTGCGGAAACAGGTTGAGATAAAAACCAGTGTGGTCTTTTTGATGGCCAATTAAGGCAATGGACGGCGCTTGGTGAGGCACGGCATGGTGGGCGGTCACTAAGCCAGATACCGTGGTTTGCACATTGCGCACCCACAGCTCGTCGTTATAGGGCACATCCATTAGCGGCAAACAAATGAGCCGCTGATTGTCTTGCTCACTGAGACAAGCACGAATCATTTGCTCACGTTCTGCGTGCAGCCACGGGTTTCTTAAACTTCTTGCCTGCCAGGCTGAGCCGATCAGTACAATTAAGGTATTGGCTTGTGCTAGTCCCTGGCGAATAACGTGCAGATGGCCTTGGTGAAATGGCTGAAAGCGGCCGATAAATACCGCAAAATCAAATTCTCGTTGCATACAGCAAGCTCCTTGCCGTGGTAGATGATGGGTAGGTCTATCCCGCCCGTTACGCTGCCGACTATGCTACAGTTATTGGCTATATGCCAATAAAATAAATTAATCTCTATAGTGGGGCGATAATGACAGCAGCGGATGAGCAGACGTTTTTAGCCGACTACGACGCTAAGCGCTACGACGGACCGATTTTTACCGTGGATGTAGCCATATTTACCCTGCATCAAGGGCAGCTGCAGATATTATTAGTGCGCCGTGCTCAACCACCTGAGCAGGGCAAGTGGGCCTTGCCGGGTGGTTTTGTTGACGTGCACGAAGATGCCTCTATTGAAATCACAGCCAAGCGTAAACTGCTGTCGAAAACGGCCGTGAGTGCGCCCTGGCTGGAGCAGGTGGGCAGCGTTGGCAACGCCACACGCGACCCTCGTGGTTGGTCGGTCACCACCTTGTATATGGCCTTAATTGCCCATGCACCAACGGCATCCTTTGTCGACAGTGTGGATGATGTGCAGTGGTGGCCTTGGGAGCAAGTGGCGAGCCTCGATCTGGCGTTTGATCATGCCAGTTTGTTGCAGCAGGCAAGAACTCGACTAAAAAATAAAACCGCCTACACGGCGTTGCCGTTACACCTGGTCAGCGCGCCTTTTTCCCTGACTCAGCTGCAGCAAGCATTTGAACTGTTGCTGGATAAAACCTTGGAGAAAAAATCGTTTCGTCGTCGCATTAGCCATGCCGGAGTGTTGCAGGAGGTTGGTGAAGGCATACCAGAAGGCGGACGCGGCCGGCCAACGGCGCTGTTTATTCCCGCGCCGGGCTGCGATCAGCATGTGTTTTTACGTTCAGTGTTGGGCAATGGTGATTAGCCTGTAAGAAATGTCAGTCTAGGGCGACTTAGCAAGGGTCTACGTATGGGAGCACATCATGTTTAACAAACTTCTGGCTTTGCTGCTTAGCCATGGCCTAGTGGCGATACTGGGTTTTGCTGCGGGCATCTATACACTGCCGATTTTAACCGCCAAACCCGCACCTAGCGCCACAGTTTGGCAGCAACGTGAGCAGCAGGCTGTGTATCGCACGGAGTTTGATCATCAGCGCCAAGACAGTGATTTTTTACATCGTGGCCAAGGCCGGGTGTTGGTCGGCAGTGATTTTGTGTCGTTTCAAGGTTCACTATCGCCGGGGCCTGATTATCGCTTGTATTTTTCACCTGAATTTATTGAAACCGAAGCCGACTTTTTGCGTTTAAAACAGCGCATGCTTAGCGCCGGTGATGTGCGCAGTTTCGACGGCTTTGATATTGAACTGAATGGTATCGACATTGAGCACTACAGCACTGTGATTGTTTGGTGTGAGTCGATGAACCAGTTTATTACATCTGCTCAGTATCGCTTTTAGCAAAGAGCGAGCCTAGTGGCTCGCTCATAGCATCGAGTGTTAAGGCTGGCTTAAATTTATCTCGTAGATGCCGTAGCCCTCATCACTGGTGCCCAGATAAGCAATGCCGGCTTGCTGGGCAAATGCTTGGGCGGCGTCGCTGGCGGAGCTTAGGATACGAACTCGAGTATCGGCCACAGGCTTAAACTGCCAGTTGTTATCAGCAGAAGGGTCAAAACCTGTGGTGGGGTTCTTTTGCGTTTCTTCGATCAGATAGTTCGCTACGGTTTGGCGGTTTTCATCAGGAGCATCAATCACAATGCGACTGGCATTGACGTTGGGAAACTTGCCACCGCCACTGGCGCGGTAGTTATTTGAAACCAGCAAAAACTGTTGCTCCAGGTCGATGGGCTTGCCTTGATAGGTCAAGTTCACAATCCGCTCAGTTTGACTAACGGGCGTATCGCCCCCGCTAGGGCTGTAGCGAGCCGGTTGAGTAACGTCAATTTGATACTGAATGCCATCAATCACGTCGAAGTTAAAACTGGGGAAATCGCTATTAATAAGCAGTTGGTCGCTACTGCCGGGCTCAATTTGGTTAAACTGGCCTGCCGACATTTCTAGCCATTCTTTGACTTCAGCGCCAGTCAACTGCAGTACTTTTAATGTGTTGGGATAAATATACAAATCTGCAACATTACCATAGGACACGTCACCGGCTTGTAGGTAGGTGTAGTCGCTAACACCGCCGCGGCCAGAACGAAAAGGTGCGCCGACGGATAACAGCGGTAGCCCGTCCAGCTCAGTGCCAGTGATGATTTTTTGGGTATACGCGCGCTGTGCATCGGTCACGACTTGAATCGATGGATCGTCTTGTACCAGGGCAAAAAAGCTATGAATAGGTGCAGAGACTTTGGCGAATGGTTCACTGACCCACTGCACCACTTTGTTATGGTCGTCGGCCACGGCTTCCATGACAGCGCTGTCGGCGTCAACTAAAGCAATGCTTTGGCCGTCTTGTTTTTCATAAATAGGCTTTAATACCGACTCGCTATCAATCACCGACCACTGGTTTTGTGCATTTTTCTCCAGGGTTAGGTCTATGTAGCCTAAATGATTTCCCCAAAAACCGGGCATGATGGCTGGTACGTCGAGAATGGTGCCTTTTTCATTATCAACGCCTGCTAGCTCATCGTATCGGCTATTACCCGGGAAGGTGCTGTGGGCATGGCCAAATAAAATGGCATCGATGCCCTCCACTTGCGCCAGATAATAACTGGCATTTTCATCGCCGCCGCTGCGGTTGGTGCTATCCAGACCTGAATGAGGGATGGCAATGATTAGATCGGCACCGGCGGCTTTCATTTGCGGCACATAATGCTCTGCCATGTCGACTATGTCTTTGGCAATCACCTTCCCTTCTAAGTTGGCTTTATCCCACTGCATGATTTGCGGTGGTACAAAGCCAATGTAACCAATATTCAGCGTGTGCGACTTACCGCTATCGTCCAATACCGTTTTGGCTTGTATCACATAGGGCTCAAAGTAGGGCTGATCGGGCTTGTCGGCGTGAAAAACGTTGGCAGAAATATAAGGAAATTGGGCATCGTCTAACGCTTGAGCCAGAAAATCTAAGCCGAAGTTAAATTCGTGATTGCCAATGTTGGCCACGTCATAATCGAGCAAGTTCATTGCCTTGTAGACGGGATGCACTTGATTGTCCTGTAGTACATCAATCTTGGCGAAATAATCTCCCAATGGGCTGCCTTGCAATAAGTCACCATTATCAACCAATACGCTATTGCTGACTTCGGCGCGAGCTTGGCGGATCAGGCTGGCGGTTTTAGTTAAGCCAACCTGGATGTCTTGTGCTCCGGTGTAATAGTTATGGTGCATGACATTGGCGTGAATATCTGTGGTTTCCATCACTCGTAAAGTAACGGTGGCGCTGTTGGCGTTGTCATCATTGTCGCTGCCACAGGCCGCCAGTAGGGCGACCATGGTGAGTGCTAGGGTGCGCGGGTACATAAAAATGTGTCCATTTGGTCAATTGAGCAACGAACTTTAAAGATCGAATATGTCAGTTCGGTGTCGGCTTGCCATTAAACCATCGCCACTTTGCTGCGCCATATCCTGGGGAAGAAAAGTCAGTGATGTGTGCTATCGGCCGACAGCACAGGAGCAAAGTAGCGCTCCCATAATTGTCGGTAACGCTCTTTGTGCCAGCCAATATGACGAATAGACTTTTGCTCAACATCCTGTGGGCGAATATGAATATGGGTTTGCGGAGCCTGGGAAAAGCTATGGTGTAGGCGCTGAATATTTTTTGGTGACATCATGTCATCGTCGCTGAATGACATCGCTGTAATGGGCGTTTTAACCCCAGCAAAACGCTGGCGCAGCCAATCGCCTTCTTTGCCTATGGCGTAGTCTTTATGCAGGCACCAGCGTCGCCATTGCATAATGACGCCCTTAGGCATATCGCACATGATTTTTATTTTATTGCCAGGGAAATAGCCAAAAATAGGCACCAACACAGGCACCAGTACGTACCACAGAAACCAGGCGACACGTTTGGTAGGTGCGGCGTTATACCACCAAGTGCCTGTGCCCGAGGCCACGGTAATGGCTTTATCGAGTAAGTCGGTGTGACAATTTTCCATCATGCCGAGCATATGGCCGCCGACGCTATGGCCAATCCAAATTAATGGCTGTTGCGGGTAATGTTGACGGGCAAATTGAATCACGGCCGGGCAATCGTATTTGGCCCAGCTTAGCTTATCACTGATACTGTCTTTAACATGTCGGCCGATTGATAACCCCATGCCGTCGTAATCAAAGGTAATGACGTTAAAACCTTGCTGGCTGAGCCAGTGGGCAAAATCATCGTACAGATACTGGGCCACGCCTGTGGCAGGGGCGATGATACATACGCCCTTACTGTCGCCTTGCTGATTGGCTTCTGGCTGGCTGGAAAAGGTATGAGCGACCAGACTGTGTCCGGCTTGGGTTTGAATATCGACTCTTTGTTTCATGGCATGACTCCCACATTCAGGCTCGCTGGTGCATTAAAAACGCCGCAAAATAAAGTTGAAAAACCGCAGCACGGTATCGATTTCTTGTTCGCTAAAGTGCTGTTCAAATATGCCATTGAGCTCGGTCAAATAGGGTTTTGATTGCTGCACCTTGTCACGGCCCTTGCTGGTGGCAAACAGCTCGCTTCGCCGAGCATCCTGCTCATGGCTGCAGCGTTCTATTAAGCCGTTGCGCTCCATACGTTGAATCAGCCCTGACACTGCTGGCTTCTTTAACTGCAGCGCCGTCCCTACGTCCATTTGCGAACACCCCGGGTGTTGCTGTATGTACATCAGCGCCGCTAAATGTGTGGCACTGATCTGCAGTGCTTCTTCACACGCTCGATCGACGTGGCTGAATAAACGATGCTGGGCCATGTTGAGCAAAAAAAATAATCGACGATCCATAGTGGCCTCTTAGGTTTGCATGCGAACCAATATAGTTTGTATGTGAACTATATGTCTAGTTTTTCCGCAGTTAATAATGCAACTAATGAGGTAACTGGGCCCGATCGGTTAAGCTGGTACCATCAAGTCGACAGCTGGCATCCACGTGTTAAGAGTGGCATGTGATGCCTTGGGCACTGGCTAATAAGGAATCAAGGGCGGCAACCGAATGGCCGATAAGCATCAATTCTGGCGCGATGAGCGCATCCCCCATGCCGAACTTCGTTTGGTAAAAGAAGGCCGGCAGGTTTGCTACGCTCCCCACAATCATGAGCAGTGGTCGATGGGTGCCATTATTAACGGTCAAAGCACCTTTGATTACCGTGATCAGAGCTTCGATATTCAAACAGGTGATCTGGTCTTGATGAATCCTTATTGGGTGCATGTTTGTAATCCAGTCAGCGATGTCTGGGGATATTGGATGCTGTATATCGATTGCTCCTGGCTCACTGCTTTGCGCCAAGAATTAACAGCCAGTGAGACTCCTAGCAAAAACCCTGGCTGGCAAGATATTGAAACCGCCGTTATTAAGGGGCCTAGCCAGTGGTTTGCTGACTATGTTGATATGGCGGAAACCCTGATGGACGATCAGGCCTCTGTCATGGAAAAACAGTCGTCCTTAATCGACTTTTTGTCGTCCTTGATGGCAGGTTTGTCGCAGCCTGTTATGCCAGCATCGTTAGCTATGCCAACGCCGTTCACTGATGCTAAAAATCAACCTGCCTTGCAGCTTGTGGCGGATAGGCTGCAATTCAGTAATGATGACGAAGCCCCCGATCTGGCAAGCTTGGCGCAGTTAGCTGGCTGCAGTGAAGGGCATTTAGTGCGTTCGTTTAAGCGTCAGTTTGGGTTGGCCCCCCATGCCTATTTGCTTAATGCTCGCATTCATAAAGCACAGCAGCTATTGCGTCAGGGTCATGCTATTGCGGATGTGGCACTGGCAACGGGCTTTACCGATCAGGCGCATTTTCAGCGGGTGTTTAAAAAACTGACGGCTGCCACGCCGGGGCAATTTCTGCGTTTGCGCTAGAGCGTGTTAACACCATAGCTAGAGCAGTAGTCCCACACAGCTAGCTGCCAGTAATACACTCAGTATCCGGTTGAACCAACGCAGCAGCGACGGACGTTGCACGTAGCGCTGTAAACATAAGCCCGCCAGTAACCAGCAGCTCACCGAGAGCCAGCAAATGGGTAAGTAAATCGCCGCAAATATCCAAATGAATTCGCTATCGCCTTGGGCCGTGTAAGCACCGATACCGGACGCTGATGCCAGCCAGGCCTTGGGGTTAAGCCATTGCATCAGAGCGCCAGTCAAAAAACCTGGGGCCGACTCAGGCTGGCTCGGTGCAATTTCACCATCACTGGTCAGCAGCAACCAAGCCAGGTACAGCAAAAAAGCAATGCCAGCCCAACGCAAAGCCATTTCGAGCACAGGTAAACGCTCTAGCAAAGAGTGCAGGCCGTATCCTGTGGCAACAAACAAGGCAATAAAGCCTAAGGTTGCACCGCTAACAAAACTCAATCCTCTCCCCAGTAAACGTTGACTACCAAGGCTTAACGTCACTAGGTTGACGGGGCCTGGCGATATTGACGCTGCTAGGGCAAAGCTGGCCATAGACAGGTAAAGCGGCGTGTTCATTTCTGACTCCTTTATAGATCTGACCGAACTATGCAATCTCGGCTGCACTGGGTCTTGAACAAAACTGATCTTTTGCCAATATCTCTCTACACTGCTCACCTTTAATGACCCAAACAGGACGTAACCTATGAGAGCTTTTGGATTGATTGTGCTGTTTTCTCTATTGAGTCAGGCAGCATGGGGAGAAGCATTGACTGCCTCAGTGATAGAACGTTGGTTGGCCTCACAGCAGGACATAAAGGCGTGGGGCGATAAACATGAAGCTGCCTTTGACGAGCAGGATGATGCCAGGGGATTAGAGGTTAGCGATTTTATTGAGCCGCTAAAACGTGCCGGTTTGTATAACGATATGAAGGGACTGCTGAGCGGCCATGGTTTTACGTCCCCGGAGCAATGGGCGCAGGCGACCATACAGATCGTATCGGCCTATGCGAAGACACAGATGAGCGCCACAGCCATGGCGGTAACCCCAGAAGACTTGCGCGAACAGCTGAAGCAGATGGATGACTCTCCTCATTTAAATGCCGAGCAAAAGCAACAAATGCAGGCGATGTTGCAATCCAGTATCGATATGATGGAGAAGGTTAAACAGGTGCCCGATGAAGATGTATCGGCCATTCAACCTTATCTCAGCCAGTTAGACGAAGCGATGCGCGACGATGAAGATGAATCCATAAACTAACCATCTAGCAAACTTAACCGACAAGTATCTAGCCACGGTGCTTGTCGTTTTGATCAGCCACTATGCCTGTTAAGAGCAGCCTGAGTAGCTGTGACTGCATTGCTCCTGCTCCCTGATAGCTTCAACGAGCGATAAAAAAACTCATGATATACTCCTGCGCCATTAATGATATTTTTGGCAGCAGAGGTAAGGTCGTGAATAGCAAGCGCATTGCCATTATTTATACCGGTGGCACCATAGGTATGATGCCTAGCGAGCAAGGGCTGGTGCCAGAAGCTGGCTATTTACCAAAGCGTTTACAGCAAGAGCCACGTCTGCAATCTGCCAGTGTTCCAGATTTTGAACTGATCGAATATTCACCACTGCTTGATTCTTCCGATATGGAACCAGCGGATTGGCATCGACTGGCCAAAGACATCAGCGATCGCTACAGCGATTTTGATGGTTTTTTGGTTCTGCATGGCACAGACACCCTAGCGTATACCGCATCGGCCTTGTCTTTTTTATTACCTGGTATGGACAAACCCGTCATTGTTACCGGTTCACAGTTACCCTTGGCTGAGCCACATAGCGATGGTCATGATCATATTGTTGAAGGACTCATGCTGGCGGCTAAGCCTGCTTGTGCCGGTGTGAATGTATTGTTTCATCATGTGCTACTGCCGGGTAATCGGGTCACCAAAAGCTCGTCGGTGGCATTAGGCGCATTTACGGCTCCCAACGCTGAACCAGTATGGATCATGGATGCCAGTTCTGGCCCAAAAATCCAGGACATAAAACGTAAGCCAGGCTTAGCCCCCCAGGTTCCGCCGATCGAATCTTGCCGTATTGGTGTGCTGACCCTGACGCCTGGTTTTGCTCAAACTATGGTTGAGCATTTTTTTAGTCAGCCACTGGATGCGGTAATTTTACACAGCTACGGCGCAGGTAATGCACCGCAGCAGGCGGCTTTTTTGGCGCAAATAGAAAAAGCTACCAGCCAAGGCGTGGTGGTGGTTAACCTAAGCCAGTGTGATCACGGTGGCGTGAGTATGGGTAGCTATGCTGGTGGCTCTGCCTTGGCGCGCGCCGGCGTAATTTCCGGCGGCGATATGACGCTAGAAGCATGCTACAGCAAGCTAGTGGTGCTGCTCAGCCATTATGACAGTGTCGATATTGTGCGTGAGCGCATGCAGCTGAATTTGGCTGGGGAATTAACGACCTGAACGGTCGTTAATCACTCAAAGACACTGGCTCTGGATTCGTCATGCTGTTATCCAGAGCTATAAACCAGTCATTAATAGACGTCACTTTCGAATGGCGAGCGGAAGCAAATTCACCACCTTCGGCCACATAGCGCACGTTGTGCTGCTGATCGATAATGGCAATAGATGGAATGCCTTTTCCTACTGGGTCACCAAAACGTTCGGTAAAGGCCATATTTTTGTCCCAGCGGCCAATATCGACATGCATGACCACATAGCGCTGCTGAATCGTGCTGGCTAATGGCTGTTCAGCGAGTTTTTTATTAAAACTACGACAATCCGGGCACCAGTCTGAGCCAAAAATAACCAGTATTTGCTTTTGTTGCTGTTGTGCCAACTGGGTGACTTGTTGCAGTTGTTTTTCTGGATCAGTGTCTGGCTGATAGTGGTAACCTTGAGCGAGGGCGCCCATGCTTGTTAGCCACAGGCATAAACTCAGCAGTGTTTTCATCGTATCGTGTCCTTACTTAACCAGTTGATATTGTCTGTGTTGCTTTCAGTGCCTAGTAACTACGCAGATAAATGCGTGCTCGCTAGGACTGGGCTTAGGGAGATAGGTATATCATAAAAGATCTGATCCCCCCTGTTTTAGTCAACGGAAGCTGGGCACATGGTTGATTTTGGCCTGCCGCGCAGACCAATCAAATTGCCAAACGGATCTTCTAGTTGGCACATAGACAAGCCATTTTCAATGGCCATAGGGCCGCGGTACAGACTGGCCCCCAGCTCAATCAGGCGTTTTAGGGTGGCATCCCAGTCGTCGCTATGCCAGTAAAGGACAACACCCTTTTTACCGCTGCCGACTTTGTTATCGGCCTGAACGACTTCGAGCGAAAAGCCATTAATGTCCAATACGGTAAAATCAAACTCCGGGTAATAGCGCGGCACCGCCTGTGGAAAAGCTTGCTGATACCAGGCGAGGCCAGCCAGGATGTCTGGTACATAAACCAGCAGTGCTGCGGGTATCATGCTTTTTTAACAAATTGAGCGGTTACCATCATTTCGCCGGCGCCATCGACCTTGCAATCTAGCTGGTGGTCTTTGCTATCGACGATGCGACGAATCAGCGCTTTTGTGCCGATTTTAAGCACCATAGAGCTGCCTTTCACTTTTAGATCCTTGATCAGAGTGACTTTATCGCCTTCAGCCAGCTGGGTGCCGTTGGCATCCCTCACTAGGATGCTGTCTTCTTCAGAGATGGCATTAGGTTTCCACTCATGGGCACACTCTGGGCAAATCAACATGTCCTGATCTGGGTAGACAAATTCGGATTGGCATTTGGGGCAGGGAGGAAACGACATACTCTCTCTCGCGGTAAAAAACAGGGCAGGCCATGATAATGGCTCTGTTGTTGTAACTCTATGTTCCTTGCCGCAGCGATGACACCACTGCAGTATGATATGAGCTAAAAACCGGGCTTATTAGCGCACTTGTGTTGCTGATAATCTATGGCCAGTCAGCGGTCCGGCAGGTCATCATTGCCCTGCCTTGATTGCCGCGACGATAAATACTAGGAGCTTTAATGTCTGAGATTGCCAATACACCCGAACCGCCCTACTACGCGGTAATATTCACTAATGAGAGAACCTCCGTAGAGGAGGGGTATCAGTCCATGGCAGAGCGCATGGTGGAACTGGCGCAGCAGCAACCAGGATTTTTAGGTGTGGAGTCGGTACGTAATGGCTTAGGCATAACAGTGTCGTATTGGCAGAGTCTAGAAGCCATTCAACAATGGAAAAATAATGGCGAGCACCTGCAGGCCCAACGCCTGGGCCATGAGCAATGGTACCAGCACTTTTCTATCCGCATAGCCAAGGTTGAGCGCGAGTACGGCATCTAAAATTAACACTGTTTATTTAAACAGTATTGTGTATGCTAAGACCGTGATTCATTACTGCACAGGTGACATATGATCAAAGGAAGCTGTTGTTGTGGGGCGGTACGTTTTGAGTTGACTGAAATGCCAGCCATGATGGGGACCTGCCATTGCAGTCGGTGCCGTAAAGTGGGCGCCAGTACTCTGGTATTCGTTAAGGCTGACACGTTTCGCCTAGTGCAGGGCAATGAAAGCATTTCAACCTTCAAAGCTCAGCCACCGTATCAGTATGACCGCTGCTTTTGCTCTGTTTGTGGTACTGCACTGGGGGAGGTTTTATCCGACGCCGAGTCTTTTCCCATCGTCGCCAATTGTTTGGATGACAGTCTAACAATTGAAAATCAGTTTCATGAATTTGTTGCTGAAAAACCCAGCTGGTTGCACATTGGTGACCAAGCAAAACAGTTTGAGCAGCATCCTGACTAACCGTTGCTCACCCTTTGCATCGATGAAAACACGGTTGTCTGGGTTGGTTAAAGCCCTAACCCAAAGGGCTGGCGTCCGTTGTTCTCTGAGTCGCGTTATTCGTTGCTTATTTAACCGGTTAAACCACGCTTCTCATGCCTCAAAAAACTGACTTCCAGCAGCAAAGAGCTAAATAGCGTGAACAGACCCTAGGCCTGTTCACGCTATTTCGATCACGCTGTTATGAGTTGAAAACCCCTAAATTAAGGCGCGAAGACTGATGTTTAACGAGTTAAATGAAGGATGAGCAACACAGGTTGAGGGATTTTAAGCCCTGGCGTCCGTTTTCCCTGAATAGTGTTATTCATTGCTTATTCCGTTAAACCATGCTCCCCATGCCTCGAAAAACTGACGTCCAGCAGCAAAGCGCTAAATAGTATTAACTGGCCCTAGCAGGCTCGCCGTTAACGAAAGCTAGCAGGCGCTCAAACTAGCAGGCCAGCTTAAATCGCCTGTCATACAGTTGACCGTGGTAACGGTCGTTGGTGCGACAGCCATACCTGGTTGCCAGAACAAGTACAAGGAATCGACGCGTGGACTTTGCAGCTTAGAAAAATTAGTACGTAAGGTGTACTGGATGCCAGCTTCACTATCCGGCGCCAGTGGAGTAAATAAGGTACGCATCAAACTCTCTGTCAACGCTTGCGCCAGTTTTTCGTCAGAAGCCTCGGTACTATTGCGTACCGTGACACCCGTTTCTTCTACTGGGTGATGCACCAGAGACAGCATAAAGCTTTGAATATCGTCGTAGCTGTATACATGATCTGCACCTTTATAATTAAACAGATAGGGCAACAAGGCTCGCCAATCCACCTGGGCTGAGCCCAGCTGTTCGATACGATCACTTCTGTTTTTGACCGACCATTCCGTGACGAAGCTCATCATGTCCTGCCAGCTGCTTTTTTCTAGCAGTTTTTCTTCTATTTTTTCTACCCATCCTGAGGTTGTTACGCCGGTGATCATAATGCGATCACTGTCGACGCTGTAGCCTTGGGGAATTGCTCGAACATATTGAGTTCCGGCTTCTGCGTTAATCCACTCTCCAGACTGCGTTTGTGCTTTACAAATGGGTAGTTGGAACTCAGTGCCACGGTTGGATGAGACGTTCTCCAGCGTGCAATTGACCTTTACTTGGCCTTGATCATCTGTAGCCAGTCCCGCAGCCGCTGCGGTGGTAAAGGCTGCGCTGGCGCCTAGTGGCTGAAAGCGAATATTGTGTTGCTGGGCGTAACTTTGCAGTGCAGTTTGCAGCTCTGAGCTGTTGTTACTGTCCAATGCGCCGGTATAACTAACGGCGGCTTGGCCGGCATAAGGACCATAGTTAGCCATGGTTAGGCGCAAGCGAAAGTCGGTGCGATTGCGGTTGCTTTTTAATTGTGCGGTTTTAGCGGCATACCAATAAAGCTGACTGTCTTGATCATCGCCGTAGATATGCAACTGCGAGCTTAGTTCCGCTGGCAAATTGGCCATTGTCTGGGCATCTAAATTTACCGGGCCAGCATTAACTTGATGCAGGCTTGCTAGGCAGGCAGCAATAGGAGTTAAAAGTCGTAGTAGTGTTTTAGGTGAGTAGTTCATCTTGCATTCCTTTGTAAATTTCTTTGCACAAAGTCACGGTGAATTTGTGCCGCCCAGGAATATTTCTTGATCGCCTGGTCAGGATCAAATAGGTAATATCCACAGTGTGATCAGGGTCTATAAACTCAGATTCGGCATCGAATGCCCTTGTTTCGAGCAAAGCAAAACGATAGTTCTACTTTGTTTGGAGTAAGCTTTTTGCATATTTTTGGCGTTTTTTTTCTATGGTTAAGGCGCTATATGACGATTTCAATGAATGCCTCTTTAATCTCTGTGTGGCAAAAAAAAAATTGTGGCCTGTTTTGTCTTGCGTTCTGTTGTATTTTGGTGGTGGGATTTTTTGTTTGTTTTTTGATCGAGGAATGTTTTTTGTTTGAATTATCAAGAGCTTCGGGATAACTCTTTGGTAATGTCTTGATAAGGCAAAGAAAAGGTTAATAAATAGTGTTATCGACAAAAATCTGAATGTTAAAGTTAATGACGCAAAATAAGCACAAATAATACGAAATATAAGTTCGATAGTGCGGGCTATTTTATTTGGCGTTGCTGAGTTGAGCCAACACTTGCAGGCAATACACTTGTAATTCTTGATGCAGTGTTCTTACCGCCGGGTTGAGTTGACGCCGATCGGCACATAATAAGTTGAGAGGGGCCGCTTCTCCCTGCCAATCAGGGCACACCGCAACCAGTCTGCCGGCGGATAAATCTTGGGCAATGTCCAATTGCGATTTATAGGCAATACCATGGCCAGCCACCGCCCAACGGCGCACCACATCGCCATCGTCAGACAGACGTTTGGCGTGCACCTTGATGGTTAGTTCTTCACCATCGCGCACAAAGCGCCAGCGGTCATAGTGGTATTCCCCCAGCATGTAACACAAACAATGATGCTGCTGTAGTTGCTCTGGGGTGGCGGGCGTGCCGTGTTGCTGCAGATAACTGGGGGCTGCACACAGCATTCGCCGGTTGTGGGCGGCCACCGGCAGCGCAATCAGATTAGAGCTGGCGGGCTCGCCATAGCGCAATACCAAATCCACTGGCTGGCTATATAAATCGCTTAACCGGTCGGTGACCTGCAATGCCAGTTCGATGTGAGGAAAGCGCTGCTCAAACTCATCGAGCCAGCTGAGCAACAGGTTGCGTCCCAAATCTGATGGTGTTGATAACTGCAAACGCCCACGTATCAGCTCAACACCCTGGCTCAGGGTTTGAATACCGTCGTCGAGAATCTGCAGGGCTTCCTGGCAGTGCTGGCGAAATAGCTCGCCTTCCTGTGTTAGCCGCAAGCGTCGGGTGGAGCGCACAAACAGCATGACATCGAGCTCCGCTTCTAGCCGTTTGATGGCGGCGCTGGTGGCGGCTGGCGTCAGGTTCATTTGCCGGGCACAGGCCGACAAGCTGCCCAGCTGAGCGGTAAGGAGAAAGATTTTAAGATCTTGTAGAGCTTTCATTTTCAAAAATTATTTGAATCTGATTCTTGATGTGGCCTGTTTTTCAAATTATGGCATTGGAATACCGTGATCACCAAGGTGGGGTTAAACAGCGCTGTCTGCATTCGGCAGGCAATGGCGTTTGCTCCCTGCAGTTCTGTTGTCACTGGAGCTATTCGTATGTCCAACTCACTGTTTGATCCTTTGCCGCTCGGCACCCTGACCTTGCCAAATCGTATTGCGATGGCGCCGATGACCCGTTGCCGCAGTGCCCAACCAGGCAATATTGCGACTGCTTCGATGGCACGCTACTACGCCCAGCGCGCCAGTGCAGGGCTCATTATTAGCGAAGCGATGCAAATCTCGCCCCAAGGCCAGGGCTATAGCTTTACCCCTGGCATCCATAGCGTCGAGCAAGTTCAGGGCTGGCAGCAAGTTACCGATGCCGTGCATCAAGCAGGTGGGCGCATCTTTGCTCAGCTGTGGCATGTGGGGAGGATGTCACATCATCAGTTTCAGCAAGGCAAAGCGCCGGTGGCACCGTCGGCGATAACCGCCGATGCCCAAGTGTGGGTCGCCAATGATCAAGGCGAAGGGCAGATGCTGCCATGCTCGCCGCCGACGGCGCTGAGCCAGCAGCAAATAGACGACATCATTGAGGATTATCGCCGCGCTGCCCGTGCTGCCATGGAGGCTGGCTTTGATGGTGTCGAAATACATGCCGCCAATGGCTATTTAATTGATCAATTTCTGCGCTCGACCTCAAATCAGCGTGACGATGTTTATGGCGGCAGTATCGAGAATCGTGCTCGTTTTTTGTTGCAGGTCAGCAGGGCGGTGACAGAAGAAATTGGTGCCGACCGGGTAGGCGCTCGCTTGGCGCCTTTTATTACCGCTAGGGGGATGAACTGCCCCGATATCATTGACACCATCGGCTATGCCGCTAGGCAACTCAATCAGCTATCGCTGGCGTATTTGCATTTGGCGGAAGCCGATTGGGACGATGCGCCCAACGTTCCATTGAGCTTTCGCCAGCAATTAAGAGCCGATTTTGATGGCGTATTAATGGTGGCAGGAGGTTATCAGCAAGACCAAGCAGAGCAGCTATTGGCCAGTGGTCTGGTCGATTTAGTCGCTTTTGGCCGCGCCTTTATTGCCAACCCAGATCTGCCAGAGCGTTTGCTGAATGCTTGGCCATTAGCAGTATTTGACCCCGCCACTCTATTTGGTGGCAATGAGCAGGGCTACTGCGACTACCCATCTTTTAGCGAAGAAAAATTAACCCCTAATACCATCAATAATCGAGGCTGATATGAAAGCAATTGCCTACGAACAGGCTCATGCCTTAACTGATCACTCAAATTGGCAGTCGGTTGAGCTGCCTAAGCCTGTGGCGAAGGGTCATGATGTATTAATAGAAGTGCAGGCGGTGTCTGTAAATCCGGTGGATTGCAAAATTCGCCAAGCGGTTTCGGCGCCAGAGGGTGAATGGAAAGTATTGGGTTGGGATGCCAGTGGCATCGTCACTGCGGTCGGTGACAAGGTCAGCTTGTTTAAACCTGGCGATAAGGTTTGGTATGCCGGCGATTTATCCCGCCCTGGCAGTAACGCCGAATATCAGCTGGTTGATGAGCATCTGGTTGGGCACATGCCAGCATCGCTGACTTTTGTTGAAGCGGCCGCCTTACCCTTAACCACCATCACGGCCTGGGAAATGCTGTTTGATCGTTTGCAAATTGCTCAAAGCGTTACCAGCGACATCAACCAAGGCAGTAAAACTTTGCTAATTATTGGCGCCGCAGGTGGTGTTGGCTCCATCATGACGCAGCTGGCTAAGCAACTCACCGACGTGACTGTGATTGCCACGGCATCGCGCCGCGACAGTCAGCAATGGCTGCAGCAGCTGGGTGCGGATCACATCGTTGACCACAGACAGCCTTTGGCGCCACAACTGAGTTGTATAGGTGTGACGGCAGTGGATTATGTGGTGTCATTGAATCAGACCGATCAACACCTCAGCGATATCGTCGAGGTGATTGCGCCACAAGGCAAATTTGGTTTAATCGATGATCCGGCTGAACTCAATGCCCTGCCATTTAAGCGCAAGAGTGTATCTCTGCATTGGGAGTTGATGTTTACCCGTTCGCTGTATCAAACCGACGATAAAATACAGCAGCATCATTTGTTGTCGAAGGTCGCAGCTTTGGTGGATGAGGGGCTGATTCGCACCACCATGACGCAAGATTTTGGCTTATTGACCGTCGACAACCTGCGGCGTGCCCATGCCTTGTTAGAGTCGCAGCAGTCGCGTGGCAAAATTGTATTGCAAGTGAGTGCCTGAGCTGTGTTGTTGCCAGTGTGGGTTATAGCAACGCCTCGCTGGCCGTCCGCGCCAGTAAATGCGCCAGCGTAGGCGGAAGCGTAATAAAACTTACCCACAGCAGTTGGCTAATCAGGCTGTTGAAGGTGATAGCACCCGTATGCAGGTGGAGTGATAGCGGTGTCCCTAGTAACACGGCACCGATGGTGGCGAGTAGTGTGACTTGACGTGCCTGGGCCGCTGTCTTGCTCAGCCAAGCGGCCGGAATTAACAGCAACACGCTAATCAACCAGCCAGATGTGAAGGGACCGGGAAGCCAGTTGCTGAAAAAATACACCGGCACGATTTTGAAAAATAAAAATTGATACGGCAGCAGTGCAATGGCGGCTGCCAATGACAGTAGCGTTCCCCACAGTAGGGCCAGATTTTTGCGTGACGTGTTTTGTGTCATCAGAGAATGTGGCCTGCGTGGCTACCGGTGGGGCGTTGTCATATCGTAATGTGAGTTGCTACAGTCATTGCAGCTCTAATTAGGAGATTACTATGCCCATGCTGCTGCAGTTAAGTAAAGTTTTGCAGGCCATTGCTGTGATGATAACGACTTTGGTCAGTATTCAGGCATTAGGTCTGGGGATTTGGTCTTTATTAAGTCTCGCTGTCGCATTGCTGTTGCTGTTGTCAGTCTTTTGGCCAGTATTGCACTGGCCGGCAGTGTGGACCGGCCGAGTGTTTGGCGTGCTAGCATTGGCGGCGTTGGTGTTATTAATACTGGCCGGTTTTATTGGCGGCAGTTTTCATCTCGCTGAAAGTAACCAGATAATTGCCAGTGGGCTGTTTTTCATTTTTGGTTTTTCATTGCTGTTGTGGTTATTTGCGCCATTAATGCCACCAGAAGGTGATGACGGCAAATAACCAAGCGATAGAGCAGCCAGCTTTGATTAGCGCAGGCTTGGGCCTGTTAACACTATTTCGATCACGCTGTTATGAGCTGAAAAGCCCTCAACTAAGGCGCGAAGAGTGATGTTTAACGAGTTAAATGAAGGATGGGCAACACAGATTGAGGGCTTTTCAGCCACAACCCGAAGGGCAGGAGTCCGTTTTTCCCTGAGTCGCGTTATTCGTTGCTTATTCCGTTAAATCACACTCCTCATGCCTCACTCAAGAAAAAACTGACGTCCAGCAGCAAAGAGCTAAATAGTGTTAACAGGCCCTAGCACCGGCTTAGCGGCTCGATCCGCAGGTGCACTCTTTTCTTGTAGCGCAGCATCAAAGAAAAAACGCACTTTTTCTGCGTACTGTTGCGGCTGTTGGCGATACGCATGGGTGTGCTCAGCGCAGGGTACTTGCCACAGTTCGGCGTTACAGGTTCGGCTCAATGGTTTCATCAGGCTGTGCCCTTGGCTTACGGGAGTGAATTTATCTGCTCCACCGTAAATGAGCAGCATATCTGGCCGATGTTGAATTTTCTCGGCAGCTAACATAGGCCGTAAGCGCCTTTCCCCTGATGGGTACAGCCACATTGATGCCTGCAGTGCTAACTTGGGCAGTGGATAACGTGACCAAAAATCGAGCAAGGTCGCAAAGGGGGCTTCTAAAACAGCAGCCTTAAACGGATGACTGGCATGACTTAGCGTACATAACGCCATGGCGGCACCCATCGAAGCTCCCATTAAACCGATGGGCAGGTTTGCATAGCGTTGCTGCATAAACACACCCGCGGCTAGGATATCGAGCGGATAATCCATATGCGTCGATTCACTTTCACCAAAGCCATTTAAGTCAAACAGCAGTACGTGGTAGCCAGACTGGCGTAAGAATTCGGCATGGCCATGCTTGATCCAAAAGCCTTTGGCCGCTGCTCCCATCGGATGACAGAGTACAATTGCTCCTTTGGGGCGACCACGTGCATCGCCGATTAGCCCTGCCAGCGTTGAACCGGTATGGCCACTAAAGCGTACGCTGATCCAGTCTTTAGGCTCGCTGTGCTCGGGCCATTTCCACGGTACTTCAAAACGACCAAAAAACGGTTTTTTCAGTAAGCGATAGAGGTGTTTCATAACATTTTTATCTCGACTAACAATGCCTCCATGCTAGATGTTGACAGCCCTGGTGCTCCATAGGCATAACAGACTTAGTACATGCGGTTTTTGCAATCAGGGGAATAGAGGTGAAAGTTTGTATTTTGCTGCTGGAGCATTGCTCATCGATGAGTGTGGCAGCAGCGATGGAGTTTTTTGAGGTAGCCAATGCCTTGCATCATCATTCGAACCAACAGCAAGGTCAGCCGGTGGACAATCTGTTTGATGTTTGTACTGCCTCGCCCGATGGTCAGCCAGTGTTGTCTACGGGCGGTTTGCGGTTACAGCCTGAACGTATTTTGGATGACGTTGAGGATGTTGAGCTGGTATTAATTCCAGGCTTCCTATTCAAAATATCCCCGTTAATGCAGCAATCGCAGGCAGTGATTCCTTGGCTAAATCGGATTTATCAGCAAGGCAGTTATGTGGCTAGCATGTGTACCGGTGCCTTTGTATCGGCAGCGGCAGGCTTGCTGGATGGCAAGCAAGCCAGCACTCATTGGCTATTTGCAGACAAATTTTCTCAACTATTTCCGGCGGTACAGCTCAAGCCAGAAAAGTCGGTGACTGATGATCAGCGCATGTTGTGCTCGGGCGGTGCGGCGACCGGAGGCGATTTGTTACTGTATATTGTGCGCAAATTCTGCTCGCCACAATTGGCGCTGGAGTGCTCTAAAAAAATGCTGATGGATAGTGGTGAGCGTCAGCAGACGGCCTATGCCAGTGAGCAGTTTCGGCGAGCACATCAGGATCCCGAGGTGTATAAAGTACAGTTGTGGCTGGAGCAGCATTGTCAGCAACCGCTACAGCTGGATCAGGTAGCCAGCCAGTTTGGTTTTGGTCCGCGTAATTTTGTGCGCCGTTTTCGAGAGGCGACCGGCATGCCACCGGTTCAATATTTGCAGCATTTGCGGTTGGAAAAAGCACGTTTTTTATTAGAAACCACGCGTTTATCCTTTGAAAAAATTACCTGGCAAGTCGGCTATGAGGACAGCAACTCGTTTCGGCGCCTATTTAAACAGCGCTTGGGTCTGTCGCCGACTCAATACCGACAGAAATTTATGCTGGCCTAAACCGCAACCATCAATATGGCGGTGATAAAAAATCCAACATCAGTGAGTTAACGCGTTCAGGTTGCTCCATGTGTAGCAAATGGCCGCCGCCATCCAGGCTGTGAAGCTTGGCATTGGGCATTATATTTGCCGCTTGCCGAGCATGTTTGATATTAAATAGCCGGTCTTGCTGAGCATTAATAAACAGGGTTTCGGCTTTAATGTTTCGCAGCTCCTCTCGGGTAAAGGGGGCAACGGCAGTCCCTCGGCCTAGACGAAAAGCATGTTTACCGCCAGGGCTTTTAAGCACGGCATTGGAATAGTGTGCATGGGCGGCAAGGCGCCGAGACGGTTGTTGCAGTAAATAACGACTATAAAAGCGGTTGGCCAATTTTGATGGCCTAGTATGCAACCATAGCAGCCCGAGCAGTGCAGCAAGCGGAGGTTTGGCTGCCAGTCCTGCGCTGTTAATCAGCACCAGCTTTTCTACTCGCTGTGGCTGCTTAAGTGCTAGGTGTAAAGCCAGTGCACCGCCTTGAGAGAGGCCAATCACAGGCATTGGCGGTAACTCCAACTGCTGTAAAAAATCAGCCAGCCAGTGGATAAAAAAATCGCGATCATAGCGACCAGCGGGCTTGTCCGATTCGCCATAACCGATAATGTCCGGTGCAATAACCCGATAGCCATTGGCCAGCGCCGCTATGGTGGGATACCAGCTAACGGCGCCAGCACCGGCACCGTGTAACAATAAAATTGCTTTGCCTTGGCCTGCGCTTAGATACGCACTTCTCCCATCTTGAGTCACTAATGACTGCACCGGACATTGCATGGCCTGAATTAGTTGTTGGCGCAGTTGCTGCTGTTGCATAGCGAAGCCCTAGCGCCTAGGTAGCAGCGTCGATAGAGTTTCTGCCAGTGTCATTCGTTGTTGCTGGGCGAGGGGCTCAAGCAGGCGGTCGGCGCTGTGCTCAAAAGCAATCAGAGCTTCGCTATAAATGCGTTTACCTGTCTCACTCAATTTCACCAAGCTAACCCGGGCATCACGAGGATTGAGCTGCTTTTCTACCAGGCCAATCTTTTGTAGCGGATTTAACATGCGTGTGACGCCGGAAGGACTCAAGCCAATTGCTGCGGCCAAATCCGAGCGGCGCATGGTATGAGCCGGCGCCTGGTGTAGTTGTTGCAGCAGCTGAAAATCGGACACGCCAATGCCATGGACCGACAAACTGCCGGTTAAGTGTTTGTGAAGCAGGGTCTGCAGTCTGATGAGATCGGTGAGTAAATCGGCATTGTTGGCCATGTATTTTACCAGTGCTTGATAAGTAGTTGAGTAGTCAAATATATGGTTGGCTGAATGCCTGGGTCAAGTGGCTTGACGTCATGGTGGCTTTAAATGCCTCACTCCAATAACTGAATCCCTTGGTTTGGGTGGCAACATTTCAGGCCAGGTTGCGTTGATTTCCTGCAGCTCAATACCGTCTTTCTAGTCTGGAAAAACTGTTGATGAGTGAACGGAGAGCACTATGACGACAATAAGCAAAAAACTATTGATGTTATTCAGCGCCTTATGGCTAGCAGCCTGTGGCGGTGGCAACGTAGTGTCGGATGCCGACAATGATCAGGTCATTACCTTGGGAGATTCCATTTTTGATTTATCCAACGAGCTACAGCTTAATCTCGAAGCTTACGCTGGTGAAACCTTTCGCAAGTACACCCGCAGCGGTGCCGAGCTAGAAGGTGGCATTGCTGTGCCCTCGGTGGTTGAGCAATATGCCCAGGCCCGTGGTGATAACAGCGACATTGATGTGGTGGTGATGAATGGCGGCGGTAACGATATTTTGATACCTGTGTTGACCTTGCTCGATCCACATAACTGCAAAACCCAATGGTATCAATTTGGTCGGCTGAGTGGCCGCTGTAAAAGTTTTATCGACGATCTGTATGTCGACGGCGTTAATTTACTCAACGACATGGCCGCCGATCAGGTCGAGCACGTTGTTTATTTAGGCTATTACTACACCAAAAACGGTGTTTTTAGATTGGACAGCCTGGAAGAGGCGGTAGATTACGGCAATGCCACCTTAGATCGCGCTTGTGGTAATGCCGCCGTTGACTGCCAGTTTGTTGATCCTCGCGCCAGCATAAACGACGGTGACATCATTATTGATGGCATCCACCCCGCGTCATCGGGCTCGGAAAAATTGGCGCAGTTAATCTGGCCGGTGTTGCAGCCGCTGTTATGAACTTCTGGTTAGGCATATTGGCGACGGCGTTTGCCGTCGCTCTGTTGTTGGCGCAGATGCGGCCTGTGGTGCTGCAGCGTAATCCCACAGATGCACTGTCAGAGGCCCATCTGCAGTCCGCACCCAGCAGTTTGATGCAGACAAGCTTGGCTCAGCGCTTACAGCGTGACTTTCAACCGATCGAGTCTCTGTCTGTGCGCTTGGCGCTGTATCACTTTCGACAGCAGCAAATTAATAACATGGTGCCGGTTGCGGTACTCGATAGCGCTATTGAGCAGGCTTTTCCGCTCCAGGCGATCGAGTTGCAATGGCTGTTTGCCGGGCTCGAAACTTACCAGCAGTGGCTCATGCAGCAACATAAAATCTTATTGAATATGACGCCACTTGAGCGCGAGGCACTGCTGTGGCAGCAGCGGCGTGCACTGTTTGCTGAGCAGGCTGAGCACATTTGGCAGCATGAACGGGATCAGCTGGAGCAACAGCAACTTGCCCTGCAAGCAAAATTGCAGCGCCTGCAGCAGACATCTCAGCCGTTAGAGCAAACCCTAAGCGAGCTGCAACAGCTGCTGTTAGAGACACCCACAGCCACCGAAGCTATCTCCCAGAGTGCCGTGGCGACGGTTTTTTTCAGCCTAGATTCAGTGCAGCGGCGGCTGGCGGACATGGCCGCCCTAGACAGAAAAGCCGCCATTGATCGCGCCCGCCAGCAACTGGGCATTAGTGCGGAAAGGCGTCAATGGCTTGCGCAGCGTGATGACAAACGCGAGTTACGTTGGCAACGCGGGCTGGATTATATGCTCCAGCGTCAGGCTCTGACCCAGCAGTGGCAGGGCGAGTCTTTGCAGCGGCGCCTTAATCAGCTCAGGCAGCAGGTGTTTGGCCATGAGGCCATCACCATTGCACGCGAGGAGCAGCAGGGGTTTTTTCGCTATCAGCGGCCGCGCTATTACGGCCGTAACTGAGCGGCGCTGCTTGAAACGCCAAGGTCCCGTATAATCGCCGCTTTTTTGCCGTCGCGGAGTAGCCATGGCCGATCCTCAAACCCCTGTTCGCTGGCAATCGCGCCGCGCCTTTATCCTTGCCGTCACTGGCGCCGCCGTGGGTCTTGGCAATATTTGGCGTTTCCCTTACATGACCGGTGAAAACGGTGGCAGTGCGTTTTTATTGCAGTATGTGCTGTTTATTCTGGTGCTCGGGCTGCCGGTGATGATGGCCGAAATCATGATTGGTCGCACCGGTCGGGCAGGCCCATTAGAAGCACTGACGAAACTGGCTAAACGTAACGGCTCAGGCTCACAATGGCGCTGGCTGGCCATGTTTGGCGGGCTTACCCTGTTCTGTATTTTATCTTTTTATGCCGTGGTGTCGGGTTGGTCGCTGGCATATCTTGGCAAGTCCGTGAGTGGTGAATTTATTGGCTTAACCACCCCCGAAGTTGGCGCCCATTTTAATAGTTTTTTGCAAGACTTGCCTTTGATGCTGGGCTGTCACGTCGCCTTTTTGCTGATGACCATGGCGGTGGTGGCCCGTGGCGTCAGCGCTGGCCTTGAAAAGCTAAATAACTTGTTAATGCCGCTGTTGTATCTGCTGCTGTTATTGCTGGCCGGCTTTGCGGCCACCACACCGGGCTTTGCCACAGCTATGCACTGGCTATTTTGGCCAGATCTTGAGGCATTAAGTTGGCAGGCCACCTTAGATGCCATGGGCCATGCCTTTTTTACCCTGGCGGTGGGTGCTTGTGCACTGATGACCTACGGCGCTTATATGCCAGAGCAGCAAAGTTTACCGCGTGCTGCGGTGGCGGTGGCGGTACTGGATGTGGTGGTGGCCTTGCTGGCGGGAATCGCGATTTTTGCCGTGGTGTTTAGCCATAATATGGAACCCGCCGCAGGGCCTGGGTTGATGTTTGTGACCCTGCCGGTCGCTTTTGCGGACGTGCCGGGCGGCCCTTTGTGGCTGTCGGCCTTCTTTTTACTTCTGGTACTGGCCACCTGGACCAGTTCCATTAACTTGGCAGAACCCTTGGTGGCCATGTTGGTCGACAAACACTGGCCGCGCCCGCTGGCATCATTAGCGGTCGGCTTCAGCGTTTGGGCGGTGGGCGTGGCGGCTGCCTTGTCTTTTGGGGTGCTGGCCGACTGGCATCCTCTGGCCTTTATCGATGTCTTTGCCGGTAAGACCTTATTTGATTTATTGACCAGCATTCCACCGGATGTGTTTTTGCCCATCGGCGGTTTATTAATTGCCTGGTTTGCGGCCAAGGTGCTGACCGCAGAGCAAATAGATGCTGCCTTGGGCAGTGCCGGCGTCGCCTTGTGGTGGCGGCGTTGCGTATTGTGGCTGTCTATTCCACTGCTACTGCTGATTTTGCTGGTGACTCTGTATCGCTGGTAGCCAAATTGTACCGCTGGTAGCCAGAGCTGACATCTGTGTGCTATTACCTTGCACATGATGCGTGAATCTGGACAATTCCCGCCCCGCAAAGCCCATCTCATGATGGGCTTTTTTTATCCCGGTTTGTTACCGGCTCAAAGGAGACTTCATGCAAAACATTAAAACAGAGTCGGTGCGCACGCCGCTTGCTCATGGTCCACCTCAGAGCTGGCTAGCTCATATCGACTGGCCCGTTCTGGTGCTCAGTGGTGGTTCCCTCGTGCTCTTCACCGTGCTCTCATTATTCAATCAACAAGCCGTATCTGACTGGGTCTCATCCAGTTTTTCCATTGCCACCCAATGGTTTGGGGTGTATTGGCAAATCTTATTATTACTAACGTTTTTTATTGGTCTGGTGTTGGCATTTGGCCGTACCGGCGATGTGGTGCTGGGCGGCACCGACCAACCAGAAATGTCGACCTTTCGCTGGACCAGCATCATCATGTGCACCTTGCTGGCCGGTGGCGGTGTGTTTTGGGCAGCGGCGGAGCCGATGGCGCATTTCACCTCGCAGCCACCGCTGTTTGCGGCTGAAGAGGCGGGCAGTTTAAGCGCGGCGCATCACGCGTTGGCGCAAAGTTTTATGCATTGGGGCTTTCTCGCCTGGGCCATTCTCGGCAGTTTGACCGGCATTGTGTTTATGTATTTGCACTATGAAAAAGGTCTGCCACTGAAGCCCCGCACCTTGCTTTACCCTGTGTTTGGCGACAAAGCCTTACATGGCCCGCTGGCCAGTTTGGTCGACGCTGCCTGTGTATTGGCGGTAGTGGCCGGTACCGTCGGGCCGATTGGCTTTTTGGGCTTACAAGTGAGCTTCGGTCTGGAAAAGCTGTTTGGTATTCCCGATACCTTTGCCACTCAGCTGGCGGTGTTGTTGGGGCTGATTGTGCTCTATACCTTATCGTCGGTCTCGGGTGTGACCAAAGGCATTCAATTGCTGAGCCGCTTTAATGTGGTGCTGGCAGTGGTACTGATGGCCATTATCGTGCTGTTTGGGCCGACGGCGTTTATCTCCGATGCCTTTTTGGCTTCATTTGGTATTTATCTCGATCAGTTTATTCCTATGGCCACCTTCCGTGCTGATCCGGGCTGGCTGGATTGGTGGACGGTGTTCTTTTGGGGCTGGTTTTTGGGGTATGGCCCTTTGATGGCGATGTTTGTCGCCCGTATTTCCCGTGGTCGTACCATTCGTCAAATGGTGGTGCTGATTTCACTGTTAGCGCCTGTGATTACCTGTGTGTGGTTCACCATTATCGGCGGTTCTGGCTTGGCGTTTGAGTTGCAGCAGCCCGGGGTGATTTCAGAGCCCTTTACTGGCTTTAACTTGCCCGCTGCTTTGTTGGCCATTACCGAGCAGTTGCCGGCAGGGTTTTGGATGTCGCTGGCGTTTTTAGTGCTGACCACGGTATTTGTTGCCACCACAGGTGATTCCATGACCTATGCCGTGTCGATGGTGATGACGGGTCATGATCACCCACATAGCGGCGTGCGCGTATTCTGGGGCGTGATGATGGGGGTGATGGCAGCGGTGCTGATTTCCCTCGGCTCAGGTTCTATCTCGGCGCTGCAGTCCTTTATTGTGGTCACGGCAGTACCGGTATCTTTGGTATTGCTGCCGAGTCTTTGGACGGCACCACGCATTGCCCGACAGATGCTGCAACAGCAGCAACAGTCCCAATAGGCTCCTTAATAGTTACAGCGCGTTTTTTAGTTCCTGCAAACGCCGCTGCTGCTCTTCAGGGGAGAGCGGCACGGCGCTCTCTTCTGGCAATGCAACAGGCAACTCCAACTCCAGTGATTCACCTTGCTCAAGGCGCTGCAATAGCAGCTCGTAGTTGCGCTGAAATACCGGAAAGGCCTGGCGTTCGGTGCTGTTGGCCAGAAAATACCAGTCACTGGCTCGACCGGCGTAATACACCGCAGGATGACTCCAGTTAAAGCTGTGTTTGGGGGATGGCGCTCGGCAGGCTTCGATATAGGCGGCATGGGCGTCGGGTAACCCCAAGACGTCAGCTCGGTCACAGCGGCGCACAACATCGTGCACCGTAGGCAAATAAGTACTGTCTTTTACTGCCTTTTCCGCCGCCCGCATAATCACCTCACCTGAGTAGTCGAGCAGCAAACGTGACCACAGCCGTTTCGCCATGACCAGGGTGTCGTAATCGGGAAACGCTTTTAAAAACTGGTTGTGATAGTTAAAGCGAAACAGCTCAAAGATCTGATTGATGGCTTCTTTTTGCGCCACACTGGGCTGTGGCTCGGCGTTACCAGCTGGTGTCTTTGAGTCTTTGGACGCTGGCTTCAGCTGTTGCGTAATGCGGTTGAGCAGTTGCTTGCTGTCCATTGGATACTCCATTGCTAGGCTGCGCGAGACGGCGCGCCCACTGTTGTTTCACATATTGTAAAAAGCGGCTGTTCCAGCTGTTGTGCGCTTGGCCTGAGTCGCGCCAGTAGAGCACAAACTCGCCCACCAAGCCTTGGGCAAATTGGCGATCAATGTGGCCCATGGCGAGAATATCAAAGCAGTCTTCGGCCGGCTGCCAATTGTCAGCAATGGGCGTTGGTAAACTGGAATGCTCCACCGAGGCGCTGTAGCGTGCCCATTGTTGGCGCACATGCTGGATAAACTTGCTGTTCCAGGTTTTATACGCATCTCCACGCTCGGACCAATAGAGCACAAACTCGGGCACAGCGTCGGCGATAAATTGCGGATCAACACCAGCACGTTGCAGAATCTGGCTAGCATCCTGGCTGGGTTGCCAGTCGGCGGATATCGGCTGTGGCTGCTCTTGTTGCGGTTGAAAGCCGGTGCGCTCGAGTTGGCGTTTGCCGCGCTGGGCGTCGTTTTGAGTAAACACCCACTGCTGCTTCACATGGCGAAAAAAACGCGTATTCCAGTCGTTGCGATTGGCGCCTTGCTCTTGCCCTTGCAGCATAAATACATCGTATTGGCTCATGGCAAAGCTGCGCGGAATGCCGTGTTGCTCAAGTCTTAACAAGGTATCTTCTTGCGGCTGCCAGCTGCGCTGCAAAGGTTGATGGCGGCTAGGGCGCTCAGCCTGAGCTGCCTGGGGCTGATACTGGCCGGCTGGCTGAGCAACTTGATGGTGAGTGGGTGAATTCGGCTGTGCCGTTGACTCGCTGTAAGCAAAAGACAGCACATTGCTGTCGGCAAAACCGGGTCCTTGCAGCTGCAGCAGACCTTTATCGAGCAAACTATTGAGCACCCTGCGCACGCTGATGTCATCCCAGAAGGGCAGTTGCTGGCGCAGCGCTGCGGTGCTGACCTGATATACGGGCCCAGCTTGGCTGCAGGCCGCATCATTCAGCACGGTCAATAGCAAGGCCTCTTCCAGGCCTATGGTGGCGGCCAGGGTCGATGACAGGGCGATAATTTTGTCAGAAAACAGCGGGTGGCTGGCCATGCATTCGCATCCGGCAGGTAAGTTGATACATAATGCCGGCATTGTACTGTGTTTGAACCGCCTCTTAACAGCGGCTGTCTGGAGAACGGCAGCCGTTTTTGTTTTAAGGTGCTACTCGCTCACACCCGAGCATCAGGGGCGGACGGCCCTGGTGCCAGTATTGAAGGAAGTGAACCCTATGACACGCGCTACCAGAGCTGAGATTAACTGGGCCAACCTGAGACACAACTACCAGCTGGCACGCCAGCATAGTCAGGGCAAAGCCCTGGCCGTGGTAAAAGCCGATGGTTACGGCCATGGGCTGGAAAATTGTGCCCGCGCGTTAGGTGATGCCGATGGTTTTGCGGTGGCCTGCGTCGATGAAGCCATTCGACTGCGCGAAGCTGGCATCAAGCGTTCGATTTTAGTGTTGCAGGGTGCTTACAACGTTGACGAATGGGTGATTGCGTCGCAACTCGGTTTGCAACTGGTGGTGCATCATGGGCAACAACTAGAGCACGCCAGCCAAGCAGCACTGACTAACCCTATTTCGGTATGGCTGAAAATCAACACGGGTATGAACCGGGTAGGCATCTTTGCCGACCAAGTGGCCGACTGCGTAGAACACATCCGCCAGCAGCCGCTTTTGCAACTGGTCAGTGTGATGACGCACTTTGCCAATGCTGATACGGGCTTGGCAGAGGATGTCAGTGCTCCTATGGCATTGTTACAGCAAGTGGCTAAGCAACTGCCCGAGCTGCAAATCAGCGCTTGCAACAGCGCGGCGATTTTGGGCGATAACGGCCTGGTCGATGATGTCAGTAGGCCCGGCATTATGTTGTATGGCAGCTCGCCAATGATTGAACAATCGGCTGCAGAGCTAGGTTTAAAGCCGGTAATGAATCTGATGTCAGAAATCATTTCTGTGCATAGCGTTAAACAAGGTGATCGAGTCGGCTACGGCGGCGATTGGCTGGCGCAGCGTGATACCACGCTGGCTGTGGTGGCGATTGGTTACGGCGATGGTTATCCTCGCCATGCACCGTCAGGTACACCAGTGATGGTTGAGGGTGTTGAATGCCCGCTGGCGGGACGTGTATCGATGGATATGATTACCGTTGATATTACCGATCACCCGCAACGCGAGCAGCTGTCGCTTGGCGCCAGCGTGCAATTATGGGGTGATCAGTTGGACGTCGATCGTATTGCGACAGCCGCTGGCACCATTGCTTATGAGCTGTTTTGCCAGCTCACCCCGAGAGTCAAACGACTGGCCACAGAGGCCGTTATCAACTCATAGCCAAGGAGCGCACATGGACGAGCAACAGTTGGCCGATTACCTGGCCAGTAAACCGGAGGCCGAACTGGATTATCCGTTTGGCCCCGAGGCGAAGGTATACAAGGTGGCAGGCAAGATGTTTGCGCTGCTTTATAGCCAGGGCGGTGAGGTGCGCGTTAACCTGAAATGCAATCCAGAGCAGGCGCAGCAGTTGCGCGATGTGTTTACTGGTGTGTTGCCTGGCTATCACATGAATAAACGCCATTGGAATACCGTGCTGCTTGACGATGATGTGCCAGCAACAGAGATAGAGCGCCAAGTGGATCACTCCTATGGCCTGGTGATGTCTGGGCTGCCAAAAGGTAAACGTCGCCACTTTGAAACTTGTTATCCTAAGGAACAGCTGTACTGCGATTAATGCCCATTCAAGAAGTTATCTGATTCGAGCAAACTTGCTATCTGTACCAGACTGTTGATCACCCTTATGTGATTTTCGGAGTCGTTATGATTAAAGCCTATGCCGCAATGCAGCCCGGTGGTGAGCTGCAACCGTTTGAATATGACCCAGGTCCGCTGGGCGATCAGGATGTCGAAATCGATGTTGAATATTGTGGTATTTGCCACAGCGATTTAAGCATGCTGGATAACGAATGGGGCATCAGCCAATACCCACTGGTTCCAGGCCATGAAGTCACCGGCAAGATTGCTGCGGTGGGGGCTCAGGTGCGCCACTTTATGGTCGGCGATCGCGTTGGTTTGGGCTGGCATGCTGGCTATTGCGGTCACTGCAATACCTGCCTCGATGGTGATCATAATTTGTGCTCTGGCGCGGTCGATACCATTGTTGGTCGTCACGGCGGTTTTGCCGATAAGGTCCGTGCCCAAGCCACCAGCGTGGTGCATTTGCCCGATCAGCTCGATGCCAGCACCTCGGGGCCGCTATTTTGCGGCGGTATTACGGTCTATAACCCACTGCGCCAGTTTGATATTAAGCCCACCGCCAAAGTGGGCGTAATCGGCATTGGTGGCTTGGGGCATATGGCGCTGCAGTTTGTAAACGCCTGGGGCTGTGAGGTCACTGCATTTACCTCTTCCGACAGTAAGCGTGAACAAGCGCTGTCGTTGGGGGCGCATAACACGCTTAATTCGCGTGATGCTAGGGCATTGGAACAGGCGGCGGGGCGGTTTGATTTGCTGCTGTCGACGGTCAATGTGGCGCTTGATTGGAATGCCTATCTGGCGACATTAAAGCCGAAAGGGCGTCTGCATTTGCTCGGTGCTGTGCTAGAGCCCCTCGATATCAGCGTCTTTGCACTGCTGTCTGGGCAACGCAGTGTCTCCAGTTCGCCAGTTGGCAGCCCGGCCACCATCGCTCAGATGCTGGAGTTTGCCGGCCGTCATAATATTCATCCTCAGGTTGAGGAGTTTGCGATGGCAGACGTGAATGCTGCCATTGAACATTTACGAAATGGCCAACCACGCTATCGCATTGTGTTAAAGAATTGATGCAACCCTCTCTTGAACTGCGCAGTTTCAGTCAGGAATTAAAAGCACACCAGCATGATTTTCATCAGCTGGTGTTGCCCGTTCAAGGTCAGTTGGAAATGACCCTTGAGGGCCGTGATGGCTGCGCCACTGAGTCCTGTCTGGCGTTGGTATCGGCGGGGGTTCGCCATGGCTTTGCCGCGCCCACGGATAACTGTTTCGTGATTGCCGATATTCCCACCGCCTGGATGCAGGGGTTGGAAAGTTGGCCTGCGTTTCAGACCTTGGATGAACCTTTGCGGCAGTATGTGCGTTTTCTCTATGCCCAGCTGACGCAGCACGGCGGTGGTGCGGCCGAGCGTCATATGCTGATGTTATTGTTGCAGCTACTGCAGCAGCGACAACAAGGTGCACAAGCACTGCCAGATCAGCGCATGCAGGCAGTGCGTAGCTACATCGAGGAGCATTTTGCCAAGCCGCTCACCCTGACTCAGCTGGCGGCGGTGGCTCATCTGAGTGTGCGTCAACTGTCATCGCGTTTTCGCCAATCGGAAGGACAAACCCCATTACAGTATTTAACCCAGGTGCGCATGCAGCGTGCCCAGTGGCTGCTGCAATCGACCCGATTGCCGGTACAGCAAGTAGCGGACGCCGTCGGTTACACCAATCTGGCGGCCTTTAGTGATCGTTTTCGTCATTATTGTGGCCACTCTCCGCGTTATTACCGTCAACACGCGCCACGATAACTGCTGATTGGCAAAACACGAGCGCCATTTGGGCAAAGTTTTTCAGCTCAAAATCGCTATCCTTAGCGCTACTTCTTAGACGAGTTTCTCCATTGAGCTTTCACATGGATAACCTTCGTGTACCGCTGAGCTGCCTTGCATTGGCGACGCAGACATTACACGACTGGCGTTACCCTGATTGCTTGAATCGTCTTTCTCGTACTACCTCGCTCAGACTCTGATCAACCTCCGCTGTGTTGATTGGCTTTGAGGTGCCGCAGCCATGGCTGCGGCTTTTTTTTGCCCATTACATGGTCAACAAATAACCGCGATTGCGTACGGTTTTGATCAAGGTAGGGGCGTTGGGATCATCACCTAGCTTGGCACGAATTCTGGACACATTGATATCAATGCTGCGATTGCAGCCGTCGTAATCAATGCCACGCAAGTTTTCAAAAATGTAATCACGCGACAAAATCTGCCCGGCATGACGTGCCAATAACCACAGCAGTTCATACTCAGTATTGGACAAGTTAATCAGCTGCTGTTGGCGCATCACTGTGCGGGCTGAATCGTTGATGGTTAGGTCGTGAACGCTCAGCGTGCGGCCTTGTTGACTGCTCTGATGCTGGCCTTCGCTGCGCCTTAATAGCGCTTTGATATGGGCCAGCAACACCCTGGGCTCAACGGGTTTGTGCACATAGTCATCGGCGCCAACTTCTAGCCCCAAGATTTCATCAATATTATCGCTGCGCGCGGTGAGCATCAGAATGGGTCCCTGATAAAAATGGCGCGCCTGTTTGCATACATCAAAACCATCCACTTGCGGCAGCATGACGTCGACAATGGCCAAATCCGGATGCTGACGTAACAACGCCAGACCGCTCACACCGCACTCTGCCAGCTGTACGCTAAAGCCTTGCACACCCAGGTATTCGGCAATCAATTGCGCTAACTCAGGATCATCTTCAATGATGGCGATACGTTTGTTTTCCATTATGTTTCTCTCGCAGCAAACGTCAGCCAAGGGCTGAATAGGTATACCTGTTGGTGGTTGGGCACCACCGATGGAATGGATGTGTTGAGCATGGTTAATCCATTCGGTACTGCAGACTGAGCTGAGTCAGTTGGCGTTGGTATTGATAAATATCCAAATTAGAGTCACGCCTATCGTATTGATGTGATAACGCCAATTGCCAATGCTTTTGCCACTGCCATTGCAGTTTTAACCGATGTTGCCAGCTATGGTCATCGCGTTTGATGACGTAAAGTTCATCGCGCTGGCGGTAATCGCGCTGGCTATAGGCACTGCGCCACTGCAATTGCCACTGCTGCTGATACCATTGCCAGGGAGTGCTGTATGACAGGCTCCATTGGCTTTCATCGTAGCTTTCGCTAGTGCCATCCAAGTTGGCCTGACGCCAATCTGCCGCTGCCTGCATAACGCTGTTACTCCAATCGAACTGGTATTGCAGAGTCTGGCTGATACGAGTGCCTTGGCGCTGGTCATCTTCCTTTTGCAGATAGCGTCTTGGGTTGGCTTCCGCCATGACACTGAGACTGTGCTGATCAGCCAATTGCCAGAGGCCACCGACGGTGACAAAGCCATAGTTGGCGAGGGCATCATTGCCGACATAGATATGACTGATAGCCAGGTTGGTGTGCAGGCGCCACTGTTGTAGCGGCCATTGCAGGCCGGCACGCAGATTGGCAAAACTGAGATTCGAGCGACTGATGTCCTGATAGCGTTTGTCATACAGGCTGATGCCGAGATGATAGCGACTAACGGTTGGCAATCGATTGGATAAGTAACTGGCATCGTATTGCAGGCCAGCAAACTGATCGGCGCTTTTGACCGATTCACGCTTAAGCTCACCTATCTCAAGCTCGGCATCGTCCGGTCCTATGGTGGCATTGCTGTCGTGTCCGACAAACAGCTGTGCGTGCTGTAACCAATAGGATTGGCTGAGACCCTGGCGCTGACGTTCAACGTTGGCAAGAAAACGCTCAATATTGGCACGCACCTGCTCTGGTACCTGCTGTGCTTGCAAGACGGCACTGGCCCAATGCTGAGCCTGATCAAACTCGCCCAAATGCAGATAACTCACTGCCAGCTCGAGCTGCAGTCGCAGCTGCTGAGGGTGCTGCTCTATGGCCTGTAACAACAGCTCGACGGATTGCTGCAGCTGCCCTTGCTGACGCAATTCGATGCCCTGTTGCAGTGCTTCCGTGGATGCCATGGTGAGCGGACACAGCGCTGCTAAAAGCGCAGCCAGTAACGAGGTTCGCATGGTTCGAACAATGTAAGGGGAACCCATAGGACTACTGATCACCTCCCTGTAACTGGGTGCCGATGATCTCATCTGGTATTTCCGAGCCTGGTGGCACTTCAAAATCTAACTCATCATCCATGGTTTTTTGATAATCCAGTAAGTAGCTTTGATCGAGCTGGTGCAGCAGGTTTTCAGCGCTGCCCGCGATACCTGTGCCATAGCGCTGCGGGCTATCCGTGTGCTCGTTGGTCTCGGTGGTTGGCGCCGTATTGCCCCAGTGGCCCCAATCCTGATCGGTGATCGGTTCGGTTGGCTGTTCAGCGTGGGCCGCTAGGCTCATGCCGCTGCCAAGCAGGATCACAATAACTGCTCTGTTCATAGGCTTAACTCTGTTCGCTAGATGCTCAGGGTACCCTGAGTGACAAGGCGCTGGGTGGTGCGCCGGTATCGGCTTTGTATCAACTATGTATCAAAGCCGCTGGATGTGTGGTGGGCTGGGATACTGTAACGACGGGCAACTGCAGTCGGACCTCGCAGCCTCCTAACCGCTGACTGCGATGGATCGATACTTGGCCCTGATGGGCTTCAATAATCCGCTTTACCATGGCGAGGCCCAGCCCAAAGCCCTGTTGGCTTGCCGCAGGTTCTATGCCCAAGGTGCCATTGGCTGGGTTGCTATTGTTGTTGCCCTGGTTGTTGTTTTGAATATGGCGAGGGCGACTACTATCGACGCGGTAAAACGCTTGCCACACATGATCTCTGTGTTCTTTTGCTATGCCTGGGCCATTGTCCTCAACCGACAGTTGCAGCCCATCTTGCTGTTTCATGGTGCGTATCAGTACCTTGCCTTGGCCATAGCGCAGCGCATTGCTAATCAGATTGTTTAACGCACGCATCAACTGAGTCGGTTCTGCCAATAGCACGGCTGGGTAGTCACTTTGCAATTCAACTTGGGCGGCACTGGTCGCCGACAGCTCGCTGATCAAGGCCTCTAACATTGGCTGTAATTCAACCTCGATCAACTGCCAGTCTTGACTGTACTCCAACTGTGCATGGCTCAGAATTTCTGCCGTGAGGGCGTTTAAATTGTGTAAGTCACGCCGTATACCGACCAGTAAAGGGTGATGGTCGGCAAGATCGAGCTGATCTTGTAACGCTTGCAGTCGAAACAGGCTGCGCGCCACCGGAGTGCGTAATTCATGGGCAATGTCGTTACTGAGTTGGCGTTGTTGCAATAGCAGTGAATGAATGCGTTGTTGCAGGTGATTCACACTGTCGGCAATGGCACTGAGTTCATCATTGCCGGGCAGATGAATGCTGATCAGCTGATCATGACCGGCATTGGCGATGCTGGCCTGCAAATTCTGTATGCGCCGCTCCAGCTGCTGGTTTAATCGCCAGCCAATCAGTAATAAGAAAATTAATGCAGCGCCGGCCAGAGCTGCCATCCAAGCTGGTGGATAGGGCTCAAATACTGGCACAGGGCCGAGCTGTAAAAACTCGCCACTGTTGCCAAGCGGAGCAATGGCGGTCATATGAGCAGGCTCTGCGGTACTCAGTAGGGTAACGATTTCGCCGGCTTGCAGCTGTCGCAGCTGCGCTTCTTGTAGTGACAGTTGATGTGCCGTCCGTCGTGTCAGGCCATTAGGAAACCAGCCTTGCAGCTGCTCAAAACGTTGTTGGCGCTGGCTGTTCGGATAACGTCCAAGATCGTTCAGTATCAATACCATGGCGGTGCGCAATTGCGCTGGCTGAAACTGAGATAAGCGCACTTCAAAGCGTTGCTGCTCAGGTAGCGCAATACTAATAATGGCAGGATGTTGCTGCTGTACCTGAATCCCTTTTGCAGGGCCTGCTGATTCGTTGATCGATGCACTGGCAGGCTTTAACAGGTGCTGTATGGCCTGTAACCAGGCCTGCTGTTTTTCTCCCTGATGACGCATCAGGCCGTCTCGGGCCAGTTGCATCAAGCCTTGGGTATGGCGTTGCAAATAGTACTGCCAGCGCCACTGTTTTTGCCACCAAAGCGCGCCTGCCGTGGCCAGCGCAATGACCAAGCTGGAGGCCAGTAAGGCCAGATATAGACGAAGAAAAATTCGGTTCATAGGCTGTCAATCGTTGCAGAATGAAGTGGGCACAACGCTTTCAGCGTTGCTTCAAAGGGTGCCGCCCGGGCTGCAGCAATGCAAGGACTGTGAGAATGCCATCGCCCGGGGGCTGAGTGTTATCCGGCTAGATCAACAGGAATGCCATCCTCATTCAGTTCAATGCTGCCGCTATCCACTGGAATTGCATCATCGGGGTCGATGGCAAAGTCTTGTGGAATGTCGACCGTTACCTCATCGCCGCTGGCTGGTAATGGGTTGGCTACGGGGTCTGTGTCCAGTCCGGTAAAGGGAGTACCGGCCAATTGAGTGCCTGCGGCAAAATCGGCGCTGTTGCTGACGTCGAGTTCGGTTTGCAACAGTTCGGCATCATTAACGCTGGGTGCCGATAAGTCGGCATCACTGCTCCAGTCTCCCCATTGCTCAGCCTGAGCCGTTAAGCTCGCGGCCAGCCAGAGACTGGCCAGCCAGGACAGATGTTTAGCTTTCATAGCATCGCTCCATATGATTAAAAGTCACCAGCCCATGTAGCTGGTCAAACCATAGTGGCGAGCTTGCGGTCATAGGTCTGTGCCGGCCCTGTTGCGCAGATGTTGGCGAGGTAACAAAGCTTGTTACACAGGCCCTAGTGAGCGCTTAGGGATTGGCGGATTGTGGCGGTAAGCCAAGTTCAGTCAGGGCGCCTTTGGCTCTGAGCTTTTTTAAACCGATATTAAAACGACGCAACAGCTCAACGCTGCGATCACTACTCTTGGGCAGCAATAAATGGCCGCCATCTTGTCTAACGGGCAGTGGGTGATAGGTGAACATAGCTTGCTGTTCGTCGCTGAAATCGGACTTCAAAAAGCCCAGGCCTGCATGTTTATCGATGGGGAACAGATCAATGCGTTTGTGCTGTAACATGGTAAACAGCATGCGGTCATCGTGGGCGGTGCTGCTGGAGAAAACTTGCTGTTTTTGTGCCTGTGCAAAGGCTTCCCCAAAGGCCTGGCCATCGTTACTGTACTGAGCAACTCCTACTCGCAGACCTTTCAAATCGTCATAGTTTTTCCAATCGAAATCATAGTCAACACGATGAAAAAAAACGGTTTCGGCCATCATGACAGGCTCGCTGATGTAAAAGTCTTCGGCCCGCTCGGCGGTTGCAAACCAGACACCAGTGCCTTCAACCATCGCGCTTTGGGCCAGTTTGTAAGATCGTGTCCAGGGATAAAACTCAAACTCCACGTCAATGCCTTGATCGGCAAATGCCTGCTGAATGGCGTGAGAGGCCAGACCAAAGTTGGGTGCTTTGCTGTCGTGATAGGGTGGCCACTCACCGATGGCAATGCGCACCTTTTCTGTTTCGGTGCTCTCTTGGCTTAGGGCGATGCTTGAGCAGAAGCAAATGATTAATAAGGTCAATACGCGCATGGCAACACTCCTTGGTTGCAATAACCATAGCCATGTTTTGCTACCGCAAGCGGCAAAAGTCAGGATTGCAACAGCACAGCGGTTGTATCGCTATTGGTAGCATTCGCATGGCTGCAACCAGGGGCAAGATCGCGCTGTATTTGGGACAGGAGTTTTCGTCGAAGTGATGGTTTGGGTTAAATCTAGGGCCTTTAAAAGGGCCACATCCGTGGCCCATATCAGCTTACAGCAGTTCGATGGCCATAGCCGTGGCTTCACCACCGCCGATACACAGGGCAGCGACACCTTTTTTGCCACCGGTGTTTTTTAAGGCATTCATCAACGTCACTAGCAGACGCGATCCAGTTGAGCCTACCGGGTGGCCCTGGGCACAGGCGCCGCCATAAATATTGACTTTGTCGGCATCCAGACCGAGCTCATCAATTGGCATCATGGCCACCATGGCGAAGGCTTCGTTAATTTCGTACAAATCAACGTCATCGGTGCTCCAGCCGGTTTTCTCCAATAGGGTTTTAATGGCGCCGACGGGAGCGCACGTAAACTCACTCGGGTGCTGCGATTGAGTGCTATGGGCAAGGATACGAGCCAGCGGCTTTACCCCTTTGGCTGCAGCAGCCGATTCGCTCATCAGCAATAGCGCCGAGGCACCATCAGAAATCGACGAGGCATTGGCGGCCGTCACCGTGCCGTCTTTTTTAAACGCAGGACGCAGTGAGGGGATTTTTTCGATATTGGCGTTAAACGGTTGCTCATCCTGTTCGACCAGGGTGTCACCTTTGCGCGTTGTCACCGTCACCGGCACAATTTCTGCGCTGTTTAGCCCTTGCTCGATGGCTTGCTTGGCGCGAGTTAATGAACGAATGGCGTAGTTATCCATTTGCTCGCGGCTGTAGCCTTTTTGATCGGCCATATCCTGGGCAAAAGCACCCATCAGCTTACCGGTTTCGGCATCTTCTAAGCCATCCAGGAACATATGATCTTTAGGCGCAGAGCCATGGCCCATGCGGTAGCCACTGCGCGCATTTTCCAGAATGTATGGCGCGTTAGACATAGACTCCATGCCGCCAGCGACGGCGATATCAATTGAACCGGCTTTAATGGCGTCGTGTGCCATCATGGTGGCTTTCATACCTGAGCCGCACAGCTTATTGATGGTGGTGGCGCCGGTGGCGTCAGGCAGACCAGCCTGGCGCATCGCCTGACGAGCCGGGCCTTGTTTTAGACCGGCAGGCAGCACGTTGCCCATGATGACTTCTTGTACATCGGCGCCGTCTATGCCTGCGCGTTTAACTACCTCGGCGATGGCAACGGCGCCTAGCTCGGTGGCGGCAACGCTAGATAAACTGCCTTGGAAGCCGCCCATCGGGGTACGGGCACCGGCAACAATGACGACTGAGTCCTGGTTAGACATATCACATGCTCCTGTTAGCGAAAGCCGCATTCTAGGCCATCACTTCACCGATGCACAGCAGCCAGGTGAGGGAAACTACGGTGTCGGTTGCGGATTCGTCGTATTTGGACGCTGGGCTACCGGCAGCCGTAACTAATTGCTGTAAATAGTCATCTAAGAAAGCTAACTCTTTGAATTTTAAAGTACTTTCTTTTTAGTTTTGGCGTCTTGCTTAGCTAAAAACAGGCCTATGTGGCGTGATGAGTTACATATGGATACAAAAACTGCCGGGGTGAGGTAAGGAATCATACTTTCGAGTGATGAGGGTGCAAGCGTGCCACTTTATAGTCGTCGTATCTTTTAAGAACCATCTTTGGCGTTCTGAAAGTGCACCAAATAACCATAAAAACACAGACAGGTAGCAATATGGTGAAGAAGACCCTTCTCAGTCTGGCCATCGCAGCGTCGGCTGCCGGATTGGCCGGTTGTCAGCTCAGCAGTGTTGAAGGCAACGATAAAGTCGACGATACGCCGGTAACTTCAGGTCAACCTGACGCCGCGCGTAGCTCTGTCTCCCCTATCTTTTCTCCGGCTAACTCGCTGCTGCCACCCAATATTGATTTACTGTTTGCGTCTGCTGCAGCAACCGATGGTACCGCTCAGCTGAGCTCTGCCAGCTTGCCGCCGGAAGTGGCGGTGAATAAGCTGCCTGGCTTCTCTACTACCGCTGCGTTTTATCTTCCTTTTAACGGTGCACTCAACCCGGACAGTGTTGCAGCAGGCAGCACGGTATTCCTGGTGAAACTGAAGAACTCTGATGACGATGCCAGCATTGATCCACTCGATCTGACTTCCATCGTCGCGGCCTTCCCTGAAAATCCGATTGCGGCTGACAGCGTGCAGTCAGTATTCCAGGCCGACTATGTTGAGCTGGCGGATGGTACGCACACCATTCGTATTATGCCGACAGAACCTCTAGAACCACGCACTAAGTACATCGTGGCGGTAACCGACGGCATTAAAGGGGCTGATGGCTTGCCAGTACGCCCGTCTGCTGATTATGAACTGCTAAGTGGTGATTTGGAGCTACCGTCATCGGCGCTGGCGCCGGTGCGCGAAGCGGTTAAAGGCTGGGAACAAATAGCCGGCGGTTTCCTGATGCAGGCTTCATCCGGTGCTTTGACGCAAGATAACGTGGTACTGAGCTATGCCTTTACCACTAACTCAGACGCCATGGGCCTGACTCGCTATGCCGCACCAGCGCTGTTCGTTAAAGATCAGCTACCACTGGCACAAGCCGAAGGCTTGTTGGATGGAGCACAACTAGGCACTACCGATCTGATTGCAGCAGGTGTCGTGCAAGCTGGTGGTGGTAACCCAACCGATGCGGCGCAGGTGGCTGCGGCTAAGCAAACGCCTCAATATGAGGCTGCTTTGTACAGCACTATTATTTCTCTCGACGATGAGCTGGGTCTGCCAGTAGGACTCAACATTAATAACGCTGTTAATGCTCCAGCTCCGCGTACCGTCGATATTATCGACGTGACGGCTGTAGCGGGCGGTGTGGGCATTCCAGCCAATGCGTTAAACCCGGCACTGCCAGCGACTGCAACGGTTTATCAGGGCCAAATTCAGCTGCCTAATTTCCTGGAGCAGCCAGTCAAAACCACTGAACTGACGCCGACAGGTATTGGTGCAGCCATGGCTGCCGATGAAGACTGGGCGGCGAATACGGCGGTGGGCGCTATCTTGGACGGTGCATTAGGTAACGAGGCAGGAACGACTCCGCCTAAAGATGCTGACGGCAGTACCAATGTGACCTGGCGTTATCCTTTCCCACAACCAGCAGCCACTAACAATGGTGTGAACTACGCGCCATTGATGGTGACGCTACCGAATGGTGACTGTGGCGCGGAAGTGCCGGTGGTGATGTTTGTACACGGCATTACTTCTAACCGCGCAGCTTCTTTAGCCTATGCCTCGACTATGGCTGATAACTGTGTTGCCACCGTAGCAATCGACTTGCCGACCCACGGTATTGCACCGGTAAGCAGTGATAATAACGGTACTGCGGTAGATAATTCCTTATTGTCATTCAGTGTTGATCCGGCCAATGCACAGTTTACTGGATCACCTTGGGCTGGTGTGGCCGCGCAAAACGCGACCTTCGCTAACTTGCAAGAGCGCCACGGCAATATCTACCAAGATGGCAATAATATCCGTAAGGATATGGTGTTTAATGCATCATCTCTGGCTACGGCGGGTGAGGGTGAAGCCACCCGTGAAGGCACTTCAGGTTCAACCTTTATTAACCTGAGCAATTTCTCGCGTACTCGTGACAATATGCAGCAGGCGGTGGTCGATCTGCTTAACCTGAATGCGTCGCTGGATAACATCGACAATAATCTGCCAGTCAATTTTGATCTGGATAAGGTCTTTGTTGCCGGTCACTCGCTGGGCTCTATTTTGAGCACCACCTACGTTGCGGTGAACAACGATGCCTCTGTGTTGGCGTACAACCAGAACCTGAATAAGGTTCAGGGCGTGATTCTGGCCAACGGCGGTACTCATATTTCGAAATTGTTGGAAAACTCCATTTCCTTTGGACCGACCATTTTGGGCGGCCTGGCAGCCGCTGGCGTCGAGCAAGGCACGGCTAATTTCGAAACCTTTATGTACATGATTCAAGCCACCATCGATGTGGTGGATCCAGCTAGCTCGGCCAAAAAACTGGCTGACAGCGGTACTCCCGTGGCCCTGTTTAATATGGTTGGTGGTGCAGCGCTGCCTGCTGATGCTTCGGCTGTGCGCTTCCCCGATGCATTAAAAGTTGCAGGCGTGTTCTTGCCGGATCACACCGTGCCTAACTACGACTATTTCGGCAATGCCGCCAGCAACCCTTATGCTGCCTTTGCTCCAGCTCTGGGTCTGCAAGCAGGCATTATGACAGCTCAGGCTCCGATGGCGGGTACTATCGGTCAGGCTGGCATTATGGGTCTGGAAACCGTCAACGCTGCCACGGATGTGACCGCGTTAAGTACGCCAGTACAGGTGCAGGTGCGTTTTAATCAAGGTACTCATAGCACCTTTGCGGCATCGGATGTGCCTGCTGCCTTTGGCGAAATGGTGCGTCAGTCGTTGATGATGGTGAACGGCGCCTATAACACCGCAGCGAACACATTAAACACCAGTGTTCTGGAATCTAACTAAGGTCTGGCGGAGTAATAACAATGACAAGCAAAGCCAAGCAAACAGTGTTTAAAAAAGCCCCGCTGGCACTGGCACTCATGGGCGCAATTCAGGCCCAAGCGGTCGAGTTTAATTTTGGTGATGTGAATGCCCAGTGGGATAACACCATCAGTTACGGTGTCGGCTGGCGCCTGGAAGATCAGGATCAATATCAGATCATGCCCGGCAATGGTGGTAAGGGGTCTTCGTATAACTATGACGACGGTACTCTGAATTACGACAAAGGCGATATCTACACCCACGTCTTAAAGTGGAGTTCTGATTTAGAAATCAGCTATGAAAACTATGGTGCCTTCTTCCGTGCACGTGCTTATTACGACGCCGCCATCATGGATGAAGAAACGGATTTCAAACCACTGACCGACGAAACCAAAGATGCTGCTGGTAAAGGTGCCGAGCTGCAGGATGCGTATGTCTGGGCCGATTATTACGTCGGTGAAGCGCCAGTCAGCTTGCGTTTAGGTCGTCAGGTAGTGAGCTGGGGTGAAAGTACCTTTATCCAGGGCGGTATTAACAGCATTAACCCGGTGGATGCATCGGCCTTCCGTAAGCCTGGTGCTGAAGTGAAAGAAGGTTTGCTGCCAGTCAATATGGTGTACACCTCTATTGGTCTGACCACCAATGTATCTCTGGAAGCCTTTTATCAGCTGCAATGGGAAAAGACTCGCTCTGACCCATGTGGAACCTTCTTCTCAACGGTCGACTTTGTAGCCGACGGCTGTGGCCCTGTGGTCTTGGGTGGCGAAGCGGACGAGCGTGATATTCTCGCTTTCCGCCAGGCTGAAATCGATACCAATGTGCCAATGACGCAGCGTGTTGCTCCAATTACCGAGCGATTGGACGATGATGAGCCCAAAGACTCTGGCCAGTTTGGTATGGCAGTGCGTTGGTATTCAGAGGAACTGGGCGATACTGAGTTTGGTTTCTACTACATGAATATTCACAGTCGCCTGCCGTATATTAATGGCGCGGTATCCAATAAGGATGCCACCGGCACTGTGACGGGTACCGTGGATGCAATGGTTAACCCTAATGCGACCTACGACAGCCATTACCCTCTGTATCAGATCGCTTATCCAGAGGACATTCAGATTGCTGGTGTCAGCTTTGCCACCTCAACGGAAAGCGGTGCATCGATTTCTGGTGAAATCAGCTATAAGCCTGATGCTCCGATTCAGTGGAACGCATTTGAACTGATTCTGGCGGGTAACGCTGCGCCTTATAGCCGTCTGTACCAGGCACGCTTAGACGAGCTGGGTGCTGATCGTGAGAAAGAGCTGTATGGCGAAATTTCTCAGGGTTATGACGAGTTTGATATTTGGCAGATCCAAAGCACATACATCAAGTTCTTTGATCGGGTGATGGGCGCTGACCGTTTGGCACTGGTGACTGAAGCGGGTTTGACCTACGTTGATGGTCTGCCAGATACCGATGATGCACGTTATGGTCGATCTGGTGCTTATGGTATCGGTAACAACGATGGTGTGTGGGCGTCGCCAGCAGATCCGAATAAAGAAGTGAACTACTGTACAGCGCCTGGCTCGGGTCAAAATACCCAGTCTAAGCACTGTTCTGATGACGGTTATACCACCGAGCTGTCAGCGGGTGTTCGTGCTCGTGTTTCAGCCACCTATAACAACCTGTTCTCTGGCGTTAACGTGACTCCGACTTTAAGTGTTGCCTACGATAGCGGTAATGCGCCTGAGCCGGGTGGTCAGTTTGTTGATGGTCGTTTGACGACTGGCTTGGGTGTGAATTTTGTGTATCTGAACCAAACATCCTTTGATGTCAGCTATACCAATTTCTCAGGTGGCGATTACAACCAGATCAAAGATCGCGACAACATTACTCTCTCTGCCAAGTATTCATTCTAAGTCAGAGCTCAGTGAGAACGTTTTTGAGGTTTAATATGATGTTGAACAAATACAAACAGTGGGGCGGCGCATTAGCGCTGTCCCTGATGGTGGCTTCCGCACACTCAGCGGTATCGGAAGCCGATGCCGCCAAGCTTAACAATGAGCTGACGCCCATGGGTGCGGTGAAAGCGGCCAGTGGGGATATTCCAGCTTGGACCGGCGGATTGGTGGAAGCGCCAGCGGGCCATAAAAAAGGCGGCAAGCCAACCGATCCATTTGCGTCCGACAAGCCCAAGTTTGTGATTACTGCGGCCAACTATAAAGACTATGCCGACAAGCTCAGCGACGGCCAAAAAGCCATGTTTGAGAAATATCCAGAAACCTTCCGTATGCCGGTATACGAGACTCGCCGTACTGCAGCTTATCCGCAGCATATTTATGAAGCGAGTAAGCAAAATGCCAGCAAAACCACGCTGGTAGCCGGTGGCAATGGTCTGGAGAACTATGTCGAAGGTGTGCCTTTCCCGATGCCACAAAATGGTCTGGAAGCTATCTGGAACCACATTGTGCGCTACCGTGGTGGCAGTGTTCGCCGTATCGTTGGCCAGGTAACGCCGCAGGTAAACGGTGATTACACTGTGGTGCGCTTCCAGGACGAGTTCACCTTCCGTAACAAGCTATCGGACTTTGATCCAAGCCAGGATCAAAACGTGCTGTTCTACTTTAAGCAGGACGTTTTGTCGCCAGCACGTTTGGCAGGCAACGTACTGCTGGTACATGAAACTCTGGATCAGGTAAAAGAGCCGCGTAAAGCTTGGGTATATAACGCTGGTCAACGCCGCGTTCGCCGTGCCCCGCAAGTGGCCTATGATGGCCCAGGTACGGCTGCCGATGGCATGCGTACCGCAGATAACTTCGACATGTATAACGGTGCTCCGGATCGTTACAACTGGAAGCTGGTTGGCAAGCAAGAAATGTACGTTCCGTACAACTCTTACAAGCTGAAAAGCGAGAAGCTGAAATATGATGACATCGTGAAAGCGGGTCACATTAATCAGGACCTGACCCGCTACGAACTGCACCGGGTATGGAAAGTGGAAGCGACGTTGCAGGAAGGCAAACGTCACATCTATGCCAAGCGTGTATTCTACATTGATGAAGATACTTGGCAGGCATCTGTGATCGATCATTATGATGGTCGCGGTGAGCTGTGGCGTGTGGCTGAAGCGCACAGCCTGATGTACTACGACTACCTGGTGCCTTGGTACGCACTGGAAGTCTTGTATGACTTGAACTCAGGTCGCTATTTAGCGCTAGGCCTGGATAACGAAGAAGAAAGCGCCTACGAGTTTGGCTTTGAACGTAATCAGGGTGATTACACGCCGGCTGCACTGCGTCGTTCTGGACGTCGTTAATTCGACAGTAAAAAGAGGCCCTGCGGGGCCTTTTTTTATGTCTGTAGTCGGGCTAGAAACGTTGCAATGGCTCTTCCCACAGATTTGCCTGTTGTTCTCGCAAGGCCAGCAAGTGTTGTGACCAAAATTGATGGCCAGTAAACCAAGGGAAAGCATTCGGGAAGGCAGGGTCTGACCAGCGCTGGCTGAGCCAGGCGGCGTATTTGGCGATACGCAGGGTTCTTAATATTTCTATGCTGGATAACTCGTCGCCAGGAAATGGCCGAAATACCTCATAGCCTTCGGCGATGGTGCGAATTTGCGCTTGCTGTTCATCGCGCTGACCACTGAGCAACATCCAAATATCCTGCATAGCAGGGCCTTGTAGACAATCGTCAAAATCGACAAAAAACAGCTGTTCATCGCGCAGCAGTAAATTGCCGTTATGCAGGTCGCCGTGCAGACGTATGGTTTGCCATTGGTTGCTGGCGGGAAGTGCCTGAGCGAAGGCTTCCATGGTGGTGCGATAGGCGTCGCGATAATCGTCTGGCATTAGTCCAGCACTCATGACCTGCTCGCTGGCCAGCTGAATGTCGTGCTGTGGCTGAATGCTCAGGCGATGTTGGAAGGATTGCCTCGCCCCCACCTGATGTATGCGCGCCAGCCAGCGGCCGATTAACTCCAGATCTTGCTCGCGACTTAGCTCAGGGGCTTGGCCACCACGCCTGGGAAATAACGCAAAATCATAACCACCGTGATGAAACAGGGTGTCACCGTCATGCTCAAGCGGCGCCACTACCGGCACATCTTCTTCGGCTAATTGCAGTAGAAACTGATGCTCTTCGCGAATCGCATCGCTGGACCAACGCTGCGGCCGGTAGAACTTAGCAATGAGCGGTGCTTCATCTTCTAAACCCACCTGATAGACCCGATTCTCGTAGCTGTTGAGAGCTAGGATTCGGGCATCACAGTGATAGCCTAGGCTGTCGATGGCATCCATCACCGTGTCCGGAGTGAGGTCGGCGTAGGGTAAATGGCTTTCGGTCATGAGTTGTGCTCTTGCTGTGGAGTGAACAGGCCTGAGCCTGAAAAGCGGTTATGGCTGAGGGGCACTGGAGCGCGACATCAACTTGCTGAAACAGCGTTGTGCCTCTGTTTGCTGCGTTGATTCACCGTGCTTTTCTGTGCCCGTGCCAGAGCCCAGCATCCTACCAGTTTTACGCCACTCTGTTTGAGCAATTGTGCCGCTCGATTAAAGGTTGCGCCGGAGGTCATGACATCATCGACCACCAACACATGCAGCAAACTCAGTTTGTCGTTTACCTTCGCTAAATGGCGGTGATTCAACTGCAGACCGTGACGCAAATTTTGTCGGCGCTGCGTTAGGTTTAGGCCTCGTTGGTCGCGTAGATGTTGCTGCGTAAATAGATGAATTAACGGTACATTGAGTTGGGCAGCCACGGTGGTCGCCAGTGACCGCGACAAGTTAAAACCACGTTGTAACAACTTAGCGCGGCTCGATGGGATAAAGGTGACGGCATCGATGGCCACGGTTGGTGGCTCGTAACTGTCGCTGGCCAGATATTGCAAACGATCGTGCCAGGGCAATGAATGCTGGTCTTTGCAACGAACAATCCACTGATCAATGGGAAACTGATAACAGTAGCCAGTGTTGCTGTAATCGAAGTGGGGAGGCGACTGCAGGCACTGGCCACAACGCCATAACAGCGGCGATTGCACAGGTTCAGCACACTGGCGACAGGCGTGCAGATTATACGGCAATTGCGCACAGCAGCTCATGCACAAAAATGGGTGACTACTGTCCAGAGCCCCTGCGCACCATTCACAGATGGAGCATGCCGTAAGAAAATCAGTTAACTGCTGGTTTATTTTTGACCAGAGGTTGTCGAAATTTTCCATCTGAGTTGACCGCAATAAGTGCCCGTTTATGATCAATAGCACCTTAGTGATCGGAATTTGAGGCAAGTGATCATGGCACAGCAAAATACGACGACTTTGCGACACGACTGGAGCGTCAGTGAGGTTGAGGCACTGTTTGCCATGCCGATGAACGACTTATTGTTTCAGGCTCATAGCGTTCATCGTCAGCACTTTGACCCCAATTCGGTCCAAGTCAGTACCTTGTTGTCGATTAAAACCGGTGCCTGCCCGGAAGACTGTGCTTATTGCCCGCAAAGTGCTCGTTACGACACCAAACTGGAAAAAGAAAAGCTGATGGAAGTGGAGGCCGTGATAGAAAAGGCCAAAGCTGCCAAGGCCGCAGGCTCACAGCGCTTTTGTATGGGAGCGGCTTGGCGCTCACCGCGTGAAAAAGATATGCCTTACGTTGAAGCCATGGTGCGAGGCGTTAAGGAGCTGGGGCTGGAGACCTGCATGACGCTTGGCATGCTGGATGCTGATAAAGCCAGTCGTTTGGCAGATGCTGGGCTGGACTATTACAACCACAACCTAGATACCTCGCCAGAGTACTACGGTGAAATCATCACCACCCGCAGTTATAGCGATCGCCTTGAAACCCTGGATAACGTACGCCAAGCCGGCATGAAAGTATGCTCGGGCGGTATTCTGGGTATGGGTGAGTCAAAGGCTGACCGCGCCGGGCTGTTGGTGCAGCTAGCTAATCTGCCGCAGCATCCGGAATCAGTACCTATCAATCAACTGGTACGCGTGGCAGGCACGCCGCTGCAAGATCAACAGGGTATGGACCCTCTCGATTTTGTTCGCAGTATTGCCGTGGCTCGCATCATGATGCCTAAATCCCACGTGCGCTTGAGTGCCGGACGTGAAGAGATGACTGACGAAATGCAGTCGATGTGCTTCTTTGCTGGCGCTAACTCCATCTTCTACGGTGAATGTTTGCTGACGACACCCAACCCCGCTGCTAATAAGGACCAGGCACTGTTTGCTCGCTTGGGTATTAATCGCGATCATCAGGTGACTGAAGCACCTCAGGAACTGGAGCAGTTGCTGGCGGTGAAAGACAATCCTCAAGCGGCCTTCTACGACGCGGCTCGCTAGCCAACAGCACTAAGCATTACAGCTCGGTCTGCATTAACCCAGCAAATGCCGCTTCACCCAATATAGTGTCCCTGTATTGGGTGCGGTCAACGTTCTGAATCATGCGTTAGTTAGCACTGTTTCTGTTCCTTGGCTGCTGCTTGGGAGGGTCAAGTGCTGTCTGACTGTCATATGTGACATGTGCTGCAAATGCCTGATATCTGGTATTTATGGTTGGCGTTGATTATATTTTGACCAATAAGCCAAAAACCATAGTGGGAGGCATGTATGAATATTGGATCAACCGCCGGTTCGGCGTTTACCAGCGCAGCGACAGGCATTTCACAGGGAATTGAGCAGGTGCGTCAGGCGGCGCAGCAAGTCAATGATGCCACTACGACTCGCCCGGTTCAGGATGCCCCAGAGGTCAGCGAGGGCTTGGTCAATCTGCGTGAAGGTGAGCGTCAGGTTGAAGCCAGCAGTAAAGTGCTGGAAGCCGCAGACCAACAGTTGGGCACTCTGATTGATATTCAGGCCTGATGGAATGTTGTCATGCAAGTAACTGCCGCTCCAGTCAGCTTACCCACGGCCAGTGTGGCACCGCCAGCGGCCAATACCCGGGTAGCCAGCAGCACCACAGCGCTGCCTGAAACTCAGGGCAGTGCCAGTTTTGCTCCTGTGGCAGCAGTTGAGCTTACTCCTTCTGTGCGTCCCTCCGATACCTACAGCCCTGCAGCGAACAAGCCTGCAAATGAAGCCGTGCAGGAACCGATCGAAAGCAGTGCCAGCATTGAACAAGCCGTGACTGAAGAAAGTACACCTGCTGATAGCCAAGGTAGTGAGGTGAAGTCTGCCCAGACAAGCGACGTTGCAGCCACTGAGCAGGAGCAGCGCAGCGAAGAACTGGCACAAATACAGCAGTTAAAACAAACCGATGCCGAAGTACGAGCCCATGAACAGGCTCATTCTGCGGTGGGCGGCAACCTTGCTGGTGGAGCGAGCTTTTCCTACCGTAGCGGCCCTGATGGTGTGCGTTATGCCGTTGCTGGAGAGGTAAATATTGATGTTGGCAAGGTAGCCGGAGACCCTCAGGCGACGCTGGATAAAATGGAGCGAGTTCGCCGGGCAGCATTGGCGCCTGCAGAACCTTCTTCTCAGGACCGCCAAGTCGCAGCACAGGCGGCGCAGTTGGCGGCTGAAGCCCAAGCAGAAATTGTCGCCGAGCAGCGCGAGATCAGCCGTTTGCAAAGCAATGTTGCTGATGACCAGCGGCAGGAAGCACGAATAGAGCTTCAAGAAGCGCGTGAAAAACAGCAAGCGGCTGAAGAAAAAGCCAAAGATGAAGAAGAAAGCACCATTTCTGCGGCTGAGCGTTTTGCTGAATACAATGCGAAGGTACGGCGCATTAATGAAACTCTGCTGCGTATCTCTCAGCCAGCCCCGGTATCAGCGGGTCAGCTGCTGAACGATATTGCCTGAATCTTCACTTCCCCTAGATTTCGTGCATCTCTGTGATGTTCCCCTGCTAATTACTCTGAACCCTCTAGCAACCCTTTGTCATTCATCCGCACAGAGTTGATAGCCACTTAGAGCACTCGTCATGGCTATGACAGAGATTTTCTTTCTCTGTGTCTGACGGTTTGTAGCATAGCTACAGACTTATTTTATCTTTCATCGTTGTTGAATAAATGGGTCTTTTGCCAGCGGGATGCGTGTCGGGCACAGCAGTGTGCGGTTTAGCATCAATATTTACGTCGCTAGATTACGGGTCAGTGAAACACCACCCTTACTAGGGTGTTTGCTGTTTTTACTGGTGAAGTTCCTTACGTGTTAGCCCTTGCATAATGTGACTCGCCCTTGACAAGGCAAGAGGGCGAACGTATGTTTCAAACACTTGTTTGAACGGACGATGTTGGCTGACCGGTTGTGAGCAGCCTATTTGTTGATCCATCGTCGATTACAACGGCAGCAAACGCTGTAAAAGATAACCGGCAACGAGGTCTGTCCCATGCCTGAATACAAAGCCCCTCTTCGTGAAATTAAGTTCGTAATGGATGAGCTGCTGGATATGTCTCAGCATTACGCCAGTATTCCTGCTTACGCCGATGTTGCGACTCCAGACATGGTTGAAGCCATCATTGCCGAAGGTGCGAAGTTCTGTGAGCAGGAGTTGGCGCCGATCAACCGTGCGGGTGATATCGAAGGTTGTACTCGCCATGAAGATGGTTCAGTCACTACGCCAACCGGCTTTAAAGAAGCTTATGCCAAGTACGTAGAAGGCGGCTGGCCTTCACTGGCACACGAAGAAGAGCATGGTGGTCAAGGCCTGCCTGAGTCTCTGGGCATTGTTATGTCTGAAATGGTGGGCAGTGCTAACTGGTCTTGGGGCATGTACCCAGGCCTGTCACACGGTGCCATGAACACAGTTGAGCTGCACGGTACGCCTGAGCAGAAAGAAACCTACCTGACCAAACTGGTATCCGGTGAGTGGACCGGTACCATGTGCCTGACTGAACCTCACTGTGGCTCTGACTTGGGTATTTTGAAATCTAAAGCAGAAGCCAACGCTGACGGTTCTTACAGCATCTCTGGCACCAAGATATTTATCTCTGCCGGTGAACACGATATGGCCGAGAACATTGTGCATATCGTACTGGCTCGTTTGCCGGGCGCACCTGAAGGTACCAAGGGTATTTCCTTGTTTATCGTGCCTAAGTTCCTGCCTAACGAAGATGGCACACCAGGTGAGCGCAATGCTGTTAGCTGTGGTTCGATCGAACACAAGATGGGCATTCATGGTAACTCGACCTGCGTTATGAACTTCGATGGCGCCAAAGGTTGGTTGATTGGCCCTGAGAACAAAGGTTTGAACTGCATGTTCACCTTTATGAACACCGCTCGTATCGGTACTGCATTGCAAGGTTCTACCTCTGCCGAAGCGTCGTTCCAGGGTGCGCTGGCGTATGCCAAAGACCGTTTGGCGATGCGTTCTCTGTCTGGCCCTAAGGCGCCAGAAAAAGCCGCCGACCCTATCATCGTGCATCCTGATGTGCGCCGTATGCTGCTGACTCAAAAAGTCTTTGCAGAAGGTGGTCGTGCGCTGGTGTATTGGGCAGCACAGCAAAACGATATCGTTAAAAAAGGCGACGACGAAGAAGCGCGTAAGGCCGCCGATGAGCTGTTGGGCTTTTTGACGCCAATCGCTAAAGCTTTCCTGACGGAAGTGGGCTACGAAGCCACTAATCTGGGCGTACAGGTGTTCGGTGGTCATGGCTTTATTGCTGAATGGGGTATGGAGCAGCTGGTACGTGATACCAAGATTGCCACCATCTATGAAGGCACCACGGGTATTCAGGCACTCGACTTGTTGGGTCGTAAAGTCCTGATGACTCAGGGTCAAAGCTTGAAAAACTTCACCAAAATTGTGCACAAATTCTGTCAGGCCGAAGAAGGCAATGACGACATGGCACAGTTCGTCGCACCGCTGGCTGCACTGAACAAAGAGTGGGGCGATCTGACCATGAAAGTGGGCATGAGCGCGATGAAGAACCGTGATGAAGTGGGCAGTGCCTCGGTTGATTACCTGATGTATTCGGGTTACGCCGTGCTGGGCTACCTGTGGGCACGTATGGCTAAGTTGGCGCAAGACGCTCTGGCAGCGGGCACCACTGAAGAAGACTTCTACAAAGCCAAGATCGCCACTGCGCGTTTCTACTTCACTCGTATCCTGCCACGCACCAAAGGCCATGCAGAAAGCATGCTGGCGGGCGCCGATACGCTGATGGATCTGGCAGAAGAGCACTTTGCATTCTAATGCATGTTAGGCTTTTTACTGGGTCTTAAGTACGAGAAAAGCCGCGCTTAAGCGCGGTTTTTTCGTATTCGGCTCTGGGAATGAAAAACAGAGCCGGTACAATAACGTCATTTTGTTGTCCGGCCGATGTTCTGCTGCGGGCAGTTCGTTGGTCAACCTAACTTGAGGTGAGTCATGGCTGATTACAAAGCACCGTTACGCGATATGCGTTTTGTCCTGAACGAAGTATTCGAAGCCGATAAACTTTGGTCTTCGCTGGCTGGTCTGGAAGGCGCCGTCGATGTTGAAACGGCAGAAGCCATTCTCGACGAGTGTGGAAAAATTGCCAGCCAAGTACTGGCACCTATTAACCGTGAAGGTGATGAAGTAGGCTCGCACTGGGAAAACGGTGAGGTCACTGCAGCCCCTGGTTTTAAACAGGCTTATGAAACTTACGTTGAAGCGGGCTTAAACGGCCTGGGCGGTAATCCCGATTTTGGCGGCATGGGCATGCCAAAGACCCTAGTAGGTCAGGTCGAAGAGATGATTCAGGGCGCTAATATGTCATTTGGTCTGGCGCCTATGCTGACCGCCGGTGCCTGCTTGTCACTAAATGCCCACGGCTCACAAGAGCTGAAAGAAAAATATCTGCCGAATATGTACTCTGGCCAGTGGTCAGGGGCAATGGATCTGACCGAGCCGCATGCTGGTACCGATTTGGGTATCATCCGCACCAAAGCGACTCCGAATGCCGATGGCTCATACGACGTGACGGGCACCAAGATTTTTATTACTTGGGGCGAGCACGATATGGCCGAGAACATCATTCATCTGGTATTGGCCAAACTGCCGGATGCGCCAGCAGGCCCCAAAGGGATTTCTTTGTTCCTGGTGCCTAAGTTCCTGGTCAACGACGATGGTTCTCTGGGCGAGCGTAACAGCATGGGTTGTGGTTCGATTGAACACAAAATGGGCATTAAAGGCTCAGCCACCTGTGTGATGAACTACGACGGTGCCAAAGGCTGGTTGGTGGGCGAAGAAAACAAAGGCCTGGCAGCCATGTTTACCATGATGAACTATGAGCGCCTGGGAGTTGGCATCCAGGGCATTGGTGCTGCTGAAGCGTCTTACCAAAATGCCGTTGAATACGCACGTGATCGTATTCAAAGCCGTGCACCAACTGGTGCCGTGAACAAAGACAAGGCCGCAGACCCTATCATTGTTCATCCTGATGTCCGTCGCATGTTGCTGACGCAAAAGGCCTTCACCGAAGGCGGCCGGGCATTTTCAACCTATGTAGCAAAGTGGCTCGACATCGCCAAGTTCACCGACAATGAAGATGATCGCAACCACGCCGATGCCATGCTGGCACTGCTGACCCCCGTTGCTAAAGCTTTCCTGACCGATACCGCATTGGAATCTGCCATCGCTGGACAGCAGGTCTTTGGTGGCCATGGCTTTATCCGCGAGTGGGGCCAGGAGCAATATGTGCGTGATATTCGTATCACCCAGATCTATGAAGGCACTAACGGTATCCAAGCGCTGGATTTGATGGGACGTAAAGTGGTGGCTAATAACGGTGCTTTCTATCGCCTGTTCGAACAGGACGTGAACGACTTTATTGCTACCTATGAAGGCAATGAGGCGGCATCTGAGTTTATCGAACCGTTAAAAGCGGCGCTGGAAAATCTGAGCGACCTGACTCAGTGGGTGATCGATCAGGCTAAAAACGATGCCAATGAAATTGGCGCGGCATCGGTTGAGTACCTGCATGTGTTTGGTTACACCACGTTGGCCTTTATGTGGGCCAAGATGGCACTGGTTGCCATGTCCAAAGACGGTGATCGTTTTTATCAAGGCAAGGTGGCTACCGCGCGCTTCTATATTAAGCGCTTGTTACCGCGCTACATCGGCTTGAGTGCTGCCGTTCGTGGTGGTTCTGAATCCTTGTACGAACTGGATGAAGACTTATTTGCGACGGCTTAAATCCATCGCCTAGGGGGCGTCAGAGAACTCCAATTCTGTGTCGCCGATTGTTGCTATAGCTAGAGCAGCAAACCGGCTTAGCGATCTTGAGCCTTCTGGCGATCCAGAGCGGGCAGCGAATCATTCTGAGGTTCCCTAGTTACAAGCCGCCATTGTGCGGCTTGTATTTTTTCACTCCTCTGGCGGATAGGCTAGATCTGCCCAATTCGATTTAATAGACACTTGTCTATTTCTTGATCCTGCTATGCCTCAACAATCCGATAAGCGTGTTGAACGAACCCAGCAGCTGCTGATGTCGTCGTTGCTGCAATTGATGGCGATACAGCCCTACAGCAAGTTGTCGGTGGCCCAGCTGTGCCAGCATTCTGGGGTGGCCCGGCCCACCTTTTATAGCCATTACCGCAGTAAAGATGACTTGCTACGAGCCTACATCGGTCGCATGTTTGAAGCGTTTTATGCAGAAGTTGATCCGTATTTAACGTGCTCCATCGATGCCGACCCAGTGATCGCGACGCTGATGTTTCGGCAGTGGTCTGATAAGCGAGAAGAGTCCAAGGTGTTGATGCAGGCTGATGTCGAGGCGCTGATTATGGCGGAGTTTAATCACTACGTACGGCGCATCATTGAACGTTTTGTGCACCACCATCAATTGCCAGTGATCGACAATGAACGGCTAAATTATGTGATTGATTTTCTGACTGGCGCGTCTTTTATGGTGATTGTGCGCTGGATCCGCCAAGACTTTCCGATTTCAGCCGCTGACATGGGCGCTTTGTACGCTGACTTGGTCCGGCCCGGGTTGCTGCAGGTGTTATTGGCTGGTCAGAATGCACAAAAAAGGCCCGCATAGCGGGCCTTTATTTTATTGGACTGAGTATCTTGTCAGTGGCAACCCCTTAAGGTTGCTTATTCTGCCACCAAAGGTGCTACTGCAGCCCGGCGTTTGCTGTCGATACGGCGCTCATGAATCTTACGGATCTTACGCTGCGCCTTGTCAAACGCGTGCCGTATGGCGATGTACATATCCTCGTGGTCGGTCTGATCATGCTGGTCATGGGTAATGGCAACGGTTTCTCCTGGTAGCCCGACTTCCACCGAAACATGGGCCAACTTGCCCTTGTTGCTGTGGTTGTGAGGTAAAGCGACAACGGTGCGGATACCAGTAATGTCATCATAAGTACTGGTGAGCTTGTCGGCTTTGTCACGGATGTGCTGCTCGATAGCATCGGAGTGGTCAATGTCGCGGAAGCTGATTTCCAAACCTTTCATAAAAACTCCTTTGATCAGTGAAGGGCGGCTAGGCCGCCACTGACTAAGAGCATGGATGAGTTCATCGTCCGATGCTATGCCTCAGATCAAGTCTTTTCATGTCTATACTGTCGTTGACGATTGGCCAAGCAGGCGGCGAATTTGGTGCGGGTCAGCCCTGCTGCAGACCCGTTGGAGAACAGTATGCACCCTTTGATCGCGTTTTATTCTGGTACCGGTACCGACCATCGCGGTCGTACACTGAGTGGTATTCTGGCATTTAGCAATACCGAGCTGGAAAGCTGTCACGACTACATTCAGTGGTTGTTTCCATTAAAAGACCCCAGCCCATTTAACCCCGAAGCGCCGGTATTGGACGATGAGCTGATTGCGGAATTCCGTCGCCAACCAGAGCTGCAAGCCGAGCTGCATCGAGTGTTGCTGCGCATGACACAATTCTTTGGCGTGAGCTTGCGAGAAACGCCGCAAGGCTTTGAGTTATTGCTGCCAGCTAATGTGGCTGATCTGCACTGGATGACACCCGATAACCACAATCACAGGCGCCTATCACGAATGATGGCATCTCTGAAACTGCTTGGGCTGGAAACCCATGTATCTGCGTTATGGCATGGTTTACAGCAACTGGTGCTGAAACATCCGCAAGCCTTTACCGCAGCCACTATTACTCACTGGCGCTTGGCCGCCGATGGCGACGGAACTGGCGGTATTTAACGGCAACAGAGCGTTGCCACGAATGCCGGGGTGATCTGTGGTACAGTGCCAGCAGCAGGTAATGGACTGGCTATGCAGATCTACAACTATCCCGTGGTCTTTTTTGACCTCGACGATTCTCTTATCAACAAGGACGCCAACAGTCTTTGGATCAAATGGCGCTTTAAGCACGAACGCTGGGCTCTGGTCGAAGCTAGTCAGGCGTTAGCGTCCTTGTACCGCGCCTATAAAAAAGGTCGGGTTACCCATCGGCGCTTGTCTAATTATTACCGTACCCGCACGCGCGGCATGACACTGGCGCAGTATCAGACCCAGGTACAACGGTTTTTCCAAGAGCGTGGGCGGTTACATATTTATCCACAAGCAGCGTCGCTGTTGTTTGCTTATCAACGCCGTGGCACCCAGTTGGTGATGATCACAGGCTCAGATGATGTGGTGGCGAAGGTGTATGGCGATGCCTTAGGCATTGATCATGTCATCAGCAATCGCTTGAAGGTGGAACAGGACCGCATTACTGGGCTTGAGCATCCGATGTGTTATGGCGACGGTAAGGTCGAGCTGGCACGCGACTATTTACAACAGCAAGGCCTGAGTTTTTGCGATGCTGCCTTTTATACCGATAGCCATTCCGACTTGCCGTTGCTCAAGGCCGTGGCTCAGCCGGTAGTACTGAATCCAAACGTACCGCTTAGGCAAACGGCTCAACAACAGGGCTGGCCCTGTCTGGATTGGCGTCAGTCCTAGTCTTGGTGATGGCTGATAAACTGGCCACCCTGCAGATAGGGCTTAGCCCTATCGTCAGCTTCTGATATAGTTCAAATCCGATTAAAACTAACCACCTCTGGAGTCCGTGGTGTTTTTTCAATACAACCGGCCTTTGCAGCAAGGACAGCACCTCAACCGTCGATGGTGACGCTTAGCACACTTCCGTAGTGGCCGTTTGGCCGTGTCTGTGTTTTCACCAATGCAAAGGTAATGTATGACTCCGCAACAATTTGCTGCCCTGGCACAACAGGGTTACAACCGTATTCCTGTGTCTAGAGAAGTGCTGGCTGATCTGGATACTCCGCTCACGACTTTTCTAAAACTCGCATCTGAGCCTTATAGCTATCTGTTCGAATCGGTTCAGGGCGGAGAAAAGTGGGCGCGCTTTTCCATTATTGGCTTACCCGCTCGAGAAGTGCTGACGGTCCGTGGTCAGCAGGTGAGCTTGACGCGCGACGGTGTCGAGATTGAACAGTGTCAGGTGGATGATCCACTCAGTTATATTGATGAATTTCAACGGCGCTACCGGGTGCCGGAGTTACCGTCATTGCCAAAATTTAACGGCGGTTTGGTCGGTTATTTTGGCTACGATACCGTGCGCTACATTGAGCCCAGGCTCAAACACAGCTGTCCGCCCGATGAGTTGAATACTCCAGACATCTTGTTAATGGTGTCTGAAGAGGTGGTGGTGTTTGATAACCTTAGCGGCAAACTGCACCTGATCGTTATGGCCGACCCTCAACAGAACGATGCCTATGAGCACGCGCTGCAACGTTTGGAGCAACTCAGACAGCAGCTGCGCGCGCCGTATCAGGGCGACGTTGGCCAAACCAAGCAGCCTGAAGAAGTGCTGGAGCAGGATTTTGTTTCACTGTTTGGCGAAGATAAGTTCCAACAGGCCGTTGCTGATGTGAAAGAGTACGTATTATCCGGCGATATCATGCAGTGTGTGTTATCGCAGCGTATGCAGGTACCTTTTAAAGGCAACCCTGTAGATATTTATCGTGCTCTGCGCACGCTGAACCCGTCGCCTTATATGTACTGCTTAAATCTGGAAGATTTTCACGTTGTTGGCTCATCGCCCGAGATTCTTGCACGTTTAGAAGATGGTGAAGTGACGGTACGTCCCATTGCCGGTACCCGTTATCGTGGTAAAACCGAAGCCGAGGACAAGGCGCTGGAACAGGAACTGCTGTCTGACCCGAAAGAAATTGCCGAGCATTTAATGCTGATTGATTTGGGCCGCAATGATGTTGGCCGGGTGGCAAAAACCGGCCAGGTCGAAGTGACGGATCAGATGATTGTCGAACGCTACAGTCATGTGATGCACATCGTTTCTAACGTCAAAGGTCAGGTCGGTGATGAAATTCGCGCCATGGATGTACTGCGAGCAGCGCATCCGGCCGGCACCTTAAGTGGTGCTCCTAAAATCCGCGCGATGGAAATTATTGATCAGTATGAGTCGACCAAACGCGGTGTGTATGGCGGTGCCGTGGGTTATATCAGCTGGAATGGCAATATGGATACCGCCATTGCTATTCGCACTGCGGTGATTAAAGACGGCATTTTAAACATTCAGGCGGGTGCCGGTGTGGTGGCAGATTCCATTCCGCGATTGGAATGGAAAGAAACCATGAATAAAGGTCGGGCAATGTTCCGCGCAGTGGCCATGGCTTCGGCCGGCCTTGATCAGTAAGTGGAGTTGAGGATACCAACATGCTGTTAATGATTGATAACTACGACTCATTTACTTACAACGTGGTGCAATATTTTGCTGAGCTGGGCGCTGATGTACGTGTTTTTCGTAACGACGACATCACCTTGCAGCAAATCGAAGAGATGAACCCCGATCATTTGGTGATTTCTCCTGGCCCCTGTACCCCGAATGAAGCGGGTATTTCTATGGCCGCGATTGAGCACTTTGCCGGTAAATTGCCAATTTTAGGCATATGTTTGGGCCATCAAAGTATCGGCCAGGTATTTGGTGGTCATGTGGTGCGTGCGGGTCAGGTGATGCATGGCAAAACCTCGGCCATTTATCACACTAATCAGGGTGTATTTGCGGGGCTGAATAATCCATACCAAGCCACACGCTACCATTCTTTGGTTATTGATAAAGAGCGCCTGCCGGATTGCTTAGAAGTCACCGCTTGGACCCAAAATGAAGACGGCAGCATCGAAGAAATCATGGGTGTGCGGCATAAAACCCTGCCTATTGAGGGTGTGCAGTTTCATCCTGAGTCGATTCTGACGCAGCACGGCCACGATTTATTAAAGAATTTCCTCAACCAAACATTGTGAGATAGCCATGGATATTCAAAGCGCGCTGGCCAGAGTGGTTGAGCGACAGGATTTAAGCACGGATGAAATGATCGACGTGATGCGCCAGATTATGACCGGCCAATGCGACCCGGCTCAAGTGGGTGGATTTTTAGTGGCGCTGCGCATGAAAAGCGAAAGCATCGACGAAATTGTCGGTGCTGTCACTGTCATGCGTGAGCTGGCCGACGGCGTGCCGGTAACGGATAAACATGCGGTCGATATTGTGGGTACCGGTGGTGATGGTGCCAATCTATTTAATGTATCAACGGCCTCGGCGCTAGTGGTGGCCGCCGCCGGTGGTGTGGTGGCCAAGCACGGTAATCGTGGCGTGTCGTCCAACTCTGGCAGTGCTGATGTACTGGAGGCTGCCGGGGTAAATTTGCAGCTGAGCAGTGAGCAGGTAGCACGTTGTATTGATGAGCTGGGTGTGGGGTTTATGTTTGCTCCTATGCATCACAGTGCTATGAAACATGCCATTGGCCCGCGCAAAGCTCTGGGCATGCGTACCCTGTTTAATATTCTCGGTCCGCTAACGAATCCTGCCGGGGTTAAAAAACAATTAATCGGTGTTTTCACTCAAGCGCTGTTACGTCCAGTGGCGGAAGTATTGCAGCGTATGGGTGCTGAACATATTTTGGTGGTGCACTCTCAGGATGGTTTGGACGAAATCAGTCTGGCATCACCAACCTGGGCGTGTGAGCTGAAAAATGGCGAGATTAAAGAATTTATCATCACGCCAGATGAGCTGGGTATTCGCCCTCAGGTGTTGTCTGGGCTGGAAGTGGACAGTGCTGAGCAAAGCTTGGCACTGATCCGTGATGCGCTGGGCAAACGTGAGACCGAGGCTGGTAAAAAAGCTGCAGACATTCTGGCGCTGAATGCGGGTGCGGCCATCTACGTGGCTGATCTGGCCAGTTCCTTAAGCCAGGGAGTACATATGGCCGAAGATGCCATTTATTCAGGCCTGGCACTGGAAAAGTTGCGTGAGCTCAGCAGCTTCTCTAAATACATCAACGCAGATACAGATGGCGGTATGCAATGAGCACTCCTACGGTATTAAAGCGCATTCTCGATACCAAGGTGATCGAAGTACGCCAGCGCAGCGCTGTGCTGCCGATTAATGAAATAAAAGCCCAAGCACATGATTGTGATCCAGATGCCTTGCGTGGTTTTTATCAGGCTATGCGTAATAAAGTGGATGCGGGAAAACCAGCCGTTATTGCGGAAATCAAAAAAGCGTCACCCTCCAAGGGTGTATTACGTGAACAGTTTGTGCCCCAAGCTATTGCCGAATCGTATGAGCAGGGCGGCGCTGCTTGTTTATCGGTATTGACCGATCGTGACTATTTTCAGGGCCATGAAGATTATCTGCTGGCCGCTCGCAGTGCATGCTCGCTGCCGGTCATCCGCAAAGACTTTTTGATCGACCCTTATCAGATATATGAAGCGCGTACATTAAATGCTGACTGTATTTTGCTGATCGTGTCGGCTTTGTCAGCTATGCAGCTGCAGGATTTGGCTGGCTTGGCGCATGAGTTGGGCATGGACGTGTTGGTTGAAGTGCATGATGGTGAGGAGTTAACGTCAGCCTTGACGTTGGAAACGCCACTGATCGGAATTAACAACCGTAACCTGCATACCTTTGAGGTGAGCCTGGATACCACCTTCGACCTGTTGCCAAGGGTGCCAGCCGATCGCTTGCTCGTTACCGAAAGCGGTATTCTCGTTCGTGAGGATGTCGAGTGCATGCGTGAAAATAATGTTCACGCGTTTTTGGTGGGCGAAGCCTTTATGCGTGCGCTAGAGCCGGGTGAGGCGCTGGCGCAATTGTTCGACTAAAGCGCCGCTAGAGCATAGAGGGGCTTCGCCCCTCTATTTTTCTCTTTTTATGCGTTCTGTCTTGCTGCTATGGGATTGTGTAACCGTCGGCCTTGCCAGCCATAGTGAGCCAGTTGTGACTGCCCGGCCCGATACTGCTACTCACGGGAGAGGCAGTGACGCTATCTCCATAGTTAGACTACGAGACCGTAGTTTCACTCGGTCATCCGTCAGAGCCCTTATGAAACCTGATAAGTAGTGTCAGCATCTGTAACTACTCGTCAGGCATTGTATGTGATCCTGTTCACTTTTTGTTCGCTTTCTTGGTTGAAAAGTATCCAACCCTAAGGTAAATTGCGCGCCCCTGACCAACTGGCGCATAAAGATGAACTACACACGGATGTCACTTGCCAACAAATTAGTCATTACTGTGCTGGGCTGGTGGCTTTCTCTTTGTTGCGTTTCTGCCCCCTTGGTGCTGCCTGATGGCAGCACGGCAACGTCGGTGCAATTGGATGATCTTGGCCGTACCGTTATTGATATAGCACCCGCCGATCGTGATCGCATCAGCCACAACCGTTACAGTGAATTTAACTCTGATATCAGTGGTCTGCTCTTAGATAATCAACAGCAAGCTGCTCGTACCATTATTAACGAAGTCACAGGTGTCAATCCGTCAAATTTGGCGGGTGAAATACGTGTGTTAGGAACACGTGCCCATGTCATCATCGCCAACCCAAATGGTATCGCCATTAATGGTGCTGAATTCTTTAATACAGGCGGGCTGGCACTGACCACCGGCACATTGGGCTTTGTTGATCGTGAAGACAGTTTAGGTCGCATTCGACGCAACCCCACGGCCTTGGTTGAGCAAGGTGAAATTTACGTTGGCGCCGACGGCTTGTCGGGCATCATTAGTCACCTCGAGTTGATTAGTAAAACCATCAAAATAGACGGACCAATCAGCAACAGCTCTGATGATGATTTCACCAATATTAATCTGGTGGTCGGGGCGTCTGACAATGAATTTAACTCGGCTCAGTCGGTTACTGATCCAACCCTGAACTGGCGCACTAGCAAAGGCCTATCTTCACAGTCTGCCGAGCTGGCAGTTGATATCAGTTCAAACGCCTCATTTAGCGCATCAAGGGTGCTGATGATGGTGACAGATCAGGGTGCAGGAGTACGTAATTATGGTGACATCGCTGCCACAGCGAGTTCCTTTACTTTATCTGCCGATGGTCGAGTAGAACTGAGTGGCAGCATTATTGCTGCAAGCGATGTCGAGGTCGATGGTGTTGATATTGATTTAAACAATATCACCGATACTCAGCAAAGCATTCAATCGGTGGCGGGCAATATTCGATTAAATTCCAGCGCCGATACTGATATTCGTGGCTATCTACTGCAGGCAACCAGCACCGCGATAGAAGGCGAGCAGCGGGTTGCCACGGTGGAACTCAATGCAGAAGGAACACTACGACTGGACGCACCGTCGCAGCAAAACAGAACTGTGCTATTTTCAAACCAAGATATTGCGATTAATGCTACTCACGTCATTAACTCGTCATCACGGTTATTGGCTAACGGTGATATTAATATTGAAGCCGGCTCATATACCAACAACCTGGTGCAGTCAGATTTGGGCACAGGTGGTGAGATTATCTCTGACAGCAAAGATGGCCGTTCCCTTTGGTATACCTTGTATACTGATAATGAAAAGATCTATACCCGCTATGTCGACTTTGGCGAGCCCGATATTGGCCGTATTGTGCCGGAAGTTATTTCTACTATTGGCGATATTAATATCAATGTCGATCAGTTTTCTAATCACGGCGGATCACTGATTTCTAATGCTGGTGATATCAATATTGATGCCGGCGATTTCAATAATTCAGCTCTTGCTGTCGGTAAAACCTGGATGAACAGCCGCTGCAATATAGGTGGCTGTGATCGTACTGGAGGCAACAACATGGAGCTTCTTGGCGGTCAAATTCAGGCATCTGGGCAGTTAAATATCAGCGCTGAAAGTGCCATTAACCGTGGTGGCTTGATGCAGGCTGTCGGCGATGTTCGCATCGACTCGCCTCAGTTTTTATCCCAGGGATTAGCCGTTTACGACGTTATTACTCGCCCAGGTGGCTTACGCACATATTTTCTCAAAAGTATGGGCCTTTGGACCTCGGTCGATCAAGGTGGCAGTTTGATTTCCAATATGGGAAAAATCATCTTTCTGGGGCAATCGAACCAGTTCGATGGTGGTCATGTGGAGGCCGCACAGGGTATTGAAGGTGACTACAACGTGGTGCGCGCTCCGACCACCCAAGACCTGATTATTCAGCGCGAAATTGGTGTATTCAGGGATCTCTATTAATGCCATATCTAGTTGTTTTACTACTCTTTGTCAGCAGTCTGGTTCATGCCGCTGATCCTGAAACAGAATTCGGTGAGCGTTTCCTGGAGCGTCAGAAACAGGAGCGCGAACGTGAGTACCTGGAGAATAAACAGGAAAATCTACGCCAGCTACCAACCACGCCTGAGTTGCCACAAGAAGATGTGTGTTTCGACATCGACAACATTCAAATCAGCGGCAATACCCTGCTTACCGAGCAGGACATGCTGACGCTATTGGAGAAGTACCGCGATCAATGTCTTGGTAAGAATGGTGTTAATTACCTGATGCAGGACTTAACGGCAGTGTATGTGCAAAAAGGCTACATCACTACTCGCGTATATATTCCACCGCAAGATCTAAATTTAGGCACGCTCAAGCTGATCGTAATCGAAGGTGAAGTAGAAAGTGTGATTCTAAATGACGGTGAGGCAGACGATGAGCGAAAGCTCTGGTGGGCAATGCCATCGTTGAGTAAAGAGCTTTACCTACCCGACATAGAGCAAGGCCTGGATCAAATAAACCGGGTACGATCTGCTAATGCCACGATGAAGCTTTGGCCAGGGAGTGAGCCGGGTTTGACCAAGATTCAGATTATCAATCAAGTGGATGATGAGGTTCGCGGTGAAGTTGAGTTAAATAATGATGGCCAGGAAGACACCGGTAAAACGAAAATTCGTGTTGGACTAGAAGCGGATAACTTGCTTGGTATCAACGACTCCACCAGCATTAACTACATTGGCAGTCAGAATACCAATGCTGTTGCTGCAACCGCGAGTTTTCCCTATCGCTATTCGTCATTCAATTTTTCTCATAGTTACTCTGAATACTTGAATATTCTACCTGAGCAGACGGATTTATTTGGCCAATCCAATACCAGCACGCTGTCCTGGGACTACTTACTGTACCGGGATTCTTCTATGCGGGTAAACCTGGTGAACTCATTGTCGGTGCGTCGATCTGAGCGCTACTTGCTAGGGGTTAAGCTGTCGCCTCAAAAGATCGTGCCTTATCGCATTTCACTGAATGCATCGGAGAACTTGCCTTGGGGTTATTATTCGATGGAGCTGGCCGCGGCTTTTGGTAGCAAGCTGTTTGGCGCGACAACGGACGATAGTGAGTTGCCAGATGCAGCCCCTCATGCGCAGTTTGCCAAACTGGAATGGCGCTCGTCGATCGCCAAACCCGTGGCCTCAATAGGCAGCTATCAGCTGAGTTTGAGCGGCCAGTACAGCGAGAAAGGCCTATATAGCTCTGAACAAGTGCATATCGGTGATCGCTCTTCCGTTCGAGGCGGTGAAACGACCATCGCATCGGGAGATAGCGGCTTCTATATAAGAAATGATTTTAATATCAATGTTCCCGCTTCTGGCTTAAGGCAGCTTGGAGTGTCTGTTCGGCCCAGCGTTTTTATCGACTATGGGCATGTCTTTGCTGATGAAAACAACATAGGCGAAGAAGCCATGGGCGGCGGATTTGGCCTCAATGCAAGCTACAAAGACGTTCGTCTGCAGTTTGTTTGGGCGCATATTCTCACTACCAGCGTAAAAGCAGCACGTAGCAGTAATAGTGCATTTTTATCACTTTCTACACAGATTTTTTGATGACAATGGCAAAGAAAATAGCAGTGGCTCAACGGACTGAGATAGCAGTGTTGGATTCAATTCGTGGTCGACGCTACGGCTGGTTAGCCAAGGCATTGGCCTACTGTATTACCGCGACTCTGGTGGTGCCTGTTGTACCGGCTAGCTATGCCGCAGGCATAGTCACAGACCCAAATGCTGAGGTGCGTTTTCAGCCTCAGGTGAATGTTCAAAACTCTGTGCCTGTGGTGAATATCGTCACGCCGGATAACACAGGTCTGTCGCATAACCAGTACGAGCAATTTAACATTGGTAAAAACGGCGCAGTATTAAACAACTCGCTGGTGTCTGGTTCCAGTCGGTTAGCCGCTGAAATTATTGCCAACCCCAACTTGAATGGTGTGGCTGCTAGCACCATTTTGAACGAAGTCACGTCATCGTCTAACACCAATATGTTGGGTGCACTGGAAGTGTTTGGCCAGTCTGCCAACGTCATTATTGCCAATCGCAATGGTATTACCTGTAACGACTGTGGTTTTATCAACACAGATAGAGTGACATTAACCACCGGCTCGCCTCACTATATTGGCAACTCGTTGTTTTTTGATATTACCGATGGAGCCGTAACTTTTGCGGGTGAAGGGGTAGATCACAAGCTGTCTCCTGCAGTGTTGGACATCTTTGCCCGTTACATCGATGTCAATGGTGAAGTGCAGAGCAGCCAGCAACTAAATTTGATCTCAGGTGCATTAAGCCTCAATTACACCGAGTTGCTGTCGGGTCAGTTGGATATAACCCCGCTGGCTACCGACACCGCCGAGCAGCGCGCATATGCTATTGATGCATCGATTTTTGGTGCCATGCAGTCGGGCAAAATCAGCGTTATGGCAACCGAAGAAGGTCTGGGTGTACGCAGTGACAGCTACCTATTTTCGCAATCCGATAGTTTGTTTATTGAATCTGCTGGCGACATTGCCTTACGCGATGCCGACTCCTTTACCGGTATGGATATTCGCTCATCCAGCGATGTTCATATTTCGGATGATCTGATTGCAAACACCCAAATTCGCACTCAGTCAGGTAGCTTTGCCAACGTATCCAACTCGGAAATCACTGCTGATCTGGTTGATTTATCAGCCACGGATTCAATCACTCTTTATGGTGAAGTGAATTCACGTAATACTCATATTGATAGTGGATCAGCCAATATCCATGCTGATTTGATCAGTATGGAAGACATTAGCATAGATACGAGCGCATTAAGCCTGAATGATAATGAGGTGGTGGCCGATAACATTGCGCTGAACGCTAAGCAAAGCAACATTAGCGATGCTCTGCTATCTGCCCGAGATATTGAACTGGATAGCCAGCGCTCATTAGATATTAATAACTCTACCTTTGCTGCCGAGCAGTTGGCCATTGACAGTGCTGAGCTGGACCTGACCAACAGCCAGTTACAAAGCAACCAGATCACCATAGATTCGCAGCAAGTCAATGCCACGGGTGTTGAGTTAAGCGCGGCGGATATTCGCGTTGATGCCGGTTCTATCTTATTGTCCGATGTGTTCACTCACAGTGATAAGTTGCAGGTTAATAGTGATGACTTATCTGTCTTGTCGTCGCAGTGGGTGGTGAAAGATCTCGCCATCGATAGCAACTCTATGCTGTCGAAAGATAGCCAGTATCAGGCGGAAAGCGCACAACTGGATGCTCGCTCGGCACACTTGATTGGCGATCAGTGGCAAATATTGTCATTTACAACGGACGCCGAAGCTGACGCCACGAGCAACAGCCAGGACCGCGCGGCGACGGAAACTTTCAGCGCTAAGGTCGACGATTTAGAGTTGATTCACTCGGTGCTGGTGGCCAGAGATATCGAGCTTACAGGGAAAGAAGTTGCACTGCGAGACAGTGATTTGCAAGCAGAACGCTTGCAAATAAAGGCGCCGAAAACCTTGCTGGATGGAAACTCCAACGCGCGAATCAGCGATACGATTAATATTGATGGTAGCGAAGTGATTTTTGCTGCCGACACCGACGCCCGTCAGATTGATATTGACGGCAAAGCGGTAACAGTGGGCGGCAAAATAGCCGTGGCTGAAGACTTTAACATTGATAGCCAAACGCTGGACCTGACCCATGGGAATATCAATGCTGATAAACTGGCGATTCGTACCGATCAGTTGTCAGCGGAGTTTGCCAGTATTATCAGCCGGGTATTCAATGCCTCGGTGACGGATGTTATCAGCACCGATACCTTAAACCTACAAAGTGACTACATTGCGCTCAACGCCCGTCAGGTATTGTTTGGTGAGAAGACAGAATTATCGTCGAAACGATTGTCTGTACAAGCGCAAACGTTAAATAACCTGGGCGATGTACGTACTTCTGATACAGCTGAACTCAACATAGATCAGGCCTTTAATAATACTGGTAAGCTGATCAGTTATCAAAATCTGACCATTAATGCAGACAGTATTAATAACCAACAGGGTGCAACCTTGTCGGCAACTCAGGCCTCAATGAGTGCCGGTCAGTTCAATAACCAAGGTCAGGTGGGTGCTGATTATCTGGTGCTCGACTACGACAAAATTTATAACGCTGCGGGTGCTACGTTATCGGCCGCCGATGTGAGTTTGACCGCCGCCAGTGAGCAAAGCAGCTTCAATAACGCTGGCACTGTATCGGTAGGCCAGCGTATGGGCTGGGACAATGCAGAATTGACCGCCGGTACCTTTATTAACGGCGGCACACTGGATGCGCGCAATCTGGATGTGACAGGGCTAAACCAGTTTTTTAACAGCGACCCCAACAATACCAGTCATGCAGGCCGTATTTCTATTGCCAATGAATTAAGTGGCAGGGTGGGATACTTCTATCAAGCAGGTCAGCTCAATGCTGAAAAGCTGCAGCTGCAAGCCAACACCCTTGATAACCTGGGAACGATTCAAGCGAGCATCGCCAACCTGGATGTTAGTGGCCATACTAAAAACGGTGGTCGTATTAACTCCGGGGTTTTGGTACTGCGCTCGGCTGGCTTGGAAAACCAGAAAGATGGACAGCTTAGTGGCCAAAACTTAGTGCTGCGAGCAAACGAACTGAGCAACCATGGCAGCATTGGTGCATTTAATCTTGAATTATTAACGGAAGCGGCCAACGGTACGCTGGTAAATAGCGGCAGCATAGTGCAGCGCAACGAGTATGCCGGCCAGCAGCAGGCAGATGGCCAGTTATCCATCTCGCACTTTGCTCAAGTGGACAACGACGGCAGCATTGAGGCGGATGACAAGATTCGTATCGCCGAAGTGGCCAGATTAAATAATGCCCTAAACAACGCCGATGCGGTAATGATCTCCGCCGATAATATTTCTGCTGATGCGGTCGCTAGCATTAACAATGCAGGCTTATTGGTTGGTGAACATTTTGATATTAATGCCGGTCAGCTCAGTAATACCGGAAAAATATCCCTTACCAGTGCCGATATAGCGATTACCGACACGTTGGAAAACGACGGTATCCTGTACCAGCGTGATGAAGCAGCAGATAACGCTCAGGTTAATCTTAGCGCCGCTACCTTTATTAATGGTGAAAACGCCGCGACCGACGTGATTCGTGGGGTTATCGATTTGTCGTCGGGCACCCCTGGTACCCTAATCAATAAAGGCCTATTGGCAGAGCGCAAAGATGCAGCCAATAGTGGCTTGGCGATGCGTGGTATTAGCTCGTTGCAAAACTCCGGACAAATCAGTTTGTCGTCTGAGCTGGCCATGTCTGGCGGTGATTTTCATAATCAGGGCGTTGATGCCTATATTGGCGTTGGCGTGCTGCGCTTGGAGGCGCTGCAGTCGTTACAAAACGACGGTTCTATGGTGTTTGATGGTGATAGCGTGATGGCTGCCCGTCAGTTTATAAACCAGGGCACCATTGCCAGTACTGATCAAAACCCACAAACTGCATTGGCGTTGGATGCAGAGCAACTGCAAAACGCCGGGCGAATTTCAACATCGGCTGAGCTTGCGGTAAACCAGGCAGTAAGTGGCCGCATTAACAACAGCGGCTTGTTGTACGGTGGCGAAGTCAGCCTGGGTAATGCTCATCAGCGTCAGCAGGCTGTCGTGAACAGCGGCGTAAATAGCGTTGATGGTAATGGCGATCTGGTGGCGGCCGGTATTCAAAGTGGCCAAGGTGATGTATCGATTGTGACGCAATCGTTTGCCAACCATCAACAAACTCAGGCTGGCCAGGTGACCAGTGCTGGGCAAATGTCGATTGATGCCAGCCAGGCGGTTGAACTGCGTGGCAAACTCGAGGCCGCCAATGCCATGGCATTGACGATGGCTGGGCTGGATGTCGACAGCGCTGCCAGTGTGCGCTCGGCAGCAGGCAATAGTACTGTGACGGTGGCAGGCCATGCCAATATTGATGGCCAACTGTTGCTGTCTGATAGCAGTCGCCTGACACTAGGCTCACTATCGAACCAGGGCCATATTCAAGGTGAGCAGTTGGCCGTTGTGAGCAGCGGTCAACTGACTAATAGTGGCAAGCTGATAACTGACAGTGCATCCGTGTCGGCAGCACAGATCAATAACAGTGGTCAGCTGCATGCGAATCAGCAGCTATCAGCACAGGCTCGTCATATAAGTAACAGTGGCCAGCTGACCAGTGCCCATGCAATGTCGTTGTTTGCACAAGGTGGTAGCGTCAGTAACAGTGGCCGCATCAATGCGGTTGAACTCACGGCCAGCACCGATCGCATTCAAACCTCTGCCGGCAGTTTAATTAACGCCCAAAGGGCTCAGCTGCAGGCACAAAAAATTGATAACCAAGGCACTCTGAATCAGGCCAGTGGCAGCGGTGAGTTTGTTTTAACTGCCCCTAGCATTAATAACTTGGGTGCTAATGCGGTGATGGATATTAGCCGTGGCCGTCTGAATGCCAGTGACTTAGTGAATGAAGGCACCATTGTCAGTGAATCTGGCAGTGATAGCGGCCAGTTGCTGATTAGCCCACTGCAAAGTCTGAATAATAGCGGCCAGCTGTTTGCCCATAGCGATATAACCGTGGCACAGCAGCTGGACAATAGTGGTCAGATGCAGGTTAAAAATCTAACTGCAAATACCCTGAGCGATTTTGCCAATAGCGGTGATATGCGCGCCAGCGAGCGTATCGAATTGGCGAGTCAGCAAGCACTTAACAACGACGGCAAAATGCTGGCGTCTGAGCTGCAGCTCACCAGTGCTAGACAGATCATCAACGCCGGATTGCTGCGCGCCGATAAAGAATTGCTGATCGATGCCCAGAGCATCGACAATGGCCAAGATGCGGAAATGTCTACCAGCAATGATCAAGCGCGCATGCAACTGAGCAGCCGTCAGGCGACAGTGAATGCTGGCAATATTATCGCCAAAGGCGATATCGATATGGACGTTGCCCACTTTGAAAACCGTGGCAATATGACGGCCACCCAAACCGGTACCTTAAAGCTCGATAGCCTGAATAATGGCGGCTATATATTTGGTAAGGACCTGATCGTTGGTAGCCATAATCAGTATATTTCTGAAGAAGGGTTGGCCGGCAGTCAGGGGGCTTCTGGCAGTGGCAGCGTGACCGGACTGGTGGCGGAAAACAGTCTTACTATGTTTGTGCGTGGCTTGCTACAAGCCTCGTATCAATCAAAGCTGATTAACCTCAACAGTGATCAAGATCTGCAAATCGCTGGCTCCATCTTGGCCGACGATGCACTTAATATTGACGCCAAAGGCCTTACCGTACAAGACACGGGTCTTATTAGCATTAATGGCGGTCAGCCAGAAAGTATTTGGAAGCTTGATGGTGACTTGGTCAACCAAGGCAGTATCACGTCGATGGCGGGTTTAAGCATTACCGCCAAACAGTTAAACAATGAAGCCAACTTTGCCACCAATGGGCTGCTTGATATTACCGTGGATGGTTTAACCAACATGGAAGCCGGAGTACTATCGGGCGGCGGTGGTTTGAGCATTAAAGGTAGTGGTGGCCAGCTGCAGGCACTAAGCAATAGCGGGTCTTTGGTATCGGGAGACCATCTGGATATATCTGCCACTGATATTGAAAATGAAGGGAAGATTTCTTCAAGAGGTGGTGTATGGAATTTTGCTAACCTCGATAATGCTCAAGGCGGAAAGATATATAGCCTAGGTGATACCCGTTGGGGTAGTGCAGCCGAACGCTTGGGTTCGTTTGATAATAAGGGTGCTGTAGTACTAGGTGCTGCCGACATCTATGTGTCCGACTTTACCAATCACGAAGGTTCACAGTTAGTGAGTATTGATGGCTTGCTAACCTTAGACTCTGCTGCATCTATTCGTAATGAAGAAGGTTCAATTATTGCTGCAAATCAGGACTTAGTTGCTACTTCGGCGGGCCAGCTATGGAACTTCGGCGGTATTAAATCCAATGGTTCAGCAACATTAAACGCATCGACCTTGATGAATGGTAGTTTGGATGAGCGCGTAAATGGTTTGATAGATGTCGCCGGTGTGCTGGATATTAACGCTGGATTGGTTCGAAATGATGGTTGGACGACCTCTAGTGGAAGTAAGAAACTGGCTTATAAGATAAATACCTACAGCTTTTACTATCGTACTAAGACAACTAAGGATAAGTTGGGGCGAAAAGACGACGATTATTATCTGCATCATACTGTTGGCGTAGACTATGGTTACTCCGAAACGAAAGCAGTTCGCAGCGGTATCTACAGTGGTGGCAACCTAACCATCAATGGCCGTCTAGAAAATAATTTAAGCTATGTGGCTTCTGGTGATGTGGTTACCATTAATGGCAGTGGCTACAACTCATCAGACACTATTGATGTTAATAGAACTACCTTGGAGTTTATTAGCGATAAGCAGGAAAAGCCCAAGGAAGAAGCACGCGATTATTTCTATAAGTTGCAAGCTGACTTTGTGTCGTCTGACCAAGGCGTCAGGGATGGAGCGTATAGAACCCTGGATAACAGACATGTAATGGTTGGCGGCAACGGCACCATCTTATTTCAAAACTATAAGTATCCAGCACCTACAGCGCCAATTGTTCACGACAAAGTCCTGAATTCAAGCACAGCCAAGATGAATAATCCCCATGTGGTTGGGATTATTTATGGCGCTAATGGAACCAATATCACGGGCTCAGGTTTTGAGAATTACGGCTTTGCCAATACCAAAGAGTTCAATATCAATGGCATTGTCGATGGCAGTGATGCCGATGCCGCCAGTGATACCGATGTGACACAATTGGCTCAGCAGCAAGACCAAGACAATCAGGACGCAGGGGATTTGGCAACCAATGGTAGTGGTTACCGAGGCTCTGATGCTTCCACCGGTGGGCAAGACGTTGCTGTTCAGGATGTAGATCAAACACAGGTTCCTGATGGTGTATCGAAAGGCAGTTTTAGTAACCAGGTGTCGGGTCCGAATCTGTTGGGGTTAGAGAAAAAGCCGTCGGCTGCTTTGTTGCTATTGCAAGCCTCCGGTATTGATTTTGATTACCAAGACTTAAATGCGTTAGCGGTGGGTGGAGATAAATCACCGCTAGAGTTAGCTGGTGAAGAGGCCTTAAACGATGCACTGGCACAGCTAGGAAACCGTACGGATGATAACACGTCAAGCATGGCGATTGGTCAGGGCAGCGCCTTTGGCAATACCACGGCTACTTTGTACGATCTGCCAGAAGATATTCGTGACATTGTTTTTGCATCTTACGGGATTTCTCCAAATCCACGCTCGGCCTTAGAGCAAATCGATCAGGCAAAACGCCCTGATGTGAGTGCTCAGTACTTTTATAATCCAATTGAGGAAGCTCAGCTACTGCGTGACGTAGCGATGCGCGAGTCTGGGAAAACCTACTTTTCTGACGATTGGCGTTCAGCACAACAGCAACGCGACGTCATGTTTAGCAATTCATTGGCGTATCTTGAAAACCATGACAACGTAAAGCTGGGAGAAGCATTAACTCAGGAGCAAATCGCTAGCCTGGAGTCACCGCTACTTTGGTATGTCAGCAAAAATATCGGTGGTGAAGAAAAGCTGGTGCCAGCTGTGTATTTGCCTGAAGCAACGATGGCACAAATGACCACACCTGAAGCGGGAACCGTCAATGCAACGACTTTGATTGCTGATGTTGATGACTTCACCAACAGCGGTGTCATTAATGTAAAAGAGCACGCTAGCATTAAGGCTAATACCTTTACCAATCAGCGTGTTACCGACAGCGTAGAAACCGATCGTTACGCCCATACCAGTGTCAGTGATGCGGGTGCCATCAATGCCGGTAGCCTGATCGTTGAAACCACCGAAGACATCAATAACATCGGTGGCAGCATCAAAACCGAAGGTTATCTGGAGTTAAACGCCGGTGGTGATGTTAACCTGACGGCGATTGAAACGCGCGACTACCAACAGTTTGGCAAAAATATTGACGAGAAAAATGGCTATGTTACCAGCGCCATTGAAGCCGGTGGCAACGCCAACTTTATTGCTGATGGTGATATTAATAGCCAGGCCGCTCAGGTAACCGTCGAGGGTGACCTGGGGCTAGAAGCCGAAAACATCAATTTGCTGGGCGTGACCGAGCGCGAATACCAGCAGCGCTACAAAAAGAAAAATGGCACCTTTAGCTCGTCTGAAACCACCGAGCAGTGGGAAACGCAAACCTTTAAAGGCACCGGCTTTGACATAGGCGGCAATAGCACCATGATTGCCCGCAGCGACATTAATATGGTGGGAACCACAATTGAAGGTGATGGCGATATTCGCCTAAAAGCAGGCAATGATGTCAATATTACTGCCGGTATTAACCAAGACAGCTACAGCAAAGAAAAATCTGGCGAAGGCATTGCCACCACCAATAGCCAACAAAAAGGCCATATTAAGCAAACGGCAGTGGGCAGTAATCTGACTGCCGGTGGCTACTTAACCATCGACAGTGACGGTGGTGACGTCAGCATTTTAGGCTCAACCTTACGCGCCGAAAAAGACCTGCGGTTGGGCGACATGAAAATCCAGCTAGACGAAAACGGGGTGCCCATTGTCGATGAAAATGGCCAGTACATCACCGAAGACGGTGAAAGTATCGCCAACCTCACCATTGGCAGCGTTGAGCTGACAGATGAAGAGTGGAATGAAAAACAATCTGGCCTCAAAGGCCCGCTGAAAAAACTGGCTCAGGTCGCGGCCTTTACCCTCAGTTCTATGGGGGTAACGCAGCAGCTGCAAGCCATGGGCATAGATACCGAAGTGACGGTATCGCGCAGCGAATCTGAACGCATCGAGAAAACCCATCACGCCAGCTCCAGCACGACCGCCGGTGGCAAACTGGTGGCTATGATCGACGGGCATTTGCAGGTAGATGGTAGTGAACTAGGCGGTGATGCCGGCGGCTTGTTGCAAAGCGACAGCGCCAGCTACGATGCTACTGTTAACACCACCACCACGGTGACTGAGCACAGCGAAGAAACCGTCAGCTCAGATGCACCTAAGCTCAATAAAGACGAAGTCACAGTAGCATCGGTGACCAACACCGATCACACCGAAACCGAGACCAAAGTTGAGCAAACGCTCAACCGTACCCAGCTGAATTTTGGTGTCGGCCTAGTTTCCAATTCCGTGGGAGATACTGCCTTTAACGCAGTGGATGCCACTATTTTGGGCGACGCCAGCATTACTGGCGGCAAGGTTACCTTTGGCACCGCCAGCACCACCGACAGCACCGAACGTGAAGAAGAAACCGTTGAAACCAGCTACTCAGCTGGCGTGCGCAACGCTTATGTTGATGCCGGTTATGCCGCCAAAGCGGTGGCCGATGCCACCAGCGCTGTCGGCGATGCCAAAGATGCCTTGGCCGATGCTAAGCGTCGTGTTGATAACGGTACCCTGGCGAAAAGCGCGTTGGACGATTACCGCGCCAACCTGGTCGCTGCACAAACCCAGCTGGCCAATGCCACCCTGGCGATGGCTAGTGCCGGTGCTACCGCTGTTGCCTCTTCTACTACCGGCGGTTTTTATGCCAGCGCCAGTGCCAACGTCAGTAAAACCAGCAAGCACAGCAGCGAATCGAGTACTAAACAGCATGGCAGTGAGTTTACTATCACTGGCAATGCCTCGGTTAGCGCCCGTGATGGCGGTGCCATCGACATTATTGGCTCAGGCCTAGACGTTGGTGGGCAGCTGTCGTTGGATGCCGACGACGTCAATATCCTCGCCTCGGCCGACGAGAGCAGCAGCTCCTCTTCTGAGCAGACTCGCAGTGCAGGAATGACCATGAGCACTGCTGGCAACGGCAGTGTGGGTGTTAACGCCAGTGCACAAAACAGCGATAGCGACAGCTCCAGCAAAACCTACAACAACAGTCGCATCAACGCCGGCAGCTTTAGCAGCACCAGCAAAAACCTGCACCTGGCCGGCGCCAACGTCGAAATCACTGGTGATATCGATATCACCACCGACAACCTCATCGTTGAGAGCTTGCAAAACGAATCCCGCAGTAGCCACAGCAGTGAAGGCGGCAACGCCAGTGGGTCGAACAGCGGCAGTTTCAATGTGGGTTACAACAACTCAGAGGGCAGCAGCGAGAGCAACTGGACCGAAGAGCAAACCACCTTGATCGGCGGCGGTAACGTCAATATCGATGCCAAGCGCACCGAAGTACATGGCGCTGTGGTGGCTAATGCTGTCAGAGATGGGGATACCCTCACCGACCTGGGCAACCTAAATTTAATTACCGATGAGCTAATCGTCACTGATCTTAAGGATACCGACGTTAGCGAGAGCAGCGGCATCAATATGTCTTTGTCGGTATCAAAAGGAAAAGATGCCGCCGGTGACAAAGAGTTCCGCAGCAACAGCAGCTCGTTAGGCCTTACCAACCAAGGCCACCGCAAAGAGCAAACCACCGCAGGCACCCTAGGCGGCGGTAGCATCACTCGCCGTGACGGCAGTGAGCACGAGTTAGGCGATACCAACCGCGACCTGGATCAGCGCCAAGTGGTGACGCTGGATCAGCAAACCGGCGGCTTAGATGCCACATTTGAGCTGGATCATCGAGTGCTGTCGGAGCAGGGGCTGGACAAAATTCAGGAAGACTTCCTCAAGAGCGACATGATGGTCGAGGCGGTCGAGCGAGCTTTCACTACCGATCGTGTTGGGTTTACCGATCTAAATAGTGAAATCGGTAAACAGCACGATGTTTACCAAGCTGTTAAAACCGAATTAGCCAATAACCCAGAACTGGCGAGGCAGCTACAAGACCCAGACCTCAGTGCAGAAGAAAAGCAACAGATGATGAACCGGGTGACGCATGTAGCCATGCAAACCCTAGGTTTTGACACAGAAGGCTATGAGAACCGTGTGATTGACCAAGGGGATAATCTGGTTGTCACCGAAGATGGCGTTTTTGAGCGTGTTGGCTTCTTTTCTGAGGAAACAGGGCAAGGCTACATTAATGATGCGGCAATCGATGACACAGAGGGATTAATCACTACGGCTGGCCATGAATCGTCGCACAAGATGGATAGCCTGTCCTCAGAGCAATACAGCGAGCAAGATCAAGAGGCGTACGCCCATGCGTTTGGTGACTCGTTGGCCAGTTACACCGACATGGGGTTGGATATCAATGGCTACGACTCAGGTATGGCGACGTCGAATAACCACGTCGGCAATGATGGCCCAACTGTCCAGGCTAATAATGCTGAGTTTGCCGGGTTGGATAAGGAGCAGGGGGATGATTTCCTTTTTCCACTGGTTCCTATTAGTGTTGGCTTGGGCCTTTATCTGACGGATGTTCGTTCAGCCAATGCACCTGAAACCCTTGAAACACCGAATCAAGTTGAACAATCCATCGACCTGACGCTCACGGGTATTAGCACCCGTGTGGCAACAACTAAAATCGCAGAAAATTTCTCACCTGAAACTGCAGAAACACTCACAAACGTGTTAACGATCGTTGATACGGCGACCAGTGTCAAAGGCGCTGTCAAAAGCATCGATGAGATTGGGCAAGTCGTTCTTGGTGCAGTCTCCGGCAAAAAAGGTGACGGTGTTGGTACTAACGTTAACGGTGGAAGCCAAGGGAATGGTTCTAACACCACCTCTGCTAGTGATCGCCAGGAAGAGATAAATCGTACGACGGAAGAGTTTGGTGAAACTCCAGATACCACTGACTTCGTAACAAACGTTACAGTAACAGACCATCGAACCAAAATAAGCGAAACTGGAACTGTAGATGTTAAAACGACATTAGAGCGCATTAACAACGGTGGATCGTATCCCCACAGAAATGATGGGACTACTTTTCAAAACCGGCCTGATAGGGTTACTGGAGAGAGAGGTCTTCCAGAAAAACCAGAAGGATACTACAAAGAGTATGTTGTTCCTAGTGAAGGTATACAGGGTGTAGGTCCGCAACGGATTGTAGTCGGTGCTGATGGTGAAGCGTACTATACCCCTGATCACTACAAAACTTTCATTCCTATTCGCGACAAGAACTCAGGAAGCGCAAGCGTACCGGCCTCAAGTGAACAGCGCACAACTAGTGGAACGAACTCCAGTTCAGAGCCAACGGTAAACAGGGACACTGGTGCGGGTTCTGGTGAGATTTTACTGCTAGAAAATGGATACAAAACGAGTAACCCCCCAGAGCATCCTGACCGCCCTATAAGTTCCGGCCCTGCTCCAGAGGGTAGTCGAGGGTGGATGGCTGTTGACGAGGGGCAGGTAAATCCAATAACAGGTCAAGTCGATCGCCCAGGTTCATTTTTATCCGATGAACCTATTACTTCTGTGGAGCAGGTTAGAAATGATCTTGCGGTAAGAAAGGATTGGAAAGAGAACCCTACACACGTCCAAGAGTTTGAGATTGTACCCGGAACACAAGTACAAAAAAGTACAGTAGGCCCACAAACGAACATCGATGGAACTGAGCTACCTGGGGGAGGAAAACAAACCGAATTGTTACGACAGATAGGACAAGATAATATAGATGTTCTAATACCTATCGGCCCTGCGGTGCGTATTGATGACTAGGATAGCATTTGATCAGAAGAATAAAGTTTGGGTAGACCATTCTGGATCTAGATTGGACATAGAGATTGTACCGGTAGGAGAAGATTATTATTATCATGTTTCAGATAGTGATCTTGTTTTGAGATGCTTCTCAACTGGATGCTTATCAGGCCGGCCACTTGGAGAAATTACAACTCGTGATGGTGTTTTTGTAGGCAATATTCCACCTTTTCGGCACCCTAAAATCTTGGTTGATGATGGCAACTACACTAGCCGTATTAGTTGGGTCCAAAAGTCGGCAGGTGATTATGTTTTTTTGGTTGTACATTGCTCGGGTTTGGAAGATCTTAGGGTCAAACTAAACTTGAAAACATTGGATTATTCAGATCCTGATTTCTCTGTTCGATAGTAGTTCGAAGTTTGGTCTTTAGGAATGTGCTGGGTGAGTTATTTATTGCTTCATTTCTGTAAGGAAGTAGTTGTTTTGGTTTGGACTTTATTGTTCGATGTATGGATTTTCTTGGGTGTGGGTCTGTATTCGGCTGGTAAGGTCATGTGGTGGTGATAAGGTCGATTTTCTTGTACGTTTGAGGTTGAAAGTGGCTTAGGGTGTTGGGTTCTCTTGGATATGAATATACTTTTCTGTACTGAAGTTCCTTCTTATGATACAAGCAAAGTCTATTTTGCTCGGGTTAGTCCAAACGTCTGTACTGCTGACGATTTTTTATTGTCTTTATATTATGTATTGGATTTTCCGGGGTATTTTGGATTTAATTGGAATGCTTTAGAAGACTGTTTAACAGACCTTGGTTGGATTACTGAGTCGCAGGTTGTTCTATACCATCCGGACATTCCCAGCATACCGGTTGAGCAATTAAAGATATATCTTGAAGTCTTGAGTAGCTCAGTCATTGATTGGGAGAGGAGTGGACAAAAGAAGCTAGTGGTCTATTTTCCCCTCAGTGCGAAGGATTTAGTTTGTGAAATTCTTGGCGCGAAAACAGCACAGCAAGAAAGCAACACAGACACCCATCCTAAGCTGCCACGCTAGTGGCCAAATCACAAGCGAGCCCCTCCCTAATAACAAGCAGCTCGGCTAGCGCCGAGCATTGCTTGCTGCTTCTGCGCCAGCAATTAGGCTCGCGACAGCTCTAGCAAAACCTACAACAACAGCCGCATCAATGCCGGCAGCTTGAGCAGCACCAGCAAAAACCTGCACCTGGCCGGCGCCAACGTCGAAATCACTGGCGATATCGATATCACCACCGACAACCTCATCGTTGAAAGCCTGCAAAACGAATCCCGCAGTAGCCACAGCAGTGAAGGCGGCAACGCCAGTGGGTCGAACAGCGGCAGTTTCAATGTGGGTTACAACAACTCAGAGGGCAGCAGCGAGAGCAACTGGACCGAGGAACAAACCACCTTGATCGGCGGCGGTAACGTCAATATCGATGCCAAGCGCACCGAAGTGCACGGCGCTGTGGTGGCTAATGCTGTCAGAAATGGGGATACCCTCACCGACCTGGGCAACCTGAATCTGATCACCGATGAGCTGGTCGTGACCGATTTGCACGACACCGACGTTAGCGAAAATAGCGGCATCAATATGTCGGTGTCGGTATCGGTGGGCAGCGACAAGAAGGGAAGCCCAGAGTTTAGTAGCAACAGCAGCTCGTTAGGCCTTACCAACCAAGGCCACCGCAAAGAGCAAACCACCGCAGGCACCCTAGGCGGCGGTAGCATCACTCGCCGTGACGGCAGTGAGCACGAGTTAGGCGATACCAACCGCGACCTGGATCAGCGCCAAGTGGTGACGCTGGATCAGCAAACCGGCGGCTTAGATGCCACATTTGAGCTGGATCATCGAGTGCTGAGCGAGGAGGGGCGTAAGGATATTAAGGAGAACTTCGAAGATACCTACGAGCACGGTGAAGATATTGGTCGTGCAGCCCATACCGTAGCGACTGATGAGCGCGCTAGCCTGCTCTCCTTTGGCACCAATGTCCATAACAACTCACAGCTTACTCAGCTGAAAAATGAACTGGTGCGCAACCCAGCGTATCAGTCGGTCTTGGCTGGACTAAATAGCAAAGACCCTGAGCAATACCAGCAAGCCATGCAGGTGGTGGGTCAGCTGGCGCAAGATAAGTTTGGCTTAAATCCAACGGATATTCAGTTCTACGACGGTGGAGAGACCACCAGCTCGTCGCTGGCAGATGTCGACGGCCTCACTGATCGTAAGGGCGGCACGGTTACTGCTGCTAATCATGCGGAAAGTGGCAACATCTTTATTGATGGCGGCGATGGTGCCAGCAAAACCGATATGGCCAATACCCTGGGTCATGAAGTGCTGGAATCACAGATGCAGCAGGGCCAAGGTGGCGGATTATTTGGTACGCCAAGCGGGGAAGCCAAAGAGTCGTTGGCCGACGCTCTCGGCGCACAAATGCAGGACCGTTTGAATCAGGCCGCCGGTGGTAACCTTGATTCAACCGGTGGGGCTGACTTTAGCGCGGCTTTGGCCAGCAGTGCTGGCGTTCGTGCGGGTACTGAACGCGCAAATAATGTCGGTGGTGCTGCGGTGGAAAACCGTCAGTTGTATACCGACGAAGCGAAAGCAATTCTTAATCATGCGCCTGCTTATGCAAAGGAGCATGGCATGAGCGAGGACGATGCACGTCGTGAACTCACTCGTCAGGCACTTCGGGAAATCGATGACAAGTGGGCTGGGCAAATAGCAGAAAATCCTGCGGCACGAGAGGCCATACAACAGCTTAGAGTTAGCACTCCACCAATTAACGATTCGTACGTAGAGGGGGGCCAGGTAGACGCGTTTGTAGCGACACCGGATGATAAAGCGAACCCCTATATCAATGCCAACGCGGCACGGATGCAAGAAGAGTACGGTCATGCAGGTGTCGACAACTTCTTAACTCAGAATGCTTTGGAGGAAGGGCAAACTTTGCCCGAGCTAACTCCGCTTGACCAGATTACAGAGTCAGTAGCGGGTACCGCAGCCGACATAGCGAAATTTGCCGGTGCAATGGCTGAAGACCCACCGGGCACTATGGGCAAGGTAACAGATGCAGTCAGTAACGCTGTATCTGGCTGTGTGAATGCTGGAATAGCCTGTGTTATGTCGCATAACCCAAGAGAAGGCTATGACGGTGATAAGGCATTTGTTGATCTATTGCAGGGTGACCGAGAGTCAGCCATAGAAAATAATAATGCTGCTCTTGCAGGAGAGGCGCTCCCAGGGCTTCCTGTCGTTGTTAAGGCAGGGCAAAGAGTTTTATCTATCTTGGATAAAGCGGTTCCTGATGGCACACGGACAAACGTGGATGTAGAAGCAAGAAGGACCACAGGGGAGACAGATGATTTTTATCAACAAGATCCAAATTCAGGTGAGTATTACTGGCCAGGAAACTTAGGATTTAAAGGGGAGCCTACTAAGGCTACCTTGGAAACTGGTACAGTGATTGATCGATATGGTTCGGAATCAGGTGCATTCCTGTCTGATAGCAATTCGACCTTTTCACAGAGAGCGTTAGGGCCTGGTGATGGAGTTCGTGAGTATCATCAATATGAAGTGATTAAACCCATACCCGTGATTCAGGGGCCGATTGAACCTGCTTTCGGAAAAGAGGGTGGCGGTCAACAAATGCTGCCTAACTTTGAAGAACGACGAAATGTTCAGTGGATGCTTGACAACGGGTACATTCGGGAAATTAATACTCCCGAGTCACCTAAGTCGCCCGTTAAGAATTACACAGATCAAACTGGTGGAAAAAGTGGGGGAGATGATGCTGCCCCGGCCGTTGATACAAATAATCGTTCTGGTCAGAGTGTTAATGATCGTACCAGTAATAAGCATGAAGAAGCTTCTAGTGACTCGGAGTATTTGGATTCAACGATTTCTGCAGGTTCTAGGGTTCATCATGGGCCTCATAGTACGGCCATTGGAAGCGATGATGCTACATTGGGTAATTTTGAGAAAGCGATAGATACAGGGTATGGTCATAATGTTATTGTGCATGGCTCGCGCCCAGACTATGACGAACTGGGTGGGATTTTTATGGTTGATGAAAATCCGACAAATAGTAATCAAATCGTGGAAGCTCTGTTTGGTAACCCAAGCTACAAAAGGGGATCTCCCGTCTGTCTGGGTTCATGTTGGAGTGGCTCAAATGGGACTGCTCAAGAAGTAGCAAATGCAGTCAAAGCTCCTGTGGCAGCGCTAACTAGACCTGTTCGATTTAACGAATTCACAGGACAGTGGGAACAAATGTCAGACACATTGATGATGAGAAGACACCCGGATTTAATTGATGTTAAACCTGAAATTAAGATCTTTAATCCGGAGGAGAATTGAGATGAAGCTATTGCCGTATTACCTTGAAGACGAAGGTGCGAAATACTCAGGTTCGATTAGTTTGGCTGAAAATAAGAATTTCTTGAGTGAGTTGGATGCGGAGATTCTATGTAAGTATATGAGCTCTGGTGTTGTTATTGATGAATGGCTTAGCAATGTTAAAGATGCATTGACTGGAGTTCTTGAAGTGCCGTCAAAAACATGGAGTGATGGTGTGTATGTTTGGGACTCTCTCCATATCCATTATGTGAGGAAGTACCGCGCAAAACTTCCCAAAGAATTCATTGAGCATGTCCGGAGCTGTGTTCGGAGCGGGAAAAGGGCAGAAGGATTGGATAAAGATCAATTATTAAATGATTTCGATAAAGTATTAAGAGATCTGGCTAGTGGGGATGAATCATATTATGACGGCTCGTACTAAGTAATAGGGCTATTTCATTCAATTTGTATGAGTAGGCGATTCTAGGTTCTTTGTGAAGATGTGGTTGGTTTTGTTCTCTTCTAAGAGGTTTTTCTGGAGTGGTTTTAGGGATTTGGGTAGACTTTGGATTGATGATTCTAAATTAGTCGTTTCTGGGTAAGAGGGTTAAGTTAATGTTTTCTCGTTAGAAATTTATTATCTTGATTTGGTCGTGAAGTTTATTTGATGATGGGAATATGAGTCTTATGGAAAGTGTTGATGAAATTCAGAATCGTATTTTTCGCCTAGGTGCTATGATCGATGCCCCTGATGAGTTGTTAAAGGTTAGGCGCGCAGAGAATCCTAGTGCGATGCCCTACCTTGTTATCGATGGTGAAGAATACAAATACATTTGCTCAGAAAGGGGATACTTGATTTGGAGTAAGTCAACAACAGAATTGGATGAACTTATTTTCTGGATATTTTCTGATGTGACAGCTGTTATGGCACGAACGCATTGCATGGGCATGGATCATGGGGGGAAAGACCCTCGAAGGTTGCAGTTCTCGGAAAGAGTTAGACTTATGGCAATTTTAAACCCAATTTGGGCTGAAAAACTTAAATTTGAAATTGAAGAGATCCTTACTAATAACCCCTATGTTGATTCTCGATAAAAAGCAAGCCGAAAACCTAAATCAATGACCCTGTCCCTCCCTTAGCAACAACTCAGAAGCAGCACAGACACAGCAAAACAGAGATCCACCCTAAGCAGTCACGCTAGTGGCCAAATCACAAGCGAGATACCTCCCTCTTGACGAGCCGCTCGGCTAGCACCGAGCACCAGCGGCGGCACCGCTGGCAGCTTCAATGTCAGCAATTAGGCTCGCGACAGCTCCAGCAAAACCTACAACAACAGTCGCATCAACGCCGGCAGCTTTAGCAGCACCAGTAAAAACCTGCACCTGGCCGGCGCCAACGTCGAAATCACTGGCGATATCGATATCACCACCGACAACCTCATTGTTGAGAGCCTGCAAAACGAATCCCGCAGTAGCCACAGCAGTGAAGGCGGCAACGCCAGTGTGTCGAACAGCGGCAGTTTCAATGTGGCAACAACTCAGAGGGCAGCAGCGAGAGCAACTGGACCGAGGAACAAACCACCCTGATCGGCGGCGGTAACGTCAATATCGATGCCAAAAACACCGAAGTGCACGGCGCAGTGGTGGCTAATGCTGTCAGAAATGGGGATACGCTCACCGACTTGGGCAACCTGAATCTGATCACCGATGAGCTGGTCGTGACCGATTTGCACGACACCGACGTTAGCGAAAATAGCGGCATCAATATGTCTTTGTCGGTATCAAAAGGAAAAGATGCCGACGGTGACAAAGAGTTCCGCAGCAACAGCAGCTCGTTAGGCCTTACTAACCAAGGTTATCGCAAAGAGCAAACCACCGCAGGCACTTTAGGCGGAGGTAGCATCACTCGCCGTGACGGCAGTGAGCACGAGTTAGGCGATACCAACCGCGACCTGGATCAACGCCAAGTCGTCACGCTGGATCAGCAAACCGGCGGCTTAAATGCCGCGGTTACGGTGGATCATCGACTGCTGTCGGAGCAGGGGCAGGAGGATATAGTCAAGGACTTTGAGATCTCTGAAAACCACTTTAACGATGAAATCATTGGTGGCATTGCTGAAGGTCTTGATGTCGGCAGCGCGACGGCGGGCCTCAATGCAGTAGAGCGCAAAATTGATGAGCGCGAGGGAATTTTACAGGTCCAGCAAAATGCGAATGTCGGTGCAGTCATTGAAAGTGATGATGCCGGTGCGGCAGACAAAGAAGGAGCGATACAAGCGCTCTCCGACAACCTAACCAACCGTGCAGAGGTTGATCAGCAGAAGATAGCAATATACGTCAATGAGGGTGAAACCAATGAAGATGGTTTAGTGGCTGGTTTCCATCAGGACAGCACCAATACCAGTTTCATTAATGCCGGCAACACTGACATGACGTCAGGTGCTGACGTGGCCGAGGTCTCTGTTCATGAAACCACCCACCATATTTTGAATGAACAAGACAATGGTTATACCGATGAACAAAAAGAGCGTGCAGCCACGGCTGATGGCGATTATGCCCGCGAATTATGGGAGCAAGGCGTTAAATATGGCGACCTAGCATCGCCTGCTCCTGCTACCACCGCTCAGCCAAACAATACGGGTGGGAACGATGGCAAAGCTGACTGGTTAGTTGCACAGCAGGGAAGCGACCGGGCGTTATTGGATCAGAATACCGCCACCGCTGCTGATGTGCCCAGCGGTGAGAGGGAGGAGTTCGCACCAGCGCTGGCGGCATGGTTTCTTTCAACAGAGGGGTTAGCGGCGGGGTTCACAGCGGTAACAACTGTTGGGTTAGCGATTGTAGGTGATCTGGTCGGTGATAAGCTCGATGAAGAACGTACTGCTGCGCCAGAAATTGACAGTGGATTGATGGATCGTCCCATACTCGGAGAAGACGAGCGTGTGGTTAGCAATACGGGTGGCTTACCTGTTGCTGACATCGATACTCCATCTACGGAGACAGAGCTGAGACCAGAGCAGGGCCCCACAATTACTACAACGCCAGCAGCTAACGGCGATGAAGTGAGCCCGAATAGTGGTGGCTATGTGGGTGAGGATGCCACACTAGATGATCTGCTGATGATGGCGGAGGGATTGGATCATACCGCGCAGGGGCCATTGAACTGGTCTGGTAAGGACCGTGATGGCTTGGGTAGAAAAGACCATATTCGCTTACATGACGCTGATCAGCCAGATCGGAATGTTCCTCATGGTGTTTTTAACAATAACTCTATTAATCAGACAGCAGCGGCATGGAAGAAAGCGCAGGAATTAGGGATACAGCCTGAAGTTCAGGGGACGCGATTAATTTACCTTGTGCCGCAAAAAAAATGCTGGGTATCAGGGAGGTAATCCTACTGCGCCAGGGCATGGTCAAACATTAGATTATGTTAAAATCGTTGTTGAATCTGGTAGCAATAAACTCGTTACCTCATACCCCGCACCTAAGAATTAATACAGGAGTTATTATGAAGCATGTTTTTTTTGTGATTCCAGATAAAGGAAGATACGATCGTCAGAGTGATGGGGTGGAGCTTTGTTATATTCCTGAGTTTTTTGATGAACGAGTCTACTTTTATTGCAAAGAGTATGATGTTTATTGGGATGACTTGGCTAATGTTGGGGATCTATCGCTTGCTAGGTCCTACAAAGTTAAGTCTGGCATCAAGGCTCTTACACTATCAGAGGTTTGTGATGCAGGACTGGCGCATGCTGTGCAAACAATCAAAGAGTACAACGTTCAGGGGGGTAGTGTTAAGGTAAACTACATCCACTTGAATAACTAGTCGGGCATATATAGACGTTCTCCTGGTGTCAAGGTATCGCATGGCCTTGGCGCCTGAACACACCTGGCTAACCTCTTTTTTACTAAAAATATTAGCTAAAACCTACCTCAGAAAGGAAATAACAATAACGTAAAACAAGACAGGCACCCATCCTAAGTGGTCATGCTAGTGGCCAAATCGCAAGAGAGCACCCCTCTTGACGAGCAGCTCGGCTAGCGCCGAGCACCATCGACAACCTGATGGTTGAAAGCTTGCTGTTTAAATAGTGGGGCGATGACCCAAGCTTACCTAGGGCTGGAAAGTGGGCTCCGATAGAAAATTGATAATCAGAATGTTCGAGACTGAGTTAGATCGGGCAAATGAGATACTAAATACTGAGTTTTCGTTTGATTTAGCTGAACCGAACTATCTCGTTTGTTTGGCATTGATCAATGGTTATGAAGAGCTGAAGTCAGACTTTGAATCAAGTTTGATTCGCCTTTTTAGATCAAAGAGGATAGATGACGAACCGATAGCCTATTTGATGTATCGGCTGAGATGGGAAGGCGTAAGGAATTGGGCTGTTCGTGAACTTAAAGAGCTGGATACCCCCATGATTGAAGGGTGCAGTCTGCAAAAGATACTTGATGCATTCGATGACGATTGGGGGCACAGGGATTTTTATAATAAGTTAAACTGATAGTCACCCCTAGGCTGTTAAATTCATCCAGTGACAACTATGCAACTAGTGACGGAACAGCTCCGTTGTCCGACAATGTCAATAATCATTAAGAAGGTATATGGTATGAAGAATGGTTGGTTGATATTGCTTATGGTGCTGTTTGGTATACCGGCGCTAGTTTATAGTTCGGAGGAGGAGAAGCTTGGCTACCCTTCAGAGGGTATTCTTTCTAGCAATACACGTGACAGTGCAATGGCGCGTTATTTTTTAAGCGATTATACGAAGGTAGAGTCCGTCCAAAATCGAGAGGGTGATTTTTGTAAGTTTTATATGTCGTCGGTTGCACTGGCAAAGCTGGAAGAAATTCTGGTTTTTTCGAGAGATGACATTGTTGCTGATAAAGAGCTGGTCAGTGCATATGGTCCAGAGTCTGATGTATTTGAAACCTGTAACTACCTTGAATCATCCCCTCATCTGTTAAAGCCTCTAGGGTTATTTTTAGAAGGTAAGTGGCCGGAAGATGTAGCGCTAGAGTGGCATCGAACCGATGCATATGTTGAGGGAGAGCATACCTTGCTTCTTTTGCAGTTTCCGGAGGGTTTTAGTCTTATGGGAAATGATGATTTGATGATCAAGGCGCTGTTTATAGATAAAAGTCGCCAAAAGGCTTCAAATGAAATGTATGGCGGATCAGAGATTACTAAAGCGATTTTTGGATGATGTAAGCTAGACGGAAATTGGTAAAACAACACTACAGCAACACAGACACTCATCCTAAGCAGTAACACCGGTGTCTACTTTTTGGGTGGTGAGTGGGGTAAGTTCTGAAATTATTGACAGATATTGAAGGTTAGATCATGGCTGATCCGTTTATTGGAGACTTATACTATGACGGTGAGTCTGTGGGTGGTGGCGGCGTTTCTTTTTCTTGTGAGGAGTGTGGTCGAACTCTCCAAAAGGATACTTTATCTATCGCCATAGAATCTAATAATAATCCGAACTCGAAGCAAGAACTAAGCGTTTGCTTTAAATCCAGTGGTTGTTCAGAGTCATTGCCAAGTCGAATGTATATCGCCAAGATTGATTGTGTTTGTGGGTCTCGGTATTCAATTTGTATATCGTATGGAGAGGTTCAGGTTGGAAGGTATCAGTCTAGGCTGATTTGTATCAAAAAAGTTAGCTAGATTTTCCAGCTGTCGATGCTGAAAATAATTCTATGATCCCTGATCAGATTAAACGAAATAAGCTGGGCGCCCGCCCGAGGACATGCTCAGATGGAGTAATTGCAAGCTAGATTCTCAATTCAGAAGTTTGTTATGAAAAACGGCTTTGTGCCAGTTCCAACACTTGCAGCAAGAAGAGAAATCACGGCTGGTATGTGATGCTCTAAATTATCAGTGCTCACCAGGGCTTAGTCGCTGTCGAACGTTACTCCATGACAGGCCTGATAACACTGCCCAATCATTCGGTATCATTAGAGAATTTTGAGGAAATCCATCGCCAATATTCACAGTCTAGGCTGTCACTGACGTAGGCGTGGTTATGATGGGAGTATTTTACTCTATGTTGTTCATTGATTGTTACTAAAATTATTTATTTTTTACTTCTTTAAGTCCCTCATCAAATATTAGCTTAACTTCATTTCCTTTGGGTGTTTTAGGGAATAGAACATAATAATAAAACACTTTGCTTGGCTTCTTCGATATCTCAATTTCACTCTGTATGTTTTTATCTAGTTTGGTTTTTATGGAGTCAACCCCGGCTTTCAGGTTGGCCTCCAGGATGTCAGCTCTATTGTCAATAATCATATTTAAGGCTTGTTTTTCTGTTTTTACTCTGTGGATTGTTATACCTTCCTTTTCAAGGTACTGATAATTGAATCCTAGAATTCCAACAAATCTGTATTTTTTAAGGTCAGAAATTTCATTCCAAGCTATTGTTCGGCCTTTTTTGTAAAATAAGTGGGCAGGCTCTATAAGTACTGGCTGATCCGAGAATAGATAATCTTCCTCCCGATCTTTGCTTCTTGACCAGCCAGGGGTCAAATCAAGATCACCGTTTTTAGTCATAATAAGTGCTCGCTTCCAAGGTATCCATTGGAAGTCCACCTTAACCCCTTTTGAGGAAAATGCTTGAGCTACCGTTTTACTAATAACCCCATGCTCAGGCAAATCTCGACCAACAAATGGTTCCCACTCGTCAACGCCGGCGAGCACAGTTTCAACTTCACTTGCAAAAATATTAGCTGTAAAGGCATAAATAACTAGATATTTTTTTAGTAGCATAAGTGTAGGTCTAGTTGATGTTAATTGAGTTTAGTTGGTGGTTAACATAATCTAGAAGCGAATAGCAGATATTAAAAGTATACATTTAGGGGGTGATAGGGAGCCTGTTGAAGTTTTCAGGCTAAAAAAACAGCTGCCTACTTAAGCTGGCCCGTCATCGCCTTTGATTTTTTTGACTCCACCCGAACCCGTCAGTCATTGTGACACCAACTGCTAATACCTGATTACAATTGCAATACAAGCAACCAGTTAGTCTGGATGATTTTCCCGAATGGCCGCTATCTCGGTTAAGTTATCCACAAGAATCTGGACCAAATCAGGGTCGAAGTGCTTGCCGGACTCTTCTTGAATCAGTTTAACGATATCATCCAGTTCCCAGGCATTTTTATAGCAGCGTTTGCTGCCGAGGGCGTCAAACACGTCGGCGAGTGCGGTAATACGCCCGGCGATGTGTATATCCTCACCCTTAAGGCCCAAGGGGTAACCACTTCCATCCCAGCGTTCGTGATGTTGTCCGGCGATGATGGCGCCCAGGCGCAGAATGCGACGGTCAGATTTACCCAGTATATCGGCACCCACTTGTGCGTGGGTTTTCATCACTGTCCATTCGTCGGCGTCGTGCTTACCGGGCTTGTGCAGAATATTGTCAGGAATGGCAATCTTACCAATATCATGCAGTGGTGATGCGAGTTTGATCAGGCTGGCTTCGTTAGCCGTTAAGCCGTGTTTGAGTGCTAATAGCTCAGAGATTTTGGCGACACGCTTGACGTGCGCACCGGTTTCTTTTGAGCGTTTTTCTACCGCCTCTCCCAGCATGTATACCAGTTCTCGCTGAGTTTCGAGGATTTCATCGCGCATCAGAATGTTTTCATAGGTGATCGCGACGTTGGTGGCATAAATCTCTAACAGCTGTTTGTCGAGTAATGACGGTTTGCCTTGGCATGCCACATACAGCAGGCTTTCGCTGCCACGATCGGATGAGAAGTAACCGATGTAGTAATCATCAAAGTACAGGCTGCGCTTGTCCTGCATGGCTTGTTCAAAGCCAGCGCGAATATGCTCGGGAATATTGTCGAAGGAGTCGACTTCAGACAATTGCTGCATGCTGCCGGTCGCAGCAAGCACTCTAAAGCGGCGACAATCTCTTACTAATGCCCCGCTGGGAGTCGAGCTGGAGCAATACAGGGCGCTCTGCTCAAGTCCGAGTAGGTTCGTGACCTGTTCCAACACTGCCGAGGCAAAACCACCGAGTTCGCCGGAGCTGAAAACTTGCGCTGACGCCTCGATGACTTTTTCTAACCCGCGTCTGTGTTCGTTAAGAATGCAGATATCTCGATAGCTACGCAGCGTGGCGTACATCAGGGTGTTGAGCTTAGTGGTGGTCAGCTCGGTTTTGTCTTTGTAATCGTTGATGTCGTAGGTGCGAATGACTTCTTGCTCAGGAGCTTGGCCTGGTTGGCCTGTTCGCAACACGATGCGGGTATAACGGTTGTTCAGTTGCTCACGGATGTAGCGGGCTACGTTGAGGCCAGCGTCGTCGGTTTCCATTACGACGTCGAGCAGGACCATGGCGATGTCATCGTGTTGCTCCATCACCTGGCGTGCTTCTTCACCACTGTAAGCGCTGATCAGTTCGACTTTGCGGCCATCAAAGCTAAAACCAGACAACACCATGCGGGTAATGCGATGCACGTCTGGCTCATCGTCTGCGACCAGTACTCGCCACGGACTTCCTGTTTCGCGGTTCTGTGATACATTGCCGTCGTCGTCATCGTCGGCAAACAGCAGTTCATCGTTCATTCACAGCTCCGGCATTAGGGTTACTATGAAGTCTAGCTGCTTTTAACGTGGTTTGGTGGCCGACATCGTTGGGCGAGTGCCAAAAACCACCATGGTTTTGCCTTTGACAGAAACCAGTCCTTGCTCTTCCAGATCTTTTAATACTCGACCCACCATTTCGCGAGAGCAGCCAACAATGCGGCCAATTTCCTGGCGGGTAATCTTGATTTGCATACCGTCTGGATGGGTCATGGCGTCGGGCTCGCGACTTAGGTCGAGCAGGGTGCGAGCTACGCGGCCGGTAACATCTAAAAAGGCCAAATCACCTACTTTGCGAGTCGTACGGCTGAGTCGGTTAGCCATTTGGCGGAACAAACGAAACATCAGCTGAGTATCTTCTTCGACCAGTTCACGGAACTTGGCGTAACTGATTTCGGCCACTTCACACTCGGTTTTGGCTTTGACCCAGGCGGTGCGCGCCTGCTGGGCGTCATCAAACAGTCCCATCTCACCAAAGAAGTCGCCTTCGTTGAGGTAGGCCATGATCATTTCACGGCCATCTTCATCTTCGATGATGACGGTGACAGAGCCTTTTAACAAATAATACAGGGTGTCGCTTTCTTCTCCGGCATAGATCAGGGTGCTGCGGGCTGGGTAGCGGCGTTTGTGACACTGAGCCAGGAAATCCTGCAGTGGCTCATGTTTGTCAGGCAGCAATGGAAGACTCATAGACAGGTCCAAACGTTGATTATTTCACTCTGCCCCAAGCTGCTAAGCCGCAGCTAGCGGGCCCGATTTTTATTAGGACTATAGCAGCCACTGATAAAGTTGCCGACCGAATGCACGGTAACAGCGCTATCAACGGCTGCGTAATGCTACTCCAGAGGCGACAGCCTGTGGTACCCTCCGCACCTTTCAAAACTGAGACGGTGTTCAATGAAAGCAACAATCAAGTGGGTTGATAACGCCATGTTTCTTGGTGAGTCTGGCAGTGGCCACAGTGTGGTGATGGATGGCCCTGAAGATCACGGCGGTCGCAATATGGGTGTGCGACCGATGGAAATGTTGCTGCTTGGCTTGGGCGGCTGCACCAGTTTTGATGTCATGAGCATCCTGACCAAACAACGACAAGCGGTAACGGATTGTCAGGCACAAATTGAGGCTCAGCGTGCCGACGCTGTGCCCAGTGTGTTTACCGATATTCATATTCACTTTGTTGTGACAGGTAAGGGGCTAAAATCTGCCGCCGTTGAACGAGCGGTAGCCTTATCGGCCGAGAAGTATTGCTCGGCTTCGATCATGTTGGAGCAGGGCGGCGTTAACATCCGCCATAGCTTTGAGATAGTTGATGAACAATAACCTCGCTTGGGGGAGGACTCGCGCGTGAATGATCAGCTGCGTTTGCACGGCTTTAATAACCTGACGAAATCGCTCAGTTTTAATATTTATGACATCTGCTATACCCAGACGGAAAAAGAGCGTCAGGAATATATTGCTTATATCGATGAGCTGTATAACGCTGAACGGCTGACTAAGATTCTGACCAATGTTGTCGATATTATTGGTGCGAATATTCTTAACATCGCGCGTCAGGATTACGAGCCCGAAGGGGCCAGTGTCACCATGCTGATTGCTGAGCATGAAATGCCGCCGAGTGAAGAATTTACCGAAGAAAAGCCAGGTCCTTTAAAGGATTCGGTGGTAGGGCACTTGGATAAAAGCCACGTGACCGTACACACCTATCCGGAAAGCCATCCTTACGCTGGTATTAGTACCTTTCGTGCCGATATTGACGTATCAACTTGCGGCTTAATTTCTCCATTGCGAGCGTTGAATTACCTGATTCATAGTTTTGAGTCCGACATCGTGGTCATGGATTATCGAGTGCGTGGATTTACTCGTGATGTCGATGGTGTGAAGCATTATATCGATCATGATATTAACTCTATTCAGAACTATCTGACCGACGATACGCAAAATGCTTATCAGATGATTGACGTGAACGTGTATCAAGAAAATACCTTTCACACCAAAATGCTGTTAAAAGAGTTTGAACTCGACAATTATCTGTTTGGTGAAGGCGTAAAAAGCCTGACGCCAGAGCAGCGCACCGAAGTCGAGCGTAAGCTGCGCAAAGAAATGCTGGAAATTTTCTACTCGCGCAATATGCCCTAATGCCAGCACTTGTCTGGGCGCTGATGGCAGCACAAGCGCTGAATCTCAGTGCCCTGACGTTAATGGTGCTTATTGGTGGTGTGCTGGGCAGCAGTCTGCACACTGACAGCCGGCTTGCGACCTTACCGGTGGCGGCCGCCATCATTGGTACTGCTTTGGCAGTGCTGCCCGCTGCGGCGTTGGCGCAGCGCTTCGGGCGTCGCATTCTGTTTGCATCGGCTTCATTGCTGGGCGCCGTATCGGCGCTGGTGGCGATGCTGTCGCTGCAGCATTCTTCGTTTTGGGGGCTAGTTCTGGCAGCAACGGGCATCGGCGTGGTGACGGCGGTGGTGCAGCAATATCGCTTTGTTGCCATGGCGGTGGTATCTGCCGATAAACAGGCTCAGGTCGCGGCAAGGTTGCTACTGGCAGGCTTGCTTTCAGCCTGGCTCGGGCCTGAATTATCACGCTTGGCGGACTGGTGGCCTGATTATGGTTTCACGGCATCGTTTGCAGTGGTGATGCTGCTGTATTTGTTAGCCAGCGCGATTCTGTTCAGGTTTGTACCGGCAGTGGCTGCTGGGCATGACAACGCTTCTGCAATTGGGCGAGGTTGGGCTGAGCTATTGCGGCAGCCTGCTTTATGGCTGGCAATCAGTGCGGCGGCCGGCGGTTACGCCGTGATGTCCTACGTTATGACCGCCACGCCGCTCAGCATGACCAAAGTACAAGGCATGCCGCTTAGTGATGCTAAATGGGTGATTCAAAGTCACATCACGGCGATGTTTTTACCGTCGCTATTGTCGGGTTGGCTGGTTCAGCGTTTGGGCTACTGGAATATGATCCTGGCTGGATTGCTGGTTGTGTTGCTGTGCTTGGTGATTGCCTGGTGGGATCAGACGCTGCTGCATTACTGGGTTGGTTTGGTGCTGTTGGGATTGGGCTGGAACCTCTTGTTTGTTTCGGCCACCGCCTTGTTGCCGCGATGCTATAGACCGCAAGAGGCCACTCGGGTACAGGGGCTTAACGACTTTATGGTGTTTGGCTGCCAAGCTCTCTCTGCCATGGCGTCAGGTGCAGTGGTGTTGCAGCTGGGTTGGCATGGTTTGCTGCTCACCACCATTCCTCTGATGATCTTACTGCTGGCGGTGTTATTGATCAGTCGTCGCGAGGTCGTCGCTTTGCATCGCGCTGTAGCTTAATTGGCTGACGTGCAATCAAGCTCTGGTGTTGCAGGTAGGCATAGATACTGGCGCTGATAACAACAGCGAACAACATGGTGGTCAGTGACAGCATGGCAACGTCCTCATGAAGCGTCTCTTTCAGACTAGCAGCGTGCGGAGCAGCTGCAGCGAAGCACAGAGTTTGATCACTTCTAAGTAGAGGCTGAGACTGAATTCATCCCAGAACTGGTGGGTTCTCGCGCATATATATGGCCGATGGCGGTCATTACTGACAGCCGTTTCTCGCTACCGTTTTATCCCCCTTTTTTAGCTAAGCCAACACTACCAGCGATAGCGCACGCCTGCATGCCAGTCCCACTGGCCAACGGTATTGTAGGTTTGGGCCATCAGTCCAGGGCGGTGATAGCCTAAGCGCGCATTAATATGCCATTGCGCAATGGGCAGCCAGCTAATGTTAATCGCTGAGCGGTATCCTGCTGGTGCTATGGCATCGGGCAGCAAAGAACTGTGGTCCTGGCTGCGGCTTTGCCATTGCCAATCAAGTGCCCAGCGCAGCTTGGCTGAGGCTATGTGTACTAAAGCGACTTTTGCCTGAGCAAAGTCACTGGTATCGGTTCCTGGTTGCAATCGGCTTTGACGGCCGCGCCAGCGATAAACCCCTAAGCTGCTATTTAGCTGCCAGGGCTGTTGCCACACATAGTGGCGCCCCTGCCAGTGCCATTCATAACCTTGCAACTGCTGTACTTCATCGCTGTTTTCTAACTGCAATTGCTCATTGTCGAGAGGTTGAGCTACCAAGCTGTCGTGCCAGGTCTGGCGCAGCCAGCGTAGCTGCCACTGATGATTGGACGACGATGAATGGTGCCAGCTGAGTTGCATACGATTAAGAATTTCTGGCTGCAGCTGGGGGTTGGGTAAGACGTTGTCGGTGGCGGACAGTCGTTGCTCCGCGGTGGGTGCTTGGTTGTATTGCCCTAGGTGCCAGTCAATCCGATTGGCGTTGTCGTATTGGTATTTTAATCTTACAAACGGCAGCCACTGGGTGTTGCTGTTGCTGTCTGATAGTGACTCTATTTGTGTGCGTCTGAGCTGTTGCTGGCTGCTTTGCATGCGATAGCCCAGGGTCAAATGAAGGTCTCTGCTGAGTTGCCAGCGGTCAGTTAGGGTCAGTCCAAAGCGGTCGTCACGCAGTTGAAAGCGTTGTTGATTGTTTTTATGGCGACGATGTTCTCGTTGCCATTCTCCTTGCAGTTGCCAGCGATGTTCACCCTGAGTGCTGGCTAGAGTCCCCAGCCATTGCCATTGCCGGGTGTGCTGCTGGTCTGAGGTTAACTCTTGATCAAAAGCGCTGAGAGTTACGCGATTATTAAGGGTTAAGCCGGTTAGCGTTTGTTGGCTGCGTAGCTGCAGTCGGCCCACATCACTGGTCAGTGTTTCATCGCTGCTGGTTTGCTGTTTGGCGCTGATCCACAGCCAGCGGGCATTGAGATCAGCGCTGTCTATTTGCCAGCGTTGATGGCTGCTAAACAGACTTTGTCGATCTTCGAAGCGTGAGCTGCTGTGCATTAATTGAAGTTGTTGCCGTCTCGTGCTCCAGCGCAGTGCTGCTGTCCCATCCTTACTGCCGGTTAGGCGCGTCTGCAGTTCGCCACCAGGTGAGCTGCTATCGGTATTATGCAGTTGCACGCGAATAATGGCGCTGCCAAGTCCGAGTGGATCGAGGTCGTTACCATCGAGCTGAATGCTGGCTACGGCAGCGGCAGGTATGCTGGCGGCAATGCTCTGGCCGGAGCCATCACGGTCGGTGAGGGCGACACCATCAATGAGTAATCGGCTTTGGCCTGATGGGGTACCAGACACTTGAATGCGGCGAGCATCGCTGTCGCCGCTGATGCTAACCCCCGGCAGCAGCTGCAGCATATCGAGCAAGGTTTCTGGCAAAAAAGGCGAAAACTCGTCGGCAGAATAGATTTGTGCGTTGGCTGCAGGGCTGAGGGTCAGCCATAGCCACAGCCACCAATGACGAGCGTTATTGCTGGCTGGCCAGCAGCAGCTTAAAGCCATTGCTCTGCACCATGATCTCGACCCTGGCAAAATGCTGCTGTGCCCAGTCTTCGTAAGGCAAATGGCGGTTAGCGATGATCCACAGCTGTCCGTCCAGGGTCAGGTGTTGTTTGGCATCGGCAAACAGTCGCTCAGCAAACTGATAGTCGGTTGACTTGCCTTGGTGAAACGGAGGATTACTAATAATGTAGTCATAGCGCTCCTGCAGTTGCTGTAGACCATTGCTGGCTATCACTTGTACCTGGAGTTGCTGACGTAGGCTGTTTAACTCAGAGCTACGCAGTGCCAGGGCGTCAATATCGCTTAGAGTGACTTGCAACTCTGGGCTGCGGGCTTTGAACGTCAGGCCAATTACACCTGCGCCACAGCCTAAATCCAGTAAGCGACCACTGGCGGGAGCCGGTAAATGTTCCAGTAATACGGCTGTTCCCTGATCGAGGCGGTCAAAACTGAATACACCGGGCAAAGCCATAAAGCTCTGCTGTTCGACGCTAAAGGAGCCTGCGTACTTTAACCAGTTAAATGCGGGTCGTGCTGTCAGCTGAATGCGCCACAGGCTGCAGCGTCGGGCGCTGTCTATTTTTTCTGCACTTTGACCAGCCTTTTGTGCGGCACTACCAATGCTTTTACCACCGGCATCATTGGCGGCCACGGCCAATACCTGTTGGGCACTGTTTGGCATGGCGGCAATACAGTCCAGCAATGCTAACGCCAATGCTTTTGATTTGGGCCACATCAATAGGATGGTGTCGGCTGTCAGAGCCTGTGGATCGGGTACGCCATGTTGGCAATCAATGTGTTGGTTTTGAAAGCTCTGTTGGGTGCTGAGATCCCAACTTAATACCGACACTTGATGTTGGCGTAATACGGCTGCGAACTCCGGATCTAGGCTTTGATGACCGCACAGCATTTGAGTATTGGGCTGCTGCCAAAGTGAATGGCGTAGCAATAATTGTTGTTCATTACTCATGCGCTAGGGTCTGCCAATAAATCGCGAATATTAAGTGCGGCTTGTTGTATGTCATCTTGCAAGGCAATAGCCCCGCGTTGGCGTAATGCTTCATGCATCTCTTTGGCTGCTGTGCTGATAAAAACTGGCCGGCCAGATTCGAGAATGATGTCTTGAACGGTATCCAATTGATGATCATCGGCAGCGTCTGGCAGTTGCAGCAGAGCGGCTTGCCAGTCCATCTCGACTAAGCATTCTGTAATCTGCTTTGCACTCAGCATGCCGTGCATCCAGATACAGCGCAGCCCTAGTTGTTTCAGCAATATGGCGGTGAGTAACAGCTCTATGCTGTCTTGCTGGCGGCTACTGGCCACCAAAATGCTGGCACTGTGGGGGCGTTGGGTTTGTTCTGACAATCGCCATGCTAACCGCGCATGTAAAAAACCGCTGTAAAAACGCAATCGCGCATGTCCCAGTGACTGGGTCACATCTTCGCGCAGCTGGTTATAAATCGGAATGAGTAAGAAGCGCAGAGCAATATCGATGGGAAAAAACTGGCTCACTTCGTCAAAAATGCTGCCTAGGGCTTGATCGTCGAAGGCTTGTACGGCGTTGCTGAGTTGCTCGCGGTATTGATGCCATTGCGACGGTTGTGCTTGGCTGCTAAGGCTGACATCACCGGCATTGGGTTCATGGTCTAGCATGGCACGGGCTTGTGAAATAGGAATGCCGCGATTCAGCAGAGTGACCACCTGTTTGATCAGACGGATGTCGTCTTCGCTGTACAGGCGATGGCCTTTGGCGGTGCGTTTGGGCGTAATAAGTCCATAGCGACGTTCCCAGGCACGTAGGGTGATGGCATTGACCCCGGTCTCGTTAGAGACAACGCGGATGGGGTAATACGCGGCCTGTGGCTCTTGTCGCTGATTGCTCATGGCGGGCTCTTACTGCACAATTTTGTGATACAGCATTCTATAAGCAGTTATACACAATGTAAAAATTCTGCTGACTGACGACGCTCAGTGAGCGGTTTAGCTTGCATCTTTCTTTATGCCTACTGCCTATAGTATGGTTACGCGGTCACTGACATTGGAGACATGGCATGGTCACTGACCTGGAACACGGCGGACCGATCAGTCTGGAATTGTTAAAAAAAGCGGTTGATGCCTCTAATGACGGCATTGTGATTGCTGAGCAGGAAGGCGATGATAATATCCTGATCTACGTCAATCGCGCCTTTGAGCGGCTGACGGGCTACACCGCCGATGAGATTTTGTATCAGGATTGCCGTTTTCTGCAGGCGGGTGATAGGGCACAAGACGGTTTGGATGCGATCCGTGAAGCGATTGAATTAGGTCGCTCTAGCCGGGTGGTACTGCGCAATTATCGCAAAGATGGCAGTTTATTTTGGAATGAGCTGAGTATCTCCCCGGTGTACAACCAGGACGATAAACTGACGTACTACATTGGCGTGCAAAAAGATGTCTCGGCTCAAGTTGAAGCCGAACAGCGCGCTGCCAAGGCCGAGCAAGAGCTAGTCGAACTCAGAGCTCAGCTGTCTGGAAAAAGCTAAATCCAGCGTAATACACTGTCGATACAAAAAAGGAGCCAAACGGCTCCTTTTTATTTTCTGCACCAGCCGTTAGCCTTGGTAGGCTTCAGCGGAGGCAGTAATCATATTGCGGGCGGCTTCAGCGTTGTCCCAACCCTTCACCTTCACCCATTTGCCTTTTTCCAGATCTTTGTAGTTTTCAAAGAAATGGGTGATCTGATCGCGCAGCAGTTGCGGCAGATCGTCGACATCTTGCACGTCGTTGTACAGCTGGGTCAGTTTTTCGTGTGGCACTGCCACCAATTTAGCGTCTTCACCGGCTTCGTCTTCCATGTTCAGTACGCCGACTGCGCGAGCACGGATCACCGAACCTGGCTGTACTGGGTAAGGCGTTACTACCAGCACATCTAATGGGTCGCCGTCGTCGGCCAGTGTATTTGGAATGTAGCCATAGTTCGCTGGATAGAACATTGGCGTTGCCATAAAGCGATCAACCAGCAAACAATCCATGTCTTTGTCGATTTCGTATTTGATCGGTGAGTGGTTGGCAGGGATTTCAATCACGACGTATACATCGTTAGGAAGATCTTTGCCTGCAGGGATTGAGTTGTAGCTCATCTTGGTGGTCCACTGGGTTGATAATTAGAGGTCGGCGATTATAGCCGTAAGGCATGGCTGTGTCAGGCATTGAGCAAATAGCCAGGAAGGTCAGGATATTCGCAGGTTTACCTCATTGGGATTTGTTCCTAGACTGACAAAGCGATAACTAATCGATGACTTTTTTATCATGAAAACTTGGACTTCTCTGCTACTGAGCGCTTGTGCTGTACAGGCAGTAGCGGTGCCATTGGACGATGATCTAATGGCCGATGATTTTAACTTAGAAACCCCCTTTGCACTGGAATCGGAGCTGCCGGTCGTGCTGACTGCCTCAAGGCTGCGTCAGGCCAGGGCTGATGTGCCAGCCAGTGTGACTGTGATAGAGGCGGAGCAGATTGCTGCTTGGGGAGTACGAACCGTGCCGGAGCTTATGCGATTTGTCCCTGGTATGTTTTTGGGTCACGGTGACAACGAGAATAACCCATCGGTTACTTATCATGCTGGCAACCCAAATTTGACCCGACGCATGCAGGTTTTGGTCGACGGTCGCTCGGTGATCCGACCTGGTATCGCGGCCGTCACTTGGGATGATTTGGCGGTCGCCCTTGAGGATATACAGCGTATCGAAATCACTCGCGGGCCCAACTCGGCTACCTATGGCGCCAACGCATTTTTGGGTGTGATCAATATCATTACCCGTCACCCGGCCGATAGTACCGGAACTCGGCTGCGTTACCGGGTCGGTAATCAAACGACTCGTGATGGTTTCGCCAGTATTGCCGGTGTTTCTGGCTTGAGTAGTTATCGAATCAGCGCCAGTGTGAACGGCGATGATGGTTTTGATGGTGACGGCGAATTTGACGATGAAGAAGAAAGAGATCTGAGTGGCGACAATTTTCGCGATTCTAAACGCCATCAGTTTATCAATGGCTATTATCATCAGCAGCTGCAGCCCTGGGTGCAGCTCAATTTACAAGCGTCGCTGAAGCGTGGCCATACGGATATTCGCCGCAATGGGGACGAAGCTTGGTTGGAACCATTAGACCAAGATACCGATCAGCAGTACTTGTGGGGCAAATTGCAGTTTGAGCATAGCGCTAACCACTCGTCATATTTACAGGCGTACTGGCACCACAATGAGCGTTTGGTCGGCTCGCCTGTTTGCAGTCCTACCATTACCTTTGATCCAGCCTTGTTTGGCCTTTATCAAACCAATCCCAGCTGGGTATCGGTGTTTTTATCGGGTAATGAGCAGCTATTGGGCATGCTGCTGAGCGGCAACGCCGATGCTGAGGTCATCACTGAACTGGCCGGTTTTGAGGTGTCAGATAATGACGTGCAGCAAGTTGTCGGAGTGTTGCAGCGTGCAATAGACCCCTCAAATCCGTCGGACTTATCCAATCTTAGGGAAGAGAGCTGTGGCGATATTAATTGGGATATGGTCGAACAGCGCTATGATGTGGAGTGGCAAGACACCTTTGTGTGGTCGGATAGTTTGCGCAGCGTGACGGGGATTAACCTTCGTCGCGATCAGGCGGACTCCGAAACCTATTTTGACGGTTATGCCAAAAACGACACCTATCGTTTATTCGCTAACGTTGAATGGCGCATGTTTAAACGGCTATTGCTTAACTTAGGTGCGACCTATGAAAACGAGCAAGCCAATGACAATGTGCTATCTCCACGGGCGGCATTAAACTATTTGCTGTCGCCGCAGCACAGTGTCAGATTTGTTGCCTCTCAGGCCGTCCGCTCTCCTGATTTATTGGAGCAAGAGCCGGTCTACTCGTTGGAGGCCACTAATTTAGTCGTCAAAGACAGTACTGAACTCAATTACCTGGGCTTGGATACCGCTACCTTCTTTATGAATCAAACACCTGAGTCGAGGCAGCTGGATCACGAAAAAATTACTAGCTGGGAGTTGGGCTATTACGGGCATTTCGCTGATATCGGCTTGGAGTTGGATCTCAAGCTTTATCGTAACTTACAAAGTCAGTTGATTTCGGACCCTATTAATTTGCAAACCATCAGTGTTCGTTCCGACACAAAAATGCGGGTTCAGGGGGCTGATCTTCAGGCAATATGGCGCTTTACTCCTCGTGATACGCTGTGGTTAGCGGCGGCTTATGTGGATGCAGACGTTACGCTAGGTGATACCACGGAACTGAGCAGTAAAGAAAAGGCCAACCTCAAGAAAGTGGAGCTCAGGTCAAGTGCCAGGGATAGCGTGGTACTGAGCTGGATTCACCAGACAGAAAACTGGAAACTGGCTTTGTCTCACTTTTGGCATGATGCTTATGGAGACGGATTTAGACAAAACCGTCGTTATCGCCGTTACGAAGTCAATGCTAGCAAGTTGTGGCAAATTGGGCGTTATCGCCCCTATGTTGGTGTCTTCTGGCAGCATATGATTGATGACTCACAGCTGATTTATGCTAACCAGCGTTACAATACGCGAGAAAAATATTACCTCCAGCTTGGGCTGGACTTTTAAAGCGAGACGGCAACCGCATGGATGCAATGCACAAGCAGCGATGGTGTGCTATCGCTGCTATGGCCCTGATGTGGCTGGCAATGCCAGCTTGGGCTGCAGATATTATGGTGTTCGCCAACCGACCGTTAAAGTCGGTGGAGGCCTTTACCGAACAGTTGCAACAAGGCACTGAGCACACGGTTACCATGACTACCCGGCGAGCAGACTTGGCTCGCGCGGATGTGGTGGTCGCATTGGGAGGGGCGTCATTAGCTGCGCTACCGGATGACTTTAATAAGCCGTTAGTGGCGGCATTTGTCAGTCGGCAACAATACCTGGAACACCGTAAAAAGATACGCTCAGCGGTTTTTATTGAACCGTCACTGGAAAAACAATTGCGCCTAGCAAGGGCGCTACTTGGTCCTGAGCAGCGTTTAGGAGTATTGCTGGAGAGCGCCAAGCAATGGGCTGAATTTAGTCCGCTGGCATTACCAGAGGAAGGTCAGATTGACGGTATTGGCCTGACGGCGGTACGTTTTGTCGAAGACTATGACAGCCTCAACCACGCTTTGGTGTCTTTATTGCAAGACAGCGAAGCTTTGGTGGGTATTTACGATACTGAGTTGTATTCAGCGACCAATATTAAAAATATTCTGATTACAGCATATCGGCAAAATGTGCCGTTAATTGGACCTTCAAATGCCTATATTAAAGCTGGCGCATTAGCCTCGCTATACAGTGATTTACCGCAAATGGCTAAACGCAGTGCCGAAATTATTGAGCAAGGGCTGCAAGGGCAGTGGCCTGATGCCGATTACAATCCATATTTTCATGTGCGCTATAACCAACAAGTGGCGCGCTCATTGAACATGGTTCTACCCGATGCCGATGTACTGGCTGAACAGCTGTCGAGACCACGGCAGTGACTATGCGCCAATGGTCTATCCGGCGGCGTATATCTTTGGTTGGCGCGATACCAGCACTACTCACTGTTGTGTTACTGACGGCAGTCAATTTATGGCAGCGATGGAATGATGTCAGTGCCGAAAGTGCTCGCACAGCCGATATCTTAATGGCCAACCTCATCGCTGCGGCTGAGTATCCGTTAATATCGGGCAATTATTCGTTATTGAATCCTTTGGTTAAGCAAATTTTGGCGCAGCCGGCTTTTGTTTTATTGCAAATGCACTCTCCAGAAGATGAGTTGTTGCTAGAGCAGCAGAGTGATGATTTTGAGCAACTCAATGCGGTAGATATTGCTCGGTATAAATTTGAAGTGACTCGTGTGGTTGAGCCGCTGTCGGATTTCTCGGAGTTAGAGCAGCAAACCTCCAGCATTGAAACGCTGGCTATTATTACGTTAGGTGTGTCACATCACGCTATTCGTCAACAACAAATGCGGACCTTGTATCAAACGCTGTTTTCAGGTGCTGTAGTGGTGCTATTGGCCGCCATTTTTGGCCGTTTCGCTGCCATGGGGATTATTCCGCCGTTAGAGAACGTGACACGGTTTATTGGCAAACTGGCTCTTGGCAATGTGTCTGGGCGAATGGATGTGGATCACGGTGCGGAAATTGGTCAGTTGCAAGAATCAGCCAACCGCTTGGCGGAGTCGTTAGAGCAGGCCCGACGAGATCAGCAAACCTTTACTCGACGTTTGTTAAGCGAGCAACAAAAAACTCAGGCGGCCAGTCGGGCAAAAAGTGAATTTCTGGCGATGATGAGTCATGAACTGCGTACGCCATTAAATGGTGCGGTTGGCATGTTGCAGCTAATGAGTCCCGATAACAGTGAAGAAGAATTTAACGAATTTAAAGGCTTGGCTGAGCAGTCGCTGACGCATCTGACACAGCTGCTTGAAGATGTGCTGGTAGTGGTCGATATTGAAAAAAATCGTTTGACCGTGAGGCCAGAATCTCATCAGGTGGCACCACTATTAGATAATCTACTGATGACGTTTCGCCAGCGTGCTCTCAGCAATGGCGTGTCTTTAGTGGTGGATTATGATCCTAATTTGGCCAATCTTTGGCTACGTTTAGACCCCTCGCTGTTGCGCCAAACCGTCCGGCATTTAGTCGACAATGCCATTAAATTCACCGAGCAGGGCATGGTGATATTGCGACTGGCGTTAATCCCCAGCGAGGATCATCAACGTTTATTGGTGGAAGTCACAGATACCGGCATTGGTATTGATGACAGTCAGAAAGAGCGTGTGTTTGAAGCGTTCGCTCAGGTCAGCTCGTCTTTTAACCGCCGTTTTGAAGGCGTGGGCTTAGGCCTGACTATATGTCATCACATCAGTCAGATTGTCGGCGGTACGTTGCGCATCGAAGACAATGACAAGCAAGGAACCCGAGTTATTGTTGAGTTACCCGTTGATGTTGTTGATGACCCAGGTGTGTAAACACGAATACAGAAAATGTCTGGCATGAGATGCATGCCAAAATGAAACAGGCAGCGCACAAAGTGCTGCCTGTTTAACGGGTAAGCTGTTACGCCTCGGAACCGTGATAACGCTCAACGTTATCGACTTCCTGCGCCGAGCCCATCACCACAGAAACACGCTCGTGAATGCCTTGTGGCTGAATATTCATAATCTCGGTAAAGGCGGTTGACGCTTTGCCGCCTGCTTGCTGAACCAAAAAGCTCATTGGATTGCCTTCGTACATCAAACGCAGCTTGCCGGGTTTGTGCGGTTCGCGGTTGTCGTAGGGGTACATAAACAAGCCGCCGCGGGTCATGATGCGATGTATCTCAGCCACCATAGAAGCAATCCAGCGCATGTTGTAACGCTTGCCTAATGGGCCTTCTTCGCCTTGCAGCAGGTCGGCCACATAGTTTTGCATTGGCTCCAGCCAGAAACGCTGGTTGGACATGTTGATGGCGAATTCTTTGGTTTCAACTGGGATAGCGATTTGCTCACGCTGCAGCACAAATTCGCCAATACGTGGGTCCAGGGTAAAAGAGTACACGCCTTTGCCCAGGGTCAGTACCAGAATGGTCGACGGGCCGTAGAGCACATAACCGGCAGCCAACTGAGCACTACCTGGCTGCAGATAGGCGTTTTCGCTGCTAGCGTCATCACCGTCGCGGGCTGGCAAAATCGAGAAAATGGTGCCAACGGTGACGTTCACATCGATATTGGAGGAACCATCTAATGGATCAAACAGCACCAACAGGCTGCCATCTGGGTTGGCTGCGACTGGCAGCTCTTCTTCTTCGCTGGCCATACCTTTGACGGCAGGCTGAGCAGCCAGCACGTCTTTTAAAATATCGTTGGAAATCACGTCGAGCTTTTTCTGGCACTCGCCTTGTACGTTTTCCTGCTCCGCACTGCCCAGAACACCTGCCGCTGCACCCAGCTGGATGCGATAAGCGATGTCTTTGCAGGCCACCATCAGGCCGTCAATTACATCGGTCAAAGCCTGATGATCACTGTGCTGTTGAAGAAACGTACGTAAGCGTTGCATGCGGATTCCCGGTGTTGGTCGAAAAGTGCGCGCAGTCTACCTGAAGCGCTGGCAAATTTCAGTGCCAATGCGATGGGAACTTGGGTGCAATAGCGCCAGCCAGTACACTATGCGCTACAAATGACAGACACAGGCGGAGCAAGCGCTGATGCGTATTCATATTCTTGGCGTATGCGGCACCTTTATGGGATCTCTGGCGCAGTTGGCAAAAGGCCTCGGCCACGAGGTCAGCGGCAGCGATGCTGGCGTTTATCCGCCGATGAGCGATCAGCTGCAAGCCGCTGGTATTGAGCTGTTTGAGGGTTGGTCACCGGAGCATATAACCGAGGATATTGACCAAGTTATCATCGGTAATGCGTTATCGCGCGGCAATCCGGCGGTGGAATATGTGCTGGAACGTGGCATTCCTTATACCTCAGGGCCGCAGTGGCTGAATCAACATGTGCTGCCTGGGCGTTGGGTGTTGGCGGTGGCTGGCACCCATGGCAAAACCACCACCAGCTCTATGCTGGCTTGGATTCTCGATCATGCTGGAATGGCGCCTGGCTTTTTGATTGGTGGTGTGCCAGAGAATTTCTCCTGTTCGGCCCGTCTAGGTGATACGCCATTTTTTGTCATCGAAGCCGATGAATATGACACCGCATTTTTCGATAAGCGCTCCAAGTTTGTGCACTATCAACCACGCACTCTGGTGCTGAATAATCTGGAATTTGATCACGCCGATATCTTTGCTGATCTGGCCGCCATTGAACGTCAGTTTCATCATGTCATTCGCACTGTTCCAGCCTCGGGCCAGGTCATTTATCGTGCCGATGAAGAGGCTTTGCAGCGGGTATTAGCCCAAGGCGTGTGGTCCGATTCATTGGCATTTGGCGATGCCCAGGACTGGCATTGGCACTTGCACCAGGCCGATGGCAGTGACTTTAGTGTGTGTTATCAGTCGAGGCCTGTGGCACGCATTCGTTGGTCATTAAAGGGGCTGCATAATGTCAGTAATGCCATGGCCGCGATCCTGGCCGCTCATCATGTCGGCGTAGCTGTTGAACAAGCGGCCGAAGCGCTGCAACAGTTTCGTTCAGTCAAACGCCGCTTGCAGTCGTTGGGAACGGTGGCTGGCGTACAAGTACTGGATGATTTTGCTCATCACCCGACGGCCATCGCCAGCACGTTAGAAGGCATGGCGGCGTCTTTGCTGCCGGGGCAGCGTTTAATTGCCGTGCTGGAACCTCGCTCCAACACCATGAAGCTGGGTGTGCACCAGGCAACATTGCTGCAGTCGGTGGCGGCAGCAGATCAAGTGCATTGGTTGCAGCCAGCCGAGCTAAGCTGGTCGTTGAATGAGCTAGCACAACAGCATGGCCAGGCATGTTACTCCAGCAGTCAGCAATTGCTGGATGAATTGGTCATGCAGCTACAGCCGGGTGATCAGGTGGTGTGTATGTCTAATGGCAGCTTTGATCGGCTGCCACAGCGATTACTCGAGGCGCTACGTCTGCGGGAGGACAAACAATGAGGGTTTGCATTGCAATTACCGGTGCCTCTGGCTCGTTATATGCCCTGCGTTTGATGCAGGCGCTGATTAGTGCTGATGTGGGCGTCGATGTGATTGTGTCGAAAGCGGCACAGTTAGTGTTTGCCACTGAAACGCCGTTAACCTTGCCAGCTAAGCCTCAGGCTCAAGCCCAGCGATTGCGTGAGTATTTACAGGCATCTGAGCCGCAGTTGCGGGTATTTGGTCGCGAAGATTGGATGGCCCCGTGGGCGTCTGGCTCGGGGCAGCCCGGTCCTGTGGTGGTGTGCCCTTGCAGCACTGGCACTTTATCGGCCATCGCTACCGGTGCCAGTAATAATCTGATAGAACGCGCTGCCGATGTGGCATTAAAAGAGCGGCGCCAGCTGATTTTGGTGCCACGAGAAACACCGTATTCGGAAATCCATTTGCAAAACATGCTTACCCTCAGTCGCATGGGTGCGGTGATACTGCCGGCCAGCCCAGGGTTTTATCATCAGCCGCAACAGCTGAGTGATTTGATCGACTTTGTTGTGGCGCGCATCTTGAACCAACTGAATATTGATCATCAATTAATGCCCGCCTGGGGCAAAGACCATCTTTCATCCGAGGACCCTTCATGAGTAACGAACCGGTAATGCAGCAAGACACCGACAAAGGCAAATGGTTAGGCGTAGGTTTTTTTGCCGGTGTGATCGTCTCTGTATTAGCGTTGGAATATTATGGTTTTATCCAGCATTCCGATAAGGCCGATGCCGCAGTGATTGACCAATTTCAGTTGCTCACCTTAGCACCCGATTATGAAACGCGAGTATCGCCAAAAGAATCTGGCAAAGAAGGTTTTTGTGTGAACGGTTACTTGTTGTTGCGCCCCACCAACGGCAATGCCACCGCGGGCATTTTGGTGGATGGTAAAAATCGCGGCATTCGCTGCCGCGATGGTTTAGCGGTATCCGATCAACAGTTGAAGGCCGAGCCCGCTTCTCAATAATGTCGGTGGCCGTCGTGGGAATGGGCCGCTCGAGAACGTGGCCCAGCTCCCGTTCCTGGATTGGAGACAAAACTGTCGTGCACCGCGCCGCGATAGCAATTCATAATCCAAGGAAAGCCATTGGTGACGTAATAGCCGTACTGGCCATCCACCGTCATACCATTGCACTCATCTAAATCTCCCGCTCCAACCTGGTACTGATAGTCGCCGCGGAATTGGCCATCATAACTGTCGCTAGCCACACTGCCGACGCCGGCAACGGGTGTTTGATAATCTGACACGGCTTGTCGAGTGCCTGATTTCAGCACATAACTGGAACGCGCTGCTCGCAAGCTGCCGTTGTCGTTAATGCAGGGGCCGTATAGCGGAAAGCCATCGGCAGCAAAACCAATAACGCCAGAAGCGCTGCTGACGCTGTTGCAGTCGAGGGCATAGAGAGCGCGCGGATCGCCATGATAGTGGTAGGTACCATCGGGCTGAGAATGGGCGTTATGGCTGTCGGTACCAAAGCCGTTTAGTGCTGACATGGGGTCATAGCGCCAAGGGTTATCGATTTGGTCTGGGCCACAACCAATTTTTTCCTGCCCTAACGGCTCATTGCCAACGCCATAACAAGCCGCAGCCAGCAGATCGACGGTGGCACCATTAAGAAAAATGGCATTGGTAACCCCTAGGGTTAATGCCGTACTCGTGGCTGCCATTTGCGGCTGGCGTGCTATCTGATAGTTGCCACTTTGCTCACTGACCGGGGTGGCAAACTGGGCATCACCGTCATGAAAATCGTGATTGGGAATTTCATTCACCACGAACTGGCACTCGCTTGTGCTGGCAGTCAAGGTCACCTGGCCACTAAAGGCAAGGTTGCGGTTAATGTCGGTTACCTGAGAAGTGAACTGGCCGATATAGTTTCCGCAGTCACCAGAGCGCTGGTTAAACACCGCATTGGTTATATCCTGCGGCGTATCAGGCTCAGGCTCAGGCTCAGGTTCTGGTTCTGGTTCTGGTTCGGGTTCGGGTTCGGGTTCGGGTTCGGGTTCGGGTTCGGGTTCGGGTTCGGGTTCGGGTTCGGGTTCGGGTTCGGGTTCGGGTTCGGGTTCAGTGGGTGTTTCAGGTGTGCTGGCATCGTCATCATCTGATGAGCTACTACTGCCTGAGCCGCAACCGGCCAGCAATGTCAGCGATAACCAGCAACACAATAACAGCGAAGATTGATTAGTCACGATAGGAACTCCCGTTGAACCCAAGTGGCCATCAGTCTAGTAGAGCGGATAGGCGGCTGCGCGATCAACGCAGCCGTTTAATCTAGGGCCTGGTAACGCTATTTAGCTCTTTGCTGCCGGGAGCCCGTCTTTTCGTGGTATGTCTGAAAATCCCTCAATCTGTGTTGCTCATCCTTCATTTAACTCTTTAAACATCAGTCTTCGCGCCTTAATTGAGGGGTTTTCAGTTCATAACAGCGTGATCGAAATAGTGTGAACAGGCCCTAAGTTAAGAGCCAACGCCACATTCAGCGCAACGGTCCATCAAGGCACTGCCTAAATGCAGATTGGCGTTAACGTCGCGTAAGGCGGTACGCAGTCCTTCTTCGATGACGGGGTGATAAAACGGCATTTCCAGCATTTGTGGAATGGTCATGCGCTGCTGATGAGCCCAGGCCAGCAAATGAGCCAGGTGCTCGGCACGCGGACCGGCCATTTCCGCCCCCAAAAACAGTCCGCTACCTTGCTCGGCGTACACTCGCAGTAAGCCCTGATTTTTCAGCATCACCCGTGAGCGCCCTTGGTTGTGGAACGACACTTCGCCGATGGCATAACAGTCTCGCTGATAGCGCTGACGGACCTCGCTGTAACGCATGCCAATGGTGGCCAACTGAGGATCGCTGAACACCACGCCTATCGCAGAGCGGCGTAAACCCGAGCGTATATAGTCCATGTTGGTTAAGGAACGACCGGCATTGTCGCCGGCGATCTTGCCCTGATCGGCGGCCTCGTGCAGCAATGGAATCTGGTTGGAAGCATCGCCGGCAATAAAGATCGGCGTTTGTCCTATCTGCATGGTGAAAGGGTTGGCGATGGGAACATCACGTTCATCCAACGGCAAATCCAGGTTTTCCAGCCCCAGCTGATCGACATTAGGTCGACGGCCAGTGGCGGCAATCAGGTAATCGACGTTGATCTGCTGATCGCCATCATAACGAATACGCACACCCTCTGACGTGCGCTCGATACTATCTACTTGAGCATCGGTATTAAAGTAATGGAACTCCTCTGCCAAGGCTTGGTGAGCGGCGTCGCGTACCTGGGGGTCGGTAAAAGGGCCCAAGGCGCCACCGACACCAAACATCGACACTTCTACCCCCAAACGGCTAAGCGCCTGGCCTAATTCCAAACCAATGACTCCAGGCCCGAAGACTGCCACCGAACGCGGTAAATCATCCCACTCGAAGATATCGTCATTAACGATCAGGCGATCTTCGGCGGCGTTGAAAAATCCAGGGTAAGTGGGGCGAGAGCCGGTAGCGATAACGATACGCTTGGCGTCGATGTGCACATCTTCATCGTGCTCGCGTTTTACCAACAAGCGGTTAGCATCGATAAAGCGGGCGTAGCCACGCAAGCGGTGTTGCTCATCAATGCTGTCGACAGACTCCAATACAAAACCCACAAAGCGATCACGTTCACTTTTGACCCGCTGCATCACCGCCTGGCCATCAATCTTGGGTTCATCGGCGATGACGCCAAAGGCATGGCTATGGCGAACATCATGGGCGGCATCGGCTGCGGCAATCAGCAGTTTACTCGGCATACAGCCTACCCGCGCACAGGTGGTGCCATAGTGTCCGGCTTCAATCAGTACGACCGAATCTGTGTGTTCGCGGGCGGCGCGATAGGCCGCCAGACCGGCGGTGCCGGTACCGATAATCGCAACATCTTTGCTTAGCGTGGGCATGGGTTACCTCCATCCAAATGATGGGCGCCAGTATGGAATGGCTCACTTGTTAGTAAAAGTTGATTAGATTTATGAAATCGATAGCTAACAAGTATTGAGCTGCTTTACCACTCACCGCTATTAGTCATCGACGCCCAGGGCTCTTGTGCCGGCAAGGCCTCGCCTTTTTGCAGCAGCTCAATCGATATGTTGTCTGGGCTGCGCACAAAGGCCATGCGACCATCTCGCGGTGGACGGTTAATGGTCACGCCAGCGTCCATTAAGGTTTGGCACAGGGCGTAAATATCGTCGACTTCATAGGCCAGATGACCAAAGTTGCGGCCACCGCCATAGTGTTCGCTGCAATCCCAGTTATAGGTCAGCTCAATTTCCGGAGCACCGGTTTCAGTGGCCAAAAATACTAGGGTAAATTGGCCGGCCGGTACGTCTTTTCGGCGTATTTCTTTAAGGCCTAAAAGATCACAGTAAAAATGCAGCGAGGCGTCGAGATCACTCACTCGCACCATGGTATGTAGATAGTTCATTGCCAGCTCCGGTTAGTTATGCGATGCCTACCATACAAAAAAGCCCGGCTACTCAACAGCAGCCGGGCAAGGGGAATTGATCAATTTAATAGTTCAGTATTTACGCCGACAAAAATGCAGACAGCTCTTCGCTACCCCCAATCAGCTGATTGCCTATGTACACCTGAGGTACGGTTTCACGGCCGGTAATAGCTCGCAGCGAGGTGGTACTGGCATCGCGACCCAACACAATTTCTTCGAACTGAATGCCCGCTTGCTTCAATTCGTCTTTAGCGCGTGCGCAGAACGGGCAACCTGGCTTGGTAAACACCGCTGCCGATTGTGGCAGCTCGGCCTCGGCATTGATGTAGTTCAGCATGGTGTCGGCGTCAGACACTTCAAAGGGGTCGCCTGGCTTTTGTGGCTCGATAAACATCTTTTCTACCACGCCATCTTTCACCAGCATGCTGTAGCGCCAGCTGCGCTTGCCAAAACACAGGTCAGCTTTGTCGACCAGCATGCCCATGCCATCGGTAAACTCGCCGTTACCATCAGCAATCATGCGAATGTTCTCGGCTTCTTGGTCTGCCGCCCAAGCGTTCATTACAAAGGTATCGTTGACGCTGACGCAGACAATTTCATCCACACCATTGGCCTTAAATACGGGCGCCAGTTCGTTGTAGCGTGGCAAGTGCGTGCTGGAGCAAGTCGGTGTAAAAGCACCTGGCAGAGAAAACAGCACCACAGTGCGGCCTTTAAAAATATCGTCACTTTGGACGTTGACCCATTCGTCACCGACGCGGGTCGGCCAGGTGACAGATGGAACAGTTTGACCTTCTTTGTTGATCAATTCAGACATGTATAGCTCCTAAAACAATGTGCTAGAAAGGGCACTCCGGGCGGCCTTTCGTTGAAGTCGGGGCCAGTATGCTGTGATGGCTCCTATTGTTGAAATCAATAAACTAAATCGAATAGTTAGTTTTTGACAATCTTTGTCCGGCGCCAGCCGCTGGGTATACTGTTGCCAGCGAGTAACCTAAGTGAACAGCGGAGAGGCCCATGCTGCTAGAGAACAGTTCAGACTTGATTGCGCACATAGAGCGCACACAGCTGACCAATGGTGAGCCTGTTGACTTGGCACACCTGATTAATGGCCAGGTTCTGGCAGTCAGCAGTGATGCGTTGGCGTTGTACAGTCGCGCTGATGCTGTTCAGGATGCTCTTGGCAATGGCCTGCTGAGCAGCGTTGCTCTGCCTGAAGGCGTGCGCTTGTCAGTACAAGACGATGGCTTTATCCAGCGACATCGCGCCGGTTATGTGGGCTTGAGCGATGATTATGTCTTGCTGATTACCCTGAACGATGTGCAGTTGTTCGCCAGCAAGTCAGACGCATTGCGCAATCAAAACGAGCTGGCGCGGTTGGCACTCAGCGATCAGCGCTGATAAAGGCCTTCGAGGCTGGCGGTTTCTAATGCGTGGGCATTGAGGTAATAACCGACTTGTGCGGCTGGCGTATCGGCTGACAAGGGCAGTGCCTCGACGTCCAAGGCAAACAACGTCAACTGATAACGATGCGGCTTATCGCCAGCGGGCGGGCAAGCACCGCCAAACCCTAGACTGCCATAATCGGTTCGGCTTTCTATTGCGCTGGCTGGCATATTATCGCTACCACTGGCTGCGCTTGGCAGCTGCTGCAGATCCGCAGGCAGGTTATACACCAGCCAGTGCCACCAGCCACTGCCGGTGGGCGCATCGGGATCGTAGAGGGTGATGGCCAGACTGCGAGTGCCTGCGGGCACACCTGTCCAGCTCAGCTGTGGCGATGCATTACTGCCATTGCAGCCAAAACCATCAAATTCCTGTGCTTTGCTCAGCGAGTGTCCGGCACGGATATCAGTGCTGCTTAACGTTAACTCAGCTGCGGCTTGGCTGGTTGCCAGCACAGCGCTTAAGGCCACCAAGGTGAAGGCTTTCATATTTTTCTCCATTGCGGATAACGGAGGCTGCAGTGTACGCAAGCGGTGTTTGTCGCAAGATGCGCAAACGTTCGGCGAGTCGCCGCAAACGGTCAATCTGACAGGCTGTGGCGCAGCGCTTGGGGGGTCATGCCAAAACGCTGGCGAAAACGTTCAGCAAAACGCGAGGCGGATTGGTAGCCACATTCCAGTGCCAGTTGTTGAATGGGGTGATGTGTCGTTTGCAGCAAGTTAAGCCCGTGCACCAGGCGCCATTGCTCCAACAGTGGGCGAAAGCCAGCACCTTCTGCCTTGAGTTTACGTCTAAGGCTTGATTCGCTGATGGCCAGTGCCTGGCAAACCGCCTCTAACGTCCAGTCGTGGGATAAGTCCTGTTGTACCAAGCGTTGTAACTTGTGCCGCCACTGCAAACTGTGTCCGGCTTGAAGTTGGGCGGCAAAGCCGAGCTGCAGTAGACGATCGAGGATTTCCCTGCGCCTATGGGCCAGCCAGTTTGATTGGGCCGGTAGTTGCAGCCACTGAGCGATTAACTGCAATAACAAGGGATCGTGGGTGCTGATTTGCGGCTGATGACTAACTGCAGCGGTGGGCAGATGCATCAGCTGTTCGGCATCAAAGGCCAAAATCAGCGCGCGATAGCCGTAGGTCGGTTGTGGGTGGTTGGTGAAGGTCAGCTCAGTGCCGGCCGGTACCATTAGCATCTGGCCTGCCGCTACGCTGTTATGGCCTGGGCCGTGTAACTGCTTCTCGCCGCGCAGCACAATCATCAGGGTCGAGTGTTCAAACGGCACGGCGTGCAGTGCTTGCGCACTTTGCGCACGAAAGGCAGTCACCAACCCATTGTTGGGTTGATTGACTGCCGCCTGCCACAGTTGCTCGTCGCAGGGAATAACCATCGGCTGGGGCTCCACGAAAAATGGCCACCAGCTTGTGGCATTACATCGTCCAGCGCAAGCCAGCGGCCATGGAGTTAACGTCCGTGGTCATCTCGCCATTAAGGCGAGCACCTGCAGTCATCAAGTTGTTCTGATCGATATCGCGCTGCTGCTGCAACGTATGCTGAAAGCCGAGATCTAGGGTGAGCTGCTCGCTAACGACGTAGCTGAGGCCAACGGAAATCGCTCGATAGTCGGCAAAACCAAAGTCGACCGTGACTCGGTCATCGTCGATGGGAGACTGATCGTAGGCAAAACCTGTGCGCAGTTGCAGCGCTGGTGACAGCTGATAGTCGACACCGGCTGCAAAGCGATAGGAGGCATTCCAATCGTATTCTTGCGGTGTTTCGGTGAGCGCCGCTACTGTGCTGTTGCGGCTGTCGATGGCCAGCTCTTGGTAGCGTGACCAGTTAGTCCATGACAGATCCGCCTGCCAGGACCAGTCGCCCTGTTGCTGGAAATAGCTCAGGTTGACCACTTCTGGGGTGACAATTTGAGTGGTACCAGCGGCATTGACGTTGTTTAAGCCGGCTAAAGATACAAAGGTGGCACTGGCCTCAGGAAAGCTGACTTTGGCAGTGCCACTGAGTTCATGGGCGATGCGGCTGCGATAGTGCAAGCCCAGGCGGGCGTTGTCTGACAGGTGATAGAGGGCGCCGGTGGAAAAGCCCACGGCGGTATTATCGCCCTGCATTTCAAATTCACCGTCCAGGGTATCGCTGCCGAGTTCGCTGGCGTTAATGCCCAAGGCGGCACAACTGGCGGCATCCAGTTCGCCCAGGCACAAGGCTGGAGTATTGATAGCGACGACATTTTTTGCGCTGACGTATTGAATGATCATGCTGAGGCCGAGATCGAGTGACGAGGTTGCTGAGAAGCCCAGCGCCAGTCCTAAGTCGATGCCGGTAATATTGCTTTCACTCACCTGGTAGCGCGATAGCGACCCTTTACCAAAGTCGGTGCCCGTTGCGTACGGAGCATTCAGATAAAGTCCGGCGGCCATGCCGTCACGGATTTGTTGAACTGCGTAGAAGGTGGGCAGCAGGTCAAAATTATCCGCTTTGGCAGATTTTCCCTGAATGGGCACGCTGCCGTCGGCGGTGGTTGCGTCGCCGTCGAACTCAGACTGTACCGAAATACCAGCGAGATTGATGGCGATTTCATCACCTACGAGTAGCATGGCTGCCGGGTTGTAATACGCGGTGGATGCGTCGCTCCCAGAAGCCGCGCCGCCGGAGAAGGCATTGCCCAAGCGTAAAGCGGATTGTTCATCGACATAATAGCCCTGAGACCAGCCGGAGGAGGCGGCCAAAGACAGGGCGATGGCTAAGCATGATCGTTGCATTGTGTCCATTCTCATATTTATTCTGTGGTACGAAAGTACCCAAAAGAGCTTGGCAGGTAAATACTTTGTTGCCTGCTACTCGATCTGGATGAAGCAGGCTGTCAGTCACTGCGACTGGTGGCATAATCGCTGCAAACGCTTATCAGCAAATGGATGATTCTCTTGGTCAATACTGGATTCAGCCCCTTAGTCGCAGGAGCCGATCGGCCGGTCGGGCAGCACCTGATTCGCTTACTGCAGCAGCAGGATTATTTTTACAAAGGTCTGTCGTTGGAGTCGCGTGAACGCTTGCCTGCCACGGGTGCTATGCCGGTGTTGGTGTTGTTACCGTCGATGTGGCGCAGCGATGATCTGGAACATATTCCCTATTGGCTCGATCTGGCCCAACAAGAAGATATGCCAGTATTACTGGTATCGTCGATGTCGGTATACAAGGCCGCCGTCGACACTAGCTACCGCGAAAGTGACGATGCCTTCGACGATTCGGAGCTAGCGCAGACCCTGCTGCAGCTGGAGCAGAAAGCACAGGAAAATCCGCGCCACCTGATTTTGCGTCAAGCCCAGGGTTTTTCGCTACAGGGCGGCGACTATGCCAGTGAGTGGCTAAATCGCATGCGCTCACAATCCTTGCTCGAGTTTGATATGCAACGACCGTTCAATCCCACTCCGGCTGACGATATTGCTGAAGTGCTGCTCGCTATGCTGAAGCAAAGCTTTTGCGTCGATGGTCTTTGGGGAACCTATCACTTTGGCGGTGTGGAGCCGGTATCGTCGTACGCATTTGCTGAGGCTTTGTTAGCTGAAGCCAGTCAGTACGAGGATTTGAGTCAAACGGATTTGCGTTCGCGGGAGGGGGGCATTATGCCGTCAATCTGGGCTCCGCAGAGCAACCATACATTGTTATTCCATACCTTTGGCATTCAACCCAAAGCCTGGCGCCAAGGGTTAAGCCGCTTGGTGCGGCGCTTCTATCGGGCTGAGCAGGGCGATTGACCCCTGCTCAGGCGATGCTGAAGCTGCCAGCTTCTTGATACAAGCCCATCAATTTATCGGTAATAATGCTGCGAATACTGTCCTGCTCCAGCGATGACAAGCTGGTCAATTCGCTCAGGCGCAGACGATGCAAGTGCAAGCAAGGCAGTTTCTCGTTGAACTCGCGCAAGTCACCCTTCATCAGCACAGGCAAGAACGGGTCATCTGAGTTGGAGCGGCGCAGAATCTGGCGGATGCCTTCCTGGAACGGAATTGGCACAGAGCGCACTTTTTTGTTTTTGTGCGAAATCACCAGGTACAGGCCTTTTTTGCCAATCAAGTTGCCCGGAATCACATGCAGACCAGTCGGGTGCACGGCTTCGCGAGTAAGGTGGCTAAAGGTGTCGTGGAAGGCATATGGATCCGGCAGAATAACCATCTGACGGTTTACTTCTTCCGGGAAGAAAATACTGTAGTTGGTGTACAACTGGCGCACTGACGTTGAAAACACACAAAAGCGGTTTTCAAATAGCTTGATGAAATCAATGGCGCGCTGATGCTGGTGGAGCTTATCAAGATCCCAGACCAGATCAGAATTCTTCTGTTGTACTGCAGTATTCATAACCAGCCTCTAGTTGCTTCTTAGATGCCTGCTCATGGCTCGAGTTCGGCATGGGTGTATGTTAAGCGAAAATAAAACAATTTCTATGGCCGTTGCTGACCTATGTCGGGAACTGACGCTATTTGTCAGTTCTGGATAATCGCTGATCAGTGTTAAGTATAGGTGGGTCGACCAACGAGGTCTGTGAACTAGCCTGCAGCTTCGGCGTTAACTGCCCACCACTACGCCAATACAGAGCAGACTGACCAATTCTGACAGTAATAGCCAAGGATCGTCACCGCTGCCTTTAATGGCGTTATCGGTCTTATTGGAGAGACGCAGAGCGTCATATAACTGTCGCAAGGTCAGTCTTTGCAGGGCTTTTTTATAAGGCCCTTGTTGTCTTGGCCAGACGTTTTGTTGTTTGAAGGCAGCGCTCAATTGCTGGCCTGACTGGCCGTGAAGAGAGATCAGTTGGCGTATTTTGCGATTCAAGGCGCCAACAATCATGATGGCATCGACCCCTTCGCTGTGAAGGTGGGTGAGCATGCGACAACTGTGGACAAGATTGCCTTCCAAGCAGGCGTCTGCCAAGCCAAAGGCATCAAAGCGCGAACTATCGCCAATGGCGTCGGCGATGATCTCTTCGGTAATCTGTGCGGTGCCGAGCAGTCGCAGTTTTTCAATCTCTTGTACCGCAGCCAATAGGTTGCCTTCGGTTTGCTGAGCCAGCGCCGCCAGAGCACCGGGGTCAGCGTGCAGACCTGCGGCATGTAAACGGCGTTGCAGCCAGCCTGAGTACTGAGCTCGTTCGATTGGCCAGATCGGCAGAAACACACCGGCTTGGTCTAAGGCTTTGAACCAGCTGGTTCGCTGTGTTTTGGCGTCCAGCCTGGGCATGACCACGAGTAACAGGTTGTCCGGGTTTGGGTGCTCGGCTAAGGCCTGTAAACTTTCGCCTTTATCCGAGGGTTTGCCATTGCCAACGCGCACTTCCAACACCCGGCGTGAGGCAAACAGCGACATGGCGTTGGCTTCTTCGCGCAGAGCTATCCAGTCAAAGCCGGCTTCGGCATGAAATAGCTGGCGTTCCTCGATACCTTGCTGGTGTGCTTTGGCGCGAATGGCGTCGCAGGCTTCCATCACCAATAAAGGATCGTCACCGGAAACCAGATAGCAGCTGGCCAAGCCCTTATTGAGGTGATCCTGCAATTGGTCCTGGCGCAGCTTCATGGGGTGTTGAGCTGAGTAAACTGCAGACGGCGCATTAATTGACTGGCCAGGTCTTCAATCAACGCCTGACGCTGAGCGCGCTCGGTATTGTTGGTACCAGTAACGTTATTGATGTCATTGGCAAAGATGCGTCGTGCTTCGAGTTGGTATTCGATAGTGCTATCGCTGCTATTGCGAACTAAGGTCGCACTTAAGCGCCCATTCAGCTCGTATTCCGATACTTGGCCATCACTGCCGACAGACAGTTCACGGCGTTCGATCTCTGGGGCAGCGACCAGCAGCTGCACCGGAGCATCACTGGCACTGGCGGTTAGTAGCACGCCGCTGAACTGCAACTGCAAGCGCAATTGCTGATCAAAGCGTGCCCCTGCCTGGCTGTGCAGATGCATGATTTGCAAGGCCGAGGGCAGCTCGGTGCTACCACGCAGCTGCCAGCCGCAGCCTGATAATATCAGGCTGGCTGCCATCAGGACGGCGGTTAGTGCTTTAGTTCGCAACGATATTCACCAGCTTGCCAGGTACCACAATCACCTTGCGCACGGTTTTGCCATCGATCTGCTTTTGCACCGCGTCGTCGGCCATGGCCATGGCTTCCAGCTCGTCTTTGCTGGCGCTGGCTGAGGCCTCCAGTTTGGCGCGCACCTTACCGTTAACCTGCACCACCAGCTGAATGCTGTCTTTTACCAACGCATCTTTATCAACAGCGGGCCAGTCGGCATCCAATACCAGACCTGATTGGCCAAAGGCTTGCCAGATGACCTGGCAGATATGCGGCGCAATCGGGCTTAGCATACGCACTGTGGCCTGCAGACCTTCGTACACCACAGCGGCGCCTTGATCCTGGCTGCGATCGGCCTTTTGCAAGGTGTTCATCAGCTCCATGATGGCGGCGATACCGGTATTAAAGTGGTAACGACGGCCAACGTCGTCACTGACCTTGGCAATGGTTTCATGCACTTTACGGCGTACGTCTTTTTCGTCTTTGCTCAGGGCTGCAGTATCAACGGCTGCCGGCAAACCATTGCTGACCAGCTCATGGGCCAAGCGCCATACACGTTGCAGGAACTTCTGTGCGCCTTGAACGCCGTTTTCTGACCACTCCAGGGTTTGCTCTGGGGGCGCGGCGAACATGGTGTACAAACGCACGGTGTCGGCGCCGTAAATGTCGATGGCTTCTTGCGGGTCCACGCCGTTGTTTTTCGACTTGGACATTTTAATCATGCCCTCGTGCTTCAGCTCTTTGCCATTCCACAGGGCTTTGACCAAGCGGCCTTTGTCGTCGCGCTCAGCTTCAACATCTTTCGGCGCCACGTATTCTTTGCCGCCTTTGTCGTTTTGGTAGCTGAACGCATCGGCCAGCACCATGCCCTGGCACAGCAGGCTAGCAAAGGGCTCATCGCCCTTCACCAGGCCAACGTCACGCATCAGCTTGTGGAAGAAACGCGCGTACAACAGGTGCAAAATGGCGTGTTCAATGCCACCGACATATTGATCCACTGGCAGCCAGTAATCGGCCTCGGTCGGATCCACCATCTGGCTGTCGTCCCACGGCGAGCAGTAGCGAGCGTAATACCAGGACGATTCCATAAAGGTGTCGAAGGTATCGGTTTCGCGGAATGCGGCTTCACCTTCAAATTCGATGTTTTCGAATGCTGGGTTATTTTTAATCGGGCTGTTAACGCCGTCCATGACCACATCGGTCGGCAGTTCAACCGGCAGCATGTCTGCAGGCGTCGGAACTTGCTCGCCGTTGGCTTTGTTGATCATAGGCACAGGGGTGCCCCAATAACGCTGGCGGCTAACGCCCCAATCGCGCAGGCGGTAGTTGGTTTTTACCTGGCCTTTACCGGCATCGGTTAACCATTTGGCGATGGCGTCAAAGGCGGCATCAAATTCCAGACCGTCAAACTCACCCGAGTTCACCAGCTTGCCTTTTTCGGTGTAGGCCTCGGCTGACAGGTCAAAGTCGGCAGGTGTTTCGATCACCTGGTTGATGTCCAAACCGTATTTTTGCGCAAATTCAAAGTCACGCTGATCGTGGGCGGGCACGGCCATCACAGCGCCGGTGCCGTAATCCATCAGTACAAAGTTGGCGACCCAAATCGGCACTTCTTTGCCTGAGATTGGGTGGATCGCCGTCATACCGGTGGCGATGCCTTTTTTCTCCATGGTGGCAATGTCCGCCTCAGCGGTACCGCCTTTTTTGCACTCTTCGATAAATGCGGCCAGCTCTGCATTGCCTTGGGCAGCTTCGGCGGCCAGCGGGTGACCGGCGGCGACAGCCACGTAGCTAACACCCATTAGGGTATCCGGACGAGTGGTGTACACCTCAAGTGATTCTTCACGGCCCTGCTCTTGACCTTCTTTTTTAACGCCAAAATGCAACTCAACGCCCTGGCTCTTGCCAATCCAGTTGCGCTGCATGGCTACCACTTGCTCAGGCCAGCCTTCCAGTTGCTCCAGGTCATTCAGCAATTCTTCGGCATAGTCGGTGATGCGAATAAACCACTGTGGAATTTCTTTGCGCTCAATCGGGGTGTCGCAGCGCCAGCAGCAGTTGTCGATTACCTGCTCATTGGCCAATACGGTTTTATCGTGCGGACACCAGTTCACTGCCGACACTTTTTTGTAGGCCAGGCCTTTTTCGACCAGCTGAGTGAAGAACCACTGCTCCCAACGGTAATACTCAGGTTTGCAGGTCGCCAGTTCGCGGCTCCAGTCATAACCAAAGCCCAACGATTTTAGCTGGCCTTTCATGTAAGCGATGTTTTCATCGGTCCATTTGCCGGGCGCGGTATTGTTTTTGATGGCGGCGTTTTCTGCCGGCAAACCAAAAGCATCCCATCCCATTGGCTGCATGACGTTTTTGCCCTGCATACGCTGGTAGCGGGAGATCACATCACCAATGGTGTAGTTACGCACGTGACCCATGTGTAGTCGACCGCTGGGATAAGGAAACATGGATAGGCAGTAGAACTTTTCTTTATTGGTGTCGACGACAGCCTTAAATACCTGGTTCTCTTCCCACTGCTGTTGCACAGTGGCTTCAATTTCCTGCGGTTGATAGGTCTCTTGCATCATGGTGATCTGTTTTTTGGGAGGTTAAAAAAGATTTGGCAGTGTACCGCAATGGTGCCAGAGGAGCTATGGCGCACAGCGGCTTGGGATAATGCTGGCTTTAACTTTTTAGTTTTGACCGAGCTATTCGGACATAGGCCATTACAACAGTCACAAAGCGTTTTTTCTCGATCACAGGGCTATTGATACATGTCAGCTTTGGTGTCGATTTTTTGACCTTGTCTTGTCCCGCCTCTTGGCCCACCTGGGCAATCATCGTAATGTGGCCGCGCTGCACAGTGAAGCGCAGCCATCAGACTATTTCGCATCCCATCAGCAACGGATTTACGAAACGACATCATGAACAGAACTTCCTTATTTCGTCAGCTAAAACTGCTGGCGACCTGGACGCTGGCAATGCTGGCGCTACCGCTGCATGCGGAATCGGTTGAGCAGCTGCTGCAGGAAATGGCCGTTATCGAGCAAGACCCCAAGCAACGTCAGGCTGCCATCAGTAATGGTGAGGAGCGAGCGCAACTGTGTTTTCGCTGTCATGGCCGTGACGGTAATAGTACCCGCGATTACATTCCCAATTTGGCCAGTCAAAACGCTGCTTATTTGTTTACCCAGTTTGAGAAGTTTGCCAACGGTCAGCGCCAGGACTATGTCATGAGCAAACTGGCGAAGCACTTATCACCACAAGATCGCATTGCCATCGCCTTGTATTACGCCGATCTCGATGTGATTGTGCGCCAGCAGCCTGTGCCGCCAACGGCCGAAGGTGAGCGTATCTATAACTCCATGTGTTTTGCCTGCCATGGTAAAAGTGGTCACGGCAGCGTGACTTATCCACGCATTGCTGGCCAGCCATTTGAGTTTATGGAAACCACACTGTTGAAGTTTTTGCACAATGACCCTGATCGTCGTGACTCGCCCATGGTGTCGGTGATTAAGAACCTCGATGAGCAACAGTTGAAGGAAGTCGCGGCTTACGTTGCTCATATGCCCTAAGCAGGTCACTGTTTGGCAATCTGATACACTGTCGCACCTGTTATGGAATAAGGGTGCGACATGTCTGACCCCACGTCTTTACCGCCAACCGAAGGTGGACCTGGCTGGCGTTTCTGGATCGACCGAGGTGGAACCTTTACCGATCTGGTGGCACAGACTCCTGATCAGCAGCTGCTGAGTTATAAGCTGTTGTCTGATAATCCAGAGCACTATGCCGATGCCGCCGTTGAAGGCATTTGCAGGCTGCAAGCATCGCACCCTCAGCTAACGGATCACATTGAAGAAGTGCGCATGGGCACCACGGTGGCGACCAATGCTTTATTGGAGCGACGTGGACAGCCGACGGTATTGCTGCTTTCTCAGGGGTTGCGCGATCAATTACACATTGGCTATCAGGCAAGGCCGGATATTTTTGCACTGCACACCCAAGCGCCACAGCTGCTGTATAGCGAAGTATATGAGGTGCCTGAGCGGGTATTGGCCGATGGCACTATTGAACTGTCATTGGATCAAGAAGCTTGCTGGTTACAACTGCAAGAAGCGTATCAACAGGGCTATCGCGCCATCGCCGTGTGTTTGATGCATAGCTATAAATACCCGCAACACGAGCAGCAAATAGGCGAACTGGCACGCCGCATAGGTTTTGAGCAAGTATCTCTAAGCCATGAAGTTAGCCCTCTGATAAAAATGGTGGCGCGCGGCTCAACCACCGTTGCCGATGCGTATTTATCACCGGTGCTCAAGCGTTACCTGCAACAGCTCACAACGGCGTTACCCACGGTGCAGTGGCACTTTATGCAGTCCAACGGCGGATTGACCACTGCACAGCATTTTGCCGGCAAAGACGCAGTGCTGTCGGGCCCTGCAGGCGGTGTTGTGGGGATGGTTAATAGCGCCAAAGCCGATGGTTTTAGCCACCTTATTGGTTTCGATATGGGCGGTACATCGACCGATGTCAGCCATTTTGCCGGTGAGTTAGAACGCCAGCAGGAAACCGAGCTGGCCGGTGTCAGGCTGCGCGCACCGATGACCCAAGTACACACCGTCGCTGCCGGTGGTGGCTCCATCGTGCAGTTTTGCGATGGCCGTTTGCAGGTCGGGCCACAATCGGCCGGAGCCTACCCTGGCCCTGCCTGTTATCGCCATGGTGGTCCACTGACCATTACTGACTGCAACTTGTTATTAGGGCGCATACAGGCAGAGCATTTTCCGGCGATCTTTGGCCCTCAGCAGGATCAAATGCTCGATTTGGATGGCGTTCGCCTGCAGTTTGAACAGTTGGCGTTAGAGGTCAGTAACAGCAGTGGGCAAGCCTTTAGTGCAGAGCAACTGGCCCAGGCTTTTCTCACCGTGGCAGTCGACAATATGGCTGCCGCCATCAGTCAGATATCGACTCAGCGCGGCTACGATCTTGAAAGCTATGTGCTTAATGCCTTTGGCGGTGCCGGCGGTCAGCATGCTTGTCAGGTTGCCCAAGCGTTAGCCATGCGCCAGGTGTATTTACACCCCATGGCCGGCGTATTGTCGGCATACGGCATTGGCTTGGCGGAGCAACGCTGGTTGGCGGAAGCAGCGGTAGGGCAGCGTTTGTTGGACTTCAGTGAGCAGCAACTGGAGCCGCTGTTTGCCCCCTTGTGGCAGCAATACTGTCAGCGTGATGACTGCGATAAGAAAGCCCAGCAACAACGCCGGGTATACCTGCGTTATCAGCAATCCGACACGCCGTTATTAGTCAGTTTTGCTTCTCCCGAAGCTATGCAGCAGCAGTTTGAATACCAGCACAAGCAGCTGTATGGCTTTGTTAATGCAGATCAGCCCATCGTTTTGGATGCCGTGCAGCTCGAATGTGTCTGGGGAGAGCGTACACCGTCAGCCTTGGCGCAGGCGTCTGATGACACTGGTCTTAGTCGTGGCGTCGATACCAGTAGTGGCAGCATTAACATGTATGCTGACGGTGAATGGCAGCAGGTCGCTGTGCGCTCGCGCTCCAGCCTTGCTGTTGGTGAGCAACTGGCTGGTCCACTAATGATTACCGAAGCGACCTCCACGATTGTGGTGGACCCGGGCTGGCAGCTGCACGTCTTGCCGAGCGGAGCATTGTTGCTGCAACAGCAGCAAGGTCATATTCAGCGACGACTCGGGTGTCAGCGTGACCCACTAAGGCTAGAGCTGTTCAATCACACCTTTATGGCCGTTGCCGAGCAGATGGGCCAGGTGCTGGAGCAGACCGCCAGCAGTGTAAATATTAAAGAGCGACTGGATTTTTCCTGCGCGGTGTTTGATCAGCACGGCAATCTGGTGGCCAATGCGCCGCACATTCCTGTGCATTTGGGCTCGATGAGCGACAGCATTCGGGTGGTGATGCAAGGCCATCGCGATATGCGCCCTGGCGATGCTTTTGTGCTCAACACACCCTATAACGGCGGCACTCATCTGCCCGATATTACCGTGGTGAAACCCGTGTTTAATGCCGGCAAAAGGCCTGCATTTTATGTCGCCGCACGCGGTCATCATGCCGATGTTGGTGGCATCAGCCCTGGCTCGATGCCGGCTGATTCAAGCCATATCGAACAAGAAGGGGTGCTGCTGGATAACCTAGTGTTGATGCGAGACGGTCAGTTACAGGCAGGCACTATTCGGGCGGCGCTGGCCAATGCCCCTTATCCGGCACGCAATCCTGAGCAAAACTTGGCTGATTTGGCGGCGCAACTGGCGGCTTGTGAAACCGGTGCACAGCGACTTATACAATTGTGTCAGCACTACGGCGAAGACGTAGTGCAGGCATATATGGGCCATGTACAGGACAATGCGGCTGAGATTTTGTCGCAGGCGTTAAAGACATTACCCAGCGGTCAATTCCACTGCGATATGGACGATGGTAGCCGTATCCAGGTGGCCATTCAGGTCGATCAACAGCAAGGTCGTGCGCGGGTGGATTTTAGTGGTACTGGCTATCGGCCGCAGCAGTTACAGCATCCTGGTAACTTTAATGCCCCGACTTCGGTGGTCCATGCAGCGGTGCTGTACAGCTTTCGTGTGCTGGTCAATAAGCCCATTCCTCTTAATGCTGGTTTTTTCCGACCACTGGAAATCCTGGTGCCTAAGACCTCCATGGTGGCCCCTGAATATCCGGCAGCCGTGGTGTCGGGCAATGTCGAAACGGCACAGTATTTAGTAGATGCAGTCATGGGTGCACTGAATCTCATGGCGGCCAGCCAGGGCACCAATAACAACATCACCTTTGGTGACGCTCAGTATCAGTATTACGAAACCTTGTGCGGTGGCACGGGTGCCAGTGCCTTGGGTGATGGCGTCAGTGCCATGCATTCACATATGACCAATTCACGCCTGACCGATCCGGAAGTTCTGGAGCAGCGTTTTCCTGTGGTGCTGGATTGGTTCCATATTCGCCGTTTGTCGGGCGGGGCAGGTCAGTTTCGCGGTGGCGACGGGGTAGAGCGACATATTCGTTTTTTACAGCCGATGCAGGCCAATATCATCAGCGGTCGTCGCCAGGTGGCGCCCCACGGGTTGGCGGGCGGCAATCATGGCAAGGTCGGGCATAACTTTGTGTTGCGCCGAGCGGGTCAGCTACAGCGTTTATCGGGATGTGATGGCATGCAGTTAGAGGCAGGAGACACCTTGTGTATACATACGCCCGGTGCCGGTGGTTTTGGGGCGGAACTGAACGATGAGTAGCCTACTACGGCTGTCGGGTATTCGACCGGCTGTGATAAACTGCGCGACAAATCCTTGAGCTAAGACTGAGAGAGCACCATGGAAATAATGGACGTTATCAAAGACCAGATCGAAAACAACGACATTCTGCTGTACATGAAAGGCTCCCCCAACCAGCCTATGTGCGGCTTTTCTGCTCAAACCGTGCAAGCGGTAATGGAATGCGGCCAAAAGTTTGCTTATGTTGACGTGCTGTCGAATCCAGATATTCGCGCCAACTTGCCTAAGTACGCCAACTGGCCAACCTTCCCGCAGTTGTGGGTAAAAGGTGAGCTGGTCGGTGGCTGTGACATCATTACCGACATGCATCAAAAAGGTGAATTGAAGCCTTTGCTGGAAGAAGCAGCTCCTGCTGAATAAGCGCCACGGTATGAAAAAGCCCGATCATTGATCGGGCTTTTTTGTGGCTGTTTGTTGTGTACGGAATATAGGCGTTAAACGAAACATAACCCTACAAACTATCACAGATTGAGAATCGTTTTCATTGTATTTGTCTTTTGCTAGTATCTGCTCACCTAATTTTTAACCCTTCAAATTTTAAGGCAACAACACTATGCAAGCGATTAAAGGCTTATCTGTGTTATCGGCCGCCATCCTATTGGCGGCTTGTGGTAGTGACGATAAAGACAGTGATAACAAAAACAATGTTAACGCCCCCACAACTTATACCTTTGATAGCCAGGTAACTGCTGGTGAGTCGTCCGTTTCTTACGGTGGTCAGGTAGCGCGTAATGTGCTGATCAATGAATTAAAAACCTTGATTGGCAGCCCCTTGCTGACGTCTGAGTTGGGCAGCAATGATTCGGTTCAACAAGCGGTATTGGATAAGCTCAATTTAATCTACCAGGTCGGTACCAGTACACCCGATGGCCAAACCTATAATTTAACCTCGCAAAACGCCTATACCCTGGCGCTGGAAGAAACGCCGGTCGGCGTTTCTTTAACCGCAGGTTCGTTGCTGCAAAACGGATACGCCGATCTGAGCAGTGACAAACATCTCTCCAGTAAAATGGCGGGCATAGATAATGCCCTGGCGATGGCGGAATTTGTTGGCTGGGATATCTCTGCCGATAGCGACAACGCCAAGCCGGATGCACTGTTACAAAGCTGGTTTGCGGCCATTGCCGCTCAGGCCGCCAACCCTGAACATCAGGGTATGGTGTATGTTTCTGCGACGGGTCTGGATTACCAACAGTTAATTCAAAAATTTCTACTCGGCGCCGTATCATTTTCGCAAACCGCTAATGATTATTTAAAAGCCGATAAAGGCCTGCTCAAGCAAAATAGTGCCGGTGATAAAGACGGCAGCAAGCCGTATACCTCGTTGGAACATCAGTGGGACGAAGGCTTTGGTTATTTTGGTGCGGCGCGTGATTACAACAACTACAGCGATGCTGAGCTAAAAGCGCAAAAAGATAACGACAGCAATGGCGATGGCCAGATTGATTTAACGGCTGAATACACCTTTGCTATGGCACAGTATGCCAATAAGCGTGATGCCAGCATCGAAGGTTGGGATAGCAGCAAAAAAATCATGGATGCCTACCTAAAAGGCCGCCAAATCATTGTGAACAACTATGGCACGGACCCAGTGGCTGGCGAAGGCTACCATGCTGAGTTGGTGGAGCAGGCTGAGATTATTATCGAGACCTGGGAAGAAATCTTTGCGGCTAATGTGATTCACTACATTAATTCGACGTTAGCCGACATGGCGAAGATCGAAGGCGACGATTACAGCTTCGATAAGCACGCTAAACATTGGAGCGAAATGAAAGGTTTTGCTCTTGCGCTGCAATTTAACCCCATTGCCGAAATTGAGTTGGATGAGTTAACGCAGTTGCATGTATTGCTCGGTCAAGCACCCGTCTTAGCCGGTGGTGACGTGGAGGCTTATCAGCAAGCGCTGACGCAAGCGCGTGATTTGCTGGCGGATGTTTACGACTTTGATGGCGATGTGAGTCAATGGTAAGCCATCGGATCATCGAATGATTTAAACACGGGGTCGTCCGCTTGCGGGCGGCCCTTTTGTCGTTTTTGTGCGGAGTTTTTTATGATGAAAAAGTCGGCTTTAACTTTATTGTCTTCGGCGCTGGTGTTATCTGCCTGCGGCGGCGGAGGTTCTTCTTCTGGCAGTGATAGTGGTAATGGCACCGATGCTTGCACGGGCCTGAACACTGATGGCTTTAACTGCGCTCAAGTGTTGGCTGACCTGGATCAGGTGCAGTACCAAGCCGCTGAACAGTTTTCGACTGAGTTGGCTAATTTGCAGCAGCAAACCAATACCTATTGCAGTGCGATCGGTGGTGATCAGCAAGCAACGGCACGCTTAGCTGCGCAGCAAAGCTGGAAGCAAGCCATGCTGAGCTGGCAAAAGCTGGAAGTGATGCAGTTTGGCCCTGTCAAAGAATACCGTAATGCGTTTTATAGCTGGCCGCTAAGCGTTAATAAAACCTGCAATATGGACGGTGTTATAGCTTCAGGTAACTTTGCCAGCACGACACCACAATTGCGTGGCCTGCCTGCCGTTGAATACGTACTGTTTGCTGATGCGCCGCTGGCCAGTTGCAGTGATGCGCCAGAGGCCGCCGCCGATGCTGCTAAACGGTGTGCTTTTGCCCAGGCTGCGGTTGAATCGATGCGTACCAACGTCGCTAATATGAGCTTTGATTTGGGCAACTATGAGCCCGCCACAACTCCAGGTGGCCAGGCGGCAGCGCAGCAAATATTTGAAGCCTTGTTTTACGTCTATAACCAGACTAAAGGCGAAAAGCTGCAAAAAACTGTCCTGCCCGAAACCGCAAATGACGTATTTGAGGCCGATAAGCTGGAGCTGGCGTTTACGGATATTAATGCACAAGCCATAGCCGCCAATCTTGAAGGCGCGATGGCATTGATGTCTGCTGGCAAAGGTAATAACGGTGGTTTTGCCGCTTATTTAGTGGCGGCCGGTCAAGCTGACCTTGCCAATAACATGTTGAGTTCTTTGCAAACCGCAATTGATGGCGCTAACGGCTTAAATGCCAGCATGCGTGATATCGTCACTACGGCAGCGGCAGACAACTCGGATAACGATGTTGATGTTTGCATCAATGCCGATGCCACGAGCAGCGGCAGTGATGTTGCTGAGCTGTGTGCGCTCGACAGTAAAATCAAAGTCTTTACCGATGATCTAAAAGGTCAAATGGCATTAAACTTGGGCTTAACCGTGCCCAGTGATGCCGAGGCTGATGGCGATTAAAATCGAAATAAAAAGGGCACCGAATGGGTGCCCTTTTTTTATGTCGCGGATATTGTTTTTTTAACCTGCACTACTGCCACCGTCGGTGCTGGAGTCATTGTTTTCTTCACCACTGCCATCACTGTTACTGTCATCACTGCTATCGCCATCCGCGGAAGCGCCATCGTCTGTGCTGGAATCTTCTGAACTGGAATCATCATCTGAGCTCGTATTGCCATCGTCCGTGCTTGGGTCTTCATCGTCTGAACTAGAGTCGTCGCTGCTGCCGTCCTCCGAGCTACTATCGTCATCTGTGCCTTCATCATCGTCTTCATGACCGACATTGCTGTCATCTTCACTGCCGTCGAGAATAAACTCGGCATCACCAGCTTCGATATTGACTACCTCTGTTCCAGCAAAGGTTAATTCGTCAGCCGCTTCAGGATCATCGCTGCTGGCATCACAGGTATAACTCAGGGTGTAGGTGCCCGGTTCTAAAAAGCCTAGTTCAAATGTGTATTTGTCTTCCTTGGCATTAACCAGGGCGGTCAGTACCGGGTCACCATCGTTACCTTGTAAATCTTGGGGTGTTGCTTCGCCTGAGAACACATAGACAGCGCCATCATCCAAAGAGGCATCGGCACATTGCGCAGCAATCAGTTCGCCGGCAACTTGGCCTTCAATTTCTCGTGCGGTTTCATTGCTCACCAAACGCATGACGGGCTTCATCATCACGCCGCCGCGACCAGGGTTGCTGTTAAGGGATTTGCGCAAATCAAAATCAACGGTGAAGTCGGCGCTGCCGGTATCGGGCACAGTAAAACCCGACACCAGTTTGAGCTCAGGATTATTACCCGGCAGCCATAGTTCTTCCTGACTGCCGTCTTTCATTTCGACATAAGAGTCGAGGTTTTCGTCAAGGCTGGCATTGGCTTCTAACCGCACCCATTCATAGTCGCCGGCAGGCACTTCGACAGCGTCTAACAGTTCGGCTGAGCTACTGCCTTGCAGGCTAAGCAGATCAATGGCTATGGGCGCTGGAAAATCAAAACGCAGGGCCTCACCTTCAGCAGGCTTAATACTGACGCCGGTAAACTCAACGATGACCTTGCTGGCGTCATCGACAGGAGCGTCCGTGATATCGAGGGAAAATTCGCCCAAGCCATCACCCGCGACGCTTCCTGCGCCTGAATTGCTATCTCCTGAGCTGCTATCGCCGCCAGAGTCACCACCGCTTGAGCCGCTGTCTCCACTATTGTTGCCGTTACCACTGTCGGTACTGGTATCTGAATCACTGGAGCCACCGGAACCACCGCCGCAGCCGACCAGGGTGAGTGGGGTGGTGATGGCTAACAATAGGGCGAGGCGTAACGGGGTCATAGCGCTTTCTCCTGACAGTGAGCTGATCATTTATCAGACTTATTTATCAGGTTATGCCGATGGTTGCTGCAGTGCAGCCTGTGTGGGCAAAAAACAGCTGACTTTGTGATGTTGTGCACGCACTGCAGGGCTAAACAATACGACCGTGCAAGTGATTCTCCCACCAGATACCTGTTTTTACCGACTTGGTTAGCTGTGTCAGCGCGTTGTTATGCCAATGCCACAACTCTCCGGCACCAGCGCTGATCCAACCTTGATTGCCGAGCAATGCAATACCCTTGGCATAGGGCATGGCTTGAGTGTGTTGCACGGCAGGAATTGCTCCCTGCCAGTGACTGAGCAAATGCCCTCTGGGGTTGCTAATCAAGGCCGCATCGGCGTGTGCTGAGTCAGGTGAAAAAGCCCGCACACTGGCGGTATAACCCTGCATATCCCAGTGCAGCCAGTCGTTGTCTTGCTCCAGCAATTGCAGCTGTTCGTTGTCTGGCGTCGCTAGGGCAACACAGGGCGGACGTTCATTGGCGCGCTGATACTGACAGCCGACCAGCACTTTGCCATTGGCCAATATATCCAGATGTCGCGCGCTTAACGCCTGACGCGGCGAGGCCCAACGGTGCAATAGCTCGCCATTATTGCCATCAAGCTTTACCAGTTCAGATTGCATGCTATCGATATTAAGCGCTTTGCGGCCGCTATCTGGGTGGGTGCGTACGCCGGTGTTGGCCAAATACAAATCATCGCCTTGCCTCACTAATTCATGTGGGCCAACGCCGCCCGTTGGCCAGATGTCCAGCAGTTGCAAAGTATTGGCATCGACGATTAATAACCGCCCTTCACCACGGCGATAGTCACTGGCACTGGCATACAACACTTGGCCATCGGCCGAAAAAACGGCGTGGCCTTCTAAATGCAAGCCATCGGGTAGCGGCAAGCTGGCTTGCAAACGACCGGAAAAATCGTAGCGTCGAAGCGGTGCGCCTGGCACCCGCGAGTTGACTAACACACTGCGTTGCTGCGGCACCAAATCGGCCATATGCACCCGTTCTGGCACGGCAAAGTCGGCCACTATGGCGCCTTGGTGATCGAGCACCAGAATACCAAACTGAGTTTCGGTGGCCTGGTCGCGATAGCCAGACACCAATAAGCGCTGACTATTCGGTGCTAGGGCAAAGCCACTGCTTGCCGCTGCTGCTAGCGCCAACGTGGTGCTAGATAACTGCAAAAATTGACGTCGGCTCAGGGTCATAAAGGGCTCATGGTCATTGAGTTTGTTTTAACAATAATTGCGCCATCAATCCGCTGCGATGGTTAGGCAACGGTGCTTGGCGTGCACCACTTTGCCAGCTGCCAAACAGCACATCCCAAATGGCCAGCCAAGAGCCGTAGTTGCTTCGGCTGCCTTGCAGGCTGTGATGAAACTGATGTTGCGCCGGGCTAATAAAGATACGTTCCAGGCGGCCATAACGCAGCGCAATATGGCTATGGCGCAAGTTAGCGCCGAGCAAATTAAACAACAATACCGAACCACTGATACCGGCGATTAACCAAGGCTGAGCATGCTGGCCAAAAGCAAAAAAATAGCTGCCACTAAGGCCACCGTGCACTAAGGCAGTACGCCATTGATACAGCAGTTTTTCGAGTGGGTGCACTCGCAAAAAGGTAATGGGTGTTAATACGGTGGCGCTGTGGTGTAAGCGGTGAATAGGCCACAGTAGCCGACTATGCAGAGCACGGTGCAGGCTGTAACGGCAAAAATCGTCAACCAACATCAGTAGTAGGGCATAAGCGAGAAGGCTTTGGGGGCCGTGCCAGTGGGCCAGAGCTGCGGGGGCTGCCAGTAACGACCAGCTTTCGTAGCTGAGGTTGGCCAGTTGCATAATTAACAGCAAGGTGGCGCTACCAAAGAGGGTAAACAGTGCGCTATTGATGGCCAGCAGCCCATAGTCTTGGCGTGCCGATGGATGCCACCAGTAGTCGCGACTCAACCATTGGCTTAACAGCGGCTTGCGCTGTGACCAATGACAACCGGCCCAGCCCAGTGCGATCACGGCGCTGGTGAGCCAAAAGGCCCAAAAAGTACGCTGACCTGGTTGCATCAGCCAGGCCAGCGCGTCATTCAGCGTGCTGGTTACCATCAAGTTCACTGCGACAACAGAAGCAAAATTGTGCAAATGATAACCGTGATTATTCTTAATATCGAATAACCTTTGTGGTTAAATTGGCCACCATTTTTTACAGGCAAAGAGGTGTGGTTGTGTCGCATTGGTGGTCTGCTGCGGTCGGTATGGGGTTGTTGTTGCCGGTTGCTGCGTCAGCACAAAATGAGGTCGATCTCGACAAGGTGTACATTACCGGCGGACAAGACCAGGTATTGAAGCAACCCGGCTCTGCCACCTTGATCGATCAGCAAGCACTAGAAAACTTTGAATACACGGATATTCATCGCATTTTGACCGCTGTGCCGGGCGTTAATCTGCAAGAAGAAGACGGTTATGGCTTGCGCCCCAATATTGGTTTGCGCGGCACCAGCCCGGATCGCAGTAAAAAAGTCACCCTAATGGAAGACGGTGTGCTGTCGGGCCCGGCGCCATATTCGGCACCTGCGGCTTATTATTTCCCCAATGTGTCGCGTATGACGGCAGTGGAAGTGTTTAAAGGCCCATCGGCGATTAAATATGGCCCGGCGACCATTGGTGGTGCAGTGAATCTGGTCAGTCGAGCTATTCCTTATTTGCCCGCTGGCGAGCTTGATCTGCAATACGGCAGTGATAACTTTCAACGTTACAATGGCTGGTACGGCCAGGAGTCAGGGCATTTCGGTTATTTGCTCGAAGGTCTGCGCGTGCAAAGTGATGGCTTTAAAGACCTCGATGGCGGGGGTGATACCGGCTTTGAGCGCAATGACATCAATTTAAAGCTGAGCTGGACCCTACCCGGTGAATTGGCTCAGCGCTTTGTATTGAAAGCCGGTTACGCCGATGAGGTCTCAGACGAAACGTACCTAGGCCTGACCCGCGCCGATTTTGATGATGATCCTTACCGCCGCTACGCAGCTAGCCAGCTGGATCGCATGGATTGGACCCATCAAACTCTGCATTTAACCCATCAGCTCAACTGGTCTGAGCACAGCCTAACCACAGATGTCTATCGCCATACCTTTGAGCGTGATTGGTTCAAAATTAATGGCTTTGGTGGCAATGGTCCCTTGTTGCAAACCGTGCTTAAAAACCCCAGCGGTATTAACGGTGAATTTTATCGTGTACTGACCGGTGAGCAGAGCTCAGCCAACGTTAACGAACAGTTGATGATCGGCAGCAATGATCGTCAGTACGTATCACAAGGCATTCAAAGCCGGGTGAATCTGCAGCTGAGCTTGGCTGGCCTTAAGCACGATGTTGAAGTGGGGCTGCGCTACCACTTAGATCAGGTTGAGCGTCAGCACAGTGAAGCAGCCTACGACATGCTGCAAGGCGGCGAGCTGACAAAGGTCGGTGAGGTGCACAATACCCTGGATAACGAAGGCAATGCACAGGCGTTGGCCTTGTATGTTCAGGATGATATTCGCTGGGGCGATACCACCTTAAGCTTAGGTTTACGATCAGAGCAAATCGATACCGAAGAAACCAGCTTCGACAATACCACGGGTGATAAAACCGATAAGGTCGACAGCAACGAATCGGTATTGCTACCCGGTGTGGGTGTGTATTCACAGCTGACTGAGACGGTCGGTGTGTTGGCTGGTGTGTACAAAGGCTATAGCGCCACGACGCCGGGCAAAGAGGGTGAAACCGACCCGGAAGAGAGCATCAACTACGAACTGGGTAGCCGTTATCAGGGAGATTTTGGTCAGGCCGAGCTGATTGCTTTCTTTAACGATTATAAAGAGTTGACCGGCACCTGCAGTTTCTCCAACGGTTGTGATAACTCTGTGGTCGATAGCCAATTAAACGCCGGAGCAGCTCAGGTCTATGGCGCTGAAGCCAGCTGGAATAAGCAGCTGTTTGCCGGTGCGCACATTATTCCACTGGCGTTAACTTACACCTACTCTCACGGTGAATTTGATGCCAATTTTGCTGATGACAGCGGTGTGTTTGGTGATCGCAACAACAATATTAAAGCCGGTGAAGAGCTGGCGTATCTGCCCAAGCACCGCATCAATGCCCAGGCCGGCATTGAACGTGGACCACTGGCGTTAAGTTTGTCGTTGCTGTATCAAAGCGACATGCGTGATACCCCAGGAACTGGCAGTATCCCAGACTCCGCCCGCATCGATGCCTATACCCTGATGGATTTGTCGGTGCGTTATCGTGCTCTGCAGGATGTGTTGCTGTACGCCACCATCGATAATCTGCTGGCGGAGGAGTACGAAGTCGCCTCTAAGCCTTATGGCTATCGCCCTGGCAAGCCGCGCAGCGCTAATCTGGGAGTTAAAGTCAGCTTTTAATCCTTGCTGATCAAGCATGAAAGCCCTCCCAGCAGGTGTGGAGGGCTGGCGGCTCACCGCCAGTTTGTGTTCGTGCAGGTGTCGTGGTTAGATTGGCGCTTGTTTGCCAACCTGAAGCCAAAGCCTGCGCATGGAGCTGACTCCACCTTCCTCCCCTTATTGGGCCGAACGACTGCAGCAAAAGTCTCTGACTGCACGTATCGCCAGCAAGGCACGTATTGCTGAGCCTGCTCGACCTATGCTGCAGCGGCCAGCGTTGTTGCAGCAGCTGGCAAATCATCGTTTGTGCTGCTTATTGGCGCCGGCCGGTTACGGCAAAACTCAGTTAATGGCCGATTATCAGCGCAGCCAGACCCGTCAGCAGGCGGTGATCTGGATGTCTGTGGACGATCAGGACAACAGCGCCGAAGGCTTCTTACGTCATTTTCTTGAATTGGCAGAACGTCAACTGCCCGGGGTGGCTACCGATGCGCTGGTGCATTGGCAAGCGACGCAGCAGCGTGGCGAAGTCGATATTGGCGGTGTGTTGCTGTTATGGATTCAGGAAGTCGCCAGTTTTGATGAGGCGGTATTATTGTGCCTGGATGACGTGCACTGGTTGTCGAATGAAAAGGCCTGTCAGGTATTAGGGCTGATCATAGAGCAGCTACCTGCCAATGTTCGTATGCTATTCAGCGCCCGCTATTTGCCAGCTTATCTTGGGCGTTTGCATTTGCACGCCGATATCGGCTGGATATCTGCAGGCCAGCTGGCCTTTAGCGACGATGAAACTCGCCAATGGTTGGCCAAAACAGAACTAGCGACGCCCCATCGTCTGGCCACTGAGCTGCATAGTCAGCTACGAGGTTGGCCTGCCGCCTTGCGTATTTGGTTGAATCAAGGGCCGGCAGCAAGCGCCTCATTAGCGGCATTGCAAAAGCCTCTGGCTGACTATTTGAATGCCGAAGTGCTACGTCATTTATCAACTGAGGTGCTGACGTTTTGGCGCCAGCTGGCGGTACTTGGCCGCTTTACCAACGATTTATTGCATGTGTGTTTAGCCGAGTCTGAACTGCATGAGCGTTGGCAGCAGGTGCTGTCGCAAGACCTGTTTGTCACACCATTGGCGACTCAAGGCGATTGGTACGAGCTGCACCCCGCCGTGGCCCAGGTGCTCAGGCAGCAATTATCGCCAGCCCGTCGGCAAGTGTTGCATCAGCGTGCCTTTACCTGGCTTAGCCAGCACCATGAGCCGGTCGCTGCACTGCAGCATGCTCGTGCTGCGGGTCTAACCCATGAAGTCGCGGATTGGGTGGAAGCCGAGGCTGAATCCATTCTCGCCAATCTCGATATTGCAGGTTTGCTGGCCTGGTTTGAGCAGGCCGGTAGTGAGCTGATTCATGCCAGCCCGCGTAATATGCAAATGGCGGCCTGGGCTTGGCTATTAACTCAGCAGCAAGACCATGCCGCGCCGCTGCTCGAACGTTTACAACAGTGCCAACTGCCAGCGGCAGAGCTGTACGCCTTGCAGGGCTATCAGGCCAGATTGCAAGGCCAGATGGTAAAGGCTCAGCAGTTGTGTGAGCAGGCGCTGCAACAGTTGCCGGCACAGCGCTACAGTGTCCGTATTTTGATGAGCAGCACCCTGGCACACCTGGCACTATCTCGTAACGACCCTGATAGTGCCCGCCTGTGGAATCGCTACGCCCAAGACATTGCCCGTCAGCACCGGGCTTTGGCGATGGAAGCTCTGGTGCAGTACGACTATGCCCGAATTGAGCTGAATCGCGGCAATATTAGCCGCGCCAGCCAAATTATCGAACAAGCTCTAGTGCTGCTGGAGGATGGTCGGGAGCCCTTGGCACCTTTGCCGCGTGGCCGGTTATTGCTGTATCGGGCGTTTTTGCTGTGGTTACAAGGCAACCCGGATGACGATGCACGGGTACTGGAGCTGCTGCAGCAAGGCTTAACCGATGCCAGTCAGGCGCAGGACATATCAGTTTGTTATGGCTTTGCGGTGCACGCCATGCGAGCGACGGCGCAGGGTGATACAGATAGAGCATTAGACTGGCTCGATCAGGTCGAACGATTGATGCAACACTGGCGAGTGACGCAAAGCAGCTACGACTGGTTACTGTTGGTGAAAGCCAATGTTTGGATCAGCCAGCATAAACTGCAGCGGGCTCAGGGCTGTATTGATGAGATTTGTCGCGGCCAAGCGTGTCATGAACTGCCTAGCCCTGAAGTGTTTCCCATGCTCCCTGGCTTAGCCGCCGTTACCCAAGCACGTTTATACCTCGCCAGCCAAGATCATGACGCCTGCTTGGCGCAAGCCGAGGATTGGCTGCAACACAGCCGTGGCAGCTTAATGAACCAGGTGATGCAGTTGGTGCGTGCTGGCGCTTTGCAAGCTCGTCAGCATCCCGATAGCCAACTGATTCAGAGTCGCATACAGCAATTGCTGGAGCGCCAGGGCATACAAATGGATTTAACCGTGTGGCTGCCGGCGGGCAATAATAGCGGCTTGCCGGTTGATGATGTGCCGATCAGTGTGGCGCAGTTAAGCGCCCGTGAACTGGATGTACTGCGCAAGATGGCGCAGGGTTTTTCCAATCAGGAAATTGCTGATCAGCTATTTATCTCGCTGCATACGGTAAAAACCCATGCCCGAAAAATCAACGTCAAACTGGGGGCCAAAAGTCGTACCCAGGCCATTCATCGAGCTAAGGAGATGTTACTGTTGTAGCAGTAACCCTATAGAATTAGTGGAAAAATTCGGGCCATTCGGCTAAACCAGAGAAAGATATCAATACGGGGCTGAAGGAATGGCCGAACGTTTAACCCTGATCATTGCGCAACACAACAGCCATGATATTAAGCAGTGGCTGGAGCCCCAGTATCAATGTTTATTATCTAAGCCTGGCGAAGAGCTGAATGTGAATGAGCCTTTAGCGCTGATTCTTATCGATGCTCGAACCTTAACCAATGACGATGTAACGGCTATCTGTCGACAATTACGCCAGGCTCATGATCAGGTGCCCTTGGTGGTGATCGTTAATCATGACGAGTTAGCGTTGCGATTAAAGCTTTATGAAGTGGGCTGTGATGATTGTTTACAGGCCGATGCGCTGGCTGAACTGCGTGGCCGTCTCGATCATTTGGCGATGAATAAAATCGCCAATGATCAGTTAAGGCTGCAGTTACAGCAGGCGAATGAAATGGCTTTTCTGGCCATGAGTGGTACCTCCGATTTGGGGGTGAATATTCAGTTCTTATTGGATTGCCATCATTGCAATAATCTTGATGAGCTGGGCATGCGCTTATTTCAGGCTTTGCGCAATTACAGCTTAAATTGCAGTTTGCAGCTGCGCAGTCGCTTTGACGTTAAAAACATGGAAGCCAATGGCATGGCAAAAGCGATGGAATCGTCTTTGCTCGAAGCCTGTAAAGATGAAGGTCGTTACGTTGATTTTGGTCGTCGCTCGATTATGAATTACGGTCGGGTGTCGATACTGGTAAAGAACATGCCGGTTGACGATGACAACAAATATGGCGCCATTAAAGATAACGTTTTCTCTTTGCTGCAGGGAGCCGATGCCCGGATCGATGCCTTGGATAATCAACGTTCACTGCAATTAGAAGGGCATCTAATTCGTGAAATGGCACTGCAAATGCGTCGTTTAGTGGATGAAGTCGATGAATCTCAGCTCAAGGTGATGCGAGATATTGCCGATGTGGTGGAGAATTTCTCTGAACAGGTCGAAAGCAGCATGCATATTCTGGGCATGGACGAGCAGCAAGAGCAGCGACTGGAAGCCATTTCTGAATATGCGGTGGAAGAAACCAACCGCATTTTTCATGAGGGTCTGACCATGGATCAGGGGCTGCGTGATTTTCTTGCCGCAGCTGAGCTGTTGTTAGCAAAACAGCATCTACCCGTTGATGCCATACAGCGTTTATTGGATACCGGCCAAGCGTTGCAACAGCAGCGCAGCAGCTGAAATATTAGCGCGAGTCTGTTACGGGCTTTCTAAATTTCAGCGTCATGCGATCACTTTCGCCAATGGACAGATAATGATCTTTGTTGTCGTCACCTAATCGCAGTGACGGCGGCAGTGTCCACACCCCCTTGGGATGATCTTTATTATCTAGAGCGTTAGCATTTAGCTCGCTTTTACCAGCCAAAACAAAGCCCGCCTTTTGTGCCAATTTGATCACGTAGTCTTCGCTGACGTAACCACTGTCGATCATTTGCTGGCGGCTAAAACTAGCCGGTGCTCTGTGTTCCACCACGCCCAAAAGACCACCGGGTTTTAGCGCGTTAAAAGCGGCGTTAAACACCGCCTGCTCTTGCTGATTACGCATCCAGTTGTGCACATTGCGAAAGGTCAGTACCCGATCGGCGCTGGCGTTTGGCGCCAGTTGTAGCCACTGCGGCGGCTCCAGTATCGACATTTGAATGTCGCCATAGAGTTCAGGCTGAGTTAAAAAATCATTGTCGAAATCATTGCGCAGGCGTTTAAAAAAACCGACCTTGGATTGAGGATGCCAATGGGCTGCAATCAGCTGGCCATGGTCACGCAGGTAGGGTGCCAATATCTCTGTGTACCAGCCGCCACCTGGCCATATTTCCACCACGGTATGTTCGGGCTGAAGCTCAAAGAAGCTCAGCGTTTGCTGCGGATGACGGTACTCATCTCTGGCCCTGGCTTGTTCACTGCGATGGAGCTGTGACGTTAGCGTGACTGCAGTACTGGTTGCTGCGACAGCGATGTTTGCAGAGGGCTGAGAAGAGGTTAAGGCACACCCTGGCAGACAGGCCAGGGCAGTGATCAATATCCAAGGGCGCATGCAACACCTCCGTGTGACAGTTTTATCAATGATGCGATGACGATTGGGTACCCTGCAAGCAGTCACTTTCTCCCAGGTCTACTTCCCACGGTGGGTTCGGGCGAACACTGTCGATGACGTAATCGACAAACGAACGGACCTTGGCTGATAAGTGTCGATTGCTTGGGTAAAGAGCATGGATAGGGTTGGCTTCAAACGGCCAGTCACACAGTACCGGTACCAGATTGCCGGCACGAATAGCAGAAGCAGCAATCAGGGTGGGCAGTGGGGTAATGCCTGCCCCAGACAAGGCTAGGGTATACAGGCTAGCAAAGTCATTGACCTGCAGTTGTGGCCTCACCTGTACGGTGCAGTCTTCACCATGTTCATTGGTCAGATGCCATTGCATAAATTGCGAGGCGGTTAATAACCTGTGGTCGCGCAGCTGATCTGGGTGGCTGGGGCTACCATGCTGGCGCAGGTAATCGGGGCTGGCACACAACAGTGCTCTGGCATCGCCCAAGTGGCGACCAATCAAAGAGGAATCTTCCAGCTGGCCAATACGAAAGGCAACGTCGATGCCCTCCTGTACCAGATCCAGTTTTTGATCGCTTAGCACCATATCGACATTCACTTGCGGGTGGCGATCCATAAACTCAGCCACCAAAGAGCTCAGTACGGTGGAACCAAACAACACAGGCGCGGTAATGCGCAGAGTCCCGGTGGGGGTGCTTTGCATTTGCGTAACCGCGATGTTGGCTTCTTCAATTTCCGACAGAATGCGAGAGCAATGGTTGTAATAGGCGGTGCCGGTATCGGTCAGGCGCAAGCTGCGTGTGGTCCGCTGAATCAGGCGTACACCCAGGCGTTCTTCCAATTGGGTGATCTTGCGGCTGACCGTTGACTTCGGCAGCCCTAGGTTGCGCGCGGCTCCAGTGAAACTGCCGGCGTCGACGACATGGACAAAGATGGCCATTTCGTTGAGGTCAAACTCTTCTCGTTTTCCAATTTGCATGAGTGTCATTCCTCTTAGGTACCCCCCTATTATGGGGATGATTGTTGAGATTTAAAGAACAATGTGACAAAAAAATACGTAATTGGCCCGTCGGAGGCGGTGAGAGGAGGAGAACGTTTCTCGCAGTGCTGGTCTCATGAGTTCTTTGTGCGAAACAGCTAGCGCGATGTGTGTCAGCGAGCAGAAAAGTAGCGCTAGTTCAGCTGAAGGGGCAGTTGTTGTTACTCTTTTAGATAGAGGTAATAAACCAAGGCTAGCATTGGCAAGTTCTTGGTTAAGGGACCAAATGGATGAAGCCAAAAGTTAGGGTCGATGATGGTGAGCAGCAGTGTATATAGCAGCATAACCAGAATCTGAAGCAGGTAGCAGAGCTTGCGCCTTAGTCCGGTGATAATCCATACGCCAATAACAACATCAAGTAAGCTGCCGCTATAGATCGACAGTGTTGCTGTATTCCCCGTGATGCCAGCCTGAGCTAATACTTGATAACCGATATCTTGAGCCCAAAATGCTGATGTAACACCGGTAAAAATCCAAACAAAACTGAGGCTGGCTCTAGCCAGTATGTGAGCAGATCTGTCCATAAATTCGGTTTACACCACAGAGTAGGGTTTAAATATCATCAACCAAAAGATGACGAGTACGGACAAAAAAGCGGGTATGCCAAGACACGTCCAAATACGCATCAAGTGGTGAAATCTGGGTTGTAATTGCCCTGAATCCAGCGCCAAGTTTGCCAAAGACTTTAACTTATACTGGATTAACACCACAGGAATCCAGCAAAGGCCGATAAATACAAACAGACTGATAACTAGCAAGAACCAAGTAGAGCTGAAGGAATAGCCCAATCGCTGCATAAGCAGTATTCCGGTAACGAACTGAATGACAACGGCAGGCGTGGTGAAAATCCAGTCGGCTAAAACGACATGGCGTGCAGTGACGGCTATGGCTGCAATATTAGACGAACGATGGGCCATCAACATAAAAAAGGCGATACCTGCACCTGTACCAGTAATGACAACAGCACCTAAAACATGCAACAGTTTAAGGATGAGGTAGCTATCCAAGGGTTTCCTCCGTGGTGTGGTAGATATCGAGTTGACTGACTTCGTTATCGAACTCTTGCAGGGAAAACATCCCTAAGCAAGGCATAGCCCCTCGTTCTGATAGCTCTCCATTAATGAGCTTTTTCGCCATGATTATCGCAGCAATCGTGGGTATATAAGGGCCGACACCGTTTTCTGCACAGAGTGTCCATTTTACTTTCTTGGGCTTGTTGTTGAGGTCTTTACCCTGGAGGTTGATCTGCATACCGCCAATATCAGTACCGAACGTTTCAAACAATTCACTGCATTTAAAAATCGGCCCAGAAAACACTGACCAGTCCTTGATCAGTTTAATACGTGCCAGCATAGCCATGAACACCATACCCAAATGTAATGTGGTTAACTCAAGTCCCGCTTGAAATTTAACGGTTTGCAGCACTTGGTAGCGAGCTGGAAAGAGCTCCAAATCAGGGATGTCGATATTGGCTAACCAGCGCTTGCCTATGCGTCCACCAAAATCAACTCGTCGCGGAGACATCCATCCATATTGTTTGCGCCAACCCCCATTCTCAAATACCGGAAAAGCGTGTCCGGTGTAACTTAAGATGGCCTTGACGGTGGCTTCACCACGCTCTGCACGGTTTCCTGGTGCGATGTAAAAATCAATCGATTCCAGTGTTGCAAACTTTGCAATAACACTATCGATAACCGTTGACGATAAGCCCGGCACTGAGCTGGCACCGGAAATGACGAGCACGCCATTGGCCAATGCTTGCTCATGCAGGTTTGTGATATCGCAAACAAAGCGCCTATCGTCGGCTAGGTCGATGTAGTGGCTATTGATGTTAATACAGGCCTCTGGGACTTTATAATTTTGTCCTTGAAAGGGACCACCAGTATGTATGACAAGGTCTGGTGCCAGAGCTGCTAAGGCGTTCGGAAAATTTGAGCTTTGCGTATCCAGTGCCGCAGCCTCCAGTGTCGCAACCGAGGTTGCTGACAGCTGCTGGCAGAATTGCTCGGCTTTATTGGCATTTCGACCGGCGACGATTATGGTGATGCGCTGAATATGAGCCAGGCTCACGACAAGGCGTTTGCCAAAATTTCCGTAGCCACCCAGTACCAAGACTCTGCTTACCGACATATATAGATCTCTGTCTTACATTGAAGTGCCATCATACTGATAATGGATAATATACCGTGGTGATTGAACTTGTTAGTGCTGCTTAGGGAGCGTTTGTTACTGGTGCTCTGGCTACTCTGTTGCGCACTGTTTTTACGATATGGTTCCACTCGACAATCGATCTATGCGGCCGTTGCTACCATTGAGCATGCACAGCAATATCTCGGCTTGCCGTCATTCTCTTTGCAGTATTATGATGCTATCGCTTGCTAGCAGTGTGGCAAATGCAGAGGGGGCTTTTCTCCCGAGTCAACGGACACCAGTAATAATATTCGTAGTGTAGACAGTGAGAGCGGAACAGCCGACACTCCTTTATAGCTTATGTGAGGTGTTTATCGCCAAAACGGCTAGGCTATGAGTCTTAATCTGATAGAGTCAGGTGTAGTCAGCTAATCGAATCTAAGATTAGTCCGTCACGATGCACGCTGAGGCATTGCTATCCGATAGTTAAGCGTTAAGGAGAGATCAGTGCAAATAGAAAGTTGGTTAGCGTTTTGTGCCATGGCCTTATTGGCAACAGCTACCCCAGGCCCTGCCGCTTTATTGGTGTCGGTACACAGTGTTTCTTATGGTTTTAAGAAATCACTAATGACGGTCTTGGGTAATGTTTCTGGGCTGTTTGTTATGTCTACCTTGTCCGTTCTGGGTCTCAGTACACTGGTGCTTCATTCTGCAATCGGGTTTACCCTATTAAAATTGATCGGGGCGTTTTATCTTGCTTATTTGGGAGTCAAACTTTGGCGAACTGGGCTGGCAAAAATTGAGATAAACGCGGCGGCAGAAAACAAGCCGGCGGGAGGTTTATATTTCCAGGGTGTTTTAGTTGCTTTAACGAACCCTAAAGCGATTGTGTTTACCACTGCGCTTTTCCCTCAATTTGTATCTGTCTCACAACCTTTATTACCCCAGTTTGTTATCTTAGTAACAAGCTTTATGGCGCTCTCATTTACTTGCCTGATGATATACTCTGCAGTTGCCTGCAAAGCTAACTCTCTGGTTACCAAGTCTACGGCGAATACAATAGCTGGAAAAATCATCGGCTCAACGTTCGTTGCGGCAGGTTGCTATCTAGCGACATCATCGAAGTAAAGGTGGAGCTGTAAACATAGTGGGAAGCTTAAGAAGGGCGCCTTGAACAGGTGCCCGGGCATGGTGCTAGTTTATTTGTTGAGTGATGATCTCTGATGAATTAAGTCATTGAAATCGATCAATGATCGAATAATCAATACAGCTCGCTGGCTGGATAATTCATCCAGTGATGCGGTAAAACGATCATTCCAGAACTTTGGGCAAAGTTTCAAGGTTTTATAGCTTTGCCAGGTTCCCTTTAAAACCGAGCATCCTTCTGGCCAGCCGTCAGGATGAACAAAAATAGCCTTTATTAAGCGCTTAGTGACTAACCAGTAGCACAGCCAATAAGGCAGATCGATATATATCAGGGTGTCTGCCTGCTCTAGACGTTTGAAAAAAGCGTCAATAGGACCCAGGCCATCGATAATCCATCGTTCCTCTGCCAATATATGCTCATGAGCTGTATCAAAGGCCTGGCGATCAATCACGGTACCGTTGGGCTGATACATGATATTGTCCAGCTGGTGCAGCGGAATCCCTGTTTGGGCCGCTAGCTGCTGGCTGAGCGTGGACTTGCCACTACCCGGCTTGCCAAATATTGCAATGCGTTTCATCTAGCCTCCTGCGTTATGGTTCCCATTGAGGCAGATACAAAAAACCCACCTCTCAGGGTGGGTTGAATAAAATTCAGTGCATACAGCAGCCCACCATTCCTAAGGAATGGTAATAATTCGTGCGCTGTGTGCTTGAGTCATCGGTTTCATATGAACATCCTTGTTCTATTGTTGGCGAATGTCAAGTGTTATCATTCCACGTTGTGGCTGTTGGACGCGTGGGTAAAGACTTACTATAGAAAATGCTATCTATCGACATAACAGGGAATGATTGAGGTAGCTCACTCATTGCAATTGTTCGATAACCATGCTTTTCGTAAAAACGATGGGCTGCTTTAAAACGATCAGTGGTACCCAAGTAGATAACAGATGATTTCTGTGATCTTGCCCATTCTTCTGCATGTTTGAGTAGCTGGGCTGCAATATTATGGATTTGGCCTCTATATTTTTGGTGCACAAACATTTTTCGAAGGGCAAAGCTACCATCTGCGATGTTTAGCAACGAGATAGTTCCAACCACTAGGTCATTAATCAAGAATAACCAGAAGTTACCGCCAGCCTGCTGGTAAAATTTGGCAATATTGAGCAAGTCTGGTTGATCATCAAGGTTTATGTCGATTCCAAACTCTTGGACTTGTATCGATACGATAAGGTCGCCAACTTGCTGTTGGTATGGTTCGGAATATTCAATAATCACTGTATGGAATACCCTTATTCATCATGCGTTGTACAGAATTTTTTCTCATGGTCACCTTCCAAAATAATGACAGTATCATTCGGCTGAGATAGTGCCATAGTTTGCTGTTGGGATAGCCCAAGATACGCTCCACGAATAGTCTTAGCGGTCATTTCATGGCAGATTGCAACAGTGTAGTGATCATTGCTAAGGCTGTGCAGCCAATCACAGGTTCGATGAGATAGAAGAGCGTAGCTTTCACCATCGGGGATTTGGTAATTCCATTTATCGGCTAATCTCGCTCGCCACTGTTGTGGATAACGTTGTTGAACCTGAGTGAGGGTTAAGCCCTCCCACTGGCCAAAAGAGTATTCCTTGAGTCTATTATCGGTTGTAACCGTTATATCGTTCTCCAGGCGGGTGGATACAATTTTAGCGGTTTGTTGGACGCGCCCTAATGGACTGCAAGTTATGCTGAAGTCTTGGCCATCCGTAATCGTAGCTAATAATTCTGCCAATTGTTCTGCTTGTTGAATACCTAGGCCTGTTAGAGGTGAATCTCTCCAGCCCTGTAGTCGACTATTGACATTCCACTCGGTCTGGCCATGGCGACATATAATAAGCATGTTCTTTCTCTAGTAGAGCCAGACTGTTATTCTACAAACACTTAGGGTAGTTATGAAGTTTAAACAATAAATATATCATCATAGACAATAGTTTATCGCCGAGTATTCAGTTAAGTATCATGTTATCGAGTCAAAAAACACGAATTAAAATCCAAAGCAGGTCAGATGCTGAAGCATTGTTGGACTACTATTTCAGAAATCAGGGCCATTTAGCTCCCTGGGAACCTCTACGTGACAGTAGCTTTTATACTTTAGAGCACTTCCAGCTAATGGGAGAAGACAGTGAACGTTCTTTTGAAGAGGGAGCGAACTTTAGATTTGTGGTACAGCCGTACCATGAAGATAGAATAATTGGAGTATGTAACTACTCAAATGTTGTTTATGGAGTGTTCCAAGCCTGTTTTCTTGGTTACTCTATTGATCACGCCTTTCAAGCAAAGGGCTATATGACTGAAGTGCTAACTACAACGATTGACTATATGTTTTCAGATGTCGGACTTCATCGTATTATGGCTAATTACATGCCAAGAAACCTTGCAAGTGCTAAGCTTCTTCAGAAGCTTGGTTTTGAACAAGAAGGTTATGCACGCGATTACTTAAGAATTGCAGGGCGCTGGGAGGATCACGTTCTTACGGCAAAAGTAAATAATGGTCTGTGATTTTAATAATGAATATTGATTTAGTTTTTCTGTATGGCAATTGTTGTTGAAGGAGTTGGTTTTAGTGAAGGTTAAGGTTCTGTTGTTTCTATTTTTTTCCTTATTATATGGCTGTTCTACTGTAACGATTCAAACGGAATATAACATCAGGGTTTCTCATCAGCCAGACTTCTCTCAGAGTCAGGCATTTTATCTATTTGGTTTGATTGGTGAGCGTAGGATCGACGTATCGAGGATTTGTGGTGATTCGGGGGCCGCGCAATTGCAGAGTCAGCAGACCTTTGTAGATGGCTTGCTGACCATAGTGACCCTGGGTATATATGCCCCTCACACTGCTAACGTGTGGTGCAAATGAGAAATTTAAACAGTATGAAACTACTAGTCCTAATTTTGATTTGGTCCTTATCTGGCTGTTCAACTATTCATTTTGATAGAGTAAGTTCAGGTGACAGCGTCAGTTACACCACCTCACAGTGGCATCATAATGCTGTTCTGGCATTGATCGAGGTGTCTGACCCTGTGGTGTTGGAAGAAGAATGCAATGGAGACGAATGGGTATCCGTCAAAACAGAACTCAGCTTTCTGAATTGGCTGGCCAGCAGTTTAGTGAATGTGGTTGGGGCTATTTGGTATCCAAAAACGGTGGATGTCAGCTGTCATTAGCTGATGTATGTTAATCAGATCATACCTTATCAATTTAGCCAGGTATGATCTGATTTCATGATTATATTCTCGCTTTTATTCCAAGTGACACAATGGTTGGAAGATCAGTTACTTCTTCTCTATTGCTATAGTCTGCACCTTCATATTCGTAGCCGACGACATTTTTTCGACCGTACAGATTAAGTACTTCAACGTAGAGGTCCATATCCCAGTTGCGGAAGTTAAAGCTGCGATCAGCACGTACGTCCAGCTTGTGATTTGCAGGTAACCTTTCTGAATTAACCGTACCATAAACAGGGTTGTATAGATCAGGATCTTCACTGTCTTGAATAGCGGTTTCTAATGGCGTAATCAACTGACCACTCTGATAACGCCACTTAAAGCCAATTTGCCAGTTTTCATTCAATTGATAATTAGCAACCGTGTTAATAATAACAGGCTGATCGTAGTTGTAGTTGAAATCGCGTCCAGTCAGGTTGTCATGGCGGAAAGTGCGGGAGTAGGCAACGGAAACCCAGCCGTACCAGCGATCCGTTAGGTTTTTATTAAGAAAGAACTCCATGCCCCAGGCTTTACCGTCAGCATCATTGGTATAACGTGGAAGAGCGTTATATTGTTCTTCACTGAGGTCAGCATATAAAGGGTCTTTTGAAGGGCGTCCCACTATAATGTTGTCTAAGGTTTTGTAGTAGGTTTCGACCTTCCAGAATAGATTCTCATCGATTTCATTTTCCAAGCCCAGCTCGTAGTGGTCAGCGGTGGGCTGCTTTAGATCTGGATTGCCAAAAGGAGCAACATATTGGCCAAAGGCATCCGGAAGAATATGGTGTTTGCCATAGGCGGTGGTGAAGGTCCAGCCAGGGGTAAATTGCCAGCGGCTTTGAATACGAGGTTCGGCAAAGCGCTCGTCAGTATAGTCATCGTTTGACAACGCTAAGCCGGCAGTCAAGTTCCAATCGCGAGTGACTTGCCAGCTATCAGCGATATGGCCATCGAGGTTTAACACGACGGGTTTGCCGTCTCCTTCGATGGTTTCCGTTCCATCAACAATGCGGCAGTCGGGGTCAAACTCATCGCAGGGTGGCGCTTCAAAACGTCCATCGTAGCTGATGTGGCTTTCGGTAACTTCTAGGCCCCACTGCAACTCGTGTTTGAAATTAATAGGGTAGGTAAACTGACTGCGCAGATTAAAGTCATTAACTTTAACGTCGATGCGGTTGTCGATGCCAATATTAAACGCAAACTTCTGCTCTAAATGAGATAAACCGATCTTATGGCTCATTCCATTCTGATAGAACTTGGTCCAAAGCAATCCTTGACTGTTAAAAAATGACTCAAAGTTAATGCCACCACTAAGACCTGGGTCCTGCAATACTTCATCAGAATCATCTGCAAACTTTAGACCCGCCTTGTCACGTGCACCGATGACCTGAAAGGCTAAGGTTTCACTGTCGCTAATACGGTATTCATATTTGCCTTGATAATCGTAGTACTCGGGCACTGTGGTGAACTTGAAGTCCTCATCGTCGAGGAAATTTTCAATGTAATACTGGAATAGACTCTGACGCCCAGCAAAATAGAAGCTTTGATTTTCACTGATGGGGGCTTCAACGAAGATACCTGCTTTTAAGAAGCTGGCATCAATAACGACTTGGCTACGATCATAATAAGGCGAACGCGAGGTCGCCTCAATTACTGCGCCAGTGGCGTTGTTGTATTGGGCCGAAAAGGCTGCCGTTTCCAGTTTGAAGTCCTCTACCACGTTATCGCTGAGGATGCTGCTGGAATCAGTGTGAAATATGTATCCAACGGGCAGGAAGTCGATAATGTAGGCATTATCTTCTGGAGATGAGCCGCGTACAGCAGGCTCAGATTGATTTCCGCCAGCGAAAGTGACGCCTGGCAAGCTTTCAATGGCGGCCAAGGGGTCGTTTCCTGAGCCAGGCAGGCGCAATAGCTTTTTGGTTGAAATCTCTGTTAAAGGTTCTTTGCTTCCGCTCACTTCCACTGTATCCAGTGTGACGTCATCATTGGCCACACTGCTGATGCTGACCCCAGCACAGGCCAAGGCCAGCAATGAACGACGCCACAGCTGGGGAGTGACAAGGTTTAATTCTGACATTGGGCTTCCTTCCTGATGGGACCAAGGCAATTTCACGGCAGTTTATCAGCTTTAGCTGAATCAATTGTGAACCAACTCGTCATAGCGGTAGCGGATGTCGACGTCTAGCCCATTGCCATCGGCATCTTGTAGGTTACTTATCCCTCGATAGATACGCAGGCGCTGGCTGCTGCGCTCGTAATGGAGCACGATAGGATCCAAGAGCCAGGCCAACCAGCGAGACTGCAAGCGCATCTCCAGCTGCAGTTCGTTATCTGTAACTAGGGTGGGTACCAGCCGAAAGGCGATAACATCTTGCCTGGCAGGCGCTGCAAAAAAGAAATCGACGCTGTTGCCTTTTAACAAGGTGTTCCAATGCTGGCGAACAAACTCATCAAAGCCGGCGTCTATGACCAATGGCTGTAGATCGCCATCGACGCTAGCTTGCTTTTGCTTGCTACCGTCTTGCAGTTTCATAATGAACTGCCCATCTTCAAACACGACTTGTTCCCGATAATCCTTGCGTAAGTCGTTTAAGGTAAACTCTGGAGCTGTCTTCAATTGACGGTATAGATTGCGCTTTTCGGCGATGAGGTTACCTTGTGCATCCCGATACTCGACCTGGCGTTGACTGAGGCTACCGTCTACCAGCGTCAACCTATGGTGTTCGATATATAACAGATTTTCAGTGCCCGGCTGATAGGCATGCCCATGGTAGTTTAAGACGACTTTGGCGTGGACCAGCGTGCAGCCCAGTAGTATGAATATCAAGATGATAGGTTGCATCGTCTCACTTCCTGCCAGCTAACGGTACCGAGTAACAATGCCCAGATAATGGCAATGGCAATAAATCCAGACATGGTGATGGTTACGACTTCAAGTTTCATACCGGCGTAATAGCTGCATGGGGCAGCCACTACGCCGAGTGCTATAGCGAGCCAAGGGCGTCGTATAAGCCAAGCGAGGCTATGTCGCAAAGTGCTCGCAAAGGCGAGCCACAGAATCATTAACCAAGGTGGAATTATCCAGCTTTCATAACTGGGGAATTGCATCCAGCCAATTGCAAGTAGCAAAGAATCTGCAGCAATACCAACCGTGCTAACCCACGCTAATAACGGCAATTCACCAGGCTGCAATAGAAAACGATGCCAAATTAGCAGCACAGGTAGACTTACCAGTGCCGCCAAGTTTCCACCCAAGACACAAGCTAGCCAACAGGCTTGGAATACCAGCACATTGCCGATTAGCTTTGCCTGCATAGGCAGGGGCTTGATCATATTGCTAGCCTAATTGCCCAAGAACATGTGGGCGACGGTTAAGAGGTTTGGCAAACATCAGGTGAACATCGCCGATAACTCGTTCGGCAAAACCACCCTGGCAATAAGCGAAATAAAAATCCCACAAACGAATAAAGTCGTCATCGTAGCCGAGTTCATGAAGTCTATGACGTTGATTTAAGAACTGTTCTCTCCAGCAGGCTAGGGTACGCGCATAGTGAGAAGTAATATCTTCCATGTGGATCATTTTCATATCACTGACTCTAGTCACTGCACTTTGTATTGCGGTAACGCAGGGAATAAAGCTGCCAGGGAATATGTAGCGCTTAATAAAATCGACTTCTTTTTTGGCTTGTTCATAGCGCTGATCGTCTATAGTAATGGCCTGAATCAGAGCTATACCATCGTCTTTTAGTAACCGGTTACAGGTTTCGATATAAGTATCTAAGTACTGATGGCCGACGGCTTCTATCATTTCAATCGATACCAGCTTGTCGTACTGGCCGCGGAGATCGCGGTAGTCCTCTAGCAATAGAGTAATCTTATCTTGTAACCCAAGCTCCATGATACGTTGCTCGGCCCAATCGTATTGCTGCTTGGAGATGGTAGTGGTGGTAACGTGACAACCATAGTGCTTGGCCGCGTGTATGGCCATGCCACCCCAGCCGGTGCCGATTTCAACTAATCTATCATTTTCATTGAGCTGCAATTTCTGACAAATACGGTCCAGTTTATGGATAGATGCCTGCTCTAATGTTGCATCTTTATCAGGGAATATCGCACTGGAGTACATCATGGTGGGATCGAGAAAACACTCGAACATATCATTGCCAAGATCGTAATGGGCGGCAATATTTCGCCGTGAGCCCTTGGCAGTATTGCGGTTCATATAATGTAAACCTTTTAGCAACCATTGCCCCAGGCTGGCCCAGCCACTATCAATACTGTCTACAACGTCTTTATTGCGGGCAAGAATACGGATTAACGTCGGTAAATCGTCGCAGCGCCAGTCCCCGGTCATATAGGCTTCGCCGGCACCAACACTACCGGTTAAAGCGATACTGCGGTACGCTTCATAATCATCAATATAGATGCTAGCCTGTAGCTCAGGGTCTGGTTTGCCAAATTCATGGCACTGTTCGCCTTCATAGACGCGCAGCAAACCAGTGTGTAACCGATCAAGAGTTTTAAACAAACCGCTACGACACAGTCGATCAAGCCAATGAATAGAGTCAGTGTTCGCTGTTATGGTTTTCATCGAATGCTCTCCTGTTGGCGACACGTTTTTTGCCTACTGGCCTGCTGATAATCATGCTTCTGCTGCCAGTCGTTTTCAGGTTGATTTTTGGGGTGAGGGTAAAAAGGAGATTTTTTAAGCCATAGTTGTAACGCATTCCAATAAATGCCCCAGAACACCTTCAGGGTCATCAATGGATATTGGCGCAGTACACATCCCATGCTGGCTCGACTTAACTCATGGCGGCTAAGCACCATAGTCGCGTCAAAGTCTTTATGGTGGTTCTGCAAGGTTTCCATATGAATTCGCAGCTGCTGGCTTGGATCTTCCATCACCCAACGATAATTCATCTCTAGTGGGTTGAATGGGGACACATGAAATACCTTGGCAAAGGTATATTCTCGTTTGACGCTAGTACCGCTCTGATAAATCTTCACGGGAGCCGCTGAGCGTGCGGTCTGCTTACCTTCTGCCAGTAAGCTGTAGTGAAAGCGCTCGTCCCAAGGGGTGTTGGTAATCTCCGCCAGCACGCCAGCCAAGCTGCCGTCTGCTCTGTAGCCATAGTAAAAACTGACAGGATTGATCAAATAGCCAAAATAACGCAGGTTGGTGAGAAGACAAACCTTACTGACCTGTTCTCCCATTTCTTGTAAAAAAGTATCTTGGACTTGCTGCTTTAAGTCGGCTGCGGTGTTTTCATAGGCATGCTCTGCCATAAAATAATCTAGTCGATTAAAGCGTGCCAAAGCAGGCTTGCTGGCCGACCAAAAAGGATGCATATCCATTACTTCGTCTACTTCGTCCAGATCCAGCATGACCATAAATACTTGGTAGTTAAGCTGGTGAGCAACAGGATCAAATCGTCGATGGCGAACCTGGCCAAGATACAGAGCACTGTTCACAGGCTCACTCCGAATTCCTTGCATACACGCAGTGCGCTGCAGACTCCATCTTCATGGAACCCATTAAACCAGTAAGCGCCGCAGTAATGAGTTCGATTGATCGCACTGATCTCATGATGACGTTGCTGTGCCGCCATGCCTTCAAGGGTGAACACAGGATGAGCGTACTGAAATTGGCGAATAATTTTGTCGGGGTGAATGTCCTGGGTTTTATTCAGGGTGACGCAGAAGGATTGTGGTGCATTGTCAAAGTTCTGCAACCGGTTCATGTAATAAGTAACCGCAACAGCCTCATTGTTCTGGCGAGAATCAATGTGATAGTTCCAGGCAGCCCAGGCATTTTTTCGCCTCGGTAGAATACTGGCATCTGTATGCAATACGACATCGTTCATTTTGTATGGAATGGCTGCCAGTATTTGCTGCTCTTCTAGGCTGGGAGCCGTTAACATCGATAACGCCTGATCACTATGGCAAGCCAGGATGACGTGATCAAAGCGCTCACTGCCCTGAGTTGAATGGATAATGACATGATCGTTATGGCGCTCAATGCGTTCAACGGCGTCATTCAAGCGAAACCGCTGTTCACCCACCCGTTGCTGAATACGTTCGACATAGCTGCGCGAACCGCCAGAAATCACTCGCCATTGTGGCCTGTCATCGACACTGAGCATGCCGTGATTCTTAAAAAATCGTACGAAGAAATATAACGGAAATTGCATCATCATATCTTCGCTGGCTGACCAAACTGCCGCTCCCATGGGGATGATGTAATAGCGGCAAAAGTAGTGTCCGTAGTTGTTACGTTTTAAATAACTACCCAATGTTTCAGATTTGTCAAGCTGTCCGCTCTCTAGCTCAGCCTTAGTCTCTTTATTAAAACGTAAGATGTCGCGAATCATTGCCCAGAATTTAGGGTTGATAAGGTTGCTACGTTTCGCAAATAAGGAGTTCAGGTCATGGCCGTTGTACTCCATATCCGTTTGCTCACACTTAACGCTAAAGCTCATGTCGGAGGCTTCGCTAGCAACACCTAAACGATCCATTAATTTTATAAAATTTGGATAGGTCCAGTCGTTAAAAACGATGAACCCGGTGTTAACTGGAAACGTCTGTGATCCAACCTTGACGCCTGTCGTTTGTGTATGGCCGCCAAGATAGTCGTTGGCTTCGTACAAGCTGACATCGTACTTCTCATGCAATAAATAAGCGCAGGTTAATCCAGAAATTCCGGAGCCCACGATAGCAATGCGCTGTTGATTGGACATCATTCAACGGCTCCTTATTGGCGTGATAGACGCGCAGCAATCTTTAGTCGAAGTAATGCCGGCAGTAGTCCCAATATTCTCAATGGCCAGGTGAACCGTTTCGGAAAATGAATGGTGAGTTGGCGTTGCTCTAAACCATGAGCTATGTGCCGGGCGGCCTCACTTGCGCTGATCATCATTGGCATATCAAAGTCGTTGCGTTGGGTTAATGGTGTATCAACAAATCCTGGATAGATAATGCATGTATCAATTCCTTCGTGTACGAGGTCGGCACGCATGCTTTCCATAAAGTAGTTGGTTGCCGCTTTACTGGCACCATAAGCTTGCGCCCTAGGCATCGCCAGCCAGCTTGAGCTGCTGCTCATGGCCGCCAAACATCCTTTGTGGCTTTTCCTTAATAGAGGCAGCGCGGCAGCTGTGCAGTTCACTAAGCCGATAAAATTGGTACGCATAACACGCTCGAATAAAGCCACATCCAACTGCTGAACATCGACGTATTCGCAGGTCCCGGCGTTTGCTATCAGCATATCGATACCACCCTTTTCAGAGATCTGATTGGCGACAGATTGAACAGCATCAGCATCAGTCACATCCAGTGGCAGTGCTTTAACATTGTTATATCGAGATGCCATTGTTTGCAGTTTTTTGTCGTTACGCGCACTGATATAAAGCTGATGGCAGCGCGGTTGTAGCTCTGCGACCAGCGCTTCACCGATACCGCTGGAAGCACCCACCAACCAAATCGATTGTTGTTTTAGTGGCACATAACTCATTGAGACATCCTCTTTTTTAAAGCCCTAATGACTTTGCCAAGCAAGGGGATGTGCTCGTACAATAATTGCCCACCATCAAAGAAATCTCTGTGCTCAATAATTGCGCCGTCTCGAATGGTTAGCTGGGTAATACCTTCAACGCAGACTTGTTGCCCTGCATTGATACGGGGATGTTGAAACAGCATGGTCCAACTGAGGATAAAACCCTGCTCATTGAACCAGTGCTGATGAAAGACAAACTCTATACTTTTGACGTTTTGATATAACGACATGAAGTATTGCTTCAATGCTGTCAGGCCAGATACGGTATGAAAAGGATCCTGAAATACAACGTCGCTATGGTAGCAACGAGAGAGCAGTGATTCGTTGACGGTATATTTGTCCAACTGGCGATATAGAGATTTAAACTCATCGATAAGTTGTGGAAACTGATCCTGGTTCATGACTTATCTCCCGCATTGACTGCCAGAGATTCGTTTGTACTTGGTTGTTGGCCCTCAAGCAGAATCTTTTCTGGTACTGGGTTTAGGTCATAGACGATCCCCAGCCATTGCAGGACTTTAAGCAGGTAAAAACTAATGTCGATCTCCCACCAATAGAATCCCTGGCGAGCGGATGTTGCCCAGCGGTGGTGATTGTTGTGCCATCCTTCTCCTAACGTGAGCAGTGCCAGTAACGCATTATTGCGGCTGTTGTCTTTGGTATTAAACCGTCGTTTGCCCCAAATATGACCCAATGAGTTGATGGTTACTGTCGAGTGGAACAATAGCACCGTAGATATGAAGAAGCCCCAAATCACCAGTTGCAGCCCTGAGGTCCCCAGCTCGGGATAGTAGTTGGCTAGCCATTGTCCGGTAATAAACAATATAACCACGAGTAAAAATGGTGCAAAAATGTCGTACCTATCTAGCCATCTGAGTTCTGGATAGCGAGCAAAGTCTTTTATTCGATGCCACTGGGTTTTGAAACTGGCATCGCAGGTAAACCATCCCATGTGACTCCACCAAAAGCCTCGTTGAACAGGGGAGTGTAGATCTTCTTCTGTATCAGAATGCTGATGGTGAGCTCTATGGTGAGCTGCCCACCATAGCGGACCACGCTGTGCTGCCATATTGCCGATCAGGGCAAAGACAAACTGCCAAAAACGATTGGTTTTAAAGGCTTTATGGGAAAAGTATCTATGGTAGAAAGCTGTGATCGCAAATAAGCGCAGCCAGTATAAGGCCAAGCAAACGACTACATCTGTGGTGCTGACGGGCAATGCAAATGCCAACAAGCAAGTGGCATGGACAAAGATAAAGGGCACCACTCGTAAGCCATTAAACTGGGTGCTGGTCATGGGTGTACCATCATCGGCGCTAGAATCTATCCAGCGCTTTATCTGAGTCCATGAACTGACATCTCCGTTATTCATAGGAATGCTCACTCAATTAATGAAGCCTGGTCATGTGCCTGTTGACTGGACTGCTTAAAGGCATCCAGAGCTCGTTGTCTGGCAAATTTGTGTTCAACAATTGCGCTGCCATAACCCGTTTTCTTTCGCTGAAGGTCTGTTGGCTGATGGCGGTCGCGCGCAGATAAAGAATTAAGTTCAGGAACAAAGTGACTAATAAAGTCACCATTAGGGTCAAAGCGTTGTGATTGAGTCGTTGGATTAAAAATACGAAAATAAGGTGCACCGTCCGCTCCGGTAGAGGCACTCCACTGCCAGCCACCGTTGTTGGATGCTAAGTCGGCATCTACCAAATACTGGTTAAAGTGTGCCTCACCGCGACGCCAATCTATTAACAGATGCTTGGTCAAAAACATGGCGCTGATCATCCGCAGGCGGTTATGCATCCATCCTGTTTCTATTAATTGTCGTTGTGCAGCATCGACAATGGGATAGCCGGTGTTACCCTCGCGCCATGCTTTAAAGTCAGCGTCGGCTGCTTTGCCTGTGCGCCAGGCAACATTTTCTGTTTCTGGCTTAAACGCCTTGTGTTTGCATAGCTGAGGAAATGCAACCATTAAATGACGATAAAACTCTCGCCAGATAAGTTCGTTGATCCAGCTATCAAGGCCGGGATTTCCTCCGCTAAGTACACAACCATTTTGTTGCCATGCGCTGTACAGGCATTGACGGGGAGATAACAAACCTAACGACAAAGCATAGGACAACTGACTGGTAGAAGGCTTAGCTGGGAAATCGCGTTCATCGGCATAGTAGCAAACATTCTGATCGAGAAAATCTTGTAATCTTTGATGGCACTGATGCTCTGAGCACGGCCACAAGTCATCTTTCACTTGGGCTGGGAGCTGTTGCCAAAATGCCAGTAACTCTTTCTCATTGACGGCGATGTTAGGGCGCCTTTTGGGCTTGGCCAGTGGTGCTTGCTGATACTGCTCGAATTGTTGCCACCAGGCCTTTTTAAATGGTGTATATACTTTGAATGGCAGATCTTGTTTAGTGACAACTTCTCCTGGTGGAATCACGCATTGATCATGGAATTTGTAAACTTCTATGTTTTTGGTTCGACACCAGCGCTGTAGTTCAATATCGCGTTTGCGCTCATTGACTTCGTATTCAAGGTTAAAATGCAATGAGCTGATCACCACCTTATGTTTGTTAAGATAAGTGATAAGCTGTTTGATCTCTTCCACGCTGTTGGCAAACGTTGAACTGTTAATGACCAGTAAGGGTATATTTAGACTTTCTAGAGACGAGCGCAATTCGTGCACGCAATTGATGAGCAGTTGCCATTTTCTTTCGCCCAACCCGTGTTGTTGCCATTGCTCTTGTGTCAAACAAACTAATCCATACACCTGGCCTGGTTGTTGGCATGCATGAAATAAAGCGGGGTTATCATGTACTCGCAAGTCATTGCGAAACCACACCAACTGGCTCACGAAAAGTCTCCACTGGTTATAAACTGTTGAATTTGTTGGCTAAAAGTCTCAGGTAGAATGTGTATGTCGCTTTGCTGATTGAACTGTGCCGGTATCGCACCAGAGACATACAAATGGATATCGAGTGACTGCAACTGCTGTAGCCATTGGCGACTGACATCCAGATTACACGGGTGAAAATGCAACCACAGATGCTGACAAGATAAGCTGACAGCGGCTAATGCCAGATCATTGGCGCTGAGTTTGGCGCCGAAATAGTGTGTCTGAAAAGCCGCTGCACCTAATGCATAGGCACAGGAAAGCAGCTCAATTTCTGCATCTTCATGATTGGTTGCCAATAATATCGCCGGGCCATCACTGTGCTTCTGTTGATGATGCATAAATGTGCACAGCTTGCGTTTTAGTAAATACTCAAAGGCTCGTGCTAAAAGAGGTTGCTCGTGTTGACTGCGCACATGTTGCAGCACAGGTAAAAGACAATGCTCGTAATAAACCGACATGGGGTAACAGGACAATCCGTCGCTAAACAGTTGATCCAGTTTATGATTGTTGAGCTGGGTCGCCGCTTGGATAATGTCATATTGCATAGATGACCAATTATCATCGCTAGATGGTTGGGACTGCTGATTGTCTTTAATCAGCAATTTAACCTGACGAATGGGATAGCCTTGTTCCAGCCAATACAGAATATTTTTAACCCGACCGATATGCTGATCGTTATACAGTCTGTGACCTTTTTCAGTGCGTTCTGGCTTAATAATACCGTAGCGCCTCTCCCAGGCCCTTAGCGTTACCGGGTTCACACCGGTAATGCGAGAGAACTCACGAATCGGATAAGCCATGCTCATATACGATTCCTTAACCCCAGCTCATAGGGATAAGGGTTCAGGTAGACCTGAGCACGAGCGTAGGCATTTGCTTCAGGGTGGTGATTTAAGTGATGTTTGAGCAACGTCAGTGGCACGATTAAGGGCACAATTCCCTGACGATAATCATCAATCACCTGGGTTAGTTCTTGTTTGTCACTGGGGTTTATCAGATTCTTTAAATAGCCTTGCAAATGCATCAAGGTGTTGGTGTGCATTTTGCGGCTGGCCGGTTTCGCTAACGCTGCCATCAACTGGCTAATGTATTCATCTGCAATATCGCTTAATGGCTGAGCGTGAAGATTGGCTAAAAGTCTCCCGAGGCTTTTGTAGTGCACTAGGCTGTGCGCCATCACCAAATATTTATAGCGTGAGTGAAAGTCGATGAGGTCACCAGCAGTGTATGGCTGGCGTATAAATTCTTGCCACTCGTGGTAGGTAAACACACGCAGCATAAAGTTTTCTAATAAGCCTGCGTCGTTTAAGCGTCCCGCTTCTTCAACCGGCATCAAAGGGTTTTGCTGGCAAAAATGTTTGGCAAATAGCCCTTGGGTGGTGCCTTCTGGGTGACCATTTTCCAAATAACGCTTAACGCCAAAAACGCCACAGCTGGGCGACTTTTGCATAAATATGTAGCCGCACAAATCTGTTTGCTGCTGACCCTGGGTGCGGCCGTACTCTGACAGCGCTTCGGTTACATCAATGCTGGCGTCGTCACTGCCGATGGCGCGAATCTGTTCATCATTAGCTGTCTTGCTAACCAGGCGGATGGGCTGTCGCGGTGTCCCCATGCCAATAGCGACTTCTGGACATAAAGGTCGGAAGTCGAAGTAGCAGCTGAGGGTGTCGGTGCAAAAGCGCGAGCGTTTGTGGGAGCCATTAAATCTGACACTGTGCCCCAGCAGGCAAGCACTGATGCCTACTGGGATGCGACCGCCGTTGTTGGTAGTGGAGGACGATATTGACTGTGCCATCTTTGTATAACCTATGGTTCATACTTGTATAGGATTAGTCTGGCCCAAAAACGTTCAGCTGGTCAATATTTTTTGTACAAATAAACCTAAAGTTGTATAAGTATTGGTGTTACTACTGTGGTTTTGCATAAGGGGACACGGTCTTAGCCAATGCGCCGAGTGACCACCTGGGCAATGGCGGCGCTGACTTCGGGCTCTAAACCTACCGGCTGATGCAGTTCAATGTGCACGCCCGTATGTTGCTCGCAGAGTTCGGCAATCATTGCTGGCACGTCGCGGCGCAAATGGCGCCCGGCTGCAAAGAATAATGGCAATACATCGATGTGGCTGGCACCGCTGCCGACCAGCTCATCGACCTGGCTAGCCAGTGTCGGCGATGCCAGTTCCATATAGGCCAATCGCACGGGTTGATCGCCTGGTAATTGCTGACGGATACGCTGTAGCAGTTGCTCAAACGGTGCTAGCCAGTGTGGGTCACTACTGCCATGGGCCAATAAAATTGATGCTTTCATACCTTACTCCAGAATGTTTCGTAGCCATTGCCCGGCCTGATTGCCACTGAGCCAAGCCCCTTCAATGGCGCCGCGATCACACCAGTCGCCGCAAACGCTGAGGCGTTTATCGCCGTCCAGCAGAGCCCCTTGTTGCAGCGGATTAGCACAAATAGCGTAAAGCCAGCGATGCAACCACTGCTCGCTCGGCGCTTGCGGGTCTAATGCCAGTGCTTGCCAGAAGGCTTGCGTCAGCTGTTGTTGTACCAACTCTCTTGGGCTGTCGATATGCTCTTGGCTCCAGTCGTGGCTGGCCTGAATCACCCAGCTTTCCAGTGGCTCGCGTTGATGTTTGCTGTTGTTGCGCGCTAACCAGGTAAGGGCGCCAGTACGCACAAAGGCGCCATCGAAGGGGACATTAATACCTTGCTCAAACGCCATCAGCAGGGTCCAGCAGGGTTGCATGGCTACCTGGCACTGTTGCTGTAGTTGCGGGCTGTCAGCCAACAGTGGCTGTGCCTGTGCTGGTGGCATATTGAGAACCAAAGCATCAAAGGGACCGTGGCGCTGTTGCTGCTCGTCCTGCAGCCACCATTGCGACTGCTGCCACTGGCATTGCACGATGCGGGTGGAGGGCGAAAACTGGTCGGCGGCTGCTAATAATTGTCGGCTTAGGCCTGTCATGCGAGGTACGGCAACGTACCGATCAACCTGATCTGGCGACGGCCGTGCGCCGCCTTTATCGATGATCCAAGGGGTGATGGGCCAGCGGGCAAGCCAGCCCTGCTTCTGCCACTGCTCTAGCTGGGCGGTAAACTCAGCACTATGGCTGCGGATAAACTGTGCCCCCATATCCCAACTGGCGTGGCCCACTTTTTTGCTGGCTAGCCGTCCACCTGAGCCGCGGCTTTTATCAAAAACGTGAATAACGTGGTTGGCTTGTCGCAGCTGCTGCAAGGCAGTTAAGCCGGCCATGCCAGCTCCGACGATGGCGATGTTGGCCATGGCAGTCCTCAGAAGTCAGGTCGAGGTCATAAACCTTGACGTATCTTGTACAAAAATTCAAATGAGCGTTCGATACGATTTGCATCGGTTCAATCCACTGTTGTATAACAATTGTATAGTCATGCTGAGACAGATAACAGCATTCAATTTGTTAACTTGGACCGAACTAAAAGGTGAGCTAGATGAAGTATCAGGCACCACTGCGAGATATGCAGTTCGTTTTGTATGAGTTGTTACAAGCTGATCGTGTATTGCCAGCCTTGCCTAGCTTTGAAGATGCGGGTCAGGAAATTATGGATGCCATGCTGAAAGAAGGCGCCAAGCTGGCAGAAAATGTCATGGCACCGCTCAATGAAGTGGGCGACCGGGAAGGTTGTCAGTATCACCCAGAGTCTCACTCGGTCAGTACGCCGAACGGTTTTAAGGAGGCTTATCGACAATTTGCAGAGAGTGGCTGGATCGCGTTGGCAGCACCAGTTGAATACGGCGGTCAGGGCCTGCCACATACGCTCAACACCGTTGCTGAAGAAATGATGTGCTCCGCCAATCTGTCGTTGGGAATGTATCCGGGCTTAAGCCATGGCGCTATCAATGCTCTAACGTCTCATGGCAGTGATGAACTGAAAGCCTTGTATTTGCCCAAGCTGATCAGCGGCGAATGGAGCGGCACCATGTGTCTGACCGAGCCCCATTGCGGCACCGATTTGGGCTTGATTCGCACTAAGGCGGAGCCGTTGGCAGATGGCAGCTATGCGTTATCTGGCACTAAGATCTGGATCACCGGTGGTGAGCACGATCTGGTCGAGAACATAGTGCACTTGGTATTGGCCAAACTGCCCGATGCACCCGCCGGGTCGAAGGGGATATCGTTATTTTTGGTGCCTAAGTTTTTGTCTGATGGCGAGCGCAATCCGGCCTATTGTGGCGGTTTAGAGCACAAAATGGGCATCAAAGGTTCAGCCACCTGTGTGATGAACTTTGAGCAAGCCAAAGGCTGGTTGATTGGCGAGCCGCATTGTGGTTTACAAGCCATGTTTGTGATGATGAACAGTGCACGGCTGATGGTGGGGCTGCAGGGCTTAGGTGTCGCAGAAGCGGCCTATCAGACATCGCTACAGTTTGCCCGCGAACGGCGTCAAAGTCGCTCCCTGGCAGGTCCTAAAGAGCCCGATCAGGCCGCTGATAACATCTTGGTTCATCCGGATGTTAGGCGCATGGTGCTGCGTCAGAAAGCGACCATAGAAGGTGGGCGAGCGCTGGCCTATTTTACTGCCATGCAATTGGATCTGGCCCACAAAGCGGAGACGGTAGAACAGCGTCAGCAGGCCGATGATCTGGTGCAACTACTGACTCCCGTGGTGAAGGCCTATCTCACTGATGAAGGCTTCTTTTGTGCCAACGATGCGCTGCAACTGATGGGCGGCAATGGCTATACCCAGGATTGGCCGGTAGAGCAGTTGGTACGTGATGCCAGAATCACTCGTATTTATGAAGGCACCAATGGCATTCAAGCGTTGGATCTGGTGGGGCGTAAACTCGCCATGCACAACGGCCGGGCGATAAAAGCTTTATTGGCCATGTTCGACAGCTATATTAAATCCGACGCTGAGGTAGCCCACGGCGCTTTATTGACCCAAGCGGTCGGCCAGTTGCAGCGCGCCACCATGTGGTTGGTGCAGCAAGGTATGCAGGATCGTGAGCAGGCTGGCGCCAGTGCAACTCCCTATTTGCGTTTGCTAGCTTTGACTTTGATGGCGTATTTTTGGAGCCGTATGGCCAATACCGCTCAGCAAGCACTCGACCGGGGCAGCACTGAGACCGATTTTTATCAGGCTAAGCTGTACAGTGCGGATTTCTTCTTTGCCAAGCTGCTGCCACAAAGCGGTGCTTTGCTGGCCGAGATAGAGGCGGGCAAAGACAGCCTGATGGCGATGACGGCTGACATGATGTAGGCGCGGAGGACGCTATGACAAAACGCATTCTAATTACTGGTGGCACAGGGTTTATTGGTCGGCATTTGGTCGAGCAGTGGCTGCATCAGGGTCATCAGGTGACTGTGTTTAGTCGGCGTCCTGAGTTTGTTGAGCAGCGCTGGGGCAGTCGGGTGCTGGTGGTGAATACCTTGGCACAGCTGGGAGAGCGTTATGATTGGTTGGTCAACCTGGCCGGTGAGGCCATTGCCGATCGGCGCTGGAGTGATGCTCGCAAACAGGTTTTGCGGGCCTCCCGGGTCGACTTTACCCGCGACCTGGCTGATTGGGCAAAAAGCAGTAGCCAGCATTTCGAAGTGGTTATCAGTGGTTCTGCCGTTGGTTACTACGGCGCTTTGTCGGGCACGGCAGAGCAGCAAACCGTAACGGAGCAAGCGCCAGCGGGTCACGACTTTGCCGCCAGGCTATGCCAGGACTGGGAGCAAGCCGCTAGCTTATTAAAACCTTTGAGCTCTAGGCTGGTGATGGTACGCACTGGCATTGTTTTAGGCCCTCACGGCGGCATGCTGCAGCGCTTGTGGCTGCCGTTTTCGCTCGGTTTAGGTGGCAAAATTGGCTCAGGGCAACAGTTTTTGCCCTGGATTCATCTGCAGGATTACTGCCAAGCGGTTCAGTGGTTGTTGCAGTCCCAGTTGAGCGGCGTATTTAACTTAACGGCGCCAACGCCGGTTGATAATCAGCACTTCACCCAGGCCTTGGGTAAGGTTTTAAAGCGCCCAGTCTGCCTTCCTATGCCGGCCTTCTCGGCACGTTTGCTGTTTGGTGAAATGAGCGAGCTGTTATTGGGAGGCCAGCGAGCGCTGCCTGAGCGATTGCAGCAAGAAAACTTCCAGTTTGAGTTCCCGGATATCGAACCTGCCTTATATGACATCCGCCAGCGTTGGTAGCGCCTCAGTTTTTTGTTGATATTTCTATTTTTTAAAACTGATGCCATAGCCTGAGGTGAGCGGGCAAATCTGACTTTAATTGACTGATAACACAGTAATTTCCGGTTACAGGGCCCTGGTTTTGGCGGGAATGTAGGACCTAAACGACTGTTTTTACGTCAAAAACTCATCATTGGATAAAACAGGACAGGTTACTGTAGCTTTCTGTTATCGGGTATTGCGAAGTGTGTATGGGCTGACTAAACCTATAAGTGCAATGCCCACTACACAGGTGTTAGTTATGAGCATCAGCAAACCCACACTGGCTTCGCCATTGTACGAATTCGACTTGGGCTACCAAGTCACTTACGTCAACTACAGTCGCGCAAATGAGCTGGTGGATGCTCAGCTAATACTCACCCTGGAACGTGGACATGAGCGCAAAACCTTTGTTTTTTCACAACCTCAGTTTAATGATGTTGATCGCAATCTTATTGCTAGTCATGGCATTTATATCGCCACCATTAAAAGCTCGCCACTGGCGCCCAATCGTATCGAAGTGGGGGATGTAGACGGAGGATTCGCCTACTTCACTGCCAGAAGCGTGCGCAACGTCACCCCGACGGCTTAAATGACAAACTCAGCACCCTTGAAGCGGCCTCGGCCGCTTTTTTTTCGCGCCAAAACCCCCTGGTCAAAAACAGAATGAATTAAGGCACCTCTGAATAATTTTGCACAGCCCTGCGCGAGTGCAGCAGGCCTTCAGAACAAGGCGGTGATGGCAGGTAATGGCCAGCCCTTTTCAACATCGCCAACAACGTTATGAAGGCCTGCAGCCCGCGCCCTACGGGGAACGCCAGAGAACTCCAGCTCTGTGTCGCCGATTTTTGGGAGCGGCAAACCGGCTTCGTGATCTGAAATCCTCTGGCGATCCAGAGCGGGCACCGAATTATTCAGAGGTGCCTTAACACAGCTTGGATAATTGCTGGATTTATAACCTTGCTTACCGCTATGTTATGCGGGCAGCTTATCCAAGCTGACCTGCCCGGGGCTTTGCTAAATAAATGGATGATCCTATGTCTGAGACTTTGTTTAATGCCGCCGCCTATGCGGTATTACTGTTGGTCGGAACCTTTGCGGTGTTATGGCTGGCGTTAATGCTGTGGGCTGTGACCGCCTACATCAGTGATCGACGCCAGATCCGTCATACCGTGCGGCGTAATTTTCCCGTTATTGGCCGCTTTCGTTATGTGTTTGAACACCTGGGTGAATTTTTTCGCCAGTATTTTTTTGCCATGGATCGAGAAGAAATGCCTTTTAACCGCGCTGAACGTGGCTGGGCTTATAAAGCAGCAAAAAAAGCTGACACCACGGTGGCCTTTGGGTCGACCCGGCGTTTGGATGTGGCAGGCACCGTTATGTTTGTGAATAGCCCGTTTCCTGCACTGAAAAAAGATTTTTGCCAGCCAACATCATTAGTCATTGGTGAATACAGCCGTCACCCCTACGAAACCTCATCATTGCTGAACATCTCGGGCATGAGCTACGGCGCCTTGTCCAGGCCCGCGGTTGAGTCGCTAGCGGCGGGGGCCAAGCTCGCCGGTTGCTGGATGAATACTGGCGAGGGAGCGCTGACGCCTTATCACTTAGAAGCCGGCTGTGATGTGGTGGTGCAAATAGGCACTGCCAAATACGGCGTGCGAGACGCCAATGGTGAGCTGGATGATGGCAAGTTGAAAGCCGCCGCAGCCCATGAACAAGTGAAAATGTTTGAAATCAAACTCAGTCAGGGCGCTAAACCGGGCAAGGGCGGCATATTGCCGGGCACTAAGGTCAGCGAAGAAATTGCCCATATTCGTGGTATTCCGGTTGGACAAGATTCCATTAGCCCGAATGGCCACCCGGATATTCGCTCCGTAGACCAGCTGCTCGATATGGTTGCTCGGGTGCGAGACGTCACCGGCAAGCCCACGGGATTTAAAACCGTGCTCGGTGATATTCATTGGATAGACGACCTGTGCCGGGCGATACACAGTCGTGGCATCGAGAGTGCCCCCGATTTTATTACCCTCGATGGCGCTGAAGGCGGCACCGGCGCTGCTCCACAGCCGTTAATGGATTATATGGGCTTACCGCTGGCCCAGGCGCTGCCCATGCTGGTCGATAAGCTGGATGACTATCACCTGCGTGGCCGCATTCGAATAATCGCCTCCGGCAAACTTATTAACCCGGATCGGGTGGCTTGGGCCTTGTGCGTCGGTGCGGATTTTGTCGTCAGTGCTCGCGGTTTTATGTTCGCGCTGGGGTGTATTCAGGCGTTGCAGTGCAACAAGAATACCTGCCCCACGGGTATCACCACCCATGACCCCAAACTGCAGCGTGGCCTGGTGGAAGCCGACAAGGCCCATCGAGTTGCCAATTATGTGGCGACCATGGTGTACGAAGTGGGCATGATTGCGCATTCATGTGGTGTGGACGAGCCGCGCAAACTGCGCCGTGACCATGCCCGCTTGGTGCAACCCAATGGCAGCGCGCCTTTACTGAGCGAGCTGTATGGCAGTCGTGAGTTTCACCCAGGTCCTGAATTGGTGATGGAAGAATAGTTGTGCGGTTTGTATAAGTTGTGCATATACTTGGGTTTTGCTAAGTGTGACTGGAGCCTGGCTATGAGCATTGCGATGAGTGCCGTGCGCAAACTGAAGCTGATCGATAAGGTGATTCTGCACTCGCTGGACCTGTGTTTGTATCAGGTGTCCGTGGTGGTAGATGGCGAAGAGCATTATGTTTGTGATGAGCAAGGGGCGCTATTACGTGCCCACAATATGCTGAATTTGCAGACCTTGTTTGAAGCCTTACCAGTGCGACATATGGTGTTGCGGCAGCAAAGTGCCTATGACGAAATGGTAGGACAACCGTATCGTGCCAAAGATAACGCATTAGAGATAACGTTGGGCAATAACTATGTTGGCCAACCTTTAACCTTGCAGTAATAGTGGGCGGGCGAACTCCCTACTTGGCGCTGTACAGGCCGACCTTCCTGAACGGACAATGCTGTGGTCGTTGCATCACTAAAGCCTATACCCTTGTAACCTGAGTTTGCGCTGCCAGCCAAGCAGACCTGTGGGAGTCATAACCAGCAAGGGGATCTGTTAAGATGCCGATCGGCTGGGAGCAAAGGCGAGTTAAAAAGTTAGAGTGGGTAGCTGTGTTGCTCATCAAAGAATTGCTTACCGCCCAGTTAAATACCACATCTATGCTGTTTTTAATTTGTATAGATGTTCAGCGAGTCTTGCAAACGCTGCATTAGCTGCTGTTGCAGAGACTGTGGCTCGATCAGTTTGGCGGCGGCGCCATGACGAATAATATCCATTAATAGCTCATTTGGCTGGTCGCTGTTATAGGGAAGGCTAAGCCGGTAGTGCCCGTCTGCTAAAAACTCTCCCTTTTGTTCTGGGTGCCAGAGTTCGTCGGCAACTCTGTTGGCGATATCGCTCGTGAACTCTATGACTGCCCACTCGATATTATCACCGGCATAGATGCCGTAACTGGCGTTAAAGTAGTCGTCCAGTGTTTTACTGTCGATTGCCTGAAAAGTGTCCTTAGAGTCTGTGATACTTTGGATACACTCCATGGCGAAGGTGCGATAGTCTTGGCGTTCATGGCACCAGGTGTCCAAATACCAGTTGTTTCGGTAGTTCACCATGCGCTGGGGAGAAATATTCCGGCAAGAGGTGACTCCAGAATCGCGCGTGCTGTAGGTGATTGTTAATGGCTTGCTGCGCGCTACAGCCTCTGCCAGAGGCAGAAAAATATGGCTGTCCACCTTGCGGGTGGCAACCCCGAGGATTCGGATACGATCCTGTAGCAGCTCGGGATCCAGAGACTGTTTCTTCAACAGGCGATCGATGCGCTCCTTTATCGGCGACAGTTCTTGTTGAAGTAAACTGATACTAAGATTGTTCAGCAGCGACTGAATCATCAAAAGTGCGTATAACTCCTGTTGATTAAACCAGAGCCCGGGCAACTCATAGCCGCTGTCCGGGCCCTCGATATAGCGGTAGCCCCCCTGATCTTTATTGAATTCTATCGGTGCGCCTAAATAGTCGCTCATATGGCGACGTATACGATGAAAAGTCGCCTTGGAACATTCCATATGGTCGAGAATATCATTCAGCGCCAGGGCAGTTTTGCGTCCTTTTAGTAGCTTGTGGAGATCGTAGATACGGTCAAAGCCATCCATTTGCTGTTGTCTCCATTTTGTCCTGTGTCGAATGATGCGGCGTAAGAGTCGGTCTATTCTATATCGCTTCAGTCTCACATGGTGAGACTGAGTTCTCTGCAAAAGAGCTTGATGGGTCATGGGGAACGTCAAAATACTTCGGCGTTTCGCGCATCTCTCTTATCTACCTCCTTTTTATTGTTGGTTCAGTATTTTTTCTTCCCTTGGTCTCGGGATCTGAGACTGAGCTTTTGGATAATAGACTTCAACGAGTAAACAAGCCCCAAATCGATGCCTCTCGTATGTGCATCCGTGGTGTCGTCCACAATGAAAGCCTCGTCAAAAAAATATTTAATAACCTATAAAAGGAATGTTTATGAAAAAAATAGCCACTCTTTCAACATTGCTAACAGTCGCAGCTCTTTCTTCTACGTCTAGTTTCGCCGATGTATTTACCACTGAGGCCAGTTTCTCTCAGTCCTTGCCGCTTCATCTTGATCAGGGGGTGCCAGTAATGGCTCACATCGATTTTGAACAGCGCTTTAAGTCGATTGATAGAATTTGTTTTACTGTCAGCTTTGCTGGTGATTTGGCCGATCCAGGGGAAGGGCTTTTGTATGGCCCCTTTGGTAGTTCCCGATACGGCTGGAATAATGTTCGCGGCAATCCTCTAGAAAGTCGAACCACTTGTATTACGCCAGCGCATAGCGGGGCGGATTCTTTCCTCGATGGTGTGCAGAGCTTCGGTGTAGAAATGTCGAAGGGACAGGCAACTATGACCAATTTGATGGTGCGGGTGACGGGCGAATCTGAGGACACGGCTCCAATGCCAACTCTCGCAGTTTCTATTGGTCTTGATGACGGTGAAGGGGTTGTATCAGCGGTGGGAGGTAAGGTGAACTACGATGCCAGTGTAGAAAATCTGGACTTTACTTCAAGCTATAAAGATTTTATTCGCTGGTCAGTCTTGACTCTACCAACGGGCAAGCACTATTCAACTCTCGAGCCTTCTGAGGTGCAATTAGGTTCGGGTGAGGTGAAGAGTTATCAGGATTTGAGCATTGATGTTCCTAGCTGGTTTCCTGCTGGTCGATATCAGTTGTCTTGGTATGTAGCAGACCCGGAAAATGAGGAATATACAATCATGAGTGATACCCTCACCTTTGAAAAGCTAGCGCAATAATGTCTGGAATGTCTAGTTAGAAAATCCTAATAGATTGCCGGCGGTTTTCCGCCGGTTTTTTCTGGGGGCTGGTCTTTTATCAGGCGGTTTTACTGGCATTGTTGGGAGTGGGTGTTGAGATTGGGTTCCTGCTTTTCCAATCAGCTTCAGTGGTACTCCTGTCGCTAGCCTATTATATGATCGGTGCTACACAGGAAGGCGTGCCGTACACAGCGTGATACGCAGTGATAATAAGCTGTAGCGTCGAGCAAGATCTGATGTTTTCTGGGATTGGAAGTAATAACACTCCTGCTCTGCAGCAACTGATATCAGCCTGGTAACTGTGGAGCGGGCTGCCACGAGTGTGGCAGCTTGGAACGGGTGCCCGAGCAATTTTTAGACTAGCAAAGTCTGGCTAGTTCTCGTTAGTCTTTGGTGGTTTCTAATAAATTTTTAAGTGTAAGTAAGTCGCCCGGATTTAAAGGTAGTAAAGGCCTTCTGGCGACCCCAGCGTCGAACCCCTTCACTGATAGCCCTGCTTTAACTGAAGCGGCAAGACCTTTTTTGACAATAAACTCCAATAGATCACGCTGCTGATGAAAGAGTGAAAACGCTTTTTGTATATTGCCTTCTTGAATGGCCTCATAAAGGGCTTTTGGTTGATCTCCAATTAAACAAGGCGCCGCAGTGCACCAGCCGCTGGCGCCTGCATTCAGTGCTTCAAATGCGAGGTAATTGCACCCATTATAAAAAGGTACTTCACCTTTCGATAGGCTGTAAATTTTGTGCATGCGCTGAATATCGCCACTGCTTTCTTTAATCATGCTCACTTGGTCTAAATTCTTGACCATAGACAGCATAAATTCAGGCGACATATCAACGCCGGTGGTCGCTGGGTTATTATAAAGCATGATTGGGATGCTAATGGCATCAGAAATGGATTGAAAATGTTCATAGATTTCCGTCTCACTTAAAGGGTAATAAGATAGAGGAGCAATCATGACAACGTCTGCACCCATTTGCTCGACCATTACTGCTTTTTCGATAGCACGTTCTGTGGTCAGTTCGGCGATGCCGATAATGACAGGTACGCGCCCTTTAACCTGTTCAATACTGTGCTTGGCGACCTGAAGCCATTCATCTTCATCAAGGTACGCAGCTTCTCCTGCGCTGCCAAGCGCTGCAATCGCATGAGCGCCATCGTCAATTAGCTGATTGATAAGCGTTGATAAAGCGTCGAGATTAATCGCACCGGAGCGCTTTAAAAAAGGCGTGATCGGGTAGGCAATGATGCCCTTTAATATTGGATGGTTCATAAAACACCTATTGATGACTGCGTGAGAAGGAAAAATGCCTTTAATGTGAATTGCTTATTTATAAGCAATCAGGGTGGGTTTTTAACGCTTGCCTTGCGTAGTAATGAAAATTCACTTGATTGCGTTTGTCGGTGGATACCCAGTCATGAGCTTCTTTTGCGAGTGCTTCGGGCAAAGGTTGAATGTGCCCTGCGGACATGGCCAGTAGCTGAAGTTTTGCAGCGCGCTCAATTAAAATGGCTAGATTGCAGGCCTCTTCGATGGTTTTGCCAACGACTAATTGACCGTGGTGTGCCAGTAAAATGGCGCGTTTATCCCCCAGGGCCTCTGAAATAATAATGCCTTCTTCATTGCCGACAGGAACGCCTGGCCATTCTTTTAAAAAGGCACAGTCGTCATAAAGGCAAGATGTATCCATTTGCGACACCATAAGGGGCACTTCTAACATGGATAAAGCGGCAACATAGGTTGGGTGTGTGTGAATAATGCAATTGACATCTGGGCGTTTTTTATACAGCCAGGTATGAAAACGGTTTGCAGGGTTTGCCATGCCTTCGCCATCAATGGGTTGAAGATCTTGGTCCACGGTTAATAAGTTGTCAGCGGTAATTTCATCAAAGCCCAAGCCGAGGCGCTGCGTAATAAAGCGATCCTGTGCATGGGCTCGGCATGTGATTTGTCCAGCAAGTCCAGCGTCGTGGCCCTTTTCGAACAAAATGCGGCATGTCAGGGCGAGCTTTTGCTTGTCGCTTAGATCACTGTCTTTGAAAAGAGCTGACATTTTTGACTGCGCTTGCTGCATGAGTGTGCTTTTTTTAGGTTGGCGGTTTTCATAGGGATATGCCTCTTTGCCTTCATTAGGAGGGGCATCATGTCGGATTTCTGGACCATCAAGATCATCCAGTTTTTGTTATAGTTATGGTCCAGATGGCGGCAGGTGCTTTGCAGGTACAATGAAAAAGGCGTGGGACTTGAATCTATGGCTGGCCGATCGGCCAGAGCATTCTTTTCATTTAAAAGCGGTCAATCAGTTAGCGGATGATATTCAAAATGGCCGGCTGCAGCCAGGTGAAGCGCTCCCGAGCACTCGAATACTGGCAGCGCAGCTTGGGGTGAATAGAAAAACCATACAGCTGGTATACGAAGAACTAGAAGCGCAGGGTTGGGTCGTATCAAAGCCAAGGCGCGGGACCTTTGTTGCCGAATGGCTGCCCATGATAGCGCTGGAGGAAAGTGACCGGTTGCAGTTGGGCGGTCGAATGGACTCTAAACAAGCGATTACGCTTGCCCAGCGGTCACAGCAAGATGACGCCTTTGATAGTGCGACCTATACCCAGATTAATGACGGTGTGCCGGACGAGCGACTGCTGCCCTATGAGCGCTTAGCAAAAGCGTATCGCAGTGCCATTATGCAGTCTGTCGCAGAGCCGGTGTCGGGTTATATCGATCCTCGTGGCAGCATTGAGCTTCGTAATGCCATTCTTAACATGCTGCGAGTAGATCGCTTTGTGACAGCGGAGCTTGCACATGTGTGCGTGACGCGCGGCAGCCAAATGGGCATGTATTTGGTGTCGAAGGTGTTATCACCCGAACAAGGCGTTATTGTCTGTGAAGACTATACCTACCCGCCAGCCGTTTTGACCTTCGAGGCAAGTGGGTTTCAGGTCGTGAGATGCCCGATTGATGAAAATGGGCTCGACACCCATGCTCTGCAAGCGATCGCAAAACAGCACAAAATTGCGGCTATTTATGTCACGCCTCATCACCAGTACCCCACGACTGTCACGATGAGCATGGAAAGGCGTCTACAGCTGATTGCTCTTTCAAACCAAGAACGCTTTTGGATTGTAGAAGACGATTATGATCACGAATTTCACTATGATCATCAGCCTATCCCACCTTTAATTAGCCTGGAGCATGCCAAGCACGTCATTCATATTGGCTCGTTATCGAAGGTGTTTACGCCAGGCCTGAGGCTTGGGTACATGGCTGCGCCCTCGGAATTGATTGATAGGGCGGCAAAAGAAATCTTACTGATTGATCGCCAAGGCAACCGGTTTACTGAGCTTGCCGTAACCGAACTGATGACATCGGGCGCAGTCAAAGCGCATATCAGGAAAATGCGCACGGTCTATCGCAAACGAAAAGCCCATGCGGTCGCGACCTTTGAGCGAGTATTCGATCATCAAGCAAAGGTAACGGCATCCAAGGGCGGCATGGCGATTTGGGTGGATATGCAAGCGGTGCTTAGAGGTTCAGATCAAAGTGTGGTTCCGGACAGTTTGCCGAATATGCACTTTAATCCTTTTTTTCATTCAAGAAAGCGTGCGGTGACGCATGTGCGCTTCAGCTTTGCAGCATTGAATGAGTATGAAATTACGCAGTCAGTAGAACGGTTGAAGAAAAATTTACTTAGAAAGGCAAATCGGTGTTATCCCCTCGAACCAGACTGAAGTGATTCCATGGCTTGCAAGTACGTTTAAGCTTTCGCTCTTATCCGCTAGGACTTTTCTGGAGCAACGCTGACACTCACACGAGCTCATATACTACAACCAGGACAAATATAGATGCTCTCCCGGTATTAAGGCAGGAGGCAACTCGAACACCAGGATACAACTCGGACACCCACCCGAACGCATAAACCACTCGGCATCGCGCCCAGATTCTCCGCGCCTGAGCAGGCCGCCGACGTTGGCAATGACTGTGCCTGCAGGGGCTGCCTGGATAGCAGTACCAGCCAACATTCTGCTGGGATGCAGGCTGTTGGCGTTGCGGCGACCACAGCATTGATAACGAAGGAAATAAGGCCTACGTAGCGCAAAGCAGGGAGTTTGCCCGCCCGGCGTGAGGGATAACCTCAAGGAGGTCAAGGGTCTTTGATGGTTTGAAACTATCCAAATTGTTTTTTTTGCTTTAACAATTATCTCGCTAGCGAGTCTGATCAAAATGCTAAATTGCGGCTTGGAGTTTTGGATTTTTCATTGTTTTTAGGAAATTATGCTGGGTGTCTGATTGGTTTGTTATTACTTCAGTTTTTCTCCGCAGTGGTAGCAGTTTTCTCCAGGCAGTCTCAAGTCTGATATAGAAGCTGAACGATAAATTTGTGGGCGCCGACAGTCTGAATTGGGGCACCTAAGCGTAATGACAAACCAGCCGATATGAGCCATCTGAATGAGATTTACTATATAAAATAGGGTAAAAGTAAATTGTCCCTCTTTATGCAATGGAATCTCAAAGAAAACGTCTAGTACTTTCACCGTTACTAGCATAGCCAGTAGAAAGAATAACTTCTTTGATTGATGTGACATCAATAAAATCCTCAGGTGTCGACTAGTTGATTAGCTAGTCTATCAGCTATGTATCTTAGCTCGCAAAGCCATCACATCAAGACTGCTTAGGTTGGGTGTCCAATCAGTTGATAAATGTATTTATTTCATCCGGTAGTCGTTAGCGTGATGAAATAAACGGGGTTATCCGCCCTTCCCAGAACCTGGACTGGACACGATCGAAACAGATCGAGTGGGTGTTTTTAGGTGGGAAGGTGCGGATCTCATCAGGGCTCCAGGCCACGGCCTGATCAGAAGCCGAATATATGTCAGAGCTACCAGCAACTAGCATGGACCACCACCCATCATAACGACCGGGCATGAGTAAAAAAGAAGTTAATCAGGGGTGTTCAGGCGCCAGGGCCATGTTCTGCCTTGACACCGGGAGAGCGTCTATATATGTCCATGTAGTTCCTCAGATCCCTCTTTCAAAATGAAAGACCAAAAACGTAGATGCAAACAATAGAACGATTGATACAACCGCAGGGGTCAGAAGGTAGTGCTGATCATTCTGGCGAATATTTTTCAATGATATATCAGGATAACGTTCGGGGTAGTCTCTATATTTATCCCCTTTGACGCAGACAAGATAAAAGATCAAAAATGACACTATAAAACCAGTGTACATTATAGGAGGCGGAACATTTGGAGTCAGCTTCCCAGATAAAAACAAAAAAGCGGGCAAGTCAAATATCAAACCGAAGATCACTATTGCTGCCGTAACATAAACAATACCTGACGCAGCTAGTGTGATCATCACATTCGCAAGCAACAAAAACTCACTCTGATTCTCAGGCTTCACCTTAGACGAGTACTTCACTCTAAGATAAACAACGTAAAAAATCTTCTCTAACAAACTAATCAAAATATCACCAGAACTTAAATAAATCGCATTTAAAGCAAAACCCTGCTACCAAGGAGCCATGACTTCACTCTACCGACCTAAAGGATTGCCGCAGAGCAGGCTGCCACCAACGTGACAGCTTAGAGTGGGTGTCCGTGTAGGACCGCTGTTTTCTGGGCTTGGGCATAATCACACTCCGGCTCTGCAGCAGCTGAATCTTAGCCTAGCCGCTGCAAAGCAGGCTGCCACCAATGTGACAGCTTGTGTGTGTGTGGGGGGGGCTGACCAGTCCCTTTTCTTTAGATGTCAACATCTTCCATGTGGAAATATTTTTTATACTCTCCAGCCCTACTCAAAATCTCATCCTGCTCACGCTTCGAGTAAATTCCCAAATTAATAGATTTGGCCCCACTGTTAACCGCACTTTCCAGGTCAGAGAAGTAGAAGTTTGACATACCAGCAAATATCTTCTTTATCAAAAACAGTGCTTTCCTGCCAAAAAAAGACTCATCCAAACCAACGAAGATAAATTTATTATCCGGACTTGAAAAAGCCTCTTCGCCATCATCATAAAAAATTTTCGTCACATACATGTGGTCGCATGAAGAACATTTAAAAGTTTCAATGACCCCTTGCTTTCTAAAGAGAGCCATTTCCCCACCACACTTTTCGCAAAAGCTGTCAATTGTCATATCAAATACCTTATTTTCTTAGTAAGTGATTGTCATACCCGAGACCTTTGCGCAAAAAGTCATCAATAACGTTCTGCGTAATTTGAGGGTAACTATCACTTTTCACTAAGAATTTCATAACATCTTCATCGGTTTGCAAAGAAAAGTTCTGCTGTACTCGGCGCTGAACTCTATAAGCTCCCAGTTCAAGTTGTAAAGCATAACCACCGTCTCTAACGTATCGATTTAAGTCATATCTCTGCATCACATGCTCCGTTTCATGTGTTGCTATTCCAGCAGCTGATTGAGGGCTGCCAATATTGTCGCTATATAAAACGATTTTATTTGTTCCCGGTGGCTGCTCACCAGCGATAGTCGGGCGCAACACACTTTTATTTTCGATAACTAAATCAACATCACCCCTCTTAATGAGCTTCGCAACAGCAGCCCCTTCGACAGTACCGCTCTGCCTGAGAGCCCGAAGTACAGAATGCTGATTAACACCACTTACCGAAGCAAATTGATCTGCCCAGCCCGCTGCTGAGCTAGCGACATTATTTGATACAAAATACCCATCCAACTGCCCAACTCTAAAGCCTTCATTACGCACCACTGGAGTGACATCGTCCAATGTACCAAGGACCTGACCCGACCCTCTCGCCGCTGAACTCGCCGTAACACGCGCCCCCAACATGGTCGACGTCGCACGCGCAGCATAAGGCAGGCTTGTAAATATACCCCCCATAACTGGTGGTAAGCGCAGAGCATCAGCTCCCTCACCTAACAAGATGGCTGGCAGTAATGCCGTATTCAACCCCGTTGCAGCCAAGTTATAGGTGCTATTCAGGCCCGTTTCGAGCAAGCCAGCCCCCTCTCGAGCAGAGTAGGTTGGCAACACCTGCCGCTCTAGCAAGAAGTTGTCGACCGTCTCAAGCGCCGATAGTTCGTTCTGCTGGTTATAAAGAGTGCGTGCCTCGTCGGCTAGAGTATGCTGCCAGCCAGGGCTGATAACGGGCTTATCACCTTGTTGTTTATCATACCAGTTCAAATACAGACCGGGATTTCTCTCAATTTGCTCGTAGTCCAACACTAATGGAAGGCCCAGGCTACCGTAGTCCTTGGATGAGGTTTGCGACTGCTGAATCGGCAGCTGACTCATACAACACGGATACAACACGGACACCCACCCGAACGCATAAACCACTCGGTATCGCATCCAGGTTCTCCGCGCCTTAGCAGGCCGCCTGAGCTGACAATGACTGTGCCCGCAGGGGCTGCCCGGATGGCAGCAGCAACAAAAGGCCTACAAGGATGTAGGCTTTTTGTGATGCGGCGACCACAGCATTGTCAGCGAAGGGAATAAGGCCTGTACAGCGCAAAGCAGGGAGTTCGCCCGCCCGGCGTGAGGGATAAGGTCCCTCAAGGAGGGCATAGGGCTCTGACGGCTTTTATTAAACCTACTTGTTTACCGCTTCAGCGACAGCAATGACAAAAGCTTAAGTTAGGTAGGAATAAAATAGGATGCAGAAAAATCAATGGCCGCTTACCGCGGCCGCAATTTCTTACAGTGCCATAATGCCTTCAATTTCGACATCGGCATCTTTTGGCAAAGTTTTTACCGCAAACGCTGCGCGCGCGGGGTAAGGAGCCTGGAAGTATTTTTCCATCACGGCATTAACCTGAGCGAAGTAGCTCATATCCGACAGCAAGACCGTCAGCTTGACCAGGTTATTCAAATCACCGCCAGCGGCCTCGCAAATCGCTTTCAAATTTTGCATGACCTGCTCTGCCTGAGCTTCAAAAGACTCAGTCACCATTTCCATGGTGGTCGGATTCAAAGGAATCTGTCCCGACACATATACCGTATTGCCGACCCGAACTGCCTGTGAATAAGGGCCAATGGCTGCCGGTGCTTGATCAGTATGAATAACGTCTTTTTGGTACATAATGACTCCGTTTGTGGTAGCGGTGTAGAGATAAATCAGCGGCATCAATATCGGTATGGCGCTGGCTAATAACGTCGGCGATGACTTTGGCAGAGCCCATGGACATGGTCCAGCCTAGGGTGCCGTGGCCTGTATTTAAGAACAGGTTGTCAATATTGGTCGCGCCGATAATGGGTGTACCATCTGGTGTCATTGGACGCAAGCCAGTCCAGAATTCTGCCTCGGCGGTATTGCCTGCGCCCGGGAATAAATCATTAACGACAAATTCGACGTTGGCGCGGCGTTTGGCCGGCAGGTCAAGTTCGTAGCCGGCGATTTCTGCGGTGCCACCGACCCGAATGCGATCATCAAAGCGGGTGACTGCGACCTTGTAGGTTTCATCCATAAGGGTCGATTGTGGCGCTCGTTCGGCATCGACGATGGGCACGGTCAGTGAGTAGCCCTTGATCGGATGTACCGGTAAATCGATGCCGATTTGTCGCAACATGGGTGCAGAAAAACTGCCCATGGCCATCAGATAGGCATCGGCTTGCAGGTTGCCCTGGTTGGTGACGACACCATCGATGCGACCTTGCTGGCACAACAATCCTTGCACACTGGTGTTCATGCGAAATTCAACGCCCAGTTGGCGACAGTGATCAGCCATTTGCTGGGTGAAACGATGGCAGTCACCGGTTTCATCGCCTGGCAAACGTAAACCCCCCACCAGTTTGTTGGCGCTGGCCTGCAGACCTGGCTCGTACTGCAGACATTCATCGACCGACAGCACTTGGTGCTCAACGCCGCACTCCTGCAATACCGCAATGTCTTTGGCCGACGCGTCGACCTGGCTTTGGTTGCGAAATACCTGCAAGGTGCCTGCGGTGCGATGTTCGTAGTCGAGGTTAAGCTCTTCGCGAGTCGCTTTCAGGCAATCGCGGCTGTACTCGGCTAAGCGCATCATGCGGGATTTATTCACGTGATAGCTGAACTCATTGCAGTTCAGCAGCATTTTAGTCATCCAGCTCAGGGTATGACGATCCCAGCGGGTTACATCCACTGCCAGTGGAGCCAAATCCTGCAACAACCATTTGATCGCTTTGATCGGCACGCCAGGGGCAGCCCAAGGGGCCGAGTAGCCCGGGGAGATTTGTCCAGCATTGCCGTAACTGGTTTCCATCGCGGGTTCGCTTTGGCGATCGACCACAGTCACTTGGTGGCCTGCGCGGGCAAGGTACCAAGCGCTGGTGACGCCGATGACGCCTGATCCAAGAATCATGACATGCATAAGCACTGCCTTTTTCGGTTGTTGTTTTTGGCTATGCTAAGGGGAAATTAAGCGTTTTATCCTTTGTTTTTGCTGATTACATAGCTTTATCATCTGCAGTGGTTTACTTTTCTAGTGGAAAACTCTGATGGCTCAAGATGCAATCAAACCCCTTGATCGCCTCGACCGGCGTATTCTCGAAGTACTGCAGCGCCAAGGGCGCATCAGTTATGTCGATCTGGCTGAAAAAGTTGGATTAAGCTCAACCCCCTGCATGGAACGGGTGAAGCGGTTAGAACGTGACGGCTATATCGAGGGCTATTACGCCAAGCTTAACCCCAGGTTGATGGATCATGAGCTGCTGGTGTTTGTTGAGATCTCGTTATCTCATCAATCGCCGCAAGCGTTTTCTGAGTTCACCGCGGCGGTTCGTACCTTGCCCTATGTGCTGGAGTGTCATCTGGTATCGGGCGATTCCGATTATCTGGTCAAGGCTCGAATTAAAGACATGTCGCAATATCGAAGCTTGTTAGGCGATATGCTGTTGCAGCTGCCTGGCGTGAAGAACTCAAAAAGCTATATCGTGATGGAAGAAGTTAAAGAAAGTTTGGCACTGCCGCTGTAATTGGTATAGGAGGAAAGTGATGTTTAACGAGTTAAATAAAGGATGGGTAACACAGATTGAGGGGTTTTCAGCCATACCCCGAAGGGCTGGAGTCCGTTTTCCCTGAGTAGCGTTATTCGTTACTTATTTAACCTGTTAAGCCACGCTCCTCATGCCGTACTCAAGAAAATACTGACGTCCAGCAGCAAAGATCTAAATAGTGCTAGCTAACAGGCCCTAGGTGAATTGGACGTCTTAAGCGCTAAAAACTAAACAGCGATGGCCCTTCGTGGCGCATGCCATGCACCCTATGTTCGTAGATATAGCCATCTTGGGTGACCTGGCAGCGCACCCAGCCATGATTATTTTTGTCGGACACACGCAAATAAACGTCGTAATACTCGCTGTTTTCACGAGTCGATAAGCGATCGATAGAAATGGCGGTATCGTCAGGTAAAACGGCACGGGTGTAGTTGCGGCAATGGTTAATGGCATCGCCTATATCTCGCACATTAGCAACGCGCTCGGCATCCCGTAGGCAGCCAGCTAGGGTCAGGCAGAGGATCATGGCTGACACGGCAGCAAAGCGATGCATAAGCATTCCAAAGTATTAGGCTGACTTCAGCATAGCAAGGGCAATAAACGCACGACGAGCGCTGACGCGAGAGTCAGACGCTCGGTGATGGTTTTATTATTTAAAGAAGGCCATGGTGGATACCAGAGCTTTGGCTTGGCTGGTCATTTCTTCGGCGGTGGCGTCCAGTTCTTCTGAACTCGAGGCATTCTGCTGTGCTACTGAGCTGAGTTGCGCCATGGCAGCGCTAATTTGGCTTAACCCGGCAGATTGATCTTCTGAGGCTTGAGTAATCTCTTTAATCAGGTGGGAGGTTTTTTCAACGTCAGGCACTAGGGTATGCAAACGCTCGCCGGCTTCCTGCGACAAGCCCACACTACGCTGTGCCAGCTCGCCAATATCTTGCGCCGCCAGGCGGCTGCGTTCTGCTAAGCGTCTTACTTCAGAGGCGACAATGGTAAAGCCACGACCATGGTCACCCGCTCGGGCTGCTTCGATGGCGGCATTTAAAGCCAGCAAGTTGGTCTGGTAGGCGATGTCGTCAATGATAATGATCTTTTCGGCAATGTCCTGCATGGCGCTGACGGTATCGGCCACCACCTTGCCACTGCTGCTGGCATCGACCGCTAGTTGCGCTGCGATATCATCGGTGGCGCGAGCATTATCGGTATTTTGCTGCACGGATTCGGCAATTTGTTCCACTGATGCAGTGGTTTGCTCAACACTGGATGCTTGTTCGGTGGCTGCATCGCTTAACGCACGCGACGTTGAGGATACTTGGCTGGCGGCCGAAGACAGGCCATTGGCCGATGAGCGAACGTCATCAATGATTTGTTTCAGTCGGCTAATTAACTCGTGCATGGCATGTTGCAGATCGCCCAGCTCATCACTGCGATCGACGGTGATTTGCTGGCCTAAATCCCCTTGTGCCAATAGCTTGGCATAATGGACCACCTGATACAGGGGAGTGCGCACGCTGCGTGTTAGCAGCACTGCAGCAATTAAGGTCACCACCAGCGCCACCACCACAGCCGTGATGGTTAAGCGAACGGATGAATGCATGACGTCGGTGGCGGCAGTGTATTCTTCCGCCGCCACTCTGAGCTGCAGCTCGACCAGCTCATTAATTTTATTACTGATCGGATCTATGACCTGGTACAAGGGGCCGTCGAATTGCTCGAGCTGGCCGCCAATATTGCCTTGCTGCTTGGTCAGTTGCTCACGTAATAAAGCAATTTGTTGATCGGCAGGGCCATACAGTTTTTGCGCTTGTTGCGCCAGGCGCTGCTCTTCTGGGGTCAGTTCCGTCGCCATATACAGGCCCCAGCGCTCGCTGATCAAGGACTCAGCCTGCTCTACCGAAGCCAATGCCTGTTCCGCCGTCATGCTGCCGCCGTTGGCTTTATTCACTGCGTCAATGACTAAAACTGCGTAACCATCGGCGATGGCTTTTAGCTGCTGCAGCGGAATAACTCTGTCTTGATAAACCGTTTCTAAGCCTTGATTAGTGGTGCGGATACCATCGAGGGCAACCACCCCCATAAACACTAACAGCGCTAACGGAACGGAAAACGCCAATGCCAATCGTTGTGACAGTTTAAGGCTGAGACGCTTCATGCAAGCCTCCGGCAGAATGGTCAAGTAAACAGCTTAATTAGGGGTTGATAGCTAATAACCAAGCTTGCTGATTACCAGTGTTTTCAGCGAAAAGTAAAAAGACAACAGCGGGTTAAGTGAACGATATATGTCGCAGTGAACTTAGCCCAAAGGCAGGGCTATGCGTTCTTAATACTGCGTTGCTGCTCGCTCCCTTGAGCCGTCTGCTCTCTCTCCCTGTGCTGTGTTTTCGACACTGCTAGCCAAGAACAGCTAAGTTGCATAAATATCAACATCTTCTAGTTAAGCAGGATGAGTTTCGATACCACTTGCCCGGCCGCTAATGACCTAAGATCTCATGCTTTCGGTTGATCTATAAGAAGGAGGGTAACGCCCAGCTCGAAGCCAACGTCATGGGCAGACTGAGCAGTTGAGATTGCGTTAGCATAGCGAGCCGACATCAAGGGAGACATGTCATGGGGTGGCAGTTAGCAATCGTTGTGGGGGTCGTTGTTTGTCCTTGGCTGGTGCGCTGGGGGCGCCGTCTGTTATTGCTGAGCCTGACGCTTTGGTTTGGCCTGTGGGGATTGCTGTTTGTTTTTTTGCAGCGAGCTGCTGATGTGAATGATCGTTTTGGCCCTGAACTGTTGCTGATGCTATTAATCGTGCTCTACAGCATCTCGTGCTTATTGCGCTTGCTGCAGCATTGGCTGTGGATGCGCTGGCGGCGCTACCGCCAGCAGCGTCAGATGGCATAGTGAATCAAATCGTGAAAGACCGCCGGCTCACTACCCTGGTTACGATAACCATGGCGACAGTCGGCGGCAAAGCGCACGGCATCACCAGGCTCTAGAGTTTGCCATTCATTCTCCAGTAGTAATTGCATCTGCCCTGATATCACCACCACATGCTCGGTCACACCGGCCTCGTGCGGCTCTGAAATACGCTCGTAGCCTGGCGCCAGCGTCAGCTCAAATAGCTCAAACCCCATGCTGGCATCGTAGGCAAACAAGGGAGCCACCAACATTTCACCGGCACTGGGCTGCTGCCTCAAATTGGCCGCCTGGCGTTTAAGGGTTTGCTGCTCAGCCGGTGCGGGCTCAATCAGGCTCGATAACGAGCAATGAAAGCCGCTGGCAATTTTCCAAAGTCTGGCCACCGTGGGGCTGGATTCCCCCCGTTCTATCTGGCCCAACATGGCTTTGCTGACGCCGGTCTCTTTGGCGGCTTGATCCAGACTCCAGCCTTTTTGCTGACGTAATTCTTTTACCTTGCTGGCCAGGTGATGACTGATGTCCTGCATAAAACTGCCTTGTGGATAAAAATTAGCTGTGCGTTATAGCGCACGAGTGCTATCTTGTGCGTTATAGCGTACAAGACTCGTTTAAGGAGTGTAAAAGATGCAAAAGACGGCAGCAAATGGACCGGCCAGCGTAGCGGTGGCCAGCAGGCAGCAACAGGGCAGCGCTTTTACCTTGTCGTTTATCAGTGCGGGTTTTATTGCCGTGTTGGTGGGGTATAGCAGCGCCGTGGCCATTGTTTTTCAGGCCGCGGTCGCTGCTGGCGGCAGTGCGCAACATCTTAGCTCCTGGTTATGGGCCTTAGGCACGGGGATGGGCATTAGCAGTATTGGTCTGTCGTGGTATTACCGTAAGCCCATTTTTACTGCCTGGTCGACGCCGGGGGCAGCCTTGTTAGTGACCAGCTTGCCGGGTTTTTCTTTGGCTGAGGCCATAGGAGCCTTTCTGGTCAGTTCTGCGCTAATGCTGTTAATCGCCGTGAGTGGCGGCATTGAACGGCTATTGCGTTTGTTGCCGCCGTCGCTGACGGGGGCTTTGTTGGCCGGGGTGTTGCTGCAATTTGGGTTGCAGGTATTTAACGGTTTGAGTGAGTTTCCGTTGTTACTCGGTGCAGTGTTATTGGCGTTTTGGCTGTTCAGGCAGCGCAGTCCGCGTTATGTGATTCCTTTGGTGTTGCTGGTGGGGTTGTTGGTGTCCTATGTCGAAGGCTTATTGCAATGGCAAAGCTTTGATTGGCAGTGGCCAACACTGGTGTGGACTACACCTGAGTTTTCTTGGTCGGCGACCATGAGCGTAGCCATTCCTTTGTGCATGGTGACCATGGCATCACAAAACATTCCCGGGCTGGCGGTGTTGCGCGCCAATGGCTACCTAGCCCCGGCGTCATCACTGGTTGCCACCACCTCGGTGACCGGATTATTACTCGGTGGCTTCGGTGGTTTTGCCTTTAATTTGTCGGCCATGACGGCAGCGATTTGTCAGGGAGAAGAAGCGGGTGGTGAGCCGTCGCAGCGTTATTGGGCAACTATATGGGGTGGTGTTTTTTATTTACTGGCTGGCCTATTGGGGGCTGCATTAGTCACCGTATTGCAGATGCTGCCGGCGGTATTGGTGGCAGCGATAGCGGGCTTGGCGTTACTTGGCCCTATTGCTAACGGCTTGTATGCCGCGATGCAAGAAGCAAAGGAGCGTGATGCGGCGTTAATTACCTTTTTGGTGACGGCATCCGGAGTGTCGTTGCTGGGGGTTGGCAGTGCTTTTTGGGGGCTTCTGGCCGGTTTGATAGCGCTTTATGGCTGGAGAAAAGCAGACTAGGGCCTGTTCGCGCGGTTATGAACTGAAAACCTCTCCATTAAGGCGCAAGGATGGATGTTTAACGGGTTAAACATGCCTTGCTCAATAAAAAATGGATTCCAGCAGCAAAGCGCTAAGTAGCGTTAACAGGCCCTAGTCAGTACTTTGACTGGTTTGGCCTGCGGAATCATGTATAAATACCTACCGTGTTGCGGTTTTTTCGTTGTTTTGATTCTATCATGGAAATAGACTGCGTCCCTTGTTTTATTAATAGGGACGTATGGCATGTCAATTTCGCAGTATCGTGCAGCGCTGTCGCAGCCATCTTTAGTGTTAGCAATAGCTTTGTCAGTAACCGCTAGTGTGCAGGCTAACAGTTATCATATTGATAGTGTTGAGCAGCAACTGCAGCAGCATTTTCCCGGCAGCCAGGGCAGTGTGTGGCAAGTTACCGACGGCAATTTGATCTCTGGATACGGTGGCGGCGAAGACAGCTGGTTATTGCAAACTCCCAACTGCTGGGGAGACCCGCTATGCCAGGATAGCGGCGCGCTACAGCATTTTGCCGATACCATTGAGCAGGATTTGGCCAAGGCTCAACATTGGGTCGATATCACCACTTTAGTGACCTATCCGGATGGCATATTTCAACAAGCCATCGTGCGCGGATTGCAGCAGGCGTACCAACACTCGCCTAATATCACTGTACGTATTTTAGGTGGCACTCCGCCGGTGATGGGCAATATCGATACCTCCTTTAGCGAAACGGCCAAGTCCTATCTACGTCGCCTTAAAGAAGATTTAGGTGATATTGCCGACGACATGAATATATCGGTGGCTGGGGTCGAAACCAGTTGGCTGTACTCCTGGAATCATTCCAAAATCATTGCCGTTGATGGCCGCACCAGTATTGTTGGTGGCCACAATATGTGGGAGTCGGCCTATGGGCAGGTAGACAGTCCGATTAACGACCTCACCATGCATTTGCAAGGCCCAGCCACGCGAGCGTCACATCAATTTGCCGATTTATTGTGGCAGTTTACTTGTCGCTGGAAAGATGGCGTGATTAATAAAACCTTGTACGTCGATTTAGAGCAAACTGCCACAGCGGCTGGCAGTTGTCCAACAGAGTTCAGTGCGCCGCAGATAGATCCTGCAGGTGATGTAAAGGTATTGAGCCTAGGTGGATTAGGGTTTGGCATGCAGACGCCGGGTGGCGATGACGGTGGTTTGCCGGATGCTGATGATCGCAAAGCTGCTTGCTCACGTTTATTTAAGGACTATGTCAATAATGACGAGGAGTACAGTGTCGCCAACCCTGAACAGCTTGGGTTGCGGGCGTTAATAGCCAGTGCGCAACATTCGGTATTTATTTCTCAGCAGGATTTAATTGCTCCTTGTGTTGGGCCGTTTGCAGCCAGCTACTATGATGCGCGCTTATTTGATGTGTTGGCCGATAAGCTGATTGAGGGGGTCAAGGTCCGCATTGTGGTTAGCTCACCTGGGGCCAAGCAAAGCCTGTTAGCTCCATATTCTAATATGAAAAAAATGTCAGAAATTACCGATGTATTGCAGCGCAAAATTGCCAGCCGAGCACAGCTATCCGATGCTGATGCTAAACAAACCATGTGTGACTCACTGCAGTTGGCACCGATTCGCAATGCAGAAGGTGTAGCAACATGGAGCAATGGTTACGCTATTGGCAACCACGCTAAAACCATTTTGGTGGATAATGCTGCCTTTTATATCGGCTCGAAAAACCTATACCCAGCAACCTTGCAGGATTTTGGTTACATAGTCGAGGACGCTACTGCAGCAGAGCAGTATGACCACTATTATCAGCAACCTCTGTGGCAAAACTCACAGTCCGCCGCCGTGGTGGACTATCAAACCGGCGTTTGCTTGTAATTTGGATGCCAGCCTACGGGCTGGCAGATTTCTTATTTTCGACAACTGCCCGTTCCCAGTTGCTTTCTGAGCCGTTTGTCATCGTCTTGCACTGTGTCTTTTGTTAGTGCTTGTGATTTTGTTTTTGTCGTTGGCGACTCGCGGGAGTGCTTTCTGTCTCCACGCTCCTGTCTAGCCTTTACTGTCTCTAGCCTGTGTCCTCTTTAGTTCCTTCTCTTGACCGTCACTGGGTGGTGTCTTCTTTACTTTCTAGGTGACTAACAGCAGGCCTTTGAGATGGTGTAGAGCCTGTCTTTCTTTTATTAACCCTTGGCAGTGTTAGAGTGGTCGTGCTAATTTATTAATCAGTTGATTAATGAAATGGTGTCCGTATGAGCCGTGGCCGACCACAAGACCCGTTGAAGCAGCAGCAAACCATGTCTGCCTTGCTGGACGCTGCACGCGAGTTGCTGCAGCAGCAGTCTTATAAAAGCATCACCATTCGCCAACTGGCGCAGCAGGCGGGTACGCAAACAGCCATGATCAGTTATTACTTTGGCTCCAAGCAGGGGCTATTTGAGCAGCTGATGGTGCAAACGACAGAGCAGCGCCAGCGCAAGTTGATGGCACTGGCGCAAGAGCTGCAAACACGGCCCGAGCGTCCCATCGAGCTGATGGTGAATCGTATTCTCGATATTGTGCTGAGCGAGCCTTGGTTATTTCGCTATTTCCAAAGCGAGATGTTTAGCGATCAACCCAATACCGAACTCAGTGAATTACCGCAAAAAATCCGTGCTGGCATCGTGGCGCTATTTCGTTTGCTGCAACAACAAGGCGTATTACGTGCCGAGTTTGATTGTGAAAAAGTGGCTGCGACTTTTATGAGCCTATTGGCCTTTCCGCTGCTATCGCAGCCGATGTTTCAAACTGTGTTTGGTTTAGGCCTGGATGAGCTCAACAGCGACGCCTGGCGCGCGCATTTATGTCAGTTATTGCAACATGGTCTCGTTGAAGACACACAATCTAGGGAGGGCGCACAATGACAGCCGTTAAAAAATGGCCTGGCTTGGCAGCCTTAGCGCTGGCGTTCGTGATTATGGTGATATTGCTGGTCAATAAAACTGGGCCACAGCAGCGCGAGCTAGATAACCAGGCCACGGCTGTGTATAGCATCAATACCGAGTCACAGCAGATACGGCCATTTGTTGAAGGGTTTGGCCAGGTCAGTGCCAGTCAACACTATCAGGCCGTGGCTGAGGTAGCGGGGCGCATTGTGGCGTTAGCGCCGGGTTTGGAGCAGGGAATGATGTACCCGGCCGGCACTGAAATTGTGACTTTAGATGATCAGGACTACCAGCTGGCTTTGGCCCAGGCAAACGCTCAGGCGCAAGTAGCTAAGCAGCAATTACAGCAGTTTGCACAGCAATCTCAGCAGTTAAAAACCTCGCTGCGCTTGACCAACGAGCGTTTGCAATATGCCCAATCGGAAGTAGAACGCCTGCAGCGTTTGTTTAAGCAAGGCAGTGTGTCAGCCTCGCAGCTGGATGGCGAACGCCAGCGCTGGTTGCAACTGCAACAAGAGCAGGTGTCGCTGCGCACCCAGGTGGAGCAATTGCCCAGCCAACAACGCTCATTAGCCAGCCAAAAGGAGTCGGCCGAGGCCCAAGTCGCCCAGCAGCAACGCAATATTGAACGTACCCATATTCGTCTGCCGTTTGCTGCGCGATTGGGGGCGGTGGATTTTGATATCGGCCAGTTTGTTGGCTCAGGCCAGGTACTCTTTACTGCTACCGGTTTGGATACGGTGGATGTTATCGCTCACGTTAGCCTGGCGCGTTTAAAGCCGTTTTTTGCTGCCTTGGCCAAGCCTAATGAAGAACTGGTATTAGGCCCTGAGGTAATGCAGCAATTACTGCAACGGTTTCAGTTATCGGCCGAGGTTGAGCTGCCCGGTTTTGATGGCCGTTGGACGGCTCAAGTCGTATCGATTCATGAAGCACTGGACCCTGCCAGTCATTCCATTGCCTTTACTTTGCGAGTGCCACAGCAACAAACGCGGGTTAAGCCCGGCGTTCGACCGCCGCTAATGGCCAAAGCACAAGTCAATGTGCGAATTTATGGCCATGCCTTGCCAGGCTTGCTGGTGCCGCGCATTGCTGATCACCAAGGTCAGCTGTATGTGATGGAGCAGCAGCGGCTTCAATTTTTATCGACCCCAGCGCATTTGCTGATGGGCCCTTGGCTATTTATTTATCGGCCCGCTATGGCCAAATTGCAGGTGATTACGTCGCCACTAATTCCTGCGCTGCCTGGCCAGTTATTAACGGCGAGCCCTGACCCGGAGTGGCAGTCGCTGTTACAACAAAGTCTGCAAAACCAGACACAACAAAACCAGCTACAGCAACACCAACCACAAGCGTTACCGCAAACAGAACAACCGCAGCCGTCACAGGAGCAGCGGTTATGATGCGCTTTATTATTGAACATCCAACGGCGGCTAATTTATTGATGTTGTTGGCACTGGTATTGGGGTTAAATCAGCTGGGATCGTTAAAACGGGAAACCTTTCCCCATATCGAATCCTATGAAATGCAGGCCAGTGTGACATACCCTGGTGCTGCAGTAGAAACCATCACCAACGCTGTCTGTCGGCCGTTGGAAGACAGTGCCACGGATGTGCTGAACTTGCAGGAAATGCGCTGCGATGCGCGCTCAGGCAGGGCATTATTGACCTTGACCATGGCGCCTGACGGTGATTTCACCGCGTTTCAGGCCGATGTTCGCAGTGCCATTGATGGCATTGATGATTTACCTGAGCAAGCTGAGGAGCCGGTGGTCAGTGAGCTTGGGCAAACTCAGCCGGTAGTTAGTCTGGCGCTCACATCCTCACAGTTGCAACGCTGGCAATTAAAGGATTTGGCTGAGCATTTAAAATTGCAATTACTGCAGCAGTCGGATGCGGCTCGCGTTGATATAGACGGCTTTGGTCAACGTCAATGGCGCATATCGTTACTGCCTGAACAGTTGCGTCGTTATCAATTAAGTTTGCAACAAGTCAGTCAACTGATTGCACAAAACAACATTCGCATTCCCGCGGGCCAGCTGCAGGGCCAACAGCGGGTATTTGATGTACAGGTGGATCACGAAAGCCGCACCTTGGCGCAACTACAGCAACTGATTTTATTGTCTCCGCCTGACGGTGATCAGATTCGGCTGATGGATATTGCCCGAGTAGAAGAAGTGTTTGAGCCGCTGGAATCTCGTATTCTATTTGATGGCAAGCCAGCGGCGTTATTGCACATTAAAAAGAATACCGGCCAAGACAGTCTGGATATTTTAGCTCAGGTTAACACCTTTATGGCGCAACAGCAGCAGCGCCTACCCGACTCAATAGAGCTGCATTTAACTCAGGATCAAACCAGCATTATTGTCGACCGTCTGAATATGCTGATGAATAATGCCTGGCAGGGACTACTGCTGGTATTTGTTACTTTGCTGTTGTTTTTTAATTTACGTTATACCTTTTGGGTGGTGATGGGGCTGCCGGTGTCGTTTCTCGGAGGCCTGTTTGTATTAGGCTGGTTTGATATCAGCATTAATATGATGAGTATGGTGGCGTTATTATTGGCGCTAGGAATATTAATGGATGACGCCATTGTTATTTCTGAAAGCATTGCCGAACAGCTAAAAGGCGCTAACTCAGATCATCAAAGTATTTCTCAAGCGGTGATTGCCGGCGTGCAACGAGTCGGACGCGGGGTGCTATCGTCCTTTGCCACTACGGTATTGATTTTTGGCTCTATGATTGGCTTGCAAGGCGATCTTGGGCAGGTGCTGCGTGTCGTGCCCCTGGTGTTATTAATCGTGGTGTGTGTCAGCTTGCTGGAAGCGTTTTTTATTCTCCCCAGTCATTTATTTCACAGCGTTACTGGTGAGGCAAAGCCTGATCGCACGGCACGACTGCGCGCTTGGGTACAAGAGCACTTTGAGCGGTGGCAAAAAAAGCTCGGCAATGGTGTGCATTGGGCGATTCGCTGGCGCTATGCGGTATTGGGATCAACGCTGGCGTTATTTATGTTATCGGTGTCATTGTTAGCTTCAGGGGTGCTTAAATTCTCGGCGCTGCCAGAGCTGGACGGTGATGTCCTTCAGGCACGCCTATTATTGCCAGCGGGAGCCACCTTGGCGCAAACCCAGCAGCAGGTGGATCAACTGCAGCAGGCGCTCAATAAAGCCAGCAATGAGTTAGAGCCGGGATTGATCGAACATCAAACCGTCACCTTTGGTTTTAATGCCGATGCCTATGAATCGGGTCCACATATGGCGACTGTGAGTCTGGATTTACTCAGTGCTGAGCAACGCCAAACCAGCATTGATGAGCTGATCAGTGCTTGGCAGGCACAATTGCCGGCGTTGCCTTGGCTGTCATCACTCATTTTTACCGAGCCTGCATTAGGCCCTGCAGGGCGATCCATTGAACTGGGTTTTTCAGGTTTGCCGGTGGCGCAACTGGATCAGGTGGCGGAGCAAACACGGCAATGGTTAGGCGGTTTTCATGGCGTCTATAATTTATTCGACGATTCCCGCCCGGGTGTCGCTCAGCTTAATGTCACGTTAAAAGCAGAAGCGCAACGTCAGGGCTTAGATCAACGCTGGCTGGCCAATGAGCTGTATGCGGCGTTTTATGGCATCAAAGTGAATGAGCAATACACCGAGCTGGATGACATTGAGGTGCGTATAGCGTTAGACCGAACTTCGGTGAAAAACCAGGATCAACTGGCGCTGTATCCCGTGCGTTTACCGACGGGCGACACCGTTGCTTTAGAAGCCATTGCCGATATCGAATGGAAACAAGGCGTGCAGCGGCTGCAACGGGTCGATCGTCAAACCACAGTCACCGTGTACGGCTCGGTCAATGGCTTACAGGCCAACAGCAAAGAAGTCATACAGGCCTTTCAGGCTCAGCTGTGGCCACAATTACAGCAGCAATATCCGGCGCTGCGCTTACAGCTGGAAGGCGAGCTGGCCAACAGTGCAGAGACTCAGCAGTCACTTAAACAAGGTTTTTTATTGGGCTTGCTGGGGGTGTTTATCTTGCTGAGCTTGCAATTTCGCAGTTATTCCGAACCCTTGATTGTTATGCTGGCGATTCCGCTGGCGCTGATTGGGGTGGTGTTTGGCCATTTAGTGATGGGCTATAACTTGGCCATGCCGAGCATGATTGGCTTTGTCTCCTTGGCGGGTATTGTGGTGAACAATGCCATTTTGATCGTCGAATTTGTTAAACAGCATGCCGCCCAAGGGCATGCCCTGGCAGATGCCGCACAGCTGGCCAGTGAGCAACGCTTGCGCGCCATGTTATTAACCACCTCAACCACAGTCGCTGGCATGCTGCCGCTGTTATTGGAAACCAGTCTGCAGGCACAGGTATTGATTCCCTTGGTGATCAGTGTGGCCTTTGGTTTACTGGCCTCGTCGATCATGGTGCTGTTTGTGATTCCGTGCTTGTACGCCTGTTTGCAGGATATTCAAAGCTGGCAGCGTCAGAATTGACTAACCAACTCCGGCAATTGCCAGTCGGATTCACAGTACACCAAGTGCGGCAGCAACTCGGCGGCCAGCAGCATTGACTGACTGCCGCCACTGGCATGGGCATTACGATAATCACGTAAGCGCTGCTCATCTTGTGGCAACCATAAGTCCGGGTGTTGCTGCTGAAAACGACTTAGCACCTCGGCGGCTTGCTGGGAGTGGCCCAGTTGATGCCAAGCGCGGGCCAGATAACGTGCTTGCAGGCGGGTGATCGGCTGTCGGTCACCGGTGTGATCAATCACAGCTTGTGGCTGATTGAGCTGCAGTTGCACGTACATCCAGCTGAAATCGGCATAGGCGGCGGTAATCGGCATGCCTAACTGCTGGTTGTTCTGATAGGCCTGCAGTAAGGTCGTGGCGGCTTTTTCATGCTGGCCCAAATCGGCATAGGCCCAGCCTAGAAACAACTGCGCCGCAGCGTGCCAATAGGGGCTGTGATCTTCACTCAAATAGCGATTTAACGCCGTAATAGCCTGCTGTAAACGCTCCGGCCGTTGTGCATGGCCGCCTCGCTGCTGCTGATTTAGACCCTGGTCCAGCACCGCAAAGGCGAGATAAAACTGGCTGACTTGTTGCCAGTGATGGCTACCTAATTGCGCCGCCAGTTGGCTGGCGTCGGCAAAATACTGCTCGGCAATATCGCCCTGATGCAGCTGCATATGGAAATAACCAGCATACAGTTGGGCCTGCATTAACTCGTAGGGATATTGCAGTTGCTGGTAGCCTTTCAGGGTGTGTTGCAAATGCTGCAGGCGTTGCTCGATGGGTAAGGAAAAATTACGCGCCAGGGCAAAATGGCTGGCGATGATGTCGGGCGTTTGCTGCAACTGCTGATACAGGTTGAGCGCTTGCTGCAACTGTTGGGCGTTTTGTTGCAAGTCATTGAGTGGGCTGCGCTCTAAGCCGACTTCAGCTGGGTTTCCCAGATAAAATAAGCTGTCTGCCTGTAATGAAGCATCGGCGTTATCCGGCAGCTGTTGTTGCATTTTTTCAATCGCGCGTCGATGGGCTTGCCAATCATTTTGCTGCCAGGCGAGACGAGACTCTAATTGATAGCTAGCGATGATCCTGTCTTGATCTTGGCTTTGCTGTGCCAGTGCCAGTGTTTTCTGCAGCAACGGCATAATCTCTTCAGCGTCGATGCCTTGGCGCCAACGCAGCTCGGCCAACCAGTAATGTACATAAGCGCCGAACATGGCTGAGTCCGACTGCTTCGCTAATTGTTGCAATAAGGCTTCGGCTTGCGGCCAGTCGCCCGTTAGTACCTGAGAGTGCGCCGTCAGTGCCTGAATCCACAGGTTATCTGGCTCTATCATCTGGCTGGCGGCAAAGTAGCGCTGAGCACTGCTGGCCCCGTGATGTTGCAGGGCACTGATTCCTTCGGCCATGGCGGTGGCAGCAACGGGGTCTTGGGCTTTGGGCAGGCGGTTGGAACTGGGCAGGCCTGGCTCTAACAGACGTTGCAGCTGTTGTGCAACGGCCTCGCTGGAGGCGGCCAAGGAGGGATAGCTGATGCTGCCTTGTTGCTGGCGGCCATCGGCAAACACCAGCTGAAAATCCAATACTTGCTGACCTTGATGCTGGCGCACGCTGCCTTGCAGTGCCGCCCCTAGTCCATATTCAGCCAGCAAAGCTTGCAAGCTGACCGGTAGAGCTGGAATGCGAATATCCGCCTGTGCCAGCCATTGGCGTGCTTGATGGGGAGCGACCAAGCGGTGCTGACTGCGCTGCTGCAAGGCTACAAACACCATATCGGCCAGTCCCAGTTGCACCCAATCCTGGCTGCTATCACCGGTCTGATTGGCAAACGGCAAAATGAGCACGCCGTTTTCTGCTCCCGAAGTATCGGGCTTGGGCCACCAAAGGATCACAACCATGGCCACCAGCACGAGCGCGGCTGTGATCAGCCAATGGGGCTTTATGGCCAGCCGTGCTGGTGGTGTTATGGGATGTTCTGCTTGGGCCTGTGCAGGCACATCGTTGGCCGCTGCTTCAGACACTGGACAGATCCACTGATAACCGCGCTGTGGAAAAGTCTTAATAAAAGTCGGTTCTTGAGCCTGATCTCCGAGAGCTTTACGCAATTCACGAATGCTTTGGGTGAGGGCATTTTCGCGGTATTCGCCATGCTGCCATAGCGCATTTAATAGTTCTTCTTTGCTGACAATACGATCGCGATGTTGCAACAGGTAAGCCAACAAGCAGGCGACCTTGTGGCGTAAGACAGTGGTCGTTGCAGTGGTTTGAAGTTCACCGCTGGCTTCATCAAATTGCCACTGGGCAAAGTGGTAACACGACATATTGGCTCATCAAATATGGCTCAAAAGAGGCTTAATCATACGTGACTCAGCAGCAAAGGCACAGTCTGCTTTGCTTTGCTTGATGTTATCTAAGCTATTGAAATATAACGATAAATATAAATTTCACGGCGATTTTGAGTGGATTTTATCGGCCTTTGATAGGAGAAAAGCAGTTCCGTCGCAACACTGATGACGTTTTCACAGGAGTTGCGCGATGGAAGCCTTTATTCAAACCGCTTTGCAATCTGGCCACTACTCACTGGTGGTGGTGGCAGTGGTGTTTGCCACCGGTGTTCTCACCAGTCTGACGCCGTGTGTTTACCCTCTGGTACCGGTGACGGCTGCCGTCATTGGTCATCAGGCCGATAAGCCTCGAGTGGCCGTCCGTTTAACGCTGGTGTATATCGCCTGCCTGGCGCTGGTGTACGCCGTGTTAGGAGTGTTGGCGGCCAGTACCGGGCAGCTATTTGGCAGCATTGCTAGTCACCCCGTCACCTTGGTGATGATGGCACTGTTTTGCTGGCTGATGGCAGCCTGGATGCTGGGCTGGCTTAGGGTTCCTATGCCGCAGCTAGCCACGGCTCAGCCTAAGAACCCGGTGCTTAATGTTGCCGTTGCTGGCCTGATGTCTGGTTTGGTGATGGCTCCTTGTACCTCGCCAGTATTGGGCATGTTGCTGTTGTACGTCGCCAGCCAGGGCGATCAGCTGTGGGCAGCGCTGTTGATGTTCGTTTTTGCCATGGGTATGAGCATGCTGTTGCTGGCGGTTGGCAGCTTTTCTGGCCTGGTCAAACGCTTACCCCGCTCGGGCGCCTGGATGACGGTGATCACACGCATATTTGCCGTGTTGATGCTGCTGGCAGGTGCCTTTTTTCTACTTCGTTCGATCTTTCCTCATCTTTTTTAATATCGCATGCACAGGAGAATCCTTATGCGTAAGACTTCAATCATGTCGTCCGTTAACAGCTGGGTGTTAGCCCTGACCTTCAGTTCTGGAGTGGTCATGGCGGCGCCGCAAACTGGTGATGCAGCGCCAGAATTCACCGCAACTACTATTGATGGTGAAGTGTTTGATTTGGCCGATTATCGTGGCAAAAAACCGGTGTACCTAAAGTTCTGGGCCACCTGGTGTAATTACTGCAAAGCGGAAATGCCGCACCTGAAGCATATTCGCGAACAGTACGATGATTTGGTGGTAATGACGGTCAATATCGGCCTAAACGACTCTGTTGCCAATATCAATGAGCTCTATCAGAAGCAGGGCTATCGTTTGCCGACGGTATTTGATCGCGATGGCAGCTTAACTCGCCTGTACGGCATTGTCGGTACCCCGCATTCGGTGGTGATTGATCGTCACGGCGATATCGTTTTGCGTACTTTCCAGGCCGGTGATGAGCTGGATAAAACGTTAAAAACCTTGAATCAACCATTGCTTAGCAGAACTGATCGTCTGCGTGCCCAGCGCTAATGAGGAGTGAATGATGAAAAGCATACAAAATCGATTAGCGTTGTTGGCACTGCTGTTATGTGCCAACTGGGTTCAGGCCGCAGATGCTGTAGCGGCTGCCGATAATCTGATCATGACCACCACCGATGGCAAGCAGATTCAGCTGAGCCAGCAGCCGCGTCGCCACCTGGTGTTTATGGATATGTTTGCCAGTTATCTGGGGCAGGGCGCTGAGCTTCAGGTGCAACAATTACCAGACAGTTTTGGCCAGCAGTATCCGCTGCTGTGGGTGCAGCCACATCTCAATGTGACGCGTGCGCAGCTGGCGGAGTTTCAGCAACTATTCCCGGCTATCCAGCCCATGGTCTTGGATGATGAACTGCAGTGGATGCAACACTTTAAGGTTTGGTCATCGCCATATCATGTATTGATGCGCGATGGTGAGGTGGAGTTTGCCGGTGATTACAGTGCCTTACGCCAGTATCTGAAATTGCCGCCCGTGCCGGATCCGGTATTGGTGAATGCCACGCCTATGCCGGGTTCGGTTGACGGTTTTGATTACCATTATCTTGAGCCGGGTGATATTGCGCCCCGAGGCGATGTCACTACCATGGATGGTCAGCGCATCAACCTGGCTGACTGGTATCAGCACAACCAGGGTGGGCGTATCGTCTTTCTCGACTCCTTGTGTCCGATGCCGCACTTTCCTGGCTGTGAGCAGCAGCTACAGCAGCTAAGCCAGCAACTCAAGCAGTCCGATCAAGGTTGGCTGGGAGTGGTCAGTGGTTTTTATGTCAGCCCAGACGTCGTTCAAGGGTTTCTGCAGCGGTTTGATTTGTCGTTGCCTGTCGTGTTTGACCACGGCAATCAACTGTTTGGCCAGTTTGGTGTGTTAGCAACACCTTATGTGGTGGAAGTGGATCAGCAGGGGCGCCTAGCGCAACGTCAGTCGCTGGCGGCGGATCTGTAATCATCATCGGCGGCAGCGGAACTTTCGCTGTCGCACTTACTTCTTTATTGGCATTCAAGCCAGCGTCTATCCGGGCGCATGCATTGTGCCCAGGCTGTGTATCAGCGAGAATGGCGGCAAATTTGAAGAATCACTTGCCAATGCACCGATAACGCCACGCGTTTGTGTGCCACTGGCCATGTCAGTTATAGAAGTTATTTATGTCTCAGTTACAACAAGAAATCGCCAAACGCCGTACGTTTGGCATTATCTCTCACCCGGATGCGGGTAAAACCACCATTACCGAAAAGCTGCTGTTATTGGGTAATGCCATTCAGTTGGCAGGCACTGTCAAAGGTAAAAAAACCGGCCGCATGGCCACTTCTGACTGGATGCAAATGGAGCAGGATCGGGGTATTTCGATTACCACCTCGGTGATGCAGTTCCCCTATAAAGAGCGCATGGTAAACCTGCTGGATACCCCAGGGCACGAAGACTTCTCAGAAGATACCTACCGTACCCTGACCGCTGTGGATTCCGTATTGATGGTGATCGACGGTGCTAAAGGTGTGGAAGACCGTACCATCAAACTGATGGACGTGTGCCGTTTGCGTGATACGCCGATTTTCACCTTTATCAACAAAATGGACCGCGAAGTGCGCGACCATATTGAAGTGTTGGATGAAATCGAAACGGTATTGAATATTCAGTGTGCACCTATTACCTGGCCGATTGGCATGGGCAAAGCCTTCCAAGGGGTCTATAACCTGTATAAAGATGTTGTGCATATCTTTACCCCAGGGCAAAACAGCGTAGTGCCGGACGACATTCAGATTCAAGGCTTAGACAGTGCGGAAGCACGCCAGCGCTTGGGCGATGAGGTCGTTGATGAGCTGTTGGAAGAAATTGAATTGGTGCGCGGCGCTAGTCATGAGTTTGAGTTAGATGCGTATTTACGCGGCGAAATGACACCGGTTTTCTTTGGTACCGCATTGGCGAACTTCGGCATTCGTGAAATGTTGGATTATTTTGTCGACTGGGCGCCAGCACCGATTGCACGTCAGACCAACGAGCGTGAAGTGGCGCCAACAGAAGATAAATTCAGTGGCTTTATTTTTAAAATTCAAGCCAATATGGACCCTAAGCACCGCGACCGTATTGCCTTTATGCGCGTCTGCTCGGGGGCTTATACCCGCGGCATGAAAATGCGCCATACCCGTATGGGTAAAGACGTGAAAATTGCCGATGCGGTGACCTTTTTGGCCGGTGATCGCTCCAATGTCGAAGAGGCAATATCGGGTGATATTATTGGTTTGCACAACCATGGCACCATTCAAATTGGCGATACTTTTACCCAAGGTGAAGAGCTGCAATTTACCGGTATTCCGCATTTTGCGCCGGAATTGTTTAAGCGTGTGCGATTGAAAGATCCGCTGAAAATGAAGCAGCTGCAAAAAGGTTTGCAGCAGCTGTCAGAAGAGGGCGCGACTCAGCTGTTTATGCCGCTCAATAATAACGATCTGATATTGGGTGCGGTGGGTGTGCTGCAGTTTGATGTGGTGCAGCAACGTCTGCGTGATGAATATAAGGTCGAGTGCATATACGAGCCAGTGAACGTCAATACCGCCCGTTGGGTCGAGTGCGACGATGAGCGCATGCTCGATGACTTTAAGCGCAAAGGGGCTGAAAATCTGGCAATGGACGGCGGTGGCTATCTCACTTACATTGCCCCCAGCCGGGTTAACCTGAGCTTGACGCAAGAGCGTTGGCCAGACATTCGTTTCCGCGATACCCGCGAGCATTGATCGAGGGCGCAGCCATCTGACCTGACTTGCCTGTCAGGTATAATCTACTAGTCTGTTATGTCGTGCAAATGGGATAACGGATTGGGGATTATGCTTGCCTTCTTTCTTGTCGGTGTCTTGGCAGCAGCAGGGGTTTGCCTTGCGGTATACTTCTGGCTGCAAAAAAAAGTTGTGCGAGAAACGCTAAGCCTGGATGATGGCAAGGGCTATTATCTGATCGCTTGCATCGTGATTGGCTTTGTTGCTGCGGCAGGCGCTTTTGTCGCTGGCCAAGTGCTGGGTTACGATGCTTCAGACAATACCTCTACCATGATGGCGTTGGCGATTTTGCTCAATGTTATGGCCAGTTTACTGGCATTAATATTCGGATTGGTGCGCTTTCACGAGCCTGAGCAGTTCTAAATTCGCGCTCTGCAGCGACTTGAACAAACAAACAACAAATCGGCTTGCGCCAATTTGGCTCTTCCTATAGAATGCCGCCCTCTTTTCGAATCAACCTGCCCTTAAAGGCGAGAAATTGATGAAAACTTACAGCGCAAAACCTGAAACCGTAAAACGTGACTGGTTTGTTGTTGATGCAGCTGAGCAGACGCTGGGTCGCCTGGCCACTGAGGTTGCTCGCCGTTTGAGAGGCAAGCACAAGCCAGAATACACTCCACACGTAGATACCGGCGATTACATCGTTGTGATCAACGCCGACAAAGTTAAAGTAACCGGTAACAAGGGCAGTGATAAAATGTATCACCGTCACACTGGTTACCCTGGTGGCCTGAAGTCTATCTCTTTTGACAAGCTGATCGACTACAAGCCAGAACAGGTTATCGAACTGGCCGTTAAAGGCATGCTGCCTAAGAACCCTCTGGGTCGCGCCATGTTCAAGAAAATGAAAGTCTACGCTGGCGGTGAGCACCCTCATACTGCTCAACAGCCTCAGGAACTGAAACTGGGATAATACGATGGCAGCTTCTCAATACTACGGTACTGGCCGTCGCAAGACTTCTACTGCACGTGTTTTCTTGCGTCCGGGTACCGGCAGCATCATAGTCAACAAACGTCCTCTGGACGAATACTTCGGTCGTGAAACCGCTCGTATGGTGGTTCGTCAGCCTCTGACTCTGACTGAAAGTCTGGAAAAATTCGACGTTATTGTTAACGTTCAAGGTGGTGGTGGTAATGGTCAGGCGGGTGCAATCCGTCATGGCATCACTCGTGCCCTGATGCAATACGATGAAACTCTGCGTCCAACACTGCGTGCTGCGGGTTATGTAACTCGTGACGCTCGTGAAGTTGAGCGTAAGAAAGTGGGTCTGCGTAAAGCACGTAAGAAGCCACAATTCTCCAAGCGTTAATATATCTGGCAGTTTTTTGCTGCCATTTATTTCGCTTAAAAAGGCGTCCCTTGGCATAGATCAAGAGACGCCTTTTTTATGCCTATATCCCCAGTCTCCATGGGCTTTTCGCCTTGTCTCACCGTGCCATTTTAATTAGTATGTGCGCCGCTCTGTATGCTACGATGGACCTGTACAAAAACTGTACAACATCGCCAGGTCGCGCGGCTACATAAGAATTCTTGTTGATGGGAGAAGATGGTAATGAGTCAAGACGGCGTGAATCATGGTCGCCGCACCCTATTGGTGGGTGCGACCGCTGCTGTCGGTGCTGTCGGTGCTGGCTTCGTCGCTGTGCCCTTTGTCAAATCTTGGAATCCAAGTGAAAAGGCAAAAGCGGCGGGAGCCCCGGCAAAAGTCGATATCAGTAAACTGGAACCGGGTGCCATGCTAACCGCAGAGTGGCGCGGTAAGCCGGTCTTTGTCGCCCGTCGTTCGGAAGACGCATTGCAAACCTTGCCGACCCTGAATGATCGATTAAAAGATCCGGAAAATAGCAACAAAGCACAACAGCCTGAATATGCAGACAACGTGAATCGCTCACGTCGCCCAGAAGTGGTAGTTCTGCTGGGTGTGTGCACGCACTTGGGTTGTGCGCCTAAATATCATGCCGAAGTCAAGCCTGAACCCTTTGATCCTGAGTGGAAAGGCGGTTGGTTCTGTCCTTGTCACGGTTCGCGCTTTGACTTGTCTGGTCGTGTATACAATGGCTCTCCGGCTTCTGACAACCTGGCAGTGCCGCCGCATTCGTATGAGAGCGATGAGGTCGTGGTGATTGGTATCGATGAGGAGAACGCCTAATGAGCAAGCAGCAGAATACGCTGATGGGCTGGATTGACGATCGCCTGCCGGTTACCCAGACCTACGAAAAGCATATGTCTAAGTACTATGCGCCGAAAAACTTCAACTTCTGGTATTTCTTTGGCGTCTTGTCGATGCTGATGCTGGTTAACCAGATTTTATCGGGCGTATGGCTCACCATGAACTTTGTGCCTAGCGCTGAAGGTGCCTTTGCATCTGTTGAGTACATCATGCGTGATGTTGAATGGGGCTGGCTGATTCGTTACCTGCACTCCACTGGCGCCACCTTCTTCTTTGTTGCGGTATACCTGCATATGATGCGGGCGCTGTTGTATGGATCCTATCAAAAGCCACGTGAGCTGATCTGGATCTTTGGTATGTTTATTTACCTGGCGCTGATGGCTGAAGCCTTTATGGGTTACGTACTGCCATGGGGTCAAATGTCGTACTGGGGTGCCCAGGTAATTATTTCTCTGTTTGGTGTGATTCCTTTTGGCATCGGTGATGCGCTGACCGAATGGATTCGTGGTGACTTCCTGATTTCTGGTGCCACGCTAAACCGTTTCTTTGCCCTGCACGTAGTCGCTGTACCTCTGGTTATTATCATGCTGGTCGTACTGCACTTGTTGGCGCTGCATGAAGTGGGCTCTAACAACCCAGATGGTGTTGATATCAAGAAACTGGTAGACGAAGAAGGCAAGCCGTTGGACGGCGTACCTTTCCATCCGTATTACACCGTGCACGACATGGTCGGTATTGTGGTGTTCCTGTTTGTTTTCTGCGTGGTGCTGTTCTTCTTCCCAGAAGGCGGCGGTTTCATGCTGGAATACGCCAACTTTGAGCCCGCTAACGGCCTGAAAACACCTGAGCATATTGCCCCGGTTTGGTACTTTGGCGCTTTCTACTCCATCTTGCGTGCCTTCCCGGATAAAGCGGCTGGTGTAATCGCCATGGGTGGCGCTATCGCCATTCTGTTTGTATTGCCATGGTTGGATCGTAGCCCGGTTCGCAGCTGGCGCTATAAAGGCTGGATTAGCAAAATCTCCATTGTTGTGTTTGCCATTGCCTTCGTCATTTTGACTTGGCTGGGTACACAGCCAGCAACGGGTCCGAATACTTTGATGGCGCGTATTGGTACCGTTATCTACTTCGCGTTCTTCATTCTCATGCCGTTCTACACCCGCATGGAGAAGACTAAGCCAGTACCTGAGCGCGTAACCGGAGGCCACTAAGAATGAAGAAGTTATTTGCTTTGCTAGCAGCTGCATTTCCGGCCCTAGCCTTTGCTGCGGGTGGTCATGTTCATTTGGATGAACATCGTACTGACTTGCATGACACAGCGTCGTTGCAGCGCGGTGCAAAAACCTACATGAACTACTGCATGGGTTGTCACTCGCTGGAGCACTCACGTTACAACCGTGTTGCGCGTGATCTGGATATTCCAGAAGAGCTGATGATGGAAAATCTGGTGTTTGCCGATAAGAAAATCGGTGAGCTGATGACTAACGCTATGCGTAAAGACGACGCCAAAGACTGGTTTGGCGCAACGCCTCCAGACCTGACGTTGGTGGCTCGTGTTCGTCGTCCAGATTGGTTGTATACCTATCTGCGCAGCTTCTACGAAGATCCTAAGCGTCCTTGGGGCGTGAATAATGCGGTCTTTAAAGACGTGGGCATGCCACACGTATTGGCGGACTTGCAAGGTCGTCAAGTGATGGGTACTGCGCAAGTAGCGGTTGGTATTGACACTTTAACGGGCCAAGAAATCACCGAAGAACGTGATGGCGTTCTGTATTTGGCGGAAGAAGGCCAGTTGTCTGCAAAAGAGTATGACAAACTGGTGTTCGACCTGGTGAACTTCCTGACCTATGTAGCAGAGCCTATCGCCACTGAGCGTCAAAGCTTAGGCTGGTGGGTTCTGGGCTTCTTGCTGATTTTCTTTGTTCCTGTATATATGTTGAACAAAGAATACTGGCGGGATGTAAAATAACGCTGCTGCCCTGGGTGATGGCTTCACCCAGTGACAGATGTGATCTCAATGCCCGGTACGCACTGCGTCCGGGCTGTCTTCGTTTTTGAAACAAGTGAGGAAACTATGGGGGTTGTAGCTAAACGCTCTTCCATGACGTTTTATTCTGATCCTGCGGATCATTTCAGTCATCGTGTGCGCATCGTATTGGCTGAAAAGGGAGTCGCGGTTGAAATCCACGACACCGATCCAGACAACACACCTGAGGATCTGTCGAGCCTCAACCCGTATAACTCGCTGCCAACTTTGGTAGATCGCGATCTGGTGTTGTATGACCCGAACGTGATGATGGAGTACCTGGATGAGCGTTTTCCACATCCACCATTGCTGCCAGTGTATCCGGTAGCTCGTGCTCAAAGCCGTTTGTGGATCAAGCGCATTGAGCAGGACTGGTGTGGTCTGATCAACACCATCTTGACGGGTAAAGGCAAAGACGTAGACGCTGCACGCAAAGAGCTGACTGACAGCTTGGTAACGGTAGCGCCTATTTTTGCTGAGCTGCCATTCTTTATGAGCGAAGAATTCTCCATCGTTGATTGCTGTGTTGCGCCTATCTTGTGGCGTTTGCCGGCCTTAGGTATTGAATTACCTGAAGCCCAGTGCAAAGGCATGCTGCAATACATGGAGCGTTTGTTTGAGCGCGAAGCTTTCCAGGCCAGTTTGTCGGAAGCAGAACGCGAGATGCGCGACTGATATGCAGCATAAGATGAGCCCCAGTCGCCCCTATCTAGTTAACGCTCTCAACGAGTGGATTCTGGATAACAACTGCACCCCCTACGTACTGGTTGATGCCAGTTTGCCAGGAGTGCAGGTGCCGCAGGACTACATCAATAATGGTCAAATTGTTCTTAACATCAGCCCGACGGCGGTGCAGGGACTGACTATTAATGGTGATGGATTGTCCTTCAGTGCCCGCTTTGGCGGAGTGCCGATGACCATCTACGTGCCTGTGGTGGCTATTTTGGCGATTTATGCGCGTGAAAATGGTCAGGGCATGGTGTTTGGCTCAGAGGCGGGCGCGCCTGATCCGGAAGATCCAACGCCACCACCTCAGCAGCCCGATCCGGAGCCTAGTGGCAGCCGGCCGTCGCTGAAAGTGGTTAAATAAAAAAACGCCCGCAATCGCGGGCGTTTTTTTAGGCGCTTGCAAGTGAGTTCAGCCTATAAGCCGCCATGGGTTAGTTTTTCTGGATTTAACAGCTCTTCAAGCTGCTGGCGGGGTAAGTCAGTATGCTCAACGGCAACGTCGATAACAGGACGCTGTTGCTGGTAAGCCTGTTTAGCAATAGCAGCCGCCTTTTCATAGCCAATAATTGGGTTTAATGCCGTTACCAGAATCGGGTTGCGATCCAGTGTCTGCTGTAACTGATCGGTATTGACGCTAAAGCTGGCAATGGCTTTATCTGCCATGAGTCGACTGATGTTGCTGAGTAATTGGATGCTACTCAGCAAGTTGTCGGCGATGACGGGCAGCATGACATTGAGTTCAAAATTGCCCGACTGGCCTGCTATCGTAATGGTGGTATCGTTGCCCATCACCTGAGCGGCAACCATGGTGCAAGCCTCGGGAATAACCGGATTGACCTTGCCTGGCATTATCGATGAACCGGGTTGCAGTGCTTCCAGCTCGATTTCCCCTAAACCTGCTAGCGGGCCAGAGTTCATCCAGCGCAAATCATTGGCTATTTTCATTAAGCTCACGGCTGTGCTTTTCAGCAAACCGGATAAACGTACCGCGGTATCCTGGCTGGATATGTGACTAAAGCAATTATTGGCTGGATAAAATGCCGCACCGGTTTGCGCATTGAGTGCCTGACAAAACTGATGAGCAAAATCAGGATGAGCGTTCACTCCTGTGCCAACCGCAGTGCCGCCCTGCGCTAGTTGCTGCAATTGTGGCTCTAGCGCTTTTAGCGCCTCAATGTTGCCTTTAATTTGATCCGACCAGGCCGACAGCGATTGATCCATGCGAATTGGCATAGCATCCATTAAATGGGTGCGGCCGGTTTTTACGTATTGATTCAGCTGTGTGGCTTTATTGTCTATGCATTGCTCTAGATGCAGCAATGCAGGCAACAGTTGCTGCTGCAGCTCAACAGTGGCACTGATATGGATTGTCGATGGAATGATATCATTGCTGCTCTGACCATAATTCACATGATCGTTTGCATTGACCGTATGGTTGCAGATTTTACTGGCCAGAGTAGCCAATACTTCATTGGCATTCATGTTGCTGCTGGTGCCAGAGCCGGTCTGAAAAACATCGACAGGAAAGTGCTGCATTAGATCGTCTTGTGACAATAACTGGTCGCAGGCCTGAATAATGGCATCAGAGATCTTTATTGGGACTAGCTGCAATGCCCCGTTGGCCTGAGCAGCGGCTTTTTTAGCTTGTATTAGAGCTGTGATAAAGGATTCGGGCAGAGGGCGGCCGCTGATTGGAAAGTTATTAACGGCACGCTGGGTTTGGGCGCCATACAAAGCATCTTCGGGCACTTGTAGTTCACCCATGCTGTCGTGTTCCAGTCTAACTGTCATATCGGGGCCTCCCTTATTTGATTATTGGGTAATTGGGCGAAATCCGTAGGCTTTGGTGCCCCATAATGGCACAGTAGAAAGAGCGTGCTTATGACTGCCATTTACTTCCTTAGTGGAGTACGACAGATACATTAAGGTTTCAGATTGGGGGTCGTATATACGACGAACCTTCAGTGCTTTAAATAAAATGCTTTTCGATCGTTTAAACACCACTTCGCCAGACTTAGATAAATCGATCGACATCAGCATCTCTGTGGTGATTTCTCCGGTTTGACGACAAGCAATGCTCATATCGCTAGGATCAGCAAAATCCAGGTCTGCCTCAATGCTGGCAATATGACAGGTAATACCGGTAACAACCGGATCTTGCAGTACTGAAATTTTGACATCCTTGGTGGTAAACCAACCCAAGGAAACATCACCCACTTCTTTGTCGTTGCTGCAGCCAGAAATGAGGCTAGTCAAGAGCGTCATTGATACTATCCAGGATGTGCGCATTTTTTCTCCGGTTCTTCTAAGTGGTAGATATGTTAGTTTATTGCTTTATTTTTCATTAAGTATTCGGCCACGGCCTGATAAGCGGGCAATGAGGTAGGGTCATTGACGGAATTTTTAGCTTTGGGGTGAGAGGCAAAGCGTACAATAACCATATTTGCGGTTGGATCGATATACAGAGTTTGCCCATGAACACCGCGCGCAGCATAGGCGTCATGATCATTGTGAAGCACCCACCACATGCTTCGATAGCTGCCGTTTGGAATACTGTTATAGCCTGCTTCGGCAAAGACTGCTTTGTCGCCGCCTTGGCGGATGTTATCAATCACAGATTTATGTATCAGTCGCTTCTTATTCCACACGCCATCATTTAACAAAAGCAACCCCAGCCGAGCCATATCACGCAGGCCCGCAGAGAGTCCGCCGCCAGCAAATGGGGTTCCAATGGCATCTACCGTCATATAGGCGTCTTGTTCCGCACCCAGGTGGCGCCATAAACGTTGTGACAGTAAGCTGGCGATATCTTGCCCGCTGACCTTTGCAAGAATCCATCCAAGAACGTCAGTATTGACGGTTTTATAGCCGAACGCTTTGCCATGTTGCCCCGCTGGTTGGACGGTTTTTAGATATTCGAAATAGCCATTGGGACCTTGGTAATCTTTGCCTTTGGGCAGTGGGCTGGCTGCTTTAGAGTATTTCCAGATGTCGGCATTGGGATCGGCGTAGTTTTCACTGTAAGCCAGAGAGGTCGTCATATCCATCACTTGGCGAACACTAGCCTGGGCAAATGCGCTGTCTTTAAGCTCAGGAACAAGGCTTTCAACCTTAGCATTAGGGTCTAGTTGTTTGTCAGCGATAAGAATCTCTGCCAGTAGTCCAATTAACGACTTTGTCATCGACATCGCTGCATGTTTGCCATCTTGTTGCAGGCAGCCAGAGTACTTTTCGTAAACTATGTGGTTGTTGTGAAGGATTATGAAGCCGTCGGTGTAATTGGTGCTTAATGACGCATCCCAGCGCATTGTTTCTGTGCTGCCTATGGGTGTAAACGTGATGGCATCAATGGCGGGATCTAAAGCGTAAGAGAGTGCCGATGGCGCTGCCAATCCGCGACTGACTTGCTTGGTTGGCATTAGTTCTCGAATATGACAAACGCTCCAACGCATTTTAGGAAAACTAAAAAAATCGCTTTCTGGCTGCTGTATGCGCTTTTCTGCAGTTGGCGGAAAGCCCTGCATCCAACCCAGGTGGGTAGGGTCCGATTGCTTTGCAGATAATGATGCAGCGGCATGAGCAAAAATAGGTAAGATCAGCAAGCCGTTAAGCAGAAGGCATTTAATCATCGATAAGTACATTGAAAACGCTCCATGTTTTGCTCCAGCGATGGATGGGTACATCTACTGACAGATGTTGGGCTCAATTATTGTCTCGGCCTACTACTGTAGCCTTTGCTAAGGTTTGCTGGCAATGCATGACGCGAGTACTGCTGATAGCCTTAGTTAAATAGCTGGCCAGTGCCAACTAGGAGCATCGAGCAGGCCTTGATCCTTGATACAGGTCTGTCCCAGCTCTTTGCTTAAATGAATGGCGTTGCAATGGGCATTGTCATTTAACTCGTTAATCATTAGGCGGGCATGGGACACCACCCACACTTGAGTACGCTGCGCGGCTCGCTTTATTAGGCGACCTAATGCTGGCAATAAATCTGGATGCAAACTGGTTTCGGGCTCATTTAATACCATTAAGGTCGGTGGGCGTGGTGTTAATAACGCGGCCACCCACAGCAGATAACGTAATGTTCCATCTGATAGCTCTGCTGCACTGAGCGGCCGTAAAAGACCGTGTTGATGGAAGTGCAGTATAAAGCGGCCGTCTTGTTGCACTGCAATGCTGATATGTGCGCCTGGAAATGCATCGCTGATGGAATCTTGCAAGGCTTGGCGATCACCGATTTCAATAATGGTTTGCAGCGCTGCAGCTAAATCATGGCCATCCTGACTGAGTACTGGCGTACGAGTTCCCAGATTGGGTTGGCGTGCTGGTGCGTTATTATCGCTGCGAAAGTGATCGTAGAATCGCCAGCCGCGAATGCAGTCGCGAATATGATAAATTTCCGGCGCGCGCTGTAGATCAGCCACTTCGCTCAGCATGCTATCAAAGCTGTTTACATGCTGCGCTATCACCTGCCAGCGTCGGCCTTCTTTGACTTTGACCATTGGGCCTTTGCGTTCAACCAGCACACTGGCAGGGCGGTAACTCGGGCCAGCCCAAATGCACTCGCGCTTGATTTCTGGATCTAATGCAAAAGCGGATGTTGACGGTGTGGGTAAACCTAAATCAATGCAATATCCAAAGTCTTCACCTGAAAAGCCTAGGCGTAACCGATAGGCTTGCTGACGCGGTCCTCCCTGTACCTCAACGTCACCGTTTAGCATGCGTGAGGACAGCTTTTCTGGCCCGGCCCAAAAGGCAGATTCTAAACCGCCTTCGCGGGCTAAAGCATTGACGACGCCGCCATTGGCTGTTTCAGCTAGCAGACGCAAAGATTTGTACAGGTTGGATTTGCCACTGCCATTTAATCCGGTAACCAGGTTTAACGGCTCAAGTGGCATCACCAGGTTAATCAGTGAACGGTAATTGGCAATGGCAACGGTGGTCAGCATGATGTATTGGGCTCAGCGAATAAGACTGTGTTGGAGTGTGGCAAGTTGATACCTTACGTTGAGCGGAGGGCGGTGCCAAGCAGTGGAGAAAATGGATTGGAGAGCAGAGTGACGTAGGGCAGAACTGAGCGGATATAAATCCGCTCTGACGAGATTATTGCGGCTGCAATAGCTCGGCGATGGTTTCCTGTAAGGTCAGTTTACCCGAGCGGCGTTCAATTCTGGCGTCGTTTTTAAAGGCAATGTGACCGGAATTTAGGCCGTGCGTCATTTCAGTAAAGCCTTTGATTGCTGCTGTAGAAAAGCCTTGCCCTGCAATGGCGGCTGGCCAGTCTTTTTCTGGAATTTCAGCGACACTAATCTCTTTGTTAAGCAACTTGGATGCGTATTGAGCAACATCGTTAGGGGAATATGGCTGTGGGCCATCCAGGTCCAAAATGCGGATGCCTTGCCAGTCTTCACATAATGTCTCGGCGGCTATGCGCCCAATATCTGCCGTTGCGATCATGGGTAATGTTCGCTCAGCTGGGGTTAAAAAACTGGCCAAGCTTTGTTGATCTTGTGCCCGTTTGAGCATCGGCGACCAGTTCTCCATAAAGTAGGCGGCGCGCAAAAAAGTAACCGCAATATCTGTGTTAGCCAGCCTTGTTTCAAGCATGCGGTTCATCCTTATCCAACCCGTTGCGTGTTGTTGCTCTGCACCCACTGATGACAGCACCACCAGTTTCTCCAGCTGCGCGCTGTGCGCAGCGTGTGCGATGTTGTCTGCCATGGTTTGTGCTTGTTCAAACAACTGCTCAGAGTGATATTGCGGTGGGCTTACAATATAGGCGCCGTGGGCACCTTTAAATGCGAGCGCCAGTGCGTTTGGGTCGCAGTAGTCGGCAATAGCCACCTCAGCACCCAGAGCTTGCCAGTAGTCACTGTGTTGCTGGTTACGCAGCACAACACGTACCTGTAGGCCTTGTTGTAAAAGTGTTTGTGCGGCCACTTTTCCGGTGCGGCCGCTGGCGCCGGTGACGATATAGAGCTTGGTATTTTCCATCTGGTTTCTCCGCTATTTGAGGTTTTGATTCAACAGCCGAGATGCTATAGCCTCGATATCCATATTAAAAATGCATGAAGTTAGTAATGAGTATGCAAAAAGTGGATGTGTCTAAGGTGGATCTTAATCTATTGAAGCTGTTTGATGCCTTATTGAAAGAGGGCAGTGTCACCGCCGCTGGAGCGCGGATAGGACTCAGTCAGCCAGCGGCCAGTCGTGGTTTGGCGCGCTTGCGGCGGCTGTTTAATGATCGCATTCTGGTGCGTAGCGCCAATGGCTGGCAGCTGACACCACGGGCACTGTCACTCTCTGCTGCCGTTGCGCGGTTATTGGACGACGCCAGTGCCATTATGGCCCCCTCCGAGTTTTCACCAGCAACGGCAACAGGGCGTTTTACCCTGGCCTGTGGCGATCATTTGGCCAGCTTATTAGTTCCGGATTTGGTGGCACAGCTGGCACGGCAGGCTCCAGCGCTTGATCTCACTATTGCATCGCCTGCGGGCGATAATGTGGCGTTAATTGCGCAAGGCGGGGCGGATCTGGCGATAGGCGTATACGATAAGTTACCGGCACGTTTTTATTGCAAGCAATTGTACGAAGAAGACTTGGTTTGCATCGTGCGTCAGGGCCATGCCCTGTTAACTGAGCCGTTAACCTTGCAGCGTTTTGTTCATTGGCCCCATATCGCCATATCGATTACTGGCCTGGGAGGCAGCGCCGTTGATAATGCTTTAAAGCAGCACGGGCTCAAGCGCCGTGTGGCGGTCAAGGTGCCTTATTTTTTATTGGCGTCTTCATTGGTAGTTGAGAGCGACATGATATTAACCTTGCCACGGCGCCTTGCCCAAAAGCTGTCTGCTTCCTTACCGATAACCTTATGTGAATTGCCATTATCCGTGGCTTCCTTTGCGCCTTCCATTATTTGGCATGAGCGCCAGCACTATGATCCTGCCCATGTGTGGCTGCGGCAGCAAATAGTGGGTCTCGCCGCTGTGTGACTGGAAACGCCAATAATGCCTTAGCCAAAGTGTCTGGCTGGGCTGTCGTGATATCGGCTAATCAGCAAATGTCGATGGTCGAAATTATCAACTAGGTTGTCAGTATTTGTTTCGATGAGTATTTACACAATTATGACGTGGCATTACCATCTGGCGGGAAGTCAATAATTCTTAATCAGAGGATCTGATATGAAAATGCAATTGCTGATGACTCTGCCTTTTTTATCGGCAGCGGTATGGGCGAACACTAACCCACATCTGGAAATTTACAATAAGCCAGTTGGCTTAACGATTTATAAAGGTCAAAGGGTCAATATCCCGGTTAACTTTGCTTTGCCAGCGGACCGTCGTCACTTGGTGACTCTGGGTTTTGATAATAATCAACCGCGCTCGATGGATTGCAAAATCAATATCTATGATAGTGCCAATACCTTAAAACATCGCATCGACTGCCGAGCTGGCATTGGTTTGCACACCTTTGCAACACCAATTGACTATTGGCAGGATGGCTATCGTGCGCAGATTTCTTTGTACAACGGCGACTTTTCTCAATCGAGTCAACGTTTTGAAGGTAACTTCCGCTTTAACTATGGCGAGAGCACTCGAATCGACAACGACCATCTGCCAACCTGGTGGAAAAAGACCTACGACCTTGTTGGGCTGGATGCCAATACCGACTACGACGGTGATAACTTTAGCCTGATTCAAGAATACTATGGCAATAGCAAGCCCAATGATGCCGACAGCTATCCGGCTCATCCTCCTGTTATCGACTTTGATGAGACACATTCCGCGGGCGCTACATTGAGTGTTGGCTTTGGCCAGGCAGTTACTCAGTGGGTTGAAATCACCCCCACCTACAATAAAAAAGTGAAGTCTCTAGAGTTAATTGTTGAAAACGACAAAAATGGTCGAAACCAGTCTGTGGTGGCATTTATACACGATGAAAACAACGAACGGGTCTATCCAAGCTACCTAAAATGGCCTGGCAAGCTGTCAGTTGCCCTAGAGGAGCCGGTAGAAGTTGAAAAGTTGCGTATCCAGTTAACCGGGCGTCAGTATTCTTCCAATGTGAAGCCAACCTATAAGGTAAAGGTGAACGCCACCTTTACTGAATAATTTCCTTTAAAAGATGTAAGCGCCCTATGGCGCTTATATCTCTTACTCTGACTTGGGCGAATTATTGCAGCGTCAGCTGGATGGAATCTTGATTGATATTGCCAATTTGGATGGGGTGTCCAAGTTCTGAGTGCTTGACCAGCACCGACGTTGTGACTTCAGTACTGGATTGATCACTGGTATTTTTCATGGATACGTCAATACTTACGATATAACCTTGTTGATCTGCTTCTAGTTTGCCCTGGATGTGGGCTTGTTGGTGATGATCGTTGGCGGATCGAGAAAACTCCTGTTTATCGTTAATATCCGCTTTAATAGAGCTCTGCTCACCTGTTTCTCTGTCCTGGAAGCTCACTACCACCGCGGATGGCTGTTGCTCGGCAAGGCATAACTGAGAGACTGTGATAGCAGTGATAAAAGATAGTAGGGTGATGGTGTGCGAAATAAATGTTTTCATGTGACTCTTAGCTGGTTTATGGTTGAAATGAGATATGTGTTAGAGTTTTAGCGATCGCTAGCCAGCGTCATACTATATTCCGGATGGCCGGTATGAGGGTCTGCTTTCTCATTCACAATTGTAAATCCATTGGCTAAATAAAACGCTACACTGCGTTGGTTTTCTTTATACACAGTTAAGCTTAGTGTTTTTCTTTGAGATATCGCATGTGCCAATAGCTGTCGCCCTATGCCCTGACCTTGGTGTTCCGGTGCAACGAACAGCGCGGCTAAATTATCTTGGTGCAGTGAATAGAAGCCCAGTACCTGATTTGATTGTTCGAAAATATGAGTCTCTGCCGATGGCAGATAAATAGTTCTCATGTTATCTAACTGAGACCGCCAGTAGCCTTCCTCGATGAAATTATGGGCTTTAATGGAGGCATGGAGCCAGATGGCTAATAAGGCTTCAGTGTCGCTTTGCAGGTATTCCTTTATCATAAATACTCCTTTTTTCGGTAAGAATAAAGTTTTTGGTTGCAGAGGCCTGGCAGTGGCTAACTTTTTTTTAGGACTGTTTTTATTTCAACGCGACGGGTACAACTTATAGGCAGTTGTTCTTGGATGCGTCTCTGAGCATTGCCGGAGCACTTGGACTGATTTCTATTTGACAATAAATATCAAGAGCTTCCGGGTAGCCAAGTATTGCAAATCGGAACGGCCAATAAAACGATGATTGTTTATTGCCGACAGATCTCCATGCTTCAAGTGATTGCTTATCACTGCTTCTTGCATCTGGGTCATGGTTTTTGTGTAATTCCCATAGTTCGAACATGGCAATAGGGTCGCCTTTATCCGCAGAGGCTCTGAGGTTGATACCTTGTTCGAGAGGACTTAAAGGAGAATATGGGGCAGTATTTTGGGGAGATGCACAGCCGCTTAAAGCAATAACTAAATGCAAGGTCAATGTACGACTTAACATGGTGTTTACTTGTACTTGTCTGACAAGGAATGTTGGAATGTTGGAGTGATGGGCTGCGTTCAATAGAACTAGATAAGTTAAGACCAGTTTTGGGCGTTTACGGATGGTCGCGGGGCTCATAGAGCCCCGAACCGAATTAACCCAGCTCGCTGAGTTTTTTCTTTAGTACATCCATCACCACCTGCGGGTTTACCCCTTTGGCGGCTTTGCGCGTTAGGCCAATAAATGGGCCAATGGCTTTGGCGCGCTTATCTTCAGGCGTGTTGAGATAGCCTTCAACCAGTTTAGGATTGTCTGCCAGCACCTGGGCGACAATGGCTTCAATAGCACCGGTATCAGATACTTGTTTTAAGCCTAAGCTGTCTACAAGGGCATCAACCCCTTCAGCGGTGTTATCGCCTTTACCTTCCAGCAATGCATTAAAGACTTCTTTGGCACCGCCATTGTTTAGGGTGTTGTCTTTAATCAGCTGTAAGATACGGCCCAACTGCTCCGCGCTGACGGGCAGTTGAGTAATGGTGATTTCCAGTCGGTTTAATGCGGCAGACACATCACCTTGTACCCAGTTGGCGGCCAGCTTGTAATCATTAGCAGCATGGGCGGCGGTTTCAAAATAATCCGCCAGGTTGCGATCTGAGGCCAGTACCGCGGCATCCACGGTGCTGAGGCCGTGGTCTTTTACAAAACGCGCCCGCTTGGCATCGGGCAGCTCTGGCAAGGTGCCACGCACGGCTTCGATGTAGTTATCATCAATAATAACGGGTAACAAATCCGGGCAAGGGAAGTAGCGGTAGTCATTGGCCACTTCTTTCGAGCGCATGCCACGAGTTTCGTTTTTATCGGCGTCGTACAGGCGGGTTTCTTGTTCGATGCTACCGCCGTCTTCCAGAATGTCCATTTGACGGGCAATTTCCGCTTCAATGGCACGCTCAACGTTGCGGAACGAGTTAACGTTTTTAATTTCGGTGCGAGTACCGAACTCTTCTTGGCCTTTCGGGCGCAAAGAAACGTTACAGTCACAGCGCATGGAACCTTGAGACAGATCGCCGTCACAAATACCCAGGTAGGTTACGATGCTGTGCATTTTACGGAAATACGCGGCAGCTTCTTTTGCGCTGCGCATTTCTGGCTCAGATACGATTTCAATTAATGGTGTGCCGGCACGGTTTAAGTCGATGCCGGACATGCCATCAAAGCCTTCGTGCACTGATTTACCGGCGTCTTCTTCCAGGTGGGCGCGGGTAACGTTAATGCGCTTAGTAGTGCCGTCGTCGAGCTCAATATCAATATGACCAATGCCAACAATTGGGTGGTGCAGCTGGGTGGTCTGATAGCCTTTTGGCAGATCTGGATAAAAATAGTTTTTACGATCAAAAACTGATTTCTTGCCAATTTCGGCATCGATGGCCAAGCCAAATTTGACCGCCATGCGCAGCGCTTCTTCGTTAAACACTGGCAACACGCCAGGCAGACCTAAGTCAACGGCACAGGCTTGAGTATTGGCGTCGGCACCGTAAGCGGTTGAGGCGCCAGAAAAGATTTTTGATTGGGTGGCCAGCTGAGCGTGAATCTCCAGGCCAATTACCACTTCCCATTCCATGTTGTGTCCTCTTAAGCGATATCAGCAGGAGCGTGCAGGTGCCAGTCGGTTACTTGCTGGTACTGGTGCGCGGCATTAAGCAAACGGGCTTCATCAAAGTAGTTGCCGATTAATTGCAAGCCCACGGGCAGGTTGTTGACCTTGCCACAAGGAATGGACATGCCCGGTAAACCAGCCAAGTTTAGGGCGATGGTGAAAATATCTTCCAGGTACATGGCAACCGGATCAGAGGTTTTTTCACCGCGCTTAAAGGCTGGCGTTGGCGTGGTCGGGCTCATGATGATGTCGACTTCTTTAAAGGCTTCAACAAAATCATTTTTAATCAAACGGCGTACTTGCTGGGCTTTTTTGTAGTAAGCGTCGTAGAAACCGGCTGATAGGGCATAGGCACCTACCATGATTCGGCGTTTTACTTCAATGCCAAAGCCTTCACCACGCGAGCGCTTGTACAGATCATTGATATCTTTTGGATCGTCACAGCGATGACCAAAGCGCACGCCGTCCATACGTGACAGGTTGGCAGAACATTCTGCCGGCGCAATGATGTAATAAGCTGGAATAGCCAGATGGGTATTCGGCAAAGAAATTTCTTTGACCTTAGCGCCGAGCTTTTCGTACTCGGTAATGGCAGCCTGTATTTGCTGCTGCATGTCGGCGCTTAAATCATCGCGGAAATATTCTTTGGGCAGACCAATGGTTAAACCTTCCAGGCTGTCATTTAGTCCGGCGCGATAATCCGGCACCGGTTGATCTACACAGGTGGAGTCTTTGGCGTCAAAGCCAGCCATGACGTTCATCATCAGCGCGGCGTCTTCGGCGTTGCGCGTTAATGTACCGGCCTGATCCAGGCTTGATGCGTAAGCAATCATGCCCCAGCGAGATACCCGACCATAGGTTGGCTTTAAACCGGTTAAACCACAAAAGGCTGCTGGCTGGCGGATAGAGCCGCCAGTATCGGTAGCCGTGGCTCCTGGCACTAAGCGAGCGGCGACTGCGGCAGCAGAGCCACCGGATGAACCGCCTGGCACGCGGTCGGTATCCCAAGGGTTGGCAACGGCACCATAAAATGAATTTTCGTTAGATGAGCCCATGGCAAACTCATCCATATTCAGTTTGCCCAGAGAAACGGTACCGGCTTGATTAAAATGCTCAATCACTGTGGCGTCGTAAGGGGCGACAAAATTGCTGAGCATTTTTGAGCCACAGCTGGTTAATACGCCGTTGGTGCAAAAAATATCTTTGTGGGCAATGGGTATACCGGTCCACAGCTCGGCGTTGCCGGCGGCACGGCGAGCATCAGCGGCTTGGGCTTGTGCCAGCGCTTGCTCTTTGGTGACGGTAATAAAACTGTTGTAGTTGGCATCAAGCTGCTCGATGCGTTGCAACAGTTGTTGGGTCAGTTCAACGCTGGAATAAGTGCCGGCGTCCAGATCGCGAGCGATCTCAGCGATGGTTTTGTTGTGCATGCAATAATCCTCGAATCGACGCTGTTATTCCACTACTCGTGGAACCAGGAAATAGCCATCGGCAGTGGCTGGTGCCACTTGTTGAAAATGTTCGCGCTGATTGCTTTCAGTGACGACGTCCGCTCGCAGGCGCTGCACTGCGTCTAGCGGATGGGCCAGTGGTTCAACGTTGGCGGTATCGACCGCAGCCAGCTGATCAACCAGGTCGAGGATGCTGCTCAGATTTTTCTGGTATTCGTCGATTTGTGATTCATCTATTTGCAGGCGCGCCAGTTCAGCAATATCGCGCACCTGTGTCTGATCCAGAGCCATGTGGTACCCCAGTGTGATGCCTGTAATAAAGCGCAGCAGAGTAGCACAAATGCGCCTTGCTCTGAATCCCCACCGTTGCTAGTCTTAGAGCCAATTTTTGCGACCTGCAAACGGGAATTGAGTGGATGTTTAAAAAACTACGCAGCCTGTTTTCCAGTGATTTGTCTATCGACCTGGGAACGGCCAACACACTGATCTACATGCGAGAAAAAGGAATTGTCCTGAACGAGCCGTCTGTGGTTGCGATTCGCTTGCAAGGACACCAGAAAAGTGTGGCGGCCGTGGGCACCGATGCGAAACGTATGCTGGGTCGAACGCCGGGAAATATTCAAGCCATCCGGCCAATGAAAGACGGTGTGATTGCCGACTTTGAAGTTACCGAAAAGATGCTGCAGCACTTTATCAAAAAAGTGCATGAAACCAGCTTTGTCGCGCCTAGCCCAAGGGTGGTGGTGTGTGTGCCCTATCTGGCGACTAAGGTGGAGCGCAAGGCTATTCGCGATTCCGTCATGGGAGCGGGTGCCAGCCGTGCCTATTTGATTCATGAGCCCATGGCTGCTGCCATCGGTGCTGGTTTACCGGTCGATGAAGCACGTGGTTCTATGGTGGTAGATATTGGTGGTGGTACCACTGAAATTGCCATTATCTCATTGAGTGGTGTGGTGTACGCCGAATCGGTGAAAGTCGGTGGTGACCGTTTTGATGAAGCCATCGTTGCTTACATCCGTCGCAACTACGGCAGCTTGATTGGTGAAGCCACCGCAGAACGTATTAAGCAGGAAATCGGCACCGCGTATCCAGGCGGCGAAGTGCGTGAAATTGATGTGCGCGGTCGCAACCTTGCAGAAGGTATTCCACGCAGCTTTACCCTCAATTCCAACGAAATTCTCGAAGCATTGCAGGAGTCTTTGGCGCAGATCGTTCAGGCCGTGAAAGGCGCGCTGGAGCAATCTCCTCCTGAATTGGCCTCTGATGTGGCCGAGCGTGGCATGGTACTGACCGGTGGTGGTGCCCTGCTGCGTGACCTGGATAAATTGTTGGCTGAAGAAACCGGCTTGCCGGTGATTGTGGCTGATGATCCTCTCACCTGTGTGGCCCGAGGTGGCGGTCGTTTCCTCGAAAATGCCTCTGACCAGCAGCTGGAAATGCTGGCACTGGATTAATAGCAAAAACCAGCCTAGTACACGCTAGCGCTGGTTCCCTCTGCAAGCTATAGGTATAGTTCTAACGCTTAGCCACGAGCGTCTGTGTGTTTGCTGGTATTGGCTGGCAAGCAGAGCTGTGCTTGCACTGCTGTAAACCACGGTCTTGTGAGCCGAACGATGGCAAACAGGCGTCTAGGCTCAGGGTTCGTTGTCGCTTGTTAACAAGTTTACTTTCGAGCCGATGGTTTTCAATTGCGCAGGCTTTAGGAGAATATCGCTATCAAGTCGCAATTTCAGATTCCTCCCTTACAAGGGCAGAAGGTTACTCTGCTGGTGGCGTTAGCGCTGGCTCTTATTTGGGTGGATCATCAATACTCCTGGCTGCAACCGGCACGTTATGTCACAGGCTATGTATTAGAGCCGGCGCAAACAGCGGCCATGATGCCGTCGGTGCTGGCCGATTGGTTTGGTGAATCGGCGGCGACGCGCCAGCAGCTACTGCATGATAATAAGCAACTCAGTGCCCGCAATTTGATTTTAGAAACCCGGGTACAACGGCTAGCCGCACTAGAAGCAGAAAATATAGAGCTGCGCGAGCTGCTGAATGCGTCGGAAAAACTCGGCGGCCGTGTGTTGGTCAGTTCTGTGCTGGCGGTTGATCCTGACCCCTATAGCCAGCAGATTCTGATTAACAAAGGCCAAACCGACGGTGTCTTTGTGGGTCAGCCGGTATTAGACGCCTATGGCTTGCTCGGGCAAGTTATCGATGTCTTACCAAATCGCTCGCGGGTATTAATGATTGCCGACTCTAACCATGCGATTCCTGTGCAGGTCAATCGCAATGGGGTGCGTGCCATTGCCGCTGGCACCGGTGCCATCGATTCACTGGAATTAATTTATGTGCCCAGCACCGCTGATATTAAAGTTGGTGATTTATTGATCAGTTCCGGTTTGGGTGGGCGTTATCCTAAGGGCTATCCGGTCGCAACCGTGACTCAAGTAGAAAACATTGCGGGCAAGCCGTTTGCCAGCGTGCGTGCGGCGCCGAATGCCCATCTCGATCGCAGTCGTCACTTGTTGTTGCTGTTTAGTGCCGATGGTGCGGATATCCGTGCAGTGGATTTATGGCCGGAGTCTGCCAAATGACCGTGCGTCATACCTTACTAGTGCTCGTCGCCGTATTTGCTGCGTTTATGCTAGAGCATTTACCCATGCCAGAATTATTGAGCTGGTTGCAGCCCAGTTGGATCAGCCTGCTGACCATGGTGTTGGTGCTGCATCAGCCGCGAATTTTTGGTTTATGGCTGGCTTGGCCGCTAGGACTGTTACTGGATACTGAGCAAGCGGTGCCGCTGGGACTGCACGTCAGTATTTTTCTAGTACAAATTTATTTGCTGCAGCTGACCTATCGGCGAGTGGTGTTATTTCATTTTATTCAGCAAATGGCAGTGGTGTTTTTGTTGGTGGCGTTAGGGCAGGTCATCCATTACTGGGCCTTGTTATTGATGACAGGCGCCGCGCAACCCGTGCTGTTATGGCAGCCGGCCTTGGTCTCAGCAGCTCTGTGGCCATGGGTATACGGCTTAGCGCATTTGCTGCTCATCAGGATGCGTAGTCAATGATATGTTTGGCCTCGCGCTCGCCTCGGCGGGCGCAATTGTTGTCTCAGATCGGTGTCGAATACTGGATTTCCGCTGCCGATATCGACGAAACGCCGGCACCGCAAGAACTCCCTTACGATTACGTTAAGCGTATGGCCCTCGAAAAAGCCCTAGCGTTGGTATCGTCTACCGAGGACGTCGTGTTAGGCGCTGATACGTGTGTGGTGATTGATCAGGATATTCTTGGCAAGCCTGCTGATGATGCCGACGCTGTGGCCATGCTGCAGCGCTTATCAGGACGTTCACATCAGGTAATGAGTGGCGTGGCGCTGGCGCAGCAAGGAAGGGATGACACGCTACGCAGCGAGGTTTTGGTGATCAGCACCCAGGTTAGCTTTGCGACTTTGAGTGACGAGCAAATACGTGCCTACGTTGCGACTCAAGAGCCGGCCGATAAAGCCGGTGCATACGGTATTCAGGGACTGGGCGCGGTGCTGGTAGAATCTCTACAGGGCAGTCATAGCAATGTTGTTGGCTTGCCATTGCATGAAACCGCGCAGTTGCTGCAGCGCTGGCATGTTGATATCTGGCAGTGCAAGTAAGGAGACAGCATGAATGCAGAAATTTTGATGAATATTACCCCCACGGAAACACGTGTTGGGGTGGTCGAAAATGGTGTGCTGCAGGAAATCGTTATCGAGCGCACCAATCATCGAGGGCTTGTCGGTAATATTTATAAAGGCAAGGTGGTACGGGTACTGCCCGGCATGCAGGCGGCGTTTGTCGATATCGGCTTGGAGCGCGCGGCCTTTATTCATGCGGGCGAAATCAGCAATGATGGCTCAGCCCCTATTAACCAACTGGTGCATGAAGGTCAGTCTTTGGTGGTACAAGTGACCAAAGATCCGATTGGCACCAAGGGCGCAAGGCTGACCACACAGTTAGCCATTCCAGCGCGCTATTTGGTGTTTATGCCGGCGGCGGAGCATGTCGGTGTGTCGCAGCGCATCGATGACGAGGAAGAGCGTGAGCGTCTGCGTGAGCTGGTCAATCAGTGCATGGCCGTGGAAGAGATGACGGGGGAAGCCGGCTTTATCTTGCGTACCGCCGCGGAAGGTGTGGGCGAGGATGAAATCCTGGCGGATATCCGTTATTTGCGGCGCTTGTGGCGCAAACTGCAAGAGCGTATCAAGGCCTATAAACCGTCACGCATTGTTTACGATGAGCTGCCGTTGTCGTCGCGTACACTGCGCGATTATGCCCGGCCTGAAATCGACAAGATTCTGATTGATTCGCGTGAGACCTTTGCCAACCTGAAGCAGTTTGCCTCCCAGTACGTGCCCGAAGTAGAAGCCAAGCTGGAATGTTACCCAGGCCCTAGGCCGCTGTTTGAACTTTACAGCGTTGAAGATGAAATTCAGCGTGCATTGGATCGTAAGGTGCCATTGAAATCGGGCGGTTATCTGGTCATCGATCAAACCGAAGCCATGGCCACCATTGATGTGAATACCGGCGGTTTTGTCGGCCGTCGCAATCTTGAAGAAACCATCTTTAAAACCAACCTAGAAGCAGCGACTGCCATTGGCCGGCAATTAAGGCTACGCAACCTGGGTGGCATCATCATCCTCGACTTTATCGATATGGTTGATCCCGAGCATCAGCGCCAAGTACTGCGCATGTTGGAAAAGGTGCTGGAAAAGGACCACGCCAAAACCAAAATCAGCGGCGTATCCGAGCTTGGGCTGGTGGAAATGACGCGTAAGCGCACCCGCGAAAGCCTTGAGCAAATGCTGATGGAGCCTTGTCATACTTGCGAAGGTCGCGGCACGGTCAAAACTGCCGAAACTATCTGCTACGAGATATTTCGCGAAATTCTACGCGAAGAACGGGCCTATGATGCTGGTACCTATTTGGTGTTGGCCAGTCAGGGTGTGGTTGATCGTTTGCTGGATGAAGACAGCAACAGCCTCGCCGATTTAGAAGGCTTTATTGGCAAAGCAATTAAGCTTCAGGTCGAAAATCACTATGCTCAGGACGAATATGACATCGTACTGCAGTAACGTGGGGCTGAGCTGATGCGCTGGATGCGCGAACTTTGGCTGCAGCTGTGGATAACTATTGTCGTCGCGTTGGTATTGCTGGCTTTATACGTCAGTTTGGGACGCCAGTTAATTCCACTGTTAGAGACCTATCAACCGCAAGCTGAGCAATGGTTATCGCAGCAGTTGGGCCAGCCGGTCACTATGGCCAGCATGCAGGGTGGCTGGAGCGGCTTGTCGCCACTTGTTCGAGTCTCTGATCTGCGTGTCGGTGCTGGCGGTGCTGGGCTGCAGGTGGGTCATATTGAAGCCCAATTAGATATCAGTGCCAGCGCCTTTTACCGTCAACCTGTGTTTCGCCGTATTGAAGTCAATGGTGTGCGTGTCGATGCCCAAGAGGTGTCAGACAATGTCTGGCAATTCAGCGACGGCTGGCAGCTGGACTTAACCGCACTCACGCAAGGCCGTGACTCCACGGAGCAAACCTCTGGCGGCTTTAGCGATCGCCCGGCTTGGCTTGAGTGGTTGGAACTTCAGCACAGTATATTGCTACGTGATTGGCAGCTGCAGGGCCGGGGGCTGAAGTTTTCAGAAGAGCTGCGGTTGGAATCCGTATTGTGGCGAAACCGTGGCGACAGCCGGGTAGCGTCGGGTCGAATTGCTTGGGGCACCGATGGCGAGCTGGCCAACATTCGCATCAATGGTCAGTTGCAAGGTGCCTTATGGCCTTGGCGACAGCAGCAAGGTCAGCTGTTTTTGCAAGTCGATGAGCAAAACTGGCTTCGCTGGATTCCCGATGAGTTACCACAGCAGTTGAAGGTTAATAGCGCCCGGGCAGGATTGATGGCTTGGCTTAACCTCGAGCAAGGGCAATTGCAGCAAGTCCATGGCGTCTTGACCTTGCCTGAGCTAAGTATGTCTACCTCTGCCGATCCGCTGTTATTGCAGCGTGGTGTGATCAAGCTTGATGGCAAAAAAAGCAGCGATGGTTGGCAGGCGCGTATGCGTTTGTCGTTTGCTGATGACTTTCCCATCAGCGAGCTGTATCTCAGTACCCTCAATATGAGTGCCGATGACGGCCTGGAAAATAAGGGCTGGCAACTGCAGATTCCTGGCTTGGATTTACAGCAAGGCGCAGATTTTATTAGCCGTCATGGTTTGCTACCTGACTTATGGCAGCGTTACATCACAGGCCTTAACCCCCGTGGTCGGGCCGAGCAAACCCGTCTGTCGTGGCTGATACAGCAGCAACAATTGCAGTTTGAGCTACGCGCCCAGTTGCAGGAAGTCAGCGTCGATGCGTATCAGGGCATACCTGCCCTCACTGACGCATCGGCAAGCCTGCAGCTATTACCTGAGCAAGGGCGGTTGCGCATTCGAGATGATGAACTGTCAGTATGGCTGGCCGATGTTTATGACCAGCCTTGGCAGCTGCAGCAGGCTTCGGCTGATTTTGTTTGGGCAATTCACCCTTTGTATTACCAGCTGCAGTTACAACAACTCAAGGCACGACTACAGGATGTGCCAGTCACGGCAGAGGTTGGCCTCAGTATTGCCAGCGATGAAAACAGCATTACAGACAACTTATCAGTGTTGGTCGGTGTGGAACAGGCGCCGATTAGCTTACAGCAACAGCTGGTGCCTTCGTTACTGGATGACGAGCTGCGGCAATGGCTGAATCAAGCTTTGCTGGATGGTCAGCTAGAGCAGGGCATGTTGGCGCTGAATGGGTTTCTTGATGAAGACAGCAACGAACACAACAGCAGTCTTGAACTGTATCTACAGGCCCATGATATGCAGTTGCGCTACCTGCCCGATTGGCCAGTACTGAAAAAAATGGATGGCCGCCTACTACTGTCTTCGTCGGATTTGGATGTTTGGGTCGATAGTGCAGAAACCCTCGGCGGACGTTTTCGTCCGCACAGTGCAAGGCTGAAATTACGTGAGCAAAATCAGCAAACCTGGCTGAATGTTGTTGGTCAGTTGGATGGCGATAGCTCCGAGGCGTTGCGTTATTTTACCGACACACCCTTACGCCAATTAATAGGCGGAGCGGCAGACCAGTGGCAAGGTGGAGGTCCGTTGTCGGCTGGATTGGTGTTGGATATGCCGCTGGGCAACGAAGCCGAACCCCAAGTGCAATTAGATGTTGTTATTAGCAACAATCGCCTGCATTTAGGCGAGCTGGATATCACCTTTGAGGGTCTTGGTGGGCGATTGCATTTTGATAATGACAGTGGCTTGTCGAGCGAACAACTCAGCGGTCGTATATTTGGCGGTGATTTTCAAGCCACAATAGCATCGACACCAGTGGCAGCAGGCTATGACATGAGTTTGCAGGCCGAAGGCCAAGCCCAGTGGCCACCTTTTAAACAATGGTTACCGGTATTTTTATTGGACCCCATTAGTGGTGAACTCAATTACCAAGCGCAATTGAACTTGACTGCTAGCCAATCTGAAGTGGTACGATTTGAGCTGCAATCCGACCTGTTAGGTACTGATATTGCGCTGCCTGATCCGTTGGGGAAAACTGCCGAGCAAGCAAGGCCGCTAACACTGTCGGTGGTGCCAGCTGAAGATACCCGCATTCATCTTCGTTATGATGATGAGCTCAACACAGTGGTGGCCCTGCGTGATGGCGAGTTGCATCGTGGCCAGGTGTATTTAGGTGGTAGTGATGCATTTTTGCCGAGTGATCCTGGCGTTGAGGTTCGTGGGCGTATTCACCAACCTATCAATGCTCAGCAGTGGTTTGCCGTTTGGCAGCATATGCAAACCTTGCTGGTAGAGACGGATCACCCAGACTCTGTTCAGAGTCTGCCGCAAGACACGCTATCGGAATATGACCAGGCAAAGCCCAGCGATAACGCAGCGGTAGAGTCTGGCCCGTTACGGTTAATCGATCTGCAGTTGCAGGACGTTGATGTGTGGGGCAATGCCAGTGGCGAAGCTAGGGTGCAAGGTCAGCAGCAATTTGGCGAATGGCAGTTCCAAATCGATAGCCAATTGCTGGCGGGTAAGGTGCAGTTGGCGGCTGATTCATCGTTGCCAATGGAGTTAACGCTGGATCATATTCATATGCCAGCGAGCGACGAAGAAGGCGAAAAACAGAGCAATCCTGCCTCAGTCGCGCCCATTGATCCTCTGCAAGGGATGAATCCGGCAGATGTTCCAGCCTTTAATATGCAGTTGGCTGAGCTGTATATTGGCAGTCGCAACCTTGGCCGTTGGCATCTGAACAGTCGACCGCAGCCACAAGGGTTACGCATCGACGTGGAAGATAGCGACCTCAAAGGCATGAAGGTGTTGGGAAAGCTGGACTGGACACTCACGCCGACGGGTCATCAAACACGCTTATCTGATATCAGTATGACCAGCGGCGATATTGGCAAGGTTCAGCGCGCATTTCGCCAGCAAGAAATTGTCAGCGCCGAAGACACTCGGGTGTTGGCTCAGCTTGGTTGGAATGGCTCACCTCTGGGATACGACACGCGCTCATTAAATGGCGTGGTAGCGCTTCGCATGCGCAACGGTAATATGGCAGCCAAAGGCACGGAGGCATTGAAAGCCTTTGGGATATTGAACTTCAACACCATCAGCCGCCGCTTGCAGCTCGATTTTTCCGATTTGTATCAGTCCGGTGTGACCTTCGATGTACTGAAAGCAAAAGCCGAACTGAACGACGGCATCATGACCTTGTCTGAGCCTTTGATTATGGATGGCCCGGGCAGTAAATTTTGGCTGTCTGGCAGCAGTAATTTGAATTACCAAACGTTAGACATGAAATTAGCGGTGACTTTTCCGGTGACAGGTTCATTACCGATTGTGGCAGTATTGGCGGGCCTAGCACCGCCGGTGGCGGCATCCATCTATGTCACCGAACGTTTAATTGGTGACGAGCTAGAGCGTTTTACCAGTGCCAGTTATACCGTGCGTGGCACCTGGTCAGAGCCACAGTTAACCATCAACCAGGCATTTGATAATGAAGTGGACGGCAAGACCAGCCGTAGCCTGGGAGATAGAATTCGCAGCATCTTTGGTTTGGGAGGTGACGAATGAGTACGCAACAAGTGGCAGTTGTGCAAATGTGCTCAGGTTCGAATGTGGAAATGAATCTGGCCGCGGCCCATGCGCTGGTGGCTGAAGCAGCCAGGCAAGGTGCTCGCTTGGTGGTGGTGCCGGAAATGTTTTTGACCTTGGACGGCGAACAATTTCAATTGCTGGCTGCACAACAGGACATAGCACAACAGCTGGCGGGGTGGGCCAAGCAGTTAAATATCTGGCTGGTAGCGGGCGCGATTCCTATGGCTAGCCCGGATGATGATCCGCGTCTGCGCTCGGCCAGTTGTGTCTGGAATGACGACGGTGAGCTGGTGGCCCGCTACGACAAAATCCATTTATTTGATGTCGATGTCGGCGACGCCCAGGGCAGCTATCGCGAATCGGATCGCTTTTCACCGGGCGATCAGGTGGTGGTGATTGAGACGCCGGTCGGACGTTTAGGCTTGGCCATCTGCTACGATCTGCGCTTTGCTGAACTGTTTGCCCAGCTGGCTGAAAAGGGTGCTGAACTCATTTCGCTGCCGGCAGCTTTTACTTACCGCACCGGTGAAGCCCATTGGCAGCCACTGCTGCAGGCCAGAGCAATTGAGCAACAGTGTTACTTATTGGCGGCCAATCAGTGTGGCTGGCACGATGACAAACGTCAGACCTGGGGGCACTCACAAATTGTTGACCCATGGGGGCAGGTGCTAACACAGCTGGGCCATGAGTCTGGTGTGGCGCTGGCGGACATTGATCTACAGTGGCTGCAGCAGGTTCGTGAGCGTATGCCCGTGCAACAACACCGACGTTTGTAAGTTAAGGCGCCGCTATGCGGCGCTGCCGTGCCTGATTTTTTTGGTGATAGGTCGGGCTAGTCACGACATGGATGACAACGACGGTTAGTCATCCAGCATTTGCGCTTTGATCAGCTGAAACAGCTGTTTGTAGCTTTTGCCCGTTTTACCACTGCTGTGCTCTTTACGGGCGTTTCTCACTAGGTTGCGCAGATGTTGGCGATCTAGGCTAGGGTATTCATCCATAAATTCGGCTAGAGCGTCGTCACTCTCCACTAGGCGCGTGCGCCAAAGCTCTTGCTGGCGCTGCAGTCGACCATACAGCTCGCTGGACGGGTCCAATAGATCGAGCTGGTGCTGAATGGCATCAATGTCTTCGCTGCGCATCAGTTTGCCGATGTACTGCAGGTGGCGACGTTTGGCTTCATGTTGCTTTAGACGTTTGCTTTCCTGCAGTGCCGACAACAAGGTTTCCGTTAGCGGAAAAGCCTGCCACTGCTGCGGGGTTAAATCGGTCAGCTGACGGCCGATGTCTTGCAAGCGCTCCATTTCGCGCTTCATTTCCGACTTACTAATAAAGTCGTCGTCTTCGTAGTCGTGGTGCTCAGTCATAATTCTCTACAAATAGAACAGGGTCGCCAGGCCTAAAAAAGATAAAAAACCAACCACATCGGTGACTGTGGTCAGCACCACCGATCCTGCCAGTGCCGGGTCAATGCCGCGTGCTTTCATAATGAGCGGTAGTGCGGCACCACTGATGGCGGCAACCAGTAAATTAATAATGATGGCTGCGGCAATGATAACAGCTATGGCGGGATCACCGAACCACAGCAGAGTAATGCCGGCGATGACAGTTGCCCACAGTACCCCATTAATGCCAGCGACAATCAGTTCGCGGTTAAACAACCAGCGAAAGTTGGCACTGCTGAGGTGCCCCAATGCCTGCCCTCGAATAACCAGCGTCAATACCTGGCTGCCAGCAATGCCACCCATGCTGGCAACGATGGGCATTAGCACGGCCAAGGCCACGACTTTTTCTATGGTGGCATCAAATAAACCAATGACGGCTGAGGCCATAAACGCAGTAATCAGGTTGATGCCCAGCCACACCGCACGTCGGCGACTGGTTTTTAACGCCGGTGCAAAGGTGTCTTCTTCATCATCGAGACCGGCCATGCTCATCAGCGAATGGTCGGCGGTTTCTCGAATAACGTCGACCACATCGTCAATGGTGATGCGGCCGAGCAGAACGCCATTGGCATCGACCACAGGTGCCGAGACTAAATCGTGACGTTCGAACAGCTTGGCGACGTCGGTTTCGTGCTGAGTGGCATGAATAATTCGGGTATCGGTGGACATCACCTCGCGCACTGTTTGCTGCGGGTCGCCGACCAGCAGTTTGCGCAGTGGCAATGAGCCGATAAATTCGTTATTGCGGTTCACCACCAACAGCGCATCGGTCATATCCGGCAGGGCTTTATGGCGGCGTAGATACCGCAGCACCACTTCCAGGGTAATGTCGGCCCGGATGGTGATGGTGTCGGTGTTCATCAGACCACCGGCGCTGTCTTCCGGATAGCCGAGTACTGCCTCCAATCGGGCGCGGTCCTGCTGATCCATAACATCCAGCACTTCCTGAGTAACACGCTCAGGTAGCTGCTGCAGTATGTCGGCAACGTCATCGATATCGAGATCGGAGGTGACGCTGGCGACTTGCTCAGCGGTCATATCACTGAGGAAGTGCGCTTGCAGCTCTTCACTCAGATGCTGAAGGATTTCACCTTCCAGCTCAGCGTCGACCAGCTCCCACAAGACTTCACGTACTTTGGGCGGTGATGATTCAATCAGGTGGGCAACGTCTTGAGGAGCAAGGCCTGAATTGATAATACGCTGCACTGTCGCCAGTGAGCCGCTTTCTAGCGCGGCGTTAAGGCTATGTAATCTGGCTTTGGCTTTTTCGCTGTGGTGGGCCATAGACAGTGCTCAGGTCATGGGGTGAAAACGTTACCGGAAAGATGTCGGCGAATAGACTAGATTCTAGCTCGAAAGCCAGCAACAGACTACGAAACTGCTCGCAAATGTTAGCGTAGGGAATTGATTTTTAGCGAAAAATTATTTTTCCGAAAGTCATTCGCCTTCGTCGAAGCGGCGATTGATCAGGTCTTCCAATGCCGCGATGGCTTGCTCGGCATCTTCGCCTTCGGCTTGTAGAACAATTTGTGTGCCTTTGCTGGCGGCCAGCATCATGACGGCCATGATGCTTTTGCCATCGACCAGCCGGTCTGGGTAACCGACGCGTATCTGTGCGGAATGGGCCGCTGCCGTCGATACCAGCTTGGCGGCAGCACGGGCGTGCAGGCCGAGTTTATTGATGATGGTAATTTCAGTTTCAATCATGGGATGGCAGGCAGCTCAGTTCACGGTGTCTGACCTGAACATTAGCGAATTGCTGGCGAAACTGTCCAGCCAGTTGCTCAGCGACATAAACAGATCTGTGTTGACCTCCGGTGCAGCCGATGGCAATGGTCATATAGCTGCGGTTGTTATCGATAAAACCTGGCAGCCAACGTTCAATAAACTGTTGAATATCGCTTTGCATAGAGTTCACTTCAGGCTGCGCGGCTAAAAAGGCCTGTACCGGTGGCTGCAAACCAGTGAAGTGGCGCAATTCCGGCTGCCAGAAGGGGTTTGGCAGGTTGCGTACGTCAAACACATAATCGGCATCGATCGGGATGCCACGTTTAAAGCCGAAGGATTCAAACAGGATGGCGATGTCGTCACTGTTACGTTCAGCGACGCGTAACTTGATCAGACTGCGCAGTTCGTGCACTGACATACTGGTGGTATCTAGCGTGAGATCCGCCATATAGGCCAGCGGCTCCAATAATTGCTGCTCGGCCTGAATGGCTTCTGCTAATGACAACTCTGCACTGGTCAGCGGATGCTTGCGACGCGTTGCGCTAAAGCGTTGCAACAAGGTTGATTCGTTGGCGTCGAGATACACCACTTCAAGCTGGTGTTTCTCTAATTGCAGCTGCTGCAGTACTTCTGCAATGCCATCACTGGTTTGCGACAGATTGCGGGCATCGATGCTCACCGCCACCTGCGATAGGCGTGGATCGTGTTGCGTTTCCGCCGTGAGCGCCGGTAACAATGGAATAGGCAGATTATCGATGCAATAAAAGCCCAAGTCTTCCAGCACATGCAAGGCACTGGATTTGCCCGATCCAGAACGACCACTGATAACGACTAATCGCATAATGTGTCTCCTCTGCTCTTGGCTAGCTGGCGACTGGTGTTGCGAGCTGCCAGCAATCCGTCTCGCTGTTGTCGAGACTCAGTAGCGCCATTTATTCAACTGCGCTCAGCGCCCGTTGAAATAACTGCTGTTCATTGGGAGCATTGCGCAGTGCACTGCGAAAGTCTTCGGTGCTGAAGTTACGTGCCAGGGTGGCCAGAATTTGCAGGTGTTCTTCGGTCGCTTCTTCTGGAACCAATAAGGCAAACACCAGGTCGACCGGTTGCTGGTCGATGGCGTCGTAATCAATTGGGCTTTGCAGGCGCAGCAAGATGCCAAGTGCCTGCTCACACTCTTTTAGTCGGCAGTGCGGTATGGCGATACCTTCGCCAATGCCGGTACTGCCGAGTCGTTCCCGGGTTAATAATCGCTCGTAGATATCGTCGTCGGAGCTGCCGGGCAGGCGCTGACCAATAAAGCTGGCCAGATACTGCAGCAGCTTTTTCTTGCTGGAGGCCGGAACGTCAATTTGTGCACGGTCGGCGGTGAGGATATCTTCAATGCGCATGCTAGAACTCAGTGGCCTTGTTTACGGGCAACAATTTTTTCTTTGTGTTTAATGATTTGACGATCGAGCTTATCGATCATGGAATCGATGGCGGCGTACATATCGTCCTGCTCGCAGCTGGCGTTGAGGTCGGCGCCACTGACGTGGATACGAGCTTCGGCCTTATGACCGCTTTTTTCCACCGTCAAAGTGACCTGTCCGGTGGTGATGTTATCGAAATGACGCTCCAGCTTGGCCATTTTTTCTTCCACATAGGCCTGCAGTGAATCAGTTATCTCAACATGGTGACCACTGACGTTTATTTGCATATCCAGACTCCTTTGGCTGTTGGATGTCGCTGTTTTAAACCAGTTGTTTGCGCTCATTAGAGGGCGGAATCAACATGGCTTCGCGATACTTCGCCACGGTTCGGCGGGCTACCTTAATGCCTTTGTCTCCCAATAGCGTAGCGATTTTATTGTCGCTCAGCGGTTTACGGGCATTTTCTTCGGCAATCAACTTCTTGATCATGGCACGGATTGCGGTGGATGAACATTCGCCGCCGGTATCGGTGCTGACATGGCTGGAAAAGAAGTATTTAAGCTCAAATACCCCTCTGGGGGTATGCATGTATTTTTGTGTAGTCACCCTGGAAATAGTCGATTCATGCATGCCAACAGCTTCGGCGATATCATGCAGCACCAAAGGTTTCATGGCTTCTTCGCCCTGCTCAAAGAAGTCGATTTGATATTCAACAATTTTGGTGGCGACACGCAGTAAGGTGTCATTTCGACTTTGCAGACTTTTGATAAACCAGCGTGCTTCTTGCAGGTGATCTTTTAAAAAGGTGTTGTCGGCACTGTTGTCTGAGCGCTTCACCAGTGAGGCGTAATCGGCATTGACGCGCAGTTTGGGGGCGATATCAGGATTCAATTCGACTCGCCACTCACCACGCAGTTGACGCACCAGAACATCGGGCACCACATATTCGGCCTGCTCCGGGCTGACGCTGGCGCCAGGCTTGGGGTTGAGCTCTTTGATCAATCGCAACACGGCTTTCAGGTCGTCTTCCTTCAGCCGGGTTTTGCGCATTAAGGTGGCATAATCGCGACTGCCTAGCAGTTCGATATGAAGCTCAATCACCTGAATGGCTTGCTCTAACCAGGGGGTGTCGTTGGGCAACTGGCGCAGTTGCAACAACAGACATTCGCGCAGATCGCGTGCAAACACGCCAGCCGGCTCAAATTGCTGTAAGCGATGCAACACCGCCATGACTTCTTCTTGCTCAATTTCGTGCTCGGCATCAAAGCTGGCAACGACATCCTCAACGCTGGTGTGCAAATAACCATCGCTGTCAGTACCATCGATCAGCATGATGGCAATGTCGCGATCCAGTTCCGACATAGGAGTCAGATTCAGTTGCCACAGCAAATGATCTTGCAAGTCATCTGTGCTGGCATGGCGCGAGTCGTAGTCGAAATCGTCGTCGCCAACGGGGGCGTTGCTCGATACGCCGGCGCTGGCCTGATAAGTGTCTTCCCATTGGCTGTCTACCGGTAGATCATCAGGCAGCTGCTCATTCGACCACTGCTCGTCTACTTCTGCACTATCCGCTTCCTGGCTGCTGCTTTCGCTGCTGGTTTCAGCTTGGGGTTCGCTTTGCGGGGCATCGTCTTGCTCTTCCGTTTCCAGCATAGGATTAGAGTCGAGGGCTTCCTGGATTTCTTGCTGAAGGTCCAGGGTCGACAGCTGAAGCAAGCGGATGGCCTGTTGCAGCTGCGGCGTCATGGTCAGCTGCTGGCCCATCTTGAGCTGGAGAGAAGCTTTCATAGAAGTCTAAAATTCACCCGATCGGCATACTATATGCTTGGCATTATAGGCCAGGCGCCCCGGCGAGGAATACAGATTTTGTACCTTTCCTTGCCACCGGTCAGGCATCATAGCCTTTTGCCGGGGGCAGAATCAAAGGCGGAAATCGTCGCCTAAATAGACTTTTCTTACTTGCTCGTTTGCTAATACGTCGTCGGCTGTGCCTTCTGCAATGATATGTCCGCCACCAACAATGTAGGCTTTTTCGCAGATGGCCAGGGTTTCACGAACGTTGTGGTCGGTAATTAATACACCGATGCCGCGATGCTTAAGTTGGCGAATAATATCCATGATGTCAGACACCGAAATGGGGTCGACACCAGCGAATGGCTCATCAAGTAAAATAAAAGCAGGTTCAGCGGCGAGGGCGCGGGCAATTTCCACTCGTCTGCGTTCACCACCCGACAACGCCATGCCCAAGCTGTCGCGAATATGTTGAATATGAAATTCGTCCAGCAGTTGTTCAAGGGCTTGTTTGCGTTGCTTGCGATTAAGGTCTTTGCGTGTCTCTAAAATGGCCATGATATTGTCGGCCACTGTGAGCTTTCGAAAGATTGATGCTTCTTGCGGCAAATAGCCAATGCCGCGACGGGCGCGACCATGCATCGGCAAGTGACTGATGTCGTCATCATCGATTCGGATACGGCCTTTGTCGGCCTGTACCAAATTGACGATCATATAAAAGCAGGTAGTTTTACCGGCGCCATTAGGGCCTAAAAGGCCAACGATCTGGCCACTGTCAACGGACAGAGAAACGTCTTTTACTACCTCACGGCCGTTGTAACTTTTGGCCAGGTGTTCAGCTTTCAGGGTTTTCATCGCTGTCTTCAGTGGTGGCATTATCAGAAGGAAGGGCATCAGTCCCCGTCGTCGCTGCGTCACTGGCCGTATCGTCCGTGGCGCTGTTTTCTTGGGCGCTGTCAGCAGCTGGCGGGCTGTCGCTAACGCCCAGCTCTTGGCTGGTCTGCGGTTGCAGTATCACCTTGATGCGTTGCTTGCCTTCTTCACCAGGTTTGCTTTCGCCACCTTGGGCAGAAATGGTATCACGCAGCATATCGAAGCGAATTTGCTCGCCGCTAAACTGGTTGCCATCCTGCTCTAAGCGAGCATTGCCTTCGATCAGAATTTCACGTTGCACCGCCATATAGTCAATGCGTTTACCATGGGCTCGGGTCAGACTATCGCCGTCACTAATAATTTGCTCGTAACGTGCAGGCGTGCCGCGAGCAGTGACCCGTTCTAGCTGATCGCCATTGCGGAACAACAACAGCTGCTCAGCTTCGATGCGCAGACTGCCTTGGGTTAGAGTGACGTTGCCCTCGTACATCACCATGCCTGTTTTGCGATCTAATTCGGCGTGATCTGACAAGATGGTCACGGCTTGTTGCCAGTCTTGCTCTAAAGCCAGGCTGGAATGAGCCAGCAGTAGCATCAATATGCTACTGAATAGACGGATCATACTGAGTATTAACCTCCCGGTGAAAGCGCATACGTTGGCGCTTTAGATCCAATGTCATGCCGATGGCGGTGATCTGTATACGTTGATTGTCGATACGTACAGGCCGTTCGGTCGATGCTATCTGTTGTTCAATATCGTAGTGCAGTTCATCTGTGCGGATACGCACAGCTTCTTGGCTATCTAATGTGCGAACTTCAACATCCTGCTGCAGTGTCAGTCGCTGCTCGCCATCTGACAGTCGCCCAGACTGAGCACGAATTTGCCAGTGTGTGGACTGTTGATCCAGCGCTACGATAAATGGCTGCTGGAATTCTGTGTGACGACTATCGGGATAATGTGCTGACGACGCAGCTTTCAGCGTTTGAATGGCCATGCCTTGCTCGTCAAAACGGCGGCTAATTAGACCGTCGCCATAATAGTCTGGTTCATTGGCACTGCGTTCACTGCTGCTGTATTCCCAGCTGTCACTGTAGCGGTCAACCGCCAGCAAGGCGGCACCGAAAATCAAGGTCAGTAGCAGTAGCAGGTAACGCTTGCGCATTAAATAACACCAGCTCGCAACAGATCATGCATGCTGAGTACACCAACCAGCTGCTGATCCTGCATGACCACCAGAGCGTTGATCTTGTTATCTTCCATCAGTTTCAACGCTTCGGCTGCCAATGCACCTGGCGGAGTAGTTTTGCATTGACGCGTCATAACATCGGCTATCTGCGTTTGCTGAATGTCGACGCCTTGGTCTATTGCACGACGTAAATCGCCGTCGGTGAAAATGCCCTGCAGTCGTCCCTGTTGGTCTTGCACTGTAGTCATCCCCAGGCCTTTCGACGTTACCACCAGCAGCGCTTGCGCCAGCAAGGTATCCGGGCTGACCGAAGGAATTTCTACGCCACTGTGCATAATGTCTTCGACTTTAAGCAGTAAGCGTCGGCCCAATGCGCCGCCTGGATGTGAGAATGCAAAATCCTCGGCAGTAAAACCGCGGGCTTCAAGCAGCGCAATTGCCAGCGCATCGCCCATCACGAGTGCGGTGGTGGTCGATGAGGTAGGGGCAAGATCGAGTGGGCAGGCTTCTTGCTCAACGCCGGTATTAAGATGTGCTGTGGCGGCTTTGGCCAACGTCGACGCGGGGTTGCCCGTCATACTAATCAATGCCGTGCCTTGACGACTGAGCAGAGGCAACAAGCTGGTTACTTCCGCCGTTTCACCAGAATTCGATAAGGCAATGACGACATCATCGGGGGTGATCATGCCCATATCGCCATGGCTAGCTTCGCCGGGGTGAACAAAAAAGGCCGGGGTGCCAGTGCTGGCCAGGGTAGCCGCCATTTTTTTGCCAATATGGCCCGATTTTCCCATGCCGGTAACGACCACTCGGCCACGACAGGTCAGTAAGGTTTTGCAGGCCAGGGAAAAAGCATCGTCAATACGTTCGGTAAGAGCGGCAATCGCTTGCTGCTCCAATTCGATGGTCCGTTTGGCTGATTGAATAAAATCGAAAGAAGTTGCTTGTGTCATGCTTGTGCCATAAAAAATAACAGTGCTAGGTAGCCGGCATAACCGCCGGTTAACACTAAGCCAAAGGGACGAGCGACGCGGCCCGAGCGATAGCTAACAATTAACATAATGGCTAGCGCCAATGTCGCCACCATCATGACGCTAAAGTCTCGATAGAGTGCCATAGGCTCTACTGCGGTGGTGGCCAACATACCGGGGATGGGCATCACAGCCAATAAGTTGAACACATTGGAGCCGATGACATTGCCAATGGCAATGTCATGATGGCCTTTTAGTGCGCTGGCTACGGACGCCGCCAGTTCAGGCAGACTGGTGCCGATGGCAACAATAGTAAGACCAATGATCAGATCGCTGACGCCAAAAGCGACGGCAATTTCAGTGGCGCCCCATACCAGCATGCGTGAGCTAAGCATTAATGCCAAAAGGCCCACGACTAACCAAAACAGTGCTTGTCCGGTGGACGTGTGCTCAATGGCCTCTGCCTCTTCCTCGTCGACCAAGGGTTCACCTGACTCGCTCGAATCCTGGAACATCAGGTACAAAGCAAATGCCAGGGAGGCGAGGAGAATGGCAGCATCGATCCAGTTCAGTTCCAGATCCGCCAGAGTGAGTCCACCAATAATGCTGATCAACAACAGTAATGGCAGCTCTTTGCGCACCAGTTTCTTTTGGATCGGAATGGGTGACACCAATGCGGTCACCCCAAGCACTAATAAAATATTAGTAATATTGGATCCGATGGCATTACCAATAGCCAGGTTACCTGCACCATCGATGGAGGCCATGGCAGACACGAACATCTCAGGAGCTGAGGTTCCAATAGAGACTATGGTCAGTCCCACCAATAATGGTGACATGCCCAGTTTGCGGGCGCTAGCGGCAGCGCCAATAACAAACTTATCTGCACTCCAGACTAAGACGATTAACCCTGCCAGAACGGCCAGGTACGCGGTCAGCATAGTGATTGGTTATCCAAATTAAATAAGGGCGCCATTGTACCTGAGGTGGGAGGCGGCGCAATTGCAGGACTGTCAGCGATGGTAGAAAGAATGCCTTGGGTGCGGAACAGTGAGTTGTGTGAATCGTGCCCCAAGCACTGAAGGTGTGCTTGGTTTGCTCAGCGACATTCCGCTATGCTTGCCCGCAGTTTGCTGCCCAGGCTAACGAGGCAAATGTAATCGAGGTGACATGGACCCCTACATATCTATTAAAGAGCTGAGTTTTCGGCGCGGAGATCGTCTGATATACGATCGTCTCAGCGTTGATTTTCCGCGTGGCAAGGTGACAGCCATTATGGGCCCCAGTGGCACTGGGAAAACCACCTTGTTACGCCTAATCGGCGGCCAATTAAAGCCGGAGCAGGGCAGTATAGATGTAGATGGTCATCGCATTGGACAGCTCAATCGTCGCCAGTTATTTGAACTGCGCCGAGAAAAAATGGGCATGTTGTTTCAAACCGGTGCCTTGTTTACCGATTTGTCGGTGTATGACAACGTGGCTTTTCCGCTGCGCACCCATACCGATCTGCCAGAAAGCATGATTCGTGATCTGGTGTTAATGAAGCTTGAGGCCGTTGGTCTCCGTGGTGCTCATCCATTAATGCCAAGTGAGCTGTCTGGTGGCATGGCTAGGCGTGTCGCTCTGGCGCGATCGATCGCCATGGATCCTGAATTAATGCTGTACGACGAGCCCTTCACTGGGTTAGACCCCATTTCTATGGGCATGATCGTCAAACTCATTCGTGCCCTAAGTCAGGCGCTGGGGTTGACCAGCTTGCTGGTATCTCATGATGTTGAGGAGTCTTGCAGCATTGCTGATTATTTGTGTCTGGTGTCAGATGGCCGGGTGATCGGTTTTGGTACTCCCGACGAGCTATTGAACGGTGACAATGCTGAAGTCAGGCAGTTTTTACGTGGTGATCCCGACGGCCCTGTGCCGTTCCATTATCCTGCACCCGATTACCGACAGGAGTTGTTGTCCTCATGATGCTGCAGTCGTTGGGTAAAAATGGTGTCAGCGCCATGCAGGCCATGGGACGCGCGGCCATGTTGCTGTGGCGCTCGGTTGCTTGGGGTGGGCCTGGCAGTGCGGGCTGGCGCGAGCTAATTCAGCAAATTCATGCCGTCGGTGTGCGCTCGCTGTCCATTATTGTGGTGGCCGGTTTTTTTGTTGGCATGGTGCTAGGCCTGCAAGGCTATACCATCCTGATTGACTTTGGCTCAGAGGCGGCTCTCGGCACTATGGTGTCCTTGACTCTGTTACGTGAACTGGGGCCGGTGATGACGGCGCTGCTGTTTGCTGGCCGGGCAGGTTCCGCGCTGACCGCTGAAATCGGTTTGATGAAAACCACTGAGCAGCTATCGGCCATGGAAATGATGGGGGTTGACCCATTAAAACGTGTAATAACGCCGCGTTTGTGGGCCGGCCTGATTTCAATGCCAGTGTTGGCACTGTTATTCAGCACCGTTGGTATTTGGGGCGGTGCTTTTGTTGCCGTTGATCTACTTGGCATCGATGAGGGCGCTTATTGGGGCAATATGCAGGCCTCGGTCGAGTTTTATGAGGATGTCATCAAAGGCATGATCAAATCCGTGGTGTTTGGTGTGGTGGTTACCTGGATTGCCGTTTTTCAGGGCTATGACTCAGCGCCGACGTCAGAAGGTATTGGTAAAGCAACAACACAAACCGTGGTGATATCGTCATTGGCAGTGCTGGGGCTGGATTTTGTATTAACCGCGGTCATGCTGGGAGGCGTGTAATATGCAAATGCGGTATGTAGAACTCACCGTGGGTGCGTTTATGGTAATGGGGATATTTGCCCTGGTGTTGATGGCCTTTCGTGTTAGCGGTCTGACGCAGCAGGCAACCAATGATACCTACACCATTAAAGCGCGCTTTGAAAATCTGGCTGGCCTAAATGAACGAGCCAAAGTGTCTATGTCGGGTGTAACCATAGGTCGGGTAACCAAAGTTTACCTCGATCAAGAATGGTACTCGGCTGTGGTGGAGATGGAAATTAACGCCGATGTTGCGACTTTGACTCGTGACACCTCGGCTTCCATTCTTACCGCCGGCTTGCTGGGTGAAAAGTACATAGGTTTAACCGTTGGGGCTGACCCAGAATACTTGGAAGATGGTGATTGGATTGAAGACACTCAGTCAGCCTTGGTGCTGGAAGAGTTGATCGGTCGTTTCCTGTTTAACAAGGCAGAGGAAGGCTGATGACAGCGCCTACCCTGCACGCTGACGGCACCAATAAGGCGATATTAAGCGGTGATTTAACCTTGATGACGGTTACACCGCTGGCTCGGCGTGGCCGTTGCTTGATTGGCGCTGCGGAACAAAGCTGGTGTGTGGATATGCAGGCAGTTGAGCTTGTTTCCAGTGCGGCGGTGGCTTTAATACTGGATTGGTTGCGCTACTGCGAACAGCGCGGTGTGGCGCTAAAACTGGCCAATGTGCCATCTCGGCTGCAGCCCATCATTGCCATCAGCGATTTACAGTCGCTGTTTGATCCGTTGGTTGCTGACACAGACTGACCCCTTGCCAGTGTTCTCCTTGGGCATTATCCGCTATGATTGGCCGCCCATAGTAAGCTGAAAACGAGTGGTAAAGCGGTTATGTCGCCGGCTGAAATCCTGCAAATCTTGCAATCTGAAGCACCTGAAGTGAACTGGACCGTTGATGGCGACGGTTACAAGTACGAGGTGCAGGCAGTGGGCGAAGTGTTCGATGGCCTCAATGCTGTTAAACGCCAGCAATTCGTCTACAAGCTACTGAATCCCTACATTGCTGATGGCCGTATTCACGCCGTCACTATTCGTGCGTTAACGCCCGCCGAGCAAACGAACGCCTGAGACCAAATCATGGATAAGCTGAGTATTCGTGGCGGCCGTCGTCTGGACGGCGAGATCCGCATTTCCGGAGCAAAGAACTCCGCCCTACCGATTCTGGCCGCCACCTTATTGGCTGATGGTGTTATGCATGTCGGCAATCTGCCACATTTGCATGACATCACCACCATGTTAGAGCTGTTGGGCTGCATGGGAGTGCAGGTGGCGGTCAATGAAGACATGTCGGTTGAAACCGACTGTGGTCAGATGACCAGCTACGTAGCGCCTTACGATCTGGTGCGCACCATGCGCGCATCGATTTTGGTGCTGGGGCCGCTACTGGCGCGTCACGGCAAAGCTGAAGTGTCGTTGCCTGGTGGCTGTGCCATCGGCAGCCGGCCAGTGGATTTGCACATTCGTGGTATGGAAGCGCTGGGCGCTGAGGTGAATGTGGTCGATGGCTACATTCAAGCCCATGTGCCGGGTGGCCGGTTGAAAGGTGCACACATCTTTTTTGATACCGTGACCGTTGGCGGTACTGAAAATGTGATGATGGCTGCCGTGCTGGCGGATGGCGAAACCGTTATCGAAAATGCCGCGCGTGAGCCTGAGATCGTTGATTTGGCCAACTGCCTGATCGCTATGGGCGCCAAGATTGAAGGCGTTGGTAGCGACACCCTAACCATTCAGGGGGTTGAGCGTTTGCATGGCTGTCACTTTGACGTCTTGCCTGACCGCATTGAAACCGGTACCTATTTAGTGGCTGCTGCGGTGACCGGTGGTCGGGTCAAGTGCAAAGACACAGATCCGCTGATTCTGGATGCGGTTTTGCACAAGCTGGAAGAAGCCGGTGCCAAAATCACCACAGGCCCAGATTGGATTGAGCTCGATATGCAAGGTCGTCGGCCCAAAGCTGTCAATATTCGCACCGCGCCACATCCTGCTTTCCCGACCGATATGCAAGCGCAGTTTGTGGTACTGAATGCCGTGGCTGAAGGCACGGCCACCGTTATAGAAACGGTTTTTGAAAATCGCTTTGTACACGCACAAGAGCTGATGCGAATGGGCGCTGACATTCACGTGGAAGGCAATACCGCCATTGTTACCGGCAAATCCGGCCTCAATGCTGCGCCTGTGATGGCAACAGACTTGCGCGCGTCGGCGTCGCTGGTATTGGCTGCCTTGGTGGCGGAAGGTGAAACCGACGTTAATCGCATTTATCACATTGATCGTGGTTACGAGTGCATTGAAGAAAAATTCCAACAACTAGGAGCCGATATCCGCCGGGTGTCGGCTTAATGCCAGAGGATCAGCAAGCGCATGACTCAACCGTTGACTATTGCCCTATCTAAGGGCCGCATACTGGACGATACCCTGCCGTTATTAGCAGAAGCCGGTATTCATCCAGCGGAAGACATCAAAAAGAGCCGCAAGCTGATCTTCGATACCAATCATGAGCATATTAAGTTGGTGGTGATTCGCGCCACGGACGTGCCGACCTATGTCGAGTACGGTGCCGCTGATTTGGGTGTGGCGGGCAAAGATGTGCTGATGGAATACAACAGCGACAACTTGTGCGAACCGCTGGATCTGAATATTGCCACTTGTCGGCTAATGACAGCGGCGTTAAAAGATGCCGAGATGCCGCAAGGGCGCTTAAAAGTCGCGACCAAATTCGTCAATGTGGCTAAGCGCTATTTTGCTGAGCAAGGCCGCCAGGTCGACATCATTAAGCTGTATGGCGGCATGGAACTGGCGCCGATCATGAATTTGGCCGATATGATTGTCGACATCGTTGATACCGGCAATACCCTCAAGGCCAATGGTCTGGAAGCGCGTGATTTAATTGCTCCCATTAGCTCTCGCTTGGTGGCGGGCCGGGCAGCAATGAAGGTCAAGCATGCCCAGATCCAACCCATCATCGATCAAATGGCAGCAGCCGTTGAACGCCAGCGTTCTGAACAAGCATAAACGGAGGCCGTATGACTATTGCAGTGCGTCGTTTAAATTCCGCCCAGGAAGACTTTAACGAGCAATTAGATGCGTTATTGGCTTGGGAATCGGTGTCCGATGTCCAGGTTCAGTCAACCGTCGCCAGTATTCTGGCCGATGTAAGGCATCGTGGTGATGCCGCCGTGGTGGAATACAGCAATCGTTTTGACCATGTGCATGCCTTGTCGATAGCAGAGCTGGAGTTACCGCAGGCACGTTTGCAGCAGGCGCTGGATGGTTTGCCAGATGAGCAACGCCAGGCGTTGGAGCTGGCAGCAGAGCGTGTACGTCGTTACCACCAGCATCAAAAACAAGAATCCTGGAACTACCAAGAAGCCGATGGCACCTTGCTGGGGCAAAAGGTCACTGCGATGGATCGAGTCGGCATTTATGTGCCGGGCGGCAAAGCGGCGTATCCTTCGTCGGTGTTGATGAATGCCATTCCCGCGCATGTTGCTGGGGTGGAAGACATTATCATGGTGGTGCCGACCCCCGGTGGTGAACTCAATGAGCTGGTATTAGCCGCGGCAGCCGTCGCTGGTGTCAGTCGGGTGTTTACCATTGGTGGTGCCCAAGCGGTAGCGGCACTGGCCTATGGCACCGAGACAGTACCGCCTGTGGATAAAATTGTTGGCCCTGGCAATATCTTTGTTGCCACCGCCAAGCGTCAGGTGTTTGGCACCGTCGGTATCGATATGATTGCCGGCCCATCGGAAATTTTGGTGGTGTGCGACGGCGACACCGATCCTGACTGGATTGCCATGGATCTGTTTTCCCAGGCTGAGCATGATGAAGATGCCCAGGCCATTTTGGTGTCACCAGATGGCGATTTTTTGAATCGGGTGCAGCGCAGCATCGAGCGTTTATTACCAGATATGCAGCGCCAGGAAATTATTCAGGCGTCTTTAACCGCGCGAGCAGCGCTGATTGAAGTAGGCGATATCGACGAAGCCTGTCAGGTCAGTAATCGCATTGCACCGGAGCATTTGGAGTTGTCGGTCGCAGATCCACAAGCCCTGCTGCCGCAGATACGCCATGCCGGCGCCATCTTTATGGGCCGCCATACCTCAGAGTCGTTAGGGGATTATTGTGCGGGTCCTAATCACGTGTTGCCGACGTCTGGCACCGCACGCTTTTCATCTCCTTTAGGCGTGTATGATTTTCAAAAACGCTCGTCTTTGATTATGTGCTCGCCACAAGGTGCGTCTGAATTGGGTAAAACGGCTTCTATATTGGCTCGGGGTGAGCGCTTGGAGGCGCACGCCCGTTCGGCCGAGTATCGGATACTGTCAGATTGACGTTAGAGTGCTGGAGTTGTGCTCCAGCATCTTAATTCATGGGGCGCTGGTTTGCGACTGGCGCTGGCCGGCAATGGCTTCCACTCGAATGGATTGGCCAGCACGTAATAAATCGATAGTAATGCGATCTCCCGGGCGCAGCGCGCCAATTTGATTCATAGCGGCCCTGGCATCGGCCGCCGAGCGATCGTTCAAATGAGTCACAATATCTCCCACTTCAAGCCCGGCCAGTTCAGCCGGTCCGCCAGAATACAATCCAGTCACTATTAATCCGGTCAGGGCATTGGGGAGTTGCAAAGATTGCAGCAGAGCCGGCGTCGCTTCGCGCACTTCGATCCCGAGCCAACCGCGAATAGCCTGACCATGGCGAGCAAGATCCGCCAGCGTGCGGGTAGCAACCTCGTTGGGAATGGCAAAGCCGATGCCTTCACTACCGCCTGATTTGGAAAAGATGGCGGTATTGATACCCACCAGCTCGCCATAAGCGTTGACCAAAGCGCCGCCAGAATTTCCTGGGTTAATCGCCGCATCGGTCTGAATGTAATTTTCGTAGGTATTGATGCCCAGCTGATTACGACCGGTGGCGGAGACGATACCCATAGTGACGGTTTGGCCCACGCCAAAGGGATTGCCAATGGCCAGTACCACGTCGCCAATATTAAGGGGCTGATTGTCGGCGACAGGAATTACCGGAAGCGGCTGCATATCGATTTGCAGTAACGCCAAATCGGCTTCTGGATCTGTACCAATCAGTTGTGCAGTGGCTTCACGCCCGTCGCGCAAGGCCACCACGATTTCATCGGCGCCACTGATGACATGGTGGTTGGTCAGCACATGTCCTTGCTCTGACATAATCACACCAGAGCCAAGGCTGGATTGAATTCGGGCGCTGGGCTCACGGGTGGCGGGGAAAAACTGACGAAAAAACGGATCATCAAATAACGGATGACGTTTACGTTCCACCCGTTTACGGGTAAACACATTAACCACTGCTGGAGCGGCGCGCTCAACCGCGCTGGCATAACTGACCGGGCCCGATGCTTGTGGTGTACTGGCAGCAGGCGCTGTGGTGGGTACGGAATTTGAGGTCTGGGGCAAGACCCAATCGGGCACCCACAGCAAAATACTTTGCGCCACAATCAAGCCAATTAAGGCGGGTAACACGATACGTTGCAGTAGCAGCCCTGGGGTGCTGGCCATGGAGGAACCTCGTTATACTGTCGATTTTGCCAACGGCTGCACTAACACTAACCGTTTACTACAGGAGTGAACTATGACTGATCGTCGCCAGATTCTGAAGCATCTGAATGACTTGTTGCAGAGCCAGCGAATTCGCGATTATTGCCCCAACGGCCTGCAAGTGCAGGGACGTGACGATATTCAGTACATCATTACCGGGGTGACCGCTAATCAGGCGCTAATAGATGCTGCCATCGAGCGCGGTGCAGACGCTATTTTGGTGCATCACGGTTATTTCTGGAAGGGCGAAGACGCCACCATCACCGGCATTAAGCGTGAGCGTTTAAAGGCGCTGCTGCAGCACGATATTAACTTGCTGGCCTACCATTTACCGTTGGATGTGCATCCTGATCTGGGCAATAACGCCCAGCTGGCCAAAGTTCTGCAGTTATCGGTAGAAGGCCCTATCGATGCCAATGACTTGAGTAAGCCTGGCAATGTTGGTCGTTTGCCAAAGCCCATGACAGGGCGGGAGTTCAGTACTTGGATTGAGCAACAATTGCAGCGCCAGCCATTGCACATCGGTGAAGACAACGACGTCATTGAGACCGTCGCCTGGTGCACCGGTGGTGCACAAGGGTATTTGCAAACGGCCATCGACGCCGGTGTTGATGCTTATATCACAGGTGAAATTAATGAACCGGCGGTGCACCTTGCTCGAGAGACAGGCACCCACTTTTACAGCGCCGGGCATCATGCCACGGAGCGCTATGGCGCCTTGGCGTTAGGTGAGCATTTGGCTCAGCAGTTTGGCGTTAAAGTCGAGTTTATTGATATCGATAACCCGGTGTGATGGCAGCTACAGCTGCCAGTGATGGTCATCATGGAGCGATGAAATAAGCTAGCCTTAGTGACGTCTTTCAATCCAGTAGGAGCGACTATGCGTCATGTGTTTGGTATGAGTTTATGGCTGTTGACGGTGATGCCCGCAACGGCTGAGACCGTAACTATGAGTGTCGGTCTGGCCTTGCCTCCGTATGTCATTGCCGACGATGACCGCGGCATGGAGCTCGATATTGTTCGTGCGGCACTGAGCGAAAAAGGACATGAGCTTAAGGTCAAATACGTGCCTTTTATGCGGGTAAAAACCTCGCTTGAAGACGGCAAGGTTGATGCCGCTATGACGGTGAATGAATCCTCGGGCCTTAGCGGGGTGCATTATTCTGACGTTCATATGACGTATCAGAATGTGGCCATCGGCTTGCAAGCAAAAGGGCATTCGGTGAGCAGTGTGCCTGATTTAGCCAACTTCTCCATCGTTGCTTTTCAGGATGCCACCAAGTATTTAGGTGATGCCTTTGCCAGCATGGCGGCAGCCAATAGCGGTTATAAAGAAATGGCCCGCCAGGAGGCGCAAATAAAGCTGCTGTTCACTGGCCGTACCGATTTGGTGGTTATGGACAGAAACATCTTCACTTTTTACCGAGGCGCCGAGCAGAGCGTTGATGTGTCTGCCCCGGTGACGCTGTTTGAAGTGTTTCCACCGACCGACTATAAGGTCGCGTTTAGCAATGCCAGTGTGCGTGATGACTTTAACGCAGGCTTGGCGCAGCTAAAGAGTAGCGGGCGTTATCAGCAAATTATGGACAGCTACCTGAAGTAGACTCAGGGAGTATCGCGCACGATGACGGTTTGTTTCAGGGTGTACACTGACTGACCGTCATCCACCTCTAACACCACTTCCACTGGCTGATCTGCAGAGACATCAGCTACTTTAAAACGGGCCAAGACCTGATCGCTGTGAATCAAGGTCAGGATATCTGGCTGACTACTGCTCCAACGTTGATGCAAAGGACGACCTGCGTTGGAGCCGACGCTGGCACTTAATACCAGAGTCCCACCTTCTTTGATTTCGTCTGGGCCATGAATGGTGGCGCTGATATCGCTGCTGGGTTGCAGCAGGCTACAGGCACTTAGGGAAATGGCCATCAGGGCCAGCAGTAATCGGGTCATAGGAGATCTCTGTTGATTGGCTGGGCTTTCACCCAGCCGGGCTCAGATTAACGACGATCGGTCAAATCGTAGTCCGCCGGTACATTAAAGCGACTATCGCGCTGCTGTGAAACCTCAATGCTGGTAACGTCATAAATGTACGTCAGCACAGGGGCATTCGGATCTGGAGTAAAGTAGTCGGTGGCTTTTTCACTGGCTTTTTGTTGCAAGAAACTGCCGGCAATGCTGCTGATGGAACCCATTGGGTCTCCGCCATCAAAACCTGGCTGGTCGTCCTGCTGTTGCGCCTTGGCTTGCTGACGACGTTCTTCCGGACAGGTGTTAGATTCTACATACCACTCAAATTTAAGCGATACCGGATAACCTTCAATAGCGTTCAGTTTTTTCACTACGGGAGACTGGCTGGTCAGCTTGCTCTTGTCGGTATCGCCAGTAATTCCAGAAATAACCTTGTAGACATCGTCACTGAGGAACTTGGCCATAGGATTGTCACCGGCGACCTTGGCTAGGTAACGCTGCTGAAACTGACCGTTGATTTCCCAGCTGCGCTGCATCTTGCTGGTGACGTCGACCATCCATAAATCGAGGGTGAACAGGTTCTTATCAACATTGCCGTATTGATCTTTGACTCCAATTTCCCAGGAGGCAACATATTGATCAGCATTAAAGCCGTTAACGACGCGCCCTTTGGCTTTAGGAGTGACTTTAAAGGTGGTCTTCAGCGGTGTCAGCTTACAGCTACCGCCGGCAGTGGGATCGTAGCCTTCCTCTTCTTCTTGCTGCATTTCGCCACTGTCCATTTTCTCTTGCATGGTTTCCCATAAAGAGCCGCCACAGCCCGTCAGCGGACACTCTTTATAGGTTTCATCCTCATTATCTAATAACCACAACAGGTTGTTGTCGAGGCGGGCAATATCACTGGTGTCAGAGCCGCCAAACATGGAGTTCATAAACCAGTTATCGAACTTCAGGGTATAGTCGATGCGACGGCGATCAGCGCGGGTGTAAACCGTTTGTGTGCCGCGTGAGTCGGGCAGCATATTGGCCGCCAACGAGTATTTGCTTTTCAGGACCGCAGTTTCACGCAGGGGCGTGGTGTCCTTGGGAGTGCTGGCACAGCCGGCTGTCATGACAGCCACAGCTGAAGCGGTCAGCAAAGAAGGAAAGGTCTTCACGATGGCATCCTTACTCTGATGTTATTAGTTGGAGCTTGAGCATAACCAGCCCCAGATTCTAAGTCCACGGCCCACAAGGGCTTGACATTTAGGCTGTGAGCAAGCTCGCATTGAACGCCTCTTTTGTAGGACTTAGCTGGCAGTGAAACGTCGAAAGCAATTTACCCGCAGGGCCATTTCTGCTAATCTGCCCTCCCATCTTGAGTGAAGGTTCCCAGCCTTCCAGCTAACACCTTATCTATAATTCGCGGACCCTCTATGACACGATTTATCTTCGTCACAGGTGGTGTTGTTTCTTCGTTGGGGAAGGGCATCGCCTCGGCGTCTCTGGCTGCTATTTTGGAAGCCAGGGGCTTGAAAGTCACCATGTTAAAACTGGATCCGTACATCAACGTCGATCCCGGCACCATGAGCCCGTTCCAGCACGGCGAGGTGTTTGTAACGGAAGATGGCGCTGAAACCGATCTCGATTTGGGCCATTACGAGCGTTTCATTCGCACTACCATGTCGCGCCGTAACAACTTCACCACCGGTCGTATTTACACCGACGTGCTGGCCAAAGAGCGCCGCGGCGACTATCTCGGCGGTACCGTGCAGGTGATTCCTCACATTACCGACGAAATCAAACGTCGTGTGGTCGAAGGCGCTGAAGGTGCCGATGTGGCACTGGTGGAAATCGGTGGCACTGTGGGTGATATCGAATCCCAGCCGTTCCTAGAAGCGGTGCGTCAAATGAAGGTCGAACTGGGCAGCAAGCGTGCACTGTCATTGCACCTGACCTTAGTTCCATATATTGCTACTGCTGGCGAAACCAAAACCAAGCCGACTCAGCATTCTGTTAAGGAAATGCGCACCATCGGTTTGCAGCCAGATGTACTGATTTGCCGTTCGGATCATAAAATTGACGCTTCGGCGCTGCGCAAAATTGCCCTCTTTACCAATGTTGAAGAGCGTGCTGTGGTGCCATTGGAAGATGCCGATACCATTTACAAAATTCCACGCATGCTGTCAGAAGCCGGCCTGGATGATTTAATCGTTGAAAAATTTGACCTCGCCTGCGGCGAAGCCAATCTCAGTGAATGGGATGCTGTGGCTGATGCCAAACTAAATCCAGACAAAGAAATCACCATCGCCATGGTGGGCAAGTACATGGACTTGCTGGATGCCTATAAATCTTTGATCGAAGCTATTGATCATGCCGGTATTCAGCATCGCGCCAAGGTCAAAATTCGTTACATCGACGCTGAAGACATCGAGCGCAAAGGCGTTGAACTGTTGGCCGGTGTGGCAGCCATTTTGGTGCCAGGTGGTTTTGGTAACCGCGGGGTAGACGGTAAAATTCGCACCGTGCAATACGCCCGTGAAAACAAGATTCCATTCCTGGGCATTTGCTTAGGCATGCAGTCAGCAGTGATCGAATTTGCCCGTAACGTTGTCGGCTGGAAAGACGCCAACTCAACGGAATTTGATCCGAGCAGTCAGCATCCTGTGGTCGGTTTGATCACTGAGTGGACCGACGCCTCTGGCCAGACCGAAGTGCGCGATGAAAACTCAGATCTGGGCGGTACCATGCGTTTGGGCGGTCAAGAGTGTCGTTTGACTCCTGAGTCCAACACCGCTAAGGCGTATGGCCAGGAAATTATTGTCGAGCGTCATCGTCACCGCTACGAAGTGAATGCCACCATTATTGCCGAGCTAGAAAAGCACGGTCTGCGTATTGCTGGTCGTTCTATTGATGGTGATCTGGTTGAAGTCGTAGAAGTGGCTGATCACCCTTGGTTTGTTGGCTGCCAGTTCCACCCGGAGTTTACCTCGACGCCGCGGGACGGACATGGCCTGTTTAAAGCATTTATCGCCGCTGCTATTGAGCAGAGTGCGAACTAATTGACTGCCGCTGGCACAGCGAATTTATCGACGGAGAAATAATGAGCATGGCTAACATTATCGACATCAAAGCACGTGAAGTTCTGGATTCTCGTGGTAACCCAACAGTTGAAGCCGACGTGACCTTAGAAGGCGGTTTCTTCGGTACTGCCTGTGCGCCCAGTGGCGCCTCGACGGGTACGCGTGAAGCGCTGGAACTGCGTGATGGCGATAAAAGCCGCTATCTGGGCAAAGGTGTCCTGAAAGCAGTAGACAATGTGAATACTCGCATTAAAGACGCTTTGTTGGGTATGGACGGTACTGACCAGCGTGCATTGGACAATAAAATGCTTGAGTTGGATGGTACCGATAACAAAGCCAACTTAGGCGCCAATGCTATTTTGGCGGTCTCGCTGGCGGCGGCTAAAGCAGCAGCGGCGGCCAAAGGTGTGGAGCTGTATCAACACATTGCTGACATAAACGGCACCTCGGGCCAGTACTCTATGCCTGTACCTATGATGAATATCATCAACGGTGGTGAGCACGCCGATAACAACGTCGATATTCAAGAATTTATGGTGCAGCCGGTTGGCGCTGCTAGCTTTGCCGAGGCCTTACGTGCCGGTGCTGAAATTTTCCACAGCCTGAAAAAAGTGTTGTCGGCTCAAGGCCTGAACACGGCGGTGGGTGATGAAGGTGGTTTTGCTCCTAACTTGGCGTCTAACGCTGATGCCCTGGCGGCGATTAAAGAAGCTTGTGCTGGCGCTGGCTATGAGCTGGGTAAAGACATTACCTTGGCGCTGGATTGTGCGTCATCTGAGTTCTACAAAGATGGCAACTACGATCTGCAAGGCGAAGGCAAAGTCTTTTCTGCCGAACAATTTTCAGATTACCTAGCTGAGCTGTGTGACCAGTACCCGATTGTTTCGATCGAAGACGGTCAGGACGAATCTGACTGGGCTGGTTGGAAATATCAAACGGAAAAACTGGGTAGCAAAGTACAGCTGGTGGGTGATGACTTGTTTGTTACCAACACCAAAATCCTGGCCGAAGGCATTGAGAAAAACATTGCCAATTCCATTTTGATTAAGTTCAACCAGATTGGCTCTTTGAGTGAAACTTTGGACGCCATTAAAATGGCAAAAGACGCAGGTTACACTGCAGTGATCTCGCACCGCAGTGGTGAAACCGAAGACACTACCATTGCCGATCTGGCAGTGGGTACGTGCGCGGGCCAGATCAAAACCGGCTCTTTGTGCCGCAGTGATCGAGTGGCTAAGTATAATCGTCTGCTGCGTATTGAAGAGCAGCTGGGAGGCCAAGCGCCTTACCATGGCCTGAAAGAAATTAAAGGTCAGGCGTAAAATGAAAGCGGGCTGCGGCCCGCTTTTTTGTGTTATTGGGGGAAGGGCATGTCTTTGTCGTTACGCCGCTGGTTATGGCTGGCGTTAATATCTGGCAGCCTGTTGCTCAGCATTCTGCAATACCGTTTGTGGTGGGACGACAGTGGTATTTTTGCCAGTCAGGCGCTGCAGCAGAATATTGAGCAGCTGCGCCAGCAAAATATCATGCAGCAACAGCAAAACGACGAATTGCTGGCCATGGTACGGGATTTAAAAACCGGCAGTGATTTGCTGGAGGAATATGCACGGGAAGATCTGAATCTGGTGCGTGAAGGCGAGACCTTTGTTTTGTTTGCCGAACCGGAGCAGCGCTGATGGCACGTATTTGGCCGATTGTTCCAGCCGCGGGGGTGGGCAGCCGCATGCAAGCCGATCGTCCGAAACAGTATTTAACGCTGGCGGGCAGGCTGCTGATTGATCACACCTTAGATGCTTTATTATCTCACCCACAGATTGATCAGCTGGTGCTGGCATTGTCTGAGCAGGATCCTTATTGGCAGCACAGCGATTATTACCAGCATGCTGACATAGTGTGTGTCAGTGGTGGTCAAGAACGCTGTCATTCGGTACTGAATGCTTTGCAATCTGTGAGCGATCAGGCCGCGGATGACGACTGGGCTTTAGTACACGATGTGGCCCGTCCTTGTGTGCGCCACAGCGATATTGATGCCTTGCTGGCAGCGGCACAAAAGCACCCTCAGGGTGCCTTATTGGCGACGCCTGTGCGCGATACCATGAAGCGTTGCAATGATGAACAATGCGTTGATCACACGGTTGAACGCCAGCATCTATGGCATGCCCTCACTCCGCAATTATTTCCATTTCATGCTTTGCAACGGGCGTTGCAGCAATGCCTAGAGCAGCAGCGGTTGGTGACCGATGAGTGTTCGGCAATGGAACATATGGGCTTAAAGCCGCGCCTGGTCGAAGGGCGCAGCGATAATATAAAAGTGACCCGACCGGCAGACTTAGCCCTTGCCGAGTGGTTTTTACAACAGCGGACATTGTCATGCGAATAGGACACGGTTTTGATGTTCACGCCTTTGAGGCCGGTGATCATGTGATGTTGGGAGGGGTAAAAATCCCTCACCATCAGGGCCTTAAAGCCCATTCTGATGGCGATGTGGTGCTGCATGCGCTCGCCGATGCCTTGTTAGGAGCGGCTGCACTCGGGGATATTGGCCAGCATTTTCCCGATACCGACCCCAAATGGCGCGGTGCCGACTCGCGCGCGCTACTGCGCCATGTTATGACACTGGTGAACCAGCGGGGCTATCAGCTGGCCAACGCCGATATCACGATTGTTGCCCAAGCGCCGAAAATGGCACCCTTTATCGACTCGATGCGAGCAGCGATTGCTGCCGATTTAAACGTTGCACTGAGCGACATTAACGTCAAAGCCACCACCACAGAAAAACTGGGGTACGTTGGCCGACAAGAGGGCATTGCTGTGCATGCCGTGGTATTGATACAACATGACTGATTTTTTATTACCGGACTGGCCTCGGGCCTACCAAACACCCGACGTGCAGGGTTTATTTCGCAGTCACAATGCTGATTTTCGTGTGACAGAATTGGCGCTAGAAGCGCCTATGGGTGAGGGCGAACATGTCTGGCTGGAAGTGGAAAAAAATGGCGCCAATACCGCTTGGGTCGCCAAACGACTGGCACAGCGAGCCGGTGTTCGTGAAATGGATGTCGGTTATGCCGGCCTTAAAGATCGCCATGCCATTACCCGTCAATGGTTCAGTATTTATTTGCCGCGTGTTGAAGAACCAGATTTCTCCGACTTAAACGATGAAGAAATGCAGGTGCTGAGCCAGCAACGTCATGTGCGTAAATTGCGTCGCGGTGATCTGGCTGGCAATCAATTTGAGCTGCACTTGCGCGGTCTTAATGGTGAGCTGGAGCAGCTGGAACCTGTACTAGAGCAAATTCGTCAGCAGGGTGTTCCTAACTATTTTGGCGAGCAGCGTTTTGGCCATGACGGTCACAATGTCAGCTCGGGATTGGCTATGTTGCGTGGTGAGTTTAAGGTCAAAAATCGCACCAAGCGCAGTTTATATTTATCGGCAGTGCGCTCGTTACTGTTTAATCAGGTGCTGGCACGTCGTATCGATGAGCATGGCTGGCCGGCATCCTTGACTGGTGATGTACTGGATGAGCAAGGTCTGGCAACCGCACCGTTATGGGGCCGTGGCCGCTTAACCACAACTGATGATGCATTAGCGTTAGAAACCCTGGTGGCCGAAGGTTACGCCGAGGCCTGTGATGGTTTGGAGCATGCCGGCTTGAAACAAGAGCGCAGGGCGGTGGTCGCACAACCAATGCAACTGCAATGGCAGCAGCCACAGGCGGATGAATTAACACTCAGCTTTTTGCTGGCACCTGGGTATTATGCCACTTCAATACTCAGGGAACTGGGACAGCTTGCAAGTGCCGCTCCCAGCTTTGACCGCCACTCTACAGCAACGGATCAGCCATGACGTTACTCTTGTCGAATGATGACGGTGTGCATGCACCGGGTTTGAAAGCATTGAATAGTGCACTGCAACAAGCGGGCTACGACACGCATATTGTTGCGCCAGATCGCGATCGCAGCGGTGCCAGTAATTCCCTAACGCTTGATCGACCATTGCATCCGATTCATCTCGACAACGGTGCCATTAGCGTTAATGGCACCCCCACCGATTGTGTTCATCTGGCGGTGAATGCCTTTTATTTAGATCAGTGCCAACGGGTAGTGTCCGGCATTAATGCCGGCGCAAACTTGGGCGACGACGTACTCTATTCAGGCACTGTGGCCGCGGCGATGGAAGGGCGGTTTTTGCCGCTGACCCCCATTGCTGTGTCGTTGACCGGCAAGCAGCACTTTGCAACGGCCGCACGAGTACTGGTGGAATGGCTACCGCGCTTGAGCGATGTGCAGTTGGGGCCTAACAGTGTGCTGAATATTAACGTGCCCGATTTACCCTATGAGCAACTGAGCGGTGTTGAAGTTACACGCTTGGGTCATCGCCAGCGCTCTGATAATCCGGTGCAAACGGTGAACCCCCGGGGGAAAGAATGTTATTGGATTTCCGCAGCGGGGGCAGTCGCTGACGCTGGCCCAGGCACGGATTTTTACGCCATTGAGCAAGGTCGGGTATCGATTACCCCCATTCAAATGGACATGACCTTGCACAGTGCTTTGGACTCGGTTAAAGCGATCGTAGGGCGAGATTAACAGCGTGAACGAACAACTGTTGACGGGCATTGGCATGACGTCCCAGAGAACCCGCAACCGATTGATTCAGCGGTTGCGTGAAGCCGGCATTAGCAATGAGCAGCTGCTTAGTGTGATGGCTAACACTCCCAGGCATATGTTTGTTGATGAAGCGCTGGGACATCGTGCCTATGAAGATACCGCGTTACCCATTGGCCATGGCCAGACCATTAGCCAGCCTTACACCGTCGCTCGTATGACCGAAGTGTTGCTGCAGCAACCGTGTCAAAAAGTGTTGGAAATCGGTACCGGCTCTGGTTATCAGACCGCTATTCTCAGCCCTCTGGTTGGCAAGCTGTACAGCGTTGAGCGCATCGCACCGCTGCAAAAGAAAGCCCAACAGCGCATTCGCCAGCTGAAGCTGAATAACGTCAGCATGAAGTTGTCAGATGGCGGCTGGGGATGGCCTGAAGCCGGCCCATTTGATGGCATTTTGGCCGCCGCTGCGCCAGAGGTAGTGCCCCCCGCGTTACTGGAACAGCTAGCCGATGGTGGGCGTTTGGTGATTCCTATTGGCGGTGAGCAGCAAACGCTGATGTTAATTAGCCGCCATGGCAATGATTTTCACCATCAGGCGTTAGATGCGGTGAATTTTGTCCCCTTTTTACCTGGCGTGCTGCGCTAACCAGCGCTGCAACATTGACCATTTCTGCCTTGCAATGCCGCTGTGATAGGGCACACTTCCGCGCACTTAAAATAAAAGCGGATAGTCTGATGTCGCATATTTGGTTGTTTCTTAAAGGCCTGGCCATGGGCGCTGCGGACGTTGTTCCTGGGGTCTCTGGCGGCACCATTGCCTTTATTACCGGTATCTACACAGAACTACTGGACTCCATTAAAAGCATTAACTTGACGGCGTTGCAAACCTGGCGACAGCAAGGTTTTAAAGCTGCATGGCAGTCTATTAATGGCAACTTTTTGCTAACCCTAGGCGCAGGAATTCTGACCGCCTTGTTGAGCCTGGCGCAGCTGTTACATCACTGGCTGATCAGTTACCCAGAGTATTTATGGTCGTTCTTCTTTGGTTTGATTGTGATTTCCAGCTGGCATATTGCCCGTGATATTCGTCGCTGGCATATGGATACTGGCGTATTGCTGCTAACTGGGGCCATGGTTGCGGCAGGTATCAGCTTGATGACGCCGACCGCCGTTGCGCCGACTCCGCTGATGTTATTCGTTGCAGGCTCAATTGCCATCTGCGCCATGATCCTGCCAGGTATTTCCGGTAGCTTCATCTTGTTATTAATGGGCCTGTATCCAACGGTGTTAGCGGCCATCAAGGATCTGCAGCTATCTGTGCTGGGCATATTTGCGGTGGGGGCTGGCTGTGGTTTGCTGGTGTTTTCACGCTTATTGAGCTGGCTGCTGCATCATCATAAAGAGCGCATGTTTGCTCTGTTAACGGGCTTTATGCTCGGGTCTTTAGTGAAGGTATGGCCGTGGAAAACCACCATCAGTACCCGTATCAATAGTCAGGGCGAGGTGGTGCCCTTGCTTCAAAGTAACCAATGGCCACCAGTAAATGATACCCATATGCTGCTGGTATGTTTGGGATTGATGCTGTTGGGCGTTGTTAGTGTGCTGGTGATTGAGAAAATTGCTGGTCTTTCAGCTCTAGCAGCTGCTGATGAAAATACCAATAAAGATAAGAAATTGACCGGGATCAACGAGTAACAAATTGTAACTTTGCGCACGTTACGCCACTGCAACGCAAAACAAGAGGCATTTTTAGAATTTGTTAGAATTAAAATCTATTTTTTTATTTGATTGATGAATTGTGGTTCGTTGCCGGACTGTCCTACAAAAACTTGTCACATTAGAGTGTCAAAAAACAACCATCAGCGTGGAACGATGAAGAAATCGGTCACTGTCGTATTAGTCACAATAATAACTTTGACGACTGGGTGTACAGCCAGCCGAGAATTTGTCTCAGTTGAAGAAAAGTTCAGTGATCGACAAAAAGCGTCGGGTTTCCATGTGGTCGAGGCCGGTGACACTTTGTACTCCATCGCCTGGCGCCATGGTATCGATTTCCGTGAGTTAGCGAATGCTAACTCTATAAATCCGCCCTATACTATATTCCCCGGTCAAAAAATTGACCTTCATGCCAAATCCTTATCCACGCCGTCCATAAAAAAGCCTGATGTCGGAAAACCGTCATCTAGCTCCGAGACCAAACCTGTCAAAAAGCCCAGTCCTACTCAAATCGGTCATAACCCGACAAAAATTGTCGTCAAAAGTGGCCAAATTGAATGGCAATGGCCGTTGAACGGTCGTTTAATTCGACGCTTTTCGACTCAAAAGCCCATCAACAAGGGGATTGATATCACCGCGCCGTTGGGGGACTCTGTTCTTGCAGCAGCGGCGGGCACCGTGGTGTACGCGGGTCGAGGGCTGCGAGGTTACGGAAATTTGGTGATCATTAAACACGACGACACCTACTTAAGTGCCTATGCCCATGCCAGCCGCATTCTGGTCAAAGAACAGCAAACTGTTAAAGCTGGCCAGAAGATTGCCGAGATAGGTTCTACCGGTACCGATAGTGTGAAGCTGCACTTTGAAGTCCGAAAGAATGGCAAGCCAGTTGATCCGCTCAAGTTTCTACCGCCCCGGTAGAGCGATCGACACATATTAAGGCTCCCCCCGTAGACCTGATGGGGAAGGTTGGGGGCAAGCATATAAGGCGGGATGATCATGGCATTACAACAAAGAGAACTGCGTGAAGAAGAAGTATTCGAGGATGTGGAGTCTCTGATACTGGTCGATAACTCCGACACGGATAGCAGTGGGGACGACGAGCGCTTTGCCGCCGACACCTCCCATAAAGCATTGGATGCCACCCAGTTGTATTTGAATGAAATCGGTTTCTCACCGTTATTGTCGGCCGAAGAAGAAGTGCACTATGCACGTTTGGCACGCAAAGGTGATGAAATGGGACGCCGGCGTATGATTGAAAGTAATCTGCGGCTGGTGGTAAAAATCTCCCGACGTTATGTCAATCGTGGCCTATCTCTACTGGACCTGATCGAAGAGGGCAACCTGGGTCTGATTCGCGCGGTTGAAAAGTTTGATCCTGAGCGCGGATTTCGCTTTTCCACTTACGCCACTTGGTGGATTCGCCAGACCATCGAACGCGCCATAATGAACCAAACCCGCACCATTCGCTTGCCGATACATGTGGTCAAAGAACTCAATGTATACTTGCGTGCAGCGCGCGAGCTGGCGCAAAAGCTGGACCATGAACCCAGCGCAGAAGAAATTGCAGAACTGCTCGATAAGCCCGTCGATGACGTCAAACGTATGCTCAAACTGAATGAGCGTGTGACCTCGGTGGACACCCCTCTGGGACCAAGTTCTGACAAATCCATTCTTGATACCATCGCTGATGACGGCGTATCTGACCCAGGTGATGAACTGCAGCAGCAGGACATTCACTGCAACTTGGATCGCTGGATCTCCGAGTTGCCTGAAAAACAGTGCGAAGTGCTGTCTCGTCGCTTTGGATTGCGTGGCTACGAAACCAGTACCTTGGAAGAGGTGGGTCGTGAAATAGGCCTGACACGCGAACGAGTGCGCCAGATTCAGGTAGAAGCCTTGCGCAGACTGCGTGAAATCATGGAAAAGCAAGGCTTGAACGCCTCGACCTTATTTAGTGAGCTGTAGCGAAGCAGCAATAAAAAAGGCCGCTTAGCGGCCTTTTTTTTAGCGTTGCAAATGCTGCAGTTTGTCTGGCACTCCGTCCCATTCCGCCGCATCTGGCAGTGGGTCTTTCTGTTCGGTAATGTTGTTATCGGCCCATTCTTCCGCTAATTCAGCGTTTAGCTCGATGTACTGTTCCTGACCCGCAGGCACTTCATCTTCGGAATAAATGGCTTCAGCAGGGCACTCTGGCTCACACAGAGCGCAGTCAATGCACTCGTCTGGGTGAATTACCAGAAAGTTTGGGCCTTCGTAGAAACAATCTACCGGGCAGACTTCAACACAATCAGTATATTTGCATTTAACACAGTTATCGGTAACCACAAACGCCATGCGTTTAGTCTCCTAATCAGCGGTTCAGGACGCCCGGTGCTGACGTCGCATTATTGTACTTAACCCAATCGGTCAGTTTGGCGCAATTCTAGGTAGCTGCCCACCGTTCGGCAAGTCATGTGCTAGACACTTGGGTTATAGATTTATTACCCCAAGTACCTAAGCTTTCATTTTTTATAACAAAGACTTTAACTTATACAGGGTCTCTAACGCCTGTCTGGGAGTGAGTTCATCGGGATCACACCGCTGTAACGCTTCTTCCGCTGCTGATGGTAAGTGAGCAAACAGATCGCTTTGCAGCGGTGAGTTGTTTGCTGCTGCGGGCAGCGGTGACGCGCTGGTGTCGCTTTGCTCCAGCAGTTTTAGTTTATTGCGGGCTTGGGCAATAACATCCACTGGTACACCGGCCAGCTGCGCGACTTGCAGGCCATAGCTTTGCGATGCTGGGCCCGCTTCAACCGCATGCAGAAAAATAATGCGGTCGTCGTGCTCAGTGGCCTTTAAGTGCAAGTTGATGGTGTTGTCATAATGATCGGGCAAGGCCGTCATTTCAAAATAGTGGGTAGCAAACAGGGTGTAGGCTTTCACCTTCTCCGCTAGATACGCGGCACTGGCCCAGGCCAGCGACAGGCCATCAAAGGTGCTGGTACCGCGGCCCACTTCGTCCATTAATACCAGACTGTGTTCGGTGGCGTTATGCAAAATGTTGGCGGTTTCCGTCATTTCGACCATAAAGGTTGAGCGCCCGCCGGCAACATCATCCGCTGAACCCATACGGGTGAAAATACGATCAACGGGGCCGATACGACATTGATCCGCTGGCACGAAGCTGCCGATATGAGCCAGCAGAGTGATCAGAGCCACTTGGCGCATATAAGTCGACTTACCGCCCATGTTGGGGCCGGTGATAATTTGGATGCAGGCTTGATCGTTGAGTTGAGTGTCGTTGGCAACAAACGGATCGGTGAGCAGAGCCTCCACCACCGGATGGCGACCGCCTTGAATGTCGATCACTTTATCGGTTACCAGCTTTGGTGCTTGAAAACGCAGGGTTTCGGCGCGCTCTGCCAAATTGCTGAGTACATCCAATTCGGCCAAAGCGGCCGCACTGGTTTGTAGTTCAACCAAGTCTTCGGCCAGCTGGCCAATCAAGGTTTCGTATAACGCTTTTTCGCGACTTAACGAACGGCTTTTGGCGCTTAAGGCTTTATCTTCGAAGGTTTTCAGCTCCGGAGTGATAAAGCGCTCGGCATTTTTTAGCGTTTGCCGGCGAATGTATTCTGTGGGCGCTTGCTCTGCTTGGGATTTACTGATTTCGATGTAGTAACCATGTACGCGGTTATAGCCGACTTTTAGCGTGCTCAAGCCAGTGCGTTCGCGCTCGGATTGCTCCAGCTTGACCAGATAATCGCCAGCATTCTCGCTGAGACTGCGTAACTCATCCAGTTCAGCATCAAAGCCGGGTGCAATGACACCACCATCACGAATCACTACCGGTGGGTTGTCGATAATGGCCGCCGTCAGTGTTTCTACCCAATGGGGGAACTCTTGCACGCGCTGATGCAGTTGTGCTGCCAGTCCGCTATCCAGTGCATTCAGTTCCGTGCGAATGGCGGGCAATTGTGTCAGTGCATCACGCAGCCGTGCCAAATCCCGTGGCCGTGCTGAGCCCAGCGCAACACGCGATAAAATACGTTCGATGTCTCCAACTTGACGCAACAGATCGTGCACCGGCTGCCAGACGTACTGGCTAATAAGCTGAGCAATCAGCCCCTGGCGTTGTAACAGGGTTTGCTGCTGGCGTAGCGGTCGGTTAAGCCAGCGGCGTAACAATCGACTGCCCATCGCCGTAGCGGTTTTATCCATCACCCAGGCCAAGGTATGCTGGCCATCACCCTGCTGGTTGATATCGATTTCTAGATTTCGGCGCGATGCCGGGTCGATGACAATGGCATCATCTGGCTGCTCTACCATCAGCGAGCGAATATGGGGCAGCTGATTACGCTGAGTTTCGCGGGCATAGTGCAACAAAGCCCCTGCAGCGCAGATGGCTTGGGTCATAGCCTGACAACCAAAGCCACGCAAATCACGGGTCTTTAGCTGCTCGGTTAACAATCTTAGTGCCGTGTCGCTATCAAAATGCCAAGGCGCCAGGCTGCGACTGCCTGGTCGTTCGCTAATGGCGTCAGGGTAACTCTGGTCTTCTGGGTACAGTAACTCAGCCGGGCGCAATCGCTCGATTTCGGCCAGCAGCGCTGCTTCTCCGCTCACTTCTACCACACTAAAGCGCCCAGAGCTGAGCTCTAACACCGCCAGGCCATGATGTTGCTGAGCACTGCACACAGCGACCAGTAAATTGTCGCTACGCTCATCCAGGAAAGCTTCGTCTGTCAGGGTACCGGGCGTGACGACACGAACCACTTTGCGCTCAACAGGGCCCTTGCTGGCGGCGGGATCACCAATCTGTTCAGCAATGGCGACGGACACCCCGGCCTTAACCAGTCGTGCGATATAGTTATCGGCCGAGTGGTAAGGTATGCCGGCCATGGGAATCGGTTCGCCATTGCTTTGCCCACGCGCAGTGAGAGTAATGTCGAGCAACTGCGCCGATCGCTTGGCATCGTCATAGAAGAGTTCGTAAAAATCGCCCATGCGATAGAACAATAAAGTATCGGGAAAATCGGCCTTGATACGCAGGTATTGCTGCATCATGGGAGTATGCTGAGCTTTTGGCATCGCACGCGGATCCTTTCGTGGTAATCTGGCGCAAACAACGGGCGACGACTGCCAGTGATCAGGCGGTGCTATCGTCGCAAACGGCGGATTGTAAGTGGGATCGCTGGAGGATACAAAATGACGACTCGCACCGACAGCATTCTGGCCTTGGCGGAAATGCTAAAAAGCCGGGAATTACGTATGGTGACGGCAGAATCCTGCACCGGTGGTGGTGTTGCGACGGCGCTCACTGATGTACCTGGCAGCTCAAGCTGGTTTGAGTGTGGTTTTGTCACTTATTCCAATGAAGCCAAGGTGCGTTATCTGGATGTGCCCGTTAGCACACTGGAGCAATTTGGTGCGGTTAGCGAAGAGACGGTCAGGGCCATGGTGCGTGGTGCCGTCAACAACAGTTTGGGCGATATCGCGGTGGCTATTAGTGGCATAGCCGGTCCAAGCGGTGGCAGCCCGGACAAGCCAGTGGGTACGGTTTGGTTTGCCTGGGGCTCTGAATACGCTCAGATAACCGAGTGTCGGCAGTTCCGTGGCGACCGCGCAGAGGTGCGTGAGCAGGCGGTCACCGAGGCCATTCAAGGTCTTTGTCGCTGGCTGTCATCTTAGTAACTGTCTTTTTATACAGTATTTTGGGTTGGCCTCTTGGCGACCAGCAAACGCTGTGCTTAAATACTGGTTAAATTTACAGTGATGCCCATGGGCTTATCTATCTCAGTCAAAGGACTCCATCATGGATGCAAACAAGCAAAAGGCGCTTGATGCGGCGCTTGGCCAAATAGAGCGTCAGTTCGGCAAAGGCGCGATCATGAAAATGGGTGAGCAGCCGCGGGAAGCAATTCCAGCGATTTCTACCGGCTCGCTGGGATTGGATATTGCCTTGGGTATAGGCGGCTTGCCAGTTGGTCGAATTGTTGAAATTTACGGCCCGGAAAGCTCAGGTAAAACCACCATGTGTTTGTCGGTGATGGCACAAGCACAGAAAATGGGTAAAACCGTTGCCATTATCGATGCCGAGCATGCCCTCGACCCGCTGTACGCTGAAAAACTGGGCATTGATCTCGATAGCTTGCTGGTGTCTCAGCCTGATACCGGTGAGCAGGCACTGGAGATCTGTGACAGTCTGGTGCGCTCAAATGCTGTTGATGTCATCGTGGTTGACTCGGTGGCTGCGCTTACGCCAAAGGCCGAAATCGAAGGTGAAATGGGTGACAGTCATGTCGGTTTGCAAGCCCGTTTGATGTCACAAGCCCTGCGTAAAATTACCGGCAATGTCAAAAACGCTAACTGCCTGGTGATCTTTATTAACCAGATTCGCATGAAAATTGGTGTGATGTTTGGCAGCCCTGAAACCACAACGGGCGGTAATGCACTGAAGTTTTATTCTTCCGTGCGTTTGGATATTCGTAGAACAGGCTCGGTAAAACAGGGCGATGAAGTCATTGGCAATGAAACCCGGGTTAAGGTGGTGAAAAATAAAGTGTCACCGCCGTTTACTCAGGCTGAGTTCCAAATTATGTACGGGCGCGGCATTTATCATATGGGCGAAGTGATCGACCTGGGTGTTAAATGCGGTTTTGTCGATAAATCTGGCGCTTGGTATAGCTACAAGGGCGATAAAATCGGTCAAGGTAAAGCCAACGCTGCGGCCTTCTTGGAAGAGCATCCAGAGATGGCACAAGAGATCGAAAACTCCATTCGTGCCCAGTTGTTGAAAGTTCCTACCACCACAGCAGAAAGCACTCAGTCGGAAGATGCTGAAGCCGAAGCCTGAGCTGGCTGATCAGGCTAGCGTTTATAGCGCCGCTGTAGACTTGCTCTCGCGGCGCGATTATTCCCGCTGTGAATTGGAGCGCAAGCTCCTAAGCCGTTGTCCAGAACCTATACTGCTGCACCAGGTTCTGGATGATTTGGCTGATAAAGGCTGGCAGTCTGACGAGCGCTTTGCGCAGGTTTTTGCCCGCAGTCGCTGTCAGCGTGGCCATGGCCCGTTGCGTATTCGCCAGGATATGCGCCAAAAAGGCCTGTCTGACTCCGTGATTGAACATTGCTTATCTGCCTTGGATATTGACTGGTATGAGCTGGCGCTGGCCGCTGCGCAGAAAAAATACCAGTCGCTGTATAAAGATCCTCGCTGGCGAGAAAAACTGTATCGATTCCTCGGTTATCGAGGCTTTTGGGGCGATCAAATTCAGTATGCCCTTGAACAAGTCCAGGCGGAATCCTTGGGCTGAAATAACTGTCATAGCTGTCATTTATGACAAATCCTCCCATTGAAAGAGACTGTCGTCTCAATCCATTGACTCTCTGAGTTGCGCTATAGATGATCCTTGGTCAACTGAAGTCAGGCCTTAGATATGACGATATATGTCTTTGGCTTGTAGTGGCTAACAGAAGTATTAGGAAGACTCTGGGATTGCTATGGAACCATCGCAGTATGTGGATGCACAGCTCCTCAAGCATTTGCGGAAGTATTGTCTGCAAATTAACACCGATTTTTCTTTTAAGGACATCAACAGTGATCCCTCACCATCGCGCTGGGTTTATCGCGGAGAATTAAATGATCTCATTGTGTCTATTGGACAAAATCACGGCGCAGAGGCCTTAGTTAAAGGCGCAAGTTACCTGGCGAAGTGTCCGTTGCCCATGCAACGTTGCCTGCAGTTAGCTGAGCAGGCGCAATTAGGTCTAGAACAAGGGCTCGCTTTGCCAATATGGCTACCGTTGGAGACGGATTTTTGTTGGCAACAGTGTGACGATGGTGCTCAGCTCATGCTCGAGGCATCGCTTGCTGATGAGATAGCGGCTTTTTTTGTTGTCTGGCTTATTGAGTGTTATCACCACGCGATAACAGCAAACTCGCCAATCGAAGTATATTGCCCCGTATCCTGGCATAAAGCCTTGGGCAATTTGGCCATCGTATTGCGACCGAGTGAGCGATGGCAAATGAATTGGAGTAAAGAGCTACTCAGAGTGCGACCATCGAGTGGTAAAGAGTTACAGTATCAGGCCGCTGTGCGAAGCTGGCAACGTGAAACGGCAAAGTTGCGCCAGCATGTTGAGCTCTATCTGGATTTATCTGCCGCAGTCGCTGATAACCTGCAGATCAGGCCATTAAACCAGGAGCATTTAGCGCAGCAATTTGGTTTTACTGTACGGAATTTGCAGCGTCGGCTGCAGGCCTTGGGGACCAGTTATCAGTCGTTGGTAGATGACTGTCGCCGACGCTTAGCGCTGCGCTTAATTACCGAGCACCAACTTTCACTGCATGAGCTGGCATTTCGTATTGGCTATACCGAGCCCAGCGCGTTTTTTAAAGCATTTCGGCGTTGGACCGGGATGACACCAGGACGCTACCGACAGCAACAGCAGGCCAGCAAAGAAGCGCTGGCCTGCCAAACCGATGACGATTAGTGCAGTTTCAGGCGTGGACGTATGACCTTGTTAATATGTCCGACCAATGACAGCAGTAACGTATGCCAATACCCATGCAGTGCAATCTGATGCAGTCGATATAAGGACACATACACCAACCTGGCAATGCGTCCTTCGATCATCATGGAGCCCTGAGTCAAATTGCCCATTAAGCTGCCGACGGTGCTGTAGCGACTCAGGGATACCAGCGAGCCTTTATCCCGATACACAAATGACGGCAGCGGTTTACCTTGCTGGCGAGCTTTTAACACCTTAATCAAGTGTGAGGCTTGTTGATGGGCTGCCTGAGCGCGAGGTGGGACGGCGCTGCCATCCGCTTGGATTAAACAGGCGCAATCACCTAATGCAAAGATATTCTCATCGTCTGTTTGTAGATTAGCATTCACGATCAATTGATTGGCCCGGTTGGTTTCAAGGCCCAGCCCAGCCATAAATGAAGGCGCACGAACGCCTGCTGCCCATACTTTTAAGCGTGCCGGTATGCGTTCACCCGCTTTGGTGGCAAAGCCTTGCTCATCTGCTGCGGTGATTAAGGTATTGGTTTGTACTCGTACTCCTAGCTTTTCCAGCTCACGCTTGGCTGAATTAGATATACGCGGTGGCAAAGCGGGCAGAATACGCTCACCTGCTTCGATCAGCGTTACTTTAAGGTGATCGGGGGTGGCATGTTTGAGTCCGTAGCTGGCGAGTACTTCTGCTGTGTTGTAAAGCTCGGCAGACAGCTCCACGCCGGTCGCTCCGGCGCCAACAATGGCAATTTCTAAGTCACGCTGTTGGCCATCGTTTTCTATTGCAGCATTGATGCGCAGAAACTCATTTAGCAAGGTGCGATGAAAGCGCTCAGCTTGCTGGCGGCTGTCGAGAAATACACAATGTTCTTTCGCCCCCGGCGTGCCAAAATCATTGGTAATGCTACCGATAGCCAGCACCAGGGTGTCATAGCTCACGCAGCGTTCAGACAACACCTCATGGCCGTCGTCATCCAGCATGGGGGCGAGAACAATTTGCTTACTGTCTCTATTGAGACCGCTCATTCGCCCCAGTTGAAACTGAAAACCATGACGCTTTCCGTGGGCTCGATAGTTCAGCTCATCAATGCCTGAGTCCAGCGCACCAGTAGCGACTTCGTGCAGCAGTGGCTTCCACAGATGAGTAGGATTAGTGTCGATGAGCTCGATATCGGCCTTGCCCTTCTTGCCTAGACTGCGTCCCAGTTGTGTTGCCAGCTCCAGTCCCCCGGCGCCACCTCCAACAATAATAATACGGTGCATGATTAGTACTCTTAAAAAGGAATTTCAGGGCAGCCACTTGTTTAGCAAATCAAGCTGGCCTGAAACACCTTATCAGCTCGCATTATAGGCCCTATGAGACGAAAGAAGCGACCGGGAGATAGCTTGTTCCAAAGTGCTATGAAATACGGCTGTGTGATAGATAACCAATGTGACTGGTGTTAGACCGAGGGAGGTGATGGGCTTAACTAAGCGCAGAGCTTGTGTGAAGAACGGGGGCATAACATCACGTCCTGGAAGTACAGTTATGGCCAAGCGGAGTGCTTAATCGATGTTCAATACCGAAAATCAACCAAACAGGAGAGTGACGCACACAAAGAGGTTGTGATTTGAAAGTATTTGGTAACTGGACAAAGGAATAGTTCATGAATCGGTGCTGAACCGGGGAGGTCATTGCACATGCTTAATTGAAAAGCATTAGAACTATAGCGCCATATGATTGTAGTGTCACAAAATGATCTTTTTGTCATTAAATATTAATTTGTGACACAGTTAACAAAACCTTAGCCTACTTCCCGTAGTTTCGTATGGTGTTTGTTTTTTTTGCGCCAATTTAATTAATTGGCATGATTTCAATGGGTGGCGAGCAGGATAGTAATCAGGTACCGTCTGAGTGGTCAGTTTTTGTATAGATTCAACCTGAAAACAGGGACGTAGATTTGAGTGCCAGCGCGTTTATTCGTTATTTTTTAGTCACGCTTACATTGTCTGTGGCATCCCAGTGTAATGCTGAAGCTATCCTGGTTGATATGGTTGAACAGCATCTCGAGGATGCAAGACTGTATGCAGACTTTGATTCAACCAAGCCATTAGAGTATCAAGTTTCATATAAGTTTCCTGCCATCGAAGTGGTCAAAAAATACAGCTGGCTATCAAGGTCTAATACCAGTACATCTGAACAATTATCCCTGGCTCTAGAGCACTATGGGCTCGAGAATACAGGCAAAGAACTAATAAACTGCAACCCCGAACGGTGCGGAGTTAATGCCGGGCGACTCTTAATAGGTGGCCAGGGCTCTCGGATGTTGCAGCACAGCGACGACATCGATTACATGAGGGACTACCAGCTATCAACTTGGAGGAAGGTTGAAAATCAAATCGAAACATTCATCACCTTTCTGTCATACACCAGCAATGGTCACTTCTTCCTTATCCAGAGAGAATTAGTCGCGCCACAATATGCTTCCGTAGATTCTGTCGCTTATAAGCCGCTATGTGGTGAAGGTGCCATTGGGTTGAGCTATTCATTATTAGCAGTTGAGCCTAACTTTTCGACTGAATCTACCTTGTATTGCCTTGTGCAGAAAATAAAGAGACACCCAGAGAAGAGTTACGTTCTCGCTGTGCATTCTGATACATCTGGTAGTCATCAGTTGAATCAACAACTAACAGAAAAGAGAGCTCAATACCTTGGTTCTATTTTACGTCGGGATTTCTCATTACATGATGTTAAGTTGACTCTGTTACCTAAAGGTGAGAGCCAGCCAATGGCTGACTTAAATGGACAATCATCGCGACAACGTCGGATAGAGCTACTTACTGCTTCCGGAGATGTAGTATGGAACTGAAATCCGGACAGTTATTGTCAAGCTTTATAAAAACTTCGACAGCAAATCGGTTCAGTCAGAGAATAACGACATTGGGCATAAGGCTACTTTGTCTTATGGCTCCATTAACCGCATATCAAGCTTCGGCGGGCGATATTGTTCCGCCAAAAACCTCATTTTCCGCAGAAATGGTGGCTGAAGATCAGAGTGTTTTTAGAGTCATGAGAATTGACTATTCTCCGTGGGGAGTTCGTCTGACAGATGAACAGTTATTCCCCAGTAGTGCTGGTTATTATACTAGCAATTTTGACTTAAATATCCACCTTCTAGTAAGACCCGATTCTAAAGCATATGCCGAGTTGATAGATGATCAGCAAGGTTTTGATGGCACTATTGGCGGTGTTTTGTCGTCTAGCCCATGCTCTGGATCAGACGTCGTCGGCCGACTTTATATTGGCGATGAAGAATTAACTGGGCGTAATGTTCAGAAATGGCGCTGTCAGTATAACGGCGCTATCAGCTATGAACTGTATTCTGAGGATCTTCAGGTCGTTGTAAGAGAAGATTTCTTGGGTGGTGGCACCACCTATTTAAAAAGAATAAAAACACGCCAATATGAACCAGAGTTCTTCGAGCCGCCAGAGCATTATAATTTGGTGAGCTTGGAAGAAGTGTTTACCGGATCGGCACCATTAAAACCTTATATGTGACGATTCTTAACCACCCCAAAAGTAATAGAGAGGAAATCCTCATGAAAATGAAGATGTTAAATCGTAGCCGCGGTCAGGGTATGACTGAGTACATCATTATTGTTGGTGTTATCGCCATTGCAGCAATTGGTGTATTTGGCTTCTTTGGTGACGTAGTGAAAAATCAAACAGCAGGTATGGCAAGTGAGCTGGCTGGTGGTAGCGGTGCAGCTGCTCAAGGCACGGCTGCAACTCAGGCTGGCTCGGCTGTTACTCAGGCTGGTCAACATAATGGCCTGAATAACTATCAGAACAATGGTCAATCTGGTACGGCAAAAGGCGAATAAGTCTGGCGTAAACCCTAGGAAGGAGCGATGGTGTGAAGCAGATCAAAGCATATCGTGGTCAAGCACTGCCCCTGGGCATTGTTTTAATACTGGCCGGGATGTTGTTGTCGTATGTTATGTACGACAGTCGCGTCTTAACTAGTGATAAAACCCGCTTGGCTAATGCTGCCGATAGTGCAGCCTATAGTGGTTTGGTCTGGCAATCACGTGCATTGAACTTCCAGGCATATACAAACAGAGCGATGGTGGCTAATCAGGTCTCTATCGCTCAGTTTGTAACACTAAAATCATGGACAGACTACGGTCATCAGACAGCCTACAACGTAAATAATACCATCGGCTGGATACCTCCATTTAGACCATTTACCCAAGCAGCCGAAAGTGCGATGCAAACCGTTGACAATACGCTGGGTAAGCTCGCCGGTGGTGCTGTAAGCGTAATAGACGGATTCATAAGCGTATTAACTTTCGTGCAAGACGTAATGTACTACTCGGCTTTTTATGCAACGCCTGATATCGCTGCAAGCATTGTGAAAAAAGACGACGCACAGTTCGAAGTGGTGAGTAATTTTGCGGTTGCATCGATGGCCCAGAATATCTACCAATGGCGGGGGCTTCTGCACAAGGATAAGAAGTTAGACAGTTTGTACAGAAAACGCCAAGTGATTGATGATTCACGAGATAATTTTCTTAAAAAAAGAGACTGGAAGCTAGGCTATATCTACACATCCCCAGTTTCAAAACATAAGCTGGATAGGGAAGGTCGCACCAAGCTAGAGTATGATGTTCAAGATGATAAGTGGAATTGGACGGCTAAAGATACTTTCTCGCTGCATAACAAGTTTTTCCGCTGCTCATGGAGGGGATGTGGATGGAAACACCATGAAATACCAATAGGCTGGGGAAAGGCTGCTGCAGGGCAGGATTATGATTGCTCTAGAGATGGTGGTGGACGTTGCTATATGCCAGATAACCGCAGCGGCGAGAGAATGGCGAATAAGTTCATGGACGATGTAATTGATGGTTATAGTGGTCCTAGAGCATTTTATGAGCTAAAAGACTTATCCGCTAATAACAAAGATCCGAGGCTACTGCTTAGAGTTGAAGTCAGCAAAAAATCCGAGAAGATAAGAACCACCAATAATATGGATGGTTATGGGTCTGATGAAAAAAATGGTAGCCAAGTTGGCAGGAACGGAATCAATGGTAACGAGTTAGCAGTAAAAAATAAGGCCGCGGCTCACAACTTGTCATCGTTAAGTACCGCAGAGGTGTTCTTTCAGCATCCCAAAACCAGCAGTACTGCCAAGTCAATTAAAAAAGAATATGCCAATTTATTTAATCCCTACTGGCAAGTACGCTTGAAGAACACTTCTGAAATAGCAAATTTTGCCGCATGGGTGGCAAAGGATACATCGCTAGCAAATTTCGACGCATCAGCCATAAAAGAAGCTACTAAGCGCCAGTATGAACGCTCTAAAGATGAGCTAGATAGGCTCCAGAATTGGGATCTCTATCGAACGATATACTCCGAACAGTTAGCACAATATCTTGCCCAAATTAATATGGTTGAAGATGAAATATCCATATTGGATGACCAGATAAAAGCTGCTGAGAAGTATCTTGAAAATGCAAGTTCACATGGTGTTTCCCAAGCAGATATTGCAGCGAAGCAACAGGAGCTCAATGAGCTGAAAGATAAGCGCAACCAATCTACCGTTCGTTTATCTGAATTGCGTAATAAATACAACCAATTACAGTCGGCAGAAGGAAATTTAGTTGCTATTAGAGATGCACTAATACAGCAAGGGTTAGTTGATGCCGGCGTTGACGCAAGCGAAGTAGATGCATACTTAGATCGAATAAATACAGCAAAAGAATATTACGATTCGGTTGCAAACTTAGATAAAGCGCTTGCAAATCAGCTGAAAAGTATAGGTAAAAATATACTTAATGAGCAGAAGGATCGACTTGTTGAAGAATTTAAAGAAGAGATAAAAGATGCGGCCGTCAATATACTCAAAAATACTGCAATGTCTTATGTGCCGTCTGAGTACCGAGATGGTCTTAAAACAGTAGGAAACCAGGCAAAAGGATACTTAGAGACTACGCGGGATGAGCTGATTTCGATGCGCGGGCAAATCGAGGCGGAGATGGCCAATCTAAAGAATCGCCTGGGTGAGATTGAGCAAGAAGTTCAAAAGGCAGTGGATTCAGTTGATCAGCAGATCGAAGATATTAATGAAAAGATGCTGCAAGGCCCAGCAGAGCTTAAAGAAACACTAGAAGCGAACTTGGAAGACGCAAAACAAGATCTAGATAGTCTAATTGATAATAAATCAGAATATTCAGAGTTTGAATTCAATGAGCTAAAAGCGGAAATGGAAGAAGCAATAGCAGAAATTGAAGATAATATAACAACTGCCCCGCAAGAGCTAATGGAAAAATATGAAAGCAAGCTTGCTGAATTGAATGAAAACAAGCAGAAGATGCTCGATGGGGTTGAAGCTGAAAAACAAAACTTATTGAATCAGATTGATGAGCATCAGAAGGAGTTGGATAAAATTATTGATGCGCTTAACAAGGGGTTGGAATCAATATGAATAGGGTTGTTATGCTCCGTGGCTCTGCCATGACGGAAATGATTGTGTTATCTATGGTAATGATTCCTTTGTTTGCGGGAATTTCAAAAATTGGAAGCCAACAAGCCGAAACGAACAGCCATGACCAGCTAGCAAGGTATGCAGCCTGGGAGAGAACTGTATCGAATAACTACGATCTATCATCTGGCCTAGGGAAAACCATGAATCGTAGGTTTCTTTCTGATGATAATGGACTTATTTATAGTGGGCTCAATTCGACTTCTAATGCCGGTGAAAAATATAGCGCTAAGCTGGTGTGTGCAGGAGAACAGGATATTCCGTCTTTAAGTAGTGCTAAAGTAACGGACAAGGTAGCAAAAGGTCTAAAGAAATTCGGTGAGTTTGCTGACGATGCTTTCAGTCTATTTAATAGTAGTGCGAATATCGACTGGGTTACTAAGGGGCGTGGTGTATATCTCAATCAAGTAGCCATCACTGAAGAGCAGACTCAAGTAGGGTGTGGTGAATTCTATGGTAATGCCATCATGGTTGATGGTTGGGTAGTGAAGGACTCGAGGCAAGCAGAAGCTAGAGCTGCGACATTTGTACCGGCTGTCGTTTTTGCACCAGCTGCAGACTTGGTAGCAAATACGGTAGGTAGAGTTCCCATATTCAAAGAGCTTAGCGAAATGGATGGGGTCTTTGGAAATGTGGAAGGTGAAGTTATACCAACGGATAGGAAACCACAGTGAATAATCGAGTAAATATTTCCATATTTATAATGATGTTGTGTATGTCATCGGCTATCTACGCATATGAGGAGGAATCGATACTCTACCCTCTGCCCTATGACTTAAGTCTTTCAGTTGTTGCGGAGTCAATGATTCAGAATGGGATGCCTGTGAGTATCTATAGCATCGGATACATGGGGCAGCCTAAAGAAATTATTGAATACTATAAGTCCAAATGGGCTGGAGATATGGTCGATGACATTCCTCCATTTGTAGTGAATGAGGTGGCTGACTGGAAAATAATAAGCAAGATAGTTAATGGCAAAAACATTGTTGTTCAGGTGCGGGATAAAAGGCCATACGGGGTTGAAGGATACGTATCAATAGCCGACCTTGATAAAACCCGTGTACCAGATCTTAATGCACTGGCTCCGAAGGGAAGTCAGGTACAGTCGAGATCTCAATCAGTAGATGGACCTCTGCGCGCTGATACCATCATATTAACGAATAGAAGTAATGTGCAGTCTAATAGAGATTTCTATATTCGAGAGCTGAATAGGAATGGCTGGCAAGTACTGCATGAAGAAATACGTCAAGGGGCTCAGGTGATTGTTTTGTCAGGAACTCAAGGACGTTTAGAGGTAGCCATTGCTCCAGCGAATGGTGAGACCATGGTCGTTATGAATCAGTCATGGGGGGTATATGAAGATAATTAAGGGAAATACATTGACAGAATATGTTGTTGTAACCTTGATTGTTACGCTGGCTTTGTTCGCGCCTGTATTGCCCGGTAGTCAGTCGTTAGCTGGATACTTAATTGAGTCTATTAAAGATTACTCTAATAGCACTGCTTACTTGATTTCACTTCCATAAGGGTAGATGTATGAAACTGGTTCAAAAAAATGGGCCATCCCTGAAATATTTCTTTGTTCTTGTTATTTCTATTGCGCTCGGGGTTTTGGGCGTTTATATGAGTAAGAGGATAATTGATCAAGAGATAAACAGCTTTAAGGCTTCGATGGAAAAAACGGAGGTGATGTCTTCTGTTGTAGTACCATCAAGAAATCTGATGAAGGGAGAGATTATTTCTGCAACTGATTTGGCGGTGAGAGAGTTTCCTGCTGACTACGTGGATTCTAATTCTGTAAGCCCTAATAATTATAAGACTGCTTTAGGGCAAAAGGTTACTTTTAATGTCGATCAAGGCAAGCCATTGTTGTGGGCACACCTGGATGGTGGTGCTTCAAAAACGTTTTCAGGGCGAATTGATGACGGCAAGCGTGCTATGACCATGAGGGTCGATGAAATAAACTCAATATCAGGTTTTCTGCGTCCAAAAGATAATGTTGATCTACTCCTGACTTACAGTGATTCAGATGGAACAAAAACTTATCCATTTATGCAGAATCTCCACGTATTGGCTACTGGATCACAGACAGTTGTTGATAGTAACAACCCAGAAGCTGTATCAAGATTTAGCACCATTACTGTTCATGTAAATCCAGCGGATGCTAAGCGAATAACCCTGGCGCAGGAGCGAGGAAAGTTAACAGCGGTCCTGAGAAATCCAGAGGATGAAATTGAAATGTCATCTGCACCATTGGATTTTTCTGAGTTACTTCCAGTTCAGGAGGAAGTGGTGGTTGATCAAGGCCCAGGTATTGAATTTATTGTTGGTGGTATTTGACTGTGTTGTATCGTTTATTATCGTTTGCTGTATTTTTTCTTGTTTCAACCCAAGCGGTTGCGCAGCCTAATACCACAGAATATCTTGATATGTTCGTTGGTGAAGTCCGAGTATTTAATGCAATCAACGTTGAGCGGATTGCCTTAGGTCGAGGGAAACTCTTAAAAGTTGAGCCAAAGGACTCAGGCGAGTTGATATTGATTGCTCAAGATGTTGGCAGTACATCCTTAAGGGTTTGGTCAAAGGATGGGCAGCAGAGAAACTTTAATATTCGTATTTCTGAAAACGACCCAAAGAGACGTCTGAAGCTTGAAGATATTGTTCGAATAAAAGTTCGTATGATCGAGGTTAGGAAGAGCTCAACGGATAAGCTAGGAATTGATTGGTCAGAGTCAATAAACGGCCCTGCTTATAGTGCTGTTGGAGACTTTGCCAGTAATGGTATCTTTCGATCTCCGGGAGATAGTGGCATTACTGAAGTTTTACCGTTAAATACCGGACCTTTTGCTACGCACTTCGGTTTAGCTACTTCAATACAGTCAAAAATCAATATTCTAGCATCAAGTGGTGATGCAACTACGTTGGCAGAACCAACATTGAGTTGTGTGAATGGTGGTCAAGCCAGCTTTCTTGCTGGTGGTGAAATACCTTATCCAGTGACGGGAAGTAATGGCCAGACTTCAGTGGAATTTAAGGACTATGGAATAAAGCTCGATGTGTCGCCTATTGCCGATGATAGTGGCAAAATTTATACCAAGATAGCCACAGAAATCAGCCAGATAGATGCGTCTGTTACTGTTCTTGGTGCTCCAGGAATTCTAACCAGAAGGGCGGCAACAGAAATGAACGTACTATCTGGTCAAACAATTGTAATTGCGGGCCTGCTAAGTGCTGAGAGTAGTAATGATCAGGAGGGTATCCCATTTCTTAAGGATATTCCTGTTATCGGTTACCTATTTAGGTCGGATAGTTACATTAACAAGAAATCCGAGCTTATCGTTTTTGTTACTCCGGAGCTGGTAAATACTCGAGACGCGAAATTCAGCGAAAATGATAAGAGATTATATGAGCGAGGGAACTCCCATATTGAGTACGTAAATTCAGAACTTGGAATCATGGAGTAACTATGTTTAACGTGATTTACCAAGAGAAGGATGGGCGTAAAAAAAGTCTTGATTTTTATGGCAGGGTTCTAGAAATCGGGCGCGATAAAAAATCTGACTTCTATATTAAATCTATGCGTGTTTCTAAAAATCACGCAACAATTAGTTTTGAACCTGAAGTCGGTTGCGTAGTTAAAGACAATGGAAGTCGCACAGGAACCTGGGTAAACAGCAGTAAGATATCGGCACCTGTTACGATTACGGATGATGATGAAGTCATTGTTGGCGACATCCGCATCTGGATTCGTGCTGATAGCACAGCTAATTCCTCGGTATCAACTAGCTCTTATTATTCTCGTGAAGAAACTGTTGAAGCCAAAGAGTCGTCGGGGTCTAAGGCTACAGGTTTTGAGCCTGCGAATGAGGATTCTCGTGTACAGGACGAAGTGCGACCGGCTCAGGCCGAAACTGAGAAGAATGAAGAAATTATTTCCGAAGAATCAGAGCAGGACGACGATATCCATCGCTGGGGGGCGTTAGTTCACGAAAGACTGCTAAAGCAGATGGATCTTCGTAGAAAAGAAGTCCATAAAATGACAGATGTCGAGCTGCGAACCGAAACGGATGCGCTCGTCAGTGACATCATTGAGAAAATACGGAAAACATTACCTGACGAATTAGATATTGAGCAGTTAAAGCAGACGGTACTAAATGAAGCAGTAGGATTAGGTCCGTTAGAGAAGTTTCTTGCAGATGATTCGATTTCCGAGATCATGGTTAATAGTCATGATGAAGTATTTATCGAGAAAAGTGGTCGTTTAACTAAGAGTAAATATAGCTTCAGTAGCCCTGGTGCTGTTCTCTCGGTGATCGAACGAATTATTACTCCTATTGGTAGACGTATCGATGAGTCTAGCCCAATGGTTGATGCGAGGTTAAAAGATGGTTCGCGCGTCAATGCCGTAATACCTCCGTTGGCTCTTAAAGGACCATCGTTAACCATTCGTAAATTCTCCAAGAAAAGGCTCACATTTAGAGACTTGTATAAATTCGGTTCAGTCAGTGAAGATATGGTCAAGTTCCTTGAGCTTTGCGTCCATTATAAGAAGAATATCATTGTGTCCGGTGGTACAGGATCGGGTAAAACAACATTATTGAACGTTTTGTCAAATAATATCCCTGATAATGAACGAATTGTAACCATTGAGGATGCAGCTGAGCTTAAGCTTAATCAGCCAAACTTGGTTGCGCTTGAGGCAAAGCCACCAAACCTTGAAGGCAAGGGAGCAATTCCTATTCGAGATCTGGTTAAAAACTCGCTCCGCATGCGCCCTGATAGAATCGTGGTGGGAGAATGCCGTGGTGGTGAGGCATTGGATATGCTTCAGGCGATGAACACCGGCCATGATGGATCTCTCACTACCGCTCACGCTAACTCTCCAAGGGATATGTTGTCTCGGTTAGAAGTGATGGTTCTGATGTCTGGTATGAATCTTCCAACCAGTGCTATTCGAGAGCAGATTGCTTCTGCGGTTGATTTAATTGTTCAGCAGACCAGGTATCCCTGCGGTACTCGAAAGATAAGTCGAGTTAGTGAGGTGGTGGGTGTCGAAAGTGGAACCATACAGCTACAAGACATATTCATTTATAACCGTAAAGGTTATGGTGACGATGGAAGAGTCAGAGGTGATTTCGAACCGACTGGCTTTATACCGAGTTTTTATGAAGAGCTTGGAAGTTCAGGGGTAAAACTGGACTTATCAATATTTAAGAAAGCGGAAGTGCAGTATGACTGATATATATCTTGCGCTAGTTGCGGTATTCTTTGCGATATTTATCGCTGTATGGTTCTCTTCCCGTTACGTTCTTATTGGCTGGAAGAATTATCAAGATAAGTTCACTGATCAGGCTCAAAGTCGGCTCGACTCAATGTTCCTGTTTTTGGATACACAAAAAGTCTTTGTATCTAATGTGATCTTCATCGTTATTGCTCCGCTAGTGGTAGGATTGGCAACGGAGTCAGCATTCTATGTCACTGTAACGTTTGTTTCTGCATTAGTTGCCCCCAAGATTCTTGTTAAACTAATGGAAAAAAAGCGAAGGAAATCAATTGCTCTTGGGCTTCCTGATAGCCTTGCCCAAATAGCAGGCAGCATGCGTTCTGGGTCGACCTTCACTAATGCAATAGAAATTATGGTATCAGAAACTAAGGGCCCCATTGCTCAAGAGTTTAGTCTTCTTCTAAAAGAGCAAAAGATGGGGATCTCTCAGCAGGATGCTCTTCACAACCTCGCCGAAAGAATTGATAGTGAGGATGTGGATTTAGTAGTTACAGCTGCCCTTATTGCTAAGGATGTAGGGGGGAATCTAGCTGAAAGCCTTGAAAGGCTTTCGATGATGCTTCGCCAAAAGATCGAGATGGAATTAAAGATTGATGCGCTGACATCTCAAGGAAAGTTACAAGGTGTGGTTGTTGGACTTCTTCCATTTGCCATCATGTTGGCTCTTATGGAAATGGAGCCTGAAGCAATGGAACCATTATTTTCCAGTATTCTTGGTTGGGGGTTCTTATCGGCGATTATCGTTCTTGAGCTGATAGGAGCAGTTATGATTAAAAAAATTGTATCGATAGATGTTTGATATGGTCAGCCTAGTAGCGATTGTTATCGGCGTATTCGTATTTGGCGTTAGTTGGTCTATCTACAAGATAGTATCTGGACTTCCCGATGAAGACAGATCTTTTCTCGATCGGCCGCCAAGCGGTTTTCGGTTAGTATGGCCACTGGTTAACGTCATTGCACATTACTTTGGTGGTTTTTTAAGTCAAAACTACTTAATGAAGACGGTATTGAGGCTCCGTAGAGCTGGGGTTGAGTTCTCAGTTGGTCCTGAGCAGTTCTTTGCCGGAAAATTCATTTCTGCGACATTCTTTTCGTTGGCAGCCTTGCTCCTTCAGTCGATGTTAGAGAAAGACGGTTATTTATTTTTCTGTTTAGGGTTTCTTTTAGGCTTTATGTACCCAGAAATCTGGCTGAAAGAGACTATGGATAAGAGAAACAAAGAAATCTTTAAGGAGTTGCCTTTCTTTCTTGACGTTATCACTCTTGCAGTTGAATCAGGTACAAATCTTACTAATGGTATTCATCAGGCTGTACAGAAAGCACCTGATGGTCCTTTAAGGAACGAATTAGGTAGAGTCTTACGTGATATGAGGGCTGGTAAACGTCGTTCTGATGCGCTTCGTGATCTCGCTGATCGCGTTTCGACTGAAGGATTGAGTCAAGTTGTATCAAGCATGATTCAGGCAGAAAAAACTGGTGCTAGTTTAGGATCTGTTCTTCGGGCTCAGTCAGATCAGTTAAGGACTAGTCGATTTATGAAGGCTGAAAAAATGGCAATGGAAGCACCGGTTAAATTGCTTGGTCCATTGATAAGCTGCATTTTTCCAACAACATTTATAGTCATTGGTTTTGTTATTCTTAGCAAGGCAATATCTGAAGGCATTATAACATTTGAGCCACTGTTATGGGCGTACACGAATCCATGAAGGAGTTGATCATGCGTGATGGGATTTTATACATTTTTTTTATTGGCGTACTACTGAGTGGCTGCGGTGCTGACGATAATCAAGTTCCACCTGGTGCAGAAATTAGTATCAGTCCGGAATCTCGGGAATGGGAGATAATACCAAATGATGTAACCATTCCGGATACAGGCGAAGAGAAATGCGTCGTGTTGCCAGAACAGTATGTCGACTTTCCTGTGAAAATTTCTCTAACGGACTCCCAAGATCGGGCCGTCGATAAAGCAAATGTAGTGATAAGTTTGAGTGGGACGGAAGCTCTATCACCTAATTATATGCGGGTTATGGAGCTTTATGATGATGCTAATGGCGACTTTCATGCAGATCCTGAAGAGCTCGTATCTGGAGTTGGTGCAGGTTTCTATCGAACCCGGACTGATAAGTATTCTGGGACAATATCGTTAATTGTACGTGCATTTCTAAGCTGTCCATTTAAAGTTCAGCTGGAAGCAACTGCAGGTGCTGCATCAGCTATGTCTACATTTGAGGCAATTGATGTGAGTGAGGATGACGAGGAAGAAGAATAGTGACGTCACATTTCATCGATGTTGGAGGACGAAAGCTAGCTGTTGTGGTTTCAGACAGCTTCTTCTTAAGATTGCGAGGATTACTATTTCGGCCGGTTTTAGCTGCCGATCATGGGATGCTTATTAGTCCATGCAATCAGGTCCATACAATTGGAATGAAGTATTCAATCGATGTTGTTTTCTTGAGTAAAGAAGGCTGCGTTGTGAAGGTGTTTTATTCCGTTCCTCCTAATCGGGTAAGGAGATATCGCAGTTCAAGCAAAGTTCTTGAGCTGCTTGCTGGTTCCGCTGATTTATTTGGTATCAAAGTTGGTGATGTATTGAAAGAGGAGGTTAGAGTTGCGTAGTCAGTACCTAAAAATCCAATTGATTATAATGATTGCTACTTTTTTAAGTGCATGCAGTACTATTGGTGCATCTTCCTCTGAGACATTTGAGTGGATGGATAATGCTGATCAGGCCTATTCCCATGGGAGGTGGTTGGAAGCGGAGAAATGGTATCAAAGAATTGTCACTCAGGTTCCACGTGACCACTATACCTGGTTTCGTCTTGGTAATACGCAACTTCGGCAGGGGAACTTGGATGGTGCAATATATAGCTATGAAGAGTCAATAAAGTGGAATTCGAGGCATTCCAAAACTCATTATAACCTTGCTCTTGCGCATATGATGAAAGCTGAGAGAAGTTTAAATATGGCTAAAAAATCAATGCGTAAAAGTGATGATGCATACGGGACTGTTCTTCTAAAGCTTAAAGAAGTGACTCAGTATATTTCTTCACCGGTTAAAGAAACTGCTACGGATTGACTGTTATGAATTGTTCTGGGGGCAAGAAATGGTCGTCTGGTGTTGCAATGACCGAATTCGTCATCATTGCTCCGTTTCTTTTGTTGCTTGGCCTTGGTGCGATGCAGTTAGCATTGCTTTATCAAGCAAACAATATTGTATCATATGCAACGTTTGAAGCTGCAAGAAAAGGAGCGGTAAATCATGCAAATTTGGGCCCCATGCGTAGGGAGCTTGGTAAACGTATAGCACCTTTGTTTGGCGGTGATGGTTCCGCGAATAAAGCGCATGTATCTATTCTAAGAGGCATGGCAGAGGCCTTCGACCCTAGATACACTAGAATCACGGTTTTGAATCCAACTAAGGAAGCTTTTGCGACTTATGGTGTCGATAATGGAGAAGGAATTGTGGAGATTCCGAATACCTATTTGCAGTTTAAGCCACGAACTGTTGATTCTATAAGTAAGGTTTCTATACACGACGCTAACCTATTACGTATCCAAGTTACTTATGCATATCGATTAGATGTGCCGCTCGTTGGGCATATTATAACGGCTACTTTAGCCGCCTTAGATCCAAGTCAGGCTCGATATTATCTACTTGGGCGAGTTCCGCTGAAATCTATAGCAACGGTTCGTATGCAAACCCCTGCACGTGAAAATGGCAATAATGTTTCTTTGTCTGATTTTCAATAAATTAAAGGTAACTATATGAAACATATAAAGAAGTCAGGAAGATGATTATGTTTAAATACATTATATTAGCCTCGGTTGCTTCTGTTCTTGTGGGTTGCAATGACTCAAGTAGTAACTCAGGTGATGTTGAAAGTATTACGATGGAACTGCAAGCCCCCGATGTAGTAGAGGAAGGCAGTATTGTAACTATGAAGGCAACTACGAGTGAACAAAGTACTGATGGTGAAGTGAGCTATCAATGGCGAGTGTCAAACAGTGACTCGATTGTTTCTATCTCTGGAGATACGTCTTCAACTTTGACTCTTGAGCTTGGCCAGATTTTGGCGGATGAGATAGTTGATGTTAGCGTTACGGCTAGAAGCTATAAAGACAAAAAAGTAATATCTCACTCTGTTCTGGTTAAAAATGCAAGTAGCTATTCACTTCCACCTGATCCAGGCGTGCAAGCAAATGCAACGGTACTGGGAGTAGATAGTAATGCTAATAATGTGAGAGATGATGTTGAGCGTAAACTCCATAGTTACTTTGGTGATGATGCTCGAAAGTTCTCTGTGATGTTGCTTGGTGCTTCTGCATATCAAGCCAGTTTGATGGCTAGTACTTCTAGTAGCGTTGATGGGCAGAAATCGCTACAGCAAAGCAGTCGATTTGTTTCATGCTACGAGTCGATGCGAGAGAACTTTTCTGACAGCTTTAGCTTTAACAATAGCCTTGTTGAAATGTTAACCTTAAATACACCGGAGAGAATAGAAAGCCGAGAGAGTTTTCTTGCTTCTATAAACGGATTTACCATTGAATTAATGTCGGTTAGCGAATCAGATTGCATCATGGAGGGCTTTTAGATGAATAGGTACGTTTTATGTGTTTTGGCAATCTACTCTTCTGTCGCCTTTTCTGACGACCAGACTGGTTCAAACTTTTTCTGTTCAGTTGATAAGGGACCGTCTGTTGATAATATATCAAAGCTTTACTTCGCTAACGGTTTGCGCACCTCTCCGGAACAAGCTTTATCATACCTAAATAATGTTCGTTCAGAATTGAATACAAGCCTTACAGAGTTATCGACGAGTCATGTAGTAGAATATCACGTTGCTTATAACCATAATGCTTCGGTTATGGGGTTTTCAGATACCGCAGAAGCAGTGCTACAGAAGATTATTGAGCAAGGAGGAGTAGATACTGATGCGGATGCTAGCGTCCTTGCGCAACAGCTTACCTCCACTATAGAGAACAATCTAAGTAATGAAGAGATAAGGCGGTTGATTGAGATAACTCAGCCGGTTGACGCTAGTTTTGATGTTAATTCTCTAACCAATACAGCTCTTGATTCCTTTAGGCGTACCTATGTTGCTCATGCTAGTCAAGCTGTATCAGAGTTCAATAATAGTCGCAATGAGTATGTTGAGCAGTTTGAAGCTGATCTTATCTCAGGTAGTCGAGTAGTGGTTCTCGCTCATGGTCAGGCGGCTCTTTTCTCCAATCAAGCGATAGAAGATATAAAAGTCAGAAATCCATCTATGGTTGGCTCTATTAGTGCCGTGGCGGTTGGGAGCCTTGCTTCTAGTAACCCTCCAAAGGGAAAGCACATCACGGCAAATGATGACAGGGTCGTTTCAGCTTTTTCGTCCTATTCTTCAGTCCTACCCGGAAACGTTGAAAATGATCTTGGTTTATTGAATGACGATCGTACATCATCATTTCATCACTTTATTACTGACTATTATCGAACAGGTCTCAAGAGCAAAGAGATGATTAACGGTGCAGTCATTGATGTGATGTCTTCGCTTGAGTTTCCTGAAGCCATTGCCGGTACAGGGTCGTTACGCTTTGCTTTGTCTTGGGGGGATCAACCAGATGTTGACCTTCACGTGAGAGAGCCAAGTGGAAATAATGTTTATTACCTATTTCCGAATGGTGATGTCGGTAATCTTGATGTTGACGACGTAAACCAGTACGGACCTGAGAATTACTTTGTTGATGCTGATAATCTGCGTATTGGGCCCTATATCGCAGGTGTTAACTACTTTGAAGGGGATCAGCCCGAGGAAGTGACTCTTAAGGTTTTCACTCAGTTTGGCTCGGATCGTCAAATGTACAGTAGAAGAGTGACATTGACGGAGTCGCGTGGAGATTCCGGCTCTAGTGACCCTATTAACCTCTTTGTTGCTACCGTTTATCAGGATACCCATGGGCGCTGTCTGGTATCTGTCCAAGAAATGAACCAATAAGCTGAGATGGAATATTTTGAGGTTTGTATGGATAATTTAATAGTTAGATCAACTCGTCGATGCTTATCAGGGTTGCTTGTATTTTCTTTTGCTCTGTTAGCTGGGTGTGGTAGCTCCGATAGCGGCAATAACGATCAGTCTTCGGTAGATAAAGCTAATGAAGTTAAGCCGGATAAGGTAATGCTGTCTATTAGTCGGTTCGGTAAAGGGCTTATTTCCAATTCAGATAGTTCAATATCATGTGATCAAGCACTTTGCCAGCATGTGGTTTTAAATCAGCAAAAAATTTCTCTCACCGCCGAGCCGGAAGCAGGCTGGGAACTGTATGATTGGAAGGGATGCGATAAAGTAGTTGGGAATGTTTGTACTGTGACGGCATCTGAAGACACTTTGGTTGAACCAAGTTTTAAAACGATTGAGCCTGCTCAACTACGCTCAGACGTTTTTGTTATGCCAAAGCAAACCGTGGATAAGATGTTAGTTAAAGAAGATGATTATTTAATATTTTCTCCGACGGCTACTGAGATTTCTTCGCTTCCTATCGGCACAGTACTTCTTTCTCAATATGACGAAGGTTTCGCTGGGAGAATCACTAATATAGAAACTCAACCTGGATCCGCTATTGTAGTGTCTTATCGGATTGCAAGAATTTTTGAGGTTTATGGCGCGGGAACCTTGTTTAGCGAGTCTAAACAGTCGGTCACGATTCCCGTTAGATATCGTGCCAGAAGTTCCGATACCGATACAGACTCGGGATCGAGTGGCTTAGGGCTCACCACTGTTATTCTCGATGATGCATTTTTTGAATATCCAAAAGATAAAGATGACGATGTAAAGAGCGAGCCTGGGTTTAAGTTTAAGGTGGTAACTAAACTTGAGGTTACCCCTGATTATGCTATCAACATCGGTTGGGGTTCAGTTGAAGAGTTTAAGGTGGCTTACACATATGCCGCAAAAATTGACCCTGAGATTGGCCTAGAAATCCCAGCGCGTCCTGACGACCCTCAAAAGCTCGAACCATTTAAGTCACGAATGCCTACTCTTCGCCGACCTTTTATGGTTGGTTTGGTTCCCTTCCTAATGGAAGCAAAACCAGTTATTGAACTTACCTATAAATCAGGTGCTAAGCTGATGGCTGCCGTTAATACCCAGCTTAACTTTAGGATGGGTGTTCACTATTTGGAGACAACAGGGTTTAACGGCATAGGATCTTTTGATGGTATTTCTCTCACTCCCCATATAACCGCTGACTACGGGGGTGAAGCGCAAGCACTATTAGGCGGAACGATAGACCTAAAAGTCCTGGGTTTGGCTGGCCCCGAGGTGAAGGCGGGCTTGTACGTTAAAGGAACGGCGTCTGCCGGTTTGGTGCTTTCTCCAAATGACGGAACACCCGAGTGTTTTAATGTTTTAGGAACTTACGGTGGGAAAGTCACCAGTAAACTTGAGGCAGATCTACACATGTTTGGCGAATTTAGCTCAAAAGAACTAACCCTTGTTAATAAGTATAAAGTTTTCTATAAGAAGGTGATTGGGCAGGGTTGTCTTCCATCGATCCCCAAACAACCTAGTGACCTGATTGTCGAGGGCAAGACTTATAATAGTGTTCGCCTTTCATGGAAGGCTCCGGTTACTCATGAAACCATCAAACACTATGAAGTATATCGTGATGGCGTGCTTATCCCTACAAGCGTGGCCAATGGTAATAGCTTGGTATTCACCGATACAGGCTTACAAGGGAGTACCCGTTACTGTTACTACGTTAAAGCACGTACTACCGACGATTTTGTTACTAAAGAGAGTCAAGCTAAGTGTACTACCACTGGGAAAGCACCAGATGATGTAGCACCCTCTAAGCCTGGGCCAGTGAAGTTTGATCTAGTTACCAGTACCGCCGTGAAAGTTTCATGGGGGGCCTCTTCTGATAACCTAGGCAGCAAAATTAGTTACTTCTTGTATTTAGATACCGATAAAGATGTAAACGATCTTCAATCAGATCAACTATTGGCGGTTACACCAAAGTTAGATGCGGTTGTCGATAAGCTGCAGGCGGCGACAGAGTACTGTGTTTACGTCATTGCAGCCGACTCCGATGGTAACTTATCCGAGTTCAGTGACACCGTTTGTGAAAATACCAATGAACAAGGTGTATACCGATTGCAGATGAAGTGTGCCGTTCAGGATGAATATGCTGTTGACACTGCTCTTGATTTGAATACGGAACTGACTAATGAAGTCAACGCGATTGGTTCTTCACAGGACTATAACGGTTCGGATATTCAATTCGCATTGAATGGTTATTATTCAGATATCCACAATATGTTAGACGCAGAGGTCAGTTGGACCTTTAAAGGCGATGATTGCGTTCGCAAAGACAGCTTCACGTTGAATATGGGTACCAGGCTAGGACAAGATTTATTAATGGATCAGATCAATGTTTGTGGCTGTCGGGCTGAAGTGAACATTTCGAAGAATCCTGACCCAACGCCTCCAAATAATGTGAATCGTCGTACACATCGATCCCATATTAATGGTGGTAGTACCTTGTCTGGGCAGTAGCAATAGCAGTGCCAGTGTTAGCTGGCATTGTTTTTAAAAGGCGCTTAGCGCCTTTTTTATTACTGGTTGTGTTCAAACCATTGCAGCAACTTTTCTGTGATTTCATCTGGTTTATCATGTGCCAACCAGTGAGTAGCATCTGGGTAGGTGATCAGTTGACCTTGTTCACAGCGTTTGTGGCTTTCTGTCGCCATAACCAATGTTAATGCCAGGTCTTTTTCCCCCCACAGTATTTGCGTAGGCGCTGTTACCATAGCTTTGCCGGAGATTTTTGGGCGATGGCGCAGCATAGCGCGATAATAATTTAAGCAAGCGGTTAGGGCGCCGGGAATACGCCAATGTTCGTTCAACTGCTGCCAGTCTTGCGGTTGATAAGCACCAGGGGTGGAGGTATTTTTTATCGCATTGGCCAGCATGCGATAGTTACCCGCGCGAATAATCCATTCGGGCAGCCAGGGCAGTTGGAAAAAAAAGATATACCAGCTTTTTAACAGCTGACGAGGTGAGCGGCGCAGTTGTGATAAAAACGCCCGTGGATGCGGTGCGTTTAAAATGCTTAAGCTGAGTAATTCATCGCTGTAATGAATGCCAAACCACCAAGCTATGGCTCCGCCCCAATCATGACCGACCAAATGGCACTGACTATGGCCGGCATCACGCATTACAGCGCGAATATCGTCGCAGATAAGATCCATACGGTAATCGGCAATGCGTTTGGGTTTATCTGAGTGGCCATAGCCAATCATATTGGGTACCAGCACTCGATAGCCAGCGGCGACCAAGGGTTCTATTTGCTGACGCCAGGTCGCCCAGCATTCAGGAAAACCGTGCAATAAAATCACTAAAGGCGCATCCGTGTTGCCATAACAGCGAGTTTCTAACCGTCGCCCTGGGCGGCCCATTGGCTGAATGCTTGCAGGCTCAACTGCTGGCTGTTTGAGCGGCGTGGCCGTTTGCTCTGCGCTGGTCATGGCAAATCCTTATGGTGGTTAGCGAAATTGCACCAGCCCCAATAGTGTGGCCAGCGCTAGCAGCATAATGACCAAGGCTAAGCCTTGTAAGGTCAATCGCAGCCAGTGCGGCCAGCCAAGATAGCTTTGGTGCATAAATAGCCACTTCACATGGCCAAAGGGTCCTACCGCCAGGCGTACCATCCACACAATGGCAGCCAATACCAATGCGATTAATATCGCTGGTATGGCGACGCTACCGTCAAACCCGAGTGTAAACACGATTAATTCTCCACAGTGTTAAAGCTCTGGGCCATAGTCTGACAGTTTTGCTGATTTAGTGCTTCTTCAGCGCTGAATACTTCCAGCTGCAGGCACTGCTCGAGCAGCTGCTGCATGCGCGGGACTAAATCGCTGTCGTCCAAGCGCTGTAAGCCGCGGACAAATTCGTAATAAATAACCGGCAATGACGATTCTAACGTGAGCGCCTGCTCAAATGCCTCGATTGCACGACGGTCGGTTGAACCATAGGTAATGCGTCCTACAAAGGAGCCCACCCGCTCAACAATTCCGGCATGCAAGCCGCCTAATGTGGCCGGGTAAAGTGGCGAGGTGGGCGCTTCTTTTTGCAGTTGCAACAAGCGCTCGCGGCTGTCATCCAATAACCCGGATGAAGCAGCCTCGCTGGTGCTGAGCAGTTCTAGTGTTCGCGCCTGGGCGTAGGCTAAGCCAAAGCGGGCGAACCTGTGCTCAGGGGCCAGCGGCAGTAGCTGGCGTGAATGCTCACTTACCTGGCGAAACCCAGCCAGCTTGGCATCGGTATTGCTCTCGAGCAGCGTTAAGTACATTAAGCGTGAATACAGCGCCGGTATCGTACCGACCGGCCCAAGTTGTATGCCCAGCTCATACGCTGCCTGGAATTGGCCAGCAAAGTGCAAGCGCCACACCTGTTGCATGGCCTCCGCTAACGGCTTTGTATGTTGCCGGCTTAGGGCAGCCAGAGCGGGATGGGCCCCCGGTTCACTGGCCAAAGCCAGCATGCGCTGATTGAGTTTGGGGTAGGTCTGCAATAAGGCATCTATCGCTGTTGCTGACGGAAAGGCAATCGCACTGGCTTTGGTGAGCTGTGGCCAATAGTGCTGCAGGCGCTGGCCGGAGTAATCGAATGTGGCTAGAGAATCTGGATAGGGCTGCCAGCCCTGAGTTGGCTCGGCTTGTGCGCTGAATGCCATGCTTATAAACCACGTGGCTAGCGTGTTACGTCGCCATAACCGTGAGCGGTTTACGTGAGCCTGGCCGTTTCGACTCACGGTTCTGTGGTAGCAGGGTGCTACTCGCCAGTAAAGACAGCTAAGCATCATGTGTCTCGGTGTCATTGCGTGGCTGGCAGTATACCCAGAGCGCTGCTGACGCCGAGGTGAAATCTGGCCAGCTGCGCTATTGAAAGGCGTTGCCTAAAGGGATGCCCAGTTTCTTTAATACTATGGCTAACGGACAAAACCGAGTGATTGAAGCTTGCACTAGGTTAGCGCCAACAAACCCAGTGAATAAAAGCCAATAGGGGCTATGCAGTTGCGATAGCGCCAAGCTGAGCAAAATAAAGCTGCCAGCGATGGCCAGTACCCAGCGATCAATATTCATAAGACCCACCTCAATGATTGATAAAACCCGCAATACATTCTTAAATTCCAATGTAGTTATATTTCGGCCCTGTGTCTAGATCTAGCTGTTGTTATTTAACGGTTAAAGTGGTTATGCGGATGGCGGTAACAGGCATCGGCGACAGGAACCGGTTGAGAATCTTGATAGTCATCGGCTAAGCGATGGCTTGGCGCTTACCTTATGCCCAGCGAGCCTTGCGAAAGGGTCGGACTTCGCGTCACAAACCGCTATACTGCGCCCTTTGTTTTAATCAGTGATAGTGCAACCGCTATGAAAAGCTCAGAGATACGTCAGAAGTTTCTCGACTTCTTTGCCTCCAAAGGGCATGAAGTCGTGGCCTCCAGTCCCCTGGTTCCAGGAAATGACCCGACTTTGCTGTTCACCAATGCTGGCATGGTGCAGTTTAAAGACGTATTTCTCGGCGCCGACCAGCGCAGCTACACTCGCGCCACCAGCTCACAGCGCTGTGTGCGTGCCGGTGGTAAGCACAACGATTTGGAAAACGTCGGTTACACCGCACGCCACCATACCTTCTTTGAAATGCTGGGTAACTTCAGCTTTGGTGACTACTTCAAAGAAGACGCCATTAAGTTCGCCTGGGAGTGCTTAACCTCAGAGCAGTGGCTCAATCTGCCAGTCGAAAAGCTGCTGGTGACCGTCTACGCCGCCGACGACGAAGCCTACAACCTGTGGCACGACAAGATTGGTCTGCCAGCCGAAAAAATTATTCGCATCGGCGATAACAAGGGTAGTCGTTACGCGTCGGATAACTTCTGGCAAATGGGCGATACCGGCCCGTGTGGCCCGTGCAGCGAAATTTTCTACGACCACGGCGAGCACATCTGGGGCGGCCCTCCGGGTTCTGCCGAAGAAGACGGCGATCGCTTTATTGAAATCTGGAATATCGTTTTCATGCAGTTCGACCGCCAAGCCGACGGCGAAATGAAACTGCTGCCTAAGCCTTCGGTTGATACCGGTATGGGTCTAGAGCGTATTGCCGCCATTATGCAAGGCGTGCACAGCAACTATGAAATCGATATGTTTCAAGCGCTGTTGGCTGCCGCTGGCGAGCTGACCGGCTGCAAAGACAGCGAAAATAAATCGCTGCGAGTCATTGCCGACCATATTCGCTCCACCGGTTTTTTGATCATTGATGGCGTATTACCATCCAATGAAGGCCGTGGTTATGTTCTGCGTCGTATTATTCGCCGCGCTATTCGCCATGGTCATATGCTGGGCGCGCCATTGGGCTTTTTCCATAAGCTGGTGCCGGCGCTGGTTGCGCAAATGGGTGACGCCTACCCAGAGCTGGCCAATTTGCAGGAGCATGTGCAAAAAGTCCTGCGCCTGGAAGAAGAGCAATTTGCAAAAACCCTCGACCGTGGCATGGCCATCTTGAACGAAGCCATTGCTGAGCTGGATGGCGATACCATTCCTGGTGAAACCGCCTTTAAGTTGTACGATACCTATGGCTTCCCACTCGATTTGACCGCCGACGTAGCGCGTGAAAAAGAGCTAAAAGTCGACGAAGACGGCTTTAACGCCGCCATGGAAAAACAGCGCGAAACCGCTCGTGGTGCCAGTAACTTTGGCGCAGCGGCGAGCAAGGGTCTGACCATCGATGGCGAAACCCAGTTCCTGGGCTACAGCCAGCTGGAAAACCAGGGCCAGGTCAAAGCGCTGTTTAAAGATGGCGCTGCCGTTGACGATTTGAGCGCAGGCGACGAAGCCCTCTTGGTGTTGGACGAAACCGCCTTTTACGCCGAAAGCGGTGGTCAGGCGGGCGATAGCGGCTTCCTAAAAGCCGACGGTGTGGTATTCCAAGTTAAAGACACCCGCAAAGATGGCAAAAACCATTTGCACCAAGGTGTACTGGTCGAAGGCAGCGTAGCTTTGGGCGACACCTTAACGGCCTGTGTCGATGCCGATAAACGCCAATCGACCGCCTTGCATCATTCCGCCACCCATTTATTGCACGCTGCTTTACGCAAGGTATTGGGTGAGCATGTGGCGCAAAAAGGCTCGCTGGTGACCTACGACAAACTGCGTTTCGACTTTTCTCACCTTGAGGCTGTTAGCAGCGATGAGCTGCGCCAGATCGAAGACTTGGTTAACGCCCAGATTCGTGCCAATACTGAGGTGAGCACTCGTCTCATGAACATCGACGATGCTATGGCGTCCGGTGCTATGGCCCTGTTTGGTGAAAAGTACGATGACGAAGTGCGCGTCTTGTCGATGGGTAAGGATAACTTCTCCGTTGAGCTGTGTGGTGGTACCCATGCACAGCGTACCGGCGATATAGGTGTGCTAAAAATCAGTGCAGAAAGCGGTATTGCGGCAGGTATTCGTCGTATCGAAGCCGTGGTGGGCCAACACGCACTCGACTTTATTGCGACTGAAGAAGCCGCTTTGTCGAGTATTGCTGGCCAGCTGAAAGGCAGCCGCGACAATGCCGCTGAAAAAGTGAGTCAATTGCTCGGCCGTACGCGCCAGCTGGAAAAAGAGCTAGAAACCCTGAAAGCCAAGCTGGCTTCCAGCGCGGGTTCTGATTTGGCCGGCCAAGCCAAAGATGTGAACGGCGTGAAGGTGCTGGCAGCAGAGCTGGACGGTGCCGACGTACCGGCATTACGTAACACCATGGATCAGTTGAAAAACAAACTGGGCAGTGCAGCGATTATGTTGGCCGCCAATAGCGACGGCAAAGTGACCTTGCTGGCGGGCGTGACCAAAGACCTGATTGGCAAAGGCAAAGCCGGTGATGCGGTGAAAGCCTGTGCTCCACTGGTGGATGGCCGTGGTGGCGGTAAGCCAGAAATGGCCCAGGCGGGTGGTCAAAAACCAGAAGGCATTGCCGATGCCCTGGCAGCCTTTGAGCAATGGGCTAACGAGACCTTTTAAGCAAAGGTTCTCGGCTAAAAAAGGCGGTGTCAGCTTTGCTGGCCCGCCTTTTTCTTTTTAATATTGTTATCAACTCGATGCCAATGTGCCAACAGCCTGCCTTTAACGCCAACAAGTCAGGCCACGACTGGGCGCCCATCCTTCCTTGCTAGCGCCATTTGTTGTTTAATTAGCGACCTTTTTTCACCGTCGAATGGCATGGCAGCAGTATGGCGCTTTATGTACAGAAGTTTGGCGGCACATCAGTGGGCAGTATTGAGCGCATTGAGCACGTTGCCGACAAGGTAAAATCTTTTCACGATCAGGGTCATCAAATCGTGGTGGCGGTTTCAGCCATGAGTGGCGAGACCAATCGTCTGATCGGTCTAGCGCATGATATTTCCGAGCATCCAACACCGCGCGAAATGGATGTATTAGTGTCTACCGGCGAGCAGGTGACCATTGCACTGCTGGCCATGGCACTGCAAAAACGTGGCATTAACGCCCGTTCGTTTACCGGCTGGCAGGTGGGTATTAAAACCGACAGCTCGCATATGAAAGCCCGTATTGAAGATATTGATACCCGCTCCATGCGCGCCCAATTAGACGCCGGTGGCGTAGTGGTGGTGGCTGGCTTCCAGGGCATTGATGACGGCAATAACATCACCACCTTGGGCCGTGGCGGCTCTGACACCACAGGTGTGGCGCTGGCGGCGGCGTTAGGTGCGGATGAATGTCAGATCTATACCGACGTTGATGGTGTTTATACCACCGATCCTCGTGTGGTACCGGCCGCCCGCCGTATGGAAAAAGTGACCTTTGAAGAAATGCTGGAAATGGCCAGCCTAGGGTCAAAAGTGCTGCAAATTCGCTCGGTGGAATTTGCTGGCAAATACAAAGTACCGCTCCGTGTGCTGTCCAGCTTTAAGGACGGTGACGGCACCTTGATTACGATGGAGGAGAACAGCTCCGTGGAAAACCCTGTTATCTCTGGTATTGCGTTTAACCGCGACGAAGCCAAAGTCACCATTAAAGGCGTGCCTGATATTCCGGGCGTGGCGTCGAAAATTCTGGTTCCGGTAAGCGATGCCAATATCGAAGTGGATATGATCATTCAGAACGTATCGGCAGATGGCACGACGGACTTCACCTTTACCGTACACCGCAACGACTATCAAAAAGCGTTGGATATTCTGCGTGATACCGCCACAGAGCTGGAAGCGCGTGAAGTCACCGGAACCGACGACATCTGTAAGGTGTCTATGGTGGGCGTGGGCATGCGTTCCCATGCAGGTGTTGCCAGCAAAATGTTCAAAAGCCTGGCCGACGAGAACATCAACATCCTTGCGATTACCACCTCCGAGATCAAAATCTCAGTGGTCATCGAAGAGAAGTATCTGGAGCTGGCCGTTCGTGCTCTGCACACCGCATTTGGTTTGGATGCAGAAGAAGAAACGGCCTGATATCCGAAGTCTTATTAAAGCCTGGCCAGCGAAGGCCGGGTTTTAATAACCAAACGTTCTCAGAGTGCACAGGACATCGCTTTAAAACTGGCCGCACTGGTCAATACTGAAGCTGATACTCTGGGAACGGCACTAGCCAACAGCACCCTAGAAACACATCTAAATGTCAGGAGTAGACATATGCTTATTTTAACCCGTCGCGTCGGCGAAACCCTGATGGTCGGCGACGAAGTGACCGTCACCGTACTGGGCGTAAAAGGAAACCAGGTTCGCATTGGTGTCAATGCACCAAAAGAAGTGGCGGTTCACCGTGAAGAGATCTATCAGCGCATACAGCGCGAAAAAGAGGGTGATGAGCCAAGCGGCAACTACTGATCCTCATCTCTTATCGCCCGCAGCACCTCCCTGGCTGCGGGCCAATTCCTGCCAATCTCAGCTAACCACTTAATTTCTTTAAAATTTTCTCTTGGCAAATCCTAAAAACATGGTACTATGCGCGCCGTGTCTTGGAGAGATGGCCGAGTGGCTGAAGGCGCGCCCCTGCTAAGGGCGTATAGGTTTATACCCTATCGAGGGTTCGAATCCCTCTCTCTCCGCCACTTTTCTTTGCTGTGTTTCACAGCGAGAAGCGTAAAAATAGAATGTTGACAGCCTTGTTAATGTCTCTATAATACGCGCCCCACGATGATGCGCGCTCGTAGCTCAGCTGGATAGAGTACCTGGCTACGAACCAGGCGGTCGGAGGTTCGAATCCTCCCGAGCGCGCCATTTTCCTCTAGGAATTTACATCGTGACAATCTGATGCGCGCTCGTAGCTCAGCTGGATAGAGTACCTGGCTACGAACCAGGCGGTCGGAGGTTCGAATCCTCCCGAGCGCGCCATCTTTTCTATGCTTCTTCCGAAGCGATTGATTTCCAAATCTAAAGTTATTTTTCGTGAGCTGCCGTTGGCGCGACGGAGATTCGCATCTTCTTAGGCTCGATCAATGGCCGGGAGCCATTGAGTCCGCGTGAGCGCCCGCAGGGCTGACGGCAGGACTCATCGCTATGTACGAGCGCAGAGAGCGTCGGAGCATGCGACGACGGCCCGCAGGGCAAACCACCCTCCCGAGTTTTTCAGTGTTTTTAATCTAGCAGTGCAGGTTTCCTCTGAGAGCGTCTAGGCCTGTACGCCACCTTTTCCCTGATTGCTTCGAACCTTTTCGATACTCTACGTACGTTTATAAATCTGGCTACTCCCTATGCCCTCCTTGAGGGACCTTATCCCTCACGCCGGGCGGGCGAACTCCCTGCTTTGCGCTGCGCAGGCCGTTCATCCTTCGTTATCAATGCTGTGATCGCCGCAACGCCAACAGCCTGCATCCCGGCAGGATGTTGGCTGGTGCTGCCGTCCTGGCAGCCCCTGCAGGCACAGTCATTGTCAACGCAGGCGGCCTGCTAGGCGCGTGCGATTGATATCGCGAAACCGAGAGTTTATGAAGTGCTACTGCTCTTTTGGAGGGATCTTATTTCTTGAATTAGCCGGCAAACTCACTGTTGTCATTTCAGCCTTGCAGGCGCAGACATTGCTGATACTGGCGGCTTGCGAAGGTAAAGCCCAATTCTCCCAGTGGCTGGCCGAGAAGCTTGTTGTCCAAAAAAAGGCGAGAAAATTGAGTGCGACGCGCTGTGTGTTGGCAGAAAGATTACGCTGATTCTCCAGGTAGCTAGGAAACTGCATAACATGCGGTGCGCTAAGCTCTGGTGGATGCTGCAAGCGCTGAAAGCGGATATAGAATTGAATCCAGTACAGGTAGGTAAGCTCCGTGCGAATGCTGTAGTCTCGAAGCCGAATGTAGTGACGAATGTTTTGGATGAACTAGCTCTTGACCATCGCGCTCACCTGAATGCAAAGATATGCTGGCTAAATACGGCTCTTCACTGTACCTAGTGGGCCATAGACATATCGAGCTGTCCGTATCTGAACATAATCAGCGACTTGTACCTGTCTCGATTTCTGAAGCCATGGGCCAGTCTCGCAAGGTTCTTAACATTTTTGTTGACAGCTTCAGCACGAGCATTGGATGACTGATGCTTCATTGCAGTAAGAATACCTTTCAGGTGAGCTTTTATGGTCTCTGCGGCTAATTCCAGCGCTTTAATACCGCTGCTTTTGGCTAAGTAGAGCCATTGTGTCCAGCTGCGACGGTTTGAAGGCTCAATGCCCGTCCAAATATCACGAGCCTTTTCTTTTAGCATCCATACGTAAGCTGTTTTCGTCATAGAAGTCTGTTGTAGATTAAGCTCATTGCTTTGTTGCACTTTGAGGTTGTGCCGACTCCTTAGCCACAGGTAGCGTGTTTTGTGAGAGTGAAGTTTATCTAGAGACGGTTGCTCTTTAAGCTCAGAAAGTCGGGTGCTTGAAACGGCAGTGGTGAGTACTTTGGATACATGAAAGTGATCGATTGAAATCATTTTATTGGCTTTACTTCCAAAAAATCGCTTGGTGGCTTCGATGTATGCTGAGCTCATATCCATCGAGATCGTCCGCGTCTTTTGCAAGCATTGAATTGGAATTGTGCTCAGGCAGTTCAATAAACTGCTTCCACTACGACCGTCAGATATAGCGATCACTTGACCATTACGATTTGAAAGAATGGTAATAAAATCGCGTCCTTTTCCAATACAGGTCTCGTCGACAGACAGATGGGTGCAATCCACTTCCCAGCGCCGACTTAAACCTCTTTTTATTGCTTTTTGTATGATTCGATCGACTACCGACCAGCTTGTCTTGAATCGCCGGGTAATAGCTAGAATCGATACTTCCTGCGCCCACTTTAACACTTCATTCTCGAACTTGATTGAGTGGTGTGAGCTGCCATCAGCCCAGGGTACCTGAATCGTTAACACACCATGTTCAGGGCAGTTCACGCGAGGGACTGAAGCTTCGATGATGGTTTTATATTGACATGTGTCGAGATGTCGCCAACGACGTGATCGCTGGTCATACAGTGTGCATTGATTGCCACATACAGGACAGGCCACCCCCTGTGTTTGATCAAATGCAACCGTTACAACAACTTCCGATTCATCGTCTTTCAGATCAACAGAGGTTGCGTGCCAAGGTGGAGATAACTCCAAAATTCGATTGTACAGAGTGAGCTGATCCATCCATAGATACCCTTCCAGTGAAGGATCAGTGTATCTGGACCACCAAAGATGGTGAAGAGCCCTAAATACACAATATATCTGGATATTGGAGAGTATGTTGGCACACATTCTTGGCTAACTTGCCTGTATTTCCCTGGGGTGGTAGCTTAAACGCCCGAGAAATCAGTGAGTTAGTCTTAGAGCGCCAGAACTTTGAGGCGTGGATAGTAGGCGAGCACGTTTTCTCCGGAGGAAATGTGAGAAAAAACTGGATATCCAGCGTTAAATCAGTGAGTTGGAAGAGATACCTCGAATGGTTCTAGCTGGAAAAACAGGCGCGTACACTATTAAACTGTTATGTGTCCAAATAGAGTTTGAGAATGGAAATACCTTTCGACAATAATTCAGGTGAAAAGTACGTTTTAGATGTCGTGCCTTGTGATATTGAAACGGGAGACGGCGTAGTTCTCACCGTAAACAAAAAAGCGTGTGAGGCATTCGCTCAATTGTTTACCCAGCTTGCAAAGGAGCCAGACGGCACTCATATTCATTTGGGTTACGATGAATCGGAGCCCCAGGGCCCTGGGTTTAAGTTGGTGCGAAATGAAAACACATAACAAAACGCTCAACTATACTCCGGCCGCAAGCGGCCTCCGCCGGACAGCCAAAAGCGTGCTTCGCACTGGCTGCCGGTTAGCTCAGCGTTATAACTAGTAAGAGATTATGGAAGATAGGTATCACGAAGGGGAAATCACAGAAGAGGTCATACGAGAGTGGGCGTATGATGAATATATGTGGCTTAGCGAGCAAGACGAAGATTTAGTTTTCTACGATGAAAATCTATTACCAATTATTGTAGAGTTAGGCTCAGACCCGAATTGCCTAAAGGGTTCTGATATGCTCCTTTGGTTCACAGACTTCGTGCGTGAACAAAACAAGGAAAGAAGAGATCAGATTATAGAAGCTGCAATTGGTGAAGTTAAAAGATACAAATCTTCCAGATTGAGCAGATGGTTAAATGATCTTAAGATAATCAAAAGGTTATAACAATGCCATCAAAAATCGCGCTTCCAGCGCTGGACTCGCAACAAGTTGCTCGCCTTTTATGGTGGCGTTAGGCTTTAATTGAGGATGTATATGCAACGTTTCATCTGTTTGTTTTTTTTATTACTATTATAGGTGGTTGTGCAAGTACTGCTAATACACAGATATCACATGAAAATAAATATGATAAAAACTCTATAGAGAAAAGATTATTGATTTTAGTTAAGCATACTGACCAAGTAGGAAAATCTTCTAATCTAATTGTTAGTGAGATCATGAATGATCCAAAATTCGATTTAAGAACAAAAAGTAAGTTATGTAAGGCTACTGGTTCATTAATCTCGAAAAATATTATTGAGAATTTGCAGGCAATTGTTGCTTCCCTAGAAAAGGATCAACAATTAATGATTGAAGAGCAGAAGAGCAAGTACTTAATATATAAGTCTAAAGTTGATGAGATGCAGTTCGGGAAACCTTTGTGCCATTTTAAAACCTAACAATCAGTTGGTGTACGCACCTGCGGTGCTGGGACGGTTTTACTTCACTCGTTCCTCGCTACGTTTCACCGCCCCACAACAAAGCGTTATGTGTAAATCACGATGATCACGTTTCAAATAGAAGACGAAATACACGCAGAGCCTCAAGGCAATTACGATTCCTTCGGAGAGGCCGTTACGGAATTGACCCGTCGTGCAAAAATTGATTGGGACAAAGAGCCCAACAGATGTCCTTGCACGAGTTGGAAAACGTGCGGGAGAGATTATCAAATTCTTGAGTATGATTGCTCTACAAAGCCCTACTGGACACTCATTAAAGCTACTCCAGTGCTATCTATATCGGCCAAGGGGGTAATTTGGGAGAAGGGTTTTGGTGCGTAGAGCTACATCACATAACAAGTCAATAAACTTCGCGCCTACGGAGCCGGACGCGCTACCGCGCGCCGGTTATTGAGGCGTTATGCACCACGAGATATCGAATGCTTCAAGACATAAATAGCCCTGAATCAAAGATGCTTATAGAGGCGTGTGGATTAATCTCTGAAATACGAGGTTCCTTTACAGCGCTTACATCTATGAGCGATGAGCAACTAAAATCGCAGTATGGAGCTTATAGGGTAAAGCTTGGCCAGCTTGCTCTTATTGCAGAGAAGCTTCTTAGGCCAACCCAGAGAGAAAAAGCTGATAGGGCTATTCAGCTATTATACAAACCGTTGACCGGCCAGGTTAAGATTGCTGAATCTGATTTTGCAAAGATAAAAAGCTTTATAAATACATTGGAGTCTTCAGAGTGCTTCTTTTGTGGTTGCATATAAGGCATAACAAGCGCAAGCGCGCGGAACAATTTTCCGCTCCTTCGTCGCTCCAAATTGTCCGGTGTTGCGGACGTTAGCTTTCAAATAAACCTCTAGGATGGGTCGTGAAACTACTCAAATCAACCTTATTAATTACCAGCTTTCTTTTTGGCACTGTGAATGCCGAAGACCGTTATGAGTTTGTGGATAAGGAAGTTGCATTGTTTATGAAAAGCAATAATATACCTGCTGTCACTGTAGGAGTAATAGAAAACGGGGAGATACAAATTGAAAAATCTTATGGGACATACAGCAGAGAAAATATAAATCCGGTAACGACAGATAGTTTATTTCAGATAGGTTCTCAAACGAAGGTAATCACCAGTTTAATTGCATTAGCCGCAGTGGAAGACGGAATACTAAGGCTGGATGACAATTTAGATACTTTACTTCCGGATATGTTCTCATCTATAGAAAAAAATACCCTACAGAAAATAACAATTGATACGTTGCTAAGTCATCGCTCAGGCCTTCCTAACTATCCTAAAAATGTCACACGTATAGATGGCGACCCTATGGAGGGGGGTACAACGAATCTCAATTTCAGACGGCGCTTAAATCAACCATTTTAGATTTTGAACCCGGCAGCAAGTTTTCCTATTCGAATTTTAATTATGCAGTTATTGGGTATATTCTCAGTAAGAAAACAGGGAAAACATATGAAGCCCTAATTAATGAATATTTACGTAAACGACTTGGTGTCACCGAAGTTTATAGTCAGTTACCAACTGAAAAGTCTTCCCTTGTTGTTACGCCCTACAGGAAAGATAACCGGTTAATAAAAACTAAACCTTGGGAAATGGGACTTCTTACGCCTCATGGCGGTTTGTATGCCTCTAATAACGCTCTTTCGAAATTAATGGAGCAGCAAATTTCAGCGTACCAAGTTTTCTTTAAAAACAGAAAGGCTTCTCCTTTAGTTTCAACACAAACCAGTTATGAAACGGGACTTTATCCAGGGTTAAGCTATGGCTATGGCATGTTCGAAGCATCGGCTGAGTTAGGTTTATATCCTGAAACCGTTCTGTGGCACGGCGGCGATCTTGATGGCTTTGGAAGTGAGTATGTTTTTTCACCTAGCTCAAAAGTTGGTATTGTGCTTTTGACATCTAGCGGTGGTAGAGAGTTTGTGCTCCTTGGAAGGAAATTGATGAATAGCCTGCTGACTGAGAAAGCTAAAAAATAATCACGACACCAAATAATCAAGACATATATAGACGCTCACCCGGTGTCAAGGTAGAACCTGGCCTTGGCGCCTGAACACCCCTGATTAACTTCTTTTTTACTCATCCCCGGTCGTTATGATGAGCGGTGGTTCATGCGAGTTGGCGGTAGCGCTGACATATATTCGGCTTCTGATCAGGCCGTGACCTGGAGCCCTGATGAGATCCGCACCTTCCCACCTAAAAACACCCACTCGATCTGTTACGATCGTGTCCAGCCCAGGTTCTGGGAAGGGCGGATAACCCCGTTTATTTCATCACGCTAACGACTACCGGATGAGATAAATACATTTACGCCACACTTAGATTGGGTGTCTTATTAATTGCGCTGCTGTGTTGGTAGTTGAATCGGACGAGGATCTGTTGAAGGTGTTTGCCGACGTTTGTAACTCTAATTCTGAGATTCTTGGTGATCCGGTATATTCAGGTACCGGTAAACGAAAGTGCGAAACGTCACCGTCACCTAAAAATTATTTTGACGCCACCGATTCTGCACTCGACATTGCATGGTGGGATGCGTTTGGTGGTGAGGTAGCGTTGTTCCGTACGGGGCATGATGCGGATACACTTCAGTTCGTTGTTTTAGCGGTTTCTGATAATTGTGTCCGATAGTACTTTTAGGTTGGGTGTCTATTTAATTATACTAGCATGTCGACGTGCCGTGGAAATAACGGCTAGCCACTGTGCAAAAAGACGACTAAAATGATTATATCCTTGGATTTCTATCATTCATTCGCAGTGCTAGTATTTATTGTAAGGTTTCAATATTTTTGGCTGTTGATATTGGGAATGAGGTTTTTGAATATTTATGGGAAATTTAAAGGCAATGCTCATCGAATTAGAAGAGCATTTGTTTAAGGCTGAAACCAGGGCTTCATACAAAGAATTGGATCAACTAATTGCGGATGATTTCACTGAAATTGCTGGTTCTGGAGTTCGGTTTGGGAAAAGAGAAGCTCTAGAGCGTTTGCCAATAGAGGTTCCTCCGAAGATCTGTGCATCTGGATATGAGTTTAGACATTTGGCGCCAAATTGTGCCCAGTTACTTTACAAAGTTATAATGGTGAAAAGTGGTCATGCCACCCCGATTTATTCACTGCGATGTTCAATTTGGTCTCTGATAGATGGGAGGTGGCAAATGATCTTCCATCAAGGCACCTTATGTAATGAATTTTAGCACTAGCACTAGCCCTAACGGAGACATTATATTAATGGACGCAGGCGCTTTGGGAATAGATCTGGATGAAATGTTCAGTTTTTGCAAAGTAGGATTTTGGCGGTCTGCAGAAGTAAGGAAGATAATAGAACTCTGGTTCGGGATGGCTTTCATTGGTGCTCCAGGATAGCCTAAGAACGCGGAATGACTTTCAGTAAACATAAACTTTAGGATTATAATGAATAAGTTATTTGAAGAACTTCCACTTTCGATTCAAGAGTGTCTTGAAGAGATGGATGATTATGACGATCCTTGCTTTGTGCTGGTTTACTCTGATCAGGATATATCACCATTCGTTAAGACGATCGATTCGGTTGTTGACTCTGAGGAAGTGTATTCAAAGCTTAGCATTCAAGCTTCAGATAACGTAATTTTCATATCTATTGATTGCGATCATGAGGTTATAGCCAACATAGTTCGAAAGGTTCAAGAAGTCTTCTGTGAGTTAAGTATCAAATGTTATCTGTCAGCTTTTCGTCATAACTGTTTAGGTGAACCGGAGGAGACGTTTCTCTGGTGTTGTCAGCTTTTGGATGAGGTGCGTGACGAGTTTTCCGGTAGTGGTGGTTTTAAGATAAATGATTTTAAAGATCGTAAAAGTTGGCCGGGTATTAAAAAGTATATGAAATTGAAGTCATAATAAAGATTTTGGTTTTACTCGGAGTTATTAAGTTTCTTGAATTCTGGTCTGGTCGTAGTGATGCGGTGTTCAAATATGCCGTTTTGGTAATGCGCATAACACCACGATTGAGGGTCGTATTTAATGAGGTGTTTTGAAAGCTTTGTCAGTAGTTGCCCCTTGGGGAACAATGATCGCCAATGGAACAAAGTCGCTGGAAATTAGGTCTTGGAGTCCGGAGCTAATCCCAATGCTGAGTGTTGCTTTGGTCCAAAATAACACGCGGTTAACGAAAGAGGGTGACGAAGATCTCGAGGGCCAAGTTTTAGCTGTTGTTGATATTGTCTCATGTGATCCATGGAAAAAAGAGGACTGCAAACAGTCAGGCTGTCATGAATCAGAGTTTGAAGAGGGATGGCTGGCATGGAAGCTGACTAATATCAGGAAGCTTAATACTCCAGTGAATGCAATAGCAAAACGTAAATTCTACGACTTAACAGATGTTGAGGCTATTGCAGTCAAGCGTGGAATAGAAGCACAAAATAGCCCTTAAGAAGGATTTGGAAAGTTAATGGATCTAATAGGATATCGATCCAAAATTTTCGGATGTTGAAGAAACCAAGCACGCCTTCTTGTCTAGATTGCCAGTTTTTTCCATTGATGGTGATCACCAGTGATGAAATAGCATCTGAGCAGATAAATAATTCATTAGCGCTGTAAGTATTTACGGTGTTGGTGTTGGTGTTGGTGTTGAGAGTGCCCATGTATCATCTTAGTTGTAGAGCTAGTCTCATTTAGGCGGCACTGCGGTAGCAGTGCCGTGGTTGTACTTTCAAAGAAAACGTTGCTTTTTCAAGTATACCTAGCGATCGGTGATAAAGGTAAGGTTGAGTACATATCGTAGCATGTCGCCTAGGGAGCAAATGCCAGAGTTTCAACAGTCTTGATCACCACACAAATATCACTCGACTGGAAAGTTTGAAACAACGTACGTCACACCAAAATAATCAGCGAGTCGATTCATATTGGTAATACAGATCGATTTGCCATTAAAGAACTTCCAGATGTAACTACGGCTAACTCCAGATCCCTGTGCCAGTAAGGTATAGGTGCCTTTCATCGGCTTTGGTCCACCCATATGGATTTCTGTGTTCAAGTATCTGTCAATTCGGTCGCGAAGAATGTGCTCCAAATCCTTGATGCCAACGGCATCCGGCCGATAGCAGGCAGGAAGCTCCTGGAAATACTGTTTAAATTTCTCTGTTGAGTCCATGTTAAATCCGTTTACTGTTTAAACCATAAGTATGGCCAAGCTCGGCCTTTATCCTTAAACCCCAGATCCTGAACACTCTGTGCGGGAAAAGCAACAGTCCCAAAGAGTGTATCCCATAACGTAATGGGACTGTAGTTTTTGGCATGCAATCCACGCTGATGGTGTAAAAGATGCTGTTCAGGAGTCTGTATTAGGTATCCTAATGGCCGTATTCTTTTTTGTAAACGTATATTTGAATGATGAAAAGTCTCAAGACTACCTTCAATGGTCAGTGCCAAAGCGATGGCTTCAGGTGATACATTAAATAAGAGTTTTCCCGTCAAAATTAATACCAAAGAATTAGCTATTAGTTCCACCGGGTGCCGATAAAAGGCCACTCGACTTTCCATATGACTGGGTGAGTGGTGCATATAGTGCAAATACTTCCAAGCGAGATGCCAGGAATGCTTTAGTCTATGCGCCCAATAATTAACACATGAGTAGATCAGATAGTAAATAAAACCTTCCGCCACCCAATGGCCGGCCAGCATGGGTTGATCTGTTGTCCAGATAGACCAGCCGAACAGCAGTACCTGAGCCCACAGCCAAGCAAAGGCCAGTACTGTTGCCCAAGTTCGGTTAAAACCCCGATGTTTTGGCCGTGCTTGATGGGGCCAGCGACGCTCTGCCCACATAAAAAACAGTAATACTGACAATTGAGTGAAAAACAGGATAAGGAATTCCATTACTTTCTCCTTTTGTGAATGGAGACAGTAGATTAAGTCGAACTCATTAGTCTGATAAATGATGCAGGCCAGAGATTTTTTCTCCATAGCATGTTGAGAGATCTCTCCAGGGTGTTGGCTGCATATATATGGGCTTTAGACGGTTGCTGGTTGATTTGCGCACGGGATTAATGCAGTCTACTTAAATCCGTCCTTCATCCTAGTGGAGTCGAAGTATGATCAGCTAGGGATGTGGATGACATTCCAACATTACTTTGGATTTATATGAAAGTTGTCCAGGATCAGAAGCTATTTGACGAGAAGCAGGAGAAGTTTGCTATCGAGTTTGTTCGCACAATAAAGCAAACGCTTGCAGAATACGGGCTGGATGAGCAAATGATGTATGACCTCACGAGTGAGCTGAGCTTTAACCTTGCTGCTTTGTTGGATGGTACAGCCGTTAATGGGACAGTGTCTGATCCGGCTGTACTGTCTCTCGCCTTTCGAGAAAAAGAGCATTGTCTGGAATCTATTGTGGTCTCTCCAGCTGGTTCGTATTTGCATGAGCTGTCTGAAGGTTTGGTGGAAGAAGCGTTCGACTAATACCCCAGCAGGGGCAATCACTCGCTGTTGCAGGCGCTGTCATGTCCTATGGGCTGTCTATGGGGACTAGGCGTGTGACCGCCAGTTTTTTACAAGACAAACCTGGTCGGCCAGGTTAGCCTGCCATCATCCTGTGCGATGATACCTGTATGGAACAGATTCGTTATTACCGGCCGCAGCCTGATATCAGCCTAATCGATGCCAGCTATCAGGCGTTTGCCTTTCAGCGCCATTACCATCTCGACTTTCATATCGGCCTGATCACCGAGGGTGTGCAGCGCTTTCGCTATCGTGGCCAAAGCTATACCGCAGGCCCAGGAGAGCTGGTGCTGATGCCGCCCGATGAGCTACATGACGGCGAAGCCCAGCAAGAGCAGGGCTATCAGGTCAATGTGTTTGCCATGGAGCCGCACAGGTTTGCCCAGTTGGCAGACTTGCAGGGGCATGCGGAGTTGATTCACTTTGATCAACTGGTGGTAAAAGACCCTGTGGTGTTTGCTTTTTTGCGCCAGTTGCATCAGCTGTTGCGGCAAGCTCAGCTCAGTCAGCTGGCCCAGGATTGTTTGCCGTTAGAGGGTTTTAACTTACTGTTTGAGCGCTACGGGGCTCAGGCTCCACAGTCGGCCAAAACATTGGGCAAACAGACCATGTCCGAGCTTAAAGATTATTTGCTCGATCATATTGATCAGCCGGTAAGGTTGCAGTCGCTGGCAGAGTTGTGCGGTTTAACCCCGACTCAATTGCAGCGGCATTTTAAGTCCACTACTGGCCTGACTCCCTATGCTTGGTTTAGCCAGTTGCGTTTGGAGCAGGGCATGAAGCAACTGCAAGCGGGTGTTAGCCCGGTAATGGTTGCCCATGCGGTGGGCTATTACGATCAGGCGCATTTTTGCAAAGCCTTTAAACGTCAATACGGTGTTCCACCGTCGATGGTCTATAGCGCAAGGTAACTGCACTAGTGGTTGCTAATGAGCATCACAAGGTGCCTGGCTGCTAGGCTATGCTTGTAGGTCGATGAGGGCGTTATGGCATGAGTGCTCAGGAGTAAGGAAGGTTATATGAAGATTGCGCTAGCCATCGTTATCTTGCTGAGCTGTTGGGCGGTACTATTCACTAAACCGGCAGGCGCTGAAGAAACAATACGCCTCACCATTGGTGAATGGATGCCTTACCATTCAAAGAAGGCTGAGTATTACGGCGTGGGTTCGCGTATTGTCACCGAGGCCTTCGCGTTGCAGGGGGTCACGGTTGAATATGGCTGGTTTCCATGGTCTCGCGCTAAACATTTGGCGTCTGCTGGCGAGTGGGATGGCTGTGTGAGTTGGGCCCTAGTGCCAGAGTGGAAGAACATCTTTTATTTTAGCGATGAGCCTATCTACGAAGGTGCGGGTGTATTTTTTCACCTTAAAAGCTACCAATTTGATTGGCAAAATATCAGTGATCTATTTGGCATTCCTATGGGAGGAATACTGACCTATGCCTACCCTGGTATTCCAAAAGAGTATATGGAGTCTGGCCAAATTGAAATGGGAAGAGCACCGACCGAGCTGCAAAATTTTAAAATGTTGTTGAGTGGTCGAATAAAGCTCTTTCCTGAAAATATTGATGTTGGTTACCATATCTTGAAGCAGAACTTCCCTCCTGAGACAGTGGAGCGCTTTACTCACCACCCTAAACCACTTCAGCACTATACCTATCATATGATTTTGTCGAAAAAGGTCGAAGGAAATCAACGCATGATGGCCTTATTTAATAAAGGTCTGAAGCAATTAAAACAAAGTGGACGGTATGACGAGATTTTTAAAGAATCGGGAGTGAGGTGAAGCCCTTAAATCGTGATAATAATATCACCTTCTGTTTAGTGTCAGTTACCAGTGACGCTCTTCAACTAACTTACTGCCATGCTTGTCTTAATGTATGATGTATTTCCTATTGAGCTTATGCATACGGTATGAGGATTATAATGGTTGAGCCGGATATGGAAGTAACATTGCGCCCCGCAACAGAAGAAGATATTCCATTTTTATTGGAACTGCGGGTGATGACCATGAGCTCATATCTCAATGATAATGGTGTGCCATCTACTGAAGAAGAAAATCTATATCGCATTCGATATAACTTCGAAGATGCCCAAATAGTTGAAGTAAGAGGGCAGAGGGCAGGCTTATTTAAAGTAAGTCATTTGGCCGACTTGAATTGCTGGTATGTATTTCAAATACAGATACATCCAGAGTATCAAAATTTTAAAATAGGCAGCTATTTGCTCAAGTCGCTGATCAACAAAGCCAAAAGTGAGGCTAAAGGGGTACGGCTGGGAGTATTAAAAGGCAGTCCTGCTCTGAATCTTTATATTAAGCTCGGATTTACGGTCATTGAAGAAAATGAGCAAGAATATGAGCTGCTGCTACAGGGCTAGCCTGCTGGTGGTTTTTAACTTTGTTATGTCTTAGCGTTGCATCGCTAGGTTGAAGTTGACTGTAATGACAGGCCCTAGCACGGCAAGCACAGTTAGTTGAGTGCCAGGATTCTTTTGAACTGCGGATATTCTACAAGCCACTAGCCGTCCTGCTTTGCATACTGTTGATCCAATTATCGAGCAAAGCAGAACGAGATGTTATGAACGAACTCACCCTTTTATTGACCCTGGCAGTGGTGCATGTGGTGGCATTGATGAGCCCTGGGCCTGATTTTGCCTTAGTGGTGCAGAATGTCGCGCGCCATGGCCGTTATAGCGGGCTATGCATTGCATTGGGCCTGTCGCTCGGTATTTTGCTGCACACTGTGTTTAGCCTAACCGGTGTGAGTTACTTGATTCAGCAGCATGAGTCGGTGTTTGTTGTGTTGCAGCTGCTGGGCGGTAGTTATCTGCTGTATTTGGGGGTGAGCGCTCTGTGTGCCAGTTATCGCAGTTGGCGACAGCCGATCGCGGCATTTGAGTTGGTGCCGGCCGAGTCCCGACAATCGCCATTACAGGCGCTGCTGAAAGGGCTGGCGACTAACTTATTAAACCCCAAAGCGCTGGTGTTTTTTGTCAGCCTGATGTCGACCCTAGTTCCCCCAACCGTCAGCCTTGCGGTGAAAGGCTTAGCTGCGGCTATGTTGTTTGTGCTGTCGCTGCTGTGGTTCTCACTGCTGGCTTGGTGGCTGTCGTCGGCTGCAGTAGCACAGCGACTGGCACGTGCTGGCCGCTATATCGATGCCCTATGCGGTGCGCTATTCAGCCTGCTGGGTGGTGGCATAGTCATCGGAAATTTATAACCGGTGTGTGTACAAGCCGGTTCAGCCTGCTGGGTGGTGGCATAGTCATCGGAAATTTATAACCGGTATGCGTACAAGCCGGTTTAGCCTGCTGGGTGGTGGCATCGTCATCGGGAATCTATAGCCGTGCGTACGTACGGCCGAGTTAGCCAGCCGTACTAACACTATTTTAATTCATCATTCAGCAAGTCCAGCGGCAGCTCTGTAGTGTATTTCAGCTGGGTTATAGCGACACTGCTGTGCACTTCGCGTACCGCGGGCATTTGCGATAAATGATCACGAAAGAAGCGCTCATAACCCTGAATATCTTTCACCACGATGCGCAAGTGAAAGTCCATGCTGCCGGTCATGGTGTAACACTCGGTTACTTCGGGGAAAGCGCAAATGGCTTCTTCAAACTCCCTCAAAGACTGATCGGCATGGCCACTTAAGCGAACGTTAACAAACACCACCACTCCCAGGCCCAACTTGGGTGCGTCCAATAGCGCCACTCGCCTGCGTATCAGGCCGGCTTGCTCTAAGCGGTTTATCCGACGCCAGCAGGGCGACTGTGACAACCCAACCTGATTGGCCACTTCGGCGACCGAAAGGGTGGCGTCCTGTTGCAATATTTTGAGAATTTTCTTGTCAATTTTGGTCCATTTTTCCTGGGATAAATCTTCCATGTTGCTGCTCATGCTGGGATAAATATTTCTATAAAGTATCCATAAGGGCATGTTTTAGCAAATTTTATGTTATTTGTTGGAAGCTCTAGCTCAACTCATCCAGCCGTGATAACTCTGTAATAACACTGACCGCAACGCAGGCTGGTTTCGAACGCCTGTTTGAAATGTCAGGGAATTGACCAACAAAAATAACAATGCGCAGGAGCTCAACCATGAGACTGCAATCCGTAACGCTGGATGATAAGTACACCCGCACCGATGGCCCGGTTTACATGACGGGCATTCAAGCCCTGGTGCGCCTGCCGATGATTCAGGCACAGCGAGATCAGGCGGCCGGTTTGAATACCGCAGGTTATATCTCGGGTTACCGTGGTTCGCCCCTAGGTGGGTTGGACGCTGCTTTGTGGAGCGCGCAGAAATACCTTAAGCCCCATAACATCAAGTTTCAGCCAGCCATCAACGAAGACATGGGCGCGACTGCCGTGTGGGGCAGTCAGCAAGCCAATATGTACCCGGATGCCAAATACGACGGTGTATTTGCCATGTGGTATGGCAAGGGGCCGGGTGTCGATCGCTCCATGGATGTGCTGAAACATGCCAACGCCGCAGGCACCTCCAAACACGGCGGTGTGCTATTGGTGGCAGGGGATGATCACGCTTCCAAATCGTCGACCTTGCCGCACCAAAGCGAGCACATGATGATCGGCGCCAGCATTCCGGTATTAAATCCCGCTGGTGTGCAAGAAGTATTGGATTACGGAATTTATGGTTGGGAATTGTCCCGTTACAGCGGCTTATGGGTGTGCCTGAAGGCCATTACCGAAGTCATGGACAGCTCTCAGGTGGTTGATATCAATCACCACAGCATTGCAATAAATACCCCTACGGATTTTGAGCTGCCAGCCGATGGCATGCACATTCGCTGGCCGGACTCTCCCCAGGCACAAGAAGAGCGCTTAAACCGTTACAAAATCTACAGCGCCATTGCTTTTGCTCGCGCCAATGGTCTGAATAAAATTGTGGTCGATAGCAAAGAGCCGAAACTGGGCATTATTACCACGGGTAAGTCTTACCTGGATGTACGCCAAGCGTTGTCCGATCTGGGCATTGATGATCAGCTGGCCTGCGATATAGGCATTCGGGTATTTAAAGTGGGCATGAGCTGGCCACTAGATCCGGTATTGACCCACGAATTTGCCAAGGGTCTAGAAGAAGTGCTGGTGGTGGAGGAAAAACGCTCCATCTTGGAAGATCAGCTCACCGGCCAGCTGTATAACTGGCCAGTGGAAGAACGGCCACGCGTAGTGGGTGAATTTGACGAGCAGCGCAATGTACTGCTGCCCAACACCACCGAATTAACGCCGGCCATGATCGCCCGCGTGATTGCCGATCGCATTAAACAGTTTTACACCAGTGAGGTGGTGCAAGAGCGGCTGGAATTCTTAAATAAAAAAGAAGAGGCGTTGGCCAAGCCGCGTACTGGCATTGATCGGGTGCCGCATTATTGCTCTGGCTGTCCGCATAACAGCTCGACCAAGGTGCCTGAGGGCAGCCGTGCATTAGGGGGTATTGGCTGTCACTACATGGTGAACTGGATGGATCGCTCCACCTCGACCTTTACCCAAATGGGTGGCGAGGGGGTCACCTGGGTTGGTCAGGCGCCCTTTGTTGGCGATAAACACGTATTTCAAAACCTAGGTGACGGCACCTATTTCCACTCCGGCAGCTTGGCCATTCGTCAGGCAATCGCTTCCGGTGCCAATATTACTTATAAGATTTTGTATAACGATGCCGTTGCCATGACTGGCGGTCAGCCGATCGATGGCACCATGAGTGTTATGCAATTAACTCATCAACTGTATGGTGAAGGGGTTAAGCATATTTATTTGGTGAGTGACGATTTATCGAAGTTTACCAATAAATACGAGTTTGCCGACGGCACTAAGTTTTTTGATCGCAGCGAACTTGAGTTTGTGCAAAAAACCATGCGCGAATTGCCGGGTGTCTCTGTGCTGATCTACGAGCAAACCTGTGCTGCGGAAAAACGTCGCCGTCGTAAGCGCGGTAAAATGCCAGATCCACAAAAACGTGTGGTGATTAACCAGGAAGTGTGCGAAGGCTGTGGTGATTGCGGCGTGCAGTCTAATTGCTTATCGGTGGTGCCGAAAGAAACGGAACTGGGCCGTAAACGCAGCATTGATCAAGATGCCTGTAATAAAGACTTTAGCTGTTTAGATGGCTTTTGCCCAAGCTTTGTTACGGTCGAAGGGGGCAGCCTTAAAAAACACATTCCCGATGCCAATGTGGTGAATCAGGCGCCGTCACTGCTTAATTTGCCGGAGCCTAAACTGGCCGATGCCAGCGAGACCTGGAATATGGTGCTGACCGGCGTTGGCGGTACCGGTGTGGTTACCACCGCGGCGGTGATTGGTATGGCGGCTCATATTCAGGGGCTGGGTGTGTCGGTGCTGGATATGACAGGGCTAGCGCAAAAGTTTGGTGCGGTCATCAGTCATGTGCGTTTCGCCAATACACCAAACGATATTAACGCGGTGCGTATTCCGGCCGGTGAGGCCAATTTGCTACTGGGCTGTGATCTGGTGGTAAGCGCCAGTGACGAAGCCATGGCCAAGGTCAACGATAAACTCAGCTACGGCATTATTAATGATCATCAGGCCATTACTGCTGAATTTACTCGTAATGCCGATGCACAATTCCCTGCTGATGCAATGAAAGACACCATTCGTGATGGCGTTGGGGCTGATAAAACTCGTTTTGTTAATGCCACCCGTTTGGCCAAAGCCCTGTTGGGCGATGCCATGGCCACCAATATGTTTATGGTGGGCTATGCCATGCAACAGGGTTTATTGCCAATTTCGCCAGCGGCACTGGATCAAGCCATTGAACTCAATGGTGCAGCGGTCGAGGCTAATAAACAGGCAGTATTGTGGGGCCGTCGTGCGGCTCACGATCAGCTGGCGGTAGAAACCATCGTTAACCAGTTGCCAGGCACACCTAAACCATTCCAGCCACTAGAAAAGCTGGAAGATATCATTGCCGATCGTATTCAGCGCCTGACGGAATATCAGGATGCGGCGTATGCCCGTCAATATGAGCAATTGCTACAACAGGTACAGCAGGCGGAGCAGGAAAAATGTTCCGGCAGCACGCGCCTTACTAAGTTAGTGGCGCGTAACCTGTACAAGGTCATGGCCTATAAAGACGAATACGAAGTGGCACGCATGATGGCCGATGACAAATTTATGCACAGTGTACAGCAGCAATTCGAAGGTGATTTTAAGCTCAACTTCCACCTAGCGCCGCCATTGCTCGCAAAAATTAATCCAGGCACAGGCCGGCCCATTAAGCGCCAATTTGGTCCTTGGATGATGAAAGCCTTTGCGCTGTTGCGCCACATGAAATCATTGCGTGGCACTCAGCTGGATGTGTTTGGTTATACCGAAGAGCGCCGCGAAGAGCGTGCTCTGGTGCAGCGCTATCAGCAAACGCTGCGCGATATGTTGAAGCAACTGTCAGCCAGCAATATCACAGTGGCCATGCAGTACGCTCAGCTGCCTAACGAGATACGAGGATTTGGGCCGGTCAAAATGGCTAGCCTGGAAAAAGCAAAACAACAAGAACAGGCATTACTGGAGCAGTTTTTTGGTAGTCCAGTAAAGACCTTCCAACCGGCCAGTCAGAGGTAAGTTATGTCCGTTTTTTCTCATAAAGATTTTGATCACCATGAAGATGTGCACTTTCACCACGATCCGAAAACCGGGTTAAAAGCGATTGTGGCGGTACACAATACCAGTCGTGGACCGGCCTTAGGTGGTTGTCGCATGTTTGCTTATGCATCTGATGAAGAGGCATTAAGTGACGTACTGCGCTTGTCGCGTGGTATGAGCTATAAATCGGCCATGGCAAATCTGCCATTAGGCGGTGGTAAGTCGGTTATTATCGGCAACCCGGCTACACAAAAAACACCGGCGTTATTGCAGGCCATGGGTAAATTTGTGCACTCGCTGGGCGGTCAATATATTGCTGCCGAAGACTCAGGTACCAGTGTGCCCGATATCGAGCAGATGGGCAGTATGACCCCCCATGTCGCCGGTATTCAGAGCAAGATGGACGTCGATGGCAATCCTGTATCGGGCGATCCGTCACCATCTACCGCCTATGGTGTGTTTGTCGGTATTAAAGCGGCGGTTAAACATAAACTTGGCGGTGATTTACAGGGTGTACGTGTTGCTATTCAAGGCTTGGGTAATGTTGGCATGTATCTGGCGCAATATCTGGTGGATGCCGGTGCGGTATTAACCGTGTGTGATATTCATGAAGAAAAACTCAATATGGCCAAGCTGCGCTGGAATGCCACCATTGTGAGTGTCGATGATATCTTTAGCGCCGATGTTGATGTGTTTGCTCCATGCGCTATGGGCGGTGCCATTAACGACACTACCCTGCCGCAGATCAAAGCCAAAGTGATTGCCGGTGCTGCCAATAACCAGCTGGCCGAAAAACATCACGATAAAGCAGTGATGGAATGTGGCATCTTGTATGCGCCAGACTATGTCATTAATGCTGGCGGCATTATCGATGTTTCGTATGAAGGCCCGCAGTATTCGGCGCAGAAAGCCCGTGCCCATATCGATGGCATTGGCGCCACCTTAATGGAAATTTTTGAACGCTCAGACCTAACGGGTCAGCCAACTGAGCTGTTGGCAAACCAGATAGCCGAAGAGCGACTCCAGCTTAGAACCGCAGAGCATAGCCTCTGATCTCCCTTTGGCAGCCCTTTGGGCTGCCTTTTTTATTCAAAGGCAGTGCATGTTGCACTGCCTTGCTAGGTCCTGTTAACGTGATTTTGATCACGCTGTTATGAGCTGAAAACCCCTCAATCAAGGCGCGAAGATGGATGTTTAACCCGTTAAGCCACGTTCCTCATGCCTGACTCAAGAAAATCTAACTTCCAGCAGCAAAGAGCCAAATAGTGTTAATAGCCCCCAAATATTTATTGAAGCACTGGCTTGGCTGTTAAATAGATTCTTGCTGATAATACTGCTTAGGATATATATTTATTAACTATATCTAATCTTTCTTCCACCGATAGATCACCTTCAAGTCTGACAAGCTGGCAGTCTCGTTTTGATAGCCATTGGTTGTGCTGGAACAGGAGGCGCCAGTAATCAGCACTCTCATTGTTAACTTGATATGATGCTTGAATACTACCTCGCTTTTGAGCTGCTTTCACACAGAGTTATAACGGCGTGATACCATCGGTAAATCTAAAAACGCAAGAGGTAAAGGAATGACCACTATATATACCAAGCTGGCCGAGCAGTTTTCAATGGCTGAGTTGCAGGCTATTCCAGAAGTGACCTTGCTTAACCAACAACGTTTGCCCAGCTGGTTTAATGTCAGTGACTTAGTCAGTTCAACTATGTCTTTGGCCTGGGGAACCTTGCATCGTTATGCTCAGGTTGTTAATACCGGTGTTTTAGATATGCGTCTGGCTAATTTATGGTTTGGCTTTACTCTAAAACCACAGGGCTGGGAGATCGAAAGTGCCTGGGATAATATCGCCGGAGACTATCAAGCCCAAGACGGCTGGATTCGTTTGCACACCAATGCGCCACATCATAAAGCTGTAGTTCTGCAGGTGCTGGGTTGTGACTCCAATAAAGAGGCGGTACAACGAGCGGTCAGTCAGTACAGTGCCCGTGAGCTTGAAACACAGGTGGTTAAGCAGGGTGGCTGTGCAGCCGCTATGAACTCGATGGAGCAGTGGCGTAGTCACCCGGTAGGAAATTCGCTACAGAATGAACCTCAATTGCATTGGACCATTCAGCAGCATAGCAGTCAGGTGCCGTCGTCTATTTGTGCTAAAGGTCGAGAAGCTAATAGTGCAAAAGATCCAGCCAAACCCTTGGCTGGTATCAAGGTGCTGGATTTAACTCGAGTATTAGCAGGGCCAGTGGCTACGCGTTTTTTGGCGGCATTTGGTGCCGACGTATTGCGTATTGATCCTATGGGGTGGCAAGAGCCTAGTATTGAGCAAGAAGTCACTTTAGGTAAGCGCTGTGCGCGGCTTGATTTGACCAGTCAGCATGGCAGAGAGATATTTGATTCCTTGTTAAGCCAAGCCGATATTTTGGTGCATGGCTATCGCAGTGATGCATTACCGGGCTTGGGCTATTCATTAGAAAAACTGCAGAGACTTAATCCTGGGCTGATTAACGTCTGTCTAAATGCTTACGGTTGGAATAACGATTGGGTTGAACGTAGAGGTTTTGACAGTTTAGTGCAAATGAGCAGCGGTATTGCTCACTACGGTATGGAGCAATCTGGTAATAGTCGCCCTGTGCCTTTACCCGTGCAGGCGCTGGATCATGCAACGGGATACATTATGGCGGCTGCGGCCATACAGGCGCTGGAATTAAAGCGTGATCATGGCGTTATTAGTCAGGTTAAAACCTCACTAGCCTCGGTTGCTGAGCTATTGCTTTGCGACCCTTTACGCTCCCTGACTGGCACTATGGAAGATAAACAAGATGCTGACTTTAGCGACCAGGTTGAAGCAACCAGTTGGGGCGATGCCAATAGAATTAAATTCCCGTTTTCGGGCTCAGTGATTCAGCCAAGCTGGCCAAATGGTGCGGTTAAGTTGGGCACATCTCAGCCGCTATGGCAGTAGCACTATTTAGTGGCGTTAAAGCTTTGCTGAAAGTGCAGAAGCCCTAAACACAATTTCAGTTTTGTCTTTAAAGGCGCTTAATTGTTGAGTGAGGCGCCTTACATGCCTGACGTCGTGAGAAGTCACAGTGCCTATAGGTTCCGCCAGGACGGCAGAACCAGAAAACGGCCCACATGGTTGAAACCGGTGCGGCGACCACAGTACGGTGAACTTAGGAGGTTAGGCATGTATCGCGCAAAGTGGGGAGGTCGCCGTATAGATAAACGGATCTGAATTGAGCAATGCTTGCCTAAAGGTAAGTTATAGGTCAGCTTAGAATATTCCCTGTTTTTTGAGAGATCAGCATGATGACGATAGTATGCCGAAGAGTCTCGCCCAGCCATGTTGATTTCCCACTTTTGGTGAATGAGTTAAACGCTGTGTTGGCGAGTATTACTGACGATTCAGGTGAAAGCTCTTTTGCGGCTGATGACTTCGATCTTAGTCGAGATGGCTGTGTGCTGGTGTATGCCACATCCATCCCTGTAGCTTGTGGTGTGTTTCGCTATCATGCAGATCAAGCATGTGAGTTAAAGCGTATGTATTCAAAGCAGGCGGGTATGGGCTCGGTTTTGCTGGACGAGTTAGAGCGCTATGCCAAAGAAAGGCATTACAGTAAAGCTGTACTGTCGACCCGTGGTATAAATCATGTGGCAATCAACTTTTATCAGCGACATGGTTATCAGCAAATTGAAGCCTATGGTAAGTTCCGGGCATCATCGAAGTCGATCTGTATGGGCAAGTCACTGGTTTAAATTGTGCAATTGCCCACATAGGACAATCATCGTAAAAAAGTGTTTGCCCGGTACATGGTCCCAGCAGTTAATTTGTTTTATTGTTGACAAGCTGCTAATGGAGCACAGAGATGAACCTTTGTTTATTGATCGCAGGCGGTTTGAGTTCCCTAGCAGTTATTATGCACTTGGGCTGTATCTACTTTGGGGCGCCTTGGTATCGCTTTTTGGGCGCTGGCGAACAGATGGCTCAACTTGCTGAACAAGGCAGTATTCGACCTACCTTGATTACCGGTGGTATCTCTCTAGTACTGAGTATTTGGGCCCTTTATGCTTTCTCTGCTGCAGGATGGCTTCCTAAACTTCCTATGATGCGTCTACTTTTGATTGCCATCACCTTAGTGTATTTAGGACGTGGTTTACTGGGCTTTTTCTTTATCAGTCAGCCGATGGGGAGAAGCCCTGAATTCTGGATATGGAGCTCAACCATCTGCCTGGTCATTGGTCTAGTGCATATGCTGGGGGTAGTTCAGCAGTGGGAATACCTGTGACACTATTGGCAAGGCAATCATATGGAACAAAGATAAATAATCATGCGATTTAAGTCTTTCACTAATCCTATGTTGGTCTAGCAGGCATTCTGGCCTGAGATTTTCAGCAGGCGGTTGAGGGGCTGCGGCCATATTTCCTGCTACTGCCCAGTTAGAGCATATTGGCCGCACTGTGGTACCTGGTTCAGTCGCCCAGTACTAAGTTGATCTGTTGTGTATCTTTCCAGCGACAGGGCTACATGATTTTTTACCGCGGCGAAATAAAGAGCTGGGGCGTTAGACGCTTTGGAGTCTTTGCGCTACTCCTGCAACAGCGAGCGTATTAAAACGCCCACTGCAGTGCCAGGCTGTGTTGCTGCACACCCGGTTGCCACTGCCAGCGCCACTCTAGATGATGCAACAACACTATGCCGGCGTGTAAGGCATTACCCGATCGGTGATTTATTGGTGTGCCAATAAAGGCGGTGGAATAACTACCCGGTATAGGGATGACCCAGTCCAGCTGCAGCTGCCAGCGCTGGCCGTTAAAGTCAGCTTGGCTGCGCCAGAAAAAATCCGGGTCTTCGTTATGGTAGCCAAATCGCACACCACCGGGGCTATCATCATCAAGGCCGTGATAGCCCTGTAGCAACCACTGGGCGTGTGTGCTGGTGCTCAGCAGACATATCAGCAGCAGCCAATAACGCATCGTTATTCCCCTAAATACTCCAACAGCTCATTGAAGCTATTAGGTCCAAAGCAGGCAATGCCGTTGTCGCTTAACAAGGCGGCGGTTAACCCCTGGCCCTGAATTAATTGGCCGGAAAATTCACCGTTGTATATTTCACGACTGCCACAAGAAGGCGAACGGTCGGCCAGTAGCGCAGCAGATACTTGATGTTGCTGCGCCAGTGTTAATGCTTTGCGTGCCCCGGATTCAAATGCGCTGGTAAAATCCTCTCCACTTTGGGCAATAACACGCTGCTTGGATATTTCAGCCGCGGGCCTGGGAGTGGGCAAGCCTCCGGCGACCTCGGGACAAATGATCACTAACCGTTCTTGTGCCTGCCAGCGGTCAATATGGCGCTGCCAGCTTGTGAGTTTGTCTTGATTGCCACGGCCGTCGTAGCGTACCGGTTGGCCTAACAGACAAGCGCTGATGAGTATTTTATTGCTCATACTTAGCCTTGCTTTTTACATAAAAAATGCACGTAGCGCCCCAGGCGTCGATAAGGTTCTTGCAAGCCGAATTCTAGATCCGCTTGGTTTACCTTATCTTGGCCGATACGTTGGCGAATTTTCTGATGCATATGATCATGAATGCAGCGAATGCCGCGCCAGCGCTCGATACTAAAACCCAAGTCTTGCAAAGCCTGGGCAATGGCATCGGCATCCAGAGGATGTTGCGGTGCATTGCCTTGATGGCGCAAGCGTTCGGTGGCGGCGCTGGGTGCATGGGTGCGGCCATTCATCAGTTGACGCCACTGATGGCCATGTAAGTTATAAAACATCAACGATAGCCAGCCGCCTGGTTGCACCTTGGAGGCCAGCAGCGGTAACGCCTGCAGCGGCTGTTCCAGCCATTCCAATACCGCGTGGTTGAGTACCAGTGGATAACTGTGCGGGAAAAAATCATTCACTTGTTGCAGGCTGCCGAGCTGAGCGGTGAGCGGCAGCTGGGCCGCAGCAAACTGATCACGCGCCAGTGCTAACATTTCCTCAGACACATCTAATAACGACACTTGGGCGCCTTGTTGTGCCAGCTGCAAGCTGAACTGGCCTTGGCCGCCGCCAATATCGAGCAGCGGCTGGGCACTGTCTATGTTGCAATCGCTAAAATCCTGCGCCAGTGCCAGCAACCTTAGCTGCCCTCTAGGAGTCGCGTAAATGGTGCGACTGAAACGTTGGGCCAGGTCGTCAAAGTTGCGATCTGGGTGGCTAAGACGGGTGTCTGCGGTGGTCGGACGCGTGGTCATTGAGTATCGCTGTGGTTAAGGCCGTTAGGGCTATTGTACGTCAGTTGTTGAGGCAGCGGTGCCATGTCGATATGTCTATACTAAGCACTTGTCTGATGTATGGATGAAGTATTATGCCAGAGGGCAATGCCCTGCCGTGTAGTCATGGGGGAAATGGAGGAAGCAAAGCAGAAGGAACGACACCTTGCTGCCCGCTAGGTGAAGCCAGCTGTGACATCATTACCGAGCTGATGCAGCTGCGCCAGCAGGTGCTTACTGATCCACTCACGGGTTTATACAATGTGCGCCATTTTGTGGTGGCGTTAGAGCAAGAGTTGGAGCGTACTCAGCGTACCGGTATATCCACCGCTTTGATGATGATCGACCTGGATCATTTTAAGCGCATCAATGACCAATGGGGCCATGAGGTTGGCAACCGGGTATTGCGTGGCACCGCCAACTGTATTCGCGAGAATACTCGCAAACTTGATATTCAATGTCGTTATGGCGGAGAAGAATTTGCGGTGATTCTGCCCTCCACAGAACGTCGTTTAGCGCTGCAGGTCGCCGAGCGAGTTAGGGCAGCGCTGCAAGATACGCTGTTTTATATTGCCGACGATAGCGATCAAACCATCGCGGTAACGGCTTCTATTGGTTTGGCTTGGCATGGCACCGGGCAATGGCACAGCCAGCAATCTCTGGTGGAAGAAGCCGATCGCTACCTCTATCAAGCCAAGCAGCAAGGGCGAAATCAAGTCTGTTATGGCACGGAAGAGGCCACCGATGTCAGCGTCAGCAGTGGTGAAAAAGAGCTGCTGCACGATCTGTTTGCTAGCAGCAGCAATGACGATGATGACGAAGATTTCAGCGCTGCCGATGGCTGGGATGAAGACGATTAATGCGTCGCTTGTACCCAGTTCAGTAGTTCTTCAGCCGTTAAGCCAGCGGCGCGCTGACCACGTTCCACCTGCCACATTAATTGCGTCAGTGCCTGGTTAACCGGGGCATTGATGCCTTCTCGCTGGCCTTCGCTGACAACGGCACCGTTTAAAAACAAAACCTCTGTGGGGCGTTGATGCTGCAGGTCTTCCCACATGGATGAGCGTGCCAGTGGGTCAATGGCCAGCATGCGTTTGGCTAGGCGTTTAAATAACCAGTCTGGCAAGGTCATTAAGGCGGGCAGCCAAGTTGCGGGTAGTGGCGTTAAGCGAGCCAAGTGAACGTTTTTAGCTGCAGCGACTTCTAGTAGCTCTTGCATGGCCATGGCCAGCACTCGGCGGTAGCCACGTTGCTCTAATTGGGTTTTTAACGGCAGATCCGATAAGGCATTAATCACATTGTTTAAATTGAGCTGCAACTTGGCCCAACTGATAGCATCAAAATTCTGATCTAACTGGCAGTTCAGTCCTTGCTGTTGCCAGGCGGTTTGCAGTTGCACTAGGGCAGCGTCGTATTCGATGTGTATGTCGCCTTCGGTGCCGCGATGGAAATGCGCGCCTTGAGTGACAACATTAAAGCCAATAATGCCGCGCAGAATTTTGGCATCTGGACATTGCTGGCGTACAACGGCATCGCTGCCTAAGCCATTTTGCAAGCAAACGATACGACAGCCTGGGCGACAAAACCGGGCCAATTGCTCGGCGGCTTGTTCCATGGCTAAACATTTGAGTGTTACTAAAACGGTATCGGCTTTGGCGAGCACGCCAGGGTCTGTGCTGTAGGGTACATCTGTTAGCGTTTGCTGCTGACCCAGGTAGTCGCTGATTTTAATGCCGCCGGCGCTGCGAATTTGCTCGCTCAAACGTTCCCGCCCCAACAAGGTCACTGTTTGGCCAGCGGCGTGTAGGCTGGCTCCCAGGTAGCAGCCAATGGACCCTGCGCCGTAAATAACGGTATTCATAAAGGCTCCCGCATACATAGAAAGCGCAGTGTTGCGGATTTTTTCAGCCGCGACAAGCATGGCCCGAGTGACAAAAAGTTACAGTCGAGTCTATTGTGTTGCTCAGACCTAATTCGTACTGTGACCCTATAACAATAACTATCGAGGCAGAAAAATGATGTTAGGCCAAATGATGGACCGCCCGCTGTTGATCTCCAGTTTATTGGAACATGCCGAGTCGACCCATCCCAACACAGAGATCGTCAGTCGCCGCTGCGAAGGTGATATTCATCGCTATCAAATGCGTGACGCCGCACAACGTGCGCGCCAGTTAGCCAATGCATTGCAAAGTTTGGGGGTGCAGCAGGGCGATCGCATCGCCACACTGGCCTGGAATAGCTATCGACATTTTGAATTGTATTATGGCGTGTCGGGATACGGTGCCGTTTTACATACCATTAATCCGCGTCTGTTTTCTGAGCAGCTGGTTTATATTATTAACCACGCCGAAGACAGCTATATTTTTGTCGATTTAACCTTTGTGCCACTGTTAGAGGCCATTCAATCGCAGTTGAACTCAGTAAAAGGCTACGTGATTCTCGCAGATAAAGAGCATATGCCAGAGACTTCATTGGCCAATGTTCTGTGTTATGAAACCTTGTTAGCTGAGCAATCCAGTGAGTTTCAATGGCCGGAATTTGATGAACGCAGCGCTGCGAGTATGTGTTACACCTCTGGCACCACAGGACACCCAAAAGGCGTGTTGTACAGTCACCGATCAACGGTTATTCACGCCATGGCTTCTATTGGCGAAGAGGCATTGGGCTTAGCATCTACCTCTTGCTTTTTGCCTGTGGTGCCCATGTTTCATGTCAATGCCTGGGGCACACCTTATTCTGCTGCTATCACCGGCGCTAAACAGGTATTTCCAGGCCCCGGTATGGATGGTGAATCCTTATGGCAATTAATTGATGCAGAAAAGCCCGATTTATTATTGGGTGTGCCAACGGTCTGGTTAATGCTGCTTAACCATATGGATGCCATTGGTAAAAAACTGCAGTCGGTTAACAACGTAGTGGTTGGCGGTGCCGCAGCTCCTTTATCCATGATTAAAGCCTTTCAGGAAAAGCACGATGCCTTCTTGATTCACGCCTGGGGCATGACCGAAATGAGCCCTATCGGTACCGTTAATGCCCACAATATCCATATGGAATCCATGCCATTAGAGCAACGCTATCAACTGCAACTAAAGCAGGGGCGGCCTATTTATGGTGTGGAAATGAAGATTGTTGATGATGCTGGTCAAACCCTAACCAATGATGGCGTGGCTTATGGTCGGTTATTGGTCCGTGGCCCATGGATTGTTAGTGGGTATTATAAACATGATGATCAAAGCAGCTTTATTGATGGCTGGTTTGATACCGGTGATGTCGCTACCATCGATGAAAACAACTATCTACATATTGTTGATCGCAGTAAAGACGTTATTAAATCGGGTGGCGAATGGATCAGCTCAATAGATCTTGAAAATGCTGCGGTAGGCCATCCGGAGCTGGTAGAGTGCTGCGTGATCGGGGTGCGCCATGAAAAATGGGATGAAAGACCTTTGCTGTTGGCGGTACGCAAGCCGGGCAGTCAGGTCTGTGCCGATGACATTAAAGAGTTCTTGCAGGATAAAATTGCCAAGTGGTGGTTGCCTGATGCCGTGGTGTTTGTTGATGAGCTACCTCATACCGCAACCGGCAAGTTGTTAAAAATCAATCTTAGACAGCAGTACCAGGATTATCTGCTGGAACCGGCTTGATTCGTTTTCAATCTGATCTTTGCGGCCCTCCAAACCGAGGGCCGATTACTGGCTCTGCCAGTCCTTTATGAAAAATACCACGTTGACAGCCAGTGCTTAACAGGCCCTAGTTTTGTGCATCACAATGCATGCCACCGCCAAACTCCAGGGCTCCTTGTTGAAACTCACTGTGCTCAACCAACTTACCAAAACGATACAGCTGCACATCAATTTGGGCATTCATGGTTTTAGCCGAAGGGAACTCGGCATTAAATACCTGCATGGATGGCAAGGTTGAATCCTCAAAGTCTTCAGGGTTGGCGCTGGCATGAATACGCAATTCTTTGCCTAAACCTTTTAGCGAAATATCTAACACTCCTTCACAGGGTGATAAGGTTCTTTCTACCGTAAGACCTGCAATGGAGGGCATAAAGGTCATGCTATTGGAGTCGGAGCGATAGCGGCCGGCCCACATTTCTATGGCAAACCCTTCATCTGAGCCACCTGCTAACATCAGTTGGCGATCTGCTCGGGTCGCCATCACAAAAGCATAATTGGTGGCTTGGCTGGTACTCCAGCCTTTGTCGATATAGGTCGAGGCGATGCCTTGGTGTTGTGCGTAGTCTGCACTAAAAGCATATTGGGCTGGTGTTGCTAGGCTGAATACAAACCAACGGTTGGCCACATTGGGCAAGGATGTGAGCAAACTATAGGGGCTGGCGCCTTTATTTAACCGCCAGTAATGCTGGTGTGGCCCGCTCAGGTCTGATGAAAAGGAAAACTCAGCGGTATTAATGCGAATGTGGCTTTCGCTCATCTCGGCCACGCCAGGGATAACAAACGAAAATCCGTATTGGCTGTCTTCTTTGCTCACCACGTCAACCTGATCATATAAATAGTCGTAGCTGCGGATCTTGCCATTCACTGGGGTGTAGACCAGATGTAAATATCCTCGTAACTTGGATTCTGGATCATCGGCATAAATAAAGGTTTGAAGGCTGATTTTAAAATAGCCCACACCCGGATCGTTAAAATAATAGAACCATTGCTCGTTCCAGGGTTGGTCAGATGGACTATGAGGCTTGAGATCTGCCAGCTTGGTGGCTAATACTGGAAGACTGATAAGCAGTATCAATAAGGCTAAAAAACGGGCGGATAGTGTCATCTTTAATACTCTATGCAGTGGTGATGGATATAAAAAAGGGCCGTATTAACGGCCCTGACTGCCTATCAAATTGCTATTTGCACACCCTGGCATCGGTGAAAAAACCACCACTTTGACAACTAGTGCCTTCTTCACAGTGACTGTCATCGGTGCAGTAGCATTCACCGCGAAGATTACAGCCGGGAGTGAGGTAGTTGCTTAATGGGTCTTCTCCAGTCGCACGCTGCCAGAAGGGGTTGGTAAAGACATTGTATGGATCAACCTCTTGTTTAAATGCCAGGAAGTCATTCCATTTCGGGAATCTGGATGGCATATCTTCAAAGATGGCGACGGAATTTTTGCCCCAGTGTGGTCGAGCACCATACTTGCGCAACGACATTTGCTCGATTTCTAGGTTAACAAAGTAGTTTTTCGGCACCGCAGCACCTTCTTGACGTAAGGTATATTCGATGCCGGCAAAAGCGCTATCACGGCCGGCACTCATACCCAGGTAGCTATCTGATGCTTTACCAAAACGGAAATAGATACCGTTGAGTGGGAAGCAGGTACGAGGGTTGTTATCGAGAATCTTACGCACGTCAGCAATCCAGTTGGGTAACTGTTCAAATGGAATCGCCACTTCCTGCAGGGCAATGGGCAGTTTGTCCCACACACATTTGTCAGGGTCTTTGCACTGGAAGTACTGCATACGGTCGGAATAGCCGACAGGCTTATAGCTCTTAAACCCGGTGTCTAGATTACGGAAGTAGGAGCCATCACGGGCACCGTAACGTACCGCCGCAGCAAAACACTGCAAGCTTGAGTTTTTGGTCTCATGCAATGCATCAAACAGCAAGCCAAAAAAGTATTCTTGAATATCAGAAACATCGGCCTGGGCATTGTAATCATTGCCTTTGGTGCTGAGTGGAACCTCATTGTACAAGGTGGTGGTATAGCGGCCTAAACCAGGGAACCAAGCTACATTGGCCGAGTAGTTATTGCGAGCAATGTCGAGAATAACATCTTCTAAATCGCTGTCATTGCGATAGCCTTTGACATCGGCTTTCACTTTAAAGGCTGGCTCTAATTGCACGGTGGCTTCGACCACAACACCCAGTACACCCAGGTTAACGCGGGCTGCATTAAGGTCTTCACCGGTTAATACTCTGACATCACCTAAGCCATCTACAATTTTCATAGAGGTAACATAGTCGGCGATCATGTTGCTTTTTTTCTGGAAGGTCGAGCCATGGGTGCCACTGCCCAACATGCCACCAATGGTAAAGGTACCCAACTCAGTGACCATATTTACGGCTAGGCCTTTATCACGCAGAAAATCATTAAATTGATTAAAACGCATGCCTGCTTCTACGGTGATGGTCATGGCATCAGGATCAAAGTCGACCACATCTGTCATATTTTCCAAGGTGATCTGTACCTGACCATCCTGGGTACAGGCGGCATCAATCTGGCTGGCAAACTTACGATTGCCGGTCATGATGGTATTACCATTGACCAGTGCATCTCGCACTATGTCTTGCACTTGTTCGATGCTACTGGGGCTATGAATAATGCTGGGTGAGCATTCATAGGTGCCCTGGTAGTTTTTTAACTTTTCATTTTCGTCGGAATACAAAGAATACGACGTGCCGAGAATGGTGCTGGCGGCCAGTAGCGGCAGCCATAGTTTTTTTAGTTGCATTGAGCGTCTCCTTGCGACGTGGTTTATCCAAACTGGGGCAATAGGTGGCTATCAATGAGGTCGCGCACTTTGCGACTGTGCTGGGGCTGCTTGGCGCGTAAAAAGTCGCCGTAATTGGCCTTGTAAATGCCAGTGGGTCTTGGGCCAATGGCGTCGACCCAAAGAGCATGATTAGTGGTGGCAAAATTCAACTGCTGGCTGGCGAGCTTGCAAATCGGGCCTGCGGCCAGATCTTTCGCATCGAAGAACCAGTATTCTTTGCCATTTGATTGTGCCGTGGACGGTTGATTACGCACCACGGCGGTGAATAAATAGCCATCGTCTTGGGCACTGGAACCTTTTCGTGCCATAAATTGCGGTGTGCGCACGACACAGTCTTGCGGGAAGGTATAGGAGTCGGTGATGCGCATTTGTTGACAGTCCATGTGCACGATGGACGATGGAATGGCTTGCCTAGGCAGGCTGTCGTTGTCGTACAGTCTGCCAGGATAATCTTCATAGGCCCGGGCGACTCGACGAGGTAAATGCTCAGGGCGATAACCAATGGCGGACCAGTAGATATGCTCAAATTTTTCCGGGAACTGGAAATGGCCACGATAGGCAGGATCGTTCATGTCCCATAACAGGTTTTCATCACGTATCACACGAAAGTCTTGTTTAATTTCTTCAGCGTGATGATCACTGACCCACAAGCGTGCCCGCACTAAGCCACCCACATCGACCGGCGCTACGGGGTAGCCAGATAGCTCTCGATCTACCCGGCCGCCGAAGTACAGTCGCTCCCAATTAAACAATTGTTCAGACTTATCCATGGCACCCAAGTACTGGCCATATAGCGTGATTTCTCCCCCGGTATCGTCAAAGTCACACATAATGTCTGAGGTATCAAAATCTAGCTCAACATAATCAGCAACTACCTGCTGCTGATTATTGATCAGATCGCGCTTGCGAATTATCCACACAGGGGTTTTATGTTGTTGCGGTGTAACGATTGTGGTTCCCAGGATGCGCGTCGCTTCAACACGTGCTGCCGTCTGAAATATCAAAATATGATGGCGTGTGACACCTAAGGAATGTGATGTGGTTTCCAACCAAGCGTTATTACCGTCACGATCAACGACGGTCCAACGTTGTAGTGGCCCGTTGAGGTCCCAATGAATCAAGTGTAAAAAGGCATCGTTCCGCCCCATAGTACCTACATTGCCACCATAATTGATGGTGAAACATTCTTGGCTTTCTAGGTCAAAAAACGGATGGCCTGTAGTTCTGATTTGTGGGAATAGGTGCTTTTGGGGTGTTAACGCATCAATAAAGGGTGGCAGGCTGGATTTCCACTCCGTTGGCAATCCGATTGGGGTAATCAAATCTAGCGTGGTAGCATCGAACTCAAACGGCATGCCACCTTCGTAGCTAAATGCAAAACGGTTGTTGCCCATATAGTTGGGTGCCGTATTGCAGTAATTCATATAACCCAAAGTTAAACTTTGATAAATGGTGCCACCCATCAGATTAAACTTGTCCAGCCCATGGGTGATATGGGTTTGTAAAATGGCAGACGGGGTATCGATCATTTTGCGAGTGAACTGGATATCGTTATCACCGATATCCAGTCGTGTCACGGCGCCGCGACCATTGGGGCTTAAGTGATTTTTCTCTAGCGGAATGCCTTCGGCTATAAATACATGGCCATACATATCATTGGGAATATAGCCTTCCAGTAGGTCTAGTGTACCGCTGCTGGCTTCTAAGCTGCCGTGCATGATGGAAATAGGAAAACTCGAATCTTCTAGTGCCGATTGAGCCATTGCGGTGGAAGGGAGTAGCGGGGTTGCTGCCGCTACTTTAAGAAATTCACGTCGTTTCATCGCCAGATCCGGTTATTATTAATGAGTTTTCATAGACAAAAGTCAGCCTGTATCACTAGCATGGTGAAAAAACGGCACCTACGTAGCGCCGATAAAAACTAGACTTAAGTATGATGAGGCGACGTGTTCGGACGTATGCTGGCGTTCAATACCTGCCCGCTACATTTAGGGAGTTTCTGAATTATTCAGGGGTTCCTTGCCTGTGATTCGGAAAGTTACGTTCGATGAGCTGACCAGCATGGCCCGTTTATGCATCTCATTCGGTTAGGCAATAGGGGCGACTTCACGTGGGTAAAAAGTTGCGACCCACAGCCTGAGCTGGTAACGTCGCCAAGCTTTACTTCTGTTTTATTACTATGGAGCAAGCTGTCAGGTTTAGCGTTTCTCTTTAGCGCTGCCAGGGCAGGCCAAATATTTATGTCATCTGTTGTGTTTCAGGTTGTAGTTGCTGGCGTTCAGCCACCTGCAGCCGTTGTGGCTTAACACTAAGCCGTTTTCATCCCGCTGCTCTCGCTTGAGTGTGAACTGTAACTAAGGTTGCAGCGGGCTCGCTCGTTTCAACAGATGAGATATGTATGCATAGTTTATTTCTGCGTGCGCCTTGGGCGCCCATGGCACTGTTTGTTCTTTTGTGGGGCAGTGCTGCCATCTTTATTCGTGTCGGATTAGACCACAGCTCTCCACTGGCTTTGCTGGTTATGCGATTTGCCTTGGCGTTGCTGGCTTTGCTGGTATTAACGACCTCATGGCGTCGTTTCTGGCCAGATAAACACCAGCGTGGGCGGGTGGCGCTGGCCGGTTTATTAATGATTGGCCTGTATTCCATTTGCTACTTCCAAGCCATGTTTCATGGCGTGACACCTGGGTTGCTCGCAACCGTGTTGGGGGTGCAGCCGATCCTTACGTTACTGCTTACGGAGCGGCGTTATTCCTGGCTTAGATTATGTGGCTTAACACTGTCTTTGTTTGGCCTGACGCTGGTGGTCTGGCAAAGCCTAGTGCAAACACAGCTATCGCTACTTGGGATAGGTTATGCCCTGGCGGCACTGGTATGTATTACCACAGGCGCCATCGTGCAAAAGGGCATCCAGCAGTCACCGCTGCAAACGTTACCGCTGCAATATGTCATTACCTTGTTGGTATTGGCACTGTGGGCACCGAGTCAGCCATTTGAATGGCAGCCGGATTGGGGCTTTTGGATACCACTGCTGTGGATGGGGCTGGTGATTTCTGTCGCCGCTCAATTGCTGTTTTATCAGCTCATTCAAGGTGGCAATCTGGTCAATGTCACCAGCCTGTTTTATTTGGTCCCCATTGTGACTGTGGTGCTGGATTTTCTGGTGCTGGGTAATCGTATGCCGATTCTAGCATTATTGGGCATGCTTACCATTTTATCCGGGCTGGCGCTGGCGTTCAGGCAATCGTAAATTTTCAAACCAGCGTAAATCCTCTGGCTGATCGATGTCGGCAATAATGCCGACGTCGTCAGTTAGCAGTAAAAACGGTTGCTGTTGTTTTATTATTTGCCGTGCACCCTGGTCGCCCTGGCACTGCAATAGCTGCTGGCGAAAGCCGGCGCTGAATCCCACCGGATGACCACGGCGTCCATCGGCTAGTTGCGGTACCACTATGTCATGTTGCTGTAACTGGCTGGCTACAGCATTAAAAGTGTTGGCACGAATAAAAGGCATATCAGCCAAAGCAATCAGCCAGCCCGATGCTTTAATGGTGGATTCAATACCGAAAGCCAAGCTATGGCCCATGCCGAGGTGCGCATTGGGGCAGTAAGCCCAATCAATGCCAGCAGCCGAGAGTTCATCAGCAATGTCTTCATCACCTGAAGCTAACACCACAAATAAGGGTAAGGATGTGGTTTGAATTGTGTCGATACTGGCTTGTAATAGGGTTTTATGATGGTCCAGTTTGGCTTTGCGTTTATCGCTGCCAAAACGGCGGGCACTGCCAGCGGCTAATAATACGACGGTAGGGCTCATAACAGCTCAGCAAAAGTGCCAGTGTATCAGCAAAGCGAATAAATGCCTGGATAAGATAAAAGAAGGCCTGTGAATCACACAGGCCAAGATATTTATAGATAGCGTTCGGTAATGGTTTGCATGGTCGCACTGTCGGCTTTTACCGCATCAATGGCTTGTTGCAATTGTTTCACCATGGCGCGATCGACATCTTTACTGAGACTAAAATACAGTTGACCTTCTTTTAGCACCCCGGCCACTTCAAAATCGTCATTATTTAAACTGGCTTGTCGAATAAACCAGCGGCCAACGTTTTCTTCATAGGCCCAAGCATCAATGCGGCCTTTATCCAACATGCGAGCTAACGACTCAGCATTGGGCACATAGCGAATATTGGCATCCACTGCACCTCGTTCGCGCGCCATCTGTTCACCGATGTCATCGCGAATGACGCCAATCACGAGACCTTTTAAGCTGCCATCGGCGGGAATGGTGACGTTCTTGTCCTTCCGTGCCAGCAGTACAATGCGAGTGTCGGCAATGGGGCCGACCCACTGAAACATGGATTCACGTTCTTCGGTGCGAGTGGTAGAAAACAGCACCACATTAGGCCCGTCTTGAGCTTGGCGGTAAGCCCGTGGCCAAGGTTGCAATTTAATATTTCCGCGGGTTACCGGACTGCCTAAGCGCTCGGTAGCGGTGACTAATAGATCCACGGCTAAGCCACGTATTTCGCCCCCTTCATGCATGTTGTAGGGCGGGTAGGATTCCGTTAAATAAGTAAGCTTGCTCAGATCAGCCTGGGCCAGGCTGGCCACACCGGCGATTAAGGTGGTGATTAATAGGCGTAACATCGCGAATCTCCATGGCGGTCGTTAACACCTAGAGCGTAGGCCAGCGGTGAGCAGGATGTGTAGAAAAAACGTCAGTGCCACACGTGACAGTCTGTTACCCCCTAAATGCCCGGTTTGCTCGCTGTTATTGTGTTGTCGCGGTCAGCGCCGCAGCGGCCTTTGCTGCAATAAGTGGGCAATGATGGAAATGGCAATCTGGTAGGGCGTGGTACTGGCAATGGGCAGGCCGATTGGGGCATGCAGCCGTTGCAATTGCTGCTCGCTGACGCCCAATTCAAACAAGCGCTGGCGTCGCGCTTGGGAAGTGCGCATCGAGCCCATGGCTCCAACGTAAAATGCACGACTGTTAAGTGCTTCCCAAACCGCCAAATCATCAACCTTAGGGTCGTGTGCCAGGGCAACTACGGCGCTGTACTCGTCATCAAAATACTGTGTTACTAATTGATCTGGCATAGCACGGCGCACGCTGGCGTAAGGACTGTCAAAGCCGTGCAAAAACTCATCGCGAAAATCGCAAATGTGTACGTCAAAACCGGCAGGTCTGGCCAGTTTGGCAAGCTCTAACGCCACGTCGGTGGCACCGCTAATCAAGAGTTGATAATCGGGCTTAAATAGCTGTTGCCAGGTTGCGCCTTGAAAGCCGGTTTGCTGGCCTTGATCGTTTGTTAAGGCAAGGCTGCCATCGGGCTTAACCTGGCGCACACAAGGTTGGCGCTCTTGCAGCTTTGATACCAGCTCGGTTAGGTGCGGCAAAGCACTGTGATCGAGGGCTTCGAGCAGGATATCCAAATGACCACCACAGGGCAGGCGATAGCGTTGGCGCTCATCTTGATCGACCCCATAGCGTTGACGCACAACCGCAGGGGTGCGAGGCATATTCGCCAGCTGAGCCAATAAGCTTTGCTCAACACAGCCCCCTGATAAAGAACCGATACGACCATGCTGTGGGCACCAGGCCATTAGCGAGCCGACCGGACGCGGACTACTGCCATAGGTGGCAGTGACGCTGGCCAACCACACGGGTTGCTGTTGTTTGAGCCAGCCAAGCAGGGTTTGCAGTATCTCGAGTTGTGCGTCAATCATGTTGCTAAGCGCAGCGGCAGCGAGCGTAAACGCTGGCCGCTGGCACGGAACACAGCATTGCTGACGGCGGCTGCCAGAGGTGGTACCCCAGGCTCACCGACCCCAGTCGGCGACTCCTCTGATGGCATTATTAGCACATCGATTTCAGGCTGCTCGTTGATCCGACAGAGTCCATAGTCGTGAAAGTTACTTTGCTGCACTTCGCCATTTTGCAGAGTAATATCGCCGTACAGGGCGGCGGTTAGGGCAAAGATAATGCCGCCTTCCATTTGTGCTTTGACGGTATCTGGATTCACCGCCAAGCCACAGTGCACGCCACAGACCACTCGTTCGACCCGAATTTGGCCGCCTTCTAACAGCCGCACATCGGCGATTTGCGCTACCCAGCTGCCAAAGCTTTTATGGATCGCCACGCCTTGCTGACAGCCGGCCAAGGGCTGGCCCCATTGCGCTCGTGCGGCAACAGCCTTCAGCAGGGCAATGGCATGGGGATGCTGCTTTAGGTAATGCAAACGAAAATCGAGTGGATCTTGTTTAGCCAAGTGGGCCAGTTCATCCACAAAGCTTTCAGTCACAAAGCCATTGTGAGAATGACCCACGCTGCGCCAATAACCCACCGGCACGCCGGGATCTGAATGCACAAAGTCGACCTTGATGGCGTTAAAATCATAAGGCAGATCACTGGCGCCTTCATAAGCGGAGGTATCGCTCGGTGCTATGATGCCTTCGCCGGCTTTGCCGGCGGCGATCAAGGCTGGAAACATAAACTTGGGTAAAAATGGATATTGCGCTGGAGCTGCGTCGTCGGCAAACCAGTCAAACACCTTAGGGTGAGCCATTCTATGCTGCCAGGCGCTGACGTTGCCTGAATCGTCGATCGCCGCTTGTAATTGATGCACGCTGGCGGGTCGATAGAAATCGTGGCGGGTATCTTCTTCACGACTCCAAATGAGCTTTACCGGCCGCTGCAATCGATCGGCAATAGCGGCACATTCAGCAACATAATCCTGCATAATGCGCCGGCCAAATCCCCCGCCGATCCAGCTGCTGTGGACCTGGATATCATCCAGGCTGTAACGACTGTGACGCGCTGCTGCCACGCGCGCCATGCTAGGAGATTGGGTCGGGGCCCAGATTTCCATGCCGGCCTCATGGGCATTGACTACACAATTTTGCGGCTCCAGCGTGGCGTGGGCCAAATGGGGCAACTGATATTCGACCTGCAATGATTGCGACGCGGCTTCTAGGGCTTGATCTACGTGGCCGTGCTCACGCACGGTATCGCCTTGCTGTTGCTCTAGCGCTTGTTGATGCAGAGCGATAATGTCGTCGCTGGACGGCGCATTGGCAGGTGTCTGCCAAGTCAGTACCAGCTTTTGCTGGGCTTTGCGTGCTTGCCAATACTGCTGAGCAACCACAGCCACGCCTTGGCGGCCAGCGGCATTGATGGTGAAGACGTCAATGACGCCGTTGGATTGTTGCGCAGCGCTAATATCAGACGCTTTAAGCTCCGCTCCCCAGGCTGGTGCTCGGGTGACCACGGCATACAGCATATTGGACAGCTCAATATCAATGCCGTAATTGGCTTGGCCGGTGACTTTAGCACGGGCATCTAAGCGCTGTTCGCCGTGGCCGATGCGTTTGAATTCACTGGCGGATTTAAGCCGCACTTCTGGCACGGGCTGTATAGCGGCTAGGCTGGCCAGCTCGCCATAGCTCAGTGAGCTGTCGTTATCTTGCGCACGGATTCTGCCGTCGCTGGCACTGAGCTGATTAACGGGTAACTGCCAGACCAGGGCAGCGGCCAGTAACAGCATTTCGCGAGCACTGGCACCGGCCGTGCGGATGCGCTCAAAGCTGCTGGCCATGCTGGTCGAGCCACCGGTAATTTGCAGTTTATAAATCGGATTATCATAGGCGCTGTCGACCCCTGCAAAGCTCACTTCAACCTGAGCGGGGTCAACTTCTAGCTCTTCAGCCAGCAAGGTCAGCAGTCCTGTGTAAGTGCCTTGGCCCATTTCAACCCGATCCAATACAAACTCGATACGGTTATCGCTGTGAATATGCAACCAGGCATTAGCCTGCCAAGCTTGTTTTGAATCGTTAGACGTTTGTGTGCTAGCGCAACCAGGCAGAGCAATGGACATTAACAGGCCGCCCGATGTGCTGGCCGATACCTGTAAAAACTGGCGGCGATTTAACTCAGTCATGGGCTTTATCCTGCTGGCGTAGCTCAACATACAGCGGGTGCTGGGCCGCTTGGTGAATGGCGGCTCGAATGCGTGGATAAGTGCCGCAGCGACACAGGTTGCCACTCATGGCTTGATCAATATCGGCATCGGATGGGCTGGGGTTATTGGCCAATAACGCACTCGCCGACATCAGTTGGCCAGACTGGCAATAACCGCACTGCGGCACATTTAAATCCACCCAGGCTTGTTGCAGCGGGTTAAGGCCGTCGCTGGGGGTAATACCTTCAATGGTGGTGACTTCTTTTCCTGCGGCCATGCTGACCGGCGTAATACAGCTGCGAATTGGCGAGCCATCAAGGTGCATAGTACAAGCACCGCATAATCCGGCTCCGCAACCAAATTTACTGCCTTTTAAACCAATCGCATCACGCACCGCCCAGAGCAGTGGCGTATCGTCGTCGATATCAAGCGGATAGTGCTGTCCATTCACCGTTAGAGTGATCATGCAGGTGCCTTATTTTCTAAGTGACCCAAGGTTACCAACGCCTCAGCGGTGCGCCAAGTGGTTTTTAAGCAATAGCCGTCTATTCGCGCCACAGCATTGCAGGCAATCACGGATGTCGCTAAAACCAACGTACCGAAATGGCAATGGTGAAGATTAAATTCACTATTAAGGTAGACAAGGATGGCCGCTAGGGCCTGTTAACACGATTTAGATCTTTGCTGCTGGAGGCCGTTTTTTCTTGAGCGAGGTAGAGGAGCGCCGTTTAACTCGTTAAACATCTCTCTCGCTACTTAGTTTAGAAATTTTCGCTCATAACAGCATGGTCGACATAGTGTTAACAGGCCCAAGCACACTGATATAACAACAATTAAGGTGTAATTATGAAATCCGCAATCTCCCTGCGTGGCCAATGGGGCCGTCAATGTTTTAACGCCAGCGTTGCTCTGATGGTGAGTTTATCGGCGACTCAGGCATTGGCCATGAGTTCAACGCCAGATACTGACCCATTAGAGGAGTTTAATAGCAGCTGGGCCGGAACAGCCCTAGCGTTACAACGTGGCTTGGACGACGATGCGCCGTTGGCAAACAATAATATTATCGGCACCCACAACAGCTATAACTCCGAAGCCTATCGCAACGCCACGCGTTACCTGGACCCACAGCAAAAACATAGCATTGAAGAGCAGTTGCGATTAGGTGCACGTTTTATTGAGTTAGATGTGCACTGGACGGCCCATACCCATGGCTGGCCATGGCAGTGGGGAACCGATTTATTATTGTGTCATTCTGGCATTGGTCAGGAGTGGGGAGATTTGCATGTTGGTTGCAGTCTGACAGACCGACGAGTCAGTGAAGGCTTGGCGGAAGTGAAAAACTGGCTGAATGATAATCCCCAAGAAGTCATTATTTTATATTTTGAAGATCACTCCGATGGCCATCACCAGCAGTTGATGGATCTTTTAAATAATAGCCTTGGCGATAAAATTTATGCCAGCGGCGGTTGCCGCAACATCCCTAATACATTGACTGAAAATCAGGTGCGCCAAGCTGGAAAACAGGTCATATTTTGGAAAGACGGCGGCTGTTCTGATAACAGTGCGATGAAGCAGTTGGCATTTACCGGCTTAGGCGAGATTGATCGTGCCTGGGAAGACAGAACGGGTGTCGGCGCTATTGGTGCGATTTTTACCGGTGGTAAGGTCAAGCGTATTGAGGCGGCTGATGTTCGCCAGTTGTTTAAAAATGGTGGCAATATCGTCAACTTGGATGACATGGATCATAACGACGATCGTTTAACCGCGGCGATTTGGTCCTGGGATGTGAATGAGCCCAATAATGCCAATGGCAACCAAGACTGTGCTGTGCAATGGCAGAATGGTCGTTGGGACGATAGCGAATGTAGCCAACAACACTTTTTTGCTTGTGTCGATGGCAATAATCAATGGCAAGTGAGTAGTTGGCAGGGCAGTTGGAATCAAGGCCAGCAGGCTTGTCAGCAACTCGGACAAGGCTACCGCTTTGCTGCACCGACCAACAGTAAAGATAACCAGGCGCTGATCGAAGCACGTGGTGGTATTACCCATGTGTGGCTGAATGCTCATGATCAAAGCAGCGAAGGGAGCTGGCAGGTCAATCAGTAATAAACGCGAGGGAGCATCTGAGTAATTCGCTGCCTACTTTGGATCGTGCAGGGCTGTGTAGAATTATTCAGAGGTTCACTATTGGCATTAGGGCATGCTGATAACGCCAGCTTGCCCTGATTCCATCTTTAGGTAACTCATCACAGCGATGCATTTTAAGTATTGTCCTTTCACTAGGTCACATTGCCCAAGCTCATAGACTCTGGTTTATACTCAGATATTGTGCGGTATCAATATGAGTGGGGCTATGCCTACGGTATCAGAGCGTTTATTGCTGGCGGCGTGTGAACTGTTTCTTGAACAAGATTTTCATCACGTCAGTATTCGTGCCATTGCCGACCGGGCGCAAACGACCAGCGCCATGATCAAATACTACTTTAATAATAAACAGGGCCTATTTGAGGCTATGATACGGCAGGAATACAGTCGTATTTTGGATATCCTGCACGACATTATTGCCCAGCAGGGCTTATTAAATTTCACTGACGTGATCAACCGGGTTATGGCTGTTTATGAAGAAAACCCGAATATGCCAAAGTTCATCATTCGAACCTATATGCTCAGGCAAGGCCCTGGAAGTCGTTTTATGGAAAGTACTTTTGAGTACGAGCGGAAAATGGTGCAGCAATGGGTTGATAAAGTTATTCAACAAGGCAAGGTGGACGCAGCCACCGATGCCGAAGTGGTGCGTATTGCCTTTATGTCGTTAACCTTATTGCCTTGCCTGATGCAGCCGCTATTGCTAGATAGCTATGGTCATGATGAGTATCAAAGGTTTCGCCAACAATATGCCGAATTTAGCGGTGCTATGCTGCTGGCGGCGGTTAAGCCACCAAAATAGATCGAGTACTCAAGATAATTAATTCCTTCGCTTGCTGTAAGTGCTGTTTTAGCACCAACCGACTGCAATAGCGTAAATCGATAGCGAGTGAGGTCAGGCAGGCCCTCTATGAGGCTGTTAATCAAATTATTGAATTTGATTAACAGCATTGCTTGGTGATGGGCATCGAAGTGGGCGACCATGGTCATATCAGGCTTCAGCCAATATGAGTGACGTTATGCAGGCCATTGTTCAAACACGCTGTGGAAAACCCGAAGTACTAACGCTGACAGAATGTCCGGCGCCGACCATTAGAGCACATGAAGTGCTGGTACAAAATCTGGCAACCAGTGTAAATCCAAGAGATTGCCTTATTCGTGCGGGGCGCTATCAACTGCAATTTCTGCTGCCCAAAACTCCCTTTATTCCCGGCAGTGACTGTTATGGTCGAGTTCTTGAATGCGGCCCTGCAGTATCGGGGTTATGTCCTGGAGACTTGGTGTTTGGGTTAAAAAATCCTAGTCATGGTCTGGGGTGTTATGCCCAGCAAGTGGCCATTTCGGCGAACCAATTGGTCAAAGCACCGAGCAATTTATCAGCCGAGCAGGTGGCCGGTGTGCCCTTATGTGCGCTAACTGCCTGGCAGGCATTGGTGGAACTTAGCAACATTCAGGCTGGCCAGCGTATCTTGATTATTGGTGCCAGCGGTGGTGTTGGTCATCTTGCGGTACAAATTGCCCGTCATAAAGGCGCTGTGGTTGAAGCCACGTGCAGTGAAAAAAACGCTACAGTGGTACAATCGTTGGGAGCACAAACCGTCTATGACTACCACCATCAGACGCTGTCTTCATTGCAACCTCAATACGATGTGATATTCGATACCATAGGCCAAAGCCAGCCTCAGCAGGCGATCAGAAAGCTAACGCCTCAGGGCACTTTTGTCACCACTGTGCCATCGATGCAGGCGTTGGTGAAAACCGTGTTAAGTCGTGTGTTAACCGTGATGAAGATTCCACACCGCCGCTGTCGCGTGGTTATGGTAAAGCCATCGAAGTCGCAACTGGCTGAGATCAGTCGGCTGTTAACAATAGGTGCTATTACGCCTGTGGTGGATTCTGTGTATGCCATGGCCGATATAGCCCAGGCGCATCTGCGCAGTCAGAGTCGGCGTGCGGTTGGCAAAATCATTATTCGCACCGAATAAGCCCATGCAAGAATCTTTCGAATCTAAGTTGTGGCGTTGGGGCGGGAATTTATTCCCTGCTTACCGTCGCAGTGGCGCTCGTATCACCTTTGTTTCAGCCTGCTTTCATCGGGTCGATATTGCGTTGCCCTGTAACTGGCGAACCAAAAATCATATGCGGATTACCTGGGGAGGCAGTCTATATGCTGCCGTTGATCCAATATACGCGGTTATGTTGTACCGGATACTCGGCAGACGATATCGTGTTATCGACCGTCAGGCAGATATTCAGTTTATTAAACCCAGCCGCGAAACCTTGTTTGGCTACTTTCGTTTATCACATCAACAAGTGCAAAATATCCAACAACAGCTGAATGATTCTAAGCGCGCCCGCATTGGCCTTGTTATTGAATTGGTAAATCAACAAGGCCTGGTTCATATGCGTTGCATAAAAGAGCTACAGGTTGATTCTGGTGAAAACCATCAGCAGTCGGGAATAGTGAAGCCATTAACATAGTCACCCCGGCCAGATTATTCTGGCCGGGTGCGTATCGCTGAGCTATTGCTGCAGGCGGTTTTCCAGGGTTAAGCGCACGTTGCTGACACGGTCTTCCCAGTCGTAGTTTTGCTCATCCACTTTTTTCAGCACAGTGCCACCGACATTCCTAACGAGGCTACGTTTTTGCCGTAGGTTAGACGACTGACTAAGCTCATCATCTGTCAGCGGAATCGCAGGCCCTGCGGTGATGTGATACTGGCTAGCATCGACTGTGGTGAATTTTCCGGTCATGGGGACTACGTGGCGACGTTTAGTGCTGCTGCCTAGGGCCCAGCGTAATGAATCGGCACCATGCTCCTGGATCATCCAATCCCAGTCCCAGGGACCATAGCCATTAATGTGTTTATGCAGGTATTGGTCGAGCATGTCTTCTGCTGCGTTGAGTTGGTTGCGACCACCAAAGGTATACTTTTCCCAGGGACGATCTGTGGGGTGATCGGTTCTGGCATTGCCGCCCCAGCGCAAAAAGTTTTCAAACGTGAGGTGGTAGTCCATATACATATTGGCTTGATACGGAATATCGGCTTTTTGTTTAAAGAAGGTAATGGTGATTTCCCGCTGACTGCGGGCAGGGACAATGGCGCGATATTGAGCACTTTGAGAGACGGTATCGCTGTTGCCATTGGTTTCGCTCCAGCCTTGGCTGGCACTGAACTCTGCTTTTATTTCAGTTTTTCCGCCGAAGAGTTTGAGGCCAAATTCGTAGCTGTTGGTAATGCCGATGGTTTCAGTAAAAGAAAAGTTATCCTGTTTTGACCAGCTTTCCGTTTCGTTATAGGTTAAGGTAGCAACCTTGGTATCGTCGGTATTTCCCTCATTTCTTACAATATAGGTGACGGTTTTAATCGGCTCTCTGTCGTAAACCTGAGCCTCACCTAACTGCAGCTCGCCTGGGTTAGTGATAAACCGAATATTTGAAACTTCCATCTTCAGTCGCTCACTGGCGCGGTAGCCACTGGCATTGGCATCGTTGGCGTTGTATCTGGCTTGTAAGGTGTATAAATCGGAGTTGTTTTGCGTGATGCTGAAGTCTTCTCCAACATACTGAGAACCGGTGCCTCCACACCAGGCAAAGCCCATAAAATGCGCCATATAAGCCAATGGCCGATGGAATTCTGGATCGGAAATAATGCTGTATTTTAGATTGGCGGCGTCCTGTTGTGCATAGAGTTTATCGCCATAATTTGGGATATCGTCTGAAGTTGCGGCCAAAGAAATAGAGGAAAGAGTGATGGCCGACACGGCGACGGCCAGTTTGCAGTGATTAATAAACATGCTGAGTACCTTAATTATTATTGGAGCATGCATTCACTAACTTGGGTACTTCCTGATCACCAAAGTCTGAGAAAGCACAGGCATGGTGGAACAGTCGATGCTGTAAGCGCAATTAGTAATGGCGCAAGTGGTGTACGACTATGATCTAGCTTAGCTTTGGTACTTTGTCATGATTGCTGGGTTGCAATGCCTGAACTGACGTTCTTCTGATAAAAAAGTCAATATTTATGGGTATTTTTGTTGGCTCGTAAAACTGTGAACAGATCGATGTCGTTATATGTTTTTTATCAATTATTTATGGGCAAATTGATTGGTCTTAACCACTAAATAAATGTGGGTATTTGGGGCGGTTTAAGGAAAATGGAAAGCCAGGCCCAGTTGATTCTGGGCCAAGATGTCACCTCGATAGAGCCGGTTAATATTATTTGATAATATTGTTACTAACTGGCTGGGCTGACTCCAACCACTAAAAAGTATAACAAGCTCTAGGCTATTGCTTTTCGCCCATTTGGCGTTGAAGGCGGGCCATAAACACGGGTTGCAGTACCGCCAACACCGCGGCTAATACTGAAAGGGCCGCAATATTTTGCAAAGCGCCGTGCTCATCTTGGCTAAGAATCCAAGTTGACACTATGCCACCCATGGCCGTTGCCGCATGTTGTACCGCTGTTTTTAACGACATAAAGGCGGCTCTTTGCTCAGGAGGCGGCACCCAACTTAACTGCGTATTGACGGCGACGCTTAAACTGGTACGAATGAGCATAAAACTAACAAACATCACCATCACTGGCAGCCACCATTGGGTATGGATAAAAGTGACCCATAACACGATTAAATAACCGACCGTGACGACCCAAGACACTTTAACCGGGCCGAAATAATCGCTACAGCGTCCGGCCAAACGCATACTGAAAAAGCTCAAAATGCCGCCGACTAAATACAGCATGCCAATATCTTCACGCGGATAACTCATATTGATCTGATAAAAGGTCGACAGATGCGGAATGAGTAAAAAGCCGGACATCACAGAAATTGCCAACATCACTAGTCCCAGACGCGCTGGGCCTGGCCGATACAGTAATGGCCAAGACGGCGGTGGATTAACACTGTGCTGTGCCTGCTGCTTGGGCAACATCATGGCGGCTACCAGGGTTAACAGCAGTGTCAGCCCGCCTATTACCCAAAACGGTGTATGCCAAGTGCCAAGGCGTGCGAGTTCTAATCCCACTGGTACACCTAACACTGATGCTAAGGAAAAGGCTCCGGCTACTTGTCCCATGGCCCGGCCCCTGCGTTCGGCGGGAATGGCATCAATTAAAATCGCCATGGCCAATGCCATGGCAGGGCCACCAAAAGCTCCGGCTGCGGCGCGTGCCAGTAATAGGGAAAGGGTATCAAAAGACAGGGCAGCCGCTGTGGTGCTGATCGCTAAGCCAAATAAGCAAAACACCATGGCACTTCGTCTGGCAAAGCGATCAAGCCAGGTTGAGGCGATTAATGAACTGATGGTGCCGCCGACGGCATAGACGCCGGTGACAATGCCCATCTGTGACGTGGCTATTCCCAGCCCAGCAGACAGGTCTGGCCCAAGGGGCGCGACCATCATGAAATCGACGATGTTAATAAACTGGACGGCCGCAATCAGCACAACCAGCCAGCGTTCACTAAAGGCAGGAGAGGGTGACATACACATACAATGGCGGTAGTTGGGCACATACCTTAGGGGTTGCCAGCCCGTTGTGGCAAGCGCCTGCGGCAGAATGCACTGTTGCAAATCCTAAAGTGCAGTTGCAACTGTACTGGTCAGTATTTGCACCACTGATTCTGTTGCCTTATCGCCGACAAGCTACTCTGTAGCGCTGTTCTACTTGTTGGTGAAATGCTTTATGAAAACCATTGGCCTGATCGGCGGAATGAGCTGGGAATCCACGTTGACCTATTACCAGATGATCAATCGCGGCGTGCAGCAACGCCTGGGTGGTCTGCACTCGGCCTCACTGCTGATGTCCAGCTTGGACTTTGCTATGGTCGCTCAATGGCAGGCCGATGGCCATTGGGATCGGTTAACACAACTGTTATGCGACCATGCGCAAAAGCTGCAGCAAGCCGGTGCTGATGCGGTCATGATTTGTACCAATACCATGCACAAGCTGGCTGGGCAGGTTGAAGAGGCGGTTAATATTCCATTACTGCATATTGCTGATGCCACCGCTGCTGCGTTACAGCAGCAAGGCATCACTGAGGCTGGCTTGTTGGGCACACGCTTTACCATGGAGCAGGGGTTTTATGCGGATCGTCTTAGCCGCTTTGCTATCGATACATTAATCCCAACGCCAGAGCAGCGTGACATCGTACACAAGGTGATTTACGAAGAGCTGTGCCGTGGCCAGATAAGGGATGAATCCCGGCAGCAGTACTGCGCCATTATCAACGACTTACAGCAGCGCGGTGCGGGTGCAGTGATTTTGGGTTGTACCGAGATTGGTTTGCTGGTGCAGCCCGAACACAGCCAAACCTTGTTGGTCGATACCTGTCAGGTACATGCTGAAGCTGCGGTAGAGTGGATGTTAACCGACCATTAAGTTTTTGCGTCGTTGCAATATGGCCAAGAGCTTGCCCAGGTTCTGCCTGGGCCGGTTTTACCACGGTTTATTGGCAGATTTAGTTTCGTTTAAAAGCACCAAGCTCAAACCGATAAGGGTTAGGTTGGTCGTCACTGGATTGAAAGCTTCCATCAACAGCTGGGGTTGCAAGGCAGCGACAAAGCCTAACAAGCCCATGAGTGCCATGATATTGAGTACTACAACCGCCGTTGATCGGTAGAATATAAAAAACACCACGGCAAACAGTAATTCCGAGATTCCCGCCACCTTAGTAATCACATAAGAGATATCATCGGCAAAACCAAAACTTGCCGTCATCAGCTTTTCTAATGGAGCGACGTGCAGCAGTTTTGGAACTAGGCCATGGTAGAGCCAGCTAAAGCTGATCAGATAACGGGCGATCTGTGCAGACGACATTGAGTGTTCCTCATTCAGCGATTGAAAAGCAGATATGTTTAAACAAGGATGTTAAAAAATCAGCCAGATTGTACACCTTTAACATACGATCAGGGCTCACTTAAATGGTGAGCCTGTTTGGGGTGGTTATCGGCACCGTTTAATGGCCCAATAGGAACAGGAGTCATGATTCCTTTAATTCCTTTGCCGACATTCTGAATCGGCCAACTTCAATAAGGTAGGTATCCTGTGCTGGCCATGCATGGTTTGAATGCACTGCTTGGCATCGACAAGCTCAATCCCTAAGCAAGTAATAAACAGTGGTTTTTTACTCGCTCCACGCAACAGCGCGCACTGATCAGGTGTGTTGGTAAAACGATTTTTAGCAACACCTATAATGGGGATTTTCCCTTTTAAATGTTTAAATAGATGTGCGCCTAAGCCTGGTTTTTCCTCTTCACCGAGGGTGACGTAGCCATCAATAATGATCATCTCTACGTCTTCTGATATCTGCTGCAGTAAAGCAAGAATGCAAGGCAGTTCGCGCTTGTAAAAGCTTCCTGGTTCATAGGGTTCAATATCGCTCACCTGAATGCAGACTTTTTTATGGAAGTCAGGGCTGTGCCAGTCATTGAATAATATGCCTGCTACCCAGGCGCTGTCGTCTTGGTAATGAACGTCAATAGCAAGTTTCATGTGAGAGGATAAGGCCATGCTAAGGGGAGTGATAGTTGGAGCGCTAAGGGTTTAACGCAGCTAATTGTATAGCTTGCTGTATTAAACACAAGCAAAGTGGTTTTGGGGTTGCTTTGATTCCTTCACTGAAACCTTGACAGCAAATGCAGCATATAAAACTTAGCAATGAGATCAATATGGCCCTTGGCGGGGAACCTATAAAGGGCTTAACGGCGAGTCAATTTAGGACTCACCTAAGATAGATACTGCGATTACCCAAGGACCACTTCCACGGAAAACCGACCCCAAATCAGCACAAATGTGAATTTACAGTGGCATAATAGGAATGCAAATATCGCACTCAAACTGTCCGCTGTTTTTATCGTAATCTGCACCGGGCCGGTAATACTCGAAGCAAGGGCGGTTGTCGAGCTGATAACCGCTACTGGGAAGCCAGGTTTTAAGCAGCTCAGCCCAGCTGCTAGCAAGCTTATCAACCTGGTCATAGAAGGTATGAACGGCATATAAACCACCGGGTAAAGTCGTTTTTATCGCATCGCCCTGGATAACAAAGTCGTCAGCTACTTCTGCGCAGGCATCATAACGACAATGCTCTGGGGCAGTGATACTCGGGTCGTCATGGCCTATGCCGTATCTGGCATGGTCGTCAGGTAGTTGATTGAGTTGTGCCCAGGGCATATAGACCTCGCTCCAGAAGCGTGATACTGACTGGCCATACGGCCCTTGGTGTCGCAGATAAGCAATGGTCACAGGCGCACGTTCGATCAATGATACTTTCATGCTGCATTCTCCTGGCTGTAGGTTTGAAATAGCAGCATAAGACTTAGTTGATACCAAAACCTGATCGATATTGCTGTCTGTGTTATTGGGTTGTTTTTTTCGCCAGCGGCTGGGAGAGCATAAGAAGTGGCGAGCAAAGGCACGACTAAACGCCTCTCCCGAGGTAAAGCCAACGGCTAACGCAATATCCAATACCCGACTTTTAGGTTGAGATAACAGTCGAACGGCAGCGATCTCTAACCGACGTCGGCTGAGATAGTCACCGAGTGTATAGCCCGTTAGGGCAGCGAACAGTCTATGAAAGTGATACGGAGAAAAATGCGCCACCTGTGCCAGGGTTACCAGCGTTAGTGGCTGGTCGATATGCTGATCAATATAGGCCAGTACTCGATGCATACGAACCCTATACTGCTGTGTTGATTTCTCTGTATCGGGCGCTAGGGTGGGTTTCATCTTGCCTATTTCTTCAATACCGACGCTTAGCTATATATTGGGAGTATCATATATCTATCATTGATTAGAGTGAATGCTGACTTCCATACGGCTTAGATGTCTACTTTTTCGTCATAAAACATTATCAAGTATAGATATCGATTTTTACTTAATACGAAAGTATTATTTGACAGTTCTTGACCTTGGGATGGTTAAAAAATAGATTGCGCCTCCCCTTAACTCGTCAACAAGGAAAGGCGATGAATCTAGCAAGAAGCTTGTATTCAAAAATAAAAGTATCAAGTCTGATAGTTAAATTGACACTTTTGTCAGTTTTTTCATCTCAGGCCGTAGAAATGACTGACTGGCAGACTATAACAGGCCTATCGGATTTTAAAAAACAGACAGGTACAAAACAAGTTCAGGTCTGTATCGTTGACTCTGGTGTGGACAGCAACCACCCAGATTTATCTGGCAGTGTAATTAGTGGCGACAATATATCCGGATTGCCATATTGGTATGATGATAAGTTTGGTCATGGTAGTCATATTGCTGGTATTGTTGCCAATCTGTCGAATGGATATGACCTTAATATTCATTCGCAGAATGTTGCTGCCATCAACATAGATGGTGTCCCTATTGTGAAAGATGCGGATCTTGTTCGGGCTATCGAGAATTGCATTACAGCGCAAGCTAATATAATAAATTTATCACTTACTGGCCTAACCCCTTCAGCTGAAGTTAGGAATGTAATCGATCGTGCTGTGTACGAAAACTCAGCTATTGTCGTAGCTGCAGCTGGGAATCATCATGGCAGTTCATCATATGATCAAGACTATATTACTTTTCCCGCAGGCTATTTTAACGTTATCTCCGTCGGTGCAGTAGAAGCAGATCAAAGTCTTGCGAGCTTTAGTGCTCGCAACCAGGGGGTCGACTTAGTTGCTCCTGGCGTCAACGTTTATTCATCTTTTACCACTCAGCGTTTTATTGTTGATGAAATTGTCGACCCAAGCGGCTTGTCTTTGAAGGCAGTCCAGTTAGATTATGGCCAGTGGCAGTATCCTCATCAACTATCAAGTAACGCTGACTGTTATACCCAGCTAAATAACGATATTGTTGCACAGCAATTTTTAACAGGTTCTTTAACTCAGGCCCAGCATGACTTTTTGCAGAGTGCTTCACAGCAGTGCAAAGGCTCTGGGGGGCAGTTGCAAGTTTTATATTACGATCCAGTAAAGCTGGATATGGTCATAGACCGTCTTAATTATCCGATCGATCAGCCCACCTTATTGGTATCGACATCGCTCAGTAGTGATGAATTGGCAGCAAGGCAGTGGCAGATTAACCAGCAGCAGTCCCCTAGCTTAATGTTATCAGGAACGTCACAGGCTGCCGCAATTGTATCGGCTGGTATAGCCAAGCTCTGGTCATTGAACCCTGACGCCAGTCGTAACGACTTGCTACAAGCTGTACGAATGACATTGGCTAAAGAAAGCCAAGAACTGGGATACGGTGATGGTTTAGTGCAGTTTGATAAAGCGCATCGTGTTTTGAACAGTGAGAGTGTCGATTCAGATCTGGCATCTCAGTGTGATCAAGGCTGGTATATCAATGCACCTTATTATGCTGGTGATCGGGTGACTTATGATGGCGAGCAGTATTTGGCATTGACAGATAACCACGGGATATTGCCGTCTGAATCATCCAGTTGGCGTTGGTTAGCAAGTTGCAATGAGTCAGCACGACCACGCTTGGGTTACATTGCGGTGGGCGACAATGGCTATCAATTAGAGGGCGAAAAGAGAAAGTATAACTCACTGTGCAGTAGTTATCTGGCTAGTTGTGGTGGTTTGGGTCACTCTGGGTTTGGTAACCTGCCGGTTGTTTATGCTGAGGTGCCCAGTAGTATGGGCGGGAACTGGTCTTCTTTGCAGCCGGTCGACTTTGTGAATATCAATCCATTCTATAACGAGGGGGGAGGTAGAGTCGGTGGCGGAGCTTTTCGTGGTAGTATAACTGGAGGAGGCGGGCCAACTGCTTCGCAAGGGCTTGCAGGGTTATCGTTCAGTCAAATGAAGATAGCTCTTAAATCTGCCCAGATTGCAAAAAAAGGTTCTACAGTTATAGGCCATGCTCTCTCAAAACATGCCGGTCGTAAACCTGAAATTTGGGGCAAGATGACAGGGTCAATGAAAACTTGGAATGATCAGGCTTTGAAACATTTTAGAGCAGTTGTTAATGGGCCAGGTGAATTTAAAACGGTCCTGAGTAATGGTAGAAACTTCCTTGAGAAGAGACTGGATGACGGTAGAGGTGTCCGATTAAATATGGATTTTACTTTTAAGACTTTCGTAGATTGAGGCTTGTTGTGGGCGAAGTTTGTGAAGTTGTTTTTGAGTGTGATGAAAGTACTGATATCTTTCAGCTGATATGTTCTTTGAAAGATAGATCAAAAGGGATGTCAAATTTTCAGTGTAGTGAAAATTTTGACTTTATGGCTGGCCTAGAGTTCTCGGAAGCGACCATTGGGCAGATCGTTGACTTCGACGGTAGTCTGACAATGCTATTTCATTTGAAAGAACTCAACTTTGATGGGGCCTTGGTTGATTTCGTCCAATTTCGATTGGTCAAGTATGATACTAGGTTTGATGTGGAGTTGAGCTTTGACATCTGTGACCTTGATCTGTCCTTTGATAAACAATTTGTTGATTGTCTACACAACTTTTCAGAGAATTTGGCTTTGACGTTTGGTATCTCATGCTTTTACGCTGGTATGGAACCGGCCTGTGATTCGGATACCAGATTGTTTACTAACGATAGGTTGGGGCCTATATGTCTAAATTAAATTTTAAAGGCTTTATGGAATTTCTAGGTTTTTCAATTGTTGATGTCCTTTTTATGAATTAATTTGGTTCTTGATATTTTGGAATTTATTCTTTAAATCCTCATGAGCGGTTAGGGGAGTATCCCTGGCCGCTAGTATAAGTTTCTTGAATGAACTGCTCTTGGATATGGGTCATGTTGCAAATATGAAAGTCTAAGAATGCTTAGTATTTGGATGATGATAGTCTAAGGTTAAGTGCTAGAACTGTTTGGTATATGCTCTATTTATACGGCTATTGATATCGCTAAAGCCGCCGGGATCCGATGTTGGACCCCAGTGGTTGGTTGTTGAGGTGATTTTATGTGTTTGGCTCTACGGTTTTTAGGAGACTGAGATAATGATCAATCAGGTCTGGCGAGTTAATGGCCTCGTCGTGGCCTGCAATGATGGTTTTGATATCGAGGTTCAGGTCTTTTAGTTTTTGTAATGTCTTAGGGTACTCTTCAACATTAGCGTCAGAAAGATTGCCTAACTTTGTTTTAAGAATGCAACTGGCGTACAGAACTTTCTCTTCTGGCATGTATACCATAATGCCATCGGATGTGTGTGATTCGCCAAGATATAGGGTCTGAATAGCTCCTGCTAAGAGTTCATCATTGTCTTTGATGATTTTGTTCGGCAGAGCTAAAGGTATATCCGGGTAGCCATCTAACATGGTTTTCATCTTGTCTGCCATAGAGGCAAATGACCGCTTCATCAGGTCGTAGGTCTTTTGGGTGGCGTATATGTCGATGCCTTGTTGGCGCCAATAAGCGTTGCCGCCCGCTCTATCTGGGTGGTAATTGGTGTTAATAACCGCTGTGACTGGCTTGTCAAAGCGCGATTGCAACTCTTGGTGCAGTAAACTCGCTGTTTTGGGGCTCCAGGTGGCGCCAAGTAGGATGATTTCTTCTTCTCCAATATAGGCGGCCGAGTTCTCCAAGTAATAGAAGCTGTCTTTGATAACGAATACTCGTTCATTGTCTGCAAGTGCCTCTATAGAAATACTCTCTTTGGCTATTGATGTTATTGATAATATTAGTAGTGTTAGTGCAATAAGTGGCTTAAAGGTCATTGTCTTGGTCATTTTGCTGGTGTTTGATTCGGGTTTGTTAAGTGTTTTGCTTGCTAGTCGGTTGTGATTGCTAATGCTTGCTCTGTAGTGATATAGCGATTGATTGGGTTAGCATACAGAGGGTTAACAGATCTGGTAACTAGACAATGGTAAAGGTTTGCTAGCTGTCTTTGGCTATGTCTGATTGGCTGAGTGTCGCGGAGCAGAATCCGTGTTTATCAACGATTTAAAAAGCTTTGGATTATGCATGAAACTTTTAAATCTAAACTGGTTTGACTAATGTAATGCCTAAGCCGGTACCAATAAAGGTCATGCCCGATCCAGTATTGAAGACTTTAACAGTACCTGGTTTGTGCTTTAACCAGCTTGATAGCTTAGTCGCCGAAATACCCATTAAGCCAAATCCAATGCTGGTGAGCAGCGCAAACCATATTCCATACATCAGCATTTGTGTTGTCACTGATGCTGCTTGAGGGTCGATAAACTGTGGGATAAAGGCCAGCACAAATAAACCAGGCTTGGGGTTAAGGGCGGCAGACAAAAAGCTGGTCATAAATAGCCTGGCGAATGTCTTACTGGGCTGGGTTTCTAGCGAAAACAGAGCGTCGGACTTTAGTGCTTTTATACCGAGCCAGATTAAATAGCTGGCTCCAACTATCTTCACCAGCAAAAACACCTGCTCTGAGCTGTGAATCAGCAGGGTGAGGCCTAAGGTGGCGGTTAATACATGAAATAAAATTCCCGCTCCCGATGCTAACGCCGATAGGCAAGCAGCCCGTTTTCCCTGGCTGAGTCCACGCGCCATGGCTAATAAATTATCTGGGCCCGGGGTAAATACCAGTAACAGGCAGGCCAGTGTATAGGGAAAAAATACCTCAGCAGCGAACATGGTGGCTCCGGTGTTAGTAGCCCGCTGATAGAAAATTTAGCGGGCTAGAGCAAACTATAGCGCTGAGGTTTTATCAGGTTTAGAACAAAATTGCTGAGTTGCTCGAAGCGTCCAGCAATGGGCGCTTCGAGCAGGCTGGGGGCGAGGATTAGCTTGCGGTGTAGAGGCGGAATACCCGGGTAACTTCGGTAAACTGCTCGCGGAAACGTCCACGTACCGTGGCTGTTAGGGTGACGGTTTGGCGACCAAACTGGCTACTGACTGCGCCGGTTTTGGCATCTATCGCAGCCGAGTTACTGTGCCAGCTGACACTGGCATTACCCAGTTGGCTGGGCAAATACAAATCCTGGCTAACCTCGTTAGGGTCGCTGTTGGCGCCTAGTATGCGCTCTAACGTCAGCGCTTGCAGGGCGTTGGCCATGGCATTGCCAAAGCGCTGGCCATAGCTGAGGCTGCGAATAACTCGGCCATTTTCTCCCAGCATTAACAGTTGATCCTGTTGCAACGCCAGTTTTTTAGTCGACGCCAGCGGCTGTAACCGTTCAATCAGCTCCACGTCAGGCAAGCGGTATAAAAACAGCTGGTGATCCTGGGTCAGTACCGCTAAATGATCACGTTGTGGACTGATATCCATATCCAGAACTTGGGCATTTAACCGAATGCGTTGCTCGGTTGTTGGTTGCGCTAAATTGCCGGCGTATAAAATCACCAGCTCGTGGCCAGTTTCTTCCACCAACGCGATGCGTTGTTGCTGGTCAAATAAAAATGCTTTTTTGACCGCCGCTAGGTTGCTCTCTTGTGACCAACCGATCTGCTGCAAACTATTGACCGACACTATGCTCAGCCCTTGAGGCTCATTGGTGCTGACCAGGGCTAGGCTGCCATCGGCGCTAGCGCTGATATGGTTAATACTGGCAGCGCGGTTATAGGGGGCGTAATAGCCGCCGATCTGGCTAAGATCATCAAGATCGAGGCGGAATAGGCGTTGATCGGTGGCTGCCAATAACACCTGCTCGTTATCCGATATGGCCAGCTGTTTAAAGGCGGTATTGGCGCAAAAGGCATCGCTGTTATTGCTTACACCACCATTGTCGGGCTGACTTGGCTCACTCGGCTGGCTGGGCTCGGTTGTTATTGTGGTGGCAGAGGCCATCACATCATATTGCGGCTCTGGCATGCGCTTTTCGCCTGCAGCCACGCTGACCTGGGCGCTACCAGCGGTATTGCCATTATCTGTTGTATTGCCACTGTTGTCGGAGCCGGACCCGGTGCCTGTGTTGTTGCCAGTATTGGTGCCGCTGTTATTGCCGTTGTTCGTGGTGCCGCCGTTTTGATTGCTTGTGCTCGCGTCCGTGGCATTGAGGGAGATCTTGTGCACACCGGCGTTACTGCCACTGTCGTCCGGGCAGGCAATATTGCGACTGCTGCCAGCGCTTAGCGATCCGCCATTAATCAAATAAATGGATTCATTGCTGCTGGCCGGTTGGATGACTTGGATATTACTTAAGGCACGATCGCCAATATCCAGGTCATCAACGGGTAGGGTGACGCCACCATCCACCACGGTAGCGCCACTGTGGCCATCGTGATCGTCATCATCATCGTCGTCATCCAGAATCTGATGCATCGATTGGCTGCTTACCGTTTGGCTGCCAATCGTGTTGTTGCTGTTATTGCTCTGGCTGGTTTCACTTTGCTGACCATTATTCCAAATAACCAGGCGCTCGTCGGCACTGGCAGCAACCACAAAATCGCCAATAGGGGCACGACCCAAGGTGCTGTATTGATCACCCATCTGGCTGTTAAGTCGGCCGAGTACTAGCTGCGGTTGCTGGCACTGGGAGATGACGCTGTCTAATTCAACACTGACATCAAAGCGGCGTTGTAACACCATTTCATCCACCACGGCTGCGACAACACAATAAGGGTTGTGCTCGCTATAGCTCGCCACGGCTTGATTGATGCTGTCTTGGATCTGCAGGCTTTCTGCTTCAGGGCCAGGCTGATACAGGGCATTGCTAAACGACAGTTGTGGAAATAATCCTTCTAAATAGCGCGCCGCCTGTAATGCACGCACTTCCGAGGTGGTATCGGAAGCGCTGCTCAGGGTCGGGTTAAACAGCATTTCATTGTTAATTAAAGTGGTGAAGGCGGTAATGACCTGGGCGCCGTCCGGGGCGCTAAGAAATTCTTTGCCGTGGGCGCGGCGAATATAGGGCCCACCTAACGAACCATCGAGCTTTAACTCTGCCTCGCCTTCGCTGTCATTGCATTGGCCATCCAGGTTCCAGTCAGCGCATTCTCGCTGGCTGCTCGTTTGGGTTAGCTTGTCATCATCGTCGTGCTGCTTATCACTGACCTGACAGGCGCTCAAACTCAGGCCCAAAGTCACAGAAATGACAGATTTACTTATCAATAAATGCCGGTCAGACCGGAAGCGCAGTAACGGGCTGAAACACCCCATGGTGGCGTCCTTGTAGCAGTAAGGCTGAGTTACATTAGATAAATCAATAACTTACCTAGGTAATTCAGGATCGGGAGGAATGGTTATGGGCGCCGATATTAGTAAAGTAATGTAGCAATTGCAAACCACTATCATTTGCACTACCATCCGCGCCCATTACCTGATAGTGCTGAATGCCTCGTCTGACACAGCGCTTTTGAATCACTTTAAAGCCCACAGGAAGCACCCATGCGCAGCGGATTTTGGCTTTCGACACTGCTACTACTCGGTCTAACTGGCTGTGGGGAAGATCAGTCCCAGCCAAGCAGTGCCACCAGTCAACCCGATCCCAATCCTGGTCATGGCGATAATGGCTCTGTTCAGCCCAATAACGGTTACGACGGCAGTGATCAGCGCCGCTTAGTTGGCGTGGCGATGGACGGCTATTTGTACCGCGCACGGGTATGTCTTGATAGCAATGACAATGCGCTCTGTGACGGCGACGAATACCGCACAGAAACCGACCGTCAGGGACGCTATGTACTGTTGGTGCCAGCCGATAGCGATGCTAGCCAAGTGCTGGTGGAAGTACAGCCAGGTATTACCGTCGATATGGACGAGCCACAGCAGCCACTGAGTCAGTCGGTTTGGCTGCGTCCGCTGGTATCGGCCAGCGGCGAGCAGCTGGTCACGCCTCTGACTACCTTGATTCGACAGCGTGCCCAGCAGCTGGGTATCGACGAGCAGCAAGCTCAGCAGCAGTTGGCGAGTGAATGGTTGGTGCCAGCAGGCAGTTTGTCGGGCAACTATTTGCAAGACGTCGATGGCGCTATGGATGGCGTGATCCATGATATTGCCCAAGTCGTGTTTGACGATTGGCAGCATCAGTTGCAAGTCAGCCAGGACAATAACCCAGGGGCTTCCTGGAGCCATGTGTCGGCGCAGGCTATGGAACAGTGGCACAGCAGCAGCGGTCAAAAACAACTGCTGAAAAAAGTGCAAGCACGCGATATGGCGGCTGCGCCTGAACTGGTGGTCAATGACGATCAGGACTGGCTGAGCTGGCATTGGGTGGACGACTTTAGCACCGCTGAGGCCTATGAATACTCCATCGATGGCGGTCAGAATTGGGTCGTTGCAACGCAAAAACCGATAGTGATTGGCAATCGCAACCTGGCCGCCGGTCAAGTGCAGCTGCGTGTGCGTGCCGGCAAGGATGGAGGTGCAGGGCGCATTGGCCGCAGCCCTCAAGCTTTTAGCGCTCGGTTAAGTGATATTGCCGCACCAACCGAGCTGCAGTTAAACGACATCGATGACGAGTTTTCTTGGAGCTGGGTGGCGGGTTTTGAGCGTGCCGAGGACTATGAAATTTCCCTCGATGGCGGTGCCAGCTGGACCCCAGCAACGGTCAATCCAAGCCCCTATCATGATCTCGACTTAGCCCCTGGCCAGCTACAAGTGCGGGTCAGTGCCAGTGCTGAGCGTTTGGCCGGTGCGGCGGTCGTTAGTAGTCGCGCTTTTACCCAGCTAAAAACCAATATCGCAGCGCCCACTCAGTTAAGCGTCGATGATGTTAACAATACCCTGGGCTGGCGTGCTGTGTCTGGCTATCGCCGCGCCAACCTATACGAGCTGAGTGTCGATGGCGGTTATAGCTGGCAAGCCGTAAGCGCCAATCCGGCCGACGTCGGCGATATCGATGTGGCGGTCGGTCAGGCGCAGTTGCGGGTGGCGGCCAAAGCCGGCGTTTATGCCGCCGGTGCCGTAGCGACTAATAGCGAGGCGTTTCATGCGTTGCTGAGCAATATTGCCGCCCCCTCTCAGCTGCTCGTGGATGACAGAGCCAATTTATTGGATTGGACTCTCGTGTCTGGTTTTACCAACCTGGACGATTATCAGGTCAGCCTGGATGGTGGCCTAAGCTGGCAGCGTCCCAGTCGTAAGCCTCTGCCGGTGGGTGATCGTTACCTGCCCGCAGGCCAAGTGCAAGTGCGAGTCGCGGCTATCGAAGGGCAGCGCTTGCCAGGCCAGGCAGCCTATAACCAAAGTGATTTTCAGGCCTCTTTGAGCAGTATTGAGGCACCAACCCAGTTAAGCGTTGATGACGATAACGACACTCTGAATTGGCAGCCGGTGGCTGGTTACCCCAGCGCTAGCCATTACGAGTGGCGCATTCAAGGCGAGCAAGGCTGGCGCCGGGTCGGCAGCCGCCCTTTGCTGGTGGGTGACATTGCCATTGCAAAAGGCCAATTACAGTTGCGTGTGGCTGCCAATAACAGCCATCGCAGTGGTGAACTGGCGCTTTCCCCTGCGGCCTTTACCGCATTGCCGAGCAATATTGCCGCACCGAGTATGCTCAGCGTTGATGATGTGCAAAACCGTTTGAGCTGGCGTTGGGTCAGTGGTTTTGAGCAAGCCAATTTTTACGAATACCACTTAGGCGATGGCCAATGGCAGACCGCCTTTAGTAATCCGTTAGAGGTGGGCGATATTGATCTGCCGATGGGCGCTTTACATTTGCGCGTGGCAGCACAAAGTGGTCAGCATCGTGCTGGCGCATCGGCCAGCTCACCGGCGGCCTTTACTCAGTTGCAGCGCTTAATCCCAGCGCCAACCGGATTGCTGGCCGATGATGTGGCAGACAGTCTCAACTGGCAATGGGTCGACGATTACCAGCAGGCCAGCGACTATGAGTGGAGTCTGGATGGCGGTCAAAGTTGGTCAGTGGTTACCAGCAAGCCGCTGTTGGTGGGGGATCGTGACATTGCCGCCAATCAGCTACAGCTGCGAGTAAAAGCCATACTCGGTCTGCGTGAAAGCGGCGCCATTGCCACCAGCCCTGATGATTTCAATGCTCAGCAAAGCAATATTGCTGCACCAACCCAGATTAAAGCCGACGATAACGCCAATCAGCTGAGCTGGCACTGGGTCGAAGGTTACGATCAGGAAACAGATTATCAATACAGCATCAATGGCGGCATTAGCTGGCTGCCTATCACCCACATGCCACAGCCGGTAGGGGATATTGAGGCCACGGCACAACAGGTCAGGTTGCGAGTCAAAGCTTTGGCCGGTATTCGCGCTGCCGGCCGCAGTGGTTCACCGGAGCAAGGTTTCAGTCGCCAAGCTGGCACCCCGGCGGCACCGACGGCATTACAGGTGAACGACAGCGCCGACACCCTGGATTGGGCTTGGGTCAACGGCTACAGCGATGCCAGCGACTATGAATATCAGTGGCCTGGCAGTCAGGGCTGGCAGCCAGTGCAACAAAAACCGTTATCCCTTGGCAATGTCAGCATTGCATCTGGACAGTTACTACTGAGGGTAGCGGCCAAAGGGGCTCAAGCTCCGGGTGCCATCAGCGTCAACGGTGAGCCATTCACGATTGCAGCGGCCAGCTTGCCGGCGCCGGCTAACTTGGTGGTCGATGACGATAACGACACCCTCAATTGGGACTTTGTCGCTGGCTACGATCAAGCCCAAGATTATCAGCTGCGCTTAGCCACCGATGGCGAGTGGCAGATGGTGACTAGTAAGCCTGTGCAATTAAGCGACACCTTTGATGGTGTGGTCAGTGTGCGCATTGCCATTGATGGTGCTCCACTGGCCACAACTGCGGCTGGCGCTTACAGCATTAGCGCTTTTGCCAAGTTCGATCAGCAAGGTCAGCGTCTGGCCAATGATGCCTCCGACTGGGTGTGTGTAAAAGACAATCGCTACAGCGGTGGCTTGTATTGGCTGCAAAGCACCAGTGACTCACTGTACTGGCAAGGCGGCAGTGACAACGTATTAACACGATTGGAGAGTGCCAAGCAGCAAGCACTGTGCGGTTTTTCAGACTGGCAGGTGGCTGGCATTGAGCAACTCTTGCATCTGAAAGATGAGCAGGTATGGGGCCAGGCGCCGTTTTTTGCTCAGCTGTCGTCGAATCGTTACCAGTATTACTGGAGCTCGGATGAGGGCGATAATGCGGAGGAAAGGAGAGTCCTGTCGGGTGGCGATAGTCGCCAAACCTACAGCCAATCTACCCGTCCGCAATACGATCGTGCTTATGTGCAGCTCAATCGACTGCGGGTTGATCCGCTATTTTATTTGGCGCAAATCAAACAGCAGCTGGCCACGGCAGTGACATTAACGCAACAGGTCACCACCTGGAATAACGATGCTCAAAGCAGTGGAACACAGCGCCAGCAAGAATTTGAAAGCGCCAGTAGCATTGACGATATTCAACTGCTGCAGGCAAAACTGCTCGACTCCATTAAAAAGCAGCAGGATCGTTATGGGCTATTACCGGATTTATTGCAGCAACAACAGCAAGCATTAGCCTTGGCCCAAGGCCGTGGTCAGCGCCTAATCGATGACCCGGATCATACTGTCAGCGACGCTCAGCGTTTGGATTACCAACAAGAGCTGCAAAGCTTGGCATTACAAGTTGAGCAGTTACAGCAAGCGGTCTCGGCCGTGGATGGTATCGCTGCGGTGTTGGCGGATATGCAAACCTTGCTGGCCAGCTTAAAAATGCTTACCGATGAGCTCGATCGTTGGCAGCAAATAAAAACCTTGCAGCAACAAGCCACTAGTCAGCTGGAAGATGCTCAGTCTCAGGCCGATCACATGGCGCAGGCACTGCAGGCTTTGCAACAAGCCGGAATGGACAGCGAAAAAGCCATGGCGTTGTATTTAGCGGCGCGTCAGTCGATGGCCGATATGGCCAGCAGCGTCGATTATCAAACCCAGCTGCAGCAGCAACATGATTGGCTCAGCGAGTGGCACGCCCAGCTCAGCAACGCTGCTTTGCCGAGTGCGGTACTGAACGATCTGCAACAGCAAATTCTTGCCATTAAACAGCTCATGAGCGAGCAGCAAGGTTTCCGCCAAAGCCAACAGCCAGCCAGCGATGCCGCGTTAGACGCAGCGTATGCCGGTGGTCTGGTGATCAGCGCCGAGCAAGCCAGTATCGACAGTGCCGGTTTTAGCTTTATTAAGCTCGATCACAAAGGCCGCTACATGCTCAGCACCGAGACCTTGGCTCAGGGCTGGCGCTGCGTGCAGGATCAACGTTTTGCCGACCGTGTCTGGTTGTTATTGCAAGACGGCCAAGCCGGTAGCTTGGATGATATGAATTATCCACAAGCGCAGGCTCAAACTGAGCAGGCCAATCAACAGCAGCTGTGCGGTCGAAATGACTGGCAAATACCCAGCATTCAACAGCTAAAAACGTTAAAACTGGTGGATATTGGTGCTTATCAGCCTGCGATCGATGTCAGTGTTTTTCCGCGTCACCGCGGCGCAGATGAAGGTTATCAATCGTCTGATTTACTGCAGCGCTATTTTTATTGGAGTCGCGATAACGCCGACCCCGGACAACGTTATGGTTACAGTTTTTCCAGCTTTTACGACTATCAGCGCGTCAGTGAATTACAGCAAGGTCTGGACGCCAGTGAGGCCTTAGATAGCAGTTATCAAACCATGCTGCGGTTGGTGGCCGATGACGGCAGCCAAGATAGCTTCGACAAGCTGGCGGTTGATGGTCAAGTGACTAGTGATGACAGCGAGTGGGTATGTTCACAACAAAAAAGCAGCGGTTTAATTTGGCTTCGCACTGGCTTTGTTCCTCAGCCTGGTGAAGCTCGTGATTTAAATCAACAGCAAATGGAAGTGGCTCGGGTGACGGTATGTGGCAGCCAGGATTGGCGTTTGCCGACGTTGGCCGAACTGCAAACTCTGCTGCCATACCAGAGCGGTGAGCTAGGTCAGATTGAATTGGCCAATAATCGTTATTACGCCACCAGCTCCACCATCGCCAATCAATACGGCAGCTTATACCCAGCTGGATTCACCTTTGAAGCCGGGTTGGCACAGCGTTTAAGTAGCTCGGCCGATACCTATTCTTTATGGGTCAGCGATCAGCAAGACGGTGCTGCCAAGGCACTGGATGACGGTTTCACTGGCTTGGATAACAATGGCGAGCCGACCCTGTCGGGTGTGCATTATTGTGTGCGCGACGATAATAGCGGTGCTCGCTGGACCACACATCTCGCCAGTGGCGACAGCCAAAATGATTATCGATCGCCATCCTCCTATTGTGGCGTAGCGCGCGCTCAATGGCGCTACCCCAGCTTTCAAGAATTAAAACAAGCGCTATTGCCTGGCAATAAAAATAACCTGCTGTCTGATTGGATTAATGGCGGTGATTATTGGTTGGCTCGCCCAGGTGCCAGTTGTCAGGACACGCAATGGGCAGTGATGGATAGTAATGGCATTGAGCGCTGTATCGACGGCACCAGCTGGTCCAATTCGCCGAAAGAATCCAATTATTCTCGATTTATTTCTACCCCCTGAGGACTTAATCATGAAACAAGCTATTGGTCGTGCAGGTTTGCATCGTCAACGTGGTGTAACCGCCATTGAATACGCCATTTTAGCGGCGGCACTGGCTGCGACGTTGTTTTTTGTTGCTGGTGATGAAGGGCCGTTGCGCAAAGCCATCGATTCGGCCTTTGGTCGGGTAGAAACCACCATCGCTGAAGGCGGTGAATAAACCGTGGCCATGCAACGCAACTGGTTAATTTATGCAGGTCTAGCGTCGTCTGTGTTGGGGTTGGCATTAACCTTTGGTAGCGCACCCACTGCGGCGACGTTGCAGCCCACACGTCAGATACTAACCTCCAATTCTGCGCTGGCGGCGGGGGATTTGCTGAATACTCGACATTTGCAGTGGCAAAACGTCAATGACGAGCAATGGCGCCAGCTTAAATTGTCTGGGAGCATTATCAGTGCCAGCAATGAGCAGGAACGCCAGCAATGGCTGCAGAAAATTGCCGGTGCCGCGTTACGACAGCCATTAGATGGTCAGCAGCCGTTATACCAGTCGCAGCTAGTCAGTGCTGGTGAAAGTGGCTTTTTAGCGCTAGCTGTGGCACCGGGTAAACGTGCGGTATCGGTGCGGATGAAACCTTCGGCCATCAGCGATGGGCTTATTTCACCAGGTGATCATGTCGATTTAATTGTCACCACTCAGGCCCAGCAGTGGCGCCAGTCGGTGGATTCTAACCCCAGTAAACGCGATTTTCGTACTTGGCGCTCATCCGTGGTCGCCAGCGATATTCGGGTATTGGCCATTAATCAATTTGCTTTGTCAGATCATTACAGCAGCGCGCAATTAACCGAAGGCAAACGGCCTCGTCATGTCACCGTGACCTTCGAAACGACGGCTGAGCAAGCCGTGCGTATTCCATTGGCCGAGCAAATGTCAGGCAGTGCCGGGGTATTGAGCGTTAGTTTGCGTCATCCTGAGGATCGTACTCAGGGCATGGCGGCTAGCAAGGCCAGTGATTTATTCCCGGAAACCAAGCAAGACGGGCTGGAACACAATACCTATTTATTGCGTGGCGAGCAGCGCGAAGTATCGGGCGGCCTGTAACGGTCGTGATTCCCAGTAAATTTAATGATTCAGGCGATGTCGTCTGTTGTTCACCCAGGTGAGAGTCATAGTGTTGTTGCGAAATAAAATAATTGCGGCGCTGGTGCTGTTGGTAACCTGCGCTCAGAGCTGGGCTAACGCATTAGAGTTGGCGGTCGGTAAAGGTCAGCTCGTGCACTTACCGGCAGATGCCAAAACCGTTTTTGTGGCTAACCCGGAAACCGCCAATTACCAGTTGCCGGCCAGTCGCTCGTTATTTGTTTATGGCAAATCCCACGGTGATACCGATATTTATGTGCTCGATGGCCAGCAGGGCACCATTTATCGTGCTGCCATTCAGGTGCGCAGTAATCTAAAACAGCTGCAGCAAGATATTCAGCAGCAATTTCCCGATGCCACAGTTGAAGTGATTGCGCAGGGGAAAAAAATTGTTTTACGCGGCCAATGCCCATCAGCCACCGATATTGAATCTATGATCGCCATGGCCCAAGGCTATGTTGCCGAGACGGAAGATGTGGTCAACGATGTGCGCTTGGATATTCCTCACCAGGTCAATATCCGCTTGCGTATCGCCGAGGTAAAACGAGAAGTCAGCAATCAGCTGGGGATTAAATGGGGTACCTTGGCTAATGGCCAGATCGACTTTTTTAAACGCCCGGTGGAGCTGGATTTGTTTGGCATTACTGCTTTCGATAATCCATTAACGGGGGTTCTCGATGCGCTGGCGGAAGAGGGGCTGGCCAAGGTATTGGCGGAACCTAATCTCACCGCACTGAGTGGTGAAGACGCAACCTTTCACGCCGGTGGTAGCTTTCCCTATACCATTCCGGATCCGGATTTAAACACCTACACGGTTGATTTTCGTGATTACGGTGTGCGCTTGGATATGCGTCCTACGGTATTAGAGGGCAACCGTATTCGCTTAAAGGTACGGCCGGAAGTCTCGAATTTGAGCACCGAAGTGAATCTTGGCAGTACTGGCCTGTTGGCGCCGTCATTGCAGGTGCGTAGCGCTGAAACCACCATAGAACTGGCGTCGGGCGAGAGTTTTGCGTTGGCCGGTTTAATTCAGGCCAACGATGTCAGCAATATCAGCAAACTGCCATTTTTAGGCGACATTCCTATTTTAGGCGCTTTGTTTCGCAGTGAAGATTTTCGTCGTGAAGAAACTGAGCTGGTGATTATCGTTACGGCTTATGCCGTTGAGCCTAGTCAACAAGATAACTTCCAATGGCCGGGGCAGGATTTACAGTTGAATTCTCAATTTGAACGCTTGCTGTGGGGCGAAACCTATCATCAGCAGCCCAGCAAGCCCGACACTATTTCTGGTCGCCCGGACTTTATTTATTAGGATATGTTTATGCGATTTATCAGCCTGATCTGTTTGGCATGGATATCCCTTGTCCAAGCGCAGCCACAGTTAAAGGTGCAGCAGCAGCGTCTGGTATTAGCCGATGACCACGCTCCATTGCGCGAATTTCTACTCAGCCAGCAACAGTTGCAGGATTTTAGCATTGCTCTTATTGGTCAACACGACAGCCATTTGCAGCGTGTCGTTCACACCTTGCAAGGACTGGGTGTCAGTGATGAGCGTATACAAATACGTCACGATTTGCGTAAACGCATAAAAGCGGATGAGCAAGACAAGGTCATTGCCATTGTCGAATGGTTTCAACCGCAGCAGTTGAATTGTGCAGAAGAGTTTGGCTGCGCTAATCGCAGTAATTTATTACAAATGTTGGCCCAGCCTCGTCATGGCTATCGTGGCGAGCGCTCGGCCAGCGGTATACATGGTCGTGATGCCGTCGAGGCGGCGCAGTATCAGCGCAATAATCGCGATTTACCCGGTGACAGACGCACCTCGTTGACCATGGAGGGCAGTTAAATGCAGAGCTGTCATGCTTATGTTGCCAGCGCAGAAAGCCAGGCTCTGTTAGAGCAGGTGTTGGTCGCCCAGCCGCAACTCAGTTATCAGGTGCAGCAGCAGGGATTAGCCCAGGCTCGCCAGCGCTATCAACATGAGACCTCTCCGGATCTGTTGATTCTGGATTTATCTGCTGCCAAGGATGCCGATGAGGCATTGCAACAGTTGTTGGCGTTAGCCGATGTGTGTGCTGCCGGTACCCAGGTATTGGCCTTAGGGCTGATACAGCACGTGGCGTTTTTTAAACAATTATTGGCCATGGGCGTGCGCGATTATGTGCCTTTGCCGGTGAGCGTCACGGAATTACAGGCCCATATTGTCCCCTTATTAAAAGGCGATGCGGTTGCTCAAACGAGCAGTTTGCATACCCGCCAGATGGTAGTGGCGGGTTTAACTGGTGGAGTGGGTAGCAGCACGGTGGCGGCGCAGCTGGCAAGGCTATTAAGTGAGGAGCTGGGCATGCATTTAGGGCTGGTGGATTTAAATCCACTGGCCGGTGCGCTGGATTTGTATCTTGGCCAACAGGCCAATAGCGGCTTTGCCCAGCTGCTATCGGCCAACCAAGCGGTGGATCAATTATTGATTGAACGCGCTGGGCAAAAACTGTCTGAGCGACTGACGCTGTTTAAAACCGTCAGCCATGATGGCTGGCTTGATCAGGCTGCCATAGAGCGGGCGTTGCAGCGGTTATCTCCTTGGTTTAGTGCGCTGTTATGGGATTTGCCCAGTCATCAATGTTATGAGCCCGCCGGGCAGACATTGTTGCGACAGGCCGATGATGTACTGTGGGTAGGCAGCGCCAGTGTCGCTGGGGTGCGCGATATCCAGCGCAGTCTGAGCTTGCTGGGCGAGGGAGCCGGTAACTGTCATTGGCTGATTAATGCCGCGCGTGGCCCTGGCAGTGTGTTGCCAGAAGAGCTATTGCGCCATACCGGCTTGAGTGTTGAGCAGGTCAGTTGGCTGGCCTTTGATAAGGGCTTACATCAGGCCCAAGAGTTGGGCAAGGTGCCGCCCGCTGGGCGCTTTATGCGTAGTTTGCGCCAGGCGGTGCAAGCTTGGTCAGGGCAGCCGTTAAAAGGGCGGTTTGATTTTCTGCGTCGCGCTAAGGTAGCACGCTAATGTTTGGTCGCCGCCCTTCTGATAATTCAGCTGTGCCTGCCGTTGACGCTGCGGTTAACACTGCGCCGTCAGTTCAGCTCTCAACCCAGATTCCAAATCAGATCAGGCCGGATGCTGCTTCCGTTGGCTCACCAGCTACCGCTGCCGGAACAGCTCAAGTATCGAGCCCATTAAACGAGGCCATGCGACGGGTACGTCATACCTTGCTGGAGCGGCTCGATGCCAGTGCCGCGTTGCAGCTGGGACGCACGGCGTTACGGGCGCAATTGCTGGCTGAGGCTACCAAGCTGGCGAGTGAGTTAAAACTGCCATTAAGCGGCCAGGATCAGCAGCGGCTGGCAGATATTCTGCTCGACGATATGTTGGGCTTTGGCCCGCTACAGCCGCTATTAGACGACGATCAAATCAGTGATGTGTTGGTGAATGGCGCAGGCCAGGTGTATGTCGAGCGTTTTGGTCGACTGACGTTGACCGAGGTGCAGTTCTTTGATGAAACTCATGTCCGCCAGGTTGCCCGACGCATTGCTGCGGCGGTGGGGCGGCGCATTGATGACAGCCAGCCGATGGTCGATGCTCGGCTGGAAGACGGTAGCCGGGTCAATATTGTTATTCCACCACTGGCCCTCGATGGCACCACCATTTCTATTCGTAAATTTAACCGTCATGGCTTTAACCTTGAGCGTTTAGTACAGCTGCAAGCGTTAACTGCGCCAATGGCAGAGCTGCTGCGCATTGCCACCCGCTGTCGTGCCAATATCTTGATATCTGGTGGTACCGGCGCCGGTAAAACCTCGCTGCTCAATGCCATGTCACAAAATATTGATGCCGGCGAGCGCATTGTCACCATTGAGGATGCGGCCGAATTATCACTGCAACAGCCCCACGTGGTGCGTTTGGAAACCCGCCCAGCCAGTGCCGAAGGCACCCCCGCCATTAGCCAGCAAGAGTTGCTGGTTAATGCCCTGCGGATGCGACCAGATCGAATCGTTTTAGGTGAGGTTCGCTCCTTAGAAGCGTTTGACATGATGCAGGCGATGAATACCGGCCATGATGGTTCGATGTCGACCCTGCACGCCAACAGCCCCAGCGATGCTCTGACGCGTTTGGAAAACCTGCTGTTGATGAGCCAAAGCACGATTCCTTTGGTGGCCATTCGTCGGCAAATGGTCAGTGCCTTGGACATGGTGGTACAGGTCAATCGCGGTCGTGATGGTCAGCGCCGTATTACTTCTATCAGTGAAGTGTGTGGCATGGAAGGCGATACCATTCAGCTGCAGCCGTTATTCAGTTACCAACTGCTGGACGATGGTTTGGCAGGTGAGTTTGTTGCTCATCCTGTACGTCCACAACTGCTGGAACGAGCCCGTGGTTGGGGCCTGTCGGCACAGCTGTTGAGCTGCACCAGCGGAGGCCAGCAATGAGCCAAACTTTGCTGATCGTCGGGGCTGTGTTGTTGGCTTTAGGGCTGATACAGCAGCTGCGTCGAGCCCCTTGGCAGCGGCGCTTACAGTCACTGCAGCCTGAGAGTGCCGCCTCGGCTCAGCCACTATTTCGCGCTGATTATGGTTGGCAAGGGTGGTTGCAGCAGCGGGGCGTATGGCCTAGTGAGACGCTGTGGCCACGTTGTCGCCGGTTGCTGTTATGGCTGAATGGCGGCTTGTTTTTGGCATTGTTGCTAGTCGGTGCTGTGCATGGATATTCCCTGTGGGTATGGATGGCTTGGCCGTTACTGGCGCTGTTGTTGAGCGCTTTTTTGCTGTGGTGGCAGCAAACGCAGTGGTTGGCACAATGTCAGCAACAGTTGCCGCAAGCACTCGAGCAGCTGGCGCGAGCGACGGCAGCAGGTTTAGGTTTGCAGCAGGCGTTGGCGCAAATATGTGAGCAGTTACCGCCACCACTGCAGGCTCAGTTCGCGTGGATTCAAGAGCGCATGCGCATTGGTGACCCCATTGACCAGGTCATGGAACAGGCGGCGCAGCGCTTACCAATACCTGCGTTTCGTTTTTTTTGCTTAGCCGTGGTGCTTAATCAGGAAACCGGCGGTCGCCTAAGTCAGGTATTGGACAGTCAAAGTAAGCAACTCAAAGCGCAGCAGCATGCCCAGCAAAAGCTGCGTACCTTAACCAGTGAACCGCGCATGGCGGCCAATGTGGTGGCTTTAATTCCGGTATTAATGTTTGTTGCTTTGTTCTGGCTTAGTCCGCGTCATGTTGAGTTTTTATTGCACGACAGCACTGGCCAAAGCCTATTGGGCTACGCCGTAGCCAGTGTTATTGCCGGGTTAATCAGCATTCGCTGGCTATTGATCAGGGCAGCAGGATGAATCTGGCCATCACGTTATCTTGTACCGGCTTGGCGCTACTGCTTCTGGCGCTTTGGCAGCAATGGCGACGAAAGCCAATCGTTCAGCGTCTGGCGACGTCAGTCGAGGCGCCGACTCGTCGCCAGTGGTGGCATTGGCCGCTGCCGCATGCCATGCAACAGCATGCCCGCATTGCAGCGTTGCAAAGCCCATGGCTAGGCACTGTGTTTTGGCTCAGTAAAGGGGCGCTGGCAGTTGGCGCACTAGTGTTGGCTTGGCCTGCTGATGGCGATCCGGCGGGAAAACTATTGAGCCTGGTGGCTGCCATGCTGATGCAAATGCTGCCCGATGCTTGGCTGCGCCAGCAAGCACAGCGCACTTTACGTCGCAGTCGTGAGCAATTGCCCGAACTGTTGCAGCTGCTGGCGCTGTGTTTAGAAGCCGGACTGACACTGGATAGAGCACTGCCACGTTTGGGAAGCGATTTGCAGGGTTTAAATCCAGCACTGAGTAATCATTTACAACGCCTAAGCGATGATTTGCGTGTGGTCAGTGAACGTCGCCAGGCCTTTGCCCGTTTGGCCGATCGTATTCCACTCGATGATTTTCGCCAGCTGTGCTGGTTAATCACCCAGGCCGATGATTATGGCACGCCGCTGGCGGCGGGACTTAGAGACCTAGCTCAGCACAGTCGCAGCGTGTATTTGCTCGAGGTAGAAGAACGTATGGCACGAGTGCCAGGGCAAATGGCCATGCCGCTGATGATCTTCATCATTATGCCTTTGGTGGTGCTGTTGGCAGGCCCGGCGCTGGTGATGCTGTTGCGCCAGCTTGGAGGTGAAGCATGAAATACTATGGCGGTTGGCTAGTTTGTTTGCTGTGGCTGCTACTGAGTGGCTGTGCCGTGAGCCCTGCTAGCTCCCAGCATGACGCTGTGGTTGAGCAGGACCATTTGCAACGCTTGGCCCGGCGCGCCGAGCAGCAAGGCAATAGTGGTTTGGCGATTCGTTTGTATCGTCAGTCATTGGCTGCTGAGGGCGATGCCAACAGTCGCCAGGCACTGTTTTGGCTCTATCGTCGTGCTGGCCATCACAGCCAAGCGGAAGAGTTGCTGCAGCAACAGCCATGGCCACGCCAAGGGCTGGTTTGTGCTCAGGCTGCTGTTGCTATGGATGAGCAGCAGTGGCAGCAGGCTGAGCAGTTGCTGCAAGGCATTGCTGTTGATCAGCACTGGCCTGAATGTCTAGCGATGCAAGCCAGGCTGGCACTGCAACAGCATAACTACAGCCAAGCGACAGCAGCATTTGAGCAGTTGCGCCAATGGCAGCCGCAGCATTGGCGTCATAGTTATAACCTGGCGTTGGTGGCGCATTTACAGCACCAGCCCGAATTAGCCATACGCCAATTGCGCAGCGTTTGCAGTCAGGCGAATGCTTGTCCGGCGGCGGTCACTGAGTTAATGGCCATGAGTTTGGTCTTTGCCGGGCAGTCGCAGCAAGCCAGGCAGTGGTTATTGCAAGCTGGCCTGAGCCAAAGCGATTGCGACGCTCAGCTGCAGTATTTTCAGGCCCTGAGTGCTACGCCGGAGTCGCTATCTTGAAAGCCCGGCAAACAGGCTCTGGTGCCATAGGTTTTATGGTATTGCTGCCAGTGATGCTAATCGTCGTCATGCTGACGTTGGAAGTCGGCCGGGTGGTGTTGATTCGTGCGTTATTACTGGAGGGGGTGTCCGACAGTGCGCGCATGGTGCAACTGGCTGATGAGCCGGTGCAGCTGCCAGAGTTACAGCAACGCTGGCAGCAATGGGCAGACAGCATGCCGCTGTTGCAGAGCGTGGTACTGAGCAGTGTTGAGCGCCAAGCTTTTAGCAGCTCAGCTCAGTTATTTGCCGGTGTGGATGCTGAGGCCGATGATTATGGTATTTCTCTGACTTGGCACTTTGATTTACCGCTACTCACACGCCAAAGCCTAGCATTTTCATTTACTCGCCATGTGTTGTGGGAGCGGCGGGAATGAAGCCAATCAAAATAAACGCAGTGAATTCGCGCAGCAACAGGCGTTTCAACAAACAAGCCGGTGTTGCCGAAATTGAATTTGCCATTTTGCTACCGCTGGCCTTGCTGCTGTGGTGGTTGATCAGTGATTTATCGCTGTGGTTGCAACAGCAGCAAAGGCTACAACAGCTGAGCCATGATTGGGTGATGTTATTGGCATCTTTGCCGGAACAACCGCCGGAGCAGAATATCGATGCATCATGGCAGGCTTGGCTGAGTGAACAGTGGCAGGCAAACGAGCAGGGGGCACCTGATTACACCGTATTGCGCTGGTCATTAGAGCAACAACAACGTTGGCGTAGCGGCGACTGTGCCGATCAGCGTCAACAGGCGCAGCTGCAATCTCTGTTGCAAACCACCGTCGATGATGAAGAGCAGGCAGCCTTTTGGCTGGTAAGTTTATGTGCCCCATTGCCTGGATACCTTATTCGGCACTTTATTCCCAGTCGTGAGCCCACTGTGTTGCGCGCAAACAGTATTTCGGTGGCACGATGAAATACCAGCAAGGGCAGGCAGCGATTTTATTATGCTTGTGCACGGCTTTGGTCTGCACCCTAGGATTAGGCGCATCGGATGTCAGTCTGTGGCTGCAGCAACGACAAAAATTAGCTGAGCTAACACGCCAGGGCAGTATACTGCTGGCGGCGCGGGTCCAGCGTGACGGTGATTTATTGCAGGGGCAAGAGAGTTTAGACGCACTGGCGAGTTTTTATTTTGCTCAAGCCGAGTTGCCCCCCAATATGCATTTTGCCCATGACCAGCAAAATGGCAGGGTGGAAGTACAGGCTGATATGGCACTGGAGGCGTTTTTTCTTGATGATTTAATTCGCCGCTTTCAACCCATCGACATTTCCTATCGGGCGACAGCGGAATATCAACACCAAGGCGGCAATATGGATGTGTCTTTGGTGGTGGATGTTTCCAGCTCTATGGGCCAATCATTAGCCGGTGGTGGCAGTGACTCCAGTTTGGCTCAGCTACAAAGCACGGTATTAGATTTACTGCAGCAGTTACCAGCCAGTGCCTCGGTCGGTTTAGTGCCCTACCACGAAGGGGTATCTCTTAATGGTGCCTTATGGCTGCCGCGCTCGTACGGACAAAAACTCTGTATTGATGCCTTTTCTGACTTGGACCCGGTCATTGATGCCGCCGATGTGGTCGAGCAAACCTTTTACAATGATCGCTTATTAAATGTCACGACCACCCCGCAACATGGCAATGACTCGCTGGCAGAAAACTGCCCCTCAGCGCCACTATTCCCGCCAACGCTAGACCGGCTATTAATTGAACAAACCATTCGCCAGCTGCCCAATGCTGAAGGTGGTGGTACCCGCAGCGCTCCTGGAGTTATCTGGGGAATACGTACCCTTTTGCCCAATTGGCAGGGACGCTGGACATTGGAAAATCTGCCGCGTGAAAACAGCGAAAAAACCCTAGTATTGCTCACCGATGGCAGTGATACCCAAGCCTCTGAAATGTCGGCGCTGGTGGACGCAGGGCTGTGCGATCGGGCACGAGACGCGGGTATTAATTTGTGGTTTGTTGGCTTTGATATCGATAACAGCGTGATGGCCGACGATCATTATTTTCGCCGCTGCTTTGGCGAGCAAATGCGCAGTGCCAGAAATGCAGGCGATCTGGCTGATATTTTAAATGACATTATCGCCGCATCCGGTCAGCGCCGGGTACGGCTTATTCGCAACGACACTTTATAAGGAAGCATTATGAAGTCTATCTGGATTGCCTTGTTGGCAGTGTTTATATCATGTCCACAAGCTTCGGCATTGACGGTGGGAGATTCGCTACCGACAGAACTCACCGAAGAAATATTCCCCCAGCAAGATGTGGTGTATGTGGTGGATTTTTTTGCTCAGTGGTGTGTGTCTTGTCGCATTGAACTGCCTGAGGTCAACGCTCTGTATCACGAGCTAAAAAACAATGCTCAGGTGCAGTTTGTTGGCGTTGATGTCGACGAAGATGTTGAAGTGGCGAAAGCTTTTCAACAGTCTTTGGGGTTGAACTTTCCTATTGTCAATGATCCTTCTGGTCGAGTTATTGGCAGCTTTGAACCGATGGGCATGCCGGCTTTGTATTATGTCATTAATGGTGAGGTAAAAGGCCAGCGTTTGGGGGCTTTGCCGCATATTGATGATGTTATTCGCCAGGATTTACAGCAACTGGGAGTGGCGCTGTGAAACCTGTGTTAGCTGCCACGATATTGCTATTGCTGGCATCGACAGCACAAGCGGAGATTAAAGTGGTGTATATGACGCCAGTAGATAATCAGGCATTCGAGCAGGCTGTGCCAGCGAAACTGCAGCCATCGTCGATGGGGCTTAAGCAAGCTGCGCAACTGCCCGGGCCTTCGAGTTGGTCTGAGTATGAATTATTGCTTGGCATAGAGCCGGTTAAACCCTGGCAAAAAGCAGTTTTTGCTGAGCCAGAAATGAAACCAGCGGGACGTTTGCCTGCGGTGGCGAAATTCAACCAGAAAGTCTTTTCATCAAAAGAGAATACTCGCGGTGGCACCGGTATAGGTGGAGGTGGCTGTGGCTGCAATTAGGTCGAAGAGTATCGTTTTAACGGCACGTTTGCTGTTGTTGAGTTTGTTGTTACAAACTTTGACGGTAGGGGCTGGCGAATGGTCATATCATGCTTTGTATTATGCAGAAAGCGATGATCGTGTAACGGTTGAAGATCATGTCGCCAGCCTAAAGCATTCTTTTGGTGTGGATTATGATTTAAAAGTCGATTTAGGCTACGACGCTATTTCTGGTGCGTCGCCCACACTGCGTTCAAATACCCAGGTATTGACCCAGCAAGATGCTCAAGCTCGGGCTGAAGTCGTGGCGTTAGCGGATGAAAAGTCTGACAAGCTGATATTAGGCTATGACCCTAATGGTGATTACCAACGCCAGAACGTTGAGCTGGAAGATATTCGCCGCTCGGTTAACGCTTCACTGCTGATGCGTGATGAATTACGCAACGAAACCACCATAGGGGTTAGCTACTCCAAAGAAGAAGATTACACCAGCTCCAGTGCCAGTGTGTCGGGTTTATGGTGGGCAGACCGGCGCAAAAATCGCTCCTACAGTGCCGGGTTGTCGGTGATTTATAACGAGTCCTATGTGTTTACTGATGGTTATGCCGATCAATATATTGACGATAATCTCATGTGGGATGTTGAAGTGGGGGTGAACCAGGTGCTATCGGATAAGGCCCATATCTCACTGTCAGCTTATATGAATCATGACCTTGGCTATTTAAGCAATCACTATCAAACTATCGTACGTGGTATTGATCTCAATAATGATCAGAAAATTACTCGCAGCGAGTGGCTTCTAGCGGCAGAAGAAAGGCCGGACAGCCGTACTGGTGGTGGCATTGGTGCTTTGCACGTTTGGCAATGGGACAGTGGCATTACGAGCCAGCTGAACTACCGCTACTTTGATGATGATTGGGGCATTGCCAGCCATACCCTTAACTGGGCGCTGGATATACCCATTAATGAAGAGCTAACACTGCTACCCGTTGTGCGTTTGTATCAGCAACAAGCGGCATTCTTTTATCGTGATGCAGACAGCAACGACAAGGTCTTTAACGGCAAAGAATATGGCAGCAGTGATCAGCGTTTAGGTGACTATACGGCATGGCACGCTCAAATTGGTGCTCAGTGGCGGCCGGTGGATAAATGGCGCTTTGATGGCAGCGCGGCCTTTTACCAACAGAGCAGTGACTTCGATGCTTATTGGTTGATGCTGGGAGTGAGCCGGGAATACTAGTTATCGGTGTTGCTAGCGTATGAAGGCGGTTTGCGATGCATCTGTGGCATTTGCACGGATGTGTCAGACTGAGGTGGGCAATCCAATAGTGTGTGCCTAACAAATGGAAGAACCTCTCTCCAAGTCAGTCAATATGGCGATCAAGTACAAAAGTTGGTGTGATCAAGTCGCCAGTTGCTGTTTTTTTACGCCAAATGACTTGAATTTGGCCGGCTAAGAGCTTACTTTCCTTGACACTGACGCAGGGATGCATAGCACTAGCGTCATTAACTGACCTTTTTAATTTATGGAGATCATTATGAGCTGGTATATCAAGGCTTTAAAAAACTACTTTACATTTTCCGGTCGAGCGCGTCGCAAAGAGTACTGGATGTTTGTTCTGTTCTATATAATCTTTGCTATTGTTGCAGGGGTTGTTGATGCCTTACTGGGAACTCAGGGTATCGTTAGCGCCATCTATATTTTAGCAATGGTGATTCCTTCCATCTCCGCTGCTGTTCGTCGGCTGCACGATACCAATCGTAGTGGTTGGTGGTTCTTGATCAGCTTTGTGCCTGTGATCGGCATTATCTTGCTGGTATTTCTGGTGCAAGATAGCCGTGATGAAGACAACCGCTTTGGTGATTCGCCTAAGTTGGAAGCAGCCTAATAACCGTTTTGTACTAACGCAGAGTAGTTCCTGAAAGCGGCCAGTCGGCCGCTTTTTCTATATAAGGACGAGTGATGTCAGAGCCTCAAGTCGTTTATAAACGCAATTCGGTATGGTGGATTGCTACTTGCTATTTATTGGGCACGTTATTTTTATTGTTGGCCGCTATTGGCGGCCTAGTTAATGCTGGTATTGGCGGCGTGAAAGCACTAAAAGAGATGTCGGATGAACAAGAAGCACAGCGCTACCTAGCAGGCACACTGAGTGATCAGGTTAAGATCAGTGGTTTTCGTGTAACTTCCGGTCAGCAGGTGCCTGTATTGTCAGCGGCTATTGATAATAACAGTCGGCATACGATCAGCAAGATTCATCTGGAGATTTCATTGCTTGATGATACCGGTATCGCTATCGTCAGTGAAACCAAGTGGTTATCAGATTTGAACAGTATTTTTCCCGGAGATCGTGCTCAAGTACAGTTACCTTTGCCGCAAAGCATGGCAGGTCTGTTAGGAGAGTATCAGGTGCGTATTGCGTCCTTTACCGTGCTTGATAACGCCAGCTTGAAGGTGATGTGCGATAACATTCCAAACTCCTAGATAAGAGATACGCACGTGAATTGGTATATCAACGCTTTAAAAAACTACTTTAATTTTTCTGGGCGCGCGCGGCGGAAAGAGTTTTGGATGTTCATGCTGTTCTACACGATATTTGCCCTTTTTGTAGCTTTTCTGGATACGGTTTTGGGGTATGCTCAGTCAATGGAAGAAGCAATTGATTTGAAGAGCTTTTTAAGCATTCTCTATGCTTTGTTTATGCTCATTCCTTCTATTTCGGTGACAGTCAGGCGTTTGCACGACACCGACCGTAGTGGTTGGTGGATACTGATTAGCCTAGTTCCTGTTGTTGGTATCTTTATTCTGCTGTTTATCATGGTGTTGAACAGTGATGAGGGTGTTAATCGATTTGGTGGAACTCCTAAGTTTGAGCCTGTGCTTGAGTAAGGGTTGCTTCGCGCTAGATGGGCAGAGTCGTTTAAAGAGTAAGTTGTGCATAAAAGTATAGCGAATGAAATGATCGTTTTATGGCTGTCTCTGCTGGTGGTAGCAATCCTGGTAGTAGCAGTAGGTTATTTAGCCATGTGGTTACTATCTTTAGTCGGAATAGTAAAGAATGATCAGCCTGACGGTGTAGTCGAGCGTTATTATCATTTTAAGCGGCGCTTTTTATTTAGAGCCTTGCTGGGCACTGTACTATGCTGGCCTGGGCTGCAATGGGCTTATGACCAGCTTGAACGAATGTAAACTCAGTTCATCACGCCTCTAGCTGGCGTCGTTGCCAAAAATCATAATCAGGCCAGCGCCGCTCTTTTTGGTACTGCTGCCACCACTCAGACATATAGCGCTTTATTGAGCGATTCATGCGCTCAGCGTAAGTTTGGGCGGGGGCCAAATCCCCTTTTGTCAACCAGGCTAAAATAGCCTCTCGAGCGGCCAGAGCATCACCTAATGCATTGGATATTCCCGATGATGTTAACGGATCAAACGAAGCTAGGGCATCACCAACGGCAATCCAGCCGGGGCCGGCTGCCTGTTTGATAAAGCCAGCATGGGCGGCAAAAGCAATAGGCTGAATGTTTGTATCTTCTCTGAATGGCAGCCAGTGCGAAAGTTGAGAGCTTTGTCGCCACCACTTGCGCAAGCATTGTGGCTCTTTCAAAGACTGCATTAAATCAGCGTCGGACATTAAGCTCACCAGTGCTTTGCCATCGGGCAAACAAGTGGCGTACCACCAACCATGCGGCATGGATTCAACTAAAGTTCTACCGCGCAGTGCACTTCCGTCCGGCAGTGTCCAGGCCAGTGCCATTAAATTATCAAGACGTTCTCGTTTGACGTGCAAATGTTTGGTGACGGCATTGCTGCGGCCACTGGCATCGACGAGGTAACGGCAGTTAAGCATTGAAGTCTGGTCACCTTGCTTGAGCTGTAGCTGCCAGCTGCCGGAACAGTTGTTGATTGAATGAACCTTAGCAGGCTGAATTAATTCAGCGCCGTGTTCCACGGCTTGCTGCATTAATTGCTGATCAAAGCGCTGTCGATCCAGGTGCCAGCCTTGGCCAGCTAAGCGATGTAAAAAGTCATCGGTTTGATGAATACCTCCCCAACAAGAGACATTGGCATGATAAGGGCTGTGTCCTTGTTGACTAAGCTGCGCATTAAAGCCGAGTTGCTGCAACTTGGACACCACATCGGGCGCGCAGGATTCACCAATGCTAAAAGGTCTGTTTTTCGGCTGATCAATCAACGCAACACGACCAACGCCGGCACGCACTAGCGCCAGCGCAGTAGCAGACCCCGCGGGGCCTGCTCCTATAACCGCTACATCAATCATCGGCTGAAAATGGCCGCGGTAGTGTACGAGCTACTTCGACAAAGCGTTCTTCGCCATCGATGTCTTTGCCCATAATAAAGCCGAGTCTTGACCAGTACTTCACCATCTGGGTATCGTCGGCAAATGCAATAAAGTCATCGCGAGTCTGATCAAAGCCTGTGCCTACCCAAGGGTATTGGTTAGGCGTTTGCTGATCAGGCACGGGAATGTCTGATGGGTTGCCACTCGCCAAAGCCATAAAGGCGGCACTGCTGGCCTTAGGTTCGTGCTCTAGATACACAAACTCTGGCCGCTGGGCTGGCCACCACCACAACACCCGATCGCCGATCGGTTGTGATGAGCACTCATTAAAGTCTGCCTGCCAGGGAATGGCCATATAGCGAGTCATGTCTCCTGGCTGCATGGCGCTGGGGGTAAACTCCAAGCTGAGTGGGCCATTAGTTGGCTCACAGGCGTTAATGCGCAGAGGATCATCAGACTGATAAATTGCACGATCACGTGAAATCCAGGTCAGTTCAATACCGGGCGAAAAAGCACCACCGACGCAGTTATCTAAGACATTGCGGGTTAAGGCGAGAGGGCCAGATGTTTGTTCAGGTTCGTTAATAAAAAAGCCATCTGCCCACTGCTGCATAAAGAAATATTGCGTATCGGTTAAGCGCAAATAATTCGATGTTAAGGTGCCGTCAATTAGACAGTTGTCACCGGCCAGATAGGGCATCATGGTAGAGCCACGTTCCGATATCAAAGTGTTTTCATTATTAGGCGGCCGCAGAACATCGAGAATCCAACGACGAAGGCCCAAGTACTCGTCATGATGTCCATCTGGCACTGTGCCTAATGCCTCCATATCAAAACTATGTGCTTTCGGTGGAATGGCAGCGACCCAGGTATAAGTGGCGGCTCGTTCGATTAATGGCTTAATTTCGCTTTGGAAATTAGGTTTATAGCCATCTTTACCGCCTTGCCAGATACTACCGTTGCAGATGTGTGGGTAGTGCCCTTGTCGAACGGCACCATCAAAGATGGTATCCCACAGAGTGACCAGGTTGGCGATTTCTGGTGCATACGATGGTGGTGCTACTGATGCCCAGGCTGCTTCCACCTGATCAACTCGGCCATCTTCCCACTGAATTTCAGCCCAAACCGGTCCATCGCTGGTGTCATCCCACCAACCATCATTATTGGCGTATTGTTGAATCGTCGCTTTAGGGTCATGGGTACCAGATATTCCTAGACCACCCAGCACCAATAAGCGTCCTTCGCCATCGGTGCGTAGCTCGCCTAGCGTCGTTATATAGTCCTGATTTGGATACAGCATGTCTTCAGGAAAATGAGCACCTTGATAACCGGATGGCACCGAGTTTTTGTCCATTGCTACCGGACCAGCTGCAGCGCCGCTGATGCTACGTGGGCCTGGGTCGATCATGAGTTTCAAACGATCGTGGCCGCAAACCGATGCATTTCTAAGTGGATGATTACTGCTATAGCCGCGTTCGCCTTCGTTGGTCGCAAACTCGTACCAGCTGGCCTTTTTATTGGCCATATGTACTGTCCAATTAATGGACTTTACGCCTTTGGTATTTAGGGTGATTTCTTGATCATTGTCGTCATAAATACGAAAGCGTGCTGCCTGGCGGCACATACGCCCCTCGCTATCACGAAACCCGTCTTCAGTAATAGCTTTGCCATCCAGTGTGGTAGGTAGTCCACGATACTCTTCTGGGCCGATATAGAAGTCGTCCGGTGCATTGCCAACACGTGCGATATTAATGGGCGGATAAATTTTGTAATTGGCCATAATGAATTCCCTTTAAAAATGGTCCAGTCCGAGTTCGACTATGGTGCTCTTCATTTCAAGTGTTTTTTCCAACGCATATTGAAGCAAAGATTTCACCGTTATTAGATCTCTAGAGTTGGGAATATTTTTTAATATCCATGTCAGCTCGTCTATTAACTGCTGCGGTGTGAGGTCATCTCCTTCTATGCAGATCCAAGACGGAGCTGCGTTTGGTCCTACGGAAGGATCTCCATCCTTTAGGGCAGGTGTTTGCATCAATGCTCTGGCCAAGTTTGGCAGCACATCGTGCATCAGATTCAATACAATACTGAAATATGGGTCAGCCGCCTTTGCCTGAAAGGACTGCTCGAACGCATGCAGCATTAGGGTGTAGCTCATATCAAAAGCAATCGACAAATGTTTTGCAACTTCGTTGGTATAATCGTCTGCAATTGGATTTGAGATGATGGGGTAGGTGGCTGGAAACTCTTCAGGTTTCATGGCGACACTGCGGAACTTCATAAAATGACTGAGTTCGTATGGTGTGCCAATGATAGGGCCATAGGTGCCATCAGTACGCTTGCCATAGTGGTTGTAGCTGCCGTACTGCTCAATTGGCTTCAATGGTGCTTGTGGGGGTACCGTTCCTTCGCCTTGTTCAACGATTTCCTGAACGGCTTGTTTGAAGCTGGCCATGTTTTTTACCGGCTCAACATTACCACCAAATTTCCCTAGATAAATATTGGTGCGCTGACGTCCAGGACCATCATTGTTAAATGGGTTACCTCCTGCAATATCGGCTCTTTCCACGGCATCTACTAAAGCAGCATACAGTTGGGCGATACTGTCGTAATTATCGCCTTGTGGCGGCGTTCCAAAGGCAGCAGGTGTTTCTATTGCTTCGTAAACATTACTGAATACATCTGGGCTGGCGCGATATAGGCCAAGATAGGGTGTGGTTTCTGGGTTGGCTTGAGGCAAATAGCCAGGGTATTTTGGCGTGGCATCGCCGGTAAACTTAGGCAGCCCACCGAGTGCGACCAGGATATTCGCCGCCTGATTAACATGGAACATTTCTTCCATAACCACACTACGCAGCGTTTGGTAGGCGTAGCTGCTGGTATCACTGATCGAATACAGGCCATTTAAGTACGTTGGAATGGTCGTAAATTCGACCTGTAGGGCCAATTGTGCGGCAGCTTGTAGGTCTTGTTGGTCTGGTGTGCTGCTGTATTGCAGCCGGCTAAATAATCCGGTGCGGACGTCAGTGTTTGTGCAGGTTTCCATGATGGCATCTCCTTGTGCATCAATAGATGGAATCAGGCTTTTTTTCTGAGGGTATTGACCTGAATATGGGGCCAACGAGTGGTGCCACCGTCGGTGCCAAATTGAAATTCAAAAAACTGAATTTGCTCGTATTGCAATTGCAGAATGTCTTCACCATTTTCTTCAATGGTTTCTATCCACAGACGAAACTGCATTTCATGGATAGGGGTAAAACGTTGCACAAAGGGGGTATTGAGTACACCACCTTGTGGGCCTCCTGTTTCGCGAGTTTGCATATCGAGCAAGGTATAACTTTTCACCTTTTGCTCGCGCAAAACGTCACGAAGCTTCAAATCGGGGCGTACTGAATATGGGTATAGTTCGTGGGCCAGTATGCGCTGGGTATAGGTACGATTACCGCTGGGGTCACGATCTGGCAAACTTTGGTCATGTACCCAATCGGGTGCAGGCTGGTCCAGGTTGATAGGATTTGCCAACGATGCGCCAGCACCGCCCATACTGGGTGAAATAGCTAGGTGATCGGGCTGCCAGGTAGCGTCGCCATTGGGAAACGGCGGTGCGCCAGTATGGCTTGAATCTTTGCCAAATAGCATAATGGTACTGCCGTGGGGAATAACGCCGCTGCGTGAGACCTGATAGGCAGGCACGTACTGGGGGCCATTTGAACCGTCACCAGACGACAGCTCTGGATAGCCAATATCCGTCATAATGGATTGGTCATCAGCAGGATGGTTATAGACATCATTCATCCATAAATACATTCCATTTTCGGCGTGCAGTAAATTACCCTTCAAATCATGTATATGCTGAGAGTATTCGACTGCGCCGTTAAACTGCTCGTTGGCACCACCGCGATTACGAACACCGCCCGGAACTAGAGTAAAGGTCAGCTCTTCGGTGTAGTTCTCGCACAAAAAATGGAACTTTCCTGGAATTGTTTCTGAGTTGGACCCAGGCGAGGGCATACAGGTGGTATGAATTCCCCAGCCTTGTATAGTATTACCTGGATTGTAATTCACCCAGGTGCCATGCAGCTGTTCTAGCACGCCATAATCGGCGGGCTTTTCCAGCACCTCTGGTGTATATCTTGGATAGTTGTCGGGCATGACGTCTCTCCTTGTCGCTAATGGTTGCCGACAGCCTGTGTCGGCTGGTTGCAATACATCATTGTTGTTGTTTTAGGGCTTGTTCACACTAATGAAACAAGCCTGTTATTGGCCCAAGAGCTCTCAAGCAAGACGCTGAGAGTGTGGCCTAATGGGTTAAGCGAATGAACAGCAACACATTTGAGTTTTATTGGGCCATAACCCTTCGGGCTGAGGACCGTTTCCCTCAGGAGCTATGTCACTCGTCACTCATTTAACCCACTAATACCAATCCTCCTTCCTTGCTCTGAGCAAAACGGGTTCTCAGCAGAAATAATTTACTTAGTGTGAACCGGCCCTAGCGACATTCAGTCTTTGCGCACAAAACCAGCAGATTGAAGGAGAGAACGGCATTTCTAATGCGTTGGAATTAGATAACCGTGTGACATCAATGTAACAGGTGGGAAGCAGCCAGTAGATTGGCTGCAGTGCCGACGGTATTTTTCGAAAATGAACGGGATAAGTAATATTGATTCTTATTTGTAATATCCGCTTAGGCCACTTTCCAAGGTGGGTTTAAGCGATTTTCACCAGCCCAGTAGAGCTTGATCTTATTGCCAGAGGGGTCTTTTAAAATAGCTTCTCTCCATAAGTAGCGCTGGTCTGTCGGTAGCTGGTCAAAATGAATGCCTTGCGCTATCAAAGAGTCAACCAGGCTATCTAACTGCTCGCACTCGAAGTAGATAACACTATCGTTTTGGATGGGGCTATCTTGCTTTAATAGAGAAAATGTAGCCTCACCCTGGGGGCAGGAAAAGCGAAGGTAGTGCGGGGTATCGACAATCAGAGTGAACCCTAGAATCTGGTAAAATTTTTTTGATTCTTCTATATCCTGTGTTGCCAGGGTTACTTGGTTTAAGTTCATATTAAGCTCCATGCCAAGTGGTCTTTGTCGGCCTAAATTCGCTCGAGGTGGAATTCTCGATACCTTACGACTGAGGGAAGAAGGCCTATGTAGTAGCGATGCTGTGTCTACTATGTTACTCCAATCCGTCCGTCGCTTGTCTCTGTGCTATGAGTCCTAAACTAACGCGTTTTTCATTAAACTTTCCACACTAATGGTGGGTAAGTGACTATTTTGTCATCAAAAATATGCCAGTCATGCAACATATCCTCACCATGGAACGATGAGTCCTTGCTGCTAGGCGAAATCCGACCGTATGATGATGCCGTGTTGATATCAAAGGAAAGCATTACGATGAAGCGTCTTTTAAAATGGACGGGTACGGTCAGCCTGTCGGCACTGGTATTGGCCGTAGGGTTTGCAAGCCATGAATGGTATGCAGAAAAGCCGGTTTACTTGAATAACTATCTTAACCGAGAGTTACTGAAAGAAGCCCTCAAAGAGCCTCAGCAGCTAACCTCGCTGGGCTTTCTCGAAACCGTCGGTATTGATGGCCATAATGCCAAACTGAACGACTTGAGCCCTGAACGCTACGAAGAGCTTCACCAGCGCTTGTTGAAGGGACGAGAGGTGTTGCTGCAGTACGATGACGCGCAGTTGACTGAACAGGAAAAGTTGTCAAAAGCAGTGGCACTGTACTTGGTTGATCAAGAAATCGACGGCTATCGTTTCCGTTTTCATAATTATCCTGTGAACCAGCTGTTTGGCGTGCAAAGTTGGTTTCCTAGTTTTATGGACTCGCAGCATCAGATTACTGACTATGAGTCTGTAGAGCACTATTTATCACGTCTTGCTGCGGTTGATAGCCAGTTCCAGCAGTTATTATTGGGCTTAAAGGAGCGAGAAAAGCGTGGAGTACTTCCACCGCGTTTTGTCGTTGATCGGGTGCTGGATGAAATGTCTGGGTTTGTCGATACTCAACCAAAAGACAATATTTTATACACCTCTTTAGCTAAACGCTTATCCGAATCTGAGGTGGATACGAAAAAACATCAGGCTCTTCTGGCAGCGACCGAGCAAGCTATTCAGTCTCAGGTATATCCTGCTTATCAACGTCTAATTGATTATTTCAGCTCAGTACGCCCTCAAACCACCACCGACGATGGCGTGTGGAAATTGCCTGATGGTGATGAGTACTATCGTTATCAACTAAAAAGTCAAACAACAACAGAGCTGTCACCAGAGCGCATTCATGATATCGGATTGACAGAGGTTGCACGAATTCAGTCGCAAATCATCACTATATTGCAGCAACAAGGCATCAGTGATAGCAATGATTTTTCAACCGCAATCAAAGCATTAGCTGCTCAAGAAGATCAGTACTATCCGGATACTGATGAAGGGCGTGCCAAAATATTGCAGGAATACCGCGATATCATCACTGAAGTTGAATCTAATATGACGGGTGTATTTGGTCGCTTACCTGAAGCCGGGGTTGAGGTCCGTCGGATCCCTGAATTTAAGGAAAAAACGGCTCCAGGTGCTTATTATATGCATCCTTCTATTGATGGTAGTCGTCCGGGACGCTTTTTCGCAAACTTATATGATATTAAAGCAACGCCTAAATATGGCATGCGTACTTTGGCATATCATGAAGCCGTACCGGGCCATCATTTTCAAATAGCTTTGGCAATGGAGGCAGAAGGTATTCCTTTTATTCGCCGTGCGTCACCTTTTACGGCCTTTACTGAAGGTTGGGCTCTATATGCTGAGTATTTGGCTTGGGAAATGGGGATGCAGGAGCAGCCGCTGGATAACGTTGGTCGCTTACAAGCAGAGCTTTTCCGCGCTGTGCGTTTAGTCGTGGATACTGGACTGCATGAGAAGCGTTGGACACGCGAACAGGCCATCGACTATATGGCCGCTAATACAGGCACAGCAATGTCGGATGTGGTGTCTGAAATCGAGCGTTATATTGTTAACCCTGGCCAGGCGACGGCTTATAAAGTCGGTATGATGAAGATTCTAGAACTCAGAGAACGTAGCCGTAAGGCGCTGGGTGATCGGTTTGACTTGGCAGATTTTCACGATGAAATGCTACGCAATGGTGCATTGCCGATGGCGTTGTTAGAAAAAAGTGTAGATCGCTATATAGCTCAGAATTTGCCTGAAAGTCAGCAGCATATCGCTAGCCAAGAGTAAGGAGTAGGGCTCCTTTTCCTACAAAGGAGCCCTTTTATTCGGTCTGAAAATCTATTCTTCTCTAACAGGAGGGTCGTACTTCCCTGCAGAAAAGTCGTCGAAATACTGTTGATACTTACCTGAAGATCGAAATTCAGCTAAGCCTTGGTTGAACTCTTTTAGCAACACTTGACTATTCACAGTACCACGAGGAAAAAGTACATAGCTTTGATTGATTGATACAGGCTTAGGGTGGTGTCTGATAATTCCCTGTAAATGTGAAAGTTGGCGCAGGTTGAAATACCCTACACTTCGCTCCTCTGCAAAGGCGTCAATGTAACCTGCTGCTAGACGCTTTATATTTTGTTCGGTGGTTGAAACGCGTTGCAGAAAAATCGTGCCCTGAGCAATGGCTTTATCCATTTCTTCGCCATAACTGTAAGACAATCCACCGCCCAATTTTTTTTGTGACAGATCTGAATAGGATTGCCAATCGAACGTATCACGTGAGCGATGGAAAAATACAAACACCTCATCCATGACAGCGTCGCTATAGAGGAAATCGAGTTTACGTTCTTGTTTCTCCATCCATACTGCAGTGGCGTCGTGTTTTCCCGCAGCGGCTTCGCGGTAGGCTCTCTCCCAGGGCATAAATTGAAAGCTGACAATGTAGCCACGGGATTGAAAGACATCTTTGATGAGGTGCGCAACATGCCCGTTGTGCTGTTGAGTTTGGGCCAGAAAGGGCGGCCAAGACCCTACTGCAATGCTTAGCTGTTTATCTTCAGCGTGGCTGGGGGCGGCGAGGGCCAGGCTCAGCCATAGCGAGCCAAGGATGGCCCGCCAGGAAAGACATCTGGCGTTAAGCCAGTAACAAATCTTTGGCAATACGACGTGCAGTATCATCATCAGTCACCGCGGCTACAACCCGTAGGGCGAACACCATAGCGGTAGCTGGTCCACGGCTGGTAATGAAGTGGCCGTCTACAATGATGGGCTCGCTGACACACATAGTAGCAGACTCCAGTAGCTGCTCTTCAAAACCAGGATAGCAGGTGGCACGGCGGCCTTGTAACAACCGTTGTGATGCCAACACCACAGCAGGGGACGCGCAAATAGCGGCAATCCACTTTTGCTCGCTGTGCTGTTGGGCCAATATGGCTGCAACCGCCGAATCGTCGGCCAAGTTTTGGGCGCCTGGCATGCCCCCCGGCAGCACCACGGCGTCCCAGGATTGATCGCGACAGTCTTTACTCAGGGCGTCGGCTCTGATGCTGACCCCATGGGCTGCAGTTATTTCGAGATTGTCTCCTACCGCAGCCACCGTGGTATCGACCCCAGCACGACGCAGTACATCAATGCAGCTTAACGCTTCAATTTCTTCACTACCATTGGCGACAAAAACCACCACCTTGGCCATTAAATTCTCCTATTTATTTGCGTGATTGAATTGGCTGTACTCTAGCATTTGCATGCAAGATAGGGAATGAACCGGCGGCGAGTGCCGCCGGCGAGTCGATCAGTTGTGAGTCATGACCAAACTTAGACCAGAGACATTGCGATAGGCATTGATGCCAACATAATAAACTCGGCTAGCAGGTGCTGCTTCGCTGCATTGTTCATTGTTGCCACTGGTATAAGGACGACAGTCGAAATTATCATTATCAGGCTGCTCATCTGCTCGTAAATACAAGTCAGCGTCGCCATAGCCACCGTAGATTTTTACGCTCAGATCCGTTGCACCGCGTGGCAGTTCAACCTTATACATCAGCCATTCACCGCGGCTCATAGACAGGCCTGAGATGGTCTTGCCCGGAACCAGCACAGGAATACCATCACCATCAAGCACCTCGATATTTTTGCGAATGCTATCGGTTAAACCATCATTATCGGTAACCGTTAATGTGACGCTGTAAGTGCCTGCCTTAGCGTAGGTATGGCTAGGGTTGGCATTTTTTGCACTATTACCATCACCAAAGTCCCACTGATAGCTTTCAATAGTACCATCGCGATCGGTACTTAAGTTATTGAAGGTAACACTCAGGGCAGAGATGCTGGTTGAGAAGTCAGCCGTCGGTGCTTTTTGGCCACCATCGCCGCCGTCATTGTCAGGAATGCCATCGAAATAGCTGCTGATTTTGGGCCAGATTTTATCAATTAAAACGCCCTGATTAGGACAGCCGCCAAAGTGGTGCAAGGCAATAACTTTATTGCTGGAGTCAGCTAAAACGGGTGAACCAGAGCTGCCACCAATGGTGTCACACATATAGCCAGTGTCTGTATCTGTTCCACGGCCACCGGTGACGGCAACATCAATTTCACATTGGCCAGAGCTGTTTTGATCAGACTCAATTGATAACTCTTTAGGGTTGCCAGCGCCGTGCTGCGGAATAAAGATACCTTCACCGACCACAGGTTCACGCACGTCTAATCCGTAGTGACCAAATGACTGGATTTGATCAAAGTTATTGACGGTAAACAGGGTAAAATCCAGATCGTAGTCCGTTGCCAGAAGTTCTGCGCCGGTTACTTTGGTGACGGTAGCTACGGTTGTACCATCACAGCTGGTATTTTGATAATTAAACCAAACCTCAGCATTGGCAACTTCAGCAGCAGTGGCAATACAGTGGTTGTTAGTCATAACACGGTTGTCAGCACCAACACGCCAGGCTGTACAGGCACCGCCGCCAAACAATAACTTAGCTGTCGGACGAGTGCGTTCGAACTCGGTTGGATTGGTGTCAGCCCAGCACATCACGTCTCGACGTTCCATTTCACCGCAGGTTGACATTATCGACATGTCGGGGCCACTGGCTAATTCTGCTTCAGAAAATCCCTGCTGAATTTTATCAATGCTGATTTTTACATTGGCATTCCCGACCGGTGTTCCTTCAACTTTAACCAGTACTCGATCGGCACTGATGGACATGGCTGAAAAAGATTGCTCAGTGATGTGAGTAGCCATACTCATCGAGGACGGTTGACTGCCGGAGTAGCGATATAGCTCAGTACCATTACTGTTGCTTATTACCAGAGTCATTCCCTGTGGTAATTGAAACTGATCGAAATGCAGTTTTACAAAGCTGGCACCAGGACGTGTTATTTCCAGCGTGTGCGAACCGTCATTATTCCACCCCGATTGCCAATCATACTGTGCGCTGAATTGGTGATCTTCAGCGACCTTTACCCATTGGGTGTGCAACTCATTGAGTGATTCTGCTTGTACGTTGTTGCCAAGACCTAAAGCCAATACTACTGCGCTTATCCAGGTTGTTTTTTTCATCATTATTCCCTGTATGGTTATACCCCACTTCGATATCCAACAGCTGTATCAGAGGCGTTACGGTTTAAGCTGCCTCACCGGGTAGGTGAGGCAAAAGTCGGTACGGGTGATGTACCTATTGGCCTACCAGTAGCCAAGCATCTTGCCAGGCTCGACCAACTCCGGGGGCATAAGCTGGGTCAGATTTATTGTAAATCCGGCACCACCCAGCGTATGGATAAGGTTTGCATTGATAGATGCGACCGTCTTGCGCTAATACCCGCATACCGGCCGTATAGTCAGAGACCTGATTCGGGTAGACAGAGTCATAGCCGCTACTGTCTGATGTCAGAGTAAATCGATAACTGAATTGTTTGCTGATATTTTCTCTACGCGCGACGACAATTAATTCGTAATCGCCAGGAAGCGGTGAATCTAGCGCGATAGGCAGCTGTAATTGCTGCATTAGACTGCCGCTGCTGCGTGCTACCAGTTGTTGCTGCTGATACAGGCTGATATCCAGATTCAGAGTTTGCTGACTGGTGAAGTCCAGATCCAATGTGAACTGGTTGCCATCAACGCGATAGCTGTCTTGCAAGTTGTTCAGCGTAAGCTCGATCGGAATGGGCTGCTGAGTCTCAAAGCTGATTTCGGCGCGCTTAAAAGTGCTATCAGATGTCACTAAAATATCGTTGTGGCCATCAATCGGAACAATACTGCCAGCAGTGTTTAGGACGCCAGCTTGGACACCGATAGTGCGCTGATTGATCCACTCCGCAAAGCTTTTATTCCAGTTCCCTTGGCCGTTGTATTGCCAGGTAATAGCGTTAACCTGTTGTTGCTGGTCAAACAGGTGCAGCGTTGCTTTGTCTCCGGCCATTAACTGGCGCGCTGGTGAAATATCGCCAATGTCTAGCCACTTAGGTTGATTGTCTTGGATAATATTTACATCAACCACTTGATAAAATGAGTTGACCGTATCACCGACATCCCATACACCTAATAACACATGGTAGCCATGGAGGTTGGCCGGTAAATAACAGTTATGCTGCAGCGGGTTAGCTGGTTTTTGCTGGCGGCCATCATGAGTACAGAATGGGTCGCTGCTAAAACTGGAACGTGTTAGTGGCTCATTCGGGTTCCAGTCTGGCTTAGTAATGAAATAACGAAAGTCCCGGCTCACATGGGGTGCAGTAAATGTCCACTCGATGTTTATTGGACCGCCAGTAATGGCGGTTTTGCTCCAACGGCTGCTGGTCTGAACATCGAGTGGAGAGAATGCAGCGTTTCCGGCACTAGCAATCTTACCATCGTCTGGCCCTGACAAAGGATATCTGTCCGGCCCTTCGACACTTTGAGGTTCCCATTGAATAGCACCACAGTTGTTATTAACACCCGTAGCACACATCTTGCTGCGAGAGGCGGGTTCGGAAATATACCCGTGAGCCTGGGCCAGCGCAGGACTTAAGGTAGAAAAAATGACAGCGCTCACGGCTGCAGTTGATGATAGCCAATGGCGGGATCTAGCCGACATATGTGGCCTCCTTTCCTTGAAGCAAGTTGCTTTGAATTAACCAGCATTGTGTGCTGGGACTGCTTCAGCATATTCAGGTGTTTTTCCTGAACCTAAACAATGAAGGTAAACATTGTTAAAACTGAGAACAGTATCTACAACCAGTGTGTCAGATGCATCCCTCTGACAGGGTATGACCGAACATAGCAGACAATTTCAGACGTTTTTGATTTTTTATGCGTATTTTTTGTAATGGCCTATGTCGCCGCTAGGATTTTTATTTGTCATTTTTTCTGTTAGTTAATATTTCCTAATTTTCAGCCTGTAGTTGATTTCTCTCTTCCATTTATTAATAAATTTTGGCAGCTCAATCGAACTAATGATAATGACGTATGATTCATGTCTGTCAGGAGTGGTCCATGTAGTACTGAGAGATACGAACGTCAGTTATGCCGGTCACTGCGTTGGAGATGATTTGATTAGACCGGACTCTGAAGATTGTTCAGCTGGGTAGGGTTGGGTTGAGTATTGTTCTTCGTAGGCTGGAGACGATCTTTACTACGAACTTTGTTATTAATGATTTTTTGCGTGAACTAGCTCTCGCTCTCATTACGAAGCTTTACACTTGGTTGAATCCCGTCACAGTTTGAAACATTGGCACTACCCATTGAAAGCTAACTGAAAATAATGAGCCTCCCCTTAATTATTCGACGTTAGCCGGAGATGTAGATGTCCAGATTACTCGCGTTGGCGGTCAGCGCCGCCATGCTCAGTGCATGTGGTGGTAGTAGTGATGGCGGTGGCCGTGGTGGTGACAATCCTGGCATCGATACACCTACTCCTGAAACGGGAGATGGTGGCGGTAACCGTCCACCCAAGATGTTGAACAATGACTGGTCTGTTGCTTTGGATGAAAACCTGAGCGTGCAGTTGCCAGCCCAAGACCCAGATGGCGATAAGCTTAAGTTTCGTATTGTTCAGGGCCCTAGTCGTGGCACAGCATCATTAACCGAAGATGGCCAATTGCAGTATCAGCCAAGTGCGACATCTGCTGGTACAGATATCATTATTATCGCCATTTCGGATGGTCAGCTGGAAATCGAAACCAGTATTACTTTTGAATTACAACCCGCGATTGTAGCTCCGCCAATGCCGGAGCCAGAGCCTATTCCAACACCAGAACCAACGCCTGAGCCAAAGCCTGAGCCAAAGCCTGAGCCAAAGCCTGAGCCAAAGCCTGAGCCAAAGCCTGAGCCAAAGCCTGAGCCAAAGCCTGAGCCAAAGCCAGAACCAAAGCCAGAACCAAAGCCTGAGCCAAAGCCAGAACCAAAGCCTGAGCCAAAGCCAGAACCAAAGCCTGAGCCAAAGCCAGAACCTCGCTTTACTGCGATTAATGCCGAAGCGAATGAAGACAATGCCATTCGTCTTAATCTGAACAGTACGGGTCTGACGGCACGTTCTTTTGTAGTGGCCACTGCGCCCAAGAATGGCCAAGCGAATCTGGAAGGCGAGCAATGGCAATACACGCCGGAAGAGAACTTCTTCGGCAGCGATAGCTTCGTATTGGCTGCGCGGGTTGATGGCTCCATCGTACAGCAGCGTATTAACGTCAATATTAAACCGGTTAACGATGTTCCACGCTTGATCAGTCCAAAGAAATCATTGGAAGTGGAATCCAAACGCGTCGTTCGATTGACATTAACAGCGGTTGATGTCGAGAGAAGTGAGCTGACATACAGCCTCAAAACGCCAGCACGTCTTGGTAAAGCGGTGATGGAGCGCAATCAACTGCTATACACAGCGGGCGATAAGGCGGGTAGTGAAGGCCTTACCATTATTGTTAGCGATGGTACTGATCAAGTCGAGCACACACTGACTATTACCGTTAGTGAGCCGGATACAAAAGCTCTGCCACTGCAATTAGTGACGGTTAAGGCGAATACCCGCGAAGATGAAAGCCTGCAGCAACAGCTGCAGACCAGTGGTGGGCTAGAAGAAAAACTGCGCTTTAAGCTACTGACTCAAGGTGCTCATGGTAAAACTGTTTCATTATCTCCAGCGGGTCTACTGCAGTATCAGCCAGAGCAGGATTTTAACGGCGAAGATCAATTGCAGGTTGAAGTGTCCGATGGCGATCAGACGGTACGTGAATGGGTCAGCATTAACGTAAGCTCGGTAAATGATGCGCCTAAACTGGCAGTTGAACGTTTGCAGCTAAACTTAGAAGCAGGTAGCCAAGTTGAACGTACCGTTCAAGTGACGGACGTCGATGGCGACGCTCTGACTCTAGCGCAAGGACAAGCACCGCAAAAAGGTAGCTTAACGATTCAGCCTAACAGTCTCGACTGGAGTTATAAGGCCAATCAAGATGCCAGCGGTGAAGATCGATTTACCTTGCGAGTCAGTGATGGCGTTGCTGTAACCGAAATGCAGGTGAGCCTGTCAATCGAAACGGCGACCTTGCCGGATATTCGCTTCCAGACCTTGAGTGTGAATGAAGATGGCCTGTTAGATGCCATCTTGCAGCCGCAAGGCTCTGGCCTGCCAACTTTAAGCTATGAGATGTTAAGCAATGCCAGTCATGGTGTGGCGCAGTTAACAGCTAATGGTCAGTTGCGCTATCGGCCTGAAGCTAATTTCAACGGTACTGACTCCATCAATGTCACCGTGTCGGCAGTAGGTTACGCCGATAAGGTTGTGGCTGTGCCTGTGCAGGTGGTCGCAGTTAACGACGCTCCGGTATTTAATCTGGCAACTCGCAGTTATGAGGTGAATGCCGGTGAGACGGTACGAGTGAACTTAGTCGCAGCAGATGCCGATGGTGATGCGTTGCAATTTAGCACCCGCAGTCGTGCCAGTTTTGGTCAGATCCGAATTAATAATGATGTCTTGCTCTATACCGCTAATGCAAATGCTGTAGGCGAAGATGTGATTCAGGTTACTGTCAATGATGGTCAAGCCAGCGACCAAGTTGAACTGCGCTTTGATGTTCAGCCAGTATCTGGTTTGCCAGCAGGTGACGACCCGCTATATTCGCAGCAATGGCATATTAACAACACAGGGCAAAATGCCTATGCCTGGACATCCGGTACTGCAGGGCACGACGTGCGCGCTGAACCTGTGCATCGGTTAGGTTTACTGGGTGAAGGTATCAAGGTTGCTGTGGTCGATAGCGGCATGGAAATCAACCATCCGGACCTGCGTGACAACGTTGTCGCCGGACGTTCTTACGACTTTGTGAATAATGACTCCGACCCAACCCCACCTCTGAACGCGGCAAACCCATCGGGGGGAGATCACGGCACTTCGGTCGCGGGCCTGATTGCTGCGCGCGGCTTTAATGGTATTGGTGGTCGTGGTGTGGCTCCTTACGCAGAGCTGCTGGGCTTCAATTACCTGAAACATCAAGGCTGGGACTCTTGGAAAGAAGTTCATGGTGGTATTAGAACCGACGATGTGCTGGTCATTAATATGAGCTACGGCTCCGATGATATCCGTGCAGGCCAGGGTCCTTACTTTGGCTATGAGGCTCGGCGCAGACAGGTTACCACCAACAACAATGGTGGCCGTGGTGTAGCCTTTATTAAATCCGCTGGTAACTCCTTTAAAGATATTCGAGTAAGCGGATATAACTTTAATGGGCGTGAGGCTGTTTCGATAACGGGTACTAACCCTAACTTGACCGACCATGTGGCGAATACCAGTGGTGATAACTCAAGTTTTTATTACACCGTCGTGTCGGCGCTGGCGGCTGATGCTGATACACCGTTATCGTCTTACTCGTCCGTTGGTTCATCTATTTGGGTATCCTCACCGGGCGGTGAATATGGTTTCCGTGCTCCGGCAATGATCACCACGGATATCTCTGGATGTACTCATGGTTACTCGCGTAATCAAGGTTTTAACGGCCAAGCCTCCGCAGATAACTCAAACTGTGACTACACCTCAACCTTCAATGGTACTTCGTCTGCTGCGCCGGTAACGTCGGGAGTAGCAGCGTTGATTTTCGAAGCTAATGATCAGCTGACCTGGCGTGATGTAAAACATATCATGGCCGTGACTGCACGTAAGATCGACGATGACTTTGTTCCAGTCGAAGTGGATCTGGGCAATGGCAGTCGCTTTGTGGCTGAGCCTGGTTGGGTGCAAAACGCTGCTGGCCATTGGTTCCATAACTGGTATGGCTTTGGCATGGTAAATGCGCAAGCCGCGGTTAACCTTGCACGTTCGGTAGACTATGAGCTGCTGCCGGATTACCAAATTATTGACTTTGTTGATAGCGCGAATACAACGTCCGAAGACATTCCAGACGGAAGTGCCGTTGGCAGAGAAAAGACCATTGTGATCAATGACGATATTACGGTAGAAGCCATTCAAGTGCGTTTTTCGGCAACTTATGGGCGGGATGCTGACTTGGCCGTCATTGTACGTTCGCCAAGTGGCACAGAGTCCATGGTGTTGCAGCCACGCAGTATGCTGGTGGCAGATCAGAGCAGCAATGTGGCAGCGGACTTCAACAACACGGTATTACTGAGCAATGCATTTTATGGTGAATCGGCACAAGGGCAATGGACAGTGCGACTGGTAGACACCAATAGTGGTGACTTCCGCTTCCAGGCTGAACTGCTGAATAACACAGGTACAGATACTGACAGTGTGGTGCTGACTGCTAGTAATCCAACCAAGTTGGCTACGTTTGATAAAGCAGCCATCAAAATATACGGCCATTAAGGAGTGAGTATGAAAGCGATCATCGCTGGGTTTATTGGCTTGACTTTATTTGGCCAAGCAACAGCCACTGAAATTGAAAATCAGGGCTGGGTATTTGAGTTACCCAAAGAAGACGTGCAGCAATCAGACAAGCCCGCTGCGCGCAGTCATCAATCCGGCAAGCGCAGTGCGCCGGTATTGTTACCGGGTACCAAGGTGGTTGAAAAGCAGCGTGGCCAAACTGGTACCATAGGTAATAGCCTGATGCTGAAAGTAAACGGTGATATCAGTGCTCACTTGGGTCGGGATGTTGAGGTTTCTGACTTTGGTGAAGGTGTGATGATGCTGACTTACCCGGATGACACGGATATGTGGGCGGAAAAGCAACGACTAGAGCGTTTGGAAAATGTTTTAATCGTGGAAATCGATGTGATTACCGAGCGCTACAAAGCTCAATAATCCATCCAAGGGGCCATATTGGCCCCTTTTTTGTTGTGCCTCAGTCTGTAATTTCAGTGTCACTGCTGGACAAGTCTTGTTGTTTTATCACTTTATGCTCATCTTCGCTGCGGCCTTGCTTCCAATAACTGCTGAGGTAGGTTTGATGGCGTGGCAACTGCAATTGCTGGCGTACAAACTGACGTATGGCGCGCATCTGATCAAACTCACAAGCGACCCAAACCGCTAGATCCTGTGTCAATTCAAGGCTTTGAATCTTAGTGAGCAAATCTGCCTTATCGTGCAACCAATGCAGCGTGATACTCGCTGGGTGGCGCAGTGGCAGCTGGTCTGCTGTCTCGGGTACTGCAATCACCGCATGCCCTTGAGCATCATCGGGTAAGTTCTCTAGATGTGCACTGATGGCGGGTAAGGCGGTCATGTCTCCGGCCAGTAAATAGCCGCTCGCGGCTGCAGGAGATTTAGCAGGCCCAGGGCCTGCAATCATGATGTGGCTACCAACTTCAGCCTGGGCTGCCCAGCGGCTGGCGGGTCCACTGTGTTGTTGATCGCCATGCAGCATAACATCAACGTCGAGTTGCTGTTGTTGCGGTCGCAGTCGGCGAATAGTGTAGGTGCGCATTAGTGGACGTATACCATCCTCTGGTAACTGCTGTAACGCCTGCCCATCAGCACTAAAACACAACTTAAAATAGCCGCCGTCGCTATTGTTGGGCCAATGCTGCAGTACCTCTCCCGCCAGTGTCAGGCGTCGCATGCTGGGGCTTAGTAAGCGGTTCTCCACCACACTTAGTAAATGGAATTTTGGGGCTTTACTCATTATGGTTCCTGCTGCTAATGCAATCGAGAATCATTATCGTATCTGGGTTGCTGTTTGTGAACCCGTGCGGTTGGAACACTATGTTGTCAGTTATCAGCAGCCTGGCACCGAGCTATGGTTCAATAAGAAATCGGCAAAGGTGCGGTTGGCTCGCGACAGGTAGCCTTCTTTGCGCCAGGCCAGCGATAAATGCAGCCATACCGGTTCGGCAAAGGGACGAGTAATCAGCCCATCGTTGTCAGCGATTACCATAGGCAGCAAGGTGGAAACACCAAAACCTTGTCGAACCATGGTTTTGATCAAGGTGATCAAGTTGGTTTCAACACTGATCTTGGGCTGAAAGCCACCGTCCTTGGCCATACGCTCAACCACTTTGCGATGAAAGAACCCTTCTTTAAACAGCAGCAAATCCTGAGCAAAAAAGTCTTCAGAAGCGATACTTTGCTGACGTGAAAACGGGTGATCCTGAGCACAAGTCACCAGCATCTGTTCACTGAGGAATCGCTCTGCGTGTAAAGCCGGTGGGCAGTGTTCATCGACAATCACTGCCAAATCTAGCTCGCCCTGAATTAACAGCTGGCGTAAGCGATCAGTACCGGCATCGATGACCGATAGGCTGAGTTGGGGGTAACGATGGCGAAATGCCATAAATATCGGCGGGAAATAATAGGAGCCCAGCATGCTGGACACGCCAACCCGCACCTGCCCCTGCTGCAGCCCCTTCAGTTCTGCCATCTCTAGCAGCGCATCTTCACTGGCCTGAAGGATGCGCTCAGCATGGGCGTAGAGGTGTCTGCCTTCGTCGGTCAGGGTAACGCGACGCTCTCGGCGATGTAGCAAGATGAGTTCAAGTTCATCTTCTAACTTGCGTATTGCCATGCTTAAGGCCGGCTGAGCCAGATGTAATTGCTGTGCGGCCCGGGTAAAGCTACCGGCATCGGCCACGGCTTTAAAATAGCGCAGACTGCGTACATCCATAAGAAATCTTTATGGTTATTGTAATTAGTATATATTTAACTGATTTTACCTGAATTGCTACTATTACCGCTCTCAGGAGTATGTGATATGAGCAGTTCACCCGCTTGCCATCGACACAGCCCTAACGTGGGCATGTCTAGCCAAAGTTTCTGGCCAGCCACTCTGGCGCTAGGACTGGGTTCATTTGTTGTATTTGCCAATCTATATCTGACACAGCCAATGTTGCCGTATTTAGTGCAGCATTTTGGCATATCGCCGCTACTGGCCGGGCAGACGTTCACGATCACAACCGCGACACTGGCACTGTCACTGTTATTCTTTGGTCCATTATCGGACGCCGTTGGTCGGCGTTGGCTGATGTTATCGACCGCTGCGCTGGCTATCGTATGTACGCTGGCGTTGAGCTGGGTCGAATCACTGTCGTCAATGTTGGCTTGGCGTGCGTTACAAGGGATTTGTCTGGCAGGGTTGCCGGCGATTGCCTTAGCGTATATGCGCGAGGAGTTGGATCCCAGTGCTTTTCGCATTGCCGTTGGAGTTTATATCAGTGCCAACTCATTGGGCGGTATTGGCGGGCGTTTAATGGGTGGTTTTTTTATTGAACATTTTTCGCTGCATGAATCTTTTGCACTGATGGCCAGTGTTAGTGTCATTTTATTGTTGCCCGTTGTGTACTTTTTGCCTTCTTCTGAGCATTTTAAACGCCAGCCTTTTCGCCCAAAGAAAATGCTTGTGGATATCGCTGGCCATTTACGTAATCGTCAGTTACTGCTGGCTTATCTGGTAGGTGGACTGAATTTCTTTATTTTTGTTAATCAATTCAGTTACGCCACGTTTCGCTTGTCAGAAGAACCTTACTCTCTTCCACCTTCGGCGTTGGGTATGCTGTTTCTGACCTATCTGTCTGGCACGGTTGCAGCCGCGTTCAGCGGGCGTTTGTTCCGACGTATGTCTCCACCTCAAGTAATGGTTATGGGTATCGTTCTGTTAATGTTGGGCTCGCTGATAACTCTTAGCCATTCTCTATGGTGGATTGTCGCTGGTTTTTTGATCAATGCTCTGGGGTTTTTCATTGCTCACACCAATGCTAGCGCTTGGGTCAGTCGGCAAGCTGAAAGGGCGCCAGCGACAGCTTCTTCCGTCTATTTGGTTTGTTATTATCTCGGAGCCAGTAGCGGGGGTTATTATTTGGATCCTTTCTGGCACTGGGCTGGCTGGTCTGGAGTCGTGATGGCGTCGCTACTTATTTTGTTTGTCAGTCTTTTTCTGGCCCTGCGTTTAGGGCATAACAGTGCTGAGCCTGTCAGTTGAGTCATTGCATGTACGTCGATTGAAGTTAAAAAAGGATGTTGTTGAACATCGGATTAGGATAGTGTGCTGATCTTGAATACTAATTAGATGATCAGCATGAGTTTGCCTGACCTTTCTCGCCTACAAACTAGCTTACTAGAGGCTGCTTACATTCCATCTGCTTGGCAGCAATTTGCTGAATTGATGGTAGAAGAATTTCAATTACATGTATGCCATTTATTCATTATCAATAAGCGTAGTTTTGCTATTCGTTTCCACGTCGATGGCGGTAATCGCATTCCTACTGCGTTGGCAGAACAATATGTACAGCAAAATATTCACAATGATTACTTGCTGAGCCGACTGATGCATGGTGAGCGAGATCGCTTTCATAGTATTAGTCAGGCACCAGATCGTGATCTGTTTTTTTCTAGTCAGCACTATCAGCAATGGGTTGCACCCCAGGGGCTACGTGATTCTGCGGGGGCGTGTATTTATCAATCGGAGGACTGGCTAGGAATAATCATGTGTAATAGGCATGAGCGCCATGGGGATTTTACTGTTTCTCAATTGGCAGCATTTAATCAGCTACTTCCCCAGTTGAAAAAATCGGCTGAGCGCGCCTTTGGAGAGCAGGAAAACGCAGACATTCGCTTAGCAGCTTTGGTACATACATTTAGAATCCCCGTCTGTATATTGACCGAAACGGGTAAAATCTGTGCGAAAAATCGGCCGATGCAAGACTTTATTGAGCAGCAGTCAGCATTGCACTGTGAGCAGGGGTGTTTAAGGGTGGCCGATCGTCGCCAGGAGCATTTGCTGTATATAGGGTTGATGCAGGCGGCAAAACGCTGTGAAGGATACCATTTAAATATTGAAGCCGCAGAACAAATTGAACTGATACCAGGGATCACTGCAGCTTATCAGCCTTTATTGCTGCCAAATAGTGATCAAGCTGTGGGGATCATGCTATACCTGCTTGGGCCTACGCTAATTCGTCCACTGCCAACAGGGCGCCTCATGGCACTGTTTTCGTTAAGTGCTAAAGAAGCCTCGATTAGTCAACGCTTGGCTATGGGGGTCAGTGTCAAAGAAGTTGCTGACAATGATTGCATATCGATCAATACGGTGAAGTTTCACATTAAAAATATATTTAGAAAAACAGGCTGCAGCAGTCAGATGGCTCTGGTTAACTTACTTAATAGTGTGCCTTATAGCGAATCTTGGTTTGAATGATGTCGTGGGTTGGCTCGTTATGAAAATTTCAACTGTGCTCTAATTAATTTGTCGAACTGTTCTGGCTCGCAACGTGATATATGAGTATATTTGCAGGCTATTTTATACAGAAGAAAGTTTGATAGTAGCAGCATAGTCCTATGCATTCTGACTACTTGATTCGCTGGAGTTATTGTGAATTACCAAGATCAAAGCCTTTGCCGTGTACGCACTGTGACCACTTTTATTAATTTGACCCGGGACAAAACCTTGTGGCTCGATGAAATAATGAAAGCGGCACGATTTTGCGCGCAAGCGACTCAAGCACTACAGCAAAGTGGTTATGACGTGCAATCGGTTCGTGTTGTCACCAATGCCTTTGGTGAATATCTCGATACCAGTAGTTTGCTGTCTGCGCAGCAGGATATGGCCCAGCTACAGCAGCTGTTAACCCGCTTAGATACGGGTGGGGTGCGTTTGCGCTTTGCCATCGGTGAAGCGAAAACCGCTAGCGAGATCGCTATGTTACCAGAGCTGATCCAACAGTTCGGCGATTTGTGCAATGTCTGCGTTAACGTTGCGGCTGATGAGCTGGGCCTACTCGACGATGAGTGCATTCAGCAGTGTGCGGAATCTGTTATTCGGATCAGTGAGTTAACGGAGCAGGGTGAAGGTAATTTTAACTTCACCGTTAACTTTAATTGCAAGCCCCTGATCCCTTACTTTCCTGCCAGTTATCATCAGTCATCATTGGGGCGACAATACGTTATCGGACTGGAAACCCCGGACCTTTTGCTGGCGGTACTTGAGCAGTACAACCAACAGCCACAAGGTAGCTATCAGCAGCAGATGCAAGGACGCTTTGACGTTATGCGACAGGCACTGCAGTACCATGTGGATGCGATTCATGGTTGCTTGCTTGATGCTCAGCTGGATAGCGATTTCCATTGTGCTGGTTTCGACAGCTCTGCAGCGCCGTCGAAAAATTGTGCCAGCATGGCCAGTTTGTATGAGCAGCTGGGGGTGGAGTATTTTGGCGCAGCTGGCAGTGTTGAGGCATCGGCGCTATTGACGCGTGTGTTTAAGTCGATATCGGGTGTTGATCTGGTTGGTTTTTCCGGTTTAATGCTGGCGCTGACAGAAGACTTGGGGCTGGCGCAAGGTTCCATCGCCGATCATTTTGATATTCGTGCCTTGCTGTCTTATAGCGCTGTGTGCGGGATTGGTCTTGATACTGTGCCCATTCCGGGCGATACCCCGGCGGGTAAAATAGCCGCGTTAATGCGTGATACCGGTACCTTGGCATTTAGGCTGAATAAGCCATTAACCGTCAGAGTATTCCCCGTTCCCGGATTAACAGCAGGTGATATGACGCAATTTAGTAGTGATGATCTGTGTAACTGCGCGGTGTTGGCGGTACCTTGAGTGCTTAAAAGCTCTAAGACAGCAGCCGTAACACATCCGAGGCATTGGCGTTAGCTTGGGATTGGCTGCTGATTTGAGCCTGTTGCAGTATTTGCTCACGTACCCGTTGTGATGCAGCATTGGCCAAGTCGGCATCCTCAATACGGCTGCGTGCCGCCTGTGCACTCTCATTTTGCTGGCGAAGGTTTTCAAGGCTTGAATCAATGCGGTTGCTGACAGCACCCAGTTCGCTTCGACGATCGTTGATGGTTTGCTGCAGGGCGCTCAGGTTGGTGAGGTTGTTACTGCTATCTGAGCTACTAAAGTCCAATTCAGCCAGCTGCTGTTCGATGGCCTCTGCGTCATTGTTGGCCTTCAGGTAGATCGCATCACCCGCTTGGTCACCGAGTTGAAAGCTTAATTCGCTGCTTTCCTGCTGGCGCTGAAACAGCGGCCGACCGTTAAACTGGCTTTGCTGCAAGGTATCTTGAATTTGTGCACTGACTTGCTCTGCTTCACGCGCCAGCGCTTGGCGATCAGAGTCGTTTAATATGCCGTTGCCTTGTTGTAAGGCCAGTTCTTGTAAGCGCTGAATATTGTCACTGATGCCACTTAGTGCGCCATCTTCGGTTTGTATAAACGACTGTGCATCTAAGCCGTTTCTTAGCGCCTGTTGAGTGGCGTTGATATCGCTGCTAAACCGGGTAGCGATGGCTAAACCGGCAGCGTCATCTGCAGCACTGTTGATACGTTTGCCGGAAGCGATTTGCTGTAGGCTGCGACTGTTGCGGTTGTCGGCCGTCACCAGTGATGATGTGGAAGATCCAGGCAAGATAGAGGTCATGATCTGCTCCCATGCAGGCTACTCGTATAGGTTAACGACAGCTGAGCTTGGCTGTCACGAGTTGTGGAAAAAAGGCAGGTATCACTCTGTAAAGCAGCGCTATGGGTGGCGCTACGATCACAGGCTGTCATACCAAGGGCGTTACCTAGTTTTGATAAGGCAGTTGAAAGATGTTGGATGCACAAATACTCGCTACTTGCTTGCAGGACGAAACGATCGAGCTGTTACCACCGTCAAAGGCCTGGCTGGAGCCATTGTGGCAAGCAGTGGAAGAGAGTCGCAGCGAACTGGGTGAGTTTCTCGACTGGGTGCCTTTAATGCGTGATCCTGCGCAGTTGGCCCAAAACATGACGCGAGCGGAACAGAATTTTGCCGAGCAAAAAGAAGAACTTCGTTATTTGATTATCAGCAAGTCCAGTCAGGAATTTCTCGGTTTAATCGGGCTGCATATTCGGGATATTCAGGTACCCTATTACGAGATGGGATATTGGCTTAGAGCCTCGGCAACTGGGCAGGGGATCATGACAAGGGCGGTATCGTTACTCAGTGAATTTGCCCTGCAAAGGTTGAAAGCGAGCCGGTTGGAAATTCGCACAGCAGCCAGCAATCGTCGCAGTGCTGATGTTGCATTGCGCTGCGGATATAAATTAGAGGCCAGATTAAGCCAGCATAGACGGCTGCCGAATGGTCAGTTAGACGACACCTTGATTTTTATTAAGTCATTCGGCCAAGGCTGAAGAAAATGCGCTCGAGAGCACTTAAATCTGTATGATTTACCCAGCGAGAAAATGTTGATGTGAGTGTATGAATTTAGTGTCGTTTGACGCTGCATTGATATTGGTATGGGGTTAAACCATAAACCAGTTTAAAACGCCGGTTTAGGTGGCTTTGATCACTAAAGCCAAATAAGCTGGCAGTTTCATCAATTGGCATGCCCAAGGCTAATGCGTGACGTGCACGATTAACTCGAGTATTAATAATGTATTGATGGGGCGTCATGCCCATTTGGCGACGAAATAAACGGATAAAATGATATTTAGAAACATGGACCTGGTTGGCTATATCATCAAGTGACAACGATGCTGTTAGGTTGTCATGAATATAATCTTGGGCAATGGTTAAAATGTGATCGACCCGGCGGGTACGGGTGTCTGGCTGATAAACCCCGTAGCGTTGCGCAATGCCGGCAGCTAAGCGATACAGGCTGTGCTCTATGTGCAAGGTTTGCTGCATTGGCTGCATCAACTGCTGGGATAAATCCATGACCAGTCTTTGCATCATGTTGTCGTGGATCAGGGTTTCTGTCATACGAAAATGTTGTGCATGCTCAACACCCGCTGCAGCTAACATAGGTCTGAACTGCTCAGGGTGAATATACAGCATGTTATACAGGAGCGCCTGGTCGACTGGGGCTTCACCATCGTGCACCTGCTCAGGGTTGAAGAGCATAATATTTCCTGGCTGGCTGCGATTAAATGTGCCAGCAGAAAAGTACTCTTGCTGCCCTGCCAAAGTAACGCCAATGGCAAACTCTTCATGAGCATGGCGGCCATAGCTAAAACCATGCATCTCCACTTGCATCACAGTGACATTGGGTAGCTCTTTAGAGCTGTGAAACTGAAAGCGGTTTTCCTGTTGGCTTGAAGACGTCATGACGTCCCCCTGAGCATAAGTCACTGGGTCAGCTTAACGTAACATGCCGTTTCTTGCTTGAACAAAGTTGCGCTATTGCATCCGTACAGCCGGTAAACTCATCCATCGAGTGTAATCCTATGGTAGGTAACGCACTGTCTTGCCATCAGGTGATGGCTATTCAGTCATATTTCCCTGCAGTACGGCTATTCTGGTTGAATCGACACTTGGGAAATCAGGGTCGACATAAATATACATTCTACTAATTAACTCATCTTTAAATTCGAAAACGCTGCAAAACCTGCCTTGTGACACTTTATTATCAGGCCATACCGTACCATCCGCCATAGTGCCGCCTTCCTGACCTTCAACTACTAAGGTTTGCCCTGACACTATGATATTGAAGTTGTCGATATCGTGCCAAATGCTGGTGAGTGAGGAGCCAATTCGTTCACCAAATCTAACCAGTGCGTCTTTGCCTGTTGCTGTACCAAACTTAGGAAAGAAGAAATCAATGCTGTCGTCAAACAGCTCCAGGTAACTGCCATCACCTGAGTCCACTTTGCGAAAATATGAAAGAACCGTGTTGACCTTATGATCGCGAGTGTCTGCTGTCTGCATAGGGCTATCCTTAAAAGTGTTTAGTCGATGTCGCTGTTAGTAGCTTGGCAGCCGAACGTGCTGGCTTGCGGTATGATGGCTGCTTGACTCTAGGTTGTCGCATTATGCAGCCACAATCGTCGGTTGGAAGTTCTGCTGTTAGAACAGTCTATTTTTATTCTTGTTAATAGAGGCGAGTGGCTGTGACTATGCTGGCTGACGGTTTGTTGTACTCTAGAGAAAATTTCGACAAGGGAAGTAACCATGTCTTGGCGTGACTGGTTGGATGAATTTGGGCGTATTGGACAGCGTTTGAAAGACAATGCTGCATTCTTTATGTCCATGATGGCAGGAACTGCAATAGCGGGCTTTTGGGATAACTATCCTGATCGCGGTTATTCTTTAATGCAGGGGTTAGTCATGGCTTGGCTGTTAACTGCCATTATTGGTCTTAGTTTGAGGCGAGAACGGGATGAAAATCGGCCAGATCAGTGAAATGACGGGCTTAAGTACCCATACCATTCGCTACTATGAAAAGCAGGGGCTGATTAAGGCCGCAGCCAAAGACAGCAGTGGCCATCGAGATTATCGGCAGCAGGATATTGAGCTGCTTAATTGGGTCGATTGCTTAAAGAACTCTGGCATGAGTTTAACGCTGATTCGACGTTACTCAGAGGCGGTAAACAATGGCGATCAGCCCACCCAGCAACAGATACTCAGCCTGCACTTGCAACAGCTACGGGTCAAGCAACAAAACATTGCTCATTACATCGAAGTGACGGAAAAAAAACTGCGCCGATTCGACCCTTGACTTAGAGCATACTCTAACTTGTTAGGCTCCTGATCGATGTTATTAAACGATTTGGAGTAACGGTTATGAATGTTGACGTGGCAGTGCTGCAGGCGTTGGTTGATCCGGCAAGTTTGCAAGGGGGCGGCAATCCAGCTGGAGTGGTAGTGGATGCCGATGTTTTATCGATCGAGCAAAAGCAGGCCATTGCGGCTCAGGTGGGGTTATCGGAAACGGCCTTTGTATCGCGCTCTGAGCAAGCCGATTTCACCTTAGAGTTTTTTACCCCAACGCAGCAAATCGCTCATTGTGGCCATGCTACGGTGGCCGCGTTTTCCTGGCTGCAGCAGCAAGGGCGACTGTCCTCGTCTCGCAGCAGTAAAGAAACCATTGATGGCGTGCGCGATATCTGGCTCGATCATGACCGTGTGTATATGCAGCAGCAAGCCCCTGTGTATCAATCCTTACAGTCGTACCAACCGCAACTGGCTGCCATTCTGCAAGGGACAAGCTGGTGTAGTGAGCCGCAGCTGGTTAATACCGGCAATGGGTTTGCTTTGCTTGAGTTGGAAAACTTGCAACAGCTGCAGGCATTGACGGTGGATCAGTCACTGCTGCTACAGCTATCCGAGCAGCTGGATTTAGTCGGCTTGTATGTTTATGTGCTGGACGCCAGTCGCCCAGGCCGCGACGCCAGTAGTCGTATGTTTGCGCCACGTTATGGCATCAGTGAAGAAGCCGCGACAGGGATGGCGGCAGGGCCTTTGGCGTGTTTGTTACAGCAGCGCAGCGATCGGCCGAAGGCCCGTTGGTGGATTGAACAAGGACATGCCATGGCTCAGCCTTCGCCCAGTTTGATTGAGGTTAAGTTGCAACTGGCAAGCAATGAAATCGAGTCTTTGATGGCGGGTGGTGTTGCCAGCTTTGCTCGCACTTTGGTTGTTTCTGTGTAGTTGCCAGGGATTCAACTCCAGGCACGGCCAAGCGGCCAAGCACGCGCAGAAAACGCTACTGTGACTGTGCTTGGTGAGGGCCAAACTTGCTCGGGTTTATATTCCACTTGCGATAAATGTCGTAAATCTCGCCTGAGGTCACCAGCTTATTCATGCCGGCATCAAATTGCTGCGCCCATAACCTGGCTTGCTCAGATTTGTGAAATGCCAAGTACAGTTTTTTGCCGGGAGCCAAAATGTGGATCTGATAGCCAGTATCGAGCTTAATCGATTGCTCGGCGGCGGCTTGGCGAATAAAGGTTTCGTAATCGATCATAAAATCCGCTCGTCCGCTGGCGACCAAACGCACGGCTTGGGTTCGCTGTGATACTTCAACGGGCTCTACGGCAATGTTTTGCAGCAGCGTGCGGTCGAAGTCGTATCCTCGAATCCAACTGATGCGCCGTCCGGCCAGCTGTTCCAAGCTGAGCGGTAAGGTGAGTTGTGCAGTGGGCGCGGCTAATAAGGCCACCGGGTCTTCAATGCTGATATGCCAGTGAGGAATGGTGTAACGGCTGGGCTCGTAATAGACCCCGGCAATGGCATCGACATCGCCATTAATGACCAACATCTCGGCCCTTTTCCACGGCATGGTTAAAAACTGAGGGCGAAACTCACTGTCGGCCAATGCTGAGCGGATAATGTCCCAATACAAGCCACTGCCGTCTTCATTGGTGTAGCCGTTCCACTCCTCCGACACAATTTTTAGACTATCGGCCAGAAGCGGCGAGCAAAGGCAAAAGCTCAGCAAGCAGCAGACAAGCATTCGCACCGTGATTTCTCCACAAGCATCCCTTAGGGCCTGTTAATACTATTTCGATCACGCTGTTATGAGCGGAACTTCCTCAATCAAGGCGCAAAGATGAATGTTTAACGAGTTAAATGAAGGATGAGCAACACGGATTGAGGGATTTTCAGCCATAGCCTGTAGGGCTGGAGTGCGTTTTCCCTGAGTAGCGTTATTCGTTGCTTATTTAACCCGTTAAACCACGCTCCTCATGCCTCAAAAAGCTGACTGTCAGCAGAAAAGAGCCAATTAGTGTTAACAGGCCTTAGCCAGTATTGGTAAGCAATCTTGCTCTGTAAAGTGAGCGGAGCATGTTTTTTGGCTCAGCCAGCTGCGAATACAGCTGACTGGCAGTCGATGATTAGAACTGATAACCAATGGCCAAATAGCTGTGCTGTTTGCCGTCCTCTTTGTCGAAGCCCACAGCATGACCAAGGCGAACCGGGAACTGGAAACCATACATCAGCAGTACTTCGGTCATCACCTCAATGCCGGCGCCGGTGAGATAGTCGGGTGATTGCTGCTCTGACCAGGCTGCACCTGAATCGACAAATACGGTGCCATGAATACCACCCAGACCGATGGGCCAAATGCCGATACCACGCTCGACATTGGTGATGGGGAAACGGTATTCGACGCTGTTGACCTGCAAGCGGTTGCCCCTTTGCACGCTGCTGTCGTAGCCACGCAGAAACCAGCGATCGCGGCCAAACAAGGACTGCAGTGCAGGCGATTCTTGACCACCCAAGCGAAAGGCTGTGGCATCACGATCACCTCGGGCAGCAGCGCTGTGCAGGGCGAGGATGTGGTTACCTGGCAAGTCAACATAATGACTGGCCGAAGCCGTTAAGCGTTTGCCTTGGAAATCATTGTCAAAGACATCATGACTTTCCCACACTAGGCTGAATTCGGTGCCGTAGCTGATGCCAATGGATTGGCTAAAGCTGTCCAGATCATTCACATCCAGACGTAATCCCGCCACAGCGTTCTGACGTCGACTGTGTTCTAGTTGCAGGCCTTCTTGTTCTAGGTCGTATTCCAATGAGCGATTGATGCCGGCGGTCACTTGCCACTGTGCAAAACTTATTCGTCTGGCCAGTTCGACCGTATCGATGCGGCCAATGCTTTCCAATGAAGAGTCTTTATTCTCATTGTTGTCAAAACGATAATCGTGCTCACGATTTAGCAGTAAGTGCCAGCGTGAATCGAATTGGTACAGTAATCCGCCTTGCAGCAAATCATGTTCGCTGTCGTAGGCGAGTTGAACGTCGTAGTTGTGGCGATTGAGTGCATCGGCACCACTAGTGCCAAGACCAAGCAGCGTAACATCGTCACTAAGTAGCGCTTGTGGATACCAATGACGCGGACGCAGGCTACTCCAGGGCGAGTAATCGCTCACTTCGATGTGCTCATCAGCCAGTAAATAGTCGGCTGGGTAGTCGTATTGGCCAGTTAATGGGGCTGTCTCAATGGCTTGCGGCTCTGTACTAATCAGTACGTGGTCATAGCCGCTTGCGCTGTAGTGCTGGGCGATCAGTTGTCCACCGACCTTTACCGGTTTAAATAAACCACTGTCGGTGTTGGCTAAGCGCTGAATTGCACCGTTGTGCAGGCTTAGCTGATAGACGTTGATGGTTTGACCGTCATAGTTAGCGCTAAATACTAGGGTATCGTTATCGATAAAACTCGGCGCCGATTCGCGCGCCAAGGTGTTGGTCAATGGCTGCCAGGAAGAGTTCTGCTGTTGTAACGACAATCGTTCTAGATTCCAGCCTTGTTGCTTGCGTTTAATGCTTGCTACCAGAGTGTGGCCATCGCCAGAGACGCTGAAGTCCCCCAGAACATCGTCGATGCTGCCTTGCCACAGGGTGCGGATAGTTTGGCCGTGGCGGTCAAGTAAATCGAGCTGGCTGATGCCGGCCACGATTTTCTTGGCCAGTATTTGCAAACCATTCTCTGAGTTCAGCCAGCGTACCTGACGATAGCGGCTCTGCTGGGTCAGTCGTTGCAGCTCGCCGTCGTGCAAGCGGTATAGATCAGCCCAGTAACGACCGGAGTAGCCTCTGGGGATCTTGCTAACGATAATGTCGCCATCCTTGGATACATCAAAATCCAGTAGATTGTCGCTTGATACTAGCGTTGTGCTTTGCAGGTTTTCAGGGTCCAGTCGTAGCAACTGGCGTCTGTCTTCGCCATTGTCAGAGAAAAAGTAGTAATAACGGCCGTCACTGGCACTGCTTTCTAAGCTTTGACCATCCTGGCTGAGAGCATGCAGTGGGCTCAAGGGCAACGCATCAATGGCTTGTATTTGGCTATCAAAGCGTTGTTGTAACCAGTACTGAAAATCTGGCCACAACTGCTCATGACTCTTGCCGAAGATACGTCTGGCATCGTGATTGAGCCAGAAAAACGGCACAATGTTTCTGGCGTAGTAGCTTAGGTAATCACGTATGGCTTGTTCGCCATAGGTGTCGGCAATAAATTGCCAATAGTAATAACCATATAAATAGTGCTTGCCAAATGGCCAGTCGCGCTGAGCTGCGGTCAGCTCACCCAGGCTATCGCTGCCGCGGCGTACTTCGCTGCGCATCATCATCTCGTACAGTACGTCCTGGCCACGACCATACCCGGCTTGGGCATTGGTTTCTTCGTATACCGCCAAGCCTTCGAGCAAAAATCCTGGCGTGTAGGCATGGGGGAAGGTCCAGCTGTTTCTTCCTAGCACTGCACGTACTTTGGCAGGAAAGCCATGCACCATATCGACATGCAGAATGTGTGTCAGCTCATGGGTAATCAGCAGATGCAGCCAATCGTCCGCCACTTCAAGTGTGGTGTGGCCATCGGGTGGACTCAGAAATAAGCGAATTTGATTAAAGGGCTCCACATGGGCCCAGCCGTTGGGGCCATCGTGATCATCGGTTAACACCATTTCAATACGTTCCGCCGGTGTCCAGTTCAGGCGCTGGGTCAGGCGCTGCCAAGCATGTTCGGCAATGGTGGCGGCCCGCTGCGCTGCTAACTCATGCGGCTGCAAATAATGGATATTAAAGTGCTCAGTTTGCAGGCTTTGCCAGTGTTCACCGTTTTGCTCCCAGGCAACAGCCATGGACGGATCTGCATGCCCTTGGGCGGGCCATAGCAGCCAGGGCAGGCTGGCAATGATTAAAGTACTGAGTGTTTTTACAATCATAGGGCTCTCCTGTGAGGGCGCGATTGTAAGGTCAGTAACTGAACAGGCACTGAATTGAGCAGTGTTCGTCACTGTTTTAAAGCAACTCGGCTCTTTTTCTAATATGTGAATTGTCAGTATTGACCTGTGCTGCCAATGCCGTATAAAGCCCATGTTTTCCAGCCCTGCGTTAGGGCGAAGTAATGGCGAGTTGGATGTTTAGTTCAGAAATACCCGAGTTTTCCCCTGGCGATCTGGTTGTGTTGGTGCATGGTGCTTTGGCCGATGCGCGTATGTGGCAGCCGCACCTGTCTTTGCTTAAGCAACCCGCTTATGCCTTAACGCAGCGTCATTTTGGACGCCAGGGGGAGAGTCACAGTGGGGAATTTGGCATCAATCGCCATAGTCAGGACTTATTGGAATGGTTGCGGGCCTTGCCAAGTGATGTTCATGCTCACTTAGTAGGGTGGTCTTACGGTGCAGATGTGGTGCTGGCAGCGCTGACCCACAACCCCCATCAGGTGCGATCGGCATGGCTGTATGACCCGGGCTATCCCGGCTATTTGAATAAAGAGGCCATGGCGGACTTTATGCAAGACGCCAGCGACATGTTTGATCCAGTGCTGCCTTGCCTCGAACGTGGTGATTTGCACTCAGCTGTTGCTGCCCTAATCGACGGCTCTGGCCAGTCCGCTGGCTACTTCCAATGCCAGTCTGAGTCGCTGAAACAGCAGCAGCTGGATAACGCTCATACCCTAGTGCAACAAATGCAGCAGGCACCGGCCAGTGACCTGACTGCCGCTCAGGTAGCTGCCATCGAGATCCCGGTGTCTGTGGTGACAGGGCATCACAGCCGTATCTTGTTTCAACAGGTGGCGGCAGCAGCTGCGGAGTTATTGGGGGGTCGACCATTGCAGCGAGTCGAAGGCAATCATATGTGGCCGCTGGAGCAACCTGGTGAGATGGCGATGTGTCTTCAACGCCACCTCAATGAGTTTTCAGTAGCGGTACAACAGTCCCAACGACATGAGTTGGTAGTTGACGAGTGACGGCGCCTCTTTGGCGTCCTGGCCAGCAGGCCCCCACTGTTCACGACTTTCGTACTGTGCCCAGTCAATCGAGAGGGTGAAGGATTGCAGTAATAAATCCAGCCCCAGTCCCAGTGTCAGCGCACCATAGGCCGATAGACGGCTGTCGCTACTTTGAAAGCTGCCCTCGCGGCTGGCGGCCAGCGAATAAAACTCGGCTTCACTTTGCTGATAGGCGCGCAGTGATCCGCGCCAACGCACATGTTGAGTCAGGTCTTGTAGCCAGCGTGCTTCAAGGGTATGGGACGCCACTTGCCAATCGTCTTTGTAATAGCGGTAATCCCAATGCATGGCTGCGTCGAGGGGCGACAGGTACCAGCGATACAGCACACTTATGCTGCTGCCAAGGCGTTCATCTGGACGAACATCCAAACTGCGATAAGGGTCGGACAAATATCCTTGCTGGTAACGCTGTGCTAGGGTCAGTTGAATCACTTCATAGCGATTTATTATTTGGCTGACGCCAAAATACAAATCGCGGCTTTTCTTGCTTTTACCGTCTGCAGCTTCACGCTGGCTAATACCGGTGGCATCGCTGGGATTTAAACGATCGTTGGACAGACTGTAACCAACACTTAATACCGTATGGGCTTGATTCAGTTCAAGCTCACCACTGACATTCAGTGCTCGGGCTCGGTAATCATTTTCCTGGCTGTGATATATGCCAGCCTTAATCGTGCCCTCGGAAAAATAGCGGCCAAGGCCTAATCGAACATCGCGGCGACTTTCATCAATGCTCGCGCCGCTCATTATTACTTCACTTTGTCCGGCATCATTGGCGTAGGTTTGCAGCGCCGAGGCGCCCGTCATCGATTCCAGGCTGGCATCAGCCTGAAGTTGCCAGCTGTCGGCTAGGGTTTGCCGCCAGTGCAACTGTTGAATGCTGATGTCGTAGCGTTTGCTACTGCCACTGGCTACTCGGTTGGCAGGGGCATCGGCTTCTTGATATTGACTAAAACGATAACCCAGTTGATTGTCGCCGGGCACCGCTGCCATCGTCGGGCAGGCAGACGCCAGGGCCAGTAGACTGGACAGCGATGCTCGCTGATGGGCCATATAACGCTCCGTTACTCTGAAGTAGATTGAGATCCTGATGACGCCTTGAGTTGCTGCAGCAATTCTTGTTCCGCAACTGGTTTACTGAACAGGAAACCTTGCAAAATTTCGCATTTGGCCGCCGTTAAAAACTGACTTTGCTCCTCGGTTTCAACTCCTTCAGCGATTACCCGCATGCCTAGGTTATGAGCCATGGCAATGATGGTACGGGTTATCTGCGCGTCGTTTTTATTGTCGGGTAAATTCTGAATAAAACTGCGGTCGATTTTTAAACTATCTACTGGGAACTGTTTTAAATAATTGAGCGATGAGTAGCCTGTGCCGAAGTCATCGATCGCCGTGTTGACACCTAAGTCTTTTAAACCTCGCAATACCGTTAGAGTGTGTTCGAGGTCGTCAATCAATACACTTTCGGTCAGCTCTAGCTCTAGCTGCTGTGGTTGTATGCCGCTGTTGGAGAGGATCTCCTTGACCATGTCAACAAAGTCGGTTTGTCTAAATTGGCGGGCGGATACGTTAACGGCCATATGTTGCAATTGAGCTTGGTTTTGCGATTGCCAGCGTGCAAAGGCATTACAGGCTTGGCTCATGACCCAGCGGCCGATGGGAATGATCATGCCAGTATCTTCCATAATTGGAATAAACAGCCCAGGAGATACCGTGCCTTTGACTGGGTGGTGCCAGCGTAACAAGGCTTCCACACCGATGACCTGGCTATTGTTACTGCTTAATTGTGGTTGAAAATATAGCTCTAGTTCATCCCTCTCCATGGCCTGGCGTAAGTCATTTTCCAGTTCCAATAACTCCACCGCCTTATGGTTCATTTGCTCGTCATAAAACTGCACGTTGTCGCGGCCCAAGTCCTTAGCGTGGTACATGGCCAAGTCTGCATTTTTTAACAGCTCGATCACGCTATTGCCGTCGTGTGGATAAATTGAAATACCTATACTAGCGCTGATAAATACTTCCCTTTGATCTAAGCGATAAGGTTGGTTGAGTGCGTGTAGAATCCTTTCTCCTACTTTGATGGCTGTGTCGGCAGCACGATTGCTATCGCTTTGCTGGCCAAGTGCTACCGTAAACTCGTCGCCACCCATACGAGCGATTAAATCGTGTTTTTTAACGCAATTCTTGAGTCGTTCGGCCACTTGTTTTAAAACTCGGTCGCCGGCGGGGTGACCCATGGAGTCATTGATGGGTTTAAAGCGATCGAGGTCGATAAACAACAACGCAGCAGACTGTTGCTGCTGGTGGCAGAGAGCGAGCAGCTGTTCAAGAAATTCATGCATTTGGCTTCTATTAGGCAGACCTGTTAAAGGGTCGTAGTAAGCCAGTCGATGAATGCGCTCTTCCGCAACCTTGCGCTCGGTAACATCAGACATAATAATAATCAGACTTTGTACCTGATGGTCTTGATCGCGAATCGCACTAACTCCGGCCCAACCAATACGTTGTTCATCATTGCTTCGCTGGTAAGTGATTTCTCCTTGCCAGTAGCCATCAATGATCAGTGCATCACCAATTTGCTCATAAAATGTTTCGCTGTGATGATCGGAAGACATCAAGAAATCAGGTTTTTTACCTATCACTTGTTTAGGTTGGTAGCCAGTGATATCAGTGAAGGCCTGATTGATGTTGGCGATTTTCATTTTTTGGTCGGTAATTAAAATCGCCTCGTTGCTATTTTTAAAGACTTCTGCGGCCAGCTGCAGTTCCTGTTCTATTTTTCGGGCCTCGGTGACATCGCGACACAACCCCATAAATCCTTGAACGTCGCCGTGATCATTCCATAGCAAGCTAATGTTGAGTTCTAGTAGCAGCTCATTACCTTGTTTGCTGGTGGCGGTTAAGTCTCGACTAATACGAATATTGCGTTGACGACAGGCAGCAGGGTCGGTCAGGGCAATGTTGAGGTGGTTTTTTAACGTTTGTAGTAAGTCGCGTAATTCGCGTTTGGTGAATACGGCGCCAACACCTTCGCGCATCAGTTCATCTGGCTGATAGCCTAATGTTTTTTCAACGGAAGAACTGATAAAACTCATGTTTAAGTCGGCATCGGTTGCCCAGATAATGTCGCTCATATTTTCAGCTAGCAGGCGATAGCGTCGCTCGCTGTCAACAATGTGCTCTTGCTTTTCTACCTCTTCAGTGACATCGCGCGCTGTGCCGATATAGCGAGTGACACAACCGTCTTGATTAATTAAAAACGGTGTGTCGGTAAATTGCAGCACCCGGATGCGGCCATCGAAATGACGAAAACGTGCACTGCGAGAGCGGGTTTCTCCCATCGGCAATTGACGCAATGTAGCTAAGTCATCCAACAAATGACTAAGGTCTGCTTGATAAGCATAAGCTTGCCAATGAGTTACTTCATGATTGGCTGGGTAGCCTAACAGCTCTCCCATGGTACGATTTTTAAATACAATGTGCTGCTCTAAAGTATCGCTTAAATCTATCACATAGACTAGATCTGGTAGGGCTGCCATCACTTTCGCCCAGAACGCCTCACGTTCTTTTATTTCTTCGTGCGCGCGCCGACGTTCGGTGACATCAATAAAGGTCAGCAGTGCTTGGCCGTCAGCACCAGAGCGGAAGCTGAGGTTAGCCCATAAATCGAGCCGCTGACCGGCGAAGTCGAACATTTGCATTTCAAATTCAGTGGTCGCCAAGTTAAGGGCTTGTGCTCGCGTTAATGAGTGCTCTAACTCTTTAACGTTTTGATGCAATAGTTGTTCATAATATTGCAGTAACTGCGACTTATCCTGTGCCGAAAACAACTGCACCGCAGCCTCATTGACACCGACTAGGCGGACACTGCTGAGTTCGCCATTAAAGCGGCTGATGTCGAGTAGGCAATGTGCAACTCCAGCTTCTTCGAATAGGGTTTTGTAACGGCTGCGGCTGTCTTCCAGCGCTTTTCTCGCTTCCACCTGAGAGGATATATCTCTAAGCAACCACACCGCGCCACTAATGTTGTTACCGTCGTATAACAAACTGATGTTTTGATCGTAGATGCGCCACTCACTGCCGCTGCGCACTTTCAATGTTGGTTGCTGTGCTTCGATGGTTTCCAGCTGCTCTAGGCTATGGCCTTGATTCCATAGTGCCTCTGGATCTGGCCACAACTGCGTTAACGTTGCTCCCATGCTGTCGTGTTGGCCAAGGCTAATTAACAGACGTTCTGCTTTGGGGTTGAGATAATCGATTTGACCTTGTTGATTGGTGGATATCAGTGCTTCATCAATCGCCATTAACGCGCGTTCTGCGCGTATTTCAGATTCTCGGTGTTTTAGTTCTTGCTGTTGTACGTGTTGTTGCTGATGGCGTAAATAGCGCCATAAAAAATAAGAAAGCAGCGCAAATAACAGCAATAGCACCAGTGCTCCTTGCATGCGTTGCCACAGTTGTTGACGCAGCTGACTGGGCACCGGTAAAGCTGCAATATCCCAAGGTGTATAAGGTAACGATACCTGGCTAATCAGTTGTTGTTGCTCTCGATTCGTGAGCACAGGTTGCTGGTTGCTGCTGGCATAATAGTGCTCGCGAATAGCAATGCTGTTATGACGACGATCTATTAACAGCAGCTCGTATCCGTCAAAGCCGCCGTCGTAGATGATTTCTGATAGCTTGCTGTAGGTGCGGCGAACAACAAAATGATATTGCTGCTGCTGATAAGTGAAGGGGGTGTAAATGTAATAGCCACCACTTTGGCCGTAACGCAGCAGGAATATGCCTGCTTTTTGATTGAGATGCAGCAGCTCAGAGGTGATGTCAGCTAACTCTTGCTGATGTAACGGATTGCCAAGCCTGGCCATAAGGTTGAGTTGGCGATCCAGCAGTAAAAATCCGGTGTAATTGAACATGGCTTGCTGTAACCGTTGTTCCAATGCCAACGCGTTGTCAGGGTTCGGCTGGTTGGTATAGGCCAGCATCAACTCCATATAGCTGCCAATAAACAGGTCATTGGTGTGCAAGCTGGCTTTAGCGAGTAGCCCGGCTTGCTGTGAATAGTTAGTTAATGTGCGCTCAACGTCATGCTCAAAGTGCAGCTGATCGGCCTGCCATTGTTGATAGCCGTTAATCATCAGCACCGCCGCTAAGAAGAAAAAACTCAGCAGAAAAACGGGGGCGCTGGAAAAGGGTTTGCCGCGGCTGTGCCGACCGGCACTGGTGGCTTTTGGATGGCGCATCATGATCAGCTGTTGTCACTATTCTGTCAGTATAGTCAGCCTCAACAGGGACAGCGAATGACCCAGCCCATCCCTATAGATGACACAGGGATGCACTGAGTTTGCTTCTTACTGCGCTTTTCAGTAGCTTTGCCGCCATCGACACAGAGGTAACTGAGTATGGCTCAATACGTATTCACAATGAACCGCCTGGGCAAAGTAGTCCCACCCAAGCGACAAATCCTGCGCGACATTTCGTTGTCCTTCTTTCCTGGCGCCAAAATTGGTGTGTTGGGCTTGAACGGTGCAGGTAAATCGACCCTTTTGCGCATCATGGCTGGAGTAGACACCGAGTTTGTTGGTGAAGCGCGTCCGCAGCCAGATTTGAACATTGGCTATTTGCCACAAGAACCAGAGCTAGATCCGAACAAAGACGTCAAAGGTAACGTGGAAGACGGCCTGGCGGAGCTGATGAACGCTAAAGCCGAATTGGATCAGGTGTACGCAGCTTACGCCGAGCCAGATGCCGATTTTGATGCCCTGGCAAAAAAACAGGGTCAGTTGGAAGTACTTATCGAAACGGCGGGTGGCCACGACGTTGAACGGCAAATGGAAATCGCCGCCGACGCGCTGCGTCTACCGCCGTGGGATGCCGACGTGACCAAATTGTCGGGTGGTGAGCGTCGTCGTGTGGCCTTGTGCCGGCTGTTGATGTCCAAGCCAGATATGCTGTTGCTGGATGAGCCTACCAACCATTTGGATGCTGAATCTGTTGGCTGGCTGGAGAAATTCCTAGAAGAGTACCCAGGCACTGTAGTGGCTATCACTCACGACCGTTATTTCCTTGATAACTGTGCCGAGTGGATTCTGGAGTTGGACCGTGGCCATGGTATTCCGTACCAAGGTAACTACACCAATTGGCTGGAACAGAAAGAAAAGCGCTTAGAGCAAGAAAAGAAAGAACAGGAAGCACATACCAAGGCCATTAAGCATGAGCTGGAGTGGGTGCGTCAGGGGGCTAAAGGTCGCCAAAGTAAGAGCAAGGCGCGTTTGGCCCGCTTTGAAGAAATGAATTCACGCGAGTTCCAAAGCCGTAACGAAACCAACGAGATCTATATTCCACCTGGTCCACGCTTAGGCGATAAAGTCATCGAATTCCATAACGTCAGTAAGTCGTTCGGCGATCGGGTACTGATTGATGACCTCAGCTTTAATGTGCCAGCGGGCGCTATTGTCGGCATTATCGGTGGTAACGGCGCAGGTAAATCGACCTTATTCCGTATGATTGCTGGTACTGAGCAACCGGATTCCGGTGAAGTGGTGCTGGGCGAAACCGTCAAAATGGCCTTTGTCGAGCAGCTGCGCGAAGAGTTGGACGACAGCAAAACTGTTTGGGAAGCGATTTCCGATGGCCTCGATATGCTGAATATCAATGGCAAAGAATACCCGAGCCGCGCTTATATCGGCCGCTTCAACTTCAAAGGTGGCGATCAGCAGAAGCGCGTCGGTGAGTTGTCTGGTGGTGAGCGTGGCCGTTTGCAGTTGGCTTACACCTTAAAGCAAGGTGCTAACGTATTGTTGCTGGACGAACCGTCCAACGACCTGGATGTTGAAACCTTACGGGCGTTGGAAGAAGCTGTTGATGCCTTCCCGGGTACTGTCATGGTGGTGTCCCACGATCGCTGGTTCCTGGATCGTATTGCGACGCATATTCTGGCGTACGAAGGTGAATCGAAAGTGACCTTCTTTGAAGGTAACTACACCGAATACGAAGCCGATCGTAAAAAACGTTTGGGTGCTGATGCAGCGCCAAAACGTATGAAATACAAACGACTGGCCTAAGTCGTGTTGCCAACCCACTGTTCTGGTGGGTTGGTTGTTTATTTTCTGCTTTTAATGATGTTGGCTTAGTCGTTACTTGCCAGTTGTTATCCGCTCCTCTCTCAGTCGTAGTTAACCCCAATGAAACGGCACGAATTCAGTGCTGAGCACCGCAGTGTTTGCAGTTTCAGCTATGCTGTGTCAAAGCTTGCACGGCGGAGTAACTATGGAAAAGCGGCATTTTCAGCGGGTAAACTTTCTGCAGCCAGTTCAAGTACGGCACGGAGAAAGTGTTACCGAAACTCATTGCCTGGATATCAGCTTAAAGGGCATTTTGTTGGCGTGTCCGGACGGTTGTGATTGGCACAAGGGCGATGAGCTGTGCATTACTTTGGTATTGTCAGAGCTGGAGAGTATCGACATGCATTGTACCTTAGTGCACAGCCATGATGGCGTTATCGGCTGCGAATGCACCACGCTGGATCTCGACAGCATGACGGCTCTGCGGCGCCTGCTGGAGCTGAATCTGCAAGATCCAGAAGAGGTACACCGTGAGCTGGCTGAGCTGGTCAAAGCCGATTGAACGGATCGTGCACCGATCACCAACGGTTTTAAACCTGTAGATGCTGTTTCTTCAAAAAAAAGATATAACCAATACCGGCAAGTGACATATCGATGTTCCTTGATATATCTGGCACCTGATTAAGCAGGAGAAGGCCGGCGTTTTAACAGTGACCGCACAAGCGGCGTTAAGGAGAAGTTGATGCATTATGCGCAGCTGGATGGACAGCCGTTCGCGCATCCAGTCGGTAAAATAGTCTGTGTTGGACGCAACTATGCGGACCACGCAGCTGAACTAAATAACCCCATTCCAACGACCCCATTATTGTTTATTAAACCCGCCAGCTGTATTGCACCGATTGAGCCGACAATATCGATACCGGCAGGCCAGGGGGCGGTTCATCATGAGCTGGAAATAGCGCTGCTTGTGGGTCAACCTTTGGTGCGCGCATCTAGCGATCAAGCTTTGCAAGCCATTGCCGGGGTTGGCTTGGCCATAGATTTGACTTTGCGTGACGTGCAGGATGAACTAAAGGCTAAAGGCCACCCTTGGGAGAGAGCCAAGTCTTTTTCCGGTGCCTGCCCGTTAAGCGAATTTATTGGCTGTGATCGCGTCGATCATTGGCAAGAGTTGCAGCTCACGCTGTGGCGTAATCAGCAGATGCAACAGCAAGGCAGCAGTTCCGACATGCTGTTTTCTCTGGCTGAGCTGTTGAGTAGCGCCAGCCATGCCTTTGGCTTGGAGCCTGGAGATGTGGTGCTAACGGGCACTCCGGCAGGCGTAGGCCCTCTACAATCAGGAGATGAGTTAAACATGCAATTAAATGATTGGCTGACTCTAAACGCCCAGGTTGAGGCTGAGCATGGGGCTGTGTGACCAACCTGGGTTGGTGCCATTACATGAGGCGCTGGCCTATTTGCAGCAGCGTATTCAACCCATTCGCGAGCTAGAAGCCGTAGCACTGGCCGAGCTGGATGGTCGAGTGCTGGCTGCAGCCGTGGCCAGTCCTCAAGATCTGCCAGCATGCGATAACTCGGCTATGGATGGCTATGCCTTGTGCGGTGATGGTGAGCGCTGGCAAGTCTGTGGCAGTGCGATGGCGGGGCATCCTTATCAGGGAACTGAGCTGCAGCCAGGTCAGTGCATTCGCATTATGACCGGCGCCGATGTGCCTGCAGGGGCCGATCGTGTAGTGATGCAAGAGCAGTGTCAGCTTGATGGCGATACGTTGACCGTGACCACCACCGTGGCAGCGGGTGACAATATTCGCCGCCAGGGCAGTGATGTACGTTGCGGTGATGAAATCCTCTTGCCAGGTACTCGTTTAGGGCCAGCCCAGCTAGGGCAGTTGGCAAGCTTGGGCATTGATCGCATTGCTGTTCGTCGTCGCCCTGTGGTGGCGGTATTTGCGACCGGTGATGAACTGGTGCTGCCCGGCCAGCCACGTTCAAGTGGGCAAATATACGATGCTAACAGCACCTTGATGGTGGCAATGTTGCAGCGGTTGGGCTGCGAGGTGTTGTATATGGGCTGTGTCGCCGACGATGAATCCCATTTGCAGCATGCACTGGCAGAAGCGGATCTGAAGGCCGATCTTGTCGTGACCTCAGGCGGAGTGTCTGTCGGTGAAGCGGACTACAGTCGCCAGGTAGTCGAGTCGATGGGAGAGTTGGAAGTATGGCGCTTGGCGATAAAACCTGGAAAACCGTTCGCTTTTGGGCGTTTGCCTAACAGTTGGTATATGGGCTTGCCGGGCAATCCGGTATCGGCTTTGGTGACTTTGCATCAACTCGGCGCAGCCATTGTACGTTTGTTGAATGGCGAACCGTTACGGTCCAGGCACCGCTGTTTGGCCACGGCCAGTAACTCAATGAAAAAGGACCCTGGTCGGCTTGATTTTCAACGTGGAGTTTATGAACTCGGTGATAAAGGCATCGAGGTGCGTGCCCTGGCAAAGCAAAACTCGGCCCAGTTGAGCGCAGTGAGTGATGCTAACTGCTTTATCGTGTTAGAGCAGCAGCGGGGTGATGTCTCGCAAGGTGAGCAGGTGTGGATAGAGCCATTTGATGGCTTATTAATGAGTTGAGCGGCAGTTTGTGAGGTTAAGAGGAGCAAATGCTCCTCTTACGGATTAGCCTGGCTCAGTGACGGCTATCAAAACGGTAAGTGATACCTTGTTGGTTCCTTGTCTGATAGCTCTAATCATAACTCGATGATAAACAATAGGTTGTGGTGAGGATTTCAGGAAGCTCACTTTAAATGTAAACTATTTTGTAAGATTTAATGCTGTGGGCGCTGAAAAATTTACAAAATGCCTTTTGGGCGGACTCAATAGCAAGCCCCGTTGTGAGGCCTATGTCGTCACAATGGGCTTTTGTTGATATGGCTGGAAACCCTCTCCAGTCATAACCTCTTATGCCGTCCAGCTATTCGACAGTGCTTCAGCCTGTTTTAACACCAGCTCAACGGCCTCTGCTGCCTGGTCTGGTGGGTAGCGGTAACGTTGCAGAGTACGGCGTACCAGAATCCTTAGCCGTGAACGAACGCTCTCGCGTACTTGCCAGTCGATCGTGGTGGACTTGCGCAGCTTGTCGGTAATCTCGACGGCAATTTTCTTCAGGATTTCATCGCCCAGTTCTCTCACTGCGCTCTCGTTATTGGCGAGTGCATCGTAGAAGGCGACTTCATCCGGGTTTAATCCGAGTGCTGCTTCCCGAGCCAGTTCTTCCTGAAACTGCTTGGCCATGGCAATCAGCTCTTCGATTACCTGAGCGGTCTCGATGGCTCGGTTGTTGTACTTGCGCAGGGTCTCCTGCAAGCGATCAGAGTACTTTTTCTCTTGCACAACGTTGTTGCTGGTCTTTGCTTTAATATCGTCTTTAAGCAGTTTTTCCAGCAACTCGACCGCGAGGTTACGATAGGGCATCTGCCGCACATCTTCGAGAAACTCATCAGACAGCAAGCCAATGTTGGGCTTGTCGAGGCCACACAGCGCAAACACGTCATCGACGCCTTCAGCGACGATGGCGTTATCCAGAATCTGTTTTAACGCTGAGTTCTTTTCCTGCTGCGTCAGCTTGCGGTCGACACTGGTGCTTTTGGTGATTGCGGTTTTCACAGCCGAAAGGAAGGCGATCTCTTTTTGCAGTTCTCTTGCTTCGTCCAAAGTGCTGCACAGGGTGTAGGCCTTGGTCATCGCCAACACAGTATCGAGGAATCGTTTCTTGCCATCAGGCAGACCGAGAATATGGTTCGCGGCTCCAATTAGCAGCTGCTGGGGCTTGGTTTCGAATTCGCTGTAATCAAACTCATCAGACTGCGGACCTTTGGCGAATAAGCCGTGAATGATATCCAGCTTCTCCAGCAAAATAGCGAAGGCTTCTTCGGCGCTGTGAGTGGGTTCGCCTTTGCCCTTGGAGTCGGTATAGGTCTTCAGAGCCTGTTTAAGCTCATTGGCGATACCGATGTAGTCCACAACCAGGCCGCCCGGCTTATCCTTGAACACCCGGTTTACACGGGCGATCGCCTGCATCAGGTTGTGGCCCTTCATCGGTTTATCGACGTACATGGTGTGGCAGCAGGGGGCATCAAAGCCGGTCAGCCACATGTCGCGCACGATCACCAGCTTGAGCGGATCGTTTACGTCCTTGAAACGCTTTTCCAGCCGTTTCTTGGTTTGCTTGTTGTAGATATGCGGTTGCAACAGCGGTTTGTCCGACGCTGAGCCTGTCATCACGATTTTGATGGCGCCCTTCTCTGGATCGGGGTCGTGCCATTCAGGGCGGAGTTTTACTATCTCGTTATACAACTGAGCGCAGATGTCGCGGCTCATCGCGACAATCATTCCCTTACCGTCGATGGTGGCGGTACGTGCTTCGAAGTGAGCGACCAGATCTGTTGCAACCTGTTCCAGCCGTGGCTCTGCTCCAACCAGCTTCTCCAGGCGGCTCCATTCGCCCTTGGTGCGCTCACGGGCGCTGACATCCTCTTCGTCCTCGACAACTTCTTCGACCTGATCTGACAAATCCTCAATCAAGTCACGATTGATATCGAGTTTAGCCAGTCGGGATTCGTAGTAAATCGGAACGGTCGAGCCATCTTCTACCGCATCCTGAATGTCATAGATCGATACATAGTCGCCAAAGACGGCGCGAGTGTCCTTGTCTTCACTGCTGATTGGCGTGCCGGTGAAGCCAATAAAAGAGGCGTTCGGCAATGCATCGCGCAAGTGCTTGGCATAACCAAATTTATAGCTTCCGTCCTGTTTCAGTGTTGCCTTCAAGCCGTATTGGCTGCGATGCGCCTCATCAGAAATCACCACGATATTGTGGCGATCGTTAAGGATCGGGTGACTGGATTCGTCGTCGAGCAGCGCGAACTTCTGCACTGTGGTGAAGATAATGCCGCCGGACTCCCGTTCTGCCAGTAACTGGCGCAAGGTATCGCGGTCTTCCGCCTGTACCGGGGTTTGTTTCAGCAGCTCCTTCGCCACGCTGAAGGTGGTGAATAGCTGGCCATCCAGATCATTACGGTCGGTGACGACGATCAACGTCGGGTTATTCATCTGTGGTTGTTGTAGCAACTTGCCAGCGTAGCAGCACATGGAAATGCTTTTGCCTGACCCTTGCGTATGCCAAACAACCCCGGCCTTTTTACTGCCTGGTACAACACGCTCGGCATAATTTGCCCGGTATTCGCCAACACCTTCCACATGCTCGGCAGCGATGACTGTTGCCTTGACAGCTTCTCGTACTGCATGGAACTGGTGATAACCGGCGATCTTCTTGATCAGGCGCTCTGAATCGGTCTCGAACAATACGAAGAAACGAATGTAGTCCAGCAGCAGCTCACGGTCGAAGAACCCCCGAACCAGAGTTTCCAGATGCAGCTCCAGTAGCGGTTTATCATCTTCGTTCTTGAGGGTGCGCCACGGCAGAAAGCGTTCTGGATCAGCCGTAAGGGAGCCAACTCGTGCCGTCCAGCCATCGCTAATGACCAAGGCCTCGTTGAAGATAAACAGATCCGGGATCTCATCCTTGTAGGTCTGGATCTGATTAAAAGCATCCCATACATCGGCGTTTTCACTGCTGGGGCTTTTCAGCTCTAATACCGCAATGGGCAGACCATTGATAAAGCAGATAACGTCCGGACGGCGCAGCTGTTTACTGCCCTGAATCGTAAACTGGTTAATACAGCGAAAGCGGTTTTGTTGGAGTGACTCGAAGTCAATCAACAGGGCGTGGTCATGCACAACACGGTCGTCCTGCTTGTACTCCACCGGAACGCCTTCCAGCAGTAAGCGGTGAAAATCGCGGTTGCTGACGACCAGGTCCAGGCTATCGGGCTTACTGACCTGTGCGATGGCTTGTTCAATCGCCGATTCAGGCAGGTGTGGGTTGATGCGGCGTAGAGCTGCTTCCAGATCTGCCAGAAGTAGGACCTGACGGTAGTCCGAGCGCTCAGGATTTGGGCCATCATGGGATATATCTGGCCCATAGGCGACCTCCCAGCCGTTATCGGCAAACCATTCCAGGCAGAGCTGTTCCAGCTGGTCTTCGTTCATTTGTAATCCTTTAACAATGTTCTTATCGGTCTGAGCTTGATATCGGTTTGTTGCCCTTAAGGCTGCTGCTCTGTCTCTGACTGCTCATGTAACAGCTCAATCACTGCATTGATAGCAAGGTCTCTGTGTTCTTCTGGGTAGCCGAGCTTGCGAAGGGTGATGCGCGTCGATGAACGCATTTGCTCCAATACGGACTCTCGGGTTGACCAATCCACGACCATTAATTTACTCAACTGCCTCGCGATGGCTGTAGCCATGTACTCGACTTTTTCTTTTTCAATTGAGTGGTTGCAAAAGCGGCCAAGCTGGACGGCAATCGCTCCGGCATCAAGGGCATCCTGGTGCGGAACATCGTATATCGGCTCTGAGAGGGCTGCTTGGGCAGCGGATTCTAAGGTCGCGACTTCTGACGTTGAGGCTGGCTGCTCTGCTGGTGAGGTTGGTTTTAAAGCGCCAATCTCGTGCATTCGTTGCTGCTCAGCGATGACCAGATTGCAATATTCAGATGCGCCGATAAGGTCTGGAAACAGGCTGGCATGATGTACATTCATGCGCCTCAGATGCCTTACACAGCCGTCCCGATCTTCATTCTTGATGTAAATTTTGCAGATGTAGCTTGCCAGGATTCCCGGCTGATCCTCTTCAGAGGCCGTCCGCAGTTTGTCATCGTCAAAGTCTTCACTGGAAAGCGTATCGCTTAGCGTATTCTCGATGGTTGAACCGAACGAAGAAAACGTAAACAGCCCGGCCTGATTCACCAAACGGCCGTGATCATCTTTGCGTGGCTCAAACACCCGTATGTCGGGGCACAGTTCTTCATCGGCCACAAAACTCTTGTTCAGCACGTAAATAGTGCGATACGGATTATCGGTTTCTTCGGTGGAGTCTTCGCGATGAAATGCGAAGAACAGAGCGACATAGGGGGAGTAAGTCCAATCCAGCAGCGGTGTCATTAAGCCATAGTGCTGGCCTACGGCCCAAAGTTCGTCATCGTCTTCTACGAGACTGCGGTCGGATACCCGTCCTCTCACCGCACGCCTGAAATAGTCCAGCTGCTCATTAGCCAATGATGCTTCGATGATGCCGTTCTGGGTGACCCGCGCCAGCGTTGGCATCAGCCCCCAGTCATAACGACGGTGCCCACGAAAAATGTATTGGGTTTGAGGCTGGTTGAAAAAAGGGCTTTCCAGCAAATCACTCAGATCCTGCCAGCGTTCAATGCGAGTAACAGGAATACGTCCATTGGCGCTGTCCGACATTATTTCAAAACTTTGCTCAGGTGTTTCTGAATTCCAAACAGGAATTTTTTCAAAACTGACGATGTCTCCCATCGTTACTGCTCATCCTTTAAAAATACAGCTGAATTATCCTTAATTGGATTACTGGCGGTCTTTATAACTCGCCCGGTTTCTGACGCTAACTCAGACATGGGGGTGATCCTGAATACTATCGGTTTCAGGTAGAGTCAGTTCGCCGGATAGGAGTTTGGGGAGGAGGCTATCTCGCAGACTGCAAAGAGATTGGTTCTGCTGCTCATTACGATAAGTGAGCGTCATCATGTTGAATACGTGCTGGCCAAACCGATCTGTAAGAGAGCCGTTGGGGATCACGATCTCTTTAATAACAAAGTCTGGCCAGTGCCCTTTGTACTCGACAAACTTCTGTTTCCCAAGAGTGGCGAAGTAAAGCCAATGCACGTTAACGTCTAAGCCCTTGAATGGGAGTACGTTCTGAATCGTGCTGAAGTCGTGAGTGATTATACGCATGTAACAGGTATGGTTTGCGAATACGATGACTGGGTCGTCAGTGCTGGCTTTTACACCAGGTTTATCATTGTGGTAACCGATGATACCCGACTTCCCTTGATCTAAAACTGGAACACTACCTGAATCAGAGACTGTCTTCTGGGAGTACTTTTTCCCGACGCTCAGTCGCTGAATGACATCATCAATTCGCCGGACTTCCCACCCCTCGGGTATTTCCCCGAGTTCACACTCTTGCATGCCAGATGGAAACAGCTCTGCTGTGGCACGCAGTTCGGCGTACTTTTCCGGCTGCTCGCTGGCCATTTGTTGTAACTGATCTGAGTCTTTGCCGCTAATAGCCTGCATAGCGGCCAGCTCGGCATCGGCGGCGCTTCCGCTTGCTTCCAGTGCGGCGATCTTGGCTTTGACCGGTTCGAAGTCGACAAACCAGCTCTTGAAGATCGCCTGCGCCATCTGTTCGAGGGTTTGGTTGATCTGTTGGTTGATCTGGATTTTGTCGTTTAGGTCACCGGCCTGTTCTGCAATAGAGTTCTGAAAATCTATAGGAGGAACAATAATGGGGAGTTTCAGTTGCCCTGTGATTCCAAGGTAAGCTCGGGTGGAACCAGAACCAGCCCATTGACCTAAGACGGTTTGAAACAATGTGGAGTCAAAGTAAGCCTTAAGATAAACAGCATTCAACTGACTGATATCAGATACACGGTAATACGTCACCTGAGGTGTCAACACTATAAACGGGTGATCTGAGTCCTGAACAATGGCAGTACGGCCTATAGTCGCCTTGTGCGAAAGCAGTACATCCCCAGCCTTGGCAAAGCCTTTTCGCAAACCTCTAGCTTGCTCCTCTGTAATGAACTTGCAGCCGGTTAGATCAACTCTTCCACCATCAAGGTCAGATGCCATGACGAAAGGCACGCCACTTTCCACGTAGTCATCAGCTTTTGGATGGATGCCTCCATGATTGCCATCGAGTGGTTTTTCTATCACTCCGTCGGCTACCAGTTGAGCAACTGTTAGTTGGCGCCAGCCTGTTGGGAGTGTGTTCAACTCATCAAAGCTCATACCCCAGCCCCCTCAGATTGCGCTTAATTGCCGCTTCCAGTCGATCGCTCTCTTCAAACTGTGCCTTCAGCTGCTCAGTCAGTCGTGCCATTTTCTCGGCAAAAGGTTCTCCGTCGTCTTCCTGGTCTGGTACGCCGACGTAGCGGCCCGGAGTCAGTACAAACTCGTGTTTCTTGATCTTCTCGAAATCGACGGTAGCGCAGTACCCGGCATCATCTTCGTAATTTTTACCGCTCTGCCACGCGTGGAAGGTGTCGGCGACCTTGCTGATATCGTCAGCGGTAAAGTCGCGCAAGACGCGATCCTTCATATAGCCAAGGTTGCGGGCGTCGATAAACAACACTTCATTGCGACGGTCACGTTTTTTGCCGTCTTTGCCACTTTTATCTTTGGTCAGCAGCCAGATACAGGCCGGGATCTGGGTGTTGGTGAACAGTTGGCCCGGCAGGGCGACCATGCATTCGACTAGATCTTCTTCGATCAGGCGCTTGCGGATTTCACCTTCGTTATTGGTGTTGGAACTCATGGAGCCATTGGCCAGCAGCAGCGCCATGCTGCCTGTCGGCGCCAGGTGATGAAGCATATGCTGCATCCAGGCAAAGTTGGCGTTGCCGTTGGGTGGGGTGCCGTATTTCCAGCGGGCATCGTCGGCCAGGGTCTCGCTCCACCAGTCCTTCATATTGAATGGCGGGTTGGCCATGACAAAGTCGGCGCGCAGATCCGGGTGCTGGTCATCAAGGAAGGTATCAGCGTTCTTTTTGCCAAAGTTAAAGTCAATACCTCGGATCGCCATATTCATGGCCGCTAGCTTCCAGGTAGTGGGGTTGGACTCCTGTCCATAGACGGATATGTGTTTTCTTTGCTCAGCAGCGTTGTAGTGCTGCTCGCGGGCGTGCCCCTCAATGAACTTGTCACTGGAAACGAAGAAGCCACCGGAGCCCATGGCCGGGTCGTAGACGCGACCGGAGTATGGCTCCAGCATTTCGATGATCAGGGTCACGATGCTTTTTGGGGTGTAATACTGGCCGCCTTGTTTGCCCTCTGACAGTGCGAACTGGCCGAGGAAGTATTCGTAGACATGACCGAGTATGTCTTTGCTGTGCAGGTTGAGCTTCTCGCCGTTGTACAGCGGTTTGGTGAAGGAGCTGTCGGAGAAGGTGTTGATCAGGCCCAGCAGCTTGTCGTTGTCGAGCTGGTACTGGCCGATGCGGTTCAGGATGCCTTTGAGCTTGGCGTTGCTCCTCTCGATCTCGTCCAGCGCGTTGTCGACCAGCCAGGAAACGGAGCGAAGTTTTACATCAGTACCTGCGTCGTCTTGCCAAAGCACAGAGCCGATGGGCAGCACGGCTTTCTCTTGCAATGTTTTCCAACGGGCGGCTTTGGGGACCCAGAACACATTGTCTTCGCGGTAGTAGTCGAGTATCTCCAGCTCGTCTTTGAGGGCTTGCTGGTAGTCAGCGTCGCTGTCGAAATCGTCACGAGGCAGGTAGTAGATATTGTCGTCGTTATCGGTCTGGAATAGCTCCAGCAAGGCATCCTGACGCTCTTCGAACGCATCAGAGACGTACTTGAGGAAGATCAGGCCTAACACCACGTGTTTGTAATTGGCGGCGTCGAGATTAGAGCGCAGTTTGTCGGCGGCTTTCCAGAGCTTGTTGTCGAGATCGTTAAGAAATTGCTGTTCGGTGTTATTCATCCGTTCCTCTGGGATTTTCCTTATTCAGGGGAGGCCTGTCTTTGGCTCGGTATCAGTTAACTGACCTCATCCCTATTCAAAATTTGATGGTTACTTTCGCTCTGACGAATCGCGGTCAATGGCCGGTAGATCGGCATCGAGCTTTTCTTTGGATAAACCATGTTTGTATGCGTTGTACTGCCATTTCAGGAATTGCTCAAGCAGGTTGGCATTCTCGGCTTTCAAACGGCTGTTTTCACTCTCAAGGCGTCGGATTCTTTGTTCCGCAATGCTCAGGCTTTGCGGTCTTTTGGTCGAGACAAAACCATTCTTCAGCTGTTCTTTTTTATGGCTGAAGGCGGATTTGATTCGCTCATGCGCATTGAGTGTCTGGCGTGTTGGCCGGGTTCCGGTCAGGGGCTCAGAGGCATCACATATAGCCTCCCATGATAACTTGCCATCCCAACCATCGATAAGGCTTATAATTGAATCAATGTCTTTTGGGGTCAGATGTTTGGCCATGGTTAACCTCCGAGCAACGAGCGCAGCTCGTCCATATCTTGATCTGGCGAGGGAATGGATGGTGTGGTCTGAGCAGTGTGTGAAGCCAGTGCCCGATTCAGCGGACTGAACTCCTGATCATTACTCAGTTTGATGATTGCTCCGTCTTCCAGGTCCGGAGATTCCAGCAGCTGAATGAGCTTTTCAGCCCGCTCCAGTGTCTGCAGCTGATGTTGGCTCCAGCGGTCTGCACCGTAGACTCCGTCTTTAGACGCTTGCTGCGCCTTGTTGAGCTGCAAGCGGATGCCATCGCGTTGTTTCTTAAGGCGACCCAGTTTTTCATCATCCCCCTTGATACAAACCTGTTCCGTGCAATTCAGGCAGTCACGATGTTTTTGGCATGGCAGCATGGAAAAGTCATGCACACAAAAGCCATATTCCGTGACGTGAGCAATGCCTTCGCCTATGGCTTCAAGATCCGAGAAGGTGACGGGGGTATGAGTCCTTATTTTCTCAAGGACGCCACCAAAGCCAGCTTGTCGGGCCAAAGCAACGTAATCGTCGTCGGTCATGTGGTTGTAGGTGGCGTTCTGGTGAATATTGGCGCGGCCAGACCATTTTGCGATATCGAGCTGACCGAGATCGCCCTTCTGGGCAATGGTATTCAAGAAATGCCTTAGTTGATGGGACGTCATGGATATTTCGGTCCCGTCGGTATTGCTGTAACCGTGGCGTCGCCAAATATTGCTTTCCTGGCCTGATATGTAATTGAGGTCGTTGGTGAACGTGGTTTTGCCAGGAGTCCAAAGCAGGACAGGGCTTGGTTTTCTGCTTTGATGAAATTCGTGGTTTCGAAAGCAACAGAGCGACTGTGAATAGGTAATGTGCCGTTCCTTGTTTTTCCATGGCCAGCCAGCAGGCAGTACAGTGCGAACAAATTCATTCAGGAAGGCGAGGGTGAGAGGGGCGTCTTTGGCCTTGAGTTCTTTGTATGGGGCGTAGTCTTTAAAATACTGCGAGATAGTTTGACGGCCTTCCAACAGCCCAAGCGCCCTGCATACCTGCTGGTTAGTCAGTGGATCATGCTCCCCAACATCCGGACAGTTGTCATGGCGATAGAAGTTGTCGGGATGATTCTCGTACCAGATCGCCAGTTTACGGCCTTCTTCGGACAGCTCGGTCAGACGACGAACCGCTTCGATAGCAATATCCTTGAGAGCGGTTGGAATCCACTTGATGTCGGACCCATAACCCTTTCCGGCATAGAAACGCAGACCAAGGCGTTCGATCCCCTTGCTGTCGGTTTCTCTGTGCAGGCAGTTCACCGGGAGATCCTGAACTTCGCTGATTCTGGACGGTGCGCACATCAATAGCGCAAATATCGATGTGGTGAATCTATCCCGTGAGCCTTGTGGGTTATTGGCAAACAGCTCGGCCATAAATCCGAGGTGACGCTGGTCAGGCATTTTTTCGGATCGTTTCTTTTTCCCTTCAGCGTCTGTTCGGTTGATCTCTTTAGGCTTGGAGATCGGGTTCTTCCAGGTGAGCGGGGCTGGAATGATTTTGCTTTCGTTGAGGAATTCAACGAGGGTTACCAGGCTGTTACCCGCCTGGTAGGCAGAGGCTTTGTATTCTCTTGCTACCTGTGCAGCGACATCCATCACCTGTACGTCTGTTTGGGTGATGTCAGCTTTGCCTTTTACCAACAGAAGCGCTTTTTCAATGCAGCGGATGGCCTTGAACTCATTCTTGAGCTTTGTGGGTTTGTGGCCCTGTTGGTAACGCACATAGGCTTTTGCGAAAGGAATAATGCCGGGGTTGAGTCGTTGTTCGTTCGAAAACCCTCTGGACGGAGCTCCAATGACGGTAAAGTTGCCAACACCAGTCCAGGTATCGCTATCCCAATCCAGATCAGCTCCAAACACAGTCAGGCGATGACGACACATTGCGACGAAGTCGCGCAGGTTGGCCTCGGCATTCAGCTGATGCTTTGGAGTGAATAGAAGAATATCAGCCATCAATCACTCCGTTTTTCATCGCATTACAACGGTTAACGACATCACCTACGGCCAGGATCAAGCGGTCATTCACCGCAGCAATTTTGTTATCGCTGGTATGCTCTAACACGCTATCTCGCTCACTGATCAACCTTTCCAGAACGGCTTCGTGTGGCCCGTCGAGCCAGGGCTGGAAATGATTGCAGGTGTAACAAGCCACTGGAGCTAAGGCGCTGCAGAAACCGCAACTGCCGCAGGTGCCAAGGTTAGCGGTGCCGTTGGAAATCCTGCTGCTCCTATCGTCGCCACGTTTGGCGTCATTTTCGGATACAACCAATACGCCCTGAAATGCTTGTGCTATCGGAGCCAATTGCAGAGCTACGGCTTTGTCTATGCGTTCGACGATTTCTGGAATGTTTCGTACATAGACGCCAGCGTTTTGGGTGTCGGAGTGGTCGAGCGCCTCGGCAATAACGTATTCGCCTTTGCCTTCACGGGCGAGATTGGTTCCCAGTGTGTATCGAAAACGAGTCGGGTTGAGACGCACCGGCTCACCGGTTCTTTCGCTGATAACCTTTATCGTTTTTTCAACTCGAAACATGGCTCTTCTTACCGAGTCACTTGGAGCATGCAGGCGGTCGCTTATGAGTTGTTCTTTTAAATCTGATATAGAGTTGGCTGTTTCGAGGGCGGGAAATAACGGCAGCTCGGGAATGAGATTCGGGGCGATGTCTGCGCCTAAGACGGTGCTGAACTGTTGGCGAACGGCCTCAGCTTGCTGCTGCAAAACGATCCATAGGTCTTCGACTACTGCAAATTGATTAAACGATTGGCGCCATGCCTGGCTGCGCTGTTTGGCGCGAGGAAACCTGATGAAGTACTTATCGGACTGCTGAACCAAATCCATCAGTTTCAACGCTGTAATTTGTGTCGGGCGACGCCCTGTCATCGCAAGAATCAGCGCATAACAGGTATCGGCAAGTGTTAAACGTTTTTCTCCGAATGCTGTGATGACTGCACCGATAACGGCTTCCATTTCGATATCCGATAACGGACCACTGTCAGGACACATGGACTGAACGGCAAAGCCTTTCTCGTTGCCTTTGATCGTCCATTTATTCAAAAGCTTGATGGTCTCATGAGGTACACCGCTGTATCCCAGTTCAGACCACTTTCTGATGAATCCGCGAAGAGCCCCTAGGTACCATTCAGTATGTTTATCGAGCATTGAGCGATACGAAATTAGCGATTCAACACTGAAGAGCGGCTGGCCAGTTGTTGATTCCAGGTATAACTTGAAGCGATAAAACAAATTATGTACGTGTGCCGGAGAGTTGGATATCGAGTAAAAGGCCAGCACATGCAGTGCAGACAGGTACATATCCTGACTTAACAGCCTTTTAAGTGCGTTAACTGGAATTTCGACGTCCTTGCTAAGTTGCCAGCGTTCGCTGGAGAATTTGACTTGATATTCAGCTCTGGAATAAAAGTCGCGGCTATCAATCTTATGTGACGCAGGAATGCTCATTCTTCACATCCCTCCGACTTTTTACTTATGTGCTTATTTTGAATTTCAAGAGCAGCACTGTTCGCTTGCTCCTTGATATGCCTGCGATTGTAAGTCGCGGCTGTTCCTGAGGTTTCACTCCAGCCCATCAGATATGAACGAATTTTCTCCTCTCGTTCTGGTGTTACGCCTTTGCTTTCACAGGCTTTTGAAAAAGAATAGTTCCAATGATGGCGTAGGGCGTGAGCATGAATTCCATCGTGGTTGTCTGCGATCCGTTTCAAGTCAGCCATGAACTTTCCGAACGCAGCATTTGATATTGGCTGACCCAGTGACGTCCCCTCTTTGTGAGTTACGAACAGATAACCATGCTTCTTTGCACCCGAAGTTTTATTTCGGTGTTCGAGCACGTATTCATAGATGCGATTGATGAGTTCGGGAATCAGTGGAATGGTGCGCTCTCGTGTTTTTGCAACAGGCTGGAATGCACGTACGTCATCCTTGGAGTCCGGTCGCCTGACAACTTTCAGAGTGTTTTTGGCAAAGTCGATGTCTTCAACCTTCAGGTTAAGCAATTCACCACGTCGAAGACCCGTGACCCGCAGTATCGAGAACATCAAAGCATTACGAACCTGGACTGCATATTCCTTGGCTGGATTGTTCTCAGCTCCCGGTTTTAATGCCTTTTCAAGGGAATCCAGAACCGCATCATCCAAATGCTTTTCATCTCTATTTGGACTGGATTTTGTTGGCTTCTTGGGACGGTTGGCTTTTATCTGCGAAACCATTCGCTCTACATGATCATGATCGCGTTTCGAAGATGGTTGCAGCTGTTTTGCAAGGAAGCCCAGGTAATCAGCAAGTACAGACAAACGAGCATACTGATTGCTCGTACTAACAAGGTTACGACGTTCTGAAATAGAGACAACCTTAGCTTGTCCTTTCCGGACCAATGGCTTCTGCATGAAATCGCGTAAAGCATGTATCTCATTTGGGCGAAGAAAGTCGCCTTGAGAAAATCGTGATTCGAGATCCAAATCGTAATAGGTCTGCCATGCGTACAAAGCCTTAATCGCGTTGAGTGAGTTCTCAACCGTATTTACAGCGAGTGAACGTCCACGCATGTAAACAGTGACGTACAGTGATGGATAGAAAAGTGGAACACCACTTTCATCGACGAGCATGGCTGATCGCTCACCATCTGAGAGTTTCAACCTGCGCACTGATAACTTCATGACAGTCTCTGTTTTTTACATTTTTTCAATGTATCAAACTGCAAATATAGGCTCAACAGAAAATTTACATCAATAAAAACTAAAAACCCCCAATTTACGGGGGTTGTAGGACAAAACTTTACTTTTTTATCTATGGTATTTCCTAGAACGGGATATCATCGTCGAAATCGTCAAAGCTGTTGCTCGGCTGAGGTGCCTGTTGTTGCGGTGCTTGCTGATAACCACCCGGTTGCTGCTGTGGCGCAGCTTGTTGGTGTTGTGGCTGCGGTGGCTGTTGCTGTTGCATAGGAGCCGCTTGTTGGTAGCCGTGTTGCGGTGCCTGTGTCATCGGTTGCTGGGCCGGCTGAGGTGCAGGTTGAGCCGCATAGCCAGCTGGATTATTCATTGGCTGGGCCATGCTCTGGTTGTTCATACCCGCATTGTTCATGCCGCCCATCGGTGCATTCATTGATGGGTTAGAGAAGCCACCGGCATTGTCACCACGGCTATCCAGCATCATCATGTCATTGGCAATGATTTCAGTGGTGTAGCGTTTTACGCCATCTTTTTCCCACTCGCGAGTGCGCAATTTGCCCTCAAAATAAGCACGTGAGCCCTTTTTCAGATACTGCTGAACGATTTCAGCCAGTTTTCCGTAAATGGTGATGCGATGCCACTCTGTTTGCTCAACCTTCTGACCGGTTTGCTTGTCGTTATAGCTTTCGTCTGTTGCCAGGCTGAGGTTGGCAACAGCGTTGCCATTCGGCATGTAACGAACCTCTGGGTCACGCCCCAGGGTTCCAATTAATGTCACTTTATTTACGCTGCGACCCATGATTGGCTCCTGTTAATTCGCTAGGCCGTTGCCTGAGCGGGATTGATAATGGATTGTGCCTTTGAACGATCAAATTCATCGGCACTGATTTTTAAATAAATGGCTTGCTCGTCGACCAGCCAGGTGACGTCAGCAACACCTGCCAAAGCTTGTAGTTGCTGCAGCACAGAATCATTGAGCGGCTGCTGGCAGGTTAAGCGCAAACTGGTCAAATGTTTCGGCGCCTGAGTGCGCGCTATGATTAGAGTCCAGACTAACACTGCCAGTCCTAGCAGTGCGAACAAATGGCCATAGCCATATTGAGCCATGACCATACCGCCCAAGCTACCACCGATAAACGCCCCGAGAAATTGCATGCTGGAATAGATACCCATGGCGCTGCCTTTGGCGCCAGCAGGGGCGACCTTGCTTAGCCAAGATGGCAAGCTGGCTTCCATCAGGTTAAAACCCCAAAAGTACAGCAGCAACAATACCGACCAGTGCCACAGCTCAGTGGCCATGGTCATCAGCCATAAACTGGCGGTCAGCACCAGCGCACCTGTGATAACCACGCTTTTCATTTGCCGACGTTTTTCGGCCACAATGATGAAGGGCACCATCAGCACAAAGGCCAGCACCAGTACAGGGAGGTAAAGCCAAGAGTGCTGAGCACTGCTAAGCCCGGCCTCTACCAACTGCAGCGGAATGGCGACAAAGATCGCCACCATCAGGGCATGCAAGATGAAAATACCAATGTTAAGGGGCCACAATTGGCGGTTTTTTAGCTGCTTTACCACCTCGGGCAGTACTGCGGTGGCATCGCGGTGAATTTTGGCAGGTGGCGATGGCACCAGCCATAAGGTGACCAATATGCCTACGATGGCCAGCGCTGCCGTCAGAGCAAAGATGGCAGCCAACCCACCGAGCGAGGCTAGCCACGGGCCGGCCACTAACGCCAGTGAAAATGACAGTCCAATGCTGGCACCGATAGAGGCCATGGCCTTCATGCGATGCTCTTCGCGGGTTAGATCCGTTACCAGCGCCATAATAGCGCTGGCAATGGCTCCCGCTCCCTGCAGTGCACGGCCAGCAATAACGCCGTAGACAGAGTCAGCGCTAGCAGCGATTAAACTGCCAATGGCAAACAGCACAAGACCGCCGATGATGATGGGTTTGCGCCCCCAATGATCCGACAGAGCACCGGCGGGAATCTGCAGCAATGCTTGGGTGAGGCCATAGACCCCCATGGCGAGGCCAAGCAAAGCAGGGGTAGCGCCGTCCAGTCGTTGCCCTTCAACCATCATGACGGGCAGAACCATAAACAAACCGAGCATACGCGTAGCGTACAAAGACGCCAAAGAGGCGACGGCTCGTCGTTCGTTGTGCGGTAGTCTGTTGGATGGTGACACGTGCGTTGGTCCGGCGCTCAGAAAAAGGCGGCAAGTGTACCAGTAATCCGTGCTCCGGATGAACCATAGGTGAGTATTCCTAGGTCCTGACAGGAAGGCGTTAAATGTCATCAATGGTCGGTTGTGTCTCTGGTACGTAAGGATTAATACTAGCTAGACTCGTTTTCTCGGTCGCTGGCGCAAGGTGCGTTTGTGCCAATATCGGGGCTGTCCTGATAAGACCATAGTATTTTCGCTACCGTGACATAGACTCAGATTTCCGGCGGATTGACCGCTACTGGTTTACGCTTTTTCCGGCGCATTGAGGAATGGACACAGGCTTTCGGGCTGTCGAGCACAAAGGAGCAACGAATGGACATGTCAACGCGTCTTCCCGGTCGCAGAATCATTCTGTTTGGCCAGCAAAATCTTCAAAATTCCATCCTGATTGGGTTTATCCACCAGAGGACAAACATTGACTGCCAATTGGTCAATCGTTTGCACTGGGATCAGCAATGGAACGAGTACCCCTGCAAGACTCTGGCATTGATTGATGGTGATGCCGGGCGTCTTGAGCGCATCCAGGATTTGCTTGAGCAAATCCACGAACAGCCCATGGATATGCAGGTGGCACTGTTTAACGTGCCACATGACGATCCACTGGAGCGCATGATTGCATGGCCAAATATTAATGGTCTGTTTTATCGTGATACCTCTCAGCAGCAGTTGTCGAAAGGCATTGTTGGGGTATTCAGTGGTGAATGCTGGTTGCCTCGTCAGTTGATGGCGAGTTATCTGGCACGGCACAGACACAAGCCTAAGCGCATGAGTCCTTGTGCCAGTAAACTGACTAAACGCGAAAAGCAGATTCTGCAATTGACGGCTACCGGTGCGACCAATACCGAGATTGCTGATCAGCTGAATGTCAGTATGCATACAGTGAAAACCCATATCTACAATCTGTTTAAGAAGATTGGCGCCAGCAACCGCATTCAGGCGGTGAACTGGGCGCAGGAAAATATGGACGAACTGTTGCGAGATCGGGCTTGATAGAAGACTTGTAGATGCGGGGCACTGCCCTACAATGGTCAGCCTTATCTTTAAGGCTGATCAGCATCTATGAAAAGCATTCAGGTACGTGGTGCCCGTACACATAATCTTAAAAATATCGACATCGATATTCCCCGCGACCAGTTGGTCGTGATCACCGGACTCAGTGGTTCAGGAAAATCGTCGCTGGCATTTGATACCCTGTACGCCGAAGGGCAACGCCGCTACGTAGAATCGCTATCGACCTATGCCCGTCAGTTTTTATCCATGATGGAAAAGCCCGATGTGGATTTGATCGAAGGCTTATCGCCGGCGATTTCCATCGAGCAAAAATCTACCTCGCATAATCCTCGCTCTACCGTCGGAACTGTCACTGAAATTTACGACTACCTGAGGTTATTGTTCGCCCGTGTTGGTACACCACGCTGTCCTGATCATGATGTTGCGTTGGAAGCGCAAACCGTCAGTCAGATGGTTGATACCATCATGGATTTGCCGCTCGATGGCCGTTATATGATTCTGGCGCCTGTGGTCCGTGATCGTAAAGGTGAGCATTTGCACGTGTTCGATAGCTTGCGCTCACAGGGCTTTATCCGCGTTCGAATCGATGGCTTGGTGTGTGACCTGGATGATATCCCAGAGCTGGATAAGCGCCGCAAGCACAGCGTCGAAGTGGTGGTTGATCGCTTCCGGTTAAAAGAAGGCATTGAACAACGTTTGTCAGAGTCGCTAGAAACGTGCCTTGATTTAAGTTCGGGCTTGGCGTTGGTGGCTTCCATGGATGACGAAAAAGCTGAGCCGCTGCTGTTTTCATCTCAGTTCAGTTGTCCGCATTGTGGCTACAGTCTGTCTGAGCTGGAGCCCCGATTGTTTTCCTTTAACAATCCGGCGGGGGCTTGTCAGAGTTGTGACGGCCTTGGTGTTAAGCAGTTTTTTGACCCTGATCGTGTGGTCCAGGACTCGTCACTGACTCTGGCCGAAGGTGCCGTGCGTGGCTGGGATCGCCGCAGTGTGTATTATTTTCAGATGCTGACCTCTGTAGCTGAACATTATGGTTTCTCCATTGATAAGCCGTTTGGCAAGTTAACGAAAAAGCAACAGCAACGCTTGCTACAGGGCAGTGGGGATGATGTCGTCACCTTTAGCTATGTGAATTCTCGCGGCGACACCATCCATAAAAAACATCCATTTGAAGGCGTGTTACCGAATCTGGAACGTCGCTACCGAGAAACTGACTCGCAAGCCGTACGTGAGGAGCTGTCGAAGTATTTGAGTGTGCAGCCATGTCCATCCTGTGAAGGCTCTCGCTTGCGCACGGAAGCTAGGAATGTGTTTGTTGGTGATAAAACCATTCATGCTTGTACTGCCATGCCAGTTGAAGAAGCGTTTGCTTATTTTGGTGATCTACATTTGAGCGGTCACCGCGGTGAAATTGCTGAAAAAATCCTTAAGGAAATTCGTGATCGGCTGCGTTTTTTAGTTAATGTGGGCCTTGAATATCTAACACTTAATCGCAGCTCGGATACTTTATCGGGTGGTGAGGCGCAGCGTATTCGTCTTGCCTCGCAAATTGGTGCGGGGTTGGTGGGAGTGATGTACATCCTCGATGAACCCTCCATTGGTTTGCACCAAAGAGATAATGATAGGCTGCTAAAAACCCTGTTTGATTTGCGTGATTTAGGCAATACCGTGCTGGTGGTTGAGCACGATGAAGACGCCATTCGCCACGCTGATTATCTGATTGATATTGGCCCAGGTGCGGGTGTTCATGGCGGTGAAATTGTTGCCCACGGTACGCCAAAGCAAGTGATGAAAAACAAGCAGTCGGTCACCGGGCAATATTTGTCGGGTAAAAAAGCCATTGCCGTGCCAAAGCAGCGCACACCCATTGATCCTGAGCGTATGCTCAAGGTGAGTGGCGCCAGTGGCAATAACCTCAATGATGTGAATTTGGATATTCCCCTTGGTTTGATGACGTGCGTTACAGGGGTGTCTGGTTCGGGTAAATCGACCTTGATTAACCGAACCTTGTATCCACTGGCAGCGACGGCATTGAATGGAGCAACGACGTTAAAAGCCTCTCCGCATCAACACTGTGATGGCTTGCAGCACTTAGATAAAGTTGTCGATATTGATCAAAGTCCGATTGGACGCACACCTCGCTCAAACCCAGCAACTTATACCGGCATTTTCACCCCGATTCGTGAGTTGTTTGCTGGTACACAAGAGTCTCGATCGCGTGGTTACAAAGCCGGACGTTTTTCTTTTAACGTCAAAGGTGGACGCTGCGAGGCCTGTCAGGGTGATGGTGTTATTAAAGTGGAAATGCACTTTCTAGCGGATATTTATGTGCCTTGTGACGTTTGCAAAGGCAAACGCTATAACCGGGAAACACTGGATATTCGCTACAAGGGTCGCAATATCCACGAAGTGCTGGACATGACGGTGGAAGATGCGCGGCAGTTTTTTGATGCCATTCCCGCTGTTGCCCGTAAGCTGCAAACTCTGATGGATGTTGGCTTAAGCTATATCAAGTTGGGCCAGGCAGCGACTACCTTATCGGGAGGCGAAGCGCAGCGCGTGAAGCTAGCCAAAGAGCTGTCTAAGCGTGATACCGGTAATACCCTGTATATTCTTGATGAGCCGACCACGGGTCTACATTTTCAAGACATTGAGCTGCTGTTGTCTGTATTGCATCGCTTGCGTGATCACGGCAATACCGTAGTGGTAATTGAGCATAATCTGGACGTCGTTAAAACCGCCGATTGGATCGTCGATTTAGGTCCGGAGGGTGGCTCCAAGGGCGGTGATATTATCGCAACGGGGACGCCAGAGGAGATCGCAGCCTTGGCTCACAGTCATACCGGACGTTTCTTAAAACCTATGTTGTCATGAGTGTAAGGCAACGCTGCAATAACTGTTTGCGGCCGATGACGGTGTGCTTATGCAGCGCTATACATCGCTGTCAGTCGTCACGGCCGTTAACGATATTGCAGGACCCGACTGAGGCTAAGCATCCGCTGTCGACGGCACCGTTATTGAAGCTGAGCATTGAACCCAGTCGCTTGCTAGTGGGTGAGGTGTTTTCTGCTGAAGATCTGTTCCCTTATGGACTGCAGCAGGTGGCCTTGCTTTATCCATTGCCAGAGGCCGAACCGCTAACCTTGCCACAAGCACAGGCGATGGAGCAGTTAATTATATTGGATGGCACTTGGCGAAAAGTACGGCGTTTGCTGCATTTAAACCCCTGGTTGCGGACTTTACCGTGTATTGCCTTGCAACCTCAGCAAGCCAGTCAGTATCGAGTGCGTAAATCGCCGCGTGATGATGGCTTATCAACCTTGGAGGCGAGTGCACAGTGTTTGTCCTGGATTGATCAAGACCCTGGTTATCTCGATATATTGTCGGTGCAGGATCGCATGGTGACGTTGCAAGAAGCGTATCAGGTTAAAGGGCATAAATAACGGGCTTCTGGTTAGAAGCCCGGACGGTGTAGCGGTGATTAAGTACAGAGTTAAGGGAAACGAAATACCACTTTGACAGAGCTGTCTAGCTGGCTGCTGTCGATATAACCCACCAAGTTTGGGTTGTTGGCAATCAGCTTTTTGACATCGGTATCGCTGCCTGATTCCTGTGGTGGTGTGCCTTTGCCGGTAAATATCAAACGAGACCAATAGGCTTTTAGTTGGCTGGCACTTTTTTCTAGCACATGGCTATTGAATGCTTCACGGCTAGCAGAGCCTTCGCTTTGGTCGACGGGAATGGCTTTGCTGCCATCTGGAAAGCTGCTGGCCTTACCGAGAAAAATACGTGTAATGGCTGTTTTATCGAGACTGGCATTGGCATTGCCGGTGCTCACTATCACTGCGTATTCGGCCTGGGCTGTGGTCGCTAACAGGCTCAGTAACAGTATCCATGGATGAATAAAGTGTCTTATTTTCATTGCCTTACTCCTTAGAACACCAGACTCATACCAAGGTTATACAGTATGCCTGAGTCGCCGTCCTGGCCATTGACCAGCTCCTCATCGTTGTACTGAACATCCACTTTAAATGCGGCACTGCTGTCGTAGTCATAGCGGACGCCAACGATGATGCTCGACTGCTTATACTCAGCTAACGATTGCAGTGCGCCAACGGTGCCTGACTCAGGGTCGTCTTCTGCTTGGGTATAGGTCAGGTGTACCGTGGTTTCTCCCAGCCGTTGTGCGGCACTGATCAAATAGGCGCTGTCGTCGAGCAGTGAGGCTGTATCTTGGTCGAGGGCCGTCCATTCGGCAATCAACGAGGTGCTGCCATTGTCGTAATTGATAGAGGCTTGGTAAAACTTGGCCTTGGCATCGTCGGCCAAGAATTCTTCACCCACACCCATTAGCGCCGCTTGTCCTGCCAAGTTATCCAAAACGCGGCCATTCACTCCGGCTTGCGTGGGGTCTATGTCCAAGCTCACATCGGCTTGGTGGTAGCTGGCTCGAGCGCCAAAGTCTCCTTGGGTAAAACTGGCCACGATACCAAAAGCCCTCCTTAGCTCTATGGTGTAGGAGGAGTCGCTTACTCCGATGTCATCTTTGTAGCGCCCGCTGTAGATTTGAATAACACCATCCGTTTGGCCGAAGGCAAAACGGTGGCTGATATCAATGCCGTTAATGGACGAGAAGGCATCTAGGCGATACACCAGTGAGGGCGGACGTACCCAGTTATAGGCGTAACCCACTTCGAGAAAATCAGAATAATGAAAATAAGGTGTACGCAGTCTGCCAAGGCGAATATCGGTGTCGTCATTGACAGCGTAGGTCACATAGACCCAGGCAGCTTCGGTATTGAAGTCCTCTCGGCCACGGGAAATTAGCTGAGCCGTGGCCGAGGTGGAATCGTTGACTTGCTGTGCTAGTTGCACGCCAACCAAGGTATCCTGATCAAACATAACGCCGTCATCGTAGCCATCCTGGCTAATGTCTTCAGTGGATAAATGACCGGCGGTAACGTTCATAAAGCCATTGATACGAAGATCGTTGGCATTGGCAGATAAGCTGATTAAAAGCGCAGCCATCATGGCTGGGGTGAATCGAGCACTCATCGAGTTTCCCTCCTGGATCGCTATGTTTAAAAACTAGCCCAGTCGTCAGGAAGCTCAAATTGGCCGGTAAGTCAGCCGTTAAGTTGATAACAATTCATTAGATATCATTAGGCGTTAGTGGTCAGCGCTGTTATGTGTTTGATTTGCCGCTGGATCAATGAGCGGGTTTTTTCTGGCAATTGCTGCAACCAATAGCTGCATTGCTCGCGGCCATGCAAATCGGAAATCATCGGTCCTTCACGCCAATCAATATCATCATCCAAATGCTTCACCAGCTCACAGCTGGCTAACACGCCACGTTCTTCTGCGCTTGAGGCAAGTTGGGCGGCCCAGTGTAGGGTGTCGCCGATCAGATTGCCGTGTAGTTGGCCTTCGCCCTGAAGTGGGGTCATCAGCACTGGCCCCCAGTGCACTGCAATGCGAAATTCTAATGGATAGATGCTGTGATCGTGTTCATGCACCTGGCTCACTAAACCCTGAAACAGCTGTGCTGCACAAAGACTGTGCATCGCCGATTGTTGATCGGCACTAGGCACGCCAAAAATCATCACCACACCATCACCAAGAAAACGATCGAGGCGGCCGTTGTAAAGTTTGGCGGCATGGGACAGCAGTCGGTAATAGTGGCTGAGAGTCAGGCTCAGTTCCTCAGCACTGAGTCGACTTTGCAGCACATCGAGTTCCTGAATTTCTAAATACATCAGCGCACAGTCAAAATACTGCAGGCTTTTGTGTTCTGTTTTTGGAGCGATAAAACGTCCCAGCGCCTGCTCCAGCGCATGCTGCTGCTGCTGGCGCTGGGCAATATGCTGCAGCTCTTGTTGCATCTCTCTAAATTCAGGCAAGGTCGCTGTGGGTGGCGTTAGTTCGATGTCCTGGCCCTGGCGAAAGCGTCTGAGGGCATGGATGATGGAGCGGAACTGCCCAAAGCTGCGTTCGGTGAGTTGATAGGTGACAAAAGCCGCTAGCATGGCCATCAGCCCAGTCGCCATCAGTGCCAGTGCCAAATACCGGCGAGCAATGCGCTGAGTCGCGACATCACTGATTGAGGCTCGCACGGCACCTAAGGCACGACTGTCTTGGGTGATCGGCCGAGTGACGACCTGTCTTGAATGACTGGTACCGCTGCTGGCCAGTAGCTGCTGATCCGTGGTGAGGATTTCTAGCCCCTGAATTACAGGCCCCCGTTGCCAATCGTCTAACAGCACATTAAGAGTGACGCGGTCCTGTTGTAACAGCGCAGGAGCGGCGGCCACGGCTAAGCGCTGCAACTGGCGTTCAACATCGTCTTGCTGCTGTGCCAACAGCTGTTGCTGCAGGTGGGTGTAGGTGAGTAGGCTCAGCAACAATCCGGTGAGCAACATCAGTACCGCCACCAACAGGCTGTTTAATTGACTTGTATTCAGTTTATGGCGAATACGGTGGGGTAACGACATGGCGAGACTCAATCGAACACAGATTTCCTGATTAGTAGTGGTATTATATGCGCCGCTTGGGTGAACGCCAGCGAATAGCCAGCGACTCAAGCAGATTGTGACCATAAACCCATGATGGTCAAAAGAACGGACCGACATTGAATACTGAAGTGGCGCTGGCGGTGTTGCTTCAGTCACTGACAACTTGAGGTAAGAGCATGAGCGACGTGAAGCAGTCACTGCAAGACAAGTTAGAGCAACTGGAAAAGGGCCTGTTTCTGATGAGCCTGGATCGTAAGCGGGCCTTGTCTGTGCATGAAACCGTTGAGCTGATCGAAGAGCTGCGCGGCGTCGTGGCTGGTGCCAAGGCCGACGCCAACAAACTTTAAGCAGGACTGCCTACTGTGACTGAATTGGTACTGATCCGTGTGAGTGGTACGGACAAACCTGGGCTGACGTCCAACATCAGTGCCATTCTGGCACAGTATGACGTCGCTATTCTGGACATTGGTCAGGCTGAGATCCATGACACCTTGTCGTTGGGGATCTTAGCTGCCATCCCATCCACGGCAGAGTCTGCGCCGGTATTGAAGGACGTGCTGTTTAAGGCTCATGAGCTGGGCCTGTCGGTAAGTTTTACTCCGGTCACTGCTGAAAGCTACCAGCATTGGGTTGAAGGGCAGGGCAAAGATCGTCACATCGTTACCCTGTTGGCTCGGTGTATAGAGGCTGAAGCCATCGCACAAGTGACCTCCATCGTTGCCCAGCACGATCTCAATATTGATCAAATCAATCGTTTGTCAGGCCGGGTGCCATTAGAGCATCATGACCAGCAGACTCGTGCCTGCGTTGAGTTTTCCGTGCGCGGTGTGGCTGATCAGGCCGCCTTGCGGGCTGATTTTTTGCAGGTGGCCAACAACCTAGGGGTGGACATCGCGTTTCAACGCGACGACGTGTTTCGTCGCAATCGCCGTTTAGTCGCCTTTGATATGGACTCAACACTGATTGAGACAGAAGTAATTGATGAACTGGCTCATGCCGCTGGTGTGGGTGAGCAGGTGTCTGAAATTACCGAGCGGGCGATGCAAGGTGAGCTCGATTTTAGCGAGTCCTTTGCCCAGCGTGTTGCTTTGTTAAAAGGTCTGGATGGCCAAGTGCTGGAAGAGATCGCGGCCCGTCTGCCGATCACGGAAGGAGCCGAGCGGCTGATCTCTAACTTAAAGGCCTTTGGTTATAAAACAGCGATTTTGTCCGGTGGTTTCACTTACTTCGGTCGTTATTTGCAACAAAAACTGGGCATTGATTACGTCTATGCCAATGAGTTGGAAATGGAAAACGGCGTGGTTACTGGTCGTGTAACCGGCACAGTAGTCGACGGTCAACGTAAGGCGGAACTGCTGCGAGAGCTGGCTGCGCGTGAGCATATTCGCCTTGAGCAAACCATTGCTGTTGGTGACGGTGCTAATGACCTACCGATGTTGAGCATTGCTGGTTTAGGCATTGCTTTTCGTGCAAAGCCTTTGGTGCGCGAGAACGCCGAACATGCCATTTCAACCTTGGGGCTGGATGGTATTCTTTATCTGTTGGGTTATCGCGATCGAGACATCTTGTAGCAATAAAAAAAGCGGCTTAGGCCGCTTTTTTTATTCGTCGGTAAAGGTGTATAGCATGCCGGCCTGGGGCGCTTGCACATAATAACCCTGGATAAAGTGCACACCCATTTGCCACAAGCTGGCAACGGCGTTGGCGCTCTCTACCAAAGGCACAATGGTGCGCTTTTCTTCTTCGTGCAGTTGTCCGAGTAACTCCTGCAGATGCTTTTGTGCATCCGGACTTTGCCCCAATTCTTGGGTAAATGAACCATCCACTTTAACGTAGGTGGTCTCCAGGTGTTTTAAGTTCTGGAACGGATTCAGTGCACAGCCGAAGCGGCTAATAGACGTTGGAATACCCCGTTCCAGCAGCGCATGGGTAAAGTCATGGCATTGTTTCAGCATCTTGCTGGCGTCTTCTTCATTAAACTGGAAGATCACGCAGCCCTTTGGCAGCTTGGCGGCATTAATCGCTACACCGATCCAATTGGCCAGTGATTCGTCCGCCAAAGATGCCGCCGATAAGTTGACGAACATGCGGGTGTTATGACCCTTGGTACGATGTTCACTGAGCAGCTTGGTGGTGTGTAATATTACCCAGCGATCGATCTTACGTTTGATGTCATCGCTAATGGCGGTGTTTTCGAAAAACTCAGCAGCCGATAATTCATCACCGCCATCAACGGGCAGGCGCAGCAGGGCTTCATAGTGTTCTACTTCTTCACCGCGAAGGTTAATGAGAGGCTGGAATAATAAACGGAAGCCATTGCCCTTGATGGCATTCACCAGGGTTTGCTCTAGATCTTGCTGTTCGTCATCTTTGGCTTGCTCTGGCGGCTGGAACAGATTAACGCCATTACCGTGCTCATGATTTTCTAACTTGCGCACGCCATCGGCGGCCTGATGCGCTTGTTGTAAAATATCGAGCGGCTTAGAGCTATTCTCATTGATCAGAGCCACGCCAATGCTACTGGTTACTGTAACCGTCCTGTTGGCCACTTCGATCAGCAGATGTTCGATGGTGTCGCGTAGCTTTTCGGCTGCAGCCAGAGCTTGCTCGGCGTCGCGTCCCATCATAATGCAGGCGAAAATGTCCTCGCCGATGCGCGAGGTGACTTGTCGCTCGGACAGCTGCTCTTTTAGCGTGGCTGCAATCTGCGACAGCACGGTATCTGTGTGGGCGATGCCAATATCACTTTTCAGTCGACCAAAATTGTCCAGGTTGACGTAGACCACGGCGCCTTTGGCGCTGTTCATCACGGCTTGGTCTACGGCTTCTTCTAACCGGCTGAGGAAATAAGGCTTGTTGTACAGCCCTGTTAGCAAGTCACGGCTGCGCACTTCTTCCAGTTTGGCTTCCAGTTCGGCGCTGTCTTCGCGCATGCGGATCACGACTTGGGTGCAGCGTTCATCAGAGTAGGTAGCAGGCGCAAAGTCCATAGTCATAGGAAAGGCTTTACCTTCGCCATCCATGCCGACAGTAGCTAACTTACTGGTCTGACCTGGCTGTTGCCCGTAGCTTTTAAGGAAGGCTTTAAACTCCTTTTGCGCACCGGCATCGATCATATCCATGATCGGCATGCCTTCTAGTTCATCTGGCGATGAATAGCCAAACAAATCGAGATACGCATTGTTGGCGAAAATATGCATGCCATCGTGCACATACGCGACCGCATCTTTGGAGCTTTGCAACAGCCCTTGGCAGCGTTTTTCCGATTCTCTCAGGCTGACTTCCAGCTTGCGATTCGCACGGCGACTGCGTAAATGCCCCAGCTCGCGCTGGATGACAAGAAGCATCAAATTACTTTCGTCGAGGGGTACTAGGCTAACAGCACCATCACGCAGGGCGGCTTCCATTTGCATGGGCTCGACGTCGTCATGGGTGATCAGTATCAGCGGTAGGTCTTTATTTAGGCGGCGAATCTGGCGCAGCAGATCATTGTATTCAACGCCATGGCAGGACGGCTCTGCTAACAGTAGGTCCCAGGTTTTTTCCTGCAGCTGTTCACTGAAGTCATCCAGGGACGTTACTAAATGTACCCGGGTGGCGCTGCCAGAGTTGCGCAAAAGACTGACAATTCCTTCAGCCTCATTTTCAGTTCGGCACAACAACAACAGATGCAAGGTTTCGCGGGATGCCAAAATGTCAGCCTCTGATTGATAAAATCGTGATTATAGAGAGGATCATTTAAAAATAAATCGCTGCTTTGGACATAGATGGGCGGAATGTGCAAAAAACTGTCATATGCAAAACCATGTCTAGACGCTTTACGTCAGTTAGAGCTTATTCCAGATAGAATCAAAGTCGTCATCCGGCAGCAGGGTCGGACTGGGCTCTGCACTGGTGTGACGTTTTGCTGGTCCGGCACTGCGGAACTGAAACTGACTGAAACTACTGGTGGATGTCAGGCGCTTGGTCAACTGGTAGCGGCCTTGCTCTTCTTCAAATAACAATTCCACCTTGTTACCCGTGCGAAATGGCATGCGTGGCAATAGTAAGGTAGCAGGTTGAGCAATGGCCTTAATCGCGGGCAGCAGCAAGGCTCGCATCATCGGCCCGTTGTCGCCGGTTTTTTGTAATAAGCGAGCTGCGCCCACCTGCGCCTTAGGCGCTAATAACTCGATACCGAGCTGGGTACCTTGGTCGCGCATATGGCGAATCCAGCGAATCACTCCGATCGACCAGTGGCGAATGCCATGCTCTTGAATGCCTATTAGCTCACCTGCTTGGATGGATGGTGGCAGGTTGCCACTCCAGTGCAAACAGTAGCCGCCAGGGCTTGAGTTAATCATTTTGACTTCGTGCGACGGGTACTTGAGCTCCTGATCTGGCGTTTCGTGTTCGGCCTTGTGCTTGTTAATAAACTCAATAGCATCAAGATCAATCTGGGTGTTTTCAGCTAATGCCGGTCGGTTGGCATCAAAAGCGTCACCCCAAACGTCTTCAGTCGATTGCTTGCCGATATCGACTTTGGGGCTACGGTCGGGACCGTCTACTGCTTTGGGTCTTAGCTCGCCAAGTAAGCGCTCAAATTCTCGATTACCGCCACTGAAGTAATGGGTAGCAGAAAGCCCTATGCATAAAGCCAGCTGTCCTTCGGATGGCGTGCGGCGGAAGGAGCGTTGCCAATGAATGCCCCAAGATTGAATGGCGTGGGACAAAATGTTGTCGCTTAACTTGCCTGGCACTGTAATGTCGTGGTGGCCAGCGGGGTTGGCGGCCCATTGCCTTAGGGCATGCACCAGCCTTTGGGTGTTGAGGCTGCGAAACTCAGGCTGCTGCGCCTCTCGTAAGTGCTGTCTGTATTGGCCTGGGCGATCACGGTGCAGGTTAATAATAAACAAACCGTCTTCGTCATCAGCGGCAGTGATGTCCGTGAAACTAGCCCACAGTTCACTGGCGTCAAACAGCTGGGTCAGGTCTTGTTGGCGCAGATTGTTGGGCTTGGCGGTACCTAGCAAGTGCAAGCGGGCAAAGATGTCTTTGACGGTTGAACTCGACAAAAATCGTGTTTGCCGATCGTTGACCTCAATATCATGCAAGCCGTGCATTTCAGCGAGCAGGTACAGTTGGTTGCTTTCAAGCCAAGAAAATTCAGGAGGCTGACAATAAAGTTGAAACGCTCTGAGTATGGTTTGCGCGGTATCGGTAATGGCCCGATGAATGGCGATGGTGACGATCTTTGAGGCTTTATCATGCTTGCCCAGCTGGCTCATGCTATGGCCGACGACCATTTTGTAACCCGTGGCCAGGTGGCTTTGCAAGGCCTGACTGAGATTGGCAACTTTTAGCTGTTTTTCGTTGAGTGAAATTGAAGATTGCAGAAAGTGTTTGTTGAGCAAGGTGCAGATGGAGTAGATATACGGCCGCACGACTTCCAGGACTTTGAAGCGCAATACGGGGTCGGCGTCCCACTGATTAAATTCACGAATGGCCGTGTACAACTGACGTGCAGACTCGCCAGTGTTGGCCATTGGTAACGACTTAGCCCACTCAGTCACTCCTTCAACGGTATCAGGACAGACGCTGAGAGAAGTGAGCGGCGTTGCCGGTATATGTAGTTTGATCGCGACTCGTTGGCTGTCCATGCATTCCTGCTGCATATTCATTGATGGATACCCCATGCCTTGCAAATGGCAGGGCTGTACTGATTATAGATCAGTGACTTAAGCACGCTTGCCAACGGCACGGTTTACCCATCTGCCAGCCGCTTCGGTACGTACTTCTCCCTACCCGTTATAGTCGCCAGCCCTGCGGCTGTCGAGGTTGATCAGTGTTTTACTGGGCTCTCCTGGGATCTCTCGAACCAGCTTGGGTACTAGGTATCCAGGCAACAAAGCTTGCATTTGCTGATGCAATTGACCAGCTATCTGATCATCTATGTCAAAGTGCGCAGCGCCGCTGACCGGGTCCAATGTATGAAGGTAATAGGGTAAAACCCCAGCTGTAAACAACTGCTCACTTAGGTCTAATAAAGCTGGTAGGTTGTCATTAACACCACGTAGCAAAACACTTTGATTGAGTAACGTAATTCCCTGCGATCGCCAGTAATTCAATGCGTCGGCATGTTGCGCTGCCAATTCGTTAGCATGATTGATGTGCAACACCAAGGTGCACTGCAAGCGACTGTGGGCCAGGCGTTGGGCCAGCAGCTGAGTCAGGCGCTGAGGTATGACCACCGGTAGGCGTGAATGAATACGCAGTCGTTTTACATGGCTTATAGCTTCCAGTTCATCAACTAGCGAGCCTAGATGAGCATCGTCCAGCATTAAAGGGTCGCCGCCGCTCAGTATCACTTCGCTGATGCTGGAGCGTTGTTTAATGTACTCGAGGGTGCTGCGCCATTGCCGCCTGGCAATACGATTGTCGGCATAGGGAAAATGGCGTCTAAAGCAATAACGGCAATTAACCGCGCAGCCTGAAGCTAGCATCAGCAGTACACGGCCATGGTATTTGTGAATGATGCCAGGCTCGGTATTGCTGCTGCTCTCTGCCAGCGGGTCGCTCACAAAACCACTGACTTCTACTCGTTCCTGCTGAATCGGCAGGACCTGTCGAAGCAAGGGATCATTGATGTCGCCTGGCTGCATCTGTGCAGCAAAGGGCCGCGGCACCAATAATGGAAAGGCAGGCTGCAGATCTATGTCGAAGTCAGAGGCACTGAGCTTTAGATAGTCGAGCAGTTCATCTGCACGGCGAAAAGCGCCTGCCAACTCGTTCTGCCACGTGCTTGGCTCTACACCAGCGTCAGTTCGCGTTATGATACGCACCTTTATTTCTCGCGATTGATTGGATTGTAAAATGGCCAACTATTCTACCAACGAATTTAAATCGGGTCTTAAGGTGATGCTGGACAACGAACCTTGCTCGATTATGGAGAACGAATACGTTAAGCCGGGCAAGGGCCAGGCGTTTAACCGGGTGAAACTGCGCAACCTGCGCAACGGTCGAGTCATTGAAAAGACCTTCAAGTCAGGTGAAAGTCTGGAAGGTGCAGACGTGATCGAGCTGGACATGGAATACCTCTACACCGACGGTGAGTTCTGGCACTTTATGGCCACTGACGGCTCCTTTGAGCAGCACGGTGCGTCTCAGGAAGCCGTGGGTGAAACCATTAAGTGGTTAAAAGAGCAGGACGTTTATACCGTAACCTTATTCAATGGGGCAGTGCTGACGATTGCACCTCCTAACTTTGTTGAGTTGGAAGTGACCGAAACTGACCCTGGCCTGAAAGGCGATACTGCTCAGGGCGGCTCTAAGCCTGCAACCCTCACCACGGGTGCTGTGGTGAAGGTACCACTGTTTATCAACATCGGTGATGTACTGAAAATTGATACTCGCACCGGTGATTATGTCAGCCGCGCCTGATCATTTTCTTGTTTGATGAAAGGAGCCATCAGGCTCCTTTTTTTGTGGAACCGTTATGACTTGGCAACCGTCAGCATCTTTATCGCTGTTACAGCAACGGGCGCAGTTGAATCAGCGCATTCGTCAGCATTTTGAGCGTTATCCTGCCCTTGAGGTTGAGACCCCGATACTGTCTCAAGCGGCAGTCAGTGACCCCAATATTGAACCCATGCAGAGCAGCGATCAGCGCTGGCTGCAAACCTCGCCTGAATATCCGATGAAACGACTGCTGTGCGCCGGGGTTGGAGACATTTATCAAATAGCGCGGGTGTTCCGTCGTGGTGAGGCGGGACGTCGACATAACCCTGAGTTCAGCATGTTGGAGTGGTATCGCTTAGACGTTAGTCTGCAGCAGCTGATGGATGAAGTCGCTTTGCTGAGCCAAACCTTGCTTCAATCGCGTTGGCCACAGCTGCCGGTTGTTCATCTTAGCTACGCCGAGGCATTTGAACGTTTTGCTGGCTTGGCGGTGCATCAGGCGTCGGATGCGGATTTAGCTAGCCATGGCATGGCCTTAGCGGGACAAGATTTGCATCTGTCGCGCGATGGTTGGCTGGATATCATTATGAGTCATCAGATAGAACCGGCCTTGCCAGCCGAGACTCTGGTGTTTATCCGAGATTTCCCGGCCTCACAAGCTGCTCTGGCTCGGGTGGAGCTGCAGGGAGAGCAGCCTGTCGCCAGACGTTTTGAACTGTTCTTCGATGGTAATGAGCTGGCCAATGGTTACCATGAGCTGAATGATGCGACAGAGCAGCGTCAGCGCTTTATTCAGGAAGCCGACGGGCGTCCCATCGATGAAGCGTTATTGGCGGCATTAGAACATGGCTTGCCGGATTGTTGCGGCGTTGCTATGGGATTGGATCGATTGCTGATGTTAGCGAGTGACAGTCACAGTATCGCCGAGGTGCTGGCGTTTGATTGGCAGCGCGCATAACGCGCTGCCAGGGTTGCATGCAGTAAGCTTATGATGCCGCCGTGGCGATGGCTTCGCCCATGCGCAGTGGCGAATCGGCCTGCAGTTGATCCAGCCATTGAGTTTGCCCTTTGCCAAAGCACAAAACGACGGTGGAGCCCAACAGGAAGCGGCCCATCTCTTCGCCTTTTTTCAGGCTGACCTCTTGTGCCAGTGGGTATTGAGTGACCTGGCGCTGACGCAAAGGCGGGGTGATGCGTCCGGCCCAAACGGTCTCGATGGCTGCCACTATCATGGCGCCGACCAGCACCATGGCCATGGGGCCACATTCGGTATCAAAAATAGCGACTAAGCGCTCATTGCGGGCGAACAGGCGCGGCACATTTTCTGCTGTGGTTTTATTGACGGAAAACAAATCGCCCGGCACATACACCATTTCGCGTAAGGTGCCATCAACCGGCATATGCACTCTATGGTAATCTCGTGGTGATAGATAAATGGTGGCGAACTGGCCATCGATAAAAGGCTCGGCCCGTTCACGCTCACCACCTAATAACTCAGTAAGGGAAAAATCTTGCCCTTTGGCCTGGAAAATACGGCCGTGTTCTATCTTGCCTAACTGCGAAATTGCGCCGTCAGCAGGTGATACCAGTTGTTTTGGATTAGCGGCTATGGGCCTGGCATCTGGCTCTAGCTCACGGGTGAAAAAGTCATTAAAACTGCGAAATTCATCGGCTGTTTTGCGTTGCGCGTCGCTCATGTCGATATTGAACTGACGCTGAAACCCTTTAATCAGCGGGTTTTTAATCCACTCCGCTTCGCTCGCGGCTAGGCGACCAATCAGGCGTGATAAGGCGTGATGGGGAACCAGATGCTGACTGGCAATAAATAACTGATCTTTAACGCTCATAGTGTCTCTCAGGATGGTTGTACGGTGCTGATGGGGGTATTTGGATCATTGCCCCATTGTGACCAGGAGCCTGGGTACGCTTGCACCGATAGCCCCAGTAATTTGGCAACTAAATAAGTCAGGCCTGATCTGTGATGAGATTGGCAGTGGGTCACCACTTGCTTGCTGTCGTCGATGCCCAGCTGTTGCAACCGCGAGCGCAAGGTAGCCAATGGTAATAAGCGCAGGCCACGGTCACGATCCATGGTCTGCGTCCATTCCAGATTGACTGCGCCTGGTATATGGCCACCACGCTTCGAAAACGCCTTTTCGCCGCTGTACTCGGCCGCAGATCGGGCATCCCAAATGGCCAGGTCTGGGCTGTCCAGGCGCTCGAGTAGTTGCTGTTGGCTAATGCTGACGCTCTGCTGATGGCTTGTGTCTGCCTGGTATTGGCTTGGTTGTGGCCTAGCGATGCCGCTCTCAACGGCCAGCCCGGCTTGCAGCCAAGCCGTGAGGCCGCCGTTGAGGTAGGAATAATGTTGGTGGCCAAGACAATCGAGTATCCATATCAGCCGACCGGCCCAGCCACCACCTTCGTGATCAGAGCAAATAACATGGGTTTCGGGGGTCAATCCTAGAGCACCAAGTACTTGACTGAGTTGCTGTGCACTCGGCAGTTCACCTGGAGCTGCCGGCGCAGTCGCCTGCAACTGCTTGAAGTCGAGGTGCACTGAACCAGGGATATGGTGCTGCAAAAACGTATCAAGGGGGGCTTGCTCAATGATCAGTAACGCTGGCCCATCTGACGCAGGCAAAGCCGCCGCCAGTGCTTCGGGTTCGAGTAACAGCGGAAACTCTGCCATGGTGAACATCCGGTAAAAGGCTGAGTGTACCCCAGTCCTATGAGCTCTGTCAGGAGCGCTGCTGGCGGGTATTGTGGCGCAGCATTGCCAGACTTTGACTGGTCGTTTGGCAGAGCTGCTTAAACAGGCGGTACTCTTCGGCGCTGATGGCCAGAGTGCCACTGTCATCAAATGCCATGATGATGCCGATGGCATTATGGCCAGCATCGATGGCCATCAATAATAAATGGTCGGGCAATACCTGGGTGACCTTATCAGGCAGGCCTTTCAAAAATGTGTCGCGGTTGGCCGGGGTTAATAGCAGGCTGGCCTTCTTTTCCAATATCTTGCCGAATAGATTGGCAGTGCGTAGATCAACCTGCAGTTTGGCCATGTCCATGGTTGGAGTCATGCCATCGGTGTATGCCACTTTTAGCGTCGTGTGCTGTTTGTTTAGTAACGCAGCGCAAGCATGAGGCACACCAAGGCCGTGGGTCACGCCTTTTAACGTGCTACGCAACAGAAAATGCCAATCACCAAAGCGATCTGGCTCTTGCTGCAGTTGACGTAATAGTTTCTTCAAATAGCTGGCATCCGTTGCACGTTGCGCTTCTTGTTGTTGGGCAGGCTGTAGTGAGCTGGCGGCCTGTGTTGTTTCTGGCGCTGCTGGCTCGGCGACAGGTGCATGCTTATTTGATGTTGTTTGATCGTTGGCGAGCTCGTTGTTGATAGGCTCACTGACGCTATCTTCGCTTTCAGGAACAGGGTAATAAGGCTCATAAGGATGATAAGTGGCGCTGGGACTGGCCAACCATTGCAAGCCGCACGCAAGTCCATCCTGTTGCTGATGACTGACCCGCACCTGTAACTGCCTGGCATCGTGCCAAACCATAGATTCGTGTTTGCCTAACCAATGGCTTGCCAGTATCAACCAGCGCCGGCTGCGCTTGCTAAGCGGTGCAATATGCCAATGCCAAGCTAGGCCATTGGCTAACAGGCAGCTAAAGGCTGGTTTTTGGCCGTGATGTAGCAAGGCTCGCTGACCGTCAACGTCTCTCGGGTCGTGATGGCGCAGTAAGCGCCATAGCTCAGGCTTTGGCCAGATATCTTGTTGATACAGCTCATGGGCCGCAGAAGGCAAATGCAATTGGCGCGCGAGTTGATCCCACTGCCGATTGGATGTTGATTTAAAGGTCGATGCCACCGCCTGCAACAAATCTTGCCCTTGGCTTAAGTAATACAGCCAGTTGGCGCTGCGTGGCTCATGTAACAGCCAGGCCCACAGTGGAGCATTGGCCAGCATGGCACTCCAGCGTACGTATTCAGGGCTGCCGCTGCCTTTCTGGCTGCACCAGTAGGCCGCCAATTCGCCAGCAAAGTGGGCGGTATGGAGGCAGCGCCGATACAGGCGCATTTGAGGGTCTTCATCGTCGGCACTGACAATGGGTAGGTGTTTTACGATTCGTACCAGCTCCTGCATGCCCAGCAGCGACAAACAGCTGGCGGCACCGGCAATTTGTTGCTCACAGTCAGCATTCTGTTCGATGGTGGTATGCAGCAAATGCAAACAAAGGGCAGGGTCGGCTTCAACGACAACGGCCAAGTCCTGGTAGGTCGCACGACTGCTCTGCATTTGCTGACGGATGCGCCGACGGCTTTCGGCAAGAATGGGAAACTCGCCACCGTTGGGCAAACCCTGCCATTGTTGCTTCGATATCGGCTCTGGTGGCTGTTGTGTCATGTCTCAGTTTGTGTGGCGCCGTTTTGTGACCTTTAATTACTATAGTCATTAACGGTCTGTATCACAGTTCAACTTGCCTTTTATCGCTGTTGGATCGGGCCGGATGTGCCAGCCAACTTCCATGGAGCGTACCAGGACCCGTATTCATGCTGTTTTTTATCGGCTTATTTATTGTTTTCGGCAGCGTTCTTTACGGCTACGTAATGTCCCATGGCGAGTTATTGGCGCTGTGGCAACCTTTTGAGATTCTGATTATTGTCGGCTCGGCCTTTGGCGCCTTTCTGCTGTCCAACCCCTGGCATACAGTGACCCAATGTTTCAAATTGATGCCCCAGGTGATGTTTGGCGGCAAGGTGAATACTGCCATGTATATGGATGTGCTGGGCCTGATCTATGACATTCTCAACAAAGCCCGGCGTGAGGGCATCATGTCGATTGAGGGCGATGTCGACAGTCCACAGTCCAGTGCCTTATTTGCCCGTTATCCAGGCATTCAGGCCAACATGGAATTGGCCGAGTTTATTGCCGATTACTTCCGCATCATTGCCGCAGGCAATCTTACCTCGTTTGAATTAGAAGCCCTGATGGATCAGGAAATTGAAGCACGCTTGCACGAGCTAGAGGCACCCAGTGAAGCCGTCGGTAAGGTCGCTGATGCCTTACCTGGCTTTGGTATCGTAGCGGCGGTACTGGGAATTGTGATTACCATGGGCGCCATTGACGGTGAGATATCGGAAATTGGCCAACATGTGGCGGCGGCTTTAGTGGGAACCTTTAGCGGTGTGTTTTTGGCCTATGGCATGGTGGGGCCGGTCAGTTCAAAAATGCATCATTTAGCCAGCGACGAAATCAAATTGTATGAGTCGGTCAAAGCCTGTGTGATTGCCTCGCTGAATGGCTTGCCGCCGCAGTTGGCGGTGGAGTTTGGGCGCAAATCTCTGTTTACCCATGGCCGTCCAAGCTTTAACGAGCTTGAAAGTAAGGTGCGTGGCCGCTAATGGAAAATCTTGGCCAAAATCAGAACATCATTGTTCGACGTTATAAAAAAGGCCGTCATGGACGACACGGTGGTGCCTGGAAAGTCGCCATGGCGGATTTTGCCTTAGCCATGATGGCGTTATTTTTGGTGCTGTGGGTTATTAACTCGTCCAATGAAGAACAGCGAGAAGCCATTTCTGGTTACTTTCAGGACCCTCAGGCGTGGGAAGAAGGCAATAAAGTGCCATCGCGTTATGTCATTGATTTGGGCGGCTCGCCTTCCCAAGCCGACAATATTGCCGAATCCGAGCAGCTCGACCCAGAAAAAATACTGCAGGCTGAAGAGATTGAAAGTTTATCTGAAGCCATTGAGCGCGAGCGTATGGAGCAGGAAAAGGCGCAAATAGAAGCCAGTATCGATGCCAGTCCTACGCTCAGTCCGTTTAAAAATCAACTGTTGCTGGATATCACCACGGAAGGTTTGCGCTTGCAGATCGTTGATCAAGTAAAACGGCCGATGTTTGCACCGGGCAGTGCAGAATTAAAATACTATACCGAAGACATCTTGTGGGAGCTGGCCCCTGTTCTGGCGACCATTGATCATCGTTTATCGATTGTTGGTCATACCGATGCTTCGCGCACACAAAGCCGAGATTCCGATGAAGTGAATTGGCGCTTATCGGCGCTGCGGGCCGATGCGGCTCGTCGCGCGTTAATGGAAGCCGGGGTGCCCAAAGAGCAAATAGGCCAAGTGATAGGTATGGGAGATACCGCTCCTTTGAAACAGGACGATCCCTATGATCCGGTCAACCGTCGCATCTCTGTAACTTTATTGAATAAACGAGCGGCACAAGGGGTGGCCGATCGTACCGGTCAGCCTGGGGACGAAGAAGACCAGAGCGCTGAGGACGCGCAGCCGGATGATGCCCGCAAACCCGTGATCAATCAGGCCGGTTCTCTGCTGCAAGAACTGCGTGATGAGCGTGAAGCGGAAGATAATTCCTACGATAACCCGCCCAATAAGGAAGAGATTTTCTGGTAGCCACCGTAAGCGGGGATACTGTGGGCACATCGTATCTTGCTGCCCACAGATGATTTATCCGCAGCGCTACAGTTCTGTCAGAGTATCAACAATACGTTGATAGCTAGAGAAACGTTGCTCCGACACTTCGCCTTGCTCAACCGCCTCTATAATGGCGCAGCCCGGTTCTTGCTCATGATGGCAATCACGAAAACGACATTGGCCAGCCAGCGGGCGCAGTTCACAAAAACCATACAGCACTTCGTCGGCGCTCATATGCCATAAACCAAACTCACGAATTCCAGGTGAGTCGATCAAATCGCCGCCAGCAGGAAAGTGGTAGAGACGTGCGGTCGTGGTGGTGTGGCGACCTTTGCGGGTGTTTTCTGACAGAGCTCCGACTTTCAGCTCTTCGTCGGGTAACAAGGTGCTGATCAGCGAAGACTTACCTACGCCAGACTGTCCAACAAACACGCTGACCTTGCCGTTAAGAAACTCTTTCAGTTCGCCTAGGCTACTTTCATCATGACTGCAGACGGTCAGTATGTGATAACCAAGCTCCTGGTACTGAGCTAGCAAGTACAAATAATGATCGCGATTGTCATCGTTAATCAGGTCGGTTTTGTTAAACAGTATGACCGGCTCAATATGGCAATTTTCAGCGGCTACTAGGTAGCGGTCAATCAAGTTACGATGTGCCTCTGGCTCGGGGGCAATCACCAATACGATGACATCAATATTGGCGGCAACGGGTTTGATTTCATTGTAGGGGTTGGGCCTGGATAGCTCGTTGTCGCGCTCTAAAACCGTTTCCACCACGCCGGTCAATACGCCATTTTCTTCCGGCCCTGGACGGAACACGACTTTATCGCCGGTCACCAGTGAGCCTAAGTTGGCGCGCAAAAAACAGCGGTAACGACGGCCAAAGCGTTCTGCTTCGACTTCTACCTGGCTGCCAAAGTGCGCCATGATTTGGCCAGTACTTTCGCCGCCAAGCTCGCCAGCATTTAACTGCTGGTGAATGTGCTGCTCTTTGTGGCGCGCACGTTTAGCTTTTTCCTGCTGGATCTTTTCAATGCGCCAGGTTTGGCGTTTATTCAGTTTGCGTTTGCTCATAATGCTGTGCTGGCTGTCGGGGTGGTCATTGTCCGGTGGTGCGGCTGAAGGTGCAAGGCGCATGTTGGACCGTTACACTATTGCCTTGCTGCTATATGAACTAGAGAGACAAACATGAGCCGAAGTGATGCCCTGGTATGGATGGATCTGGAAATGACAGGGTTGCTGCCTGAGCGCGACGTTATCATTGAGATTGCCACCATAGTGACCGATGGTGATCTCAATATTATTGCCGAAGGGCCGGTGTTGGCCATTCATCAGCCTGATGTTCTGCTGGACGCCATGGATGAGTGGAATACCAAGACCCACGGCAACTCAGGGCTGACCGAGCGTGTGCGCCAGAGCCAGATCGATATGCGCGAAGCGGAGCGCCAAACGTTGGCCTTTTTGCAGCAGCATGTTAAGCCGGGCACGTCGCCTCTGTGCGGTAACAGCATTCATCAAGACCGTCGGTTTTTGGTGAAATATATGCCTGAGTTGGAAGCCCATATGCATTACCGCAATCTTGATGTCAGTACGGTTAAGGAGCTAGCCAAGCGTTGGAAGCCATCCAGCCTGGACGGCTTTGACAAAAAAGGCGCGCATTTGGCACTGGACGATATTCGTGAGTCCATCGCCGAACTACGCCATTTACGCCAGCATTTCATTCAAGCTTAACGGCCGCTTTTGCCTGTCAGCTGCTGCAGCGCCCAGTCGATGTGCTCTTGCACTAGGGCGTTGCTGATGCTTCTGCGCTCAAGTAGGGCTTGCTCCACTTCCAAGCTGTAAGGCCCATTTCCCAGTGCTACGGCAATGTTGCGTTGCCAATTGATATAGCCAGTGCGGCGGATGGGCATGCCTTCGGTATTGCTCAAGAAGGTCTTTTCATCCCACTGAAACAGCTGTAGCAGGGTCGCTTTATCGAGCTGATGTCGGGGTGTGAAGTCGACTTCCTGGCTGGCATTGCTGAAGCGGTTCCAAGGGCAGCCAATTTGGCAGTCGTCACAGCCAAAAATACGATTGCCCATCCCAGGTCTTAACTCCTCTGGAATCGGGCCATCCAGCTCAATGGTCAGGTAGGAAATGCAGCGCCTGGCGTCGAGCAAATAAGGGCCGACAAAAGCCTGGGTTGGGCATATATCCAGGCATGACTGACAACGGCCGCAATGTTCTTTGTCGTAGGCGGGATCGATGGGCATTGGCAGATCAGTAAGAATCTCGCCTAAGAAAAAATAGGAGCCGGCGCTGCGATTGATCAGCATGGTGTTTTTGCCGATCCAGCCAAGACCAGCCTTATTGGCCAGCGCGCGTTCCATCACTGGGGCACTGTCGACAAAGGCTCGAAAGCCCATTTCTCCGGCGGCTTGCTGCAGCTGTTTGCCCAAGGTGGTAAGGCGCTTGCGAATCAATTTGTGATAATCACGCCCTAGGGCATAGCGTGATACATAGGCCAGACGTTTATCTTGTAGCTGTTCGCTAATGCTGATATCGGGCGCCAGGTAGTCCATACGAGCCGAGATGACTCGCACTGTGCCCGGCTGCAATTCATTCGGCCGCGAGCGCATATTGCCGTGATCCGCCATAAAGCCCATTTCGCCGTGATAGCCCTGCTCTAGCCAGGTCTTCAGATGCTGCTCATGTTGTGCAAGGTCGGTGTCTGTCACGCCGATTTGTTGAAAGCCCAGTTCGCGCCCCCAAACATCTAACTGTTGGCGCAGTGATGCCAGTGCCTCTTGAGTGGCGGATGGCGGCGGAGAATTCGAACAAGAGTCAGACATAGCAAGTAAAGCTCGCGGCGGTTGGCGGTGTTGCAGAAACAAACGAACCATTATACTGGCGCCAAACTCACGACGACAGCAAGGTAGCTGGCATGACTCGCCCTTACACCGCCAGGGATCATTTGCCCACCACGTTATTGACGGCAGCCCAGGTACGACAATTGGATCAACTGGCCATCGAGCAGCTCGGCGGCAATGGCTTTGAGCTAATGTGTCGCGCCGCAGAAGCCGCCTTTGCCAGTTTGCTGCAACACTGGCCGCAGTGCGACAGTGTGGTGGTATTGGCCGGACCAGGTAATAACGGCGGGGATGGTTACGTGTTGGCCGCACTGGCGGCTTATCACGGCATGCGAGTGCAAGTGTTAACTTTGGGTGACCATCAAAGGCTCAGCGACAGCGCCACGCGTGCACGTGAAATGGCTCAACAAGCAGGGGTGGATATCGCGCCGTGGCAAGCATTGCCGCCAGGCTGCGACTTGTTAGTCGACGCAATTTTTGGCATTGGCCTTAATAGCGTTGTGGACGGTGACTATGCCGCAGCCATTGAGGCGATTAATCAACATCCAGCTGACGTCATGGCATTGGATATCGCGTCAGGCCTGCATGCCGATAGTGGCGCGGTATTGGGATGTGCGGTGCAGGCCGACGTTACCGTCACCTTTATTGGTGTAAAACGCGGTTTACTGACCTGTGATGGCCCGGATGTCAGCGGTGATCTGGCCTATGCATCGCTGTCGGTCAGCGGCGAGTTGCTGGACAATGCACCAGCCGAATGTCAGCGCATTAGCTGGTATTTATTGCAGCAGCAGCAAGTCTTGCCCGGTGCAAGACGTGGCAATAGCCATAAGGGCGAGCATGGCCACGCTTTGCTGGTGGGTGGCAATGAGGGGATGGCCGGTGCCATTAGCTTGGCTGCTGAAGCGGGCTATCGCACGGGGGCTGGTTTGGTGAGTGTTGCCACTGTCGCTGGCCATGGTCAGCTGTTGCTGATGCGTCGGCCGGAAGTGATGGTCAGTGAGGTTCACTCCGGCTTGTGCTTGCCGCCAATGATTGCGCGGGCCACGGCGCTGGGCTGTGGCCCTGGTTTGGGGCAAGACAGCTGGGCGCAACTGATGTTGCAGGTGGTGCTGGAATCCGATGTGCCGCTGGTGCTCGATGCCGATGCCTTAAACCTCTTGGCGCAGCCTCAATGGCAGCAGGACTTTTGTGGTCGTGAAGTGGTTCTGACGCCACACCCAGGTGAAGCCGCACGTTTACTGGGGCAGTCCATCGAGAGCATTCAAGCGGATCGCTTTGGTAGCGCTTTGGCGTTGGCGAAAAAATATCAGGCGGTGGTGGTGCTAAAAGGCCAAGGCACAGTGATTGCCCATGCTGATGGGCGTTCGCGTTTATGTACCGATGGCAATCCGGGCATGGCCTGTGGCGGCATGGGGGATGTACTGACGGGGGTTATCAGTGCGTTTTTGGCACAAGGACACGATGCTTGGCTGGCGGCCCAACTGGGCGTTTGTGTGCACAGCGCCGCCGCTGATTTAGAAGCTCAGGCCAATGGCAGTCGCGGACTGTTGGCGTCTGATCTGATGCAATCCATTCGATCTTTGGTAAATGTATGACTTGGCAATTGGCCGATGAACAAGCCACTCTGGCAGCGGCTCGGGTGTTCGCCGACGTTATTGATGGCGGCGGACTGATTTTTTTGCAAGGCACCTTGGGGGCGGGTAAAACCACCTTTTGTCGAGGCTTTATTCAAGCGCTGGGGCATCAGGGCGCGGTACGCAGTCCGACCTACACCTTGGTGGAGGAATATGCCCTGACGCAGCGGCGTATCTGCCATTTTGATTTGTATCGCTTAGGTGATCCAGAAGAACTGGAATTTATGGGTATTCGCGACTATCTCAATGATGACAGCCTGTGTTTGATCGAGTGGCCGCAGCGTGGTCTGGGCTTATTGCCCGAAGCTGACTTAACCATTCTGCTGGCCGATAGTGGTGCTGGTCGTGAGCTGCAGCTGGAGGCAGGCACAGCACGTGGACTTGAGTGGCTGCAGCAGCTGCGGCAACATCCACAGTTATTGCCTTTGATGAATTGAGATTGAAACTGGCGAGTATGATAACCACAAAGCCTGTTTGGGCCGTGATCAAATCCCTATTGTTGTGTGGCAGCGCTCTGCTGAGCTCACTGGCAATGGCGGATGTCAAAGATATTCGGGTGTGGCAGTCGCCAGACAATACACGCCTGGTATTCGATTTATCAGGCCCGCACGAGCATAAAATATTTCAGCTCAGCAACCCTGAGCGGGTGGTCATCGATCTGCCCAATGCTCGCTTGTTAACGCCTGCCACCGATATTGATGTAGCGTCGACCTGGGTGGATAGCATTCGCAGTGGCCAACGCGGCAGCTCGGATTTGCGCATTGTTTTAGACATGAAGCAGCGCTTAACACCGCGCAGCTTTCCGCTGCCGCCAAATAAAAAATACCCTTATCACCGGCTAGTGGTGGACTTAGAGCGCGCCAAGGTCAGTAAAGCGGTGGTTGAGCCGATAAAACGCAGCGATACGGTATCGAATAAGGCGCGTGACATTATTGTTGCTATTGATGCTGGCCACGGTGGTGAAGATCCAGGTGCCATTGGCCCGCGGCGCACTTATGAAAAGCATGTGGTGCTGAAAATCGCCAAAGAGCTGGAACAGCTGCTGAAGCAGGCTCCTGGTTTTACCCCCTTTATGGTGCGCACGGGTGACTATTACATTGCCCACCGGGAGCGTACGCAAAAAGCACGTGAGGCCAATGCCGACTTTTTTGTCTCCATTCATGCCGATGCCTTTAAACACCCCAGTGCCAGTGGCAGCTCAGTGTTTGTGTTGTCGGAGCGAGGAGCAACCAGTGAAACGGCTCGCTGGTTGGCCGATAAAGAAAATGACTCGGATCTAATTGGTGGCGTTAGCCTGGATGGACGGGAAGATCATTTAGCCATGACCTTGTTAGATTTATCCATGACCGCGCAGCGTGAATCCAGTGTGCAAATTGGCAGTAAAATTCTTTCTCATATGAAACAGATATCCAAGTTGCACAAGCGCCGGGTAGAAGAAGCCAACTTTCTGGTATTGAAAGCCCCCGATATGCCGGCTTTGTTGGTAGAAACCGGATTTATCTCCAATCCGGGTGAGGAGAAAAAACTCAACTCATCGTCGTATCGTAAAAAAATGGCGCACGCTATTTTTAGTGGCCTGAAAGACTATTTTCAGCTTCATCCACCGCGCGGCACTACGCTGGCGGCGCGCCAGGTGGATAACAGCATTTATCATACTTACACCATTCGCCGCGGTGATACTTTGTCTGCCATTGCTCTGCGTAACGGGGTGGCATTGGCCGAGTTGCGCCGCGCTAATAATTTAGAAAATGACCAGATTCATATTGGTCAAACCCTCAAAATTCCCAAAAGCTGATTTATGAAACGCATACAGCGCCTGTCCCCCCGGCTTGCGAACCAAATCGCCGCCGGCGAAGTAGTTGAACGACCTGCCAATATTGTTAAAGAGCTGGTGGAAAATGCCCTCGATGCAGGCTCCACTCGCATCGATATTGATGCCGAGCAGGGTGGGGTAAAACTGCTGCGTATTCGTGACGATGGTCATGGCATCGACAAAGACGATCTCGCGTTGGCATTAAGTCGTCACGCCACCAGTAAAATCATTACGCTGGACGATTTAGAAGCTGTCGCTTCGCTCGGTTTTCGCGGTGAAGCCTTGGCCAGTATCAGTTCTGTGTCGCGCTTGGCGCTGACATCACGCACGCCAGAGGCGGAGCAGGCCTGGCAGGTAACGGCAGAAGGTCGGGATATGGAGGCGCAGCTGGCGCCTGCTGCGCACCCGGCTGGCACCACAGTCGAAGTGCGGGATTTGTTTTTTAATACGCCCGCTCGGCGTAAGTTTTTGCGCACCGAAAAAACAGAATTTTCTCATTTAGAAGAAGCCTTTAAGCGCTTAGCGCTCAGTCGCTATGACATAGGGTTTAGCCTGCGCCATAACGGTCGAGTGGTGCATCAGTTGCGTCCGGCGCAGCGCACGGTTGATCGTGAAAAACGCGTCGCTAGCTTGCTCAATCCGCAGTTCATTGACAGTGCGGTGCACCTGGATACCGAAGCGGCTGGCTTGAGTTTGCAGGGTTGGGTTGGGCTGCCAACCTTCTCTCGCTCGCAGGCGGATATGCAGTATTTTTTCGTGAATGGCCGGGTCGTGCGAGATAAGCTGGTGGCTCACGCTATTAAGCAAGCCTATCGCGACGTGTTGTACCACGGTCGCCATCCGGCCTTTGTGCTGTATTTGTGGCTCGATGCCAAGCTGGTCGATGTGAATGTTCATCCCACCAAGCATGAAGTGCGTTTTCGAGATGGTCGCTTGGTGCATGATTTTTTATTCCGCTCTTTACACCGGGCGCTGGCCGATGTGCGCCCAGATGATCAACTGCCGTCTGCCTCGACAGAAAGTTTGCAGGCGCCGCCAGCAGTTGTTAGTGGCGTGCAGGCTGGAGAATTTCGTGAACAAACGCGACTTGATTGGCGCGCTGATACGAATAAACCCAGCGTGCAGCAGGTTAATGAGCAAATGGCAGCCTATCAAACGATGGCGCAGCCACTGCAAGTACCGGCATCGGCGCCAAGCAATCAAATGGCGTTGGCATCTGCTGCAGTGGCAAGCTTGCAGGATATTGATCACGACCCAGATATGCCGCCTTTGGGCTATGCCGTGGCACAGTTGCATGGCATTTATATTCTGGCGCAAAACCAGCAGGGCATGGTGGTGGTCGATATGCACGCGGCCCACGAACGCATCACTTATGAGCGGTTAAAAACCGCCATTGATGCAGAGCAGGTGGCCAGTCAGCCCTTGTTGGTGCCAGAAACCTTGGCATTAAGTGAGCGTGAGGCCGACGTTGCCGAACAGTATGCGCAAGAATTTCGAGCTTTGGGAGTGGAGCTGGCACGTGTTGGCCCTGAGGCCATTATGGTGCGACAAATCCCGGTGTTGCTGCAGCAGGCGAATGTGGCTCAATTGGTCACAGATATGCTCTCTGAGCTGATGGAGCATGGGCATTCCGATCGCATTACCGCCAAGCGCAATGAAATCTTGTCGACCATGGCTTGCCATGGCTCGGTGCGTGCCAATCGCAAGCTGACCATTGCTGAAATGAATGCCCTGCTGCGCGATATGGAGGCCACCGAACGCAGTGGTCAATGTAACCATGGGCGTCCAACTTGGACCCAGCTCACCTTACACGAGCTGGATAAACTGTTTTTGCGGGGACGCTAATGACTGAACTTCCTCCAGCCATATTTTTAATGGGGCCGACGGCGGCTGGTAAAACAGCGCTGGCGATGACCCTGGCTGAACAGCATCAATGTGAAATTATCAGTGTCGATTCGGCGCTGGTGTATCGTGATATGAACATAGGCACGGCTAAGCCCGACGCCGATATGCTGGCGCGTGCGCCGCACCGACTGATTGATATGCTCGACCCGTCAGAGCCATATTCTGCGGCGCGCTTTCGAGAAGATGCACTGGCTGAAATGGCAGAGATCACAGCTGCTGGTAAGGTGCCCTTATTGGTGGGCGGGACCATGATGTACTTCAAGTTTTTGCGTGACGGAGCAGCGGATCTGCCGCAAGCGGATGACGCGGTTAGGGCGGCTTTGCTAGAGCAAGCGCAGCAACAAGGTTGGCCAGCCATGCATCAGCGTCTTGCAGAAATTGACCCAGAATCGGCCCGCCGCTTAAAGCCTATGGATTCTCAGCGTATTCAGCGCGCGTTGGAAGTGTACCAGGTGAGTGGTAAAACCCTGACCCAGCATTGGCAGGAGCAGCAGAGTGAACCCTTGCCCTATCATGTGGTGAATTTGGCCGTCTGTCCGCAAGAACGAAAGCAGTTGCATCAACGGATTGCCGAGCGCTTTCGGATAATGCTGAACGAAGGTTTTATTGACGAAGTGCAGCAGTTATACCAGCGCGGTGATCTTGATACCTCGATGCCGTCGGTGCGTGCGGTGGGTTATCGCCAAGCATGGGACTATTTAGCAGGTGAATGTGATTACGACGAAATGGTCGAGCGCGGCATTATTGCCACCCGTCAATTAGCCAAACGTCAAATCACGTGGCTGCGCAGTTGGCCAGATTTGCACTGGTTGGATACCAATGATCCGAATCTTGTTAATAGTGCCTTGAAAATCCTTGAGGCCAACGCCATATTTAGCCCATCGTCCTGACTCCCCTGCTTGAACGCGAAAGTTTGCGGCTCCGGACGACCTGGGGCTTAGAGCGCTCAACGACTGAGTGCTCAACATTTTATTTTTTTACCGTCCCCACATTGGACGGCCACCTTATTTAAGGAGATAACCATGTCAAAAGGGCACTCGCTACAAGACCCTTATTTGAACCAATTACGAAAAGAGCGTATTCCGGTTTCTATATTTCTGGTCAATGGCATTAAGTTGCAGGGGCAGATTGAGTCATTCGATCAGTTTGTCATTTTGTTAAAAAATACCGTCAGCCAAATGGTGTATAAGCACGCCATTTCTACGGTGGTTCCGTCGCGCAATGTGCGTTTAGCTCCTCCTGCCGAAGCCGGTGAAGGTGCTGAAGAGCAGGCTTGAGCGATATCCTGAAGTAATACTAAAACCCGGTTTGCATTCTCAGGCCGGGTTTTTGGAGTGTGTCTTTGTTCTTTGAACGTCCTGAAGGCGCTCAGCGCCAAGGTGCTGGCGGTGGCGAACGTGCCGTGCTGGTACACGTCGATTTTCCCGAAGGGGCCAATCGTGAAGATGTGACCGAGTTCTACGAGCTGGTCACTTCGGCTGGAGCCGATCCAGTAGAGTTGGTCACCACCAAGCGCGATGCGCCTGATCCGAAATCCTTTATTGGTCGCGGTAAGGTGGAAGAAATTTCTGACCTGCTGCATTTGCACGATACCCAGCTGGTGATTTTTAACCATGCCCTGTCGCCGAGCCAGGAACGTAACCTGGAACGGGCACTGCAGTGTCGGGTATTAGATCGCACTGGGCTGATTCTCGATATCTTTGCCCAACGTGCCCGTACTCATGAGGGTAAGCTGCAGGTAGAGCTGGCTCAGTTACAGTATCAGTCAACCCGGTTGGTCCGAGGCTGGACCCACCTAGAACGGCAAAAAGGTGGTATTGGCCTGCGTGGTCCGGGTGAAACACAGCTCGAAACTGACCGGCGCTTATTGCGTGAGCGGGTGAAAAATATTCACGCGCGGTTAGAAAAGGTGCGCTCCCAACGCGAGCAAGGGCGGCGTTCGCGTAAGCGCTCTTCTGTACCGACGGTGGCGCTGGTGGGATATACCAATGCCGGTAAATCAACACTGTTTAATGCCTTAACGGAAGCCGACGTCTACGCCGCAGATCAGTTATTTGCCACCCTGGACCCTACCTTGCGCCGTTATGGTGTGGACGATATTGGTGAAGTGGTGCTGGCGGATACCGTTGGCTTTATTCGCCACCTGCCGCACAAATTGGTGGAGGCGTTTCAGGCCACCTTGCAAGAAGCAGCAGAGGCCGATTTGCTGTTGCACGTCATTGATTGTGCCACCAGTGAGCGCGATGCCAATGTCGCTGCCGTGGAAGGGGTGTTGGAAGAAATTCATGCCGATGAAGTGCTCACTTTGCGGGTGTACAACAAAATAGATTTGCTTGAGCATGGCGAAGCGCGTATCGATCGTGACGACAGTGGTAAAGCCGTTGCCGTGTGGTTATCGGCGCAGCAAAACATCGGTTTTGAGTTGCTGAATCAAGCCATGGCTGAGTTGCTGGGCAATGAGTTGTTTGAGCAGGAAATCTGCTTAGCCCCGACGGATGCCAGGTTGCGGGCGATTCTTTACGAATTGGGCGGTGTGCGCAGCGAGCGCTTCGGCGACAATGGCGAAATTTTGCTGCAAATTCGTATGCAGCAAGATGATTTTCGTATGGCATTGGCGCGAGCCAATGTCGATGAGCAACGCTTTTTTCAGCGCGAACGGGAACACTGGGAGCGCTGATTAGGGTGACACTGACTAAGCTGACTGGCTATCATTGGCAACCATTCGATCTGTCTTCCTGACTGGAGAAAACTATGGCCTGGAATGAGCCCGGCGGAAAGGGCAATCCCAACGATCCATGGGGTAACAACAACCGCGGCAATAATAATCGCGGCGGCAACCAACCGCCGGACCTGGACGAAGCGCTGAAGCAGCTGATGGACAAGCTTAATGGCTTGTTTGGTGGCGGTGGCAATCGCGGTAATAACAATCGCTCCAGTGGTGGCGGTGGCTTATTTGGCATCGCCATTGTTGCGCTGCTGGTGATGCTGGGCTTTCAATCGGTGTATACCTTGGACGAGACGCAACAGGGCGTTGTTATGCGTTTGGGTAAATACCTGAAAACCGAGAATGCTGGTTTGCGCTTTAAAATCCCGCTGGTGGATGAAGTGATTCCGGTTAATACCACCCAGGTTCGTAACGCTGAAATTAAAGAGCGCATGCTGACCGAAGACGAAAACATCGTCGAAGTTGAATTGAACGTTCAGTATCGGGTAACCGACCCAGTGGCTTATGCCTTGCGTGTTGAGCAGCCTGAACGCACCTTGCTGTCGGCAGCGGAAAGTGCGCTGCGCCACGAGGTTGGTTCTACAGCAATGGACCCAATCTTAACGGTTGGTCGTGCAGTATTGGCCGATCAAGTACAGGTACGCTTGCAGAATTATCTGGAACGTTATCAAACCGGTATGGTGATCAGTCAAATCAACATTAAAGATGCACGCCCACCTGGTGAGGTGAAAGCGGCCTTTGATGATGTGCAAAAAGCCAAGCAGGACAAAGAACGTTTGATTAACGAGTCCGAAGCTTACGCGAATTCGATTGTGCCGGAAGCGCGTGGTCGTGCCCAGCGTCAGTTGGAAGAAGCGGCGGCATATAAAGCTCGCATCGTGGCGCGCGCCGAAGGTGAGGCCGAGCGTTTTGAAAACCTGTATAGCGAATACCGCAAAGCGCCTAAGGTGACACGCGAGCGTTTGTACATTGAAGCCGTGACCAATGTGTATAACAACGCCAGCAAAGTCCTGGTTGATGTTGATGGGGGCAATAACATGATGTATTTGCCGCTGGATCAACTCGTTAAAAACATGCCAAAGCCGACGGCAATGCAGGACATTATGTCTAATGCCGATATTTCACGTTTGACCGATCAGGTATTGCGTGAAGTGCGAGCGCGTCAAGGAAACTCAACCAGCAGTCGTCGGGAGGGTCGTTAATGTCTCCTAAAGCCATGATCGGCATTATCGTTGCCGGTGTTCTGTTGCTGATTGCCAGCCAGGGCTTGTATGTCGTCAATGAAAAAGAGCGTGCCATCAAGCTGCAATTTGGTGAGGTGGTGGGTGATGATATTCAGCCTGGCCTGCATTGGAAAACGCCATTCGTACAGAATGTGAAGAAGTTTGATGCGCGTGTGTTGACGTTAGATACCAATCCATCTCGCTATCTGACATCGGGCAAAAAATACGTCATCGTCGACTCGTTCGCCAAGTGGCGGATTAAAGACGTTAAAGCTTATTACCGTGCGACATCGGGTAATCGTTTTGAAGCGTCTAACTTGCTGTCTAACCTGCTGAATAAAGGTTTGCGTGATGAGTTTGCTTCTCGGACCTTGCACGAAGTGGTGTCAGGTGAGCGTGACGAGCTGATGACCAAGATGACTCAGCTGCTGAACCAAAACACTCAAGATGAATTGGGTGTGGAGGTATTAGATGTGCGTGTTAAGGCTATCGACTTGCCAGATGATCTGAGTAATTCGGTATATAACCGTATGTCTGCAGAGCGTGAGCGTGAAGCACGTGAGCAGCGTTCGCAAGGTAAAGAGCTGGCCGAAGGTATTCAGGCCGATGCCGATCGTCAGAAGACGGTGATCGAAGCGGAAGCGTATCGTGACGCCGAGCGCACTCGTGGTGAAGGCGATGCTGAGGCGGCACGTATTTATGCCGCTGCTTACAGCAAAGATCCAGAGTTTTATTCCTTTACCCGTAGCCTGAAAGCTTATCAGGAGACGTTTAAAGAGAATGATGTGATTCTGCTCAAGCCTGATAGCGATTTCTTCCGCTACCTTAAAGACAGCAAGGGTCAGTAAGATGAAGAGCCTGCTCGCAGGCTCAGGTATCTTAACCCCAGAGCTTCTGTTAGAATCCTGCAACCGGGCCCCATGGCCCGGTTTTTTGTGCGTTCAAGAAAGAGACAGGCGGTATTCAGCATGGATATGTGGCAACAGTTGATGTTGGCTCTGGGCTTGTTTCTGGTGTTTGAAGGTCTGTTACCTTTTGCCAATCCTGGCCAGTGGCGTCGGTTGGTAATGCAGGTAGCGCAAAGTGATGATCGCACCATTCGACTGACTGGCCTGATCAGTATGTTGCTGGGTCTGGCTGTGCTCTATATCACCAACCATTAAGGCCGATCCATGACAAGTGCAGATCGTTGGCTGTTACCTGATGGTATCGAAGAAATCCTGCCGCCGCAGGCGCGCCAGATTGAAAGTCTGCGGCGCCAGCTGTTGGATGTATTGGATGGCTGGGGCTATGACGTGGTCATGCCGCCAGCGCTGGAATATTTAGACTCATTGCTGACCGGTGTTGGCAAAGACCTCGACCTGCGTACCTTTAAGGTTACTGATCAGTTGTCAGGCCGATTGATGGGGTTATCGGCAGATACCACGCCGCAAGTGGCACGTATTGATGCCCATAGTTTTGCCCCGGAAGGTGTCGGGCGTTTTTGTTATTGCCGCACGGTATTTCATGCCAAAGCCAGTTCCTTACTGGCCAGTCGTACCCCGACCCAAATCGGTGCTGAGTTGTACGGCGAAGCAGGCATGGCAGCGGATGTAGAAATCATCAGCTTGATGATCGACCTGCTCCGTCAGGCCGGAGTTCAGCAGCTGCACCTGGATTTGGGCAACGTAGCGGTGTTTAGGGCGTTGGCCGATGCGGCGCAACTAAGCACAGAGCAGCAGCAAGCACTGTTTGCCCTGCTGCGTTTCAAATGCGTCACCGACCTAGATCAGTGGGCGCGCGATAATCTCAGTGATGCCACCTTGGTCGCAGCGTTTGCTCAGGCATTTCGTCTGCAGGGTGATGTTGATGCGCTGGCGCCGGTTATTGCTGAGTTGTCAGCATCAGTGCCGGCGGCGGCTTCTGCTTTGCAGCATACGCTCGATGTCGCGCGCCAGCTGAGCATGCGCTTCCCTGAGTTACCGTTGTATTTTGATTTTACTGAACTGCGCGGCTATGACTATCACACCGGTTTGGTGTTTGCGGCTTACGTGCCGGGTTATGGCGACGCCGTGATGCAAGGCGGGCGCTATGATGAGACTGGAGCCGTGTTTGGCCGTGCGCGTCCGGCGACCGGTTTTAGTGGCGATTTAAAAGTGTTGGCACGATTTGGCTCAGTAGCGGTAACGCGGCGTGAGACGGTGCTGGCACCCAAGGATACGGATGCACAATTGTGGCAGCAGATACAGCTGCTACGAGAGCAGGGTAAGCGAGTAGTGACACAGCTGAATGGTGAGGCGGTGGTGGCTGATTACCAGCTGCAACAGCAGGATGGCCAATGGCAGCTGGTAAAGATTAACTGATTGAGTGAAGACATTGGCAATGGGTAAAAGTGTTGTTGTTTTAGGCACCCAGTGGGGTGACGAAGGTAAAGGCAAGATTGTTGATTTGCTGACTGAAAAAGCCGCCGCTGTGGTGCGTTTTCAGGGCGGACACAATGCCGGTCATACCTTGGTGATCAATGGCGAAAAAACCGCCTTGCATTTGATTCCATCTGGCATCTTGCGCGATGGCGTACAGTGCATCATCGGCAATGGCGTGGTGTTAGCGCCAGATGCCTTGCTGCGTGAAATGAATGCCTTGATTGAGCGCGGTGTTCCGGTTAAAGAGCGGTTGCGCATCTCCCATGCGTGTCCGCTGATTTTGCCGTATCACGTCGCACTGGATCAGGCGCGTGAAATCAAGCGTGGCAACGCCAAAATTGGTACTACTGGGCGTGGTATTGGTCCAGCGTATGAAGATAAAGTGTCGCGTCGTGGTTTGCGCGTCGATGACATGTACCAGCCAGAGTTTGCCGACAAGCTGAAAGAAGTGATGGAATTCCATAACTTCTCGTTGCGCGAATACTACGGTGTTGATGAAGTTAGCTACGAAGACACGCTGGCTGCCTGCATGGAGTGGGCTGCTGCAATCAAAGACATCGTTGTTGACGCGGTAGATTTGGTGCACACGGTACGTGAGCAGGGTGGCGACATAATGTTTGAAGGTGCCCAAGGCACACTGCTGGATATCGACCATGGTACGTATCCGTTTGTGACCTCGTCTAATACCACGGCTGGCGGTGTGGCGACGGGCTCTGGTGTGGGACCTTTGTACCTGGATCAGATTCTGGGCATTACCAAGGCTTACACCACTCGTGTTGGTTCAGGTCCTTTCCCAACGGAATTGTTTGATGACGTTGGCAAGCACCTAGCAGATGTGGGTAAAGAAAAAGGCACCACCACGGGTCGTGATCGTCGTTGTGGTTGGTTTGATGCCATGCTGGTTAAGCATGCCATTCGCGTTAACTCGATTAACACCATCTGTTTGACCAAGCTGGATGTGCTGGATGGTCTGGATACCATCAAGGTCTGTATCGGTTATCAGGACGAAAATGGCAATGCGTTAAAAGTACCGGCATCGGCTGATCAATTCGAGAAAGTCACGCCTGTGTACAAGGAGTTGCCAGGCTGGACCGAGTCGACCTTTGGTGCCAAGAGCATTGATGATTTACCGGAAAATGCCCGCGCTTATATTCGCTTTGTTGAAGAAGCGATTGGTGCGCCGATTGATATTATTTCAACCGGCCCAGACCGGGTTGAGACCATTGTGCTCAGACACAGCTTCGAGCTGTAACTGGCGCCAATAAAAAAAGCCCCTCATTGAGGGGCTTTTTTTATGCTTGTTTTAGCATAGTGTAGAGGTCGTCTTTTAAATGTAGGCGCTTTAGCTTGAGCTCTTCTAAGCGCTCGTCTGAGGCCGCTTCCACCTGCTCTTCAATCTTGCGCACTTCGCGATCCACATCGTGGTACTCGTCAAACAAACGCGCGAAATGACGATCATTCATTTTTAAGTCGCGGATCTGTGCAGTCATGTCCGGGAACTCGTGGTGCAGATCGTGGTGTTCAATGCTCATAGTTATTCTCCCTTGTTGGTTTAGGGTCAGAATAAGCTGATGGGCGGCAAAGATATTGATGTGTATCAGGCTGTCGTGGTGGGCCATTAAATTAACTGGCAATGCTTGAGCTAGCGCAATTAATGACGGCTTGTAGGCGGTGGGTAAGCTATGTGTTGCCCGAATGGTTGGTCAGGCTGCCGACCCATGTGCGCAATCGGCAGTCGCTTATGCTGTGGAGAGATAGTCTGGCTTTGGCTGCGGGGCCCTGAGCTTGGGTGCAGGGCCTTATTTGGCAACGACTTAACTTACATCGCTGCCAGGTTTTGCTGTACCCACTGCTGCAGCTGGGCTGCTGGTAACGCACCGGCCAGTCGCTGCACTTCTTGACCTTTATGAAACAAAATCAATGTCGGAATGCTGCGAATCGCGTACTGCTGGCTGACGGCTGCAGCGTGTTCCGTGTTGACCTTGGCGAAGCGTAATTGGCTTTGCATCTGTTGGCACAAGCGCTCAAATACCGGTGCCATCATTTTGCAGGGGCCGCACCAGCTGGCCCAAAAATCCACCAATACGGGTAGATCATTTTTGTTGATAAAGCGCTGGAAGCTCTGATCGTTAAGCTCGACTGGCTGGCCGTTAAAGAGCGTTTGTTGGCAGCGGCCGCAACGTGATTGCAGGTGCTGTTCGTGGCTTTTATCGACAGGGATGCGATTGATACCACCGCAGTGGCCGCAGGTGTAGTGCATGTTGAGATCTCTTGGGCTTTACCTTAGATATAAGGTTTGGCGCGAGAAAAACAAGCCCGGCATAGCCGGGCGATTGTTTATAGGGCTGGGCGTAAACGCTGTTCAATATGCTGGATAAAACCGGCTTTATCGGCTTCGCCAGGCAGTCGAGCAGAGGCTAATTCTTGCCCTTGGTTAAAAAACAGCACAGTCGGTGGACCAAAGACTCCGTAGCGCTGCATAAATTCGATGTGCTCGTCAGTATTGTCGGTCACATCCAGTTGCAGCCACAGGGTGTCGCTGAGCAGCTGTTGCACGTCAGCTTGTTCAAAAACTTCCTTTTCCATCACTTTACAGCTGATGCACCAGTCAGCGTACAAATCGACCATCACTGGGCCGCTACTGCTGGCAATCAGCTGGTCAATCTCGGCTACCGATGCGGTGCGTTGAAAAGGTGATGAGTGCTGGCTGTCTGTTGTGCTGACATTGCTGTGGCTTGAGCTCAGCGGCTGTAGCGGGTTGTTATTGCCTTGCAGTGCGCCTATCCAGGCGCTGGCGCCGTAAAGGGTGAAAATCAAGGCGATGCCTCTCACGACCCGGCTGCCGCCGTTGTTGGCAGGTTCCAGGGCGCCCAAATAGATGCCGTACATCAGGGCCAATGTGCCCCACAATGCCAGTTCAATGGCGGCTGGCAGAATGCGCGATAGCAACCAGATGGCGACGCCCAGCAGCAGTACACCAAATACCGCCTTGATTTGGTTCATCCACATGCCGGCTTTAGGCAGGATGGAGGCGCCTGTGGTGCCTAAAACAATCAGTGGTGCGCCCATGCCCATGCCCAGGGCCAATAAAGCGCTGCCGCCCAGCCAAGCGTCACCGGTGGCGCCCAGGTAAACCAAGGCGCCGGCTAGCGGTGCTGATACGCATGGCGATACCACCAGAGCCGATAACACGCCCATGATAAAGACGCTGACCAGCTGACCACCTTGCTGGCGCTGATTGATATCGTTGAGGCGGTTGCGCAGTCCTGCGGGCAATTGCAGTTCGTACAGGCCGAACATGGCCAGGGCTAAGGCGGCGAATAAGGCGGCAAATACCATAAGCACCCAGGGCGTTTGCATCCAGGCTTGGATATTGGCTCCCGCGCCCAGTAGGCCAACGGTCAAGCCGGCGGCAGCGTAGGTAAGGGCCATGCCCAACACATAAAGGCTAGATAACACAAAGCCACGAGAGGGGGAGTGATTGCCTTGTCCCAATACCACGCTGGTTAGAATGGGCACCATGGGCAGTACGCAGGGCGTAAAGGTCAGTCCTAGCCCTAATAGGAAAAACAAGCCCACTACGGCGCCCCAGGAGCGACCGCTAAACCAGTCGTCGCTGTTGGGCTCGGTGGTTGGTGAGGTTTTGTCGATGCTGCTTTGTGGTTGTGGCGACGATGCATTGGCTGCGACGCTACCGTCCCAGCTCAGTTGCAGCTTTTGCGGTGGGTAGCACAAACCAGCATCGGCACAGCCTTGGTGGTGCAGCGCGTAGGTGCCCGGTTGTAGTGTGGATAAATCAAAGCTGGCCGTGAGTGGGCCATAAAATGCCGTCACCTGGCCAAAGGCTTCATCTTGCTTTTGCTTGCCGCTTTGTGACCAAGCGTTGGCCTCAATGCGCTGTCCGTTCTGCGAAACGTAGATACGGCTTTTGTACAGGTAGTAGCCGTCGCTGGAGTTCCAGTGTGCGCTTAGGGTGGCACCTTCTTGCTCAGTGGTGAGCGGGAAGGCCAGCTCTACCGGCAAAAACTCTGGTTCATTGTTCAGCGAGTCGAGCAGGCTGGCGTGACTGATCGAGGTGGTCAGGCTGATCAGCAGTAACATCCACTTGATCACAAGGGTTCCTTTCATGGTGCGGACAGCCTGGGGCTGTCGGATTAATGGGTGCGCATCACGGCTATATCGGCTAGTGCTGCCAGTGCAAGTTTGGCCTCGCTGGCTGGCAAAAGTTCTAATTGTTGTTTGGCGGTCGCGGCGCAAGCTTGAGCTTGTTGACGCGTATATTCTAATGAGCCCAGTTTTTGTACGATGCGAACCACGTCATCCATTTGCTCGAGGCCGCCACGGCGAATTGCTTGGCGCAGTAGTTGGCGCTCATCGTCACTGCCATGGGCCATGGCGTGAATCAGTGGCAAGGTGGTTTTGCCTTCAGCCAAATCATCGCCAACGTTTTTACCCAGCTCACTGGCGTCGCCGCTGTAATCAAGTACATCGTCAATCAATTGAAACGCCATGCCCAGCTCGGTGCCATAGCGTTTCAGGGCCATTGCAACGTTTTCTGGTGTCTGGTGCAAGACGGCAGCGGCATGAGTTGAAGCCTCAAATAGCATGGCGGTTTTGCCGTGGATGACGTCGCGATACTGAGATTCGGTCAGATCTGGATTTTTGACGTTGGTCAGTTGCAGTACTTCACCTTCGGCAATGACACAGGTGGCATTCGATAAAATGCTCATGACCGGCAATGAGCCCAGCTCAACCATCATTTGAAAGGCGCGGCTGTAGAGAAAGTCGCCCACCAGTACGCTGGGGGCATTGCCCCATTTAGCGTTGGCGGTTGGGTTGCCACGGCGCATATCCGAGGTGTCGACCACGTCGTCATGCAGCAGGGTGGCAGTATGCAGAAACTCAATCACGGTTGCTAAAGTGACGGCTTTGTCGCTTTGTTGCTGCAGTGCCTGGCTGGTGAGCAGTACCAGCAATGGACGAATGCGCTTGCCGCCACTTGAGACGATGTAGTCGGCGATTTTCTCCACCAGCGGTACGCGTGATGACAGTTGTTGATGGATAAGGCGATCGACAGCCTGAAACTCGGATTGAACGACGGAAAGAATGTCTGAAATCTGCATGGCCGTAGCGCGATCGCCTGAAAGAATGCTAAGAAAGCGCAAATGCTAGGGAGGCACCGTCTGAGTGTCAAGAAACACCTGGGCCCAACTTGCGCCTTGGCCGTAGCTGCGGTATAGTCTCGCGCCCCGAATTTCTGCTCCCTGCCATATGGAAACCAGAGTGTTGCCAATAGAAGCAGGACGTAGCTGGCAGACAGCTCGAGTAAGTAGCAGTGGTTATGCCGGGTTCATTATGTGTAACGCGGAGAACGTACTATGTACGCAGTAGTGGTAACTGGCGGTAAGCAATACCGTGTCGAAGAAGGCCAGACGCTGAAAGTTGAAAAGCTGGAAGTTGAAACCGGTGCAGCGGTTGAGCTGGAAAAAGTTCTGCTGATCGGCAATGGCGACGACGTTAAAATCGGTGCGCCTGTTGTTGATGGTGCCAAAGTGACTGCTGAAGTGGTTGGCCACGGTCGTCACAAGAAGGTTAAGATCCTGAAGTTCAAGCGTCGTAAGCACCACATGAAGCAAATGGGCCACCGTCAGTGGTTCACCGAGCTGAAAATCACCAGCATTGCTGGCTAATAATCTGAACTGAATTCCTGGGTCCGTGTCAGGTAGCCAAACCGGCCGCATCCGCAGCGTTGCAGCGACCCAATAACGAGGAGCAAGATCATGGCACACAAGAAGGCTGGTGGTAGCACCAAGAACGGTCGCGATTCCGAAAGTAAACGCTTAGGCGTCAAAATGTTCGGTGGTCAAGCGGCCAAAGCAGGTAACATCATCGTTCGTCAGCGCGGCACTCGCTTCCACGCTGGTGACAACGTACGTGTTGGTCGTGACCACACTTTGTTCGCAACTGCTGACGGCGAAGTGAAATTCGAAGTCAAAGGTAAGAACAACCGTAAGACTGTTAGCATCGTTCCAGCGGCGTAAGTTCGCTTGACATGATGGCTCGACGCCCTGCAGCTATGAGCTGGCGGGGCGTTTTTGTATCTAATCATCCTTGAGGGTCCAGTATGAAGTTCGTTGATGAAGCGACCGTATCCGTTGAAGCCGGCAAAGGGGGCAATGGCTGTCTGAGCTTTCGTCGCGAAAAGTTTATCCCCAAGGGTGGTCCTGACGGTGGCGACGGCGGTGATGGTGGCTCGGTGTTCTTAGAAGCCGATGAGTCCATCAATACCCTGATCGACTACCGCTACACCCGCCGCTTTAAGGCGCAAAATGGTGAGCCGGGTGCCTCACGCAACTGTACCGGTGCTAAAGGCAGTGACTTGGTGATGAAGGTGCCGGTCGGTACCACGGCTATTGACGCTGATACCGGCGAAACCCTGGGTGATTTGACCTATGTGGGTGAGCGTCTGATGGTCGCTCGCGGTGGTTATCATGGTCTTGGTAATACTCGTTATAAGTCGAGCACCAATCAGGCTCCGAGACAAACCAAGCCAGGCCAGGAAGGTGAGTCTCGCAACCTGAAGCTGGAGCTGAAGGTACTGGCCGATGTTGGCTTGCTGGGTATGCCGAATGCTGGCAAGTCGACCTTTATCCGTGCGGTGTCCGCCGCCAAGCCTAAAGTTGCTGATTATCCCTTTACCACCTTGGTACCGAACCTGGGTGTGGTCTCGCTGGAGCAGCATCGCAGCTTTGTGATTGCCGATATCCCAGGTTTGATCGAAGGTGCTTCAGAAGGCGCTGGTTTAGGTACGCGTTTCCTTAAGCATCTGGTGCGCACTCATATTCTGCTGCATATCGTTGATATGGCGCCGTTTGATGAATCTGATCCGGCCGACAAGGTTGAGGCGATTTCGCGCGAGTTGGAACAGTTCTCGCCGGGTTTGGCGGCGCGTGAGCGCTGGCTGGTGATGAATAAGCTCGACTTGATTCCAGAAGACGAGCGTGAGCAGCGTTGCCAGGAACTGCTCGACAAGCTCAACTGGGAAGGTCCGGTATATCGCATTGCTGCCATTAGTCAGCAGGGCACCCGGGAGCTGGTTGGCGATATCATGAGCTTTATTGAAGAGCGCCAGCAGCGAGCCCAGGAAGATGAAGATTTTGCTGATGCCTTGATTGCCGAGCGTGAGCAGGTGGAAGAAGAGGCGCGTGAACACATGGAGATGTTGGCAGAGCGTCGTCGCCAGGAGCGTGCTGCTCGCAAAGCCGCTAAGCAGGATGATGACGACGATGATGATTACGATGTCGAAGTGGTGTTTACCAACGAATAACGCCTAAGGAAAAGACATGAGCGAAGCGGTGCAAGATTATCAAGCGGGTCGGGCGCAGTTATCGCAGCGCAAGCGCTGGGTTATTAAAATCGGCAGCGCTTTGCTGACCAATGACGGTCGAGGCCTTGACCGGGAGCGCATTGGTGAATGGGTCAAGCAGATGGCCGCATTGAAGCAGGCCGGCCATGAAGTGGTGTTGGTGTCTTCGGGCTCAGTGGCCGAGGGCATGAAACGTCTGGGCTGGCAGCGCCGCCCGGAGCAGTTACATCAACTGCAAGCCGCTGCGGCTGTCGGGCAAATGGGCCTGATTCAGGCCTATGAAAGCGCGTTTGCCCAGCATCAATTCCATACCGCGCAAATCCTACTGACCCACGATGATCTCAGTGATCGTCGCCGCTATTTGAATGCCCGCACGACACTACGCACCTTGCTGGATATGGGTGTCGTTCCCATTGTTAATGAAAACGACACTGTGGTGACAGACGAAATCTGCTTTGGCGATAACGACACCTTAGGTGCTTTGGTCGCCAATTTGATTGAAGCGGATTTGCTGGTGCTGCTGACCGACCAGGATGGTCTGTATACCGCTGATCCGCGTACCCATGCCGAGGCTTCACTGATTTATGAGGGCTGTGCTTCAGACCCCGCCTTTAAGGCCATGGCCGGTGGCGGCGGTGCATTGGGGCGCGGCGGTATGGCGACTAAGGTGCGTGCTGCCACCTTGGCTGCGCGTTCTGGTGCCGATACGGTTATTGTCGGTGGTCGCTTGCCTATGGTGCTTGAGCGCCTGCAGCAAGGTGAAGTGATTGGCACGTTGCTGCGTGCGGATGCCGAGAAGCTGGTGGCACGCAAGCAGTGGATTGCTGGTCATTTACAGACCTGCGGTGAGCTGGTGCTGGATGTCGGAGCCGTTGATGCGGTGCAGAGCCAGGGCCGCAGTTTGCTGCCCATAGGTGTGGCTGCGGTGCAGGGACAATTTGAACGTGGGCAGGTGGTTGCCTGTCTGAATGAGCAGGGTCAGCTGGTGGCCAAAGGTTTGGTCAATTTCAGCTCTGATGAAGCGCGGCTTATTGTGCGCACACCAACACGTGAGTTGGTGAATGTGTTAGGCGTGGTCAGTGACCCGGAAATGATACACAGAGACAACCTAGTTGTTTTGTAACCGAAACAGGAAACAATCATCATGATTCAGTCGGTTGATGTCGCCGGTTTGCAAGTGCGCAATGATGCGCCTTTCACCTTGTTTGGTGGTATGAATGTGCTAGAAAGCCGTGATTTGGCACTGCGCATTTGTGAGCACTATGTGCAAGTCACAGAAAAACTCGGCATTCCTTATGTCTTTAAGGCGTCGTTTGATAAGGCCAATCGCTCGTCGATTAACTCCTATCGTGGCCCTGGCATGGAAGAAGGGCTGAAGATCTTTGCTGATATCAAGGCACAGTTTAATGTGCCCATCATCACCGATGTGCATGAGCCCTATCAGGCTGCGCCGGTGGCTGAAGTGGTTGATGTTATTCAGTTGCCTGCGTTTTTGGCGCGCCAGACCGATTTGGTGGTGGCCATGGCCAAAACGGGTTCGGCGATTAATGTTAAAAAACCACAGTTTCTGGCACCCCATGAAATGCGCCACATCATCAGCAAGTTTGCCGAAGCTGGTAACGAGCGGGTGATGCTGTGTGAGCGTGGCTCAAGCTTTGGTTACAACAACCTGGTGGTCGACATGCTGGGTATGGACGATATGAAGCAGCAAGCGCCGGTGGTGTTTGATGCGACCCATGCGCTGCAGCGCCCAGGTGGCCGTGCTGATTCGGCCGATGGTCGTCGTGCCCAGGCATTTGAGTTGGCTCGCTCGGGCATGGCTTTGGGTTTAGCTGGGTTGTTTATTGAAGCGCATCCTAATCCTGCAGAAGCTAAATGTGATGGCCCGTGTGCGCTGCCATTGGACAAACTGGAACCTTATCTGGCGCAAATGAAGGCCGTTGATGAGCTGGTTAAGTCGTTTGACGCGATCGTTATCGACTGACTGTTGACAGTGGCCGGGTGAGTCTGGATAATTCCGGCCCTCTATTATGGAGCCTGAGCCTTGGCTTAGCTCCGAATTAACCGAAATAACCAATTTTGAGGAGCCGACTGTGGCAAATTCTGCTGGTTCTCGTAAACGCGCCCGTCAGGCTATCAAGCGTCGTGCTCGTACCGTAGCCCTGCGTTCAATGGTTCGTACTTACATCAAGAAAGTAAATGCTGCTGTTGCAACGGGTGACTATGAGCAAGCTCAAGCTGCGTTTACTAAGTCTCAACCTTACATCGACAAGATGGTAAACAAAGGTATCATGCACAAGAACACTGCTGCACGTACCAAGAGCCGTCTGAATGCTAAGGTATTCGCACTGAAAGGCTAATCGCCGCTCAGTTCGAAAAACCCGCTTTAGGCGGGTTTTTTTATGTCTGGCGTAAGCCCAAAGGTGGGAACAGGATGTCGGATCAAGCGGCGCAGTCATCCAGTCTGCTGCGCTCCTCAACCATTGTTAGTTTGATGACCTTGCTCAGCCGAGTGCTGGGGCTGGTACGTGATGTGGTGGTGGCGCAGTACTTTGGTGCCCGTGCCGATGCTTTTTTTGTCGCCTTTAAAATTCCTAATTTCTTCCGACGCTTGTTTGCCGAAGGCGCATTTTCCGTTGCCTTTGTACCGGTTCTGAGTCAATACCGTACTCAGCGCAGCCTCGATGAGGTGCGCTTGTTTGTGGCGCGCATGTCAGGTTCACTCGGCTTAGTACTGCTGCTGGTCACAGTGCTGGCGCTGTTGTTTGCTGACTATTTGCCCTGGCTATTTGCCCCCGGCTTTCGCTCTGACCCGGAGAAATTTGCGTTAACAGGCGACTTGCTGCGGCTAACCTTTCCTTATTTGCTGTTTATTTCACTGGCGGCCTTTACCAGCAGTATCTTGAACGCTTATGGCCGTTTTGCCATTCCGGCCTTTACCCCGGTGATTTTGAATCTGACCTTGATTGCCTCGGTGTGGTTGCTGACACCCTACCTTGAAGAGCCCTTGTACGCCTTGGCGCTAGGCGTATTGATGGCTGGCGCGCTGCAGTGGCTGTTTCAACTTCCCTTTTTGCTTCAGCAGCGCCTGCTGGTGCTGCCCAAACCTAACTTTCGTGATGAGGGGGTGAAGCGCGTGGGGGGCTTGATGGTGCCGGCGCTGTTCGGTGTTTCCGTCAGTCAGATCAATATGCTGCTCGACACCTTGTTGGCGTCTTTTCTGGAAAGTGGCAGCGTCAGCTGGCTGTATTATGCCGATCGGCTTAATAACTTGCCGTTAGGGGTATTCGCCATTGCCATTGGAGTGGTAGTGCTGCCGAGTTTGTCGGCTAATCATGCCAATGATGATCGGCAAAAATTCTCCGCCACCCTGGACTGGGCGCTGCGAATGGTGTTGATGCTGGCGCTGCCAGCGGCGCTGGCGCTGGTGTTGTTGGCGACGCCGCTAATGGCGACCATTTTTTACCACGGTGAAATGACCGCTTACGACATTGGCAAAATGGCCTTGGCGCTGCAGGCATACGGCAGCGGCTTGCTGGCGTTTATGCTGATTAAGGTATTGGCGCCAGGCTATTACGCTCGCCAAGATACCAAAACGCCAGTGCGCATTGGCATTCAAGCTATGGTGCTGAATATGGTGCTCAATCTGGTATTGGTGATCCCGCTGCAACACGTTGGCCTTGCCTTGGCGACGGCTTTGTCGTCTTACTTTAACGCCTTAATGCTGTATTTGGGGCTGCGCCGCAGCGGCATGCTGGTTGTGAGCTCGGGCTGGTGGCGTTTTCTATTTAAGCTGTCGTTAGCGCTATTGGCGTTGGCAGCCCTGGTGCTGTGGTTAATGGGCCCGGTGCAGCCTTGGTTGCAGTGGGGTGCCAGTATGCGAGCCTGGCAAATGGGCATCATTGTGGTTGCCGGTGTACTGCTGTATTTCTTGGTGTTGTTGGCCTTAGGGCTGCGCCCTCGTCATTTGCGTGGTGCCCGCTTTGAGTGAGCCAGATGCCAGCTGTTCTGAGGCGTCTCAGTTGGCTATAATCCGGGCTTCGTTTTTTTAGGGTGATCTGCATGCAATTGGTGCGTGGGCTGTACAATTTGCCATCCGGTTTTGCCGGTTGTGTTGCCACGATTGGCAACTTTGATGGCGTGCACCTGGGGCATCAAGAGTTGCTTCGCTCCCTTGAACTGCAGGCCCAGCAGTATCAGCTACCCACGCTGGTGTTGTTGTTTGAGCCGCAACCCAAAGAGTTTTTTGCCCCTGAGCACGCACCGGCTCGATTGGCAAGTCTGCGCGACAAATTGCGGGATTTATCAGGCAATCGCCAGTATCCGGGCGTTGATTACGTCTTGTGCTTGCCGTTTAACCAATCTTTACGCTCTATGTCGGCACAGCAATTTATTCAGCAAGTATTGGTTGATGGCTTAAAAGTCCGTCACCTGATTGTCGGCGACGATTTTCGTTTTGGCTGTGATCGCAGTGGCGATTACCAAGCCCTGCAGCAGGCTGGAGATAAATTTGGCTTTGCCGTGCAAGATACCCCAACGCTGGAGCTCGATGACGAACGTATCTCCAGTACCCGTGTCAGAACCGAGCTGATGAGCAATAATCTGGTGGCGGTAGCAAGGCTGCTGGGGCGCCCCTATTGCATGTCAGGACGAGTGGGTTATGGTCGTCAGCTTGGGCGCACCATAGGTGCTCCCACGGCCAATGTGCTGATACAACGTCAAAAGTTGCCTATGACCGGCGTCTTTGCTGTGCAGGTTCGTGACCAAGAGTCTGGTGAAGAGTATTTGGGTGTGGCCAATCTGGGCGTTAAGCCAACCGTGGCAGGCCAGCCAGAGCCATCGCTGGAAGTGCATTTATTTGCCTGCAATCAAAACCTCTATGGACACCATTTAACGGTGGCTTTTTTACACAAGGTTCGGGATGAAAAGAAATTTCCGGATCTCGATGCATTAAAGCAGGCTATCGCCTGCGACTTTGATGCCGCTAAACTTTATTTCGCTGCCATGCCAGGCGCATTTCGTGGTCATCTGACCACTGAATTTAGCTTTTAAAACTAAGTGACCAAACTATGAACGATAAAGTGGAAAGCCAGTACAAGTCGACCCTGAACCTGCCGGATACCGAATTCCCTATGCGCGGTAACCTGGCCAAGCGTGAGCCTGAATTATTGGCGCGTTGGGAGCAAATCGGACTGTACCAGCAGATTCGTGAGGCGCGTGCCGGTCGCGACCGCTTTATTTTGCATGATGGCCCTCCGTACGCAAACGGCACGATTCACGCAGGTCACGCCGTGAATAAAGTGCTGAAAGACATCATTATCAAGTCACAAACCTTGAGCGGTAAGGATGCGCCTTATGTTCCAGGTTGGGACTGTCATGGTTTGCCGATCGAATTAAAAGTGGAAGAAAAAGTTGGCAAGGTGGGTGAAAAGCTCAGTGCCAGCGAATTTCGTAAACATTGTCGCGAATATGCGGCCGAGCAGGTTGACGGACAGCGTACTGACTTTAAGCGTTTAATGGTGCTGGGCGATTGGGATAATCCTTATCTGACCATGGACTTCAAATTCGAAGCCGACATCATTCGCACCTTAGGTCGTATCATCGACAATGGCCATTTGCACAAAGGATTTAAGCCCGTTAACTGGTGTAGTGATTGTGGCTCTGCTTTGGCCGAAGCCGAGGTGGAATATCAGGATAAAAAATCTCTCGCCATCGACGTGAAATTTGCCTTTGCTGAGCCAGCCAAGTTAGCACAAGCGTTTGGTGTTGAGAGCACGTTGCCAGCCAGCTTAGTGATCTGGACCACCACACCTTGGACCTTGCCGTCCAACGAAGCGGTATCGGTGCATCCGCACATTGAATATTCTTTGGTGCAATTAAACGAGCAGCAGGAATTACTGGTATTGGCCTCGGACTTGGTCGAATCAGCGCTGCAGCGTTATGGCATCAGCGATTATCAGGTATTAGCAACGGCTGATGGTCAGGCTTTTGGTCAGCTGCCAGAGCAAAGCGACGCCCCCTTTATGCTGCTGCATCCATTTATTCCCGCTGCTGATGGCCAAGCAAAAGCAGTACCTGTGATTACCGGTGGCCACGTGACCGCTGACTCAGGTACCGGTGCGGTGCACACTGCCCCCATGCACGGTGCCGACGACTATGTAGTGTGCAATCAATTTGGTATTAGCTCTGAGCGTATGCTGGTTGATGATGCGGGTAATTTTGTTGTCACCCCGGTACTGGAAGCGTTGGAGTTGGCCGGCTTAAGCACGGCTGATAAAGGTAATTTTCGTGTACTAGGCTTGTTGGCAGAAAAAAATGCGCTGCTGAAGAAAGAAAAAATCGAGCACAGCTACCCGCATTGCTGGCGTCATAAAAGCCCGATCATTTTCCGTGCGACACCGCAGTGGTTTATCAGCATGAACCAAGCAGGTTTGCTGGATAAAGCCATGCATGAAGCCGACGAGAACGTTAGCTGGCGTCCGAGCTGGGGTAAAGCGCGCATTGAAAGTATGATGGGCAATCGTCCGGATTGGTGTATTTCTCGCCAGCGTACTTGGGGTGTGCCGATTGCTTTGTTCACCCATAAGCAAACCAGTGAATTACATCCAAATACTGCAGCACTGATCGAGCAGGTAGCTGCTTTGGTGGAGCACCAAGGTATTGATGCTTGGTTTGAACTGGATGCGAAAGAGTTACTGGGCGAAGAGGCCGAACACTACAACAAAGTAACCGATACGCTCGACGTTTGGTTTGATTCAGGCGTTACCCATACCGCTGTATGTTTACAGCGTGAAGAATTACAACTGCCAGCCGACTTGTATTTGGAAGGCTCGGATCAACATCGTGGTTGGTTCCAGAGCTCATTATTAACGAGTGTTGCGGCATACGGTCATGCGCCTTATAAAACTGCGTTGACGCACGGCTTTGTGGTTGATGGTCAAGGTCGAAAAATGTCTAAGTCACTGGGCAATATTGTTGAGCCAAAAGCGGTGATGAATAAGCTGGGCGGTGATATTTTGCGCTGGTGGGTGGCAGATGCTGACTACAGTGGTGAAATGAACTTATCGGATGAAATTCTCAAGCGTACTGCTGATGCTTATCGCCGTGTTCGCAATACCAGTCGTTTTATGTTGGCCAATATCAATGGCTTTAACCCAGCGACGGACATGGTGGAGGGTGATGAACTGCTGCCATTAGATGCCTGGATTATTGCTTACAGTCGTGAACTGCAAGACACCTTGATCGCTTATTACAACGATTATGACTTTAAAGCCCTCACCAAAGCGTTGATGAATTTCTGCGTAAGTGAGTTAGGTGCTTTTTACCTGGATGTAATTAAGGATCGTCAGTACACCTGTAAAGCCGATAGCCTACCGCGCCGCAGTGCACAAACGGCGCTGTATCATATTCTCGAGGCCATGAGTCGCTGGATTGCTCCAGTGTTGTCCTTTACGGCGGAAGAAATTTGGGAAAATCTGCCAGGTGATCGCTCTGCGTCTGTGATGCTGACCGAGTGGTATCAGGACTTCCCTACGGTGAGCGATGACACCTTGGGTGACGCTTACTGGCGCCGTATCCTGGAAGTAAAACAAGCGGTTAACGGCGTATTGGAAAAAGCTCGCACCGATAAAACCATTGGCGCCAGCTTAAGTGCAGAGCTCGATTTGTACGTGAGTGACGAGTTAAAAGCCGAACTGGAAAAACTCGGAGATGAGCTTCGTTTTGTACTGCTGACCTCTGCGGTACGTGTGCATGCTTTGGCTGAACAGGGCGACGAGACCGAACTGAAAGGTTTGCGCGTTTCTGTACAGGCGTCTGATAAAGAAAAATGTGATCGCTGCTGGCATCACAGTGATTCGGTAGGCAGTCATGCTGAGCACCCACTATTGTGTGGCCGCTGTGTTGAAAATGTGGAGGGCGATGGTGAACACCGTCGCTATGCTTAATGTCGGTATTTAAATGTACAGCACTGTGGTGGTGGTGGCTGGCAGCACTTGTATTTGTGTTGGATATTGTCACCAAACAGGTGGCTGAACAGGTATTGGTGTTTGCTCAGCCTGTGTATGTTTTGCCGGTACTGGATTTTACCTTGCTGTACAACAAGGGGGCGGCGTTTAGCTTTTTGGCTAACGAAGAAGGCTGGCAGCGTTGGTTTTTTACCGGCATTGCCGTGGCGGTGAGTGTCATGTTGATTAGCTGGCTTAAAAAGTTGCCGCGCGAACACACTTGGTTGCCGGTGGCGCTAACGCTGATTTTAGGCGGAGCGCTGGGCAATTTATTTGATCGGCTGATGTTTGGTCATGTAATCGATTTTATTTCAGTGCATTGGCAGGATTCCTATTTTCCTGCCTTTAATCTGGCTGATTCGGCGATCACCATTGGTGCCATTATGATGGCGCTGGATGTAATGCGGGAAATGAAAGAAGAGCGGCGTAATAAAGCGGAGAACAATGAATGACTAATATTATTGGCTCCGACAGCCGCGTCACACTGCACTTTGCGTTGAAAATGGCCGATGGCCAGCTGGTGGACTCAACCTTTGATCGTTCTCCTGCACAGCTGACCATAGGTGATGGCAATCTCTTGCCTGGTTTTGAGCAATGCTTGCATGGTTTAACAGCAGGTGATCATCAGACCTTTGATATAGCGCCTGAAAATGGTTTTGGCCAGCCTAATCCACAAAATGTGCAACGCATGAAACGTAGCGATTTTGCCGTTGATATGCCGATCTCTGCTGGCCTAATGGTGTCTTTTGCTGATGCGCAGGGCGCCGAGTTGCCTGGTGTAATTAAAGAAATCCAAGGTGATACGGTTTGGGTTGATTTTAATCATCCTCTGGCAGGTAAAGCGTTGCAGTTTGAAGTGCAAATCATCGAGGTAAGCGATGCAGATTAAACTGGCCAACCCACGCGGCTTTTGTGCTGGAGTGGATCGTGCCATCGATATCGTTAATCGGGCCTTAGAGCTGTTTGAGCCGCCTATTTATGTGCGCCATGAAGTGGTGCACAACAAATTTGTGGTGAATGATTTACGCAACCGTGGTGCTATTTTTGTCGACGAGCTGCATGAAGTGCCCGACGATGCTATCGTCATTTTTTCTGCCCATGGGGTGTCTCAGGCCGTGCGTCAAGAAGCCCAGGCGCGTGGCTTAAAAGTATTTGATGCCACGTGTCCGTTGGTTACCAAGGTCCATTTAGAAGTAAGCCGCTATAGTGCCGAAGGCAGTGAGTGCGTACTGATCGGCCATAAGGGGCACCCAGAGGTTGAGGGCACCATGGGTCAGTACGATCACGCTGCGGGTGGAGATATTTATCTGGTCGAAGATGAAAAAGATGTCGCAGCACTAACTGTACGTCATCCAGAAAAACTCTCTTATGTGACCCAAACCACCTTGTCTATGGATGATACGGCACGGGTTATCGATGCGCTGCGCGCCAAGTTTCCTCATATCCAAGGACCGCGTAAGGACGATATTTGTTACGCCACACAAAACCGTCAGGATGCCGTGAAAAAACTGGCTGCCGAATGTGATCTGTTGTTGGTGGTGGGATCGGTTAATAGCTCAAATTCAAATCGTTTACGTGAATTGGGTGAGCGCATGGGTGCCAAAGCCTTTTTGATCGATAACGCTAATGAGGTCGTGGCTGACTGGTTTGATGATGTAAAAAAAGTGGGTATTACCGCAGGGGCTTCTGCGCCAGAAGTGCTGGTGCGAGCCGTGATTGAGCGGTTAAAGCAGCTGGGTGGGGAAGAGCCGGAAGAACTCCAAGGGCAACCAGAAAACGTGGTGTTTTCGCTGCCCAAAGAGTTAAGGATGAAAGCGCTCTAAAGGGACTTTAGAGCGGCTGGCCATTCACGGTTCGTGTGCCCGTGGTGTCGAACACTAGGTTGCCGTCTGGTACTTGCTCACCTCGTGCGGTTGCTGTTACCTGCACGCACTGTGCCAAAGTGCCTGCTGCGCAACTTTGGGCGGCGACTGAATACAGTCCTGTTCTCGTGATGAGTGGGTTACTAGAAAAGCCAAGTTGTGTGATGTTAGTCGTGTACTGAGAATTGGCTGCATAAAAACGTTCTTGTGCGTCGAGAATATCCGATATAGCAGATATTCCTTCGCTGCGATTAGCAACCAGTACATACTCTCTGTATGCAGGAAGAGCCGTAGTAAACAGTATTCCAATAATGACGACTACTACCAAAAGCTCGATTATAGTCATGCCTTGGTATGTTTTTAACCCTTTACGCATTGGAAGGCTCCTAGGTATTTTATTGCTCGGTATTTGGAAACCAAACGGTGCTGATTTGTACAAAACGCGAAAATGAATCGTTATATTGTACTGGATTGGAATCTAACAGTAAGTATGCTCTTGCAGCATCGTCAAATGTTCCATCTTCGAATGATCTAGCCAGTAAACCTATTCGCACGGCCGTGACTCGCTCAAAGTCTAATGGGGACAAATCGTCTAGCGAAACGAAGCGCGTCATTTGGTCAGTGCCGCTGGATAAACCATACAGTACCTGTAAAGACTCGACCCCATTGGCGATGGTTTGTGCGCTGTCGATGACATTGCCTGCATTATCATAGGTTACGCAGCGGAAGCTATAGTCATTGATAGGATCGGCGTCTCCAGTATTGGGTTCAATCCAAAAGACGTCGGTTACAATGGGGTTTGCACTGCCTATAACAGCGGCAGGAATGGCAGCTCCTGCGCAGGTTTGTGAATCACGCGCTGGTGATCCAGCATCGTTGTAGACTTTTCGTTGAATGGCTAAGCGATCCCCACCAGTACCGTTATTATCCGTCTCGAAGCTGCAGTTAGCACCCACCGCTGGTGGCGCTACGCCGCCTGCGCAAGCCGCTGCGATGGGAGCAAAAACATCCATTTCGTATTGAAACCCACCGCGCCGGACTTCTTCCTGAAGCCAGGCTGAAACCAGTCTGGCCGTTTCTTGCGATTGGGAAATGCCTTCTGATGTAGTCGACGTGCTGGCACTGGTGATCATAATGTTCATGATAAACAATGATACGACTATACCGAGAGCAGAGGCGATTAAGAGCTCAACGAGACTCAGCCCTTGTTGCTTAAAATTCATAATTGAACCTCACGGCTAAGGCTGGACGTAAGCGTAACACCTGAATTCGACGCAGTGTATACATCTGCCCCCCCACTTTGCCCGGAACTACGAGTGCTCCAAGTTACTGTCACCGTGGCACGTTCATTCGCTGCGTTTACTTGAATAGCCATGGTCGGATTGGCGAGATAATCTGCTGGGCGAGCCCAGGTGGTCGCACCAGCTACGGTATAGTTGGAAGGGCAACCGACACTCCATAAGTCATATGCAGCGACCTGAGCCGCAGTGCAGTTGGCCGCATTGACCGTTCCATTGCCTTGGTTAGCGGCCTCGCATATAGTTGGAGGGTTGGCACAATTTACCGCGGCTGTTGAGTAGCTAGCTAGACTCGATTTATTCAACGCCATGCGATTTTCAATATCTTCTATCATCGATAGTGCTAAAGACTTAGAACCAGAGTCCTGAGTGGCTCGACTAGATTGAAGCTGAAGTGTACTGATTCCCAATAGTCCAATCGTGGTAATAGCCACTGTGATCATGACCTCAAACAAAGTGAACGCTTGGTTGTGCTTCAATTGCATGTGAGACCTCCTCTGTTGATGACCTGACCAATTCGATTCACAACCAACTGTTGTGTGCAGTTAGCAATGGTCAACGTGATGTTGGCCGTACCATTCATCATACCATTAGCATTAAATGTGTATGGTCCCGCTGCAGTGGTAATCTTTGATCCGTCATTGTTGAAGGCCTTACGTCGTAGGGTTGTGCCTCCTTGCACAACCGTCCAACCTAGTCCACCTGCGGTGATGCTCAGTGTTGTTGGGGTTTGCTCAGTAACAGCAGAGCTTCTCGCAAAACGAAAGTCTGTTGCTAGCTCGCCAACCATTTGCTCACCCGATCTGCCGCTTATTAACGACTGCAAGCTTGGTACTCCAACAGCAGCCAATATTCCAATAATGAAAACCGTAATCATTAATTCGATGATAGTTAGGCCTTTGGAAAACGACATTGCCTACAACTCCCGCCAAAAGAGATGTTTGAATTGTTCTTCTTCATTCAGCGTATCAACAATCTGCTTATTCACGATGACACGTCCAGGTTCGCCACTGTCCAATGCAGGGATATAGGTAGTAGGCTCTGGAGGAATACCGCCTTGATCAAGATCCGTTTCTTCGACTGTAGGTTTACCTTCGTCATCTAATTCTGGCCTTAAAATAATCACACGGGCTTGTCCGACGTCGGGTTCGCAGCCAATTTTAGTTCCCCCCTCAGATGGTCTGAAGCTGGTGACATAAATGGTGTCTGCAACAGTCAAACTTGATGACAGCACTTTTTCACCGCTTGACCTTAAGTCATAGTAAAAACCATTTCTGCGCTTAGATGCATCTTCTTTGCCGTAGTTTTGATAGTCGGCCAATGAAGACTTAGACAACGTGGTGTAGCTGCTTGGCTCATCGGTCACGTTGAAATCATTAATAACGAAGATATGGTCCTCGGTTCCTGTGTCTAAAGGTCCTGGGCGGAAACCAGAGCCAATAGCTATCTGGTAGCGGCCTTCTTTTTTCTTGATGACTTTAGTCGCATCTGTAGGATCTGGGTATTCCACTTCTCCATGATTGGTATACACCACGTCTGGCTGAGTAAAGAAGCGAATATTGTCACTTGCACTACCGCCGTTAAAGTCAGCAATCATGCCTCCTTTAGCGTTCTTGGCACTGTCAGATACAAAGTCAATTCGCCAGATTCTGCCACCTACGTCACTGGCATAGATTAGGTCTGTGTTTCCATCGCCTGTCTTATCAACAGGTGTTACATCACTGGCAATACTTGAGGTCATTCCAGAAAGACTTAAATTACCACTACCTGCAGATGGAGACGCTTTCCAGAGAAGATCGAATGCTTTGCCTGTGGCCTGAGTATCGGCCGCAACCATGTAAATGGCGTTACCTTTACTGCTGGATGAGCGAGTTGTTTTATTATCCTCACCAGTGTCGTAACCGCCTCCAAAGAAAAAGACAGGCACAGATTTTCCATTCCATTTTGCGTAGGCGAGCTCCATTTTTGACCAGGTCTGCCCCAACTCTGAAAAACCAGATGTAGTGTCGTCAATGGATGCTACAAGCTTAGGTGCACTTTTATTACTGATATCAATGAGGTAATAAGCGCTGCCTCCGCGGCGCATGCCAACAGCGATGTAGGCTTTTTCGCCATTATCAATAGAATTGTTTTGGTTTTTATCTTGATGGAACAGTGTGATCGGGCCATCTAAACCATAAGTTTTTTCTGCATCGGAAACGCCAGTTTTGTAGGCAGTCAAATTCGGTAAAAGGCGTTTAGGGATAAATGCCCATAATTCTTTTGGTGCACTCTGGCTGGTATCAAAGGCATGTAAATACCCAGCATTGGTGCCCATATAGAGTACATCGGTGACACTGCTGCCTGAGCCATACGAAACCAGTGTTGGATTGGTATGCAGAGGGTCTCCTATAAATTGGGTTTCGTTACCACTATCATCAATACCGCGTGCCCAACGTAAAACACTTTCCCTTGCATCTGAGCTACTCACGCCAAGCATGCTGGCAGTGATGCTTGTATTGGTTTCAGTGACAAGGTTATTTGAGCTAATAATGACTGCGTTAGTGCTGCCACTTAAATTTGAATAGACTTTACGCGTTTCTAACCGTTTTGCCATGCCGCCAGCTGAGACCGATGCTCCATCGGGTGCAGTTGACGTGGTCCAGAAGCTTTTAGCAGTATCTTTGAACGCACCGGTATCAGGATCAACGGCTACAGAGCCATTAGCATCAATTATCTGCCCTTGAGCATTAATCTTGTAGCGTTTGAGATTTCCAATCCAACCAGGGTTAGCGCTAGGCTCAAACAGTGAGTAGTAAACTTGATCTCTGTGTTCGAGGTTATTAAAGGTGCTGACAGCCAGAGTTGGGCTGGTAAAGCTGGATGCCTTGTTAGCAATGCTCGTAGAAATATCAACCAGAGCCTGTGCCAGGGTATCACTAGAGTCAACAAAATATGGGTCAGTACCGCTAGCCCTGGCCATATTGCCCATCAAGTTTTTTGCATAGCCCGCTAGATTGAAGCCAACGGTATGGAGAACAATTGGCTGCTTCTTCTCGCGAGTGTTACTGCTGTCTAAATCTGGATCAACTTCCTTATCCACAAAGTGGTCGGTGTTGTTTAGCCAGTAGGCTAACTCTTCGCCGCAACTGTTTTTACCACTTTCATATTTGCAATTGCTGGTGACACCGGCAACGCCACTGGGAACTCCAATACCAGACAGTAACGATCTGACAGCGGAGTCGGAATCTGAGTCAACACTTGGTTGGCCATCAGAAAACAGCACGATATGGTTTTCTTGGCAAGTGTCTGTCATTGGTGACTTGTACGTGTAAGAGCCCGAGCTACCTTCGATGGTGTCTAGGTGTGCTCCGCCATAACCCCATGCTTCTCTTCGAGAGTATCTAAGGTTCAAGTCCGAGTCGATATAAACATGATAAGGATATCGGTCACGCCCCGACTTTTTGGTGCCGTGATAGAAAGGATTCCCATAATTAACGGCATCACCGCGAATAAAACGAGCACCTTCGTGCAAGCTTTCCACTAATGGAGTACCGCCGCCCGCTTGCAGATTATTGATGGCACCTTCTAGGGCAGTTATATTGGCGGCTTCACGGGTATTCATGAAAGGTGATACCGGGTAACCACCTTTGGCAGTTGTGCTAGTACTCGAACCACTGGGTTCATTGGTAAAGCGCATGATGGAGATGTTAGCGTGTTTATCTTCAGTCGTTGCTGCTATCTGCTTGATGGCTTTTTTGGCAGCATCTTTTACCGCCTGAATTCGGGTGTCTGCAAAGCTTGATGTTTTATAATTACCTTGAGCGGAATACACCATACTGCCCGAAGTGTCGAAGATGAAAAGAATATTGGGGTCTATTCGTTCACCTTGCGCTTTATATATTTCGACGTCGTCGGCGTACGCAATTTGGTTTGTTAATAAACCAAAAGCAGTGATGGATAGCCAATAGAGTTTCATAATTTTTTGTCTCCAATAATTATCGGCCGATCGGGCTGATTTTAATCAGGCCGACTTCTTGTGAGGCAGTAGCATTACCATTACGCCCAGTCACCAGCGTCGAGGCAGCAATCTTCATCACGCTGCATGACGAATTACAGCCTGGCTTGCCGCGTAAAAAACGTTCACTTCCGGGAGGAGATGGAATAAGGCGTGCTTGATTTACCGGTGCTGTAGATGAGCTCAACGATTTGTATGAAAAGCTTGGCGCGGTTAAATTGGCATGGGCATCGAATGGGTTTACGCGTGCGCTACCTTCGGCTGCACCGCCAGAAATCGCCGCGGTTTCTGCAGTTTGGACTTGGTTTAGGACAGAATAACGAATGGCCCGATCACCACGCATGCCATACCACAAAACCTCTAACGTGCCTTGGGCAACACTGTCCAATTCTTGTTGATGCTGCAAATTAGACACCATTCGTATTTGCACGGTTGATCGTTGCATGCCGACTAACGCACTTAAGGTGATGGCGGTCAGAATGACAAGGCCCACCAACAGTGCTGATCCTTGTTGATTTGCTCTCATTAAGGTACTCCTACGGAATTCTGAGGCTATATTACTTAAGCTCAGTTGCACGCAGGAGAATGATTGATAAACGGTTCAACTAGCAGAGTAAGTGGTTCTTGGGTGCCTCAGGGGCAAGGAACATCCTTGCCTGAAGCATTTTCGACAATACCGTTGCCATTCGTATCAATACCTGCGCGGATTCGGCCCACTCGCGAAACGACCCATGCGGAAGAGGTTGGTGGAGAGGTATCGGCACAGTAGGTGAGTGATCCAGTAGTTCCTTGGGCGAACCCCCTTGGGTTAAAGATGATTCGCTTTCTTGGGTAGCTGATACGTTGCCAATCTGTTTGTTGGTTTAGAAACTTCGACACAACAATGTCTTGGCTATCTCCCTTACTGTTTGAATTGCTGTCAAACAGAACTTTCAGCCCTTTATTCCAGTCTGAACCACAAGGTTGTTGAGCCGAGTATGGGCAGATGATAACTGGTCGTTTGGATGTCACTGCTAGGGACTTGGCTGACCTGACAAGCATTTGTATTTCAGAACTGTTGTTCATTGCTTTGGAAGCGTGAATAACGCTTTCTAGGCTGGGGACTGCAACCCCCAGTAATAGTGACATGATGGTTAGAGTTGATAGCAGCTCAACCAGACTGAAGCCTTGACGTGTCATGTTGCGCGCCTCCGTGCGTCGCTTTGCATACAGTCTGGTGGTGACAGGGAGCTTCTAACTATACGTAGACTGGCTGAAATATGAGCGGTTTGTACTCGTTCTAATCAATACCAAGCTTTTTACATCGATACCTCAATGCCCTGAAACTAATGCCTAGCTTCTCGGCTGCTGCTGTTTTATTCCAGCGGGTTTCTTCAAGTGCCTGGGTTATGGCTCTTCGCTCGATGTTCTCTAGATATTGCTCGAGGTTGTTGGTAATGATGGTGCTTTCATCTGATAGGCTGGCTTCCGCCGTTGAAGTTTTAGAAGCGGGTGAGGAGGGGAGATTGAGGTCATCCAGGCAAATGCTGTCATTTTCAGCCATGGTAAACGCACGCTGTAGTATGTTCTCCAGCTCTCGTACGTTACCCGGAAAGTGATACTGGCATAGGGCTGCCATCGCTTTATCGCTAAGTTCGGCATTAGGCATACCCCACTCCCGAGCGTATTTACTGACAAAGTGCTGTGCCAATTCAGGCACATCTTCTGCACGCTCAGCAAGGCGCGGAACTTCCAGGTGAATGACGTTTAGACGGAAAAATAGATCCTGCCTGAACTTCTGCTGCTCGACACGCTGGCTGAGATCATGATGGCTGGCGCTGACGATGCGCACATCGATGGGTTGTTCATGTTCTTCACCTACTTTGCGTACAGCCTTCTCTTGGATGACTCGCAGTAGCTTTGCCTGCATTTCTAATGGTAGGTCTGCGACTTCATCAAGAAACAGTGTGCCACCATCGGCCGCCTTAAAAAGACCTGGTTTATCATGGCTAGCGCCGGTAAAACTGCCTTTAACATGGCCAAAAAACTCACTTTCCATTAAGTCTGCAGGAATGGCGCCGCAGTTCACTGCGATAAAAGGCCCCTGTGAACGTGGGCTGAGGTGATGGATTAGCCTAGCGACCAGCTCCTTGCCGGTTCCTGATTCTCCATGAATAAATACCGGTGCCTGGGTACGAGCAACCTTGCGAATGGAGTCCTTTAGTTCGGCCATTCTCTGTGAGCTGCCTAGCAGAGAATCGTCCGGGGTGTTCTGGTGAATGACGACCTGGGTCAGCTTTAACGCCGCTTTGACCAATTCACGCAAGCGCTGCGTGTCGATGGGTTTGGCAACGAAGTCAAAGGCACCGGCTTTTAGTGCATCAATGGCCAGTTCCATATTGCCGTGAGCTGTAATCATGGCCACTGGCATATCTGGGTAACGGGAGTTGCAAAGTTGGATCAGTTCCATGCCATTGCCATCGGGCAGTTTCATATCGGTGATGCAGAAATGATAAGGCCGTTGCTGTAAAGCTTCGACCGCTTCACTGACGCTGCCAGCTTGAAAACAGTCCAGTTCCATGCGCTCCAGAGTTAAGGCAATCAGCTCGCGAATATCTGGTTCGTCATCAATGATCAAGGCGGAGTATTGGTTCATAAGTAGCTCGGTTTGGTAACTTGCAGGCTGAGACGGAAGCAGCTGCCGTCCGCCAGTGGCAAATATTGGATAGTAGCGTGGTTGGTTTCACACAACTCGCGGCATAAATACAGGCCTAACCCCGTTCCATTGTGCTCAGTCGTATAGAAGGGTTCAAACAAATGCTGTCGTTGCTCATCGGCGACGCCGCCGCCATTGTCGATAACGTCTAGCTCTACCCGATCGCCCACACGGCAGGCGTTAAGTTGCAGTTGTGGCTCGCTTTGGTATTGCTCTGCCCTTTGTATTGCATAGCGTATGCCGTTGGCGCATAGATTATGCAGTATTTGCTGTAAATGATTAGGGTCGAAGGCTATCAGTAAGTCCTTATCGCAGCTTAGACGCAAGTCACAGCGTTGTGTGTCAGGGACTTCGGAAAACTGCTGCTTAAAGTGCTCAAGCCAAGGCCTTAAACGTAATTCTTCAACCGCCGGAGCGCGTCTGCGCGACAGCTCTAAAATATCCTCTACGGTACGATTTATACGCATGCAGTGCTGCTCAATGATGTCTGTCAGCTTGACTTCCGTCGGCTTCAAATAGGGGGTTTCTGCTAATAGTTGGGCGGCCTGACGCATTGCGCTTAGCGGGTTGCGAACCTCATGGGCGATACTGGCTGTGAGGCGGCCTAATGAGGCCAGCTTGACCTGCTGTGCTTCGGCGATAATGCGCCGTGAATCTTCCAAAATAAGTAAGCTATCGCCGGTATCTTGAATCGGAAATCTGCGCACCCGAAGAGTTTGCTCATCTCTCAGTAGCTCGCTGCCATCGGGAGCTTGCTGTAGCTGTTCTGGTAATCGATCATCTCGGCGTAGTGGCCACCAGCGACTGGCTGCGTCATTAAAGAACAGTACTTGTTGCTGGCTATCACAAGCAATCACTCCATCGGGAAGGCTGAGCAAAGCTTGCTGACTGAGCTTTTGTAATCGTCTTATGCGTTGTGCCTGATTGGTGGCTAAATCCAATGCGCTGTTTAGGCGAGACGATAGGGCTTGGGTAATGGTTGCCAGCAAGAAGCACATAAAGCCGTATATGCCTGATTCAACCAGCAATGAGGCGCTGTAGTTTTGCGGCCACACATGTTGAAAAAAAAGAATCGCTAGGGTTGTCCAGGCAGCCACGGCGTAACCAAATATGCCAGGCACCAGTAGGTTTGCAATCACCACCGCGATGAGTATCAGGCTGGAGAAACCACCACTTAAAGTACCGCTACTGTGCATCAATAGGGCTAGTATGGCGGTTTCGATAAAGACATAGGCCGTAGCTATTTGAATATCTGGGCCGCGGTTAGCAATCACTACAAAAATACTGGCAACCATGACATAGGCAGAGACGGTGATCAGAAACACGTCTGGCATCAAGCGGCCGACAATAGCATTTTCGACATCTAGGCTGCTTGCAATGGTCAGTAATAGGGCCAGAAATAACGAATAGTAACTGTACAGGCGCAGCAGCCGGTTTCCCCGGACCACCATTTCCGGAGACAGTGACAAGCGTTGCAGTACGGAGGTCAGCATGCAGGTTTCCTTGACAATCGTTTGCGCCGGCCGGCGAATTTCCAGACAATACGCGTTTATTTTCTGCTAGATCAGAGGTTAACTCGTCGACATGCCACAGTCACTTTCCATTCAGATGGCGCAAATAAACTTTCACGTTGGCGATATTGATGGCAACACCGATCGCATCTTGGCTGAGGTCCACACGGCAAGCAAGCAGGGGGCGGATGTGTTGGTATGCAGTGAACTTGCATTAACTGGCTATCCACCTGAAGATCTGCTGCTTCGCCCCAGTCTGCAAAGGCGGATTGAGCAGGCGTTGCAGCGTATTGCTGAAGCCAGCCATAACATTGCGGTTGTGATTGGTTATCCGTGGCGCGAAGAGCAGCAGCTTTACAATGCCGCAGGAGTATTTTGGCAAGGTCAATGTGTTGCACGTTATTACAAGCAGCAGTTGCCAAATTATCAGGTGTTTGATGAAAAGCGCTATTTTGCTACTGGTTGCGAGCCTTGTGTTGTCGAATTGAAAGGCCACCGCTTAGGTTTAACGGTGTGTGAAGATATCTGGCATGAAGGCCCGATTGACGACTGCGTCGCGGCTGGAGCAGAGTTGATTTTGAATCTTAATGCGTCGCCGTTCCATCAAAACAAGCGTGGTCAAAGACAGTCTTTGGTGGCCGATCACTGTCGCCGTCATAAGGTGCCTGTGCTGTATGTGAACCAGGTTGGTGGCCAGGATGAATTGGTATTCGATGGGCACTCGTTTGCAATGGATGGAACTGGCGAGCGAATTGTTCAGATGCCTGGCTGGAAAGAAGCCACCGCTCAGGTGTGTTGGGATGGTGGTCAGCTAAAGGCCGACGGAACTGCGCTGGTAGCCGATGACACCGAACTCAGTGAGCTTTACAGCGCGCTAGTCTTAGGGGTGCGTGATTATGTCAATAAGAATCGCTTTCCAGGAGTGGTGTTGGGTTTGTCTGGTGGTATTGATTCCGCTCTAACCTTAGCCATCGCCGTCGATGCCCTGGGGCCGGAGCGGGTAAAAGCGGTGATGATGCCTTTTACTTATACCTCCGATATGAGTAAAAACGACGCTGAACAGCAAGCCATTGCCATGGGGGTAGAGTACGACTCTATCTCTATTGAGCCCATGTACCGCGAGTTTATGCATGCTCTGGTACCGTCGTTTACAGGTCGCTCTATTGATACTACGGAAGAGAATTTGCAGTCGCGTTGTCGTGGCGTACTGCTGATGGCGCTGTCGAATAAGACGGGTGCCATGGTGCTAACCACTGGCAATAAAAGTGAGATGGCTGTCGGTTACGCGACTTTGTACGGTGACATGGCAGGGGGATACGGTGCGCTAAAAGATGTTTACAAAACTAAAGTGTTTGAGCTGGCCCATTACCGCAACCAATTGAGTCCTGTCATTCCTGAGCGGGTGATTACTAGGCCGCCATCAGCAGAATTAGCGCCCGATCAAAAGGATGAAGACAGCTTGCCACCTTATCCGGTGTTAGACGATATCTTGCACCGCTACATCGAGTTGGATCGCAGCGCAGACGACATCATAGCCGCAGGCTTTGAACCTGCCGTGGTACAGCGAATTGTGCGTTTGGTCGATGTCAATGAATACAAGCGTCGCCAAGCACCGATAGGTGTACGTGTTTCTCAACGAGGCTTCGGTCGGGATCGACGTTATCCGGTCACTAATGGTTGGCGCGCTGGAATTTGATGCGCTAATGCTTGTTGTTTGTCAGGTAAATGGCCAGTCGCATGACGTGCTGTCGTAATAGTAGCAATACGACAAATGCCACTGGCCAGGCGACAACATAGCTGCCTATCCAGCGGCCCAGATAACCGTTGCTCATACCTGAGGTAACGGCAGTAACGATGGCCGAGACCAGTCCTGCCATGAGCATCGACATCAGGGCAGAAAACACCACCGCTGTTTGATATTTCTCTTTCACGGTTGCATGCCAACACTGTGGATAAGGCCACAGTGTAGCAAGTGCGATGGGTCTTATTAAGGCAGGGAACGGTCGCTGCGCTGCTTACTTGCCAGATTGACAGGGTTAATCCAGCAAGCCAAAAGACAGTACATTCAGTACCGACCCGCGATCGGCCTTGGCCAGTCCGCTACTAACAAACTTGCCCTGTTGCAGTTGCGGGTGGTCGGGATGATTTAGCTTTAACAATGCCAGTGCATCTTGTTGCTCTTGTCTCATATTCAGTGAGTCGTAAGCTTCCACCATAATGGCGAGAGCGTCTGCCACTGCTGGTGTGTTGGGGTAGCCCAGTAACACTTCCTGGCAACGGTTAGCGGCTGCAACAAAGGCATGTCGCTTCATATAATAGCGAGCGACTTCAACCTGGTAGGAGGCCAGGCGCTGGCGCAGAAACTCCATGCGTGCTCTGGCATCGGCGGTGTAAGGGCTGTCCGGAAAGCGAATCAGCAGTTCAGAAAACTGGCCAAAAGCGTCGCGTAGCGGTGTTGGATCTCGTCGTGAAATGTCGTCAGACAGGTAGCGCTCAACATAAGTAAAACCCAGCTCGTAAGTGGCTAGTCCTCGCATATAGTAGGCGTAGTCGGCCTGCGGGTGTAGCGGATGCAGACGAATAAAGCGCTCGCTGGCAGTCAGTACCGACTCCATGTTGGAGGTCATAAAATGCGCGTACATCATGTCCAGCTGACCTTGCTCGGCATATCGGCCAAAGGGGTAGCGCGAATCTAGCTGTTTTAAACGTTCCATCGCGATCAGGAAGTTGTCGTTGTCCAACGCTTCGCGCGCCTCTTCATAATATTGGCGCTCGGTTTTGTCGTCTTGCTTGGAAGGGGCATTGGAGCAGGCGCTAACAACAAGGGCCAGGGCAATAATGAGCCAACGGGCATTCATGGAGTGATTTCCTGATAGTCGGTATACTAGACAGTTGCGTATTTAACCACAGTCACTGGGTCCTCCCCAACTACAGCAAGCCTTTTGCGGCAGAGTCGAACAATCAATATGTCCCAACACGTTTCAGAACAAATCGAAGTGCCCAGCGAATGGGGAAACAAGCGCTTGGACCAGGCCGCTGCGGCACTGTTCCCTGAATACTCACGTTCCAGATTACAGCAATGGATCAAAAGTGGAGCGTTAACGGTAGACGGGCAGCAGTGGCGAGGCCGTGACAAGTTGATCGGTGGTGAAATCCTGGCGTTGCAAGCAGAGTTGGAAGCTGAAGGCGATTGGCAACCGGAAGCTATGGAGCTAGACATTGTCTTTGAGGACGATGACATCCTGGTTCTTAACAAGCCGGTTGGGCTGGTGGTGCACCCGGCAGCTGGCAATCATACCGGCACTTTGCTCAACGGTTTATTACATCACTGTCCATCGTTGATTAACATTCCGCGAGCTGGAATTGTTCATCGCCTAGATAAAGATACCAGTGGCTTGATGGTGGTAGCGAAAACTCTCAATGCGCAAAATCAACTGGTGGCACAGCTGCAGGATCGCAGTATGGGGCGTGAATATGAGGCCGTGGTGCAAGGCCAGATGACTGGTGGTGGTACCGTTGATGAGCCTATTGGTCGTCATGGTAATCAGCGCACCAAAATGACCGTCAGCCCGACTGGTAAAGAAGCGGTGACTCATTATCGGGTGCTGCACAAGTTTCCTTCTCATACCTATATTCGTTGCAAACTGGAAACGGGGCGCACCCACCAAATCCGCGTGCATATGGCTTATATCGGACATGCGCTGGTAGGCGATGCCACCTATGCCGCACGAACGCGTTTAGCCAAAGGGGTGGGGCCTGAGTTGAGGGAGCTGTTAGCAACCTTCCCGCGTCAGGCGCTTCATGCTAAGCAGCTGGGACTGATTCATCCGGTCAGTGGAGATTACATGGAGTGGCAAACTGAACTGCCAGACGATTTTGAACATCTGCTGACGGTTTTGGATGACGATGCTCAGACCCGTTGATGGGCTGATTTGGCCGGATTGGCAAGCACCAGCTGGAGTCATGGCTTGTGTGACGACACGAGACGCCAGCTGGGGCGTGTCTCAGGGAAGTTACGGGCGCTTAAACCTAGCTTCTCATGTGGGCGACGATATCAATGCGGTTAACAACAATCGGCGTGCGCTGTTGCAACGTATGCCCGGTGCAACTGGCATTCAATGGTTGCAGCAAACTCACAGCAGTGAGGTTAGAAAAGCCTGTGGTGGCCAAGTGATATTGCCAGGTGATGCTGTCGTGAGTAGCACGCCGGGTTTAGCCTGTGCGGTATTAACGGCGGATTGTCTACCGGTGTTGATGACGGATGGCGAGCAAGTGGCGGCAGTTCATGCTGGTTGGCGTGGATTGGTCGCAGGCATACTGGAGAAAACACTGCAACATTTTGCATCTCCACATCAGGTGTGCGTCTATCTCGGCCCGGCAATTGGCCCGCAAGCGTTTGAGGTTGGCCCTGACGTAGTCGATCAGCTCGGAGAGAAGGCTCAGCGGTTTATTAAACCAGGTCAGGGTGATCGTAGTTTTGCGGACCTTTATGGCCTGGCGCGCCAGCGTTTGCAGGGTGTTGCATCAATAAGTGGTGGGCAGCACTGCAGTGTCGAAGAAGCACGATTCTATTCCTATCGTCGCCAAGCCGTGACTGGTCGGATGGCGAGCTTGATTTGGCTTACTGGCAGTACTCTTTGATACGCTTGTCGGCTTCGGCCATTTTACTGGCTCGTTCATCGTCAGTCAGTGGGCGGTAGCTGCCGTCGTCTTGTTTAAAGCGTCGACTGAAGTTGGTTGATAGTACTTCCTTTACTTCTTTGGCATTGTCGCAGAGTTCTTTTGCTCGCGTTTCCCGTTGTTGAGCAATGTCTGAGCTTTCTTGCTCAGCTGGCTGCTCATTTTTTTCTATTACGGGTTTAGGTGGTGGTGGCGCGACCCGATCCAACTGAACGCGATATTTGTCTTCATCCACACCACGACGGGGTTGCGAGCTGAAATGTACCCGGCCGTTTTCATCAACCCAGCGATAGACTTTATCCGCCAGAGCGTTGCTCGCGGCGAAAGAGCCGGCCAATAACAAGACTGTGCTGAAGAATGTGGTGGATAACTTGGTCATGTTGCGTCCTTGGATGTGAGTGGCACATACCGTGGCTAACAAAAGGGCTTAAGCCCACTGTCGCTGGCTACTTTCGCTCGCCAGAGTCGTATTTTCTGGTGATCTTCGAGATTCCGCAAAACCTCATGTGTTGTCAAGGTGTTACGCCCGATTGAAGGTAGACACAGCATAGCGTAATGATAAACTTGTGTGGCCTTTGTTTACTGGTTCACATCTCGACACCCTGAGATAACAGTAACGCAATGACGGCCTCTGGTGCGGTTATCCTCCGACCCAGTTCAGTCCCGGTGTCTAGACCAGAGCCGGGGTCTGATGAGCAACTAAAAGTTAATCATCCAGCCCTGAGCTTCGTTGTACATGGCTCAAATCGTTTAGTTATTAATTGAGTGCTCCCAGGCGGAGCATGTTAAAGAGGATAGTACGGTGGAATTACTTTCCGGCGGAGAAATGTTGGTTCGCGCTCTGCACGACTCGGGCGTTGAGTACATCTATGGATACCCAGGCGGCTCATTGCTGCATGTGTACGATGCCGTCTACAAACAAAGTGCCGTCAAACACGTACTGGTCCGTCACGAGCAAGCCGCTGCTCATATGGCTGATGGTTATGCCCGTGCGACGGGAAAACCAGGCGTGGTGATGGTGACGTCTGGGCCTGGTGCCACCAATACCGTAACAGGTATTGCTACCGCATTTACGGATTCTATTCCTATGGTGGTTATCTCCGGTCAGGTGATGAGCCATCTGGTAGGGGATGATGCGTTTCAGGAAACTGACATGCTGGGAGTATCACGACCGATCGTAAAGCACAGCTTCTCGGTTAGACGCCCAGAAGACATCCCAGAGCTGGTTGCCAAGGCATTTTATATTGCCAGTACTGGCCGTCCGGGCCCCGTGGTCATTGATATTCCAAAAGACATGACCATGCCCAACGAACGCTTTGAATATAAATTTCCTAAGAAAATCAAACTGCGTTCCTACACCCCGCCACAGCGTGGCCACTCAGGTCAGATTAAAAAGGCCGTGGATCTGTTGTTGGCCGCTAAGCGCCCGATTATTTATGGTGGTGGTGGTGTCATTATCGATGGCAGTTCCGATAAGTTACGCGCGCTGGTTGATCGCCTAAATGCCCCTTGTACCAATACCTTGATGGGCTTGGGCGCTTATCCAGGTACGGCCGATCGTTTTGTTGGCATGCTGGGGATGCATGGCACCTATGAGGCCAACATGGCAATGCACCATGCCGACGTTATTCTAGCAGTGGGCGCGCGCTTTGATGATAGGGTGACCAACGCTACTGACAAGTTCTGCCCGGATGCCAAGATTATTCATATTGATGTAGATCCATCCTCTATCTCAAAAACCATTGTCGTTGACGTACCTATCGTCGGCCCGGTTGGCAGCGTGTTGGATGAGATGATGAGCTTGCTCGACGAAGCGGCCAACGGTCCGGATGACGCTGCGATGGAGTCTTGGTGGAAGCAAATCAATGAGTGGCGCCAGCGCCATGGCATGCGTTACCAGATCAACGAAAATGGCAAAATGAAGCCGCAGGAAGTGGTTGAGGCCATGTGGCAGGCGACCAAAGGCGATGCTTATGTCACTTCAGACGTTGGTCAGCATCAGATGTTTGCTGCCCAATACTACAAGTTTGACAAGCCCAATCGTTGGATCAACTCGGGTGGCCTTGGCACCATGGGTTTCGGTTTTCCAGCGGCCATGGGCGTTAAGCTCAACTTCCCCAATGATATGGTGGTGTGCGTTACCGGTGAAGGCTCCATTCAGATGAATATTCAGGAGCTATCGACCTGCTTGCAGTACGGCATTCCGGTGAAGATTTTGTGCCTGAATAATGGCTCATTGGGCATGGTACGCCAATGGCAAGACATGAACTACGAAGGCCGCCACTCGCATTCCTATATGGAATCCTTGCCTGACTTCGTTAAATTGGTCGAAGCCTATGGCCATGTTGGTATTCAGGTAAAAGATCGCAGCGAATTGCCGCAAGCGCTGGCCGACACATTTGGCAAATACAACGACCGTCTGGTGTTCCTCGATGTCGCCGTCGATGAAGAAGAACACGTATACCCAATGCAGGTGCCCATGGGCTCCATGCGTGACATGTGGTTGAGCAAGACGGAGCGTACCTGATCATGAGACATATCATTTCTATTTTGATGGAAAACGAGCCCGGTGCTTTGTCGCGGGTTGTGGGCTTATTTGCCCAGCGCGGCTACAACATTGAAACCTTAACGGTGGCGCCAACCGAAGATGAGTCTTTGTCGCGCTTGACCATGACCACCACAGGTGATGATCGTAAGATCGAGCAGATTACCAAGCAGCTGAACAAGTTGATTGAAGTGGTGAAGTTGGTGGACTTGTCGGAAGGGGCTCACATTGAACGTGAGCTAATGCTGATTAAAGTGAAAGCCGTAGGTGCTCAGCGTGCTGAAATTAAGCGTACTGTTGATATCTTCCGTGGTCAGATTGTTGATGTGACTGCCAGCGTTTATACCATTCAGCTGACGGGCGCTACCGATAAGATCGAAGCCTTTATCGACTCTATCGGTGAAGGCTGTGTACTGGAAACAGTCCGGTCCGGTGTATCCGGTATCGCGCGCGGTGAAAAAGTGCTTAGTCTCTAACGCCTGTTTGATGCTATTTAAAAGCCGGCCTTTGAGCCGGCTTTTTTGTATCAATAGCTAGCGGTCATATTCTAAAAATGCCAATGACATAAAAGCAGCAAAAGCAGAGATAATGATCACCGCTGCCAGATTACCTGTCAGTAACATGGTTAGGCCGGCAATAATCCATCCGGTTTTGACCTGTTCAACCCGGCGCCGGTAAGTGCGACTGCGAAGCCACTGATACTCTGGCTGGTGTTCAGGGATACGATAAAAGCGACGTACCCTGTCGATCCAATTACGTTGACGCTGAGACATGGGCTACACCCCGGCACACTATGCGCTTTTTAGCCTAACGCGAATTAGATCATCCTGCTGTGTACAGCAGAAATCTATCTAGCCTTAAGGTGGAATATGCAGGACGGTTCTGAGCCACATTGGTGCAGATTACTGCACCAATGTGGATTATCTTACAGGCGATAGGTGGCCTTGGTCATGATTTTGGATAATCCCGTCATGGCCACTTTTACTGGCAAAGGAAAACGGGCACCGCCGGCATCCAGCGCCGTGGTGGCATGCTTGGCTTCGTCTTCCAGCATCTGCAGCAACACGGCTTTGCTCTTTTCATCCTGCACCGGAAGAGAAGTCATGTGCGAGGTCAGGTGTTTGCATACCTGCTCTTCGGTGGCGGCGACAAACCCTAGACTCACTTTGTCGCTAATCTTGCCAGCCAAAGCGCCGATGCCAAATGACAGTCCATAAAACAATGGGTTCAGTCGGCTGGTGTGGCTGCCCAGCTCATTGATACGTTGCTCACACCAGACCAAGTGATCAACTTCTTCTTTGGCTGCCTCTTCCATGGCTTCACGGACTTGTGGCAATTGTGCCGTCAATGCTTGGCCCTGATAGAGCGCCTGAGCACAGACTTCTCCGGTGTGGTTAATGCGCATAAGGCCGGCAGCATGTTGCTTTTCTTGCTCCGACAGCTCGCTAGCTGGGCGCTGCTGTGCCGGTGATGGACGATAGGCAGTCGCAGCGCCAGGTACTAAGGTGCGCAGTGCCTGGTCGGCGTTGCTGATCAGTTTATCCAGCATCGTCAGGCGACGCGGTGATGCACTGTGGCTCATGATGGGCCTCCACAAAAGTTTTATGCCCGCTATTTTACGGCATCAGTCGTCACTCTGCATGATATGTATCAGGTATAGTGGGGGCTCGATAACCGGCCAAGCGAGTGACCCTATGCAGGAAATTCGGGATTTAGGACTGATGTTGGATCGCCAGCTGCCGCTGTTGGTGATTGAAACCTATGAAGAATCACGGGCGCTGGAAATACTTACCCGACTGGCTATTCAACGAGGCCTTGGCCTACAGCAGTGGACGCTCACAGATGGTTTGAGACGTCTTGGCTTTGGTGAAGATATGAGCGCAGGGGATGATACCGAACAGCCCGATGCGGCGTTAAAAGCCATCAAAGAGCGTGAGCAAGGTGGTCTGTATGTGATGTGCGATTTACATCCTTACTTGCACGAAGCGCTAGTGGTGCGGCTATTGAAAGATATCGCTTTACAACATAAGCGCTTTGGCAAAACCCTGGTGTTACTCAGCCATCAAGTCAGTCTGCCCGATGAGCTAAAACGCATGGCGGCTTTCTTTTCGTTACAGCTGCCGGATGAGGAACAACTGTTAGCCTTGATTCGTGAAGAAGCGCGGCTATATGCCCGACAACACGGACGTAAGGTGAAAGCCGATCCAGAAATTCTCAACTTACTGGTGGCCAACTTACGTGGTTTGACACTATCGGATGCTCGTCATCTGGTGCGCGGTGCCATCATTGATGACGGAGCTTTGTCAGAGGAAGATGTGCCCGCCATCAGTAAGGCTAAGCTGGAGTTGATGGATATGGACGGTGTCATGCAGTTTGAGTTTGATACTGCTCGTTTTGCTGAAGTGGCAGGTTTAAGTCGCTTGAAGCAGTGGCTGGAGCAGCGGCAGAAAGCATTTTTCGAAGCCAACGATGACCTCAGACCGAAAGGCATGATGCTGTTTGGTATCCAGGGGGGAGGAAAAAGCTTGGCTGCCAAGGCTGTAGCGGGCAGCTGGGGAGTGCCACTGCTAAGACTGGACTTTGGCACCCTGTACAATAAATTTATTGGTGAAACTGAGCGCCAGCTGCGGGCCTCGCTGCAGCTGGCGGAGGCCATGTCACCCAGCGTGGTGTGGGTGGATGAAATAGAAAAGGGCCTTGGCCAAGACGGCAACGACGGTGGTGTTAGTCAGCGGGTGTTGGGTACCTTACTGACCTGGCTGTCGGAGCATAAGTCGCGGGTGTTTGTTGTCGCCACCGCCAACAATATTCATTCTTTACCGCCCGAGCTGGTGCGCAAAGGCCGCTTAGATGAGTTGTTTTTTGTCGATTTGCCCAGTCTGGCTGTGCGCGAACATATATTGTCGATTCATTTAGCCAAGCGCGGCTTGGATAGCCAGCAATTCGACCTGAGCGCCTTGGCCACCATGAGTGAGGGCTTCTCCGGCGCGGAATTGGAACAGGCAGTAGTGTCAGCATGGCATGCTAATGAAGGTCAGCGCATCAGCACCGACACTTTAATGGGAGAGATTATGCGTACTCAGCCTCTCTCGGTGACCATGGCCGAGCCATTGCACCAGCTGCGTTCCTGGGCCAAAGATCGTGCGGTTATGGCGGACTGAGCGGTGACATGAGTTCTGCCAGGCTGCGACGCAGTTTGTCGGCAGTAATGGGTTTGGCTATGACGTGGCGTATGCCCAAATTTAGAGCTTGGCGGCGTAGTTCTGCGTTAGCCATGCCGGTCAGCATCATCAGTTTGGGTTTAGGCTCAATCTCACTATCCGATTGAATGCGCTGTGCCAGTTGTAGTCCGGTCATGGCTGGCATGTCTTGGTCGGTAATAACTGTGTCGATAGGCTCATTTTGAGAGGCCTGGCTGCGCAGCTGAGCCAAGGCTTCTGAGCCGCTATGACTGATCCACACCTGTGCATCCCAGCGCTGCAAATGTTTTTCCAGTACCGTGCGTAAGGTGGCATTGTCATCAACAATGAGTACTCGCTGTCCTTGGATAAAGGATCTATTGATGCCTTGGCGGGGCTCGGCGTGATGCTCACTCGCCATTGGCAAATACAGGTCTACACCGGCGCCTTGCTGATCAATGCTCTCAACCGTCAAGCGGGCATTCATGTGCAGTAACAGGTGACGACTCACCAACAAATCCCAGTGTCGTCCGGCAAGCTCAGCGTCTGAGCCACGTTGCGGTTGCAGCAGACGTAGTACTCGGCGAAATTCTTCGTGTTTGATTAAATGCCCGCTGAGCAGCAGCTGCAGATGTAGACCCGACTGTTGGCCATACTGATAAGTGCTTGCTCGCAAGGTGATGTCACCAAACTCGGCGTAATCGAGGGTGTGTTTCAGCAGAGAATAGAGCACTGCCGCGATACGTTGCTGATCACCAATGTAACGTGCGGGCAGGTCGGTATGAATATCCAGCATTAATTCAACTTGTTTTTGCAGCGACTGCTGCTGGAAGTAGCCCATGCTCTGCTCTAGCAATGGCTGAACATCAAATGCTTTGCTATCCAGTTCAATGCGATGCTGGTAGATGCGTGCCAGATCGCTGAGCTGGTGAGCGATATGAATAAGATCCTGCCCTGCCATTAAAATGGTATCTAAGTTGGCCCGTTGACTGGTGCTGAGTGGTGAATCACTCAATAGCTCGCTCATGCCCGTGACGCCGTTAATCGGGCTGCGCAGCTCATGGCTAAGCTGGCTTAACAGTGCCGGTGGAATGTCGGCTAATGGAATTTGTGGGTCGTCTTGGCGTGGTTCATTAAGACGCATGCTGGCGATCACAAAGCTGACCACCACCACCATAGGTAGGAGTAGGGTGGCCCAATCGGTAAACATATCGAGCTGTAGCAGGTTCATATCGCTCAGCATGGACACCAACAAACCTAGACCTGCTATGCCAGCACCCCATTGCAGTGGTTGTTGTGCTTTGCGTTTATTGCAATGGCGGAATAACAGCCAGACCGCCAACCATAGATAATTAGCCGTGACCGCCAGTGTTACCACCAGATCGCCATAACCACTGCTGAACAGTGCCAGTAGCATGGCGCTGAGTTGGATCAAGGATAATGCATGCAACCAGCGGCGACGGCGGCCGGGTGACCATGGCAGACTGGCCAGTGCCTGGTTAAATGCGATGGCTGCCATGGGTAGGCACAGCAGTGTCAGCGCTTCGCGTAGTTGCGGTGATATCGGGTGCAAAGACGCCCCCAGACTGCTCCAGGCGAGAAGGTAGCCAGCCATTGCTAAGCAGTACAACAGGCCCCACCAGGCCATGGCTTGGCGCTGAGCAATGCCTACATGAGCAAAATAGGCTAGGGTCGCAAGTATCCAGCCAAGTACCAGACCTAGGGTCCAAAACTGTGCCTGTTCATTAATCAAAAAGTGATCGAGGCTGCTGAGGTGGATGCTGGAGTTGAATAATGAGTCGGAGCTTAGCCGTATCAAATAGCTGTGGGTGGTTTGCGGTTTGAGCTCCAGTCGGAAGGGATAGGCTTGGTGGAAGCCACCGCGCAGTTGTCCGGCCTGTTGCTGTTGCAACACGGTGCGCAGATCGCTGTCGCTGATATCAAACAAACGCACCTGATCTAAACGGCTGTTAGACAGGCTAAGTACGGCTTGTTTACTGCTGCTGTAGGGATTGGTAATGCTAAGGCGGAGCCAGAATACCGACTCAGAAATGCCAAATTTCAAAGTCTGACTATGGCTCGGAGAAAAGCGCAGCTGTTGCTCGCGAGTCAGCATGCGCTCGATGCCTAATGTCGCTGTTTTGTCTTCATAGACAGAGACATACTGCGTGATAGGCAAGTCGTAGGAGCCATCTGGCAGCAGTACCGGGCTAAACGCCCGGCAAGTCAGAGAGAGCAGTGGCAGCAGGCACAACAATAGGCATCTGATCCACTTCATCCCTGACGGCTCCTTCATTTACCTCATTGTGATGAGGTTATTATGACTGCTCACGAGCAACAGCGCGATAGCCAATATCACGGCGATAAAAGGCATCCTGCCAATCGATTTGCTGGGCCAATTGGTAGGCTTGTTGCTGTGCATCAGCGACGCTGTTTCCCAGCGCTGTGGCGCACAATACGCGTCCACCTGCCGTGACAACCTCGTCGTTGGCATTCAGTGCCGTGCCGGCATGGAAGGTCTTGCGGTCTTGGCCGTCTTGTTCTGGCAAACGAATTACATCGCCTTTGCGATAGCTGTTGGGATAGCCGCCAGCCGCCAATACCACGCCTAAGGCGGCACGACTGTCCCATTGGGTTTGCTCGCTATCGAGTTTGCCTTCTAAAGCCGCTAGGCAATGGGCTACCAGATCTGACTGCATGCGCAGCATGATGGGCTGAGTTTCAGGATCGCCAAAGCGACAGTTGTATTCGATGACCTTAGGTGCGCCGCTGGCATCAATCATCAAGCCGGCATAGAGAAAACCAGTGTAGTCGTTGCCCTCGGCAGCCATGCCTTGAACTGTCGGTTCGATCACTTCACGCATGATGCGATCATGAATATCGCTGGTGACTACCGGTGCTGGGGAGTAAGCGCCCATGCCGCCGGTGTTAGGGCCACTATCGCCATCGCCGACGCGCTTGTGATCTTGGCTGGTCGCCATCGGTAAAATGTTTTTGCCATCGACCATAACGATGAAGGAGGCTTCTTCGCCGCTAAGAAACTCTTCGATGACCACCCGACAACCCGCGTCACCAAAGGCATTGCCAGACAGCATATCTTTGACGGCATCTTCAGCTTGTTGCAGGGTTTCGGCAACGATCACGCCTTTACCGGCAGCCAGGCCGTCGGCTTTAACGACAATCGGTGCGCCTTTTTGCTGCAAGTAGGCCAGTGCTGGCTCGACTTCGGTAAAGTTCTGATATTCAGCGGTAGGAATGTTATGACGTGCTAGGAAGTCTTTGGTAAAGGCCTTGGAACCTTCTAGCTGTGCGGCACCTTGGGATGGGCCAAAGATCTTCAGGCCGGCTTGCTGGAAACGATCGACCAGACCTTCGACCAACGGTGCTTCTGGGCCGACTATGGTCAGGCCAATGTTGTTAGTCTCAGCAAACTGTTGCAGTGCAGCAAAGTCCATGACATCAATAGCCACGTTTTGCATGCCCGCTTCTCGTGCTGTGCCAGCGTTACCCGGTGCAACGAATACTTGCTCAACCAAGGGTGACTGCAGAGATTTCCAGGCTAGCGCATGCTCACGACCGCCAGAACCAATAATCAATACATTCATATCAAACTCCTGTGGTGGGTCTAAAAGCCCTGTCACGGCCTAAACAACCATCATTCGGGTTGGCCGCAATATCCAGGTCTTTGTACTCACTTTTTATCGAATAGCTGTTAGGGAAAATCGCTCCGTAGAGCGATTTTGCTCTTGGCTCAGTGGCGGAAATGACGCATACCGGTGAAGACCATGGCAATGCCAGCCTCATCGGCGGCGGCAATCACTTCGTCGTCACGGATCGAGCCACCCGGCTGAATAATGGCCTTGATGCCCGCTTGGGCGGCATTGTCGATGCCATCGCGGAATGGGAAAAACGCATCGGATGCCATGACTGCTCCCTCTACCGCCAGACCAGCATGCTCCGCTTTAATGGCTGCGATGCGTGCCGAGTTGACGCGGCTCATTTGACCCGCCCCAACACCTATGGTCTGTCGCTGTTTGGCATAGACGATGGCGTTCGATTTAACGAACTTGGCTACTTTCCAGGCAAACACTAAATCGTTGATTTCATCTTCCGAAGGAGCACGCTGGGTCACTACTTTCAGATCGCTGACATCGATCATGCCATTGTCACGATCTTGTACCAGCAGGCCACCATTGACGCGCTTGTAGTCCAGACCGGCAGGGCGGTTGAGGTCCCATTGACCGGACGCCAGCAAGCGAACATTCTTCTTCGCTTCGACAATGGCCGCCGCTTCGCTGCTTACCTTGGGCGCAATAATCACTTCAACAAACTGGCGATCAACGATGGCTTTAGCCGTTGCTGCATCTAATTCGCGGTTAAAGGCAATAATGCCACCAAACGCCGATTCGCTGTCGGTGGCAAAGGCCATTTCATAAGCTTTGAGAATGCCACCGTCTTCCTCTGGCACTACAGCCACTCCGCAAGGGTTGGCGTGTTTAACGATGACACAAGCCGGTTTGCTAAAGGACTTAACACATTCCAGTGCGGCATCGGTATCGGCGACATTGTTGTACGACAGCTCTTTGCCCTGCAATTGTACCGCTGTGGCGATGGAGGCTTCTTGCGGGTTGGCTTCAACGTAAAAGGCCGCCTGCTGATGCGGATTCTCACCGTAGCGCATGTCCTGAGCCTTGATGAATTGGCTGTTGAAAGTGCGAGGGAAGGCCAAGCGTTGCTCGACGCTGAGCTGTTCAGCGTTTTGGTCGATGGTGCCGAGGTAATTAGCAATCATGCCGTCGTAAGCCGCGGTGTGCTCAAATGCTTTTAAGGCCAAATCAAAGCGTGTTTTAGTGCTTAAGCCTTGCTGTTCACGCAGCTCATCTAGAACCAACGAATAGTCGGCTGAGTTAACAACAATGCCGACGTGGGCATGGTTTTTCGCCGCTGAGCGCACCATGGTTGGGCCGCCGATGTCAATGTTTTCGATCGCCATGGCCAGGTCACAGTCGTCACGGGCAACGGTAGCGGCAAAGGGGTAGAGGTTGACCACCACCAAGTCGATGGGCTGGATGCCATGTTCGTTCATGATGGCATCGTCTTGTCCACGTCGACCCAAAACGCCGCCATGGATTTTTGGATGCAAGGTTTTTACCCGGCCATCCATCATTTCCGGAAAGCCGGTGTAATCGGAAACTTCGATAGCTGGCACCTGATTATCCAGCAGCAGCTGGTAGGTGCCACCGGTGGATAGAATTTCTACGCCCAATTGTTGCAGGGCCTGGGCAAATTCAACGATGCCGGTTTTATCAGAAACGCTGATCAATGCGCGACGAACGGGAGTCTGTGTGGTCATCTTGGTCATTCAGTCAGTTTTTTGAAGGCTAAAAAACGAAAAAGCGGCCATCGGCCGCTGAGTGGGATCTTAGGATTACAGCATTCCGTACTGCTTTAACTTCTTGCGCAGGGTGCCGCGGTTCAGCCCCAGCACCACAGAGGCCTTGGTCTGATTATCGCGGGTATACTTCATCACCGTCTCCAACAGGGGAGCCTCCACCTCAGATAAAACCATGTCGTACAGATCAACAACAGGTTGCCCATCTAGGTGGTCAAAGTAGTTCTGCAAAGCTTTTTCTACGCTATCGCGCAGAGTGTGTGTGGGCTCCAGAGGAGCACGCAGATGATTTTTCATATCTGCTGAGTCGGTCACGGTGTCAACCTTCCTTTCAATAGATTCGGTGTTCATGCTGCCATCCCCTTTCGTCTTACTGTGTCCCTGAAAAAAGACGCGACTGCAGCCAGCTGCTGTTCGCTACTTTCCAGCTGATTGAAGGCTTTGCGAAAGGCATTGCCATCGTCGTGTTGCTGCAAGTACCAACCAACATGCTTGCGCGCGATGCGTACGCCCAGATAGTCGCCATAAAACTCATACAAATCGACCATATGAGCGAGCAGAATACGTTCAATTTCGGCCAGCTCAGGTGTCGGCAGTAACTCACCTGTTGCCAGAAAATGGGCTACTTCACGGAAGATCCATGGCCGTCCCTGAGCTGCACGACCAATCAGTACACCATCCGCTTGGGTGTAAGCCATTACCTCTGCCGCTTTGCGAGCATCCGTAATGTCGCCATTGGCAAACACCGGAATGTCTACCGCCTGCTTTACCGTGCGAATGGTGTCGTACTCTACCGTGTTCTTATAGCCACAAGCCCGCGTACGTCCGTGCACCGCCAAGGAAACGATACCAGCTGCTTGTGCCAGCTCTGCAATGCGTGGTGCATTGCGATGTTCTGGCGACCAGCCGGTACGAATCTTCAGCGACACTGGTACATCTACCGCTTCCACCACGGCCTGTAAGATATCCTTAACCAGGACTTCATCTTTCAGTAACGCCGAACCAGCAGCCTTATTGCAGACCTTTTTGGCCGGGCAGCCCATATTGATATCGATAATCTGGGCACCGTTGCTGGCGTTAAAGCGTGCACTGTTGGCCAGCATTTGCGGGTCTCCGCCAACGATCTGAACCGCAATAGGCTCAGGCTCGCCGGTGTGGTCCAGTCGCAACTGGGACTTGCGGGTATTGCGCAAGCTGGGGTCGGCGGACACCATTTCGCCCACCACCAGACCTGCTCCTAGACGGCGGCAGAGCTGGCGAAACGGGCGATCCGTGACACCTGCCATGGGGGCCAGAATCACGGGATTGGGCAACGTGTACGGGCCAATACTGGGCATACGTGCAGACTACGCTTGATCAAAAAATGTGCGACGAAAAAGTCGCGACATGATACTCACAACCCCTCGGTGAATAAAGGGGTAATTGCTGGTTTTTTGTCCAAAAAAAGCTTGACTCAGCGACCTTGATTCGGCAGCAACTCAATCGCATAGCTGACCGCTTTGGAGCCTGGATCCACAATCTCTAGCGAAATATGAATAGGGGTCCGTACCGGCATGTCGTGCCGACCTGCCAGTTCACCTGAAAGGTATTCCTGTGGTGTGAAAGAGCGACTGGCAACCAAGTTGTCGTTTAGATCACGGAATACCAATGCGAGGTCCGGAAAGGGCTGGGAATAGTCTGCCAGATTGTTAATCAGGGTATCCACCACCAAGGCGTTTTGCAGTGTTGGGTGAGCGCGCACCACTAAATGTTGGGTGGCGACTTTGGCAACATTTTGAATGGCCGGCAGTGTGCAGCCAATGGCTTCGCAGGCTTTGGCATACCAAGGGCGCCACTGAGATTGGCGTGACCAATCATCGAAGCGGAAGTAGGCGACTTGTCCCAATGCTAATATCACCATGGCGCAACTGGCGAGTAGCCAGCCCCAGGCAATGTTACGGCGTTTGGGTTGAACGAAACGCAATGGCTCGTCATTTATGCGAAGCTGCCTGGCTGGCGGGACTAGCTCCAGCGTTTCAGTTGCTAAGTCGTCGCGGCCTAGCGTTAGCCCTTCGTTACGATCTGCGCGCAGTGTGCTGTCATCGCTGTCGCCGGCATCGCTGAACATCGGTTTACTGAATTCATCGCCGCGACTCAGGTCCTCGAGGGTTATTTCTTCTTCTTCGATTAATAGCTCACTGGTCCAGGACTCTTCTTCCTTGATGGCGAGCTGGTCTTCATCGACGGGTGCATCAAAGTTCATAAAATGATCATCGACAATGAGTGCACTGCGTTGAACCGTCTTTTTCTTTTTACTGCTGTCCTCTCGGATGCCAAGGTCGGACATGGGGTCATCTTCGATCTGGTCCGGAATTGAGTCGTCTTCTTCCTCTTCCAGATCCATATCGTCGTGAATCAGGCCAAAGTCATCGTCTCCATCGTCATTGGATGACCCTTTATTGTCCATATCGTCATGGATCAAGCCAAAGTCGTCATCCTTGGTCTGGTCGACCTTAGCGGGTGCCGTTGGCGCTGGCCGGGTCGCCAATGGTGTGTCATCGGCGACAAAATAATCGGGTGCTTTAAATACTTGCAAGCACGAACCACAGCGCACGGCGCCATTGGCAATCTTCAGGTGCTCATCCCGCACCCGAAACGTAGTATGACAATGGGGGCAGCGTGTTACGTGCACAGCCATTCTCAGCTCTCCTGACGTTTGCGACCACTGAGCAAAGCCCAGTCATCTAAAAACTGTGGTTCATCCATATCGAACCAGACTTGGTAACATTGACGCACCTGCTCCGCCTGCTCTGCCAGAATGCCTGATAAGGCTAACTGTCCACCTGTTTTGGTCAGTGCTGCGATATTCGGTGCCAACTGTTGTAGCGGTCCTGCCAAGATATTGGCAACGGTAATGTCGGCTTGAATCTCAGGCGTATGTTCAGGCAAAAACACCTCATAGCAGTGTTTATCGATGCCATTGCGTTTGGCGTTTTCAGTTGTGGCTTCCAGCGCTTGCGGGTCGATATCGGTGCCGGTCATATGGGATGCCCCCAGTAATAGGGCTGCCATGCCGAGAATGCCACTACCACAACCGAAGTCGAGCACATGCTCACCTCCCGTTACGGTGGCATCCAAGTAGCGCAAGCATAGTGCGGTGGTAGGGTGCGTGCCGGTGCCAAACGCCAGGCCCGGATCTAACATCAGGTTAACTGCATCGGGCTCAGGAGGTTGTTGCCAACTGGGGCAAACCCACAGTCGTTCGCCAAATGGCATGGCTTGATACTCGTCCATCCAGGCTCGAACCCAGTCTTTGTCTTCCAATATTTCAATCTTGCACGCAGGCAACTGCTCGCCGCCTTCAGCCTGGTAAGCTTGCTGCAACAGTACTGGCAGTTGCTCTGCATCAGTATTGGCGTCGTACAAGCCCAGCAGCAAGGTCTGATCCCATAACGGAGTGGTGCCCAGTTCAGGCTCCAAAATAGGCTGATCGGCGTCGTCCATTAGCGTGACCGACAGGGCACCGGTGGCTAATAGGGCGTTTTCTAGGGCATCGACTTGCTCTTTACGGGCATGCAGTCGGGCTTGGATCCAGGGCATATTAACGATTACTCAATTGCTGTAGGGCGGCAGACAGGGCCAGTTCATATCCTTGCACACCCAGACCACATATCACGCCGACCGCGATGTCGGACAAATAAGAATGCTGCCGAAACGGCTCACGTGCGTGTACGTTTGAAATATGGACTTCAATAAACGGAATGCCAACGCCGGCCAAGGCATCGCGTAGCGCCACACTGGTGTGGGTGAAGGCTGCAGGGTTTATGATGATAAAGTCGGTTCCGTCAGCTTGAGCAGAATGAATTCGATCAATCAGTACATGCTCGGCATTGCTTTGCAGATGCTCAAGCTGATGGCCTTGTGTCTGAGCCTGCTGCTTTAATTGACGCTCTATATCCGTCAAAGTAGTGGTGCCGTATATACCGGGCTCACGGCTGCCGAGCAGGTTTAGATTGGGACCCTGCAGTACCAGAATGTTGGCCATGCCATCGTCCATTGTTGAAGAAGTGCGCAAAAACGGCGAGTTTGCCGTAAAGCCTGCTCAGCGTCCAGCCAGCGCACAGGAATTGGGATCTTCTTAACAGATCGTCCTCAATCCTGCGTTTCTTCAGGTGACCAGATGCTGACTTGATTTCGTCCACCACGCTTGGCGACATAGAGTGCCTGATCGGCACGTTCCACTAAGGTCGCTGCGCAGTCGTCGCGCCATTGAGCGACGCCGCAAGAAAAAGTCACTTTCAAGTCCTTGAGCCCGGCATGGATGAGATTGGCGAAGTTCATCCGAACCTTATCCATCACGGTAAACGCTTGTTTTTCGTTAGCATCCAGCAGCAATACAGCAAACTCTTCACCGCCGTAGCGCCCAATAGGATCGCTTTTACGCAGATTTTGCCGCAAAAATAGCGCTAGATTCTTAATGACCACGTCACCAATCGGATGGCCATGGGTGTCATTGATGTTTTTAAAGTGATCAATATCCACCATAACAAAGCAAATAGGCTGACTGGGCTTGCGGTTAATCTGATCTTGCAGGGTTTCTAGCATATGGGTGTGATTGAGTAGCCCGGTTAGGCTATCGCGCGAGATGAGGCGGTAGAGTTGCCTAGCTCGTTCAACGCGAGTGCGTATGGTGGTTAGCAGATGCCCGGGCTCGACCGGCTTGGTCAGGAAATCATCGCCCCCTTCGGCCATGGCCTCCAGTTGCCGCTCACGATCGTCTTCGCCGGACAAATAGATAATTGGCAGGTTCAGATGTTCCTTTTGCTGACGGATGACCCGCGCCAGTTCCATGCCATTACATTCCGGCATATACATATCCATCAGCACTAAATCTGGGTTGAAGCTGGCCAGTGCGTCCAGCACTTGCAAAGGATCGTTACTGATCTGACTGAGCATGCCGGCTTTGTTCAGAATATTGGCGGCATGCATCGATTGAGCCTTGGAGTCATCGACGATAAGAATCTTGTAGGGTGGTTGCGGTGCATGGTCGAGCAAGGCTTCCAGGTGGCCGATGACGGATTGCACTTCGGTGTCTGGATACATGCCCACGCCACCGTGGCGCATGGCGTTGAGGCGCTCGACTATGGTGGGCGCGCTCTGGCGATAGGTGAATAAGATGGGGAGCGTGATGTCACGGCTTTGCTGAACCTTGTCGGCTAAGTCTATGCCTGCTCCGGCACCGCCAAAATCGATGTCGATCACAATGGCTGCCGGATGGCGTAACTGCAGCGAATCGACAAAGTCTTGGGTGGTGCTCTTAAGCTCAGGCAGTAAACCAAAATACTGCATTTGCTCTGCCATGGTGAGCGCATTATCGGTATCTGCCAGGGCAATATAAACCGGCTTTTTGCTAGGAATCAGGCTTTCTGGATTGTCATCATCGTTGTGACGCAGAGCAGTTTGGCTGAGCAGTAATACGTGATGGTTCAGCTGCTCTAGCTGGGTGGTGTTAGGAGAGCGGCCGGGTTTGATCTGTTGCAATATGATTAACATATCGCGGGCGATGCTCTCATGGCGTTCGGCTTCAAAACGCTGGGCAAAGCGAGCCAGTTTTTCAGTGGCGAGAATAAAATCATTCATCGCCTCTTTTGACCACTGTCTCTCCGGCAGGCGCCGCCAGATATCGAGCAATTGCCGAACCTGATTAATAACCCGGCTGGAAAAGTGCTGTCGCAGGCGAGCGGCAGGAGTGAGCGTAGTGGTCATGTTGTGTACAGCTATCTCGCCGAATCGCTAATTGAACTCTAAGAATAGCAGGGTCTGCCGAGCTCAGCTTAGCGCCGCTGCGCTTTTCTTTGCTGGCATAGCCTCGGCCACGGCTAGCCACTAAGATGAAGATATCTGCACCAGGATCTACTGAATTCTTCATGTCCTCTGTTGTTCTGAAGTTACACAAGGCGTGTTCTTGGCGTGTCCTGATAGTGTTGGGGCTATCGGCTGTTGTTGCTGTGCTACTGGCTGACGCCAGTCGTTGGGTCCCCGATAAAACCATTGAGCTTGCGCGTGAGCAGTTTGACCCGTCGGCCGCAGATCGGCTCGTTCGTTGGCGACAGCAGTTGCAACTGCTGAGTGGATCACCGCTGTTGGAGCAGTTGCAGGGTGTCAATCGCTTTATCAATACCGAGTTACCCTTCGTCAGTGATCTGCAGCATTGGCAGCAAGAAGACTTCTGGGCCACGCCGTATGAGTCTTTGGCCAGTGCTGGCGGTGATTGCGAAGACTATGTGATTGCCAAGTATTATTCACTGGTGAAACTCGGTGTACCTAGCGACAAGCTCCGTATTACCTATGTGCAAGCGCTGAAACTCAATCAGGCCCATATGGTATTGGCGTATTTTCCCTCACCAGACAGCGTGCCATTGGTGTTAGATAACCTTGTTGATGCCATCCTTCCTGCTGGCCAGCGTCCTGACCTGGAGCCTGTTTACAGCTTTAACGCTGAGGGCTTATGGCTGGAGAAAATGAAAGGGCGTGGCATCTTGATGGGCAACCCCAATAAGCTGGACCGTTGGACTGGTCTGCGCATTCGCCTGAATCAACAGGGCATGGATTTATAAGGACACACCGTGACGCTCAGACAACAGTTTTCCTTACTGACCACTTTGCTGGTGTTGGTGTTATTGCTCGGCAGTCTTTGGCTTACCTGGCATAACGGGCGGATGTTTTTTCAGCAGCAACTGGATGCCAGGGCTTACGATGCCGCCTCAGCACTGGCGCTAGGCATGTCAGCGAATGGCGATGATGCAGTGCGACAGCGGCAAATGGATGCCATGTTCGATCGAGGCTTTTTTTCTCGTATCACTCTGACGCTCGTGTCGGGTGATCGTTATGAGCGCCAAGCAGACGAGGCGTTGCTAAAACCGGTACCGGATTGGTTTCGCCGGTTAATGCCATTGCACAGCGATGCTGCCAAGGCAGAGGTTATTCAGGGCTGGCAGCAACTAGGAACGGTCACTGTGCAGAGTCATACTGACTTTGCCTATCGCGATTTATGGCATATGGCCAAGCAAGAAACTGCCTGGTTTGCTGGAGTTGCGGCTTTGGCATTGTTGTTGTTACAAGGAGTCTTGAACTGGCTGCTAAAGCCTTTGCAGCAGGTAGAGCAGCAAGCTGTGGCGCTCAGTGAACGACGCTGGCAGGTACAGCATACTTTGCCTCGTAGCCGTGAGCTACGTCGGGTGGTGGACGCCATGAATACCTCGGTAACGACATTAAAAGGGATTTTTTCGGATCAATCGGCCCAGGCCCAGCGTTGGCATCGTCAAGCCTTTGAAGATGAACTGACTGGACTGTTAAACCGTCGTGGCTTTGATCAGCAGTTGCAGCACAGTCTCAGTCAGGAGGGGGGCTACAGTGGCTTGTTGATACTGCTGCAGCTGCAAAGCTTTGCTGAGCATAACCAGCGACTGGGACGTCAATGGGGCGATGATCTGTTGGTATCCGTCGGCCAACGTTTGTTGCAGATTTTGCCGGCCGATAGTTTGTGTGGACGGCGCAGCGGTGCTGACTTTGCCATGTTTTTGCCCTGCGGTGATGACGCTGATGCGAGGTACTGGCTGCAATATTGCTTTGATCAGTTGGTTGCTAGTACCTTGAGCCCGCGGCAGGTTCTGAACTTTCATTTAGGTGGGTTGTGGCTACAGGGTCAGCAAGGCACCGTGAGCCCGGTACTAAGTGGCGCCGATGAGGCGCTGCGACAAGCCCAGCGCCAGCCCCTTTCGGCGTGTTGCTTGTTGAGCAATGTCTCCGCGCCATCGCGTTGGACGGCCAGTCAATGGCGCCAGTTGTTACAGCAAGCGCTGCAAGCACAAGCGATTGAGTTACATTATCTACCCGTGGTCGCGGCTAAGGATGTTAATCATCGGCTGCAATTTGAGGTGGTGAGCCGCTTACAATGTGGTGATCAGTGGCTAGCGGGCGCACGTTTTTGGCCGATGTTAGAGCAGCATCAGTTGGCGTCTCAGTGCGATCTGCTTATTGTTGAGCAGGTGTTGCTCGCGCTGACAGAGCTGCAGCAGAGTGTTCAGATGTGTGTGAATATTTCACCCGCCACCTTGGCCGAAGATCGCAGCCGGCTACAACTGTTGGCGTTGTTTAAGCGTTATCCCGAGCAGGCAGCAAAGCTTGCTATCGAGCTGCCCGAATTCTCCCTGCATGCTATTGAGCCCGCTGTTCAAACAATGCTAGTTGAGCTTAAAAGCAGTGGTGTTGCTTTGGCCGTTGATCAGGTCGGCAGAGGTCATCTGACGTTGGCCTATTTGCAGCGCTTACCACTGGATTATTTACGCATTGCTGGGCATATCAACCGAGGCATTCATCAGGCGGATGATCAGCGTTTTTATCTTGAAGCTATGGTGCAGGCGGCGCATAGCCGAGGTGTGTCGGTCATGGCTGAAGGCATCGAGACAGAACAGGATGCCAATGTCTTGATTGAAGCCGGGGTCGACGGCGTGAGTGGTTATTACTTTTCTGCCCCACTATCGACTCCAGGCTGATGTGACCAAAGGTCGCACTGGCTGGGGCAATCGGTGAACTTCAGGTATGGTGCCCATTTTTGTAGGGAAAAATTATGCGCACTTATTTGCTGGCAACCGTGTTTATGAGTCAGGCGCTGTTAGCGTGTGAGGTGGAAGTGTCAGATGCCGTGGTGCGTGAGCCGATTGCTGGTAGAACCATGACCGCGGGTTTTATGACGTTAAATAATCACAGCGATAAAGACGCTGCTTTAGTGTCGGCCAAAGCACCTTGGGCGGGTGCTATCGAGTTGCATGCCCACCTACATGAAGACGGTGTGATGCGCATGCGCGAGGTGGATTCGGTGCCTGTAGCAGCAGGTGCTAGTCAGCGCTTGCAGTCGGGTGGTTATCATCTGATGCTGATGGATCTGACTCTGCCTTTGCCTGCTAACCCGAGTATGACCCTGTGCTTTGATAACGGTCACTGTGTCGAGCAAACCTTTGTCGTTGAAGCGATGCGTTAACGTAACACAGTGCGACCATGGGCTGGCGGTCAGCGTTGACCGCCCAATAGTTTGCCCATCAAGGCAGGTGATCTCAGTGAGGCTTATTGAGTTGCTCTGCCAGCTGCTCTGACATCATCTCTTGCTCCAGAGAAGGGCCTGGTATGGCATGGCCTTCGCTAGCCCACTCGCCTAAATCAATCAGTTTACAGCGCTCGCTGCAAAAGGGCCTGAACTTGCTGTCTGGGCTCCAAACGACTTCTTTTTGGCAAGTAGGGCAGTTAACTTTGCTGGGCACGATTGAGCTCCAAATAATGACGGTGGCACTGATCCAGTTGTTGATACAGTTGCTGTAGAGAACCTTGGTTGCTAACGACGCGGTCAGCGAGTCGACAACGTTCTGCTCTGGGTAATTGTGCCGCTATGATACGACGGATTTGCTCTTCATTGGCATGATCTCGCTGGCAGGCACGTTCTAGTTGGGTGGCTTCCTCGACGTCAATGACCAAAGTTTGCTGCACTAAGGTGTGCTGATCGGTTTCAAACAGTAAGGGTGTTTCTAGGATGACGTAAGGTGAGGTCGCCTGGTGCAAGCGTTCGATGGTGAGCGTCCGAATGCGCGGATGAGTTTGCTGCTCTAGCCACTGGCGTTCGTTGTCGTCGCTAAATACCCGCTGTCTTAACCAAGCGCGATTGAGTGTTTGGTCATCCAACAACACGTCATGTCCGTAGCGTTGCTGAATGGCTTGCCAGGCGGAAGTGTGTGGCTCGACGACTTCTCGGGCTAGCTGGTCGGCGTCGATTACCGTGATGCCTTGCTGGCGAAAGTAGTTTGCAGCGGCACTTTTACCGCTGCCGATACCGCCGGTTAGGCCAATCACAAGGGGGGAGGTCATAGTCTTTACATGCAAGATCAAAAACTTGCAGTGTAAAGACCAATAACAACCTTGGCTAGGTTACAGAGCTAGAGCGACGACAGATACCATTGGGTGATATCAGTGCCCCAGATGGCCGCTATCCACCCGGCTGCTGCTAAGTAGGGGCCAAACGGAATGGGCAAGTTTTTATCTCTACCTATAATCATAATGCCTGCCAAACCGACAACAGCGCCTACCATAGAAGACAGCAAAATAATCAAAGGAATTGCCCCCAGGCCAAGCCAGGCGCCGAGTGCAGCCAGCAGCTTGAAGTCACCGTATCCCATGCCTTCTTTGCCGGTGACCAGCTTAAACAGCCAATAAACCGACCAGAGGGACAGATAACCTGCTGCTGCTCCCATAACGGCGGATTCAAGAGGTACAAACATGGCCTGTGTATTTAGCAGTAGCCCGAGCCACATCAAGCCTAGCGTCATGTCATCGGGCAAAATCTGATGATCGATATCAATCACCGACATGGCGACCAGTAGCCAAGTGAACACTAACATTGCTGCTAGTGGCCAGCCCCAAGGAAAGTAAACAGCGACGGCTACGCTAAATAAGGCCGTAGCTATCTCAACGGCAGGGTAGCGCCAGCCAATCTTGGTGCCGCAATTGGCGCATTGTCCGCGTAACAGCAAAAAACTGACGACGGGAATATTCTGCCAGGGCTTGATTGGCACATGGCAGTTGCGGCAGTGGGAATCTGGCTTAACCAAGTTGTAAGGCTTGTCCAAATCATCCAAAGCAGGGTGTTGCGGTAAGTTGTCGTCAAGCTCGCTGCATTCTCGTTTCCAGTCACGGAACAGCATAATCGGGAAACGCAAGATAACGACGTTTAGAAAGCTGCCAATCAGCAAGCTAAATAACAAAATCAGCCCAATTAGGGCTGATGGTGACGTTTGGATATAGTCAATAAGTTGCATTACATGGCGCTTCCCATTTGGAAAATGGGCATGTACATAGCCACCAAGAAGCCGCCAACGACAACACCGAGAAAAGCCATGATGAGTGGTTCAATCAGTGCTGTCATATTGTCAACTGCATCGTCGACTTCACTTTCGTAATAGTGAGCGGCTTTATCTAGCATGGCATCTAGCGCACCAGATTCTTCGCCAATACTGGTCATCTGGATCACCATGTTGGGGAACACTTCTGTTTGCTTCATGGCAAAATGCATTTGCTGCCCTTGGGCAACTTCGGTACGAATTTCGAGAACGGCATCACGGTACACTGCGTTACCTACAGCCCCGGCAACAGAGTTTAAAGCGTCGACCAAAGGCACACCGGCGGCAAAGGTGGTTGAAAGTACACGGGCATAGCGAGCGATGGCTGCCTTTTTTATTAACTCGCCAAATAGGGGGAGCTTCAAAGTCAATCGTTCCCACTTGTCTCGAACGGCAGGAGAGCGCTTAAGGGCTTGGGAAAACACAATCCCCAATACAAACATGCCAATAAGAGCTTGCACGTAGTAAGCAATAACGAAATCTGAGACCGTCACAACTATTTGTGTGGGTGCCGGCAAATCTGCTCCAAATGACTGAAACATTTCTTCAAATACAGGCACTACTTTGATGAGTAAGATTGCACAGACAATGACCGCTACGACCATAACGGCTATGGGATAGGTTAAGGCTTTTTTAATTTTTGCTTTTAAGGCTTCAGTCTTTTCTTTATAAACAGCAACTTTATCCAGCATGGCCTCTAATGCACCGGCTTGTTCACCTGACTCAATCAGATTGCAGGTGAGCTCATCAAAATACATAGGATGCTGCTTTAGGGCTGAGGCGAAATCATTACCTGCTGCCACGCTGTCACGTAAATCAGTAATTAGCGCTTTCATAGCTTTATTATCAATACCGTCACCAACGATATCGAAAGACTGTACCAAAGGCACGCCTGCTTTAATCATGGTGGCCAGCTGACGAATAAAGAAGGTGACATCACTGGATGTCACCTTTGCCTTGCCACCAAGGCCACCAAGGCCAAATGGAGCCTCCGATGCGCGTTTGATCTTGCCAGGTGTAATGCCTTGCTTGCGCAATTGGGCTTTAACGATAGCCGGGTTCTGACCTTTGAGTTCGCCTTTAACCTTTTGTCCGCGTCTATTGGTTCCTTCCCATGTAAACGAAACATCTTTCTTTTGCGTTGCCATAACTTATCCGAGTCTGCTTGCTGAAGCCGTTATACCTGATTGTAGCGGCAAATCAACGTAAGCATTAGTCGGTTGTGACACGGTTCGCCTCCTCCAGGCTAGTAACCCCTTGGGCAACCTTTTGCAAAGCAGAGGTTCTTAGATCGTTAAAGCCTTCTTTGCGTGCAGTGTCGGATATCTGAATGGAGTTGCCGTTTTCCATAATGATGCGTGAAATTGCATCGGTGATCTTCACCACTTCATATATACCCACACGGCCTTTGTAGCCGTCGCTGCATTCGCTGCAGCCCACTGGTTGGTGAATCTCGGCCTCTTTTAATAGTTCATCCGTAAAGCCTGCTTCTGTCAGCGCCTCTTTGGGGATGTCAGCTGGTTTTTTGCAACTGCTACATAAACGTCTGGCTAGACGTTGGGCAATAATCAAGCTAACGGATGTTGCGATGTTGAAGGCCGGTACGCCCATATTGGCTAAGCGAGTCAAGGTCTCTGCTGCACTGTTAGTGTGCAAGGTAGACAGCACTAAGTGCCCTGTTTGTGCTGCCTTGATGGCGATCGAGGCTGTTTCCAGGTCTCGAATCTCACCCACCATAACGATATCTGGGTCTTGGCGTAGAAAAGAGCGTAGGGCTGCGGCAAAGTCTAAGCCCACTTTGGCGTTGACATTGACCTGGTTAATGCCTTCCAGGTTGATTTCGACCGGGTCTTCGGCGGTGGAGATATTGGTGCCTTCGACGTTTAGAATATTAAGGCCGGTATACAGAGATACAGTTTTGCCTGAGCCAGTGGGCCCTGTGACCAGAATCATGCCTTGAGGTTTCTTAAGGGTCTCTAGGTAGAGCTGTTTTTGATCTTCTTCGTAGCCAAGCGCGTCAATGCCCAGTTTGGCTGAGGAGGGGTCAAGTATCCGTAAGACAATCTTCTCACCGAACAGAGTTGGCAGAGTATTGACCCGAAAATCAATGGCACGATTTTTGGATATTTTCATCTTGATACGGCCATCTTGCGGAATGCGCCGCTCAGATATGTCCATTTGCGACATTACTTTAAGTCTTGCAGCGATTTTACCGGCTAGGTTGACAGGCGGGCTAGACACTTCGTGCAAGACGCCATCTGTGCGGTAACGTACTCGATAGCGTTTTTCATAGGGCTCAAAATGTAAATCTGAGGAGCCCATCTTTACTGCATCTAACAGCATCTTGTTGATGAACTTAACAATAGGAGCATCTTCGTCACCAGAGCTTTCTTGCTTATCGTCTTTTCCTGCTTCACCTTCTTCCAGTTCTAGGTCGCCCATATCGTCTGACAAGTCGCCAAAACCAGAGTCGTTGTCTGATAAAAATTGGTCAACGGCTTTTGTGAGCTTGTCTTGCTCTACTAACACTGCCTCAACACTCATGCCGGTGTTGAACTTGATATCGTCAATGGCAGCAATGCCAGATGGGTCGCTTTGGGCGACAAATAAGCGGTTGCCACGTTTGAATAGCGGCAGAACACGATGTTTATCGATCAGATCTTTGCTAACTAACTCGGCTTCGATCAGTTCTCTGTCAAGCGCTGCCAAATCGAGTAGCGGAAGGCCAAACTCTTCCGAAGCGATCTGCGCGATATCGCTGCTATTGGCGGCTTTGCTGTTTACCACGAGTTCAATAAAATTCTTGCCCGGCTGTTTCTGTGCCTCGCTCAAAAATTGCTGAGCAATGTTGTCGTCGATCAGTCCTTGGTCGACTAAACGTTTGGGTAGGCCGGTGAGTGTCATTACGAAATCCTATAAATGCGAACAACAAGAATATAGATTATAAGCAAAAAAAAGCCCTGCCAAGGCAGGGCTTCTGAAGCGGAGGGGCAGCCTCCACTAGGTGCTGTTCAGATTAGTCTAAGTTAGCGCCTTTTTTGCACTGGGCATCAGTTGCTTTGGCTGAGGAGCCTGTCGCTGCTGCAACTGCTTTAATTTCATATTTTACAGCGCCATTTGCAGAAATGGTTGCTGTCAGCTCACAGCCATCATTCTTCCAAACCAGCTTGCCTTCAGTTGCTTCTTTGAACGTGGTAGGATCGAGTGTCAAGTCAGGAGCATCACCTGCGTCAGTTGTTAAAGTATCACAGCCGATACCTGTGCCGATACATGCTTGCCCCTTGCTTAAGAAGCTCCCAACACCTTTCATCGCGGCACCGCCGTAAGAGGTCGCTACGTATTCACGGTAAGCCGGGATACCAGTCGCTGCCAGAATACCGATGATCGCAACCACGATCATCAATTCAATCAAGGTAAAACCTTTTTGCATTTGTGCTTTCATTGTCTTCTCCACTCATGAGAAAGGTCAGACTGGCTGTGTTGGCACGAATACCATAGCGGTTGTCTGACGTTGCTTTTAAAACCGCCCCGCAGTGGAGCGTGTCATACATCATATGACTAGCGATAAGTGTGCCAACTCTGAAGCTGCCCCACAAGGCCATTTTTCGTGCACTGGTTGGCAGATTTGCCAGCCCTTGACCAAGCTCAGTTTTTGTCGCTGTTTAACCTCGGCACATAGTGACAAACTTTGTCACTTGAGCCTTGATGGTCCGCCGCTTTGTTACGGTTTGTTGCCAGGTGTCTGGGTGGCGAGTCGCATCGACAAATCCACTGCCTGGCAGTCTTTGGTCAATGCACCGATAGAAATATAGTCCACGCCGGTGAGGGCGTAGCTGCGTAGCGTGGATCGGGTAATGCCGCCCGACGCTTCTAGCATAGGGCGGGTGCCGCCGGCCTGGTGTACCTGGGCGACAGCCTGTTGCATCTGTGCTGGGCTGAAGTTATCCAACATGATGATGTCGGCGCCAGCGGCTAGCGCTTCTGTCAGCTGAGCAAAGGTCTCAACTTCGACTTCAACGGGCTTGTTCGGTTCCAGTTGTCTAGCTGCGGTAACGGCTTGGCAGATGCCGCCACACGCGGCGATGTGGTTCTCTTTGATTAAAAACGCATCAAATAAACCGATGCGATGGTTATAGCAGCCGCCCACGCTGACAGCGTATTTTTGTGCGATGCGAAGGCCAGGCAGAGTTTTACGGGTATCGAGTAGCTTCACGCCGGTGCCTTGCACGCTGTTGGCGTAGTGGCGGCATAAGGTTGCAGTGCCTGCCAGACTTTGCACAAAGTTCAGAGCGCTTCGCTCGCCGGTGAGTAATGAGCGCGCACTGCCCGATAGTTCAAATAGCACCTGATCTGGGCGCACCCAGTCGCCATCATGTACCCGCCAAATGATCTGTACGCTGGGGTCCAGCTGGCGAAACACTTCATCCACCCAGGCGCGACCGGCCATGACAGCGCGCTCGCGCGAGATAACCCTGGCATGGGCTTGCTGGTGGACAGGAATCAATTGAGCAGTGATATCGCCACTGGCGACGTCTTCGGCCAGAGCGGCACGAACGTTGTCGACAATGGTGTGCTGGTAACGAGTCAGATCCATGGGCTATTCACAGTGTGCGTATTGCTAATAAAGGAGGCGCATTCTAGCGCTGTGGGGCTTTGCTCGAAAGGGCAGGCTGTTGGCCCGCAATAAAAAAGAGCCGCTAAGCGGCTCTTAACTGACATTAGCTGTTATTTATTTTGCTCGGGCTGTGCTAAAAACTCCCGCGTTAGGCGGAACACTACTGGCGATAGCAGCAGCAGAGCGATCAGGTTAGGCAGAGCCATTAACGCGTTCAATGTATCGGCCACCAACCAAGCCAAATCCAGCTCGCGGGTCGCACCGATCGGAATGGCGATAATCCAGATAACCCGATACACAGGCACAGATTTGGCACCAAACAGATACTCAGTGCATTTTTCACCATAAAACGACCAGCCCATAATAGTAGTAAAGGCAAATACAGCTAAGCCAATGGTCACTATGTACTGGCCAATATCAGGCAGTCCGGCATTAAAGGCTGCAGCTGTGAGATTGGCACCCGATTCACCCGACTGCCAGGCACCGGAAGCAACGATCACTAAACCTGTGATGGTACAAATGATTAGGGTGTCGATAAAGGTGCCCAGCATGGCGATGCTGCCTTGCTGCACTGGACTATTGGTTTGAGCTGCAGCATGGGCAATAGGAGCACTACCCAAGCCTGCTTCGTTAGAGAAAACACCACGAGCGACACCAAAACGAATAGCAGCCCACACGGTTGCACCGGCAAAGCCGCCAACGGCAGAGACTGGGGTAAAGGCGTGGGTCAGAATCAGGCTAATGGCATCGGGAATACGATCGGCATAGATAACCAGCAACACCAGACCTGCCAATACGTAAGCAATGGCCATAAAGGGTACTAACTTACCTGCAACCTCGGCAATACGACGAATGCCGCCCAGCAATACCAGAGCAACGAGCACCATGAGTACCGCACCGGTAGCCCATTCTGGCACACCAAAACCCGAGTGCATGGCGTCTGCCACTGAGTTGGATTGCACGCCATTGCCGATACCAAAGCCTGCAATCATGCCAAAGAAGGCAAAGGCGGCTGCCAGCCACTTAAAGTTAGCGCCAAGGCCGTTGCGAATGTAGTACATAGGGCCACCAACGTAGTTGCCCTCGTCGTTCTTTTCGCGAAACTGCACGGCCAGTACCGCTTCGGCAAACTTAGTGGCCATGCCGACTAGGGCAATCAGCCACATCCAAAACAATGCTCCAGGGCCACCGGCAGCAATGGCGGTGGCTACGCCGGCGATATTACCTGTACCTATGGTGGCTGACAGGGAGGTCATCAGGGCGTTAAAACCAGAAATATCGCCGCTGCCTTCACCGTGGCGCCCCTGCCAGAGATTGCGAAAACCGCGGCCAATATTGCGTAGAGGAAAGGCCTTCAGGCCAATAGTCAGAAAAAGGCCGGTTAAGGCAATCAACAGCAGCATGGGCGGCCCCCAAGCCCAGCCATTGATGGTTTTGATCAGTGTCACGATCGAAAATTCTTGTTCTGGTGTCATCCATCTTCTCCTTGTGGCCGGCTCACAGGATGTTCGGCGCGGCCTGTTATTGGCATTCGGGCAGGCCTGTGGCCATGGGATGTCTTGGCTCGATCGCCGTAACTCGGTTGGCACAACAGGGGTATTTGGCTGCCTTGTGGGAGCATTGCCCGGCTGCGACTATATCCATGATGGCGATGTATGCCAAACTTCGAGCTGTGATTGAGTTGAGAAATCAGAGGCTTAGGCGTGAAAATTGTTGACCATAGGTTACAGGATGCGACCTGGTGCTCATCGCCAAACTTCGGGCCGAGGCCGGACCCAGAGGATATTTCTTTATTGGTGCTGCACAACATCAGCTTGCCGCCTGGCCAGTTTGGCGGTGGATATGTACAGAAGTTCTTTCAGAATGGCTTGTCGCCTAGTGAGCACCCATATTTTGCCACCATCAGTTCGCTTCAGGTGTCGGCTCATGTGCTGATTGAGCGTGATGGCCAGATCACTCAGTTTGTCGCCTTCGATCAGCGTGCCTGGCATGCCGGTGTGTCAGAGTTTGCCGGGCGTAGTGATTGCAATGACTTTTCTATAGGTATCGAGCTGGAGGGTTGTGATCATCTGCCTTACAGTGATGCTCAGTATCAGCAGTTGGTAGAGCTGGCGACGGTACTGCAGCAAAGGTACCCCATCGCTCATCGAATAACAGGCCATGAGCACATTGCGCCCGGGCGTAAGACCGATCCGGGCCGCGCATTTGACTGGCGACGTCTAGCTGATGAATTGTCAGTTGCAGCGTTGCCGGCCACGGACTGGGAGGTTGTGTGAAGTTCTTAATTATTTTTCTGGCGTTGCTGGCGAAGAACCAGCTGCCACTGGCGACTCGCTCAACTCGTAGTCGCAGTTTTCGCTGGTGGCTGCAGCAGTGGCAGCGAACTGGCTGGTTTTCGCGCAGCTCGAGGCACCTTAAATATGCCTTGGTGGTGCTGTTGCCGGGCGCTATATTGGCCGGTGCTTTTTATTACAGTCAGTCCTGGGTTTGGGGCTTGCCTACGGCGCTGGCGGAGGTGGTATTGTTGGTGTATGTGCTGTCCCACATTGGTATTCGACAGCATCTCGATGAATATTGCCACGACTTGGCCCATGGTGATATTCAAGGCGCCTATCACTGCGCTGAGCGGCATTTGGCAGTGCCAGAAGTGGCCTTGAGTGATGATGCCGACAGTATGAATGAGCAGGTCATTCGCAGTTTGTTGCAGCGTTGGTTTGAATACTTCTTTTTAATGGTGTTCTGGTACCTGATAGCTGACGTCGCCGGTATTTTGTTAGCTTGGTTCAGTGTTCAATATGCCAGGGTGAGTGATTGTGACGAGCGCAGCTGGCGCTATTTACACTGGTTGGAATGGGTGCCGGTACGCCTTTTGGGGCTGACTTATGGCCTGGCGGGTAACTTTGTGCATGCCTTGCCGGTGTGGCAGCAGCACGTCTGGAAGCTCAATAATCACAGCGCCGATGTGCTATTTGATGTGGCCCATAGTGCCTTGCAGCACCATCGAACTGAAGAGCCTCAACCACTGGCCAGAGAAGGGCAGGAAGCGGTAGAGCAGTTAGAAGATTGGCACCAGTTGCATGTGCGCTGTTTGTCGATCTGGATGGTGGTGATTGCTCTAGCCACTATTGCCGGCGTGTTATTGTGAAGTGAAAGGCTGACCACCCAGCCAGGCAGCGCCACGGACGCCACTGGAGTCACCATGTTGGGCTTGCAGCAGTGGCGTCACCACCTGATCTGAGAAAACATAGTCTGACCACTGAGTGGGTATAGTGTCGTACAGAGACGCTATGTTTGATAGCCCACCACCTAAAACGATGGCGGCCGGGTCCATTATATTGACGATGCTCGCCAACGCTCTGGCTAGGCAACGTTGATAATAAGTCATTACCTTGAGCGCTTCGGCATCGCCCGTCAGCGCGAGTTGGTGCCAGTGTTCGGCACTGTGTTTTTGTCCGCTTATGCGCTCAGCGTGCTGGCTCATGCCTGGGCCTGAAACATAGGTTTCGATACAGCCCAATTTGCCACAGTAGCAGGGCAGCGGCTGATCGTTGGCATCGCTCCAAGGTAAAGGATTGTGCCCCCATTCTCCGGCAATGGCATTGGGGCCGCTGTGCAATTTTTGTTGGATGGCCCAGCCCCCACCGCAGCCGGTGCCAATAATCACGGCGAATACGCTGTTATAGCCCTCGCCTGCGCCGTCGCAGGCTTCGGACAGTGCCAAGCAATCGGCGTCGTTGGCGATACGCACCGGGGTTTTTGGCTTCAGCTTGTTATCCAAGTCTGACTGCAAACTCTGCCCGATTAAGCAAGTGGTATTAGCATTTTTGACTAAGCCGGTTTGTGGGCTAATGGCGCCTGGAATACCTAACCCCAACGAATAGCTTTCAGCACCTAGCAGCTCGCAAACCTGGTTTACCAATGAGGTAATGGCATCGACTATGGCGTCATAGTCATTATTTGGAGTGGCGATACGCTGTCTAAGGCGTTGTTGTCCGTGGCTATCGAGAGCGATGATTTCAGTTTTTGTGCCGCCTAGGTCGATGCCTAGGCGAATATGGTCGTGCATAGCTTGGCATTCAGCTCCGATAACTGTCGATCATGGTGTGTAGCATGTCATCGGGCTGGTGGATTTTGCAACCAGTGCCATACAGGCTGGGCGATATCTTGTCGCTCCAGACGACTTCGACTTCGCAATGGCCAGTGCGTCGACTGTCGACTTGTGGAGGGATATCGATGAGGTCCAGCTGAATACGTGTACCAGCAGGAAGTGCATCGTAGGTTGAGATCATCATGCCATCACTGGAACAGTCGACCATCAGGCCCAGGTATTCTTTGCTGTGATGTTCAAACACACTGACATTACTGTGCGGTACCCATCTGGGCTGCATGCGTTTATCGGCTGCTGCTGGTTTCATGGTGTACTCTCCGGCTGGGCTGAAGGCTAACTGCGGTTGTGATTATCAGAATAGCGCGAAGGTACTAGGGTGGGCGTAAAGCGACAGGATAGCCAGTTGGCGCTTCCTTGCGCCAAAGCATTGTGTTTTAAGCCTGGCCGTCAATACATGCTCTTGATCATATCGATACTGGGAGTCAGTGTGGAGCGCCAGACTTGTTCCAATTGAGCATCAAACTGCGGGTCATATTTGTGCAAGGTTTCAATCAGTGCATCCAGCCAGAAGCCATAATAGGACGGATGAATATTAAGCTTCTCGCGGCTGTGGCTTTCACCCAATGCACGAATCTTACTGTCGGACATGCCGCGAGAGTGCATCACCAGCCACATGATGCCGCCACGCAGTAAGCTGCGCTGGGAGGCCATGTCGGTATTGACGAACATTTCTCGGATGGCGTCGGACTTGCCCATAAAAGTGGCATAAAAGTCTTCAAAGAAGGCTGGGTTATTACAGCTACGGCCATAGCTTTGAAACACCTGATCTGGATCGACCATATTGGAATTCCTGCTGAGTTGATAAGGACGAGACTCGGAGGTCTTGTTATGGCCGAGGGCGCTCCGCCTCCTGAGCGGCGCGCAGGTTAATGTGGCTATCAGAAAAATGCAATGCCGACGGCGATAGAGGGCTGCGTCGGCCGCCTGTATCATTAAACAGTCCGAAACTGTCTCATGCTGTGGCGGTATTTGAATCTTTGCTGCGATACACTAACACCCGTTCGTCGAATTTTGGTGTGTGTACTGCAACGTTGAATTGTATGAGTTGATATGTATTACGAGTGCTTTGTGTCATGGAGGATGTTTATGCCCTGGAGAGTAATACTGCTGTGGTGCTTGAGTACTCAATGTGTGCTTTCTCTATCTATGATCGATGATCAAGGACAAGTGTTTGAGTTTGGCCGTCCAGCACAACGAATCGTCAGTTTGATGCCGCACGGCACTGAGTTGCTGTTTGAGTTGGGGGCAGGAGATCGCTTAGTGGGGGTGGTTGAATACTCAGACTTTCCTGAAGCGGCAAGGCAAATCCCTCGTGTTGGTAGTGCCTCTGGGCTAAATGTTGAGCGTATCGTGGCACTGCAGCCAGATGTTGTCTTGGCATGGCCGCAAGACAATAGTCATCGAGATCTGTTACGCCTGCAGCAATTGGAACTGCCCGTGTTTCAACTGCAGTCCAATAGCTATGAGGATATAGCACGCAACCTGCAAATGCTGGGCGAGTTGGTTGGGAAGGCAAGTGCGGGGCAGGCTATGGCGCAGCAGTTTCGCCAACAAGTGGCAGAGTTACGCCAGCACTATCAGTCACGCCCGGCTGTTAGCGTGTTCTATCAAGTATGGAATGCCCCTTTGATGACTCAAAATGGTGACACCTTTATATCACGCGCGATCGAACTATGTGGGGGGCGCAATGTATTTGCCAAGCTGCCATTGCAGGCGCCTCAGATAAGCATTGAAGCGGTGTTGGAGGTCGACCCTGAGGCGATAGTTGCTTCCGCGACAGTCGCTGGAAGGCCTCAATGGTTGGATGAATGGCAGCGCTTTTCCTCTCTGGCAGCGGTACAATCTCAAAGTCTGTACCATATTCCCCCAGATTTGTTTAACCGCCCGACACTACGGTTTCTGCAGGGGACACGACAATTGTGTCAGCAGCTGGAGAAAACTCGGCAGTGGCGGGCAACCCGTCTGCGCTGAGCGTAGACTCAGCAGTTGCAGTGCTGGTTATGTATGGTCGAAGAAAGCGAGTTGGTATGAAGTGGATGGTAGCGACTCTGGTGATATTACTGTTAGCGGGCTGTGGTAGTGGCTCCCGCTCGGATAGCAGCAGAGATGATAACGACAAAGGACAGCAGCCTGGTCAGCATGACAACGGTTCTGGCACTGGTGGTGATGGGCAATCAGGTGACGGCGACTCTGTTGTGGAAACTCCGGATGATCGTCAAATTAGCCCAGTTTATGCTGGTATTGAAAGTGAGCAGCAGACCTTGCTGGAGCAGTCGTTGGATAGCGGGGTGTTAGTCGAAGGCGTTGAGTTTAAGCAGCTGCTACAAGTCGCTTTGAATCAACTCGAACTTGATCAGCACAAGTTTGAAGCCATGCAAAAAGCTCTGCAGATTGATGGAATTAGTTGGCAGCTTCCTACCACCGCTGCGCGTCTAGGTACGCGCTTTGGCCACAGTGCACCTGTGCTGGTGAGTAACCGAAGCCAAAGTAGCGAAGAGGCTGGTAATAATCAGCATTCCGTTTTTGCTGCTGTGAGTGGTCGGGACACTCATCGACAGTTGGTGTTGGGTGCCAATCCGTTGGCATCGGTAGGACAAGACTTTAATGCTGCATTAAACAAGTGGTTGCGTAGTAGCTTGGTCTGGCTGGCTAAGCGCGATCCTGCCGACAGAGCCCCTTTAAATATTGTGCTGGCCCATCTTGATGAGAACGAAGACTTCGCGACTCGTACCTGGTTATCGAGCTACTTCGATGGCAGTACTTACAACGTAGCCAAGCAATGTGACGGTGAGCAGCTTGCTGCCTGCATAACTCCCGGTGTTGACGTGCTGGTACTGTCCCAGCATGGCGGGGCCAGGGAGGCAGCGCATGTGTTGGCCGCGATTAAGCAAGCGCAGCAGCAAGGAACTGGCGTCCTATATCTGCAGCAAGGTGTGCCGAACGTCATCGGTGCTGCTGTTCTGGATGTATTGCAGGTGGACTACGCCGGTAACAATGAGGATGGTAGCTATCGCATCGAAGATCTGGATATGACTCCCTTGATAGGTGCCTTGCCAGTTGCTGAAGCGAGTATTCAGCAGATGGTGCAAACCCTGCTTAACGATAGTGCTGAGTTTGATTTCAGCCGTTGTAAAGAAGGCGATTGTATCGGTGTGCCAGGTTTCTACGATCAGTTCTGGAGAGGTGCTCAGACTTTGCGCGCTCAGTTGAATCAAAGTGATGCCGACAATCATTTTATATTTGAAAATGACGTTAGTGGCTGGCTCCCTTGGTTGGTATTGGCTGGGGATGCAGCCCGGCAAGCCGTTAGATATCCGATGGACAGAGTCGATACAGCAGCGCAAGACTTCTTGCGTGCCATGTTTGCTGATGTCAGTGTGTACTACTCACGAATGCAAGCAGCTGCCGCACCAGATCTTGGCGTGTTTAGTCGCAGCGATTTTTCTCACATTACACCAACCAGTCTGTCACTAGAATTCGCCAGCAGACAGCCGTTCAGAGCCGCAGGCGTGTATGTTTTACCGGGACAGCGTGTGTCCATAACGCGTGTTGATCAAAGTCCAACAGTGGTAACGGCATTCGTTAACAGTGTGAATGACGCAGCCACGCGTTGGTGGTACGGACGAAACCAATATAATCGCCCGCGTTTCTTACAGTCGGCGGAGATACGCCTTGAACCTCGTAAAACAGTACAGTTGATTTCACCCTACGGTGGTCCATTGCAGCTGGGGTTTAGTGACAATGGTAGTCAGGTGAAGGTACTGGTAGAAAATATAGGTCAGCACCCATTTTGGAGTAGCAAAGAAGACAGCTCGACTTTTTTCGGTGCTTTATTAGATGATAATTACGATTGGGCAGAGCTATCGACCCCTTACTTTGAAATACATTCAAGACGAAGCAATATGCAATCGTCTGTCAAAGACTGGTCTTTTGTTCCCCATGATCTGGCAGAAGCTGCTAGTCGTTACAGTGATCGTATGCCATATCTGTTGGCGGGGTATCAGGGTGAGGGTATTGAGGAGCGCGAGGAGGTCCTTAGCTTTGCGTTACAACTTGGCATTGATCTGCCCACTCGGCGGTATGTTCAACACATGAATGCTGACCAGGCTAGTTGTGGCTGGGGCTGTCCTGGTAACCCTTATGATGCTAATTGGCACTTTTCGCCCATTGGCCATGGCGATTTGCATCAACTTGGTCGTGCTTTAACGTCACCCCGTTTTCGTTTTGATGGCTGGGGAGAGCATATGGCGACCAACTTATACTCTTACTACAGCAAATATCGTTACTTCCTGGATAGCGGTAAAGAGCCAGAATGTCAGGCATTGCCTTTTCGAGATTTTTTTAATGCCATCGTTGCTGCTCAGCGGACGGACGATCCAATAGCTGCTATTCAACAACAGCAGCTTACTCGTTGGACGCATGGTGCGGCAGTATACTTACAGCTAATGATGGCTGCTCAATCACAAGGTGCCATGCTAGATGGCTGGATGTTGTTGCCACGATTACATTTGTTAGAGCAGCAATATGCTCATGCGATTAGTAGCAATCGTCGTTGGTTGGAGCAGCGTGCAGCCTTGGGTTTTGGTTCTGTTCCGTGGTCCATCGTGCAGAGCATCAGTGCGACCGATTGGTTGATCGTGTCCATGTCATTGGCACTGGAGCGAGACGTTCGTTCTTTTTTGGCAATGTATGGTATTTCATCAACAAACGAACTAGTGCAACGCAGTATCAGTGCTATGACGTTACCGCCTTTGCAGTTGCGCGTTTATGCATCAGGGTCTCAAGACTACTGTAAAGGCTTACAGCACGAAGCATTGGCGGTTGATGGTAGTGCTAATTGGCCAACCGACTGACAGTATGCTTTAACGAGACCACTGTATTGATGTAAGTGGTGTTTTTTCGCCAATCTACTGATGCACAGTGGTTTGCTACAGGCGCTTATATTTCACCGTTCAATGGTGCAGCGTAAAAAGCCAGTGATAAAACTGGCTTTTTACTGGCTACTGTCCTAACCAAGTTGTAGCGTCGACAGTGTTCTCTGGCGGGTTGATTTCAGCAGCTCAGCATCGTCTACCAGTGAATGACCATAGGATGGGATCATTTGCTGCAAGCGCTCAGTCCAACCATTTTGCAGTTGCTCAGCAAAACAGCGCTCTAATACTTCTAGCATGGCTTTCACGGCCACCGAAGCACCTGGCGATGCACCTAACAATGCAGCGATGCTGCCATCTTTGGAAGCCACCAGCTCGGTGCCAAATTCGAGTTTGCCGCGCCCTTGAGTGTCGCGCTTAATGATTTGCACCCGTTGACCGGCATCCGCCAGGGTCCAATCGCTGTCTTTGCACTCCGGGAAGTAGTTTCTCAGCGAGGCACAACGTTCGTCGTGGGATTGCATCACTTCACTGATCAGATATTTGGTCAGGTCCATGTTGTTCATGCCCACCGACATCATCGGAATCATGTTGCTAATGGATACCGACTTTAACAGATCCAGCTTGGAGCCTTTTTTCAGGAACTTGGTGGTAAAACCAGCAAAGGGGCCAAACAGCAGCGCAGGTTCACCGTTGATGATGCGGGTATCGAGATGGGGAACCGACATAGGCGGCGCGCCAATCGCAGCCTTGCCATACACCTTGGCATGATGGCGTTTGACTATGTCCTGGTCTTTACACACTAGCCATTGGCCAGACACGGGAAAGCCGCCATAGCCATTCGCTTCTTCAACGCCAGAGGCTTGCAGTAGAGGCAGGGCGCCACCGCCAGCACCAAGGAACACAAAGCGCGCGTTGACCATTTTGTTTTTACCGCTGACTCTGTCTTCCAGCTCAACATTCCAACTGCCGTCGGTTTGTTTACTGAAGTCTTCAACCTGATGGCTTAACAGCAGCTCAAATTGTTCGCTGTTTTGCAGTTGCGCCACCATGTTACGTGTCAGGGAGCCAAAGTCGACATCGGCACCGTAGGCAACGCGGGTGGCAGCAACCGGCTCAGAGGTATTACGGCCAGCCATGACCAGTGGCATCCACTCGGCTAAAACTGCAGGGTCTTCACTGTATTCCATATCGGCAAACAGGTGATGGGCAGACAGCAAACGATGGCGCTCACGCAGGAAGGCAACGTTGTCTTCACCCCAAACAAAGCTCAGATGTGGAGTCGTATTAATGAAATTTTTAGGCTCAGGCAGGCCACCGTTTTCAACCAGATGACTCCACAGCTGCAGTGAAACCTCAAAGTTCGCATTGATGGTCAATGCCCGATCAATAGCAACGCTGCCGTCGTCATTTTGTGGTGTGTAGTTGAGCTCACAGTAACCGGCGTGGCCTGTACCGGCATTGTTCCAGCCATCGGTGCTTTCATGAGCAACATGATCCAGTCGCTCCACCATGGCCAATTTTAACGTTGGGTCCAGACGGCTTAGCAGGGTACCTAACGTGGCGCTCATTACGCCGCCGCCGACCAGGAGCACATCGACTGATTGTGTAGTCATCGCGATTTCGCCTTTGTTAAATCAAAATCTGGTGCGTTTCGTTACGTAGTTTCGCTAGCAACTTGTGGTTGCCAGCAAGATGGTTGCGCAAGACCATGCATCTAACTCGACAAGCCACTTAAAAGCGGTAGCCTCGGTGTTGTTACTGTGAGGCAGTTACCATCAACGCAGTGTAGCTGGCTGAGATCGGGTCTGATGCTTGTCCGTCATCGCCCTATGGCGGGCTTTGATTGACAAAACGCGAATTCAGTTCGCACCTGAAACTGCTGCTTGGGTGGCCGTCCGTCGGCCAGGGAATGTGCGGGTAGGTGATTCTATGCACCGACCCAAGCATTCATCAGGATGCGATAAATGCCGGGAAATTAACGGAAAAGTGCTAGAGGGTCAATTGCCGATCAGGCAATGTCCTGACTGTTGGCGGTGATTGCTGAGTGGCAGCTACCTAGTGGTGAGGGCTTGTAAAAAGGCCACCGCGCTGCGTGCACTCATACGATAGGGGTTAAAGTCATCATTATCGGAGAAACGAAACGACAATGTCTGGATCAGCTTGGAGTCCGGTATGTACTTCATCGCCCACTGATCAAACAGGCGCATATCTACCTCGGTGTATTCCACCAGCGTACAGTGGCGATGACGTGTATCGGCAGCGATGGTGTTGTACATCATATTCACTTGCTCGCGCGGCCCTTCCAGGCATTGCAAAAAAAACTTGCGGTTAAAACACAGAACACCACTAAGCCCTAATTTAGGGTTGTTGTGGTGAGCGGCAGCCATCATGGCTTCAATGTCGCTATCCGAGCACTCGTCTGTTTTACTGCTGGCATAAATCAATCGCGTCAGGTACATAGCACACCTCCCTTGTTTTCCTGACGATAGCCCAATCCTGTGGCGACTCAAGTCAAAGCCATAATTCGCCTACGGGTGTGTGGTCGCGATATTGATACGCCAGTTGCGCCAGCAATAGCTCGGCAGTGGCTATGGCGTCACTTAAGGCGCGATGGGGTGGATAATACGGCAGCGAATAGCGTTGGCGGCAGTCTCCCAGACGCACTGAACCCAGTGGCCGGCGTAGTACTCGTCCGAGCAAACCCTGGCGGGCCCTTAGAGCGCGAAGCTCAAGCTCCATGGTGTCGATCACCGGGAACTGTATGTCCTCTTGCAGCCGGGTTAACAGTGCGTGGCTGAAAAAACTGCGCTCGATATGGCGGTGATGCACCACCACCACTTTACCGGCCAAGGCATCGAGCACGGGCTCAAGAATACGCTCCAGATCCGGTGCCGAACGCACTTTGCTATGGGTAATGCCGTGAATAATAACCGACTCTTCTTCCAGCGGTTGATCAGGCTTTACCAGCCACTCGTGGGCATCGCGTAAAAAAATACGCTGCACGGAAAAGGGCACTAAGCCGATGCTAACAATGGCGTCGTGCTGGGCATCTAAGCCGGTGGTTTCAAAATCCAACGCCACCAGAGGCACTTCGTCAATAGCGGTATCGGCACTAACGCAGCCATGGCTGTAATAACGCTGCAAGCGAATATCACGAGCTTGCGCTTCCAGTTGCTGAAAGTGCTCACACCAGTTGAGGCTCATCGAATGGCGCCTTTATTGCTGGCGTGATAACGAAACTTCAAAAATGCCTGGGCCCGATCCAATACTTGAAAGGCTTCTTTTAAATTGCGTCGCTCAAAGGCTGACAGTGACTCTGGCTCGATATTGTTATCCGGACTTTGATCGTTCTCAATGTCTTGAGCCTGATAGCGAATGCGCACCATGGCAATGTATTCCAGTGCGTCACTTAAATCCTGGCCTTTTTCCGGTGGCAAGATTTTAGCGCGAATAATATCTTCTAAGCGTTCAAACGAATTCTGTGCACGCGAACCAATGGCCAGGGCGTGTACTCGGATAACATCCGATAGTGGAGCTGTACCGCGACGTTTTAAATTAATAGACGGCCGATGCTGGCCATCTTGCTCCATCACAAAACCTTTAAAAAAGCCGAGCGGTGGAGTGCGACTTAACGCATTGCGCGCCAAGTAATTAAGAAATCGTGTATTATTTTTTGCAGTTTTTGCAATAAAGCCTTGTAGATCACGCGCCCATTTGGTTTTTCCCCAAACACCGTCTAAGTCGAAGAAAATCGAACTGTGTAGCAGCGCCTGCGGAGATGGATTTTCGATCCAATCAGCAAACCGTTGCTGCCACTGTGAGCGCGTGAGACGCCACTCAGCGTTAGTCGCCATAATGTCGCCATCACAATAGCTATAACCGCAGGCATTAAGGCCATCACAGACATAATGAGCAAGTTGCGTAAAATAATCGCTGTGCAGACTGTCGTCATAACGATCATCTAAAATAATGGCGTTGTCTTGGTCGGTAACGATGAGCTGTTCGTCGCGGGCCATGGAACCGAGTGCCAAAAAGCAATAAGGCACAGGCGGAGGGCCAAGCTCACTCTCTGCCATTTCTAGCAACTTTTGTTTAAAAGAACGGCCGATCACGGCCATGGCGGAGCCAATCATGTGTGAGTTGGCATCTTCCTTCACCATACGCACGAATACCGCAGGCAGCTGTTTGGCCAGCTGAGTCAGCTCATCGAGACTCTGCTGGGCAAAAATACTGCGTACCAGCAGCAAACTGCTTTGCGATTCGTGCTGCACCAGATCAGACATAGCAATAACACCGATCGGACGCCGCCGGTGCACCACTGGCAAGTGATGCAGATTATGGCGCAGCATAGTAAGCATGGCTTCAAACACATAGGCATTGTCGTCGATCAGCACCATATCAGTGGACATGACTTCACCCACCACGGTTGAGGGCGGTCGTTGTTCAGCCAGTACTCGCATGCGTAAATCGCGGTCCGTGAGTATGCCGACTACTTGACCATCATCGTCGTCTGGATCGCTACTGATGGGCTGGTCAGGATCGGTTACTAATACCGACGACACCTGGTGCTCGGTCATTAATTGCGCTGCTTCAGTCACGCTGGCATGACGTTCTAGAGTGACGGCTTCACGTTGAATTAAGGCACTGATTTTAACCGTGGTCAGATCATTATTATCAGCCTGGCTAGACAAGGTATTTCTGAGTATTGAGCTACCTTCGGCCTCAAAAAACTCGGAAAAATCTTCAAAACGATCACAAAAGCTGGCGAATAACTCGGCTGGTATGCAATACAGCAAGGTGTCTTCTAACGTTCGAGCAGGAAAACGCACCCGTCGGTTCATCATCAAGCCCATTTGGCCAAAGACATCGCCTTCTGACAGTCGGTTGTATAGCTCACCATTACGACGATAGGTTTCAACCGCACCGCTGCGAATCACATAGAGATCCTGAATGGGGTCGCCGTATTTGAGAATGTCTTGCTGGCTGCGGAAATAGGAAATTTCCGTCTCCTGGGCCAGTTCGGCCAGTGCCTCTTCTGGCAGATCGTCAAACGGGGAAAAGCGCTGGAAAAAGTGGACAATGTCCTGAAGTTCGGCCTGCATAACAATGGCTGCGTATCGCGTAGGTTACCGGCAGGCTAGCATGGCCAGCGATGAATTTCACGGCTGGCCGTTGTGCTTATTGCGGTTGTGGTGTGGTTAATGCCTTTTTGTCGACAGGTTGGCTGTATTCTAAGTTGGGGTCATCTAAGTTGGCTAACTTGAGCAGCAGCATATCGAGAAAGTAGTTTTGATACAGTTTCCAAGGGCGCACTGATCCTTGTTTCGGCAGCTGCTCTTTTACTCGGGCAATATAGCCTGATTGCATATCGATAAACGGCCTACGTGTGACGGATGACAATCGATTGCGTGGTACCACTAGGCGCATGCCCTTGGCATCCATATGCCGAATAAGGCGGCAGACATAGTTAGAAATCAGGTCGGCTTTTAATGTCCAGGAGGCATTGGTGTAACCAAAGACCATGGCCATATTGGGTAGGTTTTCGAACATGACGCCGCGATAGCTCATGCTGTCGCTGGGAATAAATGCTTCACCATCAATGCTCACATCCATATTGCCGAGCATCTGAATATTGAGTCCGGTGGCGGTAATAATAATATCGGCAGCTATTTCTTGGCCCGATACTAGACGAATACCGGTTTCGGTAAAGCAATCAATGCTATCGGTGACGACCGAGGCTTTTTGCTGTTCAATGGCTTTAAATAAATCGCCATCGGGCACGGCGCACAGTCGTTCATCCCAAGGCGCATATTTAGGCGTGAAATTATGCATGTCGTAGTCGTTGGGCAGCTGTTTGCGTACCGTCCATTGTAAAAAGCGCCTGGCTGCCTGAGGAAAACGTTTGCAGAAGCGATAAATGGCTAAGGTGATCGAGATATTGCGGCCGCGAATCAGTTTATACGCCCAAGTATCAGGCAGACATTTCCGCAGCAGTGTCACCATGGCGTCTTGCTGCGGCACTGTGATGACATATGACGGTGAACGTTGCAGCATAGTGACGTGCGCGGCGTGCTGCGCCATGGCCGGTACTAAAGTGACCGCCGTTGCTCCACTGCCGATCACCACGACTTTTTTACCGTTATAGTCGTAATTTTCTGGCCAATGCTGCGGATGGATAATGTCGCCTTTAAATGCATGTTGGCCATTAAACTTGGGAGTAAAGCCCTGTTGGTAATTGTAATAACCGGTACAACCGAGTAAAAATTGGCAGCGCAAGGTGCGAACGGAGCCATTGGCTTGGGATACTTCAAGGGTCCAACAAGCGCTATTGCTACAGAAATTGGCCGCTGTTACCCGCTGTTGATACTGAATGTGTGGCTCTATATCGTGCTCAGATGCGGCTTCTTTGATGTATTCACGAATATCTTCGCCATCGGCGATGCCTTTTTTATTTTTCCAAGGTTTAAAGCTATAACCCAGAGTGAACATGTCGGAATCTGAGCGAATACCTGGGTAGCGAAACAAGTCCCAGGTGCCGCCGATGGCTTGTCTACTTTCCAAAATGGTGAAGGTTTTGTTGGCGCACTGCTGTTTTAGGTGGCAGGCAGCCCCAATGCCAGACAAGCCGGCGCCAATAATAATAATGTCGAAGTATTCAGAAGCCATAACCAGCCGCTCCATAGGTGGAATGCTCGCACTGTGACGTAATTTAGCACCGTACAACAGGTGCGAGTCTGACAGTTTGTGAACCTATCACGTTTGGTTTATCAGCCGGATAACATCATCTTGCTCATCGCGTGGACTGCCATCGACAGTAATAACACCGAGTAGCCTTGAGGTGTTCAGGCATAGGGCTATTGGCTACTAACACGGCGATTCGCTCGGTCTATTTAACATTGATCGCTTTTCAGCGGGTGATTCAGCGCCAAGTGTGCGTCAATTTGGCCATTGGTAGCGTGCTAAGCGAATTCGCAGCTGCCGTACTTCAACGCCATCTAAACGCAATCGCTCGGCTTGCTCACGAGCTTTGTCCGAATGCTCTGGAAAGCTGATGCGACCGCTGGCGTTGATCACTCTATGCCATGGCAGGCGTGTATCAGCCGGTAATTGCTTGAGCATTTGCCCTACCCAACGTGCCTGGCGCGGCCAACCACACAGTCGGGCCAGCTGGCCGTAGGTCACGACGTAGCCTGCTGGAATACTGGCCAGAGCTGTATATAGGCGCTGTTGAGGAGAGATGTCGTCCATTGTGCGTTGCTATCACTGAGTTGGTACGAAAGCTGCGTTAATCGCTAAATAAGTCGAACAAGGTTACCAGCTTCACAGTCACAGGACGACGCTTATGCAGCTTAAAGATACCTCACAGTTAATGGTTTCAGCGCTTAAGCCATTGGTGCAAGCGCAGCAGCCTAATAAAACAGCTAGCTCTAGCGGTGATTCTTTGCCTGCTAGTGGCGATTCAGTGTCTGTGCAGCGGCCATCCGTTGCCACCGATATAGAGCGCACGGCCAAACTGGCCTTGCCTGAACTCAAGTTGCCAAGCCAAGCTGATGTCGACACCTTCCAGCAGGATTTTCAGCGTGCTATGACCAAAGCCAATATCGACTGGTCTGGAAAAATTGAGCTGACCATGAATGCTGAGGGCAAAGTGACGGTTAAAGGCGACCATCCGGATAAGGCTCGTATTGAGGCCCTGTTTGAGCAGAATTCTGATTTGCAGCAAGGGTTTGTTAAAGCCGACATGGTGCAAAGCTTTCGCAAGATTCAACAGATTCATGATCAGCGTCAGCAAATGCTTAACAATGGTGCTAGTGAAGAGGCCGCCAATCAATGGTTGGTTGATCAAGTGATGCGCATTACCTCCAAACCGGCCTCGCTCACCATGGTGGATGGCAAGGTACGTCATTCGGACTCTCAGCAACAGGATGGGTTGGCAGCCATGGAGCGTTTGCAGATTAAATACGGCAGCGCCTGAACGGGTGTTAACCACCAGGCGTACGACATGAAAGGCAGAGGCAAGGCATCCAGGTCAAAGCTTATAGGCGCCTCAATTGAGCCAAAGAATGTTGTTTTAATGGCGTCGTTATTATTGGATTGATCAGACGCATACAGTGCATCGCAGCTATCGGGTCGTTAATAAATACCAGGGCTTTGCATCAACAAAGCCCTGCATGCCAGCACTACAAACGCAGGCCGCCATCAACTTCGATCACCCGACCAGAGACATAGTCATTTTCCAGCAAATAAGCCACTGTGTGGGCAATTTCATCAGGTTGGCCCATACGTTTTGCAGGAATGCCTGCGGTCATTTTCTCCAACGCTTCAGGTTTCATGCCGGCGGTCATATCTGTGGCGATAAACCCTGGAGCAATGGCGTTGGCTCGAATACCGTAACGTGATAGTTCCTTCGACCAAACAACCGCTAAGCTAGCAACGCCCGCTTTGGCCGCAGAATAATTGCTCTGGCCCATATTGCCGGCGCGTGAGATCGACGAAATATTAATAATGCAGCCACCTTGCTGACCTTCGATCATGCGAATGGCAGCTTCACGCCCGCATAAAAATACCCCAGTTAGGTTTACATCAATGACCGCTTGCCACTGCGCCAAGCTTAATTTGGTAATGTCACCATCTTTGGCTTTAACCATTAAACCATCACGCAAAATACCGGCGTTATTGATTAACCCATGCAGGCCACCTAATTGCTGGCTAATGGCACTGAAGGTTTCTTCAACTTGAGCTTCATCGGTGACGTTGCAAACGAAACTGGCCGCTTCTGAGCCGGCTTCGGCAGTCAGACGGCAGGTTTCATTGAGCTGATCTTGGTCGAGGTCGATCAGTGCCAGCTTGGCTCCTTGAGCGGCTAAATAAACCGCCATGGCCCGGCCAAGCCCCTGGCCACCGCCGGTAATTGCGATGACTTTGCCTGGTATTTTCATAGTGATCTCCTTTGGAGGTTAAGCAATCGATAACTCTGCTGGGCCTCAAACAGCGCGGGCGCACAGCAGGATAGGGCAGACGATGTTGCTGGGGCCAAAACCACGAAACACTATTGGCCTTGTCTGCGGTGCTCCTTGCGACGCTCTGATTATAGGGCAATTCGAGACAGGCTGGTTGAGTCACGACGTCGGTTCAGGAATGACAGGATTAATCTTTTTGTCATCTGCCGGTTTGCTTGCCGTAGCAATGTGCACATGATTGAGCAAATTGGCCAATGAAAATGCGCATTTCCCACCTTGTTAGCGGCGAGGGTGAGCGGTAGCGTCAGTCTCTTTTAATGATCAAGAGGTGTGGCATGTTACCGCTTACTGGAGTCACCGTGGTGGACCTGTCGCGACTGTTGCCCGGGCCGCTGTGCACCATGTTTTTAAGAGATATGGGAGCACGGGTTATTAAAGTAGAAGACACAGCGGGTGGTGATTATCTGCGCCATTTAGGCATGCCCAGCGGCCAAGTGAACCCAGTGTTCGATATTCTTAATGCCAATAAAGAATCCATTAGCTTGGATTTAGCTCAATCACAGGGGAGGCAATTGCTGAAGCAGTTGCTGCAGCAAGCCGATGTCTTACTAGAGAGTTTTCGCCCCGGTGTTATGCAGCGTTTGGGGTTGGATTATTCATCATTAACGAACATCAACCCGCAGTTAGTGATGTGCTCGCTGAGTGGTTATGGCCAAACAGGCCCTTGGGCCCAGCTGGCAGGTCACGATATGAATTATTGTGCCACGGCCGGTGTGTTAGATCAGTGTGGCCGTAAAGACTCTGAGCCGGCGTTGGCAAATTTTCAAATGGCCGACATTGCAGGAGGTGCTCAAAGCGCTGCCATGGCTATTTTGGCGGCTTTGTTTGCCCGCTTGCAGCGCCAGCATAACGGCCAGCCAGCAACAGGAGAGTATTTGGATATCTCCATGACCGACTGCCTGTTTAATGCTCATGTTATACCGTTATCCATGTGCAATCTTACTGGCGACAGCGCCGCTCGCGGTGATGACATGTTGACCGGCCAGTGCCCCAACTACGATGTGTATGCCACCCGCGATGGCCGCTACATGGCCATGGCAGCGTTAGAGAAGAAATTCTGGCAACGCTTTTGCCAAGCTATTGACCAGCCCAGCTGGGTAGAGCGTTATGGCCAAACAGGGCAAGCCGCGCAAATACTGCGTGATGATCTAAGGCAATTATTTGCCAGCGAAACCCAGCAATACTGGGCGCAAAAGTTATTGTCGGCAGATTGTTGCGTCACCCCAATTCTCAGCGTCAGTGACGCATTTGAGCAGCCGCAGCTGATGGCACGAGACATGTTGCACACTCTGACCAATGCCCAAGGTCAAACATGGCGATGCGCAGCGCCGGCCTGGTCTTTTTCTGGCCAGCGCTTTTGTCCCTCTGGTGGCGGTCCTGCCCAAGGGCAGCATAGCCAATCGATTTTGGAGCAACTGGGGCATGGAGCAGACGTTGTTAATCAATGGGCAGAACAGAAAATTATTCGAATCACACAATAACAAGGACAAAATATGATTCCTCGTCAGGTTTTTAGTGAAGAACATCAGCTATTTCGCGACTCGGTGAAAAAATTTATGCAGCGCGAAATCGAGCCATTTCATCACCAGTGGGAAAAGCAAGGGCACATATCCCGCGACGCTTGGAAAAAAGCCGGTGATGCCGGTCTGCTATGTACTCATTTGCCGGAGCAATATGGCGGCTGTGCGGTGGACTTTCGTTATTCGGCCATCGTTATTGAAGAGCAGAGCTATGCCTTCGCCTCGGGTCCTGGGTTCTCGCTGCATTCAGATATCGTGGCTCCTTATATTTTGCATTACGGTAGTGAACAGCAAAAACAGCGCTGGTTGCCGAAAATGGCCAGTGGAGAGACAGTGACCGCGATTGCCATGACCGAACCTGGCGCCGGATCAGATCTGGCCGGAGTGCGTACCAGCGCCATCAGGGACGGTGATCATTATCTGCTTAATGGCTCGAAAACCTTTATTACCAATGGTCAGCTGGCGGATTTAATCATTGTGGTTGCCAAAACCGACAGCACGGCGGGTGCCAAGGGCGTCAGTTTATTTTTGCTGGAGGCTGACCGTGCAGGCTTTCAGCGCGGTCAGAATCTCGAAAAGGTCGGTATGAAGGCCCAAGATACCTCAGAGCTATTTTTCGATAATGTGCGTTTGCCCACAGAGAATCTGCTCGGTGAAGAAAATAGCGGCTTTAAGTATTTAATGCAGGAGCTGCCACAAGAGCGGTTAACCGTCGCCATCACGGCAGCAGCGGCAGCACGTGCTTGTTATAACGCCACCGTTGAATATGTTAAGGAGCGCAAAGCATTTGGCCAGCCCATCGCCGCCCTACAGCATACTCGTTTTAAACTGGCGGAGATGTTGACCGAGCTGGAAGTCACGCAAACCTACGTGGATCGCTGTCTTGAGTTACATTGTCAGGGACAACTGTCAGTCGAAGCCGCAGCGTCCGTTAAATTGTGGGCCACGGAGGCTCAGTGTCGGATTATTGATGATTGTGTCCAGCTGCACGGTGGCTATGGCTATATGTGGGAATATCCGGTGGCTCGCGCCTATGCCGATGCACGGGTTCAGCGTATTTATGCTGGCACCTCAGAAATCATGAAAGAAATTATTTCGCGCAGTATTTAAGGAAAAATAATGACGGATGCATATATTTTTGATGCCGTACGTAGTGTGCGTGGTCGTGGCAAAAGTACAGGCAGTTTACATCAGCTAACCCCCGTTAACCTGATGGCTGGCTTGTTGCAGCAACTGCAGCAGCGTCACCAGCTAGATACCTCGCAACTGGACGATGTGGTGCTGGGCTGTGTAGAGCCAGTGATGGAACAAGGCGCTGATATTGCCCGTACTGCAGTGTTAATGGCGGGCTATCATCAGCAAGTCGCCGGAACCGTAGTGAGTCGCTTCTGCGCCTCGGGCTTGGAAGCGGTAAACATGGCGGCAGCAAAAGTAAAGGCAGGCGAAGCCATGCTGACCATTGGCGGAGGTGTTGAGTGCATGTCGCGGGTGCCGATGGGCGCCAGTGGTGGTGCTTATTACAGCGATCCCAGTGTGACCCATCAATTGTCTTTTGTGCCACAGGGTATCTCGGCAGATCTTATTGCCAGTTTATATGGTTTTAGTCGTGAAGATGTTGATCGCTATGCATTGGAATCACAGCGGCGTGCCCATCATGCCTGGCAGCAAGGGTATTTCTCTCACTCCGTGATGCCTGTGTATGATCGCCTTGGCCAGTTAGTGCTCGATCACGATGAACATATGCGCCCCAATGCCACCCTGGAGCAGCTGGCTCAGTTAGCACCGTCATTTACCGCGCCGGGGGATCTAGGCTTTGATGCTATTGCTCTGCAATGTTACCCCCAATTAGAGAAAATTCACCATGTCCATCACGCCGGTAATTCATCGGGCATCGTCGATGGCGCTGCAGCGGTGCTAATAGGCAATAAAGAAGCCGGCCAGGCGCTGGGATTAACGCCAAGGGCGCGTATTCGCAGTGCTGCCTCCGTTGGCTCAGAGCCAACCATTATGTTAACGGGCCCTGCGCCCAGTGCACAAAAAGCACTTAAAAATGCTGCTATGGATAAATCTGATATTGATCTTTGGGAATTAAACGAAGCCTTTGCATCCGTGGTGTTGTTATTTATGCAGCAGATGAATATCGATCACAGTGACATTAATGTTAACGGCGGTGCTATTGCGATGGGCCACCCACTCGGTGCCACCGGAGCCATGATTTTAGGTACGGTGCTGGATGAGTTGGAACGTCGCGATCAGCAAACGGCGCTGGTTACCCTATGTGTTGGTGGTGGTATGGGAACGGCCACCATTATTGAGCGGGTTTAGGAGGTGGTTATGACGGCGAATATTATGCAGTATCACATCGATAGTGACGGCATTGCCACACTCACTTGGGATGATAACAGTGCTCCGGTCAACACTATGTCACAACAGGCCATAAACGCCTTAACGGAGGCCGTTGAAGCATTGGTGAATGACCCTCAGGTGACCGGCGTGATAGTAACGTCTGGAAAATCTGAGTTTGTGGTCGGAGCCAACTTAAAAGAAATTCTTACTTTAAAAACTGGCGATAGACAGCAAGATATCCAACAGATATCGGCTTTTATTGGCGATGTTCATCGTTTAATGCGGTTGATGGAAATCAGCGGAAAACCATTTGTGGCAGCGCTTAATGGCAGTGCTTTAGGCGGTGGTTTGGAGCTGGCGCTGGCCTGTCACCATCGTATTGCTGCTCGCCAAACCAGTGCTCGATTTGGTTTTCCTGAAGTGAATCTAGGGTTGTTGCCCGGTGCAGGAGGGACACAGCGACTGGCGCGCCTGTTAGGCATTGAAAAGGCATTACCTTGGCTGATGCAGGGGTTGCAGCTTGATCCGGATAAAGCCCATGCTGCTGGTGTGATTGATGAGGTTATTGAGGCGGAGCAATTATTACCGGCTGCGCGCCAATGGTTATTGGATAATCCTCAGCCGTTGCAGCCTTGGGATATGGCCTTAAAAAATAAAAGACATCAATTTCGCTTGCCAGGTGGTGAGGTGCAGTCGGCCAAGGTCGCACAGACCTTTATGGCGGCAGAGGCCATGTTGCGAAAGAAGACCTATGGCAATTTCATGGCACCACAGGAAATTCTGCAAGTGGTGTATGAAGGCTGTCAGTTGCCAATAGAGCAGGCGTTAACGGTAGAAATGCGCGCGTTTGTCGAGCTACTGTTGTCAGATCAGGCTACGGCCATGATTCGAACCTATTTTACCGGATTGCAGCAGCTAAATAAGCTGTCACATCGCCCTAGAGATTGTGCGAAACGGCAGTTTAAGAAAGTCGGCATTTTAGGTGCGGGTATGATGGGGGCCGGCATTGCTTATAGTACTTCATTAAAGGGTTTAGACGTTGTGTTGCTCGATAGTGAGCAGCAACGTGCGCAGCAGGGTAAAGCGTACAGCGAGCAGCTACTGAAGAAACGTGTTGAGGCTGGGAAAATCAGCCAAAAAAATGCGGATAAACAACTGGCACGCATTTTACCCACTACGGATTACGAGAATTTAAGCGACTGTGATCTCGTTATTGAAGCGGTGTTTGAAGATCGCAGCATTAAGGCTGATGTAATAGCCCAGGCTGAGGCGGTGGTGGGCAAAGATACCTTGCTGGCATCAAATACATCGACCTTGCCTATTAGTGGACTGGCCACGGCTTGCCAGCGTGAGCAGCAATTTATTGGTCTGCACTTTTTTTCGCCGGTCGATAAAATGCCCTTGGTTGAAATCATTGTCGGTGAAAAAACGTCTGAGCAAAGTCTGGCCTGGGCACTGGATTTTGTGCAACAGCTGGGCAAAACCGCCATCGTCGTCAATGACAGTCGCGGCTTTTACACCTCGCGTGTGTTTAAAACCTATGTGCTGGAAGGTATGGCACTGTTAAACGAAGGCGTGGCCCCGGCTTTGATTGAAAATGCCGGCAAAATGGCCGGTATGCCGCTAGGTCCTCTGGCATTGAGTGATGAAGTGTCGTTGCAGCTGATGGACCGCATTGCTCGCCAAACCCAGGCCGATCTGGGCGATGCGTATACCCCTCACCCAGCCGATGTCGTGGTGGATTACATGGTGCACCATGTCGATCGCATTGGTAAAAAAGTCGGCCGTGGATTTTATGATTATCTTGATGGTGCTAAGCAGCTGTGGTCAGGGCTGGACGATGAGTTTCCAGTAGCGGCAGAGCAGCCCGATGTGGATATGGTCAAGCAACGCTTACTCTATGCTCAGGCCGTTGAGGCCTTGCATTGCTTATCTGAGGGAGTGATCAGTGACCCACACCAGGTTGATATTGGCTCTATTTTCGGTTGGGGCTTTGCACCTTATACCGGTGGTGTGTTGGCTTTTGTTGAGACCATTGAAGGCTTTGAGCGGTTTATTGCCAATGCTGATGCCTTGGTTGAACGCTGCGGCGATCGTTTTCGTATACCGCATCAATTACGCGAGCTGGCGCAAACCGGGGGCAGTTATTACTCATTGGTATAAACAGTATCTGCTTGTGATTTAGTTCCCTGCGAGTCGGCCATTAGCTGGCGCCAAAGTCAGCTATGGTCTGCTTGTCTACACCGGCAGGCCATTTGCAGGCTGCTAGACTGAGCACAGTTCGATCGTCATCGGGCTTATTCAGTCAGACCCTGCGCAGCTAGCTTGTAGGTAGCCAATGAGTTCAGACAACCACGAAAGCCAGCGCCTTGCGGCCTTGCACCGCTTGCACATACTGGACACAGCGCCAGATCCAGACTTTGATAATTTGACCAAGCTGGCCCGAGATTGTCTGCAAGTGCCGATTGCATTGGTATCTCTTATTGACTTAGAACGTCAGTGGTTTAAATCCAAAGTTGGCTTAGATGTTGATCAAACGCCGCGCTGTATCTCCTTTTGCACCCATGCTGTTAGTGCCAGACAGCCTTTAATTATTGAAGATGCTAAAGCCGACTCTCGTTTCGCCGACAATCCTTTGGTGGTTGGTGATCCCCATATCCGCTTCTACGCTGGTATTCCTGTGCACGATGAAGACGGCTTTGTGCTCGGTACCTTTTGCGTCATTGACCGACAACCCCGCATGCTGGACGACTCACAGCTAAAGATTCTTAAACGCTTGGCCGGGCAGGCCCAGCAGCTAATTCAGCTCAAATTCAACAGTCGGTTATTGCAGCGTGAACGGGCACGTTACCAAGCCATTGTTCAGGGGGCAGCAGCGGGGATCTTACGCATTGATCAGTCTGGCAAAATGCTCGAAGCCAATGACTACACCTTAAGTCTATTAGGTTACCGTGCTGAGGATGTGATCGGCAACAATGTCAGCATGTTAATGCCCGAGCGCTGGGCGCAGCATCATGACAGTTATGTGCAAAGTTATCTGAGCAGTGGCGAAGGAAAGGTGATTGGAATTGGCCGTGAAGTGGAGGCCTTACACCACGATGGCCACGCGATTCCAGTTCATTTGGCGGTCAGTGCTGTCAAAGTGAGCGGCCAGCAAGAGCAGGAATTTATTGGAATTTTGTCGGATTTATCGCAGGTGCATCAAGCTAGGCATAGAGAGCGCCAAGAAAAGCTGTTGTTAAAGGTGTTACATCGTGGCCTGACGGATTACCACGCTTTGATTTCAGAAAATCAGCTGTGGGTCTTTTTGCAAGAAGCGCTGTGTGAGTTAACGGGTAGCGAATACAGCTTGATCGGTGAAGTTTGTGAGGGTAGTGGTTCTCCTGCCCTTAAAGTTCATGCCATGACCGATCTCTCCTGGAGTGCTGAGTCGCAAGCTCTAATGCAGCAATTTATTGCCGGTAACATGACCATTACTGACCCAGATACCATGTTGGGTCGGGTATTTGCTGGTGGTGAAGTGGTGCTGAGTAATCATATGAGTATCGATGAGCGCGCCGGGCATTTGCCCACCGGTCACCCCGAGCTGCATCGCTATCTTGGTGTGCCCATTTTTGATCGTGGTGAAGTGATAGGTATGTTTGCGATTGCCAATGCCGAGCAAGATTACAGCGAAGAGATCATTCGTTGGCTGCAGCCATTTAATTCTACCTGTGCGCTATTAATTAATCTTTATCGACAGTTAAATCATCAGCAACGGCTGGCCCAGCAGTTACAAGATGCAAGAGATCAAGCAGAGCGAGCGAATCGGGCAAAAACCGAATTTTTATCGTCCATGAGTCATGAGCTGAGAACGCCGTTGAACTCCATTTTAGGCTTTGCTCAGTTACTGCATAACAGTGATCCAGATCTAACTGAGCGACAGCAGAGGCAGGCGGGTCAGATTATCAGCAGTGGTCGGCATTTGCTTAATCTTATTAATGAAGTGTTGGATTTGGCCCGTATCGAATCGGGCAATATGCAGGTGTCGTTAGAGGCAATTTCGTTGACTGAGGTGATGGATGATGTGATTGAGGTTATGCGCCCAATTGCTGCTCAGTATCATATTCATCTGGAGTCGGTTGATAACATTGATCACTGGTCCGTAATCGCTGATTTTACCCGGCTAAAGCAAGTGCTACTGAACTTGTTAAATAACGCCGTTAAATACAATCGTGAAAACGGCAAGGTATGGATGAGTTTTGAAACTCTACCTGAGCAACGGCTGAGAATAAAAGTGCATGATACCGGCTGTGGCATCAGTGCCTATAAAAAGTCTCAGTTGTTTCAACCATTTAACCGGTTAGGCGCTGAGTCATCAGCCATTGAAGGGACTGGCGTGGGGCTAGCGCTGACTAAAAAATTAGTGGAGCTGATGAATGGCGAAATAGGCGTAGACTCTGAGCAAGATGAAGGCAGTTGCTTTTGGTTTGAGTTGCCCATGTCGGTGCAGTCCCATAACTTATCGCGCTGGAATCCTACTTGTTACATTGCTGACGAGGCCCCGGGAGCCGAGTTCAACGTATTGTATATCGAAGATAATCCCGCCAATCAAAGATTGATGCAAGAAGTGTTTGACGGTATCAAGAATTGTCATTTGGCGATGGAGAGCAGTGCAGAAACAGGTTTGGAACATGCGTTTTCCCATCCACCAGATTTGATTTTAATGGATATTGATTTATCTGGCATGAATGGCTTTGAGGCCCAAGAGAGATTGCAAGATCACCCGGCGACCCGAGATATTCCCGTGTTTGCTATTACCGCCGGGGCATCGAGCAGTCAACGGTTGAGGGCCTTTGAACAAGGGTTTCGTATGTTTATCACTAAACCATTTGATGTCAACGAACTGGTTAAAAATATCTTGCAGTTGCGTAATGAGCTAAAGGGGTAACACGGAATGTCTCAGATTTATAAAGAGGCACATGTTGTTATTGTGGACGATAATCCCATCAACGTGGCCATGTTGCAGATGCTGTTGGAGGACAACGGCTACCGCAATACGGTGGGTGTGACAGATCCAAGACAACTGTTAGGTCTAATTCAGCAGCAGCCTGCCGACTTGTTATTGCTTGATTTTCGCATGCCATATTTAAATGGTCAGCAAGTGGTGGAGCTATTGCAGAAGGAAATGGAAAATCTACCAGGAATCATTGTTCTGACTGCAGAAACGGATCGAGACACTCGCCAGGCATTATTGTCATTAGGTGTTGATGATTTTCTGGTGAAGCCTTTTGATCATGATGAAGTGCTGCAGCGTATTCATAATACCCTGGAGCTACACACGCAGCTGCAAACTGAGCGCCATCAAAGTCACTCGTTGGCAGCGTTGGTGGACGATCGTACCGCACAGTTAGAGCGACTTTCCCGTCAGGACCCGGTAACTGAGCTACCCAATCGACGCGCATTATTGGAGGAGCTGGAATATCGCTCTTTGTCGTCTGGACAAATGACGGTATTTTATTTGGCATTGGATGGCATTGCTGAGTTCTCTGCGTTGCATGGTTATCAGGCTGCTGATCAATTACTGCGGCAAGTAGCCGAGCGTTTATTAAAACTGATTCCGCGTTCTAACAAGCTAGCGGTGTGGAACAGCACCGAATGGATCGTCACCTATCCCAGGCGCAGTGAGCCCCAACAGTTGGCAGCGTTCGCTCAGCGCCTAGTGGAAACGGTGGAAGAGCCGCTGGATTATGACGGCGGTAAATATAATGTGCAGTTACGTGTTGGTGCATGCAGCAGCGATCAATCATTGCCGTCAGAGCAATTAATTCGCAGAGCCGCTTTGGCCACGCCTTTGTCTGCCAGCTGTTTTCGCGTGTTTGATCAATCGTTGGAGGATGAACTGGCACGCCAGCAACGGCTGCGTCATGCCCTTCGCCATGCCGTCACCAATCAAGAGCTAGAGCTTTATTATCAGCCTAAGTTATGTCTACAAAGCGGTCGCATGATTGGTGCAGAAGCGTTACTGCGCTGGAACAGTGCTGAATTTGGTCCAGTTTCACCGGCTGAGTTTATTCCCATCGCTGAAGCCAGCGGTGACATTGTTGCCATCGGCGAGTGGGTGTTGGAGCAAGGCCTTGAACGCAGGTTAAAATGGCAACAGCAGCAGCATATTGGTGAAGATTGGGTTTTGGCCATTAATGTCGCCGCAGCACAGCTAAGCGACAGTGAATTTGGTAAACGTCTAATCCAGCGTGTGAAGGAGCAAGGGCTCTCTCCGCGGGTGCTGGAAATAGAAGTAACCGAGTCCGGTTTGATGCAAGATATGGGACTGGCTATGGCTCAGCTGCGTATGCTTAATCGTGCCGGTATTCGTGTCGCTATCGATGATTTTGGCACCGGTTATTCATCATTAGCCTATTTAAAACAGTTGCCTGTGTCGGTGTTAAAAATTGATATCGCCTTTATTCGAGAATTACATACCAGCGAACAAGACCGGCGCATGACCCAAGCGGTGATTGATATGGCTAAGAACTTTCGCTGCGCCACCGTGGCGGAAGGCATAGAAGAGCCCGCTCAACTGGCCTTGCTTCAATCGATGGGCTGTGATCGTGGCCAGGGCTATCTCTTTGCGCCACCGTTGAACGAAGCCGGGTTATTAGATTTGTGCTCAATCGATACCCCGTTCGACCATCTGTTTAAACCCGTCTAATCGCGTTTTTATTCGATTCCTGGCCTGCCTCGACTGACAGCCATGCTGGCGTTCACTGCTTGCCCTGATTTACCATACCGGCTCTAGTTAATGAGAAGCCTTGTGTCCCATCCTCTGACTCAACACCAGCAAGCCGTGGTTGCCCATTGCTCAGGCCATGCCAAAGTGATGGCAGTCGCCGGTTCCGGTAAAACCACCACGCTGACGCACTTTATTGCTGCCCGCTTAGCTGAAGGTGCAGACCCCAGACGTCTGTTGGTGTTGATGTATAACAAGGCCGCTCAAAAAGAGTTTGCCGAGAGATTGCAACAGCTGTTGCCAGGGCAGCCGGTGCCGGAAGTACGTACCTTTCATGCCTTGGGGTTGCGTTTGTATCAGCGCTTGATTGCTCTGGGGGCTTTGCCGGCTTATGTCGGCAAGCCATTATCAGCGTCTGAGTGTGAAGCTGTGGTGTGGCGCCTGCTACAGCAGCTGGCCGATGAAGACACCCGCCAGGATATTCTGTCGCAGCGAAAAAAGTGGGTAGAACCAGCGCTGGCGTTTATCGATCGAGTGAAGGCTGGCTTGGATCAGCCCGAGCTGGTATTTGAACAGCTTGAGCTGCCGAGCCAATGCCGGCTGTTTATTGAGCTGTTTTCTGAGTTTGAACGCTGGCGTAAGCAACAGCAGCGTATTTCATTTGCCGATATGCTGTATGACCCTGTGCTGGCATTGCAGCACTCACCCGAGCTGCAAGCGCATTTTGGTGGCCATATGCATTGGATCTTGGTAGATGAATATCAAGATATCAATGCCATACAGCAGCGTTTATTGGAAATCCTGCACGGTGGTCGTGGCTGGCTAATGGTGATCGGTGACCCGGATCAAACCATTTATGAATTTCGTGGCTCCAGGCCAGAGTTTATTGTCAGTGAATTTGATCAACGTCTGCAGGGTGAAGTGCATCATTATCAACTGCCCGATACCTTTCGTTATGGCCATCAGTTGGCATTAATGGCCAATCATTTAATTCGCCATAATCAACAGCGTGAGGATGTATTGTGCTTGGCTCACAGCAGTACCCCTCGAACCCAAGCACGCTTGCATTTGGCGCGATCAGAGCCGGCGCTGTTGTTAGCCTTAATTAAGGAAGAAGCCAAGCAGCGCCGGCTAAGTGATATGGCCATTATTCATAGAGTGTGGGCACTGTGTGCACCGATTGAATTGGCCCTGTTGCAAGCAGAGATTCCTTATCAGTTACAGCACTCCCAATCCGTTTTAGATCGTTGGGAGCTGCAGATATTTTGGCAGCTATTTGAACTGGCAGATGGACGTTTTTTTCAACGCAGTCAACAGCAACGCCAGCAAGCAATATTGGCTTGGTTGACCACGCCTTTTCCAAAAGTTAAACGCCTGCATTTAGAAACATTAGCCAAGCAATTATCTCTGTGCGACGGCGATCTTGGAGAAGCGTTGCAGCACGCTATGCCAAAAGAGCTCAATAAATGGCAAGCCCAGCAACTGCAGCGACGAGCCGAGGTATTGAGCAGCGCCGAGCATGTTCAGGTCAAGGCGCATCAGCTGGTGCAGCAATATATTGATGCCAGTGATTTGTATCAGGGCCTAGCAGACAGCGCATTCTCGGCGCAGCAAATTGAAGATCGAACCTATACCATTCGCGCCTTTGTGCGCTTTTTACGCGATGCCAATATTCAAGCCGATGAAGCATTTGATTATTTACAGCAACTTCGCCAGCAGCGCTTGCAGCAATCAAATGAAGATGCCATTCAGCTGACATCGGCACATAAAAGTAAAGGGCTGGAATGGGATGTGGTGTTTATTCCTGGATTAAATGCCCATTATTTTCCGTATCAGCCCGATGGTGAATTTATGACACCGGCCAGCGTGGAAAGCGAGCGGCGTTTGTTTTACGTGGCCATGACCCGGGCGCGTCACTGTTTGCATTTATTGGCTCCAGCATTGCAAAGTGGCAGTGAGCAAGACAAACGCCCCAGTCGTTTTCAGCAGGAAATGCGCTTTTGTCACAGCCGTGCCCTGGCGCAAGCCGTATATTCAGCTGGCAGTGCCAAGCTGGTGGTGCACGAGGGGCCTCCTGCCAATTGGTGGCCGCGTTATTTTGCGGCAGCGGGCCATACGCCAGAATTGCAACTAGACACTGACACTGTGCCTGAATTTGCCGCAGATACTATAGTGGCGCAAAAAGCTCGGCCACAGCCGCAGGGCAAGCGTGTACAACATGCCCAACTAGGGTCTGGCAACTTGGTGAGTGAAGATGACAGCTATTTGCGTATCCGCTTTGATGGCGAAAATAAAGATCGCTTATTTAAAAAGCCCCAAGCGTTGGCACAGCTGGAGGTGGAAACATGAAAAAGCTGTTATTGAGCATTATCAACGGCTTGTTGTTAAGCGCTGTCTGTCTGCTGGCGTTGGAGCTTTTTTGGTTTACCAGTAGCGTTGAGCAGCGCAGTAGTTATGTGCAAAGGCTGCAGCTTAGAGTGGATGCTGAGCAGGTGCCGCTGATACCGCAATTGTTATGGCCCGGCTTAAACCCCGCGTCAGCGCCATCCAGTTCTCAGCCGGGCGAGCCGGTTATGACCATTACCGAGCGCTTACGCCAAGTGGTGCGAGCGCCAACCGATTTAGCGCAAGACCGCGATGTGTGCATTAAACCAGCCACTCAGCCGTTGCAGGCCGCTGAGAAACCTGCTGTGTATCGCTGGGTGGATACCGACGGTAAGGTTCATTTTGGTGATCAGCCAGCAGGTCAAAGCAATGCGCAAGACCTGAGTGATCGTTATCAGCAGCAGGGCAAAGGCGTTAAGGTCAGCTTCGATTATCCAGGCTGGCAAGGCGATGCCGAGCTAACCCACCAGCTGCGCAAACAAGCGGAACTCTTGTATCGGGTATTAACGCGTTACATCGACGAGACTTATTGGCGCCAGATCAATTTGAATCTGGTGGTGTTTCAAAGTCAGCAGGCGTTTGAACAGTATCGCAATCAGCAGGGGCACAATGCTGGTTGGGCAGCGTATTACGATGGTCGGGAGAATCGAGCCTTTCTGGCGCTACAGTCGGGCCCTGAAGGCATGCACAATACCCTGCAAATTGCCCGTCATGAAATGACCCATGCCATGATGATGGGCATGTTAGGTACCACGCCAATTTGGTTGTCAGAAGGCATGGCGCAGTATTTGGAAGGCTTGCAATGGCAGCTCAGCTCGGCGCGCATAGAGCCGCCGCAGGCATCGCTGCAACAGCAGCGTCAGGCTGATGCCGATTTCTCTGCTTTGTTAGACGTCAGTCACCATGCCTTTAATGGCGAAGGTCAGGACGAGAACTACCAGCAAAGCGCCGCCATGACCTTCTTTTTGTTAGATCATGACAACGGTCGTCAGTGGCTCAAGCAGACACTAACGGCATTTGCCCAGCAACCCTGTCGGTCTTTGCCAGCAGATCAGGCGTTTGCTCAATACCCAGGTGGCCTGGAGGCTATCCGACAGAATTATCGCAATTGGTTGCAAACTGCACGCTTTACCAGCCATTACTACTGAGCGGTTTAACTCGTGGTTTTTCCATTGTTATACTGGCCACTCGTAGAGTCAGGCCGCTGTACCTTCATGTCGTCTTTGCGTGTAAATCCACCTGTCCCATGATGGGATAACGAACGAATGGACCAAACGATATGACCATTGCCCAGCACAAAGTTGTAACTATTCACTACAAGGTAGTGGACGTTGATAGCGGCGAGACCATTGACTCTTCTGAAGGCGGCGAGCCGATGACGTACCTGCACGGTGCGCAGAATATTATTCCTGGCCTGGAAAACGCTCTGGAAGGCAAAAACATCGGTGATGAATTTGAAGTGACCGTTGAAGCGGCTGACGCTTATGGCGAGCGTAGTGATGATCGTATCCAGCAAGTGCCACTGGAAGCGTTTGAAGGCGTTGAGCAAGTTGAGCCAGGCATGGCCTTTACTGCTCAAACTGAGCAAGGTCCGGTGAATCTGGTAGTGACTGAAGTTGACGAAAGCACAGTGACCGTTGACGCGAACCACCCTCTGGCTGGTAAGGCTCTGTCTTTCAGCGTTAAAGTCGAAGCGATCCGCGACGCCAGCGACGAAGAAAAAGATCACGGCCACGTACATTAATGGCTGTTCCCGGCGCGCAGGCGCCGGGATTTTTTCACATGTCTGCCCACCTTCCTGAGCTGCCCAGCACTTATTATCACCGCAATTTCCAGCAGCTGATCGATCAGGCCCAATGCCTCTATATCGATTTGCTCGACCGACAACAGCAGCAGTGGTTGCACCGTTACCAAACCTTGCCCGGGTCGGCCCAATGTTTGTATGTGCGCTTGTTGTCGCGAAAAGGTGAATGGTTTCGCAGTGAAAAGCTGCACTATGCAGAAATTCCGGATATTAAAAACGCAGCACAAGCGCTGCATCAGGCCCGGCTTATTGATATCTATTCAGCTGATCAATTGAGCGATCAGCACAGCGATGCTTTGGCCTGTTTTACCAAAGCCGAACTGGGGCCTTGCCTACAGTTAAAAGGCTGGCGCTCATTAACGCGTGAGCAGCTGCTGCTAAATGTCTGTGAGACGCTGCCAGAAGCTTGGTCGACTTTGTTATCTGCTGATCTATATCGGGTGAACAGCCAAGACTTTCTGGAGCTTCTGCAGCTGTTATTTTTTGGCGATTTACAACACAGTCTGACGGACTTTGTGCTGTCAGATTTGGGTATTTATCGTTATGAGAGTTATTCACTCGACAGTGAGCAACGATTTTTTCAAACCACGGCACAGCTGTATGCACACTGGCATTTCGAACGCTGGCGCCTTCAGCTGCCTGAATTAAAAACACTGGCCAGTGCAGATTTGATCCGTTTGTTGCAGCAACTGCCTGAGCCTATTGATGCCGTTATGGCCAGACGAGTAGAGCGCCTGCGATTAGCCATGGCCAGGCAACTGGAGCGGCTGGGCGAACTGGACTTAGCATTAAATCATTATCAAATGTGCCAGCAACCGCCAGCACGTGAGCGGCGGTTAAGAATTTTACATAAGCAGGCTGATCAGCAGCGAATAACGCTGGCAACCGAAATACTGCAAGACCCAAGATCTGAAGAAGAGCGGCAATTTATCCAGCGCTTTGCTGCCCGTATGAAAGTGCCAGAATTAGCGCCTTGGTTAGTCGCCGAGCAGGTCATTGAGCAGCAATGCTGGCAGGTTGATGAGCAAGGTCTGCAGGTATGGCAACAGCACGGGGTCGAGCAAGCCGCTTTGTATAGCTGGCAGCAACGGCACTCGGGCGAGGGCTTTTACGTCGAAAATACCTTGTTATGCTCGGTCTTTGCGTTGACCTTCTGGCCGGTCTTGTATGCGCCGCTGGCGGGTGCTTTTTTCCATCCTTTTCAGCCTCGCCCTGCAGACTTGTACGAGGCTGATTTTTTAGCAAAGCGCCAGCAGGTTTGGCGTCAGTGCCAGCACGATTGGCAACAAGCCGATTGGCTGCAGCAGTTGCAGCAACGCGGCGAAGAAAAATGGGGAATCGTGAATGTATTGCTGCATTGGCCAGCCATGGAAAGCTGGTGGCAAGCAGGGCTGCCATTGGCGTTAGAACGTATTCCTAAAGCTCATTGGCAGCTAATGTTTGATTATTTATGGCAAGATTTACGCCGCCATCGCAGTGGTATGCCAGATTTAATTGTCTTTCCTGAGCAAGGCGGCTATCAGTGGCTGGAGGTCAAAGGTCCGGGCGATACCTTACAGGCTAACCAGCGGGCTTGGTTTGACTATTTTGGCCGTCACCAGATGCCCGCCCAAGTGATTCAGTTACGCTCATCCTGATCGTGATCGACGTGCACTTGTGTGCCTGCCGCAATGCTTGCTAACAAGCCGACATCATCCAGTGCATCTCCCCAAATATTACATTGGCTGGCCAGGCGAATTTCCCCATAGCGAGAAATCGGTGTTGGGCCGTAGCCAATGGCTATACAGCTGCCATCGGCCCAAAACGCCATATCGCCGGGTTTTACCACATTGACGGCGTTATCCTCCTGATTGGCTCGAATGGGGCAATCAAACATGACTTCCTGTCCCCAGGTTTGCACCGTAGCAGAGAACGGCAGTGCTCGTAAGATGGCATCAGCGGTGGGGGTTCGACGCAGGGCAACGCGAATTTGATGGGGCTGATTCTGGCCTTGCGGATCGCGGCTATGAAACTTCAGGCGGATCATGGTCATGGGCGGGGCTCCGACAGGAAGGTGGCCGATATAAATTAGCAGTCCTAGCGCCGGCAAAAAGCACCTTTGCACTGCCCTGAAACTGTCAATGAGTACCCGCTAAATAGTGCTTCAGTCAGGCCGCTGGCTGGCGGCGAAGTGGGGCCTTTAATGGTCGATATGATTTTTTTCACTAAGGTAATGGGCAAACAGAAAAGCCGGCCATAACGGCCGGCTGATCATTATCTATTGACCGCCTGATTAACGGCGCGCAATATCGCTTGCAGTGACGCTGCTAGGGTGTCTTGATCCTTGGCCACGCCGCACGCTCGGGTGCCGCGCACACTGACTTGCACCATGGCGATGGCGGCGGCATCTGAGCCTGTTTCAGTGGCTTGCTCATCAAACTGAAGCACCTGAATATCAATGCCTGTAGCCTTGTGGATGGCATCGGCAAAGGCACTGATGGCGCCACTGCCCTGACCATGCACCAGCAACATGTCGTTATGATCGCTAACCGACGCCTGAATATGGTGCTGACTGCCTTGGCGATCGACTTGATAACCTGCCAAGTGGAAGCGACCATCGCGTGGCATAAAGTGCTCGCGGAACAAGTTCAGCACCTGGTTGGCCTCTAACTCGCCTTGTTGACGCTCGGCCAGCTGTTGTACCGGTGCTGCCAGTTCCACTTGCAGCCAGCGCGGCAATTCGATGCCCAGCTGTTGCTCCAATAAGTAGGCAGCGCCGCCTTTGCCCGACTGGCTGTTAACACGAATCACAGATTGGTAAGTGCGGCCTAAATCCTGTGGGTCGATGGGCAAATAGGCAACATCCCAAGGTTCGTCGTCTTCTTGTTGGGCCAAGCACTTGCGAATGGCGTCCTGGTGGCTGCCAGAGAATGCGGTATACACCAGCTCGCCCACCCAAGGATGGCGCGGATGGGTTTTTATGCGAGTACAAGCTTCTACCGTGGCGATAATGTCGTCCGGGGCATGCAGGTCGAGCTGTGGATCTATGCCTTGGCTGTACAGGTTCATGGCCATGGTGACTATGTCCATATTGCCGGTACGCTCGCCGTTGCCTAATAAGGTACCTTCTATGCGGTCTGCCCCAGCCAATAACGCCATTTCAGCTGCCGCCACGGCACAGCCTCGATCATTATGGGTGTGAATGCTGATGGTCAGGCTGTCGCGTTGAATCACGCGCTCACAAAACCATTCCACCATATCGGCAAAGGCATTGGGCAAGCAGGCTTCGACGGTGGCGGGCAGGTTAATAATGACTTTGTTATCGGGTTTGGGTTGCCAGATGTCGATCACTTGGTTGCAGACGTCAACGGCAAACTCCACCTCAGTGGTTGAAAAGCTTTCCGGCGAGTACTGAAACACCCATTCCGTCGTTGGATAGCGTTGCGCCTCGGCTTTTACCTTGCGCGCACCTTTGGTGGCGATATCGATAATACCGTCTTTATCAAGACCAAATACGCGCTGACGCTGCACCGGTGAGGTGGAGTTGTATAAGTGCACGATGGCGCGACGGGCACCTTGCAAGGATTCAAAGGTGCGCTCAATCAGTTCATCACGCGCTTGCACCAATACTTGAATGGTGACGTCTTCGGGAATCTGATTAGCCTCAATCAGCCAGCGGACAAAATCGTAGTCGGGCTGAGAGGCGGCCGGAAATCCAACTTCAATCTGTTTAAACCCCAGGTCCAGTAGCAAGTGCCACAGCTGCTGCTTTTGCTCAACCGTCATCGGCTCGATCAGAGCCTGGTTGCCATCTCGCAGATCCACCGAGCACCACTGAGGTGCGATTTCAATCTGCTGGTTGGGCCAGCGGCGGTCAGTTTTTTCAATCGCGGCGAAGCGCTGATAGCGGCGATGATCAAAACGCGCGGCACTGGATTGTGGCCGGGTCACCTGGGTGTTCATGTCTATGTCCTTGATGGTGGCAGTTTCATGGTGTTAATGACCGGATAAGTCATGGCTGCGATGAGCTCGGGTAGAGCGTTTCACCCGGCAGCGGCGGGTAGGGCGACCTTGTGAGTCAGTATGGATACTGTAGCGAAACGGCTGCGCTATTAGTTTGCCAATTCACCAGCAATGTGGTGTCGATGTGGTGATCTGTGCTCAATATTCTATTAATGTTGAAATTATTGACCTTCGTCGTGTTCTGCTGTGCAACCTTTGCTATGGTTGCTGCCCAGATCACTCAGGATGTTAACGTTATGGCCAAGCTGGCTGAGTTGCCCAAATTGGATCGTACCGATCGCCGCATTCTCGACTGTCTACAACAGGACGGCAGTCTGACCAACTTACAGCTGGCGGATCGCATTGGTTTGTCACCGTCGCCCTGTTCTCGGCGGGTTAAAGCGCTGCAAGACTGTGGCCTGATTGAGGGCTATCGTGCGCATTTAAATGCCCGGTTATTGGGCCTGGATCTCATGGCGCTGGTGCATATCAGCATGGACCGCCACACCCCGGAGCGGTTTGAGCAGTTTGAGCAAACCGTGACGCGCTGCGCCAATGTGCTGGAGTGTTACCTGATTACCGGGCAATCGGCCGACTATGTGCTCAAGGTATTGGTGGCAGATATGGACGCCTATCAAGAGCTATTGTTGGGCACTTTGACGCGCATCGAGGGCGTGAGCGGCGTGCATTCGAGTTTTGTTATGCGCCGCATCCTTGATCGCTCAGCATTACCGCTTTAAGGAGGTGCTATGTCGGTGGTATTCAATCTGCGGTTATTGCGGCTGGCACTTTGATCGCTCTGCATTGCCGCTTTGAGGAGGTGCTATGTCGGTATTGTTTGGACAGTGTGGTTATTGCCGTCGTCTCTTCCTTGATCGCTCTGGACTGCCGCTATAGAAGGAGAAACTATGTCGGTGATATTCAATCTGCGGTTACTGCGGCTGGTGGGACCGTCTTGCATTGGCCCTATTAAGGATAAGTTATGTCGGTGTTGTTTAGTCTGCGGTTATTTCGGCTTGCTGGATCGTCCTGCATTGCTGCTATAAGGAGAAGCTATGTCGGTGTTGTTTAGTCAGTGGCTGTTGCCGCTGGCACTGGCCAGCATGATGTTGATTATGGGCTTGTCGCTGACACCTAAGCATTTTGTCCAGCTGATGCATCGCCCTTTGCAAGTGGTGTTGGGGCTGGCATTGCAATGGCTGTTATTGCCGTTGTTGGCCGTAGCCTGGATTAGCTGGCTAGCGTTGCCGCCCAGCCTGGCTTTGGGGTTAATCTTGTTGGCGGCCTGCCCGGGTGGGGCGACCTCGAACATTATCAGTCACCTAAGCGGCGGAGATGGAGCTTTGTCCGTCACCCTCACCGGCATTGTAAGCCTGTTGGCGCCCATCACTATTCCACTGTCTGTGGCAGCACAGTTAGCGCTACTCGATCAGTCAGGTGTAGTTCTACAGCTGTCGTGGTGGCACACCGCTGGCCAGTTATTATTAATCACCGCCTTGCCGCTGGTGCTAGGAATGTGGATGGCGCATCGCTCGCCGATGAGAGTAAGTCGCCATCTCGCGGCTCTCAATCGCGGCGCATTGCTACTGTTTATGTTGCTGGTGCTTGCCATGACTTTGGCCAACCTATCGCGTTTACCCGAGCTGTGGTCGCAAATAACCTTGGCCTGTTTGGGCTTGTGTATCTCGGCCATGCTGCTGACCCGCATCTTATGTCAGCCTTGCTCTGCCAGCACCCGCACAACCCTGATGATCGAGGTGGGCATCCAAAATGCTGGAACGGCTATGGTACTGGCGCTGACATTATTACAGCGTCCCGAGCTGGCGTTAGTGGCCTTGTTTTATGGAATCCTAATGAATGCCCCGGCGCTGCTGATGATTGCGCGTCAGCAGTGGCAGCAGGCTAGCTATACTCATGTATCAACCGGCACGGAGAAAGGCTTTTGAGTACGCGTGTACGCTCCATTGAGAAACGTCTGACTCTCTATGTGATTCTGTTCAGCGTCTCTTTTGGCCTGATTTTCAGCGCTGTGCAAATCAGCTACGACTATCTATCTGAAAGTGAGCGTTTTGAGCAGGCCACCAATGAGGTACTCAAACGCCAAAGCGGGCCTTCGGCGTTGGGGCTCTACAACTACGACAGTGGTGCCCTGCAAAGCCTGATTTCGGCCTTGCTGCTTAACCAGGGCATAGTGGCCGCGTCTGTGGTTGAGGCTGATACCCAGTTTCAGGTTCGTGCTGGATTGGCCGCCGATGAGCTGGTCGCACAAAAGCAGCATATGCAATCTTATATTCTGGAGTTGCATGCACCGGAAGTCTTTTCCTCATCTGAACAAGTGATTGGCTATCTTACTGTGTGGGTCGACCAGCGTTTGATGCATCAGGGCTTTAACGCGCGGGCATCTCTAACCTTGTTGCTCGATTTGCTGCGCAATATTGTTTTGGCGGCGGTGCTGATTTTGGTGTTCCGTCAGCGTTTGACCGGGCCCATTCGGCGGTTGGCAGCGCGTATCATCGATATTGACCCTCAGGCACCGGTCACCGTGCCGCTGGCGGTAGAAGAACCACTGGAGCACAGTGAACTGGATGACCTGGTCGGCAAAATGAATCATCTGCTGGCGGCCATGGATGAAGAAATTCACCAGCGGCTGCAGGCAGAAACTCGGGTCCGCCAGTTAAACGAACAGTTGGAAGAAAAGGTTCGCGCCCGCACTCAGGCGCTGCACGATTCCAACAGCCAGCTGCGAACCAGCCTGGATGAACTGCAGCGCACTCAAGATTTATTGTTGCAGGCCCAGCGCATGGCATCTCTCGGTCATTTGGCGGCCGGTATGGCCCATGAAATTAACAACCCCGTCGCTGTGGTGTACAGCAATATCGCCACCCTAAGTGAATATCTGACTGAATTAATTAGCTTGGCTGATCAATATCAAAAAGCAGAGGGTGATATCACCAATCAGGTGATACGTGGTGCGTTACAAACCCTGCGCGACAATATTGATTTGGATTTTGTTCGCGAAGATGCACCCGATTTAATTCGTACCTCAAAACACAGCCTTGATCGGGTGCGCAATATTGTTAGCGAATTGAAGACCTTTGCTGCCAACGACAGCGGTGATAAGCACACCGAAGTGCTGGCCACCTTGGTGGATAATGCCCTCGATGATGTGCAGGTCGAGCATAAGGAGCTGGTACGTGTTATTCATCAACAGCACGGTGCTCCGGCGGTGCAGTGTTATCCCGATCAGTTGCGCATGGCCATCGCCAAAGTACTAATGAACGCCTATGAGGCTATGCCCGCTGGCGGTACCTTGGAAGTTGCTTATGATGTCGACGATCGATTTGCTAGCATAGTGGTGCACGACTCGGGTGTCGGCATGAGCAGTGAAGACATTAGCTGTGCAGTGAATCCATTTTTTACTCGTAAAGAGGTCGGCCAGGGTACAGGTATGGGCTTAACCGTGGCGTTTAATGTAATGAATAACCACGGTGGTGAGCTGGAAATTGATAGTACCCCAGGCAAGGGCACCAGTGTAACTTTAAGGTTGCCTAGGGCGGGGTAGTGTTGTTCCCTGGTGAGAATTTGGCCAGTCCGTAGTCATCGTCGGTTAGCTCATAGTGATAAAAATCCAGTTTAACAGGCGGTTTTTATTGTCACTATCCTGTCGGTAGATGCTTGATTTTAGAAGCATTGAGTCATTGCCAGTATTTGCTGGCATGTATCTCGGTTGTATTATCTGTATAAATGGTTTCTACGAGAAAAAATGATGGATTCTATAAAACTGACCAGAGAAGAAGCCTTTTGGGCTATGTATTCGTTCCTGGAAAGCTATTATTCTCAAACAAAATCTGACGATATTGGGGCTTTGTTAGGCAGTCTTTCTATGCTTGCTGATGGTGTCTGTGCCGATTCTGCTATGCAGGGCGATTGGAATAAGGCTGTCGAAAAAGCAATATCTGGTGGTGTTGATGCCAATTTTTTGGTGGTAAAGAGATAAAAAATGTATATGAGTTTCCAGCTAATATTGGTGTGATAGTGTTGTTGAAAGAGGTCTTTTGTGGGTGTTGTTAGCTGATGAAACTTATTTTTTTGCCGGGTATGGATGGTACCGGACTACTGTTTCAAGGACTCTTGCAACATATCCCAAAAACAATTGAAACTGACGTTATCTGCCTTAATGACACCCCTGGCATTAGCTACCGCGAGCAGGCCGAGCATATTGCAAGTGCTCTTGGGGACTCCAGCGTAGTGTTGGTGGCAGAGTCCTATTCTGGCAGGCTGGCTTATGAAGTTTGCCATATTCTTGGTTGTCAGATTCTGAAGGTGATTTATATCGCTAGCTTTGTATCCTGTCCTAGTCGACTGGCAAAGGGAGGTTCTATCTTGCCGGAAGTTCTTCTGAATCCGACGATGCTTCCGAATTGGTTGATACAGTTGTTATGTTTCTCGGGCGGCGCGACGGATGTTCAGCTGAAAAAGGTCCGTGATATTGTTGCAGGAGTGAACCCTGGTATTTTAAAGCAGCGGTTGAAAAACATTGCAGGCCTCCGCGAACCACAGTGTTGTCAGAATACAACGGCGGTATATATCCGACCTGCAGATGATCGTTTAGTCGGCATAGAAGCTGTTCATGTGCTGGAGAGAGTTTATCAGGACTTTACTGTTGAGCAGATTGAAGGTGGACACTTTATTGCCCAGACTGATCCCAAATCCTGTGCCAAAGTCATACTCAAAACCATTAGTACTAACCATTAGTACTTAGCGGGCCATCATTTGAGAAGACATTAACTATTACTCCTTGATGGCCCTTGTTCGGTTAGAATCCAATCGCTAAGCCCTTGGCGCTGTCAAATTTTAGGTGGATTATGGATGAAAATGAACTGGTTCTGCAGGTCGTTGTTGCTTTTGTTTCGATCCCATATTTATTGAAACACTGGTTTTCTATTGAGAAGGTCGCGACGGCAATGTTTGCTGTAGTCTTTTTTGTATTGCTATTACTCTTGTTTGTTGGCGCTGCTTTGGGAAGTGGAGGGGCGATTCCCGTTTCGTATCGAGAAGAACTTCCCGTTCTTTTCTATGTGGTGTTAAAATCAACAGCAGTGTGTTTTTGTATATTGCTCTTGGTTCGTGCTCGTGCCGATGAGCAGCAATTTGATCAGGAGGAAAACGCAGATTAATCCGTAAACTGGTGTGGGTTCTAACTTATGATGGATACCGTACTTTCGAGTATTCGCTTTAGAATATGTCTTGCCGTTTGATTGTATGAGATTTCCGATATCTTCTCCGATTCTAGAGCGATGTAACCCTCTGGGCAGTTTGAGTAGCATGCTTAAAGAGGGAAGTTTGAGAGCATTAGCGCCCTTTTCCGACATAATCGCCAGTCAACAAGCAAACCGCGAAAGCTAGATACTGGCAAGCTGTGCGATTACCGATGCTGAATGTGGTGACAGCTCATGGTAGTAAGCGGCTAACGCAAAGCGGCTTAGGTTCCGTGTACAAGGTATTGGTCGCCGATATACTGGCACTAGCAGCCTGTGCTGCGGTACTCATATCACCGAATATTGCGCATTTATCCTGAATCCAGTAGTTTTGCCGCGAATCACAGATAAGGCTTAAACCATGGCAAAAAAATCTTTATCGGGCGGACTGGTATACTCCACCGAATTTGGTCGAGCCTGCCCTGGCTGCCAGCAGCCCGTTGATCAATGCCAGTGTCAGGAGGACAGTGCGCCTGAAGGGGATGGCATCGTGCGTTTGCATCGTGAAAGCAAGGGTCGCGGTGGCAAGGTCATGACCTTGGTGACTGGTGTGCCTTTGGTAGGGGCAGAACTTAAAACCCTGGCCAAAGAGCTGAAAAAGAAGTGCGGCGTAGGCGGTGCCCTGAAAGACGGGGTGATCGAAATTCAGGGCGATCAACGCGATTTGTTACTGGCAGAGCTGAGCAAGCGTGGCTTTACCGTAAAAAAAGCGGGCGGCTAAGCAGTGCTTATGCCGGGCGTAGATGCTCGCTGAGCTGCTGGCGAATGGTATCGGACAGCGCCTTAGAAGCTTTTTTGTCGTGGTCATAATGCACCATAACAGCATGGCCACGTGCGCCTAACTTGTTATTCTGCCAAGCCTCTTGATAGATCACGAAGGACGTATTGCCGATCTTTTCAATCCAGGTACGAACTTCAATTTCGCTGCCGTAAAACAACTCTCCAACAAACTCGACATCAATCTTGGCAATAATGAGATGCCAGTTGTTGGGGTTAAGATCAGGGGTGAAGAAGCGAAAGATCGGGGTTCTAGCTTGCTCAAACCATACCGGCAGCACGGTATTGTTGATGTGTCCCAGAGCGTCGGTTTCGGCAAATCTGGGTTCTATGGTCTGGCTCCACATGGAATCTTCTCTCATGATTTAGTCTGAGTGCATAATGGCATACTGTCGCGATCTGGCAAACCTGGGCACAGCCCGCATGATGGTTAGACTATTTGCTAGCGGCAATGCACTGGGGCTGACATCATGTCTAGTGCAGGTTGCAGCGCTCGAGCTCAATAGATGGATGATGGTGGGGTTGAAGCCGCCTGATGTTAGGAGAAATACGTGAACGACCCGCAAATCAAGGCCACAGCTACTTATGAAACCTATATGCAGGCCGCCTTGGCACAGGCGCAACTGGCCTTTGATGCTGGTGAAGTGCCCGTCGGCGCCGTGGTGGTGATAGATGGCCAGATTGTTGGCCGTGGTTACAATCAGCCGATTACTAGCCTTGATCCCAGTGCTCATGCCGAAATGCAGGCGTTAAGAGACGCTGCTGGCAATATTGGCAATTATCGTCTGCCTGGCGCCACTTTATACGTCACGGTTGAACCTTGCACCATGTGCACTGGGCTTCTGATTCATAGCCGTATTAATCGTTTAGTGTACGGCGCCCGCGAGCCCAAGGCCGGCGCTATCGACAGTGCCCTGCAGTTACTTCAGCAGCCTTGTTACAACCATCAAATCGAAGTAGTGGGTGGTGTCTTGGCCGATGATTGCTCGACCATTATGAGCGAGTTTTTTCAGTTGCGTCGCGAAGCGAAGAAGCGGCTTAAAAAGAGTTGAATCTGAATCCCGCAGGATACTTGTAGATAACTTTGTCCTGTCAGTTGCCTTTCGTTTTATTCCGACAATTCCTTGTCTTTATCCCTTTGAGTGCCGTCGTTCAGGGCTAGTCTTTTGTGCTTTTGAGAGAAAGATTGTTTCCGCACGATCAAGCTCGTATCGAGACGATTAATAAGCGTTAGTACCTTGTTACCAGTACCCTTGGGTTAGTGCATGGCGCTCAATGACTAATTCGATATTATTATTTTATTAACGGCATCATTGATGTTATTAAGCTTTCTATTAATATGCTCGACCATTCTTGCAGGAAGCGGGATTCAAAGATGAAATGAATAAAACCATCAAGGATGAACAGTGGTTAATATGAGAATTCTGTTGCTGATGCAGCAAGGCATCAATTGATCTTTCTTCTCCATTATCGTTTGCAAAATGCCATCTTTCCAATATGGACGTTGCCAAGGATGTAGAGCTTTTACACGGCGTTGTGGAATGTTCTTTTAATATTCCAGAGTCCCTCCAGTGGACTCACGGTCAAAGCAACGAAGCCAGTTATTTACTCTATTTACTGGTTAAAGAAGTAACTATAAACCAATCGACTTTCCGATCAAGAACAGATTTTCGGTTTTATAGCCGACATTAATTTTTTCGATCTTCTAATATAAGGACAAGGAGAAGTTATGCGCGCGCCTTATAGATCTAAACTCAGTGGTATTTCGCTGTTTTTAGCTCTAACCCAATTTTTTACGACACAGCAAGCGATGGCAGCTTGTGATTTTAGCAACCTCACAGCATCGCCTGATGAGGGCTATGCCCTTTGCTGGCTTAATTGCCGAGCACAAATTCCAGCGTCGATGAGCTGTCACTCGACCTATACCGATAACGTGTTTTGTCCAACTCACTGCGCAGATGCCAAGCAACCGTCATGCGATGATGACGGCAACACCGACTCGGCGGTAGGCAACCCCATCGACCTATCGACTGGTGCCAAAATCCACTCGGAAATGGACTATCAAGGACCAGGCGAATACCCGCTTGAAATTAAGCGCTATTACAGCAGTCACCGAAATATGCCATCCAGCAATATGGGTGAAAAATGGCAAGGGCTGTCGTCCTATAATATCAAGAGCATTAATAACAAGCTATCCGGTGACGTTTACACCGTAATCCGACCGAGTGGTGAACGACTACAGTATACCTGGACGCCCAATGGTGGCGGAAAAACCACACCGCTTAAGTCCTCAACAACCGCAACCTTAACTCTGTATACCTACAATGTTGATGGCATACCACATATCTGGTCGTTGGCGTTCAAGGATGGCTCGGAAGAGGTCTATGAGTTTGATTTAAACAAGTTTGCGTCTGACAAAAACTACAGTTCAAAAATACTGTGGCGCAGATCATCCATCGGGCTTCGTCACTTCTATTCATATGACGATCAGGGTCGATTGAATACCATCAAAGACGACGCAAACCGTATGCTTACTTACACATACTATGAGGATGGTTCTGATCGAATTCGATCTATTGAAGTACCGGGCAATAGACTCTACCAATATGGATACGACGCAGCTGGCAATCTCAGTTCGGTCACTTTCCCTGATAAAACAGTTAAAACCTACCATTATGAAGATGTTAACTACCCGAATCATTTAACAGGAATCAGTGACGAAAACAGCGAACGTTATGCTATCTATGCCTACGATAGTGAAGGTCGTGCTGTATCCACCGAACATGCTGGTGGAGTGGGTAAGGTAGAGGTGGTTAGTTACGGCAACGATGTACGCGTCAAAAATGCTGCTGGCAAAGAATCCGTGTACCACTTCAAAAACGTCGGCAAAAAAGACAGCCTTATGCGCTTGCTGACCGGTGTTGACGGCGAGTCTAGCAGCAACTGCGTTGCCTCAAATACCACTGTAAGCTATGAAAATGGTCGTAAGGATATCGTCAAAGACGGACGAGATCTGTATACCGACTACGACCGTGATGCTAAAGGTCGGGTCGTTAAAAAGACTGAAGCTTTAAAAATGTTCAATGGCTCTTTGGTGGCTACGGAAGATACCCGTGTTACAGAGATCAAGTGGACATCGGTTGGCCGAGTGAAAGAAATCAAGGTGCCTGGAAAAACGACCATCTTTACTTATGAAAATAAACGAATAAAAACGAAAACCGATGTAGATACCAGTACGTTCACAGAGCCTTATAGCACACAAGGAACTTCCCGAACCTGGACGTTTGATTATACTTTCCATGGTACCGGTAATAAGCTGTTGAAGACCTTAACCATCGACGGACCGCGTTCCGTAAACGACATCACACAACAGCATTTTGATACCAACGGGTATCTGGTGAAAACGACCAGCTGGGTAAATGAAACCGACAAGCTGGAAACTAGCTACAGCAATCATACGGCGGATGGACTGCCACAAACCATCGTTGACCCCAATGGTGTTGTGACTAAGTTAACCTACACCGTTAGAGGTTGGCTTGATACTAAAACAGTTCAAACAGCCCAAGGCGATGCACGTACCGACTATGATTACGATGATGTTGGTCAAGTAACTAAGATTACCTTGCCAAATGGCGTTGAAATTAACTACGACTATGACTCTGCACATCGTTTAACAGACATTTTCACCAGTACGGGCGAGCGGACAACCTATGAGCTAGATGCCTTCGGCAACCAGACCGTAGTGCGTGTTATTAACAGCTCCAATGAAGTACGCCGCTTACAGAACCAACAGTTTGATGATTTGGGCCGCTTATGGAAAGTCATTGGCCTAGACGCGCAAGAGCTCCAGGTAAACGGTTACGATGAAAACGGCAATTTAACCACCATAACCAATCAAAAACTCAAGAATGTGGTTCAGGCATTTGATGGCTTAAACCGACTAGAAAAAATCACCGACCGTGAACAAGGGATTGTTGAGTTCACTTATGACGGTCAGGACAATTTGATATCCGTCAAAGACCAAAAAAATCTGATCACAAACTATGTGGTCGATGGTTTTGGTCGACGAATTCAAACGAACAGCCCTGATACTGGAATTACGCAATATCGTTATGATTTAGCCGATAACTTGGAGCAGGAAGTCGATGCGCGCAATGTCGTCATTGGCTACAGCTACGATGCGCTGAGTCGCGTTAAGACGGTATCCTACCCAGCCAACCCCGAACTGAATGTGACCTATCACTATGACGAACAAAATTCTGATGGTATTGCCAGTTATGGTAAGGGACAGCTCACCAGCATTATAGAGGCTAGCGGCACTCGTTTAACATTCGTGTATAACGAATTGGGCTTAGTGGTGCGCGATACTCGGACTATCAGCGGTCAAACCTACACCACCGCTTATCAGCATGATCTGGCAGGGGCCTTGACGGGCATGACCTATCCCAGTGGTCGAGAAGTGAGTTACCTGCTTAATGAACAGGGCTTGATCGAAACGCTACGTACAAGAAAATCAAATAGCGAATCTTGGACCAATTTGGTCAGTAATGTCGTCTATGAACCCTTTGGACCAATTAAATCGTTTACCTATGGTAACGGCTTGACCCAAACCAACGAGTACAATTTGCATTACCGTCCAGATACCCTGCTGGCAAAAGATGGTACAACACCCATCCACGGCATTGACCTTGGATTTGGTCTAAATGGCGATATTGAATCTCTGAATAATCTGGTCAATCCATCCTTAAATCAAACGTTCGTGTATGACGATAACCAACGTTTGGACTTGGCAAGCGGAGGTTATGGTCAATTGGACTATGAATACGATGGCGTGGGCAATCGAACGGATCGTATGGTCAGTGGTGCTGGTGACCATTTCAGCGAAACCTATGCTTACCCAAGTACAAGCCATCGTTTGCAGAGTGTCAATGCTAGTGGCCACAGTGGCCAGAACAGGGCATTTAGCTACAGTGATGCGGGCAATATGACCAGCGATGGAAAACACACCTTTATCTATAACGAACAGAATCGTCTTGTTCGTATTGAGCAAGGTTCTGAAAGGATTGCCTCGTTTGTTTATAACCCGCTAGGCCAGCGCATTCAGAAATCAACGGCAAACAATATTACTCACTTTCATTATGACAAAGATAATCTGCTGTTAGCTGAGAGCAAGGGCGATGGAAGCCCAATTAGAGATTACATTTATCTCAACAATCAACTGATTGCCATGATCGATGTTGAACCAGCGACCACAGAGTCTCAAGACCAGCCACCCAGAGTGAATAGCCGGCGTATTGGCAGCAATCTCGACGATAAAGCGGTCGTTAATTGATCAAGGGAGTTTAAAGGCAATGAGATTGAAGAATATATTTAAAAAGCTAGCGGCTACTAGTGCATTGTTAGTGGCCGTTGTATCAGGCAGTGCAATCGCGGAAGAGGTGTATTACGTTCATTCCGATCACCTAAATGCACCTATGGTGGTCACAGACCAAGCCAAGCGGGTTGTTTGGCAGGGAAATCGCCAACCTTTTGGCAAAACTGAAGTCGTAGTTAATACTGTATCGCAGCCCATCCGTTTCCCGGGGCAATACGAAGATGTTGAAACAGGCTTGCATTATAATTTGATGCGAGACTATGACCCCAATACCGGACGGTATCTGCAGAGTGATCCGCTAGGTGTGTACGATGGACCAAATACGTACACTTACGTGTACGGTAACCCGCTGTCCTACACAGACCCGACTGGTGAATTTGGTGTTCCTGGTGCAGTTGGCGGTGGTGCGTTCAACTTTTTATTACAGCTATCAACGAATCTTTATTTGACTAATGGTGATATAGGTAGGTCGTTTCGGTGTATAAATTTAACAGATGTTTTGGTGTCAGCTGCAGTGGGGGCTGTTGCACCGTCGCTATTCTCTAATGTGATTTTAGGTAAGGCAGGGCCAGCTGGTTTGACGCGAGGTCAAAATGCATACATATATCTAACCAAAGCTGTTCCAGTCGGGTTTTCCTTGAAAAAAGGGGCACCTGATGTTCGACCTTCTGATTTTGTCGGTGATGGTTGTGGAGATGGCGATAACGATGACTGTAGCAATTTAAAACTTACGAATACACTAAGTAAGATTATTCAGTGATGAGTGTTGTGCTGATATGAGAAGTCTAATAGTGTTGTGCATAGCATTGAATATCTTAGGTGTTTTTTTCAGCGCATTTTATTGGAAAAGGAATCCAAGATTACGTCCATTGCCTATTATCTTTACTACTGTTTCTGGTTTTATCTATGCTGTATCAAATCCTGCAGTAGTTGGTTTTCTGGAGATTGTAAAAATTATTGGAATTTCTATACTAATTGGAATTGGCTTTTATTTTTCCGTCTGGATTCAATGCAAAGACTAGGTGTATAGTAGGCTATACGGTAGGTCTGGTGTTATTTGTATTGCCTGTAGGGGCGTGGATTACCGAACACGTAGGTGTAAGTGTTCGGTCCACCTTAAATCTCATTGGGACCACTTTGAATATACCTTCCTGTACTCGGGTCGGTATGTTCAACCCATTACGATCCCCACCGTTCTTTTTAAAAATCAGACATTCATCGAACCTAAGCTGTCACGCTTGTGGCAGCCCGCTTCGCAGCGGCTAGGCTGATATCAATCGCTGCAGTGCAGGAGTACCGTTCTGCCCAAGCCCAGAAAAAAGACTAATACAGACAGGTCATAAGAAGAAAGTTTTTTAAATTATGGTTTTGGTGGAATTGGTATCTTTGATAAGGTGGGTATTGCTGGGAGTTCAGTCAGATGAGCCTATCTCTAGTGTTGCCGCTACAGGTATTGTGGCTGACGGAAACTTTGGTAAGGACCTTGCGGGTGGGGTGTCAGCAGCTACTAAGGGTGCAAATGTCTTGAAGATAGAAGACTGGCCGAAGCCTATGCAAGTATGGACGAAACCATAGTGCTCAGAGTAGGACCTGGTTTTGGGTTACCCTGAAATTGATAAATCCAACAAATTCCCATGTTTTAGAGTTTTGAAATCTAATGCTAATATCAAGAACTCCATGACTGGGAAAGTCCATTTTTTGAAAATCAAACACCAAAGTGGTTGCCCCTGATGATATGGTTAAGGAATTTATGGGGTAAAAGGAACTTAAAGAGTAGTGCTTAATGGTAATTGTTGAATTTGTCTATTGGGTTCTGTTGGTGGTTTTGTTATTTAAGTTGGTATCTAATTTATTGATACCGGTGGCTCTATGGAATAAGAAAGTTATTGATCCTATTACGGGAGAAACAGGAGGGGTTTCCTTCTCTCCTATCATCGAAATTTTCATAACTCTGCTTGCATTGTTGGTGGTTTATTTTATAGATGGTGAAGGTACTTTTTATTCTATAGAGGTTACTTTATATATCTTTGTTGGTGGCACTTTACTTTCTTATATGGTGGCTCTTATTGGCGTCATGTTGGTAGGTTGGCTGCGCTCGAATAAGATTGATTAATAGTGCCGGTAAATCCATAAAACGGAAACCCGACCATGGTTGTCACACTCGTGGCAGCCTGCTTCGCAGCGGCTAGGCTGATAACAGTCGCTGCAGAGCAGGAGTGTCATTCTGCCCAAGCCAAGATCTAGCTTCGATCGATGCTACATCGCATTATCACTGCGTAGTACGCTGTGTACGGTGCGCTTTCTGTGTCGCACTGATTATATGAACGGCCAATGGCATGAACACCGTTGTGTCTGGATAGAAGGCAATTTGCTATCTTTGCCGTAAGTGTTTGCCGGTGACGTAGTAGTCATACCACTGGTGATCTCGATTCCAGCCAATATCGAGATTAGGCCGTCAGTTTATTTATTAATTGGCGGTACGCAACCATTGTGAGTCCTATGTTCGTTCACTTGCCTACATCCCTGCGGTATAGCCTGGTTGCCAACCCAGGAAGCCTGTTAAGGCGCGGAAAACCTAGGCGCAAGACCGCGCTTAGAGCAGAAGGTGGATGGCTCGTTTGTGTTCGTTTGTGTTCGTTTGATCGGGTCCGTGTTCGAGAGGCTTTTAAAGGCATACCTGCATTTTGCCTGACAAACCCTATATCCTAAAAATCTTCAGAAATGCAGGCTTTGGAAAAAATAAGGTCCAAATAGAGCCTAGAGCATGGAGGTTGACGATTTTTCGACTTTCTAGTTGGATACGGCGAGTTCAGGTAAAAGTCAGAGGTGCCCTAACACCTAAAGCATGGGCGGAAAAACCAGAGCGAAGCGGCGGTTTTTGAGTCCAATGCCTTTACTTGTTAGCAGTGGGATACAGGAAGTGCTTTGCATCTCGCGCTACACACTCCAGTTGCCCTGCCTCTATTATCATTGCCACTTCTGAACTCCAGAATGGCTCCCAGTTACCCGACCTCACTTTTATTGTGAGAGTGACATGGCCAGTGCTGTCAGATTTTGCCGACATCATGTATTCACCTTCGAGGGCAATCCATTCCTTTTCACCCTCCCAGCCTTTCCAATAACTAGCTAGCAATGAGAAAAATTCGGATGGGCTTTCACCATAGGGTGAATTGCAGACACGGATGGTTGCTTTCATAGCCCTGCCAGATAGAGACAGAGAGTAATACTCAAGCCAGCCCTCAAAATTTAGCTCTGGTGAATGAAACTCTACTGATATTTCTTTATCGCTACTGATCTTCATCTCTAGTGTCTTCTGGTGCAGCTTGTTATGTGAATTATGCATTAAATTTAAAATCTTCTGCTTCAATTGCAATTTCATCGCCAGATTGTATTTCAATGCTGTATCTTTTTGGAGTCGTGAGTTTTGTCCCGTTTATGCTGGATGAAGTACCCCATTTTTCTTGGTGTGGAATAGAAACACAAGTTACAGCATTAAAGCTTAGGGTGAAATCAACAAGCCCATCTATTTTTTCACTGTAACATTTGCCATTTATGGTCAGTGTTTTATCTTCCCATAAATAAGAAATTGCTTTTATTGTGGCATCGTGCAGGCCTAAATCTTCAAATTTCATATGGTGCTAATTTCTTCATATAACGGTTTAATAGTGTGCGTGCTTGTTTTTCTAGCTGGGATCATTAGAGGTGTCTATGCCAATCCATTGATTTACAACTGGATAGTTTCCTTTCTTCCACAATTCCTCCCGAAAGAATGTGCTTGCCTACTATCCAGGTGGCTTCAAAGCTCAGACGCGCAAATACTAACCGATTGATTTGTCATTTAAGCTATCACCCTGCGGAAATACAGACAAGCCGACTGGTAATGTGCGTCACTGTTTGTCGCCAATAAACACGACTACGAGCACAAGCAAGACATCATCTGTATGTTTTGAGCACGGTCTCGCGCCTAGGTCTTCCGCGCCTTGGCAGGCAGCCTGAGTTGACAATGGCTGTGCCCGCAGGGGCTGCCTGGGCGGCAGCACCAGCCAACATCCTGCCGGGATGCAGGCTGTTGGCGTTGCGGCGACCACAACATTGGTAACGAAGGAAATACGGCCTGCGCAGCGCAAAGCAGGGAGTTCGCCGGCTTTGCGTGAGGGATAACCTCAAGGAGGGCATAGGGCTTGGCGGAAAAGAAAATATAACCACGAGGACAGAGCTTCAGCTCTGACCACAGTTCAAACCGGTACCAACTAAATGCCAGCGCCGCATTCTTTGACGACACTCTCGCACTTACACCTTGGCAGGCTACCACCTTTACTACCATTCCCGCCCCCCAGTAAAGTAAGCCCCCACACTTTGGGGAAATAACAATAATGACATCTCCTAGCATGACCACGCTGGCGTTAAAAACGCTACTGGCTTTCAGTCTGTTGCTCATCGCAGGCTGTATGCCAATAAAAGAGCAATTGTTTGATTGGGGTCTAGCAGGCGAGCGGGCGCTATCGAATTTAACGCTGAAACATGTTCAAGTTGGTGAGCAGCGCTGGGCCTATTTAGATTCTGGCCAAACTGGTGATAGCCGACCGGTTGTACTTTTGCTGCACGGTTTTGCCGTCGATAAAGATAACTGGCTGCGTTTTGCGCGCCATTTGCCAGAGTATCGAGTGATTGCGCCGGATTTGCCTGGCCATGGCAGCAGCAGTTTTGATCCCAATGCCATCTACAGTTTTAGTCAGCAAAGTGCCTGGCTGGCACAGTTTATTGAGCGACTGGCGTTACCACCGCTGCATTTGGTGGGCAACTCGATGGGTGGTGGCATTGCATTGCTATTGGCCGAGCAGCGGCCAGAGGGGTTGCTGAGTCTGACATTAATGGATGCCGCTGGCGTTTTTCCACCTGAGCGCAGTGAGTTTCAGCGTTTATTAGAAGATGACGGTGACAATCCACTGGTGATTCGCTCAGCGCAAGACTTTGCCCAATTACAGGCGCTGGCGCTAGAAAAGCCACCATTTTTGCCCTGGCCGGCAGCTGAGGTATTAGCCAGTCGGGCGATGGCACGTAGCGATATCAATCATAAAATATTCGTCGATATTCACACCGAGGCTGAAGGTTTGCGTGGCACGGATGAAAATCTTAAGCGCTTACAGCGAATTAATCTGCCAGTATTGATTATTTGGGGGCAGCAGGATCGCATATTGGACGTCAGTAGCGTAGCCGTGTTTCGCCAGTATCTGAGTGATAGTGAAGCGCATATTCTCCCCGGTGTAGGGCACGCGCCCATGTTAGAAGTGCCTCAGCTGAGTGCGACGTTATTAAAACGGTTTATTGAACGTAGCTGAATTACAGTAGGGGCGGCACTTCTTTGGTTAGCGCGGTGAGCATTTGCTCGTCGGTGGTGATGGTTTGCGGCTGCTGGTCGTTCCATACCAGCACGTCGTAATAGCGGCGAATATTTTGCACGTACTCGACCGGTTCATTACCACGGGCATAACCATGACGGGTATTGCGGTAGTAGCGTTTTTGACTGAGCAAGGGCAGGGCGTCTTTAACGTCCATCCAGCTATTGGGATTGCCACCCATTTCGCGGGCGATTTTACGTGCATCGCTTAAATGACCATAGCCAACGTTATAGGCAGCCAGTGCCATCCAAGTACGGTCCGGCTCGTTAACGCCATTTAAGCGCTTGCGCAATTGCGCCAAATAACGACTGCCGCCTTCAATACTTTGCTTTGGGTCGAGGCGGTTTTTTACACCCAGCTCTTTGGCGGTGGTGCGGGTCAGCATCATCAGGCCGCGTACACCTGTATAGCTGCGGGCATTGGCGCGCCAATGACTTTCTTGATACCCCACGGCTGCCAATAAACGCCAGTCAAACTCATGTTGCTGGGCGGCCGTTTCAAAGTGCGGTTTGTATTTGTTCAGCTTTTTATCGGCTTGATTCAAAAAGTGAATGGCGCCGACATAGTCTAACGATTCTAGGTGGCCATAATAGCGCTCTGCCAGTCGCGCCAAGCGAACTTGGGTGGTGTGTTGGCGAAAGAACTCATCGGCAGCTTTATGTAGGCTGTCATCGCGGCTATGGGGAAATGCCCAAGCAATGGGCTGCGGCGAAATCAGCTCAAAACCTACAGCCAAATTAGGAAAATACGCCTGCAACAATTCAAATTCGTTGGAATCGACCACGGTATAGTCGACCTGTCCCGACTCGACCAGGTGCAATAAATCGGTCACGCCAAGCTCATCGGTTTCGCGCCAGCTGAGCGAGGGTGCTTGCTCACGCTGCAGTTGGCGCAGGCGCAGCGCATGGCTGGAACCAGCATTGACTACTAGGGTGCCCGTTGATAGGGCGTCTAGATTTTTTGGTTTGCCACTGCCACGGCGATAAATCACCTGCTCAGAGACATACATATAAGGCTCTGCAAAACGTACCCAGCGCTGGCGCTCGGCAGTAATGGTGAGTCCGGCTGCAGCCAGCGAAGCCTGGCCCGATTCTAATGTGGCGAACACATCGTGAAGATTGTCAGCCACCACCATACGCAGGTTAACCCCCAGATGGTCGGCAAAGGCTTTGGCCAGTTCGTACTCGTAGCCCACCTCACCACTGCGATCTTGAAAATAGGTGGTAGGGCTGTTGCGTGTCACCACCACCAGCTCACCACGCGCCTGGATGCTATCCAGTTGCGAGGGGCGAATGCTACCGGTCAGTGCCATCAGGCACAGGATTGCTAGCATTGATCTGATGATTAGACCGAAAGAGCCAAATCGCATAAAAAGCCTTAAATTCTGCACCAAAATGGTGCATAAGTGCAGTTGGGCGACCATTCTAGCGTGTGATTTGCTTACAGAACAACCACAAACGCTGTAAATATGACCAGCGGTAGCTGTCAGTCTTTCAACTCTGTGCGCTAAGTCATTGAAATGCTTTGAATTTTGTATTGACAAATTTTATGTTGCTAGATTAACAACAATACACGCGGTTCTGCTCTAAAAGTGATCGTTTTTTGATCAAATTGGCGCTGCAATTCATGCTTAAGTTGACCAAATGGTTGGCTTTTTTTGGCGTTGAGGCCAGTACTGGTGCTTGCTAGCGGGTGTTGCATGGCTGGAGAAAACAGGGTCAATCCAGTATGATTCGCGTCTTTCCGAACCACTGCTCCCAACCCTCTGGAGTTCACACCATGCTGACACTGCGTGGCGCACCGGCGCTTTCCGACTTTCGTCAAAACAAGATTCTGAGCAAGTTGCAGCAGGCCGATGCCGCTGTTACCTCGGTTTATGCTGAGTTTGTTCATTTTGCCGATCTCTCTGCTGCGCTGGCAGATAATGAGCTGCAGGTATTGGAGCGTATTTTGCGCTATGGCCCCAAAGCCGAGGTGCAGCAGGGGCAAGGTGAAGCCTTTTTGGTGGTGCCGCGTTTTGGCACCATTTCTCCTTGGTCATCCAAAGCCACCGACATCGCTCATAACTGTGGCCTGGAAAAAGTCCTGCGCTTGGAGCGCGGTATCCTTTATTACGTTGACGGTGTGACTGCTGGCAACCGCGACGCCATTGCCAGTGCCCTGCATGATCGCATGGTGGAAGTGGTGTTGGCCGAAGCCAGTCAGGCCGAAGCGCTGTTTTCTCACGCTGAGCCTGCGCCGCTGGAAAGCATCGACATTTTGGCCGGTGGCCGTGATGCCTTAGTAGCCGCCGATCAGCATTTGGGCTTGGCACTGGCCGATGATGAAATCGACTATTTAGTTGAGAGCTTTATCAAGCTTGATCGCAACCCTACCGATGTTGAGCTGATGATGTTTGCCCAGGCAAACTCAGAGCACTGTCGCCACAAAATCTTTAATGCCAGCTGGACCATCGATGGCGAACAGCAAGATAAATCGCTGTTCCAGATGATTAAAAACACCTACGAGTGTTACAGCGACAATATTTTATCGGCCTATAAAGATAATGCCTCTGTGATCAGCGGCCATAAAGCCGGGCGCTTTTTCCCAAATCCAGATAATAGAGGCTATGCGTATCACCAAGAAGATATGCATATTTTAATGAAGGTCGAAACCCACAACCACCCGACCGCCATTGCCCCGCACTCGGGTGCCGCCACTGGCAGCGGGGGTGAAATTCGCGACGAAGGTGCCACTGGCCGTGGCTCTAAACCCAAAGCAGGTTTGACTGGCTTTACCGTCTCCGACCTTAAAATTCCAGGTTTTGAACAGCCGTGGGAAAGCCAGTACGGCAAACCAGAGCGCATTGTCTCGGCCCTCGATATTATGCTGGAAGGCCCGATTGGTGGTGCTGCCTTTAATAACGAATTTGGCCGCCCGAATTTGAACGGCTATTTCCGTACCTTTGAACTGCAGCACGACGGCGAGGTTCGTGGTTATCACAAGCCCATTATGATTGCGGGTGGCTACGGCAATATTCGCGGCGAGCATGTGCAAAAAGGTGAGATTCCCGTTGGCGCACGCCTGATTGCCCTTGGTGGCCCAGCCATGCAAATCGGCCTCGGTGGTGGTGCGGCATCCAGTATGTCGTCGGGTCAGTCTAATGCGGATTTGGACTTTGCTTCGGTACAGCGCGAAAACCCAGAAATGGAGCGCCGCTGCCAGGAAGTGATCGACCGCTGCTGGCAGTTGGGCGATGACAACCCCATTGCCTTTATTCACGACGTCGGTGCCGGTGGTTTGTCCAATGCCTTTCCTGAGCTGGTCTCCGACGGCGGTCGCGGTGGTCAGTTTGAGCTGCGCAATGTGCCTAACGACGAGCCTGGCATGAGCCCGCTGGCGATCTGGTGTAACGAATCCCAGGAACGCTATGTGATGGCCGTGGCCGAAGCCGATATGGAGCGCTTCGATGCTATCTGCGCACGCGAGCGTTGCCCGTATGCGGTGGTTGGTATTGCTACTGAAGAAGAGCATTTAACCGTTAGCGACAGCCACTTCGATAACAAGCCCGTTGATATGCCGCTGCAGGTATTGCTGGGTAAACCGCCACGTATGCACCGTGATGCCACTTCACGTGAGGTAAAAGCCGAGGCCTTCAATAGCAGCAGTATTGATTTGGCCGAAGCGGCTAAGCGCGTACTGACGTTGCCCACGGTGGCGTCGAAAAGCTTCCTGATTACCATTGGCGACCGTTCTATTACTGGTACTGTGGCGCGCGATCAATTTGTTGGCCCTTGGCAGGTGCCAGTGGCCGATGTGGCGGTGACGACCTCCTCTTATGACACCTATGCCGGTGAAGCCATGGCGATGGGTGAACGTACCCCGGTGGCACTGCTGGATTCGCCGGCGTCGGGTCGTTTGGCGGTGGCCGAAGCCATTACCAACTTGGCGGCAGCGCCGATTGCCAAATTAGCGGACATTAAAATGTCAGCTAACTGGATGTGCGCCGCTGGTCACGACGGTGAAGACCAAAAACTGTACGACACGGTCAAGGCTGTGGGCATGGAGCTGTGTCCTGAATTGCAGGTGACCATTCCCGTGGGTAAAGACTCGATGTCGATGAAAACTCGCTGGCAAGAAGCTGGTGAAAAAGGTGAGATCGAAAAAGCGGTAACGGCGCCAATGTCGCTGATTATTACCGGTTTTGCGCCCGTCACTGATGCACGCAAAGTGCTGACGCCACAATTGCGCGCTGACCAAGGCGAAACTGACCTGTTGTTAATTGACTTGGGCCGTGGCCAAAATCGTTTGGGCGCTTCTTGTTTGGCTCAGGTATATGGCCAGGTGGGCAGTGTACCGGCCGACTTAGATGATGCTGAAGATTTAAAAGCCTTTTTTGCCGTTATGCAGGGGCTCAACCTGGATGGCAAACTGTTAGCCTATCACGACCGCTCCGATGGTGGTTTATTCGCCACCCTAACGGAAATGGCCTTTGCCGGTCACTTAGGGTTGGATATTAAGATGGACCTGCTGGCCGACAGCGAAGACGAGCTGGCAGCAGCGTTATTTGCTGAAGAGCTGGGCGGCGTCATTCAAGTACGCCGCGACGATCTAGAAGAAGTGTTAGCGCAATTTGAAGCGGCCGGTCTCGGTGATTGCACTCAGGTGATTGGTAGCATTAACGATGACGACCAAATTACCTTTAGCTTCCAGGACGAAGAATTCCTTAGTGAATCGCGCGTTAACTGGCAGCGTTTATGGTCACAAACCAGCTATGAAATGCAGGCCCTGCGTGATAATGCTGATTGTGCCAAGCAAGAGTTTGATGCGTTGTTAGATGCTGATGATCCAGGTTTAACGGCGGAATTATCTTTCGATATTAACGAAGACCCGGTGAAAGAATTATTAGCCTCTAATTCTTCTGCTTCCGAGGCGCCAAAAGTAGCGATTCTGCGAGAGCAGGGTGTGAACGGCCAAATCGAAATGGCTGCTGCTTTTGATCGCGCCGGCTTTACCGCCATCGACGTGCATATGAGCGATATTCTCTCCGGTAGCGTTACCTTGGATCAGTTCCGTGGCTTAGTGGCCTGTGGCGGCTTCTCTTACGGTGACGTATTAGGCGCGGGCGAAGGCTGGGCCAAGTCGATTCTGTTTAACGAACAGGCGCGTGAGCAATTTAAAGCCTTTTTTGAGCGTGGCGATACCTTTGCACTCGGTGTGTGCAACGGCTGTCAGATGCTGTCGAACTTGCATGAGCTGATTCCAGGTGCCGAGCACTGGCCGCACTTTGTTCGCAATATGAGCGAGCAATTTGAAGCCCGTGTGGCCATGGTGGAAGTGCAAGAATCCGACTCTGTCTTCCTGGCAGGCATGGCCGGTTCACATATCCCGATTGCCATCGCTCATGGCGAAGGACGAGCTGAATTTGCAAACGAGTCAGACATTGACGAGCTGGCCGGTCAAATCGCTCTTCGCTACGTCAATAATTATGGCGAGGTAACCGAGCAATACCCAGCCAACCCGAATGGCTCACCTCAAGGCATTACCGGCCTGACCGCTAACGACGGTCGCGTTACTATTATGATGCCGCACCCAGAGCGGGTATTCCGCACCATTCAAAATAGCTGGGCACCGGATCATTGGGATGAAGATGGCGCTTGGATGCGTATGTTCCGTAACGCCCGAGTATGGTGTGAGGAAAACTAACGGAGTGTTTCTGTAGGTGTAAAAACGGCCGCTATCGCGGCCGTTTTTGTTGTTGCGGGTTCATTGCACTTTATAACTAAAATGTAGCTTAAATATGATTGCTGCAGAACAGCAGGCCCAAGTGAAAATATGCCGGCTTCAACTTGTTTTAAGTGCGCCATGATATGGTTGCCCGAGTAATGTGGTCTGGGTCGCGCGTTTTATTCATGCAGGGCCTTCTGCGCTTAGGTTGCGAGAAGACTTTTTTGGTTGCTGTTATTTTTGGGGAGATTACCGTTTCAGATACCTGATCTGACGGCATCAGGTCTCTATGGTTGAACAGAGGGTTCTATAAATCTAGTCACCCAAATGGATGCGTTAGTGTAAGATCTCGGTACAAATGGAGTTGATATTTGCCAATGTTTTGGAGGAATCCTGCCAAATGAGATTTACACTGCTAGCACTTTCGGCTGCTGCGTCCATTATATCGGGCTGCGGTGGCTCAGGCTCGTCATCTGATCCGGTAGCTGTTGATCCCGATCCAGTCACTGTTGAACCTGATCCTATTCCGCCTGCTGACAACACGCCAACCGAGAATAGCTCTATTTATAGAGAGCTAATAGGCGGCGGTGCCCATATGTGCGGCATAACAACAGACGATGCACTCTATTGTTGGGGCGAGGATGCGGTTGGTGAAACAGGCATCGCACAAAACGTAGAAAAGCGTTCACTCAGCCCCACTAAAGTTCCTGACTTGCCACCGGTAAAGCAAGCCGTCGGCGACTACGGACGTACCTGCGCCCTTGATGAGGCGAACCTGGTTTGGTGCATGGGGATCGGGCGAAATGGGTGGGGTAATGAAGCCGGTGAACGCGATATCCCACTGCAGCCATATCAAATGTTCGAATTGGCACAAATCGACAGATTAGCAATAAGTCAGGATGCCGTTTGTGCACAACAACTGGGTGCAAATATGTATTGTTGGGGAAAAAATGCCAACAACAGCCTTAATGTTGCCAGTGATTCAACCTATGTCATATTCCCGAGTGAGTTTGTATGGGGTAATTTAGACAAAAGTAGCTCAGTGGCCATGGCGTCGGGAAGTACTTGTCTATTGCCTGAAAGCGGAATCCCATACTGCTTTGGATACAACCCAGATGGAAGCTTAGGAATCGGTAGCAATAGTAATAATGTTGTCACCCCTGAGCCCGTGGTTATGCCAGATAATGTTCGATTTTCAGATATTGTTGCAGGCTTTGGTTATTTTTGTGGTGTGAGTCAAGATAAAGAGGTTTATTGTTGGGGCTATTATGGTGAATCCAGCGATAACGAAGTTGAACGTATCAAGACGCCAAAAAAAGTTGATGCTGTTAATAATGTTGAGTCACTGACTGCTGGGTATAATGGAGGCTGTGCATTGACATTAAGCGGTCAGGTAAAATGTTTTGGTGGCAATGAAACTGGCCAATTGCTGCATGGGAACTCATCGTCAGGCTGGATAAATGAGGCTGTAACGATTTCATTACCCGGAAAAGCAGTGGCAGTGGCATCTTCTGAATACTTTAATTGTGCGATTGGTGATGAAGCATTTGATGGCGATGTTATTTGCTGGGGTGATATTGCTTCTGAAAACTATCTAAACCAAGATCCTGCTGTTGATAGAATGAGCTTTGGCACAATTCGATTAGAGAAGGAAGTCCAGCCTTAGTTTGATTGGATTTGTGGTGGCCGGTTAACGCCGATCGCCACAAAATTAGCCATCGATTTTATTGCTGCTAGTATCGTGTTTATTTTATATATTTATGGCTGATTTAGCATTACTTCCCGTGTTGGAAGATATGCTAACTAAGTCTGTGTGAGCTGTTCTCGATTTGTCAATATGGCAGCAATATTCCAGGGTGCCAAGATGCTTGGCCTTCGACCAATAGAAGGTCTCAGTGGTAGGCATCTCGGGAGAGGCGTTTTAGTTTTATACGCCTGTGTCGAATTTAATTTTTTGGTGCGTCACACCGAAAGCTTCTTTACTGAAATTATCAGCATTAGAAAACAATCCTTCATAACCAAATGGCTTGTTATTCTTGTAATGGATACACAAACAAGCCATCAGTTTTTTCAGTGAAAAACGCCTGTCTTAACTGACCAAACTGCCATCACCTCTCGCTCTTTTTTCTGATAGCCGCTTTGGTAAGTCCAAAGGTGCCGCAAGGTAGACAATACCTATCATAAGCGTTTAAATCATAACCATGTGATCTAAGTCGCCACAAAATGATGACCCGGACGGAATGACCCTTCCGACCTCACAATTGTTGATGATCGCCACAAGCGAACGTCGCCGACTTTACAAAAAATGCCTGTAACTTCTATTGGGTAACAGGCGCATAATATAGTCATGGACGCATAGGGTTTACCCATCCTGAGCGTTGAGGGTGTTAACTATGGGCAGTACTGCACACAATATCGTTATAGAAGCCGTCCCCGGCTCCAAATACACGGCCAAAGAGCCTGATGAAAACGGCCTGATCCGCTATTCCGCCGACGAGGATGCGGTCTGGAAAGACCTAATTGAACGCCAGCAAACTGCCGTTCAGGGCGTTGCCTGCCAGGAATTTGTCCATGGCATGGAGCTTCTTGAATTACCGCAAGATCGTATTCCTCAGCTGGCTGAAGTGTCTGAGCCACTTGCTCATGCCACGGGTTGGAGCGCAGCGGCGGTCCCCGCGCTGATTCCTTTTACCACCTTTTGTAATTTACTCGCCAATAAGCGTTTTCCGTGCGCTACCTTTATTCGCACCCGGGACGAGTTAAATTATCTCGAAGAGCCGGATATTTTTCATGAAGTGTTTGGTCATTGCACCATGCTGACCAATCCTAGCTTTGCTGCCTTTACCGAAGCCTACGGCCAGCTTGGATTGGGAGCTAATGACGCACAAAGAACATTCCTGGAACGACTGTATTGGTTTACCGTCGAGTTTGGGCTGCTAAAGACCCCTGAGGGCATTCGCGTTTATGGCGGAGGCATTTTGTCATCCATCGGCGAAACTCAGTACGCCTGCAGTAATACACCGGATCTGCGTCCGTTCAATGTGTTGGATGTGTTAAGAACGCCTTATCGCATTGATATTATGCAGCCCATTTATTATGTGTTGGAAAGTATCGAAGACCTGTTCAAAATTGCGCATATGGACCTGTTTTCTGAGATGAAGAAGGCCGAGCAGTTGGGTATGTTCGAACCAGAGTTTCCTCCCAAAGCCTAATCGTTATAGGCTGCTCCAGTTAGCTTCTACAGCCAATAAATGCCAAGCAAGCCTTGGCATTTATTGTGCGAAATCGCGTTGCATTTACAGTGCCTGTAGAGGCGCTGGTTGCATACTGCGGGCGCTTGACCTAGCTCAGGCCCGTCACTGGTATCAGAGCGCCATGTAGCGCCTTGGCCGCATCAGACGCCAGAAAGCCAATCACATTGGCCAAATCGTCCGGTGCTACCCAGCTGTTATGGTCTGCATCTGGCATGGCGCTGCGGTTATCGGGCGTGTCGATGATGGTCGGCAAGAGCGCATTCACGTTGACCCCTTTGCTGCGCACTTCCATGGCCAGAGCCTCTGTAAAACGCATCAGGGCGGATTTACTGGCGCAATAGCTGCCCATCTGCGCTATGCCTTGGTGGGCCGCAGTGGCACCCACTGTGATCACTTTGCCAGTTTTCTGCTCCAGCATGATCGGCACGACCTGTCGGACCACGTTAAGGACGGTCTTCACGTTCAGGTCATTCATCTGCTCCCATTGCTCCATGGGGGTGTCGTATACGCTATTGCCCATGGCAAAACCACCGGCGACGCAGACCAGAATATCAATTCGACCTTTTTCCGCGATGATATTTTGAATGCATTGTTTAACGTCTTCTGCATTCACTAGGTCACAGGTTTTTTGGCTTATGTTGTGGTCAGAAAAGCGGGTGGTTAACGACTCTTTTGATCGGCCTAATGCCACCACCTGTGCGCCCTGATGATGAAAGTGATGTACGACCGCAGGGCCTAAACCTCCGGTTGCACCGGTTACCAAAACAACTTTTTCAGCAAAACTCATCGTGCTTCCTTTAGGGTTCTATTGTTGAGATATGTTATCCATGGCAACAGCCAGATTAATATCATTTTCAGTAAGGCCGCCGGTATCGTGGGTGGTCAGCGTGGTTTCTACTCGGTTATACACGTTGAGCCATTCTGGATGATGGTTGGCGGCTTCTGCCTCAAAAGACACACGCAGCATAAAGCTCATGGCATCGCGGAAATCGGCAAATTTAAAGACTTTGTGAATGGATTTTTTGTCTTCGGCTAGCTGCCAGCCGCTGGTTAATAGTGCTTCGGGAATGTCGGTAAGATTCGTCATTTAAATCTTCCTGTTCATTATTTTTGATGTGCTTATTGATCCGTCTGTGAACCAGTTGAGCTGGTCACTCGTGTTTTTACTATGGAGTAATTCACGGTGAAATGTCTATGGCAGAATCATCGTCGCCAACTAGCCAGCGCCTCTGCCTAGAAGCAGACACAATGTCTGCGCTGGCACTCGACTGGGTATTTTCAATGCTGTCAGCATGCCTTTGTATAGTGGCTGTTGCAGCTATGCATCAGCCTTCAAATTGCTGAAATGCTTTGCCGACCAGTTCAGCAATAATTCCGCCGGCTTTTCCCAGTCGTGGCTCATTGCGATAAACCAGCATGGGCGTAAATGAAACCCGTGATCCAGCCCGGTAATTAAGCTCGATCAGGCTGCCTTCGGCCAGTTCCTTTGATACCTGGAACACCGGCATCCAGCCAAATCCGAGGCCCATCTCAATTGCCGTTTTCTTGGCCGAAAAGCTGTGCATATAAAACACCCGATCGCCACCAAACTGCATGGAATCCGACCGTGAAGATGCGTGCTCGCTGGTATCGTTGATGGTCAGTTCAACATGGTCGTGCAGCTGATCCAGCGCTATGTTTTTCTTCCCGGCTAGAGGGTGATGGCTGGCTGCTACCAATACCAAGCTAACGGGCGTTAGCGGGACAGCGGTGAGGGAGGGATGTGGGGAATAGTCCTTGGCCAGCATGATGTCGGCGTTGTCCTTTTCAAAGCGCATCTGCACGCCGCCCAATGCCTCCACTTTGACTTGAATGCGTGTCGGAATATCCCGATCAGCCAGGGACTTAAGCGCGCCCATAATAGGCACCATGGGTAGTGCGCCGTCGATCACCAGCTCGAGTCGGGGTTCCCAGCCTTCGGTATAGCGCTCGGCAAGGTTTTCAATGCGCTCGGCCAGCTGCAGCATGCGTTGAGCTTCCGCCCAAAGAGCCTGGCCCTTGGGTGTGAGGGTGGCGCGGTAGTGACTGCGATCAAAAATCTCAATATTCAGTTGCTGCTCCAGTTTACGAATTTGGTAGCTCACCGCTGACTGGGCCTTATGCAGTTTGTTGGCGGCTTTGGCGAAACTGCCTTGTTGAATGATGGTGTCTAAGACCCTGAGGGCTTCCATATCCACTTTCATTGGCGTACCTGTCAATTTCCATGAGAATCAATCTATATCTAACTAATAGATCAAGATGATGCAAATATTATTCTTTTTTTAGTTCGTCAACGACACACAATGGAGACATCGATCAGATTTCGGACGAGGCTGTACGCATGCCGTTTTATGTCAAACAAGGCGAGTTGCCTGCTAAGCACCACGTAACCTTTTATAAGGATGCCCAGCACCCAGGTGTTCAGGCTGGACAGCAAGACGAACTGTACCGCGAAGAGTTGGTGTCGACTCATGGCTTTGCCAGCCTGTACAGCACCAAGTATCACCACAATATGCCCACCAAAAGCCCGGCGGTTGAGCGGCTGCATATTGAGCACGGTGCGCTGTGGCAAGACAGTTTGGTACAAAATTATAAACTGGATAGCCGAAAAACGGATCGTCAGGGCAATTTCTATAACGCTCGTAATCGTCTGTTTTTCAATCAAGATCTTTCAATTCACACGGCGCGTGTGACAGAGCCCACCGATCAGTTTTATCGCAACGCCTACGCTGATGAGATTATTTTTGTACATGAGGGCGAAGGTGAATTGCTGTCGGAATACGGTCGCCTGGAAGTACGCCAGTGGGACTATCTGGTGATTCCGCGTGGCACCATCTATCAGCTTCACTTTAATAATTACGATAATGTCCGTTTGTTTATTGTCGAGGCGAACTCCATGGTGGAGATTCCCAAACATTATCGCAATGAATATGGCCAGTTGCTGGAAACGGCGCCCTACTGTGAACGGGATGTTCGAGCGCCACAGCTGACCGACCCGATCGTGCAGCAAGGCAACTTCCAAGTGATTAGCAAATATCGCGATCAATACCAAGCGCATCAGTTGCAGTGGCATCCATTTGATCTGGTGGGCTGGGACGGTTATCTCTACCCTTGGGCATTTAATATCAAGGATTTCCAGCCCATCGTTGGCAAAATCCATCTGCCGCCTAGCATTCATCAGGTATTTGGCGGTCGGGGATTCGTACTCTGTAATTTTGTTCCTCGTCTGTACGACTTCCATCCTGAGGCCATCCCCGCGCCTTATTATCACTCCAATGTTGATAGCGACGAGGTGCTGTATTACGTCGATGGCGACTTTATGAGCCGCACCGGTATCGATGCTGGATACATCACTTTGCACCAAGGCGGCGTTCCTCACGGGCCTCAGCCTGGTAAAACAGAAGCGTCCATCGGCGCCAAGGAAACTCAAGAATATGCCGTAATGGTGGATACCTTTGCACCATTACAGCTCACAGAAAACGTCAAAAATACCATGGCCGGTGATTATCACCAGTCATGGCTCGAATCTGAATAGACAACTGAAGCTAAAAAATAACAAAGATAGCAAGCGAGGTAGCACCATGAATACTCAGTTCACTACAGAGCACCAAGCAGACGATACACAGAGCAACCCTTTAGGGCTTCGCGGTATCGAATTTACCGAATTTGCCACACCAGACAGTGACTTTATGGAAAAGGTGTTTTTGGACTTTGGTTTGTCAAAGCTAAAAACCTTCAAAGGCAAGGATATTCTGTATTTTAATCAGAACGATATTCACTTTCTGATGAACAACGAACGCAAAGGCTTTTCTAAAGGCTTTGCTGAACGTCACGGGCCTGCGATTTGTTCTATGGGCTGGCGCGTTGATGATGCTGACTTTGCTTATGAGCAGGCAGTAGAGCGTGGTGCAAAACCGGCTAACGATATCGATAAAGATCTTCCTTATCCGGCTATCTATGGTATTGGTGACAGTCTGATCTATTTTATCGATCTGTTTGGCGATAAAGGTTCCATCTATGAGGTGGATTTTGAAGACCTTGAGAAGCCGGTCAAGGTGCCTGAAAAAGGCTTTATGAATGTCGATCACCTGACCAATAATGTGTACAAAGGCACCATGGATAAATGGGCCAGTTTTTATAAAGACATTTTTGGTTTTACTGATGTTCGTTACTTTGATATTCGTGGCAAAAAAACCGCATTGATCTCTAATGCACTGAAATCGCCCGATGGCAGTTTCTGTATTCCGATTAATGAAGGCAAAGACGACAAAAATAACCAGATCGATGAATATCTGGACGAATACCATGGCCCTGGTGTTCAGCATCTGGCCTTTGCTTCTAGAGATTTGCTGTCGTCGCTGGATGCTATGGAAGGAACCAGTATCCAGACGCTAGATATCAATGATGATTATTATGACGAGGTGTTCGACCGAGTGCCCAATGTAACCGAAGACCCAGCGCGCATTCAAAAACACCAAGTGTTGGTGGATGGCGATGAAAAAGGTTATTTGCTGCAGATCTTTACTAAAAACCTGTTTGGCCCAATTTTTATTGAGCTAATTCAGCGCAAAGAACATCATGGCTTTGGTGAAGGTAATTTCCAGGCGCTGTTTGAGTCTATTGAGCGGGATCAGCAAGCCCGCGGTGTCATCTAAGGGGTTTGTAATGAAACTTGCCAGTCTTAAACAAGGGCGTGACGGTCGATTGATCGTTGTCTCTCGTGATCTCAATTCTGCTGTTGAAGTGCCGCATATTGCTGGCACTATGCAGGATGCTTTGGATCGCTGGGCGGAAGTCGAGCCTGAGCTGCAAAGCGTTTATCAACAGCTGAACCATCAATCATCTGACTTAGCGGGCGTATTTGAATTTCGTCCGCAGGATTGTGCCTCGCCGCTACCACGTGCTTATCAGTGGGCCGATGGCAGTGCATACGTCAATCACGTAGAGCTGGTACGCAAAGCGCGTAACAGCGAAATGCCCGACAGCTTCTGGACTGATCCGCTTATGTATCAAGGTGGATCAGACAGTTTTATAGGCCCTTGTGATGATATTCCTTTGGGCTCAGAAGAGTGGGGTATCGATTTTGAAGCAGAAATTGCTGTTGTGACCGATGATGTGCCGATGGGCGTGTCTGAAGCGCAAGCAGCAAGCCATATTCAGTTATTGATGCTGGTGAATGACGTTTCTCTGCGAGGTTTGATTCCTGCAGAGCTGGCTAAAGGCTTTGGCTTTTTTCAGTCTAAACCTTCCAGCAGCTTTTCTCCGGTTGCCGTCACGCCTGATGAGTTAGGGCCTGCGTGGGAAAACAGCAAAGTGCATTTGCCACTCAATGTAGACTATAACCGTCAAGCGTTTGGTCGTGCTAATGCCGGTCAAGATATGACCTTTAGTTTTGCTCGTTTAATTTCTCATGCAGCGAGCACCCGCCCGCTGTCTGCTGGTGCCATTATAGGTTCGGGCACTGTCTCTAATAAGCAAGACACTGAACATGGGTCGGCCATTAGTGATGGTGGTGTTGGTTATTCCTGTATTGCCGAAGTACGGATGATTGAAACCATCAACACAGGATCTGCGAAAACCAGCTTTATGCACTTTGGTGACCAGGTTCGTATTGAAATGCTAGACAGTGATGGTCAGTCTATTTTTGGTGCCATCGATCAAACCGTCGTTGAGTACCAAGGCCATAAGCCATGATGATTCTGTATGACTATTGGCGCTCATCTGCAGCCTACCGGGTGCGGATAGCGCTGAATCTGAAAGGCGTGACCTACGGACAAATACCAGTTGATCTGCGACTGGGTGAGCAAAGTCAGCAGGCTCACCTCAGTCGACAGCCTCAAGGGCTGGTTCCCGCGCTGCAGATTAATGACGATGATTGCTTGACTCAATCCCTTGCGATTATGGAATGGTTGGAGGAAGAGTATCCTGAGCCAGCCCTGTTGCCTGGCGATGCGATCATGCGCGCCAAAACACGCAGTCTGATGAATCAGATCGCGGCGGATATTCATCCTTTAAATAACTTGAGGGTGCTGAAATATCTGGTGAATGAGTTGGGGCTATCCGAAGAGAAGAAAACCCAGTGGTACCATCATTGGATCAGTGTTGGTTTTTCAGCTCTGGAAAAGCAGCTGGACGATGGGCCTTACTGCATGGGTGATATGCTGACCTATGCCGACGTCTGTTTGGTTCCTCAGGTGTATAATGCCTATCGCTTTGAGGTTCCCATGGATGAGTTCCCCAAAATCCGGGTGGTATATGAGCATTGCATAGCTTTGTCAGCATTTGCTGATGCAGCTCCCGAACAGCAGGCTGGTGGCTGAACTAGGGTTGTCGTTAGATGTGGTGCTTAATGGCGCGCTAGTGCCTTCTTAGTCGAGGAGGTACTTCTTTTATTAGTGCTCGTTCTTAGTCGCTGCGGTTCCAGCTTATAGCTGTAAACTGGATTACTTCACTGACTGGTTTTTACAATGACTACGAGACTTGCAACCCGAGTATTTTAACTCGGGTTGCGATTAGGTCTTTTTATAGTATCTCTGGTGGCTGTTTTATGATGTAAAGGCTGGTCTTTTACTTGCATTCACTGTCTTTTTTCACATTAATCAGCGATGAAAATAAACGCTGTTTATCATTTTCTGATAGGTGCTTAATATCTAGTTGTGAGTGAAATTTCTGAAAGAACTCATGCCCCAATTGGCCGTGATTGCTGAGGTGTAAGGATAAGCTTTCTAGTATCTTTGTCCCGAGGCTGTTTAATGATTGACGCAACGAAGTTAAGTCAGTGCTCTGCTTTGGAGTGCCTTCAGATAGCCACTGAGCTCTATATCGATATTGAATCGCCTTGGCAGCATCCATTTGTGCCTGAAAAAACTCGGAGACACTGGTTGCATCCAGGCATTGCTGTTTGGCTGAATCCAGTGATTTCTTAAGTACCAGCTTTTCTCTTTCAAGATCTTCTACAGCACGATGTTGTTGAGCTTTGAATAGTGCGACGGCTTTCATATGGCTTAAGCGATCATTTATCAGAGAAAAGAGCTCAGTGGCCGACTGTCGTCTGGTTTGAATCAGCGCATTTGCTTTATCTACAAGGTCTGTAAGTTCTGCTCTGGCCTGTTCAGTGCTGATTCGTTGTTTGCGTTTAGCCATATGCATTAAAGCAAATAATGTTCGATTGTCGGCATTGTTCTGTATGCCTTTATCAACGAGCTCTAGTTGAGGGTAAACCTTCTTAAGAGCGCAGCTTCCAACCGCCACTGCGCCGGGTTTTAGCTGATCAGTTGCCAATAATCGTGCGGCTTCATTGGTGCCTTTTGGCTCAGGAATTGGTGTAATGTTATTGGCTTTCAGCCAATTTCTGATCTGTTTAAGTGCTGCTGGGTGAGAGGCGGCCTGCGTTATTTTCTGGTCTTTTTCTTTAGCAAATACACACATTTCGATGGGCATGCGGACTGCGGTCTTGAGGTCTGTGATTTGGTAGTCACGCATGGCTTCGACAATAGCAGGTACCAAGTGACCTTCAATGGTTGAGTTTTCTATTGCGCTGAACGCCCATGTGCCATGTTGGACTGCTTGTGCATATGTATTGCTTGGCGTGCCTGAATAATGGCGTTGATAGCTTTCTTGCCCTGCGAGCAGGTCAAACGCCGCATGATTGAAGCTACCTTGTCCGGCCTGAATGTACACTTCATTGGCGTGGCTAGGCAGTGATGCAAAAATTGTAGCTAAAGTGAAAGTAAAAGATCGAGTTAAGGATTTCAAAAGGGTTCCAAAGGTTCATTAGCGCAGGTTGATTACACTATCAAAGTTGGAGCATTCTGTCTTGCCGAGGACTGTTATGCAGGCAGTTGAGACCATATGAATATCCACCCAAACGTGACAGCCTAGTGTAACAACTTAGGAGTAAGTACTTATTGTGGTCTATTCATTCAGATCAGAAATTAAATGACATACTTGATATGAATAGATTGGCCAATAAAGTATCCGTGCATCTTTGCTGCTAGTACTATCGCTATCCCGTCAGACAGAGTGGTGATGGAAAATGATCAAACGTTTGGAGCCATATTGAAGGGTATGATGCGGCTTATATTACAGGGCAATGATATGATTGTTTTTTGGTGGTGAAAAAAGCTTGCTCTCGAAGTACTCAGTGGAATAGGACTGGCCATCGATATTGAGTTGATGTTCGTTCGACTTGGGCGTAGTGCTCAGCAGGCTTTCGGCGACGGGTAAGCTGGAGGCTAGGAACAGATAAGTATCTACTCCTATCTCTTACCACCAATGCGTTAAGGCGTTAAGGCGTTAAGGCGTTAAGGCGTTAAGGCGTTAAGGCGTTAAGGCGTTAAGGCGTTAAGGCGTTAAGGTAAAGTAACCTGGTACTTATCTTTCAATGCTTTTACAGTGAACTCGTTGTTTGTTAACCAGTCGTTAAATTGCTTAATCACTTCTGGATGTTTAATGCTAGACAATAAAAAATGATCTCTTGAGTGTGGTAGGTCATTCTTAAACTCTAATAAATCTGGATTCTTAAGCGTATTATTTAGATAGTATCTAGACACAATGACATTAAAGTAAGCGCCTTGAATACGCCCTGATTCCACCATGGATACTAACGCTTTCATATCTGTCGACTCTGAAAGCTTCATAGTACCTTTGCTGATGTCATCCATATAGGTCCAGGGAGTAAAGCCGCGTAAGGTGCCTATATTCTTAAAATTATCGATATTCAAATTGTTATTGCTTTTGAGGGCCATAATGCCGTCAATAAACTCGACTGTACTATCACTGTAAGTGATGTTTTGCCCTTGCTTCATATTAGAAGCCCACTTGGGGTTGTCAGGGTACTTAAAATCCAGATTACCAGTGAGGAACTCACTAAATAGGCGTTTAATGGGTAAAGCCTTGTAGGTAAAGGTATGGCCTGCAGAGGCAGCGAAGGAGTCTAACAACTCTCGTGCATAACCTTCGTAGCTGGATCCTTTGCCTTGGTACAGTGGGTAGTACTCCAACGCCTCTACACCGATTACATAGTTGTCTGCTTGGGTATTACTGCCAAAACTGATTAGCGCCACTAGTATGCCGATGGTGAAAATTTTCATGATTGGCGTCTCCGGTTCAGGTGTGCTTATCGAAAAACAGAGATTCTTATTTCGTTGCAGTCCCTGTTGTCAGCTTGAGTCTAGGAAAGCTTGTGGTTAAAGCAATGGACTCATGAAGCCAACATCAGAAGTTCGGCTGATGTTTGTTGTCGGTGTGATCTGCTAGGCTCGCCGCGAAAATTTTGGGAGGTGACACTGCGGCTTGGGCGTGAACTCGTCGATGCAATAATACCGATTTTTGCTGTGGCAGAATTTGGACAGCAAGTCGAATTTTGTCTACAGCGAGCACCGGGCTATTCAACGATATCTTAGCCTTAATGGTGTGGCATTGGGTGATTATATTTTGATTGTTCAAATAATGGATTGTCTCAGGCCGGTGTTGGGTTGACTCCCAGTGATGCAGATAATTAATCCGAGCTATCGGTTTTTAAAGGAGTTAATATGCCATTATCTTTTGAAGACTCTCAAAGATTGAAAGAGTTGTACAATGTTTGCCAAGAGAATCAGCATCAGATGCTGGGTTATCCGGTATCATCAGATTTTGATTATCAGGAGTTATGGCCATTTTTGCAGTTTTCTATTAATAACGTTGGTGATTGGGCCGAGGTGTCGAATTACCCGTTAAATAGCTGCGCGTTTGAACGAGATGTGATTGAGTACTTTTGCCAGCTATTTCACACTACTATGGATCGCTGTTGGGGGTATGTTACCAATGGTGGTACCGAAGGCAATATGTACGGCTGTTATCTGGCCCGTGAACGTTTTCCCGATGGTGTGGTGTATTTTTCCAGAGATACTCATTATTCAGTGATGAAGATCGTACGTTTCCTGAATATTGAGTATTGTGAGATAGCATCGCAAGGGAACGGCGAGCTAGATTATGATGCTTTAGAAGATGCTCTGAACGCTAATCCTAACAAATCCCCCATTATTTTTGCCAATCTTGGCACCACTATGTTAGGTGCGATAGACGACTTGGAACAGATTCAGCAGCGTTTGCATCGGGCTGGCTTTGGGCGTGATGACTATTACCTGCACGCCGATGCGGCGTTTCATGGTTTGATTATTCCTTATGTCAATAATCCTCCTAAGTATTCTTTTGCCGATGGCATTGATTCTATTTCTGTCTCCGGGCATAAGATGCTGGGTTCTCCTATTCCTTGCGGTATTGTACTGGCATTGAAGCAGCATGTTGATCGAGTTAGTCACGTCATTGAATATATTGCTACCGCCGATAAAACTCTGACCGGTTCACGCAATGGTTTGACGCCACTATTTTTATGGCATTTTATTCGCAGTAGCAACGAACAAGAGAAGAAGCAGCGCATACAAGACTGTTTAGCCTTGGCCGAGAAGACGGTCCAAGTGTTGAATAGACATAATGTTCCGGCTTGGCGCAATCTTAATTCTAATATCGTTGTTGTGCCTAAACCGTCTGAGGATATCTGGCGTAAGCATCATCTTGCCGTGGAAAACGAGGTCGCCCATATCATTATTGCTCCGCAGACCGTCAGTGATGAAACTAGGCTACATCAAGTGATGGATGATTTGATTAGTGATAATGCCAGCGAAGAAATAGCCAGTTAAAGCAAGCAGAGTGAGTTGTCGCTTTAGTGCCGTTAAACCTGTGGCATACAGGTTTAACGGTGTTGTTACAGGCTGGTAATGTTATGGAACATCGACTCTCAGCCAATTACTCGCTTCGCCATTGCCACATGAGTTGCTGGCATAAACGCGGTAATAATGTGTTGAGCGTGCGGCGCTGAGGTTGATAGACGTTGATCGACTTTGCTGATGATCTTGCCATTGCCAACCGCTCCATTTTTGCACGGTATACGAGCTGGCGTCTTTGGCGGCGCTCCAGCTGAGAGTAAAGCTACCGTTCGATGGCGTTGTGGCCGTTGGTGTGCCCGGTACCCCAGGAGCTTGCGTACAATCACCGTCACCACTCAACTCTATGGTGATGTAATCTGATGGCTCTGAATCCCCACAGCTGTTTTGTGCGGCGACTCGTACCCATTGTGAACTGCCGGCCGTCAGATCCGTTGCGCTAGCGCTGGTGTCTGGGGTGGTTGTTAAGGTATCCCAGCGCGAGGCTGATTCGTTCCAAAGTTCAACGCGATAGCTATTGGCGCTATTGGCGCTGTTCCAGGCAATCGCAAAGAAGGTATCACCCACGTCGGTGCTGCGCAGCCCGGTAGGCGTAGATGGAGCCTTGTCGCAGTCTGAGCCGGAGTCACCGAGTTTGACCGTCCAGCTGTGCTGGGCTTGCAGTAATTGATTTGGATCTTTTTTTACCCGTGTGGTTTTATCAGCAGCCATGGCCTTAACGCGGTAAACCCCTTGCTGATATTGACTGCCGTCAAAGGTAAATCGACTACTATCACTGACTTTTTGATCGTTCACGTACCATTGATTGTTCACGCTAGACGATAGTGTATTCACCAGGGTGACATTAAATGCTTGCGATTCTTTAGGATTCAAATTGATGGTTGTTTGGCTAGGCATAACGGCATCAATAACATCGACATAACCATACAGGCGGCGAATAATTTCACTTTCGTTGACGGCAAAAAACGGCTGCCCCAGCTCCTTCATCATGGAATTACTGCTGGGACGATACATGCCTTGTGCACAGTACATGGCGCCCTCATAGACGCCAATATTGGCATCGACGTCCGACCAATGGCGCCATTTGGCACCGGATGAATCTGCTGTCGCATTGGCATGGTCGGGTTCATACACATTGCAATTACCATAAGTGTATTCGTCCGCCAATTTGGCAAAGCTATGTGCTAGCTCATGCAGTGCTAAATCTATAGTTTGCGACGCTAACGACATGGTGGCGACCTGACCGCCTGCACCGCCATATTTTTCTGTGTTGACCACCACCAAGACTTTATCCATGGCATTGGCAGGCATAACCGATCTTAGATAGCTAAGTACTTTATCTTCATTGACGCAGAGTAAGCGTTCAATGTTGTAGCAATTAAAGTAGGCTCCAAATTTTGTATCGATGGGAGAACCATTGCCTGCTCCACTTTGATTGCTAGCGACTTCTACTCGCCAGACGTTAAAGTGGTTTTTATATTCTTTATAAATGTCTTCTTCAAAATAGCCATCGACGATGCCTTGTACATCGCTCTCAAACTTCTTGAGATCACTGCTGGTATAGCCCTCAGACAGTACCACCAGATCAGCTCGGTTGGCAGAATCGCCGGTTTTGAACACGCTGAAAACACCATTGGCCGCAAGCGCTGACTGGGGTGCAGTGGTGTTCGTGGCATCCAGTTGACTGGTTTTTAGCTCAATATTGTGCCATGGCTGAAAATGGTAACCATCGGATTTTTTACTGATGGTATTGATTTCGAGTGTGTGAATCGCACTTTTCGATGGGATATTAATACGTAGGGTTGCTGATTTTTTGTGTATTGTTTTCGCTGTTTCTATTTTTCCACTTTCTGGATCAAACGACTCAGCATGCAGCAGCAGAGGGTTGTCCGCTACCTGTCGGTATACCTGGTTACCATCGACATCTTTACCAATAATCATCAGTTGGTCGCTAGAAGTGACGGTATCGTCTTGGAAGTACTTCGCCTGTTTCTCCACGACATTGACAATGCTAGCAGGCGTAATAGCCATCGTTTCTGTGGGATTAATGCCATGAGCATCTTGGTGTTGCAGTTTGATGTGGACTTCGGTTATCGGTTCGGCTGTGGTAGCCGCTGCTCCGCACAGCAGTAATGCTAGTAATACGCTGTTAAATGACTTCATTCTCTGCCTCCTATCAGGCAAAAAAGCATGGACGTCATTGGCATCAGTGCTTACTGATGGCTGGGGCTTACTCTCACTAGGGCCTGTTACCACTGTTTCGATCATGCTGCTATGAACTGAAAATCCCTCAATTAAGGCGCGAAGAGTGATGTTTAACGAGTTAAACCACGCTCCTCATGCCTCACCCAAGAAGAAGCTGACGTCCAGCAGCAACGCGCTAAATAGTGTTCACAGGCCCTAACAGCCCTTAGTACAACATCCATGTCTGGTTTGGATGAGCCCGGGCGAAACACCTCCACTGCATCGGGTGAACATCAGTTAAGCAGAATGAGAAGCGGTTTTAATACGAAGGGTGGCGGATTGATGATAGTGTTGTGATGCAAGGTCTTTTTATAACCTGAGGGTGTGTTGTGAGTATGGGGAATTGCCTTGCTGAGAAGTGGCTCAACAACACATCAAAACAACACAGCACAACACGCCGTCGCGGATGACGGTGGGCTTTTGATTAGTCAGCGCAGCCTAAAATTGTGAGCGGCAATAAAAAACCGGGCACTGCCCGGTTTTTTATTGACTGCGCTTAAGAGAACTTAAGCCCTTTAATTTTTAGCCAAGGCAGCTGATAGGAACCATAATCGGTGACCTCGCGGCTGATGGCGACTATGTCTTGCAACATTTGCGCAACGTTGCCTGTGATCATAGTTTCCGACAATGCTGTGGTACGTTCGCCGTTTTCCAGCAAAAAGCTGTTTTTGATCACACCAGAAAAATCACCATTTGCCGCCGGGCTACCCATCGACAAGCGGCCAACTAAGGCGCCTTTGCTGGTATTGGTAACCATGTCTGTGCGGCTGCTATCGCCACCTTCAATGGCCCAGCCTGAGCTGGTTGGCGTATGTGGCAAATCCAGTTTACGGCTGCCGTAGAAGCTTGGCAGCAGGCAATTTAACTGACCCTTATCGACTAAGGTCAGTGGCTCTGCTACGAAACCTTCGCCATTAAACGGCTCGACGCCAGCGCCTTGTAATTGTTGCCGCACGGTGAGCAGTGGGCTGGCAATCGAGCTGCCAACGGCGTTCTGATAAACAGAGGTGCCGCTAATCAAGGCATAGTCCCCCACCTGCTGCAGCAACCAGCCGATTAAGTCCATTACCGCCATCGGCATTAATACAACATCGCCGACAAATTTCTCGCCCAGCAAGCGGCTTTGTGTTTCTTGCACGCTGTTGGCCATTAAATTGTCGAGCTCAAAATGCTGCAGCAGCTGCTCAGGCAAGGCATCGATGGCACCACCGCTGTAGTTAAACGAGCTGGTGCCATGTTGGTCTTTGCTGGAACCCATCAGGGATACGTCATAACTGCCAATACTGGATTGCAGCTCAGTACCTTTGGAGGTAAGCAAAAGGGTGTGGTCGAGGGTGTGTTTGACCGCCGCTTCTTCAATTTGGAAGGTGGGGTAGTGTTGTTCACGTTCGGCCAATAATTGCTGTGCCGTGCTCGCCAGTGCCTCGCGGTCTACTTGCTGTGGACCTTTTTGGAACTGGCCACTTTGATGCTCGGAGACGGCATTGGCGCTGTCTTGCGGCGCAGTTTTTACGTCGCGCACCATATCCTCAACGACCTGGGCAATGGCGTCATCGTTCAGGCTGGAGACGCTGGCCGTCACCTTGCGCTGATCTTTGATGCCCAATAGCGCCATGGTTTGATTGCTAGTGCTACGCATTAAGCTGGCATGGTTATGCGCCATATTCAGCTCATGGGCCTGGCTCTCATTGATGGTCACACGGGCGTCATCAAAGCCAGCTTGCAGCAACTTAGCGAGTGTTTCTTTAGCCAGAGTGTGCATTATTCACCTCCCAGTTGTGCTTTGGCGCGAATGGCAGGTCCACCCAGTGATACCACCATGGGCTGTTTTTTGCCGCAGTAGCCATTGCACTCCCAATGCATATCGTCGGATACCGCATCCACGGTTTGTAGCATCTTGATGGCAGAGCCAGACATGGTGGTGTCTTTAATGGCTCGGCCCAGTTGGCCATTTTTAATTTCATAGCCGAGGGTGACACCAAACATGAACTCGGTAGTGGTATCGGCTTGGCCATTGCCTGTTTTCATCAGGTAATAGCCGTCTTCGACGTCGGCCAGCATATCTTCAAGCTTACTGTTGCCGGGCAGAATAGCGGTATTGCGCATACGAATCAGCGGCTCGTCGTCCGGTGCATAAGCGCGAGCGTTGCCCGTAGCACGGTTGTTAAACTGAGCGGCGGTTTCTCGGTTGTGCATAAAGTCTTGCAGTATGCCCTGGTTAATTAGGGTGACGTCTTCGGCCGGGGTGCCTTCATCGTCTGCATATACCGGTACCAGCAGCTCCTGGCCGTTATAGCTGTGAGCAAAGTCGACCATGGTAATCAGATCGCTGGCTATGCGCTCACCACGTAAGTCGCCGGTGACTGAGCCGCCCAGCACCAGGTCTGCTTCACACGGATGGCCCATGGCTTCGTGGGCCAGCATACCGGCCAGATCTGCTGCCAATACGATGGTCTGTAAGCCGCCTTTGGCGTGCACAGCTTCACGTTTGGCCATCAAGTGCTCATAAAGCGCGTCCAGGCGCTGCTCAACGGTGGCCAAAGACAGATCCATGTCGGCAAAGCTGCCTTTACCGCTAAAGGCTTCCATTAGCTCCACCGGCTTATCGTCTTTGTCTTTGACGGTCAGTGATACATAACACTGGCCACGGACAATTTCATTAAAAGCACGGGCGCCCTGGCTGTTTTGCACAAACTTGTCGTGACGTTCGTCCATCGAGGCGATGGTGACGGAGGCGACTTCTGAGTAGCGGCGTTTAATCAGCTCGTTAACGGCTTGCTGCCATTCGATAACTTGCTCGCTACTCCAGCGTGGCTGGCAATGAAAGCGATGTTCGCCTTGGTATGCCGCTGTAGGTAACAAGCGATGCTGTCCACCAAAGACCTGCATGGCTTTGGCATTGGCCAACGCGATATTGCTGAGCTCTGCACCAGCCGTGGGTTGGCTGGATGAGGCAAAGCCCCAGTATCCCTGTTGAAAGACACGGGCTGATTGGCCGACGCTATGAGTGCTGTCATTGGCGACCAGATTGCCGTCAACCATGACCAACCGGCGCTTACGCAGCTCGTGGGAGCGGGTTTCGTTGTAGTCGCCCGCTTGGGAGAAATCAGTGAAAGACATACGGTGTTCCTTGCACTAATGCATGAAAGCACAGGGGCTTGCCCGGGCAATTGGCCTGGCATCCGCTGCGCCCTGTTCGTTACCCGGCTATTAAACCAGAGAACTGGGTCACAATGTCAGGGTTCTGAGACGGGTTTTATAGACATAGGCCTGACTACCGTGTCTAGCGTAAGCCCGGGCCTTGTTTTGGTTGCCCTAAAGACCTTGCGCTACAGGCGCACTGTGACTGGCGATGACCCGTGGGGATTGTCTGACAAGGCAATGACCTGTGTTGTTTGCTTATTTCGGTTAACGATCGAGGTCGTGTCATATTGGTCTAGGGAAAAGGAATGAATCGCTTCCATGGGTAGCCATGTCCTTGTCTGCGCACATTTCTGACGCACTTGGCTGACGCGCTTGTCTGATAGCTACCGAGATGCTTATTAGAGTCCAAAGATAAGCCATATATCGGGCTATGCCTGCCGATGCTTGCTGGCTACACTCAGGCGGCCAAATTCCCATGGACTTATGCAAAGGAACTGACCCATGAAAACAGTGTTATTAACGGCGGCAGTGCTGGCCAGTAGCCAAGCGATGGCAGCACCTTATTCCATTACCTATATCGCAAACTCAGCAAAAGTTTCTGCCAATGGCGATAACCCCGACGGCTTACGCGATCAGGTAACGCTCAGTGGCGACACGGCGGGGCAAGACTTTAGCAGCGGGCTCTACACCCATGCAGCAGACGCCGGTGCAGCTGCTCGGGTGGAAGCTTCACTGATCAGTGACTTTGATGGTCGTTATACCGGCACCGTTAGCGCGACGTGCCAGCGCAAATATGATCGCCCCCTTGATGGCCGTCATAACGGTCAGTTGTCGTGTTATGGACGCTGGGAGCACAAGATAAGAAACACAGGACCAGGTAGCATTTCTGTGGCTATGGATGGCAGCTCGGATAAATCATCAGCGGCTAATGACGCCTGGCGAGTGGCTTATCTTGGCGCCAATCTTTCCGTCAATGGGGCTGAGGATGATGTCGTACGTCATGTTAAGGGGGAGTTTGAAGAGGGTAGGAGCTCGATTTTTGTACCGGCGCACCCTGATTACAACTCCATTATTTTCACTTATGGCAACAGCACCAGTGGCGGTATACCCGCGCAAACTCAGGATGCACAGTTTTCATTTCGTTGGACAGTTGATGCAGGCAGCTATCGACTGAACGCTGAATCGGATTCCGACCGTTTACCCGGTGTCGAGCACGTGATTGATGGCAGTAATACGGTGTACCAAATTGAAGGCCGTAAAAAAGTAACATCGGATTTTCTACCGGTAGACATCACTAAAAACTATCAGTTATCGGGTCGGTTTAAGTCGCTAGATGATGACCTGTCGTTTGTTTATTTTGGCATCGAGAGTTACGACGAAAATCTGCAGTTAATCGAATCTTATATGGTCAATCGCTATGGTCGTGATCATCGGGTCTCTTCAGTGAGTGCTGGGGAGATTATCGTGGCTGGCAACATTGATGATTGGGCTGCCAGTGATGCTCCCGCTCATCAGCGGGCGATTGGTATTTACCTTGATGGTGATACCAGCAAGCGCCCTGATCATTATGTAATGTACGATCTCGATCAAACCTACAGTACGGACCCCAGTGCCGGTGCCTATGGTCATGTTGATGGCGGAACAATTAGCCTAAATCATGCGTTGCCCGCAGAGGTTATGGCTGCCATTGTGCCTGGTGTCAGTGTGGTGAAAAATCACCGCCAAAGCAGTACGCATATTTATTTGCATGGCGCTGATGTCGCTCAGCAGTGGACAGCAGTCGAAGGTCAGTTAAGTGGTACAGCATGGACTAATCGTCACGATGCATTTCGTCCACAAACGCGTTATGTGAAAATTTATGTGGCGGGTAACTGGCAGGGCGGCGCTACAGAAGCCTTATTGTTTGATGATTTGCTGCTTGAACAAAGCCAGTGATTAAGGTGTTGCCGGGCAATATGCCTTGCCCGGCAGCTGCTGTAGTGCCACTGAATAAGCCAAGTTACTGGCGCCTGCCCGTTGCTTCACAGGGGCTGCCAGCGGGTAAACGATATTCGTTATCCAAGATCAGAGTTTGCTCTAATGACTGGTTGTCATAACCGGCTGCTTGCCATTGGCTCAGTGACATTTTTGCACCTTTATTGCCAAAGGTATCGGAGCTGAAATAATCGATCAGAAAATCTGCATTAGAGTTGTCGAAGCAATTGTCATATGACGTTAGGTGAATGCCTTCATCATATTGCTGGTTACTGCCGTATACCCATATATGGTAAGCGCTGTTTTTAATCAAGTTGTTGTGTACTTTGGCATATTTTGCCCCCAGGCCGAAGGCATCAAAATAACTGCCGTCGTTGGAACCCTGGTTTAATACAATGGCGCTATTGACCAGGGTATTGTGGTGAATATGCACGTCCTGGGTAAAGGGTGGGCGAGTACCGTCTTCTTGATGCACCGCAATGCCACCGTTATTGGTGAACAAATTGTCGTATATTTCGCTGCGGTTTTGATTGGTGTAAACCCCTTGTTTACTGAGCTGGTCAAAGTGGTTGTTATAAATACGAGTGTAGCCACCACGCCCGGTTTGCGATTCGCCATGTTTATAATACATACCGCCGCCTTCACCATAAAAATGATTGTGGCGTACGGTTGTATCAATGGCTTGGAACATTTTCAGGTAATAACCTGTTTGGCCGTTGCTTTTAGGCAAATAGTCGTGAAAAGTGGAGTTCTCGATAATCACATTTTTGTAACTTTGAATATAAACAAAGCCAGAGTTGTCATGATAGTGAATCTGGCGAAAGGTCATTCCATCTAGGGTGATGTTTTCTTCTGGTACATCCCAGCCGATACGCATACCCTCGTTAAAGCAGTTTTCGACGGTTAAATCTCGAAATTCCAAATGTGATTGACCATCAACCAAGATACAACGGCGCTCATCATCACCGCGAATAATGGCGTTATGCCCCGGATAGCCTTGAATGCGGATGGGTTTTTCTACACTGGGCTCAGAAGCAAAACGGAAATATTTATTCAAGCTGAGAATAAAGGCATCGGCATCGCTGGATGGGTACTGCTGATAGACGCCCTCGGTCAAATACAGCGTATCACCGGCGTGCAATTGCGGCAGCAGTGCGGTCAGTGAGCCTGGGTTGTTTGCGCTTCCATCACCAGTGCCCTGGGGTGCGGCATAAAAACAGCGAGAGCCGCTGCTGGCATTGCAAGTGTTGGCACTAATGGCGGGTGTTTCGACATCACAGCTGGAGTCATCAGAACTGGAATCGTCAGAGCTGGAGTCGTCAGAACTGGAGTCGTCAGAGCTGGAATCGTCAGAGCTGGAATCATCAGAGCCAGGATTGTCTGAAACAGAGCTGTCCGAGTCACTGCCTGTATCATCATTGACTGGGTTGGTAACGCTATCGCTGTTGCCACCTTCGTCACCATTGCTGCCTTGACTGCCGCAAGCGGCCAATGCCAGTGAGATTGAGAAGGCGAGGAGCGATCGATTTAGTATTGATGGAGAGATCGAGCGAAAGGCGTCCATGTCTGACTCCTGCTAGGCCGGCGGGTGAATGTGATCTGGCCATTTAAACCTTAGGTGCTGGTTGTTTTCTGAGCGCTTGCTCACACAATAGTCATTGCCTGTCTCTTCTTGAAGCGAGACGTGGCCGGTAAAAACTGGATAATAGCGCTCCAATGGGCTGGCTGTGTCAGCAAAGTGTTCTGCAAATCCGGGTGTTAGCATGCAAATCAAGGTCAACTTTCTCGACAATCTTCGACTGGAAGCCAAGTTTGACGACTTTACCGTTGTCACCGACCAGCCGATTCGATACAAGGGAGACGGCACGGCGCCCAGTCCGTTTGACTACTTTCTGGCATCGTCAGCCTTGTGTGCTGCTTACTTTGTGAAGGTATATTGCGTCGCCCGTGATATTCCCACCGAAAATATTCGGTTATCGCAAAACAATATTGTTGATCCGGAAGACCGCTACAACCAGATTTTTAAAATCCAGGTCGAACTGCCCGATGATATCTCCGATAAAGACCGTCAGGGCATCTTGCGCTCAATTGAGCGTTGCACGGTTAAAAAAGTAGTGCAAACCGGCCCTGAGTTTGTCATCGAAGTGGTCGAGAACTTAGATGAAGATGCGCAGGCTTTGTTGATGGGGGCGCCAGATGCGCAGCAGCAAACCTTTATTGCCGGTAAAGATAAACCGCTAGAGCAGACCATTGCCCAAATGACCTCCTTGCTGGCGGGCCTTGGCATGAAAATCGAGATCGGCTCCTGGCGCAATATTGTGCCGAATGTGTGGTCGTTGCATATTCGTGATGCCGATTCGCAAATGTGCTTTACCAATGGTAAAGGTGCCAGCAAAGAAAGTGCGTTGGCGTCGGCTTTGGGCGAATTTATGGAGCGCCTTAGCTGTAACTTCTTTTATAACGATCAGTATTTTGGTGAAGAAATCGCCAATGCTGAGTTTGTGCATTACCCCAATGAGCGATGGTTTAAGCTTCCAGAAGACGACTCTCTGCCTTCGGGGTTATTAGATGAACACTGCCTAGCAATTTATAACCCAGACGGTGAGTTGCAAGCGTCTCATTTAATCGATACTAACTCAGGTAATGTTGAGCGTGGCATTTGTGCGCTGCCTTATCAGCGCCAGTCCGATGGCGAAACGGTCTATATTCCGTCCAACCTGATTGAAAACCTGTTTTTAAGCAACGGTATGAGTGCCGGTAATACTTTGGCAGAAGCTCAGGTGCAGTGCTTGTCAGAGATTTTCGAACGCGCCGTTAAGCGCCAGATTCTGGAGCAGGAACTGGCGTTGCCGGATGTGCCTGAGTCTGTGCTTGAGCGTTATCCTCATATCGTTGAAGGCATTCAAGGGCTGGAGCAGCAGGGCTTTCCGGTATTGGTAAAAGATGCATCGCTGGGCGGTCAGTTCCCGGTGATGTGTGTGACCTTGATGAATCCGCGCACCGGTGGCGTATTTGCTTCCTTTGGTGCTCATCCCAATTTTGAAGTCGCACTAGAGCGCAGTTTGACGGAATTATTGCAAGGTCGCAGCTTTGAAGGCTTAAACGATATTCCGGCGCCGACCTTTGAAAGTCTGGCGGTGACCGAGCCCAATAATTTTGTCGAGCATTTTATCGATTCTACCGGTGTGGTGTCGTGGCGATTTTTCAGCAGTCAGGCTGATGTCGACTTTGTTGATTGGGATTTCACCAATGGCGGTACGGCCACTAATGAGCAAGAGGCTAGCGCGTTGTTCGCTATTTTGGCGGACATGGGCAAGGAAGTGTATATGGCCACTTACCATGAGTTAGGTGTGCCGGCGTGTCGAATCTTGGTGCCTGATTATTCTGAAGTATATCCGGTGGATGATTTGATTTGGGATAACACCAACAAGGCACTGTACTTTCGCGACGATATTTTAAACTTACATCAGCTTGATAATGATCAGCTTCAAGCCTTGGTGGAGCGCTTAGAAGACAGCGAGCTGGATGATTACACCGATATTATCACCCTGATCGGCGTTGAATTTGATGACAACACGGTATGGGGAGACTTGACGGTATTAGAGCTGAAATTGCTGATTTATCTGGCGCTGGGTCAGCTCGATTTGGCGCAGGAATGCGTCGAAGCCTATTTGCAGTACAACGACAATACCGTCGAGCGCAAATTGTTTTATCAAGCGATGCAGGCGGCGCTCATGGTAGAGCTGGATGACGAGCTAGAGCGCGAGCACTACCAGCACAACTTTATTCGCATGTACGGTGAGTCGCGCATGCAAGCGGTGTTCGGCAGTATTGATGGCGACGTGCGTTTCCATGGCTTAACGCCCACTAACAATAAGCTCGAAGGCATCGATAAACATCAGCGTTTATTGGCTAGTTATAAAAAGCTGCATGCCGCCAGGGCCGCTGCTTACTTTGCAAAGAACTAAGCGGTCTAAGTGAACCTCTGAATTTTTCAGAGGTTCGCAGTGTTGATTACGCTTTTTTTAACGCTGATACCTAAACGGCTCGCCAGTCTGCATAAGTTGGCTCGATCGACTTGCAGGCTGCGTGCTGTTGCAGCCCAATTGCCCTGGTGCTGCTGTAAGGCTTGTAAAATCATTTGTCGCTGAAAGTCTTCGGTAGATTTTTTTAACCCCAGGTCTGCAACGGTGACCTCGGTTGTGTTGGCTGGCGGTGTGGATATTGTTGGCTGGCTTTGCTCAGGTAGCAAGGCGTCCAAGTCCTTTGGCTGAATAATGGTCATGGCGCCGTGCGCACGGCCGCGAGCGCGTAGGGCGGCGCGGCTGATGCAATGTTCCAATTCTCTGACATTGCCTGGCCAGTGGTAATGATTGAGTTGTTGCTGTGCTGTTGCGGCCAGCTTGAGTTGCTGTAATCCTAACTTTCGGCGCATACGCTCAATAAAATAACCGCTTAATAAGGTGATATCGTTTTCCCTTTGACGTAACGGCGGTACCGCAATCGGGTAGACGCTCAGTCGATGATATAAGTCGGCGCGAAAATTTCCTTGCTGTACTTCGTGCTGCAAATCCCGGTTGGTGGCGGCAATAATGCGTACATCAACCTGTATGGTGGCATCTTCGCCCAGCGGTTGAATTTCATGATTTTGCAGCGCACGCAATAAGGTACTTTGCACACTTAATGGCAGCTCGCCGACTTCATCTAAAAATAACGTACCACCACTGGCCATGGCGAACTTGCCCGCGCGTGATTGATGGGCGCCGGTAAAGGCTCCTTTACGATGACCAAACAATTCACTTTCTATTAGGTTTTCTGGCAACGCGGCGCAGTTGACATGCACCAAAGGACCATCGGCACGGGACGACTGTTGGTGCAGCGTGCGCGCAACCAGCTCTTTGCCAGTGCCGGTCTCGCCGATAATCAAGGTGGTCATATCGGTATTGGCAACCAGGGTGATTTCTTGTTGCAGTTGCTGCATCGCTGGGCTGTCGCCAATTAATTCGCCGCCGTCCTTGGTCAGCGCCTCTTGGGTGAGTTCGCCGACCACGGCATGAGCATGGTGGGCGCGCTGCTGCCAGTGTTGCAGTAACAGGGTGTTATGTACGAATGCACTGATCATGGTGCTGATCAGCTCCAGCGTGCGCTGACTCAAATGTTCAAATTGGCCAGGTGTCAGGCTATCTAGAGTTAATAGGCCGATCAGCCCGTCATCGGTCAGCAACGGCAGTCCCATGCAAGAGTGCACAGGAAGATCGTCTTCGGTTGCGATTAACAGGCCATCGTATGGGTCTGGCAGTGGGCTATCTTGAGCAAAACGCACAGGTTTACCTGCTTGGCAGATGGCGTCAAATCTAGGCTGCTCAGCGATGACAAAGCGCCTTCCCAAGGTATCTTGACTCAGTCCTTGCATGGCGACAGGTTTGAGCTCGTCCCCTTGGCGTAACAGCAGCACAATGGCATCGCACTGAATCAGCGCGCGGATATGGCTGACAAGGGAGTTAAATCCGTCTTCCAGTGGCTGCTGGCGGCTTAACGTCAGAGCCAGATCCAGTAAGGCTGTGGTGCTTGGCATGGCGAGTCTCGGCTGCGTGCTGGGTATTGGGTTGGATAAAGTGAGTGTATCTCGACACTGGGTTGGATAGAAATCATTGAGTCAAAGCGACTTTTTAAGGGAAGAGTCAAAATGACATCATTGATGTTGCTATTTCCTGCTAAGCTATTGAAATATATTTTCTATGTAACTCTGGCCAAACACTGTAGACGCTTTTGCTTTCAATTAGCTGGCGGGTTTTGTTCAAAGGTCAATACGATGAGTAAAAGGGCTGTGCCAGTGCTGTTGTCAGAGGGGATATTGTCAACAATACTCTCAAAGAGCCTGGCCAGAAAACGATCTGTGATGAAGTTAGCTGCCGTAATGACATCTGCCGATGAGGAAGGCAGCGATCGCTTGTTTCGAACCCTGATGAAGCAGGTGGCTGTGGTGGCTGGCCTTACCCACGTGGCCTTTGGCTGTTTGTTTTACTGGCACAATGTTCCTTGGTTGGCCCTGGTCAACGTCTTTAGCGTAGCCCTCTATGGGCTGGTATTTGCGTTAATGCGAAGTGATCGCAATACCTTTTTTGCCTGGAGCTTAGTGGTGGTTGAAATCATTGCCCATGCTCTGCTGGCAGTATTTGGGGTGGGCTGGAACAGTGGTTTTCACTTCTATTTAATGCTGATCCCTCCCGTTATGATGGTGAGTCCGTTAAATGATGCCCGCACCAAGATGCCAGCTGTGGTGGCGATGGTGGCGTGTTATGTATTGATGGACTATTTCCTGCGCCAAGCGGACGCCACTTTTTATATGCCCGCCGCAGTACTGGATAGCTTGTATTATTTTAATCTGGTCGCTGTGCTGGTGATTATGGCGTTTCTGGCTTGGCTGTATTATCGCCTGGTGGTTCACAATGAACGACAGTTGAAACACTTAGCCACGACGGATCCGCTAACGGGTTTGCATAACCGGCGCAGCTTAAGTGCTCTGGCGCACACGGAAATAGAGCACATGCAGAACCTGCAAAAACCTATGGCTGCTTTATTGTGTGATTTGGATCATTTCAAACAGATCAACGACAGTTATGGCCACCAGGCCGGAGATGATGTACTGAAAGCCTTTGCGCAGTTGCTGTTGCAATCGAGTCGCCACGCAGATCTGGTGTCGCGCTGGGGCGGGGAAGAATTTTTGCTGTTATTGCCGGGCACGGCAGCGAGTGAAGCCAAAGTGGTGGCGGAACGTATTCGTCAACGCCTGCTAGAGATGGAGGTGGATACCAATGGGCAGCCACTGAAGGTCAGTACAACCATAGGAATTGCTGAACTCAGAGCCGGCGACAGTTTGGAAAAACTGCTGGCTCGGGCAGATGAAGCCTTGTATCGAGGCAAGGCTGGCGGTCGCAATCAGGTCGCTACGGCGTCCGCCGAGGCTCCTTAGCGGAGCCTTATAAAAGTCGGTCGTTAATCCTTAACGGGGGCGGCCGAAATTCTGCACCCAATAGGTCGGATAATCAGCCGTGCTGGTCTTTACCAAGGCTGCGCCTATTTCGGTGTAGGTGGCGCTCATGATATTGCGACAGTGGCCGGGGCTATTCATCCAACCGTCCATCACGCTGCTGACATTTGCATAACCGGCGGCGATATTTTCTCCTATGCCTGACCACTGATAGCCCGCAGCATCGATACGGTCTCGCATGCTCAGGCCATTGCTGCCGGTATGGGAAAAGAAGTTATTGTCGGCCATATCATCAGCATGGGCTTGTGAACTCGTGGTCAGTTGGCACTGCCAGCTGAGTGGGCCGACGGCAGGCATAGTGTCATCTCCACACTGGCGAGTCTGACTGCGGTACTGGTTGAGACTGTCGAGCATTTCCTGCCCCCATTCTGGCAGGCAGGCTATCGAAGGATTGTTAGTATTGCTGTCGTCAGATCCACCAGAGTTCGAATCGCCGGAGTCGGTATTGTCGCCTGAGCCTGAGTTGTCGCTTGAACCTGAGTTGTCGTCAGTGCCATCAGAGTTAGAGTCAGTATCACCGGAGTCTGGGGTGTCGTTAGAGCCACCGGAGTTTGTATCGCCGGAATCGGTATTGTCGCTTGAACCTGAGTTGTCGTCAGAGCCATCAGAGTTAGAGTCAGCATCTCCAGATCCTGAGCTATCGCCGCTATTGGAGTCATTGCCCGTACTGTCTTCAGCAGGCGGTGTCTGGCTGTCGTCGTGCCCACCGCTGCCACCACTGGATGATCCACCGCAAGCGGATAGGGCCAGACTTAATAGGACGATTTGAGGTATATATAAAATCTTCATACTCACAAGAGTACTGCAGTTAGCCGTGCTCGACTGGTAAAACGCTCACATTTTATTCAAGGAATGGTATGACAAGCGTTACTTCCTCCCTTTCTGTATCACAGCGCTATGGCTTGATGTTGCTTGCCCTGTTTCAAGGTGTTTTGTTATATGGGTTGCAACAGTCTCTCGAAGCCAAGGCTTGGCCTGCAACGCACCATCCTGTTTTATATGCCGCTTACGCGATCTGTGTGGTCGCTCCACTCTTTATCACTTTATTGTTTGGCACTATTCACAAACGAGCCTTATTGAGCTGGAGTACGGCCTTACTATTGCTAGTGACTGCCATCAGTGCCTACACCGGCTCTCAATTACAGCCAGTGGAGCAAGTACGAGATGGCGGTGCCACGGCGCAACTGGTGTTGAGCGTAATGCTGCTTTCTTTTATCGCCCTTGTCTTGGCTCAGACGGGCTGGCGAACCGACTTGTCTGTTAATCGGCAGCGTGTTAGCAGCAGTTGGCACTATGCTTTATTGCTCGGCTGTGCCGGTCTATTTGTACTGGCGGTGGTGGCGCTGTTGTTACTGTGGGCGGCATTGTTTGAAGCAATTGGTATCGATTTTTTTGAAAATCTATTTAGTGAAAGCTGGTTTCTTTATCCGGCTTTGGCATTAGCCAATACAGTGGCTATTTTACTGCTGCGCGAGCGTGAATCGGTATTTACGGCGTTAGGGCACTTGCACACCTCGTTAATGCGTTTGTTGCTGATATTAGTGTCGGTTATCACCATTTTATTCGCCGTTTCGCTGCCTTTTACCGGTCTGGAGGCTTTATGGAATAAAGGTGGAAGTACGTTAATTTTGTGCTTGCAGGCATTGGTGTTGTTTTTGCTCAATAGTGTGTATTTAAGTCACATATCTCAGCCCTATAGTCGCCGTATACAGGCTGTGGTTGTGGTGGCGTTGTTAATTATGCCGGTGTACAGCCTGATTAGTGTGTATGGCTTGTCTGAGCGCATTAGTCAGTACGGATTAACGGTGACTCGGCAATGGGGGCTCATCATTTGGGCTATGTTGGCGTTATTGGCGGTGGGCTATGCATTGAGCTGGCTGCGTTGGCGCCAGCACTGGGTAGAGCACATTGGCCGTATTAATTTGTTGGTCGCGCTGTTGCTTATGTTGATCCTGGTATTGGCTAACAGCCCTTTGCTGGATCTACGCCAGCAGGCTGTTAACAGTCAACTGGCCCGCTGGCAGAGCGGCAGTATAGAGGCAGTTGAATTGGATCTCGATTATTTGGAATACGATCTAGCACGGCCCGGATTTTTGGCACTGCAGCAATTGCAACAGGAGCTAAAACAAAGGCATCCAGCCATGGCGTTAAGCATTTATCAGCGACTACACCGAACTGAGGATAAAGCCAGCCCCGAGCTGGTACAGCAAGCCATCAATGGCTCTGAGCAGGCACCGGCTGAACTGCTTGACAAACTTCAGCAAGATTTGTCGGGCGACCAGTGGCGCCAACAGGCAACCGCCTGGCGATTACAGCCATTGGATGCCAATGCAGACGGTCAGCAGGAATTCTTATTGCTCGGGCATCATGCTCATGGTCAGCAGTTAACCCTGTATTATTCTGACAATGGGCAGTGGCACAGTCATGATGTGCAGGTGCATAACTACGAGCCGCAAGCGAAGCCGGTGCGACCAGAAGACGAAATTCAGGTGATCAAACCAGACTGGATGGACATTCAAATGGGCGGCCAGCGCTTTAGGGTGATGGACTAATTGATAAGCGGGTGCCTCGTGCTGAGGCACCTTGTTAGACCGCTTTAACACCCTATGATTAAGGCGCTTTGGCTGGTGTGAATATATCCAGAGAGGTGATGAGCAATATAAGGCTTTTGTTCGAGCATTACTTTTAGCTCAATAAATGTTGCTCAAGTTCAGAGCTGATATCGAAGCAACGCTCTGTTGGCAGTAAACGCTCGGCTTTTATTCGCTCACCCTTAAGTACATGCTGGTGGATTGTCATTGATAACTCGGTGACATCTTCTATGTGTTGGGTCCAATCATGCACATAACGCTCAACGGCATCGCCGCTAAGGCCAATTTGAATGGCTCGATAGGGCAGTGGTTGTAACTCAAGGTCACGTTCTGGATCCCACTGAATGCGCACTGGCGTATTTTGCTTGAGCTGTTGCCAAGTGTGCTGGCACTGGAAATGTTTTGCTTGGTGGCTCAGCAAGCTGTGTTTCAGTGCCCAAAGAAATCCCTCAATTGAAATGTCTATTGCTAAAATTCGGCACTGATTGTCGTCTTTTTTTGCCCAGCCTGAACGGTACATGGTCCATAAGAACGATGGTTTAATCCAGGTCATGCGCTCCATTTTAAATGGCGGCGATTGAAATTTCCCATGTTCAAGTGCTGAGTCGGCTATGGCTTGGTTAAATGCCTGATACACTCGAATTGTCTTGCTGTTGTAATGGGCTCGTATTTGTTTTTCGGGGATAAGATTGTTGTTAATCATAGGGTGGTGATGATAAGTCATCGCCTTATTGTTAACAGACAGGAATGTGTAAATATTATTTGATTGCCCGATAACTGCTGTTGCTCAGTTTACGACGCTTGCGAGCAGGCAACTCAATCTTGATCCCAGCTGCGGGGGCGTTTTCGCTTACGACTTGTTATTGCCAGTGGGCTTTGATGGCAGAGCCAAAAATGGGCTCCCGTAGGAGCCTTGCCTTTATGCCGCTTTTTTCAGCTTTTTCTTCAGTTTCTTCAGCTTGCCTTCGTGTTTGGCAATTTTTTCTTTACGCGCCTTGATGGCTTTTTTCAGGGTTACCACTTTCTTATCGGCTTTCTTCTTCTTCGACATGACTGTCTCCTTGCTGTCATTGAAATGGTGGGCCTTCGATCCTGCTCAACAAGGGCAGGCAAGCCATCACCCGGGATCTCGGCAAAGGGGGCGCTAAGCGTCTCACGCCTTCGCCGCGGCGCGAACAGCAGCTCATGTTGATTGCTGAGCTGCTGTAGCCCGATAGTACAAGCTATCTTGCTGTTGGCGTTTATACAAGGTATTGGCAGCATTCTCCGCAATGTCATGGCCCTAGTGTGTGGGGCGTGGGTTTGGCGATGGGGTTTGGCGATGGTAGGTGCTGGGCCTATCCAAACGAGCGGACAGCTTTCCTGTCATATGCGACATTTATGCGAATCAGGCGGCTCAGAACAGCCATCCAGTCGCGCCAAGATGGCGTAAACATTTACTCGGCGGCCGTTTACGCATACAATTCGCCACCCTTTTTAGGCCTTTTCTCAGTGTTTATGGGCGTAAGCCGCATGAATACTGGGGAGAGATGTTGAACGGTGGGCGATATTAAAACCCGCCACCGGGATGTTCGGACACCTTCATTGCTGGCAATGTCGGTCTGATGTTCCCGCTTGATAAAACGATCGGAGTAGATCTTTTTTATGGTAGTTATTCGTTTGGCCCGTGGTGGCTCTAAAAAACGTCCTTTTTACAGCATCAATGTAGCGGACTCTCGTAACCCTCGTGACGGTCGCTTTATCGAGCGTGTGGGTTTCTTCAACCCGGTTGCTCGTGGCCAAGAAGAGCGTCTGCGTGTTGATTTGGAACGTGTTGAGTACTGGATGGGCAAAGGTGCTCAGCCAACTGATCGCGTCGCTAAGCTGCTTAAAGACGCTAAGAAAGCACAGGCGTAAGTCGGGCTTTCTGTTTAAGAGGTAAATCATGTCGACAGCGCATGCGGCGGCACAGGACCTGACCGTTCTGGGAAAAATTACCACCGCATTTGGGGTGAAAGGCTGGGTTAAGGTGTATTCCTACACTGACCCCATGGCCAGTATTTTTGATTACCCCAGTTGGTTTGTGAACATTGATGGCCAGTGGCACACGATAAAAGTGCGTGAAGGCAAACCTCAGGGCAAAGGCTTGGTAGCGGCACTGGAAGGTGTCAACGATCGGGATGCAGCGCTGGCGCTGTCCCAGGTCGAGATTGCCGTTCCTACCGCAGATCTGCCTGAGCTCGATGAAGATGAACATTATTGGTTCCAGTTGCAGGGCCTTAAGGTGTTTCACACCGATGGTCAGTTGCTGGGGCAGGTGAAAGAACTGTTTGATTCCGGCGGTGGTAACCAGGTCATGGTTATCAGCAGCACCACTGACAGCATTGATAGTCGTCAGCGTATGGTGCCTTTTGTCGGAGCGATTGTTCTTGAGGTCGATCTGGAGCAAGGTCAAATCCAGGTGGACTGGGATCCGGATTTTTAAACGGTGTGGTTTGGTGTTGTTAGCCTGTTTCCCGACATGTTCCGTGCTCTGACTGAGCATGGTGTCAGTGGTCGGGCAGTGAAGCAGGGCAAGGTCAGTGTGACCTGCTGGAATCCCAGAGATTACGCTTACGACAACTATCAAACCGTTGATGATCGACCCTATGGTGGTGGGCCAGGCATGTTGATGAAAATTCAGCCCCTGGAAGAAGCCATAGTGGCAGCCCGACAAGCGGCAGATCAGCAACCAGGAAAACCCGCTAAGGTGATTTATCTATCACCACAGGGGCGCAAGCTGGATCAGCAAGGCGCTTTGGAGCTGGTGCAACAGGATAAGCTGATTTTGGTCGCTGGGCGCTATGAAGGCATTGATGAACGCCTCATTGAGAGCGAGATCGATGAAGAGTGGTCGATTGGAGACTTTGTATTAAGTGGCGGTGAAATGGCAGCCATGACCTTGATGGATACTGTCATTCGCCTGGTGCCTGATGTGTTAGGTCACCATCAATCCGCTGAGCAGGACTCCTTTATGGATGGGCTGCTGGATTGTCCACATTACACCCGCCCTGAGCAGTATCAGGGACGTGTGGTGCCAGAGGTGTTACTCAGTGGCAACCACGAAAAAATCCGGCGCTGGCGATTAAAGCAATCGCTGGGACGCACCTGGGAGCGGCGACCAGATTTACTCGACGCACTGGAACTGAACAACGAGCAACAAACGTTATTGACAGAGTATCTGAGCGAGCGCGAGCAAGCCTCTTCAGACTGTTAAGGAGCATACAAATGAGCAACAAGAACTCAATCATTCAGCAGATTGAAAACGCACAGCTGAAAAGCGACGTGCCAGCGTTCGGCCCGGGTGACACCGTTGTCGTACAGGTTAAAGTAAAAGAAGGTAACCGTGAGCGTCTGCAGGCGTTCGAAGGCGTGGTGATCGGTAAGCGTAACCGTGGCCTGAACTCAGCATTCACTGTGCGTAAGATCTCTCACGGTGTTGGCGTTGAGCGTACTTTCCAAACTCACAGCCCGTTGGTTGACAGCATCGCTGTTAAGCGTCGTGGTGACGTACGTCAGGCGAAACTGTACTACCTGCGTGAGCGTAGCGGTAAATCTGCACGTATCAAAGAAAAGGTATAAGCCTTTTTGCTTTGATGTTTGCTGTGAAAAAGCGGGCCCTTGGGTCCGCTTTTTTTATGTCTGACGATTTCTATAGGTCTCGCTTGTGCGGAACTTCTCTGTTTGGTGCTGCTCTAACTGTTTGGCTCGTGATTGTCGCTATAGATGTGCATAATGACGGTGAACTCTATGCCTGTCTTTTAAGGTTAAAAGGTACTTCATGAAAAAAACAATTCTGGCTGCCGTAATGGGTTTAACGCTCAGCACCGCGGCATGGGCAGCAGAAACTAAGGTTTCTACGCAGGAGCAACAAAAGTCTCAGATAGAGCAGCGCCTAGTCAATGCATTTGGTCCTAGGTTACAAGTCAAGGAAGTCGCCCCGGTCGCCGTTGGCCAGATGCTGGAAGTAATCCTGGTCGATGGTTCAACCATACATATGACCCCGGATATGAGCTTCTTTATTTATCGTGATGAGCTCTATCAATTGGCCGAGTCTGGCCCGGTGAACATCACCCAAAGTCGCTTAAACCCTCGTCGTGCTGAGCAATTGGCGGCTGTGAGTAATGATAAAACTGTGTTCTTTGCTGCTGAAGGTGAGCAAAAGGGTCTGATTAACGTCTTTACCGACATCGACTGTGGCTATTGTCAAAAGCTGCATCAGGAAATACCGCGTTTGAACGAGCTGGGTATCAGTGTGCGCTACTTGGCTTATCCACGTGCCGGCGTTAAAAACCCGCAAACGGGCGCATTGACGGATTCTTATCGTAAGATCAACTATGTCTGGTGCCAGGATGACCGTAAAGAAGCCATGACGGTTATGAAGAGCACGCAGCGTGAGCTGGGAATGCTGGCTCAACGTATGCGTAGCGGTGATGCTAAGCCGCAGCAGAAATTTGATGATATGCGCCAGCAAATGGAATCTATGTTGGCGTCTAGCAAAGATTGCGGTGCTCCGGTAGCAGCGCAGTATGAACTGGGGCAAGGGCTTGGTGTAAATGGTACGCCTGCCATTATTACCGAAGATGGGCGTTTATTCCCGGGTTATATGCCTGCTGATCAGTTAGCACAGCGATTGTTTAACTGATTCTCTTCGCGCTGGTTTTACGGTTGTAGGTCGGTTAGCTCAATGATTGTTTAATCGATTTCCTCTGGGCTGGTGGTTTACCAGCCCGCTTCCCTTTCCTTGTATCACCGCTGTAAAGGCTCCTTGTTGATTTGGTGGTGGTGTCAGTCATGGTGCGAAGGCAAACGCACAGCGTGTTATAGCGTCGTATGAAATAGCTGATCAATAATCAACCTATTGATTTTTAAGGATTTTTTGTCTGAAAAACAGACAAACTGAGTCTAGGCCAGTGTTTATGCGGGCTAGATCAGGTTTTAAAGAAAACTTGCACAGTTTTATCCACAGAATCGGTGGATTAGTTGCACAACAATGGCGCGCAAGGTGCCGAAAAAAGCCCGCTTTTGAGGCGTAAAAGACTTGACCTTGGCCTCTTTATGCACAAATGGCCTGACGCTATTCAGTTTCCAGCTGTTCTTCTATAAAACCTCTTAATGCTTCTTTGGTGTCTGCTATCTCTTTGAAAAATATAGATTTTCTCAATTGGTTAAAAAACAACCAATCTGTGAAGGGGCCTTGATTCATGGGCATTCGATCCATCTTCCGACAGAATATCCAAAGAATTATCCACAGAATCTGTGGGAAACTGTCAGTTTATTTACACGGGACGTGGAACAGCAGGTAAGTCAAGTTTCAATCTAGGCGTTTTGCGCCTTTTAGAGCGTAAATTTGGCGTTATTCACATGCAATCTATTGTTTAGGCTTGTTATAGAGGGTTAGTACGACACTCCTGATGTACTGCAGAAGCATCTCTAACCCTTTGAATTGGCGAATGATTTAGCCTTCAGTTAAGGCGGTGACAGAATTGTGTGGAAAAACGATGACGAACAATTGGCGTTGGCTGGAAAAGCATGCACCGTGTTATTCACAACTCTCCATAGTTGCAGCCATTAATGTCGCTGCTGGCAGGCTTTGCTGCCAGTTAAAACGGCGAATCAACCCTTGCCAGCACTCATCTAGGGGCGCTTCTAGGACTATGTTCTGCTGGCTGATTGGATGTTGAAAACTTAGCTGCCAGGCATGCAGTAGCAACCTGCCGGCATCGAAATGGTCGCGGAAGTAGCGGCTATGGCGACCTTTACCGTATCTGGCATCACCAATAATTGGGTGGCTTAAGTGCTTTAAATGCCGGCGTATCTGATGTTTGCGTCCGGTGTGGGGCAGAGCTTCAACCAGGGAGTAGCGTGATTGTGGATATTTATCGATAGCAATGGGCAGTTCGATGGTATCCAAGCAGTAAAAGTCGGTGCGGGCTTCTTGTGCCGGTTTAATGCGTTCATGGCGGGCGTACTTGTCCACCGGCGGTACCAAGGCTTTATCCAGCTCAGTCACGGCAGGCATATAGCCACGAACAATGGCTAGATAGTGCTTATTGACGCTCTGTTGGCGCCATTGCTCAACCATAAGGCTGGCAATATCTGACGAGCGGGCAAAGAGCAATACACCTGATGTGGGTTTATCCAGACGATGCACCGGGTATACGCGCTGCCCGAGGTGATTACGTACCAACTGCAGCGCAAACTGAGTTTCGTGGCGATCAATCTCACTACGGTGAACGAGCAAGCCACTGGGCTTGTTGATGGCGATCAGATGATCGTCCTGATAGATAACCTCGACGGACATAGTCATACCGCTAGACAAAAAAGAGGCGACATCATAGCCAAAGTTATGCGCTGGACAAGCCGATGACAAAGGCCTGTGTCCAGAGTGACTGTCAGGCATCAAATAACAGGTAGGTATCTCCGCCGGTTGGGCAGTCTAACATAGACAGTGCGGCAGCGATTTGTCCGCGACAATGGCTATGGTGGTCAAACAGAAACTGCAATACACGATCCAATCCCAGGCTGTTCTCGAGTTCTTTGCCGTAACTGACAATAGCTTTGGCGTCATCCAGGCGTAATAAATCACACCAGCGAATCAGCAGATCATCGAGCTGTTGTCTGGCTGGCTGCAACCTTGCCAGCTCACTGTATGGGTGTTGCTTGGGTAGCAGGTCGACGCCACTATCGCCATTGTCTGCTAGTGTTGGCCAGTCGTGCAGTTCTTCCAATATCGGGTAAACAGGCATCAATCGTCTCAACCAGAGTAAATCGATACAGATAAGGTGGTTCCAGCTGCCAAGTAGAGAGTCAAACGGCAGTTGCAGTGATTTGCTGTGCAGCGGCTGTTCTAATGTCAGACACTGCGCGAGAAATTGTTGATTAATTTGCAGGTTGTGCCGTGCATAGCGACGATGATGATCCGACCAGGGCATGGCAACCTCCAACTTCAGATAGCTACCTATACTCTAGCAGCAACTTAACCTGACCTTGAATCGTTTAGACAAGGGATGGTGTAGCAGACAAATGTGGCGCTTGATCGTATGATCGAGAGCACCTTTATCTTGATTCAGGGATGTCATGCGCCTCTTTCTTTGTTTCTGTTTAGTGCTTATTAGCTGCCATAGCCACGCTCAGTCGGTGGCATGGGATACGGATGGTGAGCAGTGGTTGAGCAGCGGCTCTGAACATTTTGAGGTGCATTATTTATCACGTCATCAAGGTCTGGCTCAGCGGGCATTGACCATTGCAGAACAAGTGCATAGCGAGTTGTTGCCTTTTTTTAATGCCGCTCCAGAGCAACGCACACATATGGTCATTGTTGATGACTATGACTTTTCCAATGGCTGGGCAACACCACTGCCGTTTGCCCAAATACGCCTATTTGCTTCCCCTCCGCAGCAGGTGACGTCGCTCGAGCATAATGACGATTGGCTGCAAAGCCTGATTCGCCACGAATATGTGCATGTATTGCATATGGAGTTAGAGGCAGGCGTGGTCGCCAAAGGACGCGATCTATTTGGTCGTGTGGGTCTTTGGCCTATACCTCCTTTGTCATTCTTTCCCCATGCATTTACGCCATCCATGCTGCTAGAAGGCTTGGCTGTGTATTTGGAAACCCATGAGGAACAGGGCTTTGGTCGGCTGCAAGGCAGTTACTACAGCATGCAGATGCGTGCTGAGGTTATGTCAGGCGAACTGGATGATATGAACTCAGTGATCGTCGCCCAACGTCAGCGGCCAAGTAATCGCGCCTATTTATACGGCGCGTATTTTATTGAGTATCTGGTGGAAACATATGGTGAGCAAGCGGTGCAAAATTATTTGCATGGCTATTCTCGCCAGCTGTTGCAATATTTTTTATTAGATCGAACGTTACGCACCTACTTTGGGCAGCCGTTGCAGGGCATATGGGACGACTTTAAGCCTTGGCTGCAACAGCGCTTTGCCGACGAAATTGAGCAGCTGAAGTCACAGCAAAGCCCGTCTAAACAGTGGCCATTTGCCAGCGATCGTCGCCAGCCTATGGCCAGTGCCGGTGATCGTTTGTGGTATGTCGAAGATAATGGTGAAGATCGACCGGCGGTTATGCTGAGGGAGAATGAGCAAACGCCAAAGTTTATTGCATGGGCAAAAGGCATTCGCCAACTTGCACTGACGGACCAGCAGCAGCTGGCAGCCATTCGTATGCTCAGTTACGCCGACGGTCGTAGCTGGAATGATTTATTTGTACTGCGCGATGGCCAGTGGCAAAGGCTGACCTGGCGCCAGCGTTTGCGTTCTTTGCAATGGCATCGCCAGCAGCAGCGTTGGCTGGCGACGCGAGCGGTGGAGGGTCGCAGTGAGTTGGTGGCTATCGACGTGGACGGTGAGGTTAGTTTGCTATGGCGCGGCAAAGATGGTGATGTGCTAGGTGAGCTGGCCGTCAGTGGGGCAGGCGAGATAGTGGCCGCTTACAAACCTCGTGGCCAGGGTTGGGACTTGGCGAAGTTTATTGGCCATTGGCAACCGCTGACTCACAGTCTGGCAGTAGAAAATAGCCCATCCTTTTTGGCCGATGGACGACTCGTCTTTAGCGCTGATTATGACGGTGTGTTTGACATCTGGGCGTTAAACTTAGCTGAGGATGCGCTGCCACTGGAGCGACTAAGCCAAGTATCGACTGGTGCGTTTGCACCGTTGCAGTGGCGCAAACAAGTGCTGTGGCAACAGTATTCGGCGCAAGGATTTGAGCTGCACTCAGCGCCAATAGAATCCTTGGAAGCCTATTCATTGCAGCAATGGCAGGGCCAGTATGACTACCATTGGATCGAGCCAAAACAGTACGCCAGTGAGCCTTACCAGCCCTGGAGTACCTTACGACCTAGGTATTGGCTGCCATTTTGGTTTATCAATGACGAGCACAGCTATGTTGGTATCACCACCAGTGGCCAGGATGCCCTGGCGCGCCATCGTTACAACGCCCGAATGGCCTTCGATACCAAGCAGCAGCAAGTAGACTGGAGTGCCAGTTATGGGCTGGATAATCGCTGGTTATTGAGCTGGCAGCGTCAGCATCAGCTAGATGACGTTGGCATTGCAGAGCTGACTCGGCGTGAAGATCAGTTGGTATTGGCTCGGCAAAACTTGTTTGCACAAAACGAAGACCAGTGGCGTTGGCATCTGGCGTTAACCCATGAATATGAGCGTTATATCAGTGCAGAGGGACCAGTGCGCATTTTTCGCGGTGGCATTCGTGAAAGTCTGCTAGGGCTGGCGACGACATTTGATAACCGCCAATATTATTTGAATGTTCCCGGCACGGGTTGGGGCAGTTATGGTGCTGCTGTGGTGGAAAGCAATGATGTGATACGCAGTGATTACGACGGTCATCGCTATCAGTTAGAGGGGCGCCATACGTTTGATTTGCCGGGGCGGCAAACGTTAACGGTCGCTGCGCTGGCGGGCTATGCCGATGATGGTGCGCAACCCTTCCGTCTGGGAGGCAGCAGTTTAGTTGCCGAGCAAGCATTGTTCGGCCGAGATGATTTTAGTTTGCGCGGATACGATAGCAACGCCGCCGTTGGGTACAATATTTATCGAACTCAGCTCACTTATGCGCGCTGGTTAGGGCGGCTGGAGCGTAACTGGGATACATGGCCGTTAGGTCTGGCAGACTGGTATGGCAATGTGTTTGTTGAGCAAGGCAGCGCCTGGAATGATGGACAGTCACAGCCGCAACTGACGTCGGTAGGCGCTGAGCTAAGTGCTGAGTTGATTCTGGGTTATCGCTTATTATTGCCGCTAACAACGGGTGCAGCCTACGGGTTTAATGACAACCGAAGTGGTGATCTGCACTGGTATTTGCGTACCTCTTTAGCATTTTAAACTGCCGGCTATATATCGTGTCAGGTGCATTAGGCCTGCGTCTTTCTTCTCTGAGTTTGAGGTGAATCTTGATTTACACGGAGCTTCCTGCAGCCGTAACCCTTTATTGAGGCTTCCCTGGTAATTGAGAGCTTCCCACTCTGCGCCTTCTATTGGGCGAAGTATTGATGCAGAAGCTCTCTTCAGTTCTATCTTTTGAGGTGAGCGGATGAAAGGAGGCTGAGATTTAGGAGCACCATTCGGTTTCAGCCTTTATCTTGAACTCTTGTGATGTCGTTATATGTCGGATAATAGAGGGTTTTCTCCAACCATAACCGTCGTCCATTTGTTCTATGTAATAAACAAATACGCTTTTCTCTGGATTTTTCTGAAACGCACCTCGGTATAGTCTCATGACGAGCTCATCCTCATAGGCGCTTCTTCCTTGTATTAGGGATATCATTGACATCTGATAGTTGAACTCATCTGAATTGGCGAAGCCTGAAACTACTTTTCGAAGTGTTTCTGCACTACATCCATGTGCATCTATGTAGTTAACCCAGTCATTCCAGCCCTGTTCGTCGGGCGATCTTTTTAAGAATTCCTTGTAATAACTTTTAACGAGCGTTCTTTTGTCGGAATAGTCAGTTGCTAGTTTCTTGATGGCTTTGTCATACTTTCTTTCAATCTCAGCTCTCCGTTCTATGGTTTCATTTGAAAAGGCATTGGCTGTGAAAAAAAGTGCAGATAACGCTGTTATTAGTATGGGAGTTTTAATTAATAGTTTCACTGTGATTCCTTGTGATTGTTGCTTATTTCGTTTGGTTTTGGTTTGTTGCCAGTTTTTATGGTGATCTAAGTGGTGCTTGTCTCTTATTGGCTTTATCAGGCATGCGCTATGGCTGTGTTGGGGGCGAGGTTAGGAAGGGGGCGCTGCGTTAAAACAGCTGTTATACCAGTTGCTTCGACAAAGGGGTGATGGGAAAGAAGTTCCTGCCAAAACGCCCTTACTTAAAAGGGCGGTTAAGCAGGAACCAAATCGCCAGCAGGGTAACTTTCTGTGGTATTTGAATTTACTCTGCTGGCTGGTTATGTCTTAAGAACACCACTCGGTTTGAACCTTGGCATTAAATTCATCGGAGTGAATGACACTTTTGATGAACTTGGCTCTGCTCCAGTTGTGTGGGTAGTCAAGTTTCTTCATGTAATAAATAAAGGTGCTTTTGCTAGGTTCTCTATGTAGAGCGCCTTTAAATACTCTCATTACGAGTTCAGAATCATGCGCTTTGATGCCCTTGATGACCTCAATCTCGTCCATTTTTTCTTCGAATTCTGCTGAACGTGTAAATCCTTTCACGACTTTTCTGAAGGTGTCGATATTGCAACCATTGACATGAATGTAGTTGACCCAAGTGTTCCAGCCATCGCCATCAGGTGTGCGTTGCAAGAATTCCTTATAGAATTTCTCGACCAGTACTTTCTTGTCAGAATAATTTGGCTGCGATTGGCTTAAGACCATTTCGTATTGCTTTTCTAGTTCTGCGTTGATTGCAGTATCATCGTTGGCAAAAGAGCTGGTTGCGTGTAAAGCAGCAGAAGAAGCTAGCGCTACAACGGCTAGTTTTTTGAAAAACGTCACTATAAATCCTTATATTTCCTTGTGTTGACAAGGTTATTAAAACACTTTGGGTTTATATATTTCAATTAAAAATCAATAACTTAGACTGATTTTTCGTTAGACGATGGTCTTATTCTTAGTCCTTAATGACTAGATGTGATCACTATTTATTCTTTATTGATCGGGGGATAGCTCAACTTTTAGTCGATGATTGGATGGCAGTCAGGTGTTTCTGTTATTCGACGAGTTCACTAGAGGGTGAGGGAGGATCGGAGGCATTACTGAGCTGGGTAAATTAAAGACTCTGCTGGCAATATGTCCATATCATCTAAGGCGTGTACTTCTGCTGCTGTTAGCTGGCGGGTCAAAGACAGGGCAACATCAAAAACCAGAACCGGGTTGCTGCAAAAAAGCCAATTCTTCGACGCTGGATGGGCGATTCAGCAGGTCGTTGCGGTGTGGGAAACGGCCAAAGCGGTCGATAATATCTTTATGGCGCTGACCAAAGTCGAGAAAGCCCTCTGCCGTGGCGCGAAAGCTGGCGGGTGCATCGTCACACAATTGTTGCAACTTATTCATGCACAGTTGCTGCATAGCATCGCTTTCGGCATGCTCCAGCGGCAAATAATAAAATAGCCGCTGAATGGGGCGTACGGCCTTGTCGTCGCCCTGGCGAATACCTTGCAGCGCCCATTCCAATGACAAGGCATCCTGGGTAAAGGCCATGGCGGTATCACGATACATGTTACGACTGAACTGATCTAACACCAGGATCGCAGCCAAGCGTCCATCAGCACTATCCAGCCATTGACGGTATTCACCGCGCAGCAGTGCTTTGAGTGTGGGCTCAAAGCGCTCGCGAATCAGTTGGTCGGTGGCCGGATTTTTTTGCCACCACAGAGCGGCCTGGCGTTGACTTATCTCATGGTCCGATGCATCAGAGCCAAACCAGAATTCAATTACGTCGTTTTTGTCCATGTTATGTCTGCCGTCGCTGCCAGTGCTGAGATACCATAGCGAGCGTTTAGGCAGTCTGCAATTGGCAAGAGTGGAGTAGCGATGGATTTTTTGTGGATAGTGGTGGCTTTCGGTGGTGGCTTTGCGATGAAGCAAATTGGCATGCCGCCGTTAGTGGGCTTTTTGTTGGCAGGCTTTGGTCTACATGCTTTTGGAGTTGAGCCCGCTGCTAATCTGCAAACCTTGGCTGACTTAGGCATTACCCTAATGCTGTTTACCATCGGCTTAAAACTGGATGTTCGTGCATTGATTCGTCCTGAAGTGTGGGCCACCACGAGCATCAATACCGCGGTATGGACCGTGCTCCTTATTGCCGCGCTGATGTTGGCGGCCTGGCTCGGCGTTAGTCACTATTACGACGTGGCGCTGGGTACCCAAGCGTTAATTGGCTTTGCTCTGAGTTTTTCCTCGACCGTCTGTGTCGTCAAAATGCTGGAAGAATCATCGGAATTAAAGGCCAAGCATGGTCGGTTAGCGCTGGGTATTTTGATTATTCAGGATATCTTAGCGGTGCTGTTTCTGGTGGCATCGACCGGCAAACTTCCATCAGTTTGGGCCCTGGCGTTGCTGCTACTGTGGCTCGCCAGACCTTTATTGAATCGTTTAGTAGCCTCTGCAGGGCATGGTGAGTTGCTGCCGCTGCTCGGTTTTTTCCTGGCATTGGGCGGCTCTGAGCTATTTTATGCCGTCGAGTTAAAAGGCGATTTAGGCGCTTTGGTCATTGGTATGATGTTGGCCCGCCACCCCAAAGGCTCAGAACTGTACAAAGCGCTGATGGGATTTAAAGACCTGTTCCTGATTGGCTTCTTTTTGTCGATAGGATTTACCGCGCTGCCAAGCTTAGATATGGCCATTAGTGCGGCCATGTTGTTATTGGCGCTGGTGGGCAAGTTTGCTTTGTTCTTTTATTTGCTGACACGCTTTTCGGTTTCTGGTCGGGCGTCTTATTTAACCGCGCTGGCCCTCACCAACTACAGCGAGTTTGGCTTAATCGTCGCTCACTTAAGTGTTAAAAACGGCTGGATGTCGGAAGATTGGCTGGTGATCATTGCTTTGGTGATGTCGGTATCTTTTATCCTTAGCAGCTTTTTGTATCGTCGCGCCCACTACATTTATGCCCGTAATAAGAGCGTTATTAATCGTTTTGAACGCCGTGGTGTGCATCCTACCTTTGAGCGGCCGGCGAATGCTGAGATTTTGATTTTAGGTATGGGCCGGGTCGGTAAGGGTGCTTATCAGGCCATTACCCCCGACTATCCTGAACAGGTATGGGGTATTGAGTCGGACAGTGATCGGGTCAATAAGCTCAAAAACGAAGGTATTTGTGTGGCGCTTGGAGATTCTGACGATCTGGAATTTTGGCAGCAGGCATTAAAGCCCAATACCAGTGGTCGACGGGTGAAGCTGGTTATGCTGGCGCTGCCATCTCAAGTCGAAATGCTAAGCACGTTAGAGATGTTAAAACTGGCAGGCTTTGATGGCCGTGTTGCTGCGGTAGCGCGCTATGAAGATGAACGTCAGCAGCTGCTGGCCTTGGGTGTTGATGTTGTCTTTAACTACTACGCAGAAGTTGGTGCAGGCTTTGCCGCTGAAACCCGACCACTGTTGGCGAATGGCCCTCAAGCCTGAGCATCCTAAGCGTTAGCAGCTGTTTACATTAGTGGGCCAATAACCGGCGTAGTTGACTTGCGTGAATAGGCTCGGTGTTGGCTAGCCATGCCAGCACTGGGCGACATCTTTGTTGCTATTGGCTGATTGCCAGTCTAGTCATTTTTGTCTATTTCCAGTGTGATGCCACTTATACCACAGTGCTCTGTCAGCCTTGGAGCATTAGCGGAAGTGGCAATATGGTGGCAAAAGCACTCGCTCTAGTCAGCACGCCTAGGCTACGCTGCGAAAAATACCTGACTGAAGGTCGGAGGTGTACCATGGCTAAAATGGCCTTTCGTTTTACCACTGAGGTAGAAGTTGAGCTTCGTGGCGACAGCTATGAAGAAATATACCTGCAGCTCAAAGACATGATGCGTGGACTGCGGCCGATCAGCAGTCAGTCAAATGTGATGGTCTATCCACCAGAACAGGCAGGCATGTTCTTTCGCATGGAAGGCGAGCGAGAGCTGCATGAAATCCCTATGTTTAAAGGGGATTTTAAGCAGGATATTCTCGAACACTGATTGATATTGGTTGTGACTGTCCAGTTGGGGCTTGCCATGGCCCCAATTGGTAGTAATGTTTTAAAACAGATTTAGCACTAAGGCAGCCGGTTCACAGTGGTTGCGTTCTTTTAAGTCATTTTTCTGCCGAGATTGCTCTGATTTGATCCAGGTATAACTGGATGCAGAGCCTTTGCAGATAGTCAGGCCCAAGACATTATTTTTTGAGCGGACAAACAGGTTCATATTGATCTGGCCACGTGTGCGGGCGCGCAAATGAATCTTTTTGGGTGAAATAGTATAAGAGCGCAGACCATCTTTGGCAGACACGTTCATGGTTTCGCCGGCCGGTGCATTGACGAACTCAGCGTCGTCGCGAATTTCAATGCTGGTCCAGTTAGAGTCGGTCTCGAACTCCAGCTGGTAGATTTTGTCCTCGGCCTGGGCGGTGCCAGCCAGCAGTAACAGAACAGCCAGTGCTCTCATAATCGGCCTTCCCTGCGCGGTTGCAATGGGTGGATGGATGGGTTGAAAAAATGAGCAATGCGGCGTTGCCGCATTGCTCGCTACCAGTTATATAGTCCAGGATTTTTATATCGTCAAAGATGGGTTTCAGCATATTCGGCCAGCGCCGAGCGTGGTGAGCCCTGCAAATGGACCGTGCCACCCTGAGGAAAATGCTTAAACCGTTCGATTAAGTAGGTCAGACCAGAGCTGACCGGATTGAGGTAGGGTGTATCGATTTGCGCCAAATTGCCTAGGCAAACTACCTTACTGCCTTCACCGGCACGGGTGATGATGGTTTTCATCTGGTGTGGCGTTAGATTCTGGCATTCGTCAATAAGAATGAGGCTGTGCTGAAAGCTGCGGCCACGAATATAGTTCAGCGATTTAAACTGCAGTGGCACTTTTTGCAGTATGTAGTCGACACTGCTGTGAGCGTGCTCATCATCCTTGTGCAGTGCTTCCAGGTTGTCGGTGATGGCGCCCAGCCAGGGTTCCATTTTTTCAGCTTCAGTGCCTGGTAAATAGCCAATGTCTTCATCTAAGCCCCGGGTGCTGCGCGTAGCAATAATGCGTCTGAATTGATTAGTGGCGACGGTCATCTCAATGGCGGCGGCCAGGGCCAAGATAGTTTTGCCCGAGCCCGCCTGACCACTTAAGGTCACCAGGTGCACATCGGGGTCGAGCAGCAGATGCAGAGCGATGGCTTGCGCTGTATCACGCGGCTGAAGCCCCCAAGCCGATTGCTGTAGTAATTGCTCCGAGGGCAAGTCCTGCAGCGTGACTTCTTCTTCGCTAATGGCGCTGACACGGCCAATAAAGCCCTTGTCATCGAGAATAAAGCGATTAACGTACAAGTCGTCAGGCAGGTCATCACGCGGAATGCGGTGATAAGTGCCGGTTTCATCGTGAAAGCTTTGTACTTGCTGCTGGCTGTCCCAGAATGAGCCTTCGTAGCTGTGATAGCCGGTTTCCAGCAGGGAGACGTCTGATACCAGCTGATCGTTTTGATAATCCTGAGCACCGAGGCCGCAACCACGGGCTTTAAGCCGCATATTGATGTCTTTGGTAATCAAGATAACGTCACGTCGTGGATACTTCTCTTGCAACGTCACCAAGCTATTGATGATCTTGTTGTCGTTCAGATCGTGGGGTAATGCCCGTTTAGGGTGATCGAAGTTATCCAATAAAATAGAGAAATGGCCATGCAGGCTGTCGTCGGCGCGGCGAATCGGCACGCCTTTGGCGATTTCAGTGGGGCTAGCATCGCCAATAATACGATCAATCTGGCGAATGGCTTCGCGGCAATCCGTGGCAATAGATGCTTTACCCATTTTCAGCTTATCCAGTTCCTCCAGCACCGTCATCGGAATCACCACTTGGTGTTCCTCGAAGTTCAGTATTGCCACCGGATCGTGGATCAATACGTTGGTGTCCAGAACATACAGCTTGGTGTCGGACTTGCGTGCTGCCATAGTTGCAGTCTCCTGTGCATCCAGAGCGAGGGTATGGGGAATAGAGGCAAGGTCTGTGCCTGTGCCAGAGGGCAGTCATATGTGCAGGCGTTAGTGCGAGGTTGGGCAGAGAGCGAAAGCGCCACCCAAGGAAGTGAGCATGAAACCGGGCAGGATGGTTTCGGATCGTCAATGACCTCTCCTGTTATCTTGGCACCGGTTGGTCGGTACCCAATTATGCCTCTGAACCCATCATGCAGACTTGTTTGGCACTTGCCAAGCGTTAGGTTTCATGAACATAAGTTCATTATCGGGTGCTGTCTTTGGCGCTTGTTAACCTGTTGTGGGCTAAGCATTGGCCGTAACGTCAGTGGGTTAGGTTAGCCAGGCCAATGTGACTGGCATTGTCAGCACTAGACTGGCAAGGTAGCAACAGCGCCGCTGCTTATTACCTGCTAGCTAGATGAGCGCGGCCATCACAATAACAATAATCACGCTCACCTCTGGAGGCTCTATGTCTTCTTATGTTGCATCGTTGGCTCGGCTCAGTGCCGCAGCCTTAACGGCTATGTTGATGTCAGGCTGCAGTACTGTGTATCAAACCACGGGTTGGTTTGCCTACGATTACACCGAAAGTTATGCCATTCCCTTTACCATGCGCAGCGACGATCCAAACATGGTGTGCGATCAGTCACAGGCTCTGGCTGAGACCTTGTTATCTTTCTCCGACGTCACTTACGAAGCCCACTTACCGGCCATTTCTTTGTACATGATGTCGGGTAATTGCGCTGAGGCCGATGCCCATGAACACGCTTTGGCTTATCAGCGGGCATTTAATGCTCAGCAGAGCGCGCTGGCCAAAGATGCCCGAATTCTGGAAAAACGTGGTTATGCTCTGGCAGCCAAACGCCAGTTTAAAGCCTACCAGCATATGGTGGCCGAGTTTGGTGCGCCGGGCGCAGACTGCCCTGAACTGAGCGACGACGAAGAGCTGTATTGGGTGCTGGGATTATTGGCTGGCGTGCAAGCGGTGATGAGCGACCTGCGTGCCGAAGGCAGCGTTATGGTGCCAAAAGATATTGCTATGAAGTCGGTGCGCGGTATGCAGTGTGTCGATAATCAGCGCTGGTGGGGTTTGCCGCAGGCCGTGCAAGCCTCGGTGTGGGTGATGTTGCCGGATAATGCCCCGGATGGCGTAGATCCTTGGCAGCAATTAAAGCAGGCCAGCGTTCTGGCGGCTGACGCTGGAGTACGTATGGCGCACGCGGTTGAGGTCACCATTGCCGACAGTCGCGGTGAGCAAACACGCTTGCGCGAAGCGATTCAGCGTCATGCTCAATCGCTTAAACAACAGCCGGCTAACCCGCAATACCAGCTTATGGATATCATGGCGCAACGGCAGATCTTGGCAGTATCGGACCGGCTTTGGACCGAGGCTACCGGTTCTCGCACGCCTTTTGCGCAGCTCGGCACTTTTTGGGATGAACAACCTAGCATCTCTACCGACTTCGATATTGACGAGCTGTTGGGGGCGGAATAATGCGAGGATTATTACTGTGGTTGTGCATCTGCTGCAGCCCGGCGTTGGCTGAACTGCCGCAACGGGTATTGTGTGTATTTGATCCTTTGGGAGCACAAGGTGGTTTGTTTGGCCTGGCCAAAGACTATCGCACCCAGGCCCTCGACTGGGGTGTAGATTTACAGCTGCGCGCTTACAGCGACGAAAAAATTGCCTCAGATGATTTTAAAGCAGGTCAGTGTGATGCGGTGGTCTTAACCGGCGCTCGGGCGCGCCCATTTAATCGTTTTACCGCCAGCGTCGAAGCGATTGGTGCGGTACCGTCAGAGCAGGTGATGCAGCAGCTGGTGCAATTGGTGTCTAGCCCAAAAGCGGCAAAATATATGGTCGAAGGTCGTTATGAAGTAATGGGTATTCTGCCCGCCGGGCCTATTTATCTATTTGTTCGTGATCGTCAGCTGGATTCCGTCGAAGCGCTGTCAGGCAAACGTATCGCCACCATTGATTATGATCAGCCATCTAAGCGTCTGGTCAATCATGTGGGGGCCTCAGTGGTGCCAGCCAACTCGGCTAATTTCTCCGGTATGTTTAATAACGGCAATGTCGATGCCGCCTACGCACCGGCTTTAGCGTATAAACCGTTGGAGCTGTACAAGGGTTTAGGGGATAAAGGCGGTATTATTCGCTTTAATTTGGCCTATCTGGATTTTCAGCTAGTGGCCCACAAAGAGCGTTTTCCTGCAGGCTTCGGTGATCAGTCTAGGCGCTCCCTTGCTGCCCAATTTGACCGAGTCGCACGTACCATTGCTGCTGATACCGCAGCCATTGATGAACATTATTGGATCGATTTAAGTGCTGAGGCAGAGCAAGAATATCAAACCATGTTACGCCAGATACGCATGCAGCTTCGTGATGAAGGGGTGTACCACGCTAGCATGCTAACGCTGATGAGGAAACTGCGTTGTAGGCAACAGCCTGCTGCCGCTGAGTGTGTCGATAAGCTCGAATAAGCGCACAGAAAATAACAATAACAAGGCGCACTGTTAGCGTCAGAGGTAGTTCAGATGGAACAGGCAGCACGTTTTGCTAATCGCAGTGCCTATGAGTGGCTGGCGGCCTTGCCGGCATTTTTGGTACTGGTATTGGTTGTGGTTATTAACACCAGTCATACCTTTCATGCTCAGCTATTAACACTGGGAGAAAATACCTGGGATGGCTATTTTAAACTGCGCCACGATCCACAGCAGCCGTCCTGCAATGGCAATATAGATATTGACGCTAGGCTGCAGCAGTTAATTGCAGAAAGCCAGCAGTCGGACGACGAGTGGGATTTGCTCGCCGCCGACCCCGTGGATCCTCAGGTTATGCGCCAATCGCTGTTGGCGGCACAAAGTCAGTGCCAAGCTCGGCATCAAGAGTATGAGCACATACAGCAGCGCATCACTCCAGCGGTGCAGGCATTTCGCACATTAGAGCTAGCCGTTGCCAGCTTTGGCGAGTTAGGCATGCAAGCTCAGAGAATTATGCTGGCGGTGTTGGTATTGATATGCGGTTTAACGGCGGTGTTTCGGCGTCATCATATTGCGCTGCGGCCAATGGAAACCGTGATGGATTATCGTGTTGCCGCAGCAGCACAGTTAGTGTCCAGCAGTATTTTGTTTTATTCCGTTTATAGTTTTCGCGACGTGGCGTTAGGGGCGGGTGTCGCCGTTAGCCAAGAGCATTTGATATTGCATCATCTTTGGATATACGGCTTTGCTTTTATTTTGCTACTCAGTCTGTATCAATTTCTATTTATCCCTAGCGATGCCAAACAAGGCGGTAGTTTTTTAAAAGCGCAGCTATCGATACCTTTGTATTCCACTATGTGCATGATTTCGGGCGGCTACTTCATTGTTAGTGGGCACAGTGCCGGTATTGGTATTTATTTAAACCAGATGATGGAGCTGTCGCAGCTGTTTTTAAATGTCGGTTTGTACGTTTGGATTGGTATGTTATTCAAACGTACCAGGCTGGCACAGCGCGTATTTGACGTTTTTAAAGTATTTAATCTGCCAGCAGAGATGTTGGCTGTGGCCGTGGTGGCCTTGGCGGCTATTCCAACGGCTTACACCGGGGCGTCAGGCATCTTTGTCATTGCCGTGGGTGGTTTGATTTATTCTGAGTTACGTCGTGCTGGCGCTCGCCGTCAGTTGGCATTGGCGGCAACTGCCATGTCGGGCTCTATGGGAGTGGTATTACGCCCGTGTTTGTTGGTGGTGATTATTGCTGCTCTTAATAATGAAGTGACCACAGACCAGCTGTTTGGTTGGGGCGTAAAGGTCTTTTTTCTCACCGCCACGCTATTTGCCGCGCTAGCCATGCTGACACGGCAGGATAAAACGCCGTTGCAGCTGCCAGATGATGTTGGGCAACGGCTGCAAAGCGCACTTAAGCCGTTAATTCCTTACGCCATCTTGATAGCCGTAGTATTGCTGGCGTACGCCATATTATTGGATGCCTATTTGGATGAATTTTCAGCACCCATTATTTTACCGGTGCTATTGCTGTCGATACTGGCGTTTGAGCGCATCAGTGAAGAGCGTGCTGTGCTTAGGCGAGAAAATCTCAATATTCAGTTTATCGAGCAAAGAGCCGAAGCATCTTGGCAGGGCTTATGTGAGGGGCGCGATTCGTTAGAGAAAAAACTGCGTGAGGCGACGACGGAAACCACTGGCCATATTGGTGCCTTGTTAATGCTGATGGGGTTATCTGTCAGTATTGGTGGTGTCGTTGAGCGCGCCGAGCTGATGGCTTTAGTGCCTGCCAGTTTCGATTCAGTGTGGCTGGCAATGGCGTTAATGGTCGCGCTGTTGGTGTTTATTGGCATGGTTATCGACCCTTATGGCGCGGTGATTCTGGTCAGCGCAACCATTGCCAGCATTGCTTACGACAGTGGCATTCATCCGGTGCATTTTTGGATGGTCACTTTAGTTGCATTTGAGCTGGGCTATTTAACCCCGCCGGTGGCGCTCAACCATTTGTTAACTAGGCAAGTGGTGGGTGAAGAAGAAGTGCGACTGGCCAGTCTTGAAGGGCATAACTTCTGGTATCGACATGAAAAGATTTTATTGCCACTGACGACGATGGCCATTGCTTTAGCCTTGGTGGCGTTTGTTCCCCTGGCCTTAGGATATGGCTAATAAACACCATGGCAGCGGCCCGCTGATATCAGTGCGCCTTAAGGTGGTCGCAACTGTCGCTGCGTGGGTCGATTGCCAGACCAGTAAGGGCCGTGGGCCTTAAGGACGAACGCTGATATTGACTGTGGTACCGGCACCAAAGGATATATTGCGAATGGTCACATCGCCCATATGGGCCTGGCTCATACCTTGTACCCGCACATTTCTAAAAGCGATTTGATCGATCTGAGTGGGCAGTTTGACCTGCAATGAACCATCGCTATTGATCACAGTGCGAGGGCCGTCGTCATAATGCACACCGCTGATTTCCATCTCGGCATCAAGCAGATTGGATATCGGCAGTGACGTATTGAGCAGCGTTTCTAACGTGGTGCTGGCAATATCTTCATCACTGGCATTGGGATCTGCGGCTAGGTCTTGCAAGTGATCTAGGTTGGCAAGAATGTCGGTGGCAGCTTGTGCCGACACGGCACCCATCTCGGCATCGGACAACGCTTGCATACTGGCACCCGATTTCAGTGCCGGCGGCTCTACCTGCTGCTCAGCGATACTGCTGCCATCTTCAATGGCGGCATTGGCGCTGCTGATAAAGGGCTGGAAGGGGCCTAACAGCATGGCCGAGATGGCGGCGACCAAACGATAGTTCGACTGTTTACGCAGTGCCCGCTGCAGTTGACGCTCAGTTAACACACCTTGTGCTACTAGAATTTCGCCCAGACGAGTGCCACTGCTGGCTTGTTGCTGCAGCGCCTGGTCCAGCTGCGGCCTGCTGATCAAGCCTTTGTGCAGCAGCAGAGTACCTAATCGTGACTTCTGCTCAATCTGTTGACGCTTGTGCATGTGCTTACCCTTTGTCGTGGCTTATTGTTATGGGTGTCTGGATCAGACTGTTGCCAAGAACGGACACGGAACAAAGATGGTGCCGTATCTGACCAGTAGCGACAATGTCGATCTTCTGTCGCTATTGCTTGGCTTCTTGCCTATGACTTCTAAGTCGTTGTTTCATATAAAGAAATTGGATGAATTTCGACTGCTGTTGGAGACTCTGAAGCTGTTTGAGTTTAGCAGTAGGTGTTCAATTAGCTGCACTGACTGGCGTGATAGGTAACCTTGATAGACAGATAAGTAATATTCATTTAACACTCCCGAGCATTTGGCGATAAGCTAGCGCCTTTATCTGAAAACGCCGACAACGACATGGTGTCATTGTCAGGCCGAGATTGTGGAGATACTCATGAGCGAACCTCGTCACGTTAAACTTTTGATTCTGGGCTCTGGCCCAGCGGGCTACACCGCGGCAGTGTATGCGGCGCGTGCCAACCTCAATCCAGTCATGGTGACAGGCTTGCAGATGGGTGGTCAGCTGACCACCACCACCGACGTTGATAACTGGCCAGGTGACGCCGATGGCGTGCAGGGTCCCGAGCTGATGGAGCGTATGAAAGCGCATGCTGAACGCTTTGATACCGAAGTGATTATTGACCACATCAATAGTGTGAATCTGCAGCAGCGTCCCTTCCATCTGAAAGGTGACAGTGCCGAATACACTTGTGATGCATTGATTATTGCCACTGGTGCCAGCGCCAAATATTTGGGTCTGGACAGTGAAGAAGCCTTTAAAGGCAAGGGTGTTTCGGCCTGTGCGACGTGTGATGGTTTCTTCTATCGCAACAAGCGTGTGGCAGTTATTGGTGGCGGTAACACCGCCGTTGAAGAAGCGCTGTATCTGGCCAACATCGCCAAAGAAGTGGTGGTGGTGCACCGTCGCGATAGCTTCCGCAGCGAAAAAATCCTGGCGGATAAGCTGCTCGACAAAGCAGCTAACGGCAACGTGACCATTAAGTGGAACAACGAGCTGGACGAAGTGCTGGGTGACGACATGGGTGTGACCGGCATGCGCATCAAAAACCGCGAGACGGGCGAGACCGAAGAGATCGAGCTGGAAGGTATCTTTGTTGCCATTGGTCACCACCCCAATACCAGCATCTTTGAAGGTCAGCTGGAGATGGAAAATGGCTACATCAAGGTACAAAGCGGCTTGGAAGGCAATGCCACGCAAACCAGTGTGCCAGGCGTTTATGCCGCTGGCGATGTGATGGACCACATTTATCGCCAAGCCATTACGTCGGCTGGTACTGGCTGTATGGCGGCGCTGGATGCCGAGCGTTTCTTAGACGATGTAAAACCTGCCTAAGGTGATTGGCAGAGCCGTTTACGGCTCTGCCTTAGGGCCTGTTAACAGGCCCTCGCAATCTGGCTGTTGTTTTTCCACTGCTGCCATCCTAGCCAAGCTACCCAAACTGCGATCAGCAGTGAGACTGAAATCCCTGCTGCGGTACTGATCCAAAAACCAGTGATGATCAGAGCCAGCGTCATCAGTACCCAAGCTAAATCCCCCAAACTAAAAAATACCACCAAGGCCTTTGGCACAGTGGCCAGCATTGACGCCGATATCAGCAAAGCTCCGTTGGCGAGCAACAGCCCCCCAAGCAGACTGAGCAGCCATGTTGGTGCACCGTCGTTAGCCAAAAACTGCGCCACAGCAGCCGGTATGGTGACCAGCAGTGCCCCAAACAGAATGCAGCTAGCAGCATTGAGTCGCAATGCAAGTTTTAGGTTCAGCATAAAACCTCCGCTATGTATACTTGGTTGACATACAATGGGTTGAAAGTGCTTTTATGTCAACAAGGTTTACACGATCTGGCGTAGCCATGGTGGATTCCCAGCTACTATTGCTGGCGCAAGCCAGTCAGCGCTTGCAGGAGGCAGTCGCACACTACCTTAGCGAACAGTTATCGCTGTTGGGTTATAGCGATATCAGTCCGGTGTTGCTGGGGTTTTTAGGGCAATTGGATTGCGGTATTAATCATGCGTCGGACATTGCCAGGCAGATGCGAGTATCGCGACAGATGGTGGCAAAATATGTGCGTGAGCTGTGCCAGCTGGGCTACCTACGTCAGGAGCAGGGCCATGGTAAGCAAAAAAATATTCTCTTCACTATCCGTGGTGAGCAACTGATGGCCGAGGCACGCCAGTTACTGGCTACCGCAGATAGCCAGCTGCTGCAAAGCAGAGATGCATCGCAACTCGCCCAAATCACACAGCAGTTAACCAACTTGGCAGAGGCGATGGCCCCGCACGGCAAGACCGAATGAGAGTGTTTGCCGCGTTAGGGCTGAGCGATCTGTGTGAGTGCAGGAGGCAGGGGCGTCAGCTTGCCAGACTCAATGCTCGCCTGAATGTTGCTGATCCGCTCACTGGTGAGTGGGTGGGTCTGCAGGAACTGCTGCCAGTGGCTTTCATCTTGCTCTAACACATGCTGAAAGAACTCATCAGCGCCCTGACTATGACCATAAGTGGCCTGCAGTCGTTGCAGGGCATAGGCATCAGCGCTGCGTTCCATATCGCGGCTAAAAGCCAATAGGGTCAGCATTGACGAGTGCTGGCCGACCAAACCACCGACATCTGCGCCACCAGCGAGTCCAAACAGCACGCTAAACGACAGTTGCTCGAGCAACAGAATCATCGGATGACGTTGCTGCACGTGGGCATATTCATGGGCCAGCACCATGGCCAGGCCATTTTCCGACTGTACTGCCTCGATCAGCCCGCGGGTAACAAAGATATGGCCGCCTAAGGTGGCAAAGGCATTGGGCGTGCTTTCATCGGCCAAATAATGCACTTGCACCGGCAAACTCGTCTCTGGACCGAGCAGTTTATCCAGCAGCTGCTGCAGTTGAACTTCTACCCTGTGTTGCTCGCTGGAGGATTGCACCAAGGCTTGCGGTGCAAACCAGCCGCTTTCCCAGGAAAAGGGAACCTTGGGAGCCAGCCAGGAAGCGCTGGAGGCCAACATCCAGGTCAGCATGACCATGACGAATGCAACGCCCAGCAGCAGGATCATAAAATCCTTCAGCGGGTGTTCATGGGCGTTGTTGATGTGATCCGGCAGTTGCGGATTTTCTTTCGGTTGCTGCGACATCAGACGCTCTGGCTGGCCTTGGCAATGCGTTGCTCGCGCATCTCTGCTGTTGGAATCAGCGCGGTTCCATATGCCAGTACTTCTACGGAACCGAGGGATTTGCCAGCATTTTGGCCGATGCGTGAGGTTTCAAACTTTAAATTGTAAATGGCATCTGCGCCTATGTTTTTGGCATCTTCTTGCATGCGCAATATTGCTTCTCGCCGGGCTCTATCTAACAAGCTTTCGTAGGCACCGACTCGACCACCAAATAAACTTCTTAACGCGGCTGCAACGGTTTTGAAATAGTCCACCGAAATCACCACGCTGCCAGTGACTAAGGTGCTTTTATGGCGGGCATATTCGATGGGTGGCATGCGCTCTGGCATCACTAATAAGCGCCGGTAAGCCTGTTCGCGACGGCGAATGCTTTTATAGTGGCGTGACTCTGCCATGCGACCAAAAAAGAACCCCAGCGCCAGTAGCACCAGGAAGATGATGAGATCCATTAGCGATCCTCCACCACCACCGCTGTGCCGTAAACAAAAATCTCAGATGCGCCAGCGGCGATCGATGAGGTGGAAAAGCGCACGTTGATCACAGCATTGGCGCCCAGCACTTTGGCCTGCTGACACAAGCGTTCGACCGCTTCGTCACGCGATTCACTCAGCAGCTCGGTGTAGCCTTTTAGCTCGCCGCCAAAGATGTTTTTTAGTCCAGCCATAATATCTCGGCCGGCATGTTTAGCGCGTACGGTACTGCCTTGCACCAGCCCTAGGTGTTGAACGATTTTTTTGCCGGGTACCACTTCCATATTGCTGATCAACATGGGTTTTTCTCCATAATTCTTAGGACTTCAACATACCAGCGCAGGATGCTCTGGCCAATAGTCCAGGTCACAAAACAGACCATCTGAGCAGGCATAAAAAAGCCCCCTCAGGCATGGCCAGAGAGGGCTTTTGCAGGGCACCGATTAGTCTTCGGTTACTGCTTCGCCAGCATCGGCTTTAGGCTTGCGCCGGCTGGTCTTTTTGGCGGGGGCGTCGTGTTTGACGGCAACTGGGCCAAAATGCTCGAGCGGGAAGTCGTCGACATTGATCATATCGAGCACATCCTTTTCAAACGCCAGCATAAAGTCGGCTTCTTCCTGGCTCAATACGCCCAAGGCAACGCCGTCGTGAATGCGGCCTTCAATGGTGAGGTTGGATTCGTCGTATTTACCGGCTTTTAAAGCATCACCAATCTTTTTGTAGATAGGTTCTGCCTGATCGGCACGAGCCAATAGCGAATCGTATTTGGCCAATGGGTTTTTGCCGTTATCACCACGGTAAATGCCTTCGATCAGGCGCTCACGGGTGTCCGTTGCGGCAATGGTCAGGTCAACCACTTTGCCAATTACGCGATCCGATGGCTGCTGCGCACGACGGCCTAACGGCAAGGTCAGCAACTTCAGTGCCCAGCCAACCGGGCGCATCGGCAGGTTCTTGGCAACGCCATCTTGCGCCGCTTCGAATTCCGAGAACAGCTTGGCCATGGCGTATTCCACCAGTACCAGATCATCACGATTACGGCCTTGGTCTTCCCAATGCTTCAGCGTCAATGAGGCGAGATACAGCTTCGACAGCATGTCGGCCAAACGCGCTGAAATCAGCTCGCGGAACTTAAGCTCACCACCGAGTGAGAACATGCACAGATCGACGGTCAGGGCAAAGTTGGCCGCATAGCGGTTGATTTGCTGATAGTACTTTCTGGTTGGGCCAGACGCCGGCACCGAAGTAAAGGCAGCATTGCTCAGACTCAGCAGCAGTGAACGCGACAGGTTAGTGAAGATAAAGCCAAAGTGAGAGAACAGCGCTTTGTCAAAGGCTTGCAGGTCGTTGTCGGCCGCGGCTTCCATTTCTGGCAATACATACGGATGACAGCGAATAGCGCCCTGACCAAAGGTGATCATAGAGCGGGTTAGGATATTGGCGCCTTCCACGGTAATGGCCACGGGTACCGACGAATAACCACTTTCGATGTAGTTACCTGGGCCTCGAATAACGGCCTTGCCGCCATGGATGTCCATGCTGTCGAGGGCCATTTCACGCGCCGCTTCGGTCAGGTTGTATTTCAAAATGGCCGATGGCACCGACGGCTTTTCACCCTGGTCGATGGCAATGGCAGTAATGCGCGATGCCGCCGCTGAAATATAGGCGTTACCGGCGATGCGGGCGAGGGAGTCTTGCACGCCTTCAAGCTTGGCAATAGGCACACCAAATTGACGACGCACGCGGGCGTATGCACCAGCTGCAGCAATGCCGTATTTGCCGCCACCAGCACCCGACGATGGCAAGGTAATACAGCGACCGACCGACAAGCACTCAACCAGCATACGCCAGCCTTTACCAGCGCTGTCAGCACCACCAATAATAAAGTCGAGAGGAATAAAGACATCTTTACCGATAATCGGGCCGTTCATAAACGGAGAGCCAATGGGCAGATGACGGTTGCCGATCTCCATGCCTTTCAGCTGGCGTGGCAATAAGGCAACGGTAATGCCGATGTCATAGTCATCACCGATCAACTTGTCTGGGTCAAACATGCGAAAGGCCAGGCCTACCACAGTCGCCACGGGAGCCAAGGTGATGTAACGCTTGGAGAAGTTGAGCTTAATGCCCACCACTTCTTTGCCTTCCCACTCACCTTTGCAGACCACACCGGTATCTGGCAGAGAAGTGGCATCTGAGCCCGCGCGTGGGCCGGTCAGACCAAAACATGGAATTTCGCGGCCATCGGCCAAGCGCGGCAGGTAATGGTCTTTTTGCTCTTGAGTACCGTACTTCAGCAATAACTCGCCTGGGCCTAACGAATTTGGCACGCCAACGGTTGAAAACACGGCGCTGGATAGGCCGGAGATTTTCTGCAACACCGCTGCTTGTGCTTGGGCGGAGAAGCCCAAACCGCCATATTCTTTCGGAATGATCATGGCAAAGAAGCGTTCATTTCTAATGTAATCCCACACTTCTTTTGACATATCGCCGTTGTTGCTGATTTCCCACTCATCCACCATGGAGCACAGGGTCTCAACCTGATTGTCGAGGAAAGCCTGCTCCTCAGGTGCCAGGGTTGGGTTGGGGTGGTTAATCAGCTTTTGCCAATCGGGCTTGCCAGAAAACAGCTCGCCATCCCACCAAACCGTGCCTGCTTCCAGCGCAGTTTTTTCGGTGTCCGACATTTGCGGCAGCAATTTTTTATAAATCGCAAAAATAGGACGGGTAATGGTATTGGCGCGAAATGCCTCCAGGCTCAGTACTGCAAAGCCCGCTGCCAGCACCACACTCAGCAGTTTAATCAGGCCAGCGGCGCCGCCAATAAAGCTCAGCACAGTAAAGACGGCCATCCCTATGGCCGCAGTTTTTAACCCACTGCGTTTGTAGGCCAGCCCCAGTAGGGTGCCTAGCAACAGCAGAATCCAGATACCGGTCGACATAGGTGAGTACCTCAATTGCGTATGAATGTTATTAGTCCGGTCAGTGAGGTCGATGTTCACTCACGGACATCACTGAGTGTGAATTGTAAACGGGCGTTTGAAATTGGCGCAAATGCCATCTTCGTGGGTCATTCCATGCATTGAATCGCTTTGGGAAAGGGCGGGGCTATCAAGCGGTGGATTGCTGAGAAACTTTCACTGCTATTGAGGATTGATTCGCACCGCCAAGGCTACGTATGCTGACTGTCAGGCCATTGCTGCAGGCTTATAGCTAAACCTGCGAATAGCTCAAGATGCACTAGAATTGTTAGGAATAAATGCGGTGGGAATACAGATATGACAGCCCAATTCTCGGCTTGGACCCTTGGCTTGATGGCGCTGATTACTGTTTTAACGGTCTACTTTCATACCTTTCGCTACTCCAGTCGCACCGCCGAGGTGGCGCCTAATATTCTTACCAGCATCGGTATATTTGGTACTTTTTTAGGGGTTGCACTGGGCCTTTGGCATTTCGACAGCGCCGATATTCAAGGCAGTGTGCCAAAACTGATGGACGGCTTAAAGACGGCGTTTTGGTCGTCCATCGTCGGGTTATTGGGGGCGTTGACACTCAAGATTCGCCACGTACTCAGCCAAACCAGCCGAGGTAAACAAGAAGCCAAACGTCTGGCCAGCATCGATGACCTGGATGCATCGCTTAAATACCTGGCGCAGCAGTTTGATGGTGATGATGCCTTGCCACAGCAATTGCATCGTCAGCACTCGGCCTTACTCTCACAGCTCGATCGCATTGCCACTAGCCTAGAAAGCTATCAAGAGCGCATGGCCGAAGCCAACGCCAAAGCGCTGATAAACGCCATCGAAACCGTGATGCGCGAGTTCAATACCAAAATTAACGAGCAATACGGCGATAACTTTAAGCGTTTGAACGAATCCGTGTTGTCGATGCTGAATTGGCAAAAGCAATACAAGCAACAACTGAATGAGCTGATTGGTGAGCAGGAGCGCACCGCCGCCAGCATGCGCGAAGCCAGCGAAGCGTTTGAATACATGGTGCGCCACGCCAATGCCTTTAATGGCATTTCTGAATCACTACAGGATCTGCTTAACGGCCTAGAAGCGCAGCGCGAAAACTTGCAGTCGCAGCTGGGCTCATTGGCAGATCTGGTCAACAGCGCTACTGACGGCTTGCCGAAACTGGAAGAGCGAGTACTGGCGCTTACTAAAGGCATGGCCGATGCCTTGCAAGCACAGCAGCGCTGGGCAGTAGAAGAGTTAAGTAAAATGCAGCGCCATGTTGAAACTCAACTGCAGCAACAGCTCAGCGGCAGTCAGGAGCAATTACAACTGCAACAGCAGCAAAGTCTGCAGCATTTGCAAAGGCTGGGAGAGCGCGTTGAGCGGCAAATGACCACCCTTGATGAAGGCATGGAAGAAGAGCTGAATCGTGCGCTGAAGTCCTTTGGAATGCAGCTCACTGCTTTATCGGAGAAGTTTGTGAGTGACTACACACCGCTCACCAAACGCTTACAGCAACTGGTGAAACTGGCAGAGCAGGTGGATGAATAACAGCGAGCTGGAGCGAGCACCGGAGCAAGAAGGGCATTGGGTTGCGGTATCCGACCTGATGGCCGGGCTGATGATGGTGTTTATGCTGATTTCGATCGTCTTTATGATCAATGTTGAAGTTGAGCGTAATAAAGTGCGTGATGTGGCGATCTTGTACGATCGTTTGCGTACCCAGTTGTATCAAGACTTGGAGCGTGAATTTGCCCCCGATATGGCCCGTTGGGGGGCCGAGCTAGATGAGGACCTAGCGTTTCGCTTTAACAACAGCGATGTGTTATTTGATCGCGGTGAGGCGGAGTTAAAGCCCGAGTTTCGAGATATTTTGGCCGATTTTTTCCCTCGTTACGTGCGTATCATCACCCAGGCTCAATATCGCGATGACATTCTTGAGGTGCGTATAGAAGGCCACACCTCCAGTGCTTGGTTTGGTGCCAGCACGGATGACGAGGCTTATATCCGCAATATGAATCTATCGCAGCAGCGCACTCGCTCGACGCTGGCGTTTCTGCTGGGGTTAGCCCCCGTTGCCGATGATAAGCCATGGCTGATTCAGCATCTTACCGCCAATGGCTTATCGTCAGCCAAAGTGATTCGTGATGCTGAAGGCCATGAAAATGAACAGCGCTCAAGGCGGGTGGAGTTTAGAGTGCGCACCGATGCCGAAGGTCGCATTGCCACCATTTTGGATGAGGTGTTGTAAATGAAGTTGCTGGATTTCTTCTCAGATCCACAGCTGAACGCCTTGCGCCGCCAGATGGGTACCGACGACTACGGTGACTTTCAGCTGTTTGATCCGCAGAGGCAGCTGACCTATGCCGAGCGAGAAGCACTCGAGCAAGGTGGGCTGGAGGTGGCGGCCAGTGTCACCCGGGCACTGCGAGATAAAACTCTGGCGTTTAAAAACTCGCGGGTGTGGATGCTCGCCGAGCAGCGTTTGCACCTGGCGCATTGTGAAAAGGTGCAGCACGTTCGCCACCTTGGACAAGCAGTACAGTGTGGCACTCATCATTGGCACGCCTCAACCGAGCTTTGCCTCGATTGTTTAGCGTTGCTGAATTACCAAGGGTTGGATGCTCGACGAGCACGGCGGCCGGAATTTTTTGAACCGATTCTAGAGCAATTTGATTTGCAGGAATTTCAACGTTTGTATCCGTTTTATCCATTGTTATAAGGCGTTCATTCGCTTGACTAGGTAGCACTCGTTGCAATGTGTACCGGCGTTTCAATTGTTATCGGCACGAGATCTTTTCCTGTATTTTTTTACCTGGCATTGGCTGTTGGCCGCTCTTTGTCGTAGTATTTCACGCCTTTGCGAAAATTACGTCTGTAAAACGATCAGTTTGCTGTGGATGCTCGTCACTTTGATGCGGGTTCTTTGGCATTAAATATTGCGATTGTTGCAGGTTTCCCGCTGATATAACTGCGCAATTCTGCTTTGCTGGCAGGATGCTTATGTCGGTTGTTGGTATTTTCTCGGTATTTTCGCAAAGGTGTTAGGTATTTTTCGGTTGGTTTGTTGCGTATAACCAGCAGAGATTAACAACGACTAATAATAATTAGGAGAAGCTATGCCGCTTACGCATCGCATATTAATTGCCATGATACTGGCCGTGGTATTGGGAAGTCTGGCGCAGTGGATGAACACCATGGCACTGCCTGAAACCATTGACTGGGTATTAAATACCTTACTGGTCGGTGGTGTATTTGCTTGGATGGGCAAGGTTTTTGTTGCTGGCCTTAAATTGCTGGTCGTGCCTCTGGTATTTGTTTCTCTGGTCTGCGGTGTTGGTGCATTGCGCGATCAGAACAGCCTTGGCCGTTTAAGCTTTAAAACCATTGTGCTGTATCTGGTCACCACAGGTATCGCTATTTCTATCGCCTTAACCATGGCGACCTTGATCGGCCCAGGTAAAGGCATCGATCTGCAGAGCATCGACACCTTTACGCCACCCGCAGCATCGTCCTTGCTGGATGTGTTTGTTGGCCTGGTACCAACCAATGGTATCGCCGCCATGGCCAACGCCAATATGTTGCAGGTGATTGTCTTTGCCATCCTGGTGGGTACTGCCATTGGCCGCGCTGGTGAGCCAGGCAAACGTTTGGCTGCGCAGTTCGAAGATTGGAATGAAGCCATGATGAAGCTGGTAGAAATCATCATGCACTTCGCACCTTATGGTGTGTTTGCCTTGCTGTTTAACCTGTTTGCTAACGAAGGTTTGGGCACGGTTGGCCAGCTGCTGCTGTACATGTTCACCGTGATCCTGGTGCTGGCAATGCACATGACCATCGTTTACCCATTGATGCTGCGTGGTTTAACTGGCTTATCGCCAATGCGCTTTTTATCAAAAATGCGCGGTGTGCAGATGTTTGCTTTCAGTACCGCATCCAGTGGCGCCACCATTCCGGTTACCTTGCGTACCGTTGAAGAGCGCTTGGGCGTAGACAATAAAGTAGCGTCCTTTGCCGTACCTATGGGGGCCACCATCAATATGGACGGCACCGCCATTATGCAAGGTGTTGCGACTGTGTTTATTGCCCAGGCGTTTGCCCAAGATCTGACCATGATGGATTATTTGCTGGTGGTATTGACCGCTATGCTGGCCTCTATCGGTACCGCTGGTGTACCGGGCGTGGGTCTGGTCACTCTGGCCATGGTACTCGGCCAGGTTGGCTTGCCAGCCGAGGGTATCGCTTTGATCATTGGCGTTGACCGTTTGCTCGATATGTTGCGTACAGCGGTGAACGTAACGGGGGATGCGGCGGTGTCGACCATCGTTGCCCACAGCGAAGGCGCATTGGACGAGCGTTGCTTTAACGATCCTAAAGCCGGTGAAGTGCGCGATTAGCGCGACTGGCTGAATAAAAAAACCGCCTGATGGCGGTTTTTTTATGTCGTCACTTTTTCAGTTTGAAGCTTTAAAGCGAGATATCTTTTTGTTTGTGAATACTGAAAGGCTGTGGCTTCCAGGCCGGTAAATCTGGTTGAATATCCATATTGCCCAGCAGTTCAAAGGTGACTGGCCCCTTACTGCGCAAGGCTTTCAGCAAGCTGCTGCCCAGCTCTGATAATTTTAGTGAAAAGGGCACAGTCACAGTCTTGCTGCTGCTGGCTTTTAGCGACACGGCATCCAGCTGGCTTGTGCCAATGGTCTTGCCGGCAGCGTTCATTTGGTAATTAAACTGATTTAAATCCAGATCAAAGCTGTTGGGGTTTTTTAACTGCAGCTGTGCTTCCAACTCGACACCACTGAAACTGAACTGCTTAATGCGTACGTCTTGAATATCGACCTGTGGCCACTTTGGGATGGGCAGTTCACCTTGGTATTTTAGCGGTAAGGTCAGTACGCCAAGTACTGGCAGCTTAAAGCCCAGCTCACCATTAATACCGTATTGCAGGTTGTCTTGATCGGCCAAACTGCCGGCCAGTTGGCGCAGTTCGTCAAAGGTTAAGGTGAGTGGCAAGGTTAACTGACTATTGCCTTTAGCCGCGATGCTTTGGCGATACTGCGAGCGTTGCAAGCTGGCTAATGAATGCTGGTTAACGGTTAAGTCGAGCAATAGCGATTCGGTATTGAGTGCCACAGGGTTGGGGTTGTAGACGTCCAGTTGCACGTCCAGGGTCACCTGTTTAACCGAGACATCAGCGATTTTGACGCCACTGACGCTGGCTTTGGGTTTTTGCACCACCTCGTTCAAGGTGGCGCATGAAGCCAGCATCAAACTGGCGATAACAGCGGCAGCGAAGCGTGCCAACAAGCGGCTAGTGGGCATGATCAACTCCTTGAAAAGCCATGATCATAGCAGCCTGTTGGCAGCGAGTCTGCGTTCGCTGTCGGCCACAGTTATCCGCCGTTGGACGGACTGGCAAAACGCAATGACCAGCGCTGCACCATCGGCCCAAATACAAATGAAATGGTCGCTGCTGCTGGCCAGGCGCAGATAAAGGCGTGCCCCCAGCGTTGCAGAAAATCAGGCACCAGACCTAGGTTGAGGTAAGTGACCCAGCACGACATCAATACCGACAAGGTCAGCGACATGGCAAAGGTAAAGGCAAGGCGTTGTTTCATAAGGCTCACATGCAGCAAAGGAATGGATTATTGAGATAGTTTATGAGACGGTTCTTTTGAGATTAATAGCCAAATAAGAGAGCTATATTTTCATTTATGGAATCATCAATGGATGACCTGCTGCTGTTTGTGCAGCTGGTAAGAGCCGGTAGTCTGGTGTCTTTGTCGGAGCGTCAGGGCGTGCCGGTAGCCACCATCAGTCGGCGGCTAAAACGACTGGAGCAGTCTTTGGGGGTAACCTTGTTGTATCGTTCGGCACGGCGCTTTCAGCTCAGTCAGGCAGGAGAGGCGTACTTTCAGGCCTTTGCCGAGCGCGCTGACGACTGGCTATATGCGCTCGAGCAACTGCAGCAACAAAGCCACGACCTAAGCGGACCGTTAACCTTAAGTGCGTCCAGTACCTTGTCGATTGGGCCATTGCGGCCGGTATTAAGGGATTTTGTTAAGGCTTATCCCGATATTGAACTCAATATGGTACTCACTAATGAAATTGTCGATCTGCAAGCCAAGCGGGTAGATTTAGCAATACGCATCGGCCCTCAGCCGGACTCCGAGCTGATGCAGCAACGCTTGGGCCAGGTGGCCACCGGCTTGTTTATTGGCACCGGATTGGCTCAGCAACTGCGTTGGCAAGCGCAATTGCCTTGTCATCCACGCCAGCTGCACCAGCAACGACTGATTGTGTTTGAACATATTTCTACTTGGCGCCTCAGTGATGGCCAGCAACGTTTGGAGCTGCGTCCCAAAGCCGCGACCCGGGTTAGCAATATTGTGATGGCCAGTGAACTGGTGGCCAGCGATATGGGCATAGCGCTGCTGCCTTTTAGCGAAATGGGGCCGGCATTGGCTGCAGGTAAAGTAGAGTTATTGTTGCCGAGCTGGCGTGGCCCCATGCGCGATATTTTTGCGGTATGGCCGGATGGCAAGCTGCTATCGGCTAGGGCGCGTTGTTTACGGGATTTTTTGCGTGAGCGTATGGCGGTAATGCCTGAGCTGCAGGGGGAAATGCCGGTGGTGGAAGGTAATTAAATAGCGCACAGTGCTTTTTAATGCCAAACCCTAAGCCCTCCTTGAGGGATCTTATCCCTCACGCCGGGCGTGCGAACTCCCTGCTTTGCGCTACGCAGGCCGTTTATCCTTCGTTGCCAATGCTGTGGTCGCCGCAACGCCAACAGCCTGCATCCCGGCAGGATGTTGGCTGGTGCTGCCATCCGGGCAGCCCCTGCGGACACAGCCATTAACAACTCAGGCGGCCTGCTAAGGCGCGGAAAACCAATACGCGAGAGCGAGCAATCAGCTAAGAAATGGCTAGAGACTCAATGTAAAGGGATGCTGTCTATGCAAGGCTCTTCACTGTACCTAGTGGGTCATTGACATATCGAGCTGTCCGTACCTGAACATAATCAGCGACTTGTACCTGTCTCGATTTCTAAAGCCATGGGCCAGCCTCGCAAGGTTCTTAACATTTTTGTTGACGGCTTCAGCACGAGCATTGTATGACTGATGCTTCATTGCAGTAAGAATACCTTTCAGGTGAGCTCTTATGGTCTCTGCGGCTAATTCCAGCGCTTTAATACCGCTGCTTTTGGCTAAGTAGAGCCATTGTGTCCAGCTGCGACGGCTTGAAGGCTCAATGCCCGTCCAAATATCACGAGCCTTTTCTTTTAGCATCCATACGTAAGCTGTTTTCGTCATAGAAGTCTGTTGTAGATTAAGCTCATTGCTTTGTTGCACTTTGAGGTTGTGCCGGTTCCTTAGCCACAGGTAGCGTGTTTTATGAGAGTGAAGTTTATCTAGAGACGGCTGCTCTTTAAGCTCTGAAAGTCGGGTGCTTGAAACGGCAGTGGTGAGTACTTTGGATACATGAAAGTGATCTATTGAAATCATTTTATTGGCTTTATTACCAAAAAATCGTTTGGTCGCTTCGATGTATGCTGAGCTCATATCCATCGAGATCGTCCGCGTTTTTTGCAAGCACTGAATTGGAATTGTGCTCAGGCAGTTCAATAAACTGCTTCCACTACGACCGTCAGATATTGCGATTACTTGACCATTACGATTTGAAAGAATGGTAATAAAATCGCGTCCTTTTCCAATGCAGGTCTCGTCGACAGACAGATGGGTACAATCCACTTCCCAGCGCCGACTCAAGCCTCGTTTTATTGCTTTTTGTATGATTCGATCGACTACCGACCAGCTTGTCTTGAGTCGCCGGGTAATAGCTAGAATCGATACTTCCTGTACCCACTTTAACACCTCATTCTCGAACTTGATTGAGTGGTGTGAGCTGCCATCAGCCCAGGGAACCTGAACCGTTAACACACCATGTTCAGGGCAGTTCACGCGAGGGACTGAAGCTTCGATGATGGTTTTATATTGGCATGTGTCGAGATGTCGCCAACGACGTGATCGCCGGTCATACAGTGTGCATTGATTGCCACATACAGGACAGGCCACCCCCTGTGTTTGATCAAATGCAACCGTTACAACAACTTCCGATTCATCGTCTTTCAGATCAACAGAGGTTGCGTGCCAAGGTGGAGATAACTCTAAAATTCGATTGTACAGAGTGAGCTGATCCATCCATAGATACCCTTTCAGTGAAGGATCAGTGTATCTGGACCACCAAAAATGGTGAAGAGCCCTATGCAACCAGTATATTTCTTGGAATAACAAAAAGCTGGCACGCTTTTCAGGTCGGCTTGCCTGTATTTTCCCAGAGTGGTAGCTTAAACATTAAAAAAATCAGTGCGTTAGCCTTTGAGCAACAGAACTTTGAGGCGTGGATAGTAGGCAAGCACGTTTTTCCAGGAGGGAATGTGAAAGAAAGGAAGATATCCAGTTGTAAATCAATAGGTTGGCAGAGATAGATCGAATGGTTCTAGCTGGAAAAACAGGCACGCACACTATTAAGCTGTTACATTTCACGGTGAAGAATGGCAGTACTAGTACACATCACAAGTATTGATAATGAGAATAGCATCAAGAGGGCTGGTATTAAACCTGGTCCAAGCGATGTTGTTTTCTTTATGCCGCACATGAAGGAATTTTTAATATCGCACCAGTGGGCTAGAGAGCTTAAACGAGCTGGTATCAAAAACTTTGCAGCTGTAGATTTTAAAATTCCAAACGATGAATTGGTGTGGTTTGGGAAATATAACTTCCAACATGAGCAGGTAGAACTAGGCACTGCTATTTCAAAGCTCATGGAAACTGAGGATAAGCTAGGGTACGAGTTTTTCATCGAGAGAAAGATTGAACCTAAAGAGATCCTAAAATTCAGAAAAATAGCTAAGCCAATGGGGTGGAGGTATGAACCAGATGCTCATGGTAAAAAACCATGCCCTTGCCCAATGTGCCTTCAACCGGGTGGTTATAAGACTAGTAACCTCAAGGAAGTATATAGCGAGCAAATGAGCCGATCTGAAGCAAAGGAAATCATTGGCTCCAGCGATGATGAAGATGAGCTGTGGGAGGCTGTTCGACGCCTTCAAGGCAAATGGAAAAAGGATTCACCCCAATATCTCGCTAGGCTACTCAGTTTTAAAGATGAGTTCCTGCTTTGTGACATAGTTGAGTTGTTGTCTGAATATAGGCATCCTTTAGCAAAAGAATATCTTGAGGTATTAGCTAAATCTGAAAGTGAGGATGTGTCCGAACTTGCTAGTGAATACCTCGCAAAAAATGTAACAAGTGGTTCAAAGTGACGCCTGGCGGCGCACTTTACCCAGGCGTTAATTGTCAAAGGAGATATCGTGGAAATATTTGGAATAAAAGTAGAAGCTATAACAAAGGTTCTGCGAGAGCTGGCAATTGCGGCAATAGCAGTCATTGTTGCTTATAAGTTATTAAATGCTAACCCGTCGTTTGACTTTACCAAGCTAAGCGCGACAGATCTTGTCGCGCTTATTTTAGCTGTCTTTGCCGTCGGGCTTTCGGCTGCATTTTATTTTGCCGCTTCCAATAGTAGCTCTAAGTTCTATGGCAATATGCACAAATTTACAAAGGATACATCAGTTATCCTTGGCCAACTTACAGAGCAATTAAAGGGGTTGGATAGAAGACAGCAAGAAGTTAAAGAAACTTTTGAAAGGCAATATGCTAATACCAGTAGTGCAGACAAAGAGTCAGAGGTAAAGGTTCAGGCCAAAGAGCTGAAAGTAAACGAAGTCAGGGAAGACCTGAAAAATAGCGTAGAAGGGTGGCTTGAAAAGTTCCAAATAAATGCTGATGAAAAGGAAAAAATTAAGAAAGAACTGGCTGAAAAAGAGGAGCTTTTAAGTGATGCGGTTGCGCAGCTTTCAAACTTCAAGGCAGAGGTTCGCGAAGAAACTGCCAGAAAAGTGAGGATGCATATTCATTACAAAATGAGAAAAGCTAGAGATAGAAATTTGGAGGGCTTTGATGATGTAGTTGAATTTGTTCTTCGAGGCGGCCCGGAGGGCAAGTTTAAGATTGATTTAGAACGAGCTGGCTTTATCAGCTCTCCTGATGCTGAAAATGTGGAAGGCCTTACAGAAGAGGGGATTTCCATGTTTGCCAAGATGTATGATCGAGTGTTTGACAATTAACAATCGCGTCAATTAGGACGCTCACAAGCTCGCGCCTATTACGCTGGCGTTACGACAACAAACCAGATCCCCACCCCAACTGCTAGACCAACTCACTAAACTCTCGGTTTCGCGTACAGATTTTATGCGCCTTAGCAGACCGCCTGAGTTGGCAATGGCTGTGCCCGCAGGGGCTGCCCGGATGGCAGCACCAGCCAACATCCTGCCGGGATGCAGGCTGTTGGCGTTGCGGCGACCACAGCATTGGCAACGAAGGATAAACGGCCTGTGCAGCGCAAAGCAGGGAGTTCGCCTGCCCGGCGTGAGGGATAAGATCCCTCAAGGAGGGCATAGGGTTTTGCGCTAAAAGCACCTTGTACGCAAGTCCGATCAAAATGCTCACTTCCTGCAAGTAAGCTGCGCTTTTTTATTACTTTTCGCCTGGCAGAAACTGCCTCGATGTGCTCTTTCTATTGCTAGCCCGCCTGGCGTGAGGGATAACCTCAGGGAGGGCATAGGAACCAAAGTTTGCTCAATCGGGTCAAAATCAACCCACCACGCTCTCTGTATTGTCAGCTGTTTGCTTGATGTTTCGTGGCACTTAGATTGCTTGGTTAATAGCCTGTATCCATCACAGTGAGCGGGAAAACGGTATGTCGCAACACAACAAGAGACAATGGTTTAGTGTTCAAGGCAAGGTGCATAAAAACCCCTATGACAAAACCACAGAAAGTAACAAGTATCATGCTTATGAAGTTCACTACAATGCGACCAAAACGGTAGGCAATAGATTCCAGAGCTTTTTCTCATCGACCAAGCAGCAGGAGAGAGAGCAGTCGGTATTTGAAGCCGTTGAAAAAAACTATAGCCAAAAGACCGCCAACTTTGGCCGCAAAGAGCAGGGTTTGTATCAAGATCAAAATATGATCGGTTTTACTGGCACGGTGAAGCCCTCGTCTACCGAAAGGCGCAAGCTATCAATCGACTTTGGTGTGCAACCACCCAGTGTGTATTTCGAGTCTCAGTCCGACTTGCAAAAACGTACCAATACCAAAACTGTTGGTCATCTTACCCAAACCCACGGCATGGTTGGCAATATTGGTTATGAGGCTGCTTTGGATAAACGCGGATACAAGATGGAGAATGTTCGCATCGGAGATAAGGTCCAGCTACAAGAAAGCTATCAGCGAATTAACAGTCGGGGAAAGCTCGTTAAGCAGGTTTTTCATACCTCCAGAAACCAGTTTCGAAGCCTTTCTCAGCTAAGCCAGCGCAGTCGTGATCAGCTCAGTCAGCAGGTTCGTTCCAATCAGCGGGTGGTTAAACCGGTCGCTACCGGGCGTATGTCGAATGATTGATCGATGACTAATGGATACAGGCAAATAGCGCTGTCAGCGAGTGTTGAGCTTGTTATTGCCATGACTCATACTGGGCCATGGTCGCCGATAGCTTTATCAAGTGAGGCCTTATTATGGGTCTCATGCTAGGCTAGTTAGCGGTATATTTTATACACATCTTTAATAGACCCATGAATCGGTAGATTCCTTCGGCATTGGTGTATTGCCTTTACTCAACAGTGCTGAATGCATGCGACGCACTCGGTATGTAAACATTCGACGAGGATGCTCATCACTGAATGTTAGTGGTGAGCTAGCAAACTAGAAGGAGAGTTATTTAAAGGCCGTCAAGGGCCACACTTACCTTTTCTTCAAGCTCTTCAATTAGCTCTGGGTCCATATATTGATACTCGTCTGGAATGTCTAATATATAAATTGTTTTATGCTCTAGAAGCCGTGTAAATTGGGCGATAAGTCTGTTTTTGTGCTTCTTTTCCATAACAAAAATGATGTCAGCCCAGCGGATGTCCGCTGAACTGATGGTTCGTTTGGCTTTTGGGCTGGTGCCTGCCGATTTCACCTGAAAGCCAGGCGCCTTTCTCCAGATTTGTTCCGCTGTTGGGCTACGCCATTGGTTGCGACTACAAATAAACAGAAGATTTTTTGGCCTAGTCATATAGTTGAAACTCTTTATCAAATAACGGTCGAGCGCGATTTTAGCGTATATACGCTCCTTAAAGCATCGGCACCACAGACAGCAGCAATAACCCGCCCATGGCACCATTAAACCAGCGCACATAACTCGGATGATTGATCCAATCGCTGAGTTGCTTGCCTGCGGCAGTCCAAACACTGACCGAGGGTACATTCACTAAAGCAAATACCAGTGCAATTAAACCTAGTTGCAGCCAGCTGGCTTCAGGGTTAAACACACTGACGGCGGTTAATGCCATTGACCAAGCTTTTGGATTGAGCCACTGGAACAGCGCCGCTGCCATAAATGACATCGGCTGATATTCTTGGCTGTTTTGCGATGGTCGGCTAAGTGCGATCTTGATCGCCAGATACACCAAATACAAGCAGCAGAGAATTTGCAGACCTTGCTGGATGATGGGGTAGTGCAGAAACAGCTCCGTTAAGCCCATGCCAACCAGTAGCACCATCACGCTGAAGCCAAAGGTAATACCGAGCATGTGCGGAATCGTGCGCAGAAAGCCGACATTGGCGCCTGATGTCATCAGCATGATGTTGTTGGGGCCCGGTGAAAAGGTAGAAACAAAGGCAAATGCCAGAAGCGACCCGAATACAGTGAAATCCATGGGGTTTTCTCGATAGGTAGTGAATGCAGAAATATTAATCGTAATCGGGCACAATTTTGTGTTTATATGGATTGGATCTGACTCGATGGCACAATAATATGTAGTTATGGATAAATTTAGCGGAAGAATATTGCAAGAGCTTCAAGCCGATGGTCGTATCTCCAATGTGGAGCTGGCCGAGCGTGTAGGGTTGTCACCTTCGGCAACCTTGCGCCGGGTGCAGGACTTAGAGCACAAGAAGATCATCAAAGGCTATCGCGCTGTGCTGGATAAAACCCAGCTAGACGTGGGCTTTATAGCTTATGTGGCCATTGGCTTAAACAGCCATACCAAGCAGTCGCAGCTCAGTTTTGAACAGCATGTGCAGTTTGCCAATGAGGTGGTGGAGTGCCACAACATCACAGGTATGAATGAATACTTGCTGCGTGTGGAAACCAAAGATCTGGTGGCCTACAAGCGCTTTCATGCAGATGTGCTGGGCGAATGTGCGGTGGTGCAGTCCATTACCACTATGGTGGTGATGGGTTCGCCCAAAGATGAGCGGCCGTAAAGCAGCCTTGGAATCAATGGCCTGGCTGCTATGCCAGGCCTTCATCGTATTTGTTGCAATAGGTCGTCGGTTAGAGTGAATCTGCTAAGGTGCAGTGGGCTGCGCACGGGCTTGATTGCCAAGGCTGCTCGCCTCGGGGAGAGGTTGTCCCCGAGGCGATCCTGCCCCAGGCCAAGCTGGCGTAGCGAGACTGGTAACTCGTTTGACGACCGGCGGCGCGCAAGCAGGGCGATTCCCGCGTTCGGTTTGCTTGGCCAGCATCCCTGCTGTCCAGCCTGATCGCATGCACCGGTGGCGGTGCTATCTCATGCCGATATAGGGTAGTGGGAGTGGTTTTGATTGCTAGAGGCTCGACGTCCAGAGTGAGGGGTGGTTTTCTCGATAGGGCTGTCCGGGGTGTTCCTCTTGTCGATCGATATTAATGGTAATAAATGTTTAATGGTGTTTGCCTGTATTGACCATGATCTCATGGTATTAATAATGCCAACGAGATGGCAGCGATGACTAGGGTCGATATTTATATGTTGGTTACAATCTAGTCTTTAGAATACACATGTCTTATGCCTGAGCAGTTAAAGCCTACTGATTTGCAATTTTTACTGCTGGTGCTATTTGGCATTACATCAGTTAATAACACCTGAACACCTAAGGAAATGGCATCTTCTATTCGGGCTCGAAGTAACGCCGTCTGGCATCCCTTGTAGCGATGGCTCTCTTGGGTATATGCATTGGCTAAAATTGCATGATCATTATGCAGGTAGCTGGTAGCCCAGGCACAAGGCTTTCCGTCTATTGATGCAATATAGCCGCGGAATGTGTCGGTACAATACAATGATCGTTTATCGTTCCAGATATCGTCTGTACATTCTAAGCCTGATGTTTTGAGCAACGCTAAAAATTCATCAGCCTTGCTATGATCCCAGCACTCAATTGAGACTGACTCTGAAATGCTCGCTGAGGGCTGATAGTTTGAGGTCTGCAGTTCCAAAAATTCATGGTCATAAGCTGGTGAAAAACCACGGTTTGACAGCCAGGTTTGTATCTCAGGGGTGTTGGCTTGAGGCTCAATGGCGATTTCTGGCCAGCAGCTACTATGAAATAATCCCAAATGCTCTTCTAGCTTTTCAGGTATGCAGGCGTTATGGATCACTATCTGATTGTCGTACTTACGTGTTTTGTCGACAAAGATAGAGCACTCTTCGGTTTCAGTGATTGAGAGTTCGCTGGGTGATCTAGTTGATAAGGTTCTCTGATTGTTAAAGATAAAATATGATTTATATGCTTCTTTTGCTGATTCTTTTTGCATTGATAACTCGATGGTGGCAGATGTTTTGCGCCGCTCTAGGGCATCTAGGTCTTTCGGTGCTATACATTCTGATAGGGTTATTAGCATTGAGATTATACTAGTAGTCGCTTATATTCCACCGAAAATTGATCAGTCGTATAAGCACTTTAACGCAGGTGTCGAGCTTTTAATCCATTGAGTAATACGTTCGACCATAAGTGAGCGGTCGTTAAGCAGCCAGGGATTCAATGCTTAGGCTTCTATGAATGTATACAGAAAACTTATTGAATTGGTTTTCGGTTTGAATGTAACCATAAGGTTTAACACCATGACCACAGGCATTGAACTGGTGGATGTCTCCAGTTTGGAGCACTCTTTAGGTATAAGCTTTAAGTCGATCCGTTAAATCCAATAGCTCTGTATCTGAGATATTCCCTTTAAACGCTTTGACTCTAATTGGATGGCCAGGTTGGTGTTGAACCTTTGCAGGGTTGTCGTCAATGATCAGTATTTGTTAGGCCAGATAATATAAAATCGATCAAAAATCAAATCTCAGACGTCAATAAGTATGGATGGCAGCTGTTCTTGGGATACTGCTTTCGTCTTATTAACGTTGGTTTCGTAGTAATGCTAAAGATTGATTTCTAACGATAAAAATCAACTAAATTGGCGCTGATATTTACATTGTTGCGCGCCAGAGCTACCACTTGAACGCGTAGAGAGACAAGACAAATAGTCCGTCACTCTGATCGAATGATAATGCAGTAAAAAACCACTGGCTCAACACTGTCAATCTTCGTTGATTTACAACAAATGGAAGAATAGATGAATAAGATGCTGATCGCTTCAACACTACTTTTTGTGAATGCTTTTGCTTTGGCGGAGGTTGATAATATCGTTAAATATTACTTTGAAGACGATACCTGGTACAACCGTGGTTCACAGTACGGAAAAACAGGCAAAGGTAGTGATTTTGATCTCTGTGATAGCTATTTCAACACCAAACAGCCGGGCGATAAAATCACCGCGATCACCGCTTACTCTAGCAATGTTGAGTATATCAAAGGCTTGAAAATCGAATACTTGTATGCACCAACAGAAGAGATTGGAAATACCAATGGCAGCGGTAAGCGCCTAACGCTGGAAGGTGACGAGTTTATTAACAAGTATCGCTTTTACAAAAAAAATGAAGGTTCAATATCACGTATTCGGTTGTGGACCAACACCGGATCCGAGCTGTACTTTGGCTCATCAAATGGCTGGGACAAGTGGCAAGAAGTGACCATCGCCAATCGCCATGCGGTCACCGGACTGTTTGGTACTTATTCAACCTCTTCAGGCAAGGTATGGAGTTTAGGTGCTTGCGGCGCGCGCCCGTCCAAACTGGATTTTGTCGATCTGACCTTTGACACCTCACAAGCGACGGTGAAAAACAGCGATCAGTTTTTCTATGCCGAAGCGCTGGCCAAGAACTATACGCCAACCACCCAAAGCGCTTCGGTGAATGTTGGCTACTGGCGCGGTGAGTCAAACACAGATACCTGGAGTGAAACACGCGGCGTTTCTGCCACCATGGGCGTTAAAATCACCCAGGGCATTAAAGTAGGCGAGGCGGTGCAAGCCTCCAGCTCAGTGGAATGGAGTTTGTCAGAAACCATCAGTTTTTCCGAAACCGTTGGCGGCAGTGCCTCTGAAAACACCACCCAAAGAGTGGACTATAACGCCGCGGTTAATGTGCCTGGTTATACGGTTTATGCATTGAGGGCTAAGGTTAATCACGGTGAAGCGGACTTCCCCTATACCGCAACCTTTAATAACCCTTATGACAGCAAAACTTTTACTTTCAAAGGCATACTCAAAGACAGCAATTACTCTGGGGCTGAACTGGAGTGGTTGTATGTGGGTGACATCGTCAATGGCAATATCGTGATCAAAGATGAATATTTAGATTTGGTTGATGATCAGTACCCGAGTACAAACTTGTCGCTGGCCAGCACGCACAAGGCAGACTTTACCGTTGTCACCAGTGGTGAGTTAGGTCTGGATGAAGCTGAGCCAGATGAAGAATTAACCTTTAGTGATTTAAACATCGCCGATGATGATAGCCGCTGGCAGTCTGCTCAGCAGTAAGATTATGCTCTGTGTTAGCCTGCCTGGCATTCTAGGTGGGCTAGCCGCTAAGTCTCCCGGCCAAGATGGCGTAGTGAGGCCATCAACCGGTTTGATGGCTGACTAGCTCAGATGGTTGTCTTGCTTACTCACTTTCGGCTTATTCCAACCGAAGTGGCTTTTAACGCTAAATCCTATGCCCTCCTTGAGGGATCTTATCCCTCACGCCGGGCGGGCGAGCTCCCTGCTTTGCGCTACGCAGGCCGTGATTCCTGAGTTGCCAATGCTGTGGTCGCCGCAACGCCAACAGCCTGCATCCCGGCAGGATGTTGGCTGGTGCTGCCGTCCGGGCAGCCCCTGCGGGCACAGTCATTGCCCACTCAGGCGGCCTGCTAAGGCGCGAAAACCTAGCTGCGAAACCGAGAGCTGAGCGACTTGCCCTAGGAGCTGGGAGGGTGGCTGGTTTGTTGTACCCTTTTGTTTGTTAACTGTTTGGCTTTGGCCAGCAAAACATACCCTCTGGTGAAGAAGCTGCCTCAATGGCCAGTTCAGCATCATACAGTTTTTTATCTAAAACCAGTTCCCAGAGTTCGCTACCACCCTTGGCCTCGGTTGGTATAATGTAACTCTCTGGCCTCTCCGTAGTGAAAAAATAAATGTCATCGGAGTATATATAGTCAGTTGCTTCAAAACAGATTCGTTCGATATCCGCCCACTTGAACTTGTCATTCCAAGCTTCCTTTCCGGGAGGAGACACACTTCTATAGATATACTCTGCATCCCAAGTGACGGAAAACCAGTTCTCTAATTTTTTGCTTTCTTCTCTGGCCTTGAACCAGTTTGCGATTCTCTTAAACATGACGACAGTTAACGCCTGCCAGCAGGGGCGCACAGAGTGCATCCAAACTGGCTGGCTTTGTTAGTGGTATTTCTTATAGAGCTTTGAAATTTCATCATGCTCAAGTAGCTGACTATTAGGGTTAACCAAGGACAGTGGGTAATACAACATATTAAAGAGGTCACCATTTTCTTTATACATGAAAAGTTGGCCTGTAAGCCTTCCAGATCCCGAAGGCAAAACCCATGCAGATAAGACCATCTTCTCAGACTCAGAAGCTTGGATTTCAATGTATCCATCTCGAAATACAACATTCTCTTTCTGGAACGATCTCGTGATAGGGTCATGGCCGAGGGAGCGGGTTAGCTCTCCAGACCAGTCTTCATTGATCTGGAGAAAATAGTAATAATCATCCGATGCCAGATTCTCGTGATAAACAGCCCAGCTTCCTTGTACAACTTTAGGTTCAAAGGAAAAACTGAATACACTATATGCCAGAAGAATTGTTCCGATAATAATCTTCATTTTATATGCCACTAACATCTATGGACACCCCTCATTATTCAAGCAAAAAATCAGTCTTTGGTGTAGTGCGGCCATCTATTCGGATTCTGTTTTGGCCCGATGGTCACATCCTTGATGAACTCCGCCAATCTGGTTCTTATCAGTTTACCGTTCTCGAAGAACGTAGTTAGGCACAGAGCGCTCAGATTGTGGTTTTACCTTTTTGACATCATTTATTAATAACGCAATTACCGTAGTGCCGTCAGATATCATATACTTTTGTTCTCCGCAGAGCGCAGCCCAAGCAGTTCTTGCCGGCTTGTTTGCCAATTCCATGATCACTACATTACGGCGCGGACGTGTCATCAAGATTACTAGTCATTCTACCAGGGGCTAGCAGGACATCCACTCCAAGCCTCTTTTTAGCTCCAACTCCTATGCCCTCCTTGAGGTTATCCCTCACGCCGGGCGGGCGAGCGGCTGAAAGCGTACATTGAGGCAGTTTCTGCTAGGCAAAAAGCAAGCGGAAGTGTCCTCGACAAGCGCAGCTTACTCGCAGTAAGTGAGCATGGCGAGGTGCTTTTTAACGCAGCAGAAACAACGTAGATAGCTTTCAGCCTACTTTGTGTTGCGCAGGCCGTTTTCCCTCGGCACCAATGCTGTGGTCACCGCATCACCAACAGCCTGCATCCCGGCAGGATGTTGTCTGGTGCTGCCGTCCGGGCAGCCCCTGCGGGCACAGTCATTGCCCACTCAGGCGGCCTGCTAAGGCGCGAAAACCTAGCTGCGAAACCGAGAGCTGAGCGACTTGCCCTAGGAGCTGGAATGGGTGTCTGGCTTGTTCCTGTTTGTTATTCATTTTAGTGGTTTACCCACTGGGCCTTGGCAAGTCTAACTAGGTTTTCAGGCTCTAATACAAAGCCAAATTCAACAGAATGATCGAAGCACACTTGGCTGATTACTCTGTGTCCGATTTTGCCTTCCAAAGCAATGTGCCCAACTCCATCATATGAATAAACCCTTAGATAAAGCTCATTAGGTGACATAGACGTTAGAACCGCCTCACCCTTTCGGGTTTTCTCAAGCTCTTGAATCGACTCTGCAAACGAATCGAGTTCCTGTTTAGCAACCCAAACTTGGCTCTTTCCTGAGTAACCATTACTTGACACCTCTACTTCAATAAGGGCATCACAATAATTCGGTAGAGTACTATCGTTCTCTAAATGAATTTCAAGTTCAATATAGTTTTCGTTGCTTTCGATTCTCATATTATAACTGCGTATAACACCCACCAATGCGGCCCAGAATTAACGCCAATCAGTTTTTAGTCCAAAGCCCGGTGAGGACTGTTCGCTGGCAATTGTTATCGGTCAATGTTGACTTCTGTTAGGATCAGTTTACCTTCTTTGAATTGATATTTAAGAATTGTTTGATAAACATTGTCATCTGAGCAATTACCGATCGGAGTAAAGCTCGCAGGTGCTTTACAAGTGAACCTGTAGCTCACATATAAGGCTCCACCCTTTGCTTCAGTCTCAGGTTTATGAAGGCTGTATACATTACCTTCGTGTTTGATCTCTTGAGGAATTGGCAGGTTTTCTTGCGAAAGTTCGAATTCGTCATTGCTTTTTTGAATCAGAACTGAGCCGTAGTGAGTGTTTGAAATATTGAAGGTTATATAGTTTACGAGTAATAGCTCTGTCCCATTTGAGTTACCAAGGGTAAAGATACCGTTATTTGGCATTTCCAAGTTTACTAGAGAATAATCTCCCTTGATATTATTCCTATTTAATATTTTGGTGATCTCTGGATACTCACTCATACTGTACTCAAAGCTGCCTTCAATATCTGAAAGCGCTATTTTCGAAAGTGACGAGAGTATACAAAGGGTTAAAATCTTATTCATTAATAATCCTGCGTAATTTTTTAAAATATTAATCTGCGTCAGGGTCAAAGGTATGCTCCGGGTAGTAGCGCAGGACCTTATACATTTTAGGAGTTCCTCTCACCGTCTCAACCTCAACATCAACCACATAAGCGAGTTCATGCCAGGGCTTACCAAGCTTTGGTTCAGCATGCAGAATCTCGTCCTTTACGGCATTATTTTCGAAAATAACTTTTAAAGCAGATTTCGAAAGGTCGTCGATGACTGCTCGATTACCTGTGTCTGAGTTCGGGTCAAATTTTGTCTGGTACCAATACATCACCTTTCGTGTATGTATGTTGCCTTCGGGTGTGTCCATATCGGTTATCAAGTTTTCGATTCGGTTCTGCATGGCATTTGCTTCGGTAGAATTTATGATGAATTGCTGGATTACTTTGCCATTATCAGAAACGTTTATGTTCATTTGGGAGCCATTATCCTTCGCCACAGGCTCAACAAACTTGTTCCATTGTTGAAGATCCTGCTTTGTTAGCTCTTTGGGAGGTCTTTCTACTTTACCCAATAGCCAGTCACAAACCTCCTCTGCGACTTTGGACCACTGCGCCAATGAACCACCTTCCCACAGTAAAGGAACTATTGGTACAGTATGGGAAATTAACTCGACAATGATTGACCCACTACGAACCTCTTTAATCAGCAATTCGGAGCCTATATCCGTTTCCCGATTGGTCTCGGACTCGACAAACTTCTGAAATTGATGGTTAAAAGCCAGCAAAGAGAGCGATAGATCTTCTAGACCGACAGGATTCTTGTTCTTGATTTTTATCTCAAGTCGTTTGCTGAGATCAATCTCCATTATGTTGTTCATATATCTTCCTGATATTTAATCGGCATATCGAATTCACTCCCTGAGGCTGCTAGCTTGATAATTGCTTCCAAAATGGTTTTAAAATCAGCGGCTTAGACTGCTTGATGAAACGGACGCTCTCCTATTTGTTCCTGCGTCAAAAGCGCTAAAGATTAGTCAACAAAAGCTTAACAAATGAGGGGCGTTCGCTTGGGCAAGGGTAATACAGTTGTGGTTGATTTGGCAAAGTCTGTCTTTCAGGTATGCATCCTGTCGTAGCACAATCAGGACATCATAGCCTGCGTCTCAGTCGGCGAAGCCCAAAAACAAGCTAGACACCCATGCCAACTCTTAGAGCAAGTCGCTCAGCTCTCGGGCTTGGGCCTAGGCTCTCCGCGCCTTAGCAGGCCGCTGGAGTTGCTAATGGCTGTGCCCGCAGGGGCTGCCCGGACGGCAGCACCAACAAAAGGCCTATAAGGACGTAGGCTTTTTGTGATGCGGTGATCACAGCATTGGCAACGAGGGAGAAACGGCCTGCGCAGCGCAAAGCAGGCTGAAAGCTATCTGTGTTGTTTCTGCTGCGTTGAAAAGCGCCAAAAAGTGCTCACTTACTGCAAGTAAGCTGCGCTTCTTCGTTTACTTTTCGCCTGGCAGAAACTGCCTCGATGTACACTTTCAGTCGCTCGCGCGCCCGGCGTGAGGGATAAGATCCCCCAACGAGGGCATAGGGTTTGGCGGCAAAAAATGCTTCTAGGAAGAGATGGTGGTTGTAGCGAAGGGAATCTTAATAAACACGTCTGACGACATATCGCACAACGACCAAGGCTAATGCAGTCAGCGCTTATCTTCTGGAAGATCTAAAAAACTAGGGGTCTAAATCTTTAAGAAAGATGTCGGACGACTGGGCGGCATCCCGCGGACTCGTCGTGATTTCAAAATAAGAAAGAGTAGGGGGGCTAAATCTTTAAAAAAAGATGGCGGACGACTGGGCGGCATTCCGCGGACTCGTCGTGATTTCAAAATAAGAAAAAGTAGGGGTCTAAATCTTTAAGAAAGATGGCGGACGACTGGGCGGCATTCCGCGGACTCGTCGTGATTTCAAAATAAGAAGGAGTAGGGGTCTAAATCTTTAAGAAAAGATGGCGGACTGGACGGGACTCGAACCCGCGACCCCCGGCGTGACAGGCCGGTATTCTAACCAACTGAACTACCAGTCCGCATTGTGTGATGCTTTGCCAGAAAACATCAAAGTTTTGGTGGGTGGTGACGGGATCGAACCGCCGACCCTCTGCTTGTAAGGCAGATGCTCTCCCAGCTGAGCTAACCACCCATTTTCGATTCAGTAAACGATGCTTTACAAACTGTATCGCATGCGTTTATCGAGTCGACAAACGGTGTCTTGCATTGATTAAGACTTGTCTTAATCAAGATCAAGGCTAACAGTATTAGCTCAAGATCTAGTGTTGCGGACTTAATGGGACCCGACTGGGCCGACATTTCGGACCGCGATCAAGGCTAATAGCATCAGCGCAAGATCAAAAAATGGCGGACTGGACGGGACTCGAACCCGCGACCCCCGGCGTGACAGGCCGGTATTCTAACCAACTGAACTACCAGTCCACATTGTCTTGATGAGTTGCTGTCACACAAAACATCAACAAGTTTTGGTGGGTGGTGACGGGATCGAACCGCCGACCCTCTGCTTGTAAGGCAGATGCTCTCCCAGCTGAGCTAACCACCCATTTTCGATTCAGTAAACGACGTGTTACCACATTCGTTTAACGAGTCGATAAACGGTTTTGGAATTGGCGGACTGGACGGGACTCGAACCCGCGACCCCCGGCGTGACAGGCCGGTATTCTAACCAACTGAACTACCAGTCCAATTCCAAATTTTCTGCTTCGGTGGTGGGTGGTGACGGGATCGAACCGCCGACCCTCTGCTTGTAAGGCAGATGCTCTCCCAGCTGAGCTAACCACCCTCTCCGAAAGCAGGTGGGCATTCTACTCACAGCAGCGCCGATGTCAAACGAATTTCTAAAAAAAATTTAAATTAATTCAGTTACTTGCAAATTTTGGGCGGAACCGGTCAGGGTTTAACCAGTTCCGCTCAAATATCATGCAGCGGCCATTTTTAACTGTCGTGACTTTTTACGATCGCCCAACACCAACAGGCAAGGCGTCAGGATCAAGGTCAGTAGGGTGGCAAAGGCCAAACCACCGGCGATGGCGGTCGAAAGCTGTGTCCACCACTGCGAGCTGGGTGCGCCGACGGTAAAGTGCTGATTCAGCAAGTCGATGTTCCATTGCATCACCATCGGCATCAAACCCAAGATGGTGGTGATGGCGGTCAGCAATACTGGCCGCATACGCTGTGCTCCGGTACGCAGTGCCGCTTCCATCGGATCAAGACCGCCATCGACCAGACGTTTATAGGTGTCGATCAAGACGATGTTGTTGTTGACCACAATGCCGGCCAGGGCAATCACACCCACGCCACTCATAACGATGCCAAACGGCTCACCCCGTATCAGCAGCCCCATCAGTACACCAACAATGGACAATATGATGGCACTCATAATCAGCCCAGATTGATAGAAGCTGTTGAACTGAGTCACCAGAATGGTAGCCATCACAAACAGTGCGATGCCAAACGCCGACATTAAGAAGCTGCCGGTTTCTTCCATTTGCTCAGCATTACCCCGAAAACGTGGCTCAACACCGGCATCGAGCCAGTCGAACTGCTGCAGTTGCTCGGCTAACTGGCGGGTCTTCTGGTCGGCATTGATGCCATCTTTGACATTGGCAGTCAGGCGATAGCGGCGTTTGCCGTCGATACGCACCAGATCACCGGACAGCGGTACTGCTTGACGCTGCATAAAGTTGCTTAACGGCACCAATCCCATTGGCGTTGAGATATTGACCTGTTCAAACTGGTCGATGCTGCGCGTCGCTGCGGGGTAGCGCAGCATAATTTCGACTTCGTCATCGCTGTAGTCAGGCTGGAACTCTCCTACCTGTTGGCCGCCGGTGATCATACGAATCAAGGCGCCAGTGCTGGCAATGTCGGTGCCGTAGCGGGTGGCTTCTTCACGGTTGATATTAAATTGCCACTCGATGCCATCTAACGGTCTGTCATCGCGCACGTCTTTGAGTTCAGGGTCCTGTTCAAACAGTGCTCTGACTTTATCCAGCATGGTGGAAATGGCTTCGGCGTCGTTACCTGTCAGCTGCAGCTGAATATCCATGCCTGACGGTGGCCCACCTTCTTTTTTGCGTGTTTCAATAATCAAGCCGGGTAGGTCGGCGGTGCGGGCTTCGATATCGGCCAGAATGTCGTTGGCGCTGCGTCTGTGTTCCCAGTTGACCAATTCAATTTGAATACGGCCAATCACGTCCTTAGCACTTTCATTGGGCGCGGTTACAAAACTGGCGGTGTAGATGGACTGAATTTCAGCCATATCGAAGATACGTGATTCCACCTGTTGCACCAGCTGCTCACGCTCTTTTAGCGACAAGTTGCCACGGGCGCGGATATCGACCAATCCGACATCGGCATCGACATCGGGGAAAAACTCGACCCCATGGCCAAGCTGGCCATAAATCACAAAGGAGCCAAACAGCGCTGCGATGGCCATGCCCAATACTAATAGAGGGCGCTGCAAGGCTTTACGCAACAGGCGAATATACCCCCCGGTAAAGCCTTTGATGTCGTCAAAGCGTCCTTGTTCGGCCGCCTGAATGGATTTCAGTGCTTCGATTTTATGGTGTGAGGTACCGCCCACTAAAGCACCGACCGTGGGTACCACGATCAATGCCATCACCAAGGATGCCGATAGGGTAAACAGCAAGGTGAGCGGCAAAAAGCCCATAAACTCACCGGTCACGCCGGGCCAGAACAACAACGGGAAGAACACCGCTAAGGTGGTGGCGGTTGAGGCGATAATCGGCCAGGCCATGCGTTTGGCGGCTTCGGCATAGGCTTGGCGTGAGCTGGTGCCTTCTGCAAGGCGGCGATCGGCGTATTCGGTCACCACGATGGCGCCATCGACCAGCATGCCGACCGACAAAATCAGTGAAAACAGCACCACCATATTGAGGGTGTAGCCCATGATGCTAAGGACAATCAGCGCCATCAAAAAGGCGCCAGGAATGGCCATGCCAACCATAAAAGAACTGCGCACGCCTAAGCTGCCAAGCACCAGAATCATCACCAATAAGGTGGCTACCAGGACGTTGTTGAACAGGTCGTTGAGCATTTCGCGAATGTAGCGCGATTCGTCTTGGGTAATGCCAACTTCAATACCCGCCGGCCACAGTGGTTTCAGCTGCTCTATGGTGGCTTTGGTCTGTTCGATGGTCTCAATAATATTGCTACCAATGCGCTTTTTGATTTCCAGCGTCACTGCCTGACGGCCGTTAACACGAGCGGCGTTTTTGCGATCTTTATAAGACAGCCGGCCAACGGCAATATCGCGAAACAGCACCACGTCATCGCCATGGGCTTTGACCGGCAAATCGAGAATATCGGGAATGCTTTCGACGCGTCCTGGCACCTTGATGCCGAAGCGGCCGGCACCGGTATCTAGGTCTTCACTGGCGACCAGCTGGGTATTGCCACTGAGCAGCTTGCCAAGATCGTTCAGAGATAGGCCATAGTTATCCATGCGCGCCGGATCGACGATGATTTCGGCAATTTCTTCGCGTTTGCCACGAATGGTGGCTTCCAGTACACCGGGCAGGGCTTCCAGTCGTTCCTGTAAATCTTCCGCCACCAGATACAAGGTACTTTCGCTGATATCTCCGGCCAGGGTCACCACCATTACTGGGAACAGCGCGACGTTAATTTCCATCACCCGTGGTTCTTTACTGTCCGTAGGCAGCTCGCCCTTGGCGTCGTCGACCTTCTGGCGCACATCGAGCAGTGCTTGGTCAATGTCGACATCTGTCAAAAATTCGATCTGAATCGATAAATGGCCGCGGGTGGCAGTAGAAGTCATTTCCTTAACGCCATCCAAACCGCGCAGCTCTTTTTCTAGCGGCTTATAGATCAGTGCATCGGCATCTTCGGGCGAAATGCCATCGTGGGTGACCGACACATAAACAATGGGCACGGTAATATCTGGGTTACTTTCTTTGGGAATGGTCACTAGGGTGATCAGCCCCACCAGCATTACCAGACTGAACAGCATCAGTACGGTACGAGTGCGTGCCAACGAGGCGTCTATCAGGCTGTGCATGATATTACCCCGCCGTCAGTGCGGTTTGTGAATTGTCTTGCTCGGGCGCTTGCTCGCCGATCTGGCCTGCCGGCGTGCCCTGGTAAAATACCGGCTCCACTTGCTCGCCGTAATCTACAAAGCCTTGGCCTACGGTGATAATGTCGGCACGCTCGCCTAAGCCATAGACCCAGATGCCGTTGTTATCGGCTTTTAATAACTGGATGGGCTGAAAAATGACCTCATGCTGCTGGTTAATGCCTTTCAGTCCTAAGCGACCATCGTCATCCAAAATCAGCAGTGCCGGAGACACGTAATAGGCGTGGGTTTGTGGCTGAGGGACGTGCAACTTGGCGGTTAGACCACTGGTCATCTGGCCCGATGGATTATCGACTTGCATTTCGATGGCAAAAGTCCGGGTGTTCGGATCAGCTTCGGCAGCAATAAACCGAATATGGCCTTCTACTCGATCACCATTGACCAGCTCGGCATGGGCAGGATCACCAATCTTGATGTAGCCCGCTTCTGTTTCTGCTACTTGGCCTTTGATCAAATAAGGTGAAAAATCGAGCACAGTAACCAGGGCGTTGCCGTCTTGCACAAAGTCACCGACTTCGACCATGCGCTGATCGACAATGCCGTCAAAGGGGGCGCGAATCTGACTGGCTTGCAGCTGCAGTTTGGCATTGGTCAGCTCAGCTTCGGCGTTGGCCAGTTGGGTTTGCGCTTTGGCCAGTTCGGCGGCATTGGCCAAGCCTTGTTTATTCAGTTTGCGCGCACTTTGTGCTTCCAGTTGGCGCTGTTTTAGCGCCGCTTCCGCTTGTTTAACCCGGGCCGGCCAATCACGTGCATCGAGCTCCAAAATTAACTCGCCTTGGGCCACACGCTCACCCTTATGGCGGTGAATGGCAATCACCTTAGCGCGCACTTCGCTGCGAATATCGACCCGTCGATTGGCCGCGGTACGGGCTGATACGCTAATGCTGCGCCCCATCTCCTGGCCTTGCATGCGCTCCACCTGGACTCGGGTCAGGCCCTGATCCAGCACCAGTGGTCGTGGATTATGAAACTCGGGCTGTGGTTTTAAAGCCCCCAACAGCATCCACACGATCATGGCAAGCAACAATGCCAGCGCTGCGAGGTGACCTTTGTTCAGTCTTATCGTCATTATTAGTGTCCATTCAGCGGTCAAAAGAGGAGAGGTGGCCTGCCATGATAGCGGCTATCAGATGCTATATCAGACCGAATCGGCGCCTCAGTAAACAACAGACCGTTGCATTTTCCAATGTTAAATGCTGCCGTTCGCGCACCCGATCTCACTGGCGTATACTGCCGCGCTTCTCATATGTAAAACAGATGTCAAAAGTCATGATGTTGCTGCAGCTTAAGGACGTTGAACTGGCCTTTGGGGACCATGTTCTATTGGACCGAGTCACCCTTGAAATTCACAGCGGTGAGCGGGTCTGTGTGGTGGGCCGTAACGGTGCCGGTAAATCGACCTTATTAAAGATGCTGCAAGGCGAGGTATTGCCCGACGACGGTGTGGTGCAGCGCCGTGATCTGCTGCGCATCGCCACCCTACAACAAGAGCTGCCACAAGCCCATGACACCCCTGTGTACGATGTGGTGGCCCAGGGCTTGGGCGATGTTGGTGAGCTGATTGCCGCCTATCACGATGAAACGGCGCTGGGCGATCAGGCCGATCTGGGCAAGTTAGAAAAGCTCCAGGGCCAGATTGAAGCCGCTGACGGTTGGAGCTGGCAGCAGAAAGTTGATGCCATTATTGACCGCTTGAAGTTGCCGGCCGATACCTCCTTTGCGCAGTTGTCAGGCGGCTGGCAGCGTCGAGTGATGTTAGCTCGAGCGTTGGTGGTCGAGCCCGAACTACTGATTCTCGATGAGCCGACCAACCATATGGATGTTGCCACCATCGAGTGGTTGGAAGAGCAGCTCAAGCAATTTAATGGCACCTTGGTATTTATCAGTCACGACCGGGCGTTTGTGCAGCACTTGGCGACTCGTATTATCGATTTGGATCGCGGCCACATTTATAGCTGGGATGGTGATTACCAGAGCTTTCTCGACTATCGCGAAAAACGCCTGGAAGACGAGGCCATGCAAAATGCCTTGTTTGATAAGCGTTTGGCGGAAGAAGAAAAATGGATTCGTCAGGGCATTAAAGCACGTCGCACCCGTAACGAAGGCCGCGTTGCACGGTTGAAGGAATTACGCGTTGAGCGCAAAGCGCGCCGTGAGGTGCAAGGCAGTGCCAATCTTAGCCTCAACAGTGCCGATGCCTCAGGCAAACTGGTATTTGAGCTCGAGGATGTGAGCTTTGCATGGGATGAAGCGCAACCGCAGGTGGCCGGCTTTACCACCAATGTCATACGTGGTGATCGTATTGGCCTGGTTGGCCCCAATGGCGTAGGTAAGAGTACCTTGCTCAAGCTGCTGCTGGGCAATCTACAAGCCCAGTCTGGGCGCTTGAAAGTGGGTACGCGCTTGGAAGTGGCGTATTTTGATCAAGCCAGGCACCAACTGGATGAAGATAAATCCATCGCCGATAACGTTGCCGATGGCAAAGACCACGTTATCGTCAATGGCAACAGCCGCCATATTATTGGTTATCTGGGAGACTTCCTGTTCTCTGGTGAGCGTGCACGTACCCCCGTGCGGGCATTGTCTGGCGGTGAACGTAACCGGGTATTACTGGCCAAGCTGTTTTTAAAACCCTGCAACCTGTTGGTGATGGACGAGCCGACCAACGATCTGGACGTAGAAACGCTGGAGCTGTTGGAAGAAAAACTGGCTGAATACGACGGCACCTTGTTGCTGGTCAGTCACGACCGTGCCTTTATCGACAATGTGGTGACTCACCTATGGGTGTTTAGTGAAGGCGGCCATATTGACGAACATGTGGGCGGTTATAGCGACTGGTTTGAACGTACCCGCGAGCAGCGAGCGCAACTGCAAAAGCAAACACAGAAAAAGGCTGCACCAGCAAAAACGGCCGAGCCCGCTGCGCCTGCCAAGGGTAAAAAGCTATCGTATAAATTGCAGCGCGAACTGGATGGCTTGCCGGATCAAATTGCTGCGGCAGAAGAGCAGCGCGATGCGCTAGTGGCCGTTACCTCAGCGCCGGATTTTTACAGCCAGGACGGCAGTTATGTGCAGCAACAACTGGCACAGCTGGCGCAAGCTGAAGAATTGGTTAACCAGCTGGAGGAGCGTTGGCTGGAGCTGGAGGAGATGAGCTCGTGACGGTTTGGCTGATTCCGTTAATTATTTTGGTGGTGGTCGGCTCCTTTATGTGGATACGGCCCAGTCCTCGCGATCGTCGCCTGGCTGCACTGCGGCTCGATGCTATTAAGTTGGGCTTGCAGGTACGCCAGCACACCCACAAACCTCAGTCGGAAAAAAACGGCGTGCGCGATAACATCACCGCCACCTCCTATACCTTGCTGAGTCGCGAAACGCCAAAGGACAACGCTCTGCAATATCGTTTGGTAAACCAAGCAGCCTGGGATAATGATGGTTTGCCCGAGGGTTATTGGTGGGATAGCGCGCCCAATGAGGCCAATAAGGCTGCTCTGCTTGAGGCCTTGCAGCAGCACTTGCCGACCTTGCAGGATGAGCTTTTGCTGTTGGAGGCGGATCAGCGCCGTGTAACCATGATGGTGGCTGAGCGACCTTCGGCATCGGCGCAAAATTACCACAGCTTTTTGCAGGCGTTATTGCCAGGCAAAAGCGGAAACGGTTAACAAAGCCGGGCTTTTTTCGCCGTTAGCGCCTCCGCCTCAGTTCCTCCTGCCTATACTGTAAATCGGCCGCAAAGGCCGACACGGTATCAATGGGCAGGTAAGCAGGGGGAAACATGGCAAATCCACTCGACCCGAAAGGTGCTGGCGATAACGACAACGGCTACAGCTCGGGCGTGACTAACTACAGTACTGGCTTATCCGGAACCAGTGCTCCTACCCCAACAGCGCCGACCTCAACCGCGCCTACTAATAACAGTCAAGCCAGCGATGCTGATAGCAAAGCCAATCGCGCTGATGTGTCTGTGGTCGGTAAAAAAATCAGTATTCGTGGTGAGCTGGTGGGCAGCGAAGACTTGCACATAGAAGGCTCAGTGGAAGGCACCATTCGCATGAGCGGGCAAAACCTGTCTATCGGTCGTGAAGGCAAGGTCAACGCCAATGTCCATGTGCAGAATATTGTGATTGATGGCGCCCTGACCGGTGACGTGTTGGCCGAAGAGCTGATCAATATCTGCAGCACCGCGGTGGTAAAAGGCAATTTAATTGCTCCGCGCATTCAACTGGATGACGGTGGTAAGTTCCGTGGCTCGATGGATATGGTGGACAGCAATGAAGAGCTGAAAGAACGTCGTGGCAGCTTTCAAGATAAGTTGGTACATCCGCACTTGCCGCCAACGGATCAAAAAATGTCTGAGCCTAAGTCGCAGCCTAAGGTTGAAAAGCATCACGCTAAAAGTCACGATAAACCCGCCGACAAGCCACCTGAAAATAACCCATCAAATGCCGGTAAGCTGCCGCCAGGCAAAGGTTAAATCGGCGCGTAACAGGGTTTGTTATGCAACATTATTCACCAGAGCTGGCTGCTCTGGTGCAACATCATTTACAGCCCGGTGCCCGGGTCTTGGATCTGGGGCCCTCAACCACCGGGACGACACAGGCGTTACTGACACACCAAGGCCGCTGTTTTGTTGAAGATCTGCTGGATTTTGTGCAGCAAGGTGTGCCCTTGGAGCAAAGCCTGCAGGCTTTAGATCAGCATTTAATCAATAAACCCGCCGATATGAGTTTTGACCTGGTATTGTGCTGGGATTTGCTGAGTTACTTGCCCGCTGAACTGATCAGTCATTTATTTCAGCGCTTACAGCCCCATTGCCACGCTGGCACTCGCCTGCACATTATTCAGCCCAAGGGCCAGCCATCGCCACAGCCGTTGTCATTTCGCTGGTGTCAGGACTTTCATTTTGATTGCATCGAGCAGGGCAGTGAGCCATTGCCCTGCTGGCGTCACACCACGTTGACGCTGCAACGCTGTTTGCATCCTTTTACCCTAGTGGAGTCGGCGTTGCAGGCCCAGGGCATGAGCCAGCAACTGGCGGAATACGTGCTGGAGTTTGATGCCAATGCCTGCGATAAGCGCTTACGCTCGGTGGCTTCTCAGCATACGTCGCTGCGCCGGTCTGAGCAGCAACAGGACATTGCTTTGCCACTGTTACAAGAGTTGCTGCAAGCGCTGCCACAGCAGGCTGGCATACTTGATGGCGGGCGTAAAACCGGTCGTCAACTACAAGGACTGCACGAATACGCCGGCAATGTATTTGTTGAGGATATATTGGCCTCTATTGCCTGGCAGCATCATTTGCATCCGCAATCGCAACAGCTGGATTTCAGTCAGGCGCTGCTGCAATATCGCGCCGGTGTGCAAGTGCATGGCGCGTTGTTATGGGATATTCCTAACTATTTGCCAGCCGCGCAAATGACTCAGCTACAAACCCTATTGCAAAAAATACTCGCTCCGGGCGCAGCTATTTATTGTCTGTCGTTTAATCGCACGGGTTTGCCGAAAACGCCCATTGCCATCGATGTGTTGGAGCATGGTGTCTGCCGTTTAAGCGGCGAGGTGGTGGGGGATACACCAGCACAGCCGGTGTCGACCATCGCTCTGCTCAAGCAATGGTCGGACTTTACCCTGCGCCGCCACCAGCTAGGGCGGCTAGAAAACGGGCAGAGCTTTCAAGAATACTGGTTTGTATGGCTTGGTTAGTTCGCCGCGACTGGGCCCAGTTCCACCATTAAATCGTCAGATAACGCCTCCACCGTGGTTTGCACATCATCCAGCTCCATGCCGTTTGGAATACGCAGCAGTGCCTGGGCATGGAACAGTGGCACGGCCGACATCTCGGCGCTGTCACGGTTGGAGGTAAATTCCAACACGTTGACATGAATGCCCGCCAGTGCCTTGGAGACTTCACGCACTATGCCAGCACGGTCGTTGCCAACTAAGGTCAGTTGCAGATCTTGCGTGGTACGCTCGTGGCTGTTGTCGTCGCCCTCGTGGCTGGACTCGGCGTTGACCTGAATGCCGCGCTCACGCAGCTCGGCCAGGGCCGAAATCAGTGCCACGCTATCGTTTTCGCTGACACCTACCCGAACAATACCGGCGAACTTGCCCGCCATATGGGCCATGCGGCTTTCTAGCCAGTTGCCTTGATGGTCACTGATGACGGCAGCTACCTGTTCAACAATGCCTGGCTGATCATCGGCAATAACGGTCAGAACCAACGAAATGGTCATAGTGTTTTCCTTCTCCATAATTGTGCTTAGCGCGCTTCGCTGAAGGTAACATATTTCCGTGGCAAAGAAATTCCAACGGCCGTCATTGCCGCTGGGCGTTGTCATGGCCACGGGAATCTGTGGTACATTGCGGCTCCGACAGCCTGTCAATATTGGCTGTGGAAGAACAATTATTATTGAGGAGACGCGACGTTGAAACCGGTAAAAGTAGGTATCTGTGGTCTTGGTACTGTGGGTGGTGGAACCTTTGATGTTCTGACCCGGAACGCACAAAACATTACCCGCCGGGCAGGTCGCGACATTATTGTTGAGCAAATTGCAGCCCGTCGTCCCAATCCTGAACACGATACCAGTGGCTATGCCGTCACCGACGATGTGTTTGCGGTAGCGAAAAACCCAGACATCGATATTCTGGTGGAGCTGATTGGCGGTTACGATGTGGCGAAAAAGCTGGTATTGACCGCGATTGAGCATGGCAAGCATGTGGTGACGGCCAATAAGGCCTTGATCGCCGAGCACGGCAGTGAAATCTTTGCCGCCGCTGAGGCCAAGGGCGTATCTGTGATGTACGAAGCCGCCATCGCGGGTGGTATTCCCATTGTCAAAGCGATTCGTGAAGGGCTGGCGGCCAACCGTATTAACTGGCTGGCGGGCATCATTAATGGCACCGGTAACTTTATTCTGACGGAAATGCGCGATAAAGGTCGCGACTTTGCCGACGTGCTGCAAGAAGCGCAGCAGTTAGGCTACGCCGAAGCCGATCCGACCTTTGACGTTGAAGGCATCGATGCGGCTCACAAGCTCACCATATTAGCGTCCATCGCTTATGGTATTCCGTTGCAATTTGATCGTTGTTACACCGAAGGCATCAGCACCATTACTACCGAAGACGTGCAGTACGCCGAAGAGCTGGGCTATCGCATCAAGCACCTGGGCATCAGTTGTCAGACCGAGCAAGGCATTGATCTGCGTGTGCACCCAACCATGGTGCCGGCGTCTCGTCCCATCGCCAATGTGGATGGGGTACTCAATGCGGTGATGGTCAATGGCAATGCCGTTGGCGATACCATGTACGTCGGCGCAGGCGCGGGTGCTGGACCGACGGCTTCTGCCGTAGTCGCAGACGTGATTGATCTGGCGCGGGCGATGGATGCTGGCAGCGATGCCCGTGTCAGTCATTTGGCCTTTAATAGCATCGACGATCAAAGCGTATTGCCGATCGAAGACATTGAAACGGCCTATTATTTGCGCATTCAGGCCGTCGACAAAGCCGGTGTATTGGCCAGCGTAGCGACCTTGCTGTCTGAGCGTGGCATCAGCATTGAAGCCATTATTCAGCGCGAACCCGCGCCGGGTGAAGAGCTGGCACAGATTATTCTGCTGACCCACAAGGTGCAGGAGAAGATTATGAACGATGCCATGATCGCCATTGAAGGCCTGAGCAGTGTGGTCGGGCAGTTAACCCGCATCCGGGTAGAACACCTGTAACCTTAAAGGCTCATATAAGCGGGCTATGCCCGCTTTTTTTATGTCTGGAGAACAGTATGGATGCCTTGCCATTGTCCTGGGCACAGATCGTATTGGCCAATATCGCGATCGCAGCGGGGGCGTTATTACAGGGAGTCGCGGGCTATGGCATCGGTACCTTGTCGGCGCCATTGCTGTTTTTGATCAGTCCCTTATTACTGCCAGCGCCTTTGACCATGAATGCCATGGTGTTAACGGTCTTGATGCTGTTGCGCAGCCGTACCAGCTTGGCTTTTGCTCCGGTGCGCCATGCCATGATGGGAGCAGCGCTGGGCACCTTATTGGCGGTGGTCGCCATGAAGCTGATGTCATCCGCGGGCTTTGGGCTGGTGTTTGGAGTGCTGATTTTATTCGCAGTCGTGTTGAGTGTGTCTGGTTTACAGCCGGCATTGAATCGGCGTAACAGTCTTTGTGCCGGCGGTTTATCGGGTTTTATGGGCACCATCACCGCAGTGGGTGGGCCGCCAATAGCGCTGTTATATCAGCGCCAGCCGCCGGAGCAGATTCGGGCTAATCTGTCGGCGTTTTTCTTGTTTGGCAGCCTGTCGGCCTTTGCTGGTTTAGCTTTTTCCGGTTTTGTTCACACGTTAGAGATCAGCTTGTTTGCCTTGACCTTGCCTGGTGTGTTGGCTGGATTCTGGCTGTCTGGGCACTGTATGCACAAGGTGCCAGCGGCGGCGCTGCGACCACTGATTTTATCGATCGCCGCGCTGTCAGGCAGTGCGGCGATTATTCGAGAGGTCATTTAAACGATCGCCACCTAGGTCTGACATCCTGCATTAGCGCACGGCTATGCGGGATGTTGGTGCTAGCGCTTTATTTGCTCTGGACGCAGTAAGTCGGCAACAAAGGGTTTGTGCTGCTGGATTTCTTCCAGGCTCAAGCCCTGAAGCTCATAAGGAAACACCAGCCAGTCATTGGTGTCGTGCAGGCAAAAGTCCGGGCTGATATCTGTGCGATTATGACTGGAACGCTGATATAACGTGGCGACCTTGACCTGCTTTGGCATATTACGCTTGAGCTTGCCTTGCAGGCGGTTTATCACGGCGCGGATGTTATAGCCGGTGCTGAAAACGTCATCAACGATTAACAGGCCGTCGTCCTGATTGAGATTTTCCACCAGATATTGAGTGCCGTGCACACGGATTTCTTGTGGTTGCTCAACCATGCTCTGATAGGCGGGCAAGCCGCGGTAGGAGGTGCGCAGCGAAATATGGTCGGTTTTGACGCCCAGCGTTTGCAAGCACTCTTGCACATAAATACCAACCGAGCTGCCGCCGCGCCACAAGCCGACGATAAAGGTTGGCCTGAAACCACTTTCGAAAATCGAAACGGCAAGGCGGAAGGAGTCCTGAATCAGGGTTTCTTCATCCAGAAAGCGTTTTTGCATGTGCGCTACCAGTGGGATCAAAGTTGTGAACCGGTTATCATACACCACTGACCAAGCGGTCAGCTAATCGCAATGCCGGAGATTGTATATGAGCGAAAAACTCTACCTGACGGCCCAGGGCCTGTTAGAGGATTCCTACCGTTTGGCGGCCAAGGTGCTGGACAGTGGTTTTAAGCCGACCTTTATTATTGCTGTATGGCGGGGCGGCGCGCCGATTGGCATTGCAGTACAAGAGTATCTTGACTATCACGGCATTGAAACCGACAACATTGCCATTCGTACCTCGTCCTATTACCCAGATATCGACAAGCAGGCCAAAGAAGTGCAGGTGTTTGGCCTCAACTACCTGGTCAAAAATGTAACCCATGAAGATCGCTTATTGATTGTTGATGATGTGTTTGACAGTGGCCGCTCCATCGAGGCCATCGTCAATGAGTTGCAGCGCCGCGCACGCTTGAACACGCCGCACGACATTCGTGTCGCTGTGCCTTATTACAAGCCCGAACGCAACAAGACCGAGCGTGTGCCGGATTATTACCTGCATGAGACCAAGGCTTGGTTGAAGTATCCGCACTCGTTAGAGGGCTTGAGCGCGGCAGAAATTGAAGCCGGTCGTCCTGAGCTGTATGACATCATCAAAGATCATCTGCCTGCATAAATTTAGGTGATAGTCACTATCGCCTTGGTGAATGGCGCCTGATCAGGGATAATGGCGCCCCGATCGGAGGCGCTGTATGAATATTGATCGTATTGACTTAAATTTGCTGGTGTACCTGGACGTGCTGCTGCGCGAGCGCAGTGTGACCAAGGCGGCTCAGCTACTGGGCATTACCCAGCCGGCCATGAGCAATGGTTTGCGACGTTTGCGTGAGCTGTTTGGTGACCCAATTTTGGTCCGTACCTCTGAAGGCATGACGCCCACCGAGCGCGCACAAGAGCTACAGCCAGTGATACGCAAAGCACTGGGTGAACTGGAAGCTGCTTTGCAGCCGTTAGAAGAGTTTGATGCCAGCTCCAGCCACCGGGTGTTTCGCATCATGGTCAGCGATTATGCCGAGTCGACACTGGTGCCTGAGTTGGTTAAACGACTGCGCATCGAAGCACCAGACATTATTCTCGATGTGCTGACTCCCTCGGATGTGACCTTTAAAGACGTCGAAGCGGGCCGGGTTGATATGGCGATTAACCGCTTTGATGAAATGCCGCAGTCGTTTCATCAGATGACCTTATGGGAAGACGGCTTTGTGTGTCTGGTCAATCCAGATCACCCGTCAGTTGATCACTTTGATCTGCAGGCCTATGTTGCTAGCAAGCATATCTGGGTGAGCAAAACCGGCATGGGCGCTGGCGTCGGTATCGATCCAGAAAAAGTCATTCGTCTTGGTTGGGTCGATAATGCCTTATCTCAGTTAGGCTACAAGCGCAAAATATCCGTCTTTACCCGGCATTATCAAATGCCAGCGCTATTGGCGCTGAACAATGATCTGGTGGCGACCTTGCCGCGTAAAGTGGCAGAGATGCAGGCCCGCTCAACCTCGCTGCTGGTTAAAGAGCCGCCGTTTCAGATTCCACCATTTGAACTGAAGATGGCGTGGTCACCCTTGTTACAGCATCATCACGCCCATCGTTGGCTGCGCCGAACCATTGTTGATGTGGCTCGCGCCTGCTAATACGCCATCCTAGCTGTGCTCTGTGGCGTTATGCGGCAGAGCGGCGATGGCGCTTCAGCCAGTTCACCGCGTGACGATCAAAATGATCAATGTGCTGGACGATGGCGTTGGGCAGCTGATCACTCAAGATATCGAGCACTTGCGCCAAATCTGTGCTGCAACAGGCCTGCTGAATCAGCGCCAATAAATCCTCATGATCTTGCTGATGGGCGTGCAGCTGCGGCATGGCATAGCGCTGCATAAGGGTTTCCTCGTCGGAAAAATGCTGCAGCATAAAGCGCTGCAGTTGGCTCAGCTCAGTCATGGCGGGCCGGCCCATCATGACCTCAAGCTCGGCCTGATTAATTAAATCCACTAATGCATCGTGCTCACGGTTGATGCTGTCAGATGCCAGCACCGGACACTCGTTGTATTCCATCGCCGCGACTCACTGTGAATGTCAGTGGCGGCAGTATAGTGCTTTATGTTGAGGTTTAAATTGCCTGAGATCAGCTTATCGTGAGCTGCAGGCAATGCTGCTGACCTGGCGCTAATACCAGATGATCAAAGGCTGCATTGGCGCTTTCTATGCATACCATGCGTTGCCAGGCTTGCGGGTCAAACTGGCTAAGACGACGGCTTTTATTGATCCAAGGGTTCCATACTACTGCACTGCAGCTATTGCTGTGCAGGTGCCGTGTTTGTCCTGAATGGTGCAGCACCAGCTGCGATGGTGAGCGATAGATACGATCGGTTTCTGCGCTGAAGGTCACCGGCCCTTGCTGTGTTTTACTGCTCCAGTTATCCACTGCGTCGATATAATCACAACCGTGCAAGCCGCTAATCGAGGCGTTTTGAATCGCGTCGACGGGCAGGTAGGTGTGCAATGCTTGACTGATATGCACGCTGTGCTGGCCAAGATTGCGATTGATCAGGGCGATGGTGAAAGACTGGGCTCGCAACGTCAGCTGCAGCTCCAGCGAGATATCTAACGCCAGTGTTTGAATCACCTTTGTCGGTAACTTGAGGGTTAGCTGAACCTGATCGACAGCCTCATATAGATGGCTCAGCTGCCAGTCGGCGCTGCGAGCAATACCGTGTGCCTGGTTGCTCAGTGCTTGGTTACGTTGTGCAAACGGCAGACTGTCCTGAACCTGTGTGGGGTTGCGTTTCAGATCACCAAACCAAGGCCAGCAAATGGGAATGCCGCCACGCACCGATTGTCCTCTAAGGTACTCTGCTCGATCACTGAGCCACAGCCAGTTGCGCTGCTGCCGAGGTTGAAATAGCAGCAACTGTGCCCCTTGTAAGGCAATTTCAGCACTAAACAGCGGATGCTGAATGCGCACCAGTTCTAATTGCTGGCGGATCAGGCGCTGGCAAAACGCACTGCGCTGAAGATTCATAGCGGGACTCCATAGTGGGCGCGATATAATGCCAGCGTCGAGCATCAGTATCGAGCTGCCAAGGCGTGGGACAAAGCGTGAACAAAGACAGTTTAAAACAACTATTAATAACCAGCCTGGATGACGAGTTGAATGCAGCCATCGCGGCTGCTCAACAGGCTCAGCAAGCCGCCGCCCATGAAGATAATAAGCCGGAAAACCAGTATGACACCCTCAGCCTGGAAGCGGCTTATTTAGCCCATGGTCAGTCAGAGCGCATTCTAGAGCTGCAACAGCAACGCATCCGCTTGAGCAAATGGAGTGTGCCCGTGTTTGCTGAAGACGATGACATCGCTACCGGCGCCTTGCTGTGTTTGCACCATGCTCAGTTTGATCCTCAGTGGTTGTGGCTGACCATTTGGGGAGGCGGGCGCACTTTAGATTGGCAGCAGCGCTCGGTGTTGCTGTTGAGTCCGCAAGCCCCCTTAGCTCAGCAGCTGAGTGGCAAAGGTGTTGATGACGAAGTCAGCTGGCAGGGGCACGCAGGCTGGCACATCACCGCAGTTTATTAACCATATAAATATTGTGGTTAAGAGCGCAGTTCGGCTAGACTGAGTATCGTAATGACAGTCCTGTTATTTTCATGGAAGGTGACTATGACGCTTTTGGATGTTCGCCAACTCAGTGCTCAGGGCCAGAATGTGATGGCTGTTTTAGAGCAGTGTTGCCAGCAACACGCCTGTCGTTTGCCACAGGCCATCAACCAGTTAGCTTGTCAGGTAGCGCAACAGCTAATGTCGCAATCGCTGAGCTACGCCGAAGGGCTGCAAACCATGCAAGGATTGCTGGCGGTGATGATCAGCAGCGCTGCCGCTGAGCAGCTACAGGGCAAGATGCCAGAACCCGCGGCGTCGATTTATCTCGCCTTTGAAGCAGGTAGTTTTCAGCATGTCGGTGATGACAGTCACATGGATTCAGCACAGCAACATACTTTGCCGCTATTGCAGGATGTATTGGCAGCCCATGCGGCGGTATAAGCAAAAGAGTCAGCAACCTCAGCCAGGGTAAGTCGACAAAGGGCTAACACAGGTCGGCGACTTCCGTTACATTACGCACTTTTGGTTAAGCAAAAAGGCGTAATTATGCTGTTTACCCAAGCCCGTGTTGGGCTGTTGCTGTTGTCATCGGCGCTACCTTCGGTGGCTCTGGCCATGTCTCAAGTGCCCTCTGAGCCTTTGCAAACTCGCATTGTGGTGACCAACAGCACTCTGTTGCCAATGACCGTCAGCTCGGTTACCGATCAGACCGTCGAGATGCAAATTCCACCCCTGGCTACCCGGGATGTGTTGTTGTTAGAGCGCGATGGCAGCGAGCAAAGTCACCACAGTCTGACACTGAGCACCGATAACTACCGTGTGCAGCTCACGCAGCAAATTGACGGCACCGAGCTGAGCTATTCAGCGGCCGGTAACGATTGGCAGTGGCCACAGCTGAGCGGCGAAAATATTTACCGTCAGCAGGTATCATTGGCCCAGCGTAGCGTTGAAATGGCGGTCAAAGCCGACGACCTGGAGCAGGGCGGGCAGCTGCATTACGTGATTCAACCGCAAGATAACAAACCTGCACTGGCCGATGCTGGCTCATTTAATGTGCTGAGCTATAACATTTGGGCCACCACGGTATACGGTTCTAAAAAAGTCGGCACGCGGCTGGCGTTAATGCCAGAGGTTATGGCGGGTTACGACGCTTTGGTGCTGACCGAGGTGTTTGATCCTATCGCCACGTCAACCTTATTAAATGCTCTGCGAGCAGAATATCCTTATCAGAGTGGCGAAATATTTAAGCTTGGCAAGGTAATGGGATCCGGTGTGCGAATTGTTTCGCGCTGGCCTTTTGAGTTAGAAGACGCGCATAAATATGCCGCTTGTGATGGTCTGCAGTGTGCCGCCACACGTGGCGTGATTTACGCCAAGATCAACAAACAAGGCAAAGCCTATCACCTGTTTGCCACCCATACCCAGTCGTCCGACGATGATGCCAATCGTAATGCACGTAAGGCTCAGTTGCAGGAGATGGGAGAATATATTCAAGGCTTGAATATTCCAGCCTCAGAGCCTGTGATTATGGCCGGCGACTTTAACGTCAATAAAGGTGGTTTGCCCCAGGACCGTGACTATATGGAAGCGGTATTAAATGCCTACGAGCCAGAAAACACTGGGCATAACGTCACTTACGATGCCAATACCAACCACTGGGCTGAGCAGCCTTATGTGGAATATCTGGATTACACCTTGGTCAGTGGTAACCATCAGCCAGCACTATCTGCCCAGCAACAGGCTTTTGCACCACGCAGCACTCATAATGACTTGTGGGGCCAGTGGGATTTATCCGATCATTACCCGGTACGTGGCTTGTTCCAGTTTGATGCCAGTCAGGTACAGCGCCAGCCATTCCCGTATTTAGGTGAGCCAGTGCACTTGCGCACTCATAACGGTCATTATGTTCGGGCTATGAGCGGCGGTGATAGTTTTATTTCCGCAGGCTCTGATCAAATGGGCACTTGGGAAACCTTTGTGATCGAACAGCAAGCTGACAATAAAGTTGCGATTCGTGCGCGTGGCGGCCAATACATAGGGTTAGACTCGTACCTGTTTGGCACTTTAAAAGCGTCTTATCAGCAGCCGGAAGCTGCAGCGCAGTTTGAGCTGGAAAGACTATCGGACCACGTTATTGCGCTGAAAGCCGACAATGGTAAATATGTGCGCGCTGATTTTGGTGGTGGTGTTGGACTGAGTGCAAATGGCAAATCAGCTCGTTCTTATGAGCAGTTTATTTTGATTCGGCCATAAACATCACTCTTCGCGCTTAATTGAGAGGTTTTCAGCTCATAACAGCGTGTTAACAGGCCCCAGCTATAAAAAAGGCGCAAACTCTGCGCCTTTTTTATTGGATTATTGTTCGAGAAAATCCCGCCACTCGATCAATAAATCTTTAAAGTCATCCAGGCCACAACTGGCCCTGGATTCGGCATCATAAAAATCCATATCGTCTTCGTTAAGCTCGTCCAATGAGTGTTGTTGCAATAATTCATGGGCGATGACGTCGGCTTCATCGCCGGTTAAGCGCAGCATAAAATCGTGTCCGCGCCATTCGTATTCTTGCAAGCTGCCATCTAGCAGGGCGTCGACGGTTTCTAGCAAGCTGGCCAACACCGTCTGGTTGTCGCCTAAATCATCGCTGAGCCAAAAGCCAAAGGCTTCGTGGTCCATTGATAGGCGGGCACAGGGCAGCTGACGCTCATTATAAAAAAAACGAAAATCCATGGTGTTTAGTCGCAGTCTTCAGTGGTTGTCAGTGGCCAGCCACCCAGATCTTGGTAGCGGTTGACGATGTAACAGAACAATTCCGCTGTTTTTTGCGTGTCGTATGCGGCGCTGTGAGCTTCACTGTTGTCAAACTCGATGCCTGCCATTTTACAGCTCTTTGCCAGTACCGTATGGCCTAAGGCGATGGCTGCAATGGAAGCGGTATCAAAGGACGAAAACGGATGAAACGGGTCGCGCTTAATGTCGTTACGAGCAACGGCTTCGCGTAAGAATCCGTGATCAAAATGAGCGTTATGGCCCACTAACACGGCGCGGTTACAGCCATAGTGTTTGACTTCGCGGCGCACGGTTTGAAACATGCGACTTAACACGTCTATTTCAAACTCGGCATCGCGCTCAGGGTCAAAGGGGTCAATGCCGGTGAAATCTAATGCTTCCTGTTCCAGGTTGGCGCCATCAAATGGATGCACCAACGCTGACAGGGTTTCTTTCGGGAATAAATAGCCATCGTCGTCCATGCCCAACGTGACCATGGCGATTTCCAGCAGTGCGTCGGTACGGGCATTAAAACCGCCGGTTTCGACATCGACGACAACGGGCAGAAAACCACGAAAGCGTTGCGCCATCATTGATTTGTCTTGCGAATCACTCATGCCTAGCCTTAATAAAAAATTGAATGGCAGTCAGATGGCTCTGACTTAGTAGTCCAGCTTCCAGCGCAGGGTCTCACCCGCTCTTAGCGGTACAATCACATCGTCACCAAAGGTCATCTCCTGCGGTACCTGCCAGCTTTCACGAACCAGGGTGATGCTGTCCTGGTTACGCGGTAGGCGGTAGAAATCAGGGCCATAGAAACTGGCAAACCCTTCGAGCTTATCCAATGCGCCTAAGTCTTCAAAGATTTCAGCGTACAGCTCGATGGCGGCGTAGGCGGTGTAACAACCGGCACAACCACAAGCGCTTTCTTTTGCCCCTTTGGCGTGGGGTGCACTGTCGGTACCTAAAAAGAACTGTTGACTGCCGCTAATCGCCGCTTCTTGCAGTACTTGCTGATGGCGTCCGCGCTTTAAAATCGGCAAGCAATAGTAGTGAGGTTTGATGCCGCCGACCAGCATGTGATTGCGGTTATAAGCGAGATGTTGAACGGTAATGGTGGCACCGACATGTTCACCTTGAGAGCGCACAAAGTCGACCGCATCGGCGGTGGTGATGTGCTCTACGACTAAGCGCAAGGTTGGATGACGGCTGACTAACGGCGCCAGAATCTCGTCGAGGAAGCGTTTTTCTCGATCAAAAATATCGATCTCAGAGTGCGTCACCTCTCCATGCACCAGCAACGGCATATCATGTTCAGCTAAGGCGGCGGCAATGTCGTCGAGCTTACTGAGATCCGTGACGCCTGAGTCTGAGTTGGTGGTAGCGCCGGCGGGATACAGTTTGACCGCCACCACATGACCAGACTCCTTGGCCTCGCGAATCATATCTGGAGTCGTGTTATCAGTGAGATACAACACCATTAACGGATTGAAACTGAGTCCTTGCGGAACTTTTGACACAATACGGTTGCGGTAGTCGAGTGCTTGCTCAGCATTCATCACCGGCGGTTGCAGATTGGGCATCACAATAGCCCGGCCCATGACCCGTGCCGTGGCGGGAACCGTGTGCTGCAACACATGGCCATCACGCAGGTGCAGATGCCAGTCATCAGGGCGGGTGAGAGTAATGCGATCAATCATGAGCCAACCTCGAGCAGGGTAAATAGGACGCAGGCGCGCATTGTACCGGAAGCTAGGGCATTGCCACAAAAAAGCTCAACTTTGTTTTGTGTTGGCCGATAACCTAGAGCAGACCGGGAAACCGCTGTGCTTCACCGATGTGACTGACTGCTGTAGTTCTCAGCTAGTGCACAGACCTAGTTCAGCAAATGGGCGAAACATGACGACGACAGATTGATATGAATGGGCAGATTGTGAGCAAAGCCGGCCTGATTTGGCTGCTGAGCCTGTGCTTGCCATCAGCAACACTGGCGCTCGACTATGGCGGCTCAGTCGAAACCACGGAATGGTCGCTGAGTGGCTCCATCTTCGAATGTGTGTTTGAACAACGCATTCCTGGCTACGGTCGTGCTCAGTTTTACCATCAAGCGGGTGAAGACGTGGAGTTTCGCTTGCTGACTCACCGCAACTTGATGGCGTATAGCAATGCCCAGGTGAGTATCTTGCCACCGCCCTGGCGTCCCAGCGACCGCAGCGAAGCCTTAGGCACCAGTAAAATCATCAATGATGAACCTAACTTGGTATTGGATAACCGCCGTACCAATCAGTTTTTGCATGCCTTGTTGGAAGGTAAATGGCCGACCATTGCTCATCGTACCTATTACGATGGTGGTCGGGCGGTGAAGGTCCATATCTCCGCAGTAATGTTTAAAGAGTACTATCAGGATTATCTGAAATGTGTTGATCAGCTGCTGCCGCTGAACTTTAACCAGGTGGCACGCTCGAAAATTCACTTTAAATCCGGCGAGAAGGGGCTAGATCAGGAAGACATGCAGCTGCTGGATCGGATTATTTATTACGCACAGCGCGACCCACGAGTATTTGCCATTTACCTTGATGGTCATTCTGATCGCCAGGGGCGGCGCTATGACAACCGCCAGGTGTCTAAAGCCAGGGTAGAGGCGGTGGAGCGTTACTTTATTCTCAAAGGCGTGGACCCTGAAAAGATCACCACGCGTTTCCACGGTGGTCGCTATCCGGTCGCCAGTAACTCCACTGCCGCAGGCCGGGCAGAGAACCGTCGAGTCACGGTGCGCTTGGAACAGCGTCAGGATATGGAGATACCTGCCGAGTTGCTGTTTCAGCTTCCTGCTAGGCAGGGGTTTACCAGCGCCAGCAGGTGAATAATATTCGGCAATTAACTGCTATAGCCAAATATAATTTCAAGCAGTACAATGCATCCCCTACATTAGCCCGCTGACCGCGCAGCTGCGCATGGCTACAATAGCGGGCATCCTTAAGCTGGAGATGCAATACATGTCGGACATCAAGAAAGTGGTGTTGGCCTACTCCGGCGGTCTCGATACCTCTGTGATCGCTAAGTGGCTAAAAGAAGAATATCAATGTGAAGTGGTTACCTTTACCGCTGATCTGGGGCAGGGCGAAGAGGTTGAACCCGCTCGCGCCAAAGCTGAAGCATTGGGTATTAAAGAAATCTATATTGATGACCTGCGTGAAGAGTTTGCACGTGATTTCGTTTTCCCTATGTTTCGCGCTAATACCGTCTATGAAGGCGAGTATCTGTTAGGCACTTCGATTGCTCGTCCTCTGATTGCCAAGCGTTTGATTGAAATTGCCAATGAAACGGGTGCTGATGCCATCGCCCATGGCGCCACTGGTAAAGGCAATGACCAAGTGCGCTTTGAGCTGGGTGCTTATGCCTTGAAGCCAGGTGTTAAAGTCATTGCACCTTGGCGTGAGTGGGATCTGAACTCGCGTGAAAAACTGATGGCTTATTGTGATGAGCACGATATCCATGTCGAGAAAAAGCCGGGCAAAAAGTCACCCTATTCGATGGATGCCAACCTGCTGCATATTTCCTATGAAGGCGATTTGATCGAAGACCCTTGGGCCGAGCCAGAAGAAGATATGTGGCTGTGGTCGGTGTCGCCAGAGAAAGCGCCGGATGAAGCGACTTATCTGACCATCAGCTTCCGCCAGGGAGATCCAGTGGCAATAGATGGGGTGGAGAAATCACCCGCCACTATTATGGAAGAGCTGAATAAGATTGCTGGGGCCAACGGTATCGGTCGTCTGGATATTGTAGAAAACCGTTATGTCGGCATGAAGGCCCGCGGTTGTTATGAAACGCCGGCCGGCACTGTGTTGCTGAAAGCGCATCGCGCCATTGAGTCCATCACATTAGATCGCGAAGCCATGCATTTAAAAGATGAGCTGATGCCACGTTACGCCAAGCTTATTTATAACGGCTACTGGTGGAGTCCTGAGCGGCAAATGCTGCAGGCCGCCATCGACGATACACAAAAAATGGTCAATGGTGAGGTTCGGTTAAAGCTGTATAAGGGCAATGTGATTGTCGTAGGACGTCAATCCGAGCAATCACTGTTCTGTGAAATGACCGCGACCTTTGAAGACGACGAAGGTGCATACGACCAAAAAGATGCTGAAGGTTTCATTAAGCTAAATGCCTTGCGTTTGCGCACGGCGGCAAAAAAAGGCCGTTCACCGCTGTAACGGAAAACCTTCTAAGAAACCCGCTTAGGCGGGTTTTTTTATGGGGTGTCACTGTCGACTTTGGCGACAGGTTTGGGGTTTTTGACCACTCCTTTTTGTAGCATCAGTGAGTTAGGGTAGGTAATCAGCTCGCCATCGCGGCGAATCAGCACATGAAATAAGGTGATCTCTTCAATCACTCCTGAGATGTCATCGTCTTTGTCCATCACTTTGATACGATCACCAACCCGGTAAGGAAAACCAAAAAAGATAATTAGGCTGGCGGTGATGTTGCTAAGAATTGACCACTGGGCGAACAAGGCCACACCGATCACAGCAAACACCGATGATAAGAAAATCGCAATCTGCGAGTACTCGATGCCCAGCAGTGATACCAGAGCAATGCCAAAAAACACCAGAAGGGCTAGGTTGATGGTCTTGGTAATATATTTGATGCGATATACGCTGACCGCTTTCTTTTCGCCGAGGCGCGAAATAGACGCTTGCGCGAGACGGCTACTGACGTACAGGCCAATCAGTAAAATGATGATCAAAAACAAAATCATAGCGCTGAGATCTTAGCTAATTAATAGGACGGCTAATATCGCACAAGCGCTGCAGTGGATTAAGTGTTTGCTGCTAAAAAGCAACAAAGTGTTGCTGTATTCGAAACTTTTCAGTGCCTCATCTGATCTATACTCTACGTGAAACCCAACGACGGGAGCGGCCGATGATGCAGTGGCTGTTCACATTCTGTTTGATGATGAGTGCTGCCCTGCTGACTGAAGCCAGCAGTGGGCCAGATATTCATCCGTTATTGGCGTCGTTGGAAACTCAAGACCTGAGCAGTGACGATGGCAACTGTGACAGCAGTGATGGCGACCTTGGACTGGTGTCGTCCGCCGCTTGTATTGTTGATTGTCCGCTGGTCTCCCTTGTTTCACCGCACCCTAAAAGTCTGTTATCCACGCGTTTGGGTTCGTCCGAGTCCATTCGCGCCCCGCCTTTCTCTTCCAGCACAGTAATGTCGTGATTGCACCTAGCGTGCTGTGTTAAATCGGCTGAAGTATCAGCCAGAGGAGAACTACAATGAATAAACTGACTTTGTACCCAGTGCAGACCTGCGATGAATTGGTTCAGCCTGAACAGTGGGTGGCTTTGAGCCTTGATAGCAGTGCCATGGCCTTTTTCACCGACTTTCTTCACAACGAACCTTTAGTCATCAGTGCTGATGTATCTGCGGCCACTGCCAGGGAGATGATGTTATCTACCCATGTTCGATTGAAGTTAGTCGTTGATGCCGACGGGCATTTTGTTGGCGTGATTAGCGCTCAAGATTTGTCTGAACAAGCGATTGTTCGCCATATCGGAGAACGACGGGTGAAGCGTCAGGATATCTCTGTGACGGAACTGATGACTCGGAAAAAAGATCTGTTGGCATTGGATATCAGCGAAGTGGAAGGTGCCAGTATTGGCGATGTTGTCAGCTTTTTGAAAGACAATCATCAGCAGCATTGTCTGGTTGTGGACGAAACTCAGCACCAGATTCGAGGCATCTTCTCTGCCAGCGATATTTCTAGACGTTTGCGATTACCGGTCAATATTCAGGATCAATCGAGTTTCTATCGAGTGTTTGCCCAGGTAGAGCGAAAACGTCCAGTGTTGCAGGCGTAGCCGCTAAACAGCGGGTCATGCCCGCTGTTTTTTAGCTAACTTAGTCGTTAATGGTGACCACCAGTGCGGGATTCATTCCCATGCGCTTTAGTAGTTCAGCCAGGCTACCGTCAGTAGTGACTTGTTTTAACAGTGCGTTGAGAAAGTCGATGCTCAGTGGGCTGTCTGGTCGCAGCAAGGCGGTATGATGATATTCTTGATCGGCTATCTGACTGATAAGAAACAGCCGGGCACGCTCAGGGTGCAGGTGTAAATAGCGGTCCAAGTAGGATTGATTAACGATCAAAACGTCACCGTGACGCTCAAGTAACAGATCGAAATTGCGTCTATGATCCCAGCTCAAAATGATGTTGTAGTGCTGCCTTAGTTCGTGCTCATTGCTGTTAAAGCCAGCAAAGCCATAGTGATAGCCGAGAATTCCAATCAGACGCTTGTGTTTTAATTCAGAGAAAAATGTTTGGTCGCGACCCGCATCGGCCAGGGCGACATAAAGTTCGCGGCCACGTTGATAAACCTGTGATGACTGCACTTCAATATTTTGCCAGCCCCATTTTTTGTTTTCATACAGCAGCATATCGTAGTCACCGGCTTCAAAGGCCTGATAACGACGCTTAGGAGAGATAGCAACGGCGCTAAAGTGAAACTGCTGCTGTTTTTGATTTAACAGTTTTATCAGTTCTAGCGTGACGCCTTGATAGTCATCGCCCACGGACTCAACAAAGGGTGCAAACGGATAAACGCCAACACGCACTGTGTGCCGTTCAGCAAAGCTACTCACGGGCAGGCAGCCGAGCAACATGGTTAACCATAGGGTCGCGCGGATCATAATTATTCCGGCAGTCGATAGTATTCCAGCATAGCGCTATTCACTCGCTCTGGCTGTCGCATGTTGACGACACAGTTGCAGCCAAGCCTGAATACCAGCCGTTTGGAACTTCTGGCGATGAATAGCCAAATAAAGAGTGCGTTCTAGGTTTAACTGCGGCAACTGCAGTTGTACCAGCCGCCCTCTATCAAAAGCATCTTGCAGCGTGATGCGTGACAAACAGCCAATGCCCATTTGTGCTTCCACCGCGCGCTTAATGGCTTCAGTGTGTTGCAGCTCCAGCAAAATATGTAAATCGGGTAAATGACCGTGAAACACTCGCTCAAACGCCTGGCGGGTGCCAGAGCCCTGTTCGCGGACAATCCAAGGCTGAGCAATGACATCATCCAGGCTGATGCCGTGTGCTTGAGCTTGCAGTTGCGCCAATGGATGGCTGGGATGACAAAACACCGCCAGCTCATCGGCCATCCAGGTTTCGACTTGCAGCTGTGGGTGGTTAATCTCGCCTTCAATTAAGCCAATATCGAGCTGAAAATCGAGCAGCTCAGACACGATTTGGCGTGTGTTGGCGACATCCAGTGATACCTGAGTGCCTGGATGTTGAGTCATAAACTCCGCCATGAGTGGCACCGCCAGATAGTTGCCAATCGACAGTGTTGCGCCAACCTTAATGCTGCCGATCGCGCTGTGCAGGCTAAGTTGCTGCTGCAGTTCTTGCGCTTGGGCGAGTAGCGATTCGGCTTTTGGCAACAATAGCCGGCCTTGGTCATTGAGCTGCAAGCGCTTACCGTTGCGATCGAACAGGGTGACATCAAATTGCTGCTCCAGGTCTTTCAGTGCGCTACTGGCCGCACTTTGCGACATGGCTAAGGCCTGGGCCGCACGGGTTAGGTGGTTGTGCTGGGCGATGGCGATAAACACTTCAAGCTGACGTAGGGTAAAGCGCATTATTAGTAAAACCGAATAACTTTATTAGATTTTATTGTTTTACCGATAATAGCCCAGTCACTACTATGTCGCCATCTGCTATCTGACTTGAGAGCCATCATGAGCAACCTGATCCGTGAAACGGTCACCAGTGTGCACCACTGGAACGAAACCTTGTTCAGTTTTACCACCACCCGTAATCAGGGGCTGAGGTTTAAAAACGGTCACTTCACTATGATCGGGTTGGAGATCGAGAATAAGCCGTTGTTGCGTGCCTACAGCATTGCCAGCGCTAACTATGAAGAAGAGATGGAGTTTTTCTCTATCAAGGTGCCCGATGGCCCATTGACGTCGCATTTGCAAAAGCTGTCCGTGGGGGATGAAATCCTGGTGGGTACTAAGCCGGTGGGCACCTTAGTGGCCGATAACCTGTTGCCGGGTAAAAACCTGTACCTGCTCAGCACCGGAACAGGTCTGGCGCCATTTTTAAGCATTATCAAAGATTTTGAAATCTACGAGCAATTTGACAAGGTCGTGTTAACACACGGGGTGCGTTACGTTTCCGAGCTGGCATATCAGGAGCGCATTCAAAGCGAATTGCCTAACAACGAATACTTCGGTGATATGGTCAGTCAGCAGTTGATTTATTACCCCACGGTGACCCGCGAAGCGTTTCGCAATCAGGGCCGGCTGACGGACTTGATCACCTCTGGTAAGCTGACCAAAGACATTGGTTTGGCCGATTTAAACCCAGAGCATGATCGTTTCATGCTGTGTGGCAGCCCGGCGATGCTGTCAGATTTGACCACGATATTGGATGACATGGGCTTTAAAGAAGCGCGCGGTGGTCAGCCTGGCCACTATGTGATTGAACGGGCTTTTGTCGAGAAATAAACTATTTACAGCCGTCTAAAACGACCGGTCGAAGCACAGTGATGCGCTTCGGCCGGTTTTTTGTTTGGTCTTCTGGCAGCGTTTTAGAGAGCGGCGTTAGAAGACAACCGCCAACCGCGTTAGTCGGTAAATTGCCAAGCTGCCGCTCTAGGAGCTTGGTTTAGGGCCATAGTTTAGGATCCTTGGTTTTCTAACTGAATCAGCCACTGGCGCAATAGTTCGTCCAGCTGCGCCAGCTGCTCCGGCGGCAGCTGTGCAATTATTTGACGCTCGTTATCGACGTGGGCTTCGAATGCCTTGTTAATCAATGCCAACCCTTCTTCTGTCAGTTCGACCATCAGGCTGCGACGATCTTGCGGATCCGGCAAGCGGCGAATATGGCCAGCTTGCTCTAAGCGATTCAGACGATTGGTCATGGCTCCCGACGATAGCATAGCCGACTGAAACAACGCTGTTGGTGTTAATCGATAGGGGGCGCCACTGCGGCGAAGGGTTGCTAGCACGTCGAATTCACCGCTGTTTAGGCCCAAGCTTTTGTGATGGGCGGTGATGTTTTGCGATACATACTGATGCACGCGTGACAGCCGTCCCAGAGGGCCAACGGGTGAGCAGTCAATATCTGGCCGCTCTCGCTGCCACTGCGCCAATATGCCGTCTACATGATCAGGCATGCATTTCTCTCCTTGCTGATTGGGTTGGATCATATCTTCACATAAAGATAGTTGCGTGTCGCTAGCTTTTGATTTATCTTCACGTCAAGAATCAATAGATAAAGGTAACTGGAGGCCTCTATGTCATCTGGCTCGTATGTTTACAGCGCTTTACTGGCACCATTAATGTGGGGAACCACGTACGCCGTGACTCAGCGCTGGCTGCCTGATGTCGAGCCAATGTGGTTGGCGGCGCTACGGATTCTGATCCCGGGTTTGCTACTGCTGCCCTTGGTGCCTGTCTGGGTTTGGCGGCGGCGTTGGTTCGATGTGTCGATTCTGAGTGTATTGAACTTAGGCCTGTTTACCTTTTTGCTGTTTACCGCCATTCAGCGTTTGCCAGGTGGCATGGCCGCCACTCTGGTATCGACGGTGCCGTTGCAGGTATTGTTGCTAAAGTGGCTGCGTGGGCACTTTCCGGGCGCCGCACGTTTATTGGCGGCGATGGTGGGCACCTTGGGTGTGGCTCTTTTGGTTTGGCAGGCGCCCCAGCAACTCGATTGGCTGGGGGTGATGGCAGCCCTTTTGGCCGCGCACAGCATGGCCTGGGGAATATTGCTGGTGCCAGTGCTTGGCCGTGATATTGCTGCTTTACCTTTGACGGCTGCTCAGCTGGTTATCTCTGGCGTGCTGTTGCTGATATTGGCCTTGGTTGTGGGCTTGCCTGTGCCACAGCTGAGTTGGCAAGGTAGCTTGGCGCTGCTGTGGTTGGGTCCCATTAGCGTGGGTGTCGGCTATTTTGTTTGGTTTCGGGCGATGGGCCATATTGCGGTGGAAAAGCTGGCATTTCTTGGTCTGGTCAATCCACTGATTGCCGTCGCTGCCGGCGTGGGTTTAATGGGCGAACAGCTGGCCCTCATTCAATGGCTGGGGATGGCGTTGGTGTTGATCAGTGTGCTGCTCGCCCAAAAGCTACCAGCGACGAGCACAGCACCGGCGGCATTAAAGCCTGCTTAAAATCTCTCATTAGCGCTAGCTCTGAGCCTGGCTAGCGTTTTCTCCTTAACAGAATGTCTTTTAAATGCTGAGGCCAAACACTAGCTGGCTGGCCTCTTTTTTGCTGACATCTTCTGTGTGATGCAATCGTCGGAGCATTGATAGGTTTTTCCGTCATTAACATGACGAAAACTATGTCAGTGCCAAGTTTTGACTTTCTTGTCGTCAGATTATTGTCAGAGGGGAAATTTATGGCATCCATTGGCAGTGTAGCTGCGGTATTGCGCAGCCTTCAAAGTGCGCAAGACGTGGGTAAGACCATCCGCGAAGCGGGGTATGTTCTCAATAAAGAAGACATGCGGCGCCAGCTAGCAGATTTGTCTGGCTCAGTGTCGGAAGCCAAATTACAGCTGACTTTGCTGAAAGAAGCGCTGGATAGCAAGGACGAAGAACTGCGCAAGTTGCAGCGCACGTTGAGTTTTAAACAAATATTGCGCCGTCGTGGTGACGGCTATTACAAGACCTTGGATGGTCGTCCATATGGTCAGCCTTATTGCTCTTATTGCTGGGAATCGGAGCATCAGGCAATTCACTTGCACAGTAAGATTTTTAGCAAAGACGTGCGCCAGTGTCCGCACTGTAAAAATGAATACCAGGCCGGTCGCACGCCCTATCTGGAGGCTGATCCGCTGGCGGTTTAAGGGCCCCGATATTGTCTAATGAGCCAGTTAATGGCGGTAAGAATGTTGAGGTGTGCTGAGGTTTTGGTGGCTGTCGATGTTGGTGTGCGGATACAGTACAAACAATGTCATTGCGTCAGGCTTTGTCTGCCAGAGTGGACATGGCCAGGCAGGGCATTAGTATGAAGAGCGATTCCCTCATTTATGAGATAGCTAATGAAGTTTTGTGCTCCGCTGCTGTTGCTGGCAGCCGTGAATGTCTGCGCCAATCCTAGCGATAATGACAGCTTGTTGCCGACAGAACCCGTTAAAACCCGACCAGAAGTGGTGGAAGTTATTGATGAGGAAGAGCTGGCAGACAGCGTTAGACAGCTGCCAACTTTGGTGCGAAAGATTCAGGTAGAACGCGCCGCTGCCGATAATCCTTACGTACTGTTGCCCCATCGTCCTAATTATGTGATGCCGTTTACCTACCAACGGCGGCCCAACAATCGTGAAGTAAAACGTTTATTGGATAATGCCGGCGGCGAAAGCCCGCTGAAGGAAGAAAGGTTTGATCATGTTGAAGCGGTATTTCAACTCAGTATTAAATACATGTTGGCAGAAGGGCTACTGGGCAAGCTGAGTACGATTGAAGTTGGCTACACCAATCGTTCTTTCTGGCAAGCATATAATGCAGGCATATCTAGACCCTTTCGTGAAACTAACCACGAACCTGAACTGATGTTCACCTGGCAGCTGCAAGATGCTTGGCTGGAACATATTGGCGTGTCTTTTAATCATCAATCTAATGGCCAAACCAGCTCACTGTCACGTAGCTGGAATCGTGTTATTTTTGATGCCGCATCTATTTCGGGTCGCAATATCTGGTATGCACGGGCTTGGTGGCGGGTGCCAGAAGAAAGCTCAGGAGACCCGTTTGACCCCACTGATAACGATAATCCCGATATAGACGACTACATGGGCAATGGTGAACTGTATTTTTTAAGACCCATGAAAAACCATATGTTTAGTGTGATGCTAAGAAACAATTTTAACTGGGATGAAAATCGTGGTGCTGTTGAAATTAATTACAGCTTTCCATTAACGCCAAGAATTAAAGGATTTGTTCAGTATTTTAACGGCTATGGCGAAAGCCTAATTGATTATAATGTTTACCAAGAACGCATTGGTTTTGGGATTAAATTGAGCGACTGGTTGTAATGCTGACGATAGGATTAATTATAAATCCCTTGGCTGGGATTGGTGGTGCTGTTGCACTCAAGGGCAGTGATGGCGCTGCAATTGTTGCCGAAGCTTTGGCTCGGGGAGCAAATAAAAAAGCGGTCGACCGGACCCGCTTGGCATTAGAGCCCTTATTGCCGTTTGTTAATGATTGCCACTGGTTAGCGGCACAGGGTGAAATGGGGGGCGAATTACTGACGGAATTAGGTTTTCACACCACCTTGCTGGATGACTATCAGCCTTCTGCACCGAGTTGTGCTGAAGACAGTAAAGCGCTGGCGTCACTTATGTTAGAGCGAGGAGTGGACTTACTTGTCTTTGCTGGCGGTGATGGTACGGCGCGGGATATTTGCAGCGTGGTGGAAGAGCGTATTCCCGTGTTGGGCATACCGGCTGGCGTTAAAATTCACTCGGGAGTGTACGGCATTACGCCCAGGGCCTGCAGCGAAGTACTGATTCGCTTTCTTAGCGGAAAACTGGTCGATATTCGTGCTGCCGAAGTGCGTGATCTGGATGAAGATGGCTATCGTGCGCAACAGGTAAAAGCCAAGCATTTTGGCGATATGCGTGTGCTGCAAGTCGGTCATTTTGTACAAGCGGTTAAGCAAGGTGGCATTGAAAGCGAAGAATTAGTGCTGGCGGATATGGCAGCCTATTACGTTCAATCCATGGAAGACGATGTACTGTATCTATTAGGCTCAGGAAAAACTACCAAGGCAGTCAAGCAAGAGCTGGGTTTTGACGGCACCTTGCTCGGTGTTGATGCTGTGTTTAATGGCTGCGTAATTCAGCAAGATTTAACCGAACAGCAAATACTTGAGCTGCTGCAACAGTATCCCAGGCGGCGAGCTTTAATTAGCGCCATGGGAGGGCAGGGCCATATTTTTGGACGTGGTAACCAACAGTTCAGTGCTCAGGTAATCGATCAAATCGGCAAAGCGCAGTTTGATATTATGGCGACCAAAACCAAACTCACCAGTTTGCAAGGTCGCCCTTTGATTGTTGATAGCAGCGATCCGCATCTGGATCGAGCTTGGAATGGCAGTATTGAGGTTATCACCGGCTATCAGGATCGGGTTATTTACCCGGTAGGCTGATTACACTCTAAACTTATCCACCGCATGGCCCAGTTGGCGCGCCAGATCGGATAATTCATCACCGGCTTGGGAAGCTTGCTGGGCTTCCTGAGTCAGTGTGCTAGCCAACTCATCGACGCGCTGAACATTGCGGCTAATCTCTTCTGTGGCGTAGCTTTGCTGCTCTGCGGCGGTGGCTACCTGAGCATTTAAGTCGCTGATATTGCTCATGTTGGTGTAAATTGTATCGAGAATTTGACTGGATTGCTGTGCTTTTTCAATAACGGTTTGGCTACGTTCGCGTGAGGTCTCAACGGTGCTGACCACTTGCTCCGTGCCGGAGCGGAACTCTGATAAAGTGCCGCGAATGCTTTCGGTCGATTCTTGTGTTCTTCCTGCCAGACTGCGTACCTCATCGGCCACCACGGCAAAGCCACGCCCTTGCTCTCCCGCTCGCGCAGCTTCGATGGCGGCATTGAGTGCCAGCAGATTGGTTTGCTCGGCAATGGCACTGATCTCAGCCAAAATGCTGCCGATCGATTCACTGTCGGTGCGTAATTTATGAATGGCCTCGGTGGCAGCACCAATATCCTCGCTCAGCTGTTGAATCTCGCCACTGGTTAAGCTGGCGATGGATTTGCCCTCGGAGATGTCAGAATGCACTTCGGTAACGGCGCGCGACGCTTCGTTGGCATTGCTGGCAATATTTTGAATGGTACTGGTCATTTCGCTCATGGCCGTGACGGCTTGGCCAATCTCATTTTGCTGCTGCTGAGTTGCACTGCCCACCGATGAGGTGACCGAAGCCATATGTTCCGATGCTTGGTTCATGGTAACGGCGCTGTCTTTTACTTGTTGCACTGTGTCTCTAAGTGAATGAATAAGGGCATCGAATGACTCCGACAATACGCCAATTTCATCGCCAGATTGGTGGTTAATTAATTGTGTAAGATCGAGATCTTTGGCTATGTGCTGCACCCGACTGGTGAGATACGAAATAGGCCGGTGAATCGCTCTCGATACAATTAATGTTAGGCCACTTATTAGCACTATGATAACGATCACTGCGATCAGCAAACGTTGGTGAATCTGGTTTTCTTGCTGCTCGGCAATCTCACTTAAGCGCTCGCCAAGGCTGTCGAACAGCTGTTCCGTTTTTTGTACTTCGGTACGCATTTTACCTCTAAGGCCGTCATTTTCCGTTAAGCCAATGGCGACCTCTTCTTGTACCAGTTGGGAAAATTGTTGCTGATAGCGTTTTAGGCCAGTGCGAATCTGATCTTCTTGTAGGCTAAAACTTTGTGCCAGTGCTTGATCAAATGACGCGACTTGCTTGTCAAAGCGATCCATATATTTTGAATCGCGGCGCAACATAAAGTCTTTTTCGTGACGGCGCAGCATCAGCATGTGATACAGCAGTTCGTACTGACCTTCGTCTTTCGCCAATGTTTCTACACCATGCACCGCTTGGCGCAGGCTGCCATACAAACCATCCTCGGAATGCAGACCTATGGTTTGCTGCTTTTTATGCAAAGCGGAAAATGCCTCGCTATAGCGTTTGAGCTGTTGCTGCAGCTGCGCGACTTCAGGAAGCGAGAAGCTCGATTGTTTGAGTTGCTGTTGCAGTTCAGTAAGCGCTTCGCTCGCCGTACCGGCAGCTTGTTCAAAGCGTTGCACGTACTGCATATCTTTGCGGCTGAGAAAATCCTTTTCGTGTCGGCGCAGCGCCATCATATCAGTGGCAATGCTTTGCTGTTGTTCAAGCAGCTGACTGAGATAGGCGACTTGGCGCAGACCGCTGGCGGCTAGGGCAGCAATCAGAACCAGACCGCCGGTGACCAAAATGGCGATCAGGGTATGTTTGGTACGAATACTGTAACGATTGAGCAGCTGAGACATGATCAGGCCTTTCATTGGTGCTTCTGCTAACAGAGTAGCAGTGATCTGTCGTTCAGCGAGGTGGCTGGATGCGCGGCGTTAACTGAGCGGCGTGATCAGTCAAATGGCAGTTGTGTCTGGTGCGGTTACAAAACGCTGTAAAAGGTGAGCTGAATTTACACTGAGACGAGCGTACCATTCTCGCGATTTTTTAGGAGGCGTGACTTTGAACTGCTGTTTTTGCTCGCAGCCAGTATTGCTGCAACAACCCATTACGGTATCTGGATTAGGGCCGGCGCATCGGCCATGTTATCAGCAATACTTGATCGATCAGCGTCAGTTTATGGGAATCAACCTGCGTATTCTCAATGATGATCAATTAGGCGAACTGCGCGAGCTGGTGATGATGGAGCACAATGAACGGCAGCGCAGCAATGCCGATGTAGAGCTCTGGTAACACAGCTCAATCGCTGGTTTTGTCTTTAAACTCGCACAGATCTTCAATTAAGCAGGCGGAGCACTTGGGTTTGCGTGCGACACAGACATAGCGGCCGTGCAAGATCAGCCAATGATGGGCGTCCATTAAGAACTCTTTAGGCACCAGTCGCATGAGCTTTTGCTCAACTTCATCCACATTTTTGCCAGGTGCGATCTTGGTGCGGTTAGAGACTCTGAATATATGAGTGTCGACGGCCATGGCCGGCTGTCGAAAGGCAGTATTTAACACCACGTTGGCGGTCTTGCGTCCAACCCCCGGTAAGGCCACTAACTCTTCACGGGTTTGCGGGACTTCTCCCTGGTGGCGCTCCAGTAATAACTGGCACATCTTGATGACGTTGCTGGCCTTACTGTTAAACAAGCCGATGGTTTTGATGTAGTTCTTTAGCCCATCTTCACCCAGAGCCAAAATAGCCGCAGGTGTATTGGCAACCGGGAATAACTTGCGTGTCGCTTTGTTGACACTGACGTCCGTGGCTTGTGCCGACAGTGCGACCGCCACCAGCAGTTCAAACGGCGTGCTGTATTCAAGCTCGGTTTTCGGCTCTGGATTGTCGGCGCGTAGGCGGCTAAAGATTTCAGTACGTTTGGTTTTGTTCATAGTGGCACTAGCAAATCAGGAGTTCGAGGTTATACGGATTTACCATCCCATCATCAAGTTTACTTAGCGCTCAGCCACTTGTTTTGCCCCTGGCATCATCGGCCGCCACCAAGCGGCAAAGCGCTGTGGCTGATTTAAATACACAGGTTCACCAATCTGCGGTGTTAACAGTTCTACCTTGTGTTGCTCAGCTGCTTGGCTGACTTGCTCTAGCGGTTCAAACCAGGGATGCATGGCCAAATCAAAGGTGCTGTTATGAATAGGCAGCATGCGCTTTCCACGTAAATCTAAGTGAGCCTGTACGCTTTGCTTGGGGAACATATGCACGTAGCGCCAGCGCTCGTTATAGGCACCGTTTTCCAACATGGTCAAATCAAAAGGCCCATAGCGCTCCCCAATCTCCTTAAAACCGTCAAAGTAGCCGCCATCACCACTGAAAAAATAGCGTTGCTGGCCATGAATCAATACCCAGGATGCCCACAAGGTTTGGTCGCGATCTCCCAAACCACGTCCCGAAAAATGTTGTGCTGGTGTGGCCACCAAAGTGACGTCGCCGCTCTGACTTTGCTGCCACCAGTCGTATTCGCTGTATTGGCCATTGCTTGCCCCCCAATCTTTAAGGTATTGGCCCAGTCCTAACGGCACATAAAAGTGCTCGGTTTTGGCCACTAGCTGCTCAACGCTGCCTTGATCGAGATGGTCATAATGATTGTGAGAAATAATGACGCCCTTAATGTTGGGCAAGTCGGCGATAGTCAGTGGCGTATCATGAAAGCGTTCCGGCCCGGCCCATTGCACCGGTGACGCACGGCGAGAAAACATCGGATCAAATAGCCAGATGTCTCCGCCCAGCGACATTAAGATGCTGGAATGCCCGAGCCTTACCACCACATCTTCGTCGTCTGGCAGCTGCTCAAACCACTCACGGCTAAGAGGCTGGAGGGGGATCGGGGAGTCGGGCACCGGCATCACTTCATCGGCCGTTAATACGTGCCAAAAAATACTCACTACATCGCTGATTGAGCGCTGGGTTTCTTGAATGGCATTTTGGAACTGGCCGTCTCGATAGTGTGGTGACTGAGTCACGTCCTGCTGCGCTGGCAGGCTGGTACAGCTATACAGCGTTACCAATCCAGCCAGCAATGCCAGTGCGGCGAACCAGCGATATTTGCGAACAACCTTACCCATAGAACAACCCATACAATATCTATGACGACAGCAAAGCATGTGTTCACTGCCCGGTGCTTAAGTGTACAGGGTCGAGGTCGCCAAAGGTCAGCTTAATTGCCTTGGCTGGCCAGCAACACAGCAAACTTGTGTGGCAACAATCTTTTTTGTGGTGTTGGCGGCCATGCAGTGCCGCTACCACACAGGTCAGGACCAGCCTCGCTGGGGCAATACAGCCGTGCCAGAATGCCGGCCAGTGCGGTGCGAAAGGCACCAATACGGTTGGCGCTGACGTCGGCTAAAGCTTTTTCGGTAGCGGCCACACTCAAGTAGATGAACATCACGGCGACTAACGCCTGTAAGGTCATGGCGGAAGAAAATGGCGTCGACATTGCAGCTCCTGCAGTAATGAATGCCCCATAGCATGGCTTTTGGTTGGCCTTGGCATCAGAATCAGGCATCGCACAAGTGATCAATACAGTCTCTGTATCGTGTAAACTGTATTGCTGGTTTGTACTGTGACTGTATTGGGTCTGATGTCGTCGTTGGCAGTACTATGACGTGCGCTGGAGGGAGAAAAATATGCTGAATCGTCAATTAGATACGCCATTATACGAACAAATCGCTGAGCAGCTGATAGAGGATATTGGCTCCGGTGTGTACGACGTCGGCCAAAAGGTGCCCAGTGTTCGTCATATGAGCCGATTGATGGGGGTCAGCATATCGACGGTGACCCAGGCCTATGCCTGGCTGGAAGATCAGGGCTGGCTTCGAGCGCGGCCGCAATCTGGCTATTACGTGCGTGCCCGGTCACTGGCATCACCAGAAAAGCCGCAACACAGTTTACCGCTGTCGCGTGGTGATGAGCCGAGGGCGTTCAGTAAATCTGAGCGCATCAATAATATGCTGCAACGCTTAAGTGAGCCGCGCCAGATTAACCTGGGTGCTGCCATCCCTGATCCGGCTATTTTGCCGTTGCGTCAGCTGCAGACCCATATTAATAAAGTTAGCCGCTTTAATACCCGCCAGATTGTCGCCTATCAGTTTGCTCCAGGGCTGGAAGGCCTGCGCCAGCAAATAGCCATCCGTATGCGCGACGTCGGCGTGCGCTGCCACCAGGATGACGTCGTCATTACCAACGGCTGCGCCGAAGCCGTTACCCTGTGTCTGCGTGCGGTAACCAAACCTGGCGATGTGATGGCGGTGGAATCGCCGTGTTATTACGGTTTTTTGCAAATCGCAGGCATGTTGGGATTAAAAATTATCGAAATTCCTACCGATCCATCGACGGGCATCAGCCTGGATGCCTTGCAACTGGCATTGCAGCAGTGGCCCATCAAGCTGATTGCATTAACGGCGCGCTATGCCAACCCAACCGGGTCAACCATTCCGGTCGACAAGCAGCAGCGATTAGTTGAGTTAGCCAAACAGCACGATGTGCCGATTGTTGAAGACGATATTTATGGTGAGCTGGGTTTTCCGGTGCATCGCGATGAAGCGCCGTTGATGTCGGTGCTGAAATCCTTTGATGATGACGGTCGGATTTTGTATTGCTCGTCGTTTTCTAAAACCTTGGCGGCGGGTTTGCGGGTTGGCTGGTGCTTGCCTGGACGCTGGTATCAAACCGTAATTGAAAGTCAGACCTTTACCACATTCTCTGCCAGCAGCTTGTCGCAACATGCGCTGTATTCGTATTTGCAAAATGGCCAATACGATCGACATTTACGCCAGCTGAGAGTGCGACTGGCGGACAACAGTCAGCGTTTTATCGATGCTATTCATCGCTATTTTCCACCACATACTCATGTGTCTCAGCCCCAGGGTGGATTTATCTTATGGGTGAGTTTGCCCGCAGGAGTGCGTGCCATTGAGCTGTATCAGCGTGCCAGTGAGCACTCTATCAGCATTGTGCCCGGTGATCTGTTTTCCAACACCGATCATTTTGATCACTGCATGCGGCTCAATTGCGCCGTTAACTGGAGTGCTCAGGTCGAGCAGGCGCTGGCGACGGTGGGGCGATTGGCGGCGGAGCTGAGCACGGGAAGATAATTCGAAAACGGCTGCCTTTGCCGGGTTGGGACATGACCGCAATACGCCCGTTATGTCGCTCAACCAGTTCGCGACATTCACTGAGCCCAAGAGCTGGGGTTTTTCCGCTGGCTTTGGTGCTGAAGTCGGCTTCAAATAACCTCGGTAAATCATGGCTGTCGATGCCACTGCCGGTATCGATAACGTCAATAAATACCCAGTCGTCTTCACGCTGGGTGACTAGCCGTAAAATTCCCTCACGGGTCATGGCATCCGTGGCATTGCTGATCAGGCCGATTAGAATCTGGCTTAGCTGCCCCAGGTTGGCATTGACCCACAGTGGCACGGCGCTGAGCTCTTGGGTGACATGGACGTGGGCAGGGATCAGTGAGCGTGTGAGAGCCAAAGCCTGGTCTACGGCGTTATGAACATCAAAGCAGGCGTCTTCTGTGCTGGCCACTTGGGGCTGAACAGATACATAGGGAGCCACCCGGCGCAACTGTTGAATTTCTTGCTGTGAGTCTTCAATGATGGCATGCAGGTCATCACTGAGCTTGTGCTGGCTTTGTTGTTGTAGCAGTTGCTCTATCTCTATCAATATTTGAGCTGCACGCCGCGGTTGTTGTTGGGCATCGACAAAGGCGCGAATTTTTTCTGCCATAAGGGCTAAGGCGTCATCTGGCTTCTCCATCGTGTCTATCTTACTGGCCAGCTGGCCGAGGGGCTGCTCGCTTTCCTCATTATCAGTCGTTGCAGTTTGTTCGCTACTGGTCTCGAATACCGTGTCGCTATCTTGGCTTTGATGTTGCAAATCTAACACCTGATCGATTAGCTCTGCTGCGATGCCGTGGCGATGTTGATCGAGGCCATCTAATTCCTGTTGCTGGTCTACCCTTAGCGGCATGCGCTTATTAACCAAGTAGAGCAAACACCAGGCAGATGCCAAAGCCCAGCCACAAATAATCATGGCGCCCATCACTTGAATAGCAATCTGTTGCGAGCGACTGAGAGCAGTGCCCAAAAGCTCAAGGTCGGCAAACAGACCAACCGCCAGAGTGCCCCAAAAACCGGCCACTAGGTGTGTGGGAACCGCTCCAATAACATCGTCCACGCCTTTGTTTTCTAGCCATTGGGCGGCGTAGATCGCCAGCACAGTACCGGCGGTGGCAATGAGCAAGGATTGTGGCACGGTCACGGCATGAGCTGACGCCGTGATGGCCACCAAGCCCGCAATAATGCCATTACAGGCCCAGCCCATATGAACATAACCCTGCTTTAACTGACTGATGAGTGATGCGGTCAAAAAGCCTGCCGCTCCCGCCATCAGTGTATTGAGCACTACTGCATAAGTGGCGACACTTTTATCCAGTACAGCGCTGGTGTTAAACCCCAACCATCCAACCCAAAGCAGCACGGTGCCAGCCACCGACATCAGCGGATGGCTGGGCAATGGCGCCGTTTGAGAATCAAAACGACCCAGTCTGGGGCCAATAATGATCACGGCAGCCAGGGCAATCGCGCCGCCAACACTATGCACCACGCTGGCGCCAGCTAGATCGCGAAAGCCCAATTGATACAACCAGCCGGCGCCAGGCACATCGCTGCGCCCCCACACCAGTAACGCCGCCAGTGGATAGATCAGCAGGCCACTGAGCAGCACAATGGTGACATAGCCGCGCAAGGAGCCACGTTCGGCGATGGCACCTGATACGATGGTGGCAGCGGTGGCACAAAAAAGCGCTTGCAGCAGTAAGTGCAGTGACTCTGCCCCGGAAAGCTGGGTAGCGATCAGCTGTCCCCAAAGCGGTTCACCGAGTTGCCAGCCAAATACCAAGCCATAGCCAACAAACCAAAACAGCGGCACGCTGATGGCCAGATCAAACAGATTCTTGTAGGCAACGTTAAGACTGTTTTTGGCTCGAACCTGCCCTGCCTCTAGCGATAAAAACCCTAGTTGCATTAGCAATATGGCGAGGCAGCAGATAAACAGTAAGGTGGAATCCATACGAGCGCGGCACCTGTGGCGGTAATGTCCTGAAACCTTTCCTGTTACAGGTGTAGCTGTTGCGCGCTTGGGCTGCCAGTGAGAAGACGGCAGGCCCTTTGGGGGACCTGCCGTTGAGAAGTGAGCTAGCTGTTTAGGCTAGACGCAACGAGGGTACCCTTAATTGTTGGCGTGCAGCTCGTTATTGAGCTCAATGGCGGTTTTGTTGGTCACGCACTGTACCGCGCCAGTGATTGAGTCGCGGCGGAACAACAAATCGGATTTACCAGCCAGTTCACGCGCTTTAACGGTTTCTACCACATCGCGGTGATCGTCCAGTACTTGCACCTTAGTGCCGGCGGTAATATATAAGCCCGCTTCGACGGTGCAACGATCGCCCAGCGGAATACCGATACCGGCATTGGCGCCCAGCAAGCATTTTTCGCCTACCGAAATGATTATGTTGCCGCCACCAGACAGCGTCCCCATAGTGGAACAGCCACCGCCCAGGTCTGAGCCGTCACCGACGATAACGCCAGCAGAAATACGCCCTTCGACCATAGACGTCCCCAAGGTGCCAGCATTGAAGTTAACAAAACCTTCATGCATGACGGTGGTGCCTTCGCCAATATATGCGCCCAAACGTACACGAGCAGTGTGGGCGATGCGCACGCCGCTGGGTACCACGTAGTCGGTCATGCGCGGGAATTTGTCGACGCTATTAACGCTGAGCAGTTCGCCATTTAAGCGTGCTTGCAACTGTGCCTGTGGCAAGTCGTCCAGATCAATGGCGCCTTGGTTGGTCCAGGCGACGTTAGGCAATAGGCCAAAAATACCGCTCAGGTTAACACCGTGTGGCTTCACTAGACGGTGTGACAGCAAGTGCAGCTTGAGGTAAACCTCTGGTGTTGAGCTGGCTTGCTCATCGCTGGCCAAGATGCAAATCACCACTGGCTTTTGACTTTCGGTGCAGGCGCGTGCCAGGGCTGCTTGCTCTGGGTAGGCCGCTTCAATGGCATCGGCAAAGGCCAACAGCTCGCCGCCGTCGGCTTCTAGCGCTTCATTGCCCCCTTGATACTCCAACGCACTTTTGGCTGCAGTGATTAAATCGTCCGCTGGGTGCAGTAACGGCTGCTGATAAAAGACCTCCAGCCAGTCGCCGTTAGAGTTTTTGCTGCCGACGCCAATGGCCAGGGCAAATGCAGTCATAGTGGTGTCCCTTACAGGTTAAACAAGTTAAAGGTTAAAAATTTGCTGATAATGCTCGGCTTTAAAGCCCAAGTATTTGCCATCGCCCGTGTCTAACAAGGGGCGTTTAATAATGGAGGGATTTTCCAACATCACGGCGCGGGCTTGGCTTTCATCCATGCTGTCACGCAACGGTTCTGGTAGTTTGCGCCAGGTCGTGCCACGACGGTTGATCAAATCCTGCCAAGGCAGCTGTTGCAGCCATTGATCGAGTAAGGCTTCGGGCAGGCCGTCTTTTTTATAGTCGTGAAACGCAAATTCGATATTGTGCGTTTCCAACCAGGTACGCGCTTTTTTCATGGTATCGCAGCTTTTAATGCCATACAGAGTAACCATGAGTGTCTCCTGTGTGCGTTGAAAACGGCGAGCAAGAATAGCAGAAAGGTGCTTAGGCGTCAGGGCGTGGCCCGGAGCTTACGCCAGTCGCTGTGCCAGCCATTCGCTCAAATCTTTTATTTGTCGCAGACTAATTTCGTGCCCTTGTTGATAGCTCTGATAGCACATCTCAATACCTTGTTGCTGACACCAGTCGGCGCTATTGCGACCCAGATGTTCGGGCACGACTTCATCGATGGTGCCATGCATCGCCAATAGCGGCGTATCGAGGCGAATAGCATCGGGTTTCTGGGCCAAGTAGGTCGACAGACAAACCAGTCCAGCCAGCCCAGTGGCGTGAGTCAGCGCTGCTTGATAGGCCACTGCACCGCCTTGAGAAAACCCGGCGACAATAACGCGCTCGGGCGGCAGGCCAGTGTTTTTGATCAGGGCTTGAATCTGTTGCGCGGTATGCCGCAGGTGCTCTGGGTTAATGACTCGCTCGGGGTTGGCAGCGACAATGTCGTACCAAGCGGGCATAGCCATACCGCCATTAATAGTCACTTGGCGCGTGGGTGCCTGGGGCAAAATACCGCGCAGCCCTTCAAGGCCGGGCTGGCGCCTCAGTATTGGCAGCAAGGGTTGCAAATCGTATGGACTGGCCCCTAAGCCGTGCAGCCAGATAATGGCACTGTCACAGCTGTGTTGCGGCTCATCTTCAAGATAGGCTAACGACATTAGGTGCCTCGCAAAAAAGACACCCATGGTAAAGCCTGCAGCGCTGCAGGCAAAGTCGTGATACTGCTATGGCATCAATGCCGATGCTTATAGTAAAGCGCGGGTCGCGTAGGCCACAGCAATGCCGAGATAGTTGCCAATGGCATAACCTAGAATGGCGGCGGCAAAGCCTGGCAAGATGATGTCACGATTTTTCAGTGCACCGGCAATCACTGGAATAAACGGCACCGACATAATGGCCGCCGATGAGGTGATCAAAAACGTGTCGGTATCAATATTTAGCCAGCGGCACATCAAGGCCTGCAGCAGCATGGAGCCAATCAGGATAAAGGCGATGTAGCCAAACAGGTCTACATTCAGCTGAGTAATGATGCTGGTATCCGTCATGCTGCCCATGGTGAAGCAAAACACCAAAATCAAAAACATCCCTAGTTGAAAGCTATTGGCCAGTGCTCGCACATAAGGGATAAAAGACGCGGCTATTCCTAGCGAAGTAATGCTAATAATGGTGGCAGTGGATTGCATCGATGTAGGCAATAAGCTCGCTAGCCCGACCGCCAGACCCACAATCACTGCCGCCAGTAATAAGGCTTGCACTGTTTGTCCAAGTGTTTTGATGTTCACTAGCGATCGATAGGCGTTGGCGGTCTCGTCGGCCATATGAGAAAAGGCGCTGTCGTCCTGATAAGCATGTTGACCATGGCTGTCGAACGGGCGCAAAAATTTAGAAAAAATCGGCTTGGCTAATGTCATCACGAATAATAAAAACAGCGATGACATCAAAATGTCGTAGGTGGTCATGGTCACAAAAATGCGTTCATCGGCCTCAATGGCAGTTTTGATTGCCGCCATATTAGGGCCGCCGCCGGTGTAGGCTCCCACCGACATGCCGGCTACTTGCCAAATCTGCTCTAAATGGCCAGCAAACAGTAAGGCGCCAATGGCACTGGTAAGCATGACTGCCACTAACGCAATGGCCATGCTTTTGCCCGTGTCTCCGGCCATGGTCAGTGAGGCTTTGACATCAATGGAAAACAGTAACAGTGGCAGCGCTAGGGCGATGGCAATTTCAGATACCTGGGACTGCAGCGCCAGCAGTTCGCCAGCAGCCAACCATTGGGCTGGCTGCAATAAGGCGGCCGCGGCAATGCCACCAGCAAACGACAACACCACCACACCGGCTTTGTCGAGTAAAGGGAAACGCTGGCATAACAAAATGAGCACGGCAGGAACAATAATTAACGCAGCAGCAATAACAAAACTCACGGCATTATCCTTTTTCTGTGGCCGGTTGGGCGTAACGGGGGGCAGGAGCAGGGTGCTCGGCTTTGGGGTAATCCAGTACCGGCCACCATTGGCAAATACTGTGGCCATCAAAGACCGCCAATTCGCCAAATTGCAGCAGTACAGCCTCACTTTGGCTGGGGCGGAAATAGAAAAAATCGTCCACATCTAAGGTGCAATCGTGGCTTAGCTCGTACATTTCCTGGTTGCTGGAGTGGCCCAGGACAAACGAGCGTTTAGCATCAGCCGGATAACACGGGCTGGCCAGCCAGTTGCCGCCATAAATAAAACAGGCTTGGCGTTTAATCAGCCCCACAGCCCGTAATAGCGACGACAGCTTGCCGGCCATGGGTATTTCTGGCTGGGAAAAACGTTTCAGTACCGGCGTGGCAATAAAGGCCGCTGGCAGATGCTGTTCCAACGTGGTGAGATCAAAATCGGTAGGTTTAAGCAGGGCCGACGCCACCGATAATTCATTTTGAGGTCCGGCTTGGTCATACAAACTATAGGTCGTGCTACCGCCGGTATTGAGGCACAAATCGTCCAGCGCTTGAGGGCCGAACTCAGCGATGAGTTGCTCACAAAAATCTTGGTAGCTGCCTTGAGTGGCTGCCAGCGCTTTTTCCATACCGCCAAGCCAACCAGGGATTTTACTGATATGCGCTTCATAGCCCATCAGCCCGGCCAGAATCAGTTGCTCACTGTGATGAATCTGTTGCAGCGTCTGTTGAAACGCTTGGTCACATTGAAAGCCGCCTCGATGCAGGCCGACGTCTATTTCCAGGCTGACGCGTAGGCGAATATTGAGCCGCTGTGCCAGCGCTTGGTATTGCTGTAGCCGCTCTGGTGTATCGATAAGCCATTGCAGTTGCAGCTCAGGATCAAAACACAGAAACTCGGCGTGGTCCTGATACCAGCGATAAAAGCGCTCGGTGGCTGCCACTGGCATGGGCTTGCCCAATAAAATATCGGCTGCCGGGAAATGCTCAACCAGTTGCATCATAAAAGGCAGGTGAAAGCACATTAACCGGTTGCTGCCGGTGCGACGCATCAGATAATCGAGCAAAGGGACCGACGGCAGCGACTTCGCCACGATGCGATAGGCAAAACCGCGATTCAAAATATCTAACATCTGATCGATATTGTGATCCAGGCGCTGCTTATCGATCACCAGCGTTGGCCGAGCGACGTCGGCTTGCTGTAGCGCAGCACTTAGGGCAGAGAAATAGGCTTGTTCGGACATAAGAGTATCCAGCAAGGCGTTATTATTCTTAAGTTGTACTTTTGTACCACAAATACCGACGGCAAACACCTGTATTAGGGCCTGTTAACCCTATTTCGCTCTTTGCGCTGTAAGTCAGTTGTTTCTTGAGTGGGGCATGAATCGTGTGGTTTAACGGGTTAAATAAGCAACGAATAACGCGACTCAGGGGAACGGGGCAGTTTAAAGGCGGGTTAGTCCGTTTCCGGCCAGCCGTACTGCCTTTGTAGCTGGCGCAACTTGCCATTGGCCTTTAGTACCTGCATTCCTCGATCAAAGGCGTCACGTAGTTGTCTACCACGAGGGCTGAACTGAAATCCAAGGTGCAATGGCAAAGTCGCCAGAGGCTTTATTTCCAGCCCTTGCAGCTGGATATCACCTTGCTGTTGCAGCGGCACAACGATGGCTTCAACATCAATATGGCCGGTTAAACCGTGGCCGCGCAGCAGCATATCAATCGCCTGCTGGCGATCGTTTACCAGGTAACCTGGTTTGGCAATGGGCAGGTAGCGATCAAACTGATATCCGCGCATCCAACTGAATTGGCCGTGCTTGAGATCAATCACAGTTGCTGGCGCAGCAATCACCACCACCTGATCCTGATCGATGGCTTGCTGAGAATATTCAATATTTTCCACTTCGTTTAAATAGGCACCGACCCAGGCATCTGCCTGCCAGTTTTGTACCTGATACACACCGCGCTGATACGGCATGCTGTCGGTAACCAGTTGAACATTTTGGCTGGCGAAGGCTTGGCGGATTAGGTCCCAATAAAAACCCCGGCCATTTTCTTCGGTGGCATCTGGCCACACTTCGCTCACCACCACGGCCACTTCTTGCCCATGGGACTGGGGCAGCCACAACATTATTGCAAGGGCCCAAGCTCGAAACTTCATAGTATGATCTGCTGCGATGATGCAAGTAACTATAGCGCCGGAGCGCCAGATGTCGTGTTACCTGGTGTTGGACGGTCAAGGAAAATAGGCAATGAATAAATGGATAGCCTTATTGGGGTTATATCTGGCGCAGGGGCTGCCGCACGGTTTTTTTGGTCAGGCGATGCCGGCTCTAATGCGTGAGCAAGGCATGGATCTGACGCTGATCGGTCTGCTGTCGTTGGTAGCAATACCCTGGGCATTAAAGTTTTTATGGGCGCCATGGTTGGATCGCTACAGTCTGTGGCGCAGTGAGTACCGGCGTAGCTGGATTCTGGCCATGAACTACGGCGCGGTGGCGTTGTTATTGGTTGTTGCCAGTCAGCCGCTGTCGTTTTGGATAGGCGATGGCCTGCTGTGGATGGTCGTTATCCTGTTACTGGTGAACGCCTGTATTGCCAGTCAGGATATTGCCACGGATGCGCTGGCGGTAGAAAACATCAACTATAACCAGCGTGGTCTGGGTAACTCGGTGCAGGTAGCTGGCTATCGCATTGGCATGGTGATCGCCGGAGGCGGATTGGTGCTGGCATTAAGCCATTGGGGCTGGCAAGCGACGGTGTTGCTGTTGGCCCTGCTGTTGGCTGCCGCGACCCTTCCATTATGGCGATTTCAGCCGGCGGCACATCAGCCGGCCACGGAACCCGTCATTAAACAGTGGCAACAGCTGTTAACGCGGCCAGGTATTGCACTGTGGCTGTTGATGGTGTTGGCGTACAAGTTTGGCGATGCCTTTGGTACTCAGATGGTGCGACCCTTGTTGGTCGATAGCGGACTGAGTTTGCAGGATCTTGGTTGGCTGATGGGCACTTATGGTTTTAGTGCTGGCCTTGTGGGAGCGGTATTAGGTGGTTGGTCGGTGCGCTATCTGGGGCGACAGACAGCGCTGTTGGCATTTTTGGCGTTAGAGGCCGTCGCGCTGCTGAGTTATCTCGGTATTAGCGGCCATGCTGAGCCACCCTGGCCTCAGATCCTGCTGGCTGTTGGCCTTGAACATGTCGCTGGCGGCATGGCAACGGCGGCGTTATTTACCGTGATGATGGATTATTGCCGCGCCTCACATGAAGCATCCGACTATGCCTTGCAAAGCTGTTTGGTGATCGTGGCCAGTTTGGTGGCGTCGGCGTTGTCGGGGTTTAGCGCCAATCATCTCGGTTACGATGGTCATTTTGCCCTGGCAGCGGTGTTATCCGTGCTGGCCTTGGTGCCGGTGTGGGGTGTGATTCGCCAAGGGCAGATTGCTGCCCGAGTGATGCCCTAAATGCTGAGTTTTATGCGCCGGCCACTGAGCACAGGCCAAGCATGATGGTGGGCGGTATAATCAGCTCAAACCCAGTGTAAGAAGGAGGTGTTATGAGCGATGTGGAAATGCACCAGGCAGATGTTCAACTCGACAGTCGTGGGCTGTTTTGCCCTGAGCCTGTGATGATGCTGCACAATCAGATCAATGATTTGCAGATTGGCCAGCTGGTGGCCATGGTGGCCACGGATCCATCGACATTAAGAGATGTGGTGAAGTTCTGCTCGTTTCTGGGACACGAATTGTTGCTCAGCGAAGAAGTAGACGGCGAATACCATTTTCTTATTCGCAAAGGTGAAGAGGAAGACTGAGCTATCAGTCTTCTCCAAATAGCGCGCAGTCGATCAAGTCACATAAGCAATGAATGACTAGCAAATGCACTTCTTGAATGCGGGCCGTGACATCAGCTGGCACCCGAATTTCAACATCGGCACCGGTCAACAAAGACGACATATGGCCGCCATCTTTGCCGCTTAAGGCCACCACGATCATTTCGCGCTCGTGGGCAGCCTGAATGGCTTGTACCACATTGGCTGAGTTACCACTGGTACTGATCGCCAGCAAAATATCGCCCGGGTTGCCAAGGGCGCGGATTTGCTTGGAGAACACCTCGTTATAACTGTAATCGTTAGCGATCGAGGTCAGGGTCGAGGTATCTGTGGTGAGTGCTATGGCTGGCAGTGATGGCCGCTCGCGTTCGAAGCGGTTAAGCAGCTCAGAAGAGAAATGCTGGCTGTCACCTGCAGAGCCACCGTTGCCGCAGCTTAATATCTTGCCACCGCTGAGCAGGGCATCCACCATCAGTTGAGCAGCCTGTTCTATATACGGCGGCAGCTCCTCTGCAGACAGAGTTTTGGTTTCGATGCTGGCGCCAAAATGGCCAATGATGCGATCTTGCAAGAGAGGCTCCTGAAGTCTGCCCGGATAAAGAAAAGCGCTATGTTAAATAAAAAGCTGCTGCGCAGAAAGCTCTGCAGCGTTTGCCAGTATACGTTGCTAATGCAGGAATGGACGTGATCGGGTTTTAAAAAGCGTTTTGCAGCCAGTCAAATACCACCGGATCGCCGCTGGCGGAGATGACATCAAAACGACAATCAGGCACCTGACTGCCGTAATGGTGCTGCAGAAAATGCTCGGCCGTGCGGCGCAAGCGCTGCATTTTGGCGACCGTGATGCTGTCGGCGCCTGAGCCATGGCTCGATTGTTTACGATAACGGACTTCGACAAACACCAGCACCTTGCCATCTTGCATGATCAAATCCAACTCGCCACCACGAATCTGGTAGTTGCGTTGCAGCGCTTTTAAGCCTTGCTGACACAAATATTGCTCGGCCAGCTGCTCCACTCGTTGACCTTTGGCATGCATAGAGAACAGGCCTTTGTTAGGCCAGGACCACATAATGACCTCCTTGTCTTATGTGCACAGTATTGCCGAATCAGCGGGCTTTGCTGACTATTTTGAGGCCGAGGTCAGGGCGACGTGGCCAGTCTATCGGGTCGCCCGCTTCGAAAGCGTGTGCACAGGGTCTGGCGATGCACACGCCGTTGCTGATCCAAACTCAGAGCCCCGGTACTGGCAAATAATTGGCTGGCAGGGAAGGCCTCTAGCTGGCGCAGTCTTGGCACTAGGCGAAAGGCATCAACACCGAGGGCATACAGCCTAGCGTAGGCACCTTGACCGCCGCGAACGCCATTTTCAACGCTTTGATACAGGCTGGAGTCTTCTAGCAACCAGGGAATGTCACAAAAGCGAATGCCATTTAAATCACGGTCCTTGCTCGGCTGTTGCTGGCCTGAATAGACATGGGAGGTGGCATAAATGGGCAAATCGCCGGCAAAGTTAAACGCCAGGGTCGGTTTGATTTGTCTGGCTTGCTGCGGCAGTGCCACCATAAAGACCCAATCAACATCTTGGCGTCGGCGAGGCTCAAATTCAGCCGGTCGACGTAACAGTCGGCGCATGGTCTTAAATCGCTCTTGGCTATCATCGACGTTTAACAAGGCGCGGATTTCTGGATTGTAATCCTTAAGCCGTGGATAAAAGCGCTTTTCACCGATGCTGCCGCCCAGCGATAACCAGTGTTGTTCAAACGCATCAAGGATGCGCTGGCCCCAATTGCCTTCTGGCACCAACACCAGCGCTCGACGACGGCCGTCTTGCCAGGCCAGTTCGGCGATTTGGCGCGCTTCATCTTCAGGGGCCAGACCAAACTGATACAAACCCGCGGGCTGATTGCCAGCTTCTCGTTCGCCGTAGTTCAATGCCAATGTTGGCAGCGGCAGTTGCGGCCGTTGCTGCAGGTCTTGCACCGTGGCTTTGTTAAATGGGCCGACCAGCAACTGCGACCCTTGCAATAAGGCGTGCTGATAGGCCTGATCCATAGTGCCGACGGTTTCACTGTCGAGCAGCTCCACAATGGGGGTAGTGAAGCCTTTATTGAGCGACTGATAATAGGAGGCCATAAAGCCATCGCGTATCGCCTCACCGGATTTTGCCAGTGGCCCACTCAGCGGCAGCAGTAACGTGACTTTTTTTGGACGGTTGGCGGCCAGATCGGCCAGCACTGCCAGGCTGCCGGGCAATAGCGTGGCGGCAGGATGGCCAGGATAGCGAAGCTGCCACTGCTCCACTTGATAGAGGTGTTCATCGAGGGTGAGCTGCGAGTTTTTACTAATGGCAGCTAATTGCAGCCATTGGCCAAAGCGACTATCGGGAAACTTCTCTGCCCAGGCCAGTAACTCTAGCTCGCTCAGTTGCAGTAGGTTTTGCCACAAAGCTTGATGATTGTCCGACCAGTAGCGCTCGCTGAGAGTGCCACTGATAAAATCACGTTCACGGGCGGCAGCAAAATATTGACCTTGCAGCTCATACCACTGGGCCTTTAATAGCCCCATGCGGTGCATCTGATCGTCATCGAGTTCAAGGCTATGGCTAGTTAAAAAACTCAGATGCTGCTCAGCTTTGGCGCTGTCTTGGCGCTTGAGAGCGTATTCGGCAGACAGCAAATGCCAGCGCAGCCATTGCGACGGCGACAGTTCGGCGCTGTGCAACAGTTGCAATTGCACGGCGGCATTGCCAAACTCGCCGCTGCTGAGTGCCTCAGCGACCATATCGAGTTGCTGTTCTGGCGTAGGTTCGCTGTCGAGTACAGGCTGGCTGGGTGTCATGTCAGGTGCGGTTGCACAGCCAGGCAGCAGCAGAGCCGCTGGCAGTAACGCCAATAGCAGCACACGGCGCATCGTTGACCAACCGATCCACACCGGGTTAGACCCGATTAAAAGAGAGTTTCCTCGCATGTCTTCCGCTCAAGTAATTTCTGCTGGCACCTTGTACGTGGTGGCCACTCCGATTGGCAATTTAGCCGACCTCAGCGAGCGCGCGCAAAGTGTGCTGGCGGGGGTCGATATCATTGCTTGCGAGGATACCAGACACACTCAGAAATTACTGCAGCACCTCGGCCTTCGAAAAGTGCTGCTGTCGGTGCACGATCACAATGAAAGTGAACGCATTGCGCAGATCAGTGAGCATCTGCAACAGGGACGCTCGATGGCGTTGGTGTCTGATGCGGGTACACCATTGATTTCAGATCCAGGCTTTCGACTGGTGCAGGCACTGACTGAGCAGGGCTTTCAAGTTGCACCGATACCGGGTGCGTGCGCCATTATCGCGGCCTTGAGTGCAGCAGGCTTGCCTACCGATCGTTTTACCTTTGAGGGTTTTTTGCCGCACAAACGAGGTGCCCGCGAGGAAAAAATTCGGGCGCTGCTGCATGAGCCGCGCACCTTGGTGTTTTACGAATCCAAACATCGCATCCTTGAGACACTCGAGGTCATGACGGCGGAATTTGGCGGTGATCGTCCCGCCGTTGTGGCGCGTGAGCTAACCAAAACCTTTGAAAGCTTTTACCGTGGCACCCTAGCCAGTGTTGCCGAGGCGATTCAGCAAGATGCGGATCAGCAAAAAGGCGAATTTGTGGTTATGGTGGCTGGCCACGACAATCCGCCCAAGGCGGGTGACATAGATACCGAGACACTGTTTCGCTTGCTGCTGGCCGAGCTGCCGCCCAAAAAAGCCGCTGCCATCGTTGCTCAGCTCAGTGGTGAGAACAAAAAAGCTTTGTACCAAAAAGCACTGGAACTGCAAGGCAAGGCCTGATACAAGTCCGGCGTTTTCTTCAGCTCGGCAGCTGTCGCCGGGCTTTCTTTGTTGAGGTTGTTATGAATCATCATCCGCTGCGCTTTCATCTGGTGCTGTTGTTTGCCATGGCTATTTGGGGCAGCAGCTTTGTTGCTATGAAAGTAGTGGTGACAGAACTGTCGCCCATGGTGGCGGTGTTTTTACGCATGTGTATTGGTTTGCTGGCCTTTACCTTGATGGCTCGCTGGGTAATGCGTGGTTTTAAGTATCAAGCTGGCGATTGGAAGTACCTGGGGGCGATGGCATTGATGGAACCCTGCTTGTACTTCATTTGTGAATCGTTAGCGCTGCAATATACCAGTGCCAGTCAGGCTGGAATGGTCACGGCGTTGCTGCCATTAATGGTGGCGTTGTCGGCATGGGCGTTATTTGCAGAAACTGTCGTGCCGCGGCAGTGGGCAGGGTTTATCTTGGCCTTGATGGGTGTGATTTGGATGACGGTGGGTGGCGAGCAAAACGAGCAGGCACCCAATCCATTGCTGGGCAATTTCCTCGAGCTGTTGGCCATGCTGACTGCCACGGCGTACACCTTGTTGATTAAACATCTGGTGAGCCGTTACTCGGCGCTGTTTTTAACGGCCATGCAATCGGCCATTGGCTGCGTGTTTTTTCTGCCGTTGGCGCTACTGTCGCCTTGGCCAGAGAGCATCAGTATGCCGGTATGGTCAACGCTATTGTATCTGGGAGTGATCGTCACCTTAGGTGGCTACGGCCTTTATAACTACTCCTTGAGCCATGTTAAGACCACAATAGCAGCTGGCTACGTCAACTTGATTCCGGCCTTTGGCGTTATCTTTGCGGTGTTATTGCTCGGTGATCAGCTCAATGCTGGCCAGTGGGCGGGTGTGGCGTTGATCTTTGTCGGTGTTTATCTCAGCCGTGAGCAACGGGTTGCTCCTGAGCCAACGGCCGATCTTGACCCGCCTGCGGTGACACCAGGCTGATCGTGCATGGACTCTGGCCATCAATGCCGGTATAGTCCGCCGCCGGAGTCGGCCAGACAATCGCTGCCTGCTTAGCAGGGGGAGGAAAGTCCGGGCTTCATAGGGTAAGGTGCCAGGTAACGCCTGGGGGGCGCGAGCCTACGGAAAGTGCAGCAGAGAGTAGACCGCCGATGGCCTCGCATTGTTTCAATGCGTGGCACAGGTAAGGGTGAAAGGGTGCGGTAAGAGCGCACCGCGCGACTGGTAACAGTTCGTGGCACGGTAAACCCCACCCGAAGCAAGACCAAATAGGTTCCCTATAGGCGTGGCCCGCGCTGGGAACGGGTAGGTTGCTTGAGCCTGTGAGTGATTGCAGGCCTAGACGAATGATTGTCCACGACAGAACCCGGCTTATCGGCCGACTCCACCACTTACCTGATAGCGCTGCAGTATCTGCTGATATTGCGGCGTTTGTTTAAAGGCCTTTAGCGCCTGATCAAAGGCCATTGCCAGTTGCTCTGCCTGGGGGTGTTGGCGAGAAAACGCCATATGGTCATGGCCAATATCGACCGCCGGTTCAATAAAGCGAAAGCGATCGGTTAGGTTCATGGCTTTGGCATGAAACAGCAAGGTGGCTTTATTGCCCAGGCCAACAAATGGCCGCACATCTAATAGCCGCTGCAGCAACGCCTGCTCATTATTTACTTCCACTTTGCGCAGATAGTCGGCATCGGCGTACGCTTGGCCATGAAAGTAGCCACGCACGCTAACAAACACCGACGACGACCAATCGTTAAAGTTGCCGCTGAAGGTCGTTGGAAAGTCGGGCTGCTCTTTATTAACCAGAAGATAACTGGCTTCAATTAGGTGGGGTTCTTGCACATACACGGCGTATTTTTCACGCTCGGGGGTGCGAAAGAACAACACCACCATATCCAGCGCCCCAGACGCAAGCTCGTGTTGTACCCGAGCAAATGGCATGCGCTGATACTCCAATGTGTGGCCCAGCTGCTGCGCCAATGCTTCCGCAATATCGATGGCAGCACCGGTGATTTGTTGATCCTGATAATAAAAGGGCGGGTAGTCGAGATTGCCTAAGCCCACTTTTAACGTCTCGCCATGGGCGATATGGCTGATGATGAGCAGTAGCAGGCAGCGAATAAGCATAGCGACTCCAATCGTCCACGACTCTGTGAGTATAGTGCTCAGCTTAGTTGTTAATGGCAGAGTTATTGTTGATCCGCGCGCTGATAGGCTTTGGTTTGTTATGCCTTTAAGTTCTCAAGAGGTTTGGCAGCGCTGTGATGGGTGATCTGGTGATAGGTTGTAGAAGCAGGGGGGGGGCTAGGGTTTGACTGACTCGTGGCTATTCTTCAGTCAATGGTGGCTCGCCATTGAGTTGACGAAAATAATTAATTAAATGTTTCACATCACGTGGTGTGTCTACGATGCCAATGCCTGTTAGAACAATATCAAGGCCCTACTCGGTGAGTTCCTCATTGAGTGCTGGCCATGACACTGTTACCCCATCGACAGATGACGTCTGTTCGGAATCGCTCTCAGTCAACAGCAATAGTAGCTTTGCAAGCGTACGATATGACTCTTTGGTACCAACTAGAAAGGCTTCACTTGGATCTGTGTGCCAACAAACGGCTGTTTTTGGCCAATGTTTTTCCATGTTCTGTCCTCCGTTGACGACTAAAGCTCGATGGTATTACCCATGCTAGGCTAACCTCCCTTCGATGGCTGTTAGCTGAGAAACTGCGGAACTCTGTTTTTAAATATAGCGATAAGTTCTGGCTGCATATATTCGTAGTTATCTGGAATACCCAGACAGATCAGTCGCTGCTGTTTTAAGCTAGCTTTGAATTTCTTGCGCAGTTTGCTTTTGTGAACTGTCTACATCACAAAAATAATGTCTGCCCAGTCGATGTCTTCTTTGCTTACCGGAACTTCGGCATCGTGATTCAATCCAGCAGATCTTGCATCAATCCCAGGTTCGTGGAAAAAAAAACGGCTTCCGCGGTTGGAGAGCGCAGTTTATTCTGACTGCAGATGAACAGAATCTTCTTCATGGTTTTTAGTGGTCTTTTTCTTCGGGAGTAAAGGTTAGTATCCTGTGGGTCTGGATCATATCTATATTTGCCTGCTTATTCTGCTTAGTTGATAGGGGTTTTTCTCGAATTTAACAAGCAGCTGGAATATTGCGGATATCTGTTAGTGAGTCGGGTGTTGGATAACCTTTTGTTGGGGTAAAATCGACCTTCCACAGATCCAGTTCATACAGTCTATCCTCGTCGTCGAAATTCAAGCTAATCGAAATCTCGATCGCTTCGTAGCTATCGATAGCCATGGCTTCAATGCGCGAACCGAGGGTGCGTTTGCTTTCAGGCGTTGGTGAGGTGAATTTTATACTCCCCATGCCACCATCCTTCATGTCTTGTACCCAGTACTCATGCAGAGGTTTGCTGCCTTCCCCTTTGTTGGCCGCATTGAGAATTGATTCTATGAGTAGTTGTTCGTGAGCTTTTAACTTTCGGGTCACAGTTGCCTCCTAGTTATTTTGAGTATGGATGAAGCTGGCCGACTGCAATCCTGCTGGCAAAGCTGGATAATTATCGCCAGACTATTTGGCCAACGTGCTGTGAGCTGAATCCCTTGTCAGGATGGGCCTTGAACCAGTGTCCTTCAGCATCTTTTTGAACGGTAAGCTGCGCTTATTGTTTTCAAAATAAGCTGCCATTTCACTTTCATTTAAGATCTTTGCTAGATCAGCGGGAGTATCTCCATTGTCATTTTTCAGGTCGGCGTTGGCCCCTTTCTCTAGCAGTACTTTAAGTATATGAAGGTGCCCTTGCTCTACTGCATTGTGCAGCGGACGATAGCCATGTTCACCTTGCGAGTTTATGTCCGCCCCGTGGGTAATTAGCATGTTCAACTCTGCTTCACTCCCCCTGGTTGCTGCAATGTTAATGGGATAATCGTTAAAGTGACTTTGGGTATTGACATCAATATCCCCCATGCCTAAGTACTCAAGTAGTTGAGAATACTCTTCTAATAGCTTTGTTAGCGTTTGATTGAACTGATTGCTCACGCTATGCATCATTAACTATCCGATTGAGTCGCTTTGATATGGGGAAAGTAGTTTAGAAATTTCTGCTTTTTTTTCTTCGCTCGCGAAACTGGCGACTGTGTCTTCGTAGTCGTTGACGATACTGGGGTCTGCACCGTTCTCAAGAAGAAGTCGAAGCACGCTAACGTGCCCCTGCATGGAAGCATAATGGAGTGGTGTATTACCAATATCACCACGTACATTAATATCGACACCTGTTTGCAGCATGATTTTTAGCTTTTCAACTTCGCCACTGTAAGCAGCTATATGGAGTGGCGTATCCTCATCATAGCAGCTGCTTTGGTCAAAACGCTCTGGCGTGACTTCAAAAAAACCGTTCATTTCCCCGTACTCAGCTAGCAGATCCTGCTCTTTGATTTTTAGCAAGTCGCTCTCATTTACACTCGTCATTGCACATCTCCTTTAGCTTCTTTTCTCAGTTCTGGATGCTGCCTCTAATATTACTGGTTTCTGCAGTATGCCTTTCATTTCGAAATTTTGAATGAGGCCAGTTTTTGTCACAAGGCTCTTTCATGTTTGCGCGCAATTCACGATGCTTTTGTATGTCTTGGTTTTTCATCATGAATGGGGGAGACATCCTCACCTTGCAACGGATCTTGGGTCATAGCGATCTGAAACTGACCATGCGCTATAGCCACTTGTCACCAGATCATTTGGCCAAAGTACTGGAGCTGAATCCCTTGTCAGGACTGGCGTTGCGGGGAAGGTAGGGCTGCAAACACGGCTGCAAACGAAAAAAGGGTTAGCAGATACTCACCTGCCAACCCTTTTTAGAATCTGGTAGCTATGACTGGACTTGAACCAGTGACCCCAGCATTATGAATGCTGTGCTCTAACCAACTGAGCTACATAGCCAAATTGTGACTTGCTAGGCTGTGCCTCTCAAGTGGCGCGTATTATGCGTACGACGGTTTTGGCTGTCAATACCTTTTTTGATGTTTTTCAACGGTTTAGCAGAGCAGAGCAGATCAGCAGCCTAGGGCTGCTGATCACGTTGCGCGGTCAGTTTGCTTTGGTTAATGCGAATGTAGTCCACCAGAATGCGTCCGGCTTCATCCAGTAGCGCATCTTCAACAGCGTGTTCTTTCGCCGCTGGAGTTGTGTTGTCATCCGCTTTGTCGCTGTCTTTTACTGTGGCCTGAGCTTCAGGGGGGGCACCGCTGGCTTCAACACTGGCTGTGGGCTCTTCTTCATCCAGTTCGTCTAAGCTGGCCAAAAGCTTCATGCCTTTGGCTTTGCGGCGTTCGTTCTCCAAATCAAGTTGGCGCTGTTCAATGTCGTCTTGTTCCTGCTTGCGTTTCTTTTCATTCAACACCAGCAAAGTTTGCTCAGCCAGCTCTTCACGCAGCGCCTTTTGCTGGCGCAGATAGCGGAAATCAGGGTTGTCCTGGATACGCTGCTGGTGTTGTTTGCGCAGGGCTGGCAGAGCATCCGTGAAATTACCGGCACGAGCATGATCGGCAGGGCGAATGGCATCCCACGGTAAAGCCTCTTCCAGGGCGCTTTCACCTATTTTTTCTTTATCAAACAAAGATGGGAACAAGATGTCAGGGATAACGCCTTGATGTTGAGTGCTATCACCAGATATGCGGTAGAACTTAGCTTGGGTGATTTTTAGTTGGCCATGGCCCAATGAGCGCAGCGACTGTACGGTGCCCTTGCCAAAGGTTTGGCCGCCTACGACTAATCCTCGACCATAATCCTGAATGGCCCCAGCAAAGATCTCTGATGCCGAGGCACTCAGGCGGTTGACTAAGACGGTGAGTGGACCTGAGTAAAAGAGTTCCGGATCGGAATCGGGCAGCACTTCAATACGCCCGCTGTTGCTGCGAACCTGCACCACAGGGCCTTGCTCGATGAACAGTCCGGTAAGACTGACGGCTTCTTCTAGCGATCCGCCACCGTTGTTGCGCAAGTCAATAATAAGACCGTCCACGCCTTCTTTTTGCAGTTCACTGATCAGTCTGCGTACGTCTCGAGTGGTGCTGCGATAGTCTGGCTTATTTTCCATCCGGCCTTTGAAGTCGATATAAAAGGTTGGGATATCTATGACACCCAATTTAACTAGATTGCCATTGGCGTCCGGTACTTCAATGATATCTTTTTGAGCTGACTGCTCTTCCAGTTTGACCTCGTCACGGACAATGGAGATGACTTTAGGGTGTTGGCTACCGTCGGCGGGAATGATTTGAAGGCGCACGGTGGTGCCTTTGGGGCCACGAATCAGATCAACCACTTCATCTAAACGCCAGCCAATGACATCAACGATAGAGCCTTTGTCGCTCTGCCCGACGCCGATAATTCTGTCGGTTGGCTTGAGGTTGCCGGTTTTGTCGGCAGGGCCTGCGGGCACCAATTTAACCACCTTGGTGTATTCATCTTCGCTTTGCAGTACCGCACCAATGCCCTGCAATGACAGCGACATATTGATATTGAAGTTTTCAGTGTTGCGTGGCGAAAAATACTGAGTATGTGGGTCGTATGCGTGGGTGACGGCATTCATAAACAGCTGGTAGCCATCTTCGGCGGTGTTTTGGTGAATGCGATTCAATTGATTCTGATAACGCTTTTGCAGCAGCTCCAATATTTCTTTTTTCTCCTTGCCAGCTAGCTTCAGGTTTAGCATGGAGTTTTGCAGGCGTTTTCGCCATAGGGCATCCAACTCTTCCTTGCTGGTTGCCCAGGGGGCGTTTTCACGATCCCGCTCGAGGGTTTCGTCGCCGTCAAAACGATATTGATCGGCGTTTTGCTGTAGCTCTAGCAATAAAAAGGAGAGGCGCTCTGATACCCGCTGTTGCAAACGGTTATACATAAAGAAGGCCGGTCTTAAGTCGCTGCGCTCGAGAGCGTCATCCAAACTGTGCTGGTAGCGTCGAAACGAAGTGACATCCGAGGCCAGCAGATAACTTCTAGCTGGGTCCATTTGGTCCAGCAATATGTTCATAACGCGTTCAGACAAACGATCATCTAGTCGTTGGTGGTCGTAATGACTGCGCAGCAGGTGAGTCATGATGGTTTGGGTCACTCGGGAATGCTGGCGCGTTGGCTCAACTGGCTCAAACTCAGTGCCAGGAGCGACATCGGGAATCAGTGCCTGGGCGCAGAAACCAACGCCCAATAGCAAGGTGGTAACAATCGATCTAAATACAAAATGCATAATGGTCGCCAGGTCCTTATTGTTTGTGCTGACTGCGGTGCATCGTTATTATGCCAGCCCCTGATGCTACGGGATCTGCCTTGGCCTGTCATCCTGGCTACTGGCTGTGGCACAGCCGGTCTGGCTTTTGTTCATATTACCGCCATCCTTCTATGACACCATAGCTGGTTAACAATTCCGTTGCCGCACAATGACCATCTTTGCTACCGAACAGACAGGAGCTTGTTTTGCCTCGAGTCGACCTCCAATTGCCCGATGAAGCCTTTATCTACACCACCGAGCTGGACGTACGCGTCTCGGACATCAACTATGGCAATCATGTCGGTAACGATCGAATGGTGTCGCTGCTGCACGAAGCCAGGTTGCGTTTTTTACGTCAGCACGACTTCGGTGAGTTCAACATTGCTGGCTTGGGGCTCATCGTCACTGACCTGGTGGTGTCTTTTAAAGCGGAATCATTTGTCGGTGAGTTGCTGACTTTTCACCTGGGGCTCAGTGACTTTAACAAGTACGGCTGTGACTTCATCTACCGGGTAGAGAATCAGGCGGACGAACGTGTGGTGGCGCTGGCCAAAATAGGCGTGGTCTTTTTTGACTATGACGAACGCAAGATTGCGCGCATTCCGCCGGTGTTTATGGAGCGCTGCGCGCCCCATATCCGCTTGCCGGACGATCAATAACAGGCGCTTTAGTCTGCTTGCTGAGCGTCAAAGTAAGCGGTAATAAAGTCGAGAAAGGCTCGGCTTTTATTGGCCAGATAGCGGTTTTGCGGAAACACCACCTTGATAGTACGCACCGGAATCTCTACTTCATCAAACAGGGAGACCAGCTCGCCGTTTTGCAGATGCTTCTCGGCGATATAGGTCGGCAGTGCGGTAATGCCCATGCCGGCTAAGCAGGCTTCGTAGACCAGATCGATATCATTGACAGTGAGTTTGCGCTCGATGGTCGATAATGAAAAACCATGATCCTTTTCGAACTGACGTAACCAGTTAATGCGAGCGTATTCTGCGTTGGCCACCACCAAGATGCGGTGCTGCTGCAGATCTTCTAGGTTAGCCGGCTTGCCCCATTGCTCCAAATAGCCAGGCGATGCGCAAACGGCGATCTTTTGCTCGGCAACGGGCTTGGCGATCAGTCGCGAATCTTCCAAACTGCCAATGCGCAGTGCAAAGTCATAACCTTCTTTGACTATGTCGACCGGACGATCGGAAATGTGCAGTTCAAAACTGATGTCTGGGTAGCGTTCAGAAAAGTCACCAAAGATGCGCGCTAGCTCGCGGCGGCCAAAGTTGGACATGGCCGTGATGCGCAGCCGTCCACGTGGTGTGACATCAAAGTCAGTGACCAGCTTTTCCGCTTCCGTGATCGACTCAAGAATATTTTCACAGTGCTGATAAAACAGCTGTCCGGCTTCGGTGGGGCTGACGGAGCGGGTGGTACGGTTGAGCAAACGCACGCCCAAGCGCTCTTCTAAGCCGCTGATTTGTTTGCTGACCGCCGATGGGGTGACCCCCAATGCATCGGCAGCGTTAGTGAAGTTGCGAGAACGCACTACGGCGACAAAGGTCTGCAGAGAGTCAATGCGGGACATTTGTGAATAGAACCTGATGAAACAAAAAGAAGTATCAGTATATTTAAGTTTTAGGAAATAATAACCCGAAACCTGCTCATCTTAGACTTTGGTCTCACGCGTTTTGCGCTGCATCGTGACCTGTGTCTCAACGGGCAGTGGCCGCTTTGCCAGGCTGCAGGTTAATGATACCAGCACTAATAATGAGTGCTGCGCCGGCCCAAGTTGTCCAGAATGGAATCTCCCCCCAGATCAGCCATCCCATCAAGGCACCGTAAATAACCGCGCTGTAGGCATAAACGCCGACTTTGCCAGTGGGAGCGAGGCGGTAGGCTTTGGTCAGTGCCAGTTGCCCTGCGCTGGCCACCAAGCCGAGCAGGGCAATCAGTCCCCATTGAGCCGCTGTGACAGGCTGCCAGTTCAATATTGCACCGGGAGTTGATACCAGTGAGGCAATGACCGCGAAGTAAAACACAATTCGTGCGCTGGGCTCGGTTGAGGACATGCGGCGGATGGTGACCTTGGCCAAAGCAGCCAACAACGCGCCCAGCAGGCCAATCAGAGCGATGGCGGTAAATTCGGTGTCAGCGCCAGGGCGTAGAATCAGGGCGACGCCAGAGAAGCCGACGATCAGGGCTAACACGCTGCGGCGTCCTGCCGGTTCAGACAGCCACAGCCAAGCGAGCAGGGGCATAAACAAGGGACTCGACAGTTTGACCAAAAAGGCTTCGGTCAGAGGCATATGGGCCAATGCCCAGAAGTAACAGTACATCGCACTGACACCCACCAGGCCGCGCATTAGATGCCAGTGCCAGCAATCGGTGCGCAGTAGCTGCCCGCCTTGACGCAACATCAGCGGAATCATCACCAAAAGGCCAGCAGCATTGCGAAAGAACAACAATTGCTCTGTGCTTAAATCCTGTGACAGATATTTGATCAGTGCCGCCATCAGTGCCAGCAGGGCTTCGCCGCCGAGCAAATAAAGGGCTCCAAGGCGGAGTGATTGCTGCAGCATGGGTTGTGTCACGAAGCTTCCTTACGATAAACGGCGATTGTTTGGTGGTGCTACTTGCGACAATGTCAGTCTGTCCCCATAACCGCTACAGGTCTTGATGTGAATCAGTGTGAGCCTGAACGGAGCGCGATTGTATGTCAGTGTGAACTTGGTTAGCCAGGGTACTGCTATTAAATTTTCGGTATTTCTATCTTCTTTGGTTGAAATAAATTCATACGGACGCATATCTCAGGTAATGAGCAAATTTGACAGGAGACATCCTTATGCGAATGGATCGACTGACCACCAGCTTGCAAAATGCATTGGCAGAAAGCCAAAGCTTGGCATTGGGTCATGACCACAATCAGATAGATACCGTGCATGTACTGCTGGCGTTATTGGAGCAGCCGAGCAGCTCTGTCAAAGATGTACTGCGTCGTGCCGGAGCCCAGGTACCTGCACTGGAGCGCTCACTGCGCCAGGCACTCAGTGATTTACCGCGTGTTACATCGCCCGATGGCAATATTCAATTGGCACAAGAGCTGGGCCGTATACTGAATTTGGCCGATAAAGAGTCACAAAAACTGGGCGACCAATACGTATCCAGCGAAGTGTTTTTGTTGGTCGCACTGCAAGACAAAGGCGCGGCGGGCAAAGCGTTAAAAGATGTGGGGCTGGACCCTGACAAACTGGGTGCGGCGATAAAAGACATGCGTGGCGGCGAAAGCGTTAGCGATGCTAATGCTGAAGATAATCGGCAGTCATTGGATAAATATTGCATCGATTTAACCGAGCGGGCCGAAGCCGGCAAGCTTGATCCGGTGATTGGTCGTGATGATGAAATCCGTCGTACGGTGCAGGTATTGCAACGGCGTACCAAAAATAATCCGGTATTAATCGGACCTCCTGGTGTCGGTAAAACCGCCGTGGTGGAAGGCTTAGCGCAGCGTATCGTCGACGGCGAAGTGCCGGAGAATCTGAAGAATAAACGCATTCTTGCACTTGATATGGGCGCGTTGGTGGCGGGCGCTAAATATCGAGGTGAGTTTGAAGAGCGGCTGAAGGCGGTATTAAAAGACGTCTCTAAAGAAGAAGGCCGTATCGTTTTATTTATCGATGAAATGCATACCATGGTCGGTGCTGGTAAGTCCGATGGCGCTATGGACGCGGGCAATATGTTAAAGCCAGCGTTGGCTCGTGGAGAACTGCATTGTGTCGGCGCCACCACCTTGGATGAATATCGCGAGTTTGTTGAAAAAGATGCCGCATTGGAGCGTCGTTTTCAAAAAGTGCTGGTGGATGAACCCAGTGTCGAAGACACCATCGCTATTTTACGCGGTTTAAAAGAGCGTTATGAAGTGCACCACGGTGTGCAGATTACCGACAGTGCGATTATTGCCGCCTCTAAATTATCGCAGCGTTACATCAGTGATCGTCGCTTGCCAGACAAGGCCATTGACTTGGTTGATGAAGCAGCGTCTGTTATTCGTATGGAAATCGATTCCAAACCGCAAGACATGGATAAACTCGAGCGACGTTTGATTCAACTTAAAATCGAACGTGAAGCCTTGCGTAAAGAAAAAGACGATGCGGCTAAAAAACGCCTCAGCGATTTAAATGAAGAGATTAATAAAGCTGGCACCGCTTATGTTGAGCTGGAAGAGGTGTGGAAAAAAGAAAAAGCTTTGCTAGAAGGGGCTTCTCAAGCCAAAGAACAGTTAGAGCAAGCAAAATTAGAATTAGAAGCGGCGCGTCGTGCGGGTGATCTGCAAAAAATGTCAGAGCTTCAGTATGGCCGTATTCCAGAACTGGAAAAGCAGCTCGCATCAGCCAATGAAGCAGAAACCGCAGGCACCCAGGAGTTTACCTTATTACGCAACAAGGTGACGGAAGATGAAATTGCCGAAGTGGTGTCCAAGTGGACCGGTGTTCCCGTCAGTAAAATGCTCGAAGGTGAGCGGGAAAAACTGTTAAAAATGGAAGATTCGCTGCACCGGGCGGTGGTGGGCCAGCAGCAGGCTATCAGTGCGGTATCCAATGCCGTGAGGCGCTCGCGTGCTGGGCTGAGTGATCCTAATCGGCCCAACGGTTCATTTTTATTTTTAGGCCCGACTGGCGTCGGCAAAACCGAACTATGTAAGGCGTTGGCTGCTTTCTTGTTTGATAGCAAAGATGCCATGGTGCGCATCGATATGTCGGAATATATGGAGAAACACTCCGTCGCTCGTCTGATTGGTGCGCCTCCGGGTTATGTGGGCTATGAAGAGGGGGGCTATCTGACCGAAGCGGTACGACGTAAGCCTTATTCTGTTATTTTGCTCGATGAGGTCGAAAAAGCTCACCCAGATGTGTTTAATATTTTGCTGCAGGTGCTGGATGACGGTCAGCTGACTGACGGCCAGGGCCGGCGAGTAGATTTTAAAAACACGGTTTTGGTGATGACGTCGAATCTAGGCTCGGATGTAATCCAAACCATGTTCACCGATAAGCCTTACGAAGAAATGCGTGATGCGGTGATGGAGATCGTCGGCAGTCATTTCCGTCCTGAGTTTATTAACCGGGTAGATGAAGCGGTGGTATTCCATCCATTGCAAAAAGAGCAAATTCGCGGCATTGCCGACATTCAGCTGCAGTTATTGCGGGGACGTTTGGCAGAACGCGAACTGACCTTGGAGTTGAGCGATGCAGCCCTGAGTCAATTGGTGGAAGTGGGTTACGATCCCGTATTTGGTGCTAGGCCGCTCAAACGTGCTATTCAACGCAGCATAGAAAACCCCTTGGCCCAGGCCATATTGTCGGGTGAGTTTGCGCCGGGCAGTCATATTGAGGCGGATATGCGCGACGGTGAGCTGGTATTCACTGCAGGCTAAGCCTTAGCGACAGCGGCGTGGCCGCTGTCGCTGCTCTAGTTGTTGGCTGTGATTTAGATTTGCTGACTAAGCGCTGGTCGCTTGTGATCAGCGAGGCCCAATGATTCATGAACTATCTCAGTTTCGCGGTTTGCACGAATTGGTGTGAACCCGTGCTGCTGTTATTCTTAGCCCTAGTGTCCTGAGTCAGAAGTTCGTATATTTTCAGAGCGAATGGAAAACGCGAGTACAAGGCGCTGTTCGCAGGAAATATCGGGATATTTTCAAGAGTAGCAACGTCGTAATGGGGCTTTCCATTCGTTCCCCTAGGGCGTGCCCTTCAAGCCCTCTGGCTTCGTTCTGCCTCTTGCCAATGGAACCACCATTGCCGGCGAAACACGCCTAGTCAGAGAACTTGGATGGCCCGCTGAAAGCATGCGAACTTCTGACTCAGGACACTACTTATCGCTTTGTTATTAACGACAGCGATGACAGTGTGTCTTATCAGACTTGGGGTGTTGAATGCTGGAAGCCTATTGGGGGGCCTTACTGGCCGTTATTTCGATTTCCATCGTTATGGTGGTTAGTCCGGGCCAAGATTTTGCGATGATTACCCGCAATTCCATTTTATATTCTCGCCGTGCGGGCTTGCTCGGGGCTGTGGGGATTAGCTTGGCCATCTGGCTGCATGTCATGTACTCGTTGGCGGGTATTGCGGTGATTATTTCGCAAAGTGAATGGCTATTTTCTTTGATTAAATACGTCGGGGCGTCTTATTTGGCCTATTTGGGTATTCGCGCCTTAATGTATCGTCGTAGCTCAGATACGAGCGCTGCTATTGGCGGTAGTGACAAGCGCATCTCTGACTTTGATGCCTTCAAGGCTGGCTTTATTTCCAATGCTCTTAATCCTAAAACGACGCTGTTTTTTCTTAGTATCTTTACCCAGGTCGTGACACCAGAAACCCCAGTACTGATTCAGTTGCTGTATGGCGCCATTATCAGCGTTGCTCATTTAATCTGGTTTGTGCTGGTGGCCATGGTGTTGTCATCTCGTGCCATTATTTCCAAGGTTGATCAGTTTAAACTCTGGATCGAGCGGGTGATGGGAACTGTGCTGTGCTTGCTGGCAGGCAAGTTGTTACTGTCGGAATAAGGCCAGTCGACTCTGACTGTCGGCTTTGCTTCTCGTATACTGCATGGCATCGATGAAAAGACAGGAGTCTGCATGTTTCGCATTTTTTTGCCGCTGTTAGCCGCTGCTCTGACCGCTTGTGCCACGGCCCCTGTGGATGCCGTTCGTTTGCCCATGAGCCAGACTAATCACTGCGCCGCACCGGCAGGGGTGACGGTAAAGCAGCGGGCATTAACGATTTCACTGGGCCAGCGGCCCACGTCTGGTTATGCCATTGACGTGGTTGCCCAAGAAGGCAGTGAGCATTCACTAACGCTGACCTTTCGTGAAACGACGCCGGCAGCTGGCATGATGGTGGCTCAGGTGATGACGTCGCCGTGTTTGGAGGTCATGCTGCCCCAGGGTTGGCAAGAGGTTACGGTGAAGCGCTCGGGAACCGTGCAGCAATGGCATTTTAACGCCGCTGAGCAGGCTAAGCGGATGGCCAACTAGGTGATCATCTTGGGCATTGATCCGGGCTCTCGCGTGACCGGCTTTGGAGTTATTAACGCCGTCGGCCATCAGTTGGACTATATCGGCAGTGGCTGTGTCAGGCTGGGCGAAGGGCCTATGCCGGAGCGGTTAGATAAGCTGTTTAGCAGCATTACTGAATTGATCGAGCAGTATTGTCCGCAGCAGTTTGCTATTGAGCAGGCCTTTATGGGGCGCAATGCCGACTCAGCCCTCAAGCTGGGACAGGCACGCGGTGTGGCGATTGTGGCAGCAGTACGGCAACAGTTAGAAATTGCTGAATATGCTCCGCGTACAGTAAAGCAAGCGGTGGTGGGTAAGGGCAGTGCTGCCAAGGAGCAGGTGCAAATCATGGTGCGACAACTATTAAAGTTGCCAGGCACGCCGCAAGCCGATGCCGCTGATGCTTTGGCCATTGCGATTTGTCATGCCCACAGTCGCAATAGTTTGGTGCATCAGGCGGGGATGCGCAGTTTTGCCCGCGGTCGGCTGCGTTAGATCACAACTCACAATCCGCGTGTCGATGCACGCAAACCTGGCAAGCCACGGCTTATCCAGGCGAAGAGGGGATGCTCTGTTGATTATCAGGATACTCGTTCGAATGTTACGTTTGGCTGCTTGTTTACGTGCGATGGCGCTGTTCAGTGTCATGCTGAGCTTGCCTGCTTGGGCGGATTTGGCGGCCTTTCCTGAGGCGCGCTTAAGTGATGAAAAGAAAACCCAGGAAAGCCACTATCGTTTGATTTTATCGGAACTTAAGCGCTCCCAAGCCACGACGTTTGGCGAGCGCGAGGTACGTATTTCTGGCCAGTTGCAACGCCGTGTGTGGACATTACCGTCCGGCATTGAATTGGCAGAGGTGGTGAGTCATTACCAGCATCAGTTGGACGGCATGCAAGTGCTGTATCAATGCCAAGGGTTAGATTGTGGCAGCAGCCATTTTTGGGCCAATGAGGTGTTTGCTAATGGCCGACTGGTGGGGCGTGAAAAAGACCAATCAATACTGGTCGCCGTTGCTGAGCGGGACGATGGTCGGCGTGATGTTTGGGTGGTGTATATGGTGCAGCGGGCGACCCGCCAGGTCATGGTCAATGTCGACTATCTGCTTACCGCCGATGCCGTCGCTGGCGACGATTTACAACGCAGTCGCATTGAACAGGTATTGGCTGACAGTCAAGGCTGGCTGCCGGGTTTTGTGATTAGCGATAAACGCCTGGATGAACAGCGCAGTCAGGTATTGATAAGCACGCTAAAGGCCCTGGCTCCGGGGGTGAAACAGAGGCTGCATTTAGTGGTGCATTGTTATCAGCACACGGACATGAGCAAAAACATGCAGTGTTCAGAACGTTTGGCACAGCAGCTGCGAGCGGCGGTGTTTGATGGTGAATACGACTTCAGTGTGACCGGTTTGGGCGCATTGACGCTGCCCCCGAGCGCCAGTTTACAGCCGGCGCTGCGCTTTGTGTTTTGGCCGGAGAGGCGTTGATGGCAAATAAAACGGTGGCCTTAGCGTTAGGCAGTGGCGGTGCTAGAGGGTATGCCCATATTGGTCTGATCGATGAGCTGGAGCATCGCGGCTATAACATAGTGGCGGTATCGGGTTCTTCGATGGGGGCCATTGTTGGCGGTTTTTATTGTGCTGGCAAGCTGGAGCAATTTCGTCAATGGGTCTGTGATTTAAGCTACTTAGATGTTCTGCGGCTGGTGGATTTATCACTGCTGTCGATGGGGGCGGTGCGCGGTGATCGGGTGTTTAAGCGTTTGGGCGAAATGCTCGACGGTGTGCGTATTGAAGACATGGCGTTGCCTTTTACCGCTGTGGCTACGGATATTACTCGCAAAAAAGAAGTCTGGTTTCAGCGGGGGGATCTGACCCAGGCGATTAGAGCCTCGGCGGCTATCCCGAGCATCATCGCTCCAGTGCCGTTTGACAGCGGCAATGGCAAAACCAGCTTGCTGGTTGATGGTGGTGTACTTAACCCCTTGCCGATTATTCCTTGTGTCTCGGCTCACGCTGATCTAATTATCGGCGTTGATCTCAATGCCACGACACCGATTCCAGCTGAGTTTCATGCCAGTCAGCAACCCAGCGCGGAGCAAAAACAAGACTGGCTGGAAAGCGTGGTGAATAAGGCCAGCCAGTGGTTCGACAGTCGCAGTGATGAGCGTGCCAGTGAAAACCTCAGTAAGCTGGAGATCATCAACCAGATGTTCGAGATGATGCAGTCATCCCTTAGCCAATTTAAAATTGCTGGTTATCCACCGGACTTGCTGGTCTCTATGCCGTCAGAAGCCTGCGAAATGTATGAGTTTTACCGCGGTGAAGAGATGATCCGCATGGGCCGGATTGTCGCTTCCGATGCACTCGATGCGTTGGAGGCAGGCACGACCAGTTTGTATGGCAAGCGCCCGGGGTGAAGCCTGGCGCTGAAAGGTTTACACTAGGCGACCTTTTATTAGCCGTTACTTTTCATGATTACCGACAGTCAGCTTCAGTCTGCCGTTGCCGAGCTGCGCACCATGCAGGACTTTATTCGCTGGGGCGCCAGCCGCTTGGCCGACAGCCATTCCTATTTTGGCCATGGCACCGATAATCCATGGGACGAAGCCTTGCTGCTGGTCGCCCATGGGCTGCATTTGCCTTGGGATATGCCGACCGATTGGCGCACTGCACGCCTGACCACAGAAGAGCGGACCCAGGTGGTAAGCTTGCTGCAGCGTCGCATCAACGACAGTATTCCGACTCCCTATTTAACCGGCGAAGCCTGGTTCTGTGGCCAGCCTTATTGGGTCGATGAGCGGGTGCTGATTCCGCGCTCGCCAATTGGCGAAATGATCGAGCAGCGTTTTTCTCCTTATTGGCCAAGCAGTCATGAACCTGAGCGTATTCTGGATTTATGCACCGGCAGCGGCTGCATCGGCATTGCTTGCGCTTATGCCTTCCCTGAGGCGCAGGTTGAACTGCTGGATTTGTCTTTAGATGCATTGCAGGTAGCGGAAAGTAATATTGAGCGCCACCAAATGCAGGACCGAGTGTTGGCATTACAGTCCGATTTATTCACCGCTGCCGATGGGCGCTATGACCTGATTGTGTCCAACCCGCCGTATGTTGATGCCGATGATATGGCGTGCTTGCCGCGTGAGTATCAACACGAGCCGGAGCTGGCATTGGCAGCCGGTGACGATGGCCTCGATCTGGTGCGCATCATGCTGCGTCAGGCGCGCCAGTATTTGACCGACGACGGTGTGTTGGTGGTGGAGGTCGGCAATAGCTGGCCAGCATTAGCGGCGGCCTATCCCGATGTTGAATTTGACTGGGTTAACTTTACACGTGGCGGCCATGGCGTTTTTGTCCTGCACGCCCGACAGCTGGATGCTTTGTGCGCCGGCGCTAACTGAATGAACTAACGAGCGACCTTATGTCCGGAAATACCTTTGGCAAAAGTTTTACTGTGACCACCTTTGGTGAAAGTCACGGTCTGGCACTCGGCGCCATCGTAGATGGCTGCCCGCCCGGCATTGAGTTAACGGAAGCTGATCTGCAGGCCGACCTAGATCGTCGCAAGCCTGGCACGTCGCGCTACACCACCCAGCGACGTGAGCCGGATCAGGTGAAGATTCTGTCGGGCGTATTTGAGGGCAAAACCACCGGCACGCCGATTGGTTTGCTGATTGAAAACACTGATCAGCGTTCCAAGGATTATTCCAATATTGCCGATACTTTTAGGCCTGCCCACGCCGACTATGCCTATAACCATAAATACGGTTTTCGCGATTATCGTGGCGGTGGTCGCTCATCGGCACGGGAAACGGCGATGCGTGTCGCGGCAGGTGCCATTGCCAAGAAAGTGCTGGCGGCGAAAGGCATCCAGGTACGCGGTTATTTATCACAATTAGGGCCGATTAAAATCGAGCAGTTTGATTGGCAAGAAGTGCACAATAATCCGTTTTTCTGCCCTGATGCCAGCAAGGTTGAGGCGATGGAAAACTATATGACCGACTTGCGTAAAGAAGGCAATTCGGTCGGTGCGCGCATCTCTGTGGTGGCCTCGGGCATGTTCCCGGGGCTTGGAGAGCCTATTTTTGATCGTCTTGATGCTGATCTGGCCCATGCGTTGATGAGCATTAACGCGGTTAAAGGGGTCGAAATTGGCGATGGTTTTGATGTGGTCGAGCAAAAAGGCACGGAACATCGCGATGAAATGACCCCGGAAGGTTTTTTGAGTAATCACGCCGGTGGTGTGCTGGGTGGCATCAGCACGGGTCAGGATTTGATTGCGCACATTGCCCTTAAGCCGACCTCGAGTCTGGTGATTCCTGGACGCTCAATTGATGCCTCGGGTCAGCCTATCGAGGTGGTCACCAAAGGCCGTCACGATCCTTGTGTGGGCATTCGCGCCACACCGATTGCAGAAGCCATGATGGCCATCGTATTGGCTGATCATTGGCTGCGTCATCGTGGACAAAATGCAGATGTTCACTGCGCGACACCGGTGCTGGCGGCCACAGCCCCTGTTGCAGAGTGACCCCGTCTGCTTCCACTACGGCAGTGTCAGCGCTGCCGTTTAAACGTTTATCGCTGTTCTACGCCTTGTATTTTGCCCTGTTGGGCTGCATTGCTCCTTATTGGGGGCTGTTTCTCGCACACCGCGGTTTTGATGCCAATGATATTGGCTCATTGATGGCGTTGTTTGGTTTGGTACGTATCTTGGCGCCTAACGCTTGGGCTTATTTAGGCCGTCGCCATCACTCGCCATTGCCGATGATACGCTGGGCCGGAATGCTCACCTTGGTATGTTTCAGCGCCGTCGCCTGGGCTGATAGCTTTGCTGTGATGGCTGCCGTAATGCTGGGCTATGGCTTCTTCTGGGCGGCGATGTTGCCGCAATACGAAGCGCTGACCTTGCAAGCCGTGGCCAGTCGCATGGAGTTATATGGCCAGATCCGAGTGTGGGGATCGGTCGGTTTTATTGTTGCGGTCGTGGCTTTGGGCGCCTTATTGCAGCATTTGTCGATGGACTGGCTGCCGTTGATGATGTGGCTGTTTATGCTGATTATTTGGCTGAATGCCTGGTGCTTGCCTGCCAGCGCATCGGCGCCCTCTGAGCAGCGAGAAGTGCAGGGCGTGCGCGCGATTTTATCGCAGCGACCAGTCTGGTTATTTTTGCTGATGACGGTGTTGCTGCAAATCAGCTTTGGGCCTTATTACACCTTTTTCTCCATTTATCTCGAGCAAGCCGGTTATCAACGTATTCCGGTGGGCTTGCTGTGGGGGTTGGGCGTGTTGGCGGAAGTGGTCTTTTTTTGGCAGTTCCATCGCTTTATGAATCGCTTTAGCTGGCGCAGCTGGTTTGCTCTGGCATTGACATTGACGGCCCTGCGTTGGCTGGGCATTGCTTTGCAGGTACAGTCATTGCCGTGGATGATACTGATGCAACTGCTGCATGCGTTTAGTTTTGCTGCTATGCACGCGGTATCTATGCGCTATTTGCAGCATTATTTTCCGCCGTCGTTGCTGGCTTCTGGCCAGGCGCTGTATTCCAGTATTGGTTTTGGTTTAGGTGGTGCCATTGGTGCTTGGTGCAGTGGCTTATGGTGGGACGAGCTGGGGGGTGTTTGGGTATTCACTGGCGCCGCACTGGTGTGTTTTGCTGCCGCAGCTGTTGCTTGGGTTACTTTGCCTAAGCAGATAGAACCTAAGCCTTAGACCCACTTCATTCGACGATGGAACTCGTCAGGACAAATCGATTGTTGTTGACGGGCATCGGCTGGCGCTGATGTCCGTCATTGCTTTTGGTAAAAAAATCCCTGTATCTTGGCAGCAGCACAAAACAGTGAATGGATCTGGCCGCGAGCTTTTGTTTGCAATGCACCTTATATAGAAGCAATACTGCCTTTATTCTAATGAGGGATTAATATGAAAATTAATATAACTTTTGATATGACGCCGGAAGAATTACGTCGTGCAATGGGTTTGCCCGATGTTGCAGAGTTTCAGCGCGAGCTGTTTGAGCAAATGCTTAAACGTATGCATTCCGGGGAGGACGGTTATGACCCCATGTCTTTATATCAACCGATGATGAAAGAAGGCATGAATACCATGAATCAATTTCAAAATATGATGTTCAATATGATGTCAGGTTCTAACGGAAGTAAAACAGAAGAATAAAGTTGTCTATAAAATACGGCAATTGAGGACATATCCAGCTGACATTGTTACGTATCTTCCCGGTTGATTTTTAACGGTAGTAAGAAAGCATGATTTTGGTCAAGCTGTCGTTACTTTCGGTGGCGGGCGTCATCGAACTGTAAGATATACTCAGCTACCATCGGTTCACCGATTTCGGCAATACAACCTTTGAAGGAGCGAGACCATGCAAGAGAACATCTTGAACGCATTCGCGGAGCAGGCAAAAACCATGTATGCCCCTATGAGCAAGTTCAATACTTTGTTTGTTGATAACATGGAGAAGATGACGGATTTTCAATTGGGTGCCATTAAAGCCTACGCTGAAATGGGCCTTGATCAGATGAAAAAAGCAGCCGATATCAAAGATACGGACAGCCTGCGTGCTTACACTGCTTCTCAAGCAGAAGCGGCTACTGCACTGAACAAAAAAATTATGGAAGATGCCAAAGCTATGTCTGACATGGCAATGGATTTCAAAACTCAAGTAGAAAGCATTATGGAAGAAGCGCGCAGCACTGCGTCTGCCACTGCGACTTCTGCTACTAAGGCTTCAGCGGCGAAGTCAAAGTCTGCTGCCTAATTGCAGGTGGTAGGTGCTAAGCGAGTAAAGCGGTTTCCCCAAATGCCAATTTCTCGCTGCACGAAAGGCCACCTTTGGGTGGCCTTTTTTATTGCTGACTAAATCAGGGTGATGTATGAACGCAGTGCAAAAGGAAAAAGTAGATACCGCGATTAAAGATTTTTATGACATGGCGCTTCGTGCAACGGAGCAGTACACCAATGTCATGGGAAAAGTTATTAATCAACCAACCTCGGCCGATGATCCAGCCGCCTCGGTGATGACCGACTTTAATGAAGCTTTTAGAGAGCTCAGTGAAGCCATGATGGCCAATCCGCAAAAGATCATGGCGGATCAGTTGGACCTGATGAAGCAGCAGCAGCAGCTTTTTCAAACAACATTGTTGCGTTTTATGGGAAAAGATCCCGAGCCTGTGGTGGTGCCTGAGCGTGGTGATCGTCGCTTTAATGACGAGCAATGGCAGGAAAATCCGGTTTTTGATTTTCTTAAGCAGCTGTATTTGCTGCAATCAAAAACCATTATGAAAATGGTGCATGAGGCTGATGGGCTGAGTGATCATGCGCGCCAGAAGGTTGAGTATTTCACCCGTCAGTACGTTAATGCCGTATCTCCCACCAATTTTGCTGCGCTGAACCCTGAAGTTATTCGTAAGGCGATTGAGACCGGTGGCGGTAGTTTGCTGCAAGGCATGGAGCAGTTGCACGAAGATATGGAAGCCAGTGTCAAAGGCGCATTAAATGTTGCCATGACTGACACCAGTGCTTTCCAGGTCGGTCGAAACCTTGCGACGACGCCAGGCAAGGTGGTTTACCAAAATGACCTGATGCAGCTGATACAGTACACACCCTCAACCAGTAAGGTGTATCAGCGGCCATTGTTGATTGTTCCGCCTTTCATTAATAAGTTTTACATTCTTGATCTGCGTGAGAAAAATTCCTTTATCAAATGGTTGGTCGATCAGGGGCATACGGTATTTGTTATTTCCTGGATAAATCCTGGTCCTGCCTTACGTGATAAAGACTTCACGGCCTATATGCAAGAAGGACCTCTGGATGCCATTAAGGCTATTGAAAAGGCAACGGGTGAAAAAGAGGTCAATGCCGTTGGTTATTGCTTAGGTGGTACCTTGCTGGCTGCTACGCTGGCTTATCTTAAGAAGAAAAAGCTGGAGCCGATTAAAGCCGCCACTTTTATGGCGACGCTGACCGATTTCTCTCGGCCGGGCGAGATTGGTGTGTTTATTAACGAAACCGCCATCGCGTCACTAGAAAAACAGATGAATGCCCTAGGCTATTATGACGGTCGGCAAATGGCCTTTAGCTTTAATACGCTGAGGGAAAACGATCTATTCTGGTCATTCTTTATCAATAATTACTTAAAAGGCGAGCGACCAGCAGCCTTCGATTTGCTGTATTGGAATACGGACAGTACAAATTTGCCGGCAGCGATGCATTCGTTTTATCTGCGCAACATGTATCTGAATAATTTATTGGTCGAAAAAGATGCCATTGAATTAGATGGAGTCAAGTTGGATTTGCGTCAGATTAAGGTGCCTACCTACTTTATCTCGACAGCTCAAGATCATATTGCCTTATGGCAAGCGACTTATACCGGTGCTCAGTTAATGGGTGGTAAAAATCGCTTTGTGCTGGGTGGTTCTGGTCATATAGCGGGTATTGTGAATCCGCCGGAAGCAAATAAATACGGTTACTGGACCAATGAGGATATTGCGGCAACGCCGGATGAGTGGTACCAAGGTGCTAGCAGTCATGAAGGTTCTTGGTGGCTCGATTGGCAGCAATGGATATTGCAGCAAGGCGGCATGGAGCAAGTCGCTGCTCGCGTGCCAGGTGACGGTGAATTAAAGCCGATCGAAGATGCGCCTGGGCGTTATGTCAAACAGCGTATTTTTGATGTGCTGGCCAAATAAAATTAGCCCCGCCTAGCGGGGCTTTTTTTGCAGTGTTTTTTCTGTTTGTGTTATTAACAACGCTGTACAGCAGTTTGCCGGTTGTCGGTATTCCGTTATGATGCGGCCATCTGCATGGTCGATGGCATGGTTATTCCATGTTGGTAGTAACGCGACAAGCGGGTGCTGGTTTGGCCCGAATAAGGAAAACATGTGTCGAAATTTGATCAGGAATCCGTGGTCTACGGCGTGATCCGTAATATTCCGAGCGGTGACGACTTTACTGCTCGCCTTCAGCGACGCATCAACTGGCGGGCAGTTCAATCTCTGCCGTTGGGTGTGGATGATGAATGGACCTTATTGTGCCGGGAAATGTTCTCTATGCCCGGTGATGACTTGTTCAGTGGCACTTACCACTCTCAACTGATCCACTTTGCGGCGTCGTATAAAGCGGTTGAATACGAATGGGAACACTGGCTGGGCCAGTTTGAAAGCCTGTTAAAAGGTATGTACTGGTATTCAGCGACGGTGCATCTGGAGACCGAGTTGGCTGGTAAACACACTTTTAGCTGGGCGGTAGACAGTGGCCATGAGCCATCCGATGCTGAACTTCGCATGAGCTGTGAATGGGAAAGGGAGGCAGGTTTTGCCGTTTGATGACAGTCCTGATCATGGTGTGATTGAAGTGCCGTATCAGCGCCTTAGCAGTGACGCGCTGGATGCCATTTTGGCGGAATTTGTTGGCCGCGAAGGCACGGATTATGGCGATTATGAGGTGTCTTTTGAGCAAAAGAAGGAACAAGTACTGCAACAGCTGAAGACAGGTCAGGCGTTGTTATTATTTGACCCCATCGCCGAGAGCTGTCACATTGAAATGACCGAAGTCGTGCGCCAGCACGGTTTACGGCCAGACTGAACTCGCCATTGGCGATGGAGGGCGTATGAGGCCAATCAGTGAGATTGAACAGCGACGGCTCAGAAATCGCGTGCATGAGGCCATTGCTGACATTGATGCCATGAAGGCTCAGTTGGCTGAGATTCGTCAATGTTGTCAGGAGTTGTCGCAAGTAATGCGTGAAATCCGTGAGCAAGGACAGCAAGCGCGCGAAGAAATGCGCCGTCGCCAGCGCATCAAGCGAGTTATCTAACCTGTCCTAGGCGCTGATCATATCTAAGCTTTTGCGCGCGGCTTTACGTTTAATCATGTTCCGCCTCACAAAGCGACTGGAAGACAGCGTATCAAGCGAGTTACTGACCCTTCTTAAACCTTAGGCGTGACCTTGCGCCTGATCATGTCGCGCAGCAGAAAGCGGTTAGGTGACAGCGCATCGGCCACTCGGGTCGATGTTGGTAAGCCATCGCCGTCCATCTGCGCAGCAATCAGCTCACCACACAAGGCCGCTGAGGCCAGTCCCCGAGAGCCATGACCTATGTTTAGCCACAAGCCTGGCAAATAAGGCATGTCGACTTGCGGTACCTGCTTGGCATTTTTCACCATGGGCGCAAAGTCTTGCAAGAAGGCTTGTTGGTCGACCACCGGGCCTGCCATGGGCAGGTAGTCAGGCGTGGTACAACGAAAGCCAACCCGGCCATCCAGGATTTGATTGTCATCGGCTTGCAAGCCAAAGTCTTGCAGATGAGCCAAATTCTGCAGGTGATCGCCGCTGCGAACCTCAGACTCTGGATCGTTCAAATGATAGGTCGCGCCTAAGCACACTTGCTGCTGATGAGCAGGTGGCATATAGCTGCGCGCGCACAGCACCACCCGTGGGCTTTGCAGGCCCTTGCTGTCGAGCAGGCTCAACTGGCCGCGAATCGATTTGACCGGCAGGTAGGCGTCTGGCAGCAAGTGTTTAGCGTCATGGGCGGTGGCAATGACGACTTGCTCTGCTTGCCAGCTATGGCCGCTTGCATGGATGGTCCAGCCTTGATCGTAACTGATCTGCGATACCTGAACCTGCTTGAACTCGATATTGGGGAGAGAAGCCAGAGCACGGCAATAGTCACCAGGGCTAACCCAGCCTGCCTGAGGGTAAAACAGCCCGCCAGTTGGTAGATTGAGGCCGGCCAGCTCGCTCGCCTGGTTCTGATCAAGCGCGTATACCAGCTCCTTGCTGGGCTGCTGGCGTTCGATAAAGCGCTGTTGGCGTTGTTGCTCACTATCGTTGTAGGCCAATTGCAAAACACCGCATTGGCGCCAGTGAGGATTGTTGCATGAGGGGCCTAACTGTTGTTTAACGCTGCTTAGCGCCAACAGATAGGCTGAGCGATAAAATTCACTGTGCACGGCATTGTCGTCCGCCGCCAGCTTGATATAGAGCCCGCCCTGTGGATTTCCTGATGCGCCACTGGCGATGCCTTTGCCGTCGATCAAGGTTACTTGATAGCCGCGCTCGGCTAACGCGTGGGCACTGGCGCAGCCGGCTAGGCCTGCACCGATCACCGTCACGCAGCGGTTTGACGTTGGAGTGGGACGGCGTTGCCAGGGTTTTAACCACCAGCCCGAGCGACGTTCTGGCCCGCAGCTGAGATTAAAGCTGGCGGCGAGCATGTCGCGCTTGCGGCCAAAGCCGGGTACCTTGCGCACGCTGAAACCGGCGCCACGCAGTGCTCGTTTGACGAAACCAGCGGCGGTAAAGGTCGCCAGGCTGCTACCGGGTTGGCTTAGACGGCGTAGCTGCTGGAATAGGGCATCATTCCACATTTGCGGATTTTTTGCTGGGGCAAAGCCATCCAGATACCAGGCGTGCACCGGTCCTTGCAGCTCCGGCAGGGCATCGGCGATGTCAGCAAAGATCAGCGTCAGGCGAACATTGTGCTCGGGCCAATGCAAATGATGCACCCCTTCCACCAAGGGTGGATATTTCTCTAATAGCTGCTCGGCGAAGGGGGCCAGTTCAGGCCACAATGCCAATGCTTGCTGCAGCTGTTGGCGATCCAGGGGGAATTTTTCCACGCTGGTGAAGTGCAAATAGCCCTGGCCGTGCTCGGCAAACGCTTGCCAGCTGGCAAGAAAGTTAAGGCCGGTACCAAAGCCGGTTTCAACGATGCGAAAGTTGGCTGGACAGTCGGCCGCGGCAAAGCGTTCAGGTAAACCGTTGTGCTGTAAAAACACATGGCGAGTTTCACTCAGGCCGTCATCGACGGAAAAGTAGGTGTCGTCAAACTGGCTGGCGACGGGTTGGCCGTCTTCGCGCCAATCGAGTTTGGCACGTTGAATTATGGGAGTGGTTTGTTCGATGCTCACAGCGGGATCTATTGGTTGTCATTCGCCATTAGTTTACACCGAGCACAATTGAGCAGACAGAGGCGCCGTGGCACTTTAGAATGCCGCCATGCTGTACGACATCTTTTCTATTATGGCGCCGGTGTTAGCCTGCGCGGCTATCGGCTTTTTCTGGGCGCGCAGTGGCCATGGCTTTGATCCGGATTTTATTTCCCGTCTGGTGCTGAATATTGGCGCCCCCTGTTTGATGTTATCGGTCATGTCATCGGTACAGCTGGATAAAGAAGCCTTCCAGCGCACGGCGCTGGCCTGTGTGCTGGTAACCGCGCTCATGGCTTTGGCTGGCAGTCAGATTCCTAAGCTGTTAGGGCATGATAGGCGAGCCTTTTTACCTTCTTTTATGTTTCCTAATGTCGGCAATATGGGCTTGCCAGTGTGTTTTCTTGCATTTGGTGAAGAAGGCCTGGCGTTGGCGCTGGCATTTTTTATGGTGCTGTCACTGGCGCACTTTCCGGTCGGTATTTTATTGGCGGGAGGGCGCCAGGCGGGTGGGCTCAAAGGCCTGTTGCGAATGCCCATCCTGTATGCCGTACTGCTGGCTTTGAGTCTGCTGTGGTTTGACTGGCAGTTGCCTGCACCGATCTTTAATTCGGTGCAGTTAATTGGCGGTATGGCCATTCCATTAATGCTGATTACCCTAGGCGTGTCGCTACAGCGATTGCATGTGCGCCAGTGGCGCCAAGCGCTGCTGTACAGTGTGCTGCGAATCGGTGGTGGCTTATGTGTTGGATTGGCGGTGGTGGCGCTGCTGGGGCTGCAAGGCAGTGAGCGAGGCGTGGTATTACTACAGGCTTCAATGCCGGTGGCGGTGTTTAATTATTTGTTTGCTGAGCGCTTCCAGCGTGAGCCGCAAGCCGTGGCTGGTATGGTGGTGATGTCGACCCTACTGTCGTTTATTACTGTGCCCTTGCTATTGTTGTGGCTGCTATAACAGCTGCGCGGCGGTAAACCGAATGGCGGCCTGATGGTCTAGGCCGCCTTATTGCCGAACTATTTTTCTTCAACGACGACCACGTCGTTGATCACAATATTGTCGACGGGTTTATCGCCTGGTCCAGTTTCAGTGGCGGCAATGGCATCGACGACCTCCATGCCAGATACGACTTTACCGAATACGGCATAACCAAAGTCGCGCACGCCATGATCTAAAAACTGGTTGTTTTTAACGTTAATGAAAAATTGGCTAGTAGCGCTGTCGACCACTGCCGTACGCGCCATGGATATGGTGCCGCGCTGATTTAATAGGCCGTTATCAGCCTCATTTTTGATACTCGGTAAGGTGGCTTTTTGAGTCATGCTCTGGTCGTAGCCGCCGCCTTGAATCATAAAGTCGCTGATAACACGATGAAATATGGTGCCATCATAGTGATCGGCATCGATGTAGGTCAGGAAATTATCAACCGTAATAGGGGCTTTAGTACGGTCCAGCTCTAGCGTGATGTTTCCTGCTGAAGTCTGCATTTCGACAATGACGGTATCTTGCTCAGCAGCGTTAGCGCTAGCGAAAGTGCTGGCGGCTAATAAAAAGCTTGCTGCGATATACTGACGCATAAGTTTCCTCCGGAGAGTTTGAATGAAGCAAACGGTTACTATCGTATTTTGTGAAGGCTGTCGCTGGGCATTGCGCTCTGGCTGGTACGCTCAGGAATTGTTCAGCACCTTCCATGGTCAACTGGCTGGCGTGCATTTGCAACCAGGCGAACAGGGTCAATTTCAGGTATTTTTGGGCGAGCAGCTCATTTGGTGTAGAAAACGCGATGGCGGTTTTCCCGAGGCTGCTGATCTAAAGCGCCGCATTCGTGATGCTGGCGCAATAAATCAGTCGCTGGGCCACTGTGAGCTGCCGGACAAATAACCTTATACCCAGCCGCTGCTGCGTTTATTGCGCAGTGCCGGCAAAATAAGACCTGCCAATATGCCAATGATGACTAAGCCGCCGCCATAGATTAAATAACTGTAGCGATTGTCGGCTTTGAGTTGATCATTTTCTGCTGTTAGAGCTTCTACTTGAATCTCCAACTCCTGATTGCGCAGAGTTAGGCGCTTGGCTTTCTCATCTAATGCCAGGGCGTTGTCGGAGATGGCGGTGATGCGCGTCAGCTCTTGCTGTAGTTGTTCATTTTTTTGTTGCAAACTGTCGCTGCTATCGCTGGCGCTGCTGACTTGCTGCTGCAGGGCATCACGTTGCTGTTGGGCTTCGGTTAACTGAGTTTTTAGCTGTTGTAACTCGCGCTGGGCCAGTATCAACTTTTCTTTGGCCACAGGTTCGCTATCCAGAAAGCGTGTTAATACATAACCTTCATCGCCTTTGTCTGTTTTTACTTTGGTAAATTCAGAGTCTGGTAGATCTTCGATAAAGATGAGATGTTCACCACTTTGCAGTGATTTTATAATGCGGTATTCCTGTCCTGGGCCGGTTCTCAGTGGCAGCCACAGCTCGTCTTTTACATAACGCTTCTCAACTGCCCAGATGGCAGTGCTGAGTAACGATAACAGCGTAAAACTGATCAGGTATTTCACGATACGCTCCTTTGTTCGGGCTTATGGCAGTACTTTTTTAAAGGGCTTAACCACGACGTTGTGGTACACGCCGGCAGCGACATACGGATCTTCATCGGCCCATTGTTGCGCACTATTGAGGTTGTCGAATTCGGCCACCACCAAGCTGCCGCTAAAACCTGCCTCACCTGGGTCATCGCTGTCAATGGCGGGATGTGGCCCGGCCAGCAGCAGTCGTCCTTGCTGTTTTAATTGCTCCAAGCGCTGAAGGTGCGCAGGGCGGGCGCTCTGGCGTTTGGAAAGACTATCGCTGACGTCTTCGCTGATGATGGCGTACCACATACTGTTGTTCCTTTATTTAAGCCTTAGCATGGCGCGGTGAGTCGAGCGTCGCCATAGCAATAACGAAGCAATATTCACGCTCGCCTGAGTGGCGCTCAGGATATACTATGGATTTCTATATTGCTAAATCAGGAAGTGTCAGTATTGGCTTCTGTAGTTGATCTTCATTGTCACTCGACGGCATCGGATGGCAAATTGCCACCGGCGCAACTGGTCGAACGAGCGGCGGCTCAGGGCGTAGAAATTCTCGCCTTGACCGACCACGACACGTTAGCGGGCCAGCTAGAAGCGAGTCAGGCGGCTGCGCAACATGGTATCTGCTTTATTCCTGGCATCGAGCTGTCGTGTGTCTGGTGCGGCACCACGATTCATATTGTTGGCTTAGATATGCAACTTGATAGTGTGGCAATGCAAGCGGCTGAACAGGCCCAATTGCAGGCACGTAAGCAGCGAGCGCATGTAATTGCCGAGCGGTTAAGCAAACGTTTGCAGGTTGAGATTCCATTGGCCGAGATTCAGCGCCTAGCCGGTGGTGAACTGGTCGGGCGTCCGCATTTTGCCCAATATCTGCTGGATCAAGGTTTAGTGCCGTCGATGGCGGTGGCGTTTAAAAAATTTTTAGGTGCAGGCAAGCCCGGTGATGTTAAAGCCAATTGGCCAGCGTTGTCGCAGGTAGTGCAATGGATTGTCGATGGTGGCGGTATTGCGGTATTAGCTCATGCCCATCTATATAAAATGACGCGCACCAAATTGCGCGCCTGCGTTAACGATTTTATTGATGCCGGTGGTCGCGCGCTCGAAGTCAGTTACGGCAATATGGACGCTGATCAGCAACGGCGTATGGTGTCACTGGCGATGGAGCATGAACTGCTCGGTTCCTGTGGCAGTGATTTTCATGGGCCAAATCGATTTGGCTTGGATTTGGGTGTGATGCCCGATTTTCCATCAGAAATAGAACCTGTCTGGCAACATTTTCGTGCTGTCAGGCAGCACAGGAGTAACCCTTGAGTCAGTTTTTTCAAATCCATCCGGATAACCCCCAGCCGCGTCTGATTAAACAGGCGGCTGAAATTTTACGCCAGGGAGGGCTGGCGGTGATTCCTACGGATTGTGCTTATGCGCTGGCGTGTCGTATCGGTGACAAGCAAGCTACTGAGCGAGTGCAGCGCTTGCGACAGCTCGGCGCCAAGCATAATTTTACCCTGCTGTGCCGTGATTTGTCTGAATTGTCGTACTTCGCCAAAGTCGATAACAGTCAGTACCGTTTATTGAAGGCGCATACCCCAGGTGCTTTTACTTTTATCCTGCCGGCTACTCGTGAAGTACCGCGTTTGCTGATGCATCCAAAAAAACGCACCATTGGTATCCGGGTGCCGGACAATGCCATCGCTATGGAGCTTCTGGCAGAAATGAACGAACCTTTGATGACCACTTCGTTGATCATGCCAGGTGACGAATTGCCCTTGTCTGACCCTTATGACATTCGCCAAACCTTAGAACACCAGCTGGAGTTGGTGGTCGATGGTGGCTACTGCGGTTTTGAGGCCACTACTGTGGTTGATATGACAGAAGAAGCAGCGGTTGTCATACGTCAGGGCGCAGGCGACGCTTCAGCATTTCTCTAAACCCTGCCATCCGGTATCATGCCCTGCTTTATCCACAGCAAGGCATGCTACCACCATGACTAAGAAACGGGTTCTTACCGGTATCACCACCACAGGGACACCCCACCTGGGTAATTACGTCGGTGCTATTCGTCCGGCAATCGCGTCCAGTAAAAGCGGTGAGACAGAATCCTTCTTCTTCCTGGCCGACTTTCACGCGCTGATTAAGTGCCAGGATCCGAAGGCAGTGCATCAATCGACCAGCGAAATTGCCGCTACCTGGCTGGCATTGGGTCTGGATCCTGAACAGGCTACTTTTTACCGCCAATCGGATATTCATGAAATCCCAGAGTTAAACTGGATTCTTAGCTGTGTCTGCGCCAAGGGTCTGATGAACCGTGCCCATGCCTACAAAGCCGCCGTGGATGCCAACATCGCCGAAGGTGAAGACGCCGATAAAGCCATTACCATGGGCTTGTTTAACTACCCGGTGTTAATGGCGGCGGATATTCTGATGTTCAATGCTGATCAGGTGCCAGTGGGCAAAGACCAGATCCAGCATATCGAAATGGCGCGCGATATGGCGCAGCGTTTCAACCATTTGTTTGCCAGTAAAAAACAGCCGCTGTTGACCTTGCCCAACTATCTGGTGGACGAGCATGTGGCGGTATTGCAAGGCCTAGATGGCCGCAAGATGAGTAAGAGCTACGGCAATACCATCCCGCTGTTTTTGACAGAAAAACAACTGCGCAAACACATCAATAAGATCAAAACCAACCTGCTTGAGCCGGGTGAAGCCAAAGATCCGAATGATTCCACCGTGTTTCAAATTTGGCAGGCCTTTGCCAATGCTGAGCAAACGGCTGAGATGCGCCAGGCCTTTGCGGATGGTATTGGTTGGGGGGATGCTAAGGCCAAGTTGTTTGAGCTGGTTAATGCCGAATTGGCTGAAGCGCGTGAGCGCTATAACGACCTGATGTCGCGTCCACAAGAAGTTGAAGCCATTTTGCAGATGGGTGCCACTAAGGCTCGCGCTATCAGCCAGCCTTTGCTGCAACAGCTACGTGAAGCGGTGGGCATTCACCCTTTGGGTCGCAGCTAAAGTCTTGACGCTCTAGAGCGGTTTGCGGGAGGGATGAGCATGACAGTAAAAACACCAGGCCAGACAGCGGCGCAGCAGGAAATGCCGTTTGCCTTGGTGCAAGGGCAGCCGATGACGCAGTTGCCTTTAGACCTGTACATTCCGCCTGACGCGCTAGAGGTCATTCTCGAGCAGTTCGAGGGGCCGCTGGATTTATTGCTGTATCTGATCCGCAAGCAAAACCTCGATATTTTGGAGATTCATGTTGCCGATATTGTTGATCAATATCTGACCTATATCGACATGATGAAGGCGCTACAACTGGAGTTGGCGGCCGAATACTTGGTGATGGCGGCCATGCTGGCGGAAATTAAAAGCCGAGTGCTATTGCCACGCCAGCAAAGCGCCGATGGCGAAGAAGAAGAGGACCCAAGGGCCGAGCTGATTCGTCGTTTGCAAGATTATGAACGCTTTAAAACCGCCGCCGAAGATCTGGATGCGTTGCCCCGGTTGGAGCGCGATACCTATCTTGCCCAAGTCGACGGCCCTGATCGAATTCAAGAGCGTTTGCATCCGGAAGTGGATATGCGCGAAATGATGCTGGCTTTTGCCTCTGTGTTGCGTCGAGCTGAGCGCTCTGAGCACCACGAAGTACAGCGCGAACAATTATCGACCCGGGAGCGTATGTCTCAGGTGCTAGAGCAACTGCAAGGCGGCCATTTTGTTGCCTTTCGCAGCCTGTTTGCGGTGGAAGAAGGGAAATTGGGCGTGGTGGTCACGTTTCTGGCATTACTGGAGCTGGTGAAGGAATCGCTGGTGGAGCTGGTGCAGCAGGAAACCTTAGGGCCCATCTATGTTCGTGCCCGCATGGTGGCAGCGGAAAACGATGAGGAGTACAGCCAATATGAGTTATGATCAGCCGCCGCTGGCCAGTATTCTCGAAGCCATGCTGGCTGCCGCTGGTGGTCCGGTGTCGTTGGAGCGCATGCAGTCGGTATTTGAAGAGCACGAGATGCCCTCCGCCGCGGATTTGCGTGAAGCACTGTCGGCGCTGCGTCAGCAGCTACAAGTGCGCGGTCTTGAGTTGGTCGAAGTGGCTTCTGGCTATCGTTTGCAGGTGCGCGCCAGTGTGGCTCCTTGGGTGGCGCGTTTGTGGGAAGAAAGACCGCAGCGCTATTCCAGAGCCTTGTTGGAAACCCTGGCCTTGATTGCCTATCGTCAACCCATCACTCGCGGAGACATCGAAGATGTGCGTGGTGTGGTGGTGAGTTCCAGTATTATGAAAACCTTGCTGGAGCGTGAATGGGTGCGGGTGGTCGGTCATCGTGATGTACCCGGTCGCCCTGCCATGTATGCCACCACGCGGCAGTTTCTCGACTATTTTGGCCTTAAGAGCTTGGATGATATGCCGAGCTTGCAGGAAATCCGTGAACTGGATGACGCTAATCGTAAGTTGCAGCTGGGCGATGATGCCGATGTACGGCAGGAGACACCGGGGGCCTATGACTTTTCTTCCTCCGAGGATGTTGAGCAGCGCGGTGCCGACGTATTGGCCGATACTGAACATGACCTCAACCAAGCGGCAGCGCTGGTGGCCAAAGTAGAAGCAGGGGTGTTTCAGCGTGATGAGCAAGATGAGGTAGCTGATCAGCGTATCGATGGCCCGCGAGATTCAGAGGCTCAGCCTGTTTCAGAAGGTCAACAGAAGCTCGATGGCCCGCACGAACAAGACGGCCATCAGGATCAAGAAGCTCAGCAAGATCAAGACGGCCAGCAGGATCAAGAAGCTCAGCAGGATCAAAACGGTCTGCATGATGAAGAAGCTCAGCAGGATCAAGACGGTCAGCAGGATCAAGACGGTCAGCAGGATCAAGAAGCTCAGCAAGATCAAGAAGCTCAGCAAGATCAAGAAGCTCAGCAAGATCAAGACGGTTTGTATGATCAAGACGGCCAGCAGGATCACGACGGTCTGCATGATCAAGTAGATCAACACGGCCAGGATAACGAGTCTTTAGAACAACCCGCGCCAACCTCGGAGCAGCAGGTGCTGCAGCAGGCATTAGCGCGCTTGCAGGCACTGGATGAGTCGCCTGCGGCAGATAACAGCGTGGATGGGGATGACCACGGTGGCAGCCCATCCGCCACTAACCACGATGAGTAATACATGAACGAACGTATACAGAAGCTACTGGCGGATGCTGGTGTGGCTTCCCGCCGGGAGGCGGAACGCTGGATAGCCGAAGGCCGGGTCACGGTCAATGGTGTGAAAGCACAGCTGGGCGATCGCGCCGGCAGAGAAGATGTGGTGCGGGTAGATGGTCGCACCATCAAGCTGGCTGATGCTGGCCGCACGCGGCGAGTGTTGGCGTATAACAAGCCGGTGGGTGAGGTGTGTACTCGCACTGACCCAGACGGTCGGCCAACGGTATTCGACCATTTGCCAGCCACGCGCGGTGAGCGTTGGATCAATGTTGGTCGTCTGGATATCAATACTTCAGGTTTGTTGCTGTTCACCACTGATGGTGAACTGGCCAATAAACTGATGCACCCTTCGACAGGCGTTGACCGTGAGTATGCCGTTAGGGTGCGCGGTGATGTCGACGAGGCCATGATCGCGCGGCTGAAGGAAGGGGTATTGCTGGACGATGGACTGGCACGTTTTACCGATGTGCGGTTCTTTGATGGCGAAGGGCAGAATAAGTGGTTTCACGTGGTGCTGATGGAAGGCAAAAATCGTGAAGTTAGGCGCTTATGGGAAAGCCAGGGTGTTGAGGTCAGCCGCCTGAAGCGGGTGCGTTATGGCTGTATCTTTATGCCTGCCAACGTGCCGGTGGGTACCTGGGTTGAGCTGCAGCAGCGCGAAGTGAATGATCTGGCTGATCTAGTGGGTCTGGAGCGCAAGGCTCGTCGCCGTTTGGTGGGCAAAGAGAAAGAGCGCTTCCAGCGCGTGGCAAAGCGTCAGAAAGTTCGTCAAACAGCCACCAAGCGCCGGCGCACAAACAAAAACTAATCGGCGCTGATGGTGTTTTGAGTGTGTGCTGTTTGTGCAGCACACACGACACGATTACGGCCACTGCTCTTGGCCTCGTAGAGGGCTTCGTCGGTACGGTGCAGCAAGCCGTCTTTATCATCATCTGAATGCAAGGTCGCACAGCCGATGCTGGCGGTTAGTCGAATCTCTCCCTGACTGCCTTGCACTCGGATGTCGGCAATACTGCTGCGAATGCGCTCAGCAATGCGTTTGGCGTCACTCTGCGCAGCGCCAGACAGCAAAATAATAAATTCCTCGCCGCCGTAGCGAAAACACATGTCGGTTCGACGCACGCAGTCAGCGATGCAGTTGACGGTTTGCTTGAGTACTTTGTCGCCACAGCTATGGCCATGTCTGTCGTTGATTTGCTTAAACCAATCAAGGTCCAGCATTAACAATGACACCGGCTGTTGATGGCGTTTGGCCAGCTCAATTTCTCGTTGTAAGGTACGGTCGAGGGCAGCACGATTGCCGGCGCCCGTTAGTGGGTCTTTGAAAGCCGCGGCAATGGCGGCGTGATAGCGCAGAGCGTTGCGTACCGGATAGACCAAGGTGGTAATCAGGCCTTCGATATTGGCCAGTTCATGTTCGCGAAAGCGGGTGCTGCGATGAAAGCTCAGCTCACCCATATAATCGCCTTGGGTTTGCAGTCGGTAACTGACGCTGTGCTGGCTTTGTTTGCCCTGTTTTAGCCGTAAGTCTTGGCTATCGTGTTGAAACTGCAGGCCGTCGACCAGTAGAGCATCTTGTATTTCGGTAAAAAAGATCTCCAGCAACTGCTCAATCTCCAGCGTGGTTTGCAGTTTACCGGTCAGGCGCAGTAGCAGCTCTGGATGTAGGTCTGGTCGCGGGGCCAGTTCGCCGAAACTGGTAACTATCTTGTCGTCGCGCAGTTCCGCTTGGCCGTTGCTGTGTAATGGACTCACCATGAGCCACCTCATACTGATCGGGGTCTGATCAGTGCTAAGCGATAACTGTGCCATGTTTTTCGCCGAAAGAAATGCCTTTTAAATCAATAGGATGTGATTTCATACGAGCCCTTGCGGCAAAAACTCGTCTTTTTTTGACGCGGCCTTGCATTGTGCTTGTGTCAAAATGGCGGCGAATAAAACTAAGGTTTTTCGGCAATAGAATGGCGCTGTCTGTCATAGTAAGGCGGCGTAGGAGGGAGCCTTCGTGGCGAGAGCTAGCCTTTGCCGCCGGCGGCAAAGAATACCCGCTGCGTACGCTAATGCCGGCGCAGCTGTGCAGCATGCGCCGGATTTTATGGCAGGGTTCAGCCCTTGCTGGGTGCCCGTTTGGGCTGTGCATCCAGACTCTGGCCGTGGGTGCCGATGGAGTCCGGTGACATGAGATGCAAATAAAGTGGCATTATTTCGTCGGCCGTCACGAGGGTGGACGGATCCTCTGCAGGAAATGCCGCAGCGCGCATGCTGGTGCGGGTGGCACCTGGGTTGATGCAGTTAACACGAATCTGGCTGGTGTTCTCCAGCTCTTGTGCCAATACCTGCATTAAGCCTTCGGTAGCAAATTTAGAAACGCTGTAGGCGCCCCAATAAGCGCGGCCTTCACGTCCGACTGAGCTGGTGGTAAGAATAATCGAAGCATCCGCTGGTGCTTGGCGCAGTAGCGGCAGTAAGTGTTTCAATAGTGCAAACTGACCACTGACATTGACCTGCATAACCCGTTGAAAGGTATTCCAGTCGTAGTTTTCTAAAGGTGCCCGCTGACCCAGCACGCCAGCGTTCATCAACACGCCATCGAGATGATTAAAATGCTGCTCGATCAAGTTGGCCAATTCACGAAAGGCCTCTTCGTCGGTAGTTTCTAAATCAAATGGCAACACCGCTGCTTGTGGCAGTCCCTGTTGCTCAATTAAATCATAGGTGTCATTGAGTGCGTCTTGGGTGCGTCCCAGCAGCAGAACCGTGGCACCCGCGCGAGCATACGTCAGGGCGGCTTCGCGGCCGATACCGTAGCCAGCACCGGTAACTAAGATGGTTCGTCCCTGTAAAGATTGAGTTGCAGTCATGGTGATTTCTTAGTGGTCGTTAAATAGCAAGCGGGAAAGGTCGAGGGCAGTATCCAGCACCGCATCGGCCCCCCATTGATCGGCTTCGGCGGGCTCGGCTAGATAGCCAAATCGACAGCCGAGGGTAAACATGCCGGCAGCTTGTCCTGCGTCTATATCGCGTTGGTGATCGCCGACGTACCAGCACTGGCTGGCACTCACCTCGAGCTGTGATGCAGCCAATAGCAGCGGCTCTGGGTCGGGCTTAGCGCGGCTAACATCATCCGGGCAGACTACGATAGGGCAGTCTAGGGGCAAGCGTTCAAGCAGCAGTTCGGTATAGCGTCTGGGTTTGTTGGTGACTATGCCCCAGTGAATGCCCGCTGCTTGTAGGTCATTCAATACCTGCTCAAAACCAGGGAACAGTGCACTGGCGCTGCCAATATGCTGCTCGTAACGTGTCAGTAGCTGCTGGCGGTAATGATCGAATTCAGGGTGGTCGAGTTCGATCTGCCAAGTGAGACGGGTCAGGGCGCTGCCGCCGTTACTGACCTGCTGTCGAATACTCGAGTTGGCGATGTGGGGCAAATCGCTTTCCTGGCGCAGATCGTTGACCACGGCAAAAAAATCTGGGGCGGTATCCACTAAGGTGCCGTCGAGGTCAAACAGCACCGCGCTGGGCATGGCTCGTTTCATGTATTCGGCCGCTGTGTCGCCATCAGATAGTTCACACTGACGTCACTGTCATCAAGCTTGTAGTGTTTGCTGATGGGGTTGTAGGTCATGCCGGTCATGTGCATCACATCCAATTGCGCCGCCCGACACCAGCCAGCCAGTTCGCTGGGTTTGATGAACTTGTCATAGTCGTGGGTGCCAGCGGGCAGCATTCGCAACACATATTCAGCGCCGATAATGGCAAACAAATAGGATTTTGGATTGCGGTTGATGGTGGAGAAAAACACCATGCCGCCCGGTTTGACCAGGGTAAAACAAGCACGCACCACAGATGCTGGATCGGGAACGTGCTCAAGCATTTCCAGGCAAGTGACAACATCGAAACTGGCCGGTTGTTGCTGGGCCAGGGTTTCGACGGCGATACGCTGATAATCGACGCTAACACCCGACTCTAAGGCGTGCAGTTTAGCGACATTTAAGGGCGCTTCGCCTAAATCAATGCCGGTCACAGTCGCGCCGCGTTGGGCCATGCTTTCCGATAAGATGCCGCCGCCACAGCCCACATCCAATACGGTTTTGCCGGCTAGGTTGGCGTGCTCATCGATGTAATTGGCGCGCAACGGGTTGATGTCGTGCAGCGGTTTAAATTCGCTTTCGGTATCCCACCAGCGGCTCGCCAAGGCCTCAAATTTGGCGATTTCGCCGGCATCGACGTTGGTGTTGCTGTTATTCATGCGGTTCTCCACAAATCACTGACCTGTTTGTGTGCTGGTTATTGACGTTGAATGCGCTGTTGCCAGCTGCTGGCGAGGGTACACAGCTGCTGCTCATCGGTGTAACTCAGCTGGCCATCACGGACTTTACTGCGGCCCTGTACCCAAACATGGCTGAGGTAGCGGCTGGCATCTGTGTACACCAGCTGCGAAATAGGATCAAACAGCGGCTGTTGTGGTAAGGCTGACAGCGATACGGCTTGAATATCGGCGCGCTTGCCGACGCTCAATGAGCCGGTGATCTGTTCGATCCCCAGCGCCTTAGCACTGCCCAAAGTTGCATTGTATACCGCTCGCCAAGCTGGCAAGGCCGCAGCGTCTTGGGCCACGGCTTTGGCCAGCATGGCAGCGGTTTTCATCTCGCCCTGCAGGTTCAAGTCGTTGTTACTGGCAGCGCCGTCAGTGCCTAGGCCTACGTTTATTCCAGCGTCTAGTAAACGCTGCACTGGACAAAAGCCGCTGGCCAGCTTGAGGTTCGACTCAGGGCAATGCACCACCGACGCACCACTGTGGCGTAACAGCTCTATATCACTGTCGTCGATTTGCGTCATATGCACACAGCTCACGCGCTCGGTTAAAAAGCCCAAATCCGCCAAGCGTTGGCTGGGTCTGCAGCCATGCAGTTCAAGACCTTGCTGAACTTCAACGGCGGTTTCATGCAAATGAATCTGCACAGGTAAATCCAGCTGATCGGCCACTGTGGTGATTTGCTGCAATGGTTCATTTGAGACTGTGTAGGGTGCGTGTGGACCCAAACCAAAGGTCAATAGCGGCTGATGGCGATACCTATCATGGGCCGCCAGGGCTTTGCGAATGTACTCATCGGCGTTTTGAGCAAAGTTGGTCGGAAAGTCGATGATGGGGGTAAATATCACCGCGCCTATACCCGCTTCCAGCGCGGCTTCGGCACTGGCTTCTGGATAAAAATACATATCGGCATAGGTGGTGGTGCCAGATAGCAGCATTTCTGCAATCGCCAAGCGGGTGCCATCGCGTACAAATTCATGATCGACCCAGCGCGCTTCGGCAGGCCAAATATGATCCTGTAACCAAGTCATTAATGGCTGATCGTCGGCCATGCCACGAAACAGGCTCATGGCCGCATGGCCGTGGGCATTAATAAATCCTGGCAGTAGCAGGTGTTCATCGAGTTGCTCAACCTGTGTCGCTTGCCACTGGCACTGTTGGCTGTCTTCGATGGCGACAATAATCCCATCTTTAATAACGATGGCTTGTTGCTGAGCCAGTTGGCCGTCCGCGCTTTCCATGCTGGCAAGCCAGCGTGCATGGATGATCAAATCTGCCTGCATGTGTCTTTTCGCTGTCATTGACTGAGCGCACAGTATACCCATCAGCCAGGGCTAACGCAGCGCCTTTGCTGTGATTTGCGTGGGCCGAGTTTGGTTTATATCGCTGCTTGTATGAGATCAAAACCCGGCTTAGGCCATTGCCTTAGTTGCAATCGAGGCCTGGTTTGCAATGCTGTCGTTAGTCGCCGTTGTGGCTAGGGCCAGCTCCGCAGTATTTGTCTGCTCTTTGTGGGTTCCTTGCTTCCCTAGGTATCTCATTGATTTGTGGTATGATTCCGGGCTTCATTTGCACAAGCCTTAGGCCCGCATATGCGCGCCCAAGGCATCAACATGGACCGTATCACCACCGCATCGACAGCCCGGTGATTCGCACAGACAGGCCGAAAACGTATGGGTGACATAGCCAAAGAAGTTCTGCCAATTAATATTGAGGACGAGCTGCAACAGTCGTACCTCGATTACGCCATGAGCGTAATCGTTGGGCGAGCTTTACCAGACGTTCGGGATGGTCTGAAACCGGTTCACCGCCGGGTTCTGCATGCCATGAACGTCCTCGGCAACGATTGGAATAAACCGTACAAGAAATCTGCCCGTGTGGTGGGTGATGTTATTGGTAAATACCACCCTCACGGCGACTCAGCGGTGTACGACACCATAGTGCGGATGGCGCAGGACTTTTCCATGCGTTATCGCATGGTCGATGGTCAGGGTAACTTTGGCTCGATCGACGGCGATTCTGCGGCGGCGATGCGTTATACCGAAGTGCGCATGGCAAAAATCAGCCATGAAATGTTGGCCGATATCGACAAAGAAACCGTCGATTGGGTGCCCAACTATGATGGCACTGAGCAAATTCCTGAAGTATTGCCGACCCGAGTACCGAACCTGCTGGTGAATGGCTCTTCTGGTATTGCCGTGGGTATGGCGACCAATATTCCGCCACATAACCTTAATGAGGTGATGTCGGGCTGTTTGGCGCTGATAGATAATCCGGAGCTGGATATTGACCAGCTGATGGAATATATCCCTGGCCCTGATTTTCCAACCGGTGCCTTTATTAATGGTCGCGACGGCATTGTTGAAGCCTATCGCACCGGCCGTGGCCGTATTTATATGCGTGCCCGTCACCAGTTTGAAGAAAACGAAAACAGCGGCAAAGTCAGCATCGTTTTCACTGAAATTCCATACATGGTGAATAAGGCACGGTTGATTGAAAAAATTGCCGAGCTGGTAAAAGACAAAAAACTGGAAGGCATTACCGAACTGCGTGATGAGTCGGATAAAGACGGCATGCGTGTGGTGGTAGAGCTGCGTCGCGGCGAAATGCCAGAAGTGGTGCTGAATAACCTTTTTGCCCAGACCCAGCTGCAAACGGTATTTGGTATCAACACTGTGGCCCTGGTCGACGGTCAGCCGAAAACGTTGAACCTGAAGCAGTTGCTGGAAGCCTTCGTTAAGCACCGCCGTGAGGTGGTCACTCGCCGTACCATTTATGAACTGCGCAAAGCGCGCGAGCGCGGCCATATTCTTGAAGGTCTGGCATTGGCGCTGGCCAATATCGATCCGGTGATTGAACTGATTAAACGCTCACCGACGGCGGCAGAAGCGAAAGAAGCGCTGATCAATACCCCATGGGCGCCAGGTGATGTGCTCGATATGCTGGAGCGTGCCGGCGAAGATGCATGCCGCCCCGATGATCTGCCGGAGCAATATGGCTTCCGCAATGGTCAGTATCATTTATCACCGGTTCAGGCCCAGGCCATTCTTGATCTGCGCTTGCAAAAACTGACCGGCCTCGAGCATGAAAAGCTGATCGAAGAGTATCAGGTGAAGCTGGCAGAGATTGCCGAGTACCTGGAAATTCTTGCCAGCTCTGAACGTTTGATGCAGGTCATTCGCGAGGAATTAGAAGCGGTACGTGCTGAGTACGGCGATGAGCGTCGCACCGAAATTATTGCGGTGAAACGTGATTTGACCATGGCCGACCTGATTCCAGAGGAAGATCTGGTATTGACTCTGTCGCACAGCGGTTACGCCAAAACTCAGCCATTGTCGGCTTACCAGGCCCAGCGTCGTGGTGGTAAAGGCCGCTCTGCTACCTCGGTGAAAGAAGAAGACTTTGTTGAGCACCTGTTAGTGGTGAACAGCCATGAAACCGTCTTGTGTTTCTCCGATGCCGGTAAGGTCTATTGGTTGACTGTGTACGACATTCCTCAAGCCAGTCGTGCGGCCAAAGGTCGGCCGATTGTGAACTTGCTGAATCTGTCTGAAGGCGAGCGCATCACTGCTATTTTGCCGGTACCTGAATACAGCGCCGATCGTTATGTGTTTATGGCCACGGCCAAAGGTACGGTGAAGAAAACCACCCTGGATCAATTCTCGCGTCGTCGTTCTAGCGGCCTGATTGCTTGTGAATTGGACGAAGGTGATCACTTGGTTGGTGTGGCCATTACCGATGGTAGCCAGGACGTGCTGATTCTCAGTGATGCTGGCAAAGCTGTGCGCTTTAAAGAATCTGATGTGCGCGCCATGGGCCGTACCGCTCGTGGTGTGCGCGGTATTCGTATGGGCGATGGTCACAGTGTGATCTCGCTGATCATTCCACAGCCGGGCGGTTCAGTACTGACAGCTTCCGAGCGTGGCTTTGGTAAACGCACCGATGTTGAAGAGTTCCCGACCAAAGGCCGTGGCACTCAAGGTGTGATCGCCATGTCGTGCAGTGAGCGCAATGGTGCCTTGGTCGGTGCCGTACAGGTGTTCAGTGGCGATGAAGTTATGCTGGTGAGCGATCAGGGCACGTTAGTGCGTACCAGCACCGACGGTGTGTCGCAATTGGGTCGTAATACCCAAGGCGTGACTCTGATTCGCATCGCCGATGGCGAGAAGCTGATCGGAGTTGAACGTATTTGTGAAGCCGATGACGGTGACGACGACATCGACCAGGAGTTGATCGACGGCGCTGAGGCTCAGGCTCAGGCTGAGCAGCCGATTGAACAGCCAGATGACTCTGACGGCGAATAATTAAGCGGAGCAGTCGCATTATGACGCGTGCATACAATTTTTGTGCTGGCCCTGCGGCGTTGCCGGGCGAAGTATTAGAGCAAGCTCGAGAGGAAATGGCCGACTGGCACGAAAAAGGCCTGTCGATCATGGAAATGAGCCATCGCAGCAAAGAATTTGTTGCCGTGGCCGAGCAAGCTGAGCAGGATCTGCGTGATTTAATGCAGATCCCGAAGCAATATAAAGTGCTCTTTATGCAAGGCGGTGCCAGTAGCCAGTTCAGTATGGTGCCGATGAACTTGCTGCGTGGTCGTGCCTGTGCTGATTACATAGTGACGGGGCAGTGGTCGAAAAAGGCCACCGCTGAAGCTAAGCGTTACTGTGACGTTAATGTCGCGGCCAGTTCTGACTTTGCCTCGGCGCCTGCTCAGGCTGAGCTACAACTCAGTGACAAGGCGGCTTATGTGCATTACTGCCCCAATGAAACCATTGGTGGCGTGCGCTTTGACTACATTCCAGCCACCGGCGACGTGCCCTTGGTGGCCGACTATTCGTCTGCCATCTTGTCGGAGACGCTGGATGTGAGCCGCTTTGGCATGATCTACGCCGGTGCGCAGAAAAACATTGGTCCGGCGGGTTTGTGTGTGGTGATAGTACGTGACGACCTGCTGGGCGAGGCGTTGGCTGATACGCCGGCCATGTTCGATTACCAAACCGCAGCCGATAATGGCTCTATGTACAACACGCCACCCACCTATAGCTGGTATCTGGCTGGGCTGGTGTTTCAGTGGTTAAAACGCCAGGGCGGTGTTGAAGCCATTGGCGAGATTAATCGGCGCAAAGCCGCCAAGTTGTATGCCTTTATTGATGGCAATGATTTTTATGCAAACCCAGTCGCCCTGGCCAATCGTTCCATTATGAATGTGCCGTTCACCTTGGCCGATGACAGCTTGGATGCGGCCTTTTTGCAGCAAAGCGAGCAAGCGGGTCTGTTGAATCTGGCTGGCCATCGCAGCGTCGGTGGTATGCGCGCCAGCATCTATAACGCGGTGCCCGAGGCGGCAGTGGATGCATTGATCGACTTTATGGGCGATTTTGCTCGCCGTCATGGGTAATTCAGTATGAGCGAAGCAGAAGAGTTAGGCGCACTGCGTGACCAGATTGATGCCATTGATCAGCAAATCCAGCAGCTGATCAATGAACGTGCGCGCTGTGCGCAGCAAGTGGCCGAAGTAAAGCAAAAGTACTGCTCCCCTGGCGACAGTGTGATGTTTTATCGTCCTGAACGTGAAGCGCAAGTGCTGCGTAAAATCATGGCACGCAATCAGGGGCCGCTGGGCGATGAGTCCATGGCCCGGTTGTTTCGTGAAGTGATGTCACAATGCTTGGCGTTGGAAGAGCCGCTAACCGTGGCTTATCTGGGGCCTGAAGGTACTTTTACGCAGCAAGCAGCGGTAAAGCACTTTGGTCACGCGGTCAGTTGTGTCGGCCAAATTTCTATCGCCGATGTATTTCGCGAAGTGGAAAGTGGCGCAGCTCATTTTGGTGTAGTGCCAGTGGAAAACTCGACCGAAGGTGTGGTGACCCATACCCTCGATAGTTTTGTGGCGTCCAACCTGCTGATTTGCGGTGAAGTCACATTGCGCATTCACCATCATTTGCTGACCTTAGACCCGCAAGCAACGATCACGCGTATCTACTCCCATGCTCAGTCGTTAGCGCAATGTCGTTTGTGGCTGGATCAGAATTACCCCAATGTTGAGCGCATTGCGGTGGCCTCTAATGCTGAAGCAGCACGCCGTGCCAGTCAGGAACAAGGTGCTGCTGCCATTGCCAGTGAGGCCGCCGCTGAGCTGTACGCCCTTAAGCCTGTGCATGCCAATATTGAAGATCAGCCGGATAACACCACGCGCTTTCTGATTGTTGGCCAGCAGGCGACTCAGTCCAGTGGTGACGATATCACCTCCATCCTGGTGGCCAGTCGCAACGAGCCCGGTGCGCTCTATCATGTGTTAGAGCCTTTCCATCGTGATGGCATCAGTCTGACTCGGATCGAGACCCGGCCGTCACGCAGTGGTACCTGGAGCTACGTATTCTTTATCGACTTTGAGGGCCATCGCGACGATGAGCGCATTGTTCCTCTTATGACTGAAATTCAGAGCAAGGCCATCGATTTTAAATGGCTGGGCTCCTATCCAAAGGCGGTATTGTGACGACTCTGACTGATCTGCTGACCCCAGGGGCGACCGCCCTGCATCCTTACCAGCCGGGCAAGCCCGTGTCTGAGTTGGCACGTGAAATGGGCTTAGAGCCGGCCTCTATCGTTAAATTGGCCAGCAATGAAAACCCCCTCGGCCCAAGTCCTATGGCGATGGCTGCTGTGCATCAGCTGGATGCATTGAGCCGCTATCCTGATGGCGCTGGTTTTGAGTTGCGCCAGACCTTAGCTGAGCATTTGCAAGTTGATGCCGCGCAAGTGACTTTGGGCAATGGCTCGAGTGATTTGCTCGATTTTGTCACCCGTATTTTTGTTCAGCCGGGCGACAATATTGTTGTCTCTGAGCACGCCTTTTCGCTGTATGGCTTAAACGCCACTGCGGTGTCTGCCGAGGTGCGTGAAGCACCAGCGAAAGACTTTGGCCATGACCTAGATGCCATGGCTGCCCTGGTGGATGAGCGTACACGCTTGGTATTTATCACCAATCCCAATAACCCCACCGGTACCTGGTTGACGGAGCAGCAAATACGCCGCTTTTTAGCCGCCTTGCCTGAGCATGTGATGGCTGTGTTGGATGAGGCGTACTTTGAGTATGTCGATGAAGCTGGTTATGCAAATGGCATTGATTTGCTGGCTGATTTTCCTCGCTTGTTGGTCACACGGACCTTCTCGAAAGCTTACGGTTTAGCGGCGCTGCGTGTCGGTTATGGCGTTAGCAGTGTCGAGTTGGCTGAGCTGTTAAACCGAGTGCGACCTCCTTTTAACGTCAATGCGGCAGCCCAAGCGGCGGCGGTGGCGGCGGTCAAAGATCAGGCTCATGTACAGCGCAGCATCACCGCCAATCGTCTTGGCATGAAACAACTGATAGGCGCGTTCGAGCAGCTTGGCTTGGATTATTTGCCGTCGGTTGGCAATTTCATTTGCGTGCAGCTAGATGATGCCAGTGACGTCAATAAAGCCTTGCTGCAGCGCGGCGTTATTGTACGGGCGTTAGCGGGTTACGGTATGCCAGAGTACTTGCGCATCTCGATTGGCACTGAGGCGGAAAACAAGCGCTTTATTGATGTGCTGACCCAAGTATTGCAGCAAGGTGTGGCGGCGTGACAATACAGTTAGGGCAGGTGGCTGTTATTGGTCTGGGGCTGATTGGCTGCTCTTGGGTTAAAGCGTTACGTCAGGCAGGCTGCGTCAGTACCGTAAGCGGATTTGATCGCAATCTGGATTCCATGCAGCAGGCGCGGAATCTGGGCATGATTGATCACTTTAGCGAGCAGCTGAGTGACGTGGTCGCGGACGCCGATTTTATTATCGTATCTGTGCCCATCAAGGCGGTTCGATCGGTACTCGAAGAAATCGCGCCAGTGCTTAAAAGCAGCGCTATTTTAACCGATGTCGGCTCTGTTAAAGGCTCCGTTGCTGAAGATGTAGCAGCCGTATTAGGAGCTGATTTTTCGCGTTTTGTGTTAGGGCATCCAATCGCTGGCTCCGAGCGCAGTGGTGTGGCCGCTGCCGATGCTGAGTTGTATCGCCGCCATAAAGTGATTATTACGCCACAGCCGCATACCGACCCTTATGCGTTGCAGCAGGTGGTTGCAGCCTGGCAGCTGGCGGGTGCCGATATTGAACAAATGGACGTTGAGCATCACGATGAAGTGCTGGCAGCGACCAGTCATTTGCCGCACTTATTGTCCTACACCCTGGTCGATACTCTGGCCAGTCGGCACGAAAATAAAGAAATCTTTCATTATGCGGCGGGTGGATTTCGTGATTTTACCCGCATCGCAGCCAGCAGTCCGGTGATGTGGCGCGACATTTTTTCCGCTAACCGTGAGCAAATACTGGCGGTGCTGAATATGTTTCAGCAGGACCTGTCGCAGTTGCAGCGCAGCATTGAAGCCGACGACGTGACTCAGGTGATGGGGGTATTGACCCGCGCCAAAGCCGCACGCGATCACTTTTCTAAAATACTGGCCCGCAGGGCCTATGTTGAGCCTATGAAAACAGCCACTATTTCTTATCTTGCTGGTCCCGGTCGGGCATTAAGCGGGCAGTTCCGTGTGCCTGGTGACAAATCCATTTCTCATCGCTCCATTATGCTGGGCTCACTGGCCAAGGGTGTCACTGAGGTCAGTGGCTTTCTGGAAGGTGAAGACAGTCTGGCGACCTTGCAGGCGTTTCGCGATATGGGTGTCGTCATTGAAGGTCCGCACCGTGGCCGAGTCACTATTCATGGCGTAGGTATGCATGGTTTGCAGCCACCTCCAGGGCCTTTGTATCTGGGCAACTCAGGAACCTCGATGCGTCTGCTGGCAGGTTTAATGGCAGGCCAACAATTTAGTGTCGAGATGACTGGCGATGAGTCATTGAGCAAACGTCCTATGGGGCGTGTGGCCGATCCTTTAGCCTTAATGGGGGCAACGGTGGATACTGCTGATGGCGGTCGGCCGCCCATGCGTATTCGGGCCGGTGGGGCATTGCGTGGGATTCACTATGATTTGCCAATGGCCAGTGCTCAGGTGAAAAGCTGTTTATTACTGGCAGGCCTGTATGCCGACGGCGACACCTCAGTAACCGAACCTGCGCCGACCCGCGATCATACTGAGCGCATGCTGAAAGGCTTTGGCTATGACGTGCAGGTAGACGGTGCGACTGCCACAGTCACCGGTGGCGGGGAACTGACGGCCTGTGATATCGACGTGCCGGCGGATATCTCCTCTGCGGCCTTCTTTATGGTGGCGGCAAGCATTATGCCTGGGTCTGATATTACCCTCGAGCATGTTGGCATTAACCCAACCCGTATCGGCGTAATCAATATCCTTAAAGCCATGGGCGGCAATATTGAGCTGCTGAACGAACGCGAAGTAGGTGGTGAGCCAGTGGCGGATATCCGCGTTCGCAGCGCCCAGTTAAAAGGTATTCATATTCCTGAAGATCAGGTGCCGCTGGCGATTGATGAGTTCCCAGCGCTGTTCGTGGCTGCGTCATGTGCCGAGGGTGAGACTATTTTGACTGGCGCAGAAGAGTTACGGGTCAAAGAAAGTGACCGTATTCAGGCCATGGTGGATGGTCTAGTAACTCTGGGTGTTGATGCTAAAGGCACAGACGACGGTGCTGTTATTCAGGGCATGGGCAGTGACGGGCAGTTTGGTGGTGGCGATATCGTGACCTACCACGACCATCGTATTGCCATGAGCTTTGCGGTGGCATCGCTGCGTACAGGTGGATCGATTCGAATCCTGGATTGTGCCAACGTAGCCACCTCTTTCCCCAATTTTGTTGAGCTGGCTAACCACTGCGGAATGAATATCGAAGTGGTCGAAGAAGGTGCTACCGCATGAGTGTCATCACTATCGATGGCCCCTCTGGTGCTGGTAAGGGCACGGTGTGCGCGCGCCTAGCGGCACAGCTGGGCTGGCATTTGCTCGATAGCGGCGCTTTGTACCGTATTACTGGATTGGCAGCACAGCGCAAAGGCATCGCCATGGATGATGAGCCGCAATTGGCAATGGTCGCTGCTACCCTTGAAGTAACCTTTGAGCCGTGCAGTGATGGTGTGGCCGTGGTGTTGGAAGGTGAAGACGTCACCACCACCATTCGTACCGAAGAGGTGGGCAGTTTGGCATCACAAGTGGCCGCATTACCCGCGGTTCGTGAGGCGTTATTGCAACGTCAGCGTGACTTTGCCAAGGCGCCAGGTTTGATTGCCGATGGCCGTGATATGGGCACTGTGGTGTTTCCGCAAGCTGACATTAAAGTCTTTTTAACTGCCAGTGCCGAAGAACGAGCGCAACGGCGTTTTCGCCAATTGACTGAGAAGGGAATAAATGCTAGTTTGCCCGCCCTTATCGAAGACATCCGAGCTCGCGATGAGCGTGACAGCAGTCGTGCTGTAGCGCCATTGAAACCTGCCCAAGATGCCATCGTCATCGACAGTACCTCTCTTAGCATTGACGAGGTCTGCGATCAGGTAATGGCGTTGGTGCACCAGGCCCGACTGATCTGAGGTAAATGGCTGTGCTAGTCAGCACCGTGAGTACAGTCAGTTTAATTATTAACTAACTCCAAATGACTGACCATTTGGACAGCGCGCAGGGCACTGACCTGTGCACGCAATGAGACAGGAATTATCCATGAGCGAAAGCTTTGCTGAACTATTTGAAGAATCCTTAAAAGAACTGGACATGCAGCCAGGTTCTATCGTTACTGGTACCGTTGTTGACATCGACAGCGACTGGGTAACGGTGAACTCAGGCCTGAAATCGGAAGCAGTGATTCCGCGCAGCCAGTTCCTGAACGAAAATGGTGAACTGGAAGTAGCCATTGGCGATGAAACTCAGGTATCTCTGGAAGCTGTTGAAGATGGCTTCGGTGAAACCAAACTGTCTCGTGAAAAAGCCAAGCGCGCAGAAAGCTGGAAAGAGCTGGAAAAAGCCTTCGAAGCTGATGAAATGGTTACCGGTATCATCAACGGTAAAGTTAAAGGCGGCTTCACGGTTGATCTGAAAAACATCCGTGCCTTCCTGCCAGGTTCTCTGGTTGACGTACGTCCAGTGCGCGACACTGCACACCTGGAAGGTAAAGAGCTGGAATTCAAAGTTATCAAGCTGGACGCTAAGCGTAACAACGTTGTTGTTTCTCGTCGTGCAGTTCTGGAAGCAGCTAACTCACAAGAGCGTGAAGAGTTGCTGGCTAGCTTGCAAGAAGGTCAGTCTATCAAGGGTATCGTTAAGAACCTGACTGACTACGGTGCCTTCGTTGATCTGGGCGGCGTTGATGGCCTGCTGCACATCACCGACATGGCGTGGAAGCGTATCAAGCACCCAAGCGAAATCGTTGCTGTTGGTGACGAAATCGACGTTAAAGTGCTGAAGTTCGACCGTGAGCGCAACCGCGTATCTCTGGGTCTGAAGCAACTGGGTGATGATCCATGGGTCAACATCACTGAGCGTTACCCAGAAAACGCACGTGTTAAAGCTCGTGTCACTAACCTGACTGACTACGGCTGCTTCGCTGAGCTGGAAGAAGGTGTTGAAGGTCTGGTTCACGTGTCTGAAATGGACTGGACCAACAAGAACATTCACCCAAGCAAAGTCGTTCAAGTAGGCGACGAAGTGGAAGTGATGATCCTGGACATCGACGAAGAGCGTCGTCGTATTTCTCTGGGTATCAAGCAGTGCACCACTAACCCTTGGGAAGACTTCGGTACCAAGTTCAACAAAGGCGACAAGATCAGCGGTAAGATCAAGTCGATCACTGACTTCGGTATCTTTATCGGTCTGGACGGTGGCATCGACGGTCTGGTTCACCTGTCTGACATCAGCTGGAACGACAACGGTGAAGAAGCGGTTCGCAACTTCAAGAAAGGCGATGAGCTGGAAACCGTTATCCTGTCTATCGACCCAGAGCGTGAGCGTATCTCACTGGGCGTGAAGCAGCTGGAAAGCGATCCGTTCTCTGAGTACGTAGCAGAAAACGACAAGGGCGCTCTGGTAACTGGTAAAGTGATCGCAGTTGACGCGAAAGCAGCTACCATTGAACTGATCGCCGGTGTTGAAGCCACTCTGCGTGCTTCTGACATCAGCCGTGACAAGGTTGAAGACGCTCGCAACGTGCTGAACGAAGGCGAAGAAGTCGAAGCTCTGATCACTGCTGTTGATCGTAAGAACCGCACTATCAGCCTGTCTGTGAAAGCGAAAGACAGCGCTGAAGACCGTGCCGCTCTGAAAGAGCAGCGCGCTAAAGCAGAGCAAGAAGTGACTGGTCCTACCACCATTGGTGACCTGATCAAAGAACAGCTGAATCAGCAATAAGTTCTTGATGCTCTGAAAAACCCGCTTCGGCGGGTTTTTTTGTGCCTGTCGTTTGCTCTTGGCGTTACAGTCAGGTCGACCAATCGACGTTTTTGCGTTAGAAAATGGTGTGAAAACCGCATGAAATCGGCCCTGGAGGCGATTTGTTGATTTTTTAGACACTGTTTACTTGCAAAACTCAAAAGCTAACTGCATGATTTAGTTGGATTTATTCTTAAACTATGGCCACTTGGAGGGATATCCAGTGACTAAATCGGAATTAATCGAACGAATTGTGTCCAGACAGCCGCAGCTGTCCAGCAAAGATGTTGAGCTGGCAGTGAAGGCCATGTTGGACCATATGTCGCAGACTTTGTCCTCCGGCGACCGCATTGAAATCCGTGGTTTTGGCAGCTTTTCGCTGCACTATCGAGCGCCGCGTATTGGTCGAAATCCGAAGACGGGTGAAACGGTGGAGTTGAAGGGCAAGTTTGTACCGCACTTCAAACCGGGCAAAGAGTTGCGAGATCAGGTCAATCACACCATGGAAATGGAAGCCTGAAGAGAGAGTTATGAAACAACTGAAAGTGCTCATCAGCCTAGTGCTGTTTGTACTCGTGCTGGCATATGCCGTGGCCTTTTCGGCCAATAACAGTGCGCCGGTGACGGTTGATCTGCTAACCGGAACTCAGTTGCAGGGGCCTTTGTCTCTGTGGTTAGGCGCCATGTTGTTCGCGGGTGGCATTGCTGGTTACATGCTGTCGTCACTGGGGAAAGCACGTCGCTTGTTTGAATTGCGCCGTTTGCGACGGGAACTGAAACTTCAGCAAGAGCGAGCCAGCAAGCCTGGACTATGATGGACTCCGCATTGGTGTACCTGTTGCTGCTGGCAGGCGTTGCCATCGGCTGGGGCTTCGGCTTTCGTTTTGCTCGCCAGAGCAGGGCTGCTGAGCCCGATTGGATTCCAAATGTAGAACTGTTGTTGGCAGAGGCCAATGACGTCGCGTTAGAGCGCTTTCTCAGCGTTCCTCATATTGATGATGATGCGCTCGATTTGCTGTTAAAGCTGGGTCGCAGCTTGCGTGAAAAAGGCGAAGCCGATCGCGCTATTCATTTGCACCAATCTTTATTTGCCCGCACTGATTTACCTAAGCACTCCATGCAGGCGTTGGAGCTTGAGCTAGCGGTAGATTACGCCCACGCTGGCCTATTGGATCGAGCTGAGCGATTGTTTGTCGAGTTATTGGATAGCAAGGGGCGAATACAAGAGAAAGCCGCTTTTGCTCTGGTTGAGCTGTATGAAGAAGAGGGTGACTGGCCGCAGATTTTGCAGCTGTATCAACGCAAACAACTGCCCAATGATGAAGGTTTGGCACGCCGGGTGGCCCATGCCGCGTGTGAAATGGCGGAGCGAGCACGTCATCAGGGCGACTTCTTAGAGCTTTCTAAGCTGTGCAAGCAAGCGCTTAAAGTGGACCCCAGTTGTGCTCGGGCGTTTGTGGTGCAAGGTGACCTTGCCCACAGTCAGGGCGAGTTGCGTGAGGCCATTCGTTGTTATCTGCGCGCCGTTGAGGTTGATGGTCAGGCTATTATTCATATCCTTGAGCCTATGATCGATAGCTTTAAACAGTTAGGCGATGTCGATGGGCTTAGTCGCTATCTAGGGCAACACTGGCGTGCGAGTCAGTATGTGCCAGCCCTCATTGCTCAATTGGAATGCGATGCTGAGCAAGGCGATGCCAGCGAATCGATCAGCCACTTGCTGCGAGAACTCACTACCCAGCCGTCGAATCAGGGCTTTTTTGCGTTAGTGGAGCTGGTGATGCGCCATCGTCAGCAGTTGGACAAATCGCAGCTGATGGTGGTCTATGGTATCCTGCGCCGCATTGTAGAGAGCGAACCTAGGTTCGTATGTAATCACTGCGGCTTCAAAGCGACAGAAGCCTATTGGCGCTGCCCTAGCTGCAAAAGCTGGTCGACGCTGGGGGCTTTTGTACCGCAGCCGCCTGTTGCTAGGTTAAAACTATGACAGCACCTTCCTGCGATTCCCCAGTCGTAGTCGCCCTTGATTTCTCCACCGCCGATCAGGCTTTGTCCCTTGCTAAACAGCTGAATCCTCAGTACTGCCGCGTTAAGGTCGGCAAAGAGCTGTTTACCAGTGCTGGCCCCTCGGTGGTTGAAGCGCTGCAAACATTGGGCTTTGACGTATTTTTGGATTTGAAGTTTCACGATATACCCAACACGTGTGCCAAGGCCGTCGCAGCAGCGGCCGATTTAGGTGTGTGGATGGTGAATGTGCATGCATCGGGTGGTCTTCGCATGATGACGGCAGCACGTGAGGCGTTGGAAAAAAAATCACATCAGCCGCTACTGATTGGCGTCACTGTGCTGACGTCCATGGAGCAATCTGATTTAGCCGATATTGGCTTGGACATTGAGCCGTTAACCCAGGTTGAGCGTCTGGCGCGCTTAACACAAACCGCGGGCCTGGATGGCGTGGTGTGCTCGGCACAAGAAGTGGGCTTGATTGGTGACGCTTGTGGTGCTGATTTCTTAACGGTAACCCCCGGCATTCGCCCGGCTGGTAGTGAGCAAGGTGATCAGCGTCGGGTACTGACGCCGCGGCAGGCGATACAGCAAGGCGTCAGCTATATGGTCATCGGACGTCCTATTACTCAGGCCCAAGACCCAGCAACCGCCTGTGCGGATATCGTCAGCTCATTAGTGTAAGACTGTTTCAGCACCTGCTTAGTAACAGCAGGTGCTTTGTTAATAGCAGCAGGTGCTGATCGCATCGGCCTACACTAGCTGATCGATGACATTGGCCAGGCTGTCGACACTGCGCTCAATATTGTGCAGTTTATCTAAGCCAAATAAACCAATGCGGAACGAACGATAATCGTCTCCTTCATCGCACATCAAAGGCACGCCGGCCGCGGCTTGCATGCCAAGTGCTGCAAACTTGCTGCCGTTTTGCATGGCAGGGTCGTCGGTGTAACTCACCACCACGCCCGGTGCTTTAAAGCCCTCGGCAGCAACGCTGCTAAAACCTTTGCTTTCCAGCATGTCACGTACCGCTTTACCCAGTGCCAGTTGCTCTTCGCGCACTTTATCAAAGCCGTATTGTTTGGTTTCCAGCATGGTGTCGCGGAACTTCAGTAAGGCGTCCGTGGGCATAGTGGCATGGTAAGCATGGCCGCCATTTTCATACGCTTGCATGATCATATGCCACTGTTTGAGGTTGCAGGCAAAGCTGCTGCTTTGGCGCTCTTCCATCACCGCCAGAGCATCTTCGCTCAGCATCACCAATGCAGAGCAAGGAGAGGCGCTCCAGCCTTTTTGCGGCGCACTGATCAGTACATCCACGCCGATGGCTTTCATATCGATCCACAGCGTGCCTGAAGCCACGCAGTCGAGCACAAATAGACCACCAACCTTGTGCACGGCGTCGGCTACGGCTTTGAGGTAATCGTCCGGCAGGATAATGCCAGACGCGGTTTCTACATGAGGAGCAAATACCAGCTGTGGCCGCTGGCTTTCAATGGCTGCCACGACCTCCTCAATCGGAGCGGGTGCGAAGGCAGCATTGGGCTGGTCATCGATACGTCGTGCTTTCATTACCTCGCAAGACGCCGGAATGTCGCCCATTTCAAAGATCTGGCTCCAGCGATAGCTAAACCAGCCGTTGCGTATCACCATGCAGTCTTGCTGATGGGCAAATTGCCTGGCCACCGCTTCCATGCCATAGGTACCACCGCCAGGTACGACCACCACAGCATCAGCCTGGTACACCTCTTTTAAGGTGGCAGAGATATCGCGCATAACTTGCTGAAATTGCTGCGACATATGGTTTAACGAGCGGTCAGTAAAGACCACGGAATATTCCAGTAAGCCGTTGGGGTCGAGGTCGGGTAGCAGGCCAGCCATGGGCACTCCTATTCAATGATGAAATTAAGTTAATAAACAAACCATCATTAGATAAGAAAAGTTTGGTACGGTAAAGCGTAGCGGAGTTGGCAGTAGTGAGGGGGCGTCAGCTAGAGAGCCTCAAAATGGTCCTGAATCGCTCTATCGGAGCTCAGAACAAAGCGTGACAGCCTTTTTATGCTGTCTGATGCACGTATTCTGTGGGAATAGCCCTGTGACTCAGGTTCGGTGTGGGCGATATTTGCCGCCGCAGACTAAAGCGGCAAATCATGATGGTGATTAGCTGGCTTGGAATGATTCAAAACTCGAACTGGCGAATTTGCTGTCGGATATCTGTAACAACCAAATCCAGCTGATCAGCCGAGTTTTGCACCGCTGTCGTGGCATCGATAATGTTGTCAGACAGGTCCTTAACCAGCGTCATGTTGCGATCAATCTCACTGGTCACGCTGCTTTGTTGCTCTGCCGCGGTGGCAATTTGTGTGCTCATTTCTTCAACCTGATCAACCAGAGTTGATATTTCAGACATCTGCTCGGCTGTCTTAGTGACTTTTTGCAAGCTTTGGTCTGTGCCTTGTTGCGAGCGTTCGATCGCTCCATGAACCGATGTCACCTGGCTTTGTAGTGCTTGTATTTTTTCTCGTATCTCTTCCGTGCTGTCCCCAGTGCGTGCCGCCAATGAACGTACTTCATCGGCAACCACTGCAAATCCACGCCCCTGCTCACCAGCCCTGGCTGCCTCGATGGCGGCATTCAGGGCCAACAAATTGGTTTGCTCGGCAATGTTTTGAATAACATCCAATACGGCGCCGATACTGGCACTTTCTTTTTGTAGCAGCGTCATTTCGTCGGTTGCCTTGACCATGTCTTGATGTAAAGACTGGATCGTTTGGCGGGTGTCTTGTGACAGCGTCATACTGTCGCTGACGTAGTCGCGAGTTTTGCGCATGGCGTCGGCGGTTTGCTCGGCATGACCGGCTACCTCTGAAATTGAAGCAGTTACCTCAGTCGTCGCTGTGGCAGCCGAACCAATTTCTTCGTTCTGTTTGTTCACTTGGATACGGTTATCTTTGGTCACATTTCTTAGTAGCTCGGATTGCTCATTGAGCAGATTTGAAGCTCGTTCAACCTGTGAGAAAAACTGCCGCAATTGATCAAACAGTTCAGTTAATGCTATGCCTAGCTGGCCAAACTCATTATTGCTACGGGTATCAAACTGAGGATTTAGTGAACGCTGCTGTGCTGTCGTACGAATCAAGTGAATAAAGCGCTCAATCGGGGCCACCACTTTACGCCCTAACAGCCAGCCGGCAATCAGTAACAGAAAAAGTATGCTAACGGCGCTTACGCTTGCAATGGTTAATAATCGGTCGTTCATAGCGGCAATGGTGGCATAGGCTTCGGCTTCATCCTGCTCGCTAATGATCGCCCAACGTACCCCTTGAAAGTCTAAATAACTGTACGCAGCAAGGGCTTGAGTATTGCGATAGCTGCTGACACTAGCAATACCACTATTACCCTGTAAGGCCTGCTGGATTGCGGAATTATTGAGAGGGTGAAAGCCAATGGCTGTTTGCTTAGCTTCGATCGTGTCACGAATTTTGCGATCCACCTCGGCAGCTTGTAACTGCTGCATGTAGTCGTCTGGCTTTTGCAGCAGTAAACGAGGCTGGGATCTAAATAGACCATCAGAGCCGATCAAATAGCTTTCACCCGTGTTGCCAAAGCCAATGTTGCTCCAGTCTGCTTGGCTGGTCATGATGTCGTTAACGCCATCGACGGGCATCTGAAAGGCAAGCACAGCAATGGTGCTGCCATCTTTTATTACCGGCGTTGCAATAAATGATGCCGCTGCGTGATAAGACGGTAAATAAGGCTTAAAGTCGGAAAACGCGACCTCACCTTGCCCCATATTTTTTGCTTGTCTGAATACATCGGCCAAACCGCTGCTTTTATAGGGGCCGGTTGACAGCGACGTGGCAAAATCTAGTTCCTTAAAGACTGAATATACGATATGCCCTTGGTTCGGTTCGATAACAAAAATATCGTAATAACCAAAGCGTTGCTGAAACTCTCGTAAATACGGATGTACTTGTTTGTGCAGCTGGTCATAAGCGTTATCGCTGTTTGCCGTGAGCAAACCGTCTTTTTGCCCTAAAGGATGTGAGTTGTTGCTTATGTATGCACTTTGCAGTTGTTTCGACGTTGGGCTGAGCTGGCCCAGTAAGGTGTTGGTTGATACGCTCTCGCCAGCATTAAGTGATCGGTATTGGTCGGAGAAGGTAGCATTATAGAAACGGTTTAGTGACCCGGTATCAGAGTATTGGTAGCTAAAGAAAAACTCTGCCAATGGCTGTGCATTATTGAGCAATAATGGATTTTTGGCTTGGGTGATAATCTGATGCTCTATGGTCAGTAGATATTGTTCTATACGTTGGCGAGTTTGCTCTCGTTGGCTGGTCAGTGTTTGCTGCACCAACTTGTGTGCATTGTCAGTAGCAATATCAACCGCCGATATCAGTTGAATACTACTTATGATGACGACAGTAAAAATCGCCGTTGCGGCGATGGCTGCCGTGATCTGGGTTCTGATTTTCATGTAGTGACTCGAAATCCGCCTACGAAAATATTAGTACAAATAGCGTTATTCGCCAGTTTGGGTCGTTACTGGCAGCAAGCAGGACAGCAGCTGGCCATCAGAGTACAATCGGCGGCGTGAATAGACTGAGAGCCCTAAAGATGGAAAAAACCGAACGCGATTTTTATGCCCGTGAAGCCGAAGACCAGCAAGCCTTCTTAAGTCAAACTTGGTGTAACCAGTGCATGCAAGCCGACTTGGGCATGAAAGAACCGCATGAGTACGAAGTCGATGGTGTGGTGTATATCGAAGGCAAGTGCGTTAAATGCGGCGAAGCTGTGGTGACGGAAATCGCCGATGATGATACCGATGGTGATTGGGACGACGAAGCAGAATAACGGGTTGTCCTATATCAAGTGGGCAGCAGTGAGCTGCCCACTTTGCCTTACGAGCGTATATCAACGCTTTTAGCCTTAGGCAAAACCTACTTTTTACTGATCGCGGTGAATGTATTTCAGTATTTCCACCACCTGTGCTGGGGTTTCGCATACTGCATGGGCAGCGGCGTCCACTTCTTTGAGGGGGGGGGTCAGCGATGCGTCGTGTTGAATGATCAAGGACTTGCCCAATGCCGCGGCGTAACCGGCATCAAAGGCCGCGTTCCATTGCTTGTATTGCTCACCAAATCGAACCACCACAATGTCGGCATCAGCGATTAGCTTGCGAGTGCGCAGGGCATTGATCTTGGCGGCCTTATGGTCTTTCCAAAAGTTGGATGCCTCTGCACTGAGAATCACCTCGCCACAATCATCGCTGGCGCCATGATTAGTATTAGGGCCAGTGATAATAACGTTCAATCCCGCTTCTTTGACACCGGCGGCAATTTCGTCGCGCCAGTTCGAGTGGATCTCACCAGATAAATACACAGTTAGCTGCATGGTATATCTCTTATTCGTTGCTGATCGGAGGAATGTTTGCTTCGGCTTTGGCCCAACGGGTAAATAGCATGCTGCTCAAAAACAGTGCCAGTGACGCAATCACCATGACAGGGTTCGCGCCTAAGCCAACAATGATGGCAAACGCCAATATCGCCACATACGACAACCAGGCGCTGGCTTTATGGGAGCGCAGCCACAGGCCAGGAATAAACAACAGCAGGGGTGAAATCTTGATCAGCCACCAGAGTACGCCGATGGCATAGTCTGCCGGTTGATTGCTCATGGCGGGTGGGTGGCTTAACGTGCTGTACAGTGGATACAGCAGCATGATGGCAAAAGAAACAATCATGGCCCGATAAGCCCAGCGGCTGTGCTCGCTCATGACTGCTCTCCCAGCCTTAATGCTAAGCCCGCGATGCGTTTGCCCAGAGCCTGACACAGGCGGATTTCTGCCTCGGTCAGTGGCCGTTCACCATCAGCGCCAGACCAGTGGCTAGCGCCATAGGGTGTGCCTCCGGCGTCGGTCGTGAGTAACTCCGCTTCGCTGTATGGCAGGCCGGCGAACACCATGCCGTGATGCAGCAGCGGCATGGCCATGGTGAGCAAGGTGCTCTCCTGGCCGCCATGTAAGGACGAGGTGGAGGTAAACACAGCAGCGGGTTTATCGATCAATGCGCCGGTTAGCCATAAGCTACTGGTGCTATCGAGAAAGTACTTCAGTGGCGCTGCCATATTGCCAAAGCGTGTTGGGCTGCCCATCACCAAACCATGACAATGTTTGAGATCGTCCAAGCTGCAGTAAACGGCACCGCTGTCGGGCACCGGCGCTTCACTGGCTTCGCAGTTGCTGGACACCTCTGGTACTGAGCGTATGCGCGCTTCAAAGCCACTGGCTTGTTCAATGCCGCGAGCAATGTGCTGGGCCATGGTCGCTGTTTTGCCGTGCCGGCTATAGTAGAGCACCAGCACATAAGGGCTGCTCATTCAGAGGATCTCCAACACATCTTCAGGAGGACGGCCGATACGTGCCGCGTTGCCCTTGATCACAATCGGTCGCTCAATCAGCTTGGGATATTGCACCATAGCGGCAATGATGGCGTCGTCGCTGAGGCTGTCATCGTCCAGGCCAGCTTGTTCATATTCGGCTTCTTTGCTGCGCAGTAGCTGTCTGGGGGTGATGCCCAGTTTTTTGATGACGCTAGCCAGTTCGCTGGCCGATGGCGGGGTTTTCAGATATTCCACCACCTCAGGTTCGATGCCTTGTTGTTGCAGTAACGTCAGAGTCTGACGAGACTTGCTGCAACGAGGATTGTGATACATCTGGATTTCGCTCATGCTTCTTCCTGCTGTTGGCAAATGGGTGCCCTAGTTTAACAAGGAATGACATGAAAGACGTGTCTCGCTGGCTGGCTCAGTTCCGCCATATTGTGTTGTCTACTATTCAGCGCTTCGAAGCCATGGAACGCCGCCGTGATGCCGGTGCTCTGACCTACACCACCTTGTTTGCGTTGGTGCCGGTCATTACCGTGAGCTATTCCATTTTGAGCGCCATTCCTGCGCTGCAAACCTGGGGAGAGCAGGCCAATCAGCAGCTGCTGGCCTATGTGATGCCGGAGGGCAGTGATGTTATTTCGGGTTATTTGCAGCAGTTCAGCAGCCAGGCGCGCAAACTGACCTGGGTGGGGGCGTTGTTTTTGTTTGTCACCGCCTTGATGCTGCTGCGCACCATAGAGCTGCAATTTAATCGCATCTGGCAGGTAGAACGGCCGCGCACTGGTATGAATACCTTCTTTCGCTATTGGGCGGTTTTAACTCTAGGGCCGCTGCTCTTTGGTGCCGCCTTTGCTGCCAGTTCGTTTCTTGCATCGCTGCCGCTGTGGGCCGATGAGGTGGGTGGCTGGTTAAGCTTGGCGTCGTATTTGCCTTGGTTATTGAGCAGCGCAGCCATCGCCAGTTTGTACGTACTGGTGCCAAATTGTCGTGTGCCATTAGGTGCGGCCAGTATATCGGCATTGCTGGTCGCATCAGTGTTTGAGCTGGGCAAATATTTATTTGCCCAAATTATGGGGCAGTTCCCGTCATACCAACTTATTTATGGGGCATTTGCCGCCGTACCTTTATTTCTTTTGTGGATGTATTTGTCCTGGAGCTTAATTTTATTTGGCGCAGAGCTAACTTACGCCCTGGCTAATAATGCTGCTAAGCCGGTTAAAAAAGTGCGCGGTGGGCGTTTGGCGATTCGTATTCAGGTGCTGCAGCAGCTGGCACAGGCACAAAACCAGCACAAGATTGCCGCCGAAGACGATGTGCGCTTTGCCCAACCTGAGTTAAAGCGATTGCAGCAGTTTGCTCTGGTCGGGCGGCAACAGGATCAGGGCTGGGTACTGTTGCCCGATTTATCCCATGTGCCGATGCAACTGTTGTGTCAGGATTTATCGTTAACCGAGTTACAGCAGCCAGTGGCAGAGCTGGCTGGCTGGCAACAGCAGTTGTGGCAGCAGGGAGAAGACGCGCTGGCGATGTCGCTACAGGAGGCATTAGCGTTGTCATCGGACGATACGCCATCAACTTAACGTCAGGTTGCAGCAGGAGGCATTATGCGGGCTTTAAAACATTTGCTGTTGTTGCTGTTAGTGGCGGTGCTGACAGCAGGTCCGCTGCTGTATCTGAGTCTCGGTCGTACCGTGGTGGCGGGTTATGCTGCCAAAGCCTTGTGCTCTGGTCTTTGGGTGTCACGTTTGCCGGCATCTTGGCTGCAACAGCAGGCCATTGCACCCGCGTTAGAGCCGTTATCGGATTGGATTGATTACCACATTGATGAATCTGCCCATCGCGTCCGTGCCGAGGTGCTTGGTTATCAGCAACAGGCGCAGTATATGGCAGGGCGCGGCTGTACTCTGCTAGTGGCCGATAGCGGCACTAAGGCGTTGGCTCAGCAGCCGGCTGCAACGCTATTAACACCGACACCTTTAGTACCATTGTGGCGCCATGAACCTCAGCCAGCGCCAGACTGGTTGCAAAATTTATTAGACGATGCTTTTGCCGAGCACGGCGATGACAAACGCCATACCCTGGCCTTGGCGATTGCCTATCAGGGGCAACTATTGGCTGAAGGTTATCGTGCGCCGGTAACGGCAGCGACGCCTTTGCTCGGCTGGTCGATCAACAAAAGCCTGTTAACCAGCTGGGTTGGGGTGCAGGTAAAGCGTGGCGAGCTGCATCCGGATATGCCTGCTCATCATGCTTTTGCTCAGTTATCGCCAGAGCTGACCTTGCGTCACTTACTGCAAATGACCAGTGGGCTTGATTTTCGCGAGTGGTATCAGCCCGGGGATGACGTTACCAATATGCTTTATCACCAGGCTGATATGGCAGCCTTTGTTGCCAGTCGGCCACAAGCGCACCGGCCTGGTTTTCATTGGTCTTATTCCAGTGGTGATAGCAACCTGGCGATGGCCATGTTGCAACAGTCATTGCGTCAGCCATTAGACAGTTGGTTGCAACAGCAGATTTGGCAACCGTTGGGTATTGACGGTGCCGTGATGGAGCGCGATAGCCATGGCACGCTGGTGGCATCGTCTTACGGTTATATGACGGCTAGGCAATGGCTGCGAGTCGGGCAATGGTGGCTAGATGGCTGGCATGATAGGGCCAACAACTTGCCAGTCGCCTGGATGCGTCAGGCCACCACGCCGGTCGCCAGTAATCCCGATCAGCACTATGGCATGGGCTTTTGGCTCAATAGCATTCAGGCGGACGGCAATCGGCGCTTTAACCAGCTACCAGCCGAGGCGTTTTGGGCGCGCGGGCATGATGGCCAGTATCTGTTAATTCTGCCTGAACAGGAGCTCGTCATCGCGCGCTTTGGTTTAACACCGGGCGACAACGACGGTCTGGAAGTATTAGCCGCTGGACTTATTCGTCAGCTGGAGGCAGAAACGCTGCCTTAAATTCGGCTGGCATGCGTGCTGGTTTCTGGCTTTTTAAGTTGATGCATATCCAGCGCGTCAGGCCGCTGGCCAGCAGTTTGCCGTCGCTGGCGCGTCGAATCTCATAATGACGGGTCATGCTTAAACGGCCATCGCTGTCACCAATCCAAGTCGCTACCAGCAAGTGCTCATGCTCCATCGCCGGTGATAAATAATCCACCTCTGTATGGCGTGCTACCCAGGCGTAACCCAGTTGCTGCCAGCGCTCAAATGGCAGACCAAGTTCATGGCAATGACCCCAGGCTGCGGCTTCCATCCATTTCGGATATTCACAATTATTGGCATGGCCAAGCACGTCGATGTGCTCGGCGCTGACGGTTAACGAATGCACATGGGCGGGTGGCTGTGACCAGGGCAGTGGCATGGTTTTCGGGCTCTTAAATTCGACCCTGCTATTGCGCCAGTTTGTTTGCCGCCGCTCAAGGGTTTGCATGTATATGCTGTTGTGCCGCGGTCGCAACAACTTGGCGTCGCCGCGCTGTGCTGGATAGAATGCCTGCTCACCCGAATAGGATGCCAGCATGAACGAAGCGTTACTGGAAAAGTCCCCTGACATTGCCGCACCAGCGGTGTCGTTAAAGGTTCACCCTTGGCGTTCGTCGTTGTACGAAGAGCTGCACAATCGGCCCTCGCCGATTATCGAGCAAAACTGCCAGGTCGCTCACTTTACTGTGCTGCTGGAAGATAATCGTGATGCCTTGCATGCCCATGTGGTCGATCTGTGTCGGCGCTTCAGCGTGCCCGTCCCTGGACCCGAATCGTCCTGTTTGTATCAGGACTTTGGTGGCTTTGAGCTGCGTTGGGAAAGGCACTTGGAGTTCGCTAACTTCACCTTTATCTGTCATAAAGTTGAGCCCTTTGCTCAGGATGCGCTGAGTTTTATTCCCAAAGACTGGCTGGCGGCGATGCCGGGTGAACTGTTGGTGGCGGTCAACCTGGCGGTGATTGACGAGGTGCCAAATGAGCAGCAGTTGCATCATTGGTTTGAAGGTCAGCGGGTGTCGGGTGCCTATGTGGCCGATGGTCTGGCCCAGGTGTGGACGGCGTTTCGTTTACACAGTGATGGTTTTGGCCGTATGGTGGCGCACCGTGGTCAGCTGACGGCGTATCAGTCTGGGCGTTTGCTGCAGCGTCTGTTTGAGCTGGAGACCTATCGTTTGATGTCGCTGGTAGCCTTGCCTATTGCTCGGCGTATGGGTCATGAATTGAGCCCGATTGAAGCCCAGCTGGCGGAACTGAATCAGCAAATATCCGATATCGATGCCCACCGTGATGAGCGAGAGCTGTTGCAGGAACTGTCACTGTTGGCCGCAAAAGTTGAGCAGCATCGCAGCGATACCAACTTTCGTTTTGCTGCTGCTTTGGCCTATCACGATCTGGTACTGGATCGGCTAACCCAGCTGAAAGAGCTGCCGATTGACGGCATGCAAGGCCTGCGAGAATTTCTTGAGCGACGTTTAACGCCGGGCATTAAAACCTGTACCTCGGTGCGTGATCGGCTGGAAGATCTGTCGCGGCGCATTAACCGTACCACCAGCTTGCTGCGAACCCGTGTTGACCTATCGATTCAGCAGCAAAACCAGCACTTGTTGTCTTCGATGAACCGTCGCAGCCAGCTGCAATTACGGCTGCAGCAAACGGTGGAAGGTTTGTCTGTGGTGGCGATTGGCTATTACATGCTGTCGCTGCTGGGCATTGGCTATGACGGCCTCAAGGCCTATGGTTTGGACGTTAACACCACCTTGTTGAAAGGGTTATCGTTGCCTGTGGTGTTGGCATTGGTTTATTGGGGCGTGCGCAGCGTGCGCCGTCATATCCATCGAGATGAGGGCCGCGAGCGGTAACGCCTTACCGCTGTTTGCCAGCCATTGCCGCCAAATGAGTGCTGCTGATCAGAACCCGTCGCAAAATCAGGGCAGATCAAGACCGAGCGGTAAGGCTGGCTCATCTTTTGCTGGGCTTTGTTTGATTGAGCAAACGAGGTCATCTCATGGACGTGAATAACAGCCTGGCTAGCACTGCCGTTACCAACCCCGCTACGACGTCAACACAGTCGGTAAACGCTAGTAATAGTGACTCGGACTCTTCTGCTACCGAAGCAATCGAGCAGGCAAAGGCAGCCTGGTCGAACGAACGTTATGTTGATCGTTTGCCACGCAGTTATGCCGATCAGGTGTCCCTGTCTTATAAGAGCCAGCAATTGAGCGACATCAGCGCTGAGTTTTTTACTGGCACCATTACTAGTGATCAGATCCCGGCACTGACCCAGCGGTTGTATGAAGGTGGCCTGATCAACGCCGCCGAGTATCAATCATTGGGCGGTGTGGAGCAGAAGATTTCCGCCGTTAGTGAAGCCCAGAGTTTTTTAAATCAGCAGCTGATGAGTGTTGTCGTGCAAAGCGATGCTGAGCTGCAAGCTGGCTTTACCAATGTGGTGCAGGTGCTGCGCAATATGGATAGCACAGCCACGCCACAGCAAAGAGAAGCCGAGCAGCAAGCGCTGAGTTTTATTAGTGAATACCGTGAGCAGCAGCAATTGGCCGGTGCAGATTCGTCCATATTGGACGGATTGGATCAGGTGATGGATGTCCTGACGGCGCTAGAAAAGGTACGGAACAATGAGCAAGCAACGGGAGCGCTGGCCAGTTATAACAGCGTCCAGGAAGCCTATGATGAAGCTAATCAGTAGTCTAGTTAGTGTTAAATCTCTCTTTCTTGTGCTGTTGAGTGTGCTGCCAGGCTTAGCCTGGGGGCAGGGACTGCACTGGTTAAATGAATCCGATGGTAAGCCCAGCAGCGGCAGTGGTACCGGCTTTGGTAGCAGTACCATCAGTTTGACCTTGCCGATTGAATTTGGAGAGCAGGGCCAAGAGCAGGTGACAACGGCCTTTCATCTGGATCGTACTGAGTTTCGCTGGGATGGCGTAAGTGCCGCCGATAAAGAGTACTACTGGATCTCTGTGCCGATTCGTTATCAGCAAAAGCGCGGCGGCGGCACTTCATTTGTGGTGCGATTTGAGCCGGGCGTGATGACGGACCTAGATGGCATTGACTCCGATCACTTAGGCGCCAATCTGGACTTGTTGGGGCGGATTGAACATCGCTTGGGGTTTTGGCAGTTAGGTCTGACGGTAGATCGCGCTTTTGGCAATGTGAATCCGCGCCCTGTGGTAGGGGTGGCGATAAAGGCCAGTCGTAGCACAGAGATGTTGCTCGGGTTTCCGCAGACGCGCATTCATACTCGCTGGGGAAAGGACTTTTCGACCTACTTTCACGCTCGTCCTGGTGGCGGTGTTTGGCGTGAGCAGCACGATGCGCTACCAGATGAAAGCTTTGATGTGCAGTACACCAATTGGCGCTTGGGGGTGGGGGCAGAGTTTCACTGGCGTGATCGTTTGTGGTTAAACGCCGAGCTAGGAACCCTGCGCAATCGGCGCATTGAGGCCACTGACAGTAGTGGTGGCACCGCCGTTGAAATCACGGCGACACCGGGTGATGACACCTACTGGATGGTGGGTGTCAATATTCGGCTGTAAGCCGTTGCTGCAAAACATCCAGCGGCTGCAGCCCTTGGCTCAGCAGCTGCGGTAACCAACTCGATGAATTGGCTTTTTGTGCCAGTCGTTGCCAGCCTTGCAATCCCGCCAAGGCGGCAATTGCCCGTCCTGGTTGATCTTGAATCGCCAATATCCATTGCTGCTGTTGTTGCTCAGACAAGTTGCATTGCTGTGCTAACAACTGCTGCGCTTGCTGTGGGCTCCACCCCAATGCATGCAGACCGGTATCGACTGCGGCCAGGCAGGCATCGTTCAGCTCAGCCAATACGACCCCACGTCGCCAGCTTGGGTCGCGATACAGCAGTAAACGTGCGACATAGGCTTGCCAGCCTTGCTGACTGGCCGGTGACGCGAGCAGAGTGCTGTCAGCGGCTGACGTGGCGGCGAAGGTCAGCCAGTGTTGGGCCAGGCCTTGGCGCACTGTTAACGCACTGAGTTGAGCTTCAGTTAGCTGCTGCAGCTGCGCTGGGTTAATGCTGAGCTGACCAGGCTGGTAGCTGAGCAGATCGCTCCACGGCTGTGCTGTGGTGGATAAGGCGGTCACCGCCAATGGAGGTAGTGGGCGGTCGATACGCAGCGCCAGCTGCTGGGCGGCCCGTTGCAGTTGCTGACGTTGTTGATCGATGGCGTCATCGGTTAATGTCAGCCTGGGCTGTGCCGGCAATATGCTGCTAAAGGATTGGCCTTCCACCAGGCTGGCACCGGCTAACCATTCCTGCTGACGCAGCTGTATCACTTGCTGTGCCTTATTGTGCCAGTACTGAGCGTCGCGGTGGCCATCGCTGTAGTGGCTGAGCAGTAGCTGATAGTAATGCAGCCCTTGCGGGTGTTGGCTCAGGGCTGGGGCGTCTTTGGCGTGCTCGGCAGTTTGCTGCAGCTGGCTGGCTAACGCGCTGAAGGCAGTGTAGAAATCTCCCGTGAGGGCTTGCTGGGTTCGTTGCAATAAGACGCGCTGCGAGCTGGGGTAAAGTTCTAGGGCGATAATTTTGCCGCGAATATCCGCCCACAATGGCGAAAGCTGTTGGCTGTTGGCATCAAACGGAAAGCCTGTCAGTAACTCGTTAATATCCTTGATGGCCTGATCAAACTGAGCTCGTGGCGGTAAGAATCCGTTGTCGGCCTGTTGCCACTGCTCGCGCCAACGATTAAGCAACTCGGCTGCGCCTTGCAAACGATCGATGTAATCATACACATCGCTGATGCTCTGTATTGGATGCTGTGTCATCAGCGTTTGGGCGATGCGGCGTTGCCATGCGTCGGCGCCGCTGAGGTCGAGCGCCAGCGGCGCAAAAGGGGCTAGCACCAGTCGCTGTTCTAGGTCGCTGAGCAGAGTGTCGTAGCGCCACTGCTGTTGTGGGGTGAGGGCTGCTTGCTCGATGGCGCTGAGTTGTTGGCGCAACGTTTGCCAGTCTTGTAGCTGCTGTTGTTGTGCTTCGGCTGAGATATCAGGCCAGTCGACGGCGTCGGTTGTATTGCTTAGCTGGCGTTGTTGAGGGTCTTGTTGCCATCTCAGGGTCTGATACTGCTGCCAGATCAGAGAAAACTCTTGTTCGGCTTGTTGCTGCTCAGCGGAGGAAAATTGTGGCTGTTCCAAACCGGACGGCTGGGTGTTAGTAATGGCGCAGCTGCTGACAGCAAATGCAGCAAGGACAAAAATAGGAAATCTGAGCACAAACAACTCCTGCAAATTACACCGGCGGCAGTGTAGCAGGGCTGAGGCTACAAACAATAACTAACAGATTGAAATATAAGAAGAAAAAAGAAGTGGCTCCCCGAGCTGGACTTGAACCAGCGACCAATAGATTAACAGTCTACTGCTCTACCAACTGAGCTATCGGGGAACTTCGTTGGAACGGGGCGCATTATGTTTATTGGCCCCGATGCTGTCAACACTTTTTGCTAAAAAAAATTTCTAACTTGTTGATGTTGTTGGAATTTTATACAAGTTGCTGGTTTATTGATCAATCTTTGGCGATACGGCTAAAGACGGCGCCTTGCTGGCCACGGTATTTGGCATCAACACGCTTGTTGTAGGGGCGCACAGCCGGGCTGGTGAGGGTTTCAAACGACATGGCACAAATCACCATGCCAGGGCGCAACGCCAGCGGCAGCTTACCATTGTTGTAAAATTCCAATACGATTTGTCCTTCCCAGCCTGGATCAATACGTCCGGCAGTGACGTGGACCATCAGGCCGAGGCGGGCCAATGAACTGCGACCGTCGAGCCAGCCGACCAGATCATCCGGGATTTGCACCGATTCCAGCGTTGCCCCCAACACCAGCTCACCGGGGTGGATAAACAGCGCGTCTTGCTCGGCTATTTCAATTTCCTTGCTCATGATGCGATCGATATCGCGCTCCAGCTGATCACGATCACCGGACAAATCTAGGTGAGTCACTGAGTTGTTGCTGAATACTCGAAAACGATGGTCGAGGCGTAAATCAACACTGATGCCAGCAATGGCCTGTGGTTCTGGCTGCGGGCTGATGGCAATGCTGCCGTCGATCAGTCGCTGTTCTATATCGCGGTCGCTGAGTCGCATGCGTGGGTCCTATGGCAAGTCTGTGCGGTGGCGCAGTGTACCCGAGGGCTGTGATTACGTCAGCTGGACTGTGTGGCTTTTTGCCCAGCTGGGACAAATATCTTAGCGCGTGTTAACCGGCCCTAATTCTTTTACAACCATCTTTGCGCCTGAACTGCGCCATGGACACAGCGTAAAAATAGAGCTAACAAGCCTTAGGGAGTATTGGCAGTAGATGGGGTTGTCGGCGTTTCAGGCTCAGGCATCTGCATCTCAATATCTTGCAGATCAATTTGATAGCGCTTTTTGCCGTCTTTTTTATCCACCAAGCGCACCAGGGTGTAATTGTGCTGTTTAGAGAACCAGGCATATATCTGGCGTTTATTGCTGCGCCTTAACTGCTGCACCTTGATGGTGTCGACCGGACCGATGGCGGTTTGCAGGGTTTCTTCGCCAACCACGGCAAAGCGAAACGGCTTGCTTTTGTTCTTTTCAAACACCGCATAGCCAAACTGCTGGTTACCGGCAGCCAAATCGATGGCCGCTTGCTGCATATAGGTGAGATTGTCATGGGGGGCGAGAATCGGGCCTTCGTCATCGAGGCTTATCCAGCCGCTGTCGTACACCTGATCCTCTTGTTCTAAGTCAGTGACACGCTGTTGCTCTCGGTCAAAATCGAGTGAGCGGTCGTTTTCGTTAAATAAGCCGCTGGCCCGATAACGATACTCTAATGGCCATAAACGATCGTCCTGCCAACGAGCGACGGAGGTTTCCGTCAGAGCTGCAGCACCAGTCTCAGCGCGGAAGGTGAGCTGCCAATCGCCATTGTCGAGCTGTTTTAGCGAGCGTTGAGCATCGATGTCGATGGTAAACCAGCCGACCGTCCACTCGGTGCTGTAGTCTGCTTGATAGGGAATAAGCGGTTGAGCGCACAGTGTAGTGCTCGATGTGATTGCCAACATAGCAAGCCAGAAACGGGTCATGGTGGGCACCTCCTTGGATGTGCCCACTATAGCCGCGTCATTGGCCGTTGGCGATGGCCTCAGTGGTTGAGTACTAGGCCAGTTGAGGGAAGCTGAGTTCCATCTAACAGCGCTGCTTTGCCATCTGTGGTGAGCCGGCCTTGGACAAACCATTTGACGGCAATGGGGTAAATAACGTGCTCTTGCTTTTGCACTCGCGATCGCAAGCTGTCGACGTCATCGCCGTCGTATATGGCCACCTCGGCCTGAATGGCGTTGGGGCCGCCATCCAACTCTTCGGTGACAAAATGTACGGTTACACCATGTTTGGCGTCACCTGCCTCAAGGGCTCGCTGGTGGGTATTTAAGCCCTGATATTTAGGCAACAGCGACGGGTGGATATTGAGCATGCGGCCTTGGTAGCGACGCACAAAGTCGGCGGTCAAAATGCGCATAAAGCCCGCCAATACCACCAGATCCGGTTGGTATTCGTCGATCATGCGCATCAATGCGGCATCAAACTCGTCACGGCTGGCAAACTGGGTATGATCCACCACCTGTGTTTCCAGATCGCGGTCTTTGGCTTTTTGTAAACCGGCCACTTCCGGGCGATTGCTGATCACTGCGGCAATGTCGGCGTCAATGTCGCCTTTCAGTACCTGATCGGCAATGGCTTCCATATTGCTGCCGCTGCCGGAGATCAGAATCACGATGCGAGGCTTTTCTTCCTGTTCGGCGCTGCGTTCTTCCATCATGCACGTTGACCTGTGAATTCAACGGGGTCATCACCTTCCGCGCGGGATGCCAGTTCGCCAATGATCCAGGATTGTTCACCTTCAGCGTTGAGCAGGGCGACGGCGGCATCGGCTTTGTCTTCTGGAACGGCGATGATCATGCCAACGCCACAGTTAAAGGTGCGGAACATCTCCATGGTGTCGACATTGCCTTGCTGTTGCAGCCAATTGAACACGGCCGGCCACTGCCAGCTGTTGGTATCAATGATGGCTTTGCAACCGTCTGGCAGAACACGGGGAATGTTTTCCTGGAAGCCACCGCCGGTGATGTGTGACAGCGCATGCACATCGCTGGCATTAATCAGTTTCAGCACGGAGCGCACGTAAATGCGAGTCGGAGCCATCAAGGCATCAGCGATGCTATGGCCATCGAGGTCGGCGCTGAGATCAGCATCAGCCACGTCGATGATTTTACGAATCAGCGAATAGCCGTTGGAGTGGGGCCCGCTTGAGGCCAGGGCGATCAGTTTGTCGCCAGCCTGTACCTTGCTGCCATCAATCAGCTGATCTTTTTCTGCGATGCCAACACAGAAACCGGCCAAATCGTAGTCTTCGCCTTCGTACATGCCAGGCATTTCTGCGGTTTCACCGCCGACCAGAGAGGCTCCAGCCTGTTCACAGCCAACACCGATGCCGTCGACTACCGCAGCGGCAACGTCAACATTGAGCTGGCCGGTAGCGTAATAATCGAGGAAAAACAGTGGCTCAGCACCCGCGACCACTAGGTCGTTAACGCACATGGCCACCAGATCGATACCAATGGTGTCGTGCTTGTTTAGATCCATAGCCAGGCGCAGCTTAGTGCCGACGCCATCGGTGCCCGATACCAGCACAGGTTGGCGATAGCCCTGCGGTAACTCGAACAGGGCGCCAAAGCCGCCCAGGCCTGCCAGTACTTCTGGCCGGCGGGTGCGTTTGGCAACACCTTTAATACGCTCAACCAGCGCATTGCCAGCATCGATATCAACGCCAGCGTCTTTGTAACTGAGGGACGGTTTTTCGCTCATGTAGAAGTACTCGTAGTTCGGCCTGGTTAGGGGCCCGATTAACCGGAGCAGCGCCATTGCAGCCATGCAACAGGGCCAAAATTGGCGCGTATTCTAACGATTTGTCCTCGTCGCTGCACCCCAGCTGGCAGGATTCGTCGCTGAGAATGGTGCATTAGGCGATCTAGATCCGAATTGGTGATCAAAAAGCCAACAAAGCTGATTTGCTGGTCAACAAATGTGCGGGTGGAACGGAAGGGATGTGAGAAAGATACTGGTTAAATTTACACGGCGTGGCAAAATAGCCGCTCAAATTTTTGAGCAGCTGGGAGCAGATGCGTGCGAATCGCAGCGCTACTCACATTTTGGGTCACTCTGTGCTGGGCTTGGATTGCGCCGGTCCAGGCGGTGACGGTGACGGATCTGTATCAGGTCAGTGTCATGGTCGACGACCAAACGGAAGGCAGTCGTCAGCAGGGCCTGGCGCAAGCATTGCAGCAGGTTCTGATTAAGGTCTCTGGTAGCACTAATGTGGCTGCCCAGCCTGCATTGCAGTCAACTTTGGCACAGCCGCAACGGTTGTTAGAGAGCTTTAGCTATCGCCGCGACCCCGTTGATAATGCACTGTTACTGCAGGTTCGCTTTGCCAGTCATCTCATAGATCAGCTTTTAGTCGACGCACAACTGCCCGTGTGGGGCCGTAGCCGGCCGTTATTATTGGTGTGGCAGGCGGTAGAAGAAGGTCCGCTACGCTTATTGTTGGGTCAGGACGCTAATCTATGGAGGGTGCAGACAGATCGAGCCATGTCTGATCGTGGCCTTCCAGTGCTGTGGCCAACGCTGGATTTGCAAGACGAAATGGCACTGCCGGTGGAATCTGTGTGGGGACAGTTTAATGATCGCATACTGGCTGCCAGTGAACGCTACCAAAGTGATGCTATCTTAGCCGGGCGTTTGGCGCAGACCGGTAATGGGCAGTGGCGCTACAGTGGCCAAGTTTGGCATCAGCAACGTTGGCAAGGTGTAAATGCCGTGGCCTCTGATCCGGTGGTGGTGATGGAGCAGGTGGCGGATACCATTGCCAGGCGCTTTGCTCAACAGTACGCCGTAGTAAGGCAAGGCAGTGGCGACAGTGGATTTACTTTGCATGTGACCGGTGTGCAGCGTTTTGCCGATTACCAACAGCTGCTGTCGTATTTGCAGGCCAATGTTGCCATCGATAGCGCCCAGGTCAGTGCGGTCGAGGGTGAACGTATACGCTTGCAGTTGCAGCTGGCGGCACCTTGGCAACAAGTCTGGGCAGTATTGTCGTTGGATAATCGCTTACAACAAACCGACCAGCCAGGGGTAGTGAAATGGCTAAGTCAGTAACTCATCATCAGCAGCTGACGTTGTCTGTTTCGTTACGAGACGATGCCCGCTTCGCCAACTTTTATGACGGCCCAAATGCTCAAGTGGTGCAATCGCTACAACAGCAATGGACCATGCAAGGCGAGCCCTACTTATATTTGTGGGGCAGTCAGGGCAGTGGCTGCAGTCATTTGCTGCAAGCCTCTTGTCATTATGCCGAGGGCCTTGGCCATCAAAGTGTGTATTTGCCTCTTGATGAGCTGGTGGAATACAGCCCTGAAGTTCTCGATGGCCTAGATCAGTTACCGCTAGTCGCGTTGGATAATGTGCAGGCGATTGCGGGTCGCAGTGATTGGGAAGAAGCGCTGTTTCATTTGTTTAATCGTATTCGTGACCGCCAAAGCCATTTGTTAATTGCTGCCGATGCTGCTCCTACCTGGGTGGGCGTGGTGCTGCCCGATCTGTCGTCGCGATTAAGCTGGGGCATGGTGTATCAGGTAGAGCCGTTGGAGCAAAATGATTTGGTGCAGGCGGTATTGCTGCGTGCCCATCGTCGTGGTTTGAATGTCACCGAAGAAGTGGCGCGTTTTCTGGTGACCCGTGGTCCGCAAGATACCCAGGGTCTGTTTGATGCTCTGGATAAATTGGACCAGGCGTCGCTGTCGGCTCAGCGCCGGTTAACCATTCCCTTTATTAAAGAAACCCTCGATTGGTGAGGGTGTTTAACGCAGAGGAATAAAAAAGCCGATGTATGCATCGGCTTTTTTGTTGCGCTTATGCCAGGCTGGCTAGCTAAGTGCTTTGCTCAGGCGAGCAATAGCTTTTTCTAGCACCTCCATTGAGGTGGCATAGGAGAGGCGCATATGGCCTGGCGTGCCAAATGCAGAGCCTGGCACCAAGGCGACTTCAGCTTCATTTAGCAGTTTTTCAGCAAAATCAACATCGCTGTCGATACCTGCCGCTTGCATGGCGCCTTTAAAGCTTGGGAAAGCGTAAAAGGTGCCATCGCTATTGATGCATTCGACGCCGGGCAGCTCATTCAGCGCCGCCACCACATAGTCATGGCGTTGCTTAAAGGCCTTCAGCATATCGGCGACACATTGTTGATCACCGTTCAAGGCGGCAGTGGCAGCTACCTGGGCGATGGACGTTGGGTTTGAAGTGCTTTGCGATTGAATTTTCTTCATCGCGCCGACCAGCTTGGCAGGTCCTCCAACGTAGCCAATGCGCCAACCGGTCATGCTGTACGCTTTGGAAACACCGTTCATCACCAGGGTACGATCGTACAGCTCAGGGCAGACCGTTAAAATATTATGAAAGCCACCTTCGGCCCATAAAATATGCTCGTACATATCATCGGTTGCGACGATCACGTGCGGGTGGCGCAACAAAACCTCGGCCAATTGCTTCAGTTCTTGCTCGGTATACGCCACACCAGACGGGTTTGATGGGCTGTTTAATACTACCAGGCGGGTTTTGCTGGTAATGGCGGCATCCAGCTGTTGTGCGGTAATTTTAAAGCGGTTTTCCTGGCTGGTCTCTATCACCACAGGCACGCCTTCGGCGATTTTGACCATGTCAGGGTATGACACCCAGTAAGGAGCTGGAATAACCACTTCGTCGCCGGGATTTAGCAGCGCCAATGCCAAGTTAAAAAAGCTTTGCTTACCGCCACAAGACACCAGAATCTGGTTGGCTTGGTAGTCTAGGCCCTGATCGCGCTTAAATTTTGCAATAATGGCGTCTTTCAGTGCCGGTGTACCGTCCACCGCTGTGTATTTGGTGAAGCCATTATTAATTGCGTCAATTGCCGCCTGCTTGATGTGCTCGGGGGTATCGAAATCAGGCTCGCCGGCCCCCAGGCCAATAATGTCTTTGCCCGCCGCACGCAGTTCGGCAGCCCGGTTGGTAACCGCCAGGGTGGGGGAAGGCTTGATCTGTTGAACGCGATCAGACAATTGCAGGTCCAAAGTATTATCCTCAGTGACGCAGTGAGTGAGACAGCCACAGCCTTGGCAAACAATGAGCGTCTAATCAATTGTCTGCAGCGGCCGCAGTTAGGGTCAATATGACCTCTCGGCTGCCAGCAAAAAAACCGTATAATCTTAAACCAAATTCTGTACTACTGGAATCCTGATGAGCAAAGCATTTGAGCTGTCTTCCAAGTATGCGCCAGCCGGTGATCAACCGACTGCCATCGAGCAACTGGTCAAGGGTGTGGAAGCCGGGCTGTTGAAGCAGACCTTGCTGGGGGTAACGGGCTCTGGCAAAACGTACACTATGGCCAATGTCATTCAACGTTGCGGCCGGCCTGCTATTGTCATGGCGCACAATAAAACCCTGGCAGCACAATTGTATGGTGAATTTAAGGAGTTCTTTCCCAACAATTCCGTTGAGTACTTTGTTTCTTACTACGACTATTACCAGCCAGAAGCCTATGTGCCCTCATCTGATACCTTTATCGATAAAGATGCTTCGGTGAATGAGCATATTGAGCAAATGCGTTTGTCTGCCACCAAGGCACTGATGGAACGTCGTGACGCCATTATCGTAGCGACGGTGTCGGCCATTTATGGTTTGGGGGATCCGGATTCCTATTTAAAAATGATGCTGCACCTGGTACGTGGTGATCAGGTAGATCAGCGCAGTATCTTACGCCGCTTGGCAGAGCTGCAATACACTCGCAACGATATGGACTTTCATCGTGGCACTTACCGGGTACGCGGTGAAGTCATTGATGTGTTTCCAGCGGAATCCGACGACGAAGCCATTCGCATCGAATTATTTGATGATGAAGTTGAGCAGCTGTCTAGTTTTGATCCGCTTACTGGTGAGATCAGAAATCGCCTAGCCAGAGTTACTATTTACCCCAAAACTCACTATGTCACACCGCGTCAGCGTATTTTAGATGCGATTGATGGCATTAAAGTTGAGCTCGATGAACGGCTGCAGTATTACCGCGATAATAATTTATTGGTTGAGGCGCAGCGGCTGGAGCAGCGCACCAAATACGATATAGAAATGATGCAGGAGCTGGGCTATTGCTCGGGCATCGAAAACTACTCGCGCTATTTGTCTGGTCGTGAACAGGGTGAAGCGCCGCCTACCTTATTTGATTATATTCCTGATGATGCGCTGGTTTTTGTTGATGAGTCCCATGTTACTGTGCCGCAAATCGGTGCCATGTATCGTGGTGACCGCTCGCGCAAAGAAACTTTGGTGCAATTTGGTTTTCGATTGCCGTCAGCGTTAGATAACCGCCCCATGCGTTTTGAGGAATGGGAGTCCATCGTTCCGCAATGCATTTTCGTTTCAGCCACGCCAGGCCAGTATGAACAGGATCATCAGGATCAAGTAGTGGAGCAAGTAGTAAGGCCAACTGGGCTAATTGATCCACAAATTGATGTGCGACCAGCGACCGGGCAAGTGGACGATGTGTTGCACGAAGTGCACGAGCGTGTGGCCAAAGGTGAGCGGATTTTAATCACCGTATTGACCAAGCGTATGGCCGAGGATTTAACCGAATTCCTGCATGAGCAAAATGTGCGTGTGCGTTACTTGCACTCGGATATCGATACTGTTGAGCGGGTCGAAATTATTCGCGACTTACGCTTGGGCGAGTTTGATGTGCTGGTGGGTATTAACTTGCTAAGAGAAGGCCTGGATATTCCTGAAGTGTCGTTAGTTGCTATTTTTGATGCCGATAAAGAAGGTTTTTTGCGTTCTGAACGTTCTTTGATCCAAACCATTGGTCGGGCGGCTCGGAATCTAAACGGTAAGGCGATTTTGTATGCCGACCGCATGACGGATGCCATGAAAAAAGCCATGGATGAAACGGATCGTCGTCGCGAGAAACAGCAGCGCTTTAATGAAGAGCACGGTATCACTCCACAAGGTGTCAAGAAATCCGTCGAGGATATTCTCGAAGCGGCGCCACCACCTGGCAAAAAAGGCAAGGGTCGTGGTAAAGGTAAGGGGCGTAAAGTCGCCGAAGAGCAAGCAGCTTATGGTCAGGATGATTGGCGCAGTCTGAATGCAGCCGCCTTAGTGAAACGTATCAGTGAAGTAGAAGACAAAATGTTTGCCGCTGCCAAAGAGTTGGACTTTGAAGAAGCTGCGCGTTTGCGAGACTTGCTGCACGATATGAAACAAGGGGTTATCGCCAATAGTTAAGCTTTGATAGTTTGCTGCCCGCTGTGGATTGCCAGCGGGCCTCGAATGCCTCGTTCGTTTATTACTTTTGCCTATTTGTCGCTCTGATTCATTTGTTGTTCGAGTCCGTATTGATTGCAGTGTCTTTACGAAGGTGTTTTGACTTGATTCAGGGTGTACGCTGCTGGCGCCTCCAGGCGGCTGGTGTGCTGCCATGCTGTTTCTTAAATTGACGAATAAAATGCGTAACGTCTTTCCAGCCCAGTTCAGCGGCGATGGTTTCGACATTTTTATCGGTATTGCGTAACCGCTCACAAGCCAAGGTCAGGCGTTGTTTATTAATCCAGTCGCCGACGCTATAGCCGGTGGTCGTTTTCATTTTGGTGGCTAAATGTGCAGGGCTTAAATGAACGGCCTGAGCAACATCCTTTAGAGAAATCCCTTCATGGCTGTGCAGCTCGATATAGCGCAGCGCTTTGCCGATACGAGTTTCTAGCCCTAGGTGTTTATCATTCAACACGCTGGCACCACGGGCTTCATGTAAGATCAAAATAATCAGACTTTTTATAATTTCGCTAGGGCTATGGTTTTCAATGGCTGCTTGTAACTGCTCAAAGAGTTGTGTCAGCCATGGTAGCCGCTGGTCTTGCAGTTTAACAATGGGCAGTGCCCCTTGGCGCACGCTGGCAAAGGGTTGCATCACGGCTTGTTGTTCATCCAGACCAAAGCTGGCGCCATGAAAACTGAGAAAGTAGACCTGCATGTCTTTTCCCTGCAGCAGCGCATGTGGCGTACCAGGAGGTACTAGGGTCAGCATGCCAGGTGTGATTTGCACAGGCTGAGGGCCATCAAAGGTCACATAGCCTGCCAGCATTAAGGTCAGTACATAGTCTTCGTGAGCGTGGTGTTGCTCATTGTGCAATTGCTCGATACGGGCAAAACCGCAATGGATGGCTGGGTGCATGGTGGATTCTTAAGCGAAAAATAAGCCGATTTAACCATAAGCTTAGCACTATTGGGTGGTTAGAGGCTGTTGCATACTGGCCCCATCACTATCGCATGAGGTAAGCAGCGTGACACATTGGACCGATCAACACGCCCATGACTACGACGATCGTTGGGGTGCGCTTGATTTTCACCGCCAAATCCCAGTGCTTGCTGGTATACAGCCAGGCTTTCAGGTAGCTGAGTTGGGCTGTGGCGGCGGCTTTTTGAGTGTTTGTTTGGCACTCAGTCATGAGGGGGTACAAGTACAGGCACTGGATCCCAGTGACGTTATGATACAACGTGCCAATGAGCGAAAACAAAAAGCCGATTTGTCAGATGAACGGTTGACCCTGTTATGTGCCGGAGCCGAGCAATGGACGCCCCAAGCGTCTTCACTGGATGTGGTTGTGGCGGCTTTTTCATTGCACCACTGGCAGCAGCCAGAAACGGTTATGGAGACCATTAGCAAGGCACTTAAACCAGGCGGGAAATTCTGGTTGTGTGAAGATCTAAATACCCCCAGCTTTGGTGACTTGGATGTACATAATGATTTAAAAGCGTTGGCCGGGATTAAAAAACTATTAGAGACGTTTGGATTTTCAGCGATTCAGCACCAGCGTCAATGTACGGATGAAGGTGATTTTCTAATGGTTGAAGGCATTAATGCAAGGCAGGCCGTGTAATGAGTATCCAAGTGGTATTACTGGTGTGGTCGTGCCATATGTTGTTATGGGAAAAGCTGCCCGAATGGGGTAGCTGGTTTAATAATATCATCGCCAGGTTACCCGCATCATTGGCGTACCTGTATCAAGCCTGGCACTGTCCTTATTGTTTTGGTTTTTGGGCGGCCTTATCGGTGCATTTGATTACCGGAGAGTCAACCTTCAGCTGGGCCATGGCAGAGCAGAACAGTGTCTTACTGTTAATACTGGCATGGGTATGTGATGCGCTAGTCACTGCTGTGCTAGTGATGCTGATCAGTGTGGTTTACAGTGCACTGTCCGGGCCTGCAGTTCGTGGATTTCAATTGACCCAGGAATTTAAGGCATCTATGAAGCATCAGGAGTAATCGCTTTGGCAGGCAGCAGTCGGAAGGCTTGCCTGCCTAGCGCTATTCACATGACTGAATTTTTTTTGACTACGACACGTTTAACCTTACGTGATATGCGTGTCAGTGATGAAGACGATTTTGTTGCACTATCGCAACAGCCCGGCTATCAGACCTATTATGACGAGGCTGATGGTCAACCAGAGCACTATCGTTATTTAACTCGGTTATTTATTGAGCAAGCGGCGCAATGCCCTCGTTTAGCTTATCAATTGGCCGTGATCGACAATGAGTCTGGCAATTTTATCGGCATTGCCTGTTTGCGCATGGAGCAGCGGTGGCGTGCTGCCATTGGTTTTGGTTTGCATCCACATTGGCAAGGTCAAGGACTGATGCGAGAAGCCATGCAGGCGTTGATCAATTTTGCTGTAAAAGAATACGGCCTTGATTATATTTATGCCGAAACGTTGCAAGAAAATAGTGCTGCCGTGGCGTTGTGCCGAGCATTAGGACTCTCTCCTTGTGCTGGTCTTGCCGGGCAGCGATATTTTAAAGGCCGCAGTTGGCAGACGCTGACGCTGGAAAAGAGAATGGCTGATGATGCTTAACCGCGTGTTGCAGCGGCTTTTTTGTGTGCTATTGCTGCTGATTAATCAGAGCAGTTATGGCGATACACCCGATCAACTGCAACAGCAGGCAGAAAATATTTATCAAGCTGATCAAGCCTTGCGCCAAAAAATACAACGAGCCCTGTTGCAACAGCCCAGAAACCAACAGCTATTGGCAGAGCTGGTTGCTCAACAGCAGAAGCTGGATAACAAAAATAGAGACTGGGCTATCAAAGTGCTAGACGAATATGGCTGGCCCAGTGAACCCGAATTCACCAGCAATAAAGTCGCCAATACCCTTTTTCTAGTGATTCAACACGGTGGTTTAGCGCTGCAACAGCGCTATTATCCGCTATTGCAACAAGCTGTGGCGAATGCTGAGTTGGAGGCAGCGGCATTAGCCTATTTGACGGATAGGATGTTAGTCAGTCAGGACAAGCCGCAGCGCTACGGCACTCAGATCAACATTGAAGGCAATCAGCCGGCGCGGTTATACCCTATTGAAGAGCCTGAAAGCGTTAATAAGCGCCGGGCGCAAGTAGGGCTTTCACCGTTGGAGGAGTATGTCGCCACTTTTGGAATAATCTGGCCGACGGCTGCTGATCTTGTCGATGAATAATGCGCTGTGTGGCAATACTGAGCGCTATCCGCCAGTGATCGCGGCTGATCGATGATAATGCTGAGCGTGGCATAGCGCTTGGCATAACATCTGGTATAGACAGTTGCACCCAATAGCAAAGTGTTACGTTGACTCCAACCCCTGGAGCGAGGTTTAGTATTTGCTGCGCTACCCAACCAGGAGTCACCATGAGTCGAGTATTGATTATCAACGGTAACCCCAAGAGCCACAGCTTGTGTCACTCATTGGCCGAGCGCTACTGTCAGGTTGCAGAAACGCAGCATGAGGTACAAGTGTTACACGTGGGTGAGCTAAATTTTGAGTTGGACCTAAAACAAGGGTTTGATGAAGTTCAGCCTCTAGAGCCGGACCTTAAAATGGCTCAGCAACAGCTGACCTGGGCCGAGCATATAGTGCTGGTCACTCCAGTGTGGTGGGGCAGCATGCCTGCGCGGTTAAAGGGATTATTCGACCGTATTCTATTGCCTGGTTATGCCTTTAAGTACATCGAAGGAAAAACCTGGCCAGAACAGTTATTGATCGGTCGTACTTCAGAGTTAGTGGTGACACTGGATACGCCGGTATGGTGGCACAAATGGTTCCAGGGTAACCCCATGGTCAAGCAGCTTAAGCACACCATATTGGAGTTTGTCGGCATTAAAGTGCGGTCTGTTCGTTTCTTTGGGCCCACCATGAGCGCAAATACTGAGCAAATACAGAAGTGGATCAACAGTGTTGATCGACTGGCAGTGAAGTTGCCTGCCAGTTCCGTATCGACCGCCAGTGGTGCATCGGGCTCAAGCTCTTAATCACTGGTCGGACAGAGAGGAGGGGAGCCAGTGAGGCCTATGCCTAGCGAGCGTTTGCTAACTTGCTGATTTAAAAAGAGATTCGAGTACCAGCTGAAATGAGGTCGTAGTAAAAAAACTGCCACAAAGGGGTTGCATGGGGCCAGCAGGATAGCTAATATACGCGCCATCTTCAGGACTATAGCTCAGTTGGTTAGAGCGCTACCTTGACATGGTAGAGGTCCCCAGTTCGAATCTGGGTAGTCCTACCAAGAATTCCTTACAAAACAGGCACTTACAGGTGCCTGTTTTTGTATCTGAAATCCTGTAAGAAAAAAATACGAAAATCGTAAGAATCTACAGTAGCTTCACAAGCCCAGTTCAGCAGCACATTCTGTCCACTGTTGATGCTGATCTGTGTACGCTTCGGTCATCTTCTGGGTCGTGTGTCCCATCAATAGATTCACGTATTCTTTGCTGTAACCCTGCTGCAAATACAGAGCTCCACCCAATCCTCGTATCTCATGAAACGTCGGTCGTTTTTCAATTGGCATTGATTGAAATTCAGGCAGCTGGTCACGCACTTTTTGAAATTTCTTTTGCAGCAAATCACCCCATACATGGCCGCGATGTTTATGGTCTTTGGCAAGTTAACTATGAGGTGCTTAAGTGGCCATTAGAAAGTGACTGCAATGCATTTCTTCAGAGGTAATTATTCTATCTGACTAGGTAGCAGTTTCTCGTTAAATTAATGTTGTATACGACTGTTGGAGAAAAGAACGGGCTATGCAGGCGCTATTATTGAATAGGTTTGATATCTTGGTGCAATTCGGTAGCCTGATCTAAATCTATTTATAACGTATATGTTGCTTGTTACGCTCAGAAAGGCAAAGCTATTAGGCTTATTGGGTTGAGTGTGTGTATTTGGAAAATGATAAGAGATTGATTTTTCGTCTGAAATTATTTTGGAGGATATTTTTCGGTAGTAGAGGCTGTTTTTTGTATTGTTATTGGCTTGGGTTGTCAGTGCGGTGTTTTCGGTCAGTAGGTTTTAAAAGTGAAGGTATTGATTTTTCATAAGTGATGATGGGTTTTGCGTTGCAAGTGTGGAATTTGTGTTTTTAGTCAGCGAGCAATAGATATGGCTGCTCGCTGTGTGAGTTATGCGAAATTAAAGTGATTGCTTATTTTTCGCAGTAAACTCTGCTTTGATGTGTCTGAGATACAGCGGCGGGAAAAAAGAAAGATCTCGATACATTGTATGTCAGCTTTGGCGTTTAGCCTGAATTCATCGGTTATTTGCTGTAGAAATGCGATCATTTCATGTCCGCAGTGTTTGTTTATTTTATCGGCGTCAGCTTCTGTGGGGTTGTCTTCTTTATTCTTTCGAATTTCATCCCAGCGATAGTGCTCGGCATAGAGCAATTGTGGTGTGATTTGCATCGCCTGTACTCTTTCCTTGTTGTAGATGGCGGTCTGGCCAATTGAGACTATAGTCGGTATCAATCTTCGTTGGCAGTCGGCGGGCTAATTCAAACATCGCGACTGATTAACGCGGGGTTGTTTTTTAACATAGGTATGTCGCTGGAGTCGAATATGTTGCTATGAAATACTGTGTTCACGTCACAATTTTAATGTTAGTTATATTTTAAATGAGCTATTAGTCGCAATATCTTCGCTATACAACATGATTAATGATTATTATTATCACTCTTTTCGTTTGCTTGCTGATTCATCAATTTTACTGATAGGTGTCCAACTATTGTCTTAAATGTACCTGTAACTAACTCGTTGCGCTAGGTACGGGAAGGTGGATGCCAAGGGGATGATGTTTGCTGGCGTCGGCGTTGAAGTGTTTGTCCGTAAATGGACACTGTGCTATCCGCTAGGGTGGGAGATGTCTCTATTCTGGCGCTGCCAAGAAATTGATAGTTAGGATCTGATCGGAAAAGAAAGCCGACTTCGCATTCAATGCTATGACGAATAGGAGAGTAGAGGATGTCCAGTGCCATTACGGTATTGGGTTTGAGTTCATTTAGTATGTTGTACTGAATGCTAGCGCGAACCACTTTGTTGGATTTCTCATCTAGGGAGCTAACATTGACTTGAACCTGGATTACAAGTCGGTCGGCTTTTTTCAGCATCTTTGGAAAGGGGGCGGGTTCAGTCTCTGCGTTGACCAATGTTATTAACTTTCCGCTATGGCAGCTGGAAAGGCGCCAGTCGTAGCTGGTGTAGTTGTTCAAAATGACGGTTGCCGAAAGCTCGGTCATACTTTACTCCAACTGCTGCAGGTCAATGGCCCAAGGTTGTTTGCATAAACATCTTGTTGCCTAAATCAAGGGCCGTAGGTATGACAGTAGTCAATTGCCGCTATGGCATTGATCTTTAACGTCGTACATAGGCCTTCTGCGCAGTGTGCCAACCGTGGTTCATCGATTGCGCGTCCTGTCGTAATATGCCATAAAATCTTCAGGATTGTTATGGATAGGTAGGTCAATAGCGTTACTGCTAGATCTAACTAGGTAATTCTGTTGGTTTAGTGCTTGGACAGGTGAATAAAATGCTGCCGGAGGCTCCGTGTGGCATGGTCCAACATGTATCAGATATTGGTATGGCCATTGGTTTTCGTTGCTGTTTAGAGAGAAGTCATCAACCTGAACGCTCAGGTTGATGACAAAATGGGTTTAGAAAAGACCAGCATTCATGACTTTGTTCCAGGCTCGAACAAAGTCATGCACAAATTTCTCCTTATTATCATCTTGAGCATACACCTCGGCATAGGCTCTGAGGATTGAATTAGACCCAAATACCAGATCTACCCGTGTGGCTGTCCAGCGGGTGGCGCCACTTTGGCGATCTATGATGTCATATTCATTATTGCCCGTAGGTTTCCACTGGTAGCGCATATCAGTGAGATTGACGAAAAAGTCCGTAGTTAATGTGCCAACCTTGTCGGTAAATACGCCATGTGAACTGTTGCCATAATTGGCCCCCAAGACGCGCATACCTCCCACCAGCGCTGTCATCTCTGGAGCGGTTAAACCCAGTAGCTGAGTTTGATCCAGCATCAGCTCTTCGGGTTGGGCACTGAACTCTTGTTTTAGCCAGTTGCGATAGCCATCGTGTACGGGTTCCAGCGGTGCAAATGACTCAGCATCAGTCATATCGTCGCTGGCGTCGCCGCGCCCTGAGGTGACGGGCACTGTTACTGTCACTCCGGCATCGTCGGCAGCTTTTTCCACGGCAGCTGCGCCTGCCAATACAATTAAGTCGGCCATGCTGACATTGCCAGAAAATTGTTGCTGAACACCCTGCAATGCCTGCAGCACTGTGTTCAATCGGTCAGGTTCATTTCCGGCCCAGTCTTTTTGTGGTGCCAGTCGAATACGTGCGCCATTGGCACCGCCACGATAGTCAGATTGCCTAAAGGTACGGGCGCTGTCCCAAGCAGTGGCTACCAGGTCGGATACGCTAATGCCAGTAGCGAGTATATCGGCTTTTAATTTGGATACCTCTGCGTCACTGAGCTGATGGCCGGCACTGGGGACTGGATCTTGCCAAATTAAATCTTCAGCAGGGACTTCAGGGCCAAGATAACGGTTTTTAGGGCCTAAATCCCGGTGTGTTAGTTTGAACCAGGCGCGTGCAAATACATCAGAAAAATAATCTGGGTCGTTATAAAAACGCTCTGATATTTTGCGATAGTCGGGGTCCATTTTCATCGCCATGTCGGCGTCTGTCATGATGGGGTTGTGGCGTACACTGGGGTTTTCTGGGTCGACTGGTTTGTCTTCCTCTTTAATATTGACAGGTTCCCACTGCCAGGCACCGGCAGGGCTCTTTTTCAATTCCCAGTCGTAATTTAACAGCAATTGGAAATAGCCGTTGTCCCACTGTGTTGGGTGAGTGGTCCAGGCACCTTCAATGCCGCTGGTCACTGCCTGATTGCCAATGCCACGTTGTTGATGATTGTTCCAGCCCAGGCCTTGCTCAAAAATATCCGCCGCTTCCGGCTCAGGTCCTAACTGTGAAGCATCACCATTACCGTGGGCTTTGCCCACGGTGTGACCGCCAGCGGTTAAGGCAACGGTTTCTTCATCATTCATGGCCATGCGGGCAAAGGTCTCGCGTACATCTTTTGCGGTTTTTAATGGATCAGGCTGGCCATCAACTCCCTCAGGGTTAACGTAAATGAGGCCCATCATCACAGCGGCCAGTGGGTTGCTTAAGTCTCGCTCGCCAGAGTAGCGGCTATGTTCGTTATCACTGGTGGCAAGCCATTCTTTTTCTGCACCCCAATAAATATCTTTTTCGGGGTGCCAAATGTCTTCCCGTCCGCCGCCAAAGCCAAAGGTTTTTAACCCCATAGACTCATAAGCGACATTGCCGGCCAGGATCATGAGATCAGCCCAAGAAATGCCATTGCCATATTTCTTTTTAATGGGCCAGAGTAAACGCCTGGCTTTATCGAGATTGGTATTGTCGGGCCAGCTGTTTAACGGTGCAAAACGCTGATTGCCGGTATTGGCGCCACCTCGGCCATCGGCGATACGATAGGAGCCCGCTGCGTGCCATGCCATGCGAATCATTAAGCCACCATAGTGCCCCCAATCGGCGGGCCACCAGTCCTGACTTTGGGTCATGAGGTCGGTGAGGTCTTTCTTTAAAGCTTGGTAATCGATGCGGTTAAAGGCGTCGGCGTAGTTAAAGTCCTCACCATATGGACTGGTTTTGCTGTCATGCTGGTGAAGAATGTCGAGGTTTAATGAATTTGGCCACCATTCGGTGGGCGTTTGCTGAGCTGCGGTATTTGCGCCGTGGGCAAAAGGGCACTGACCGCCGGCAGAAGATGAAGTGTCCATCGCGAATTCTCCCATCACTTAGGTGTTGTTCCAGCATAGATGGCAGTAGAAAAAGTGACAGTTAATTGCACTGATCAGCATGATTGCCGCAGGCTATTGAATCTAAGGCTTATAGCGTAGCGACAACAGTGGGGAAGCTTTTGCTTTGCAGTTCCATGGCAGGCAGTCTGTGTTAGTCGTTACAATAACGGCCGTGTCTTGTTTTACTGGAGTGCTTGCCATTATGGCTAACACAATTGTGATTACGGGTGCCGGTCGGCGCATGGGTAAGCAGTTGGCGCAGCATTGGCTGGCCAAAGGTTGGCATGTCGTGGCGCATTATAATAGTCGGTGTGAGTTAGATGCCCATGAGCGACTAACTAGGCTGCAGGCTGATTTATCTGACCCCGATGCTATTCAGGCGTTGGCTCACGAGTTGGCGCAAATAGGGCCGGTACGAGCCTTTATCCATAATGCTAGCTGCTTTCAACCCGATACTGATCAGGCCGATGTAGAGCATTTTCAGCGCCATTTTAATGTGCATGTATTGGCGCCAGAGCTGCTGACGCATTCGTTGTCCTGGACCGATGATGCTGCCATGGTGAGCATTAGCGACATTTATGCCGAGATCCCTAATCAGCGTTTTGCCGTTTATTGTGCGTCAAAGGCGGCATTGCAAAACTGGTCGCTGAGTATGGCGCAGCGCTGGGCCGGGCAAGTGCGGGTTAATGTGATTCAGCCCGGCCCTATTCAGTTTTTACCTGAACACGATGAGGCTTATCGGCAGAAGGTGTTGTCTCAATCGCTCATTAAAAAGGAGCTGGGTTATCAGGCCGTTATCGACGGCTGTGATTTTTTAATCAGTAATTCAGCCATGAGTGGCACCGTCATGCGCATTGACGGTGGCCGTTTTATTACCAACCGTTATGAGCAGACGTTTTCTAACCACTGATGTTGGACCTGTTGATAATAGCCGTCAGTTAACGGCAGCTGGCGGCATTGCTCTACGCTGTTAGCCTTGCCGAGAATATCAAGGTCAATGGTCCGATCTTTGTGTTTTCTTGCTGGCGACTTCGGCTCTCGCCCTAATGCCACTTCGATACGCTGCAGCTTTTGCTTCAATAACGTTGGTGGTAGCGAACACTCAAGCACCAGCAGTTGATTGCAAAACGTGCCGCTAAAACTATCGCCCTCGGCTTGGGTTTGTATGATGGCTGAGTGCTCGACAATACTGCCCAGTTCAGCCAGCGCCGGCCTTGCCTGTTGCAAGTAACGATACGGATCAATGTTGCTTCCCAGTCCTAATAAGTAATACGACATGACGGCTTTCATTCCTATGGCTGAAATCGGGACAACTCAGTGGCATCAATGCTCGTCCATTGTTTGAGTAAATAGGTAGGCAGGTCAAGGAGGACGATACATGGACGTTATCATCATGATCATGCTGTTGCTCGCACTGGGCGGCCTCAGCATGCCGGTTTGGGCCAACCATGCACCGCCACTTATGCTGGCCAAGTTGTACCAGCAGGGGGTGGATTTATCTCAGTATTTAGTCAGCGAAAAGCTGGATGGCGTTCGAGCCTACTGGGATGGCAAACAGTTGCTAACCCGCAGCGGGCGGGTGATTAAAGCGCCATTGTGGTTTACCGCAGCGCTCCCTATGCAGGCTTTAGACGGTGAGCTGTGGTTAGGGCGTGGCCGCTTTGCCGAGATTAGCGGCTTGGTTCGCCGCCATCAGCCAGACGATCAAGCCTGGCAGCACGTACGTTTTATGCTGTTTGATATGCCAGATATGCAAGCTGGGTTTGAGCAGCGTCTGTGGGTGCTGAATACCTGGGTGGAGCAAGCCAGCCGGGCCTGGCTAGAAGTGGTCGCCCATCAGCAAGTCAGTAGCGAGGCAGCGTTGCAGCAGCGTTTGCAGCAACTGGTCGCTGACGGAGGCGAAGGTTTAATACTGCGCCGTAAAGATGCTCTGTATCAAGCTCAGCGCTCCGATGACATGTTGAAGATGAAATTAGATCAGGATGGCGAAGCGCACGTCGTTGCTTATCTGCCTGGTAACGGCAAATTCGACGGCATGTTGGGCGCTTTGGTGGTGGAAACCCAAGACGGCCGGCGTTTTAATATAGGCACTGGCTTTAGCGATGAGCAGCGTCGCAATCCTCCGCCTCTGGGGTCGCGTATCACTTTTGAATACAATGGTGAGACCGTGACTGGCCTGCCGCGTTTTGCTCGTTTCTTACGCGTGCGGCCCCCAGAATAAGTTTTATCAAGATGCAAATAGTTCAGCGACCGGCTCGCGCGCCCGCGTTACAGGGCTTACACCCAGTGTTTGCCCGAGTATTGGCGGCACGAAATATTCAACATGCCGATGAGCTTGAAAACCGGCTAGCGCAATTACTGCCGCCCGATCAGCTAAAAGGGCTTGAAGCGGCTGTGACTTGTTTGCTGCCGGTCGTGACCGCGCAGAAAACCTTATTGGTGGTGGGCGATTTTGATGTTGATGGCGCCACCAGTACTGCGCTGGTATTGCGAGCTTTGCGAGCCTTGGGAGCCAATAATGTTCACTATTTAGTGCCCAACCGCTTTGAGCATGGCTATGGCTTATCCCCTGAGTTAGTGACCCTAGCGCAAGCCTATCAGCCCGATGTCATTCTCACCGTCGACAATGGCATTGCTGCCGTGGAAGGCGTTGCCGCCGCCAAGGCAGCTGGCATAGCTGTGGTAGTGACAGATCATCACTTGCCTGGGGCACAGTTGCCAGCGGCGGATGCCATCGTTAATCCGAATCAGCCTGGCTGTACTTTTGCTAGCAAAGCGGCTTGTGGCTGTACCGTGGTGTTTTATGTATTGATGGCGCTGAGGCAGCGGCTGCAGCAACTTGGCTGGCAGCGAGACGTCAAGCTCGCTCAGTGGCTGGACTTAGTGGCGTTGGCAACGGTGGCGGATGTGGTGCCGCTGGATCGCAATAATCGCATTTTGGTGGAGCAAGGACTCAGGCGTATTCGCAGTGGCCATGTACAGCCGGGAATAGCTGCCTTGTTGGCGGTGGCGGGGCGAGAACCTCAAAGGCTGGCGTCTGCCGATCTAGGATTTGTATTGGGCCCGAGAATCAACGCTGCTGGTCGTTTGGACGATATTTCCATCGGCATTGAATGTCTGCTCACCGATGATCCAGCCCGTGCTTTGCAATTAGCGCGTCAGTTGGATGAAATGAATCGCAGCCGCCGCGATATCGAACAAGGCATGCAACGTGAGGCGGAACATTATTTGCGAAAGCTAGATGCTGAATTAGAGACCTTGCCTGCGGGCTTGTGTTTATATCAGCCCGACTGGCACCAGGGTGTGATTGGTATTCTGGCTTCACGTATTAAAGAGAAAACTCATCGCCCCGTGATTGCTCTGGCCGATGACGGTGACGGCCGACTAAAAGGCTCAGCTCGCTCGTTACCGGGTTTGCATATGCGCGATGTATTGGATGAATTAGACAAACGTTGGCCAGGCATCTTGATAAAGTTTGGCGGCCACGCCATGGCGGCGGGCATGACCTTGCATGCGGATCAACTGCCCAGGTTTCGCCAAGCCTTCACCACGTTGTGTGAGCAGCACCTTAGCCAGGAGGCGTTAGAGCGGGTATGGGAGTCCGATGGTCAGCTAGACAATGCGGACTTTACTCTGGAGCTGGCCCAGCAATTACGTTGGGGCATGCCTTGGGGACAATGTTTTCCTGAACCACTGTTTGATGGCGAATTTACCTTGCTGCAGCAGCGCGTTGTGGGTGAAAAGCATTTAAAGATGGTGCTGTGTCCAATGGGTTCTGATCTGGCGATGGACGCAATCTGGTTTAACTTTGACGCCAATAATCGACCTAAGGATGGTCGGGTAAGGCTGGTGTTTTCATTGGATATTAATGAATGGCGGGGGCAGCGACAATTACAGTTGTTGGTGCGAGAGCTGCAAAGCTTACCTTAAAGACTGACTAATATCGGCACGGAGGCTGATATGAACAAAATACTGTTGGGGTCTGTGCTGTTGGCAACAAGCGCCAGCGCCGAGCTATACCGTTGGGTTGATGACGAGGGTCGGGTGCAGTTTTCTGATCGAGCGCCGCCATCACAAAACGCAGAGCCTGTTACCTTACGTCAAGGTAATCATTATCAGCCGCGAGAGATCGACTCAACGCTGCTGGCACCGACTGAGAGACAATCGACGTCACGCAGTAAAAAGAGAAGCAAATCCAAGACTAAGGTCGTGGCCTGGTCGGACAACCAATGTCGCACGGCGAAACTCAGAGCCAGAAAAATGGCCCTTAAAAAGAGCCAAGGTGACATGCAGACGGTGCTAGAGCGGCGCGAAAAGCTGCGTCAGTTGCGCCAGAAAATTCGCCAGCGTTGTTAGGATTGTGTTGCGTGGCAACAAGGTCTTGGCTGGCCAGATCAATATCCGGCCAGGCTGGTATCTAAAATATCTTCGCGAAAAGCATCGCTCACGGGTTTGTCACCGATCCAGATTGCCAGCAATGCATCGTTCAAGTCTTTACCTGGGACTGTGCCTTTGACCTCGTCATTAATAACGATGCGCGTTGCCTGCTGCTGCGGTAACCATTCAATATAACCGACCGTGCCCTGGGTGAATTTATGATCAAACAGTGCTACCAGCTGTTGCACCCGTGACTTCAATTGCACGTTTTGCTGTTCGGTTAAATTCAATGCCAAACCTTCTTCAATCGCGCTGGTAAAGCGTCTGGCGCTAACCCGCGAGCTAATCACGTGAAACATCATACGCCTGGCCTGATCGACAGCCAGAATGTCATCGGCGTTTTTCATGGTGTTCTCTAGGTAGAGAGCGCCGACATAGGTATCAACAAAACCATACACCTGTCGGATGGCGATGCCCTGCAGTTGCATAGCGGGGATATCATTGTGTGCTGGCAGAGATGTTTCGATATTAAATCCTTCCACATCTAAAGCCTGAAGGCTGGTTGCGTGAAGTGTCAGTAGTGCTATAGCGCATAGGTACTTGAACATGGTGAGGCTCGCTTTGTTGTTGCGCTTCAGCATGGCTGAAGTGCGTTATTATCATGAGTGCGATGCTTAATAGTGATCGCTGCTGTGCTTCCGCCCGGCAGGATTCTGTACTATGGTGGCTACGCCACCCAGTCTGGATAGATTTATCATGCTCAATCTCCTGGCACAATTGCTGAAAGCGCTAAATTCTGAGTCGGCACCGGGCCAAATTGGCTTGGCGGTCGCATTTGCCCTATGGGTGGCCATTACCCCCATGTGGACACTGAACAATTTACTGATTTTTACTCTGGTCTTAGTGCTGCGAGTCAATCTCAGCGCCTTTTTTTCGGCATTAGCCGCATTTTCCATCTTGGCGTTAGCATTGGATCCGATATCCGAACGTTTGGGTGCGTCTTTATTACAGATGTCATCCTTGCAGCCGTTATGGACATCCTTATATCAGCAGGGGATTTGGCGGGTATTGCAGTTTAATAACACCTTAATGCTGGGTGGCACTGTGTTGGCTTTATTGGCCTTTTTACCCGTATCTCTGCTGACGCGAATGTTGGTGGTGCAATATCGGGCTCGACTGTTGGTTTGGATTCAAAAGTTCAAAGTAGTACAGGCGTTGAAGGCCAGTAAGTTTTATCAGTGGTATCGGGCAGCAGCGGAGTAAAACAAGATGCGATGGATTCGTTGGTGGGGGTTGGGGGCTGTTGTCGCTGTTATCGCGGCGCTGGCGGCATTTTTTGTTTTGTTGGCAGGCCCGTTAAGCAAACGTGCTATTGAAAGCGTCGCTACGCGCATCAATGGTGCTGTGGTTGAAGTGCAGTCGGTGGATTTTAATTTTAGCCCGTTGGGTGTTGATCTCCGCGGAATTGCCGTCACCGATGCACGGCACCCAATGGAAAACTCGGTAGAAATTGGTCTTGCTCGTGCACATCTCGAATGGCTGCCGTTATTGGCTGGCCATATCATTATTTCCGATTTAAGGCTCACTGATGTGGCTTTTGATACCGAACGTTCAGTGTCGGGTGCCATTGAAAGGCCCGCTGCTGATAGCAGTGACAAGGATGAAAAAGATGCACAGGCATCCGTAGGCGAGCAGATGATTGCTTCAGTGCCTTCGTTGGACGAGGTGTTACAGCGACAACCGTTGGCCACGGACAGTGCTGGCCGCCAGTTGCAACAGGTCATTGAACAGCGAAAGCCAGAGGTTAAACAGAGCTTGGCTGCATTGCCGGATGAACAGCAGCTGCAATCGTATGAGCAACAAATAAATGCCTTGGTCAACGAGGAGCTCAAGTCCGTTGAAGATTTTCAGCGTAAAAAGCGCCAGTTGGATGAGCTAAAACAGCAACTAAAAGCCGATAAAAAAGCCGTATTGGCGGCACGTGATGTTATTCGTATCAGTCGTGATGAATTGACCCAGTCTCTGCAGGCGTTGCAAAAAGCACCTGCCGCTGATTTAGCCATGCTGAAAGAGCAGTACTCACTTGATGGTCAGGGTGCGGTTAACATCAGCCGTCTATTATGGGGTGACGAGATCGCCCATTGGGCTAATGAAGCCCTGTACTGGTATAACAAAGCCAGACCTTATTTAGGCGATGCTGGGCGTCTTTTGGCATCCAACACGGATGACAAAGAGCCATCAGAGCCATCGGCCGATGAGCCACCAGCACGATTATTAGGCAAAAAGGTGCATTTCCCGACTGCTGACCCCTGGCCGGATTTTCTCATCCGATCGTTGTCACTAAGTGCAGCGCTAGAGCCAGGGATGTTAATTGGCGCAGCACAAAATTTGACCCATCAGCCGCAATTGATGCCAGTGCCTGCCCAGATTACGTTGGAAACCCAAGAGCTACCCGGAGTCAAGCAACTGACAGCGGCATTAGTATTGGATCACAGACGTACGCCTGCCAAAGACCGATTAACGTTAACGGCACGACAAGTTCAGCTGCAGCCTTGGCCGTTGGGATCGCAGCTAGCGTTGCAATCGGCATTGGTGGACGTAGATGCCTTGGTGATGGTTGAAAATAATGCTCTCAGTGCCCAAGCGGATGCACAGTTTAAACAGTCACAGTTTAGCGGTGAGTTTGACAACCGAGCCGGACGCGAGCTGATGGCGGTGCTGGCAAGTGTTAATGAATTTAATATGAACGCCGGAGTCGGCGGCTCTTTGTCAAAACCCTCGGTCTCTTTGGGGTCTGATCTCGATCGGCGTCTGCAACAAGCCTTGGGCCAGCGCTTAAAACAGCAGCAACAGAAATTGCAGCAGCGCTTTAATACCTATCTAAACGAGCGGCTGAGCCAATATACCCAAGGTATGGCAGAGGAAATTGATTTCTTTAATCAGCAAGATGGTCAGCTGGCTAAGCTGAGTGATCAGCTGCAGGAATTAGCGCAGCAACAGCTCACTAGTTACACCGAGCAAAAGAAACAACAGGCAAAAGAGAAAAGCAAAGAAAAGCGGGATGAGTTGAAAGATAAAGCTAAAGACAAACTAAAGTCACTGTTCAACTAATTGATAGCTGGCCTATCCCTTGCCCTAACGAGGTCTGCTTTCTAATTAGGAGGCTGCTGACGGGCAGTAGGGCAAGGGCAAATTAACTCGCCATCAAATGGCCTGAGACGGAGCGCCATCAGGCCATTTGATAGTCGTTAAGTCAAAATGCCGCTTGATGGTTGCGATCTACATCGGACAACAATGACCAGCCTTCGACTTTGCCACCTTGGGCAAACAACAACCTGTTGTGCGCTTTATTGGGGCTAAAGTGTTGCTGATAAAGTGCCAGCATATCTTGCTTGCTGATGTTCTCGACTTGCTTAGCAATGGCGCTATTCGTATCGAATGTACGGCGATCGATCAGTAATTCAGACCAGTAGCGGCCAGCCTTTTCAGCCATGTTTTTTGGCTGTTGCAGCAGCTGGCTAATCAGACCTTGCTTGTGGTTGTTGAACTCCTCATCGGACATGTCTGCCAGTGTTTTATCAAACTGGGCAAAAAATATCTGACTGTGATCAACCAGTTGCTGTGGCGGCGTTTCCGGTGATTGAACAACAAAGATCAAACCAGGAACGGTTTGCTGCGGATAAGGTGCCGCTGCGACGATATAACCCAGTTGTTGCTCGGTGCGCATATATTGGTAATAGGGCGCGCGGATTATCTGACCTAACAGCGCATAACGGGCGCGGCTGGTATCACTGCTGTCTGGGCCTTGCACATACATAGTAATGGCATTGTCCGGATGCTCGAGTGCTAAGCTTTGCTGCCATTGGCCTTCAGGCACTCGCACAACTTGGCGCAGACCGATACTGTGATGGTTTGCTGGCAGGTACTGCTCAATAACGGCGGCAAGAGTTTCCGCACGTGCTTGATTAATGCCACCGTGTACCAGTAAACGGCTGTACAGTTGCTGTGGGAATTGCTGCATAAATTCGCGCAAATCATCGGCAGTTATCGCTGGTAAAGCAGTTAACAGCTGTTCTTCACTGAATGAAGGACGATATAGCCACTGTTTCAGCTCAGCCAGGGTTCGCTCATAGGGCTTGTTTTTCAGCTGATTTTGCAGTGATCGCTGTAATGACGCCTTGTAGCGCTCAAAGGCTTCATCATTAATATCCAGCTGTGTCATGGTTTGCAGTACTTGCTCTAGCAGCACAGGCTGCTTATCGCTGTAGCCACCAATCATTAACCGCAGGCCCTGGTCGTTGGCGCTCAGGTCGTAGCTTAGGCCGGCCAAATGGGCGGGATAACTGTAGGTGTTTAATGCTTCATTGACGCTGCGCGCGTAAAGATGAGCCAGTAAGCGCTGCTCAGCCGACTGGCGAGCATTGGCCAGTTCAAGCTGCAGAAAAACTCGAGACTTGGGCTGCTTAAATTCCTGCTCGGGATAGAACCATACTTCGCGCTGCGGCGATGCCAGAATCTGCGCAGGCACATCCAGAGTCTGCTCAGCGGATGACGTCAAGTCATCGGCAATAAAAGGGTTGGCTTCAGGTAAATGCAAACCGCTGAGGTCTTGCTGTACCAATGGCTGCTGACCAAAGTCACTGGGGCGAATGCGCATGGCCGTGCCGTACAGTGGATCGGTCATGTCAGTGTCGACATTAGGCGCAATCAAAGTGCGCAGCATATTGGTAGCATCGAGGGCATCGATAAAGGGCTGCAATTTTTCCTGGCTAATGGCATCCCAGCGGTAGTTGCCATAAATGCTGTCTTCCGGTGCGTAGCGCAATAGATTGCCGCTTAGCTGTACGGCGTAATCTGACAAGCGACTTTGCTCCTGGAAACGAAAGGCCATTTCGCCTAATTGATGCTGCTCTTGCAGTAAATATTCGGGTAACGGCCCGGCCTTCATCAGCTCAATATAATGCAGCAAAGCCGCCGTGACTTCTTCGCTATGGGCCAGGCCTAAGCGAGTCAGTTGAATCTGCACCACTAAAGTCGAGTCGTATTCCGTGCTGAGGGATTGCCCGGCGCTTAGGCCTTCTGCCCAGCCTTGCTGTTTTAAGTAAGCTAATAGTGAGCCTTCGCCTTCGTGACCAATCAGATTCGATAGCACTTGAATGGGCTTGTATTGGTAAAGAGGGAGGGCCGCAGGCATTGGGAAAGTAAACTGTAGCCGGCGTATTTCTTTCACCGGTTGAATGTTCATGTCCAGCGGTAACTGTTCTTTCACAAATAAAGATGGTGTCGGCTCACTGGGCTGAGTTGCCCGCTTGGGCACTGCACTGAATTTTTCCACGGCCCAGGCTTGCAGCTGATCGAGAGAATAATGCCCCGCCAGTACTAGGGTCATGCGATCGGCGGAATAGTGACGTTGATAAAATTCAATCAGCTCGTCACGAATTTTACTATCAGCCCGGTCAGCTAAGGTGTCGAGGTTGCCAGTTGAAAACGATGAATAAGGATGATCTGGATTCATCGCTTGTTTTTCAGCAGAAAAAATACGGCGGAAGTCGTCCTTTAATTTGGACTTAAACTCGGCGTGCACGGCATTCTTTTCCCGATCGACATACTGCTCGTCAAAGCGCGGCGAGATAAAAAACGGTGCAAATCGGTCTAACGCGTCTGCAAGGGCGCTGTTATCCAATTCAAAAAAGTAGGTCGTTTGGGTATGAGCAGTAAAGGCATTGTGGCTACCGCCGTTACGGCTTATAAACGCCTGGTATTCACCCGACTCCGGGTAGGGGTCGGTGCCGAGAAATAGCATGTGCTCAAGAAAGTGCGCCAGTCCAGCACGATCGGCAGGGTCATCGCCGCTACCTACGTTGACCGATACCGCTGCCGCAGCTTTATCTTCGGCTGCTGTGGCAACCAACAATACCTTCATACCGTTGTCGAGCTGTAAATAACGGTATTGATTGGGGTCTGATGGACTGGTGATCAAAGTGTCATGGTCAACTTGTCGGTACATAGAAAAGGCGATAGCAGCTAATACAATGAGCAAAAATGTCCAGTAGCGGGGCGATAACATGCCAACTCCTTACTGACGGTCAATGAGCGGTTTCGTTGGGTTTGGCAATGGCCTGAGCATCAGCCAGGGTGTGCTGTTTGGGGTCGAGCTGTGAGATCAGCTGCAGGCGCTGGCGATGCTGCTCCAACTCTTCGGCCAACAGCCCCAGTTGCGACTGAAAGGCTTCATCGATGGCCTGATACAGGGAGCTGATACGATCGTCAGATTCTCCCGCCGGGGTTTCTCGTAGGGTTTTCAGGCACGCCAGAGCGATCTGGTGATAGGCTTGGTCTTTATTCACAGGCAAACTCCAAACAGAATGCGCCCATCATACCTGCCTGAATGCGGATGTTAATCCCCGTTTGCAAACCATTGCAGTTGGCCGACATCCACCTCTTGCGATAACAGCTGGCCGCTGAGCCAGTCGGCGTGGTGGTGGTGTGCTGCAGCAAGGGCTTCGGGCTCATCAATACCGGGTGCATATAACAACAAGTCGTTTTCTTGCAGTCGTTGTAATAAGCGCCTGCTTTGACTCATGGATTTGTGGGTGCGCATATGGGCCAAGTACTCAGGGGCCAGACATAAGCCACTGACTGGCAGTGATAACAATTGGCGCGAATTTAAGAAGTGGCGGCCGAAGTCAGCCACCAGTAGCTGACATTTTTGAGAAATCAGCAGTTGTCGCAGTTGCACATGCTGCGGCTCATCACTGAGCAACTGCTCTTCGTTGACAATGGCATAGCAGTTGAGGTTCTTCTTAGCAAAACACGGTGCTTGCTCAGCCGACATGCCAGGTTTCTCGGCCAAGTTAATCAGTACTGGAATCGGCTTAGCAAACAATTGCTGGCATAACTCTGCCACCGTTTCCAGCCAAGGCTGCCAGTGTTCTACGCGTCTTGGCGCTTGCAATGCTACTAATTCGCCTTGTTGGTTAAATACCGGAATCACTTGCTGGCCTTGCAACTGTGAAGGCGCAGACGGTGCATCTGAAGTTGACGGAGATGATTGGATGCCGAGCCGTTCGCGCAGCCATATGCGCCAATCATGCTGTTCGGCTGGGCATTGTTCGATGCGCATTAAGCGCCGTAAGCGAACCGACTTGTCATCAATTGGCAGAGGATTGCGTAAATCAGCGCTGAGGTCCTCCTGCAGTTGTTCAATTTCTCCTTGGCTGACGTCGGCTGGAATCAATATGCGCAATAAATGTTCCTCTGGGGCGTACAGTTCATATAGATCACCAATGCTTTGCTGAACCCGGTCAAAACAATGTTGCGCTAGCTGTTGTTCGCGAATTTGATCGGCATCAAAGTCAATCAAGAGCAATGATGGAGCAGCTTGGGGTTGCTCTAGTTCCAGTGTTGTTCCAGGGTCACTCACTGGCGGAGCTGGCATCGGCATATGTTCCGACATGCGCTGGGCAATGCATAAACGAAATGGGCCTAAAGTACTGATGGTCATCCAACTGGGAATGGCTTGCTGAATGTGGTTAATAAAGGAAAACAGTCCCAGCCACACTTGCTGTGCTTCGGTTTGGCGAGTGATTTCGGTTTCTAGGGTGACGGGAGCATCGCATAGAGTTGGTGCAAACAAGTTGGTACCTTGCAGCCTGTCTTGTGGTAATTGCAGCAACTCGCACATGGCCTCATTGGCGAGGCGAATAATCCAGTTGGCGTCGGTGAGCAATAAAGGTTGTGAAGCGTTGATAGCTTGCTGAATGGCTTCGGTCTGTTGCAGCAAATCGTGCTGTCGCAGCCCCTCGCGAATATCCATGGTCAGCAGCAGATTGTCCCAGGGCTTGGCAACAAATCTATGGATATCACCACTGCGCCAAGCTGCGCGTAGAGAGTTGTAATCGACCTGGCCTGATAACAGCAATCGGTAGGTGGTTGGTGAGTGCTGGCGGGCAAACTGACAAACCTCGATACCGCTCATGCCCGGCATATTGAAATCTGTAATGAGCATGTCGACCGGCTGTTGCAGCAATAATTCACACGCTTGCTGACCGCTGTGGGCTTCCAGTATTTGCCAGGGTTCTGAGCGCAGCATGCGACGCAAAGCCTGCAAAATGCCCGATTCGTCATCCACGATCAGCAACTGATACGCCATGGTCCATCTCCCTTAATGACTGCTGTCACTGTAGCATTGAGCCGCTTCTACTGCTGCTCATACGGCAGGGGAACAATTCCCTTGCATTCTGCCAATGCTATCTATACTGAAGCGAAGGCAACAACTATTGAGTGGATGCAGTGAGGGAAAAACAAGCTCTGACAACAGGCGAAGTCGCCAAATTCTGTGGGGTGAACTTTCGTACCGTGATCCGCTGGATTGAACGCGGCCATTTGCAGGCATATAAATTGCCAGGTCGTGGCGACAATCGCATACCGGTCAGTGGTTTCGTTGAGTTCCTTAAAGACAATCACATGCCGGTACCCGATGAGTTGTTGCTGGGCGGTAAAACGCTGGTGATGCTATCGGATGACAGTCCTGTATGCGCTGAAATCGCCTCTTTAGTGCGACGCAGTGGCTGGGAAGTACTGATGACCAGCGATGAAATCCAGTTTGGTTTCTTGATCAGCGATCGCCAGCCCGCGGCGGTAGCTGTTAGTCGAGCGGACGCTCAGCATTCAGTAGAACGCTTGCTGCGTGATCAAGATGGGCGTGAAACCTTATTGGTATTCGTTGATAAAGGCCAAAGCAATGAGGGTTTATCTGATAACCCTGCCTGGGCACATATTGCTTGGCCAAGACAGTCCAGTACGTTATCTGCGTTACTGACAGGTGAGGCCAGCGGCGAGCGCCAATAATAGGCGCTGAAGCGTTTGGCGAGTGAGGTCACGGATGGCTGCAATGACGTTGGTAGTACTACTCGCCGCCATAGCCCTGATCGTTGCCGGCCTGGTGGTGTTAATGTTGTATTGCGTTTATCAGCAGCAACGCGCTTTGCTTCGACATGAGCAACAGATTGCTCAACTACTCCCACAAGTAGAATTCAGTCCGGGCTGGTCTTTGTTGTTAGATCACCACGGGCGTACCGTTGGGCAAAATAAGCCCTGTCCTGAAAGCTGGTCGCAGATTTCACTGTTTTTGGGGGCACCGTTTGAGCCCTCTTGCCTAGCGCGTTGGCTGGCGGAAATGAAGGCGAAAAAATATTGTGTTTTCTGGATTTGCGACGCGACGGGCAAAGGACAGCGTTGGCGTTGTACGTTGACGCCGATTGAGGCATCACCCTATTGGCTAATGCAGGTTGAAGAAGTCAGTGCGCGACTTGCTTTGCAAGCGTCAGCAAAACAGCGGTATCAAGCCTTGCAGCAGCAGTCGGAAGCCAGAAGTCGTTTCTTAGCATCCATGAGTCATGAAATACGTACCCCCATGACCGGGTTATTGGGCACCGTCTCGTTATTAGAGCAAACGTCGCTCGATTCTGAGCAACAGCAGTTGCTAGTGACCTTGCAACACAGCGCTGAGCATTTGTTAACCATCATTAACGACATTCTAGATTTATCAAAAATTGAAGCCGGTAAGCTGCCCATTAGCCAGCACCCCTTTGACCCGCGTGAAATGCTGCAGGAACTGATGACGTCGCTTCAAGGGTACGGATCTGGTTCGGTGACCATGAGCATGTCGGTTGCCCCTAGCATCGCGCAGCGGTTAACCGGAGATGCCGTTCGAATTCGTCAAATCATCATGAATTTTTTGACCAATGCCATCAAGTTCACCCGTGATGGCAGTATTGAAATAGAGCTTAAACCGATTGCCGAAAACAGTAATACCCTGGTATTCAGCGTAAAAGATACGGGGGATGGCATTGATGCCACCCAAGCGATGCAGCTGTTTGAAGAATACTCTCAGGGCCAGCAGTTGGCTAATTTAACGTCCGGCACCGGCTTAGGCCTGCATATCTGTAAGCGATTGGCGACCTTGATGGGTGGACGTGTGGGTGTGATTAGCATGCCGGGCGAAGGCGCTTGCTTCTGGCTGGAGTTAACCCTGCTACCTGCGCAAGAGGTGCCGGTAAATAAAATTGAAAAGGATGCTAGTACACAGGCCAGCGACAGTGAGTTAGAGGGGTTAAGAGTGCTGTTAGCGGAGGACAACTTAGTCAATCAAAAGGTCGCCATTCAAATGCTGGAGCGACTGGGTTGTCATGTAGTACTGGCTGCCAATGGCGAAGAGGCGGTGAATTACTGGCAGCAGCAGCCGGTGGATTTGGTATTGATGGACTGCCATATGCCGGTGATGGATGGCATTGAAGCAACACGTCGTATACGTGCGTTAGAACAGGATGGCCACACACCTATAGTGGCGTTGTCGGCGGATGTGATGGGTGAACAAAGGCGTGCTTGTGAAGAGGCTGGCATGGATGGCTATTTATCCAAGCCGGTACGTCTACAGGAGTTACGCAAACAATTACCGGCTTTTATTCGCTGTGCTGCCAAGGCATCGTAACCCTGTTAAAGCACCTTACCATTAGGAATGTAGCGATTGCGGGTGAGCGCCTTAATCGCTCGAATCGTCTCTTTGTCGGGCCGGCGCTGCAGTTGCTTCAACCGACGAAACACCCAGATAGCAGGATTTTTCGCACCGGATTCCCAGCCACTCAGCTCCTCTTCAGCACGTACATACCAGTACGCAATGGCCATTAGCTGAGGGTCGCTTAGCTCGGCCAGGGCCGTCTGCCACTGTGCTTCTGGCACTTGGATCCACTGTTTGAGCTGACTGTACTCTGTCGCTGTGAGCAGATCTTGCTTCAGCTCACCCGACGCATGGGGCTCACTAGCTAGTTTCTTAAGCAGTTGTGTATCAATAGAAACGCTGTTGCCTGGTTGCCACTGCTCGATCATGGCAGCTCCTAAGTAATGACCTTGGGCAGGCATTGTAAGGCATGCCACACCATTGACGAAATACACTGAACTCTGTGGCAAATGTGCATTCCCTCGCCATCATAGGTGAAGGCAAATGCTATCATCGCAGCAAGATACTCATCTGTGGCTGTAATCGAATGGAGAACTGCCGATCAATGCCTGATTTGAACGACCCTTTTGCTGACATCCGCCCCTATCACGATGAGGAAGTCAGCGACGTATTAAGGCGTTTAATGCGTTCACCACGACTGACCGATGCGGTTGTTAACTACCATTTGCGCGCCAGCAATGCTTGGCCTTTGTTCTTATGGAGGCCTCTGGTGCGTAGGCGTTTGCAGCAGCAAATGCAGTCTATTAACACGATTTCGCAGTTTCAGCAGTGGTTGGAGCCACAAATTGAACGTTTGCTGTTAACCACCACCCAAGAGGTTGAGGTTCGTGGTCTGGAGCAATTGCAGCCTGGTCGCCCTTATTGCTGGATATCTAACCATCGTGACATTGCGATGGATCCGACAGTCGTGAATTTTTGTTTGCACCGTGCGGGTTGGCCAACCAGTCGGATCGCCATTGGCGACAACCTGCTGGCTGATCAAGAGATCGCCGATGTGATGCGCTTGAATAAAAGCTTTGTTGTTAAACGCAGCATCAGTGGACGACGTGAAAAGTTGCAAGAGCTAACACGCTTGTCGCAATTTATTGCCGAGTCACAGCAGCAAGGCCACAGCATATGGATTGCCCAGCGTGAGGGGCGGGCGAAGGATAACCGCGATATCACCGATACCGCTGTGTTAAAGATGCTGTCGTTATACGGGCGTGCCGATAAACTGCCGTTTACTGATGCCGTAGCGGCACTGAACCCTGTGCCTGTGTGCATTCATTACGAATGGGACCCGTGTGATGTATTAAAGGCGCGTGAGCTGGTGGCCTTGTCTGAGCACGGCGAATATCAGAAAAGCGATCAAGAAGACATCGATAGTATTATTCGTGGTTTAACCGGTTTTAAAGGCCGCGTGTGCGTGACCTTTGGTCAGCCTTTAACCAGTCAGGACATGGCCTCCGCGGATTATATGGCCGAAGCCATTGATCGCCAGATGCTCGATATGATGCCAGTGACAGAGGTGCAAAAAGCGGCAGCGGCACTGCTCGATAGAAATCCAGGAACGCCGGCCAGTACCGAAGGTCAGATGTTATTGGCTCGGGTGGAGCAAGAGCCCGAGGCTGTGCAGCGGCGGGTATGGCAAAGCTACGCAGCACCATTGCTGAACGTGTAAATCGCCGGGTATAGTGCGCGGCAAAAATCATTGGGAGGATGCCACTGTGTGGTCAAAACTGGGCGTATTGGCGCTGTTGGCGTTAATACTGCAAGGATGTCAGCTAGGGCGTCAATGGAGCGACAAAGAAGAAACATTGTATGTCGACTTTTATAAAAGTATTTGTGATGAAGACGAATCACGTTTGTGCTTTCGAAGCCGGGAGCTGGAAAAAAATGATTGGCGAGATGATGCGCCAGAACTGATCGATTTTGATAGCTATGAATGGGGTTATCGCTATCAGTTAAAAGTAGAAACTTCGTTCGACAGTAGTGGCGATGCAAAACGTTACCGTTTTCTAAGTGTGGTGGAAAAAGAGGCAGTAAATAGCGCAGACAGCGCATTTGCGTTAAAGGTTGATACTAGCACAGGAATTATTTCTCAATCCGGGGTGCAATGGTATCTGGACGATAAAGCATTTGATTGCACCAGCGACTGCAGTGCATTAACCGGCATTATCAACAATAGTCATCAGACCAACCTTGAGTTTAAAGCCGCCGACAACGTACTCACCTTAAATACCATTAAATGCAGCTCAGGTGATGACAATTACGATGAGCAATGTGGTGGAAAATCCGAAGCCGACTGGGAAATTGCTCATTTTAAAAGCGACTGTGGCAATGCCGATGGTGAGCTGTGCTTGTTATATCGTCTGAACAGCTCAGATGATTGGGAGCTATTGCCGGTCGAAATTGAGGGTTTTGAGCACAGTTGGGGCAAAGAATATGAAATTGAAGTGGAAATTACCCGCTCATCAGCAGATGTCATAACCGCAGCTAAACTAAAACAAAACGATGCCGCTCCGCGTGATCGTACGGGCTCTGCCAATGACTTTCACTTAGTGCTACAGGGTCGGCTACTGAAAGAAAGCAGCGGTGGTTTGGTATCACTGTACGATGGCAATACCATCAAACTGAATTGTGGCAACGACTGTAATCAACTGGACGATTACATTGATGATGATGACTGGCTATTGCTGAAAGCGCATATTAACAATGAGCAGTTGGTGTTGGATGACCTGGCGTGTCATGCCGAAACACTGAACTTGTTGCGCCAGTGTGACGAAAAAGTAGATTGGGATTTTTGACGGCGATCAGCCGCGTTAAGCCGCCGCGATAGCGGCCGAACGCGGTTGTCATTATTGCCCGCTATGCAGCAGCAAATACAATTCGATCACGGCAGCAGGAATGTTGCCGCACATGCGATCTGACAGCTCAACATCTTCGTCGATATCTGCCATCTCCGGCTCATCCATAAATAAACCCGAAGCGTACATAATAGGGAACAGCCCCTGAGCAACAGCATCTTCATGCTGGGCATACCAGCTGTGCTCTTGTAGCAATACTGCTGTCATAAAGCCCATGGCCCAGCTTTCCAGAGGTGGTTCGTCCTCTTCATCGAGCAAGGTCAGCTCAGCCGGAACTGGAAAGTCCAGGCCTGAATCGAGCCAGGCCTGAATCTCGGCGGCCATCAGTTTGAGCAGACCTTTTAACGTCTCCTGCTCTTGCTGATCAAGGCTGAGGGCTTGGTCAAAGGCACTGCTCCAGACCTCGTCAATAGACAAAGGTTCAGGGCTGACGGCAAAGGCGGTCAGCAAGCCGTGCATGGCAAAAAAGTCAAAGCTATCTTGGCGTTCGGCTTCTTGCTCCAGCAACAGGCCTAAGGTTTCCAGCTGCTCTTCAGACAAAGCTGGGATGCTGTTTAAGTCGGTCATACAATACTCCTGCAATTGCCGCCAATGCTAACACAGCCACTGGGAAGACCGTCATAAAATGGCCCGTCGCTATCAACAAACTCTGTCGATACAGTTACAACACGAAACCGTTGCCGTACAGGTGCAGGCCTCACAACGCAAAAGCATGCGCCTGAGTGTGACAGAAACTGGCGACATCGATTTGCGCATTCCACTGCGAGCCAGTCGGCGGGAGGTGTTGGCCTTTTTACAGCAGCATCAGCCTTGGTTGGAGCAGCGACGCCAGCAACAAGTGATGCAGCTGGATCGCTGGCAACAGGAGATTCCGGTGCTGGGGCGACTGATGCCTGTGGTAGTGAGCTCAGCCGATGAATTTCTGATGGGCCATGATCGAATTTGGGTGCCTGCTAGCTGGCAGGCGGGCGATGTCGCCAAAGCGATGGATGGCTGGTATCGGCAGCAGGCTAAATGGGAATATCAGCGCTTGATTGAACAGTGGTGGCCTAACTTTAGCCACTATGGTGAAAAGCCAGTATTGCGAGTTAAAAAGATGCGAACTCGCTGGGGCAGTTTATCCAAGCGGGGTTATATCAATCTTAACTTGGCCTTGATGCAATGCCCGCCAGAGCTGATTGAGCTGGTGGTAGTGCATGAGTTATGTCATCTGGCCCATTTTGATCACGGCATAGGTTTTCAGCGGCTGATGGATGCACAGCTGCCTGATTGGCGTGAGCGTGAAAAGGCATTGCAGCAGCAACAATCGCTATTGTTATAGCAGGCTGTTGCCACCGCGTTGTCAGCAGCCCTTTGGCATTATGTTTTGGCCCGTTGAGGCAATGAGCAAATATCAAAGGAGAGAAGCGATGGCGGTGTTAGAAATAGTCCAGTTTAAAAGTCAGGCGGCGTTGCAGGATATATTGCATTATCAACGTCAGATCCAAAGCTTTGCCCAACGCCAGCCAGGTTTTGTTCGTCGTGAAGTAGCCAGCGATGGTGAACACTGGACCGACCTGGTGGTATGGAAAGACCAAGCCAGTGCAGACGCGGCAGGTGAGCAGTTTATGCAGCAAGCATTCGCCAAGCCCTTTATTGCACTAACAGAAGAAGGCAGCGTGGTGATGCGTAAACAGCAGTTACACAGCGTATCGTCGGCAGCAGGAATCGAGGTGACCTTGTGCGCAAGGCTGAGCGACTGTTTCAGTTATTAACGTTATTCCAGGGCCGGCGACGGCCCGTTACCGGCGAATTTATCAGCCAGCAGCTGGAAGTCAGTAAACGGACTGTGTATCGCGATATTGCCGCGCTGCAGCAGTCTGGCATTCCGATTGAGGGCGAAGCGGGGGTGGGCTATGTGTTGGATCGACACTTTTTGATGGCGCCGCTGATGTTTAATACCGATGAGCTGGTGGCCATTCGTTTGGGTATGAGCTTGATTCGTGCCAGTGGTGATGATGCCCTACGCATGGCTGCAGAGCAGGTATTGCATAAGGTGGCGGCTATTTTGCCGGATACCGAGAAAGATCCTTTTTCGCGTTCGGCGTTGGTGGTACCGAATCTGAACCTTAGCGCCGAAAACAGTGCCAGACTGACCCAGCTGCGCCAGGCAATACGGCAGCAGTGCTGCGTGCAATTGCATTATTGTGATGAGCAAGGACGTTTGTCGGAGAGACTGATTGAACCTTTGGGCATCATGTGTTTTGTCCGTCATTGGACCTTAATTGCCTATTGTCAGCTGCGCCAAGACTACCGTTCGTTTCGTCTTGATCGTATGCAATCGTTAACCTGTCTGGAACAGCACTTCACCACAGATGAACACAAATCTCTGCCGCATTATTTAGAAAGTATGCAGCAGCAATACAATATTTCTTGGTTTTTCTGATGCCCGAAGCCTTTAAAGAAAAGTTTAACTCCAATGCCGTTAATTATCTGGCAGCACAGCTTAAGCGCGCCTGGCCAAAATTTGACGCAGATGCTTTTACAAAGCAGATTATTGCGGTGTTACCAGAATTAGAACTTAAGCAGCGCAGTGATGCGATTAAGCAGGCCTTACGTCAGTATTTGCCCGACAATTTTGTGCACAGCGCGGATATTATTGCCAACAGCTTGGCGGGCAAAGCACAGCTTGGTTGGCAACAAAGCGATAGCGAGGGTGTGAGTGGTTGGATGATCATGCCACTGGCGGACTACGTTGCCGATTACGGTCATGAGCATTTTGAACGTTCGATGGTGTTATTAAAGCAAATGACCTCACGTTTTAGCAGCGAATTTGCCATTCGGCCATTTATTCAGCATCAGCCAACACGCACGTTTGCAGTACTGGCCAGCTGGGTCAATGATGACGACGAGCATGTGCGCCGATTAGTCAGTGAAGGCACGCGGCCGCGTTTGCCATGGGGCATACGATTGCAGGCATTGGTGCGCGACCCCAGTGCAAGTTTGCCGTTATTGCAGCAGCTGAAAGACGATCCTAGTGAATATGTACGCCGCTCGGTGGCCAATCATTTAAACGACATTGCCAAAGACCATCCTGACCTGGTGGCCGATATCGCCATGAATTGGATGAAAGATGCAGATGTACAGCGCCGACGATTATTGCGCCATGCGTGTCGAACGCTGATCAAACAAGGCCATAAACCAACCTTGGCTGTGTTTGGTTATGGCCCTGTGAAGGTCCAGTCACTAAACTTTGCTGTTAGCCAAGATGAAATCAGCTTAGGCCAGTCGCTGCAGTTACAGGCCAGTTTTAAGGTGGCTAGTGAGCAGTCATTAATCATCGATTATGCAGTGCATCATCAGCGTGCTAATGGCTCTGTCAGTGCCAAGGTTTTTAAAGGCCGAACATTGACAGCAGCGGCCGGAGAACAGGTGCAGTTTTCTAAATCCCATGCGATAAAAGCCATTACCACTCGACGTTATTACCCAGGGTGGCACCAGGTAGATTTGTTAATTAATGGCGAATGTGTGGCCAGCAGTGGATTTGAACTATTGGCCAATGATGAGAGTTATCTAGGGTGAATAGCCGGGTTTATCCACACCTGTGAATGCCAATAAAACCAGCCTGGTTTTTGTTGGCTGGGCGCCGTGCAATTGTAGCGAAAACGGCCACGGTTAATGGCCGAGGCTGCTGTCGCTTCGACCTGCCAAAGATCCGCCTTACGATCATTGTGGGTAGATATGGCACCTTGGCCGCTGGCGAAGCATTGGAACTCAGAAGCATCGACAGCATCTTTATCAATGGCTAAACGAATGGTCGGTGGGTTGTCTGTTAATAACGGTGATGGCAATGCAGCTTGCTTAAGTGTAACGGGCAAGGTGCGTAATTTATTGGCCAGTGTTTCTGGGTTTGCATAAATCCCTGAAGCGGGAAAACGCGGCAGCAGCTGTGGCTGAGAAAAACGTCCGATAGGACCTGATTGTTGACCAAAAGATTTATACCCTTGCTGCTGCAACCAATCGCTAATGGCTACATCAAATTCTCCATAAGGGTAAGCAAATAGCTTTGACGTCGCCCCGGTTTCTTGCTCTAAGCGCTGCTGCGCCTGGGTAATTTGCTGCTCCAGCCACTGCGTTAAAGAGGTATTGCTAGGGCGTTCAATTAAATAGGGGTGATCGACGCTGTGATTTGCCAAGGTGGCACCACGACGCTTTAAATCTCGCAGCTGCTGCCAGCTCATTACTCCTTGATGTTGCTGGTCGACGGCACCGGTATTCACAAATACCACAAAGGGCCAGCGGCGTTTTTCTAAGGCCGGTAGCGCATGCTGATAAATCGATAAATAAGCATCATCAAAGCTGATGGCGACAGCCCCCTCTGGCAGTGTTTGGCCCTTGTCCAGTTGTTGCAAAGCGCTGACTAAATCCACTACGGGCAGTTGTAGCTGTTCAATCAGTTGCAGGTGCTGTTCAAATTGCGCTGGCGTCACACTGGTCACGGGGGGTGTATCTGCACTGACATGATGATATTGCAACACCACCAATTGTGCCTGAACCGGCAAACTAAGGAGCAAGCAGACCGTTAATAACCACAGCGATTTTATTCGGGACATAGGTCATCCAAACCGGATTTTTAGTCGTTCAAAAGCCTGAGTAATGGCCCTGAATTGTACAGGGTCACCACCGCGGTCGGGATGATAACGCATCGCTAAACGCTTGTATTGCAAACGAACTTGTTGCTGGCTGGCATTGTCTGGCAGTTCTAATAACGCCAAGTCAGCCTGGACTTGCGGCGCGGCGACAAAACGTTGCCAAAAGCCATTAAGCATTTGCTCAATGTCGGCACGCTCGGTCTGTAAATTGTTTAAATCTAAGTAATACTCAGCCAGAGGGTCGTGGCTGTGCAGCGCTTGGCTGGTGTGTGCTGCTGCTTGCCAGGGCTGTTTTTGGATCTGTAGTGGGCTGATGTGCAAATCGGCCTGTTGCTGGCTGCGCCAATGCTGTTGCAGCTGATACAGACAGTGCATCACGACAAAATGACAGCGAAACAAACCCAGCGAATCTCGCAGTGATCCTGGTGCCAGTACCTCTTGTTGTTGCAGCTGGCGGATTAGTTCATGCTCACTGTAGGCTTGGCCATCGTCGAGCTGTTGCTCAATGCATTGTCGCAGCGCTGTCAGGCTGGAGTGAAGATCAAAGTCCATGTGCAGACCATAGCAGTTGTTATGGTGTAGGTCAGTGATTGTTAGTGCTTTTGCTCGGGGTCGGTTTCATCCAACAGTGGGCGAGCGAACTGAGGTAGATAGCGCCGCGTGCGTTGTACCTGATCTGAGCATTTGGGATATCGTTGGCGCAAGCTGCGTAACTGATGTTTTAGCTGTGGCAATACGCTGATCAAAACGGATAAGCCTATGATGATGAGTATCAATCCAAATGGAATTGGCATGGGCATAATGATCAGGCCGGAGACCACCAGAATGAATCCCAGCATCAATCGCACACTGCGTTGAATCATAAAAGGCTAACCACTGGCTGCTGACAGACTTGCTCTCTATTGAGCTAAGTCGTTAAATCTTGATTATCAACCCAATTGATTGCGAATACATGACTCGATTATGAGCACCAAGCCACTGCCCAAGCGGGCACATCTGATCACACCGGAAGGTGAGCAAGCGTTAAAAGATGAACATGACTTTCTTTGGCGGGTGGAACGGCCGCGGGTGACGCAGCAAGTATCCGATGCTGCCAAGCTTGGAGATCGCTCTGAAAATGCCGAATACATCTATGGTAAAAAACGTTTGCGCCAGATCGATAGCCGAGTGCGCTTCTTGCGCAAACGGCTTGAACAAGTGAGCGTGGTCGAACGTCAGCCCAGTGACGTCAGTAAGGTGTATTTTGGCGCCTGGATTGAGCTAGAAGATGATGACGGAGAGCTATTGCGTTATCGCATTGTCGGCGAAGATGAGCTAGATCTGGCTCGTGGCTATATCAGTGTTGATGCTCCATTGGCGCGTGGCTTGCTTGGCAAACAACAAGGTGATGACGTTGAGCTGACCTTGCCCAAGGGACGGATGGAGTATTACATCAAAACCGTGCTCTACAGCATGCCTGAGTGGGACCCTGGCAGACAAAGCCAGAGTCGCTGGGTCGAAGATTAGGGAGAGACTATGAGGTTGCGCACTGTATTGCTTAGCATGTTATTGAGCGTGAACGCGATGGCGCAGCCGCAGCCTGGAGATGAGCAACTAAAAGCTCTGTATAAGTTGCCGGTATGGATTGCCGAAAGTCAGCGCGTTTGCCCTTGGAAAACCGAAGCGGCAGAGGGCTATGTGCGCATTATTCGTACCGAGCAATTAGGGCAGCACAGGTTATTTTTGCAATGGATTCGCAAAGGCATCGCAGGCGGCCCGACAGAAGCTGTATCTACCGTGGCCGTCAGCCAATTGGAAAGTCAGTTTCAGGTGCGTACTCAGCTGCCAAAGCCGAACAAGCCGGGCAGCTGTGAGTTGTATGCGCTAGCAGAAGACATTCATAGCGAGCGACGCTACGAAATGTTTTACCAGCTGAGCCAGAGTCAACCGGGCCACTATCAGTTAGATGTGGTTCATAAGCTGCGCACTGGCAGCTGATCAGTCCAGATTCACCACGTCTAAGCGAGTAAACAGGTGGGTTTTATCCTGCTTTTGTTGCAGCTGCTCAAAATCAAACAGTTGTCTATCGCCCAGTTGTGACGGGGCAACGTTACAAACAGCGGCAAAAATATTTTCGCTGCGCCCCGGTTGCTGACGCTCCCAATCCTGCAGCATTTGTTTGATGTTTTGACGCTGTAAATTCTCTTGTGAGCCACACAGGTTGCAAGGAATGATGGGAAATTCTTTGGCTTGGGCAAAGGCTTCGATGTCTTTTTCTTTGCAGTAGGCCAACGGGCGAATCAGCACATGCTTTTGATCGTCGCTTAACAGCTTAGGAGGCATGGCTTTCAGTTTGCCGCCGTGGAACATATTCAAAAACAGGGTTTCGATAATGTCGTCTCTGTGATGGCCAAGGGCGATCTTATTGGCACCAATGCTTTCTGCAAAGCCATAGAGGGTACCACGGCGTAGGCGTGAGCACAGACCGCAGGTGGTTTTGCCCTCTGGCACCACTTCTTTAACGATGCTGTAGGTGTCTTTTTCGACGATGTAATAAGGCACACCTAGCTGTTCTAAGTACTCGGGCAGAATGTGCTCAGGAAAACCAGGCTGCTTTTGGTCCATATTGACCGCGACCAGTTCAAACGACACCGGTGCACTTTTTTGCAGACTCAGCAAAATATCCAGCATGGTGTACGAATCTTTGCCGCCGGAGAGGCAAACCATCACCTTATCGCCTTCTTCGATCATGCAATAATCGTCGATGGCTTTGCCAACGTTACGGCGCAGGCGTTTTTGCAGTTTGTTGAATTCGGTGCGGGCTTTGCGTTCAGCGGCGTCAATAGTCATGGAGCACTTGGATTAGAAAGTGAACAGGGCGCGCATTCTATCTAAGTTCGCTGCAGTCGTCAGCAGCGCCGTGATTAAGCGGCGTGCTGACCGGCTTGCAATACCGATAGATATTGATGGGCAAAGGCGTCAAGACTGACTTGGCTGCCACGATGATAAAAGCGCTTCCAAGCCCGTGCTAGGGCAGTAGGGGAAGGGCTGTCTTCCAATTGAAATCTATGATTTCGCAAGTAGATCAGCGCAGCTATCGCCGTTGCATACGACAAGTTGGTGGTTAGCTCAGCATGGGGATGACGCAGAAAATCATGCTGACTGGCCAAACCACGCACTGTGCTGGCCAGTTCCGGATGGTGAACCAGATAGCGATCCCATACGTTACGATGGGTGCGACTACTGATTTGATAGATGCCGAGACCGCGTTGATGTGTCGCGTGAATATGTTGTCCCATATCAGATTCTTGCGCTGCTGTTGCTAATAACAGTTGCTCCAGCGGTGCAGACCAACAATCCATTGTCTTTAACGTTGGCTCAATCACCCAACGTCTCAGCTCGTTGGCACAAATACCCATTGTTTACCTCCCGGCCACTACAATGTCGCCGCACACCAAACATAGATCAGGTAAGCGTGTCTTTCCTGCGAACTGACGCAAATAATGCGTCAAAACAGGAAACACTTAGCCAAGAAACAGCAGGTTTTGTGCCACAGTGCACACAATGGTTAGTACTTTAGGGCCTGTTAACGCTATTTAGCTCTTTGCTAAAGCAAGTCAGTTTTTTGAGGCATGAGAGGCATGGTTTAACGGGTTAAATAAGCAACGAATAACGCGAGTCAGGGAAAAACGAACGCCAGCCCTTCGGGGTATGGCTGAAAATCCCTCAATCTGTGTTGCTCATCCTTCATTTAACTCGTTAAACATCAGTCTTCGCGCCTTGATTGAGGGCTTTTCAGTTCATAACAGCGTGATCGCCATAGTGTTAAACCGGCCCTAGTTGTGCTCGCAGGGTTCGCTGTCGTCGATTCCCGCCAGTTCGTTCAAGGTGGTCTGATCTTGCAGGATCACTTCTTTGCCCTGGGTTTCGATCAGGCCATTTTTCTGGAAGCGGGTAAATACCCGGCTGATGGTTTCCACCGCCAAGCCTAGATAGTTACTGATATCCACCCGTGACATGGGCAGACGGAAGTGGGTCGCGGAAAAACCACGGCGGGCATAGCGCTGAGAGATATCGAGCAAAAATGACGCAACACGCTCTTCAGCATTTTTCTTACTGAGCAGCAGCATCATGTTTTGATCGTGGCGAATTTCTGTGCCCATGGTGCGCATCAGCTGACGGCGTAAGTCGGGCAGTTCATCGGCCAACGATTCCAGCTGCGTCAGTGGAATTTCACAGACGGTTGTGGTTTCTAGCGCTTTGGCCGTTAGTGGGTACTCACCATTGTCGTAGCCCGCCAAGCCAATCAGCTCAGAAGCCAGATGGAAACCGGTAATTTGCTCTTCACCATTGCTGGCCAGCGAGTAGGTTTTTAATGCGCCGGTGCGAACGGCAAAAACGGATTGAAACGGCTCACCTTGTTGAAACAACAGCTGCCCTTTTTGAATCGGGCGTCCGCGGCGAATAATGTCGTCCAAGCGTTCCATGTCGGTATCACTGAGTGACAGCGGCAAGCACAGTGCATTCAACGAACAAGTTTGACAATGGGGCTGACTGCCGCGCAGCGGCGTGTTGGAGATCGCGGATGGTTTCATCGGTGAGGCCTCGGAAAAGCGCTCAATCCCATGGGATTGACTAATGATAATGCTGCCAATGGTCGGCCTGAGCACTGCATCTGTCAAGTCATGGCATGGATAATTTCTGCCATGCCCATGGCTGCTAAAGGTTTTCCAACAGGCTCAATTATCTGGTGCCTAGTGATGGCCAAGCCAGACAGACACCAGGGTCCAGCCGCCGTACAGTATTAACAGGGAGCCCGAAGCACGCCGCAGCCAGGTTTGTTGAATTAGTTGCATCAACGCGGATGCAGCTAGGGTGCCGGTCAGCATGGCTGGCAGGGTGCCGATGCCAAAGGCCAACATCGCCAGGGCGCCATTCAGTGGATCGGCATTGGCTGCAACCCAGCTTAAGGTGCTGTAAATCAGTCCGCAGGGCAGCCAGCCCCACAACATGCCTAATAACCAGCGGTCGATCAGTTCGTGGCTGCCGATTAACGAGCGAGTGAGTGGTTGCAGATGTCGCCACAGTCCTTGTCCGAGCTGCTCTAGTCGCTTTAGCCATAAAGCCCAGCGAGCGATATAGAGCCCCATCAGAATAAGCAATACCCCCGCCAGGCTGCGCAGCGCGATCATGAGCCACTGGTGCTGACTTTGCAGCCACAGACCGGCAGCACTGACTAACGCACCCGCCACAGCATAACTGCAGATTCGCCCGGCATTAAACACCAGCGCGCCGCTGAAACGCTGTTGTTGCATACGGCTTCCCATGGAGGCAGCGATGCCACCACACATGACTAAACAATGGCTGGCACCAAACAGCCCCAGCAACAGGGCAGTGATCAGCGATAATGGCTCAATCACTGTCCTTTTCCTGCTTTATTGGCTGGCCTGGCTTACGCTCTGGCTCGTCATCGTCAAACAGGATCTTGTGTGCGGGGGATTCCATATCATCGAACTGACCGCTGCGGACCGCCCAGAAGAAAATGGCGATAGCACCGCCCAGTAACACCAGCGACAAGGGCACCAGTACGTAAATGATGTCCATAGTTATCCTCTGTTGTGGCGCACCAGCCGCAATGCATTGGTAACGACCAGTAGCGAGCTAAATGACATGCCGATGGCCGCCGCCCAGGGAGGCACCAATCCAGCAGCGGCCACGGGCAGGGCAATCAGGTTATAGCCCAAGGCCCAGCCAATGTTTTGGCGAATGATGCGACGAGTCAGATGGGCTCGGTTCAGTGCTTGTAGAATAATGTTCAGGTTGCCATTGGTCAGCATGCAGTCGGCATTGGTTTTCGCCAAATCACTGGCATCATTGACGGCTAACGATAAATCCGCGCCAGCCAGCACGGGCACGTCATTGATGCCATCACCGACCATGAGCACATGCTCACCTTGCTGCTGCCAGCGGCGAACCGCCTGCAACTTATCGTCCGGTGACTGGCCAATGGCAACATCGTCGATGCCCAGGCTGCTTGCCAGTTGCAAGCCGCTGGGGCTCGGATCACCCGTTAATAAGGCTACGTTCAGCCCTTGTTGCTGTAGGCCTTGAATTAATGGTTGGGCTGATTTTCTGACGCTGTCATTTAATAACACCCAGGCTTGAGGCACCCAGTCACAGCTTAATAACAGCCACTGGCCGTCATCTTCACTGGGCGTGGGTAATGCCTGCCGGCTGGCAAACTGGCTGTGACCAAAGCGCCAGCAGTGACCGTTCAATGATCCTTGAATGCCTTCGCCAGCAGTTTGCTCAACATCTTTGACCTCGGTTGCCTTGAGGTGCTTAAAGGCGTGGGCAATGGGATGGGTGGAGTGGCGCTCTAAGCCGGCAATAATGGCTAAGCAGGTATCAGCGTCTCGCTCGGTTAGCGGCTGGCACTGTGCTAAGGTCAAACGCCCCAGTGTCAGGGTGCCGGTTTTATCAAATACCAAGCGCGTAATGTGGGTCATGCTCTCTAATGCATGGCCCTTACTGATTAATAAGCCTGATTCGCGTAGTGCTGCCGTCGCGGCAGTCAGTGCTGTCGGTGTCGCCAGCGACAGTGCACAAGGGCAGGTGACGACCAATACCGACAAGGCAATAAAGAAGGCGTGTGGATTGCCTTGCCACCACCAGTAGCCCGCCACACTGGCCGAGATCAGCAATACGGCCACCACAAAGTAGCTGGCGACACGATCGGCCAACAACGCAATGGCGGGTTTTTCTTGTTGCGCTCGATCCATCAAGCGCATGATGGTGGATAGCTGAGCTTCTGCCCCCGTAGCCCGAACGCGCATAGTGAGTGGACTTTCGACGTTAAACGTACCGCCGATAACCGCATCACCGGGTTGTTTTTTTACCGGCAGATATTCGCCGGTCAGTGCCGCTTCGTCGACTGAGCTGCGACCGTCCAGCACCACGCCATCGGCGGGAATCGCCTGGCCGGGTTTTAGTAGTAGCTCATCGCCGAGTTGAATATCCTGCGTAGCAACCACCTCTTCTTGGCCATCACGTAGACGAATGGCGACGGTCGGTAACAGCGTCATCAGATTGTTGCCGGCTTGCCCCATGCGATGACGGGCACGCATTTCCAAAAAGCGCCCCAACAGCAAGAAAAAAGTGAACATGCAAACCGAATCAAAGTACACCTCGACGCCTTGATTCAGGGTGCTCCAAATACTGGCGCTAAAGGCCAGGATTATGGCCAGCGATACCGGCACATCCATGGTCAAGTGGCGGCTGCGAAGGTCTCGCAGGGCGGCGTCAAAAAAGGGCCTGGCGCTAAACAGTACCACTGGCAGGGTGAGCAGCAGTGCAGCAATGCGCATAAAGTTTTCGTATTGCAGCTCCATGCCGACATACATAGGCACTGAGATCATCATAACCTGCATCATGCCAATACCAGCCACGGCGAGACGACGAATGGCCTGACGGCTTTCTCGTTTGCGCTGGGCTTCTTGTTCGGTGGCCGAGAAAGGGGCTGGCTGATAGCCAAGACGAGCAATGGCTTCCATCAGTTGTGACAGCTGTTGCTGCTGCGATTGCCAGCGCAGGTTTAATCTATGGTTGGACAGATTTAAGCTGACGGCATCAACGCCATCGAGCTGTTTTAATCTGTGTTCAATCAGCCAGCCACAGGCGGCGCAGCTGATGCCTTCAATGATCAGTGTGGCTTCGAGTTGCTCTCCGTGTTGCACCACAAATTGCTGCTGCATGGCACTGGAGTCATAAATTTGCAGCGCTTCGCGGGCGGCAAGGTCACCGTTGTCCTGTTGAGAAGGCGACAACTCGGGCAAGTCGGTGCGGTGTTTGTAATAGTCTTTCAGGCCGCTGGCAACAATGGTCTCGGCCACGGCTTTGCAGCCAGGACAGCACATCGGCTGCAGCTGGCCGTCGATCACTGTGGCCCAGCGCTGGCCATCGTCGGTGTGCTCGCCGCAATGGTAGCAGCATAGCTGTGTGTCAGCTTGGCTCATTGGTAGCTTAGCGAGATGACCTGTTTAGGCTCAATTAAGGCCGTATGGCGAATCTGCCAGCCTTGCTCTGGGCTACTGAGCCACATACGTCGGCGCTCAGCTACAGCCAGTTCGTTAACACCGGCGTAGTTGCCGTCTGGCATGCGCTGCAGAAACACAGTCAGATCGCGCTCTTCCAGCGTGGGATGGATCAGTTGCAGCTGCAACGTATTGGGGTATTCATCGAAGTAGCCATGCAGTTCGAGGCGAACTTCATCTTTGTCAAAACGCACCTCGGCAGTGACCTGTAAGCGTTTGGCTGCCTCAAAGGCATGTTGGTTTTCGGTGTAGCTCACGCCATCTTTGTAGTAGCTATCGCTGACCAGCGAGTCCTTGCTTTTTAACGCCAAGGTCAACATGACGCCGCCCCAGGCAACGGCCACCAGTGGGATGCCAACGATCAGCAGCATCATGGGTTCTTTGTACCAACGGCTGGGTGAGGACTGTGATTCGGGTTTCATACTGAACTCAGCAACATCTGACGGGAATTTGGGCTTTAAAAAGCCGCACAAGTGTAATCATTTGCACGGCCAGGCTCCAGCAACAATATGTCAGCGAGGGTGGATCACTGACGGGGGGCAATAAAGCGGCTTTTTTCGCGTGCGACTTCCTCGCCCGTGGCTTTGTCGACCACCACAAACTCGATCAAGGTTTTGCTGCCATCGAGCTGGGCGGCTTTCGGGTCTACTTCCAGCGTTAATGACAACTCTTGCACCCGGTTAACCGGAATCAAGTATTCAGTGTCGACATCCATATGGATGCCCTCAATGCCCTCCACCGACAGCAAATACGTCTGCGGTTGCTGGGTCATGTTCATCAGTTTCACGGTGTAATAATTTTCCACCGTGTCATTTGGGGTGACTTGATACAGGCTGCCGCGGTCTCGTTCAATGTCGAGTTCAAATGGCGTGCGAGTCAGCATGGCATAGAAAAATCCGCCAATCATCAACGCCAATAAAGAGGCATAGCCAATCAAACGCGGACGAATAAAGTGAGTGGTTTGTCCTTCAAGCTCATTTTCAGTGGTATAGCGAATCAAGCCTTTGGGCTGATTGAGCTTTTCCATAATGGAGTCGCAGGCATCGATACATAACGCACAGCCAATGCATTGGTATTGCAAACCATCGCGAATATCAATGCCGGTTGGGCATACCTGCACGCACAAGGAGCAATCAACACAGGAACCTAGCGTTGCTTGCTGTTCTGCATCGCTGGCTTTTTTGCTGCGCTTACCTCGTGGCTCACCGCGGTTGAAGTCGTATGATACGGCCAGGGTGTCGCGGTCATACATCACTGATTGAAAGCGCGCATACGGGCACATATAAATGCACACTTGCTCGCGCATCCAGCCAGCATTGATGTAGGTAGCGGCGGTGAAAAAGAAGATCCAGAATGCAGCCCAGCCACTGATGTTGAGGGCAAAAATATCGGGCACCAGTTCACGAATGGGGGCGAAGTAACCAACAAAGGTGACACCAGTCCATACAGCCACCACCAGCCAAGCCAGATGTTTAATGGCTTTTTTGCGAAACTTGCTGGCACTCATGGGCTCTTTATCCAGCTTTATGCGCTGGTTACGTGAGCCTTCGGCACGCTCTTCGATCCACATAAATAAAAATGACCAGGCCGACTGTGGGCAGGTATAACCACACCAGACCCGGCCAGCCATATTGGTAATGGTGAACAGTCCGTAGGCACAAATGATGAGTAGGGTCGACAACAAGATAAAGTCTTGTGGCCAGAAGGTGGCGCCAAAAATGTGAAACTGCCGTGCTGGCAGATCAAAGAGCACCGCTTGGCGACCGCCCCAGCTGATCCAAGCGGTGCCGTAATAAGCCAACATCAATGCCCACAAGGAATAGGTGCGGATTTTCTGAAACAGCCCGTGTACCTCGCGTACATATATCTTTTCGCGCTTCTGGTACATGGACTGGGGTTCAGGAGTCACGTTTTTGACCGGGATGTGATCACTCATAGCTGCAAACCACCTTGTGTCGGCTGTGATGCGTGTACGGCGTTTCTGAAGGTCGAAAGGACGGCTAACGCTGTGAATATAACGCGTTGATTATATAGTCTTATCTGGTGCGAAATAATGAAAAAAGCGGCTAAAAAGCCGCTTTTTTCATCTTTGTTGTCATAGCTCAACAGATAACTCAGTTGAGCTGAGGCCGTTTATTTCTTTTGTGACAAAGAATAAACGTAGGCCGAAACAACATGGATTTTCTGCTCGGTATTGGTATCCCAAATGTCACCGAATGCTGGCATGCGACCATTACGACCGTTTTTCAGCGTGAAGGTGATGTCTTTGGTCGAACCACCATACAGCCAAACGTCATCGGTCAAGTTCGGTGCACCAACCATCTGGTTGCCTTTACCGTCAGCGCCGTGGCAAGCCATGCACAGCATTTGATACTTAGGCGCTGCACGATCAGCTGCGGCATTGTCATGATCCAAACCAGACAAGCTGCGTACGTATTGGGTCATGTCGGCCACGCCGTCATCTCCCAGGGCGCTATGCCAAGCGGGCATGGCTGCTTGGCGACCATGGGTAATGGTTTGCACAATGTTTTCCGGTGCGCCGCCGTACAACCAGTCGCCGTCGGTCAAGTTCGGGAAGCCACGTGCGCCTTTGGCCGTGGTACCGTGGCAGACAGAACAATTGCTCTTGAACAGACGCTGACCCGTTTGCATGGCTTCTTCGTTATGAATCAGCTCGGCAATGGGAGTTTCTGCGTACTCGTTATACAGTGGTGCGATTTTCTCTTCGAGGCTTTGTACTTCGGCCTTCCACTGGTTTTGAGAACTCCAGGCGACTTCCTGACCATCAACTTTTACTGTCAGCACGCCTTTGATATTACCAAAGCCATACACCACCAAGTAGGCGAGGGCAAACACGATGGTGGCCCAGAACATCATCACCCACCAACGTGGCAGTGGATTGTCCAGTTCTTGAATGCCATCGTAGGCGTGACCAGTGGTCTCATCGGTTTCTTCTTTGCGTTGGCCGCGGCTGGTGTACTGAATCAGTAACCCGCAGCCAGCGATGGAACCCAGTGTGATCACCATGATCCATATTTGCCAGAATGAATCTAACATAACTTATTTACTCCGATCGTTATCGTCGTGCGCTGGCATTTCGTCGTTGTCGAGAAATGGAATTTCAGCATCGTCTTCAAAGCGCTTTCTGCGGCTTGAGCCATACGCCCACCAGAAAATTCCGGCAAAAGCGATCAGAGCAAAGATGGAGCCGAGGCCGCGCACGTCGTTAATGTCCATAGGGTTACCGTTTAGTAATCACTGTGCCCAGCTGCTGTAGGTAAGCAACCAGAGCCTCGATTTCAGGCTTGCCGTCAACGGCTTCCTTCGCACCTTCGATGTCCTCTTCGGTGTAAGGAACGCCGACCATGCGCAGTGCCTTCATCTTCTTCGGTGTATCACGACCATCGACTGTGTTCTCAAACAGCCACGGATACGATGGCATGATGGACTCAGGTACTACGTCGCGCGGGTTGTACATGTGAGCACGATGCCATTCATCTGAATAGCGACCACCCAAGCGCGCCAGGTCAGGACCGGTACGCTTTGAGCCCCACAGGAATGGGTGCTCATAAACAGATTCGCCCGATACGGAGTAAGGACCGTAGCGTTCTGTTTCTGCGCGGAAAGGACGCACCATTTGTGTGTGACACACGTGGCAGCCTTCACGAATATAGATGTCACGGCCTTCCAGCTGCAGCGCATTTAAAGGCTTCAGGCCTTCAGCGGGCTCAGTGGTGTCGTCGTGGAAAAACAGTGGAACAATTTCCACCATACCGCCCCAGCTCAGTGCGATGACAATCATCACCACCATCAGCGGCAAACTGCGTTCAATATCGTCGTGCTTAATCATTGTCTGCTACTCCTTACGCCTGAGCCGGTACCGCGTGCGCGGCTTCTTTATTGGCGGTACGTACAGTCATGTAGACGTTATAGGCCATGATCAACATGCCCAGTAGGAACAGAGCCCCGCCGATAACACGCACGACATAACCACCGTGAGAAGCTTCTACTGATTCAACAAAGCTGTAAGTCAAGGTGCCGTCGGCATTGACTGCGCGCCACATCAGACCTTGCATTATGCCGTTTACCCACATCGCAGCGATGTACAGTACGGTACCAATGGTAGATAACCAGAAGTGCACGTTAATCAGAGAGTTGGAGTACATTTCACCGGCTTTGCGGCCAAACATAACTGGGATTAGGTGATACAGAGCACCAATAGAAACCATGGCAACCCAGCCCAATGCGCCTGAGTGAACGTGACCAATGGTCCAGTCGGTGTTGTGCGACAAGGCATTGACCGTCTTGATTGACATCATCGGACCTTCAAAGGTCGACATGCCATAGAACGACAGAGAAACCACCAGGAAGCGCAAGATAGGATCGTTGCGCAGTTTATGCCAAGCACCCGACAGCGTCATCATACCGTTGATCATGCCACCCCAGCTGGGTGCTAACAGGATCAAAGACATTACCATACCCGCAGTTTGTGCCCAGTCTGGTAGTGCGGAATAGTGCAAGTGGTGACCACCCGCCCATACATAGATAGAAATCAGTGCCCAGAAGTGCACGATCGACAGACGGTAAGAATACACCGGACGACCCGCTTGCTTGGGTACAAAATAATACATGATGCCGAGGAAGCCTGCGGTCAGGAAGAAACCAACGGCGTTATGGCCCCACCACCACTGCACCATGGCGTCGACGGTACCGGCGTAAACCGAATACGCTTTAAACATGGATACCGGTACAGCCAGGTTGTTACCAATGTACAAAATGGCAACCATGATCATGAAGGCAGCAAAGAACCAGTTAGCAACATAGATGTGGGCTTCTTTGCGTTTGGCGACGGTGCCGAGGAAGTTGATCACATAAGACACCCAGACCAGCGCTACAGCAATATCGATGGGCCATTCCAGCTCAGCGTATTCTTTGGCCGAGGTGAAGCCCATCGGCAAAGTGATCGCTGCTGCGACAATGATGGCGTTCCACCCCCAGAAGGTAAATGAAGCCAGCGTGTCCGAGAACAGGCGAGTACGGCAGGTTCGCTGCACAATATAGTAGGAGGTGGCGAACAAGGCGCTACCGCCAAATGCGAAAATAACCGCGTTGGTGTGCAGCGGACGTAAACGTCCAAAAGACAACCAAGGGGTATCAAAGTTCAGTGCAGGCCAGGCCAGCTGAGCGGCGATTAAAACACCAACCGCCATACCGACTATGCCCCAAACTACAGTCATGACGGCAAATTGTCTTACCACCTTGTAGTTGTACTCGGGATGGTCAAATGCTGTGCTCATGATCAGATTCCATTTAACAGCGAGGATTGAGGGTTAAAAAACGGTGCGACATTATCCCGGCAGGGCCCGCTATTTGCAACGCCATGCCAGCCAAACACCTTAAATAACATGGGGTTAACCTATGTTATTGAAGGCACTACAGGTTCTTTTTCAGAGTCTCTGGGGTTTTCAGGGATTCTTTGCTCGCCTTTGGCACCTTCTACCCATTGCCGGCGGCTGCAAATGCTGGCAATGGATAGATGCATCATAGTAGCCGCGTCATGCAAGATATTGATGCAGAGCAAGAACACGGTGCTTGGGTCTTTCTGAGACATTGGAATGAGCTCTGAGTGTATGATGTGCGGCGACATCGCCACTCAAACATCGCGCTTGCACATCAACTCAACGGACAGCTATGACAGACTCTCGTATTATTCTTGGCCCAGACAATGGCCCTTTGCTTATCCTGGCCCATGGCGCCGGGGCCGACAGTCGTAGCGATTTTATGCAGTATATGGCTGAGCACCTTGCTGGCCAGGGCATACAAGTATGGCGCTTTGACTTTCCTTACATGCAAAAGCGCCAACTAGATGGCAAAAAGCGCCCACCGGATCGTGCCGACAAGTTGCTGCAGGCTATGTCTCGGCAAATAGAACAAGCCGGCAGGCCTTGCATCATTGCTGGCAAATCTATGGGAGGGCGTATTGCTTCCATGCTGGCGCATACTCCGCCTTTACAGCCCGCTGTTAAAGGTTGTGTCTGTCTGGGATATCCGTTTCACCCGCTGGGTAAACCCGAGCGTTTGCGCATAGACCATCTGCAATCGTTGCAGGTGCCACAATTCATTATCCAGGGTGAGCGCGACCCGATGGGTAATCAAACGGAAGTGGCTGGTTATTCGCTCGCCTCAGGAGTGCAGTGGTTGTGGCTGGCCGATGGGGATCACGATTTTAAACCACGTAAAGCCAGTGGTCTAACTCAGCAACAACACTGGATAACTGCGGCCGAGGCAGTAGGTGCTTTTGTTAAGCAGCAATTGGATGGATAAGAATCGGTTGGCTTAACGCCAACCATGAAAAAAAACGTTGAGCCAGTGCTCTGCGGGTGTGAGTTCGTCGTCTTCGCTGTCGTGCTTGTCCTTTTGACGCTGACGCAATTCCTCGCTGCGCTCATGACTAAGCTGTTGCGAAGCTAATAACGAGTGCATGGCGTCGACAGGCGGTTGACGGGTTGGAGACAGTTTCATAAATACCTCCCACTGATACAGTCATTTATGCCAACTCAGGGAGAATTGACCGGGTGCGTACTCTTTATCTTAGACGCTTTTTGTCCACCATTGCTGTCTGTTTTTGGAAAAGACCGCTTTGTCGACATTACCAGGGCAGTGTGCTGCCATCCCAAAATAGCAATTTGCCATGCTGTTGAGCGCTTAACTGCTCCATTAACGCAGTTAATCGCTGTGCGGTTTGCTTTGAACTGTACAGCTTTTGCGCAGGAATATTGCGCTGAAATGGCCTTGATAGCTGAGTGTCGGTTGTGCCCGGGTGAACGGCGGTAACAATGCTTTCGGGGCTTTTTCGGCTCCATTCGATGGCCAGGTTTTTGATTAGCATATTGAGCGCCGCTTTGCTCATGCGATAGCTATACCAGCCGCCTAAACCATTATCTCCAATGCTGCCGACTTTGGCTGATAACGACATCCATCGCAACGGTCGACTGGCCGATACCTTGGCATCCAGGGCCTGGGCCAGGTGAACGTGTGTGAGAACATTAATATCGATGCTGTGTAGCAACCAATCGCGATGTAATGAGCGCAACGACTTTTCGGGTTGCTGCTGTTCACTGTGCAATACGCCTGTACAAGCGAACACCTGTGCTATGCGGTAGGGCGCCAGTGCTTGTTCCAGCGTGCTGACACAACTCGGCTCGCTCAGGTCGATTTGAATATGCTGCCAGGGGTGCTCTGGTTGGTAATCGAGGCTTGGCCGCGGTTGTCGAGACAAACTGATTACCGGGCCACATTGTAGTTGCTGGTGCAGCAACGCCTGACCAATGCCGCCTGCTGTCGCACTGATAAGGGTGTAAGCCGATGGGCTATTCATGGCCAAAGACTCCTTCTCTTATTCCATTTGTTCATCAACATTGGTTATGCTCAGTGCATAAGGTATCAATCGTGCACAGCTAAAGGACTCACTATGATCAAGGTGATTATTGAACGTCAAATCGCTACCGGTATGGAAAGCACCTATGACGCGGCCATTAAAGATACTCTGCGTGCCATGCTCGAGGCCCAAGGTTATGTGTCAGGCGCGACGTATAAAGACGCTATGGATTCTAACCATCGAATCATTATCACCAATTGGAAAAACCAAGAAGCTTGGAATCTGTGGTTTAAGTCGGAAGACCGACGCAATGCTCTGGCCTCGATTCAGCCCATTTTGCAGCAGGAAGAAAAAGTCACCATGCTGACGGCCTGAGCCTTGATGTAACTCGACTATCGGGTTGTCTGTCCAACGGTTTAGGGATTGGCTTGGGTGTTTAGGCCATTGGTGTGCGATGTTATGATCGCTTTTTTAATTTGCTGGTTTGGGACGTTGCATGTCTAAAAGTTTTGAAGCACAAGGAATCATTCACTCCATCGATCAGACGCGAGAGTATGGTCAAAACGGCTTTACCAAACGCGAGTTTGTGATCAAGTTGTCAGGGGAGGGTGAGAATCCAGACTACCCCAATTACGTGGCGCTGGAGCTGATTAAAGATAAATGTGCACTGATGGACAGCTATCAGGTTGGTGACGAAGTTCAAGTGACGTTTAACTTGTCGGGTCGTCTTTGGAATGCACCGGGCAAACCTGAAAAGTGCTTCACTAGCTTGCAGGCTTGGAAAGTGGAGCGTGCCGGTGATGCTCAGCCGGCTGGCGGGTTTGCTGCCGACTTTGCTCCTCCTGCCTTCGACGACGACGTGCCGTTTTAACACCCCAGTTCTTTATTAGCCGAGCGTGCGCAGCCTCGCTCGGTGGCTGTATGCCTGTTGGCACCCGCTTGTTCAGATTGATGGCATCTTTGGTTACTTTCTTCGCTGTCTTCCAAGGCAAACTGGTCTAGGGTTGTGGAGAGCGAAGGAAGCATCAGGACGCGCCATGTTGACCTTGGATCAAGACTATCTAGAAGGACTTAAACACTCATTTTTTGTCCCTTCTCCGCCCGAATTATTAACGCGTGCCCAGGCAGAGTGTCGCGCAGATGAGCCGGACTTGTCTGTATTGGCGGAGCTGATCAGCAAGGATTTGGGACTTTCATCTGCGGTACTGAAAACCATTAATTCGCCCATGTTTGGCATGGGACGGGTTGTCAGTGATACGCGCCAGGCGGTTATGATGCTGGGATTGGATGCGACCACTACCTTGTTGGCTGCGGTGATGCTGCGACAAGCGTTTCATGGTAAGTCAGCCATCAGTTTTGAGCGATTGTGGGATGAGGCCACGGAAGTGGCGGAAGCCATGGTTTATATAGGCGGGCGTATTAAGGACAAGATCCCACAGGAAAACCTGTATACCACTGGGTTGTTTCATGACTGCGGTATTGCAGCGATGGCGATGAAGTTTCACGACACCTATTTAGACTGCATTAAGGCGGCTAATAGTGATGAAAATGAATCACTGGCTGTGTATGAAGATCAGTTTTATAACACCAGCCATCCCATTGTAGGATTTATCATTGCCAATACCTGGAATTTGCCGACGGATATCTGTCACGTAATACTGAACCATCACAATGTTGACTACCTCGGCTACAACGATGATTACAACGAAAATATGCTGCTAGCGGTGCTGAAAATTGCTGACAACATTCAAATGCAAATCAAGCAAGCCAAAAATGATCATCAATGGGAGCAATATCAACAGCAATACTTTGAGCAAATCGGCATCGATGATCATGAATATCTGGATATTCTGGAAGAAATCACAGATATGCGTTCTCAAGTGTAGCGGTCAGCTCCCTTAGGGCTTGGCTGGGATATTGTTGCTGATAGTCTGTTAGATAAAGATAGGTTTGCTCGCGTACCTTGATAAAGTGGTAATGCAGGTATCGCTCTAGCGGCAGCGGAACCGAATACGGTGCCAGGCGAAGCAGCAAACGATAACAGGCTGGCGTTAAAACTCCCTGAAATAATATTTTTTGCCACCAGGTTAGTGGTTGTAACTGAGGTAACAATTGCGACTGAGCACAAGCGAGTTGCTTGAGCAGATGCGGCTGCTGGCGCAAAATGTTGAATTGCCAGTGTGCTTGCTCCAGTGCAGCCAGAAAGGTCATTAAAAATGCCGATGGCAGCTTTGATGCGGCAACAGCAGAAGGGCTGGCCGTTGCGGCAATTCCGCTGTGTTTAAACAGCTGAATAACATTGTCTCGCAGATCTTTTTTGCCCGAAACCGGCATTGCGATGGGCGGCAAATAATATTCTATGTGATCCATGCAGGGCGTCTGTAGCGGCGCTTGATAAGCGATGAGGCTAATCAGCCCTTGCACGATTTGCTGGGGATTAAAGTGCTGCTCAAGTAACGACAAGTCGGCGCTGCTGGGTTGTAGCATGAGAATAGGCGTGTTCCCGAGTTGCCGTGTTACCTCAGGCCAATCCAGTTGTCTTAGTGCTGGAGATGAAATGGCCAAAACCACAAGCTCATAGTCACCCTGCCAGTCATAACGCAGTGCAACTGGCTCTACCTGAGAACGTGGCTGGCGAAATGGCTGTAGGCGGGTGAGGCGAACACCTGAGTGAAAGCTCGCGGCATATTTCTTTTTAGTCAGGTACTGCACCTGATGGCCAGCACGGGCAAAGTGCTGCCCATACACTAGCCCAACGGCACCGGCACCGACGATTAATATCTTCATAGTCTCTCTTCGATGGGTTTCGAATTGATTGTAATCACGCCAGATATTTCGATACTTGTCAAATTATTAACCTATTGCTTCGGATGACTGAATGACAGATCAACAGCTCAGCCAGATATTTAAGGCGTTGGCCAATCCCAATCGGCTGCAAATTTACCGTGCTGTAATCGCCAGTGCCGAGCAAGGCATCAGTGCGCCAGAGGCCGGTTGCGGAGTGGCGGATTTGATACACAAGTTAAAAGTGGGGGCGCCGACGGTGTCACATCATGTCCATGCGTTGCAGGATGCCGGGCTGATTCGTGTTGAGCGCCGTGGTAAATACGTTCATTGTTATCCGAATATGGATTTAGCTACCGATGTGGGCCGTTTTTGGCAGCAGTTGCTGCCTTGATTGTTTTTATAGGTGCGGCATAGGGACCATGACCTAAGCGGTGACGACATCGGCAAGGTATATGTGCGACACAGCGGATAGCGTGTGTGCTGTGAGTTGGTATTCTTCAGCACTTTGCCCTACACCTATAAAGCAGATATCGCACTCTGTTATCTGCTACTTAGCTGTTTGGCCACTAAGGGCTTAGGGTGTGCGTCGAAACTTTCCGGTGACTCAAGTCGATCATCCGATGGGCGATCGTCAAAGCATTGTCTCTGCAACTGATGCACGCGGTGTCATTAAAACCGTGAATCAGGATTTTCTCGATATTTCAGGTTATGGAGAATCTGAGCTGATCGGTCAGGCACACAATATAATCCGCCATCCCGATATGCCACAGGCGGCGTTTGAGCTGATGTGGAAGCACTTAAAAGATGGCAATCACTGGGTTGGCATTGTCAAAAACCGCTGTAAAAACGGCGATCACTATTGGGTCAATGCCCATGTCACACCTATTTATGACCATGGCAAAATCTGCGGCTATGAGTCCGTTCGTGTAAAGCCCAGTGCCAGCCAGGTAGCGCGGGCAGAATCAGTATATGCCCGGCTTAATGCGGGCAAGGCGCCTTTTGCTTGGTGGCAGAGGGTGATTCCACGAGTGCGAAGAATGATGCCGATGTGGTTGTTGTTAGCACTGCCGGGAGCGATATTCGCCGCTTGGTCAGCGCATATCACATTGGCGCTGGGCTTATTGCTGGCCACTGCGGCGCTGGCGGTGTTACTTGATCGCTGGCTGCAAACCTGGTTAATGCCGGTGGATCAGTGCCGCACGCCGATCAGCCATGATGCATTAACTCAATATATTTTCAGTGGCGAGGTGAGCAATCTGGCTTGTTACCGGCTGCAGCAAATTATCGATCAATCCGCGGTACGCACCATCACCGGCATGGTTAAACACAGCAGCCAGTCGGTGGTGGATAAGTCACGCCAGGTAGCCGACAACGCACGCCACAGCAGTCATGCGATGCAGCAGTTAACCTCCGAAACCGATCAGATCGCCGTCGCAACGGAAGAAATGAGCGCCAGTATCGATGAAATCAGTCAATCGGTGACTAAGGTCTCAGGCGATGCCGATGCGTCTCGCAGGCTGGGGGAGCAAGGTCGCAATGTGCTGGCCGATGTGGTGAAACTGATAAGCGAACAGCACGATCACTTGGTAAAAGACGCCGAGCAAGCGCAGCAGCTCGATCAATTAGTGGCGGAAATTGGCACCATCGCCAGCTCCATTGATGCCATTGCCGAAAAAACCAACCTGCTGGCCCTCAATGCGGCCATTGAAGCGGCACGTGCGGGTGAGGCTGGGCGTGGTTTTGCTGTGGTAGCGGATGAAGTTCGCAGTCTGGCTGGTGACACCCAGCGTTCGACTGAGCGTATTCAACAAGCGCTGACGCAAATCCAGCAGCAGGTTGCAGGTTTGGTATTGCGAATGAAAGAAGGGAGAGACGGCGCCGGCGAAACTCAGCAGCGCATGCAAGATGTAGCCACGCAATTAGCCGAGCTGCTGCAAGCCGTTGATGCTATCGCTATCAGTGCTCAGGAAATGGCGGCCGGGGCTGAGCAGCAATCAAAAGTGTCGACCGATATTGCTAGGCGAATATCTCAAATCCGTGACAGCAGTGCGGAAACGGCTGAATTAATCGATGCTGACGCTAAGTTGAGTCAACAAATGGACGAAGCGGCAGCAGCACAGCTTGAACTGGTGAGTCGCTTTAATCGCTAGTCTGGCTTCACGCTTTAGCACTTCAAGGGTCGTTTGATCTTGTTGTTATTCTGCTCTAAGGGCCTCTATGGGGTGCAGCTGTGCCGCTTGCCAAGCAGGAACGATACCGGCCAGTAAGCCAATCAGAGCAGAAAATAACAGTGACATAATCAGATAAAACGGACTTAAAAAAACAGGAAAATCGGGCAGTAAGATCACACCGAAAGCAATCAAACTGACCGTTACCAGAATACCAGCCACGCCTCCCAGCAGCGATAACATCATGGCTTCGGCCAGAAACAGCAACAACAGGTCGCGCTTTGCCATGCCAATGGCGCGTAATAAACCGATTTCAGCGGTGCGTTCGCGAACATTGGTGGTCATGATGGTAAAGATGCCAATGCCTCCCACCAGCAGGGATATGGACCCTAATGCAGCAACTCCCAGCGTTAATACATGCAATATGCTGTTCAGACTGGACAGCATTTCATCCTGAGTGATGATGGTAAAGTCTTCTTGGCCGTGGCGGCGAATGAGCAGATCGGTCACCCGCTGACTCACCGTAGCGGCTGTGGTAGAGGCTGAAAAAACCACATCGATTTCCATTAATCCGGCGCGGTTAAACAGCGTCAAGGCACGATCGTCGGGGATATACACCATATCATCGAGATCAAACCCCAGCATGCTGCCTTTGGGTTGCATCACACCAATAACACGAAAGCGTTGACCGCCGATGCGAATAAATTGGCCCAAGGCACTGTGCTGGCGGAACAGTTCGGTTTTAACTTTATGCCCAAGTACGGCGAATGGCGGACTGTTGCTGTCGGACTTGGGCAAGAAGCGGCCGCTGGCTAAAGAGAATGACCAAGCAGCGGCGAAGTCGGCGTTAGTGCCCAATATCTCAGTGTGTCGTTGGCGCTGCTGAAAGCGCACCGCACCACTGCCTTGTACATTGCTCACCACGTAGTCGACGCCGCTGAGCTGTTGTAATGCTCGGGCATCGCTGACCGTTAGCAATCGGACAGAACTGAGCAGCCCTCCCATGCCAGCAGTTTCACTCTTGCCGGGTGATATCGCCAGAATACGGGTGCCGAACTGGGTGAAATTGCTCATCGCATAGTGGCGTACGCCTTCACCGAGGGACGTCAACAAGGTAACCGCGGTAATACCGATGGCAATGCCCAGAGCCGTTAATGCGCTTTTTTTCGGGGTAAAACGCAGTGACGATAACACCAGCTTAAAACCATCGGCGGCACGCATGTTATTTCCCCATCTGCTGTTGCAGCGCTTGCACGGGCGCCATGCCAGCGGCGCGACTGGCCGGTGACCAGGAAAACACCAGGCTGCTGCCCAGAGCAACGAGTAGAGCCAGGGCACTGGCCCACCAGGGCGCAATAAAACTGATGCCTAGGCGTTGGCTAGCGGCCCACAGCAAAGCTTCGGCGCTGGCAATGCCAAGGCTGGCCCCAGCTAAGGTAAGTAACAGCGCTTCACCAATAAACAGCCGGCGAATTTCTACAGCTGAGCTGCCAAGTGCCTTCAATAAACCAATTTCTGCGGTCCGCTGACTGACGCTAATCAGAGTCATGTTCATGATTAATACCCCGGCAACACATAAGCTGATGCCGCCAATGGCAGCGACAGCCATGGTGATAACCGCCAAAATGCTGTCAAACGCAGCCAGTAGTGAATCAGGTGTGATCAAGGTGACGTCGAGCTGTCCATCGTGCTGCTGTTGCATTCGCTGCTCCAGTGACCGCACGGTGACTGGTAAGTTGTGCAGGGTGCGCAACTGGATCATTAACCGAAACAGGCCATGGGCATTAAATATTTGCTGTGTGCTGGCGACTGGCATCAGCACAGCATGGCTCATATCCATCCCCAAGCCCGTGCCAGTGTCGGCCAATACGCCAATGACACGGCAACGATGGCCAGCCACGCCTAGCCACTGCCCCAGCACGGGTCGATGAGCAAACAAAGCTTGTTTGAGTTTTGCACCAATAACGCAGACTGGCTGAGCAATGTGTAATTCGATGGCTGGCAGTGCTTGACCCTGTTGCAGTGATAACTGACGCATGGCAAAAAAATCACGGTTGGTGCCAATCACCAGGGATTCTCGCGAGCGCCCATAAGCACTGATGTCACCACTGGCGGCAATAATGGGAGCCACGGCACTCACCTGTCTGTGCCGTAAAACGGCCTGAGCGTCTTGCAGGGTAATGTCGCGTGTGCCCTCTCCGGTCAAAGGTGGCAGTCCGCCAGTCGTTTCTTTGCGGCCTGGCAACATAATCAGAACGTCTTTGCCGAGCAGGGAAAACTCGTTAATAACATAGCGTCGACCGCCTTCGCCCAGACCCGTTAACAGCACCACAGCGAACACACCAATGGCCATCGCCAATAATTGCATCAGGGTGCGAAAGCGCTGGCGCAGCAGAGCTTTAAGGTTAAAGCGCAGCTGATCGTGCCAACGAATCACAGCGCCTCCGCTGGACCATCGTAGGTAATATGGCCATCAACCAAGGTCAAAGTGCGCTGCGCGCGGCGGCCGAGGTCGTGATCATGGGTCACCATGATCAAGGTGATACCACCGCTGTTGAGTTCTTCTAATGTGGCCATCACATCTTGACCAGTGCGACTGTCTAAATTACCGGTCGGTTCATCGGCCAGCAGCAGAGCGGGTTTCATAATAATGGCGCGAGCGATAGCGACACGCTGGCGTTGGCCACCTGACAATTGATGGGGCAGATGGCCGGCACGTTTGCTTAGCCCCAAGCGCTCAATCACGGGTATCAACCGACGTTGGCGCTCGGCAGGAGTGATGCCTGCCAGAATCATCGGTAGTTCAATATTTTCACTGGCGCTGAGTCTAGGAATTAAATGGTAAGACTGAAACACAAAACCAATGTGCTGGCGTCGATAACGAGCCCTTTGTTCCTCGCTCATCTGCACGGTATTGCTGCCGTTGAGCCAATACTCTCCCTGGCCCTGATCTGCAGTGTCTAACAGCCCGAGTAGGTTTAACAGAGTCGATTTTCCTGAGCCAGATGGGCCCATGATGGACAGGTATTCTCCCGCTGCCACCTCCAGTTTGATATCTGTGAGGGCATGCACGGGCTGATCGCCAAGGACAAAGGTTTTGTCGATGTGCTGCAGTTTAATCATCGGCATTGTTGATCTCGACCAGGCTTCCTTCGCTGATATCAGCATGATCGAGGGTCATCAGGATATGATCGCCACTGTCCAGCCCTTGCTGTACTTCGGTCCAAGTCCAGTTGCTGAGACCTATATCGATGGCTTGTGAGACTAGCCGTCCATCGCGAATCACAAAGACCTTTTGACCATCGAGCAGTGCTTCCGTTGGAATGCGCAGGTGATTGTCGTGCTGATCTGTGATGATCTCCAGATCGGCCGAATAGCCGATCAGCAGGTGCACATCGTCCGCCAATGGATCCAGCTGTACGTCGATATCAACGGTCCGTGCCTGGGCTTCGTAGTCTTGCACATAAGGTGCTATACGGCTGACCTGGCCGGTAAAGGTTCTGTCTCGAAAGGCATCCAGGCTGATGCGTGCAGCCATGCCGATGGTGATGGCAGCGGCTTCGGCTTCATCGATGGGGGCTCTGACATAAATGCAGTGGGTGTTGATCAGATCAATGGCCGGTGGTGTGGCGACCCCGGGTGGGGAGGGGGTTGCATATTCACCAATCTCGCCATTAACCTCGGCTACGACGCCATCAAATGGAGCAAATAGTTGTGTTTGAGCCAAGCGAGCTTGCTGTAGCTTTAAGCTTGCCTGGGCGCGGTTAACTTGAGCTTGCTGTTGCTGACAAGCAAAGCGGCTGATCTGGGCTTTGGTTGTGGCTCTATCAGCAGCTTCTTCTGAAGCCAGATTACGGGTGCGTAAATCCATAATGCGCTGGCTTTCGCGTTGATCAAGCTTGGCTTGCTGACAGCTAGCTTGTAACTGCAATTTCGCCAGTTGCAGTTCCGCTTGCGCTTGTTGTTGGGCCGCTTGGAGATCATCGTTCCACAGTTCTAATAATGGCTGGCCGGCGCTAACTAGGTCACCTTGCTGAACATACAGTTTGGCTACCTGACCACCTTGAGACAGGGATAACTTGGAGCGTTGACAAGCTTCTACGGTGCCAGAACGGGTATTGGCCACCAGCTGTTCTACCCGTCCAGCGCTGACCTGATGACTTTGCACTGGGATGGCGGGCGCGGGCTTAAACCACCAAGCGGTGGCCAGCGTCGCGATAACGGCAGTGCTGAACAGTATCTTTTTCAATGGCATCTCCCTTCCGTTTATTGAGCTTGCCAGTACGTTGCTATCAGGTCATTGACCCGGATCATGGCGGTGTGCCCAGACGCTAGCGATACAGCAAGGAGAGATAAGCTGGAGAGAGGGTATAGCTAGTGAGGGTATAGCTTGAGAGAGGTATAGCAGGCGGCGATTATCGAACAATCTTGAAAGGATCAGCCCACCAGTATTGGCTCGATGGGCTGAATGGCGTTACCACATCAGATCGTCAGGAATCTGGTAGGCAGCGTAAGGATCGTCTTCATCTAACTGATCAGCACTGGAATCGGCGATATAGATAAAGATGTCGCTATCACGCTGGCGGATCTTGTCTGTAACCGGAACTGGAATCACCGCAAAGCTGCTATCAAGCTCCATGATGGCCAACTGACCGCGACTTAAACGGTCAAAAATAGCCTGGTCAACGTGGATCGGTTTTACTTTGTTATCCGGGCCAACAAATTGATAACGCACGTCAGCTTTGTCACTGCTGATGGCATTGCTGGCAATCAGCTGACGGATTTGCGCGGCAATGGCTTTTTTCTGTGCCTGTTCGTCGCGCTGGCGGTTGAGTTCGCGGTCGCGTTCAGCCTTGGCTTTACGGGCTTGCTCGGCGCCTACTTTGGCTTCGTCAACCACGTCTTCTTTACCGGTGCGCTGCAAATGCTGCTGGCGCTTTTTTTCCCGTTGGTTTTGCTTGGCTTTTTTATTGTTTACCAAGCCAGCAGCTAATAGTTGCTCCTGTAACGACTTAGCCATGGTTTACCTCTGTGGCCAGGTGGGCGCCGGCAATACGGCGTGCAGTTGATCGATAATGGCATCGCGCTCGGCATTGCTGTCAGCCGTGATGGTGATGTGGCCAAGTTTGCGTTGCGGACGTGCTTGTTTGCCATAACTGTGGCGATGGGCATTGCTGAGGGAGTCGGCCAGCAAGGCAGGCTGTTCATCACCGATCACATTGAGCATGGCCACGCTGTTGTGTTTGGCGTTGGGTTGTCCCAGTGCTTTGCCGCTGATGGCCAGCATATGATTACGAAACTGGCTGGTGGCAGCGCCTTCAATGGACCAGTGTCCGGAGTTGTGGACACGAGGCGCCACCTCATTGGCTACCAGGCCATCGGCAGTATCAAACAGTTCCAGTGTCAGCGTGCCGACATAGTCGAGACTGTCGGCGAGTTGGCGAACGTATTGCTCTGCTTGGGCTTGCTTATCACTGGTCAACGCTGGAGCCGGATATAGGGAGTAGCGCAAAATGCCGTCATGGTGCACATTTTCTGTCATTGGCCAGACCACCATATTGCCATCTTGGTCGCGACTGGCGATGACCGAAGTTTCACGCTCAAAGGTTACAAACGCCTCGGCAATCAACTCTCGCTGACCAATGCTGTCCCAGGCTTGCTGTGCCTGGTCTGCTTGTTTAATGACAAATTGCCCCTTGCCATCGTAGCCTTCGGTGGTGGTTTTTAGTACCAACGGCAGGCCCAGTTGGTCGATAGCCTGATGTAGATCCGCCAGGCTGTTAACGGCCCAAAACTCAGCGGTGTCGATACCAGCAGCACGCAAAGCACGTTTTTCTAGCAGGCGATTTTGAAACGTTTTTAGCGCCTCAAGGCTAGGAAATAGCTTGTCGGCATATTCTTCGAGCTGATTAACAACGTCGGCACTGATGTTTTCTGTTTCGTAGCTGATGCGATCTGCTGCTTGCAGGAAAGCGTTCAGTGCTTCTGCGCTGTGCGCCCGTAGGTCGTACAGGCTGACTTCAATATCGGCAAGGTCGTGGATGCTGTCTGCCAGCATTTGACCGAGCTGACCATTGCCAAGAATACCAATCTTCATAACCAATAAAACGTCCGTATGACTTAGTCGGCGTTGCGTGGATCGGGCAGTTCGAGCACATCTTCAGTTTGCTCCTGACGGAACTGCTCAACTCTGTGTTGCAGGTCGATATCGTGTGTACCCAGAATTTGCGCTGCCAACAAGCCAGCATTTTTGGCACCGGCATCGCCAATGGCTAGGGTACCGACTGCTACGCCGCCAGGCATTTGCACAATCGAAAGCAACGAATCGAGGCCGTTCAGTGCGCGTGACTTAACGGGCACACCTAATACTGGCAATGCCGTTTGTGACGCCACCATGCCTGGTAAGTGGGCAGCGCCACCAGCGCCAGCAATGATGACTTTGAGGCCGCGGGTGTGCGCATTTTTGGCGTAGTCGAACAACAGATCTGGGGTTCTGTGGGCAGATACGACTTTTACTTCGTACTCCACTTGCAGTTTATCGAGCATCTCCGCAGCGAACTGCATGGTGGGCCAGTCGCTCTTGGAGCCCATGATAATGCCAACGGTGGCTGCCATGGTGTGCACCTCAATTTGTTGAGAAAGCGGCGCATTCTAGCACAGGCAGAATTGCACAACAGTCTGTCGTTGCGCACTGTTCCTGGCTTGGCGCTGACTGAGTGGTCAAGATTAGTGAGAAATAGACTCAGCCTATCCGGTCAGTGTCTAGCTTAGTACAGGTAACGAAGCTTCCCGGGTGAGGTGCGTTAGGCTGCCGCTTGCTGGCGTCGTTGGATCAGCATGACTTCGGTCTGGCTTTGCCGAGCGGCTTGTTCGAGTTGCTGGCGCTGCAGGGCGCTTAGTTTGCCTTGCCACTCGATCATCAGATGGCTGTTACCGGCCGCAATCACTTGTAAGCACAGCTGCAGCTGATTGTCTGGGCGGCAATCTAGCTGGATGACGGCTGCATGGTGTAAGCCTAAACTTTGCAGCCATTGTTTATTCATTTTTGGATGTGGGCTGAGCCACATTAACCAGCGCTGTCCCTGGTTGCATTGGGATAATAATGGCAACAGCTGCATCGGATTGATAGCGCTGCCATCACTGATAATCATTTCAGTCAAACTACCGACCTGGGTGGTTTTTAACCACACGGGCGCATCAGACATGGCAAGGGACAGCTGTTGCATAGTGCCTCCGTATATTACTGACGGCGAATCACACCGACATACAATCCTTCGATTGCAAACTCGCTGGTTTTTAAATCCACTTCAATGGGCTGGTACGCTGCGTTTTCGGCATGCAAAAAGATTTTGCTGCGTTTTTTCTCATAGCGTTTGACGGTTACTTCGTTATCGACCCGCGCCACGATGATTTCGCCGTTACGAGCAGTTTCTCGTTTATTCACAGCGATATAGTCGCCATCCATAATGCCAATGTCCTGCATACTGTCGCCGTGCACTTCCAGCAAAAAATCGGCTGCTGGTTTAAAAAAGCTGGCAGGAATATCGCAGTAATCTTCAACGTGTTCTTCTGCCAGTATTGGGTTACCGGCGGCAACGCGACCTATGATAGGCAGGCCAGGCTGTTCTTCCTCAACAATGCGAATGCCGCGTGATGCGCCTGGCATAATTTCAATGGCTCCTTTGCGCGCCAGCGCTTTTAAGTGTTCTTCGGCGGCATTGGCTGAGCGGAAGCCGAGCTGACGGGCGATTTCTGCCCGGGTGGGTGGGAAGCCAGTCGCTTCCAGTGCTGAGCGAACAAAGTCCAGCACTTGTTGTTGCCTTTGGGTCAGCTTGGTCATGCGTGCGTCCATCTGGTGATTTATACAGTGTCTGTAAATATATACAGTATGTTGGGGGCTGTAAACCTGAGTCACAAATTGTGCATTTTCTTGTTCTCAGCGATGCTTGGAACGTGCAGGAGACTTGCGTCAAGGATGTTTTAAACGTATGTTTGAAACAATCGTTTACAGAGATGCTGGTATGGCTCAGAAAGACACTGCCAAAGCTATTTTGAATGCTGCTGAAGAATTGTTCTCCGAGCGTGGTTTTGCCGAAACCTCGCTGCGTAACATCACCACCAAGGCGGGGGTGAATTTGGCGGCGGTGAATTATCACTTTGGCTCCAAGAAATCTCTGATTCAGGCGGTGTTTGCGCGCTTTTTAGCGCCCTTTAGTGAAGGGCTAGAACAAGATCTGAACGACTATCGACAGCGCTTGCAAGGCGAGCCACCCAAGCTCGGTGAGTTGCTGCGGCTGTTGTCGTCGGCATCCATGCGCAGTGGCGGCAGCAATCCCCATCGATTGGGCATTTTTATGCGTTTGTTAGGGCTGGCTTACACTCAAGGCCAGGGCCATTTACGCAAGTTTTTGCGGGCAGAATACGGCACCTTGTTTCGCGACTATATGGAGTTAATTACCGCAGCGACGCCGGATTTGTCGAACGAAGAACGCTTTTGGCGCATTCACTTTATGCTGGGTGCCACGGTATTTACCTTGTCGGGTGCCGATGCACTGACGGCTATGGCGGAGCATGACCTTGGTAGCCGTGCTGATATTGCGCAAGTTGTCGATAAGCTGGTACCTTTCCTCGCGGCAGGAATGACAGCGTAGCTGTTGTGACAAAATCGCCATCGGGGCGGTTTTCCTGTTTGACCAGGGACTTCTAGATGTTGGAATCCAGTGATCTTCCTCTGATTGAGATCTCTATTGCCGATCAGGCGTTGCGTTTGTCGACGTCCGAGTCTTGTCATTTATACCCAGTATCAACCGCCGCCAATGGCGTCGGAGAGCGCGATGGCAGCGGGCAAACCCCTCGAGGCTGGCACCGCGTTCGCGCCTGTATCGGCAGTGGTGCGGAAAAAGGCAGTGTGTTTGTCGGGCGCCGCGCAACTGGGGAAATTTATAATCATCGGCTGGCACAGCAGCACCCGCAACGCGATTGGATTTTGTCGCGCATCCTCTGGCTTCAAGGCTTAGAAGTGGGATTTAACCGCGGTAATGGTGTTGATAGCATGCGTCGTTACATTTATATCCACGGTACTCCAGATTCTGAGCCTATGGGCGAGCCACGTTCCCATGGCTGTATTCGCATGCGCTGCGCCGACGTTATCGATTTATATGAACGCGTCACTGCAGGCACCTTGGTGTGGATTCAGCCCCACAGTTTTCGCATTATCCCTTGTCGGAATATCGCTTAATGAATCATCAAACCGTTGGCGTTATTGCCGATGTCAGTGGGCCTGAGCTTGGCCCCTCTGACGATGAACTGTTGCAGCATGACGCTTTGGTGGGTGTCATTCTATTCGCTCGTCATTACCAAAGCCCGCAGCAGTTATTGGCACTGACCGACAGCATCCGTAGCGTTAGGCCGGAGCTGTTAATTTGCATTGATCAAGAAGGTGGTCGGGTACAGCGTTGTCGGCAGGGGTTTACTCGTTTGCCGGCGATGCTGAGCTTTGAAGCCCTATGGCAGCAAGATGCTGATGCGACCTTGTCATTGGTCAAAGATGCAGGCTGGCTGATGGCCACGGAGCTGATTGCGTGTGGCGTTGATCTCAGCTTTGCGCCAGTGTTGGACATTGAATATGGCTGTTCACAGGTAATTGGTGATCGTGCGTTTGGACACAGCGCTGAGCCGGTAGTGGCTTTGGCGGGTGCCTGGATCGACGGGATGCAACAGGCTGGTATGGCAGCAACCGCAAAGCATTTTCCTGGCCATGGCGCAGTGGTGGCGGATTCCCATGTAGAGCTGCCTATTGATTCGCGCCCCATTGCGCAGCTGCAACAGGATATGACTCCCTTTGTAGAGTTAATCAGGGCTCAAAAACTGGCGGCAGTGATGCCTGCTCATGTGATTTATAGTGCCGTTGACCCTGATTACACTGCGGGTTTTTCACGTCAGTGGTTGCAGGATATATTGCGTGCTGAATTGGGTTTCGATGGCATTATTTTTAGTGACGACTTGTCTATGCAAGGCGCGGCCGAAGTGGGGGGGTATGCCAGCCGGACCCAGCTCGCTGTGCAGGCTGGTGCTCAGGCACTGCTGGCCTGCAATAATCGAGACGGAGCCTTACAGGTACTGCATGCTGTGCAATCGCTGGCGCTGCCGCGCTTGAATCTACAGCCACTGCAAGCAACGGCACTCAGGCGCCAACAAGCGAGTGCTGACTGCGACAGTGAACGCGCTCAGCACACTCGTGCTCGACTTCAGCCGCTGACTGCTTAAACTCTGCATCCTTTGTGTTGGATTCTCAGGACGTTTCATGTCTCAGCAAATAACGGCCATTATTGGCGGCACTGGCTTAACCGAAATTGACGGGCCAGAACAGTGGCAGGCAGCTCCCATTACTACTGAACTGGGAGCTCCTTCGTCGGTACCGCAACGCGGAGAATGGCAGCAACAGCCAGTTATTTTTCTGTCGCGCCACGGTCAGCCACACTCGATCGCGCCGCATTTGATTAACTATCGGGCCAATTTGTTGGCGTTAAAAGAGCTGGGTGCCGAACGTATTATTGCCGTTAATGCCGTGGGGGGGATTCATCCGGATATGGGCAGTGGCGCCATCGTCATACCGCACCAGTTGGTGGATTACACTTGGGGCCGTGAAGCCACCTTTTTTGATGGCACTTACCGTCCGCTCGATCATATCGACTTCAGTCACCCTTACGATGAGCCACTACGCCAAAGCCTATTGGTGGCAGCAAAGGCCGCTAATATTACTGTGTTAGACCGCGGAGTTTATGCTGCGACGCAGGGCCCTCGGCTAGAAACCATCGCAGAAGTACAACGGTTAGAGAATGACGGCTGTGATCTTGTCGGTATGACCGGCATGCCTGAGGCTGCCTTGGCTCGTGAACTTGGCATTCCTTACGCCAGCGTGTGTCTAGTGGTGAACCCTGCTGCCGGTAAGTCGGATGATCTCATTACCATGGAGCATATTCGTCAGACACTGAAAGACGGCATGCATCAGGTGGTAACCATCATCGATACCTGGTTGGCGAGTCACTAAGACTGAATCTATGTTGAGAGTGGCAGTAAGTCACGATTGGGAGTAAACACAAGGCTTACAATCGTGACAGGCTGTCACCTTGCCTGAGAAGCCGATCACAACCCGCTACATTGAACAGTGGCACACTTCGCCCCTGATGTTCACTGACGAATAGAGGTTGTGATATGCGGATATGGTGGATGGCGTTATGGTTCGTGGCAGCCTTTTCCCATGCTGAGTGCAAGTCGGTCAGTTTTGGCTTGGTCGATTGGAGTGATTTACGAGCCACCACGGCGGTGACCAGTGAGCTGTTAAAGGAGCTGGGTTATCAACCCAAGCAACTTGAGCTGGATGAGAACGATATCTATGCCAAGCTGGCTTCTGGCGAGCTAGACGCCTTTTTAGGTCTTTGGCTGCCATCGAGCCAAGAGCAAATAGATCCGTATTTGTCGCGCCGGCAGGTAGAAATCATTGGTAAGAATATCCCCCAAGCACGCTATGCATTGGCGGTTCCAGATTATGTGTATGAAGCGGGTGTTCGCTCCATTGCTGATATTGGCAAACACCGGCAACAGTTTGCTGGTCGAGTACACGGTTTAGAGCAGGGCAACAGCGCTAATCAATACCTGCGCGGCTTGATTGATAAAAACACCCACCAGCTAGGCGGCTTTAGCCTAATTGAACTGCCCGAGCGGTTGATGTTACGCCAAGTGAAGCGCTATCACAAAGACAAGCAGTGGGTGGCGTTTTTAGCCTGGGAGCCGCATCCCATGAATGAGGCCTATAACGTGCGTTACCTGCAAGGAGGCGATGATCATTTTGGTCCAGATATGGGGCTGTCGTCGGTCAATACCCTAACGCGAGCAAAGTTCAGCCAAGATTGCGCTAATGCCACAAAACTGCTGGCACAGTTACAGCTGCCCGCTGATCAGGTCGCCGGCATTATGGATATGATAGTGAACCAGTTTGTGCCAGCCGATCGTGCAGCGCGTCATTGGATGTATACTCATCCTCATCTGGTTACCGATTGGCTGCAGGGCATCACCATGCAAAATGGCAAGGCGGTCAATGTTGATGCGGTGTTAGCCAGTATGAAGTTGCGTATCAGTAATTAGTGAAGCATGTCCCTGACAGCATTAGATACACAGTGTGTCTATTGCTGTTTAACCTTATGAGTTGCGCTGCTTCAATCATCCTCTTCTGTTACGGTTTAGCTGCCTGTCGCTCGCTGCTAGGCGGCTAAATTGACTGGTAAATCAATAGTTGACTTTTTACTCATTGTCTTAAATTGGTCCTTTTTCTATAGCCATAATCTGGTTACGATCGCCGCCGAACCATGGGGGACTTTATGAAAATATTGATCGTCGCTTTATCCTTGTTACTACCAGTATTTAGTTGGGCGCAGTGCCAGCAGGTTCGGTTTGCGCAGGTAAATTGGACCGATGTACAGGCAACGACCAGCGTGGCATCTGAGCTGCTTAAGCGTTTAGGTTATCAGGTCAAGGTCGATGAAATGTCGGTGCCGGAAGTGTATCAAGCCCTAGCCAATGCTGAGGCGGATGTGTTCCTTGGCAATTGGATGCCTAGTATGGAGCCAGTGGTGGCACCTTATGTGCAAAAAGGCCAGGTGCATACTCTGACAACCAATCTCGATGGTGCGAAATACACTCTGGCTGTGCCTAGTTATGTTTATAAAGCCGGTGTGCGTAGCTTTGCTGATTTGGCTAAGTTTAAACAGCGTTTTAATGGTCGTTTATACGGGCTAGAAAAGGGCAATGACGGCAATGCTCTACTGCTGGATATGATGGCCAAAAATGAATTTGGTTTGTCAGGTTTTTCATTGATGGAATTACCTGAGAGCTTAATGCTGCGCCAGGTCGAGCGTCATATTCGCGACCAGCAGTGGATCGCTTTTTTAGCTTGGGCGCCGCACCCGATGAATAATCAATTTGATATTCAGTATTTATCAGGCGGAGATGATTATTTCGGGCCTAATTATGGTGGTGCCAGTGTGCATACGAACGTACGTAGCGGTTTTGCTGCGGATTGCCCAAATGTTGCTCGCTTCCTCAATAACCTGACCTTTGACCTCGCCATGGAAGGGCAAATGATGGATATGATCTTAAATCAGTTTGTGCCCGCCGATCGTGCGGTGCGCGATTGGATGCACAACAATCCACAGGCCGTTGCGCATTGGTTAAAAGGCGTTACCACTCGGTCTGGTCAGCCCGCCGACGCCAAGCAATTATCGGCGGCGATGAAATTAACCCTCGATCACTGACGGTTAATCAGTGTGGTAATGCGTTTGCTGGCTTGTGACGCAAGCTCGGTATTGGGGAATTCCTGAGTGATTTTGCGGAAATAAGCCAGCGCTTTATCATTGTTGCCGTGGCGGTTGTAAGGGCTCATATAAATTAGCCCGAGCTGATACAGCGCCTTTGCTCTCATGGTTTCAGACGACGCTTTATTGTCGTATAAAATCAGATAGACACTTTCGGCGTCGGCCACGCGCTCTTGGGTAATGGCGCGTTCACTCATGGGGGTGAGCTGAGCGTCGAAGGGAATATCTTCATGTTTTAGCAGCTGCGCACGGTCCACACGTTTTAGTAATTGTTTAGCGCTTAAATCGACAGGGTCGTTGCTGCGTTTGTCGAGAATGGCTAAGCGTTTTTCAATTCGCGGCTGCAATCTGGACTGTGGAAATTCGATACGGTGCTGTTGCAGATAAGCCCGCGCTTTATCATCATCGCGTTGATCATTAAAACGGTTCATATACAGCAGGGCGACTTGATACAAGGCCAGTGACTTCATGTTTTGGCTGTAATCAGGTGCGCTATAACCTTTCATATAAGTCGCAACGGCATTTTCTGTTTTGCCACGAACAATGGCATCGACGGAATAGGTCAGTAAATCCGGTTCTTCCTTTAATGCCGCCGCTGCTCGCACTTTGCGGTCTTCATCTTTGCGTGCGATTTGGTGGCCGCCAGCTTCAGCGACCAGCAGCGGTGTGGTCGCCGCACAGCCAGACAAAACAATGGCTGCAGCAATAATAACAACTCTGATCATGCGGTATCCCTGATCTGATGATGGTCGTAGTGAGATGTATGGCCAGATAATTGGCTTCTTGTATGCTGGCCTGAGTGAGCACTCAGGCCAGTGAGCCAGTCTACTGAGACACGCTGGCTAAAGGAAGGTATAGACAGGCCATCCTGGTGGCTAGTGGGCACCAGTCGACTCTGTCTTGATACTGATCAAGCTAATAAATGCAGAGCAACAGCGACCAGGCTGCCAATGGTTGCGCCGCCAATGAGGGCAATAATGGTTGCACGCTTGATCGCTTGTTGATGTTGCTGATCAAGTTGCTGCAATGCTTTTTGTTGCTTGTCTTGCAGTTGCTTGAGTTGTAACAGCAAGCGCTCTGACTGCTTGTCGTCGAGCTGTTTGGCAACGCCAACGGCCAAACGTTGCTGCAGTGGCTTAATGGTGTCAAACAGTGCTTTGGCGTTGAGCGCGTCTTTCAGCTGGGCTGTCAGTTGCTGCTGCATATCACTTTGCAACTGTTTTAACTGATGACTTTGTGCTTGTTGCAGCTGTTGGGTAGTACTGTCGAGACCGGCGGCAATTTCGCTTTTAGCCTCGGTCAAAGCGCGTTTAAGGTGGCGTTGTACCAGACGGTCTACCTCAGCCAAAGCAATGTTGCTGGCAGCAGGTTTTTCATCGTTAGCGGCTGGAGCATCGAGGCTTTCCATTACTGCCATAATGGCTTCTTGGTTGGCCGGCTTGGGCAGCACACCATGGGCGCCGTGTGAACGTGCTTGGGCTATGTAGTCATCACCTTCTTTTGAGGTGTACATAATGGTTGGGATGGCCGCCGTTTTGGGATTGGACTTGATCAGCTGAGTAGCTTCTAGACCGTCCATGCCGGGCATCATATGATCCATAAAAATAACGTCTGGCGAGCGCGTTTCGAGAAACTCCAGCGCCGCTTCGGCACTGTCAACGAGATCGACCTGAACGTCCATACGGCTTAAAAGACGTTGTAACATCAGACGGGCCGACTTCGAATCATCGACAACCAGAGCATTTTTAACCGGCATAATAACCTTCCTTTTTATCCGGGCGCTAATATGGGCAGTCCGTGTCATCAGGTCAATAGTCAAGGGGCGGTGAATTCCGCATAATGACCTGTCTCAACTACAAGGAGCCAGTGTGGACCGACGTGAACGCCTGATTAAGAGTGCTGCAACCGCGTCATTGCTGGTGGCGATGGTATTACTGCTGAGTAAACTACTGGCTTGGTGGGTCAGTGATTCCGTCAGTGTGTTGTCATCATTGTTGGACTCCTTGATGGACATCGTCGCTTCTTTGGTTAACTTTCTGGCCATTCGCTATGCGCTGACACCGGCCGATGACGATCATCCCTTTGGTCATAGCAAAGCGGAAGGCTTAGCGGCATTAGTGCAGTCAGCCTTTGTGCTGGGTTCCGCTTGTGTGCTGCTGCTACAGGTGGTGGACCGGCTGATCAGTCCGCAACCGGTGCATGCGGTAACTCTGAGTATGGTAGTGATGGTGATGTCACTGCTGCTGACGCTGTCTTTGGTGGCTTATCAGCGCTGGGTGGTGGCGCAGACACAATCTCTGGCGGTGCGGGCAGATTCCACCCACTATGTCAGTGACATTCTCGCCAATGTGGCAGTGATCGTTGCCTTGATCGCGACCCAGTTTGGCAATTTTTGGCTCGATCCTGTTGTCGCTTTGGTGATTGTTGTGCTGTTACTTTATAGCGTCTACGGCATTGTTCGGGCAGCGCTGACGGTATTAATGGATAAAGCACTGCCGGAGCAAGATGAGCAACGGCTGCACGATATTATTGTCGCTGTCGACGGTGTGCATGGGTACCATCAGCTCAGAACACGCCAAGCGGGCACGGTGCAGTTTATTCAGTTACATCTGGATCTTGACGGCCGCCAGCCATTGTTTCAGGCACACGCAATTGGAGATGAAGTGGAGCGTCAAATTCGTATCGCATTTCCCACGGCTGAGGTGTTAATTCACCACGATCCGGTATGACGAGATTTGCCTTTGCGGCGATACTCTTGTGTATGCAGCTGCCAGCGCTAGCGCTGTTGCCACAGCCGTATTATTACAATCCGGTCGATGCTGAATTGCCAGCTAAAAACGACACTGACGATCCTCAGCAAACTCCGATTACGCCGGATATGGTGTCGCGTTCACGTGATTGGTTAGCGGATTATTTGGATTCTTTATCCGGCAATATTGACGGTTTTTTTGTCGATACCTTTTTCAGTGACACGGTCACTGACGATGATGTTGAAGGCAGTCGGGCGAGGTTATCTTGGTTTACCCGGCGTGAGCTGGGTGATCCCGTTGATTATCGGTTTGGCTTGAGCGTCAAGTTGGTATTACCCAATACCAATGAACGCTTAAACCTGCTACTGGAATCCGATGAAGACGAGGATAACCGTGAAGCTGATCCGATTGAGTCATTAGAAAACCCAGAATATACCGCTGCCTTGCGTTTTATCTTGGATGAAACGGAAGAATGGAAAACCAATATTGATGCCGGTGTACGCTGGGGCATTCCCCCGGATCCTTTTATTCGCTTGCGGGCAAGGCGTTACGTCTATTTGCCCGAGTGGGAAATGCGTTTTACCCAGCAGTTTTACTATCGCACTCAAGATGGCTGGGGAGAAGAAACTCAGGTCCGTTTTGATCATCCTATTAATGTTGAAAAACTGTTTCGCATTGAGGCAAAGGCTGAGTACCAGCTGAATCAGGATTATCTGGATTTAAGTTACAGTGCTGGATTATTTCATCAGTTCAGTCGCCACTCGGCTTTGGCTTATACCTTTGGGGCTAGCGGCGACACTCAGCAACACGCCACCTTTTATCAATACAGTGCTCGTGTGCGCTACCGGCAAAGCTTGTATCAAGACTGGGTGTTTGGTGAAGTGGCGCAGGAGTTGGTGTGGGAGCGCGATAAAGACTATGAGACCACCCCCGTCATCATGTTTCGTATTGAAGCCTTGATTGGTCAGTGATTAGAAGCATGAACCTGGCGAAAGGTCAGGTTGATACGTGGCTCGTTGATGCCGGTACGCCTTGGCAAACTGTGCTGCCACTGGCATTGAAACTCTGGCTGCATAATTAATACGCTGCCGTGCTGCAACGCCAATTTGCTGTGCATACGCTGGTTGCCTCTGTGGCGAATAGCGAAGTCGCGTTGGGCGCCCAAACTGATGGATACAATGGGCATGGCAGCCAGTTCTGGCTCATCATCGCTGTGCCAGCCCATGCAGTCCTGGCCATGGCGATACAGATTGCAGAGCACGCTGTTGCAGTTTGATAAGCCAAATTCAGCCACTTGCTCACGCAGCTGCAGTAGTTCAGGCGTCCAAGGCTCAGGCGTCAGCAGCTGACCTGAGTATCGATAGTGTGTCAGCGGGTCACCATGCCAGGATTGCAGCCGTGGAATGGCATGCTGCTTGCCGTATACCTGAACGTGCGGCTGTTGCCATGGTAGAGATTGCAATAACCGATCAAACAGCTCATCAGCCTCTGTAATGGCTTGTGGTATGTATACCAGCAAGCCGTCACAGAAGCTTTCGCGATGGCTGAACAGCACTTTATTGATCTTCGAACATACCGGCAAATAACGGTGAGGTCAGATAGCGCTCACCTGAGTCCGGTAAGATCACAACAATGACTTTATCTTGATTGTCGGGCTCTGCTGCTAGCCTGAGTGCCGCTTGCATGGCGGCACCGCAAGAAATACCGGCCAATATGCCTTCTTTAGACATCAGCTGGTGGGCCATGCCCATGGCTTCTTCGTTGCTGACGGTCTCGACCCGGTCAATGATATCCAAATCGAGGTTGTCAGGAATAAAGTTGGCACCAATGCCCTGAATCTTGTGAGGGGCTGGTGTAATGGTCTCGCCGCGCAAACGCTGTCCAATAATGGCTGAATCGGCGGGTTCAACGGCGACTGAGGTAATGGCTTTGTGCTGCTTCAAGTAGCGCGACACACCACTGATGGTGCCGCCGGTTCCTACGCCTGCAACAAAAATATCGACCTTGCCGTCGGTATCTTGCCAAATCTCTGGGCCGGTGGTTTTCTCGTGAATGGCAGGGTTAGCAGGATTGCTGAACTGTTGCAGCATGATGCGCTGCTCCGGTGCTTCGGCCAGCAGTTGCTCGGCTTTTTCAACGGCTCCCTTCATGCCTTTGGGGCCTTCGGTCAATACCAGCTTGGCGCCTAGGGCTTGCATCACTTTACGGCGTTCCATGCTCATGGTTTCTGGCATGGTCAGGGTCACTTGGTAACCGCGTGCGGCGCCCACAAATGCCAAAGCAATGCCGGTATTGCCGCTGGTCGGCTCGACGATTTCCATGCCCGGTTTCAGCAGTCCATCTTGCTCGGCTTGCCAGATCATATTGGCGCCGATGCGACACTTAACCGAGTGCGCTGGATTGCGATTTTCCAGCTTAGCGTACACATGGGGGTGACCTGTCAGATGGCGAATACGAACCAGGGGCGTGTTGCCAATGGACTGACTGATGTCGTCATATACCTTCATGGAATCCTCGGTGATAATCTATTCAATGAACAACTGATAAATGCACAGCACTTGCTGTGTGACCGCCGCCACCGCCGAATACTGATATTCAGGAGCTGTCTTTGTTAGCACCAGTGGCTGTTACAGGCCAGGATACCTTACGGTCAGTCGAACAACAGATCAACCAGCTGCATGCATTGAAGTTAAGTCAGCGTGGTTGGCGGCCATTTCCTATGGACTGGGAGCAGTCCTATCTGCAGCATCGACAGCAGCGCTTTATGCAGCTGGATCTGGCCATGCTGGCAGTAGGGCTGGTGTTGTATCTGGCTTTTGCTTGGGCAGACGGGTTGTTTGGTGGTCAGCAGGCCTTGTTAATGGTGTGTGTGCGCATGCTGCTGGGGCTGAGTATGGCCGTGGTGCTGTGGTACAGGGCGAAGCGCTGCCCAGATAAGCCGCTACTAAGTGTGGTGGCGCTGGGCATTGCCCTGGTGGGTATATCGATTGTGGCTTTTACCACCCTGCTCGAGAGCAGCATTCGCTTTGCTTACCATGTTGGGCTGATTCCGGTACAGGTGTTTGCCATGGTGGTGCTGCGCTCCAGTATCAGAGCCTTTTTGGCGTGCTCGTTGAGCATGCTGATAAGCTACTTGCTGGCTTCTCTTTGGTCTGCCGAAGCGGCGAATAGTCAGGTTGAGTCGGCCTTATTGGCACTGCGTCCGCTGTTTTTATTGTTTTGGTGTCTGATGATTTTGCTGGGGGCCTATCTCGCGCTGACCATGGAGCGAATCTCGCGCCATGAATTTATTCAGCAACGTTTGCTGGAACTGGAAGCCCAACGACAACAGCAATTAGTACAGCAGTTACACCAGTTATCGATTACCGATGGCCTGACCGGTTTGTACAATCGTCGTTATTTTGAGCAAGTTTTGCAGGATGAGTGGCAGCGAGCTCGGCGCTACCAGCAACCAATAGCGCTGTTGATGATTGATGTCGATGACTTTAAAGCTTTTAACGATTGCCTTGGCCACCCTGCCGGTGATGCTGCTTTGCAACGCGTGGCAAGCCAGATGACGGCCGTGTGTCGGCGTAGCGCCGACTTGTGTGCACGTTACGGTGGCGAAGAGTTTATTATGCTGCTGGCCGATACCGATCAGCAGGCAGCGCAGTGTTTAGCGGAAAAGCTACGCCAGCATGTTTATGACTTGGCGCTGGCCCATCCAGCATCGTCGCAGCGACGATTGACTGTCAGTATTGGCGTTGCCAGCACTCTAGTGACAACAGAATCGGGCGCTGAAGCCTTGCTACAGCGCGCCGATCAAGCCTTATATCAGGCCAAACACCTGGGCCGTAATCAGGTCTGTTGTGATAGGGTGCTGAGCAGCTGATCTTTTTCTTGCCAGAGCTGTTGCACCCATTGCTGAAAACGTTGACGGTAGTCATCGTCATTTTCATAGTCGCCCTGGCGTAGATCTTGAGGAATCTGCTTCTCCTCGACATGCACCACACAGCGCTTCATTTTACCCTGTAGAAACTCCCAAAACGTCGGAGCCCCATCGGGGTAATGAATGGTGACATCGACAATAGAACGAAACTGATCACCCATGGCATTCATAGCGAACGCCATACCGCCGGCTTTAGGCTTTAATAGATGCGAAAATGGCGATTGCTGACGGGCGTATTTTTCTGGCGATATACGGGTGCCTTCCAGAAAATTCATCACCGAGGTCGGCATGTCTTTGAATTTTTCACAGGCGCGGCGGGTGGTCTCGATATCCTGACCACGTTTTTCCGGGTGCTTCTCCAAATACGCTTTGCTGTAGCGTTTCATAAAGGGAAAATCCAGTGCCCACCAGGCTGCGCCCATCACCGGGACCTTAATCAGCTCTTGCTTTAGGAAGAACTTTAAAAACGGTACCTGGCCATTCAGGCTGTGTTGCAGCACCAGAATATCGACCCAAGACTGGTGATTGCAGATGACAAAATACCAGCCGTCCTGGCTGAGGCTCGCGGGCAGTTGAATATCCCAATCCATGCGCTGAGTCAGTCGCATCCACAGCGAGTTGCCTGATACCCAAAGGCTGGCAATGGCGACCAGCAAAGGGTTCAGGGCTTTGCGTGCGGCATTAAATGGCAGTAATAATTTTATCAATGTTAGAGCGAACAGAATTCCACTGCAGAACAACGTGTTCACGACCAGCAGCAGGCTGGCCACGACACCGGTAAGCAATGCCATGATAAGACCTTTCCTTATTTATTGGTGTTGTTGGGCCTGTATCGCGGTGAGAGCGATGGTGTAAATAATGTCCTCAACCAGGGCGCCACGCGACAAATCGTTGACCGGCTTGGCCAGGCCTTGCAGCATAGGACCAATGCTGATGACGTTGGCACTGCGCTGCACCGCCTTGTAGGTGGTGTTGCCTGTATTAAGGTCGGGGAAGACTAGCACAGTGGCTTGTCCGGCTACAGCACTGTCCGGTGCTTTGCTTTGAGCAACGCTGGCGGTGGTGGCGGCATCGTACTGCAGTGGACCGTCGACGATCAAATCGGGTCGCCGCTGGCGCACTAATGCGGTAGCAGCGCGAACTTTTTCGACATCAGAGCCTGAGCCCGAAGCGCCGGTGCTGTAACTGATCATGGCGATTTTGGGCTCTATGCCCATGGCTTTGGCGGATTCGGCGCTCTGAATGGCAATATCCGCCAGCTCTTCACTGTTAGGATCTGGGTTAACGGCGCAGTCGCCGTACACCAGCACTTGATCTGGCAGGCCCATGAAAAACACCGACGATACCAAGCGCGCATCGGGCGCGGTTTTTATTAATTGCAGCGCCGGACGTATGGTGTTGGCAGTGGTGTGCACGGCACCGCTGACCAAGCCGTCGACTTCATTTTCGGCCAGCATCATAGTGCCCAACACGACGTTATCCTCGAGTAGAGCCAACGCCATATCGGCTGTCAGTTGCTTATGTTTGCGGCGTTCAACTAGAGGTTCGACGTAGCGCTGGCGGATGTCTTCTGGCTGTAAAATTTGCAATTCTTCAGGGAGTTCGATTTCCTGTGCTTCGGCCACTTGGCGAATGCGATGACGATTGCCCAACAATACACAGTGGGCAATGCCGCGTTGTTGGCAGGCCACGGCGGCCTGGATGGTGCGGGGCTCATCACCTTCTGGCAGTACAATGCGTTTGGCGGCGATGCGAGCACGGCTGACGATTTGATGGCGAAAGGCGGCTGGTGACATGCGTGATGCATGAGGAGCGCCGAGGCGCTGCTTCAGCAGCTCGATATTCAGATGCTCAGCGACAACGGACATGATGTCGTTAACGCGATCGACATCGTCGATGGGCACGCGGGTATTCATATTGGCCAGTACTCGCGCGGTCGCGAAGGTATCGCGGCGAGTTTGTAACACGGGCACGCCGGTATCTAAGGCGCTGCGGCACAAATGGATTAAGTTCTGCGACGGCGTAAAGCCACCTGTGAGCAGCAAGCCAGCCAAAGGGGTGCCGTTATTGGCCGCCATGGCGGCTGCTAATACGATGTCGTCACGATCGCCGGGGGTGACCACTAGGGTGCCCGGCCGTAAGGTATCGAGCATATTGTTGAGGGTACGGGCACACAGGCTGATGCGCAGTACCCGACGTCTGGCCAGTTCACCAGCGTGCAATATGTCGGCATTTAGGGCGCGTGCGACATCCAAGGTACGTGGACTGATCAACTCGGCATTCCAGGGAATGACTCCCAGCACCGGACACTGATCGAGCTGTAAATCCCAGGCTTGTTGTTGCGTGCATTGGCCAGCTAAATAGCGCTCACTGGCAATTTCATCGGCAGGCAGCCCCGCCTCGCTGGCTGGGCCGCCGACTTTATTGATCAAACAGCCCATCAAATTCAGACGCTGGCTGCTAAACAGGCCCGTTTGCAGGCGCAAATCCGATTGAATGCGCTCTACGGTACGTGCTTGACCATCCGCCACGAGCAGCACGTCGGCATTTAGGGCTTTGGCCATTTCGGCGTTTAGCTTGGCGGTGTAGGGTTCGCTTCGATCCGGCACTAAGCCTTCAATCAACACCACATCGCAATCGGCGGCGACCATATCGTGCAGCGCCACCACTTCTTCTAACACATGATCGAGTTTGCCTTGGCTGATGCGTTGCTGAATGGCACCCAGGCGCAGTGGGTCAGGCATGCTTAAGCCCAGTACCTGGCGCACCAAATGGGTCGAGCGTTCGCTATCGGCGTAGTTGGGAGCAATGGGTTTGACGAAGCCGACCTTGAGGCCTTGGGCATCCAGTGCACGTATTAATCCAAGGCTAATGGTCGTCAGGCCGGTATTGAGGCTGGTGGGGGCAATCAATAAATTAATCATGCTTAATACACTCGTAAGTATCCGCGGCGATCATGCGTTCTTCATCGGTGGCAATGACGAATACAGTGTGGCTGTGAGGGCGGCTGATGCAGCTATCTAGTAGATTAATCACGCTTAATACACTCGTAAGTATCCGCGGCGATCATGCGTTCTTCATCGGTGGCAATGACGAACACGGCGGGGCTGCCAGGGCGGCTGATGCGGCCATCTTGGCCGCCATGGCGCTGGTTTAATTCGTCATCCAGCTCAACTGGCAGGCTTTTCCAGGCATCGATGATACGCTGGCGAATGGCTGCAGCATGTTCACCAATGCCGCCGGTAAATACTAAGGCATCGATATGGCTAAGGGAGGCACTTAGGGCGGCCAGCTGGCGTGCGACACGAAAGCAAAACACCTCGATGGCTCTGTGGGCGCGCTCATCGCCTTGCTGCTCTGCTTGCAGCAAGCTGCGCATATCGTTGCTCAATCCTTCAGACAATCCCATTAAACCGCTGTGTTTATTCAGCGCCTCTACCATGTCCGTTGATCGGTAGCCACGCCGGCGTGCCATATGGTCAAACACACCGGCATCAAGGTCGCCACTGCGGGTGCCCATGACCAAACCTTCCAGCGGCGTCAGCCCCATGGTGGTATCGACGGACTGGCCATCGGCAATGGCACAGGCGCTGCAACCATTGCCCAGGTGGGCAATCAGTAATTGGCATTGTGTGAGGGGGCGAGCCAAACGCTGCGCCGCCACCTGGCTAACATAGCGATAACTGGTGCCATGAAAACCATAACGTCGTACGCCATCTTGCTGGTACCAGTCATAAGGCACGGCATAGAGGTAAGCTTGCTCGGGTAAGGTTTGGTGAAAGGCGGTATCAAACACCGCTACCTGATCGACGTCTGGTAACAGCTGCGCCAGGGTCTCTATGCCTAGCAGGTTGACCGGGTTGTGCAGTGGGGCTAGATCGGACAGTTGCTTTAATTGCTGCAACACGGCCTCGGTTATGCGTGTGCTGGTATTGAACTGTTCGCCACCGTGTACCACTCGATGACCGATACCGAGCAAGTGCGGCAGCTGTGGCTGTAACTGAGATAACAGCAAGCGCAGGGCTGCTTGGTGATCATAGGGGGCGGGAATGGCTAGCTCTGTCTTAGATACAGTGTTGCTTTCTATACCGTCGTGAACAATTAATCTGGCACTGCTATCGCCTAAGCGCTCGGCTAACGCCGTGAGCTCGGGCTGGGCCGCAAGTCCTGAGGCGTACAGGGCTGATTTGATGGAAGAACTTCCACAGTTGATCACCAGAACTTTCTGGCGCGGGCTTTGATCCGTCACAGGATACTCCAAACACAATTCAGGCGGTGCTCTTAAGGCTCATTTGTAAGTGCAGCAGCACGGTGTCGACGGCCTGGCGAGCAGGATGAGATAAATGATCAAACTGAAAGCGCACGGCGCATAAATAATTGTCACCCGCCGGCTCGCAGCGCAGCAGTTCGGCAGGCAGCCGCTGCAATCTGTGATCGGCGCTTTCTAGTGTTAACAGTAAAACGGTGCCCGGCCTAAAGCGCTTCGGGCTGAGCATGGCCATGCCGCTGTGACTAAAATCTCGGCTACGGGCGCTATAGTTACGGCCATTGACACCAAACCAATATTTGCGGCACAACGTGAGTTTTAATGGTGCAGCTTGCTGGCGCTGCTTGGCTCGACGCTCGTTCACGGTTATCCCTGCGGTGACGACGTCTGTACGTCGGGCTGATCAAACTGACTTAAGCGGTTGTAGCTGATCATATTGCGAATTTCCTGCACATACTCTTCCCGTCTTTCCGAATAGCCCAGCAATCCAGCTGCTAAGGTGGTGCCATAGGCATAGCCTTGCTGTTGCCACTGCTCAGCTCGCAGCTTTCTCAGCAGTTGATACTGTGGATGCGAATTAAGGTTGCGCACATAACTGCGTACAGAATCGAGCGGTGAATCAAACACTGCCACTTCGTGCTGATCCCCTTCGGGTCTGTCTTGCGGCACTAAGCCGCAGCCACTACGAAAGCACCACTGGCCAAACAGATTATTGCCTTCAATGGCAAAGCGCGAGGTACCCCAGGCCGATTCATTGGCTGCCTGTGCCAGCACCAGTGATGGTGGAATAGGCAGCAGCCGTGTTAACAGCTTTTGCTGTTGAACGTGTGGATCACTTGAGCGAACCCGATAGCGCTTCGCCAGTTGCGCTAACTGTTGCTGTTGTTGTTGGTTAAATGGGGCTTGCATGGCCTCTACACTGTGCCGCTCCACCAAAACTTCATCATTGACCTGATCAATCATCGGCATCAGGTAATCAAAGAAGGCTTGCTTCTTGTCATCTACGTTGTGGTGCAAGGAAAAATCCGGTATCGGCTCTATCTTGGCGTCGGGCGCTTGGCTGATAGGAGTACTGGTTCTTTGTTCACAACCGGTCAACAGACTCAGGCACAAGGTCAGGCTGGCAACTGTTCGCATGCAATATCCGAGTAACGAAAGGTTGTCGCGATTGTACCGTGAAATCGGCAGGTAGCCAGAGCTACCCACCGAGCTATTGATCGGCGGGTGTCACCATAGAGCTGAACTGGCTGAGGAAACGACGCAGCCGCTGCTGGGTCCGTAAGCGGTGAGGGTAGTCGCTGGTGAAACGCTGATATTCAGCCAGCGCTTGAATCATGGCGTCCTGACTGGTCGAAATGACCTCGTACTCATAGTGATGATCCTGCACACTGACTTTCAGCAGTTCCATATACTCAGCGTTTAACACCCGCAGCATGTTGAAGGTGCTGTCTTTATCGCGGCAGGAGGATGCTTCCCAATAAGCATCCTCCAGAGCCTCCAGCAGCTCCCAGATCAATTCACTGGCCTGGCTAATGGTCACGCTGCTCATAGTCACCTCGCTTTGATATCTGCTTTAAGCCTAGCAGAGTTAGCATCATCTAGGCTGATGCACGTCAGCCTTTGCGGCGGATATAAAGGGTCTTTTGCACTTTTGCTACTAACTCGCCGTCGGCATCAACAATGGCAACATCGTAACTGGGCAAATACTTGTTGCCAGAGGCGGTGTGCTGATGAATATCAGCCAGCATCTCATCGCTGACGATGAAGTGTGCTGTAACTTTTCCGCGGCCAGGTTTTACAAACACAATCTCGGCACTGGCATCCCAAACGATGTAGTCGCGACCAAGCACGTTCATCAGCATTAACATGTAAAAAGGGTCGACCATGCTAAACAAGCTGCCGCCAAAGTGGGTGCCGACGTAGTTGCGGTTAAACCAGCGCAGCTTCATGCTCACCTGGGCCTCTCTGTAGTCGTGGGCAAGGTAGTCAACCCGCACGCCAGCGCCTAGGTAGGGACCATAAATATTCAAAATACGACGCAGTCCAGAGGAGGAGTTGATCCAGCTCTGCAGTCGCTGTTTGATGCTCATAGGCTGCTCTTTGTTAGAGATGAGAGGTACAGCGTCGTCCGTGTCGCCAAGGGCGTCAATGTTTGTAGTGGTGTGGCCGGCGGGCGGCCACGATATGAGGTGGCGTTAGCCTTCGGTGCGAGCAAAGTGGCGCAGGTAGCGCTGATTAATGTCGTCCTTGCCGAGCAGAATCAACACATCGGCGACATTAAAGTCTTTGTCGTGGAAGGGCTCACCGCAGGCTTTAACCCCAATGCGCAGGTAGGCTTTTAACAGCGGTGGTAGCAGTTTGCGGCCATCCAGATCGACTTCAGTGCGCGGCAAATGCACGCGCGGTTCGGCGCGCATAGAGGCCGGGGTAAAGTGCTTTTCACGCAGATGGTCGACGATGGCGATGGCTTTAGAGACTCCATCGGCCAGGGAAATACTGGCGCAACCCATCAGGTAATCGATATCGTGCGCCGCCATAAACTGAGCAATGCCTGACCACAGCATGCCGATGACAGCACCACTGCGATAATCCGGATCAACGCAGGTGCGACCGATTTCCATATAGCATTTGCCTGGCTGGACAATTTGCGACAAATCAAACTCGCTGGCGGAATAAAAACCACCTGCGGCAATAGCGCTGTCATTGGTTAGGATTCGGCTGTAACCAACCACCTGATCATTATCGACATCTTTTACAATTAAATGCAGGCAGTGTTGATCGTAGTCATCCTGGTCAATGCCTTGAGCGGCAGAGGGAACCCGTGCTCCCATGCCCTCAACAAAGACCTTGTAGCGTAGCTGCAGAGCCTGTTGTATCTCGGTGGCATCCTGAGTGATGCGGGCCACCAGAGGTGACTCGCTACCGGCAAGGCTGTGACTGGCGGTCGCTTGCTGCATGATGAAACCTATCGTTATGTTTGTCGTGACACTAATGCCGTCATATGACAGTTGGGTGACAAGTCCGACATTCGTCGAAACGCGTATCCTAAGGGACGATGTAAAAAGATGAAACCAACGATTGTTACACTTTTATTACTGATGTTCACACAAAGCAACCTGGTTCAGGCCCAACCGGCTTTGTCTGAGCAACAAGCTGCGACCGTCATTGACCAAGCGTTAAAGAATGAGCCACTGATATGGCTGCCGTTTCCATTGCCCTATGATGTGGATCGAGCCAGTCGTGACAAAGACGCCCTGTTGCTGGCGGCTTTGTTTGACCACGACTTGGTGGTGCGTGAGAAAACCATGGACATGGTCACCGTTGATGGCCCCAATGGCAGTCGGCGTCAGGTGAGGGTGGGTTGGCGCTATAACTACAACGAGCAGTCGCAGCAATCTGCCACGGCGGAAGGTTTTTATTACGGTCGCGGACGGTTAAAGAACATATTGGAGCTGTCTCCCCCTTATTTGATCGACCAGTACTATTACGCTGAGGCGTATGTGCAATGGTATGTCGAGGATTTACAGGCCTGGGTGAGTGATCCTGTTTTTCAGCGGGCGCGCACCCTGAGACGCAGTTTGGAATCATTCGAAAAGCCGTTCGAAAAGCGCGTCTTTTTGATGCATGACGGCACTAGTTGGGGATTCTGGCAGGGCCAGCCTGGAGCCTTGTAATAAGCCACACCTATAACTGAGTGCGTAACCACAACCCGGGCGGTGTACTCAGGCCGCGATCACGGTGACGTATCTGGCCGTCGGCGCCGATCACGTAATAACTGGGATAAGCACTGAGTTTAAGCTGTGAGAACAGCTTATCTGTGCCTAAGAAAACATCGCCCGAATAGTTAATGTCACGCAAAAACTGGCTTACTTGCTGAGGATGATCGTAATCAAAGGCGATGGCCAGCACGCGCACTTGTTGCTGATCCAATAACGATAAGCTTGGCATGCTGATGCGACAGACGCCGCACCAAGGCGCAAAGGCATACAGCAGCGTCGTTTGCTGTTGCCAATCTATGAGTGTTTGCTCGCCCGTCAGACTTTGCAGCTGAAGCGTTGGTAGCTGTTCGCCTGTGCTGACCATAGAGCGGGTTTGCCAATGGCTGATGCCGGCAAACAACAGCGCCGCTGTTAACAGCGACAGGCAGGCATGGGCTAAGCGTTTAAATCGCCTTAGAAAAACGCTGCTGGGCATGTTGTGGTAGATATCGATCAAAAGCCATGCAGGCGTTACGCACTAATAAACGTCCTCGTTCGGTAATGCTTACGCCGTGCTTGTCGCACTCCACTAGCCCATCGGCTTGCATCGGCGCCAAGGCAGCGACACTGTCGGCTAACTGCTGGCGGCTGTCGATCTGAAAACGTTGGTCGAGTTCGGCGTAACTCACCTTTAAATGGCACAGCAACTCAGCAATAACATAGCGGCGCATATGATCATCGGCATCGGTATGTCGATATTTCATGGTGGGCAGTTGCTGTTGTTGCACGGCTTTTTCATAGTCTGCTAAAGATACCTGGTTTTGCAGGTAGTAGTCGCCAATCTGACTAATAGACGATACGCCAAAGCCAATCAGGTCGCAGTCGCCGTGGGTGGTGTAGCCCTGGAAGTTGCGGTGCAGCTGTCCTTGGGCCTGGGCTTTGGCCAACTCATCGTCAGGCAGTGCGAAATGGTCCATGCCGACATAGTGGTAGCCCGCGGCGGTTAGGGTCTGAATGCAATGACCGAGGATATTGAGTTTTTCATCGGCAGCTGGCAGATCTTCATTGTTGATGCGGCGCTGCGGTTTAAAGCGCTCGGGTAAGTGAGCGTAATTAAATACCGATAAGCGTTGTGGCCGCAGCTCGATAATGGTGCTTAACGTCTCGGCAAACGACTCCAGCGTCTGGTGCGGCAAGCCATAAATCAGATCCAGGTTAATCGAACGAAAGCCCAGCTCTCGTGCTTCGCTCATTACGGCACGAATCATCGCCTCTGGCTGTACCCGGTTGACGGCGATCTGTACCTGCTTATTTAAATCCTGCACGCCAAAGCTAATGCGATTGAAACCTTGCTGGCGCAGCAGCTTAAGAGTGTCGGGCCTTAGCTCGCGCGGGTCAATTTCTATCGAATAGTCGGCGCTGTCCGCATCGCTAAAGGTGAACTGCTGTTTTAAAAACTGCATCAGCTCGAGCAGCTGTTGATCGGATAAAAACGTCGGTGTGCCGCCGCCAAAATGCAGCTGTTCAACTACGCCTGGCCCGAGCAAGGCACGCTTTTGAGCAATCTCTTGCTTGAGTAATTGCAGGTACGGTTCTGCCTGCTCGCGACGCTTGGTGACTATCTTATTGCAGCCGCAGTAGTAACACACATGAGCACAAAACGGGATATGGATGTATAGCGACAGCGCTTTGCTGTTGTCGCGTTGGGCAAAGGCGGCGCGTTCCTGGCCATCGTCAGCACAGGGCAGAAACTCTACCGCCGTAGGGTAGGAGGTGTAGCGTGGGCCCGGGCGATTGTAGCGCTGGATCAGGAGTGGATCCCATTGCAATGAAGCGTGCATAACGAAAGCCGATCTCATTCAAAAGCAGCAGTGTAGCGACATCAGCAAACAGTCGTATTGCCTTGCGTCAAGGCGGTGCGGCCTTGCTGCGACAGTTTTTTGGCTGAAGTGTGTCATACAGCATGAGAAAGTTCCGAATGTCTTGATTTTGCAAAGAAACAATCGTTCTATAACTTTTAGCCTGGTGAACTACCTTGGCGCTGTTGCTCAAGTCATAACGGTTTTGGCCGTTGATACATAACAATAAAGACAAGCTCAGACCATATCAGAGGTGAGGGGATGCCCAAGAAGCCATTTACGCAGGAAGAGGTGAACGCTCAACGCGAGCGAATTATGGACAGTGCTTCACAGGTGATGGCCGACGTCGGCTTTCACCATTTGTCGATGCGCAAGCTAGCGGCACAGCTGGGCATGACGGCCAGCAATATCTATAACTACTTCCCCAATAAAGAAGTGCTGTTTTTGCAAACCCGCAAACGCGGTTTTGATTTGATCTTTGGTGCCATTCAGCAGCAAATGGCCGATACCCATACCGCTACACAAGCCCTCTATGCCTTTACAGGTCAATGGATTGAGTTCGCTCAGCGCTACCCTGGTTACTACCAGTTGATGTTTCAGCCGCCATTATTGCGCTTAACCGACGGTGATTTGAGTGATCAGCAGCTGCAACTGCAGGTACAAAGCCAAGTGGATGAGTGGCAGCGGCATGTCTTATCGCTGCTGCAGGACGCCATTCCGGCTTATACCCGCCAGTCTCAGGTGCAGCAAAAGCGGTTAGCGCTGTTTTTTGTCGCATCAGTGCATGGTTTGGTTGATACCTATCGCTATCAGGCTTTTGGTGAGCTATTGGCGGGGGTTGAGCTGATTCCTCATGATGTTATTTTCCAGCACATCAGCTGGTTGCTGTCGTTGGTGGAAAGCCAAACGGCGGTCAAGGCCTGATCAGTCAGTCCCGGCATGGGTGTCGGGACGCTTTCCCTCCAGGGCGTAAACAAACGCTAATATCTCCGCCATCACCTGGTACAGCACTTCGGGTATTTCTTCGTGCAGTTCTAGCTGAGATAGCCAACGTACCAGGCTGGCGTTTTCATAAATGGGCACTTCATGCTGCAGCGCTAGCTGAATAATGGCTTGCGCCAACTCATCGTCGCCCTGGGCACTAACGAAGGGTGCCTTGCCGGACTCTGGCTGATAGGTCACGGCAACGGCTTGATTGGCCTGCAACAGTGAATTTGGAATGGCATCTTTAATAGTGCCCATGATGCAGTCCTCTTATGTGTGTCAGCCCATCAGGCGGATGTGCTCCGATTGCACCCTGGGTGGGCTTTGGGGCCATGGTCAACGTGGCTATCATGTGTGTAAGTCCACTAGCCGAGTGCGTATCTGGTTGTGCTCTTTGGCTGGCTTTTGGCCATGACGAGCGTGCAATACATCTACCTCAACACCCAGTGCTTCGAGCGTGTGACGCAGGGGCGGCAGTTGTTGCTGCAACTGTTGCAGGGTATTCGCCTGTTGTGACCAAAAGGTCGCTGATACTGTGTCTTGGCTAAGCTCAATTTCTACATCCAACGGCCCTAATTGCTGCAGTTCAAAATGCAACACTATATGCCAGCCGGTTTTTCCATCTAGACCGTCAGCTGCATTGGCTGACTCTAACTCCATCTCAATGGCACGCAGTTGCTCGCCTTGGCGCAAAAACAGTGGCAGCGACATAGGCTGCTGACCATCTTGATCGCTGCGTAAGTGTTGAAACTGCTCAACCTCTAGACTGGCAAGGGTGGATTGCAGTAACCGAAAACCATCTGGTCCATCGCTATTCATGGTGTACGACAGCGGCAGCGGTGCCGGGCGGCTGCTGTCGTTCTTAGGCGAGTTGCTGGAGTGAATCAGCTGGTGCCATACCTGATAGGCTCGAGCTAATGAGCCTTTTAAATCCACCGTGCTGAGCTGGACTGGGGTGAGCAGTGCAGCCAATCGCTGTTCTGCTGGCGCTGGATCATCGGCAGAGGCGTCATCTGTCGTTTTTTGCAATTGGCTCAGGGCTTGTTGCGCTTGCTGATTGATTCTTTGTGCCAGCTGCGCCAGTTTTTCACCAATGCTGGTGTTGTCTGGCTTGGCTTCTGCAGCACCGAGAGCGGTGTTATTGGTTGCCGGCCGGTTGGCTGACAATAGTGACGATAATAATGATTGTGTTGACGAGGTAGGGGCGCCAGCGGCCGGTGCTGGAGTGGCGCTGTCCGATGATGGTGCGGCATTCACCTGAGTGCTGGCATTGGCTGACCCTGGTACTAAGGCGGTTGAAGCAAGAGGTGCTGCTGATGTGCCCGGGTGCGTTGAACTGTTTGCCGTTGAGCTGGCATTGGGCGTTTGCATGGTGGCTGAAAGCCGTTGCCACAAGGTTTGAGTGAGTTGCGAGGACAGCTTGTCATGTTGACCGCCAAGCAGTGATACCAGTCTCGCTTCATAAAATACCCCAGCGTCTGCAACGGCTTGGCGCATCGATAAGCTGTTCCCTGTGGCTGGGCTACTAGTGCTTTGGCTGTTGTTGAGGCTGTTAGTCCCCTGGATAGGTGACATGGGCGCCGCTGTTTGTGGCTGCTGCGGAGGCGTTGCAGAACTGAGTGTGAAGGCGCTGCCTGGCTTTAGGTTAACCGTCGCCTGTATCACTGCCGACGACAGCGGTGGCAAAGGCCCCGTAATACTTGGGCGTTGCAATACCGAAACAGCCGTTAGAGCGTTTGCCGTAGGCGGCAACTGAGCTGCTGTTGGGTTAATGGCTGGATGGCCACGGTTGGGCATCGCGGGCCTGAGTTGTAAAAACTGTTGCAGCACCTGTTTGACATCAGTCGGTGTACTGGCTTGTTGAGTCAGCTGTAGCAGGGTATCCAGTATTTGTGCCGGGCGGCTGTTTTGCGTGAGCGGTAAGCGACTGGCGAGCCATTGACTGAGCAGCTTATCCAGAGCTTGCTGTTCTTCTGGTGGTTGAACCGCGACAATGCTGACCGTCGGTGGCTGACTGTTGCTGGCGGTCAGTATCAGCTTGCTGCCGGTTGCCAATAGCTGATCGCTGTGCAGCTCGAGTTGTTGTTGGCCGGCTTGCACGGTAACGACATAACGCCCTGGCGTTTCTGTGTTGCTGACAGCCACCACTTCCGCCCTAAATGCGTTAGTCGCAGGGCTTAGGCCAGCTTGCTGTAAGCTGCGTTCACTGATGAGAGGAGCGGATGGAATGCGCATACTATTGATGTCGGCCAAGGTTTACTCATCTTTACCCATGATAATTCCCACGCCAAACTCGCAGAAGTTCCTTTTTGTATATAATGCGCCGGCTTTATTCACTTTGGCAGCAAATACTGCCGTTACCAAGGTCGATGCATGGTCAGTAATGCTGCGTTTGAGCTGCAAGCCAGAAATCTTTCCTGCGAGCGCGATGACAGAGTGCTGTTTCAGCAGTTTGATCTGACGCTCAGCTCAGGCTCCATGGTGCAGTTAGCGGGCCCCAATGGTGCCGGCAAGACCACCTTACTGCGAATTCTGGCCGGCTTGAACCACGACTTTGACGGTGACGTCTGCTTTGCCGGGCAGCCCTTGGCGCAGGTATATAGCGAGTACGCAGCACAGCGCTTGTATATGGGGCACTTGGCGGCGGTAAAAAAAAGTCTGACAGCGTTAGAGAACCTACGCTGGCTAACAGCACAATGGCAGCTGGACGACGATCAGCTACTCTACGCCCTCGATGCCGTCGAACTGGCGGGCTATGAAGACACACCCGCGATGCAACTGTCTGCAGGTCAGCAGCGGCGCATTAGCTTAGCGCGGTTAGTGGTGGTGCCTGCTCCCTTATGGATTTTGGATGAGCCTTTTACCGCACTCGATAAACAAGGTGTTAGTTGGCTGGAGCAGCGTTTATGCCAGCATGTGGCCAACGCAGGTTCCGTGGTGATCACCAGTCATCATGCCCTAACGGCCGTGCCGGATTTACGCGTATTGGATGTCTCGCACTGGGCGGGGGCATCGTTATGAGCCTGGTGATGGCAACGTTGAAGCGCGATTTATTGTTAGCGGCGCGCAACCCGGGTGAATGGCTCAATCCGCTGATGTTCTTCTTGATGGTGGCGGCCTTGTTTCCTATGGCCGTTGATCCCGATCCTAAGTTTTTAAGCAAAATCGCTGGCGGTGTCATCTGGGTGGCGGCATTGCTGTCGACCTTATTATCACTGGATGCACTCTACAAAGCCGACGTTGACGACGGTACCTTGGAGCAATGGCTGGCATCTGGAGAATCTCTTTATGCTTTGGCCTTGGTAAAAGCCTTGGTGCATTGGTGCATCAGCGGCTTACCACTGACGCTGATGGCACCTGTGTTGGGCTTGATGTTGGCTCTGCCCGACGATGCTTACGGGGCATTGCTGCTGAGTCTAGCGGTGGGCACGCCGGTGTTGAGCTTATTAGGCGCGGTAGGGGCAGCACTGACGGCGGGCGTGCGTAGCGGTGGCTTGTTGCTGAGCCTGCTGATTTTGCCTTTGTACGTGCCGGTACTGATCTTTGCTGCCAGTGCGGTGTATCACGCCGGTATTGGTATGGCTTATAACGGTCAGATTGGCTTTCTGGGTGCGCTGCTGGCGCTGTCGGCTTGTCTGACGCCGTTTGCTTCTGCAGCGGCTCTTAAAATTAATTTATCGCGGTAATGTACGTATGTGGCAATGGCTAAAAACCTTGTATCACCGTTTGGGCTCACCCAAATGGTTTTATGATATCACCAACCGCTGGATACCCTGGATGGTGGCGCTGGCGGCGTTGGGCTGTGTGGTTGGCCTGGTGTTGGGCTTGGCGTTTGCTCCAGCGGATTATCAGCAAGGCAATAGCTTTCGCATTATTTATATTCACGTGCCTGCGGCCATTGTCAGCCAGAGTGCTTACGTAATGATGGCCGTTGCTGGTGCGGTGTTTTTAATCTGGCGTATGAAAATGGCGGCCTGGGTGGCCAAAGTCATCGCGCCTATCGGTGCCAGTTTTTGCTTGATCGCGCTGCTTACAGGTGCCATCTGGGGTAAGCCTACTTGGGGAACCTGGTGGGTGTGGGATGCTCGCTTGACCTCCATGCTGTTGTTGTTGTTTTTGTTTTTTGGGGTAATGGCGCTGCAGCAGGCGATGGAAACGGATGAGGGTGGCTATAAAGCCAGCGCGATTTTGGCGCTTGTTGGTTTGGTGAATATACCGATTATTAAATACTCCGTTGAGTGGTGGAATACCCTGCATCAGCCTGCCACCTTAACACTGACAGAAAAGCCCAGCATGCATCCTGATATGTTGGTGCCATTGTTAATTATGATCGCCACCGCTTATGTCTTTTTTGCTCTGCTGGTGATTTTACGCACCCGCAATGAAATTCTTTGGCATGAACGCAAGCGTAGTTGGGTTAAACAACTTCTGGAGAACTAATGGAATTCAGTAGTGTGAGTGAATTTTTAGCCATGGGGCGGCACGGTTTTTATGTGTGGCTGTCCTATGGTCTGACGGCAGTTATCGTCGTTATTAATATTGTTCAACCCATTGTACGTAAGCGACAGTTGATCAAGCAGCATATTCAACGTTTACGACGGGAGAAAAAACATGCGCCCACAACGTAAAAAGCGCCTGACTCTGATTTTGTTTTTAGTAGCGGGCGTTAGCGTGGCCGTTGGCTTGTTGATGTATTCACTGTCACAAAATATTAATTTGTTTCAAACACCGAGCCAAATTGCCAATGGCGAGGTACCAGTGGGGCGAACTATTCGCGCTGGCGGATTAGTCGTGGCAGGCAGTGTTGAACGTGATGATGAAGGCTTGGGTGTGATATTTAAAGTCACGGACGGCGCCGCCGAAGTCAGCATTCAATACGAGGGTATCCTGCCGGATTTATTCCGTGAAGGGCAGGGCATAGTGGCCCTTGGCCAACTGGATGAGCAAGGGGTACTGCAGGCGTCGGAAGTGCTGGCTAAGCACGATGAAAATTATATGCCGCCTGAAGTGCAAGAGGCACTGGATCAAGCCCATAAAGATGGCAAAGCGAAACTAGAAGCGGCGGACTATTAAGCATGAGCACAGAGCTGGCGGTGATGATTCCTGAGTTTGGTCAGCTGGCGCTGATACTCGCTTTAATTTTGGCTGGGTTGCAAGTGTTGGTTCCCTTGGTGGGGGTGCAAACCCGGCGTGATTGGCTGATGGCCTATGCCAGGCCACTGGCGGCTGCCCAGGCTCTGTTCTTGTTGGTCTCGCTGTTAGTGCTGACTTATTCATTTGTGGTTGATGATTTTTCCGTTGCCTATGTGGCCGCCAACAGTAATAGCCAATTGCCGACACCCTATAAAATCAGCGCGGTATGGGGTGCCCACGAAGGATCGCTGTTGTTATGGGTCACTATGCTGGGCGGCTGGGGATTAGCGGTCGCACTGTTTAGTCGCTCGCTGCCATTGGATATGGTGGCTCGAGTGCTGGCTATTATGGGCATGGTATCCGTAGGCTTTATTTTATTTACCCTGCAAACATCGAACCCGTTTGAACGCCATCTGCCATCTGCACCGATGGATGGCGCTGACTTAAATCCGTTGCTGCAAGATTTTGGTTTGATCGTGCACCCACCGACCTTGTATATGGGCTACGTCGGTTTGTCTGTGGCCTTTGCTTTTGCTTTGGCGGCGCTTATGGGCGGGCGCTTAGACGCTGCTTGGGCACGTTGGTCGCGCCCTTGGACCACCGCCGCGTGGATCTTTTTGACCCTGGGCATTGCATTGGGCAGCTGGTGGGCATATTACGAATTAGGCTGGGGCGGCTGGTGGTTTTGGGACCCCGTAGAAAATGCCTCGTTAATGCCCTGGCTGGTGGCAACGGCGTTAATACACTCGTTAGCGGTGACAGAAAAACGCGGCTTGTTTAAAAGTTGGACCGTACTGCTGGCTATTTTTGCCTTTTCCTTAAGCTTGCTCGGTACCTTCCTGGTGCGCTCCGGCGTATTGACGTCGGTGCATGCCTTTGCATCAGACCCGTCTCGGGGTGTGTTTATTTTGGCCTTGCTGGGGATTTGTGTTGGTGGCTCGCTGTTGTTATATGCCATCAAGGCACCGACGGTGGCCTCTGTAGGGCGTTATGAGTGGGTGTCGCGCGAGAGCATGTTGCTGGTTAATAATTTGATGTTATTGGTCGCCGCTTTTGCCATTTTGCTGGGTACGTTATACCCGCTGATTATCGATTTTATGGGACTTGGCAAGCTGTCCGTTGGCGCCGCTTGGTTTAATACCATGTTTGTGCCGCTGTCCGTCATGTTGGCTATGGTCATCGGTATAGGCTCGTTATCACGTTGGAAAGCCGATGCAGTTAGCCGTTTATCCGCCGAATTAAAGTGGGCGTTATTAGCAGCCTTGCTACTGGCGGCTGCGGCGCCTTTATTGGCTTCAGGTGAGTGGAAGTGGCAGGTGATGATGGGCTTAGGCGTGAGTTTCTGGTTGGTGGCTGCCACCTGGGTTGATGTTTGGAAAAAATCACGTCGTCAGCTGAGTCGTATTCCGTCTTTAGGTTGGAGTTATCTGGGCATGGTTATCGCTCACATCGGGGTAGCCGTCACTATTATTGGTGTCACCATGGTATCCAATTACAGCCAGGAAACGGCGGTAAAAATGGCGCCGGGAGAGTCGGCGGTATTGGGCGACTATCGTTTTGAATTTGCCGATGCTGGTCATATTGAAGGGCCTAACTTTGTGTCTGATGCGGTGCGCTTTAATGTTTGGCGCGGCGATCAGCGCGTTGAAGTTTTAACCACAGAAAAACGTCGTTACAACGTTAGCCGTCAGGTGATGACGGAAGCAGCCATTGATGTAAGCCTGTGGCGAGATTTGTATGTCTCAATGGGCGAGCCATTAGATGGCGGCGCCTGGGGCATGCGTTTGCAGATTAAACCCTTTATGCGCTGGGTTTGGCTGGGCGCCATCTTTATGTGCTTGGGCGGCGTGATGGCGGCGATGGATAAACGTTATCGTGCTCGGCAAACCGCTAAGCAAAGCATCGCTCAGGAGGCCATGGCATGAAGCGCTGGTTGCTGTTTATTCCGCTGATCATTGCCGTGGCTATGGGAGTATTGTTCTGGATTGGCCTTGGCAAAGAAAATAAAGATGCATTGCCATCCCCTTTAGTAGGGCAGGCTTTTCCTGAGTTTTCTGCCACGCGCTTGCTGGATGAAGAAAATATCGATCGATCGGCTTTGCCAGCACAGCCAGTGCTGGTCAATGTGTGGGCGACCTGGTGTCCGACCTGCAAAGCCGAACATGAATTTCTTAATCAGCTGGCAACGCTTGGCATCACCATCGTCGGTATTAATTACAAGGACGATGATGCCAAAGCCCGCACCTGGCTTGATGCTTACGGCAATCCTTATGCGTTTAATATTACTGACCCAGACGGCAAGTTAGGGCTAGAACTGGGTGTGTATGGCGCACCTGAAACCTTCTTGGTCGATAGTCAGGGCATTATTCGCGGCAAACATGTAGGCGATTTAAATGCCCGTGTATGGCAACAGCTGCAAGTTCAGTTTGAGGCGATGAAATGATTAAACGTGCATGCTTGCTGATACTCTTGTGTCTGCCTTTTGCTGCGGTGGCCATTATCGATGGCCATAAATACCAGTTTGAAGATGAGCAAAAGGCGCAGCGCTTTCGCCAGCTGGCAGAAGATCTGCGCTGCCCCAAATGTCAAAATCAAAATCTGGCCGATTCTAATGCACCGGTAGCCGTTGATCTGCGTGATAAGGTCTATGAATTACTGCAGCAAGACAAAACAGACGAGCAAATCGTTGACTATTTAGTGGCTCGTTACGGCGATTTTGTGCGTTATAACCCGCCGTTCCGATTAGATACTTTGCTGCTGTGGTTGGGACCACTACTGGCCATGGGTTTTGGTGTTGTTTTACTGGTGGTGATTCGTCGCGGCCAGAATCGTGCTCCCGCGCCGTTAACGGATGCTGAAAAAGCCCGCCTCGAACAATTGAAAAAGGCAAATCGCTCATGATATTAGCGCTGTTGTTATTGGCCATTCCCTTGACCATGTTGCTGCTAAAACCGATTTGGTATCGCGCGTCGCAACAGGTGGTCAGTCAGAGTGAAGAAAATCTGCGCCTTTATAAAGAACGCAGTGACGAAGTGGCTGGCAGTGATGTGAGCGATGACGAAAAAGCACTGTTGCAATTAGAGTTGGATCGTGAATTTTTGGCCTCTGCCGACGACGCACCAGCGCTGTCGTCTGGCTCGTCGGTGCGTGATCGCATTCCGCTGGCAATTGCCTTAATCGTGCTGACCTTAACCGGCACTGTATTGCTGTATCAGCAATGGGGTGCGAACAATGAGCTGCGGGCGACGCAATTGTTAGAGTTGGCTGCCAATAGCCGACTGAGTGAGCTAGAGCGTCAAGAGCTAATGCAACGTCTGGCCAAAGCCGAGCAGCGCCAGCCAGATAATATTGAATGGTCGTATTTGCGCGGCCGGATTTTATCGGCCGAACAGCGCTACGACGAGGCCGCTACGGCATTTGCTGCCATGTTGCAGCGTTTGCCTGAGCAAGCCCATGGTGATCGTGCAGAGGCCATGAGCATGTTGGCTCAAGCGCGCTTTTTTGCCGCCGAGCAAAAAGCGGATCCGGCCATTTATTCCTTGCTGCAACAGGCCTTGCAGTTGGCGCCAGAGCATCGCCAGGCATTGGGCATGGCGGGTATTTTAGCGTTTGAATTAGAGCAATACGCTGATGCTATCAACCACTGGCGCGCGTTATGGCAGCGTATGCCCAATGGCCCTGAAGCCGCTCAATTAGAGCAAGGCATTCGCCGCGCCGCAGAGCACTTACAGCAACAAGGTGACGCCATAGACCTTGATTGGCTGCAGCGGGCCGAATTAAAAGTGTTGGTGTCGTTATCGCCGCAAGCCAAGCAGCAAGCCAACCCGGATGATACCGTCTTTGTTCTGGCCAAAGCATTTGATGGCCCGGCGATGCCGCTGGCGGTGCAAAAATTAACGGTGGCGCAATTGCCTCAGGTGATTACCTTAAGCGATGCCCAGGCCATGGCTCCGGGCATGACGCTCAGTTCATTTAAACAGGTGACCTTAGTAGCGCGTATTTCTCGCTCTGGTCAGCCCACTGCCCAAGCGGGTGACTGGCAAGGACTGATAGAGCCCGTCGCCAATCGTGCTGAGCAGGTATTGCAGCTGACCATAGACCAACAAGTCGCAGCGGGCGGTTAATCTGTCCGTGTCGCGCTGCTTGTCAGCCAGTACCGTGCTTGATCAAAACGGTCAGGCACGGCCTGTTACCATTTGGCGTAATGGTCTTCCGTAAAGCCCCAATCACCATTTAAGCTAAGCGTTTCATCGGCTAAACGAATTTCACCGTAATAGCGGCCAAAATGCTGGGTAAAATTCGACGCTGCAATAATGGCATTGAGCTTTTCTCGGCGTTGCCCTTGGGGCTCAAAATGCAGTCGAATTTTGCCGTCATTGGAATGCAGCTCCCAGGCGTGGCTTTTCTGATAGCGGTCAAAACGAAAGTCGACCATATCAACTTTAATGCGCTTGCCATCCAGCCACAGTGCATTTTCGGTAAAGCCGGTTTCATTGACTCCTGCCGCCAGGTTAAATCCTAAGCGGCGGCCGTCGGCTAAACGACAGGATAAACTGCCCCAATTCCAGAAGGTTTCACGGCGCATATAGCCGCCGGTCCAGTCAACGCTGGCCAATGCTCCTAGCTCGTGCAGGTCCATCTCGCGACCACGCCAATGCACGCTGCCATTGCACACCAGGGCGGTGCTTTTTTGGGTAAATACCCAGCCTTGATATCCGGCGCGGGTACAAACCGACAATGGCTGATAGGCGGTAGACTCATCTATGGTGGTATCAATACTGAGCTTGCCCGGCAATTCAACCTGCACACGTCGTACCCCGGGCACTCGGGTAGCGCGCATGGAGAAACTGGCTTTATTACAGCGAAAAACGGCTTCGCCATCATTGGGGCGTGGATCGATATGGGTATGACGGGCCAGCGGTTGAATAAAACTAAATTCGTCAAAATCACCGGTTTCTGGGTCGTAAAGATAAACGAAGGCATTGCTGGCTATTTTTAAATCGACAATGGCAATGCCAACAATCAGCCTGGGGCAAAGCAGTCCAACAAACTGAAACTGATTGAACTTAAAGCGTTTGGCCCATTGGCTCAGGCGGCGATCCATGGGTGAGCGTAGATCGTAGTCGAGATAATTGATGTGTTGCACACCATCATTGAATAAGCCGAATGCGGGCTGTCCATGACGGTCGATGAGTTGTTGTTTTATCGACATGGGAAGCTATCTATGGTGAATGATGAAAGCTTGCGGCTGTGCACATGTTGCGGCAATGTTGTTACACAGGGCGAACCTTCATTGTTACCAGCGAAAGTAGCTGGGTCAATGTTGTTATTTGATCAAACGATTCATCAATGCCCTGAGAGCCGCTGGTCGCATGGGTTTGCGTAAAAAATAAAAGCCCAATTGTTTAGCTTGCTGTTCTACTTCAGGCCTGGGGTCTGCCGTAATCAGGACACCAGGGATGCTATCGTCATTAAACTGCTGGCGTAGCATCTGCATCACTTCAAGACCAGTCTCGTCATTGTCGAGCTGATAATCTGCTAGCATAATTTGCGGTTTAGTCGGGAGTGATTGGGCTTGCAGTTGATTGCTACAGCTGAATACCTGGCATTGCCAGCTCTGCAATAGGGCAGTCATGGCAGTGAGCACTTCTTGGTCGTTATCAATGCAAAACGTTTCTAGTCCGGCTAACGAGCCACTGCTGCGCCGCTTGAGTACCGGTGCGGGTGGTTCTGGTAAGGCGTCACATAAGCTCATGCTGACGGCAAAGCGTGTGCCTTGACCCACCCAGGAGTCGACACTGACACTATGGCCTAAACGGCCGGCCATGCGATCAACGATGGCCAAGCCAAGGCCCAGTCCTTTATCGTTACCACCGGCCTGCAAACGTTTAAATTCACCAAAAATTTCTGACAGTTTGGAACTTGGTATACCAGGCCCTGTGTCCCATACCTGCACCACTAATGATTCACCACGGCGCCGACAGCCGACCAGCACACCGCCGGACTGGGTGTAGTGCACCGCGTTACTGATAAGGTTTTGAATGATACGCCTGAGCCAATGAGCGTCGCTGATGACCCAATCGGGACAATCGCGCACAGTGAGGCTAACGCCTTTTTGTTGGGCGATGGCGGTAAATTCATCGCGCAGAGGGCGTAAAATATCGCTGACCTTGACAGGCCTGAGATCAGGCTCCAGTGCGCCAGCATCAATTTTGGAAATTTCGACCAGCACCGACAATACGTCTTCAGCCGATTGCAGCGCGCCTTCTACATGGCTGACAAGCTGCTGTTGCTGATCATTCAGGGATTGCTGTGCCAGGGTGGAAGCAAATAGCTTTGCGGCATTGAGCGGCTGCATTAAATCGTGACCGGTGGCCGCCAGAAAGCGCGTTTTACTGGCATTGGCTTCGATCAGCTTAGATGTTAGGTGCTCCAGCTCCTGAGTTCTTTTTTCGACCCTTTGCTCCAAGGTAATGTTGGCTTGTTGCAGTGCCTGTTCGGCCCGCCGATGAGCGGTAATGTCGGTAAAACTGGTGACAAAACCGCCATCCGGCATAGGGTGCCCTTGCATTGATAATACCGTGCCGCTAGGCAGTTCGCGCTCAAAGTGATGGGCAGACCCATGGCGCAGGAAATTCATTCTTCGTGTCACCATAGTTTCGATGTCACCTTGGCCGCAGTAACCGCGAGCGACATTGTAGCGAATGATTTCCTCCACCGATTTACCCACGTGAATGAACCCAGCGGGGTAGTCAAACAGCTCTAAGTAACGATGGTTCCAGGCTACCAGGTTCAGCTGACGGTCAATCACACTGACACCTTGATGCAGATTTTCCAGCGCTGCTTGCAATTGTTCACGACTTAAGGCGAAGGCTTGGCTTGCTTCACTGGCAATAAAGGCCAGGTCACGAATCTGGACCTGCTCTCCCCCTAGCAAGGTAGAAAAAATAACCCTTGCCGATGAGGAGCCAACCACTGAGGCCAGTAGTTTTTCCGCTTCGTGCAGTAAGGTACTGGACGCCATGGCATGGTCAAACTGCACGCCGTGACGGGATTGGTAGTCGCTGAAAAATACCTCACATTTACGTGAGCCTAAGATTCGCTCCAGTACCACTCGTACATCGTCGACTTTGCAGTCAAAACTGGGTGCTACCTTGTTATTGCTGAGTGGCGATTTAGTGCTGGTGTAATCTGAGGCTAACATGCGCTCGCGTACAGAGGCATGGGTGGCCAGGGAAAAGGCGATAAAAAAGCCAATATTCACACTTAAGCTGGCGATTACCCCAACACTGAAGTCATCCAGCCCCACACCAATAAAACGATCTGATGCACCACCTTGTCCGCTGACGGTTTGTGTTAACAGCGGCAGTAATAAGGTGTAAAACCAAATAAAGGTACCACTGAGCAATCCCGCCATGGCACCTTGGCGGTTAGCCCGCTGCCAGATCAGGCCGCCAATTAACGCTGGAGCAAATTGGGCTACGGCGGCAAAGGATAACAGGCCAATGGCGGCCAAGGATTCAAATTCACCAACGCTGCGGTAAAACAAATACGACAGCAGCATCATGGCGATGATAACCAGCCGCCTAACCGTTAATACCAGAGATCGCACGCTGCGCGACTGTTGCAGCTCTGCTTGATGTTGTGCGCGGCGAAAAAATACCGGCAGTACCAACTCGTTTGACACCATGGTACTGATGGCCACGGTGGCGACGATAATCATGCCGGTGGCGGCGCTGCCACCGCCAATAAAGGCCATGACCGCCAGTACATCATTGCCAAAGGTCACCGGCAGGCTGAGCACATAGGTATCGGCAACAAACCCAAGTGGTTTTAGAAACAGGTCGCCACTTAAAGCAATGGGCATGACAAACAGCATTAATAACATCAGATACAGAGGGAATAGCCACCGGGCGGTACGTAAGTGGCGGCTGGACTCGTTTTCAATAATGCCGACTTGAAACTGGCGTGGAAGGCACAGCATGGCAAAGCCCGCAAGCAGTGTTTGCAGCAAAAAACTTAAAGAAATAATGTCGCTATTAAATAATATGTGTTCAGCAGCCAGCTGCTCACTCAAGGTGATAATATCCAGAGGGTTATCGTAGAGGCTGAGCATGACCCAGATGCCAACGGCAACAAAAGCCAGCAGCTTAACCATAGACTCAAACGCGACGGCGGTAATCATGCCTGGGTGCTGTTCACTGGCATCAATGTCGCGGGTACCAAAGATAATGACAAACACCGCCATGGCGCAGCTAATATAAAACGCCGTATCCGACCACATACTGACTTGGGTCTGATGGGAGCCCAAAGGTTGAGTGACTAACTCAAAACCAGTCGCGATCGCCTTGAGTTGCAGAGCAATGTAAGGAATAACACCTAATACCGCCACCAAAGTCACCAAAATAGCCAACGCATGATCGCGGCCGTAACGGGTTGCAATGAAGTCGGCGATGGAGGTCAAACGCTTTTCTTTTGCAATGCGAATGATTTTTCCCATCATGCGCCAGAACAACAAGATAAAGAGCGTTGGCCCTAAATAGACGGATAGAAAGGTCCAGCCACTGGTCGACGCTTGACCGACAGCGCCATAAAAGGTCCATGAGGTACAGTAAACGGCGAGTGATAAGCTGTAGATGATGCCGCTGCGATGTATCGGTTTGCCTTCATGGGCACGTTTATCGCCATACCAGGCGATGGCGAATAACGTGCCAATGTATACAACAGAAATAGCAATCAGCTGCCAGGAAGGAACCATATCACTCGCCACTTGTTATTATTTGCTAAAAGCCCAGATTACAGCGGGTCCATCATTGTGACAGAGCGGCATGGGCTTTTGCTTGAATCCTTGCCGGCACTATAGCATGGCCCTTGATCTATCGGCAGATAAGCGCTGCGACCAAGGTCGACTGTGCAGCATGACGGCGCCAATTAGACTGTTATGGCGTAGCTGCTTTACTGTGGTTTTATCATCAAACGGTAAGAGTCATAGTGATTTATGCTGTTAGTGGTAGTGCGTTGCCGATGGAGAACGCCGTATGACGGTACAAATTGATCTGAATCAGCCTCCTTTTAGTTTTCTATCGCCTCAACAACGTGATTGGTTGGTGCAGCGTCTTGATCTGGTGTTTTTCGCGGCGGGGCAAGTCATTGTCGATTATGGTCAGGTTGCAGCTGGTTTATACATAATTTTTAAAGGCGTGGTGGAAGAAAGCGATGATCAGCAGCAACTGGTTTCGCATTACGGCCACGAAGACATTTTTGATGTGCGTGCGCTACTGTCCGCAAAGGGTAAGCACCGATTTACTGCGCGTGAAGAAACCCTGTGTTATCTACTGCCTGCGGCTGATTTTATTCAGCTCATAAAAGAGTCGGACGACTTCTCGGTATTCTTTCATACGGATTTGGGAACTCAGGCATCGTTAGTGGAGCAGCGAGATACCGGGGTGTCCGAATTTATTATGGCTCGGGTGGATGAGCAGGCCATACGCCCTGCTGTGTACGTAAATGGGCAAACGTCACTGGCCAGGGTGGCCGCGTTAATGCGTGAGCAAAAAAGTGATTCTGTCTTGGTGCGCTCGGCCAAAGGCGTGGGTATTGTTACTGGCACGGATTTATTACATGCCACCTTGTTGGGTGATCATGGCAAGCAGAGCAAAGTACTGGAAATTGCTCAATATCAGTTGATACGCGTGGAATATGGCGACTTTCTATTTTCTGCGTTATTAAAGATGACCCAGTATCAGATCGAACGTGTGGTGGTCGAAAAGGACGGGGATATCGTTGGGGTGTTAGAGCTGATGGACATGCTCAGCCTGTTTTCCACTCACTCCCACGTTATTGCTATGCGTATTGAACAATCGCGTAGCCTCAATGAGTTGACGGTGGCCGCCCAGCGGTTGGATGTATTGATTCGGTCTTTATCTGGTCAAGGTGTTAATACCGTTGCCATCATGGAGTTGATCACTACGCTCAATCGACGTCTGTTGCAGCGCGCCTTTGATATTATTTTCCCTGAACGATTACGCCATCGCGTGTGTATCTTGGTGCTTGGTAGTGAAGGGCGCGGTGAGCAAATACTGAAAACAGATCAGGATAATGCCGTTATCCTTAACGCTGAGCACGAGCGCGAAGCCGTCATGCCGTTATTAAATCAACTGCATCAGGCACTCTTGGGGTTTGGTTACCCGCCCTGTCCAGGTGGTGTGATGTTTATAAACGATGGCTGGATTCACACCGTTGATGGTTGGCAGGGCAGGGTCAATCGCTGGTTAAGATCAGGTTCACCCGAAGCCATGATGAATATGGCCATATTGATGGATGGCGAGGCCATTTGCGGCGACACAACACTATTTGCCCAAGTACGCTCGCGCTGGCAACAAGCGGATTTGCGTTCCAGCATGATTTCTGCTTGGTTTGCAAAACCTGCTCTGCAGTTTGAAACACCACTGACCTTGTTGGGCAATATTCGTGAGGATCATGGCAAAATTGATATTAAAAAAGGCGGAATTTTTCCTTTGGTGCATGGCGTACGAGCGCTGGCATTTGAGTTTGCGCTAGAAGAGACCAACACACTAAAACGCCTTGACTGGCTGCAGCAGCATCAGATTCTTGATGAAGAGGTGGTGCAAGGGCTAAAAGATGCCTTGTTATTGTTTATTCGTATTCGTTTGCGCCAGCAATTACAGAGTGCCAGTGATAACCCAGGGTTAAGCCAGCAGTTAAACCTAAAAGCGTTACGCAGCGTCGATCGCAGTTTACTGCGCCATGCCTTGCGGCGAGTAAAAAAGTTTAAGCAATTGCTGGTGAATCACTTTCACCTAGAGAGCTTTTAGTGCGCTATTGGTTGCGGCGGCAGCTGCCGGGTTTTTTACCGCCACAAGGGCGCTGGCGTCATTTGGCAGATCTGTATGATGGCGATGAAGTGGTGGTGTTGGATTGCGAAACGAGTGTGTTTGATAAACATAAGGGGGAATTGCTGAGTGTGGCCGCTGTTGTGGTTAAGGGCCAAGAAATCCTGCTGTCACACGCGCTAGACTTGACCATTCGCTCAGATGCCAAAACTGATAAGAATGCTGTGCGGGTGCATCATTTAACAAAAGAAGACCGTAGCACTGGCGTCAGTGTGGCAGAAGCTATCGAAAGGCTGCTCGACTTTATTGGCAACCGACCAATATGCGGTTTTTATATTGAATACGATAGAGCCATTCTGAATCGCTATATTAAGCAGTTGTACAACTTTAAGTTGCCCAATCGCTTTATTGAAGTATCTGAAATATACGTCAGTCAAAAACGTCGCTATATACCAGAAGTTCAGCTCGACCTTACCTTTGAAGGCCTAGCTAATGATTTAAACGTCCCTGTTATTGAGCGTCACACCGCCATTGGTGATGTGATCTCTACTGCACTGATGTATATAAAACTCACTCAGTTTCAGCGTTAGTCTTAGTGGCTCGGTGTCTTGTGTGCTTACTAAGGATCGATCATAATCCGCGCTTTTATAGTGCTTTGGTGCTGGTTTTTGTGTGGATTCGACAGGATTGAAAGTGATGTATAAAACCCTTATTTGCCCACTATTGATAGGTGCATCGAGTGTCTCGATGGCAGCTGATTTCTATACTGGAGTCGGCGGTGCTATTGGATTCGGCCAGGAAACCTATGAGATCGAACAGAACTCTTATTATTATTCAGTCGACGCTGGTAAAACCGACGCGAATCTGTACAGCCTAAATCAACGTTTAATGTTTGGCACCGCCCATTCTGGTGGGCATCGTATGGAATACAGCCTAAATCGTATTGGTATCAATTACACGTCTAATGCGTTAGACGGCTATGAGCACGAAGAGTTTGATACCGCCACCTATTATGGCTTCGATATTGACTGGAAGAAATCGTTTGAAGGTGGAGAGGTGCAGCCTTATATCGGCTTAGGGGTGGGGCTGTATAGTTGGAACGACAATGAACACATCACTGTTGATGGACAGGAACGGGAAACTGGTTGGATGTTGGCAGTGGGTGCAGGTAGGACTCAGAAATTGTCAGAGGAGATTACTTTAGATTTAGGGTTAAAGTACCGACGTTTCATCTGGTATGACTTCAGTGCTTACAATGAAGACTACTCTGGATGGGGAGGAATCACAATCAAGCCCCGTACCAATTTGCTAACCCTCGATCTCACCTTCTTATTTGGTTTGGAATAACAGAAGGCGGATGCTGGGCATCCGCTTATCTCTGCTCGCTTCCTGCCGATACTGCAATACTGAAGGTCGGCAGCTGCCAATGCCAGCGTAAAGCACACATGCGCAGCAACAGGCCAAGACTAAAGGCCGATAATAACGTGCTGTCTTCGTTCACTCCAAAATGGCGTAGCTGCAAATACACCAGGGCAACAATAAAGGATACGCTGGCATATAGCTCACGATGCAGCACTTCGGGTTCGCGCTGGCACAATAGATCGCGCAAAATGCCACCAAAAATACCGGTGATAATACCCGCCATCACAACCACTGGCAGAGAATAGCCCAGCTCTAGCCCTACGTTGCAACCAATCAAGGTAAAGGCAACCAAGCCAATAGCATCCAGCACCAAAAACAGCTGATGCAGTTTGTGCACCCAGCGAACAATAAACAGGGTGGATAAGCCTGCGCCAATGGTGAGGTAAATATATTCCGGGTGGCGGGTCCAGTTAACGGGAAAGTTACCTAATAGTATATCTCGAACCGTGCCACCACCTAAGGCGGTTAAAAAGGCGATCATAGACACACCAAACAAATCCATTTGGCGACGGCCAGCGGCCAGGGCGCCGGTCATGGCTTCGGCGGTAATAGCGAACAAATAGGCGAGCGTAAGCATGCAGTCGTCCTGCAGTATAACTGTGCCTCTCCCCCTGTCCGGTTACCTGAGAGTTTAGCAATGACTACCCAGACATTGCTTGCCCCGTCGGTGGGTTGCTGCTGCAACCTCTCTCCAGTTGGCGTTTTAGATACCGCAGTCCGTGTGCCTGAGCGTTTATGGGAGTTTGCGCCTTCGGCGAGGCCTGTGCCTGCTCTCCTGCGGGCTGCGCATGGTAAAGATATGACGGTCAATTGGCAACGATGGATGTTTTGGAGTGCGTGTCATTTGTTACGTTACGCCTTTTAGATGTCTCTGACCGTCATTGCGCAGGTTTGTGAGTATTTACTTTCTCTAATGGCTGAAGGTGTGATTGATCTTGGCGAGGCAGGCTCTAGAATGGCGCCGGTTATTATTCTGTGAGTACATCTTATGCAATCTTCGCCGTGGGTTTTAATCGCACTAGTTTTGTTCAGTCTAGGTTGCTTGGCCAATCCAACCGAGCCAGTTGAAACTCAGCAGGGTGGGGTGAACAAGGCAGAGCTAACCCGTCAGATACAGTCGCTGGAAAATCAATTAAAGGCTCGTATGGGGGCTGTGGTGCTGTCGGCTGAGGGCGACACTGTGTGGCAGCATCAAGCAGATCAACGCTTTGCCTTGACTAGTACCTTTAAAACCCTGCTGTGTGCTCAATTATTAAATACTCCAGGGGCGGCAGACAAAACCGTGACCATGGCGAACGACGATCTAGTGTCGTATGCGCCGGTGATGGAAAAGCGCATAGGGGATACGGTAACGGGTGCAGAGCTGTGTGCTATTACCTTGGCTAGCAGTGACAATAGTGCAGCCAATCTGCTGCTGAAACTGCTTGGTGGGCCCGATCAGTTAACGGCTTTTTTGCGCCAGCAAGGCGATAACATCACACGTTTAGACCGTATGGAAACTGAGCTAAATTCGGCCATTCCAGGCGATCGGCGTGATACCACCACCCCGTATGCCATGGCTCGCACCCTACAGCATTTATTACTGGGTCAAGGATTATCAAAACCAGCGCAACAACAGCTGCGTCAGTGGATGATAAATAACCAGGTGGCTGATGGATTATTGCGCTCCGTATTGCCTGATGGCTGGGGCATTGCCGATCGCAGTGGTGCAGGCGGTAACGGTGCACGTGCTATTACAGCGCTGGTATGGCCCAAAGAACAAGCGGCCAGACCTTGGATTATTGCTATTTTTATCGCAGAAACGGATGCTGAGTTTGCTGAGCGCAATCAGGCCATTGCCGATTTGGGGCAACATATCTTTAAACAGTTGCAGGGAAAATAAAAAAGCCGGCTTAGCCGGCTTTTTTAAGAGGATTAATCCTCGTAGTTATCGATGGCTGGGCAGGAGCAAATCAAATTGCGATCGCCGTAGACATCGTCAATGCGACCCACACTTGGCCAGAATTTATGTGCACCAAGATTACGGGTCGGATAGGCCGCCAGTTCACGGCTGTATTTGTGTGACCAGTTTCCAGCGACGGCTTCTGCCGTGTGAGGAGCGTGTTTCAGCGGGTTATCTTCGCTGTCCAACTCGCCACTGGCGACGGCGTCTATTTCACCTTTAATGGCGATCATGGCGTCGGCAAAGCGATCAATTTCAGCCAAGCTTTCCGATTCCGTTGGCTCGATCATAAAGGTACCTGCCACTGGGAATGACATGGTTGGCGCATGGAAGCCGTAGTCCATCAGGCGTTTGGCAATATCCACTTCTGTGATGCCGGTTTCTGCCTTAATTGGGCGTAAATCAACAATACATTCGTGGGCAACGCGGCCATTTTCACCGGTGTACAGAATGGGGTAATGGGCACTTAAGCGCTTGGCCAGATAGTTGGCTTTTAGCAAAGCGGTTTGTGTTGCTTTGCGCAGGCCGTTGCCGCCCATCAGGGTAATGTACATCCAGCTAATGGGTAAGATGCTGGATGAGCCATAAGGTGCGGATGACACCGGGCCATTGCCTTTGGCAGCATTTTCAATGGGGCGCTGCAAGTGGTTAGCCACAAATGGCGCTAAGTGATCGGCCACGCCAATCGGGCCCATGCCCGGACCACCGCCGCCATGTGGAATGGCGAAGGTTTTATGTAGATTCATATGGGTCACGTCGGCACCAATAAACCCTGGCTGAGTCAGACCGACTTGAGCGTTTAAGTTGGCGCCATCCATATAGACCTGGCCGCCGTGTTGATGAATCAGGTCGCAAATTTCTTTAACGCCTTTTTCATACACGCCATGGGTTGATGGATAAGTCAGCATCAAACAAGACAGTTGCTCACTTAATTCTTCCGCTTTGGCCTTAAGGTCATTGAAATCAACGTTGCCATTTTCATCGCATTCGGTCACCACAACACGCATGGACGCCATTTGTGCCGATGCGGGGTTGGTGCCATGGGCCGAGCGCGGAATCAGGCAGACATTGCGATGACCTTCGCCGCGACTTTCGTGATATTTTTTAATCGCCAGAAGACCTGCGTATTCGCCTTGAGCGCCTGAATTAGGCTGCATGCAAATGGTGTTGAAGCCGGTAATGGTCTTTAAATAATCATCCAGTTCGCCAATCATTTTTTCATAGCCCACGGTTTGCTCGCGAGGAGCAAAGGGATGAATATTGGCAAATTCTGGCCAGGTGACTGGAATCATTTCGGTGGTGGCGTTTAGCTTCATGGTGCACGAACCCAGCGTAATCATACTGTGGTTCATGGCCAGATCTTTAGCTTCCAGGCGCTTCATATAGCGCAGCATGTCATGCTCGGTGTGGTAGCTGTTAAAGGTGGCATGTTGCAAAAACGGTGTGGTACGAATCACGGCTTGCGGCAAGCTGTTTTGTGCCATCACGTCAGCGTCTAAGGCGTAAACATCGAGCCCGTGACCAGCGCCGAGAATAATATCAAACAGCTGTGCAACATCGCCGGCAGTGACTTTTTCATGCAAGCTAATACCGAGGGTATCGCCATCATCCAGGCGCAAGTTAACCCCTTGCTGTTGTGCCCGGGCAATAATGGCATCTTTATCAGCCGGTTGAATGGTCAGGGTATCAAACCAATGCTGATTCAGCGGCACGACGCCTTTGCTGGTTAACCCGAGAGCTAAGATGTCGGTTAGGCGATGTATGCGCTGAGCAATGGTTTTAAGGCCGTTAGGACCATGGTAAACAGCATAAAATGACGACAAATTCGCCAGCAGTACCTGAGCGGTACAAATATTAGAATTGGCTTTTTCGCGGCGGATATGTTGCTCGCGTGTTTGCAACGCCATGCGCAGTGCAGGTTGTCCGTTGGCATCGATAGAAACGCCAATAATGCGGCCAGGGATTGAGCGCTTGAAAGCATCGCGCGTAGCAAAGAAGGCGGCATGAGGGCCACCAAAGCCCATCGGCACACCAAAGTGCTGGGCGTTACCCAGTACAATATCAGCGCCCATCTCGCCCGGTGCTTTCAGCATCACCAGTGCCATTAAATCGGTGGCCACGGCTGCCAGTGCGTGTTTTTCGTGCAGAGCTGCAATCACATCGGTAAAGTCTTGCACCGCACCGTCTTTGCCTGGGTATTGGAACAGCGCACCAAATACGTCGTGCTCAGCAGCGCAGTCTGCCGGTCCGACTAAAATATCCCAGCCAAAGGCTTCTGCTCGGGTTTTGACTACGTCGATGGTTTGCGGCAGGCAGTTTTCATCGATATAAAAGGTGTTCGACTTGTTTTTCTTTACAGAGCGCTTGGCCATAGCCATCGCTTCAGCCGCTGCCGTGCCTTCATCCAGCAAGGAGGCATTCGCCAATTCCATGCCGGTAAAATCTATCACCATTTGCTGGAAATTCAGCAAGGCTTCCAATCGACCTTGGGCGATTTCTGGCTGGTAAGGCGTGTAAGCCGTGTACCAGCCTGGATTTTCCAATACGTTGCGCAGAATAACGTTAGGAATAATGGTGTCGTGATAGCCCATGCCAATATAGCTTTTACACACCTGATTTTGTGCTGCCAGTTGGCGTAAATAATTCAGGGCTTCGGCTTCGCTGCGGCTGTCGGCGATGTCAAGGAAGGCTTCACGCAAAATATCGGATGGCACAATTTCTGCGGTCAGGCTGTCGAGGGAATCGGCCTGAATGGCTGCCAGCATCTGATTTTGTTCGCGATCATCGGGACCGGCGCCGTTGCTACCAATATGACGGCCGACAAAGCTGTCGTGCTGTTCCAGTTGTTTCAAAGACAGTGTGGTCATGGGCTTGCTCGTACAAAAAAAACGGGGAGGGGCCGGGCTAGTGCGCCCGGCGGGGAAGGGCGGTGATTATTCGCACTCAGCGGCGTAGTCGTCAGCGCTCAACAGTTCGTTCAGGTCGTCGGCATTGGCCAGTTCCATACGGAAGAACCAGGCTTCACCATAGGGGTCTTCGTTTACTTTCTCTGGCGCATCGACCAGAGCGTCGTTGACGGCAACAATTTTGCCTGGCAGCGGCGCATAAATATCAGAGGCTGCTTTGACGGATTCCACCACGGCGATGTCGTCGCCTTCACCTACTTCGGTGTCAACTTCTGGCAATTCCACAAAGACAACGTCACCCAATTGTTGCTGGGCGTAGTCAGTTACGCCGACAGTGACACTGCCATCGTCTTCTACGCGGATCCATTCATGGGATTTAACGTACTTCAGTTCAGCAGGAATATTGCTCATCGTTTTTCTCCTTTGATTGCGGTGTCACCGCATCGTGCAACGACACCCTGAGGTGTCGCTGTGTCATTATTTGCAGATAATTTCGCCGTTACGAACAAACGGCAATTTAACCACTTGAGCGGGCACCAATTTACCACGCACTTCGACCTGGCAGCTATCGCCCGTGGCACGAGGAACACGAGCCATGGCGATAGATTGCTGCATGGTCGGTGAGAAAGTACCAGAGGTGATTTCGCCTTCGCCAATGCCTTCGACCACCACTTTCTGGTGGGCACGCATAATGCCGCGACCTTCCAATATCAGGCCGACCAGTTTAGGGCTATCACCGGCTTCTTTTTCTGCAGCCAGAGGTGCGCGGCCATTAAAATCACGCTCGGCAGGTTCCCAGGCGATGGTCCAGCCCATGCCCGCTTGCAGTGGACTGATGCTGTCGTCCATGTCGTTGCCATACAGATTCATACCGGCTTCCAGGCGCAGGGTGTCACGTGCTCCTAAGCCTGCAGGCTGAACACCCTGTTGCAGCAGGGCTTGCCAGAAATCAGCCGCTTGTTCAGCAGGAATCATGATTTCCAGGCCATCTTCACCTGTGTAACCGGTACGGGCAATAAACCAGCCATCAACTGGTAGACCCTGAAATACATTCAGTGATTGCACCAGCTCAGCCATATGAGCGCGTTGTGAGGAGGCAAAAATATCACTCACCAGGGCAATGGCTTTAGGGCCTTGCACGGCCAGCATGGCCAGTTCTGGACGCTCGGTCAGAGTGACATCGAACCCTGCGCGCTGCTGTTCCATCCACGCTAGGTCTTTTTCGCGGGTGGCGCAGTTGACCACAGTGCGATAACCATCGTCGGTTAAATACACGATTAAATCGTCGATAACGCCGCCTTGTTCATTCAGCATGCCGCTGTATAAGGCTTTACCAGGGGTTTTGAGTTTATCGACGTTATTGGCCAGTAAGCGCTGCAGGTAAGCTTTGGCGTCACTGCCGTGAATATCGACGATGGTCATGTGTGAGACATCGAATACGCCGGCGGCTTCGCGCACGGCATTATGTTCCTGAATTTGCGAGCCGTAATGGATGGGCATATCCCAGCCACCAAAGTCCACCATCTTGCCACCTGCTGCCAGGTGTTGTTCGTACAGTGCGGTCTGTTTACCCATATTGCGCTGCCTTACTGCAATGTGTGAAAGGGCGGCAGTATAGCGCTTTGGCTGGCGGCGAACACCCCTACAAAAGCCAAAAGCGGTACCATGGTTTTGTTTTGTCTCTTAGGTTGATTTGTCTGTTTGGTCAGGATTGTCCATGGGTGCCCGGATTTCGCAGGATAGCGCGGGTTGCCAGGCTCAGCATATTGTTGATCAATTGGTCATTGTCAATTTGCAGGCACTGGCGTTGGTAGAAGCCATCAATGGCTAGTGAGGCAAATCCGTGAATGGTCGACCAGCTGGTATTGGCCAATAAACGCGCATCCTGATCAATTAATGAGCCATCAGCAATGCCTTGCTCAATTAATTGCAACAATACGGCAAAGGAATTCATACCGGCTTCAAGTAAATCGGGGTAGTCATCACGCTGCTCAATGCTTTGGCCAAAGGTCAGCTTGTAGCGCTCAGGATTATCGATCGCAAAGTGCAAGTAAGCCATGGCGCAGCGATGAATATTATCCGCAGTACTGACATTTGGGTTCAGTGCTAGGCGGCAATGTTCAGACAGCTCGTGGAAGGTTTGCTTGGCGATTTCCACCAGTAGCTGGTTTTTATCAGCAAAATGCCGATATGGCGCCGTTTGCGAGACGCCAACATCACGGGCAATGGCACGCAGGCTCAGCTGTTCTATGCCTTGGCTGCGAATCAGGTTGAGAGCGGCATCCAACAATGCTTGGCGAAGGTTGCCATGGTGATAGGAGTTTGCGGACATAACAAGCTGCATAAAAACGTGTGGTGCTATTAAAGCAAGGGTGTAATCGCTGTCAACATGTGGCGTGAGTTGGCCTTATTCGCTGAGGTTCCGAGAACGTGCAGAAAGGAGGCCATTGACAACAGTGTGAAAGGACTTAGTGGAGGTTTAGGGGGATGAAGATAGGTTCCGTTGATGCGGAATAATTGCCGTGACGGGCCACGGAAGTATAAAAAGCCGAATGCAATGCGCCCTGCCACTAAGGTGGCAGGGCAAGCTATTTATTGCGCGTTTTCTAACGGCGAACGCGGTGCTGCGGCCAGCAACTGCTGGGTATAAGGATGCTGAGGGGATTGCATCACTTGCTCGGTCGGCCCTTGCTCAACGATTTGGCCATTTTTCATCACTGCAACGCGGTGGGCGAGGTGAGGAATAATGGACAGATCGTGGGTAATAAACAAATAAGACACGCCAAGTTCGTCTTGCAGTTCGCGCAGCAAATCGAGTACCTGGCCACGAATCGACACGTCCAGTGCCGACGTCGGCTCATCACAAATAATCAGCTTCGGATTTACTGCCAGCGCGCGGGCAATGGCGATGCGCTGGCGTTGGCCGCCTGAGAATTCATGTGGGTAGCGATTTAGATGCTCTGGTGCCATACCAACGCGATCGAGTAGTCGGCACATGGTGGCTTCGCGTTCTTCTTCGTTTTGGCCCACGCCTAGGCTGAGCATGCCTTCTTCGATAATTTCGCGAATGCTCATCCGCGGGTTCATCGAGGAAAACGGGTCCTGGAAAATAATCTGGATATCGCGTCGTAATGGCATAAATTCGCCGCGATTGAGGTCGGTAATTTCCTGATTGTTAAAGCGAATGGAGCCGCCATAAATCTCATTCAGGCGCAAAATGGCTTTGCCTGTGGTGGTTTTACCTGAACCAGATTCACCCACCAATGCCAGGGTTTCTTGCTTACCCACCGAGAAAGAAACGTCGTCAACGGCTTTGGTGTGGCCGACGGTACGTTGCAGTAAACCCTGTTTTTTCGGGAACCAGATTTTTAGGCCATCGACGGTCAGTAGGTTTTCCTGACTTTGTGCCGCCAAGTAGTGACTCATGCTAGGCAGTGAGTTAATCAGTCGGCGGCTGTATTCGTGCTGTGGATTGCCAAAGAAGGTATCACGATCGGCTTGTTCTAGAATTTCACCAAATTGCATCACTGCTACGCGGTCAGCCATTTCGGCCACGACACCCATATCATGGGTAATCAACAACACGCTCAGATTGCGATCGCGACGTAGCTTGTCAAGCAGCTCCAGAATTTGGCGCTGAATGGTCACATCCAGCGCCGTGGTGGGCTCATCGGCAATCAATAATTCTGGCTCGCAAGCCAGTGCCATGGCGATCATAATGCGCTGCTTTTGGCCACCTGACAGCTGGTGGGGGTACCACTTTAACCGTGCCGCAGGATCTGGAATGCCGACCTCTTCCAGCAGCGATACCATTTTGGCATTCATATCACTGGCAGCAACATTTTGATGCAGCTGAATGACTTCACGCAGCTGCTCACCAATGGTTTGTACCGGATTTAATGAACTTTGCGGCTCTTGGAAAATCATCGCAATACGCTTGCCGCGCACGTCGTTCATCTGTGCTTCGGTCATGCGGAATAAATGGGTATCACCTAAGACGATGCTACCGCCCGACACCTGTAAGGCGCCGGGCAATAAACGCATGATCGACAGCGAGGTAAGGGATTTGCCCGAACCCGATTCACCCACCAGGGCAAATATTTCACCACGATCAATATGAAAGCTGATGCCTTTGACCAGTTCGTTGCCGCGCTGGCCAATGCGTACTTTGAGGTCTTTGACCTGCAATACGGTATCGTTAGTCATCAGTTACCCTCCTTAACAGTCCGCGGGTCAAAGGCGTTACGTACTTCGTCTGAGAACAGGTTGGCGGCTAGCACCAAGGTAAACATCAGTATGAAGGCTGAAATTACCGGCCACCAGACAAAAGGATCGCGGGACAGTTCAGAGCGGGCAGTGTTAATCATATTGCCCCAGCTGTGCATGGTGGGATCTACACCAACGCCAATATAGGACAATATCGCTTCAGCCAAAACAAATGTGCTGAAGTCGAGAACCAGGGCAATCAAAATAATATGCGTGACGTTAGGGAGAATATGGCGCGAGATAATGTTGCTATGGCTAACACCAAAGGCATGGGCTGCCTGCACATATTCTAATTGACTAACCTTCAAGGTTTCTGCACGCAGCAAGCGGCACAAGGTAGTCCAGCTGGTCAGACCCAAAATGGCACATAAAGCTAAAAACTTAAAATCCGAGCGTAAAATGGTGAGGTTAAAGTCTGCAGCGTGTGTCTCGATATAGACATCGATTAACAGCACAGATGCAGCAATTAATAGGATGCTGGGGATAGAGCTCAACGTGGTGTAAACGTACTGAACAACATCGTCTACTAAGCCTTTAAAGTAACCAGCGCTGATGCCAAGAATAATGGCAAATGGCAGGGTTACCATGGTCGCTAGGGTACCAATTAATACACCGGTACGAATGGCTTTAATACTGCTGTACATCACATCGGCACCCACTTTGCTTGTGCCCATTACGTGGTAGACGTCACTCAGCTGTATGATCCAGCAAGACATTATGCTCAACACCGTTAAGGTAATATAAGCAGCCTTCCAGGGCATATCATTATCCTGGCTGTTGCGGATCATCCACTTATGCAGGGCAATCAAGATACCGGCAATGGCCAAGCCAGTTAGTATGGCAACTAACGAGCGCCAGAATATATCGAAGCCACGCTCGGAAATATCGTCAAGATGTTGGCCGGCATGCTCCAGGCGTGGATAGTCGCGGTAAATGCTGCCGTCTTCTTTTTCCAAATTTTCTTTGGCAAAAGAATAAAGAGCAAATGGCGCTGAATAAGTTTTTTCGTTGCTCTCATGCAGGTTATGCAGCACTAGGTCGAGTACTGATTGAACCTCGTTGCTGTACGCCGTGGCCTGCTCGCCATGGTCGCCATTTTCAGGCAGGGCCTCACGGAAATGGATCGAATCCAATAAGGCCACCAACACATAAAAAACAATCACCACAAAGCTGACCATGCCAACTTTACTGGTGAATACCGAGCGCCAACGCTCACGGATTTGTGGGCGCTTACGCAGTTGAAAAATAAAGACAATGACGCTAATGACCAATAGGTAAATCAGCACGTCACTCCAGAGAATAAGAGGCTTCATGACAACTTCACCCTCGGGTCAACCAGTGTATAAGAAATGTCGGTTAGCAACAGACCAATGATGTATAGGACGGAACCGAGGAAAACCATAGAGCGCACAATGGCAAAATCTTGCGCCTTAATAGCGTCCAAGGTGTAGCTGCCAAGGCCTGGAATACCAAAGAAGGATTCCACTAGCAGGCTGCCCATAAACAAGGTTGGAATAATGATGACCACACTGGTTAAAACCGGGATCATGCCGTTTCTCAGTAAGTGGCGGAACAAAACCGTCAATTCAGGTACACCTTTGGCGCGAGCGGTACGAATATAGTCTTTATTGGCCTCTTCAATAAACACGGTGCGGTATAAGCGGGTACTTGAACCGATGCCATAAGCCACGCCAACAATGACGGGCAAAATCACAAAGCGCCAGGGCTCTTCGGCCAGGTAGCCAGAAATAGGCACTAAAGACCAGAGCTTGGCAAAGAAGAACTGACCGCCGATGACGTAAAATACCGGTGATATCGACAGTAGCATCACACATAAAGCCATGGCGGCGACTTCAAAGCTGGTGGCTCGGAACATCACCACCAGCAGAGCAATACTGATATTCACCAGAATACCGATAATAAAGGTCGGAATCGACACCGCCAATGATGGCCACATGCGCTCGACGATATCGCCACTGATAGAGCGGCCTTCGTCAGATTTGCCAAACTCAAAGGCCAGTAGTTTGATTGATTTATCAAAAAAGATCGTATCAGTAACCACGTCAATGCCATTAGCATCGCTATTAACAAACAGTGGCTTGTTATAGCCGCGTTCGGCTTTCCATTGCTCAATGTCGGCTTCGGTAACGTGTTTTTCACCTAGCTGTACTCGCGCCATTTGGTCTGGGGTGTTGACCATAAAAAACAGCGCAAAGGTGAGCAGGTTTACGCCAATCAAAATTGGAATGGCGTAGATCAAACGCCGAATAATATAAGTAAGCATGATTTCTACTCTCCAATCGTCTGTTTCTGGCGACGCTGGTACACCAGGATGGCTGGAACAACAAGGGCGGCCAGAATCAGTAGCACCAGAATAAGCGGTAGCAAGTTAGGCTTATTCCATTCACTTTGTTTTTGGCGGCGCAGTTCTGGATCGATGCGAATGTATTTCAGTGTTGCTTTAGAAATACCGTGCAGCTTGCTGTTGCTGACCCAAGCGTTGTTAAGCATGTAATCATGGCTGTGGTACATGGAGGTCCATGGGGCTTCGGTTCGTATAATGGTGATCATTTCACGAATAACGTCCATGCGTTCAGGGCCGTTGGGCAGTATTTTCATCTGCTCAAATAGCTCATCGTAACGGGCATTTTTAAAGTTGGTGGCGTTTACACCAGACTTCGAATCCACCTGGGCGTTTGGTCCATAGTGCAGGAATAGGAAGTTCTCAGGATCTGGGTAGTCGGCTAGCCAGCCAAAGAAGAAGACCTGGGCGTTACCGGTTTCCAGTTTTTCTTTAAAGCGGTTGTAATCAGTGGCGCGAATATTTAGCTGCAAATCCAGCTTTTTAAACTGCTTTTGCATCCACGCTAGACGAGCTTTGGTGCTTGATGTTGATGGTATATCTAGGTTAAGTACCAAGGGTTCGCCGGTTTTTGCATCGCGGCCGTCTGGGTAACCGGCTTCCGCTAACAGCTTCTTGGCTTCCTCTATTGACTTGCGCTTTGGTTTGCCGTCAACCCAGTCATATACCAGCGGGTTAATGCCTTCTTCACCAACTTGATGGCCATAGATGCCCGGAGGCACAGAGCTCATGCCCGGCTCACCGCGACCGTTAGCAAAAATCTGAATAAACTCTTCGGTGTCGTAAGCAATGGCAATAGCCTGGCGCAGTTTGCGTGCGCGCTCTGAATCACCACCGACAATAGGGTCGAGCATATTCATGCCCAAATAGAAGGTTGAGGGGCGTGTGGCCTTATCCAGGTGTACGCCTTTCTCCAGCATTTCATCGCTTAGATTAATGCCGTCTGAACTCATATTAACGGCCTGGTCAAAGCTATCGTTACTGATGCCAGCACGGTCGTAGTAGCCCTGCATAAACTTGGTCCAGATCGGAATAGCTTCTTTTTCCAAGCGATACACGGCGCGATCGATAAAGGGTACGGGCTTGCCCGCATCGGCTAACAGACCGTTATGCTGATCTTCTGGCATACCTTCTGATGGGTACAATTCTTTGCGGAAGTTCGGGTTACGTTGCAAAACAATCTGCGAGTTTGGATTGTTTTCTACCATCATAAAGGCGCCGGTGCCAACCGGGTGCCAGTCCAGAGTAATGTTTCGCTCTGGCAATCCAGGCATATGATAAAAACGATCCACTTCCCAGGGCACAGGAGCAAAAAAGTGAAATGCTAACCAGTATTGGAACTGCGGATAAACCCCTTTCAGCTTGATCCGAAAACGGTAGTCGTCGATCTTTTCCAGGCCTTCCATTTCCATGTTGCGAAGATCCAGCCAGTCATTACTGCCCATGCTTTCACGACGTTTGGCGGCTTCTTCGCTAAACTCTTTCATACCTACAATGTATTGGCTAAGAAGGCCGCGTAACGGTGCCAAACGTTTAGGATCTGCCAAGCGTTTAATTTGGTAAATGTAGTCATCAGCGGTCAGCTCATGACTGCCCATTTCGGTAAAATCATGCAGACTTTGATAAGGAGCACTTTCTTCAGTATTGGCAAAATCGTAATAAAAACTGCCGTCATCCTTCATGGCGAAAGCTGGATGGGGTTGGTATTTAATACCGGGGATCAGCGTTAAATCGTAAACGCTGTAAGCAGGGTTTTCTGCGTCATCGGGTAAGCGTTGTCCCTGTTCATCCAGATAATAAAGCTCAGGCATTTTGGTTAATGTTGCCGGCTCTAATTCATAGGGGCGTTTCAGGTAATGATACTGCAGCGGTGGCTCATAGACTTGATCGATGAAATTGGATTCATCTGAGCTGTAAGAGCGTGCGGGGTCTAAATGTTTAGGCCGCTCACTGAAGTTAGAGTACAGCACCACTTGGTCTTTATCGGTGCTGGGGTGAGGATCATTCCATATGGCATCACTACAGCCGCTGGCCGCAAGGGCGAGGGCAAATAATGCACTAAGTCGTTGAACAGGGTTCATGATGGTTACTCGGACTCGGTTACTGTGACAGCTTGTGGCCGAAACACAGCCAGTTCGGTTGATTTATCAAGTGCCTAATGGGCAGCGTTGCATCCCTAAGCATAAAACAAGCCAGCAGTGCTCCACTGCTGACAAAGTCGGCAAATGTACGGCTTTGATGGGTCGCTGGCAAGTCATGCAGGCAGATTGGCGAGCACCAAGCTAGTGCTAATACTGCCGTTATAGTACGCACTATGTCTCTCTGTAACCCATGGCTGCTGGCATCGTGGCGGGTTGCTAGTCGTTACCCGTCTAGGTAGTCAAAAACATTAAGAATCAATGGCTTGCTGTGGCAGCTTCGGCTTTGGGGAGAGGCTGCTGGATCGCTCGATACAGTGATTGTACGAACAAAGGGCTACGAAACGTTACAAATGCACCAAACTGTTACGTTTGGGATCGTCACTGCCTCACTCTGGTGCAGTTTTACCAATAGCGGTCGGTAACTATCACTAGGCAAATATGTGGCCAGTTAGGCCAGAGTTAATAATTAAGCCCTAGCCGATCTAGCTTTGAGCCGCATGAATTCGGCGCTATTTATTTGCTGAATGGCGATAGTGTTTAGAATTTATGGAACTGAATGCCAAATGTTTATGAACTATCTGTTACATTGGCCCGTGTTCTGCTAATGCTAGCGGCGAACCCTCGAATAAGAGCGGTCTGTTAGAACAGACGATTATTTGAACTGGAGAGAGACGAATGAGAAAAAACCTCCTTGCTCGTGCAGTGGCAGGTGCTTTTGGCACTGCCGCACTGGCAGCAACACCTTTAATGGTAGTTGCCGAAGAACAGGCTGCACAGGAAGTTGTTGAAGAAGTGCTGGTAACGGGCTCCAGCATTCAACGTAAAGACTTGGAAGGATCGCTTCCAATTCAACAATTTGATGCAGCGCAATTAGAAGCAACTGGCGCAGTGGATGCAGCGGATTTGATGGCAAAATTGCCATCCATGCAAAACTTCGTGACCGCATCTGATAGTGTTGGTGGATCTGGTGGTGGTTTGGCCACAGCCAACGTGCACGGTTTGGGTCCACAATATACGCTGGTACTGGTTAATGGTCGCCGTGTTGCGCCATCAACCTCTGACGGTCAGGTTGATATTAGCCACATTCCAACAGCCATGATTGAACGCGTGGAAATCCTAACGGATGGTGCTAGTGCATTATATGGCTCAGATGCGATTGCGGGTGTTGTAAACTTTATTCTGAAAAAGAATGTTGATCGCACCACTATATCGGCGCGAACCAGCCGCCCAACCAATGGTGGCGGTGAAACGCAGCGTTACGATTTGACCACAGGTTTTGGTGACTTGTTCGAAAATGGCTACGAAGTGGTCTTTGGCGCCAGTCGCGTAGAGCAAGAACAGCTTGCCGGTGTGGATCGTGATTTTGCAGACACAGGTTTTATTACTTTCCAACCTCAGGGCTCTGATCGTAAAGCATTTTTCTTTAACGGTTCACCTAATGCCATCCCTGGTAATGCCAAGTTGCTGGACAGCTCTGGCCGTACGGTACGTACGTTAAACCCTTACCGGTTGTCTAATAATGGTGAGTGTGCTGAAAACAACACACCATCGGGCGATGCCTGTCAGTTCGACTACACCTCGACTCTGGAAATCATGCCAGAAAAGACTACTGACTCTGTATTTGCCGGCATTAATGTTCAGGTTACAGATACCATTACCGCCTTCGGTGATGTCAACTGGTCGAGCCGTGAACTGGTGTCTCGTATTGCTCCGTACCCAACAGGCGATGTACCTATTGCGCTGGACTCCGCAGCTTATACTGAGAGTTTGGCCCCTCACTTGACCGATGACGAGCGTGCCAAGGTTGAGTCTGGAGAGCTAACTGCAGTGGGCAACTGGCGTGCTCTGCCAGCGGGCAATCGCACCACAGAATATAAGTCTGAATCACTCAACTTTACTCTGGGTGCTGAAGGTTACGTTGGCGACGTAGATTTCAGTACGGCGTTTGTTTACTCCAAAATTCAGCAAGACGAATATTACCCAGAGGGTTGGTTGTTGCGGGAGGAGTTTGTTGAAGCCGTTTCTCGTGGTGATTTCAACATTTTTGTCCCTGGGTCAGAGTTGACCGCAGAGGAGCAGTCAGCGCTAGATAGCACTATCTATAAAGGTACTTGGACAGAAACCGATACCCAAATGACGGGCTTTAATGCCAATGCATCTATGCCTATCTTTGCCATGGCAGGTGGCGATGTACAGTTAGCGGTCGGTATTGATTATTACAACAACAAGTACGAAGACAAGCCGTCGCAAGATAACTTAGATCGTAAGATCTTGTTCTTGTCATCTGAAAGTCCGTTCGATTTGGAACGCTCTCAGTACGGTGCCTTTACTGAAATGTTGGTGCCGTTTGCAGAGGGTGGTGAGGTGTCTCTGTCGGCTCGCTACGACTCCATTGGTGGCGTCAAGAGCGAAGGTGATAAAATCAGTGATAGCCTGAGCGATACCACGTACAAGCTGAGCGCCAAATACGACCTGTTGGATAGTGTGACTGTCCGAGGTGCTTATGGTACTGGCTTTAAAGCGCCAAGCTTGTTAGCGATTGGTATTCCTGTGCGTGAATTCGGTGTGACTTCGGGTACTTTTGACTGCCCATTTGATGCATCTGATGATCGTTCAGCCTGGTGTATCCAGCAGTCTGCAGGGCCAAGCCAGGCACACGTATTCCAAGGCGGTAACACTGAGCTGAAGCCAGAACAGTCAACCCAGTGGACAGCAGGCTTTGTATTGCGTCCAGGTGACGACACCAACGTTACTGTTGACTACTGGAACGTAAAAATTGAAGACCAAATCGATGTACTGACCGAGCAGCAGATTTTTGGTAATCCTGATGCGTACAGTGCTAACTTCATGACCAAAACCAATGCCGCTACTGGCTTTGAAGAACTGGCAATTTTGCAAGAGTACTTCAATATCGCAGAGTCGCAGAGCGCTGGTATTGACTATCGTTTTGAGCAGAATCTGTACCCAGAATTTGGCTTTGTCAGCCTAGCGCTGAGCGGTACTCATATGATTAAGTCTTGGAGTTCTTCTTACGGTTCGAACATCGATCAGTTTGGCTCTAACGATGAAGTCACCTTCAGTAACAAGTTGAAGTTAGAAACTACCGTTACTGTGGGGCAGTTTAATCATCATGTAACCGTCAACTATCAAGGCGGCTATCGCGATCAAACTCAAGAAATTGAGTTCTTGAATGCAGATGGCAGCTTGAGTGGTGAGTTTGTGGACTACACAGGACGTGTTCCAGCCTATCACACAGTTGATTACCAAGGTCAGTTCCTTGCATATGACGATGCGCTGAAGTTGACGTTGGGCATCAGCAATATTGCTGACAAAGAGCCGCCACTATCTCTGAGAACAAGTGGAGCAGGTCACCAAGTTGGTTTCGACCCACGTTACTTTGATGTAGCTGGTCGTACTTGGTACGCCGGTGTTGCCTACAGCTTTTAAGCTATAGCTGGCACTAAATAAAAAAGCCGGGGGCGTTTGCTCCCGGCTTTTTTATGGCTGCGGTTTGCAATCTTATTACATGAAAGAGAATGCGCTGGATATTGAGCTTTGTTCCAGTGGTGGCCATTCCGACTCATTATCGGTTGTTGTCTCTTTTCCCCAATGGCTTGGTGCGCAACCAGCCCATTTTTTAAATGCTTTAGAAAAATTGGCCACATTGGCATAGCCAAGTCGGTTAGCTATATCGCTGATATTGTCAGGGCCGTGCTGTAGCCATAAACACGCTTGTCGAAGCTTTAATTCTACCAGTATGGATTGATAAGACTGTCCACATGCTTGCAGTCGGCGCTTAAAGGTGCGTTCAGATTGCAGCAGTTGCTCAGCAATATGTTGCTGTGACGGTGGGCTGCTTAGGTTTGCATAGAGGAAATTGCAGGTTTTTTCGCGAATAATCCGTTCCTGGCTGGTGTTGTTGGACTCGTGTATTTGCTGCCAGTTTAGTAAATGTTGCCATTGGCGCTGACTGCAAACAACTCCTCCACAGTCGGCATTAAACTTCATGTTAATGGGCACATAGTAAGGATACAGGCCGGCATGTTCGGGTTTGGGAAAAGGCAGCTCAATGTGCATAGCATCAATTTGGCCTATGTGGGTTAGCGGTAAGCGAGCATGGGTATAGGCCAGTAACATTTCCCACAACCCTGCTGAAACATGGGTGCGTTGATTGAACTCAATGCGCACGCCACTGCCGCTGCGTTTTACCCTTGGTGTTAATTGCAATGCAGTTAGCAGTGACGCGTCGCCTAGCACTTGTGGCTGCGAGTGGCCATGTTGCATTCCTAGCACCAAACCAAATTCTAGGAATAGAGACTTTTGGCCACTAAAACTGGCGGCACTGTCGAGTAATCTTAGTAATGCCGGCAGGGAGGGCATCGATGTCTGTAGCGGTGATGAGATAAAGGGCGGTAATTGCTGAAATGGTTGGCGCAGGCCATGGCGGGCCAGCACGGTAAGGGCGACGTGTAAGGCTTCGCGTGGACAAAAATCTGGCAGCATAAAACACCTCCTTGAGCCTTCACTCTAACCTATTCGTATGTTGGTACCCTGTGATAAGCGGCGAAATTTCACCCAATAACGGCGTAATTGAACCGGCCTCTCAAAGGAACGCATTGTTGTTGTCAGCGATTTTTTATTTTTATTGACCATACTCTGCAAATGATTAGTATGTTTTCGCTGTAAACATTGATCTTGAACGCCTTTCGACTGAGGATCGCCATCATGAACTGGCCGACGTTTTTACTGAGCTTTCTGGGTCTTGTGCCTCTATTGTCCCAGGCTCAGCCTGCGGTGGTGGTAGAGGTGCAAGGTTTTACTGAGCAAACCTATGTGCAACCGGTTGCCATTAGCGGTGTGCTGGAAAATAAATCCGAACAAACCCTGGCGTTTAAGGTAGGTGGTCTGGTTAGCCGGGTAGAAATTGATGAAGGCAGTCAAGTATCGCAGGGGCAGGTGCTGGCAGCGTTAAATCTAGAAGAAATCGATGCTCAGGTAGCCAAAGCCGAATCGGTGTTGGCCAATGCTGAACGACAGCTGCAGCGTTTTCGCTCGCTGCAAGGCAGCAATGCCTTGTCGATAGACAGGCTGCAGCAAGCAGAAACGGAGGTGGCGGTAGCACGCTCTGATTTAACGGTTGCTCGTTTTAATCAAAGGCATGCGGTTATTCGTGCACCTGCGGATGGCAGGGTGCTAAAACGCTATATCGAACCGAACGAAATGGCTGCGGTGGGCAGTCCAATGTTTGCCTTTGCCGCGGATACTGATGGCTGGGTGCTATCGGCAGGGGTGACGGATCGTGATGTAGTGCGTTTACGGCTAGGTGATGAAGCGGAGGTGAAGTTTGACGCTTTTCCGGGCCAGACTCTCAAGGCAGAAATCAGTGAAATGGCCGGTCGGACTGATGCTTCTCACACATTTCGTGTCGAATTGCGCTTAATCGATGCACCCACTGCTTTACTGGCCGGTTTAGTCGGTCATGCGGAAATTCAACCCGCGCAGCAGCAGCAAGCAACGGCGTTACCATTAACCGCCATGGTGCGTGGGCACCACGGTGAAGTCGATGTTTTTGTGGTTGATGGTGAACAGGCCAAGCGTCTGACTCTGGCGCTGTTAAGCCTGGCCGACGAGCAGATGTGGGTTGCGGGTTTGCCTGCCGATGCCCAGGTCATTATTCGCGGTGCTCAATACCTCTCCGATGGCGCAGCCATTCGCTTTTCGCATTAAGGTGGCATGATGCAGTTACCAGAGCTTGCCGTTCGTAATCACCAGTTCACCTGGGTGATGTTTATTCTTCTGTTATTGCTTGGCGTGGTGTCATTTTTCACTATGCCCCGGTCTGAAGACCCTCAGTTTGATTTTTCCGCCGCGGTGATCAAGGTGGTTAATCCGGGGACCACACCATTAGATATGGAAAAACTGGTTGCCGATCCTATTGAGCAGGCGATTAATGAGCTGGATGATCTGCGGGTCATGAAAACCAGCATCGAAGATGGTCTGGTGGTGATACGGGTTGAATTTTTATATGGTACCGACCCAGACGACAAATTTGACGATGTGGTCGCGGCGGTCGGCCGTGTGCGCGCCCAGCTGCCAGCCAGTATCGTCGATTTAGATATCGATAAAATTTCGCCCGCCGATGTCAGTATTTTACAGCTGGCTCTGACTTCAGATAGTGCCAGTTATCGTGACTTACAGCGTCATGCCGATGCACTGGAGCAGCGTCTTGAGCGTGTTGCAGGAGTAAAGCGTGTCGACATAGCGGCATTGCCGCAGTTAGAAGTACAAATTCAGGCAGACCAACGCAGTTTAAATGCTATAGGCATCAGTGTGGATGAAATATTCCTGGCCGTTAGCCGGGCGGCATCCAATACTCCTGGTGGCCATGTTAATGCTGGTGCTCGCCGTTTTACCGTGAGAACCAGTGGTGATTTCGAATCACTGCAGCAAATTCGCGACACGCCTTTGCGGGCAAGCGATGGTCGAGTTATTTATCTGCGCGACTTAGCGCGAGTCCAGTTAATCGAAGGGCTGCCCAGTTATCGGGCAAAGCTAAACGGAGAAAAAGCCGTATTTTTATCCCTGGTGCAGCGCAAGGGCAGTCAGGTGTTTGACGTGATGAAGGGTATTGATTCAGTACTGGATGAGTATCGTCCACGGTTAGCACAAGACATTCAGCTGCAGCGAGTCATGGATCAAAGTGTCAGTGTTGAGCATCAAATCAGTGGCTTTTTTAATAACTTAAATCAGGGCTTAGTACTGGTTGCTGTGCTGGCGTTGCTGGTATTGGGCTGGCGTCCTGCTTTGGTCGTCGTAACGGCCATTCCGCTGTCCATTTTTATTGCTATTGGCTGGGTAGACTTTAGTGGTTTTGGGTTGCAGCAGATGTCTATTGTCGGTTTGGTCATCGCCTTGGGTTTGCTGGTCGATAACGCTATTGTTGTGGTGGAAAATGTATCTCGCCATTTACGCGATGGTGATTCTCCGACGGCTGCCGCCGTTGAAGGTAGCCGTCAGGTAGCTTGGGCCGTGACCAGCGGCACCTTGACCACAGTGCTGGCTTTTTTGCCCATGTTAATGCTGCAAAACGGTTCAGGTACCTTTATGCGTGCCATGCCGGTTACGGTGACACTGACGCTATTTGCTTCACTATTGATAGCGCTCATGCTCACGCCTTTACTGGCCAGTAAGTTAGCACGTGCATCAACGCCGATGCCAAAGGCACAAAAGCTGCTCGAGAGCTTTGCCGCTGGTACGTATCAAACGTGGCTGCAACGTGCATTAGCACACCCAGGAAAAGTCATGCTGGTGTCGATTGCGCTGTTGATGGGTAGCTTAAGTTTATTCCCAGCTATTGGTGTGAGCTTGTTCCCGAAAGCAGAAAAACCCATGATTCTGGTTAATATTGATATGCCCGAAGGCACGAGCTTTGCCGAGACTCAGCGCGTCGCTGATGAAGTTGAATATCAGGTCAGGCAGCATCCTCTGGTGGTGGATATAGCGCAAAATGTCGGGCGTGGTAATCCTCGTATTTATTACAATATTTTTCCGAGTCGGCAAACGGTGAACTTTGCTCAGCTATTTGTTACGTTAGAGAGCGGCAGTCTGGAACAGGTCGAGCCGCTGGTAGAGCGTTTACGTGAGCAATTAAGTACTCGCGCAGGCGCACATATACTGGTGAAGGAATTTTTGCAGGGCCCGCCGATTGAGGCACCGGTTTCCATTCGGGTTATTGGTGAAGATTTAGTGCAGTTGCAACAGGTATCGCGAGACATTGCCGATATTATGGATAGTACTCCAGGCATAGTTGGCGTGGACAATCCGGTGGGCAAAGATAAGGTCGATATTCACGTTGATATTAATCGTGATAAAGCTGCCATGTTAGGAATTGCTTTGGATGCCATCGATCGAACCATTCGTACTGCCTTGGTGGGGGCGCAAATGGGACAGTATCGCGATGAAGAGGGCGAAGAGTTCCCGCTGACATTGCGTTTTGCCGAGTTCCCAACGCCACAATTGGAAACCTTTGATGATATCTATCTTACCAGCGTCAAGGGCGAGCTGGTTCCTTTAAAACAAATTGCCAGTATTGAGTTGCAAACTGGGATCGCCCGTTTTCAGCATTACAATACCGAACGTATGGCCAGAGTCACGGCAGATGTATTGCCAGGTCATACCACCGAAGCAGTGACCAATGCCGTAGTCGAACGCTTGCAGCAATACAATTGGCCTGCTGGTATGCGCTTTTCTGTTGGTGGTGAGCAGGAAAATCGGAAAGAAGCGTTTGGTGGTATGGCCCAGGCATTGTTACTAACGGTGTTTGGCATCTTTGCCATATTAGTGTTGCAGTTTCACAGTTTTTTGCAGCCATTGATTGTTTTTGCAGCCATTCCTTTTGCCTTGATAGGCGCGTTGTTGGCACTTTTTATTACTGGCTACACCTTTAGCTTTACCGCCTTTATTGGACTAACGTCGCTAGTCGGTATCGTGGTGAATAATTCTATTATTTTGGTTGATTACGCTAACCAAATGCGCAAACAAGGTATGCAAAAATTGGATGCCATCAGTGCGGCGGCGCGAACGCGTTTTGTCCCAATTGTATTAACCACATTAACCACCATTGGCGGCTTATTACCACTGACGTTGGCGGGTTCCAGTATGTGGTCACCCATGGGATGGGCCATTATTGGCGGTCTACTGGTATCAACCTTATTGACGCTGATTGTCGTGCCGGTCCTATATCAATATCTGGGACGAATGAACCAAGATGAAGTACAATAGTTGATCAAATCTGACCGTTTGGTCATGCTTGGCCGGTTGGGCATATCTGACTGGCTATACCTTATTAGGCCAATAATATGGGCCTTAACAATAATAAGAGACAGTTATGCGTACTTCTTTATATGGGCCGCTCGCTTTAATTTTGCTGGGGTTAACAGGCTGTGGTGGCTCATCAGGCTCATCATCAACACAGGACAGTCCGGTGGCTGGCCAGCCAGATGTTCCGACGACAGACACGCCAGATTCAGGCCGCGACTCGGTATCAGCAGCGGGGCGTCGTTTACCTGCCGGACCAGAGACTCTATTGCAAGTGCCTGTGGTCATTCATCTGGTTCATAACGACTTTATGGATGACGTTAGCGATGAAAAACTACGCTCGCAAATTGCCGTTACCAATCAGCATTTACGTGGTCAAAATAGTGCTGAACTAGATACTGTGCCGCAAGCGTATTGGCCCTATATTGCCGATGCTGGCATTGAGCTGGTATTGGCAAGTCAAGACCCGGACGGAAACCCCACTACAGGTATTGTGCGTACCGAATTAGATGAATCCTTATATGGGGGGATGAACTGCGCATATTGTTACGAAGGTACTTCTCAGCAGTGGGATCCCGAGCGCTACGTTAATATTTGGGTGGCAGAGAGTAGCAAGCATGATGGCAGTATGGCTGGGCTGGGTTACAGTAGCTCCGGCAATAAGCCACAAAAAACCTGGGGCATACACATTGAGTATCGGGGGTTTGGTACGTTAGCTCCCGTCAATCCCGAGTATGGCCAGGGCAAAACGCTGACCCATGAGCTCGGCCACTATTTAGGCTTGCCCGGCCATATTTTGGAATACGACGGTGCTGATGCTCATCGTTTTTTAAGTTGCGATGGCCAGCCTGACACCAGCTGCTCTAACAGCGAACTCACTATGAGCTTTATGCACACCATGGTGCCAGATAACCAGTTAAAAATGTTTTCCATCAGTCAGGCCGAACGTATGCGTGAATTTTTGAAAACTGGGTTGTTAAAAGATGCGATTACCGAGCGCGAAATAGCTAACTAACACTTTTAAGCTGTTTTCTGACGTCGGGGTGGTGCCAATCGCGCTTGCACTTTTTCAGGTTTTCTATACCGCGTTAACCGTGGAAACTGCCGCTAAAGAGGATCCCTAGGCGGCAGTTTTAACGGTTACTGCACGACTAAATCAAACGATGTATCCAGTGTGTCTAACTCAGACTGAACATTGTCGATAATGAACTGATAGTTCTGGTGGCGCATATAAAGGTTTTGTGTAAAAGGAATGCGCAAAGCAATGCGCGATGTGTCGGCATAGCTATCTACCGCCCAGAAAGACGCATCTGCTTTTAGTTGTAAGGCGTCACTGCTAGTGGCCAATGAGTCCATGCGCATTTTTCCGTGTTGGTGGCGCAGGTAGTAGCCGCGATGGCTTACTGATTCAAACGAGATTTTATTGTCACTATCTAACAGACCAGCATGAATCTCAAACTTAAAGTCATCGTTATTGGCGTCACAAGGGCGTAAATACATAGAGAAGTTCTCATGCTTTAAGCACATGTTAGGGTAATTTTGTGAGCGGATAGAAACAATCTGGCCGACTGGTACATCATCCCGAATGTGCGATGGAATTGGGCGTGGCGCGTATTCACCCCGGCATAACCATGCATTTGAGCAACTGTCACGCAGTTTGAGTACCTCAGGCAAGCTGTTGTTGCCTAAAATATTACAAAAGTAAAAATGCTGGCCGTGACTGAATGTATACTCTTTAGCGTGCTCTTTTGGCGAAGTGACTGGCCACATTCGTAACTTACAGCTGTTGGATCGCGGAGCGCAATCGAGGCGATTTTGATCACCAGTTGACATTTTTGCTTTCTGGTAAGGGACCCACATGGCACGGTCATTGCCATTAAAGACTTCAATGTTAACATCAACATCAATACCGTTGCAGTGATCAACATATACCTGACCAGACCACGCGCTAGCACAGGAGAGTAGCAGTGCAGAGGCCAGTAATAAATGCTTCTTCATAATAATGTTTCCTATTATCAACGAGTCGCTGTTTGTCAGCGCTGGCGATAATATCGGCTGTTTTTCTAGGGTCATTTAAAGACGATAGAAGTATTTGGTTTATAATGATTATGTATTAATTTTCTTGAAGGAATACGTGAGGCTAAGGTCGAATTTTAGCCTATAAGCACCCCATCGAACTGTTTAATCTTGTTGATCTTGCTGGCCAATCAAAATGGCTTAGCGTCGCTCGGTGATTGATGATTATTAGCGTGCGATATCGGGGATATTAAGCTGGGATGGGAGTTACAATCGAATGGCTGTATATTGTTTTTTGTATGGCTTTCAGGACCGCTTTAGTAATTTAAGTCGGCCCTGATCGTGACGCCTAAAAAGCGCTACTGTGTGAGCTTAATAATCAGTTAAACTGAAGACGGACAGATATTCCTCGCTCACAGATATTTTCTCGACCATTGCAGCTCAGCATATGAAGTTTCATTTCGGCAGGGATGGCACTTTCATGTTTACTAACATCCATTTTGATGCCTCCGCAGGTAATATTACTCAGGCTTTTATAGCGGCACTTAGCGCGCATGTCCTGAGTGATGCCGATTTGGTCAAGATCGCCAAATACCACACCTGCATAAATGGTAGCGTCACCGTTCAACACATCCTGGGTGCTGACGTTGTCATTGGTTAATATCAGTCGTAGTTCAGCGTCTTCGTCTGCAAATGGACCGTATTGAGCCGCGGTAATAACGTCAAACCTGCCATCGTCCATATTGGCGTGGATTTGTGCAGTGCTGCCGATTTTATCGCTGTTTCCTTCCACTTCGACCCGGTTCAATATCACAGTGTTTGAGGAAGCGTTGTCTACCTTGTAGCTGGTAGCCGATGATACTGTTTTGTTTATCTGTGCTGGAGTGTCGCTGGAGCTGCCGGCGCCGCCGCAAGCCGTTAACATTGCCGTGACAGCTAGAGTAAAGATAGGTTTGCTCATCAAATGGCACCTCTGTAAGTTGAGTAACGCTACCCACGGGCAGCAAGGCGGGCGCTATTCTAGTTATCCATGTATGGAAGGAAAGCGCTTTGATGATCGAAAACTGATCGTTGTGACTGGCGTCGTATTTTGCTGCGACGGAAAGCGTCATGTTGGCTCTGTCTGGTTGTTTGTTAACCACTCCCTTATGTAACGACAATTCGTCGTGCTAGATCTCATCAGTAACCACCATCTCGCACAAGGGTATGGTTTAGATTAAGCCCTACGATCACCTATCTCGTTATCCATGGTTTGCCGTCGCCCATGGCATTCCACTGCTACATTCTATAGAGATATCGCTGGTGGTCGCTTAGCTAACTTCGCCAGCTTGGTAAGAGTCATCGGCGATCTGGTCTTGTGGCGTGTATTTAGTTAAGACGAATGCGGACACAGTACCGGCAAAGCAGTAATATGCGCGCCTTATTTTGAGGGTAATCGATCTATGTTTGCAGAATTTTTCTCCACATATTTAAGCAGCACCGTGCGCTTTGTCTTTTTGTTGGCGCCATTTTTTGTAGTGACCATGTTTCTGGCGTTGACCCGGGGTCAGCCAACCGTTGAGAAAAACTCCATCATTCGCCGTTCAACCTTGGCGGCTCTGGTGTTGGGGTTGATTCTGTTTTTCGCAGGCCCAGTACTGTTTAATGCCGTTGGCATCACCTTGAACTCGTTTCGAATTGGTGCAGGCTCGTTGCTGTTTCTGACGGCGATCAGCTTGGTCAATAATGGTACCCGTAATCATGCCACTGGTTTGCCACAAGAAGATCGTGACGATATTGCCGTGGTACCGATGGCCATTCCAGTCATCATTGGCCCGGCGACCATAGGTGCCATTTTGGTGTACGGAGCTGAGCTGAAGTCGTTACCGGAAGTCATAGGTGGTGTGTTGGGCTTGGTTACAGGACTACTGCTGTTAGCACTACTGTTGTATCTGTCTGGATATCTGGAGCGCATTTTGGGCAAGACTGGCCTAAATATCCTGTCTAAGGTCAGCGGATTAATCCTCTCAGCTATGGCTGCGGAGATCGTACTGACTGGGATCGCAGGCTTTATTAAATCCGCTGGGTTAGCATAGCCCGATGGTTAACATCAGATTGATCGAGCTGGTAGCCTTTTCCTGTGAAATATTCTGCGCCTATTTGGGTTCGGGTATTCATTTCATTCGTTAAACACCCAGCTTTGTATTTTAACTGGGGTAATTCCAGTGCATAACGGCGCAATCGAAATGATGTTAATGGGCTCTAGTGCCGATACTTTCTTCAATGCCAAGCGGTTTGCCAGAATGAAAGGACTGAACTGGTAGGGCGGTTAAATGCGGATCTTCTTCTGGATTCGACAGCAATTGCTGAATCTCAGTCGGAATATCAGTATCGGTTGACAGCCAGGCTTGTAAGACGTCTTTGCTGTTAGGGAGCAGCAGTGGCTGGGCTTTGGCATGAAAGCGTGAGAAGGCCAGTGAAGGAGGCTGGGTAATGATGGCGCAACAATAATCACCGTTATCCAATGGCTTTATCAACGCTCCCAGTAACAGTGGCTGTTCACCATAAATAAGATGATGCATGCGTTTCCCATCAATGACTTCCGATTCACCAATGGCATGAGCAATAACGACACCACGCTGATGGCGAACGGCATGAGCCCAAAAAACTGAATTCAGATTTCTGGCATTAAAAGTGGTGCGCTCACCGATAATGGTGTCACCTTTGTTGGTATTGCAGTCAAACCACCACACAGGATCAACTTTCTGAAGTCGTCCTTGGATGCAGAAAAAGGCGTTGATGAGTCGTTTGGGAGCCCTGCCAAACGAGGGGTAAGCGTGATGGGTACCCTTGCTGGGCTTGGATGAAGCATCTTCGACCGTTAGACCAAACAGTTCGCTGATGAGCTCTTCTTCCAAGCTCATCTGCTGGACGTATCCGCACATAAGCCTGTACCTCTGAGTAACAGATTGTAGGCTTTGTTAACTGGCGGTCTGGTTACAATTTGTACGAACACGTTGGCTATTTGTAATTCTGCGATGGGCGTCAGAGCAAACCCCTGCGGTAGGGACGACCAATCAGGGTTTCTTACTCTGGCATTGATTAACGTGGCGCGTTGTTACTCCTGTAGCACTTCTGGTGGCCAGAAGAAAGACACACCATGGGAGCTAGTAATCAAGCGAGCACCGATGTTTTTTCCGGCATTGGTTAGGATGAACATGCCTTCATATTCAGTCAGATAGCCCTTGTTTAGCAGCTTGGCGATCACTTCTGCGCTGCTTAAGCCTTGCTCGTGGGCTATTTGAGGGATGGTCAGTAGTTCTTTTTCTTCGGCGTAGTCGCTGACCAGCTCTTGCTTAGAGATGATGTGGTCACCTTCGCGCAATATTCGGCCCACTTCTTTGATGGCATTTTTATATAAGTCAGGATCGTCGTCCATGGTCGCCAATACTCCCATTTCGGTGGTATGGCTGCGTTCCATATCATCTAAGCCCAAACTGGTAATGATGGCCATATTGTCATTGATATAACACTTGGCATGCAGATGAGGTACGTGGCGCAGCTGCACCGCAGGGTGTTTTTTAAACCACTGATGATCATCAGGGCTAAGGCTTTTATCGCCGCAAACAATGCGAATGGCGACTTGCATCTTCGACTTCTGTGCCAAAAGCTCGCGCAAATGCTCGTTCAGTCGCACCACATCGGTCACCAGTACCAAGTGTTTTTGACTGCGATCAATCAGGGTTTGTAATGCTTCAATTAGTGCCGGAGTGGAGAGAAATTTAGCCATAGTCATCCCTGCAAAGTGACCAGGCCATGGTGGGCGCTGGTTGGGCCACTGGCTGCGCGGCGCTGCGCACAAGCTCCTTTTACTCTCTAGTGTATCTTGAAATTCGATGTGCGCCTATGTTTGCGCGAGTTGGCACGATTTTTATCGGCAAGCAAACAGGTTTTTACTGAATTGGGTCGGCTAGGTACGTGAGTTAAAACGGTGGCAGCTCATCCAAGCCATCTCGTGCGTGAAGGTCCAGATCGGTTTTGACGAAGCGCTCACCGTGAATACCAATACTGACGATCTTATGCAGCAACTGAACTTCATCGTGCTGGGCTGTCGCTGCGTAAATTAAGTCCCCTCGGCGCAGTGCCTGGATTAGTTCTTCTCGGCGAATGGTATAACCACTGCCTATGTCGTCGCTGTTCCAGGCATGCAAACGTACATGACTGATACGTTCATCCTGGCGGCGAATGGCGGTGACGATAAAGTCTGGCGTCAGACTGGCATGAGTTTGATGAGCCATCATAGGGGAACGCCTGTGATCACGCTTTATAAACATGTTAGTGCCTGATATAGGAAGATAGTGCGAACCAGCTCAATTCCTGACAAGGTGGCATCAATGTATGCCGCCTAGATGACAAGGTTATTATAACCGATTGCTATAACGCAGGCACTAGTAGGGAGGTGATGGATTGGGCCATGCGAGTAGTGGCCCAATTCAAAAGCATCAGACCTGCTGGGACAGGTTGGGGATCATTTCTTGGCTTAGGGAGAGGTATTCGCTGCCTTTATTGCTCAACCACCAAACGGTGCCATCCACCATGTGCAAATGATAGGCTTCCTGTTTGAGTTCGACCTTACGGTACTTAAAGGTTCCGGTGATGTTTTCCTGGGCAATTAAGCGGATAAACACGGGGATGGCATAGGGCGGCAGTTTTTCTTGCAAATGACGAGTTAAGCGTTGCCAATCAAAAGTCTCTGCCTGGGTGTTTAAGGTCAGTGCTGCCATGCCCGCACGGCCGTCACAATGAGCGATTTCAACGCCGTAGACCACGGCATGTTCGATGCCTGGGAACTCCATTAATATGGATTCGACTTCTGTGGTGGCAACGTTTTCGCCTTTCCAGCGAAAGGTATCACCGGTGCGATCGGCAAAAGCGATATGGCGAAAACCCTGATCGATGACTAGGTCGCCAGTATTGAACCAGCAATCGCCATGTTTAAATACATTGCGCAGCAGCTTCTTTTCCGTTGCCTTGGCATCTGTGTATCCTTCGAAGGGTTGTTTGTCGTTGACCTCGGTGATTAACAATCCAACCTCTTTTCTCGCGACTTTGCGCATAAAGCCATCAGCATTACGGATTGGCTCATCAGCTTCGACATCAAAATCCACAACGCTGTAGGGCAGTGGGCAAACGCCTGTGGTTTTATCCAGATTAAAGGCGTTGGTAAATACTAAATTGCACTCACTGGCGCCATAAAACTCATTGATATGCTCGATGCCAAAACGTTGTTTAAAAGCCATCCAAATATCAGGGCGTAAACCATTGCCAACAATCACTCGAACCGGATGTTCGCGATCCGAGTCTTGGCTGGGTTGATTTAATAGGTAGCGGCACAACTCGCCAATGTAGCAAAAGGCGGTGGCCTGGTGATGGCGAATATCCTGCCAAAATCGACTAGCGCTGAACTTACGGGCGATGGCAATGCAGCCTCCTGCGCCCAATGCTGCCGCCAATGAGACGGTTAATGCATTATTGTGATACAAGGGCAGGCTGACATAGAGGGTATCTTTTTTGGTCAGTTTCATCGATGCCAGCCCCATGCCAGCCATAGATTTGTGCCAGCGATAGTGGCTCATCACCGACGCTTTAGGTAGGCCTGTCGTGCCCGAGGTAAAGATATAATAACAAGGCTGATGCATTTTAATCTGCCCTGTGCTGGTTGGGTTATGCTCTGGCTGGGTGCCAGTGCTCGTATCAATATCGATATAATGGGCTGGTTTTTCTTGCCGCCCTTGATCGCGCCAAAAATACAATTGGGTGGCCAGCTCGACCGGCAATTGGCTTTCAACGGTACTTAAGTGCTCTAGCACCTCCTCACCGCAGATAATCAGCTTGGGTTGCACCAAATTAATGCTGTGTAGCAGTACTTCGCCGCGTTGTGAGGTATTAAACATGGCCGCAATGGCGCCGAGTTTTACCGTGGCGAGCACAGCAATGAGAGTTTCTGGTCGATTTTCTAGCAATATACCGACGGCATCACCTGAGTTAATTTGCTGGCTGATTAAATAGTGTGCCAGCTGGTTTACTCGCTTATTTAACTTGCCATAGCTGTAGCTAACATTTTCAAATCGAACCGCAATATGATCGGGCTGTCTGGCTGCTTGCTGTTCCAATAACAGACCAATGGAGCGCAGTCGTTCTGGTTTGGCTTTAATCAGTTCACCTAGGCCTTTAAGGGTCGTAGGGAGCTGTGGTAACTGGCGAATCGCTTGCTTGACGATATTGCCCAGGCTGACCTCCCTGGGCACTAACGTTACTGCTGTGGTGCCGTTGCTGGCGTCAGTATTGGCTGAAGAGCTTAGGCTAGAGCTGGTATTCATAGCGGCCTCGTTGCGTAATTATTGTTATTTAAGTTCGGCTGAGGTTTTGCCCAGTAGTCGGCGGGCAATAATTAACTGTTGAATTTGCTGTGTGCCCTCAAAAATGTCGAGTATTTTTGAGTCGCGCGCCCATTTTTCCAGTAGTTCATCCTCGCAGTAGCCCAGGCTACCCAGCAACTCGACGCAGCCTAAGGTAATCGCATTGGCGCTGCGGCCAGCTTTGGCTTTGGCCATCGAGGCTTCTTTTGAATTCGGCAAGCCATTATCTGCCATCCAGGCGGCCTTAAGAGTTAACAGTCGTGCCGCTTCCCACTCGGCTTCATAGCGATACAGCTGGTTTTCAATATGATGGCTGTTTTTTAAGCTGCGCTTGTAGTCAGCGCGAATACCCACATTGGCCAGTAGTTCGCGGCTGCGATCCAGGGCGGCTTTGGCCAGACCTACGGCCATGGCAGCGACCACCGGGCGGGTATTATCAAAGGTCTGCATGACACCAGCAAAACCCTGCTCGGTATTCACCTCGGGTGACCCTAATAAATTGGCCGCCGGTACACGGCAATCGGTAAAGGTGATGGCGGCGGTATCGGATGCCTTAATGCCCAGTTTTTTCTCCAGTCGTACCACTTCCATGCCGGGCGTGCCTTTTTCCACCACAAAGGATTTGATCGCTGCACGGCCAAGGTTACGATCGACGCTGGCCCAAACGACCACGGCATCGGCACGCTCCCCCGAGGTGACGTAGATTTTTTCGCCGTTAATGATGTAATCATCGCCGTCACGAATAGCGCTGGTGCGAATGGCGGCGGAATCAGAGCCGGCGCCGGGTTCGGTAATCGCCATGGCCGCCCAGCAATGGCCAAAGCGTTGTAGTTGCTCGTCATTGGCGACCGCGGCAATGGCGGCATTGCCCAGCCCCTGGCGTGGCAATGTAAGGGCCAGACCGACATCGCCCCAGCACAGTTCTTGCAAGCCCAGTACTGTGGTCATATTGCTGCCATTAACATTGCCAGCTTGGTGTCCACGCTGTTGCTTGAGTTGACCGGCACCGGCGCTGTTCCCCTGGCCCGTTTCGGCAACGGCGTCGTTCATGCCATCCATAATGGCGGCTAGCATATCCAGCTCTACTGGGTAAGCGTGCTCGGCACGATCGTATTTGCGTGAAATGGGCCTAAATACCTGCTCGGCGACTTGGCGAGCCTGATGGATCAGCGGCCGTAATTTTTTCGGTGTTTCTAAATGAATCATGGCACTTATCCTTATAAATGCAGGCCACTGGTTTGGCAGGCAAGGGCGCGTAAATCTCGATACCAACGTTCGGCTGGATGCTCTTTGGTAAAACCATGGCCGCCCAGTAGTTGCACAGCTTGAGTGCCAATTTGCATGGCTTTTTCGGCACATAGGGTATGGGCCAGGTAGGCCTCACGATGAAAACTCATGCCGGCATCGGCGCGTGCGCAAGCACGCCAAGTTAATAAGCGCATGGATTCCAGTTCAATGGCGATATCAGCCAGCATAAAGGCAACAGATTGACGATGACTGATGGGTTCACCAAAGGCTTGGCGCTCATTGCAGTAGGGCACCAGGTAATCCAGTGCGGCTTGGGCGCAGCCTATTGCCAGGGCGCACCAATGTAGCTGGCCTAGATCGATAAAGGCTTGATAATCAAATGCCTGGCCGCGCCCGAGCAGGTGATTGTCGGGTACCATGACGTTCTTGAGCGTTAAGGTGCCGGTGGTCGCACAGCGCAACCCCATAGCTGGACTGTTGTTAAAGCTCAGCCCTGGGCTGTCGGCGGGGACGATAAAAACACGCGCTTTGCCGCTCAGACGCGCAGCGACTAAATACAGCTCGGCATCACCGCCCAGTGGCACCAGGTTTTTTTTGCCGTTTAAACGAAACCCGCGGCGAGTTTTTCGCGCTGTGCAGCTGAGCTTGTGTGCTTCAAACAGTGGATGGGGTTCTTGTACTGCAATTGCGGCTTTATAGGGGCTAGGTTGCAACCACATGGGTAGCCATTGTTGTTGCTGCTCGGCGCTCCCCCAACGGCGAATGGCGCTGGCAACTGAAGCGGGGGCCAGTGCGGCATAAGCGAGGGATAAATCGCCATAGGAAAGTGACTCGGCCAGGATGGCGCTGGTCGTTACACCTTGGCCATCGTCGCAGGCAGCGCCGCCAAAAGATTCCGGAATCGCTAGCTGACTGATGCCGAGATCGTGGCATTGCTGGAAAAACTCGTCGTCAGCGGCCAGTAATTCATCAGCCGCCAATGCACTGGGCCTGAGTATCTCTTCAGCAACGTTGCGCATGCTGTCTTGAATCATCTTTTGTTCATCAGACAAGCTCAGATCGAACTGCTGGCGTTGCTTGGGTGCCTCCAATAACGGTGTTTTGCTGTTGCGTTTGGCCAGCCACTGACCGGCCCATTTAAAGCCGTGGCGGGTCGAATGGTAGGCAAAACGCTCGGCAGGTTTCGCTAATCCGTATTTTTGTGCCCAGTGGCTGCCAGCAAAGCGACTGGCTAGGCCAAGTCCAAGCCCTTGAATGTCTTTCGCCATAACGTTCACCTGGTTGCAAAATTGCCATCAGTGTTACTGGCTCGGCAAACGGATTCATTGGCACAGGTGTCGAACGGTAGTGGCGGCAGTGTCAGTGGCATATCCATGCGCACAGTGCTGGTATACACTATTGGCCGTTTTTTGAGCAGTACTAAGCGGAGATGCTGTGGTAAGTCGGGCCTTTACCCTGATCGAACTGGTGTTAGTGTTGGTGTTGATTGGCATACTGGCAGTGTTTGCGTTGCCACGCTTTGCTGATTTAGAGCGCCAAGCGCGCATTGCAACACTCAATGGTATTGCTGGCAGCATGCGTTCGACCATTGCCATTGTGCAAGGCAAGGCCCGTGCTCAGGGCTTGTCGCCAGCGGCGTCGAATCCGGTGGCCGGGGCCAATCAAGCCAGCTATTTGGTGACCACGGAGGCGGGCACTTCCGAGGTGGATTGGCGCAACCTGTGCCCGGAAAGCCAAGCTGAGTTAGCCGATACCTTGGCGATGCCAGACCATATTGGCTTGGCGCAAGCGTCTGGTTTGCAGCAGCGGGTCACCAATCAAAGCACCTGGGTCGGCTACGATCTGGCCAATTGCACCGTGATATACGATTCCTTTGCTTGCACTGTGACCGTTATTGACGCTGGCTGTTAACCCTATCTCGCTCAGTTAGTCACAGCGATCTTTGACAGCGCAATCATCTCGGGCTGCTGTCGGTTTAGTGTCTTCGCTAGGCCTTTTAAACTGCACGATGATAATCCTATCAACGATCCTGTCTGTCATGCGATAGACCTTTATGGTGCCGATAGCCGGAATTGATTTGGGCCAAGCTGCTGTGGTCGTTATCATGCAAATTGACGACAAACAGGAAGCTGTTCCATGTTAACCCTTTTATCACCCGCTAAAACGCTGGATTTTGAAACCCCAGCGACCACCGCTGAGTTTTCCCAGCCGCGTTTTCTCGACGCTTCGGCCGAGTTGATTGACGAACTCAAGCAATGCTCACCCGATGATATCGCTCAGTTAATGAAGCTCAGTCCCAAATTGGCTGAGTTAAATGCTCAGCGCTTTGCTGACTGGCGTTTGCCCTTTACGCCCGACAACGCCAAGGCTGCCATATTGGCATTTAAGGGCGATGTTTACACTGGCCTGGAGGCACACACTTTTAACGAGTCGCAGCTGGCATTTGCCCAGCAGCATGTGCGCATGTTGAGTGGTTTGTATGGTGTGTTGCGGCCATTGGATTTGATGCAGCCCTATCGACTGGAGATGGGAACTAAGTTTGCCAATCCCGCAGGTAAGGATTTGTACCAATTTTGGGGAGATCGCATTACTCGCTCACTGAATGAAGAATTGGCGCAACATGACAATTCTGTGGTGGTGAATTTGGCTTCTAATGAGTACTTTAAAGCGGTGCAACCTAACGCTTTGCAAGCTGAATTGGTGACGCCGGTGTTTAAAGATGAAAAAAATGGCCAGTTCAAAATCATCAGCTTTTACGCAAAGAAAGCACGCGGCATGATGGCGGCTTATATTGTCCGCCAGGGCATTGATGATGCTCAGCAATTAAAGCAATTTGATAGTGCAGGATATCACTACAGTGAGGAAGACAGTCGTGGCAACGAATGGGTATTTAAACGTTATGAAAAAGACGTTCCACGCTAGTGCTCTGGCAACGATTGCCAGTGTGGCGTTGACTGGTTGTGTGCTGGCGCCGCAAACCATTGAACTAAATGACGGCCCTGAGGTGATGGCTGGGCAGGCACCTAATCGTGATGCCTTGGTGCGTGTCGTTGATAAGCGCTCAAAATCACCCGATTGGATTGGCCATCGTGGCGGCCGGGCACCGGAAAATTCACCGCTGCTGGTGAATGAGCGACTGGATGTGTTGCTAACTCGTAAATTACAGGCCTCGCTGCGTCAGTTGGGTTTTGGTCAGGGCGCATTGCCCGCGATTAAAGTTCAGATGGATATTGAGCAGTTTCTGTACCAGTGCAATGAAGGTGTGATTGTTAATGAGTGTGGACTGGAAATTGAGCTGGCGGTAACTGTGCTGAAAGAAGAGGGACGTTTTGCTAAGCCGTTTCGCTTGCGCCAGTCTCGTGAACTGGCGGTGTCGCCTGTGCAGGATTACAACCAACAGTGGGTCAACGAAGCCCTCGACTCATTGTGGCAGCATATATTTACCGACGCAGAACTGCGCCGCGCCCTTGGCATATAGCCTTGCTGTGTCGTCTGCCCGTCAATTGACGGGCTCACCATTGAGATCATCGGCATTTTCAATGGGAATCACCTTGACCACCGCGCCCAATAACGGGTGATCGATATAGTGCAGCTCGCCTGAGCGCATGCGTCGACTTTGTTTGACGTGAGCAGCGCGCAGTGGCAACTGTGCTTCAACGTACGGGACCAGCTGGCGTTGATAAAGATGGCTGAGCAAATCCGTTGGTGTGGCAGGGCTGACGTCCATTGCCGACGGCATCAGTAAGCTTGGGTTGGGTTTGTAGTGTTGCACAATGAGATCGGTATTGAAGTGCAAGTAGCGGCTAATATGCACCGAAAAGGTTCCACGGATATCCATGCTCAGTGCACCACTGAGGTGTAAATTGAGCGGATGCTGAATGGCCTTGCCTTGCTCTTGAATGGGCTCAATCCAGGCTTTGTGAAACACCAATTGCATATCATCACGCCAGCGCACTCGATCGGCAGGATCACGCAGCTCCAACACACTTTGCTCTGTAAACGCTGCTGGCCAGTTGGCGTTAGGTACATCGCTGAAGCCAAAGCGTGCCAACAGTGCACTGTTGGCATTGTGATCGCCCTTGGGTGTAAGCCACCAGTTAACGTCGGCCGGGTCTTTTTTTAATGCCAGTGGTGGCGGACTGTCGAGGGCCACGGGCCATTGCTCGGAGCCATCGCTTTCCGGTTGGGTATAGGCGACCAGCATCAACTCGATGCGATACCAAGGCGCGGCCAGCGAGGTGGCGGGTAGCAAGATAGCCAGTAGCAGGGCTAAGGAAGTTAACCAATTCACGCGTTAGGGTCCTTTTGTAACTCAGTCAGCACCTGATCGATGACATTGAAGCGGGCGTCGATACTGCTCATGTTAAAAAAGAAACGCAAGCTGTGGCCGCCTTCCAATTTGAAACGCTGTGGCTGAGTTTGCACTAATCGCACCAGTACAAACGGATCCACCTGGGTGTCACCGGCAAACTCAATGCGACCGGCGTCGTTGCCGGCGTCTAATTTGCTGATGCCCAGTGGCTGCAGCTTCAGTTTTAGGCTGGTTTGGCGGAACAAATTCTTGACCGCATCCGGCAGTAGGCCAAAGCGATCGATCATTTCAATTTGCAGCTCTTTTAACTCGGTGTCGTCCTGAGCGCTGGCGATACGCTTGTACAGGGTCAAACGGCCGTTGACGTCGGGCAGGTAATCTTCCGGAATCAGTGCCTGCAGATGCAAGTTCACTTCGGCGCCGCTGTTCAGGCTAAGGTCGGCCGATGGCGTTTTGCCCGATTTCATCGCTTTGACGGCTTGCTCTAGCATTTCCATATATAAGGTAAAGCCGATGGTCTCTATCTGGCCACTTTGCTCTTCGCCCAATAGCTCACCGGCTCCACGAATTTCCAAGTCGTGGGTTGCCAGCATAAAGCCAGCTCCCAGGTCTTGAGCGGCACTGATGGCGTCGAGGCGCTTTTCTGCATCTGTGGTGAGCTTTTTATCTGGCGTCAATAAATAGGCATAGGCTTGGTGGTGGGAGCGGCCCACTCGGCCACGCAATTGATGTAATTGCGCTAAGCCAAATTTATCCGCGCGTTCAATAATAATGGTATTGGCGGAAGGAACGTCGATGCCGGTTTCTATGATGGTGGTGCACACCAGTACGTTAAAGCGTTTGTGATAAAAATCGCTCATCACGCTTTCTAGTTCACGCTCGGACATTTGCCCATGGGCCACGCCCACGCGTGCTTCTGGAATGGCTTCGCTCAATTCGCGTGCGGTTTTATCAATGCTTTTGACTTCGTTGTGCAGATAGTACACCTGACCACCGCGCAATATCTCTCGCAAAATGGCTTCTTTAATGGTCGGGCCATCGTGCTGGCGCACAAAGGTTTTAACGCTTAAGCGCTTGGCTGGCGGTGTGGCGATAATGGATAAGTCGCGAATCGACGCCATCGACATATTCAACGTACGCGGAATAGGCGTAGCGGTTAGGGTCAAAATATCGACCTCAGCGCGCAGGGATTTAATGCGCTCTTTTTGCTGCACGCCAAAGCGGTGCTCTTCATCAATGATCAATAAACCCAGGTGGTCAAATTTGACATCTTTTTGCAATAGTTTATGGGTGCCAACCACAATGTCGGTTTTGCCTTCCAGCATGCGATCGAGGGCTGCTTGGGTGTCTTTAGCCGATTTAAAGCGCGACAGCACGTCGACTTTGACGGGCCACTCGGCAAAGCGATCAACAAAGTTTTCATAGTGCTGCTGGGCCAGTAGCGTGGTTGGCACTAATACCGCGACCTGCTTGCCACTTTGCACGGCCATAAAAGCAGCACGCATGGCGACTTCGGTTTTACCAAAGCCAACGTCACCACACACCAAGCGATCCATTGGGCGAGCTGAGCACATATCATTAATAACAGCTTCGATGGCCGTGGCTTGATCTGGGGTTTCTTCAAATGGAAAACCTGCGGCAAAACGTTGGTAATCCTGATCCGGGGCATCAAAGGCAAACCCTTTGCGTGCTTCACGGCGGGCATAAATATCCAGCAGCTCGGCGGCGGTATCGCGAATTTTTTCTGCCGCTTTGCGTTTTGCCTGGGCCCACTTTTCACTACCCAGCTTATTCAATGGCGCCTGACTGCCGTCGCCGCCGCCATAACGAGAAATTAGGTGCAGTGACGACACCGGTACATATAAATTGGCACCGCCGGAATACTCGAGTTTTAGAAACTCATTGACCTCACCGCCGGCTTCTAAGGTTTCTAGTCCTAGATAGCGACCAACGCCATGATCCAAATGCACTACGGGGGTGCCGGGTTGCAGCTCGGATAGATCGCGCACGATCATTTCCGAATCGCTGCGCTGCTTTTGCCGACGTCGACGTTGCTGAATGCGCTGGCCAAACAGCTGGTTTTCGGTCAGCAGTACCAGTGGCGGCGTTCCTTCGATGACGACGCTGTGCTCCAGCGGTGCAATAACAACACCGAGTGACGCTGGACTGCTGGCGGCCTGTTGCCAGTTGTCAAATTCGTCGGGTATCAGCTTGGCGCGACGCAACACATCTTTGAGCGCTTCGCGACGGCCAGCTGATTCGACACAGAAGCGTACGCGCCTGGGCTCTTCTTGCAGCCAGTTAAGCAAGCGCTGCAGCGGTTGCTCTAAGCGACTGTCGGTACTGACATCGGCGAGCGGTTGGGTGGCAAACGCTGTGGCGCCCGCTCGTTCAGGCAATTGCTGCTGATGCCATTGAATGCGCGGGTGCTGATTGAGCTGCGTGAATAGCTGGTCGGTGGCCAAAAACAATTCCGCTGGTGGCAGAATCGGGCGCTGAATATCGTAGCGGCGGCTTTCATAGCGCTGCTCCACTTCCTGGCGAAACTGCTGTGCAGCGGTTTCCAACTCGGCGTCGTGAATGATCAATGTTTTAGCTGGCAAATGATCAAATAAGCTGCCCAGAGGGTCGGCAAAAAACAGCGGCAAATAGTACTCCACGCCGGGAGGTGCGATGCCGTTAGCAATGTCGGTAAAAACGCTGGTGGACTTTGGGTCTTGCTCAAAAAAATCAAACCAGCGGCTTTTGAAGATGCGCAGGGCGGTTTTATCGAGAGGAAACTCTCGCGCTGGCAAAATACGAATGCTGTTGACTTTATCTATGGTGCGCTGACTGTCCGGATCGAAGTTGCGCAGGCTGTCAATTTCGTCGTCAAACAGCTCGATACGAAACGGCTGGCTTTGCCCCATCGGGAAGATATCCATGATGGCGCCACGCACGGCGTATTCACCGTGCTCGTATACGGTGTCAACGGCATGATAGCCGGCGGCTTCCAATTGTAAGCGAGTCTTGTCGACGTCAAAGTGGGCACCGACATCGAGGGCAAAACTTTGGCCTTGGTAAAAGCTGGCGGGTGGTAAACGATGCAGCAAGGTGCTGATCGGCAAAATCAATACGCCGGTACGGGTGTCTTGCAGCTGTGCCAGGGTCGCCAGGCGTTGAGAAATAATGTCCTGATGCGGCGAAAACACATCGTAGGGCAAAATCTCCCAATCGGGAAAGTGCAGTACCGGCAAGTGGGCGGCAAAAAACCGCAGCTCATCTTCCAGTCGCATGGCGCTGCTGGTGTCTGTGCTGATGACTAGGGTCAGGCCATTATGCTGGCTGGCTGCTTCGGCAATGGCCAGTGCCTGACTGGCGCCATGCAGCTGCCCCCAAAAGCGCCTCTCCCCGGCACGTTGAGGTAATTCCGGGTTCAGTAACAAGCAAGATTGAGCTGACACCACGCGAGCTGGCTCCTTAGCGATAACGATGCATTGGTATAGGCGGCGCTCAGTGTACCCAAAGGTATGGCTGATCGGTAGCGATGCGAGCGCCAGCTTGCGGCAACACACAATTGTGAATCATCGATGACACGGGCATAATGTGCGCCCCAAATTTGCCATTCATTTGTTTGTAATCGGAAGGTGTGCCGTGAGCCAAGACATGCGTGAGGCCTGTTTAAAGGATTGGATGGAGCGTGAATCCATCGCTGAGTCCATGATTCCTCTGATCGGTGGTTTGTACCGTCAAAACAACGTGGTGACCGCCCTCTATGGTCGTCCGGTAATCAACCGTTCTGTGATTGAGCTGATCAAAGCGCACCGCTTTGTTCGCCACATGGAAAACGAAGAGCTGTCGGTGCACGACACCTATCCGGTACTGAAGGCCATGAGCGAACTGAATATCGCCCGTGCCCACGTTGATATCGGTAAGCTGGCGGTTAAATTCCGCAAAGAAGGCAGCGGCCAGGACGTTAAAGACTTCGTTGCTGAAGAGCTGAAAGACACCATTGGTCAGTCACCTGCAGACGGTGAAGATCGTGATGTGGTGCTGTACGGCTTTGGTCGTATCGGTCGTTTGCTGGCCCGTATCCTGATTGAAAAATCAGGCGGTGATAACGGTCTGCGTCTGCGTGCGATCGTTGTGCGTCGTGGCAAAGGCGACGATCTGGTCAAGCGTGCCAGCTTGCTGCGTCGTGACTCTGTGCATGGCACTTTCCGAGGCACCTTGAGCATTGATGAAGAAAATGAAGCCATCATTGCCAACGGTAACTACATCAAGGTGATTTACGCCAACAGCCCGGCGGATATCGATTACACCCAGTACGGCATTAACAATGCGCTGGTGATTGATAATACCGGTGTATGGCGTGACGAAGATGGTCTAGCGCAGCACCTGCAAGCTAAAGGCACTGCACGCGTATTGCTGACGGCTCCTGGCAAAGGCGATTTGAAAAACATCGTTTATGGCATTAACCACGGCGATATCGAACAAGGCGACAAGATTTTGTCGGCCGCTTCTTGTACCACGAACGCCATCACGCCAGTGTTAAAAGTGATGAACGATGCTTATGGCATCAATAGTGGTCACGTTGAAACCGTGCATTCTTACACCAACGACCAAAACCTGATCGACAATTACCATAAAGGTGATCGTCGTGGCCGTAGTGCGCCATTGAACATGGTGATTACCGAAACGGGCGCGGCCAAGGCGGTTTCTAAAGCTCTGCCTGAGCTGAAAGGAAAGCTGACGGGTAACGCGATTCGTGTGCCAACGCCAAATGTGTCGATGGCCATTTTGTCGCTGAATCTGAGCAAAGAGGTCAGCGTTGAGGAAGTGAATGACTTCCTGCGTGAGCAGTCGTTGCACTCTGAGCTGCAAAAGCAAATTGATTGGGTCAACTCGCCAGAAGTGGTGTCTACCGACTTTGTGGGTAACAGCCATGCAGGTATTGTTGATGCTCAAGCTACCATTGTGAATGGTCAGCACGTTAATTTGTACGTGTGGTATGACAATGAATACGGCTACAGCCGTCAGGTGGTGCGCATTGCGCAGCAGGTATGTGGGGTGAACTACGCCACATATCCGGCTCGCTAAGCCGCTGAAGCCAAAAAAGCCGTTGCCTGTGCAGCGGCTTTTTTTTGTCTAAGCTTCGGGCAGTTTCATTTCAGATGGCATGCGCCAAATGTGTTAGGCCAAAGGCCCGTTGCGCGGTGGATTCTTGGCACAGCCATCTTTATAATTAGCGCGAATTTTTAACTTGGGAAATGAGTCCAAGTGCTTGTTTCCAGTGCAAAAACACGGTTTGCATCGTGACGTACCGCGAACTTCCTGAATCAGGGGGAGTCTGCTGTGCGCTTTTTTTGTACGTGGGAGATCAGCATCTTGAGGCAATTGTGATTAGGCGAGGCATATGATCAACATCAAGAAAGGTCTCGACTTGCCCATCACCGGTAGCCCTGAACAAGCCATATATGATGGACCAGCCATCAGCGAAGTTGCTGTAGTTGGCCCAGATTACGTCGGTATGAAACCGACGATGGAAGTTCAGGTCGGTGATCGGGTCAAGAAGGGCCAGGTGTTATTCACCGATAAAAAAACAGAAGGCGTGCAATACACCGCACCAGCGGCGGGTGTGATCAAAGCCGTTCACCGTGGTGAACGCCGACGCTTCCTCTCCGTTGTTATTGGTTGTGAAGGTGACGAAGAAATCACTTTTAACCGTTACAGCGAAGAGCAGTTGGCGTCATTAACGGCGGAGCAGGTAGCAGAAAACCTGATTCAATCAGGATTATGGACCGCGTTGCGTACCCGTCCATTCTCACGTGTGCCGGAGCCCGGTAGCCGTCCGCAAGCTATTTTCGTTAATGCCATGGATACCAATCCATTGGCGGCGGATCCTGCGTTGATCATTGCTGAGCAACCGCAAGCCTTTAGACAAGGTGTGACCGTGTTGAAGGCGCTGACGGAAGGCACCTTGTATGTGTGTAAAGCACCGGGTGCGGACATTCCTAGCGCTGGTGTTGAGCAAACCGAAGAGTTTGCCGGTCCACATCCGGCAGGCCTCAGTGGTACTCATGTTCATTTCCTGCACCCTGTCAGTGACAAGCGCACGGTATGGACCATCGGCTATCAGGACGTGATTGCCATCGGACAATTGTTCACCTCGGGGCAGCTGAATAGTCAGCGCGTGGTGTCTTTGGCCGGTCCACAGGTGAAAACCCCGCGTTTACTGCGGACTCAAGTGGGTGCCAACCTGAACGAGCTGACCGCCGGTGAGCTGCTGGAAGACGAGAACCGCATTATTTCCGGTTCTGTGTTTGGTGGTCGCACTGCCGCCGGTGAAGAGGCCTATTTGGGTCGGTTCCACAATCAGGTGTCGGTGCTGCGCGAAGGTCGTGATCGCCCACTGCTGCATTATATCCGTGCCGGTAATGACCGTTTCTCTGTGATGCCTATTTATCTTTCCAAATTGATGAATAAGTTGTTCCCGTTCAGCACCAGCACCAACGGCAGTGAGCGTGCCATGGTACCGGTTGGTGCTTACGAGAAGATTATGCCCCTCGATATGTTGCCGACTCAGTTGTTGCGCGCGCTGATTGTCGAAGATATGGACACGGCAATTGCCTTGGGAGCGCTGGAGTTGGACGAAGACGATTTGGCGCTCTGTAGCTTCGTTTGTCCGGGTAAATACGAATACGGCCCAATCCTGCGTAAAAATCTAACTCGAATTGAGGCGGAGGGTTGATCATGGGACTGCGAACGACACTCGATAAAATGGCGCCGCACTTTGAAAAAGGCGGCAAATATCAAAAGCTGTATCCACTGTATGAAGCAGTAGATACCGCTCTGTTCCATCCACCTAATGTGACCAATAACACGTCTCATGTGCGTGACGGTATCGACCTTAAGCGCATTATGATCACGGTGTGGATCTGTACCTTCCCGGCCATGTTCTTTGGCATGTACAACATTGGCTTGCAGGCCAATGAAGCCATTGCTGCGGGCGCTGGAACAGCCATTGAAGGCTGGCGTGAAATGCTGATCGCTCTGTTGGGCGGCGGTGGCCATAACCCGGCCAGTTTCTGGGATAACTTCGCCTTTGGTGCGGCCTACTTCCTGCCGGTATACGCGGTGACTTTTGCCGTGGGTGGCTTCTGGGAAGTGCTGTTTGCCATCGTGCGCAAGCATGAAGTGAACGAAGGCTTTTTTGTTACCTCCATTTTGTTTGCCTTGATCTTACCGCCGAGCATTCCGCTGTGGCAGGTCGCCCTGGGCATTAGCTTTGGTGTGGTGATTGGCAAAGAAATCTTTGGTGGTACCGGTAAAAACTTCCTGAACCCGGCGCTGACGGGTCGTGCCTTCCTGTTCTTTGCTTATCCGGCCGATTTGTCGGGTAACTCGGTGTGGACGGCCGTGGATGGTTTCTCAGGCGCGACGCCTCTGAGTAACGCCCAAGAAGGTGGTGTGCAAGCCATTTTGGATGGCGGTGTAACCTGGTTTGATGCCTTCTTTGGCACCATTCAAGGTTCGATGGGTGAAACCAGTACGCTGGCGATTTTGCTGGGCGGCGCAGTGTTGCTGACCATGGGCATCGCTAGCTGGCGTATTGTGTTGGGTGTGTTGTTAGGCATGGTGGCTACCTCCATGTTGTTTAACGCCATTGGCTCAGACACCAACGCGCTGTTTGCCTTGCCTTGGTACTGGCACCTGGTGCTGGGTGGTTTTGCCTTCGGCATGATTTTTATGGCCACCGATCCTGTGTCTGCGTCTATGACCAACACTGGCAAATTCTACTTTGGTGCCTTGATTGGTTTGATGGTGGTGATGATTCGGGTCGCTAACCCGGCGTATCCAGAAGGCATGATGCTGGCCATTTTATTTGCCAACCTATTTGCCCCTCTGATTGACCACTTTGTGGTGCAGTCGAATGTTAAGCGGAGGATCGCTCGTGTCAGCTAACAACGATACCATCCAAAAAACTCTATTGGTGGCGGTACTTTTGTGCTTGGTGTGTTCGGTGATCGTGGCGGGCGCTGCGGTATCACTGAAGCCACTGCAACAGGCCAATAAATCTGAGGATATGAAGAAAAATATCCTCGCTGCCGCTGGTCTGTTGGACAGCAGCAAGGGCATTACCGAGCAGTTTGAACAGGTAACGACACGCATCGTTAACCTGGATGAAGGCCGCTTTGCTAACGAAGATGAGCTGGCTGAAATCAAGCAGTTGATGGGCATTCAGGACATCGCCAAGTTTGATCAGCGCAAAGCTGCGCAAATGCCAGAGTTGTCCGACAAGCTGGCTGGCAGTGAAGATCCCGCCAGCATTAAGCGTCGCGCCAAGTTTGCTGCTGTTTACCTGGTGAAAAAAGGCGACTCTTTGGACAAGCTGATTTTGCCAGTACACGGCTATGGCTTGTGGTCGACCTTATACGGCTTTATCGCTTTAAAAGGTGATTTGGAAACCGTCGAAGGTTTGGGCTTCTATTCCCATGGTGAAACACCAGGACTGGGCGGTGAAGTCGACAATCCATTGTGGAAAGCAAAATGGGTTGGCAAACAGCTGTATAACGACCAGGGCCAATTGGCCATTGAAGTGATCAAAGGCGAAGCGCCACGCGATTCAACCAATAAGGTAGATGGCTTAAGTGGCGCTACCCTGACCAGTCGTGGTGTTAACAACCTGGTGCGTTACTGGGTCGGTGAGCAGGCCTTTGGCAAACTGCTGAATCAAATGAAATCACAGGGGGCTTAAGGTGTCTGAGATTAAAAACGTTCTGACCGAACCCTTATTTAATAAAAACCCCATTGCTTTGCAGATTCTTGGAATCTGCTCGGCGTTGGCGGTCACTACCAGCTTGCAAGTAACGCTGGTGATGTGTTTGGCGGTGACAGCGGTAACGGCGTTTTCAAATGTTGGCGTATCGTTAATCCGTAACCAAATTCCGAATAACATTCGGATTATTGTGCAGATGATTATTATTGCCTCGCTGGTGATCGTGGTCGACCAGATCCTCAAGGCCTTTGCTTATGAAATCAGTAAGCAGCTGTCGGTATTTGTGGGTTTGATTATTACCAACTGTATCGTCATGGGTCGTTCTGAAGCTTTTGCCATGAAAAATGGCCCGGTGCTGAGCTTCTTTGACGGTGTGGGCAATGGCTTGGGTTACTCGGTCGTTTTGATTGTGGTGGCGACCGTGCGTGAGTTGTTTGGCGCCGGTAAGTTGCTGGGCTTTGAGATCCTGCCGTTGGTGACCGATGGCGGTTGGTATCAGTCTAACGGCTTGTTGCTACTGCCACCGTCGGCCTTCTTTATTATTGGTCTGTTCATCTGGGCATTGCGCAGCTTGAAAAAAGATCAGGTGGAAGAGGCTGAATTCAAGATCCTGCCAAATACTGAACATTCAGGAGGCCACTAATGGAACATTATTTAAGCCTGCTGGTTAAAGCGGTTTTTGTTGAAAACATGGCGTTGGCCTTTTTCTTGGGAATGTGTACCTTTTTGGCCATCTCCAAGAAAATTCAAACGGCCATTGGCCTAGGTATCGCGGTTATCTTGGTACTGGCGATTACCGTACCCGTCAACAACATCATTTATACCGGTCTGTTGAAAGAAGGTGCATTGACCTGGATTAGCGATGATTTCGCTACCGTCGATCTGAGCTTCTTGGGCTTGCTGACCTACATCGGCGTGATCGCTGCCATGGTACAGATTTTGGAAATGGTGCTGGATAAGTACGTTCCTTCTTTGTACAACGCACTGGGTGTGTTTTTGCCGCTGATTACCGTGAACTGCGCCATCATGGGTGCTTCTTTGTTCATGGTTGAGCGTGACTACAACCTGGGTGAAAGCGTGGTCTACGGTGTGGGTGCGGGTCTTGGCTGGGCATTGGCCATCGCTGCATTGGCGGGTATTCGCGAGAAAATGAAATACAGCGATGTGCCTGCTGGTCTGCAGGGCCTGGGCATTACCTTTATGACCGTTGGTCTGATGTCTCTCGGCTTCATGTCCTTCTCTGGCGTATCACTGTAAGGAATTAGGTAATGGATATCGAGATTATCTTAGGTGTGGTGATGTTCACCGTGATTGTATTATCACTGGTGGCCGTCATCCTGAGCGCTCGTGCCAAACTGGTGAGCTCTGGCAACGTTAAGATTCTGATTAACGGTGAGCGCGAGATTGAAACCGAAGCGGGCGGCAAGCTGCTGGGCACCCTGGCGGCCAATGGTGTATTCCTGTCATCCGCGTGTGGTGGTGGTGGTACCTGTGCACAGTGTAAATGTCGCATTACCGAAGGTGGCGGTTCCATGCTGCCGACGGAAGAGTCGCACTTTACCAAAGGTGAAGCCCGTGAAGGCTGGCGTCTGTCTTGTCAGGCACCGGTGAAACAAGACATGCACGTGGAAGTGCCGGAAGAAGTCTTTGGCGTTAAAAAATGGGAAACCACCGTTGTGTCAAATCCCAACGTGGCGACCTTTATTAAAGAGCTGACGCTGAAGCTGCCAGAAGGTGAAAACGTTGACTTCCGTGCTGGCGGTTATGTGCAGCTGGAATGTCCTCCGTACGAAATCAACTTCTCTGACTTTGATATTCAGGAAGAGTACCGCGGCGACTGGGAGCGCTTTGGTTTCTTTGACCTGAAAACCGTCAACAAAGAAGATGTGATTCGTGCCTACTCCATGGCCAACTATCCAGAAGAAAAAGGTCTGGTGAAGTTCAATATTCGTATTGCAACGCCACCTCCTGGCTCCAAGGATATTCCACCAGGCATTATGTCGAGCTATGTGTTTAACCTGAAGCCAGGTGATAAGGTCACTGTTTACGGTCCATTTGGTGAGTTCTTTGCCAAAGATACCGATGCAGAAATGGTCTTTATTGGTGGTGGTGCTGGCATGGCGCCGATGCGTTCACACATCTTTGACCAGCTGAAGCGTTTGAATTCTAAGCGCAAGATTAGCTTCTGGTACGGTGCACGTTCATTGCGTGAGCTGTTCTATCAGGATGAATATGATCAGCTGGCTGCTGAGAATGACAATTTTGAATGGCACGTGGCCATGTCGGATCCTCAGCCAGAAGATAATTGGACCGGTCTGACCGGCTTTATCCACAATGTATTGTACGAACAGTACCTGAAGGACCATCCGGCGCCTGAAGACTGTGAGTTCTATATGTGTGGGCCGCCGATCATGAACCAATCTGTTATCCAGATGTTGGAAAATATGGGTGTTGAGCCTGAAAACATCATGTTGGATGACTTTGGCGGATAAGCCATCAAAGCCCGGTACCTGCCGGGCTTTTTTATTCTCTTTTTCCACATGAGCAAAAGTCACACAAGCCAGTTAGATCGCAGTCTGTATCTTGATCTGACGCAAATGACTTGCCTGCGTCCCTTGTGGCCGTAGAGTCACCTGCTGGCTTCCGCTATCATGAATTCGATAGCCTTCTCGCCGAGATTTTTTATGTCCGAACAAACAACTTTTGAGAACGCACCGATCAACTGGGTTCCAGCGATCATGTTCTCAGCCACGGCTTTGGTGGCGCTTACATTGGTGCCTTGGTACGGCCTAAGTTACGGCTATAGCCTGGCGGCTGTGGTGTCGTATATTGTGCTGACGTCGTTGACTGAATTGGCAATTACGGCGGGTTACCACCGCTTGTGGGCGCACAATGCTTATGAAGCACACTGGAGTGTTCGGCTGCTGTTTGCCTTGTTTGGCGCTATGGCGCTGCAAAATACGATTTTGCATTGGAGCTCTGGCCATCGAGTGCATCACCGCCATGTTGATGAGGTCGATATCGACCCCTATTCGGCCAAGCGCGGTTTATGGTTTTCCCATATGGGCTGGATGTTGCGTCACTACCCAAGTGGTGAAGTGAATTTCGACAATGTCAAAAACCTGATGAAAGACCCAATCGTCATGTGGCAATACAAATATTATGTGCCCATTGCCGTGGCGATGAACTTTATTATTCCAATTGGCCTTGGCGTTATCTTCTCTGATCTATGGGGCATGATTTTATTGGCAGGCTTTTTACGTATAGTAACGACCCACCATTTTACCTTCTTTATTAATTCCATCGCCCATAAGTGGGGCTCTCAGCCTTACACTGATGAAAATACGGCGCGCGACAATCACTTTTTTGCCTTTTTAACCTTCGGTGAAGGCTATCACAATTACCATCATATCTTTCAGAACGACTATCGGAATGGCATTAAGTGGTGGCAGTGGGATCCAACCAAATGGTTGATCAAAGGTTGTGAGATGTTGGGCTTGGCACGTAATTTAAGAGTCGTACCTGATATAAAGATTCAGCGTGCTCGTCTGGATATGCAATTTAAACGCGCACAAGAGAAGCTGGCTGCCAGCAGTAATCGTGAGCAATGGTCAGCCTTGCTGGAAAAAGAGTACGAGCAGTTCAAAGTCATGTTGGCGGAATGGAAAGAGCTGCAGGCCGGGCGCTATCAAGAAACACGGCGCCACTTGCAGCAAAAGTGGGAAACTGCGACCTTGCGTACCCGCTATCAGGAGTTGGAATACTCGCTCAAGATGCAGCAAAAACGCTTAAAAATCATGATGGCACAATTTGCCACCAGCTGAGCAAAGCCCCGTCAGGGGCTTTTTTATTGCTTCGTTTTCTAGTAGTTGATCATCGGACGCAAATAAGCGGTTGAAAAGCGAACGATCGATACCGGTTGATTGAGAAAGCCGGAGTGGGTGAGGTCGAGTGTGTGACGAGAGGCGCTCTGGCTGTAGGCGTCACGGCGGGTTAGTATGGGCGCTGATTGAAATGGGAGATTCTTATGGCCAATATCGTCATAACCGGTGCTAATCGTGGCATTGGCCTGGCCTTGGCGCAGCAATTTGCTGAGCGCGGTGATTCTGTTACCGCCGTTTGCCGCAGCAGTAGCGATGAGCTGGAAGCCGTGTGTGATCAGATTGTCACTGGCATCGACGTTACCGATGAAGCCAGCTTGGCAGGTTTACCTACTGTGCTGGCAGAAATGCTGGCTGGTTCAGTTGACGTGCTGATTAATAATGCTGGCTTATTTCATAACGAAAGCCTGGAGGATATGGATGCCAATGCCATTCGCCAGCAATTTGAAGTGAATGCGCTAGCACCTATTGCCCTCACTGCGCAGTTAAAGCCGTTACTGGTTTCAGGCAGTAAGGTGATTAATATCACCAGTCGCATGGGTTCCATCGCCGATAATAGCTCGGGTCAATACTATGGCTACCGAGCGTCTAAAGCGGCGCTGAATGCGATGAGCAAAAGCTTGGCGCTGGATCTAAAACCAGAAGGCATTGCGGTTGCCGTGTTGCATCCTGGTTTTGTTCAAACCCGTATGGTCGGCTTTAATGGCGACGTATCCCCTGAGCAATCGGCGGCTGGCTTAATAGCTCGCATTGATGAGCTGACATTAAGCAATACCGGCTCTTTCTGGCATGCCAATGGCGAGCCACTACCCTGGTAACACAAAGGAATTTTCATGACTTCGCGTAAACCCCGTTTAGAAAAAAAGCTACATACTCGTTACCAGGCTGATTTCTTGTTTGAATGCAGCCAAGATCCTGTGTGGGCTGAAAAGCTTAAAAATCTTGAAGATGGTCAGGCGCTGGAAAGTGCTATGGATGGCCTGCCGCAAGACTTTGTTGCTTTGTTTCCTGAAACAGAAGAGATGCTGCTGAATTATTGCATCGAGCGAGTGGAGCTGGCTGATGTGCCGCGCCATGCTTCCTGCTGGTGGCCGATTGAAGAGGGCACCCAGTTCTTTTTATGTTATCCCGCGCAGTTTCCACAAGCCGCGCTGTATTTAGCGGTAGATTTTGACGATCACGATCACGATCACGATCACGATCACGATCACGATCACGATCACGATCATTAAAATAATAAGGGCGCTATAGGCGCCCTTATTGTTAGCTGATATCGGCCAAGGCTTAACTGACAGCTATAACACCGATTGCTACTACTTTATGCGCATTGCGCATCAGCTTCGATCTTTGCCGGTTGTGCTTCCATCAGTTCAAAGCTCAGCCCGGCGTGTTTTTCTAATCGCTCAATAAAGCGCTGATCAAAAATAGCAGCCGGCGTCCAAAAGCCTCCAGCCTTGCCGACTTTCTTACCTTGTTGGTGATAATCCAGGGCTAAGCTGGCTGCTGCTTGGCCTAGCATTTTTCCAGTGCTGCCATAGCCTGGGTCTTTATCACCGCTGACTTTGACTAATAAATGTTCACCGTCTTGGGTTTGGCCGCGAAAGCGTATGTCAAAAAAACCGTCCTGTTGTTGCTGTGGTGTTGGCCCTTCTCCTGGCTTAGGCAATAGCGTTTTTTCTAACAGCCAGCGGCTCGGTTTAAAGGCTGCCCCTGCCATAAAGGCAGCCAGCGCTGTTACAATCGCTGTTGCCATCATGCGGCCTTTGCCGCCGCGGCCAGTGAGCATGGCTTCATCATAGAGAAAATCGTCGCCGTAGAGGTTATCTCGCAACGCATTGCTGCGATGTACAATGCGTGTATTGATGGCGGCCATAATAAATGGCGTACTCCAGGCGGAAAAATCGGCATCAAATTTTGCCCCTTTCAGGTTTATCTGACGAGCATTGAAACCGTGCTCGGTAGGGCACAAGGCATAGGGATTAGCCAATTGTTTTCTCAGTGCCGGGTTAGCAACGGCTTCTTTTGTTAGATTAACGATGCTGGCGACGGTGCCTCCCGACATGCCCCCTTTGGCTGCTTTTACGCGCATTTTTATCTGCTGTGCGGGTTTGCCATACAGGTCGATAGCCTGCTGTTGCAGGAAATAAACCCCCATATCCGATGGAATCGAGTCAAAACCGCAGCAGTGAACAATGCGAGCGCCACTGTCTTTGGCAACAGGTTCGTATTTATCGATCATGGCGCGTATCCATTGTGGCTCACCGGTGAGGTCACAATAATCTGTGCCGTTATGGGCGCAGGTTTTCACCAGTGTTTCGCCATACAGGGCATAAGGTCCAACGGTAGAAACCACTACGTTAGTGGATTCACACAGTTGGCTCAGTGCGGCCTCATCGCTAGCGTCCGCCACAATAATTGGCAGCTGTTTGGCGTCGTCGCCCAATAGGTCCACTAAGCTGCCGCGCAGTGTTTGTAACTTACGCTCACTGCGCCCGGCTATGGCCCAGCGTAGAGTACCATTGAGTGAAAATTGCTGTGCCAGATAGCGTGTCAGAATTTGGCCGACAAAACTGCTGGCCCCAAAAACCACCAGATCGTACTGTGTTGTCATAAGCGCCTCGAATAAGTGAGTTGATGGCCAACTTAGCAGTGTTTTTGGCGTTATATAAGGGTGATTAAAGTCATTGGCCGCGGATCGGGAGTCGTGATGGAATCCAAATACCTAGAAACCTTTGTCGCTGTTATGGAACTAGGATCGCTGTCGGCAGCGGCGCGCCGATTAGGTCGTAGCCAGTCGCAACTGAGTCAATGGATGGCCGAGTTGGAGGTGGACACCGGGCTGTGCTTGTTTGAGCGCAGCGGAAATCGGGCGCTGCCAACGACTCAGGCGCAGCAGTGGTTGCCATGGGCCAGGCAGGCGTTGCTGCAGCTGCATACGCTGCAACGGCGAACCCAGGCGTTAGCCGGCAGTCAATGTTGGCAGCTCACAATCGCGGTGGAAGAGTGTTTGTCACTGCAAATAATGGCGCCGGCGCTCAGTGCTTGGCAGCAGTGCTGGCCTGGACGTTTGTTAACGATTGGCCAATACGAGCACGGTGAGCTCATGCACCAACTTGAACAGCAGCAGCTGCAGTTAGCGTTGGCATTTGAGCATCAGGATCATTTGCCAGGATTTAATTATCGCCGTCTAGGTTATATGGATGAAGTTTTTGTTGCTTCTTCTGCGTGGGTCAAAGCCTGCAGTTTGAAGCCAACTGCGCAGCAGCTGTGTCAGCAGCTGGAGTTGGTATGGGCAGGGCAAGCCGCCGAAGAATTGAAGCAAACGCCTGCTTCAGCTAATGAAGCCTTAAATCCAGATCACTGGCTGCTCAGTGATATTGGTTTACTTAAACAATTGCTGATTCGCGGTTGTGGCTATGCCTTATTACCAAGGCTTGAAGTGCAGGCTGAGATCGATGCGGGGCAACTTATGGTATTGCAGCCAGACTTTGAAACGGCCCATATTGATCGACGCATTCAACTATTGTGGGCCCCCGGCTTAGAGCAGCAGGCGGAAGTGGGTTCTTTAATTGAGCTGCTGGCGCAATCATTAGAGCCAACATCTGCCCCGCAATGATGTCAGGGCAGGGTAACGGATTGAACTTAAAATTCTTCTGATTGGTAGGTAATGCGGCCATTCATCATGGTCAGTAGCACCTTGGTCTGTTGGATGTCACCAGTCGGAACTTTTTGTGGATTTTGGTCTATCACAATTAAGTCTGCCAGTTTGCCCATTTCTAATGTGCCGGTGCGCCGTTCACTGCGTAGCGCGTAAGCAGCATTACGAGTGTACGCCGCAAGTACTTGCTGTACGCTGATGCTTTGCGCGCCACGATTAACGGCATTATGAATACCGATAAAGGGGTTTAGACTGCTGACTGTCCAGTCGCTGCTAAGCACTACATGTGCACCAGAATCTGTTAAATCCTTTAAGCGATAGGCCTGTTCGATGCGCTCACCAATATAAGGGCGTTGCCAATGATGATTGTGCGGTAGGGTGAAATCGCCAGCCACCTGCATATCGGCAATTACCCCCAGTTGTGCAAAGCGTGGCAGATCGTCATTATCGATCATCTCTACATGAGTGAGACGATGACGAGCTTGGCTTCGGGGCTGGGCGGCAATGGCATTTAATGCTTCGTGTATGCCTCGATCGCCAATTGTGTGAATATGAAAGTCGTATCCCACACCTTGCAGCTGGTTTATGTAGTGGCTTAAACGTTGTTGACTAAAATAATTTAAACCGGTTGGTGGTACGCCGGGCAAGCTTTGCTGGTAGGGCTGTTTTAGAGCGGCGGTGGTGTTGTGGATAATGCCGTCACTGTAAATTTTAATTTGATTGATTTGCAGTAGGCGCTTTGCATCGAAACGAAAGTGCTTTTTCAGATAATCGATTTGCTCTTTATCGTTGGCCAAGGGGTACGCCCATAAACCCAAATTGACGCGGGTTTTTAATACGCCGTCTTGTTCCGCCTGCTTCCATACGTCCAACCAGCCTCGTTGCCAATAAACTCGGGCATCGGCGATAGAAGTAATACCGTAGCGGGCCATTTCATCCATGGCCCACACTAAACCATCGTAATAGATGTCAAAACTTTGCTCGGTCGGTTGGTAAGCCAGATCAAAGGCTGCCTCGGCAGCGGTTTCTAATAAAATACCATTGGGCTCGCCGTCGTCATTTTTGACAATGACGCCACCACTGGGATTGTCGCTGTCAGCACTGTAGCCAAGCTCTGCTAATGCTTTGGAGTTAACCCAAGCCGAATGTGAGCTTTGTTCCATGATTGCCACCGGCCGGTCACTGATCCATTGGTCCAACAAAGCTTTGGGATTGTCGTGCTCCAGCAACCAATGTAAATCGTGGCCATAGGCGGTGAGCCAATGTGAACCTGCTTGCTGTTGGCGACAGTCGAGTAACGGCTGACGCAATCCGTAAATATCGTCTGCTTCTAGCCAGCAATTGCCGCCCACCTCAGCACCGCCTTCCAATGCATGCACGTGGCTGTCATGAATGCCTGGCATGATGGTAAGGCCTTCGAGGTCGATGACCTTGGCGTGATCACCGGCACTCTGCAAGGCCAGCTGCTGTTCACCGATAAACTCGATGGTGTCGCCACGCACCACTAACGAATCGCCTGCTTGGGTTTGCTCCGACAGCGTCAGCAGATCGGCATTGATAAATACGGTGACGTCACTGTTGGCTGAAGAGCTGGCCTGGCAGCCCAGTAGTGCCATACTGGTTAACATAATAGAAAGCGGTTTCATGGTAATCTCGCCGTGTTTGAAAGGGGCATGCCGGGCAAGGCTCGGCGGCTTATGTACATGGTAGAAAAGGGCTGGCGTAGACCCAAAAGAGTGACTATCTGGAAGCCAGATAGTCACTCTGGCGCTATGCAAAGGTTGGTGCGATCCAAATTTTTACCCATTGAAGAAGATTGAGGTGTGAATGGATAGTTTTATCAGCTGGCAGGACTGGGGAGCATTGGCCTGGTTTCTGGTGTGCTGGGTGGTTTATTCCTTGTTTGCCAAGCGGCGAGCGAAAACTACGGCGTCGCTATCATCTGTGTTGCATGTACATCGAATAAACTGGATGCGGCGATTATTGCAACGTGAAATCCGTGTTAGTGATGCCGCGTTGTTGTCGAATTTGGAGCGCAACGTCACTTTTTTTGCATCCTCCTGCGTGCTGGTGCTGGCGGGTTTGTTAACGGCGTTAACCGCAACGCAGCAAATTCATGATGTGATTGCTGATATTTCCTTTGCCGCACAAAGTTCGATTTTACTGGTTGAGTTAAAAATACTGGCATTAATCGGCATTTATATTTATGCGTTTTTTACCTTTACCTGGTCGATGCGACAGTTTGGGTTTGCGTCGGTACTGGTAGGTGCGGCACCAGCGCCAGAAGACGAAGGCGTTACCGCCAACGAACGGCGTAATTTTGCCATTTATGCTGCTAAGGTGATCGACCAGGCCAGTCATAGTTATAACTATGGATTGCGGGCTTTTTATTATTCGCTGGCGGCGGTGAGTTGGTTTTTGGGACCTTGGTATTTTATTGTGGCGTCCACCACTGTGGTGGGGGTTTTGTTTCAACGGGAATTCCGCTCTTCATCATTGAAGGCGTTAAAACAAGTAGAGAATGTCGGTGAGCGTTTGTTTCATGATGACAAAGATCTGTACCGACGCTCGTTAAAGAAACCAGACGAGCATCATGCCTCACCCCATTAGTTCTAGCGGAGTGAATAGCGCCAGCAGCTGGTTAATCGAATTGACCGGTAGATGTTATTATGCCTCGACAGACATTCTCAGGAGTTAAATGATGTCGTTGGATGTGGGTGACTTGCTGGTCGTCTTTTGTGCCCTAGTGCTGTTGTTTTATGGAATCCGGGTTGCTAGACAAAAAGGTGAAGCCTGGCAACAAAATCGTCAGGCAGGTGAGGCCTATTGGCACCAGAAGCAACAGCAGGATGGGGTGCAGCAAGTCGGCGACGGCGTGTTAGTCGAATACTTGCAGCGCGGTGATGGTGATGTGTCGCCAACGTTAAAGCAGCCGATTGTTGTGCATTACACCGGCACCTTAATTGACGGTACGGTTTTTGACTGCTCTCGTCGTCGAGGCGAACCACTGAAGTTCAGCCTCAATCAGGTCATTGCAGGCTGGCAGCAAGGCATGCAGCAGCTGGTCGTTGGTGACCGTGTGCGGCTGACGATACCACAACAGCTGGCCTATGGACGCAGACAGGCAGGCACTATTCCACCGTACTCGACCTTGATATTTGATGTTGAGTTGCTTTCCATCGAGTCTTAACCGCGAGCGGCTGCTAATGTCGGCGGCCCTGCTCATCCACGGATATTGGTATTGCTAGTTGGCATATAGAGCTGCTTTTTATAGGCGTATTGAACGCCTATAAAATACGACGCTATTAAAGACCACTCACTCGTTATTTGTCTTTTTAGTCATATCTGGACTATTTCTTAACTATCCTGTGCCCGTCAGAATAGGCTGGCGAGTATCATTAAAACAGGCGATTCACTCGGTGTAGCCAAAAGCTATCGGCCGGGTGTTAGACATCGGCCATAAGCCGGAGGAATAGCCATGTTTGATTCCATACTTGATCATCGCTGTGAGGCGGTGCATAGCTTCGCTCATTGTCCTACCAGCAACCCTCAAGCTCCTTGGCGAGCCTTGATAGCCATTCATTCCACCCGCAGAGGCCCTGCCCTCGGTGGCTGTCGTTTTGTCCCTTATCAAAGTGACCAAGATGCACTGCAGGATGCGCTACGATTGGCTCAAGGCATGAGCAGAAAAGCGGCGTTAGCTGGATTAAATCTAGGCGGCGGTAAGGCCGTTATTATGATGCCTGAAGGCATATTTGATCGTCAGGCCTTGTTTCGCTGGTTTGGCCAATGTGTCGAACGCCTGTACGGGCAATACATCACCGCTATGGATGCCGGCACTCAGGTGGCGGATATGGACGACATCTTTAAGCAAACTCGCCATGTTGCCAGTCATAGTCAAATTGGTGACCCGTCTCCTCACACGGCACGCGGCGTTTATCAGGCGTTAGAGCATGTGATGACGTCGGTACTGGGGCAGCCTTTGCAACATAGCAAGGTAGCTATTCAGGGCTTGGGCCATGTGGGCATGGCGTTAACGCAACGCCTAACGGAAGCCGGCGCCCAAGTTTGGGTAAGCGATCTCAATGCTGAGCTGTGCCAGCAGGCGCAGCAATTGGGTGCTAGTGTGGTAGAGCCTGGGCGTATTCTGCAGCAGCCTGTGGATATTCTGGCGCCCTGTGCTTTGGGTGGTGTGATCTCAGAATCGTCTTTGCCACAGCTGCAATGTCAGGCCATTGTTGGGGCTGCCAACAACCAGTTGGCTAGCCCACACATAGGCAATGAGCTTTTGCAGCGTGGGATACTGTTTGCACCAGACTATCTGGTCAATGCTGGTGGACTGATGTTTGCCGCCGGTCGTTACCACGGCTGGTCTGAAGAACGTATTGCAGATCACATCGATACCATTACTCAGCGCCTTGCCGAAGTATTTCATATGGCAGAGCAGCGCCAGCAGGCGGTGAATCTGGTGGCTGATGAGGTGGCCGATGAGGCCATTGCTGAGGGCCAGTATCAACCTGGTCAGCAAGAGATTGAAAGGGAGGCGCTATGGAATCTGTAGCGGGTATGGTGCGTTATCTAGATGCCAGTGGACAGGTCTGCTCAGAATTGCCGCTGTGGGCCCATGACATGGAGCCGCTGTTGGACAGCTATCGTTGGATGGTGCTTACACGACAGTTTGACCAAAAGGCCATTGCATTGCAGCGTACTGGCCAGTTGGGAACTTATCCGTCGAGCTTGGGGCAGGAAGCCATTGCCGTGAGCTTGGGATTGTCGATGGAGCCTGACGATGTGTTTGTGCCTTATTACCGCGATCACGGCACCCAGTTACTGCGTGGCTACAATATGCAGGATGTGTTGCAGTATTGGGGAGGGGACGAACGCGGTAGTTTGGCCGGGCCGACGCAAGACTTCCCTATCTGTATTCCTATTGCAACTCAGTGCGGACATGCCGTCGGCGCTGCGCGTGCGTTGCAGTTGCAAAAAAAGCCCCAGGCCGTGGTGTGCACCTTGGGCGATGGCGCGTCATCGAAAGGCGATTTTTTAGAAGCTTTGAACTTGGCCGGCGTGTGGAAGCTGCCTGTGGTGTTTGTGTTGAACAACAATCAGTGGGCTATCTCGGTGTCGCGGCAAATTCAATGCGGCGCTTCGGCGCTGGCGCTGAAAGGCATTGGCGCTGGCGTCTTGTCTCGTCAGGTTGATGGCAACGATGTCATTGCCATGACAGATGAAGTGTCTCAGGCGTTAGAGCGTGCCCGCGCAGGCGATGGGCCAACGCTAATAGAGGCCATCAGCTATCGCCTGTCTGATCATACGACGGCGGATGATGCCAGTCGTTACCGCGATGATGCTGAACTTCAGCAAGCTTGGCAGCGTGAACCTGTGATGCGACTGCGCCAGTTTCTACTGCAGCAAGGCGCTTGGAGCGAGGCTCTGGAGCAGCAGTGGTTGGAACATTGCCAGAAGACAGTCGCCCATGCCGTGGACAGCTATTTGCAAATCGAGCCGCAAACACCGGAATCCATGTTTGACCATGTATTTGAGGACTGGCCGGCGGTTTTGGATGAGCAATTACAGATGTTCGCCGAGCGACGCCAGCGTCGCCTGGGAGAGTGATGATGGACGACAGAACTCTGGTAGAAGCGGTTAACTTGGCCTTGCATCATGCCATGGCCGCCGATGAGCGGGTGGTGTGCTTAGGCGAAGACATTGGCGTTAATGGCGGTGTGTTCCGAGCCACCGTCGATTTACAGCAACGCTTTGGTGAGCAGCGGGTGATGGATACTCCGTTAGCTGAAACGCTGATTGCGGGTACTGCCGTCGGTATGGCGGCATTGGGATTGCGCCCAGTGATGGAAATTCAGTTTCTGGGTTTTATTTTTCCGGCCTTTGAGCAGCTGATTACCCACGCCGCCAGGCTTAGAAACCGTACCCGTGGACGTATGAGCTGCCCCTTGGTGGTGCGTGCTCCCTTTGGTGGTGGCATACATGCACCCGAGCATCACTCGGAAAGTACCGAAGCGTTGCTGGCGCACATACCGGGTATTCGGGTGGTTATACCGTCGTCACCGAGACGGGCATACGGATTGTTGCTCAGTGCTATTGATGACCCGGACCCCGTGCTGTTTTTGGAGCCAAAGCGTTTGTACCGCTTGCAGAAGCAACCGCTGCCAGATGATGGTGAGCGCTTGCCGTTGGATTCCTGTTTTACCCTACGCCAGGGTGATGACCTCACTCTGATCAGTTGGGGAGCGAGTGTGCATGAAACGCTGATTGCTGCCGATCGCTTGCACGAGCAAGGCGTTAGTTGTGATGTGATTGATGTCGCTACTGTGTCTCCGCTCGATATGGCTACCCTATGTCAGTCGGTGGAAAAAACCGGGCGCTGTTTGATTGTGCATGAGGCCTGTCGCAGTGGCGGCATCGGAGCAGATATTGCCGCACAGCTCAGTGAGCAAGCATTTGATTGTCTGCATGCTCCCATTGCCAGGGTGACTGGATTTGATACCCCGATGCCATATTTTCGCCAGGAGCAATGGTACTTGGCGGATGCCGATGACATTGTCAGCGCTGCTATGAAAGTAGTGCGTTACCAATAGGGATACAGCGTATGCGTTATTTTGCATTGCCAGATTTAGGTGAAGGGCTGCAGGAAGCAGAAATTGTTGAATGGTATGTCAATGAAGGCGATGAGGTGAAGGTCGATCAGCCACTGTTGGCGGTAGAAACCGATAAGGCCATTGTTGATGTGCCCAGCCCCCAGGCTGGTGTCATTGGCCAACGCTTTGCTGCCCAAGGCGACAGCGTCAATGTCGGCGAGCCGTTGGTGGAGTTTGTCGGCGAGCAAGGGGCTGAAGCGCCCCAGCAAGATGGCGCGACCGTAGTCGGTCAATTGCCGCAGGAGGCCGGGGCCAGTGCCGACACTTTCATCATCGGCAGTGCCGGGGGAGCGACCTCAGCTGTACGAGCATCGCCCAGCGTGCGCGCCTTGGCCAAGCGTCTTGGCGTCGATATTCACAGTGTGAGTGGCAGCGGTGACAATGGTCGTATCAGCGCTGACGATGTCGAGCGCGCCAGTCGTGTGAATGCCAGCCATGGGCCGGCAGAGGCCCTTAGCGGGGTGCGCAAATCCATGGCGAAAAATATGGCCCGTGCCCATGAGTCGGTAGTGCCCGTCACTTTGTTTGATGAAGCCGATGTGACCGAATGGCAACTAGGGGAGGACATCACTGTTCGCTTGCTGCAAGCCATGGCCGTGGCATGCCAGGCCGAGCCCAACCTTAATGCCTGGTTTGATGATAATCAGCTGCGTTTATTGCAAACCATTGATGTCGGCATTGCCGTCGATACTGAGCAAGGCCTGTTTGTGCCGGTATTGCGCGATGTTGGTAATCGTTGCGCCGACGATTTGCGCGTTGGCCTTGGCAATCTGCGGCAAGATGTCAAAGCGCGCAGCATCCCTCCACAAGAGCTAAAGGGCGCGACCATCACCTTATCGAACTACGGTTCTTTGGCGCGCAACGGTCAGGGCGCGGGCATTTATGGAACGCCGATTGTGGTGCCGCCGACCGTTGCCATTGTCGGTGCTGGCCGCATTCAGGATAAGGCGCTGGTGCATATGGGGGAGCTGTTTGCCGGGCGGGTATTACCGCTGTCTTTAACCTTTGACCATAGGGTGGTCACCGGTGGTGAGGCATCACGCTTCCTCGGCGCTATGATCGCCGATTTGCAGCGTGAGCCTGAAGTGATTGATCACTAATCTCGCCGTTGGGTCTATCGCCCGCCGGCTTGGCTGGGATTTAGGCTCACTCGTTGTGGTCTTGCTCAGCAACACTAAAACCATCCATGCCATGTTCGTCTGCCCAAGCTTGCAGCATGGCATGCACACGTTCATCGCACGTCTTTTGACTCAATTCTGCAGCGACTTCTAGTGCGTCCAATTCTATGCTCAGGTCTCTTTGGCAGGCATCGTAAATGCGCTCAAGCATCAGTTCGCAGTGCTCGATATCATCGCTTTGCAAACGGCTGGATTGCAGATCGTTTTCCAGCTCACGAATGACCGACCAGCAGGTTTCACCGCGCTGATACAGGGTGTCTTGATTGATGCCATGAATGTCTTCGAGGGCGTAGTCCCAATCGTCCCAGTCGTCTTCAGGTTGGATTAACGTGGTTTTAATGCGACCGTCAGCCAGGCTCCAAGCGATGGCAATTGGATGGGCTCGCTCTTCCCATGAGCTGGCATCAATGGCAACAAATTGTGGAGCGTTCATAGGGCCTCCCCAAAAACCGCCAGTGTGCGACTGACTTTGAAGATGGTCAACCACTAACCGCCTTAGGGCCTGTTCTCACTATTTCGATCGCGCTGTTATCAGATGAAAACCCCTCAATTAGGGCGCGAAGACTGATGTTTAACGAGTTAAATGAAGGATGAGCAACACAGATTGAGGGGTTCTCAGCCATACCCCGAAGGGCTGGGGTCCGTTTTTCTCTGAGTCGCGTTATTCGTTGCTTATTCAGTTAAACCACACGGCTCATGCCTCACTCAAGAAAAAACAGACGTCCAGCAGCAAAGCGCTAAATAGTGTGAACAGGCCCTAAGATGGACGGATGTCGGCTTCTTTACGCAATAAGCTATCGAGGGTGTCGACGGCTTCTGCCCAGTCAGAATCCTGCTCGATGGATTCACGCAGAAAAGCACGTTGTGCATCGCTGAAAAACTCCAGCCCAAGAATAGATTGCTGGCGGGTAATGGGTTTGTGCTGTTCAATAAAGCGCTCAATGGCCTGAGCGCTGTTATCCAGGCCAAGCTGCGCAAACAACGCCGGCAAGTCATGTGGTGAGGTGTCCATGATGAACTCCTGTCGGTGCACTATTGGCAGTTTAGTGGCTGAGGTCCGCACTGCAACGTGGCCAGCGAAGCTCGCTGGCGAACTCTTAGTCGCTCGTCGTTGGGCAAGCCTACTGCCCTGGCACAGAGCTGCACAGAATGGCCTAGGGGTTTCCGAGCTGTTTTAGGTGGCGGTAATGGCCCTTAATGGCATCAAACAAGGTGTTATAACGGCGCACAGTTAATGTGCCTGCCGACTCGCATTGAAGTAATAGCTGATGGATATGCGGATAATGCACATGGGAAATGCGCGGAAAAAGATGGTGCTCTAGCTGAAAGTTGAGCCCACCCAGTGTCCAGCTCAAAAAGCGGCTATTGGTTGCGAAGTCGACGGTGGTTTTCAGTTGATGATGGGCCCAGTCATCGGCCAGCATGCCGTTCGCGTCGGCCTTGGGAAAGTCCGCTTTATCAACCACATGCGCCAGTTGAAACACCAAAGCAAACAAGCTACCAAGCACAAAATGCATCAGTAAAAAGCCGCTGATGGCTTGCGGCCAACCCAGTAGGGTGGCAGGCAGGGCGATGTACAATAGCAAATAGAGTATTTTCGATAGCCAAAACTCAACATGATCTTTGAAGACCATGGTTTGCGAATAACACCGCTGGGCAATTTTCTGACGCCAATAGGCTTTGTAATCCAACACAAAAAACCAGAATAAACTGGTGAACGGATACAACAGCCAAACATACCAGTGCTGCCAGCGATGGAAAAAATAATGCCCTTGCGCTGGGCTCATGCGTATCAGTCCAAACGCGTCAATATCTTCATCAATACCTGCAACATTAGTGTAGCTATGATGGCTTCGGTTATGTTTTTGTGCCCAGTAATAGCGATGGCTGCCAATTAAATTAAAGCTCGACGCAGCGATGCGATTCATGAGCTTATGGCGACTGAATGATGCATGAGCGCCATCGTGCATGATATTAAAGCCCACCAGCGCAGTGGCTAAACCATGCAAAAGCCAGAACAGGCTATTTACGGCACTAGGAAGCAGCAGCAAGCCATAACTGCTGATAAAAAAGACGCTGATAATGACGGCTTTTATCCATAGCTGGCGGTTGCCGCTTTTACTTTGTCCGTGGGCGTCGAGCAGTTGTTGTACTTGCTGCGATAACTGTTGATAAAACCGGCGATCGGTGGCAGCGAACTGAATGTGAGACATAGTTATTTTGTTGTAGTTTTGGCGCTATCTTACTCAGTCTGGGCAGGCGCGACAAAGACAAATTTGCAGCAGCCTGCTGGCGGTCGCTAAATCAAACTGTAGAGGGTTTGAGTCAAACAAAGCGTTAATGCTTTAACCTGTAGAAGGTTGTGACTGGCGAAAACGCCTGGGAGACAGTCCTAGCCAGCGACGAAAGGCACGGCCAAAATTGGAGGCATCCTGATAACCTAACTGGTCTGCAATGTCATCGATACTGAGTGGGCTGGTGAGCAAATACTGTATGGCTAATTGACGGCGTGCGCTTTCCAATAGCTCTTGGTAGCTGGTGTTGAGTTCTGCCATATGCCGATTGATGGTGCGGGCACTGACATTGAGCTGCTCGGCTATTTGTGCAAGATTCGGAAACTGGCGTTGCTGTAGCAGCTGGCAGCGGATACGGGTCGCCAAGTCTAGCTGCTGTGGCATGCTGGCTATTTGCTGTTCACATTCGACTTCTGCCTGGCGCCGAGCAGGCAGGCTCAGGCTGGCCATGGGTATCTTAAGCACACTGGTTGGCAGGCATAGTGCGTTATGGTTTTGGTTAAACTGCACTGGAAACAGTAACGGCTCTTCATAACGTAAACCAGGACCCACCGGCGAACCACACAGGCGCACAACACCCGTTAGAGGGTCACTTTGTGACGTCAAATAGTGCAGCAGTGTGCTAACGGCTGCGAGTAGAGAATGCTGGCTGAAATTGGCCAGGGTAGCGCTGTTGCAGTTGGATACGGCTTCAATGCTGATCAGCTGGTGCTGCTGTCGCAAGCGTAGCTGCGCCAGCAGGTTGTCATTATTTAAGTAACGTATCAGCCACGACAGGGCATCAGAGAAGCTTGCTGCGGCCAAATAGACTTGACTCGCAAAGCTGCGCATTGTTAGCGGCAGCCTAGCGCCATGGAGCAGTCCCAGTAACGGCTCATCGGTGTTGGCAACGGCATGAGCAACGGCGCACTGCAGCATCATTGGCGTGACTGCCGTGCTGTTATGCAAACCACGGTTCAGGCCGCAATGGCGTAACACGGACGTGGTTTCAAATCCTTGCTGTTGCAGGCTATCTAACAGCCGTTGTAGATGCTGTCTGGCCAGTTGTGATGGTTGCTGCGAGTGAGCCATCATCGTATCGGTCAGCATGGCAATGCCTTTCCATGACGTGATATGACAGAAAGTGTGTCATCATCTGCTCTTTCACTCAATGCGCCTTTCGTTCATAGTGCGCGTTAAACAAAAACAACAATGAACCATGGGAGATCTAGTGGTGGATGCTTCATTTTGGGACGGTAAACGAGCTCCAGGGGTGGCAGATCAAGTTGATCTGAATGAATTTGATGCAGTGGTAGAAGTGATCGAAGGCGCGATGAAGCGTTATGCGCAGCGGCCAGCGTTCACCAGTATTGGCTATACCCTCACTTACGGGCAAATTGATGAATACAGTGCTGCTTTCGCAGCTTATCTGCAACATCATACCAGTCTGAAACCAGGCGATCGTATCGCCATTCAAATGCCAAACGTGCTGCAGTTTCCCATTGCCATGTACGGTGCACTGCGTGCAGGTTTAATCGTTGTAAATACCAATCCGCTTTATACCGAGCGGGAGATGCTGCACCAATTTAATGACTCGGGTGCCAAAGCCCTAGTGTGCATGGATGTGTTTGCGCGCTCAGTGCAGAACATTAAAGCTGAAACTGGATTGCAGCATGTAATTGTTACCAGTCTGGCGGATATGTTGCCCCTGGTTAAACGGACGGTTATTAATGCTGCGGCGAAGTACGTGAAGAAAATGGTGCCTGCCTATTCGCTGCCTGACGCTGTACCTTTCCGTAAGGCGCTGTCATTAGGAGCTAAGGCCGGGGCACATAAAGCCGATTATATACGTGACCCTAACGCTACCATTATTTTGCAATATACCGGCGGTACCACCGGTGTGGCTAAAGGTGCTGAACTCACCAATCGCAATTTGATTGCCAACATGTTGCAGTCCAAAGCGCAGTTATCGCAGCATGACGCTAACGGCGAGCCGATAAAGCCAGAAGGCGGTGTGAAAATTGTTGCACCTTTGCCTCTGTATCATATTTATTCGTTTACCGTGCATTTAATGGCACTGTTTAACATGGGCGATCACAGCATATTAATTGCCAATCCGCGTGATACCGATATGTTTGTGCGCATGATTAAACCGCACCAGCTCACCGGCTTTATTGGGCTTAATACGCTGTTTGTTTCCTTGTTGCAGCACCCGGAATTTGCTCAGTGTGATTTTTCTAAGTTAAAACTGACGCTATCGGGTGGCACTGCGTTAATGGATGATACGGCGCAACGCTGGAAAGATATGACAGGCTGTGGCATCTCAGAAGCGTATGGCCTGACGGAGTGTTCGCCTGCGGTGACTATGAACCCGGGCAACGGCCTGGAGCGTATGGGAACGGTGGGGCAAGCGGTTGCAGGCACGGCGTTGAAATGCATCGATGATCAAGGTAACGAAGTCGCTGTCGGTGAACGTGGCGAGTTGTGTGTGTGTGGCCCACAGGTGATGAAGGGCTATTGGAATCGTCCAGAAGCCACCGCTGACAGCTTTACCGAAGATGGTCGCTGGTTAAAAACGGGTGATGTCGCCATTATCGATGAAGACGGTTTTGTCCGCATCGTCGACCGCATAAAAGATATGATTTTAGTTTCTGGCTTCAATGTTTACCCTAACGAGATTGAAGACGTCGTGGCCAAACACCCGGCGGTTGAAAACTGCGCAGTGATTGGGGTTCCCGATGACAAGACTGGCGAAGCGGTCAAACTGTTTGTGGTGGCCAGCGACGCTAATGTGACGGTGGAAGAACTTCGCCAGTATTGCCGGGAAAATCTAACCGCTTACAAGGTGCCGCGTCAGGTGGAGTTCCGCGACGAGTTACCGATGACACCAGTCGGCAAGATATTGCGTCGTGAGCTCAAAGACCAAGAAGATGCTAAGCGAGCAGCTGAAGCGGCTTAAACCCGAACAGTTGGAGCCCGTTTTTCTCTAAGCTGTGTTATTCGCAGCTTATTTAATGGCTTAAACGGTGCTCCTGATGTTTTGCTGAGGAAGAAACCGACTTTCGGCAGTAAAAGTCTAATGTTAGTTGCCCTATTTCTAGGGCAACTTTTCTTCGTTTCCTGATACGGTTAATCGTTGCTTTGAGCCAAGCTAAAAGTTAAATCCATTTCTAGATACTGCCCTTGCCATTGTTGACTCAGGCTGCCTTGCAATCGGTCTTCGACAATATAACAAGCCAAGGCAAAGCCTCGGGAATCCACAACGTTGTGTGACATCTGCTGCTGTAATTGAATATGCCCTTGTAAGCCATTGGTATCCAATGTCAAAGTTAATTGCTGCGTCTTTTCCATGGAGGCAGGTGGTACGATCAGCCCCATTACAAAGTCGAACAGCGCTGCATTTTCTTCTAATACCAGTGACAGCGGTAGGTGCAGAGTTTTTTTATCGTCGGGCAGGGGCAGAGATGTCATCCATTGCATGAGCTGTTTTGACAAATCAATGGTCTTGCGCGAGTCATCAATGCTGATGTGCAAATAGTCTTGGAATATCTTTAAGTGGGCTTGCGGCTCATGATTGTGGTGGGCTTGCAGTTCCTCGAGCAGCAGCCGGTTAAAGACGCTGTGTTTTTGGCTGCGTAGGGTGGCCTGGCAGCGATCCAGCTGCTGCGACATGCGTTGCAAGGCAACTTTGGCGCGCATTTGCTCGTTGTAGAGTTCCTCCGTGCGCTTGGCGACCTTGTTTTCCATATTAATTGCCAGCTCTTGTGCCTGTTGGCTGGCGCTATGCTCACGCGTTTTATCCACGATACAAATGAGTATGCTGGCTGGGCGATTATCATGGTAAGCCGTGATTTGGAAGGTAATATCAAATATGCAAGGGTCCTGCCGTTGATTCACGATGTGGTAAGTGTCAGATACCCTAGGAATGCGGCCATAGAAAAGTTGGTTCAAGCGTTCACGTTGCTCTGTGGCTTGTGGCCCTCGAATCGAAGATAACAGCATTTCCATTGGATGTTGCAGATGCTCAAGCTCGGTGCGGGTTAACCCCAGCTGGGTAGCAAAATGGCTGTTGGCATCACAGCGATCGCTGTCAGCGGAGTATTCGCAAAAGCCTAGTGCCGCATTATCGATGGCAATGGCTAAGCGCTCTTTAGTGAGTTGCAATTCTTGGACCGCAGCCTGTTCGCGCACCACGTCTTGTTGCAAGGTATGACGCATCTGATTAATGGCATCGGCAACATCATTGAGCTCATCAGCATCGCCTGTGGCAGGCAGCTGTAATGGTTGATCGAGGCGCTTAAGTGAAAATTGAGACGCCCACTGTGACATGCGTTCCAGGCGGCGGGTCAGCAAACGATTGACGATAAACAGGATAAATATTGAAACCGAAAAGGTTTTAAGAAACTGAGTGACGAGAATATTGATGGCTTTGCTTCGTAGCTCAGAATATAAGTTGGCGTAATCAAGGTCGATGTGCAGTATGCCTAAAGAGTACTCTCTGCCACTGCTTTCATAACGTAACTCAATGTCATTACGGGTATCTGAGCCCTGCATCACATCACCTGCGGAAAACACCGTGCCATCGGTAGACTCAATAAATACGTAGGCAACCCCTGGAAAGTTAAGAATGCCCGCCAGCTGCGACTCTAATTGTGGAACATCGAAATTCCAAAGGCTGTAACTGATACTGTCGAGATAACTACTGCGAATCTGATCGATACTTTGATCATAACTGCTGAGGCCGCGCTTATAGTCGCTAAATAAAATAAAGGCAGTGGTCAGTAGAGTGACGAGAAAGCTGAAGGCCAGAATGTAAGACAGCAGGCGTCGACCAATACGCGATCCAACTCTCTGTTTTGGCTGTGTGCTGGCTTGTATTTGTTCTGATTGCTGTGCTGCCACTGCGTGATTGACCACCTTAGCTGGTTGATAAACACAGATCGCACATTGCAGATGAGCTGTGCAGAGTCGAAAGAAGCAAAGACACCTTTGATAACACTATAGCTTTATTCCCTTGATCGGCCAGTTATACCATTTGGCACGAAAAAATCGTGCCAACTATGCGTGGTATTCCTATGGCTATCTTACAAAGTTGATCTGACACAACAAAGTACTCGGCACAAATTTGGCCACTTGGACAGCTTGATCTGCATCAAAACTGCCCGAAACTCCGGCGTTATTCTGAGCCCATCTTGATTGAGCACGGAACTGAGGAGTGCGAAATGAAAATGCTGAAAACTTTGGTTGCGAGTGCCATTGTTGCTGCGGTTAGCCCTGTCATGGCGTATGAAGCGGGCGATATTATTGTTAAAGCTGGCGTTGTGCACGTTATGCCGAAGGATAACAACGCCGATGCTAGCGCTGTGGTACCGGATACCAAACTGGACGTAGAAAATGATACTCAATTGGGACTGACAGCCACCTATATGGTCGCGCCAATGTTCGGTGTCGAAGTACTGGCCGCTACTCCGTTTGAGCATGAAGTAAAAGCAGACGGTGGTGCTTTAGATGGTGCAACGATTGCGACCACCAAGCATCTTCCACCGACGGTATCAGCACAGTTTTATCCGCTGGCAGGCGATTCGGCCATTCAGCCATACATAGGCCTGGGCATTAACCATACCTTCTTCTTTGATGAAAAGGATGACGCTGCTATTGGTACCAAGGGTTTGAAAGCAAGCTGGGGTCTAAGTTACTCAGCGGGTGTGGACTATGTCATTAATAACCAGTGGGTCGTCAATGCTGCTTTGTGGAAAATGGATATCGACACTGAGATTCGCGGCGGCGCTGCGGATGGTTTAGAGGTTGAGATCGACCCGCTGGTGGTCATGGTTGGCGGCGGTATGAAATTTTAATTCTGTCAAAACAACAAAAAAGCGCCTTTGGGGCGCTTTTTTGTTGCTGGTTTCAAAGCAACGGTGCCAGCAAGCGCGCCAGACGCGCCAGTAGTTGATGCCACCAGCGGCTGTCGACCTGTGCTGCCGTCGCGTTAAGAAAGTCCTGCTGCAACATGCTTTCAACTTGCTGAGCCAGTTCTTTGTCTTGCACTAAGGCATTCATTTCAAAGTTGATGCGTAAGGAACGATTATCGAGGTTGGCGCTGCCAATGGATACCAGCTCTTGATCGATAAGAATCACTTTCTGGTGCAAAAAGCCCGCACGGTAGGTTGAGAATCGTATGCCAGCCTGGCTGAGCTCTTCGATGTAACGTGTCATTGCCAGTTGTACTAGGCGGTTATCGGTCTTTTCTGGCAGAAGAACGCGCACGTCCACACCGCGCAGCACCGCCAATTGCAGATGACTAATGAGGGCTTGATCTGGCACAAAATACGGACTGACCAGCCAGCAGCGCTGTTGAGCGCTTTGAATCAATTGACACACAAACAAGCTGGCTGACTCCCAGTGATCGGCAGGTCCGGGATTGATGCACATAACGGCTTGTTGGCCCATCGCCGGCGCCGGTTGCCAGTGCAACTCCGGCAGTTGTCCCGTGGCCCATTGCCAGTCTTCACTGAAGCCGAGCTGAAAGCTGAGCGCTGCTGGTCCCTTAATCAGTAGGTGGGTATCGCGCCAGTCGGCGCGTAAGTATTCATCGCCAATATTGTAACCACCGACAAATGCGGTGTGCTCATCCACCACCACCAGTTTGCGGTGGTTACGAAAGTTCAGTTGCACGCGATTGCGAAAGTGAATGGGATTAAAGCGTGAAAACTGGATGTTGGCTGCCTTAAGTTGCTGCCGATAACGGCGGCTCAGCCCGTGGCTGCCAATTTCATCAAATAACACATACACCTTTACACCGGCTTTGGCACGTTGGCACAAAAGATCCAGCAGTGCCTGGCCAATGTGGTCATCGCGAATAATATAGGACTGCAGACAGATGCTCAGTTGCGCACGAGACAAGTGCTCAAACAGGCAGGTAAAGGTTTGCTCGCCCGAGGTCAGCAGCTGAGTCTGATTGCCGCCCAGTAGTGGACTTCTAAATAGCGCCAGTAAAGGGCGTACAGCGGCGATGGGTGGACGGCGAAAGGGCAGTAAAGTGTGTTCCAGCCGTTCGGCTATATGGCTGAGGCTGTCATCGGTACGTTGGCGTGCACGGCGATAGCCTTTAAGGCGGCGACTGCCGAATAGCAAGTAAGCTGGCAAACTAATCTGCGGCAGGGCCAGCAGCGCCAGCATCCAGGCGATGGTTCCCTGTGCTGTGCGGCCACTCCACAAAGCATCGATAGCTGCCAGTATTCCTAGGGGGTAAAACAACAGTGTCCAGGTAAGCCAGTCCTGCGCTGCCATAGGGTCTCCTGCTGTTGCGCGTGACAATCATGGCACACCTTGAAGCCAGCTGGAATCGTGTGCCGCCATGTCATCAGACTGTCTGGAGTCTTGCGGCCTGCTCGCTGTGGCTCGCAGGCCTTCGAGAAGAGGCGTTAAGCTTTGTCGATCAGGCTCATAAATTCCTGGCGAGTAGCCGGATCTTCGCGGAAAGCGCCTTTCATGACCGAGGTGCGCATCATTGAATTTTGCTTTTGCACACCACGCATCATCATGCACATATGTTGAGCTTCGACAATCACACCAACACCACGACAGCCGGTCACTTCGACCACGGCGTCAGCGATTTGCTTGGTCATGTTCTCCTGAATTTGCAGGCGTCTGGCAAACACATCAACGATGCGAGCAAACTTCGATAGCCCCAGTACTTGACCGTTTGGCAGGTAGCCAATGTGACAGCGCCCAAGGAAAGGCAGGGTGTGATGCTCACACAGGGAATAAAACTCGATGCCCTGTACCACCACCATTTCATCGTTGTCGCTATTAAAAACGGCGCCATTCACGACTTCATTGATATCCATGTCATAGCCGCTGGTGAGGAACTGCATGGCTTTAGCAGCTCGCTTAGGGGTATCCAGCAGGCCTTCGCGCTCAACGTCCTCGCCCAGTTCGGTGAGAATCTGTTGGTAAAGGGATTCCAGTTTCGACATCTTATAACCCTGATTGTGGGGTGAATACCTGAGTAGTTTACTCAAAATTAAAAGCTATACAAATACTGTTACTTGTATAAGTCTGGTTCCAGTGGCTGACAGCTGATGGGGCGTTGCCAAGCACCTAAAAATCGCTGCAGTGCCGGGTAATCTGGTGCCGGCCCATCCCAGCTGAGGCACAACCGTGCTGCGGCTCCAGTTACCTTGTCGTCAAGCAATGAGGCCACCCGTCTGGCAATCGCAGCGCCTGAATCTATCCAGTCAATGTCCGGAAAATGTTCCAGCAATTGCTGTCTTAATAACGGAAAATGCGTGCACCCTAGAACCACATGGCGGATCTGGTGTGCAGTAACCCAAGGCTGCAGCAATTCAACCAGTTGCTCACAGCGCTTTCCTTCATACACCCATTGCTCTGCCCACTGTACCAGTTCGGTACTGCCGAGGCGGTAAACTGGGCAGCCAGCGGCGTGATCGGCTATTAGATCATCAAGATAGCGCCGCTGTACCGTCGCGGGTGTTGCTAATACGCCGATGGCACCGGTTTGCGCTAGGGTGGCGGCCACTTTAACTGCCGGCACCACACCGACCACAGGGATGTTCAGGGCCTGTCGTAACGCTGGCAAAGCGACGGTGCTGGCGGTGTTACAGGCAATGACCAACAGCTCGATAGGCCATTGTTTGATGGCGCGTTGGCATAACTCCAGTACGCGCTGGCACAGGTAGTCATCAGACAACTGGCCGTAGGGGAAATCCTGGCGGTCCATTAAATACACCATAGGGTGGCCTGGCAGCGCTTTAGCAATGTGCTCTGCCACACTCAAACCGCCAACGCCGGAGTCGAACACCAAGATGTTTGCTGTCATTTTGCCTGTTTTGACCTGAACAAAGCGCGCGATTTTAGCAGCTCTACTGGCTGAATGCTTGCCTAAGCCATGGCCTGGTGTTAAACACGAGAGGTGTCTGTCGCGTCACAGGAGTTGTTGTGGATCTGGAGGAACTGCTAAGCAACGCCCGTCGCAATGAAGCTCTGCTGCAGCGATTGCAGGAATATGAGCTGCAGTTATTGTCCTGTCAGAGTTGGTACGATCTGCTGCATACCTTAGTTGAAGGCTTACCGCAGCAGTTTGAGTTGGATGCGATTTCGCTGCAGCTATGTGATCCGGATGAGCAGCTGTCAATGTCGGTGCAGCAATCGCTGGATATCGATCATGGCTGGCTGTTACAAACGGTTGATTTCAGTGCCCGGGTCGAAGCTTGTGAAGCCAGCACGATCGATGCGCCCAATCCTTATTGCACTGGCCTGACACTGCCATTGCGGCGCAATCTCGAATACTTGGGTCAGCTGACCTTGTTCTCTCATCATTCCGATCGCTTTAAAGCCGGGATGGCCACGGACTTTATGCAGCACTTGGCCGCAGTCATCGCAGCCTGCATTGTACTGGTGCAAAAAACCGAAGCGCAGGCGCGGCTAGCGTTGACGGATCCTTTAACCAGTGCTGAAAACCGTCGTGGTTTTGAACGCGCGTATCAGCGTGAATGGGCGCGTGGGCAGCGGCAGTACCATGTATTTTCCGTTATTTTGTTAGACCTTGATCATTTTAAGCGTATCAATGATGAGCACGGACATGGCTGTGGTGATCGGGTGCTAGTAGCCTTATGTCAGACGTTAATGATGACCTTGCGGCCTACCGATCACGTTGGCCGACTCGGCGGTGAAGAGTTTGCCCTACTATTGCCTGGCTGCGGCAAAGAGCAGTTGCCAGCGTTGGTGGTGCGTTTGCAGCAAGCCTTAAAAGACATGATGGTGTTGACCGATGACGGTGAGCGGTTAGTGGTCACCGCATCCGGTAGCTACATCACGCTGACACCCAGGGCTCACCAGGATATGTCACTAACGTCGGTTATTCACTATCTTGATCAGTGGCTGTACCGTGCCAAACATGCCGGCCGTAATTGTTTCCTGGCGGCCGATCAAGGTTAACGCCTGATCTGTGTCAGTTCGTTTGCCTTGGGTCTGATCTATGGTGGAAGTAACACTATGATTGGAGAACCCATGAACGAATTGTCTGCTCATTTGCAAGCCGCTGGACTGTTAGACCAAGGCAAGACCCCGCACTTGCCTTATGGCGAGCGTATGTCGCGGCGCGACTACGAAAGTCAAAAGCAGCAGCTGCAAATTGAATTGCTGAAAATGCAGGGCTGGGTAAAAGACACAGGCCAAAAGGTGGTCATCGTTTTTGAAGGACGCGATGCGGCGGGCAAGGGTGGTGCGATTAAACGCTTTATGGAGCACTTAAACCCTCGTGGTGCCCGTGTCGTAGCACTGGAAAAACCCACCGAGCGTGAACAAACTCAGTGGTATTTTCAGCGTTATATCAAACACCTGCCGTGTGATGGTGAGATCGTGCTGTTTGACCGCTCCTGGTACAACCGGGCGGGAGTGGAGCGGGTCATGGGCTTTTGTGACAATCGTCAATACATGGAATTTATGCGCGAAGTGCCAGAATTGGAGCGCATGTTTGTGCGCTCAGGCATTCACTTGTTTAAATTTTGGTTTTCCGTCAGTCGACAAGAGCAGCTTCGGCGTTTTCAAAAACGTCAGGTCGATCCATTAAAGCAATGGAAGCTCAGTCCGGTGGATTTGGCGTCTCTCGATAAGTGGGATGATTACACCGACGCCAAGGAAGCCATGTTTTATTATTCCAATCATATGGATGCCCCTTGGACGGTGGTGCGCTCCGACGATAAAAAAAGGGCACGTTTGAACGCTATGCGCCATGTGCTGCATGGGTTGGATTACAACAACAAAGGCAGCTTGGAAACACTCACACCAGACCCTTTGATTATTCAGCCGGCTGCCCGGGCATTAGACAGTTAATGCTGACAGCGGCCTGCAGACCGCTGTGCTCAGCGTTATTGCAGCGCGCTGTGTGTTGTTAATCTTCGGCTTTGCTGGTGTTGGCAAAATTCAGCGTGAAATGTACCGGCACGACTTCGGCGATGCTGTCGAGTTTAGCGATGTCACGCAGTTGGCGAATACCGGCGGTCAAGGCAAAACCATCGGCATGAATCATCACCGGCGCCAAGCTGGATACGACCACTTGGCCATTCAGGCTCGGAGTGACCAATACCGGCACCTTGAAGGCTTCACTTTCACCATGCAGCTCCAAATTACCTTGCAGTTCAAACCGGGTTGGCTGCTGGCTGCTCAAAATGCTTTGTGGCAGTGTTGTGCTAATGCGGGCATTGGCAAACTCACTGACGTTAAACAACAGGTTTTGCATGCGCTCATCACGCACAGGAATGCGTGAGTCTATGCTCGCCAGGTCAATATTAATGCTGGCTTCACCTTGAGCATTGACTTGGCCACTCAAACGATTGAAACGATGGTGTTCAGCCAAATGGGTATTTTTAAAGGTCACAAAGCTGACTTCTGACGGTGTCGTCAGTTGCCAGTCGGCCATGGCTGGCAGAGCAGCCAATAGTAGGCACGCGCTGAGGTAGGTTTTCATTGTTGTTCTCTAACTGGTTTAGATATTAAGGGTCGAGTCTAATGTAATAAGGTGACGTTAGGAAAACCATAATTCACCAGCCATTGCAGTTCGGTTTCAATCGCAGCGTGATTGTCGCTCTCAAGTTGCCAGCGTTGTTTATCCAGCTTAAATTGCTCGCGCTTATTGAGTTGTTTATACGCTTCTAAAATGGGCATATCAGCGACAGCCTGGTAGTGGCGGCGTACGGCAGACAACTCCTGCATGGGCCATACTTCTGGGTCCAATGACTGAATAAGATGGTGCAGTCGTAATACGCCTTCGGTTAGTTCGCACTGCTGTGCCAGCATGGCGCGGGAGACAAAGTGAATATCACTGACCAATTCGAACTGTTTGCTTCGCAGTGCTTCGGCAGCAGCGATTTGTTCTTGCTGCTGACGATCTTCTGCGGCTTTGACTTGGCGGGTGAGGTGCCAAGCATACAGAGCTAATGCTGCCACGATAACGATGGCCAGTATGGTGAGTGCGATTGTCATGAAGAAAAACCACTGCTGTTTAGATGGCGGCATGATACCGACGCCCAAGACGACAGGCTAGGGCGATGTTTTATCAGCAAATGCAGGCTAACTTAGACAATGGGGGGGTGGTAAAACGACAGCACTGGCATTTCCGTGGATATTCGTTAGTCTGAATAGTTATGACAACAGCGGGATATAAACCATGTTGGTAAACAATCTCTGGGTTCGGGCTTCGGGCGATCTGAACGGCGTGCCTATTAGCATTCAGTTTCGCAAAGAGTGGGCGTTAGCTAAAGATGCGGGTGACTATCGGCAATGTGTGCAGATTGCCTGGAACGCCAGCACTCGCGACGACAGCAGCGGATTCCCTGGTGCTAAGGAGCAGGCACAGATCGTGATATTTCACGAAACCCTGCAAGCCATGTTAGAGCCAAGTGAAAACGCCGTCGTGGTGATGATGATTACTCACTCCGGCGTGAATCAGTGGATTATTTACTGCAAGGATCTGGCTCAGTTTGAACAGGATCTAAATCGCATCCCCACCGAAAAAGGTCTGTACCCCATCGAAGTGGTTGCGGATGAAGATGTCGACTGGCAGACCTTTACTCAGGTTCATTCGGCAATTCAGCCATAGCGGCCTGCAGAGCTTCCAGTTCGGCCAGCTCCTGTTCTACCAGTTGCGGACTTTCCAGTGATATCAGGCCGATCTTCCCGGCGCGCAGCTCGTGTAAGCAAACTTCTGCCCCTTTGTGCAAATCGAACACGCCACCTGGACGCAGTCCGCCGCGTTTGCGGCTGATATCCTCCAGCGCCAGTTCAGGTGTGGCTGGTAATTGTTTTAACTTAAAGCGTTGCTGCAGTGCCTGTGGGTAGTGGCCCAACAAATACTGCAGAGCGAATAACGCCACGTCCTGATATTCAATGGCCGTGTCTTTAACGGCACCACTGGCGGCAAGGCGATAGCCGCAACTTTCGGGCTCTAGTTTTGGCCACAAGATTCCCGGTGTATCGGATAGCACTAGGCCATTTTTTAAGTCAATCATCTGGTTGGCTTTGGTGACAGCGGGCTCGTTGCCAGTCTTAGCCACTTGGCGCCCGGCCAGCGCATTAATCAGCGTGGATTTGCCGACATTGGGAATACCCATAATCATGATGCGAACCGGACGTTTTTTCTCCAACCGATGCTGGCCCAACTGTTTGCACAGTTGTACCACGCGTTTGACCTGATTTTTCTGCTCAGCCACCATGGGCAAGGCACGCACTTGGTGCTGTTGCTCAAAGTATGCAACCCACGCCTTGGTGGTGGCAGGGTCTGCCAGGTCTGATTTATTCAACAGCTTGATGCAGGGTTTGTCGCCGCGTAGTTCATCAACTAACGGGTTGGTGCTGGAAAACGGCAATCGCGCGTCAAGTACTTCAATCACCAGATCGATCTCGGGCATGGCTTCGGCAATCTTCTTGCGCGCTTTGTTCATATGTCCCGGGAACCACTGGATCGCCATGTACTTTGCTCTCAATCTGTAAAAAGCGCCATTGTAAAGCAGTCGCGGGTGTCAGCAAGCCAATGATGCGGTTATTTGTCAGGTAAGTTTTATCGTATTTTGGTCTATAGATGACCTTTTCCTGTCACACGGCGGCATTATGATAGAGAGACAGGTTTGGGTCGCGACTTCCCGCTCAAACTGACGGGAGCGACTTAAGCCACAGGGCTGTGATAGTGGATGGGGAGGTCTGCATGGACGTCGTACCAGACGATTTAGCTCGTTCCGTTAAAAAACAAGGTCGCCAGGCATCAGCAACGGTCGGTGGCCGCCGTCGTAGTGGCTTTCTGGTCGGTAATCGCTTTGTGTTTTCCGATCAGCTGGAGCTGTTGTGGATGCAAGCCGGTCCTGGAGAGTTCCGGGAGCTGAGGATATGGCGTAAATAGCGCCAATAATATTGTTAGCGCTAGCCTGGCATAAGCGGCGCAGCTTTTCAGCTTGCGCTGCGGCCAGTGTGCATCAGGAGGTCACACTGGCGCGAGAAAGCTCGTGCTCTAGGCCAACGAACAGTTAGTCAGCAAATACTGACTCGGCGCTGTCGGTCATTTCATTGGTGGTATTGTCACGCAGTTCGGTATTGGTCGTAGCAGTTTCTGCGGCTGGAGCTTCTGTGCTGCTCGGCGCTTCGCTGACGTCCATTGTGTCGCTGGATTGAATTTCTGCCGCTTTGCTATCTTGTGTTTCGTTATTAGCGGTTGTGCCTTTGCTGTTGTTCTCGGCCAGGCGGGCGCGTTTGCGCTCTTGTTTGACTATCTGGCGTTCATGATTGGCCCACACGCCGGGTTTAAAATCAATGCTGTGGACGCCATTTTCTTCGGCAATTTCATCCGCCAGTTGGCGAGCTGCTTCGTCGCAATCCCGTGCTAGCAACTTGCGCTCACCAGCTTCCAGGCGCGAGAAAATATCCAGCAAAGCAGACGACAGCAGTTCACCCGCCACTTCATCTTTGGTTTTTTGAAAACGTTTGGCGATTCCACCCAGCATGGCAAGATCGCTAGCATCCAGGCGCACCTGCACGCTGGCCAGGCTCAATTCACGCTCTCTGCGTGCTTTTTCTTCCTCGTAATATCGGTCAAGTAGGGATTGGGTCATACTGATTTCCTGGGTCATAGCAAGCTCCTGATCAAAGGCGCTACTTTACTGCTGGCGGGCATTGAATGGCAAACCTGTTGTCATAACTAGGATGTTGATATTCTTGATCTTTTCGACCGTGGAAAAGCACATGATTGCAGATCAAATGGCCGCCAAGCTGGCCGCATTGGAACCCGATATTCTAGATATAGTGAACGAAAGCCATATGCACTCAGGGCCTGCGACTGAGTCTCACTTTAAGCTGGTGATTGTGAGTGAGGTGTTTGCTGGTATGCGTGCAGTGGCTCGCCATCAGCATATCTATCGTTTATTGGCCGACGAGTTGGAAGGACCTGTGCATGCTCTGAGCTTGCACACCTATGCGCCAGATGAGTTTGACCCTGAGCAAGTACCGCTGTCGCCCAATTGTCGTGGTGGTAGTAAAACGGCTTGAATGTCAATGGCACACAGTGCGGCTGGATGACCTCTATAGCCATCGCTGATGGACTGCCACACTGACACACTGGTTCACAACAGTTAATCAATGAAGGTGGTGTCATGATTCGTTGGATGGTGTTAGTACTGTGTTGGCCATTGCTGGCATTGGCTGACAACGACTGGCAGCAGGTGGTGGAGGATCAGACAGATAATATTCAGGTCTATGTGCGAACGGTACCTGGTTCTGATCTAAAGGCATTTAAAGGCATCACTCGCGTTAAAAGCCGTCTAACGGCGGCGGTTGCGCTGTTGGAAGACTATTCCGTGGCGCCGCAGTGGATGTACAACTGCAAGGCCATTGATGTTATCGAACGCCGGTCGTCTACCCAGTTGCTGTCTTATATGGTGAGTGAGGCGCCTTGGCCAGTGAGTGAGCGTGATGTGGTGGTCGAAAGTCAGTTGCAGCAATCAAGCGATGGTACAGTGACCATTAATTTGCGAAGCCGTGATGATGTGTTTCCTGTAAGTGAAGGTCTGGTGCGTATGTCGGCACTGACCGGCTATTGGCGTTTTACTCCGCAGGCGGATGGTTGGCTCGCTGTTGAATATCAGGTCCATGCCGAACCAGGTGGCTCTTTACCGTCATGGTTGGCTAACTCAGTGGTGCAGGATACGCCTTTTTATACTCTGCAAGGCTTTCGCCAATGGATCGTTAAACCCCATTACCAGGCTGCGCAGCGAGATTTTATTGCAGAGCGCTGAGGTGCTGAGGCCTAAGTTTAAAAACAACGTCGTGATGCATCGCTGAATAGTTGGTCTCGCTGCGACATCGGCTAATAATGTCTAATGTCATCTTCTTGTCACCTTAGTCCTTTAAGCTGCCGCCAAATTTTATGGCGAACGGATGGATGGCAGCAGTCATGCGCGCAGTATTTCTTTTTTTTATTGGTCTTTTTTCACTATCGGGTTGGGCTGAAGGGTTAGAAGAATTTTCGTTACCGGCGGTTCAGCAGCAGTCGTTACTGTTTACTATGCAAGGCTCAAATACCATTGGCGCGCACTTAGGGCCAAGTTTAGTGTCAGCTTATTTGGCAGCAAAAGGCGCAAGCGACATAACGGTTATTGCAGCCGGTAACGACAATGAAGTGTGGGTGCAAGGGAGCTATCAACAAACACAGGTTCGCGTGCGCATCGATGCACACGGGTCTGGCACTGGTTTTAAAGGCTTAGCAACCGCCCGGGCCGATATTGCCGCCGCATCGCGGCCAATCAAAGATAAAGAGGCAGCGCTATTAAAGCATATTGCTGATATGCGCAGTGCGAAGTCTGAGCACATTGTTGGCATCGACGGGCTGGCGATTGTTGTGCATCCAGATAATCCTATTAATGACCTGAGTGTCGCTCAATTGGCCGATGTGTTTTCCGGCAAAATTACGGACTGGTCGGAGCTCAACGGTCCTGCTGGCCCGATACATATTTATGCACGAGACAACCAGTCTGGTACTTGGGACAGTTTTCGCAGCATGGTGTTGGGTAAACAGCACCAATTGCTCGCTTCTGCCCAGCGCTTTGAATCAAATGACGCATTGTCTGATAGCGTGGCTGTTGATCCTTTAGGCATCGGCTTTGTGGCTTTATCGTCGGTGCGTCAGAGTAAACTATTGGCCGTTTCCGATGGCAGTGCCAAACCACTGCAGCCCAATAAATTGACCGTGGCCACTGAAGATTATGCCTTATCTCGACGTCTATACCTGTATACCGACGACGATTCAAACAACACGCACGTTGGCGAATTTATCGCTTTTGCTCAAAGCGATGCCGGCCAAAAAATTGTAGCCAGCAGCGGTTTTGTTTCACAAGAACCACAGGCTTTATTACCCGAGTTTTATGCTGAGTTACCGCAGGATTTTCGCCAGTTGACCGCAGGTGCAAAGCGCTTAACCATTAATTTCCGTTTCCATCAGGGCAGTGCAACACTAGACAACAAAGCCATGGCTGACTTGTCTCGGTTAGTGGATTTTCTGCAAGGGAAAGACGGTTCTGAGGTGATATTGATTGGCTTTAGCGATGAAAAAAGAACCGAGGAGCGCTCTGAGCTGTTGTCTAAATTGCGGGCTATGGCAGTACGACGTGAATTGGTAAAGCTTGGTGGAATTTATCCTCATAACAGTGTCGGTTATGGAGTCGCGTTGCCAGTGGCCTCTGGCAACCGAAAAGAAGGGCAGATTAAAAATCGCCGCGTCGAAGTATGGCTGCGCGAACCGACTGAGCTGGCAGATTCAAATTAGCCATTAAAGCATTTAAGGCCGTCTGGCTATTTATGTGACGGCCTTTTTAGGCGTTTTAAGCACAGATCACTGGCTAGCCAACACTTGGCATATTGCCATTTTTGCCACTGACGTTTTGCTGGTGGCTTGGTCATAGGCCTGCTTTTCGAGCCAATGTATTGCTAGCCAGTAAACCGGATAATTCCGCTGACAGGGTTGACTCTTTCGCACCTAGCGCGTGGTGGTACCTGCTTTTATTGCCAGCCCTGTCCAATTCCTCTGCAATACCCACTCCTTCTGTATTAACGCTTACAATACCAACTCTTACAGCACCGAGCCTGCAAGGTCTGGCTTCTATTTGCTTGGCTTTCATAACAAGTGCTCGCTGAAGGCGTTCATAGACATCTTTTAGATATTTTCTTTTGTGGCGGGTCGGATTACCGTTTTGGTCGTGCTGGCTGTTAGCCTAGCCTGAATAGGTACTGGCCAATGCTCGACAGCTGGCCTTAATCGTCAGTTGGGATGCTGGTATCTCGGCGGTGACTGTGTTTGTCTAGGGGAGCTGATGTTGGCCCGGAATAGACCATTGTCTAATTTCGATATAGGTGGTTAGACCACCAAACTGGATCGTAACAATAACAAAGGATGTCCTGTGGTTTTTACTGATACCAGACGAGCCGCAGGCAAACGTTGATTCACGTACAGAGGAAACGCTATGAGTGAGCATAAGGTGTATCCGATTAAGCAGGAATTTGCCGATTCTGCCTGGATTAATAATGATCAGTACCAGCAGATGTACCAGCAATCCATCATTAATCCGGATGGCTTCTGGCGTGAACAGGCGCAGCAGCGTATTGATTGGATGCGGCCATTTACTAAGGTGCGCAATGTTTCCTTTGATGATCACAATGTTGATATTCGCTGGTTTGAAGACGGTACCTTAAATGCATCGGCGAATTGTCTGGATCGTCATTTAGAAAGCCGCGGTGAGCAAACGGCCATTATCTGGGAAGGCGACGAGCCGGATCAGCATAAACACATCAGTTATCGTGAACTGCACGAACAAGTCTGTCGTTTTGCCAATGCTTTGCGTGGTCAGGGCGTGCGACGCGGGGATGTGGTGTGTATTTATATGCCGATGATTCCCGAGGCGGCGGTTGCCATGCTGGCCTGTACCCGTATTGGCGCTATTCACTCTGTGGTGTTTGGTGGCTTCTCTCCCGATGCCTTAGCCGGGCGGATAGAAGACAGCAATGCCAAGATTGTGATTACTGCTGATGAAGGCGTGCGCGGCGGTAAGCGGGTGGCACTAAAAGCCAATGTTGATGAAGCGCTGACCCATCCGAGCATTCGCTCGCTAGAAAAGGTGATCGTGGTTAAACGTACCGGCGCCGATGTTGCTTGGCACAGTGCTCGTGATGTCTGGTATGAAGAATTGGTGGCACTGGCGTCACCTAATTGCCCGGCCGAAGAAATGAACGCTGAAGATCCCTTATTCATTCTTTACACCTCAGGTTCTACTGGCAAGCCTAAGGGTGTATTGCATACCACTGGCGGCTATATGGTGTGGGCCGCGATCACCCATCAATACGTATTTGATTATCACGACGGTGATATTTATTGGTGCACGGCTGATGTTGGTTGGATCACTGGCCACACGTATTTGCTCTATGGGCCATTGGCCAATGGTGGCACAACCGTTATGTGTGAAGGTGTGCCCAATTACCCCGACGTAAATCGCGTTTCCCAAATTGTTGATAAGCACCAGGTTAATATTCTTTATACCGCCCCCACGGCTATTCGTTCGTTAATGGCCGAAGGATCGGCTGCGGTAGAGCAAACCCATCGTGAGTCGCTGCGCTTATTGGGCTCAGTGGGCGAGCCCATTAATCCTGAAGCCTGGGAATGGTACTACCGAGTGGTTGGCGAACAGCGTTGCCCCATCGTCGATACTTGGTGGCAAACAGAAACCGGCGGCATCATGATTACCCCCTTGCCTGGTGCAACGGCATTAAAACCAGGTTCTGCCACGCGGCCATTTTTTGGTGTACAGCCAGCCTTAGTGGACAACGCCGGCATGCTGTTAGAGGGAGCAACGGAAGGTAATCTGGTGATGATCGATAGCTGGCCCGGTCAAGCGCGCAGCGTTTATGGTGACCATGATCGTTTTGTGCAAACCTATTTCTCCACCTTCCGCGGTATGTATTTCACCGGTGATGGCGCTCGTCGTGACGAAGATGGCTATTTCTGGATCACAGGTCGAGTGGATGATGTGATCAATGTCTCTGGCCACCGTATGGGTACTGCCGAAGTCGAAAGTGCGTTAGTGGCCCATGAAAAAGTCGCTGAAGCAGCGGTTGTGGGCTATCCGCATGATATCAAAGGGCAGGGTATCTATGTTTACGTGACCCTAAACTCCGGCCTGCAAGCCACCGATGAACTGGCAAAAGAGTTGCGTGATTGGGTGCGAGCGGAAATTGGCCCGGTAGCAACACCGGATTTGATCCAGATAACGCCAGGGCTACCCAAAACGCGCTCGGGCAAAATCATGCGGCGTATCCTGCGAAAAATTGCCGCCAACGAGCATGATGCGTTGGGCGATACCTCTACCTTGGCCGATCCATCCGTGGTGGACACCCTGATCGAGCAGCGTCTGAACCGTTAACGCGAAAAAATAGAGGAAAAATCAAGGCTGTGCGTAGAAACCTGCGGACAGCCTTTTACGTTTACGAGACAATAATGACAGGTTAAAGATGACCGAACGAAGACAATAACAACAGCTGGCCGCCGTGTTACAGTGACGTCATGAGCGGCGCGTAGAGGAATAACAATGCAGCTTGCCAATAAAATTCTGATTGCCGATGACCACCCTTTATTCCGCACCGCCATGCAGCAAGCGGTTAAGCAATTAGTGCCGGATGTGAGCATTGCTCAAGCGGAGTCGTTGCCAGAATTGCAGGCCACCATGGAAGACCATAAGGATGCCGATCTGGTGCTGTTGGATTTGCAAATGCCAGGCGCCCATGGCTTTTCTGGCTTGGTCTATTTGCGCTCACACTATCCAGAAATTCCGGTCATCGTGGTATCAGCGTGTGAAGAGCCTGCGGTGATGTGCCAGGCGCTGGATCATGGGGCATCGGGCTATATCGCCAAATCGTCGCCACTAGAAGCCATTTCTGAGGCCATAGGCAAGGTATTGGAAGGCGATGTGTATTTACCCGATGTGGCCCGTCGCCATCAGCATCAGCCTGACGAGCAAGCGCTGGATTTGGCTGAGCGATTGGCCAGTTTAACGCCGCAGCAGTTTCGTGTGCTGACCATGATGGCGGAAGGTATGTTGAATAAGCAGATTGCTTATGATTTGGATGTCAGTGAGGCGACCATTAAGGCCCATGTCACCGCTATTTTCAGAAAAATTGGAGTGCGCACCCGGACTCAGGCTGTGATTGCGGTGCAAAGTCTCGATATTGAAAAGCCCGAGACGTTAATGACGAACGCCCCGGAATAAAGGCAAGGGCATCAAATGATGCCCTGCTCCTGCAGATCGGCGATCAGGCTATCAATGGATTCCTGATCGGCAGCCAAGCTAAAGTCCGCACCATCGGCGCCACCCGCGACCAATGCCACCAGGCCCGCTGCTTTTAGCGTGTCTGCCTGTTGTGCTTCACACACGGCGGCGACGCGTCCCATTTCAAACAAACGACGATCCAGCTGCTGTGCGATTTCCGCCGGGTTTACCGCATTAATCGCAACAATGGCTGGGCGCTGGTTAAAGCGACGGGCTTTTTGCTCGGCGCTGACAGGCTCGTTGGTATTGGACCCAGCTTGAGCATCCCCCACCACCATGCCGGCACCAATGGTGACGTTGCTGAGGCGATCGATGACGATAAAGGCACCGGTACCTGGAATCTTGCTGTAGCAATCGAATGGAACGGCTTTATCCAGAGTGAGCTCAACCAGGGCAATTTCGTTTAATTGCACTTGCTCGGCTTGGCTTTGCTCCATGGTATTGACATCCACCAGGTGATGAATGCGACTAAAGCTGCCCGACGTGCTGCTGGAGGCAAACTTAATGTCGTAGGGGCGACCAGGGACTAACGGGCTTTCTGTCATCCACACCACGTCAGCATTTAAACGCTGGCTGACCTGCGGCTGATCATCCGGCTTGACGATGATGTCACCACGGCTGATATCAATTTCATCGGCCAAGGTCAGGGTCACGGCTTGACCGGCAAAACCTTCGTCCAAGTCGCCATCAAAGGTGACAATGCGCTCAACGGTGCTGGTCTTTTGTGATGGTAGCGCCATCACAGTATCGCCCGGACGCACGGTGCCGGCGGCTATGGTGCCGCAAAAACCGCGAAAATCTAGGTTGGGGCGGTTAACGTATTGCACGGGTAGACGGAAATTGTCGAGGTTTTTATCCTTCGCTACTTCCACGGTTTCTAAAATTTCCATCAGGGTTTGGCCCTGATACCAGTCGGAGCGCTGGCTGCGTTCCACCACGTTGTCGCCGTCTAATGCCGAAATCGGCACGCAGTGAATATCTTGCAGGCGTAAGTTTTCCGCGAACTTCAAATAGTCGTCGCGAATGTCATTAAAACGCTGTTCACTGAAGTCCATCAGGTCCATTTTATTAATGGCGACCACCACATGCTTAATGCCTAATAACGAGGCAATAAAGCTGTGACGCTTGGTTTGAGTTTGCACACCGTGGCGGGCATCAATCAAAATAATGGCCAGCTGACAGGTCGAAGCACCCGTTGCCATATTGCGCGTATATTGTTCGTGCCCAGGGGTGTCAGCAATAATGAATTTGCGCTTGGCGGTGCTGAAATAACGATAGGCGACGTCAATGGTAATGCCTTGCTCACGCTCGGCTTGCAAGCCATCCACCAGCAAGGCTAAATCAATTTTTTCACCCGTAGTGCCCACTTTGGCGCTGTCTTTTTCAATGGCAGCCAGCTGATCTTCATAGATCATTTTGGAGTCGTGCAGTAGCCGTCCAATTAATGTGGACTTGCCATCGTCGACATTGCCGCAGGTTAAAAAGCGCAGTAGCTCTTTGTTTTCATGCTGCTGCAAGTATTCCAGAATATCGGCCGCGATCAGGTCGGATTGGTGTGACATCAGAAATACCCCTCTTGCTTTTTCTTCTCCATCGAGCCCGATGAATCGTGGTCAATGGCTCTGCCCTGACGCTCCGATGTGGTGGTCAGTAGCATTTCTTGAATAATGTCTGGCAAGGTGTCGGCTTCTGATTCCACCGCGCCCGTTAATGGATAACATCCTAACGTACGGAAGCGTACCGATTTCATTTCTGGCACTTCGCCTTCCGCCAGTGGCATACGCTCGTCATCGACCATCACCAGCATGCCATCGCGCTCAACCACCGGGCGCTTAGCGGAGTAGTACAAAGGCACAATCGGGATTTGCTCTAGATAGATGTACTGCCAGATGTCCAACTCAGTCCAGTTGGATAACGGAAAGACGCGAATGCTTTCGCCTTTATTGACCTTGCCGTTATAAATTTCCCACAGTTCCGGGCGCTGATTTTTGGGGTCCCAGCGGTGCTTGCTGTCGCGGAACGAATAAACACGCTCTTTAGCACGCGACTTTTCTTCGTCACGTCGAGCACCACCAAACGCAGCATCAAAACCATATTTGTCCAGCGCCTGCTTCAGCGACTGGGTTTTCATGATGTCGGTGTGCTTGGATGAACCATGATCAAATGGGTTGATGCCTTGCTCAACCCCTTCCTGGTTAATGTGCACCAGCAGTTCCATGCCGACTTCTTTGGCCATGTGATCACGAAACTCGATCATCTCGCGAAACTTCCAGGTGGTGTCCACGTGCATCAGTGGAAACGGTGGTTTACCTGGATAGAATGCCTTGCGGGCAAGGTGCAACATCACCGATGAATCTTTACCGATGGAGTACAGCATCACCGGATTGTCGAATTCTGCGGCCACTTCGCGGATGATATGAATGCTTTCCGCTTCAAGCTGTTTCAGGTGCGTCAGGTTATAATCGGTCATGTTTTTCGCTTCCGGGTGTGGAATTCGCCTGAGGTTATATGGCGGCAATATATCAAGATGCCTGATATATAAGAAGGTAATACTGATAACATTTGGCTATATGGATATAGGCATTCCAGGCCAGGCTAGGGCGTTACCAGCGCTTTGCTGGCAGGTGTTTTTTGACGGGGTTTTGAGGGGTTATGGCAACAGAGCAAGCAATCACGATAGCAGGTCCGGCCGGCTTGCTGGAAGGACGAACTAGTGTCGGTGAAGGGCAGGCAGGCTTTTTGATGTGCCATCCGCATCCGCTGTTTGATGGCACCATGAACAATAAAGTCGTCACTAGCATGGTGCGAACGGCCAGTCGTTTGGGCCTGTCGACGCTGCGCTTTAACTTTCGTGGTGTTGGTAGCAGCGACGGCGAGCACGATCAAGGCCAGGGTGAGCAGCAAGATGTGCTATCCGCAATACGCTATGCCCGTGACACCTTAGGCTGGCAGCAGCTGTACCTGGGCGGTTTTTCTTTTGGTGCCGGCATGGCGTGCTTGGCAGCTCAGGCACAGCCTGATGACATCAGTGGACTATTTTTGATTGCCCCTGCCGTGCATCACTTTGATGCGCCCTCGGCGCTGCCGATGCAGTTCGAGACCTTTGTCTATATGGGCGACGACGACGAGGTCGTGCCCTTTGATGAGGTGGACGACTGGGTGGCACGGTTGGTGCCGCAGCCTCATTGGGAGGTGTTTGAGCAGGGTGGGCACTTCTTTCATGGCCGGCTGACGGATCTACAGGCCAGTGCTAAGCGCGACTTGCAAATGTTGCTGGGTTGAGTGAGCGGATCAGCAGCAATAGGCTGACAAATCCGTCATCTGCGCCGTCGCTGTCTTGTGGCATTTGCACTTTGCTCGGCGGTTGGATAAATTGCGGCCCCATTTTTGTTCGTCCCAGGAGACATGCTGTGTCTACTCCCATGGAGCTGTATCAGGCCGATTTGCAACGCGATGACTTTTCCTATGACCCGGCACAGGAAATGGCGGTCAAGCATTTGCAGCGCTTGTACGAGGATTTGGTGGCGGCAGAACAAGCCAGTGCGCGCCAGGGGGCCGTGTCTCGTTGGTGGGCGAGCGTGAGAAATACTCCTCGTCGACCGCAGCAAGGACTGTACTTCTGGGGCGGAGTTGGGCGTGGTAAAACGTATTTGGTCGATACCTTTTACGACGCCTTGCCGTTTAAGCGCAAAATGCGCACGCACTTTCACCGTTTTATGCAGCGGGTGCATAAGCAGCTGACAGAGCTAACTGGCGCCAAAAATCCACTCAAAACCGTCGCCGATAGCATTGCCGACGAAGCATTGGTGATTTGCTTTGATGAGTTTTTTGTCTCAGATATTGGTGATGCCATGATTCTGGGCGGCTTGATGCAAGAGTTATTTGATCGTGGTGTGACGCTGGTGGCGACCTCTAATATTGTGCCTGATGGCCTGTATAAAGACGGTTTGCAGCGAGATCGTTTTTTACCCGCTATCCGCTTATTAAACCAGTTTACCGATGTGGTGAATGTCGATAGTGGGGTGGATTACCGCTTGCGCACCCTTGAACAAGCTGAGTTGTACCATTATCCGCTCGATTCCGGAGCCAATGCTTCCTTACGTCAGAGCTTTGATAGCCTAGTACCCGATGCGCGCCATAGTTGCAAAGGCGAGCAAGTTGAAATTCTCGGGCGTCACATTCCCGCCATTGAAGTGTGTGAGGACGTTGCTTGGTTTGATTTTTATGCGCTGTGTGATGGGCCGCGTTCGCAAAACGATTACATCGAACTGGGCAAGCTGTTTCATGCCATTATCATTTCCAATGTGCCGGTGATGGGGGCGAAAAACGACGATTTGGCGCGCCGCTTTATTAATCTGATTGACGAGTTCTATGATCGTGGTGTGAAGGTGATTATGTCGGCTGAGGCGGCTATCCCCGATATTTATGGTCAGGGGAAGTTGGAGTTTGAATTTCAGCGGACCACCTCGCGCATGCTGGAAATGCAATCGCACGATTATTTGGCACGTGAGCATCGCGCTGACTAGCTGCTGGTAATAGACCGCCTAAGTGCAAGACTTGGGCGGTAAGGTAAATCTTCGACCATTCGCGCCACTGCCTTTGCTATTCCTAAATACCGCCTTGCGCTAAATCAGGGCTGATCATTTTTTGTTCCTATAGGTAATAATTTCGACGATCAGTGCTTGGCACCTTCTGACTAAATGGGTACTTTGCTGCCACACGAGCTACTCACCAGGCTCGCAGATAATAAATCAGAAGGAGAAGCTATGTTCCGTTCAACCCCTTTGGCGCTGGCGATTGCCATGGCAGCACCCGCTGCAAATGCGATCGAAATGCCAGAGTTTTACGGCTACGTCGATATTGGTATTGAGTCCTATTCGGAATCATCAGATCTGAATATTGTGGATGAATCCGGGCGGGTAATGTACCCAGGATCTGATGCGCCAGTGCGTAACACCGATGGCAAAGAATTTTCGCTGACCAATGGTTCGCAGTCACGTCTGGGACTGAAGGGGCAAGAAGATCTGGCCGACGGCTGGATTGGTAAATATCGCATGGAGGTGCGTGCTAATGTGCTGCAGGATGGCGGCAATGCGTTTCGCACTCGTTTAGGTTGGTTTGGTCTTTCTAAAGATAAGCATCACTTTAAAGTCGGTGCGCAATGGTCGCCATTTTTTGAATACAGCGGCTGGAATACCAATCGCGCTGAGGTTCATGGTGTCGGTTCTTATTTTTACATTACTAACCTGATGGTGGGTTCCACCCAATACGGCTATCGCAATGATGCCACGGTGTCTTACACCTATGGCGATGGTGGTTTTAGTACAAATCCATTTACCGCCACCGTGGCTTTACATGTCAATGAAGACGATCGCGAAACGGCTGATGGTGAGCTGCTCAATGATAGCGGTATTACCGCGGTGACGTTAGGTGCTGCGGCTACCTTCGGGCAGTTGACGCTAAACGGTGCCTATATCGGTTCTGTGGTTAAAGAAAGCGAAGCGGCGGATGCCATCAATGCGGACGTTGCTGCGCCATTTATTTATAGTTTGGGTGCCAAGTTTCAAGCTTCTGACGTGTTAGATTTTGGTTTGGCTTACCGCGCCGCCGATCGTGACACTGGTGAAGACAGCAAGCGTCGGTCTACGTCGGTATCGGTGCAGTACCGTCCGCAGCCAGATGTGAGTGTGCATCTGGGTTATGCCGTGGGCAGTGACGACGATGACAGTCAGCTGCAGCTGGAGAGTAACATCTACGGTATGTTGCAATATGAGTTATCTGGTCACCGTCATTTGCGCTTTGAATTTGAGCAAGTGGCTTATGAAGACAACGGCGAGATGAAGGTCGGTCTGTTCAGTTTGCGCCAGGCATTCTAATACCCCAGCAGTGCGGCCCCTGGGTCGCGCTGCTCCTGTCTCGGTTATTTAGTCACCTAGTTGCAGTCTCTTTCGATGTGTAACTATTTTCCACTGTTTCGCTTCTCTTTCTATGGTCGGAATTGGTCTTTTTAGCTCAGCTTGTGTCAGCCCAAAGAATCTGTTTTGATCAAAAAACAATCTAACGCTTTTCTTTTTCTGGCCTCTAACTGGGACCTATCTGTTAGACATCTATGTGATTTTTCTGTCAGGGGAATCTTTCTCTAGGCCGCGTGGGTGCTGAAATAAGGCGGTTTTTTGCCTTGCTTTGGCCTGTGTTGGGGTTTTTTCAGGGGTTGATACTTACAGATCTAAACTTTAGACTGAATTTAATTGAACGTTCAATTAAAGAAAAATGCCTAAAGTTGGAATCGAACCGATACGTCGCAAACAGTTGATCGAAGCCACCTTGAAGTCGATAGAAGACAATGGACTTCAAGGCACCACGATCAACACCATCAGTCGCCAGGCAGGGATGTCATCGGGCATCATCAGTCATTATTTTGGTGGCAAGCAGGGGGTGATTGAGGCGGCCATTCGGCACATGTTGGAGCAGCTCAAGCAAGGCCTGTTGGTACAGCTGCGAGAAGCGCAGCGGCAGCGAGTGACCCCCAGACAGCGCCTGCGCATGATTGTCGAAACTAACTTTACTGGCTTTCAACGTTCTTCTTCCACCACAGTCACCTGGCTGTCCTTTTGGGCAAAAGCAGTGCACGACCCGCAGCTATCGCGCTTGCAGGCCGTTAACGCCAGTCGTCTCTACAGCAACTTGTTGTATTCATTGAAACAGATGATCGCTTGCGAGCAGCAGGCGCGTGATGCTGCTGCATCTATGGCAGCCATGATTGACGGAATGTGGTTACGCAGTGTGCTCAGTCAGGACCCTGAGGCATCTTTTGCTGAGGCAGAAAGACTGTGCAAAGACTACATCGATATCATTGTGCGCGGAGTAACTCAGCAATGCGTCTAACGAACTTTATTCACGGTCAGCCATTGGCCAATACCTCAGCAGAGACCTTCGACGTCACCAATCCAGCGACGGGTGAGGTTATTTATCAGGTTGAAGTGGCCGATGAGAGTATACGCCAAGCTGCCATTGCCAGTGCGCAGCAGGGCTTTGCCGAGTGGTCGGCTATGCCGGCGATCGAGCGCAGTCGAATTTTGCTCAAAGCCGTAGCGCTGCTGAGGCAGCGTAATGATGAGCTGGCGCGCATTGAAGTGCTCGACACCGGCAAGCCCTGGCAAGAAGCATCCGTCGTTGATGTGGTCACCGGTGCGGATTCAATCGAGTTTTTTGCTGGCCTAGCCCCTGCGATTGAAGGCAATCAGCAAGATTTGGGCGGCGATTTTTATTACACCCGCCGAGAGCCCATAGGGATCTGTGCAGGCATTGGTGCTTGGAACTACCCGCTGCAAATTGCTTGCTGGAAGTCTGCCCCGGCCCTGGCCTGTGGCAATGTGATGATCTTTAAGCCATCAGAAGAAACACCGCATGGCGCGGTGAAGTTGGCAGAAATTTTTATTGAAGCCGGTATGCCTGCTGGTGTGTTTAACGTGGTACACGGCGCCGCTGAGGTCGGGCAGTGGCTGACGCACCATGAAGATATCGCCAAGGTGTCCTTCACCGGTGAAGTTGGTACTGGCAAAAAAGTGATGCAAGCCGCGGCCAGTACACTTAAAGAAGTCACCATGGAGCTGGGCGGTAAGTCGCCTTTGATCGTATTTAATGATGCCGATATCGATGATGCCGTATCGGCCGCCATGTTAGGCAATTTTTACACTCAGGGTGAAATTTGCACCAATGGCACTCGGGTATTCCTCCAAGCTGATATTAAAGATGAATTTCTGGCGCGGCTGAAGCAGCGCACCGAAGGTAATATCGTTGCCGGCGACCCGTTAGATCCGGCGGTTAACTTTGGTGCATTAATTTCGGCCAAGCATCACAAATTAGTGCTGGATTACATCGAAAAAGGCAAGGCAGAGGGAGCCACCCTGTTAACGGGTGGCCAAGCGCTGCGGCCGGCTTCAGCAGAAAATGGCTACTTTGTCGAACCAACCATCTTTGTCGATTGCAACGACGACATGAGCATTGTTAAAGAGGAAATCTTTGGCCCGGTTATGTCGGTACTGACCTTTGATAATGAAGATGAGGTCATTGCTCGTGCGAATAACACCCACCTGGGCTTGGCAGCGGGCGTCTTTACTCGCGATATTCGCCGAGCACATCGGGTGATTCATCAACTTGAAGCAGGCATTTGCTGGATTAATAGCTTTGGTGCTTCGCCTGCGGAGATGCCAGTGGGTGGCTACAAGCAATCGGGCATTGGTCGCGAAAATGGCCTAGTGACTTTGCAGCAGTATACCCAGCTTAAGTCTGTTTACGTTGGCATGCAGCCACTTGAAAGTCCGTTCTGAGGTGACACATGGCGACTTATGATTACATCATTGTAGGGGCGGGTTCCGCGGGTTGTGTGCTCGCCAACCGGTTAACCGAAAACCCGGATAATCAGGTATTGCTGATTGAAACCGGCGGCAGTGATCGCAGCATTTTTATTCAAATGCCAACGGCGTTGTCGATTCCTATGAATACTAAAAAGTATGCCTGGCAGTTCCATACTGAGCCTGAGCCGTATTTGGATAATCGTCGTATGCATTGTCCGCGTGGCAAGGTATTGGGTGGTTCTTCTTCTATTAACGGCATGGTTTATGTTCGTGGTCATGCACGGGATTTTGATGAGTGGGCCGAGCAGGGTGCCGAAAATTGGGATTACGCCCACTGTCTGCCGTATTTTCAAAAAGCGGAAACCTGGGCCTTTGGCGGCGATGATTACCGTGGAGATCAAGGGCCGTTAGGCGTTAATAACGGCAATAATATGCAAAACCCTCTGTATAAAGCCTTTATCCAGGCGGGGCAGGAGGCTGGCTATCCCTTTACCCAGGACTATAACGGTAAGCAGCAAGAAGGCTTTGGTGCCATGCATATGACGGTCAAAAATGGCCTGCGTTGGTCGACCGCAAATGCCTATTTACGCCCTGCCATGAAGCGCAGCAATCTGACTCTGGTTACCCATGCCCAGGTTGAAAAGGTGCTGTTGGAAGATAAAGTAGCGACGGGCGTGCGCTTTATAAAAGGTGGTCAAGTGCAGCAGGCCATGGCTCGTAAGGATGTGATTCTGTCCGCGGGACCAATTGGCTCGCCGCATATCTTGCAGCTGTCCGGTATTGGCAATGCGGATGTGCTTAAGCAAGCAGGCATTGAAGTTCAGCATGAGTTGCCTGGCGTTGGCGAAAATCTGCAAGATCATCTGGAGTTCTATTTCCAGTTTCGCTGTAAGCAGCCGATTACCCTTAATGGCGAGTTAAGCTTGTGGCGTAAGTTTTTAATTGGCACGCGCTGGATTTTGACCCGCCAGGGCCTGGGTGCCACCAATCACTTTGAATCTTGTGGTTTTATTCGCTCTAAAGCCGGAGTGGAATGGCCAGATTTGCAGTATCACTTCTTGCCGGCAGCAATGCGCTACGACGGTCGTGCGGCCTTCGATGGTCATGGCTTTCAGGTGCATATTGGTCACAATAAGCCCAGTAGTCGCGGTCGGGTTCATGCATTGAGCGCAAACCCGACGGATCATCCTTCAATCCTGTTTAATTACTTGCAGAGCGAGCGTGATCGCGAAGGTTTTCGCGACTGTGTGCGTTTGACGCGGGAAATCATTAATCAACCGGCCATGGATCCTTATCGTGACGGCGAGATTCAGCCGGGCGAGCAGATTCAAACTGACGCTGATATTGATGCGTTTGTTCGCGCTAATGTTGAAAGTGCCTACCACCCGTCGTGCAGTAATAAGATGGGCAATGACGATATGGCGGTGGTCGATCATAAAACCCAGGTGCACGGCATTCAGGGGTTGCGCGTGGTGGACTCGTCCATTTTCCCAACCATTCCCAATGGCAACCTCAATGCTCCCACTATTATGGTGGCCGAGCGCGCTGCTGATTTGATTTTACAACGAGATCCTCTGGCACCCAGCCGGGCGGAAGTTGGCATGGAAGCCGACTGGAAGAATAAGCAACGGAGTCAATCCCCAAACAGAGTTTTACAACACTGACAAGGAGAAGCACAGAATGAAAATGAAATCCCTAGTTCTCAGCGCTGCCATATTACTGCCGATGGCGGCCCAGGCTGAGCCAGAGCAATGCAGTACCGTTCGTTTTTCTGATGTTGGCTGGACCGACATTACCGCCACTACCGCCATCGCCTCGGTGGTATTGGAATCTATTGGTTATCAAGCGGAAACCCAGATGCTGTCGGTGCCAGTGACCTACAAATCGCTGGAAAACAACGACATTGACGTTTTCCTCGGCAATTGGATGCCGACTATGGAAGGTGATATCAAAAAGTATCGTGACGCAGGTACTGTTGATACCGTGGTGAAAAACTTGGAAGGCGCCAAATATACCTTGGCTGTACCTAAGTACGTGTATGACGCGGGTGTAAAAACCTTTGCTGATATCGCCAAGCACGCAGATAAGTTTGACCATCGCATTTATGGTATCGAGCCAGGTAACGACGGCAATCGTTTAATTCAGCAGATGATTGATCAAAACGCCTTTGGTTTAAAAGGCTTTGAAGTCAAAGAATCCAGTGAAGCCGGCATGCTGTCTCAGGTGAAACGTAATACTCGCCGCGATAAGTGGATCGTTTTCCTGGGCTGGGAGCCACACCCAATGAACAGCAACTTTGAACTGGCTTATTTAGAGGGCGGTGATGAGTTCTTTGGTCCTAACTTGGGCGGCGCTAGTGTTTTTACCAATACTCGCCAAGGGTATGTTGAAAAATGTCCGAATGTGGGGCGTTTGCTGAGCAATATGACCTTTACTCTGGAAATGGAAAATGAGGTCATGGGCGCCATTCTGGATGGTGGCAAAAAACCTCAACAAGCGGCGCGCGACTGGCTGGCTGCCAATACCGACGTGTTAAATGCTTGGCTTGACGGAGTAAACACTCTTGATGGCAAGCCTGCTTTGAATGCAGCCGTTGCTGCGCTCGATTGATATTTCCCCTTTGTCTGACTAACTACCAGCCTTGGCAACAAGGCTGGCTGATTTCTTATGAATGAATATAAATTGCCGTTGGGCGATTACATAGAGCTGTTTTTCGACTGGCTGATTGATAATGCCTCCGGCTTTTTTGATGTCATTGCCGAGAGCCTGGAGTGGATTCTACTGGTGTCGACCGAAGGATTAACTTGGATACATCCTTTGGTATTCACTTTGGCTATCACGGCGTTGGCCTACTGGCGTCAACGCTCACTCTCGTTAAGTATTTTTACAGCGGCTTCGCTGCTATTGATTTGGAATCTTGATTATTGGCATGAAACCATGGAGACCCTGTCACTGGTGCTCTATGCCACAGTGTTGTGCGTTCTTATTGGTGTGCCTTTAGGTATTTATGCGGCGCATCAGCCAAGATTTTACGCAGTGCTTCGACCTGTGTTGGATTTGATGCAAACTGTGCCGCCTTTTGTCTATCTGATTCCAACTCTGACCTTGTTTGGTTTGGGGGTCGTCCCTGGATTGATTTCTACCATTGTTTTTGCCATTGCTGCCCCTGTGCGTCTGACGTATCTCGGTATTTCTGAAGTACCCAAAGAAATGTTGGAAGCTGGCGAGAGTTTTGGTGCTACACGTTCTCAGCTTTTATGGCGAATTGAGCTGCCCGCAGCGGCCTCGAGTATTGCCGCCGGCATCACTCAGTGCATTATGTTGTCTTTGTCGATGGTGGTCATTGCTGCCTTGGTTGGGGCTGATGGTCTGGGTAAGCCTGTCGTTCGGGCTTTGAATACCGTAGACATTGCCAGCGGTTTTGAAGCGGGTTTGGCCATCGTGTTGATGGCAATTTTGCTTGATCGTTTGTGCAAACCGCGTCCTCAGGAGGCTTGATTATGATTCGTATAAACTCTTTGGATGTGGTATTTGGCGATAAGCCGGAACCTGCTTTGCCGCTGATTGACGCCGGCAAAGACAGAGAACAAATTCGCAATGAAACCGGGCTCGTGCTCGGTGTTCGTCAGGTCAATTTGGAAGTCGCCAGAGGCGAAATTTGTGTCTTAATGGGGCTTTCTGGCTCGGGAAAATCCAGTTTGCTGCGTTGTGTTAATGGCCTAAACCCTGTAACACGCGGCAGTGTTGAAATACAAGTGGGTGATGAGTGGGTGGATTTTGTTAAAGCCAGTCCACAACAGCAACGTGATATTCGCCGCCAAAGTATTTCCATGGTGTTTCAGAAATTTGCCCTGATGCCTTGGCTTACTGTGGCGCAAAATGTAGCAATGCCGCTTGAGCTGCAGGGTATGGATAAGGCAGAAGTAAAGCGTCGCGTGCAACAGCAACTGGAGTTGGTTGGATTGGCCGAGTGGGCCGATCACAAACCCGCGAGTTTGTCGGGCGGGATGCAGCAGCGTGTTGGTCTGGCGCGTGCGCTGGCGACTGAATCGGAAATATTACTCATGGATGAGCCGTTTTCAGCGCTGGACCCTTTGATTCGCACGCAGTTGCAAGACGAATTATTGCAACTGCAAGAACGCCTTAAAAAAACTATCATCTTTGTCAGTCACGATCTGGATGAAGCGTTAAAGCTAGGAACACACATCGCTATAATGAAAGATGCTGAAATCGTACAGCATGGGCGCCCAGAAGATATTGTATTAAAGCCCGCTAACGATTATGTTCAGAGCTTTGTGGCCCACACCAATCCACTAAATGTATTGAAAGCAGCCTCTGTTATGCAGCCAATTAGTGAAATAATTGCATCAGAAACTGGATATTCTTTGCGAGATGACCAAGACTATTGGCTGTCTGCGGACTGTAAAGCCATTATTCATGGCGACAAGTCCAGCCAAGTGTTGGATTTTGACCCGGAAATGAATATTGAAACATTGGCACAACAGCCATTCGCAGTGCCTGGGCATCTTCCTGTTCGGCAAGTTATGGAAATCTGCTTAAAGACAGGGCATGCTGTGATGGTTAAAGAATCGGGAGTCGTAACTGGGGTGATCGGTGAACAACAGCTGTACCACACCATGTTGGGGCGACTGACGTCAGAAGCGGCATAGCATCTGGCTAATAAAAATGCGTAAGCATGGCTCACGAGAGCTCTTAAACTAAGAGAGAGGAAGGAAAGACTATGTTCAAGAAATCATCCCTCGCACTGGCGGTAGCAGGTTTTGCGTTCGCGGGCAGTGCTATGGCAGCGCCTAGCGTTGATTTGTACGGACGTATTGACCTCGGCGTTGAATACTACTCCGACGAAGATGGCGTAGGTGCGGATATTTATGCCGGTCAGAACTCTAAAGTGGATAACACTGATGAGCGTGACTTTACCATGTCTAATGGTAATAACTCTCGCCTGGGTGTTAAAGGTAGCGAAACACTTGATAGCGGTTTAACGCTGGCTTACCAATATGAATTACGTGCGCAAGTATTGGGTGGTGGCATGTCACCTTCTACTCGTCACGGTTGGTTGAGTCTGTCTAAAGATGGACACACCTTAAAAGTAGGTACTCAAGATAACTACCTGCTGCTGTACGGCGGTTTGAACGGCCAAATCAGTGAAGTGCACGGCTTCGGTGCTTACTACTACACCACAGAAGTCATGCCTGGTTCAATGAACCAGACTTTCCGTACGGATAGTACCGTTGCTTATACCTTTGGTGGTGGCGCATTTAGCGGTGATACATTTACTGCAACTGTTGCTGCTCATGTTGCAGAAGACAGCCGTGACGAAAACGTTTCTGGTATCACTGGTCTGACCGCGGGTGCTGAAGTTAACCTTGGTCAACTGGCTCTGACAGGTGCCTATCAGACTTCTGTTGTATCTGAAGCAGAAGATTTTGATGGTGATCTGGCAGCTCCTTCTATCATGAGCGTTGGTGCTCGCTATGCAGTCATGGATGGCATGAACGTTGGCTTCAACTATCAATTGGCAGACCGTGATATTGATGGTGATAGCAACAAAACTGCTTTCGTCGTTGGCGGTGATTACCAAGTGACTGAAAAACTGCATGTACACGCAGGTTTTGGTATGGGTGAAGACGATATCGAAACTGAGCGTCAGTTGGACAGCAACCTGTTCGCTCAATTCATCTACGCAACTTCTGATAGCAGCCACATCCGTTTAGAGCTGGAACAAGTATCTTACAGCTCTGATGATGATGCTAAAGAAGGTGATGCTATGATTGCTCTGGTATCGCTGCGTCAAAACTTCTAATAGAAGTTTGATGGCATTAAACACCCGCTTCGGCGGGTGTTTTTGTTTGTCGGTAATGGTTTTATCGTTGTAAGCCAAATTTCCGCAGCAATAGCCCGTCGCGAATAGAGAGTGGTAGCCAGCGCTGCATCCAGGGTAATAAACGACTGCCACGGCCTAGGCGAATAATTGCCTTGGGTTGATTAAATAACTGCGCTACTAGCTCACGAGCTAAGTCATCGGCCTTGGTTGGATTATTTTGTGATGCTGTGGCTCTGGCTTCGATATGTGGTTTTACACTGGCATAATCGGAATCATCAGCGACTAAACCAGCCAAACTGGATAACGAATTGTCGCCGAAACTGGATTGAATGGCCCCTGGCTGTACTGTAATGACATCGATGCTAAAGGGCGCTAATTCCAATCGTAGGGCATCGCTTAGTGCATGTAATGCCGCTTTACTGGCGCAATAAGCACCAGCGAAAGGTGTGCTCATGATTCCGCTGACGGAACCAATATTCACCACCTTGGCCTGTTTTGATGCTTTTAGCAGCGGCAGAGCTGCTTGCGTCAACAATATTGGGGCAAAACAATTGGTAGCAAACTGCTGCTGCAATTTCTGTTGTGACAACTCCATTAATGGCCCCATAGCCGCGAAGCCTGCATTATTGACCAGCATATCCAGCTGGCCGAACTCTTGTTTTATGCTGTTTATGCATTGCTCAATGTCATTGGTGTTATTGACGTCAAGTTTAACCGGACGTAATTGAGGGTGCTTAGTGTCGTTTAAAGCATCCAGTGAGCGTACACCAGCAAATACGGTGCAGCCTTGTTTAAGAAACTCCAGCATCAAGGCCTTGCCTATGCCGCTGGAGCAGCCGCTTATCAAAACGATGTGTGCAGAACCCATTAATTGTTCCCCGTTAATGTTGGGCGTTTATCAAACCAGGGGCTGGCGCTTTCTAATTGACTGGCCAGTTGCAATAACGTTGCTTCATCGCCCATGGGTGCCATAAATTGCACACCCAACGGTAAACCAGAGGTGCTCCAATATAATGGGACCGACATGGCAGGCGCTCCGGTTAAATTGGCCAGCTGGGTAAATGGCAGCTTTTCCATCGCCTGCATGGCCATGTTTTTTACCTGGCCAGTTTTTATTAGTAAGCGGTGCAACCCTAGGCCATTAACGATTTGCATGCCGATGCGCTCCAGTAATGGCGGTTCAAAAGCACCAATAGTCACAGGTTCTGCCCCTAAAGTGGGGGTCAGCAGCAGATCATAACGCTGATGAAACATATGCATGGTTTGCGCAAACTGATTCCAGCGGCGTTTGGCGATCACAAAATCACCGGCACTGATGCATTTCCCTATCATGCCGACGGTGCGAGTGGTGAGCTCAACATCTAAATTGCTGACGCGGCTATTAATGAGTTGCGCAACATGATCCAGATCGGCCGCGACATGGCCAAAATACATGGTCAGGTAAGAATCGACTATAGCGTCGGCGTCGAGTTGAATATCCACTTCTTCGACCTGATGGCCTAAGTCCTTCAGCAGGGTGGCGCTGTGTTCAACGGCTTTAATGGCCTCCACATCTACCGAGCGGCCAACAAATGAACGACTACTGAAGCCTATTTTTAATGGCCGTACTGGCTCTTGGCTGAGCTGTAAAAAGTCATTGCGAGCTGAAACTGGGTAGGGAGTGGAGCCGTCCGGTCCGGCAATAGCATCAAGCATGGCAGCACTGTCACGAACACTTCGCGTCAGTACGTGTTCAACTGCAGCGCCATCCCAGAATTCACTGTAATAAGGACCCGTTGGGGTGCGTCCGCGGCTGGGTTTTAGACCAAATAAACCGCAGCAAGCTGCTGGAATACGAATCGAGCCGCCACCGTCGCCACCGGATGCCATCGGCACTATGCCAGCAGCGATAGCCGCTGCCGAGCCGCCGCTGGAGCCTCCAGGAGTGTGTTCAAGATTCCAAGGATTACGCGTTGGCCCAAAAGCCTTGGGTTCGGTAACGCCCATTAGGCCAAATTCAGGCGTATTGGTCTTGCCGAATATCACCACGCCACTGCGTTTATAGCGTTGGGTCAGTTCGCTGTCGGCACTCGATCGATAATGTGCCAACGCCTTGCTGCCGCTTTGCAAGGCCGTGCCAGCCAGTTCAGTAATTAAATCTTTCATCAAAAATGGCACGCCGGTAAAAGGACCATCAGGCAACCCGTTGGCTATTTGCTGACGGCCATAGTCATACAGAGGGGTAATAATGGCGTTTAGGCTGGGGTTGAGGCGCTCAGCCAAGCTGATGGCATGCTCGAGTAATTGCTCTGCGCTCACCTCGCCCTGTTTGATCAGTTGGGCAAGGCCTAGGGCGTCGTGTTGTTGATACTGGCTAGCCAGCGACGTGATGGAGGGGGCGTAATCCGTGACCGACATGTGAGGACCCTATCATTGTTATTTGCAGCCTATGCTAGCGATTTGTGGCGCCAGCGTCAGCCGTTATGTCGGTGATGGCTGAGATCGGGGCGAATGGCTAAAAACTGCACGCTTTGCTGTTTGAGCCAAGTCAGTCCTTCAGCCTGTTGCAGCATGGCCAGAGTGGCGAGGGAGCCGGCCAGCAAACAGCTGGGGGCGATGACCGATACTGACGCCCAATAATGCACTGGCATGCCTGTCAGAGGGTTGAGTAGATGGCAATAACGTTTGCCCTGGTGCTCAAAGTAGCGTTCGTAGTCGCCACTGGTGGCCATGCCGCCTTGGTAGACTGGCAGTTGAGCAAAGGCTTGCTGTGGCTGTCTGGGGTGGCGTACACCGATTTGCCAGGGGCCTTGCTGTTTTGGGCCTAGCACATGTAAGTCGCCGCCCAGATCGATGACACCGCTATTGATGCCTAGGTTTAAACATTGTTGAGCAGCACGGTCGGCAGCGTATTCTTTGCCGATACCGCCCAGATCGAGTTCCATGCTGCTGGGCAGTTGCAGATGCTCTTCTGTCAGTTGCGCTCGTTGCCAGCCAATGCGTTGCAGTAGCGGTTGCAACTGTTTGTCTGATGGCACCTTGCCGCCGCGAAAGTCCCACACCTGGCGCAATATGCCAGCGCTGATATCAAACAGGCCGTGAGATTGCTGCCAGCACACATCGGCATAGTGAAGCAGTTGGAAGGTTTCTGGATCGATGTCGGTTTTGCGACCGGCCTGGCGATTAATGCGACTGAGTTCGCTGTCGTCGCGGTAGCGGCTGTATTTGGCTTCAATACGCCGCACTTCCGCTTCCGCCGCTAAGGCTGCGGCTTCACATGCTGGGCTAGGGCCATCCAAGGTGATGACACAAGGACTGGCCATGGCGGTAAATTGATGGCGAAACATCCGTGTTCTCTAGTGGTTAATGGCGATACGCCAATCCTAAGCTGATGGCGGTAAAGTCGACCAGTCCAGGAGTTTCATCGTCGGTGCTTTGTATCAGTGTCAGTGATTCATCCGACTGATAGTTTTGCCAATCCAGGCTAACGCTCCATTGTTTCCAGCTGAGGGATTGCTCTAAGCCGATGGTGATGGCGCCAAAGCTCGATAGGCGAGCATCGGAGCTGGCGTAATCATCGGCGGGTGGCAACTCCTCCAGGCTGTAAAAGTCGGCTTCAGTCTGGCGATAGTAGCGCAGCATGGGAGTGGCCACATAACGCCAGTTGCCGAGCTGCCAAGCTTGTGCCCAGCGCCCTGTCATGGTGTGGGAGCTGATGCCCCAGTCGTCGCTATAAAGTCGATAGTCGACATGCAGGCCTGCGCCACCCCACCAGTCGAAGTGATGTCGGTACTGTACGTCGATGGTGAATTGATCGCGCTCATCGGGGCGGCTGTCGTCCAGTTTATAAGGGTCTGACAGATAGCCCGATTGATGGGTATAGCCAATGCCGGCATTGACCACGCGGCGAGCGTCGATGACCTGGCTGACGCCATGGTATAGGGATGTGGTGCGTTTGCTACTGCCATCGGCGGCTTTGCGGCCGCCGCCATACTGATCGGCGTCGGTGGGCGAGAGGCTATCAAAAGAGGTGCTGATGGCCATGCTCAAGGTGGTGTGCTTATCGAACAGCTCCAGGCTGCCGTCGGCGCCTAATGATAACGATTGATAGTCATTTTCCGTCGACATACCGAGTTGCCCGCCGACAATGGCGTCATCGAAGTAGCGCTGCGCTTTGCCGCTAATATCGATACGGGTTTCGTCAATGCCTTCGCCGCTGGCGCCGCTCATAATGAGCACACTTTGACCTTGGTTGTTCTGGTAGGTCTTCCTAGGGGATGCCCCCGATAGGGTCTCGTATTGGAAATCACCGCTGACATACCAGTCGTCTGCTAATGGTCTGGCGTGGCGCAACTGGTGAACATCGATACTGTAGCGTTCGGTGTCGCCAGCAAATACTCGACTGGCTGGAGCGTCGTCTTCACGATACTGGCTGTAGCGATATTGGCTGACGGTATCGGTGGGCACGCTAGCGCTATGGCTGACCAGTGGAGCGGCGGCACTGCTTAGTGCCGCTAACGCGGATAATGATTTTTTCATTTAGTTACATCCACAACCGCCGCCAGCGGCCTGGCCGCCGCCGGATGAGCCTTCTTTGCTGAAATAGATATGTCGATCAAGGCTGCTTTTCATCGGGTCAGGCTCCCATGCCATCACGTCCTGAGATAGTTGTCCTCGTTCCCAGGGCTGTACCTGAGTGCAGGCGGTTAGCATGAATAACAGTCCGAGTAGAAGTAAGCGCATGCTGGATTCTCACTGCAATTGTTGAAGGACTTGCTGGCGGATCTTTTCCATATCTGAGGGCTTAAATCCCTCGTGTGTAGCGACCAAGTTACCCTGGCGATCAATCAGATACGAAGTTGGCATGCCGCGTAAGCCAAAGCGTTGTGGTGTATCTCCCTGACTGTCATGCAGGGTTGGATATTGAACCGGGAATCGCTCAAGAAATCGCAGGCCATCGGCAGCGTCATCATCCAAATTGATGGCCAGTACTTCAAAGCCTTTGCCATGCAGCTCCTGGCGTAACTCGTTTAATAGCGGTAAGGATTTACGACAGGGGCCGCACCAAGAAGCCCAGAAATCGACGTAAACGACCTGGCCTCGATACTGCTCCAGACTCATTTTTCCTGAGCCGTCGAGGGTAGGTAAGGTAAAAGCTGGGGCTGGCTGGCCAGCTAGGGTTTGGCCCGCAAGAAACAGGCAAAACAGCAATACAACGCGCATAAAGTCTCCTTGTTATCACAATGGCTGCTAGCTGCTCTAGCTAAACAACCTAAAGCCACCATCACTGAGTGGATAGGGGGCTAACTGAGCATGATCCTTGATGCCAATGAAGTCACGCAAGGCGGCGTTGACGTGGCCCGGTGTCAGTACTTTGCCGCCAACATCTGCGCGACCGGTGCGGGTATTGACGGGCTGAGCACGGAAATCACTCGTGCTGGCACCAAAAACCCGGCCGCCACTGAGGCGTGAATCTAATACCAGCATGCTGGTGACCGGCCAGTGGTCCTTGCCGTTGCCTGAATTGTAGTAAGGCGTGCGGCCAAAGTCCGAGCCAATCACCACGGTGGTGCGATCGGCGATGCCGGTGTACTCCAGGGTTTGCATTAGAAAATGCACACCCTCAAGTAGATCGCCCAGTCTTGGGTAGGCGTTAGCATCGTGATTACCATGGGTATCAAAGCCGCCGGTACTTAGGTTGGCGCTGGCAGCGAGTTGGCCACGGAAGGCAGCGGCGACGACTTCGGCCTGGCTTTTCAGTGAGTTGGCGCGGTTTTCATTCCAGTTTTGGTCGCGATTGACGTTGGCGCGAATATCGGCCAGGTGCAGGCTCAATGCTTCGAGGTTGTTGTCGCTGCTGCGCACGGTAAACAGCTGGCTTAGTTGGCGCCGGGTGAGAGGCAAGGCGGCTTGATTTTGTTGCCGCTGCAAGCGCTGCTGTTGGGCTTGCATCACCAGGTTGTAGTGATCGACGCTGCCGTTGCTGCTGCGATAGAGAAAGCCTTTGTCTTCGCCATAGCGATTGGGATCGGCGATTTCGTTTACAAAGTTGGCACTGCTGGCTCGGGCTCTGGCCACTAGCGAGTCGGTGAAGTCGTAGCCACCGTTGCTGATGTAAGCCATCGGCAGTTGTGGGCCACTGGCAGCGGCAAAGAGGGCAGCCAGGCTCGGGTAGCCATCGTCGAGCTGGCCCGACCAAACGGCGCGATTGCCGGTATCGTGATTGTTGGTGCCTGTGTCTATGCCGTTGATAACACGCAGGCGATCACCGTATTGGGTAAAGAAACGATCAAACTGGCTGTTAATGCGCTGGCGCACATCGGCGTTATTGGAAGCGTCTTCAGGTATCGCACTCCATTGAATGTCGCCATAGCGCTTGCTGGCATCAAGTGCGACTGAGTTGGTCGAGCCTTCGTGGCGATCGCTGTTATCGCGGTAGGCGCGGTTGAGCCCCTTAGGGTCGCACAGAGAAGTGGGGTCCCAGCCACCGCCGGCATTGACCACCACCAAAAAGCGTTGCAGCTCCGCGGCGTGGGCCTGACGACTGGTTAGAGGTAACTGACCGACCATGCCGGTGGCGGCCAATAGCTGAAGAAAATGGCGTCTTTGCATGGCTCGGTCCTATTCGTAAATAAAGCGGTAATCAGACAACAAGTAGGTCAGTACACCTTGCCAGGCGTGCAGGCTGTAGCTGTCGTCTTTTTCAATACGTTGCTCTTCCGCCAGCTCTTCGCCGCGACGGCCATCTGGGTGCCACTGCCAGCGTCCGCGACACTCCCATTGCAACCAGGACGACGGCTTGGGATCGTATTGCTCGGCATTGGCTAAAAGGCTTTGGCCATTGCTCTGAATCTGCTGATACAAGCTCAAGCTGGCTTGTATTTCTTCGCTGTCATCGGTGAGGCGCTCGCCCAGGATATGCCAATGCAAGTGCTTTAAGGTGTTGATGATGCGCTGGCGCGAGGCGGTGTCTTGACCGCTGTCACCGAGCTGCGCTTCCGTGAACAGCAAGGGTTTCTCACGGGTGAAGTCTAAGGCGGTGGCGCGGCAGGCCATTTCCGTTGCCAGCCGTTGCTGGATGGCAATCATCAAGCCGCTCGGTTCACGAATGCGTTCAGTCACGCTGTCGGAGTCCATACCGCCGAGCATGATGCGGTTATTTTCGTGGCGCAGTTCGTCCCAGCCAAAGCCTAAGGTGGCGTTCAGTTTGCGCTGCAGTTGATCGGGGCTTAAGAATTGACGTGCGCCCAATTGCTTGTGTCGCTCTGGTGCATCTGAAGCCACTGCGCGAAAGTACGGGCTCATAATCAGCGCTTTGACGGCGGTTTTGATACGCCAGCCGTCGCTGACCATGGCTTGGCCGATGTGATTCAGCACCGCGCGCTGTTCATTGAAAGCGGCGGTATCAGTGCTGCTGGCGTTATCGCCGGGTGTGCGCAGCGGCTCCTGGCCAATCAAGCCTTTAAATAGGGTGCGAACGGTGGCGCGCACAAAGCGTGGGTCGTCGGCAATTTCCTGTCCTAGCCATTGCAGCATGTTGCGAAAGTAACCGTCAGCGCCAGACAGCGGCAGGGTTTTACCCGCAAGGCCAGCAGGCTCGATATCTGAGCTGTCCCAGCGGTTACGTGAGCTGTTGCCTGTGACTATGTAGCGGCCACGATCGGTCCAGTGTTGAAAGGCAGAGGATACTGGGTCCATAACCTGGTGGCAGCCGTAACAAGCCGGGTCTAGCAGAGTCGGGTTGGCTTTTTCCTCGCCGATGCCGTCACCGGGGCGGTCGCCGTCAATGCGCAGGATGTCGGTATCGAGAAAATAGTCGAACACCTTGTAAGCGCGGTGGCGATTGCGGTTGGTTTGGGTGGTCGGGTAGCGGTTGAGGAACATGGCTGAGGTCAGCATGCCCGCATGGGGGATGCCGCCGATTTCATATTCTGTTGGGTTAACAATGCGTGCCGGACGGAAGTCGGTCGGATCGTAATACAATGTTTGGCCATTGCCTTCGCATACCGGCTGCTTTAAACGGCGGAAGTCATCGCTACCAATCACCTGGGCGTCATAAACCTTTTGGCTGTACCAGTTCACCATCATGTAGTCGGCGTTAACAAACAAGGTATGCGGCAGATTGTTGCGCGCCGCATGACGAATCAGCTCAAGTCCCTCGCGCGCCACGGCGTCATTGGCCTGTGTGCGAACGCAGCGACGAAAATCGTTGTTGTCATCGCCTGGGTAGGCGTCGTTGTACCATTTGCGATTGGGGTAGTCGTCCGGGTCAAGCAGGTTGATGCCGCCCTCGTTGAGGTTGCGGGTCAGGTACTTATCGGTCAGGAATTGTTCGTTGAAGATTTCCATTAAGCGCTGATAGAAGGCTTCTTCTTTCATGACTTCATCGAGCACATTTTCCAGACCATTGTCTCCTTTTTGTGCGACGTGGGACTCTTCCTGCTCACTGGGCAGTCTGCCTGCGAGTGTGAGGGTGGCGCGGCGCAACGTAGCAATGGCTTCTTCATTGCTAGCGTCGGCTATTTCACTGGCAACTTGGGCATTGCTGCGGCCATTAAAGGCGTAAAGGATGTACTCGGCGGTATCGGCAGCACAGTCGTCGATGCATGCGTCGACCTTGGCGATCGGCATGGTGCGAGCGATCTCATCCGCCAGTACGCTAGCAGAGGTGCAGGTGGCACAGCCGACTAACGAACTGCCGGCGCTGGTGCCGTTGCCGTTGACGCCATGGCAGCTAGCACACAGCTGGTCATATAGACGTTTGCCTTCTGGGTTGGCCGGGTTGTATTGATGGCCATTGTCGCCGGCGGAATTGCCACCAACATCGCCAGAATAGTCGCTTTGACAGGCACTGAGGGCCAGTACCAGTAGCAGTGCACAACTTCGCCAGCTGAGCATAATGTCTCTCCCAAACTATGGCCTGTTTTGGCCTTGTTATGGCGAGACAATATCAAAAGGTGTTTAAGCGGACTGTGATCTGATCGGGGTTACCACTTTTAACTGAGGTTTGAGTGTTGGCCAGACGGGCGTCGCTGAACGTATTCTAGGGGTACATTACCAAGCACAAACAGTATGGTTGCTGTGATTCAGCTAAATGTTGAGTGGTTAAGGGGGATGATAAGGAGAAAAGTATGGTGCCGAAGGAGAGACTCGAACTCTCACGAGCGTAAGCTCACTGCGACCTGAACACAGCGTGTCTACCAATTCCACCACTTCGGCGGCACCAATTTGTTGCTAACAGAGTGTTAGCATTGCACCAATCTAATGAGGGTTATTAGGTTGGTGCCCAGGGAGAGACTCGAACTCTCACGAGCGTAAGCTCACTGCGACCTGAACACAGCGTGTCTACCAATTCCACCACCTGGGCTTACCGTTGCCGGTCATATCAAGCTGCCTGTAATGGTACCAGAGGCCGGACTCGAACCGGCACACCCGTTAAGGCGGGGGATTTTGAATCCCCTGCGTCTACCAATTTCGCCACTCTGGCATCACGGCATCGCTTGATGGCCGCGTATATTAGCGGCGAAATTTTCTGTGTCAAACATTATTTTAGAAAAATCCTTAAATATCGACGACTTAGGGCTTTTCGGAGGTACCGGCAGGTGCCGTTCAAGTAGATCTCTAGCAATGCACCGGGTGTTGCTGCTGAACAAATGCCGGCTTTGCTCATTAAAGAGGCGAGATGGCAGCTGTTAACTGGCATTTATGCCGAACAGTCTTAACAAGGGCCCATTGCTCAGGTAGCCTTGCCGCGATTTTTGATAACCCTGCATCAGGGGATGGTTCGGCCTGTTTCGCCGTTATCCAAGGACTAGTCATGAAAACCCGAGATTTTAGCTTCGATCTTCCCAATGAGCTGATCGCCAGCGAGCCTATGGCAGAGCGCAGTGGCTCGCGCTTATTGTGCCTCGATGGCCGCGATGGTGGGCTACAGCATCGTCAATTCACCGATATCGAAGCCTTGTTAGAGCCAGGAGATTTACTGGTGTTTAACAATACCCGTGTGATTCCGGCACGTTTGTATGGTGAAAAAGCCAGTGGCGGCAAATTAGAAGCGCTGATTGAGCGCATCTTGCCTGAGCAAGAAGTTTTGGCGCATGTACGCAGCTCGCGCTCTCCTAAAGCCGGCCAGCAGATTCAACTGGGCGGTGCTCAAGTTGAGGTGTTGGGGCGCCAGGACAGCTTGTTTCATTTGCGTTTTTTAACCGATGAGCCGGTGTTGGCGTTACTGGAGCGAGTCGGGCACATTCCGTTGCCGCACTATATGGAGCGTGAGGACAACCAGCTCGACCGTGAACGTTATCAAACGGTATATGCGCAAAAGCCTGGTGCTGTCGCTGCACCAACGGCGGGCCTGCATTTTGATGAGGCGCTGCTTGAGCGTTTGGCACAGCGTGGAGTGCGCTTTGCTTATGTGACTTTGCATGTTGGTGCCGGCACGTTTCAGCCAGTTAAGGTCGATGATATTAACGAGCACCGCATGCATTCGGAGTACATTGAAGTGGGCGCCGATGTGGTGGCGGCGGTTGAGCAAACCCGGGCGGCCGGCAAGCGGGTCGTGGCGGTAGGCACAACGTCTATTCGCAGCCTGGAAAGTGCCAGTCACAGTGGCCAGTTGCAGCCCTTTGCCGGTGACAGTGACATCTTCATTTACCCGGGCTACCAGTTTCGCAGTGTTGATGCTGTCATCACCAATTTTCACTTACCCGAATCCACGCTGATTATGTTGGTATCGGCTTTTGCTGGCCGCGAACATACGCTTAATGCCTATCGCGTGGCTGTTGAAGAGAGATATCGCTTCTTCAGTTATGGCGATGCCATGTTTTTATCGCACCCACAGGCGGGTGCATGCATTCAAGGAGTCTCTGATGACGCGTAAATGCCATATGAAATTTACTTTGCTGGGGCAAGACGAAGGCAGCTTTGCGCGTCGTGGTACCTTGTCGTTTCCGCGCGGCGATGTGCAAACACCGGCTTTTATGCCAGTGGGCACCTATGGCACGGTCAAAGGTGTGACTACAGATCAGGTCGAAGAGCTGGGGGCGGAGATTATTCTGGGCAACACTTTTCATCTGATGTTGCGTCCGGGTACGGAAATCATTCGTGAACACGGCGATTTGCATGACTTTATTGGCTGGGATAAGCCGATTCTGACCGATTCGGGTGGTTTCCAGGTGTTTAGTTTGGGTGACATGCGCAAAATCACCGAACAAGGCGTCACCTTTCGCTCGCCAGTGAACGGTGAAAAAGTATTGATGACACCAGAAAGTTCAATGCAGGTGCAGCGCGATCTGGGCTCAGACATCGTGATGATTTTTGACGAATGCACACCGTATCCGGCGACGGAAAAAGAAGCCGCCGATTCCATGCGTATGTCGCTTCGCTGGGCCCAGCGCAGTAAAGAGGCGCATGGCGACAGTGAAGCGGCGCTGTTTGGCATCATTCAAGGTGGCATGTACGAGGAACTGCGGGATGAATCGCTCGAGGGACTGACCGATATCGGTTTTGACGGTTATGCCGTAGGAGGCCTAAGCGTCGGTGAACCTAAGCCTGACATGATGCGTGTGTTGCGCCATACCGCTCCGAAAATGCCAGCCGATAAACCGCGTTATTTGATGGGCGTTGGCAAACCTGAAGATCTGGTCGAAGGCGTGCGCCGCGGTATCGACATGTTTGATTGTGTCATGCCTACACGCAATGCACGTAACTCACATTTGTTTACTTCGACCGGCGTATTGAAGATTCGCAATGCGGTCAATCGCACCCATACCGGGCCAGTGGACAGCGAATGTGATTGTTACACTTGTAAAAATTACAGTCGGGCTTATTTACATCATCTGGATCGTTGCAAAGAGATTCTCGGCGCGACGTTAAATTCCATTCACAATTTGCACTATTACCAGACCCTAATGGCCGGTTTGCGCCGGGCATTGGAAGAAGGTACATTTGCCGACTTTGTGGACGATTTCTACGCCAAACGTGGGCTTGAAACGCCGCCACTGGATACTCCAGAAGCGCCGTAACAGCGTACTTTGGTGATTTTTACATGTTGGGAGAAGGTTAAATGAAATTAGTAATGGCCATTGCGGCTTTGATGATGTCGGCATCTGCCTTGGCCGAAGCGGGTGCTGCGCCTGAGCCTATGGGCGTTACCGGGCAGCTGATCTTCTTGGGCGGCTTTTTGGTGATTTTTTACTTTTTGCTGTGGCGTCCACAGTCAAAACGCCAAAAGGAGCACAAAGAATTGATCGGTGGTCTCGATCGTGGTGACGAAGTGGTGACAGCGGGTGGCATGCTCGGCAAAATTGTTAAAGTGACCGATGATTTTGTTGTCATCGAAGTAGCTGACAATGTGCAAATGCCTATTCAAAAAATTGCGGTTACCGCTTCATTGCCGAAAGGCACGATCAAAGAAGTGAAAGCGTAAGCAGTGAGCGGCACCTAGGGTGCCGCTTTTGTATATAGGCTTACCCTCGCCAGATAACAGGAATTATGGCACCCCATGCTGAATAAGTACCCCTTGTGGAAGAATCTACTCATAGCCATGGTCGTCGTGATAGCGGCCATTTATGCGGCTCCCAATCTGTATCCACCCGATCCCGCCATTCAGGTCACCCCTGCACAAGCCGGTGCGGAAATGTCAGAGGCGACGTTGCAGCGTATTCGCACTGCCCTGAGCGACGCCCAGTTGGAGTTTTTTGGTGAGCAGGTAGTGGAAGGCACCGCCTTGTATCGCTTGAAGCACACCAGTGAGCAGTTGCCAGCCAAAGCCGCCATTCAGCGCGCCTTGGGTGACGAGTTCGTGGTGGCGTTGAATTTAGCGCCAACGACGCCCGATTGGTTATTGAACTTGGGCGCAGGCCCTATGACCTTAGGTCTTGATCTGAGCGGTGGTGTTCACTTCTTGATGGAAGTGGACATGGAAGAATACATGGCAGGCAAGATCGACAATTATCATCAGGAGCTGCGTACGCGTCTGCGTCAGGAAAATCTTCGTTATCGCCGCATTCAGGTTGAAGAGGGTGTTTTGCGCATCAGCTTTGAAGATCAGCAAACACGCGATGAAGCATCGGGCTTTTTTGGCCGTGAGTTCAGCGAGTTCAGCCGCGAAAGCGAAGACAATCGCGATTTCTTTGATCTCAAATTACGCCTGACGGAACAGCAGATTAAAACCTTTGAAGACTACGCCGTTAAGCAAAACCTCAGTACCTTGCGTAACCGGGTGAACGAGCTGGGCGTGGCTGAGCCTTTGGTGCAGCGCCAGGGCCGTAACCGTATTGTGGTCGAGCTGCCAGGGGTGCAAGACACCGCTGAAGCGAAAAAAATCCTTGGTAAGGCAGCCAACCTAGAGTTCCGTTTGGAAGCCAAACCTGATGCCAATCGTTTTGCCACCGAGGAATATCCTTTCCGCAGCGATGAGTATCGTACGGCACGATTGGAAAAGATGGTGATCACCACAGGCGATAGTGTCACTAACGCTCGTTCGGCCTTTGACGAAAATGGCATGCCACAGGTTAACATCGACCTCGACGCCAAAGGCGGCGCGCGTATGACCCAGGTGACCCGTAAAGCGGTTCAACGTCGTATGGCAGTGTTGTTTGTTGAGCGCAAACCACGCACCAGCTATGAAATGGTCGATGGCAAAGAAGTCACCAAAACGGTTCAGGTGACAGAAAAATCCATTATCAGCTTGGCTACCATTCAGACCACCCTGGGCAATAGCTTCCGTATTACCGGTTTAGAGTCGGCCGAAGCCAGCGAATTGGCACTGCTATTACGCTCCGGTGCATTAGCGGCACCTATGTACTTTGTTGAAGAGCGCACCGTTGGCCCTAGCCTGGGTAAAGAAAACATCGAAATGGGAGTGCAATCAGTCATCGTCGGTCTGGCGCTGGTATTGGTGGCCATGTTGGTGTTCTATCGGGTGTTCGGTTTAATGGCCAATCTGGCGTTGCTGGTGAACATTGTGATGCTGGTGGCCTTGATGTCGATAGTCGGTGCAACACTGACCTTGCCGGGCATCGCCGGTATTGTGTTGACCGTCGGTATGGCGGTGGATGCCAACGTGCTGATTTTTGCTCGTATTCGTGAAGAGCTCAAGAATGGCCGCTCACCTCAACAGGCCATCCATGAAGGCTATAGCCGTGCCTTTGTCACTATCTTCGACGCGAACCTCACCACCTTACTGGTTGCTGTGATTCTGTTTGCCGCAGGTACTGGGCCGGTAAAAGGTTTTGCTGTGACTCTGTCGTTTGGCATTCTGACTTCCATGTTCACTGCCATTGTATTAACCCGTGCCATGGTCAACATGTTGTACGGTGGTCGCCGCGTTGAGTCTATTGCTATCGGAGGTGGTGTATGAGAACTCTGGACTTTATGAAGGCCAAGGGCATCGCCTTGGCATTGTCCACTGTGCTGGTGCTGGGCTCGATTGCTTCCATTGCAGTGCAGGGTTTGAATCTGGGGTTGGATTTTACCGGTGGTACTTTGCTGGAAGTGAAATACAGTGAAGCGGCGTCTCTGAACGAGATCACCGATACCTTAGAGCAGGCCGGTTACCGTGATGTCACTGTGCAAAACTTTGGTTCTGAAACCGATGTCTTGGTTCGTATGTCGGAAGCCTTCCGCGACGATCTCGGCCGTGAGGTGTTGGAAGTACTGCAAAAGGCTTCAACGGACAGCGATATTCGTCTTGAACGCAGCGAATTTGTCGGTTCGCAAGTGGGTGAAGAGCTGCGCGATGAAGGGGGTATCGCACTGTTGATGGCGCTGGCCGTGGTGATGATTTACGTTGCTGTGCGCTTTCAGCTGAAGTTTTCGGTGGGTGCCGTGGCGGCCTTGTTTCACGACGTTATCATTGTGGTGGGTCTGTTTTCGCTGTTTCAGTGGGAGTTTGACCTCAATGTCTTGGCGGCCTTGCTGGCGGTGATCGGTTATTCGCTGAACGATACCATTGTGGTATCGGATCGCATTCGTGAAAACTTCCGCATCATGCGTCGTGGTGGAGCAATTGAGGTCATCAATGAGTCTCTCAACCAGACGCTAGGCCGTACCCTGATGACTTCATTAACCACGGCTTTGGTACTGTTTGCACTCATGTTCTTTGGCGGTGAAATGATTCATGGTTTTGCCGTTGCCTTGATGATTGGGGTGGTGGTAGGTACCTATTCCTCTATCTATGTGGCCGCGAATATCTTGCTGATGATGAACATCAGTCGCGAAGATTTGCTACCGCCTGAATTAGAAGAAGTCGACGATCGTCCATAACCTCACAACACCCCGCCATCGCGGGGTGTTTTCTTTTGTCATCCTGTCTTTTGTATTGGTTTTGCGCCCAAGCTGTTGGCTGTTCAAACGGGCAAACAACCGTTACACAATCACCACAGTGTGAGCTGTACAAATCGGGTTTTATAGCCGCACCTTGCGCCATGCCGGCCCGCCATCCAGACTCAATGCTGAAGCACTGGCGATCAAAGCCGATACAGTGAGCGACAAAGTGCTGTTTTTCTTTCAGGAAGGCAGTCACTGTCAGTAACAGGCATCGCAATAATAACAACCGATGAGGTAATGCCGACCATGTTGAAAGCCCTGATGTGGCCTGCCATCAAATTTATGGGCCGGCTCAGTTACGCCGCCAAATTTGCGCTGATCAGTTTTTTGTTTATGGTGCCGCTGGTGCTACTCAGTGCGCAGGTGTTTTTAACGGCGATGGAGTCGGTTAAAAAAACCGAGCAATCGCTATCGGCGGTCGATTCGGTACAGGCGCTTTTGCAATTTGCTCATCAGCTAGAGAAATTCCGTGATTTGGCGGCGGTGCTGCCTTTTCAGAGCAATGATGATTTGAAGCGTGTGGTTGATGCCCAGTTGCAGGACCTCAGCCAGGGTTTTGAGCAGCTTAGCGCCTCAACCAGCGACGACGCTTTGCAGCCAGCGTTGCAACAATGGCAGCAGCAATACCTTCAGCGTTTGAGCTATCAAGGCGACCATCGCCAGCCCACCCATGTTGACCAGTTTAAATACTATCAGTTGGCCATCGATGAAATTTATTTGGTGGTACGCCAATACGCTCAGACATCTGGCCTGGCGTTAGATTCGGATCGTCAGATCCAGCGTCTGAATACCATGTTGCTGACGGAGTTACCGCTGCTGTCGACGACGATGGGCATGGCGCACTCATCCGCGACGTTTGCCTTTGTTGAACAATACCTGCAGTCTGCCACCTATGACAAAATGAACCGTGTGTACGATCAACTGTTAGAAGCCGAGCCATCGGCACAGTTGTTGGTATCGGCGGCTGAAGGGGTCGGTATACCAGGGCTGATCAGTAGTGCTCAGCAAACCCGACAGGCGTTAGAGACTCTGCGCCAGAAAATCGATGATGAAGTCATTGCCGCGGTCAGTGTCACCATGACCTGGCAGGCGTTTCATGAGTTTTATCAGCAACAGCGTCAAGGTGCTGAGCAACTGGAACAGCAGGCCTTTCCTGTGATGGAGCAGAGATTGCAGCAACGCCTGGCGCTGCAACAGGACAAAATTGTGATCTTACTGGCGGTGTTGTTGGCAGCATTGAGCATTATTGTTTATCTCTACTTAGCCTTTTTTATGTCCATTCGCTTTACCATTCAGCGCTTTAGTCAGGGGGCAGGTGCCATTGCCCAAGGGGACTTTACCCAGGTCATTCGCTTTAAAGGGCAGGATGAAATGGGGCGTTTACGCGATGCCTTTAATGATATGAGCAGCAATATGCGGGCAACGCTGACGGCGGTAAAAGAATCGGCCAGCTCGGTTAGCAGTAACGTCAATGATGTTGAAAATATTGCTAACCAGTCGCGTCAAGCGGTTCGTCGTCAGCTGGAGCAAACCCAGCAGGTATCTGATATGTTGTCTGCCATGGCCGACAAGGCGGCAGGTATGGCCAGTCTGGCTGAGCAAGCCCAGCAAGCCGCCACTTTGGGACAGCAAAAGTCGGATCAAGCGGGGCAGGTGGTATTGAATGTGATGGAAGAAGTGCAACGCTTGTCTGCTGAGATGCAAAACTCAATGGCCGCGGTGAACCGCTTGGCGGACAACTCCAGCAGTATTTCTACCATTTTGGGCACCATTAAAGGCATTGCTGAGCAAACCAATTTACTGGCGTTAAACGCTGCCATTGAGGCGGCGCGTGCCGGTGAGCAAGGTCGGGGCTTTGCCGTAGTGGCCGATGAAGTGCGCACTCTGGCCAGTCGCACCCAAGGATCGGCCCAGGAAATAGAAGAACTGATCCAAGAAGTGCAGCAGAATATTTTACATGCCGTGGATACCATGCAGGTCAATCGCGATATGGTGGAGTCTACCGTGTCACGTTCGGAGCAGGTGGGCAGCACCTTGGATGAAATCCAGCTGAGCATGGGTGATATTCAACAGCAAACCAATGTGATTGTGAGTACCGCCATGGAGCAAAAAGACATGGCATCTGGCCTGGAAGACAACCTCAGTGAAATTCGCCATGGTGGTGAAGAAACCGCCCACAACGCCGAAGGCACAGTGCAGGCGGTGCAGCGGACTCAGGCCATTGCTGAGTCGCTGTCTTCGAGGGTGGGGCAGTTTAAAGTCGATTAACCAACGTAGTGTTCTAAGTCAGGACACTCGTTGACGTTAATCCGTTTTGCGTTGATAACGGTTACGCCACAGCACTTCCTGGCCGCCATCCCGGCGCGCCAGGGTTCTGGCACAAACAAACAGTAAATCAGACAAGCGATTTAAATACTGCAGTGCCAGCGGGTTGATCGCTTGTGACTGTTGCAATGCCACCAACGAGCGCTCCGCTCGACGACAGACAGCACGAGCCATATGGCAGTGCGCGCTGGCGCGACAACCACCCGGAAGGATGAAATCCTTTAGCGCGGGCAACTCAGCGTTAAGTCGATCCAGTTCTGCTTCAAGATCTGCAATCAGTGCCTCACTGAGGGCGTTGAAGCCTGGTACCGCCAGCTCGCCCCCCAGATCAAACAGATCGTGTTGGATCTGATCCAGCAAGGTTTGCATCGCATCGGATGCGGGCAGTTCAGCCCGCAGTAAGCCCATCCAGCTGTTCAGCTCATCAACGTCACCAATCGCGCAAATGCGCTCACTGTGCTTATCAACCCGCGAGCCGTCACCTAGGCCAGTTTGGCCGTTGTCTCCGGTTTTGGTGGCAATTTTCGACAAACGATTACCCATAGTGGCCTCGTTATTCGCTCAGAAATTCAATCTGGCTGGCAGGCATATCGAGTTCGATCAGCTCACCATTGAGAGTATGGGTGTCGCTATCGATCACGGCGATGGAGGGAGCCTGCGCATTATTGATAGTGACCCATAAGCGAGATTCGGGTCCAACATTGATGTCGCCCAATTGTTGGCCATTCAGTGCTGGTAAGGTGCTACTGATGCTATCAGCAAAGGTCGCAGTTGATGGATCAAACGGCAGTAACTGATCTTCGATACCCTGGTAGCCTTGCTCCTGACTCAGCACTAGGTAGGCTTGTTGATCACTGACGACGGCCACATCCTGGAAGTGATAAATCACGTTATTGCTGGCGTCGTCATCATCAAGGTTACGATGGTATTGCGGAAAGCTATCACCATCCGCCAACGTCGTGCGGGCGAAAGTGGTGGTGTCGATGGCTTCCAGCGTACCGCTGTTGCTGGCAAAGTCGCCGCGGTTGGTGATCAGAATACGGCCATTGTGCAATACCATGGTTGCTGGGTTGATGCCCTCTAGGGCGATGCCCGCTAGGCCATCGGTTTGCGGATCGGTGTCAATTTCTTCGCCGCTGGCGAGATCAATGACCGCCACATAGGCGGTTTGCGCCTGCCAGTTGGCATCCAATCGTTGCATAGATACAAACAAACGATCACCAGCAATCAGCGCGCTATTCATTTTCGGTGTATCTGCACCCTCGGCGATGTAGGCCGATAAGTCGATACTAGCCACCACAAACTGCTCTGGACTGCTGGCGGTTGGGTTGACCTTGAGGATCAATGGGCTGTCGTAGCGTATTAGATACGCGACGGTGTCACTGTATTGCACCAGCTGGTAGGTGTTAGATGAATTTTCCTCGGCTTGGCGAGTGCTGTATTGCCATATCTGGGTATTCAGATCCGTGCCTTGATAACGGCTGACCGTGTCGATCTGGTATCGGCCCAGCTGATACAGGGTATTGCCATAGGTGCTAAGGCTGTAATCTGATTTGGCTTGTATTAATAAGCCCTGAGTGGCGCTGCGATCGCCATTTATAGCGCCACTGGCCACTTGGCTGCTGCTGTAGTCTTGAGCGTACAGCTGAGCGACGTAACGTGCTGTGGCAACGGGCTGAGTATCCTTGTTGGGGGAGCTGTTGCTGTCACTGCCACAGGCGCCAAGGGTGGCAGCGATGGACAGTATCAAAAGGTGCTTTTGCATGGGTGATTCTCCTGCTAATAGTGCAACGTCACATAGGCCAGCCAATCGCGTGGGCGGGCGGGGCGGTTGCTGAAATCCCGATAACGAGCGTCGCTGAGGTTATTGATCCTCAGTCCGGCCTGCCAGGACGGTGTGTGGAAACGGTAGTGTGCGTGCCATAGGCGACGAGGGTCGCCAGCGACTAAGTTGGCGCGATCCAGATACAAATCGTCGGCTAGCTCATAGCTGAGCTGCAGTTGCTGTGATGGGCCTTGCAGGCTCACTTGAGCTTGCAACTGTTGATGATAGATGCCGGCCAGTTGCTGCTGCTCGAAGGCTTTAATATCACTTTGGGTTTGGCTGCGGTAATGACTGATGCTCAGTTGTGCTGTCAGCTGCCAATGTCCTAAAGACCAGGGTGATGATTGCCACTGACCTTCCAGCCCCTGCATGCGGGCTGCCTGGGTGTTTTCATAACGGCCAATGCCGCGGGCGTCATACACAGGCACAATGGCGTCTTGCAGCCAGCGCTGGAATAGGTCCAGCCGCCAGGTTTGCTGGGCCAGTGTCAGCTGGCCATGCCAGTGCACACTGTGGGCGAGCTCTGCTTTTAGGTTGGCATTGGCGCGTAATAAGCCACGATTACCAAAACGTTCAAACAAACTGGCAAAGCGTATGCTGCGCTTGCCACTGAGTTGGCTTGACCAATAGCTGCCGCTGCTGTGCCAGCTGATGGCGCCGTCCTGCCATTGTTGCTGATCCTGATAACCTTGCTGACTGCGAGTGACGCTGCTGTCAGACCAATGGCGGTGACGTAGATAGGTCACCCAGCGCTGCTGGTTAAGTTGAAACTGGTGTTGTGCCGCCAGGCTGAATAACTGGCGCTCACTGTTGAGATCACAGGCTGACCTAAGGTCGCTGCAGTCGTTATTGGCACTCAGTTTGTGGCGACTGCTATAGCGTTGCTGCTGGGCTTCCAGTTGCAGCTGCAGATGATGCTGTTGCAGCTGACGCTCGATTTGCCACTGGCCCGTGAGCTGGTGGCCAAAATAGCGATTGTCTTGCCGGCCTAGGCCAATGCTGCCATCACGATTCAGATAACGATCGTCATAGCGGCGCCAGTACAGCTGCCAATGTTGCGCTTGCTGGCCGTCCAGCTCTCCGCTCACCAGCAAACTGCTGGCTTGTTGCAGGTAACGACTCTGTTGTGGCCGGTTGCTGAAATAATCTGGGTAATCTTTATGGGCTTTATGGTGGCCAATTTTCACCTCCACTGGTTGCCAGCGCTGTTGCAAGCTCAGATCGTAGCGCCGGTATCCGGCATTGTTTAACGCTTGCTCCAAGCCAGGTTGATCGGGGTACTGCAGTGGGCTGGGGACCGGGTAGTCAAAATCGTTGCGACTGGCAAGATGATGCAGTTGCAATGAGCCCTGCTCATTTGTGGGCTGCTGCCAATTGATGCGCCGCCAACCGTAGGCACCCAATGAGGACGATACGGTGGGTGTTAATTGGCGTTTAGTGCGAATGTCGAGGGTGCCGCCAATGGCGTTATCGCCGGCGCCGACGGGCGATAGTTCGATGGATTCAATTTGGTGAATAGGCACCAGAGTCAGATCGTAGCCACCAAATAAGTCTCGCGGCGCTTCAATACCGTCGATACGCACCTGAGTCTGACGTGGGCTCGCCCCTTGCACGCTGATCATCACTGGATCGCCAATGGCTGCTTGTGACTGCACTTGCACGCCTGACAGAGTCTGCAGTGCGCCAGCTAGATCGCTATAACCCTGGGATAAATCACTCTGGTGCAATTGTTGAGCAGCACTGTCGCCGGGCGTTGCGGTAACGGTGACGGGTGTTAGCTCATTGGCCGTTGCGATGCTGGCTAATGACAGCAAGGCAGCAAGGGACAGTCGGTTTAGCAGGGGCAAAGGCGAATAACGCACACCGGGCCTCAGGTCGAGAGCATCGATGAGCACGGCTTGCCCTGATCTAAATCGATCACAACAATACCGCTACTGCCCACCGCAATTGCTGGTTAAAGGGATCAGGCCGGTATCCGGGCTTATGACCTGAGCAAAGCTCAACCAAGGCCCCTTCCCATGCTGCAATGGCACAGTGGTGATGGCGATGGTTATGGTCAGTTACCGTTGCGGGGGCAGCGCTGGTTTTTCACCAGACTTCCCGTTTACCCTGCTAGTGTCCTGAGTCAGGAGTTCGCATGCTTTCAGTGGGCCATCCAAGTTCTCTGGCTAGGCGTGTCTCGCTGGCAATGGTGGTTCCATTGGCAAGCGGCAGAACGAAGCCAGAGGGCTTGAAGGGCACGCCCTACGGGAACGAATGGAAAGTCCCATTACGGCGTTGCTGCTCTTGAAAAGATCCCGATATTTCCTGTGAACAGCGACTTGTACTCGCGCTTTCCATTCGCTCTGAAAAATATACGAACTTCTGACTCAGGACACTGGAGCCTGTTAACACTATTTCGAACACGCTGTGATGAGCTGAAAACCTCTCAATCAAGGCGCGAGGATGGATGTTTAACTAATTAAATGAAGGATGAGCAACACGGATTGAGGGATGTTCAGCCATACCCCGAAGGGCTGGAGTTCGTTTTCCCTGAGTCGCGTTATTCGTTGCTTATTTCACCCGTTAAACCACGTCCCTCATGCCTCAAAAAACTGACTTGCAGTAGCAAAGCTAAATAGTGTTAACAGGCCCTAATACAGGCACCTGAGGCGCGACAGACTAGCGGTGTCAGCGCGTCAGGTCAATTTACGCGGTCATTTTCGATGGTGCTTAGCAGCGTCTGCTGCAGCGGCAGAGACAGTTTATGGCGCCGTGCTTGGGCCAGAATATGGCCTGTGATGTAGGCCAGTTCTGTTGGGCGCCCGGCCGCAATATCCTGCAAGCTGGATGAGCGATTGTTGGCGGTGGCGCTGGCGACCTGGATGATGGTTTGCCACAAAGGCTGAGGGCAGGGCCAGTTGAATTGTGCAAAGGCTGCTTCTACTTCATGGCATAAAGCTTCCGCTTGGGCGCGAAAAGGCTCTGTCAGCAACTCACCATTTTTGCAGTGATGCTGAGCCGTCAACGGGTTGATCACGGCATTCACCGCCAGCTTGTGGTAGAGGCGAGTACGAATATCTGGGATGCGTTGCCAGGTCGGCGGCAATGGTGCGTCGTCATCGTCATCTGACCAAGGCCCGGCCAGAGTTTCACCGATACCGGCATAGACCACTGTGTTTTGGTCGCGCCGGTAGGCGCCTTCGGTGGTGCTGGCAACCCATAAGCTCGGTGCTTGATCGATTGTGTTCAGCCAGTTTTTAAGCTGTTGCTGCTGGCCCATGCCATTTTGCAATAACACCAGGCGCTCGACATGAGGCAATTGTGTTTGGTAAGGCGCGAGGGCATCGAGGGTGGCGCCGGCCTTGGTACACACCACCAGCCAATTCAGCGTTTCACCGCGCCAGCGCGGGATGTTGAATGTATGCTCGCCTTGATGCTCAATGCGCCGCTCACAGCCATGATCGTGAATCAGTGCGAACAGCTGCATTTGGCGCCAGTGATAAGCCATCAAGGTGCCCATGGCTCCCAGGCCTAAAATTCCAATTTTCATCATGGCGCCAGTATATCGATGCCCTTAGGCCTCGGCAAAATCTGGGTTAAATACCGGTTCCATCGGCGACCAACGCTGCATGATACGCTGTAATAACGCCTGTTCGTGATCGGCGGCCAGATTGCGTAGCCACCACTGCAAGCGCTCTTCGTCTTCGCCCACTAAGCGGGAAATATCATCAAAATGCAGTCCTCGCTCGCGCAATAACCACACCACGATGGGCATCAGACGGTTAAAGTTGCGGCGGTTCTGTGGGTCGGTCATTTGCTCTACGGCAATGCCCAGGCTGTCACTGACCAAGGCGCAAGCGTTGTCGTAAAGGTCGCGTATCTCTTGGTTGGATCGTGCGGCCTGTGATAAAGCTTCTTTTTTCAAGAAGCGCTGAATAAAACCATCACGTGCCAACGCCTGATACATGGGGTGATTGCCTGATAATAGGTTAAGGGTGGCGCGGGCGGGCTGTTGCATGACGGCAGCATAGTGCTGGGCCTGGTTGCGACGGCCGTGGCTGAGCCAATTTAGCATGCGCCAACTATCGAGCCAGTCTGGGGCGTTGGGCAGGCGGTAATAACGGTCACTGCTCCAGGGGTAAAGCTCTGCCGTAGCCACCAGCTGTTGCAGTACTGGCCATCGATGTAGCTGCAACACCAAATCGGCTAAATAGGCACTGTCATCCACCAGCAGTACCGTACTTTGATCGGACAATACTTGGTGGCGCCTTTGCCAACACTGCTCGTGCATATGATCAAAGGCACGGTGCAAGGTGTCTATCACTTCGGTCCAGTCACGCTGACAGTGCAATACACATTGAATTTCATAGGGGTTAAAGACGTAGGCGATGAGGCGGGCATTGGGCAAGTGCGACAGGATGTGTTCAGCGTATCCATATTCAAAGACTGAATAAAAAATGGGCTGCTCTTTGGCGCCAGTAACGGAAAAATAGTAGGTGCCCGGGCCGTGCAGCGTCATTTTGGTTTCCATATCCATCCTGTTCCCCCAGCTTGCCAGACGGTGCGTTTTGCATTTGTCTATCTCGAAGAGTATATATGCCAACCAATTATTTAGCGGAGATTCTTCATGCCATCTTTTGACGTTGTATCGGAAATCGACAAACACGAAGCCCTCAATGCCGTTGATCAGGCCAATCGTGAGCTGGAGCGGCGTTACGACTTTAAAGGCGCCAACGCAAGCTTTGCCCTGCAGGATTGGGCTGTCACTCTGACGGCTGCAGATGAGTTTCAGGTCGAGCAAATGAAACCCATGCTGGAAGGTGCCTTGATTAAACGCAATATCAAAATCACTTGCCTGGAGTACAGCGACCCGCAAGGTGCGGGTAAGCAGGTAAAAGTCACCGCGACCTTGCGCCAGGGCATCGATAAAGACCTGGGCAGAAAAATGCTGAAGCTAATAAAAGACAGCAAAATTAAGGTGCAGGCAGCGATTCAGGGTGAAATGGTGCGCGTAACGGGCAAAAAGCGCGATGACTTACAGCAGGTCATGGCGCTGTTAAAAGCCGAAGACAGCATCACCTTGCCGTTAATGTTTAAAAACTTCAAAGACTGATGATGGATTTCCTGCGGCAGTTGCGTGATACCTATGGCCATAAGCCCGTTGCGGTTTTAGGCGCATTGGGGTTTGCCGCAGGCCTGCCTTTTTTACTGGTTTTCTCGACCTTAACCGCCTGGCTGACTGAAGCTGGTATCGAGCGCAGCACCATAGGTTTTTTTGCCTGGGTTGGCATGACCTATTCGGTCAAGGTGTTCTGGGCTCCGGCCATTGATCGGCTGCGCTTGCCTGGCTTAACTCGTTGGCTAGGCAAACGGCGTAGCTGGATTTTGGTAGGGCAAGCCGGTGTGGCGACAGGGCTTGCCTGTATGAGCCAGCTTGATCCTGCCACCAGTATCGCTGCCGTGGCGGTGCTGGCGGTGTTGGTGGCGTTTTCATCGGCTACCCAAGATATCGCTATTGACGCTTATCGCATTGAAATTGCCGATGAGCGTTGGCAGGGTGCGCTATCGGCTGCCTATTACTTTGGCTATCGGGTGGCCTTGCTGGTATCGGGTGCCGGCGCCTTATATCTGGCGGAATGGGGCAGTTGGTCATCGGCTTATGTACTGATGGCGTTGTTGGCAGCGGCCATGATGTTGGTGACGTTATGGGCCGATGCCAGCCAAGAAGATGACACTCAAGAACGTCAGTCGCAGGAATATCAGTTAGTTAATGACGTATTCGGGCGCGATATGCAGCTGGCGCAAAGGCCTGCTTGGCAGCGCTGGTGGTTAGGCGCTGTGGTGTGCCCGTTTTTGGAATTCTTCCGTCGAAACGGCTGGTTGGCGTTGACCATATTGGCCTTTATTGGTGTATTTAGGCTCAGTGACTTGGCCATGGGAGCGATGGCCAATCCGTTTTATTTGGATCTAGGTTACAGCAAGTCGGATATCGCATCGGTGGCTAAGCTGTTTGGCTTTTTTATGACCATTGCTGGTTCCGCGCTGTGTGGCTTGTTGGTGATACGCTTGGGTATTTATCGGCCTTTGTTGCTCGGGGCGATACTGGTGGCCAGTACGAACTTGCTGTTTGCCTGGCTGGCTTGGCTTGGCATCAATGAGACGCCATCGCTGATGTGGCTGGCGTTGGTGATCAGTGCTGATAATTTAAGTGGCGGCATTGCTGGCACTGCCTTCATTGCTTACCTCTCGAGCCTGACTAATCGTCACTACACCGCCACTCAATATGCCTTATTCAGCTCGCTGATGACTTTGCCAGGGAAGTTTATCAGTGGTTTTTCTGGCGTGGTCGTTGATCACTACGGTTATATTGAGTTCTTTGTTATTGCAGCCGCATTAGGCATACCTGCTATTGCTTTGGTGCTGTATCTATCGCGCTGCGTGATGCCGCCCATTGGCGACCAAAAACCTGCTGCTTAGCCCTAGGCGCATCGGATTTCTGATAAGTGGCTGGCGGTTGCTGTTGGTGCTCGTCAGGGCGGAAATTCACGTCTCGTTATTCCCTAAATGCCTGATAGTGAGGGCATTTTTTCGCTAAAAACTTGAGTTTTGGGTAGTATTTCCTTTAGTGTACTAATGAAATTCACTGTCTGGAAACCTTATGAGTAGCCACCACGATAAGTACAGTATTGAAAATACTGACTACACCGTTGGTCAGGATAACGTTCAAAAATGGGGCTTTGACGTCCACAACCCCGTCTTCGGCATCAGTGCAGGCTTGATATTGCTGTTTCTGGTGGCGGTGCTGGTGGCTGATCCCGCCACGGCCAAAGGGGCTTTAGACGGTATCAAGTGGGACATCATTGGCACCTTCGACGCGTTATTTATCTGGTCAGGCAATATATTCGTAGTCTTTTGTTTAGCGTTATTGGTATCGCCCTATGGCAAGATCCGCATCGGTGGGGCCAGTGCCAAGCCAGCGCATTCTATGGTGTCTTGGCTAGCCATGTTGTTTGCTGCCGGTATGGGCATTGGCCTGATGTTCTGGGCAGTGGCTGAGCCGGTGGCTTATTTGACCGGCTGGTACAAAACTCCGCTGGGAGTCGAGGCCAATACACCGGAAGCCGCGCGTATGGCCATGGCGGCGACCATGTATCACTGGGGTCTTCATCCCTGGGCGATTTATGGCGTAGTGGCCTTATCGTTGGCCTTCTTTGCCTATAACAAGGGGCTGCCATTATCGATCCGTTCTATCTTTTACCCCATCTTGGGTGATCGTACCTGGGGCTGGCCAGGGCACATCATCGACATCTTGGCGGTATTGGCCACTTTGTTTGGTCTGGCCACTTCCCTCGGTTTGGGCGCTCAGCAGGCGGCAAGTGGTATTGATCACGTGTTTGGCATTGAAAGTGGCATCGGCACCCAGGTGTTGGTCATCGTGGTAGTAACGGCGTTAGCCATTATTTCTGTGGTGCGCGGTTTAGAAGGCGGTGTCAAAGTCTTGAGTAACATCAATATGCTGATCGCCATTGCTTTAATGGCATTTGTCGCCTTGGTTGGTTTTGCCGTTGCTATGGGGACCATTCCCACCACGATCGGTGCGTATTTAGAAAATATTATTCCGCTCAGTAATCCACATGGGCGTGAAGATGAAGCCTGGTTCCAGGGCTGGACGGTATTCTACTGGGCTTGGTGGATTTCTTGGTCGCCATTTGTCGGCATGTTTATCGCGCGCGTGTCTGAAGGGCGCACCATTCGTGAGTTTATCGCTGGTGTTCTTATCGTGCCGACCTTAGTGACTGTATTATGGATGTCGGTATTTGGTGGCATTGCCATTGATCAAGTGATGTCTGGAGTCGGGGCGCTGGGTACCAATGGACTCACGGATGTGCCACTGGCCATGTTCCAGATGCTGGATGAATTGCCCATGGGCGATATCTTGTCGGTGATCGCTATTGTGTTGGTGTTGGTGTTTTTTATCACCTCATCGGACTCAGGCTCCTTAGTGATCGATAGCATTACCGCTGGCGGTAAGATCGATGCGCCTGTGCCACAGCGTATTTTCTGGGCCAGCATTGAAGGCGCCATCGCTGCGGCATTGTTATGGATAGGCGGCACCGAGGCCATTCAGGCGTTACAAGCTGGCGCCATTTCGACCGGATTGCCCTTTACCATTGTACTGCTGATTATGTGTGTCAGTTTGATGATGGGATTACGCACGGAGCGGCGTTGATCGCGTCCGGATAAAAAAGAGTCAGCCTAGGCTGACTCTTTTTTTGTGTCTTATTCAGGCTTTTTTAATGCCATGGGTGAGGGAGTACATCACGGGAACCACACCCAGCGTCAATACCGTGGCAAAACCCAAACCAAAGCAAATCACCACTGCCATGGCGCTAAAGAAGGGATCGGCCAGTAGCGGTAATAGACCTAAAATGGTGGTTAATGCGGCCATGGTCACTGGCCGCAAACGGCTAACGGAAGCTTCGAAGATAGCATCGTAGCCGTTTTTGCCTTGCTCCAGTTCAAACCGAATTTGATCGACTAAAACAATGCCGTTTTTAACAATCATGCCGGACAGGCTCAAAAACCCGAGCAGCGCCATAAAGCCAAACTCTGCTTGCAATAACAGCATACCGGCAGTAACGCCAATAATAGCCAGCGGCACACAAGACCAAATCACCAGAGCGCTTCTGGCCTCGTTAAACAGCAATACGGTAATAATAAACATAATCAGATAGCCGAGTGGCAGCGAGGCAAACACACTGGCTTGAGCATCTTTGGATGATTCATATTCACCGCCCCATTCCAGCTGATAGCCAGCCGGTAGCTCGATATTTTCAATGTCAGGGCGCACTTGCTTAAACAAGGCATTGGCATTGAGTGGCGAGTGTGCCGCTGGGTCTGCGTAGACCTCAATCGTGCGCTTGCGATCACGTCTGGCGATAATGGGGTCTTCAAATACCACATCAAAGCGTTCCACTATTTGCTGAATGGGGATGTAGCGTTTAAACACCGGACTCCAAATTTGCAGGTCCATTAAGCCGTCAACGTCCAAACGCTCTTGCTCGGGCGGGCGAATAACAATCGGTTTAAGGGTGGTGCCTTCGCGGTATAGACCTACGGTCTTGCCGGATACACTCAACTGCAGCAAATCATCCAGGTCTTGCTTGGAAATACCCGCGCGGCGCGCATTATCTTCATTAAACAGGGGGCGAATAACCTTAACCCGTTGGCGCCAGTCATAGCGGATATTGGCGGCAAATTGATGGTCTTGCAAAATCCCCGTCGCCTGCTCCGCCAGCTGTCTTAATACCATTTGATCGGGCCCGGAAAAACGCGCTTCGATTTTAGCGTTACTGCCGGGGCCAATTTCCAATCGTTTAAATTTAACAAATACCCCGGGCATTTCTTCTGCGACCCAGGATCGCGCGGCTTCGATCATGGCTGGGATTTGCTCTAACGATTCCGTTCGCACCATAACCTGAGCGTAAGCTGGGTATTGTTTTTCCGTGGCATAGGTCAGCATAAACCGTTGCTCACCTTGGCCGACGGTGGAAGAGGTAAATTGCACGCTGTCCTGGTCGAGGAAATACTGTTCCAATTGTTGAGCTTTTTGCTGGGTGGCGCGAATATCTGAGCCTTCTGGCATCCAGATGTTGATCAAAAACATCGGTGTATTAGAAGGTGGGAAAAAGCTTTGCTTCACCATACCAAATCCGACAATAGCCACTATCATGGCAATGACCATAGAGATCATAGTGACAGCGCGGTACTGCAGCATGCGTGTTAACGCGGTGCGATAAATGTCGTACAGCAGGCCCTTGTAAGTATCACCAGCCTGGGCGGAATGAGCTTCAGGGCTGCCATCACGGAACAAAAGTCCACACAAAAAGGGCGTTAATGTCAGTGCGGTTAGCCAGCTAAAGAACAGCGATATCAACAATACATAAAATAGCGAGCCCACAAACTCACCGGTGGAGTCTGGTGACAAACCTATGGGAGCGAAGGCGGTGATGGCAATCACAGTGGCGCCCAGCAGTGGCCATTGAGTCTGTTGTACAATTTGATAGGCGGCTTGCTTGCGACTGAGGCCTCGCTGAATACCGACCATAATGCCTTCGGTAATGACCAGCGCATTATCTACCAGCATGCCCAGGGCAATAATCAGTGCGCCGAGAGAAATGCGGTGCAGCTGAATATCGACGACATCCATGACAATAAAGGTGCCTAATACGGTCAGAAATAAAATACTGCCGATGATTAAACCAGCACGCATGCCCATAAACACCAGCAACACCAAAATCACGATAACAATGGCGGCCAATAAATTGAGCACAAATCCCATCGACGACTGGTCCACCTCGGCGGGTTGGTCGTATAGGGTATGCAATTCGATGCCGAGAGGACGGCTGTTTTCTAAACTGTCGATGCGTTGACGTAAGCGCTCACCAACCTCAACAACATTGACTCCGGTATTAAAGGAAATACCAATACGCAGCGAAGCTTCACCACGATAGTTGGTTAAGTGGGTCGGTACTTCGGCAATGCCATCAGAAATACGGGCAATATCGCGCAGATAAATTAATTTATCAGAGCCTGGCTCACTGACCAGCAAGTCTCCCAGTTCTTGTACTGAATGAAATTCCCCGGTTGGGTGAATACGTACATACTCGTCGCCAATGCGAATGTGTCCGGCATCATTGACCACATTTTGAGTATTGAGCAAGCTATACAAGCGAGAAATCGGAATGCCCAGGTTGGTCATGCGCTCGCGTGAAATATCAATAAATACCTGTTCAGTCTGTGTGCCAGTGATGTCGACTTTGGCAACGCCATCGATGGTGGTCAGCTCGCGCTTGAGGTAGTCGGCATAATCTGACAGATCTTCATAGCTAAATTCGTCGCCGGTCAGTGCCAGCAAGACGCCAAATACGTCGCCAAAATCGTCCATCACTATTGGGGTTTTAACGCCCGGAGGAAGGCGTCCTTGGCGATCACGAATTTTGCGGCGCAATTCATCCCAAATCTGAGGCAGCTGCTCTGATTTGTATTCCGGTTTAATCACCAAGTGAATTTGCGAAGAACCAGCTTTGGAGACTGAATCGACATAATCAATATAGGCCAGTGACTGGATCGCATTTTCCAGTGGCGCGGTTACTTCTTCTTCTACTTGCAAGGCGCTGGCGCCGGGGTAGTAGGTAATCACCATCGCTTCTTTAATGGTGAATTGCGGATCTTCCAACCGACCTAAATTCAGGTAGCTTAAAATGCCGCCCAGCAGCAGGATTAACAGCATCATCCAGCTGGTGGTGGCGTGGCGCATAAAATAAGTGGCGGTATTCTCTGCCGACATGTTACAGACCCCGCTCACGTACCCATGGGCGCACGCGCATACCGACTTTGGCTTGATGGACTCCGGCGGCCAAAATGGTTTCTCCGGCTTGCAAGCCCGAGGCGATTTCTATGCCTTGTGAAGTAATGCGGCCAATGCTAACGCTGCGGCGCTCAAGGGTCATATCCGCTGCGACGACCCAAACACTGGCTTCGCTGCTGCCTTCTTGTTGCTCAGCGGCTTGCAAGACACTGGCAGACGGCACCATTAATAAGGTCGGTTGATCGGCCAATACCTGTTTTAAGTCGACATAAACACTGGCCGACATACCGGGCAATACATTAAGGCCAGGAGGGCGGGGCAGGGTCAGTGTGGTGGTGAAGCTGCCGGTGGCAGGATCTGCTTGGGCGGTATGCTCTTTATAGGTGGCGATAAAGCGCTGACCGGCTAACGCTTCAAACTCCACTTCAGGGTGATAGTGGGCGCTGCGGTCGGATTTAGCGATGCGTGCCATCAGGTTTTCTGGTACCTGAATTTTTATCTCCAACTGGTCTCTGGCCTGCAGCATAATCACGGTGCGACCCGCAGCGACAGGCTGATGATTGTCGGTGTAAACCTCGGCAATCTCACCTTTAAAGGGGGCTTTTAAAATGGTGTACGACAGGTCGGTTTCTGCTGCTTGCAGAGCAGCAGCGCTGATATCTAGCTCAGCTTTAGCTTGGTCGAACTGCGACTGCGATACTTGTTGTTGGCGAAATAAGCCTTCAATTCGCTCAAACTGGGCTTTGGCCAGTTGATAGCGAGCGCGACGATCGTCCACCTTGATGCGGTAATCAGAGGGATCAAGGCGAGCCAACACATCGCCGGTTTCTACTTCCTGGCCCGCTTGGGCGGGTAACGACTGCAGCTCTCCAGCCACCCGAAATGCCAGTGCGGCTTGCTCCGCGGCCTGTACTTTCGCCGGGAAGCGGCGCAATAACTGCTCCTCCGGATTAGGCACATGATACAGCTTGGCGGGTCTGGCAATGTCTGTTGTTGTTTCATTTTCCGTGGCTTTCTGACAACCGCTTAGAGCGATGGCTGTCACCGCCATGACGATAAAGGATCGCATGTTGGGTACTCTGTCTGGGAGAATTGCGGCAAAGTTTAGGCCAATCTGGCGGGGTGATATAAGAGGCGAGAGCGATAACCGGTTGTCCTATTATTGCAACAATGGTGTAGGTCAATGCCCAGCCAATTAACCGCCAGTCATGCTTTAAGGTTTTGCCTGTTGCGCCAGCAGTTGCTGTAAATACTTCGGCAGCTCAATGCCTGCCTGGCCATGATGGTGCTCGGCGAAAGCTCCTTTGCCGTGTGATGGCTCTAGGTTAATTTCCACACTGTGGGCACCGGCCTCGTTAGCGATCTCAACAAAACCAGCAGCGGGATAGACCTGGCCTGAGGTGCCGATGCTCATAAACAGATCACACTGGCTGAGTGCCGAATAAATGCTGTCCATCTGTAGTGGTATCTCACCAAACCAAACAATATGTGGACGAAGTTGTGTTTGCTGGCAATGCCGGCAAGCGCTAGTAGTATCGATATCCGTTAGCCAGGGTTGTACCTGCTGGCAGTGCAGGCAGCGGGCTTTTTTCAGTTCACCATGCATATGAATCAGCTGTTGACTGCCTGCTCGTTCATGCAGATCGTCAACGTTTTGCGTGACCAATAAAAAATCGCCGCCAAAGTTTCTTTCGAACTCAGCCAAAGCGAGGTGGGCGGCATTGGGCTGTACTGAGTTTAACTGCGCTCGTCTAGCATTGTAGAAACCTTGCACAAGCGCAGGATCGCGCTCAAAGGCTTGGGGAGTGGCCACGTCTTCAAGGCGGTGGTTTTCCCACAAGCCATCACCATCGCGAAAGGTTTTAATGCCACTTTCTGCCGATATGCCAGCACCGGTTAATACGACAACGCGTTGAATCATGTTGAGGCCTCAACAAAATGATCGGAAAAAAACGCTTGAATTTCATCGCCGCGTTGCATGGCGTCGTCGTAGCCGAGCTGAATCAAGGCACGGCAAAAACCTGCTGAAAACAGTAAATAGCTCAAAATACCTGAGCCGTTGCGTTCGGCATTGCCGCTGCTGCCCAGTGCCAGACGTAACGCGCGCGGCATTTCATCAACGTGCTGGCCGGCAATATCATCCAGAGATTGGCTGGGGCTGATTTCCAATAAATCGATATGGCGCAGCTCCATTGCTTGTTTGGCGCGTATTTTGGCCGGAATCAGATCGACGGTACGGTTGATGCGTTGCAAACGTTCTATGTCGGTTTCCATGCTATCGAGAAAAGCGGCATTGAGCATATGGCCCATCATATTGGCTGGTGTCGGAAATTGGTCTGCGGCAGCGGTTAACGTGTTGGGTTTATGGGCGGCACCACTAACGCCGATCACAAGGATTTTTTCGGCCCCTAAATGCAGCGCGGGGCTCATGGGCGCCAGCTGGCGAACGGCGCCATCGGCGTAAAACTGGTCACGAATATGTACAGGAGGAAAAATCAACGGAATGGCTGACGAGGCCATTAAATGATCTAGGGTTAATTCCACCCGCTTGCCTACACGTCTTTGCCGTTGCCAGTTAGTGATGCTGTAGTGCCCTTGGAAAAAAGCCACGGACTCACCGCTACTGAGGCCTGAACAATTCACTGCCAGGGCGTGCAGGTTTTGATTATTAATGGCGTCTTGGATGGCATCAAAGCGAATAACGTCGCTGAGCAGTTCTCTGAGTGGGTGGTTATCGAGTAGGGATACGGTTTCTACTTGGCGGCGGGCGCCCATAAACACGCCGCGCGTGAGACCAAGCAATGAGCGTGAAATGCCCACCACGTCGGTACGATAAATCTGGTCACAGCTGAAATGGCTCCAGATGCGCTCTAAGTGGCGGATACCTAAGCGATAATTATCGGCAAAACTGGCCAGCGCAATGCCGTTGATAGCGCCGGCGGAGGTGCCTGAAATAATATCAAACGGATTGTAATGGCCCTTCGGCAGTTGACGGTGAATCGCTTTTAGCACCCCCACCTGATAGGCGGCTCGTGCTCCTCCGCCGGATAAAATCAGTCCGGTTTTTTTCATCGTTCGCTGACCTTAGTCGCTCCGTACTGGCAGCGGCGTTATTAACCCTACAGCGCTGACTGTGCCAGCGTGACACTGTTAGTGATTCTGCTCTAGGCGCTGCAAGTATTGAATAATATCCATGGATTCATATAACCAAGATACCTGGCCTTGCTCATCCTCGATGCGCAGACAAGGCACTGTGGTACGTCCCGTGGCTTGATGCTGCTCTTGTCGATACTGTGGCTGGCTCAAAACGTCGCGCAGTTGTACCTCCGCCTTGATGTTGGGTAATACACGCAGCACCATCTGGCAAAAAGGGCAGGCAGAATAATAATGCAGAGCCAATGTCATGGCGTTTTTATCCTCGGTCATGTCAGCCTGGAGTATACGTGCCAGGCCGTTGCTCTGCATCAGGAGGGTTTATTGCTGCTGGCCACCCGGCTGCTAGGATGCTCGGTGACATTATTGGTGTTATCCGGCAAGCGGGCACTCCAACGGCCGATCATCAAACGTAATTGCTGCATATTAATTGGTTTGCTCATGTAGTCGTTCATGCCAGCTTCCAGGCAGCGCTGGCGATCGCCTGGTAGCGCGTGGGCGGTAACGGCGACAATCGGACAAATACTTTCTGGCCAATGGCTTTCACGGATGCGCCGGGTGGCGGTGTAACCATCCATGCCGGGCATTTCGCAGTCCATAAAAATCAGCTGATAGCGCTGGCCATTGTTATTGCTTAAACGCTCTAGCGCGCGCTCACCATTGTCAGCGAGATCAACATCAAACTGTAAACGTTCCAACATGGTTTTAATCACGCGCTGATTGATGGTGTTGTCTTCAACCACCAGGATGCGACCACGCTGACCGGGAGCGAGAGTCGCCACCTGAGTGTTGTGTGTGAGCGTGTCGAGCTCAGTATCTGCTGTGCGTGTTGCCGCCATGGCAGGGAAGGTCAGGCTCACTGACAGGCCTTTGGCTCGGCTTTCGACTAAAAAATCACCGCGAAGGCTGTAGCAGGCCGCTTTTACTAACGCTAAACCCATGCCAGGCGGTGCCTGCAGATCTTGGTAGGCAGGTGTGCCCTGGGCTTGGTGAAAGTACTCCTGCCAGCGTTGCAGTTCAGTTTGATTTAAACCTGGACCTTCATCTTCTAAGGTTAGTTGCAGGCCGCTTTCACCACGAATCGCACAAGGCCTGGCCTTCAGCCAAATACGACCGTGCTGGGTCAGGCGTAAAGCATTGTCGGCCAGTGCTCGCAGGGCTTGGCGGATACAGGGCGCATCCAGTCGCATACGCTCTGGTAACTCTTGGCTGATGTCGACGATCAGTTCCAGGCCTTTGCGATCGCAGCCGCTTTGTAATTGTTGCTGAATAGGTTCAAGTAGCGACTGTAGCGAAATATCGTCGAGAATCAGCGGGTGATAACCGGACTCCAGCTCGGTATGGGTCAGAATTTGATTGACTAAGTCGAGCACTTCTTCGGCGCTGCAGCGAGCATCGAGCAGCTCTTCCCGGCGTTGATGACTGGGCTGACTGAGGGCGTTTTCGATGGAACCCAGAATGCCGTTCAAAGGCCCGCGAAATTCATGACTGATGGTGGCGAGAAAGTGGTTCTGTGATTGATTGATCAGTCGCAGGCGCTCAATTTCATCGCGCAGTTTTATGTGTCGGGCATTGCTGCGCTGTTGTTGGGTTTTAAAACGTATGTAGGCCTGGGTGACATGGCTAGCCATAATCAGCGCAAAGCTGATGACTAAAGTGCTGGCGAGTATTAGCGTTGGCCACAGCGATAGCGCTTGAGTAACCAACAGGCTGGCTTGCCAGGCCAAAATCCCTGTGACCAATAAACAGGCAGCACAGAGGACCAGTCGGGCACTGCTATGACGCTGCGGCTTTAGTTGTAACCACCACAATAAGGTGAACATGGCCATGGTGGCGGTAATGCCAACTTGTCGTGCCAGTGCAGGCAGAATGGGCAGCACCAGAGCCAGCATCAAGCAGGCACACAAAGGCAGTAGCAAGAACGCCAGTGAACGGCTGTCTTGATGACTGAGGCCATGAACGATGCCGTGCACACTGGCCAGTAGTAGCATTAAGCTGGCAAACGGTAGCCAATGTAGGCCGCCGATAATACCCGTGGTATTCACCAACAAGGCAGCACTGCTGGTGACGGCAGCGGCGCATAGCCAAGCACTGTTGCTGTGACGACGCTCAAACCAGGTTAGGGCTGCGGTCAGAGTCAATATCAGCAACAAAGTGATGGCGGTGGTCACAACAACGGTTTGCCAGTGGTCAAACTGGCCCAGCTCTGTGCTGCTCACGATGGCGAGCGGTGCACTGCCCCAGCTGCTGCTTTGTAAACGTAGCAGTAACGCTGATTGGTGGTGGGGGGGTAATGTCAGTCGGCTAATGGGACCTTGGCTTTCACTGCTGTCGGCAATCAGGCGATAGTGGCCTTGCTCGCTGGCGCCATACAAAGTGATGCGGTCCAGCAGGGGCTGTCGCACCACCAGCTGATCGCCACGTTGCTGCTGAGAAAACGCCTGTAATTGGAGCCATAATACGTCGCCGCTGCGCCCCAGCCATGGCTGTCCTGGTAGTTTGCGAAATTCATCCAGATGGCGCTGCACGTACTCCACCGACAAACTGCCGGTGGGATCTTGCAGCTGCTGTATTTGCAAGGGTGTCTGGGCCATGGCTGGCGTCATTAGCACCCACAGTAACAACGGCCAGAGTCTTCCTTGACGAGTGAGAAAAGCGAGCATGATCCGCATCCCTGATGGCAGTCGGTAATGCTGTAAGTATCGGCAGAGCTGCGCCGGGATGCCAAATGTAGAGGCGGTATTTTCTGACAGGTGGCACGCAAGCAGGTTGGCTGGCTGCGTTAGTGGAGGAAAGGAAGTAACAAGGCCAGTAGCGATGCTACTGGCCAAGTGAGTGGGTTACAGGCTGGCCATCAAAGCGTTGATGAAGCGTTGCAGCTGCTTCGCATCTGGGCGGGTGGCAAGCCACTGGTGCACCAGTTGTAAGCGTTCTGCGTCCCGGTCCAGGCCTTTGCCTAAGCCGTCGGCAAGACGCTGAATCTGTATTTCCATGCGTCGGGACTGGTCTTGCGCTGGGCTGTCGACATTGGCCAGCAGCTCCATGCGCAGACACAGCTCGGCAGCTTCGTACTGGCATTCCAGTGTCGCCGCCCAAGCTTGTTCAAATAGCTTGCTATCGCACTCCGTCGGCAGTTGCGCCGCCTGCCAGCGTTGTTGATCATCCTCATGCAGAGCGTGCAGCTTATCGCTCAGGCCGTGCCAGCGAGCTTGACGTTCAGCCTGCTGTTGCTGTTGCTGGGCCTGTTGCAGGCGTTGTTCAGCTTGCTTAAACGCTGACAGCAAACGCTGATGGGCGCTGCGAGGCAGGTCGATGGCATTAAACTGCTGTTGCAACGAGCGCAAGCTGTCTGTGCTATCGGCACCTTCAGCAGCCTGGGCTAATGCTTCAGCGGCTTGCACGGCTTGCTCAATGTCCTGCTGACGGCTTTGGCGTTGCTCAGATAAACGAGCGAACAGCGCATCGCAATGCTGGCGAAAGCGCTTCCATAGTTTCTGATCGTCACGTCTTGGCGTTGCACCGATGCGCTTCCACTGCTGTTGCAACTGCTTGGCTTGCTCGATCGCGGCGGCCAAATCATCCTGGCTAAGCAGTTGCTCGGCCTGATCTACCAATGCCTGTTTGCTGGCCAAGTTGTCCTGGTAGTGTTGGTGTAGCGGTTGCTGGATGGCGTCGCAGGCCTGGCGAAACTGCTGTTGCGTGCTCTTGTGGGCAGCACGGTCAACGGGGGAGTACTGCTGGAAGGTGGCGCGGGCCACATCCAGGGTTTTTTGCACTGCTTTCCAGTCTGCCTGGCTCCAGTCCATCTGCTCGGCATAATGCTTTAGCTCAGCTATCAGGGCGTGACGAGCGGCGACAAACTGTTCTCGCTGCTGGGCGCGCTCAGCAAAAAAAGCGCGGCAGGGTTCAAATGCCTGATCGCCGGCTGCCTGGAAGCGCTCCCATAAGGCCTGATCAGACTGGCCACCTGTTAGAGCCTTCCACTGTTGCTGCAGGTCGTGAATCTTGTCGGCCAGCAGTTCTGCAGGCAGTTCACTGCCCACTAAGGCTTCCATATCGGCCACCAGGGCCTCTTTTTTCGGCGCCGTGGCAAAACCTTGCCAATCACGCATATCGTGCAGCTGCTGGGTCAGGGCTTTTAATTGACGCTGATGCTCAGGCTGACAGCCGTGCTTGCACAACTGTTGCAGCTTTGATTGCAAGCGATTGGCTTCTTTGCTCATGCCTTGCTCTAGCTGCTGGCGGAACTGAGTCAGCAGTTGCTCGATCTCGCGCCAGCGCTGCTGCTGTTGCTGTTGGTTTTGCTGCAGCTGTTGTTGCAGTTGCTGTATTTGCTGTTCTATCGCTTGCCACCAGTCAGGCTTGTCGTCCAGTGGCCAGCTCAGTTGTTGCAGCCAGCGTTGGCCTTGCTGTAATTGCTGCTTGAGCGCATCGCTGCGCTTGGATGTCTTGGCGTTAAGCCAGTGAGCAATGTCAGCGTGCAGCTGTTCATACTGCTCCAGCGTGGTCAGTATGGTGAGAATGTGCTGCTGAGTATTTTCAAATTGACGAATACTCGCCGTATCTGGCTTGTGCTGGACAAAGCTGTCATGCCATTGCTGCTGCAGCTGCTTCAATTGCGCCGCCATGGCTTGCGGATCATCACTAAGCGGGCACTGGTGCTGCAGCTCGGCCAGTTGTTGGAGTAGCTGTTGCTGCTGCTGTGCTGCTTGTTGCTGCTGTTGCAGCTCTTGCTGGCGCTGATGCTCTTGCTGTTGATGAGCATCGAGCAGCTGTTGCGCCTGCTCAAAGGCGGCATTAATTTGCTGCAGGTCCGTCGCTGAGGCATGTGGCTGCAGTGCTTGCCAGTCCTTGCTCAGTACTTGTAAACGAGCATAAAAGTCGGGCTGATAGCCCAAACGATTCAGATAGTTGAGCTGTTGTTGCAAGGTTTGCAACTGTTGTTGCAACGCCTGCTCTTGCTCTTGCGCTTCGCGTGCAGCGGCGAGGCGCTCTTTGCAAAGACGGTACACTGCTTTGTCCTTGCCTTGGGCATGCTGTTGCAGCTGCAGCAGTTTGTCGGCATCACTAACACCCTCGGCAGCGGCTAGTCGGACTTTGGCGGCGGGGTGATTGAGTGCCAGCTGTAAGCGCTGTTGTTGATCACTAATGCGCTCGATGGCGGCAATACGCAGCGCTTGATCGTCGGTCAGGCTGGCAATTTGAACCAACTGGTCGTCATTGCTGACACTGTCGATGCCTTGTGCTGGCAGCAGATATTGCAGCCATTGCTGGCGAGCATGCTGGCGAACATCGGCTTGTTGGTGCTGGCTGAGTTGTTCCAGTAAGGCTGCGCTGGTGATTTTCTTCACCGCCTGCAGTCTGAGCTCGGCCTGGCTTTCACGCTCGATAAAGGTCAACAGCGTGGATTCATCTTGCAAGTCGCTGAGTGCCTGGCGGCGAACCTCCGGGTTGTCGTGTTGCCATTTGGGTTTAAAAAACTTCTTAAGTAATGCCATTGGCTTGTTCCACTGTCCCAATTGATGTGCGTAACGAGGTGCCGGCCATAAGGCCGCCGAGCTTCGCATGATGGTTGATGGCCGTTCTCGCTAGCCAACCGTCAAGCGGGCGCCCATTTTAACCAGCCACCGCCAAAGGGGAAGTGAATATGATAATCTGCGCGCCTTATGACAATAACAAAGAGATTCACCATGTTACTCCGACTGGTACTGATTTTGGGGCTGCTAGGCTTGGCTGGCTGCGGTTCCATGGGCATATCGGATCAGCCGCTGCATGAGTTACAGCAGCGCTACGGCAATGAACAATCACGCTATATGCAACTGGGCAGTTTGACACTGCATTACCGCGATGAGGGCAATCGTGATGGGCCAGCGCTGTTGTTGCTACATGGTGTGGCGTCGTCGCTGCATACCTGGGATGGCTGGGTCGCCGAGTTGGCACCCCATTACCGACTGATTCGACTGGATTTGCCGGCCCACGGTTTAACCGGTCCCGATCTCGGGCGTGAGCGTTACGACATTGATTATATGGTCGATGTACTGGCTCAATTCACCCAGCGGCTGCAGTTAACGCAGTTTGCATTAGCGGGCAATTCATTGGGCGGTTATATCAGTTGGAATTACGCTCTGGCTCATCCACAGCAGGTGAGCAAGCTGATCTTGCTGGATGCCGCAGGCTATCCGCAAGACATGCCTTTTATTATGTCGCTGGCGGCTTGGCCGTTGGTCGGAGAAATGAGCCAGTGGATGATGCCGCGTTTTATTGTGGCCGCCAATATTCGTGCCGCCTATGGCGATAGCGATAAAGTCACCGACCAGCTAGTGCAGCGTTACCATGAGCTGACCTTACGCCCCGGCAATCGCAGTGGCTTAGTGGCGGTGTTTCGCACCATGAAAGAGCAGAGCGCTAAGCCGACCTTGGGCCAGCGCGTTGCCGAAGTGGAGGTGCCTACCTTGCTGATGTGGGGCGACCGCGATGAATGGGTGCCGTTGTCTATTATGCAGCGTTTTGCCAACGACTTGCCCCATTCGCAGCAGCGGGTTTACTCGGGTGTCGGCCATATGCCAATGGAGGAACTGCCGAAGCAAACCGCCGCTGATGCCCATCGCTTTTTGCAAACGTCATTTTTAGCCGCCCCCGAGGTGGCGCTGGATAACACTAAGGACACTGAGTGAACAGCATTGTCTGGTACGACTATGAAACCTTTGGCGCGTCGCCAGCCTGGGATAGGCCGGCGCAGTTTGCCGCCATTCGCACCGATGAAGATCTGAACGAAATTGAGCCGCCGGTGGAGCTGTTTTGCCGCCAAGCCGACGACTATTTGCCTCATCCTCAGGCCGTTGCCATCACCGGCATAACGCCTCAACAGTGCAATCAGCGCGGCATAGCTGAGAGCGAATTTATTGCTCGTATTAATCAGATGTTGTCGCAGCCGGGCAGTTGCAGTGCTGGCTACAACAGTATTCGGTTTGATGATGAGGTGACGCGCTACACCCTCTATCGCAATTTTCTCGACCCTTACGCCAGGGAATGGCAGGGAGGAAATTCGCGTTGGGATCTGCTCGATGCCATGCGCTGTGCCTATGCGCTGCGCCCAGACGGTATCGTTTGGCCCAAACACGACGATGGTCGGCCCAGTTTTAAGCTTGAACACCTAACCATAGCCAATGATCTTGATCATGGTAAGGCCCATGATGCGGTATCCGATGTGCGTGCCACCATCGCGCTAGCACGGCTTTTGAAAGACAAACAACCCAAGTTATACCGTTATCTTTATGGTCTTCGACATAAAAGTGAAGTGGCAGCCTTAGTGGATGTGCATCAACATCGGCCACTGGTGCATATCTCTGGTATGTACCCGGCAGAGCGAGGATGTATGGCCATTGTTGCGCCTTTATGTTGGCATCCGAGTAATAAAAACTCCTTTATCGCTGTCGATTTAAGTCAGGATCCAACGCCGTTATTTGATCTCACAGCAGAGCAAATTGCCGAACGGGTATTTACCCGTCAGGCGGATTTGCCAGAAGGGGTCGAACGGTTAGCGTTAAAAGAAGTGCATATCAACAAAGCCCCGGTATTGGCGCCAGCAAAAACCTTGACCCCAGATCGCGCGCAGCACTGGCAGATCGACGGTGAGACGCTGCGCCAGCATCTGGCCAGCATTCAGCAATATGAGCAGCAGCACGGCAGCTTGAGTCAGAAATTGCATCAGGTGTACGGGCAGCGCGACTTTGCTGCTAGCAGAGACGTTGATGGTCGTTTGTATGATGGGTTCTTTTCCCGCAACGACAAGCAGGCAATGGAAGACTTACATCGTTTGAGTGGTTGGGATTTAGTTGATTGGCCTTCGCCGTTTGCTGATGAGCGTGGCGAAGAGATGTTGTTTCGATATCGCGCACGTAATTACCCGGAAACACTAGAAAGCGATGAGCGCCAGCGTTGGGAGGCATTTCGTCGTCAGCGTTTACTGCACGGCATAGAAGGCAGCCCAGTGCTGACCTTTGAGCGCTTTGCCATCGAATTACAGCAGTTGGCGCAGCAGCTGATGGAAGCGGGTGATGAAAAACGACTGATGTGGCTGCAAGAGCTGCAGTTTTATGCCGAATCTCTTTACCCAATGGACGATTGATCACTGTGTTAACGGTTGACAGTAACAACGGTGTTGTTACTGTGCCGCCACATCGGGGAGCCTTGCTCCCTTTGAATCGCATAGAGAGATGACGATGAAAATAGCCGTTGCCGGAACCGGATACGTCGGTTTGTCCAATGCCATGTTGTTAGCGCAGCACAATCAAGTGGTCGCGTTGGATATTGATGCGCACAAAGTTGAGTTATTGAACCAACGCCAATCGCCGATTGTTGATGCCGAAATTGAAGCGTTTCTAACGCGTAACGATATTGACTTTACTGCGACGTTGGATAAAAACGAGGCCTATCATCAGGCTGAATTCGTCATTATTGCCACCCCCACCGACTATGATGTTGCTACTAACTTCTTTAATACCAACAGTGTGGAAGCCGTCATTAGAGATGTAAAAAGCATTAATCCTGATGCCGTTATGGTGGTCAAATCGACCGTGCCGGTGGGCTTTACCCATCGAATTCGTCAAGAATTCGATTGTGATAATATTGTGTTTTCGCCGGAGTTTCTGCGTGAAGGGCGTGCTCTGTACGATAACCTCTATCCGTCTCGCATTATCGTTGGTGAAGACAGCGAACGTGCAAGGACGTTTGCTTCTTTGCTGGCACAAGGGGCGTTAAAAGAAGATATCCCGCAGCTATTTATCGACTCTACCGAAGCCGAGGCGGTGAAGCTGTTTTCCAACACGTATCTGGCCATGCGAGTGGCGTATTTTAATGAGCTCGATAGCTATGCCCAGGTGCATGGCCTAAACACTCGCCAAATTATTGAAGGCGTGGGTCTGGATCCACGAATTGGTAGTCATTACAACAATCCATCATTTGGTTATGGTGGTTATTGTTTGCCAAAAGATACCAAACAATTATTGGCGAATTTTGAAGATGTGCCCAATAACATGGTGCGCGCCATTGTTGATGCCAACCGCACGCGCAAGGATTTTATTGCCGACTCCATTATTGCGCGCCAGCCTGAGGTCGTGGGTATTTATCGGCTGGTAATGAAATCAGGCTCAGATAACTTCCGCGCTTCTGCGGTGCAGGGCATCATGAAGCGTATTAAGGCAAAGGGCATTGAAGTGGTGGTATACGAGCCTGTATTGGAAGAGGAGCATTTTTTCCACTCGCGCGTGATCAGAGATCTGAATGAGTTCCGAAATCTTTCCGATGTTATTGTCGCTAATCGTTTGTCGGATGAACTTCAACCGGTAAAAGACAAGGTCTATACACGCGACTTGTTTGGTCACGATTAAGTGTTAACGTCACTTTAAAGTAAAGTGTACTGGCTTAGCGGCTAGTACACTGATACTATCGCCCCCTCTTTATTAACTGGCCGGAGGATTTTGATGATTGTTTTAACTCCCGGCCGGGCCTGCTGATTTTTACAGCACCGTAGCCCGGCATTCGCCGGGGCGTTTCTGCCCCTGATTTTATTGCTGCTTACAGCAATCTATGACGCTTTGCGTCAGGGGTTATCATGTCTAATTATTCTCTGCTCAACTTGGGTTGGCACTCTTTTTTTCAACAACAACTGTCACTGCAGGAATGTACTGACACGCAACCGATGCGGTTAATGCATCAGCATCGTGATCGCTGGCATCTGTGCGGCGAAGCGGGTGGGCTGAGCGTTAGTGCTATGCCTGATTGGCATGTGTGTGTCGGTGACTGGCTGCTGCTTAAAGACGGGCTGCCATTACGTATACTCGAGCGTCAGTCTTTGTTTCAACGACGTCGTGCCGGCAAGGAATCGGTCGCGCAGCTCATCGCCGTCAATGTGGATACGGTATTGATCGTTATGGCGTTGAACCACGACTTTAATCTTAATCGTCTGGAGCGTTATTTGGCGGTTATTAAAGAAGCTGGGGCTGAATCGGTTGTGGTGCTGACGCGAGCCGACGAATGCGATGAGGTTGAATCGTTCGTTGCACAGGTTCAGGCGGTGGACAACCTGCTGCCTGTGCTAGCAGTCAATGCTCTTGATGAGATCGATGTGCGCCAACAGCTGAGTGGTTGGTGTCGTGCGGGTCGAACATTGGCGTTAATGGGATCGTCTGGTGTCGGTAAGTCGACTCTCAGTAACTCTCTATTGGGGGCGGAGCAGCAGCTGACGGGGGGTATTCGTACCGACGACAGCAAGGGGCGTCATACCACTACTGGCAGATCGCTATTGCTGCTCGACAATGGTTCTTTACTGATGGATATGCCTGGCATGCGTGAGTTGCAGCTCACCCAGTGTCAGCAAGGGTTGGAGCTGGCATTTGCTGATATTAGCGAGCTGGCATCCGCCTGTCGCTTTAGCGATTGTCAGCATCAACAAGAGCCCGGCTGCGCGGTTCGTACAGCCATAGAGGAAGGCCATCTAGATCCAAGGCGTTGGCACAACTTCATGAAGTTACAGCGAGAAGAGGCGCGCAACAGTTCCACTTTGGCGGAAAGGCGCCAAGCTGAGCGACGTTTTGCATCTGAGGCGAGATCAATCGTGGCGCAAAAGAAGTGGCTCCGCCAAGATGGTTGATGTTTAGCTGACAGCGCGCCGCTGCCCAAATGTTATGGGGTAGTGGCGCGGCTTAAAAATTCTGTCTCTCGATTAAATCAAACTAAGGCGTTGGCTGATGGCGCTGTCTTGTGGGTAGCGTTGCTGTAGGCGCGTTAGCAGTCGGCGAGCCCGTTCTGTTTGGCCGTAAGCAATCATGACGTCGATATCTTTTAACTGCTGACGTACTTCCTGGCTGTTGGGCTGCTCATGGCGCATCAAACGCTGCCAAGTAACCCAGGCCAGCGCGGTAATGCCTAAGGCAATACTCAGCAGCGGAAGCTTGCTGAGGGGCACAACAAACAATATGGCAATGACCGTAATGGCCGAAAGCGTCATTAACACTAGGGTTCGAGTACTAGGCATAGCGTCTTTGCCTTGCTGACTTGTTTCGCTGAACATGTCATCAGCTTAGGCTGTTTGAGCGGAAAAAGGGCGGCATTGGGTCACAAAGTGACGTTCTGCGACCATCACTGCAGCGATTATTATGTAGCAGCTGACTATCTCGTCGCTGCTGGCGCATCTCGGCTAATCAAAGCAGAGCTTGGCCAATTGGCTACGCTGTCAGCAGAGAATACAGGGAGGTGTCTATGGGCTTTCTTTCGCGTCTGCCGGTTCGTTCAAAATTCCTACTGTTGGTCAGTATACCGGTTGCGGCCTTGTTCTTGCTGGAGGTGCAAAATACTTGGAAGCAATGGCAGTCGCTGGACGAGATAACGACGGCTGAAGCCTTGGTCACCTTATCGGCTGCAAACAGTGTCTTGGCCCATGAGTTACAAAAAGAACGTGGTATGTCAGCAGGCTTCCTGGGCAGTGGTGGCAAAGCCTTTGCTCAGCAACTGCAGCAGCAAAGGCAAGGCACTTCTCAAGCTGTCGAGCGTTGGCAAGCGGTGCTGGCAGCTTATTCTCATTTGCCGACAGCAAGGGAGTTATCGACGGTGCAAAGCGCCCTGGGAGCGTTATCGACACGCCGCCAAGGTGTCGATAGCTTGCAAGTATCGTTGCCAGATACTTTAGCCTTTTATACCGGTGTTATTGGTCAGCTGCTGGCTATGCCTGCTAAGGCCAGTGAGCGGGTGACGGACGGCGAACTATCCCGTTTGCTGCAAGCCTATTACAACTATTTGCAGGGTAAAGAACGTGCTGGTATTGAGCGCGCGGTGCTCAGTAATGCGTTTGCTGCCGATGGTTTTTCAGCTGGTTTGTATCAAAAATTTGTACGTTTGGTGTCTGAACAGGACGCCTTCTTTAATAATTACATGCTGTTTACGGCTCAGTCTCAGCGGCAATTATTTGAGCAATTTTTGCAGTCTTCAGAGCAACAAGCGGTTGCCGAATTTCGTCAAGTGGCCCATGCCAAATCTGATTCCGGAGGCTTTCAGCGTTCGGCTGAGCAGTGGTTTGCAGCATCCACGCAGCGCATAAATCGACTGAAACAAATAGAAGATGCATTTGCTGCTTTTATTATTGATGCAGTTCAGCAGCGTCATGGTGCCATTTTGACTTACTTGCTGTATAGCTTGGTGGTCAGTGCGCTGGGCATTGCGCTGGCCATTGCACTTGCTAGTTGGATTGCCAAGTTGATGTTGCAACAGATACACAGCTTGTACCAGGGGTTTGGGCGTGCAGGTCAGCAGCTGGATTTGACTACCCGGATTGATGTGCTGTTAGACGACGAGTTGGGACAAACAGCACAGTCTTTTAATCAGATGATGCACTCTTTCGAAGACTTGATTTGTAAGCTGGAGCGCGTGGCGCGCCAGTTAATGCTGACCTCTATGCAAAATCATTGCACCATTTCTTTAAGCAGTAAGGGCGTGGCGCTGCAAAATGATGAAACGGAACAGGTGGTCGAAGGTGTGGTGCAATTAGAGCAGGCCACCCGGGAAATTGCTGAAAGTATTCAGGCACTGGTCGAACACTCGGAAGCTGCCGTTAATACGACCCAAAAAGGTGCTGAAGTGGTGCAGGCATCGGCGGTCAATACGCGTACATTAAAATCGGTGATGAACGACGTGTCCGAGGTGATTCATGGTCTGCATGAAAATAGTAACGCCATTGGTCGGGTGTTAAGTGAGATTCAATCGATTGCAGAGCAAACCAATTTATTGGCATTAAATGCGGCCATCGAAGCCGCCCGAGCAGGCGAGCAGGGGCGTGGATTTGCTGTGGTTGCTGATGAGGTGCGCTCTTTAGCGCAGCGAACTCACGACTCAACGACGGAAATTGGCACCATAGTGACCGACTTTCAAAACAGTGCTGAGCAAGCCTATCAGACCATGCAGGAATCTCAGCAGTCGATGGAGGCATCGTTTCAGGATGCCGAACAGTTAGCAGCGGCGCTTGATTCAATAATGTCAGCCATTGACGGCATTCGAAATATGTCTGATCAAATTGCAGCGGCTACAGAAGAGCAAGTGCATACCAACAACAGTGTGGCTGAAACCGTGCGCAGCATTCATAAAATTGCTGCGCATACCGGTGCCAGTACGCAATTTATGGCCAAAACAGCGCGAGAGCAAAAGGATTTATCCAATGAATTAAGCCGCCAAACCGAGCGCTTTAGCGTGACTGCGCAAGCGAATCACTAAAAGCCGCTGTGCTGGTAATTGTACTGTTGCCACTGTGGGTTGGCTTCGGCGTCGCTGATGGCTTGCTGTAGGCAAGCAAAAAATGACAACCGCTCGCGCTCGCGCTTAACGGCTTTAAATACCGTTGCAATGGCGTCGGATTGCATGGAAAAGTAGTGCAGCCACTGTTTTAGGCGATCCGTCAGTGCTTTGTCAGATAGATGTTCGAGCTGTGTAGCCAGCTGCGCTAACAAGGCCAATCGTTGTTGCCAGTTTTGGCCAACAAAATCGTCACTATGGCCATGCTTAATGCGCTGCGCCAGATCCGGTACCGCCACCAATCCACGGCCAATCATTAATAGCTGACAGCCGCTCACTTCCAGGCAGCGCTTGGCATCGTCACGGTTCCAGATTTCGCCGTTGGCCAGTACCGGGATGTGCAGCTGCTGGCGAATCTGTTTTAGAAAGTGCCAGTGTGCGGGCGGTTTATAGCCTTCGGTTTTGGTGCGGGCATGTACCGTGAGCCATTGAATGCCGGCCTCTTGCAGTGCAATCGCGTTATCAAGGGCGAGGGATTTATCGGTAAAACCAAGGCGCATTTTGGCACTGACGGGGATGTGGCTTGGTACTGCACTGCGCACGGCTTTGCTGATGGCATGCAGTTTTTCTGGCCATTGCAGCAATACGGCGCCGCCCTGGCTTTTATTTACTGTTTTGGCTGGGCAGCCAAAATTCAAATCGATGGCGGGTGCGCCCATGCGCGCCACTTTTTCTGCATTGGCGGCCATCATTTCAACATTTGAGCCCAGTAGTTGCACGTGTACTGGAGTGCCGCTGGCAGTTTTGCCTTGGTTGTCGAGCTCTGGGCAGAAGCGCTTGAATACGCGTTCTGGCAGGCGCTGGTCGGTAATGCGAATAAACTCGGTCACACAATGGTCGATGCCACCTTGGGCAGTGAGAATGGCGCGCAGGTTAAAGTCCATCAAACCTTCCATGGGCGCCAAGGCGATATAGGGTGACGCAGGCGCGGTCAGAGGCAAGGTGCCAGAAAATGTCATACCAGAGGACCAGAGCAAAAGGCGGCGCAGTATAGCGATTGGTCGAAATTTGCACCACTCTGAGAAAAATTCGTACGTATGAATACGTATGGTGATTTCATTCGGGAATTTGCTTAACCCCAGTCTTTTAGCTGCTTTCATGCGGCCTAGAAGGGGGTGCTGGTGGAAATCCCTGATAAATCTGACTAATCAGCCTGGCCATCCTTATTGCCTAGATTTAGCTATTTCAGTAATCTAGCGCGGCTCATTGTCGTATGACTCTTATGGCATTGTTGCCGAAAGTCGCGCAATGGCTACAGATACATCCAGAAAAGGAGTGCCTGCATGACTGAGCCCAGTCTCGTGTCACAAGGCTTGGAGCTGATGGTGTTTGGTATGGGCGTGGTATTTGTCTTTCTGACAATGCTGGTGTTCGTAACCACCCTGATGTCCAAGTTGGTAAACAAGTTCGCACCAGAACCTGAAGCAGTGGCCGCCCCGGCGCCGGCTGTGGCAGCGCCCGGTGTCGATCCTCAGTTGCTGAAAGTGTTATCAGCGGCTGTCAAAGAACATCGCGCACGCCAAAAGTAGCCGCGATTTGGGATAACAAACGTTATTAACGTTAACGGAAGAGAAAAGGCCATCACCCATGACCGATTCTAAAAAACCTTTAGGTATTACCGACGTCGTCCTGCGTGACGCGCACCAGTCCATTCTGGCGACGCGCATGCGTATTGATGACATGCTCCCCATTGCGGCCAAACTGGATCAGGTTGGTTACTGGTCAACCGAATCTTGGGGCGGCGCGACGTTCGACTCCTGCATTCGCTATTTGGGCGAAGATCCTTGGGATCGTATTCGTGAATTTAAAAAGGCCATGCCAAACACCAAGCAGCAAATGCTGCTGCGTGGTCAGAATTTGCTCGGCTATCGTCATTACGCAGATGATGTGGTGGAAAAATTCGTCGAACGGGCCGCCACCAATGGCGTCGACGTTTTCCGCGTATTTGATGCGATGAATGATCCGCGCAATCTGGAAACAGCGCTAAAAGCGGTGAAAAAACAAGGCAAGCATGCCCAGGGCACGCTGTCTTATACCACCTCTCCGGTTCACACCATGGATTCTTGGGTCACTTTGGCCAAGCAAATCGAAGACATGGGTGCCGATTCTATCGCCATTAAAGATATGGCGGGCGTATTAACCCCTTACGACGCCTTTGAATTGATCGGCAAATTAAAAGCGCAAACAGATTTGGAAGTTCAGCTGCACGCCCACGCCACCTCAGGCTTGTCAGACATGACCTACCTAAAAGCGATTGAGGCGGGTGTTGATCGGGTTGATACCGCTATTTCGTCTATGTCGATGACCTATGGTCATACCGCGACAGAATCGATTGTGGCATCTTTGGCTGGTACCGAACGTGATACCGGCATCGACTTGCTGCTGCTGGAAGAAATTGCTGCCTACTTCCGTGAAGTGCGGAAAAAGTACGCCAAATTCGAAGGCGCGCTGCGCGGTACTGATAGCCGTATTTTGGTGGCACAAGTACCTGGTGGCATGCTCACCAATATGGAAAATCAACTGCGTGAGCAGGGTGCGTCGGACAAGTTTGATGAGGTGCTGAAAGAAATCCCTCGTGTGCGCGAAGACCTGGGTTATATCCCACTGGTCACGCCAACCTCACAAATCGTCGGTACCCAAGCGGTATTGAACGTATTGACGGGCGAGCGTTACAAGTCCATTTCAAAAGAAACCCAGGGCATCTTAAAAGGCGAATATGGCGCCGCTCCTGCACCATACAACAGCGAGCTGCAGCAGCGGGTGTTGGATGGTAAAGAAGCCATTACCTGTCGCCCTGGTGATCTGTTGGAAAATGAGCTGGATAAAATCGTTGGCGATGTTGAAAAACTGGCCGCGGATAAAGGCTTTAAGCTGGCGGCAGACAAAATTGATGATGCTTTGACCTTCGCATTGTTCCCGCAAATTGCGCCTAAGTTCCTTGAAAATCGTGGCAATCCCGACGCCTTTGAACCAGCGCCTAAAGGCGCTGATGAAGACACCTTTACTGTCACCGTTGATGGCAACGAATACGTGGTCAAGGTAGACGATGGTGGTGACGTTAAAGAGCTAGCGCCGGTTAATGGCGCGCCGTTGAACCTGGGCGGTGGCACCGCATCGACTGCTGCAGCGCCAGCGGCTGTGGGCGGCGGTGAGCCCGTTCCAGCTCCTCTGGCGGGTAATGTTTGGAAAGTGCTAGTGCAGCCTGGGCAGCAAATAGCAGAGGGTGACGTGGTACTGATTCTGGAAGCCATGAAAATGGAAACAGAAATTCGTGCTCCACGTGCGGGTACCGTGGGTAGCGTGAGCGCTGCAGAAGGCACCGCCGTCAAGGTTGGCGATACCCTGTACACGCTGGCCTAAGGAGGTTGATAAATGCAAAGTTTAATCAACCTATGGCACGACACCGGGCTGTATAACATCGAGCTAGGCCAGGCCATTATGATGCTGGTTGGCTTCGGTATGTTGTATCTGGCCATTAAAAAAGGCTTTGAGCCTTTGCTGTTGTTACCTATTGCCGTGGGCACCTTATTGGTGAATATTCCCAGCGCGGGTTTAGGCTGGTCGGCAGCCGAGGCAGCAATTCGCAGTGGTGATGTGGCGCTGTTGGCGCAGTTTCGTGAGCTGTTTAGCCTAGCGGCCGATGCGGGTGTGCAGGAAGTATTGCACGCCTATCACAATGCTGAAGTGGTGCTGTACAAAAAGGCGCTGCTGCTGGGTTCAGCGGCCGGTTTTGAAAACGGCATGCTGTATACCTTTTACAGTGTCACCATTGCTAGTGGTGTTGCGCCTTTGCTGATCTTTATGGGGGTGGGTGCCATGACGGACTTTGGTCCGCTATTGGCCAATCCTAAGACCTTGCTGCTGGGCGCAGCGGCGCAGTTTGGTATCTTTGGTACCGTGGCTGGTGCTGTGCTGCTAACGGATGCAGGCTTGATGGATTTCACCATGCAGCAAGCGGCCGCCATCGGCATTATTGGTGGAGCAGACGGTCCAACTTCGATCTTTATCGCCTCAAAGCTAGCGCCTGAGCTGTTAGGTGCCATTGCTGTGGCGGCTTATTCTTATATGGCTCTGGTGCCAATGATTCAGCCGCCCATTATGAAAGCTCTGACCACTGAGCAAGAGCGCAAGATTCAGATGAGTCAGCTGCGTTCTGTATCGAAGGGCGAAAAGATTGTGTTCCCTGTCGCTGTGCTGGTATTGGTGGCTTTACTCTTGCCTTCGGCAGCACCGCTGCTGGGGATGTTCTGTTTCGGTAACCTGATGAAAGAGTCGGGTGTGGTCGAGCGTTTAAGCGATACCGCGCAAAATGCTTTGATTAATACCGTTACTATCTTCCTGGGCTTGTCGGTGGGCTACAAAATGAGCTCAGATGCCTTCTTAAATGGCAGCACTTTGGCCATTATTGTGCTGGGTCTGGTGGCCTTTGGTGTCGGCACCGTTGCTGGTGTGTTGATGGCTAAGCTGATGAATAAGCTCAGCAAAGATCCTATCAACCCGCTGATTGGCTCTGCTGGTGTATCGGCAGTGCCTATGGCAGCACGGGTGTCAAATAAGGTGGGCCTGGAAGCCAATCCGCAAAACTTCCTGCTGATGCATGCCATGGGGCCCAATGTGGCTGGTGTGATTGGTTCAGCGGTCGCAGCCGGTGTCATGATCAGTTTCTTTAACTGATACTTGTCCGGTTATAGAAAGCCGCCTTCGGGCGGCTTTTTTGTGCCTTTAGCCTGCTGAATATGTCAGGCTGAGACGGTGCCATTAAATAACACCAAGTGATCAATGTTAGGCTCAATGCCAATGGTTTCGCCTAACTGATGGTTATGGTGCGATGATGCGTGGCAGTACACCTGTTCGCCATCGGCCAGTTCGACTGTGTATAAAAAATGTGAGCCGCGAAAGCGTTTGCGCACTATGGTGGCACGCTGCAAGGCATCGTCATTATGCAGCACATCGTCCGGGCGCAGCATTAAATCGACGGTTTGGCCGCTGTTAAAGGCAATGGCGTGTTCGGATACCAGGCTGCCTAACGAGCATTCCACCTGGTGCTCGTTAATCACACGTGCGGGTATCAGGGTACTTTGACCAATAAAGCTGGCGACAAAGCGGGTGGCAGGGCGGTGGTAGAGATTAAAGGCGCTATCAAATTGCTGCAGCTCTCCACCTTGCATAACCGCAACTCGGTCGGCCATGGCAAAGGCTTCCAGCTGATCGTGGGTGACCATTAAGGCACTGATGTTTTCGGCCTTTAAAATATCGCGAATCTGTTCGGCTAAATCTTCGCGCAGCTCGGCATCCAGGCTGGAAAAGGGTTCGTCCAATAATAACAGCCTAGGTTTTGGCGCAATGGCCCTGGCAACCGCTACACGTTGTTGCTGGCCGCCGGATAATTCGTGCGGATAACGTTTGCCCATCTCGGGTAGGGCAATTAAATGCAGCAGCTGTTCGATGCGTTGCTGGCGTTGCGGCCCCTTTAAGTGGCTCAGGCCAAAGGCCAGGTTGTCTTCTATGGTCATGTGCGGAAACAGCGCTAACTCCTGAAACACCATCACCACAGGACGTTTTTCTGGTGCTGTCATCAGGCTGTTGCTGGAAACCAGGGTGCCGTCAATGTGGATGCGGCCGCTGCGCAAGGGCTCAAAGCCACAAATTGCGCGCAATAGCGTTGATTTTCCACAGCCAGAAGGCCCCAGTAAGCAGCCTATTTCACCGGCTTGCAGTTGCAGTGAAACATCTTTAACGACCAGGCGCTGATCGTAGCCAAGGCTGACCTGTTCCAGGGTAAGAGCGGCGGAGGTGTTCATGGGGCTTCCGTTACTGAGGTGAAGGCGATTGTTGTAATTTGCGGCTAAGTAGAATAACCGGCAATAAGCCGACCAGTACTATGGTCAAGGCCACTGGGCCAGCATCGAGTAAACGCTCGTCGGCCGCCAGCTCGTGGGCTTTGACCGCCAGGGTGTCGAAGTTAAAAGGGCGTAAAATCAAGGTGGCTGGCAGCTCTTTTAAGACATCGACAAATACCAGTAATACAGCGGTCAGCAAGTTGGTAGTGAGCAATGGCAGATGAATACGACGCATCACGGACCAGCGGCCGTGTCCCAAGCTTCTGGCCGAACGATCCAGGCTGGTTGAGATCTGACTCATGCCAGATTGCACACTATTGAGTGCCACGGCTAAAAAACGCACCGCATAAGCAAACAGCAATGCCACCACAGTGCCTGAAAAGATTAAGCCCGGCTGCCAGTCAAACAGATGTGATAGCAAATTGTTAAGGCTGCGATCGAGGGCGGCCAGCGGTACCAAGATGCCAATCGCAATAACAGTGCCGGGCACGGCATAACCGAGGCTAGCACTGGCAACGGCTGGCTTGATCCAGGGAGCCGCATAAAAACGTCGCAGCCAAGCCAGCATAACCGCCAGCGTCAGGGTAATCAGTGCCGCGGCGATAGCCAGCAGCATGCTGTGGCTAATTAAATCAAAAAACTTATTATCCAGCGTGGGCGGCTTATGCCACAGCCAGGAGAGGATCATGGCCACCGGCACGATAAAACCCAGCAGCAATGGCAAAGTACACCAGCCAGTCGCTAGTGCTGCACGCCAGCCACGTAACTGGGGTGGTGATGTTGGTGGCTGGTGTTGCAGTTGGTCAATACGCTGATGGCGGCGAGAATAGCGCTCTAGCGTTAATAAAATGACCACCACGGCCAATAACAAAGAAGCCAATTGCATGGCACCATTCATATCGCCTAGGCCGTGCCAGGTACGAAAAATGCCGGCGCTAAAGCTGCTGACACCGAAATAACTGACCGTGCCGTAATCGGCCAAGGTTTCCATCAGTGCCAGGCTGGTGCCAGCAACAATGGCAGGGCGCGCGAGTGGCAAATCGATGCGCCAGAAAATTCGCCAGCGAGAGGCGCCTAATGAGCGTGCGGCATCGGCGCTGAGGCCAGACTGAGTAATAAAGGATGCACGGCTGAGCATAAATACATAGGGATAGAGCACCAGGGTTAACATCAATGCTGCGCCGCCTAGGCTGCGAATAGGCGGAAACCAATAATCGCGATAGCCCCAACCGGTCCAGTCGCGCAAGGCGGTTTGCAGCGGGCCGGCAAAATCGAGCAGGTCGGTGTAGGTGTAAGCGATGATGTAGGCCGGAAAAGCCAGCGGCAATAACAGCGCCCAGCTTAAAAAACGACTGCCGGGAAAGCGATAGCGACTGGTGAGCCAGCCGCAGCTGATGCCCAGAGTTAACACCCCGATAGCCACCCAAAAACACAGCCACAAGGATTGCCAGATGTAGTCGCTCAGTACCGTTTCGGCCAGGTGTTGCCAGCTGCTGCTGTCGGCAAACAAGGCATGCCACAGCACCGACAGCACCGGAATGGTCAATAGCAGCGTTATACCTAGAGTGGCTATGGCGACACCGCCATCGCGGCGCTGGCTGTTAATCAGCATACGCTGTTGGTTAGTGGCAGGTAGGGATGTAGAGGTGGAGTTCACGTCGGTGAAAATCTGTGGCCCGGATCAGGGCCACAGTGTAACGATTTTAACGCCAGCCAGCACGGTCCATGATCTTAACCGCTTGCTGGTTATTGCTACCAAGGGTGCTGAGGTCAACATCGTCGGCTTTAAATGAGCCCCAGGCTGCGACGACTGGGTCTAATTGCACGCCTTCGACCACTGGGAATTCGTTGTTCACCTCGGCGTACCATTGCTGCGCCGGTTCTGACACTAAAAATTCCAGCAGCTTGATAGCAGCGGCTTTGTTTTTGGCGGATTGCGTCACGCCAGCGCCAGATACGTTGATGTGAGCGCCACGGCCTTGTTGGTTGGGCCAGAATAAAGCGACTTGCTCGGCAGCGGCCTTTTCTTCGCCAGCGGATTTCAGCATGCGGCCATAATAATAAGTGTTAGCCACAGCCAGATCGCATTGGCCAGCAGCCAGGGCGCTAATCTGATCGCGGTCGCCACCGGCGGGTGGGCGGGCGAAGGTGTTTACAAAGTTGTTCGCCCACTGTTGCGTGCGCTCAGCACCGAGATCGGCCAGCATGGCCGCGACTAGGGACTGATTGTAAACATTGCTGGAAGAGCGAATGCAAACCCGGCCCTGCCATTGTTTGTCGGCCAGTGCTTCATAGCTCGACAGCTGCTCAGGTTTAACGGTTTTGGGGTTGTAAAAAATCACCCGGGCACGCTTGGATAAGCCAAACCATTGATTGTCATTGTCGCGAAGATGAGCTGGCACTCGCTGTGTCAGCACATCGCTGTCAATCGCTTGAAATAAGCCGGCATCTTTGGCGCGTTGCAGTCTGGCTACATCGGCGGTAATCAGCATATCGGCAGGGCTGAGCTTGCCTTCTGATTTCAATCGTTGCAGCAGAGCGTCATCCTTACCGGTCACTAGGTTCACCTTGATGCCAGTCTGTGCGGTGAACTTGTCTAACAGGGGTTCGATCAGTTCAGTTTTGCGCGCTGAATAGAGGTTGAGTTCATCCGCCTGGCTGGACCAGGGCAGAACCGCAGACAATGCCAGTAGGGGCAGCGTAATCCATTTCATGGGATAGGCTCCAAAGTTGAAACTGAGAATGGTTCTCGATAAGGCCGCAGACTTTACCGTAAATACAGGCCTGACAGCAAGCATCATCAGTATTCTCACCGCCACAGATTGGGTCAGGGAATGTATAGACTGGTCACCAGATTGCTTGGCCTCAATTGAGCCTCTGTGGTCATACTGGTAGTCTTACGCGACATTGACCTACCTGCGGAACCGCACTTGCCATGATTGGCCGATTACAAGGAATCATCGTTGAAAAACAGGCGCCGGAGCTATTGCTCGACGTCCAGGGCGTGGGCTATGAGATTCAAGCGCCCATATCTACTTTTGCCAGCCTGGGCTCCATTGGACAAGCGGCGACGTTATACACCCATTTGGCCATTCGAGAGGATGCCCATCAGTTATATGGTTTTAGCGACCGAGAGCAGCGCACCTTATTTCGCACTTTGATCAAAGTCAGTGGTGTTGGGCCTAAATTAGCGTTAGCCATATTGTCAGGTATGGACGTTAACGCCTTTGCCCATTGCGTGCACAGTGAGGACATTGCTGCTCTGACTAAGCTGCCAGGTGTTGGCAAAAAGACCGCCGAACGTCTGATCGTTGAAATGCGTGACCGCCTGAAAGAATGGCAAGCGCCAGCGCCTTTGTGGGCCGCGGCCGAGCAAGCGGAAAAAGACCAGCATCAACACACCTTGGCAGAAGCGGAAACGGCCCTGGTGGCCCTCGGCTACAAACCACAAGATGCCGCTAAGATGCTGAATAAAGTAGCAGCAGACGGTCTTAGCTCGGAAGAACTGATCCGACAGGCGCTGCGTAACACCTTAAGCGGCGGACGGTAGAGCAGCGTTATGATAGAAAGCGATCGCTTTGTCAGTGCCCAGCCGATGCCAATGGAAGAGCGGCAAGATCGAGCCATTCGCCCGACTTCGCTGGCGGATTATATTGGTCAGCCGGTGGTGCGCGAGCAGATGGAAATCTTTATAGATGCGGCCAAATCTCGCCAAGAAGCCCTCGACCATACCTTAGTGTTTGGTCCGCCGGGGCTCGGTAAAACGACCTTGGCCAATATTATCGCCACGGAAATGGGCGTGACACTGAAATCTACCTCTGGCCCTGTGTTGGAAAAAGCCGGTGATTTGGCCGCCATGCTGACCAGTTTGGAAGAGGGCGATGTGCTGTTTATCGATGAAATACATCGACTAAATCCGGCGGTAGAAGAAGTTTTGTATCCGGCGATGGAAGATTATCAGCTCGATATTATGGTGGGCGAAGGCCCGGCGGCGCGTTCGATTAAAATAGACTTGCCGCCATTTACCTTAGTCGGTGCTACCACGCGAGCCGGATTATTAACCTCACCACTGCGCGATCGTTTTGGCATCGTACAGCGCCTAGAGTTTTATTCGGTGCCCGATTTGGCTCACATCGTCGCTCGTTCGGGACGTTTAATGGAAGTGCCGATTGATTTGGATGGCGCCAGTGAGATTGCTCGTCGCTCGCGTGGTACTCCACGTATCGCCAATCGTTTATTGCGTCGGGTGCGTGATTACGCCCAGGTAAAAGCTGATGGTGCTGTTGATAAAGCCTGTGCCGATGCGGCCTTGAATATGCTGAGTGTCGATGCCCAGGGCTTTGATCATATGGACCGTCGCTTGCTATTAACCTTAATGGAAAAGTACGACGGCGGGCCAGCTGGGGTGGAGTCGTTGGCCGCTTCTATTGGTGAAGAGCGCGATACCATTGAAGACGTGTTGGAACCGTATTTAATGCAGCAAGGTTATATTGCCCGTACGCCTCGTGGCCGAGTGGCCACACGATTGGCGTATTTGCATTTTAATCTGCCACTGCCGTCGAGATTGGCCGTCGAAGGAGACAATGGCAGTGTTTGAGTGGCCGATTCGAGTCTATATCGAAGACACAGACCTGGGCGGTATCGTTTATTACGCCAACTACCTCAAATTTATGGAACGTGGGCGCACAGAATGGTTGCGTCAATTGGGTTTTTCGCAGGAAATACTGCGCCAGCAAAATTGTTTGTTTGTCGTGCAGTCGCTGCAGTTGGATTATAAACACAGCGCGCGCCTCGATGATGAGCTCTTGGTGAGTGTTGAAATTTCCCAATTGGGCAGAGCCAGTATGACCATCACGCAACAGGTGGGTCGTCAGGGACATTGTTTATGCCAGGGCAGTGTACGCATCGCCTGTATTCAAACCGATGGCAAGTTGCGTAGCTTGCCCGATGACATTCGCAGCGCCGTGTTGGCGTTTATGGATGGCAATCAAACCGTTAAGGAGACGATGTGAACGAATCACTATCGATCATGCACCTGATTATAAATGCCAGCTTGGTAGTGCAGCTGGTGATGTTGCTGTTATTGCTGGCGTCACTGGCCAGTTGGGTCATTATTTTTCAGCGTGGCCGTATGCTAAGCACTGCCAAGCAAAACATGACCCGTTTTGAAGACAGATTTTGGTCTGGCATTGATTTAAATGAGCTGTATCGTGAGTGCCAGTCGAATGTTTATCATTCGCCAACGGAAACCGTGTTTATGGCCGGCTTAAAAGAATTCAGCAAGCTGCGCCAGCACCACACAACGGATCCCGATGCGCTGATGGCCGGTGTGCAGCGTGCCATGCGTATTGCCATTACTCGCGAGGTGGACTCCCTCGAACACCATATTCCTTTATTGGCAACGGTCGGTTCGACCAGTCCTTATATCGGCTTATTTGGTACCGTATGGGGCATTATGCACTCTTTCCAAGGATTGGCGGCGGTTAAGCAAGCCACCATTGCCACCGTAGCACCGGGTATTTCTGAGGCCCTAGTCGCTACGGCGATGGGACTTTTGGCGGCCATCCCAGCGGTGATTTTTTATAACCGTTACGCCAACCGTGTCGATCAGCTGTCGACCATGATGTACACCTTTGCCGATGAGTTTTCATCCTTGTTGTACCGTCAGGCACAAAAAGCGCAACACAACGGAAAGGCCGCGTAAATGGAACCTATGGCCGGCTATGCGCCGAAGCGTCGTCCCGTAGCAGAAATTAACGTTGTGCCTTACATTGACGTGATGCTGGTGCTGTTAATTATTTTTATGGTGACTGCACCTATGTTGGTGCAAACCGTGCCAGTGGACCTTCCCGACGTGGATGCCAAACCCACGGAAATTGACCCGGATGATCACACCCTGATTATTGCCATTAATCAGCAAGGGCAATTGTTTATCGAGCGCGGTGAAGACGATCCCCAGTCTATGTCGCTGGCAAAGGTTCAGGATTACGCCGCTAAAGTGGTGGCACAAACACCTGCCACTCGGATTTTAGTGCGTGGTGATGAGCGTGTGCCGTATGGCCAGGTGGTGGCATTAATGGGCGCTTTGCAGGCCGCCGATATCAATAATATCGGGTTGGTCACCGAGGCACCGGACCCACAGGCAAAATGATGCAAGCTAGGCGTGATGGTTACGGTGTGCCGATATTGCTGGCGCTGGTGCTGCATGCGCTGGTGATGGCCGCGTTTGTGGTGCAGTGGAATCAAACCGATCATAAGCGGCCAGAGCCTGTGCCTAGGCATATGGTCGCGAGCATTATTCAAGAAGAAAATAAAGCGGTTAAACAGCGTCAGCAACAAGCCAAGCGCCAAGCTGTGGAGCGGCAAAAACAACAAGCTGCAAAGGCCAAAGAGCAGCAGCGTAAGCAAGCAGAACAAAAGCGCAAGGCGCAAGAAAAAGCCAAACGAGAGCAGCGTGAGAAAGAAGCTCAGCAGCAGCGCGAAGCCCTGGCGCTAAAAAAACGCCAGCAAGAAGCTAAACGTCAGGCGCAGCAACAGCAGGCTCGCCAGGAAGAACAGCGGCGTCAGCAGCAATTAGCGGAAGAGCAAGCGTTGCTGGAGCGTCGGCTGCGCGAGCAAGCACTGGAGCAGCAATTGCAAGCTGAAGCGGCGGCTGCCGAGGCAGCTAAAACGGCGGCCACCCATATTGATATGATTCGGGCACAGATTGAATCTGCCTGGCGCTATCCACCGGCGGTGCAAAAAGATCAGCAGGTGTCAGTGCGACTGACGTTGGTACCGACTGGTGAGGTGGTGCAGGTAGAAGTCGTTAAAAGCAGTGGCAACCGCGCGCTGGATCGCTCGGTAGAACAAGCAGTAAAGCGGGCATCGCCGTTGCCGGTGCCACAAGATATTCGAGTTTTTGAACAGCAGTTTCGTAGTTTTACCATGAATTTCAGACCGGAGAATGCAGTGTGGTAGTTCGAATTTTACAGCTTTGTTTATTGCTGGTTTGCGGCGTTGCGCGCGCTGATCTAGTCATTGAAATTACCCAAGGCAAACAGTCAGCCATTCCTATTGCTGTGGTGCCGTTTGCTTGGCAAGGCGAGCAGGCCCTGCCGGAAGATGTGTCGTCCATTATTACCAGTGACCTGGAACACAGTGGCTATTTTCGAACCTTGCCGGCGGTAGGCATGATTTCTCAGCCCAGCACTTTGGAGCAGGTTAACTACAGCGATTGGCGGGCGCTGCAGCAGGATTACGTGGTGTTGGGCCGAATTTGGCCTAATGGTGCTGAGTATCTGGCCGAGTTCCATGTGGTGGATGTGCACCAAGGTATTGAACTGTTACGTCATCGTGTGCGCGGACAGCCGGGCCAGTTGCGCGATATGGCGCATTACATCAGTGACTTTATCTTTGAGCGCTTAACCGGAGTGCCGGGGGTATTTTCGACTAAGTTGGTGTATGTCACCACTAATCGTGAGCGCACGCGCTTTAATTTGAACTACGCTGACGCTGATGGTGCGCGAGAGCAGGTCGTATTCAGTTCAAAGCATCCTATTATTTCACCGGCTTGGTCACCTGATGGTCGCAGTGTCGCCTATGTGTCGTTTGAAAGTGGTAAAAGCGAAATCTATATTCAGGAACTGGCGTCCGGTAAGCGAGATAAGGTAGCGGCGTATCGGGGGTCGAACAGTGCGCCGGCGTTTTCTCCGGATGGCAAAAAACTGGCATTTGTTCGTTCGCAATTGGCCAATCCGGATGTTTATGTGTTGGACCTTGAGAGTCGAGAACTGACCCGCTTGACCCGACACTATGGCATTGATACCGAACCGCAGTGGATGCCAAATGGACGGGATATTGTGTTTACCTCGAGCCGAGCGGGTGGGCCACAAATTTACAAGATTAATACCGTGGACAAGAGCATTGAACGAGTGACGTTTGAAGGGAATTACAATGCTCGGGCTCGCGTGACTGCCGATGGGCGCAAAATGGTGTATGTGCATCAGGCCAATAACCGTTTTCACATCGCTGCACAGGACTTAGAAAGTGGCCTGGTTCATATTCTGACATCAGAGACGGAGCTGGATGAATCGCCTAGTGTTGCACCTAACGGAAGTATGGTAGTTTATGCCGCAAGTGAAGCGGATCGCAGTATTCTTGCGGCGGTATCGGTGGATGGTGAGGTGAAATTTCGCCTTCCATCCAAGTTCGGCGACGTTAGAGAACCTGCTTGGTCACCCATTTTTAAATAAAACACACCAACCTTAACTGGGAAGACGGTTATGCAAAAAACTGCACTTTACAAGGCGTTAGGATTGACCCTGAGCGCTATCCTGATTTCAGCCTGTTCAAGCACGGGCGAAGTGAGCGAAGGTGACAGCAGCACTGAGCCTACAGCAACGGAAACTGGCACAACGGTTGTTGACACCAATACAGTCAGCGGCGAAGACATGGCAGCCGAAAATGAAGCGGCAGCACTGCGTGAGCAGACCGTGTTCTACTTTGACTTTGACCAAAGCTCGCTGAAAGCAGACGGTAAGCCTTCGCTGATGGCTCACGCTGCTTACCTGAAAAACAATCCAGCGACTCGCGTTGTACTGGAAGGTCATGCCGATGAGCGTGGTACCGTTGAATACAACCTGGCTCTGGGTGAGCGTCGTGCTATGACTGTTCGTCGTTTCCTGATGGCTAACGGTGCGGCTGCTGAGCAACTGGAAGTGGTGAGCTTTGGCGAAGAGCGTCCAGCGGTCATGGGCCACAACGAAACCAGCTATGCCAAAAATCGTCGCGTTGAAGTGAAATATCAGCGCTAATGACGATGCAGTATCTGCTATTGTCCGTGGCTTTGCACAGCCCTATTGCGCTGGCAAACGAATGGGTCTCCGTAGGTGAGCAGGTACCAACTGCACCGGTGGTAAAGCCGGTGCAGGCCACTCAAGTGGAATCATCGTCTCAACCGACCGGCAGTCAGTCGGGTTTATTAACCGAATTGATTACCCAGGTTGAGCAGATGCAGCAAGAAATTGCTTATCTACGCAGTCAGGTAGAAACGCAACAGCGCGAGATTAGTGCTTTGCAACAATCTGGGCAGCAGCGTTATCTGGATGTGGACCGTCGCTTGTCGTTGCTGATGCAACAACCAGGCGCCGCCGTACCGACAACTGAAACAACTCCTCCTTTATCCTCATCTCCAGTGGCAGCAGAGCCAACCGTTCCGGCGGCCGATGCTTATAAGCAAGCGATGACGCTGGTACGTAATAAGCAATTTGTCGAAGCGCAGCAGGCGTTTGATGAATTTGCACAAAACTATCCAGGGGGTGAGTTGGTGGCCAATGCCTGGTACTGGTCAGGAGAGGTTGCCTTGGTGCAAGGCCAGCATGACTTGGCTTTGACTCAGTTTAAGAAAGTCATTGATCAGTATCCTGAGCATGGCAAAACCCCTGATGCCAGCTACAAGTACGCGGTGACTCTGCACAAGCAGGGGCGTATTGATGAAGCACGTCAATGGCTGCAAAAAGTCATTAATACCTACGCTGGCAAAGCTGATGCCACGGTGCAGCTCGCGCGTTCTTACCTGAAAACTTTGTGATCTCTATCGCCTAGCGTGGCGGCGTCGCGCTGGGTTTTCATTTCCTCCCTTTTTGCTAAATACTCCGCTGGTCTTTGATGTTGATCGAGTTTTGCTCGACCACGTGTCGTGATTGATTAAAAAGCGTACTGAAAAGCGCTAAGTGCATAAAAAGTTTAATTTTTTTTGGAAAAGGGGTTGTGCTCCAACAATATCTGAGTATTATACGCACCTCCTCTGGGGGTCGTTAGCTCAGTTGGTAGAGCAGTTGGCTTTTAACCAATTGGTCGCTGGTTCGAATCCAGCACGACCCACCACCAACTACCAGAGGTAAGTTGTTGAAAAGCTTGACTTTTTCTAAAAGATGGCTAAAATGATCAACAACTGAGGGTCGTTAGCTCAGTTGGTAGAGCAGTTGGCTTTTAACCAATTGGTCGCTGGTTCGAATCCAGCACGACCCACCACTTATTCCTAAAAGGGGAGAAAGGTAACTTTCTCCCCTTTTTTTATGCCTAAAAAAATAGCCATGAAGGTGGCCGCAGCAAAAAACGGCTGCTGTGATAGAATGCCGCCAGCTGATGTGAGAGGCGTGAGTATGTCGTCTAGCCCCCAACAAGAACGTTCAAGAGAAATTATCCGCGAGCATTGGTCGTCGCCATCGCCGGTGATGACCGCAGAGCAGCAACAGCAGCTTGAGCAGGAAATTAAGCAGCTGTTACAGCAGCAAGATGCCGCCATTGTTGCCCACTATTACACTGCACCAGAAATTCAGGCCTTGGCTGAAGCCACGGGTGGTTGTGTTTCCGATTCATTGGAAATGGCGCGCTTTGGTCGCGATCATAAAGCCAGTACCTTATTGGTGGCTGGCGTTCGCTTTATGGGCGAAACTGCCAAAATCCTGAGCCCTGAAAAGCGCATTTTAATGCCCACCCTGGAGGCCACCTGTTCGCTGGATCTGGGCTGTCCTATCGATGAGTTTTCTGCTTTTTGTGATCAGCACCCTGAGCGCACTGTGGTGGTGTACGCCAATACCTCGGCTGCTGTTAAGGCTCGAGCGGACTGGGTGGTGACGTCCAGTATTGCCTTGGATGTGGTTCGCCATTTAAAACAACAAGGGCAGTCCATAATCTGGGCGCCAGATCGTCATTTGGGCAACTACATTCAGCGTGAAATTGGCGCCGATATGATCCTGTGGGACAGTGAGTGCATCGTTCATGATGAATTTAAGGCCAAGGCGCTGACAGACCTTAAACAAGTGCATCCCCATGCCGCTATTCTGGTGCACCCAGAAAGTCCGCAGGCGGTGGTAGAGATGGCGGATGTGGTCGGCTCGACCAGTCAGTTGATTGCGGCGGCGGAGCGTCTGGAGACAGATACGTTGATCGTTGCTACTGATAAAGCCATTTTCTATAAGATGCAACAGGCGGCTCCAGATAAGCTGCTGATTGAAGCGCCAACGGCTGGCAATGGTGCCACCTGTCGCAGTTGCGCTCATTGTCCTTGGATGGCGATGAACGAGCTGGTCAATATTCGCGATGCGCTGGTATCTGGTGCACCAGAGGTGTTAGTTGACGAAAGCATTCGTCAACAGGCCGAGGTGAGTCTTGGTCGTATGCTGGCGTTTAAGCGCTAAGTCGTAATAGCCCAGGCTTCGCCTGGGCATGCAATAGGCTCTCTATAGCTGGGTGCCAGCCATTTTTATTGTAGTTCTTGGCTGGCGCTGGCCATGGTGCGCATGCGGCTCTCCAGGGCTGCCTGGCGTTGGAAATCGTCATGTTCTCGCGCGCTGCGAATGGCGAGCTCCATCTGCCTCAAGGCGCGCGGGTAATCTCCTGTCAAAAAAAACTTTTCTGCGCCGGCGTAAAGAGCGCCAGTGCTGTCCTTTTGTGCGGACGCGGCTTGTTGTAGGCCGGTCCAGTTGTCTGGATCATTGGGCCAGCGCTCGGTCAGTTGGCGCCAGGCGGTAGTGGCGGCTTGGTGGTTGCCGGCTCGTTGCTGCTGTTGTGCCAGTGCGGTCATTAGTACTCGGTTGTCTGTTTGCAGTTCTAAAGCTTGCTGAATGCGCTCAATGGCCTCGTTGGCGCTAATCAGTGGCGCTTGCAGGGCAATCAGGGCTGCATGGTGTAGATAGTCATTAAGTTCTTCAAAAGCCTCTCTTGCGGCATTCAGGTCGCCTTGGTTGGTCAGCGTTTTAACCAGTTGCGCTTGCAGTGCTGCGCGCCAGTCGCCTTTGCTGCTTTGTTTGATAGCACGGCGCAGCTGCTCGGTTTTTTGTAGAGTGCTGTGCTGATAGCGCCACTCAGCATCGGCTTTCAACAATAAGAAATCAAAACTTTGGCTGCGCGGTTGAGTTGGATAGCGGTCTGCTCTGCCAGCAGCATCTGATATGCGAAATTCGGTTATTGGATGAGTGAGCAGGAACTCAGGGGGTCTTTGGCTGAAGCGGCTGGCGCGCTGCATCTGCTCAAACATGCTGGGCATGGCTTGCGGATCGAGGCCAGCGGCCGCCAGGGTTTTGATGCCTAAGCGGTCGGCTTCACGTTCCCAGTCGCGGCTGTAGGCCAGTTGTTCTTGAATGCTGGCTGCCTGGCTAGACATTAGTCCTGCGAAGCCGGCATCTGGATTGTTGCTGGCAATGAGCAGAATGCTGGCGAGGATGGCTGCCATGGCAATGGGTTGCTGCTTTTGTGATTGTTCGATGCGCCTTGCAAAGTGCCGCTGGCTAAGGTGGGCAAGTTCGTGTGCTAACACGGCGGCCAGTTCGTCTTCGTCGCGAGCATGCATCAGCAGTCCGTAGTTGATGCCGATGATGCCGCCCGGTACGGCAAAGGCATTGAGGGTGGCCTGATCAACAATGACGAACTCCAGCTCACTGTAGTTAAGGTCGCTGTAGGGCACGAGCTGAAACACCAGATCTTCCAGAAACTGTTTGGCATGTGGGCTGTCTACCAAAACAGCCTGGCTGCGTAGCTGCCGCAGCCAGGTCCGGCCCAGTTGTTGCTCTTGTTGTAAGGAGACGATGCCTGATGTGCTGTCGCCTAAATTAGGCAAGTCGTTGCTGGCAGCCTGGGCGGGCAGATACAGACACAGGCAGTTCAGCAGAGTAATGAGTTGGAGCCTAAGGCGTAACAAGATGATGTCCTATGCTATTGGTCTTGGTTTGAGCTTCGCAGGCATTGTGGGTTCCCACGAGTGGCGGTGACGGCCGATAGCGAACGCGCTGCGCATCCGTATAATGGCTCACCGGAGCAATGCTAAGTTGGTGTTGTAAATTGTTCGTGTGTCGGGCGCAGTGTCGCAAAAGGTAACAAACGTGTCGAATTCCCACTCCTATGATCAGCGCCTGCAAGCCGATGGTCTTGCCTGTCCTATGCCGTTGTTGAAGGCCAAGCTGGCGTTGAAAGGCATGGGCTGTGGCCAAGTGTTGTGGTTGTCGGCTACGGATGCCGGTTCCTGGCGAGATATGCATACCCTGACCGAGCTGACAAATCACCAGATGTTAGCAGCAGAGCAACGTGATGATGTTTATCACTACTGGATTCAAAAAGGAGAATAACGATTTGTTTAATGTGGTGCGAGGTTGGATTGATCGCTATTTCTCCAATGAAGAGGCGTTATTGCTATTGGTGCTGATCGGCACTTTGCTGCTGGTGGTGGTGTCATTTGGGCAGGTGTTGGCGCCGTTTTTTACCGCCCTAATCATTGCTTATTTGCTGCAGGGGGCAATGCAGATCTGTAAGCGCAGAGGGCTTAGTCATCTAGTGTCGACAATATTGGTATTTTCTTTGTTTGCGGGCAGCTTGGTGGGGTTCTTGTTCTTTTTGCTGCCGGCGGTGTGGCAGCAAATGTCGCAGTTTTTTTATGAGCTGCCGCGAATGGCAAAAGAGGGTCAGGCGTTGCTGTTGCACTTGCCTGAGCGATTTCCTGAGGTGGTGACAGAAGAGCAGGTTCGTCAGTGGACCAAGCAGATTGGTGATGAGTTGGCACAGCTAGGCCAGTGGGCGGTTAGCTTTTCTATTTCAGGAATCACGGGTGTGATGGCGGTGCTGATATATTGCGTATTGGTACCCATATTGGTGTTTTTTTTACTAAAAGATTCCAGTCAGATTGTTCATTGGATGACGTCCTTTTTACCGCAGCAACGTACCTTGCTGGATCGGGTTTGGGCTGAAATGGATCAGCAAATCGCCAACTATATTCGCGGCAAGGCGTTAGAAATTGTCATTGTCGGGGCGGCAACCTACGCAGCCTTTGTATGGCTTGGTTTGAATTACGCTGCCCTGCTGGCGTTGGCGGTGGGTTTTTCGGTGTTGGTGCCCTATATCGGCGCTGCGGTGGTGACGGTGCCTGTGGCCTTGGTGGGCTATTTTCAGTTTGGACTAAGCAACGACTTTTTATGGTTAATGGTGATGTATGGCGTGATTCAAGCATTGGACGGCAATGTGCTGGTGCCGCTGTTGTTTTCCGAAGTGGTTAACCTACACCCGGTGGCTATTATTTTGGCCGTGCTGGTGTTTGGCGGCTTGTGGGGGTTTTGGGGCGTGTTTTTCGCCATACCGCTGGCGACATTATTTAACGCCGTTGTGCAGGCATGGCCGGATCAACAATTGCAAGTCGATGACGGTGACGGCAAATGAAATCAGCGGCAGGGGTTACCTCTCTTGTCAGTGCCGTAGCGCACCAGTAGACTTGCGCCTTTATTCTGTCGTGGCGGCAACGGCCTGCCTGGCGCGACATTCTTTTTCAGGAGTAGCAGTTAAATGATTACCGGCAGTATTGTTGCGCTGGTGACTCCGATGCACCCGGATGGCCGGGTGGATTGGGAGAGCCTCGATCAGTTGGTGGAATTTCATATCAAGCAGGGCACCGATGCTATCGTTGCCATGGGCACCACTGGCGAGCCGGCAACCCTGAGTACTCAGGAACACTGTGATGTGGTTGAACGTGTCGTCAAGCAGGTAGGCGGTCGCCGTCCTGTTATTGCTGGTACTGGCTCTAACTCCACCAGCGAAGCCATCGAGCTGACCCAAGAAGCCAAGCGCGTGGGAGCAGATGCTTGTTTGCTGGTCTCGCCTTATTACAATCGCCCGCCACAACGTGGCATTATCCGCCATCATGAAGCGGTGGCAGCGGCAGCGGATATTCCACAAATTTTGTATAACGTGCCAGGTCGAACTGCCAGCGATATTGCGGTGGAAACTGTAGTCGCCCTGGCAGATGTCGAACAGATTGTTGGCATCAAGGATGCCACGGGTGACTTGCAGCGCGGCAAAGAATTAATCGACAAGGTCGGTGATCGCTTGGCGGTATATTCCGGTGAGGATTCAAACGCTTATGAGCTGATTCTATTGGGCGGTAAAGGCAATATTTCCGTCACGGCCAATGTTGCACCGGCGTTGGTGCATGAATTGTGCATGCTGGCATTGGATGGTCGCGCCGAAGAAGCCAAGGCGCTCAATGATAGATTGATGCCATTGCATCGCGCATTGTTCTTAGAAGCCAATCCTGTGCCGGTGAAGTGGGCGATGAAGCGGCTGGGTAAGCTGTCCTCTGGAATTCGCTTGCCCTTGATGGAGCTGGATGAGCGCTATCAGCCAAAGCTGGAATTGGCGATGGCTAATTTGGAGTTGTTGTAACCGCATGCGAGCGCTTCTTTATACTACGCTGCTGTGTCTTTCTGGCTGCAGCACCTTGTTTGGCGACACTTTCAGTGATCGCAGTGAAGACTATTTACAGGTGCGTCCAACGCCTGATACCCAAGTGCCAGATGGGGCTAAGCCGTTAGCGGTGCAAGACACTATGCCGATCCCTGAGCTGGCGGTGGTGCCTGCCGCGCCGGCGCACTTCGAGGTGCCCCGTCCTGCCCCCTTATTGGATGAGGATGATAGCGACTCGGACAGTGCTAGCTTGACGCAGTACCAATCAGAGGCTTTGAATCCACGTCTTGATCAGGATGGCGCCGGTACTCAGATCTTGCGCCTTGATAGTGGCTATGCGCAGTCCTGGGCGCGAGTAACGGAAGCCATTGCGGCCACCAATTTGACCCTGACAGATTTGAACCGTAGCACTGGCACCTTCTTTTTAGAGCTAGAGGTTGCGGGTAAAGAGTCTGAGCAGGGATTTTGGGCGTCGTTATTTAACCGTCGTGCCGAAAACGAGATCAAAGTGTACTTGCTGAAAATGAACCGGGCTCACAGTGGGGTTTATCTGTCATTGTTAACTGACAGTGACAATCTGGCTGACGCCGAGGTGACCAATAACGTCTTGTCTGAGATTCTTCGTCAGCTGCAGTCGTGAGATATTGCTCGTTAGGTAGTGGTAGCCGTGGCAATGCCACCTTGGTGCAGTCGGCGAATAACGCGTTAATGATTGATTGCGGCTTTAGCCGTAAAAGTACGCTAGAGCGGCTGCAGCGCAGTGGTCAGGCCCCGGAGCAGCTGCAAGCGGTGTTGGTAACTCATGAGCACAGCGATCATGCTAAAGGTGTGCAGTCGTTGTGTGAGGCGTTGGATATACCGTTTTACAGCTCTCACGGTACGGCGCGTAAGATGCAGTGGCAGCAACACGAGTTATGGCGTTGTTTGCATGCCGATGAGCCTGTATCGGTGGCCGGTATGCAGGTGATGCCCGTGGTGGTGCCACATGACGCACAAGAGCCGCTGCAGTTTGTCGTGCGCAGTCGTGATGATTATGTCGTTGGCGTGTTATCTGATTTGGGTAGCCTCACTCCCCACGTTTTGCGCCAGTATCGTCACTGTCACGGTTTGCAGGTGGAAGCCAATCATGACCCTGGCATGCTGCAGCGAGGCCCGTATCCGCCTAGCTTGCGCGCCCGGGTGGCGGGCCAGTACGGCCATTTAAGCAACCAACAATGTGCCGAATTGATTCGCCTGGTGGCTTGGTCTGGTTTGCAGTCGGTGACTGCCGGCCATATCAGCGAAAAAAACAACGACGAGCAGTTGGTGAGACAAACGCTGGCTGAGGTGCTGGCGTGTCAGCCCAGTGAAGTGCAGTTGTTACAGCAAGATGAAGTGTCTGCCTGGCAGCAATTGCGCTAGGCACTACGAATAGTTAAAACGATCTTTGGAGATCCCCATGGAAAAGCGTGAACTGCTGTACTCTGGCAAGGCCAAGTCAGTTTATACCACCGATGACAATGACTACATGGTGCTGGAGTTTCGCAATGATACCTCAGCCTTTGATGGTAAAAAAGTTGAGCAGTTAGACAACAAAGGTCTGGTTAATAATAAGTTCAACGCCTTTATTATGCAGGCTTTGTCTGATGCTGGCATTCCAACTCACTTTGAGCGCTTGTTGTCGGACAATGAGTCGTTGGTGAAGCGCCTTGATATGATTCCGTTGGAGTGTGTTGTACGTAACATCGCAGCAGGTAGTCTTTGTCGTCGTTTGGGGGTCGAAGAAGGTATTGAGCTGACGCCACCGACCTTTGAGTTGTTCTTAAAAAATGACGAGCTGGGCGACCCTATGGTCAACGAGTTTCACGCGCGATCATTTGGTTGGGCAGAAGAGGCACACCTGGATCGGATGAAAGAGCTCACCTTCCAAGTAAATAGCGTGTTGAAGGACGTTTTTGCTCAGGGTGGTTTATTGCTGGTTGATTACAAACTGGAGTTCGGCTTATTCCGTGGTGAGGTGGTGTTGGGAGATGAGTTCTCGCCCGACGGCTGTCGTTTATGGGATGCCGATACACGTGAGAAGCTGGATAAAGACCGTTTCCGCCAAGGTCTTGGCAGTGTGGTTGAATCCTATATGGAAGTGGGACGCCGAATTGGCGTAACATTCTGATGCAGCGCCGGCACCCGCCGGCGTTTTCATATCTGCAATCATCGGGAAGATAGTATGCAATTTCGTACTCAATGGATGGCCGCGATGGCGGTGGCGCTGTGTTGCAGTAGCCAAGCACAGGCGGATTTGCTGTTCACCTTAGGAGCAAAGGCCAGTGTTTGGAATGCTGCGCCAGCAGGGGATTTGGATCGCGACTTGTCGGTAGAAGGCGACGGGTTAGATTTAGAAGACAATACCGGTAATCAATTGACCTTGTTCTTTGAGCATCCGCTGCCGTTTGTGCCGAATGTTGAGCTGAAGCGCACCGCCTTGGATGTCAGCGGTGAAGGGCAGGTGACGGGCGAGTTTGCTGGTCAAGAATTTAATGGTCAGACGGATACCCGTTTTGATCTAACTCATCAGGATCTGACCTTGTACTGGGGCTTGCCTTTGCCTGTCCCTTTTGTGGATGTGAATTTTGGGGCCACGGTCCGTCAGTTTGACGGTTTGGCCGAGGTGACTGGCAGTTATGATGGCAGTAGTGTTACCGAGCAGGTGGATTTGGATCTGACTTTGCCGTTGGCTTATGGTGCGGTGAAGGTCAATAGTCCTTTTGGCCTCTATGGTCACGCTGATATCCGTTACATTGGCTTAGGTGATAACCAGTTGACCGACATGAGCTATGGCTTGGGGTACGATTTGCCGATTCCTGTGGTGGATGTGGGTGTTGAGGCGGGTTACCGCCGGTTAGCATTGCAAACCGATCCAGATGATGTTGATATCGAGGCAGACGTCGACGTATCGGGTGTGTATGTGGGAGCATCGCTCTCGCTGGGTTTCTAATCTCGGCTTAAGTCATGGATGGAGTAGCGATGAAGAGGCATCTGTTGTTGGTGCTATTACTGCTTGCGGGTTGCGGTGATGGGCAGTTTTCCAGTATGTCTGATAAAGAGCTGCGTCAGCGTGACTATCGCTGCAAAATGATGGCAAACCCCTCAACGGCTGAAATTCAAGTCTGTAAAAACATTCGCCGGGAATGTAAGCGTCGTGCCGACAGCGGCAATTATGCGTGTTAATAGCGATTTATAGTAAACAGCAAGGAAAAATTATGACTTTTAAAACCACTGCGCCAGCATTAATTCTGGGCGCTGCGTTATTGGTCGGTTGTGGCCAGGAGGAAAAAGCGGTAGTGAAAATTGAAAATCACATTGATCAAGCGAGTTATGGTGTTGGCTTGAACTTTGGCCGTCAGTTGGCCGGTGAAAACCTGGAATTGAATGAAGAGGCATTGATTGCTGGCTTTCGTGATGCCATGGGCGATGCAGAGCCGCGCGTAGATGATGAAACCATTCAGGCAGCGTTTGCGCAAATGCGTGACGATCATGCTCGCAAGCAAGAAGCGTTAAATGACGAAATTGCCAAAAAGAGCGAGGAGTTCCTGAAAGAAAACGCCTCTCGTGACGGTGTGGTTGTTTTGGAATCTGGTCTGCAATACGAAGTGATGGCGTCAGCAGAAGGTGGTGAGTCACCATCTGCGACGGATACCGTCAGTGTTCACTACCATGGCACTTTGACCGACGGCAGTGTATTTGATAGCTCAGTCGATCGTGGTGAGCCAGCTCAGTTCCCTGTAAATATGGTTATTAAAGGTTGGACTGAAGCACTGCAGCTGATGAAGCCAGGCGACAAGTGGAAGCTGTTTATCCCAGCGGATTTGGCTTATGGTGCTCGCAGCCCAAGCCCTAAAATTCCTGCGAACTCTGCCTTAGTATTCGAAGTAGAGTTGTTGGAAGTGGTTGCTGAGCAAGGCTGATCGCCGTTGCCAGAGAAGGGCGTCTGAATTTTCAGGCGCTTTTTTTTGTGCAAGTTACACAGCAGAAAACGACGTTGTTTTGAACTTGCTTGTATTTTAAGGAATTTAGTTGGCTGAAACGCCTAAAAGAAGTGGTCGGGGTAGAGAGATTCGAACTCCCGACATCCTGGTCCCAAACCAGGCGCGCTACCAGACTGCGCTATACCCCGAAGGTTGAGTGGCTCCCCGAGCTGGACTTGAACCAGCGACCAATAGATTAACAGTCTACTGCTCTACCGACTGAGCTATCGGGGAATGTCTCTCAACAACGAGACGTATAGTACGCCTCGCCCCTATTGTCGTCAACACTTTTTTTCAAAAAAGTGAGAAAAAACAATTGGCTAGTCCGCCATCAGCTCCAGTAGATAACGTGTTTGCTGCTCCATTAGCGCGACATCACCACGGCTCTCGACGTTTAAGCGTACCACCGGCTCTGTATTGGAGGCGCGCAGGTTAAAGCGCCACTGCTCAAAGTCCATGCTCAAACCGTCGGTACGATCAATGCTTAGTGCCTGATCGGCAAAGTGCTGCTCGACTTTTTGCAGTGTGGCGCTGGCGTCTTGCAGGCGCGAGTTGATTTCGCCGCTGCAAGGGAAGCGGGCAGTGCGTTCGGCCACTAGTTGAGCCAGGCTTTTACCGCTGACAGCAATGAGCTCAGCCACTAATAGCCAGGGGATCATGCCGCTGTCGCAGTAAGCAAAATCTCTAAAGTAGTGGTGGGCGCTCATCTCGCCGCCATACACCGCATCTTCTTTGCGCATCCGTTCTTTGATAAAGGCATGGCCGGTTTTGCTTTGAATGGCGCTGCCACCCATGGATTCCACTAGTTCGACTGTGTTCCACACCAGCCTGGGGTCGTGAACCACATTTTCACCAGGGTTTTTATTGAGAAACGCTTCGGCCAGCAAACCAACGATGTAGTAGCCCTCAATAAACTGTCCCTGATGATCAAAAAAGAAACAGCGATCAAAGTCGCCATCCCAGGCGATACCCAGGTCGGCTTTGTGCGCTTGAATGGCTTCAATGGTCGGGGCGCGATTTTCTTCTAACAACGGGTTCGGCACACCGTTGGGAAAATCGCCATTGGCGTTGTGATGCACCTTGATCCATTCGATCGGTAAGTGCGATTCGATGGCATCGATCACGGCTCCTGCGCCACCATTGCCGGCATTGCAGACAATTTTTAATGGCGTCAGTTGGCTGACATCGACATAGCTCAGCAAATGCTGGATGTAGGCCGGGCGAGTGTCTTGCTGGCGGTAACTGCCTTGGCGAGGACTGTCTTTCCAGCTGCGTTGGTGGGCAATGCGCTCTATATCTTTCAGTCCGGTATCGCCACTGATGGGCTTAGACTGCTCGCGCACAAACTTCATGCCGTTGTAGTCTTTGGGGTTATGGCTGGCGGTGACGCAAATACCACCGTCGACCTCGAGATGCGACGTGGCAAAGTACACTTCTTCGGTACCGCATTGGCCAATGTCGATGACGTCAGCGCCGCCGTCTTGCAAGCCCTTGCTTAATGCTTGCGACAGGGTTTGGCTGGTCAGGCGGATATCATAGCCAACCACGACTTGCTGCGGCTGCAAATAATCGGCATAGGCGCGACCAATGGCGTAAGCAATATCTTCGTTTAATTCATCAGGAATGCGGCCACGAATATCGTATGCTTTAAATGCCGCGAGAAATTCACCCATGATTTAGCCTTGTTTAAATACGTGTTCATAAACATAGTTAGTGGCTTCTACGAAGCCGTCGATGCTACCGCAGTCAAAACGCTTGCCGCGGAATTTATAAGCTAATACGCAGCCTTCCTGCGCTTGTTTTAGTAGGGCATCGGTAATTTGTACTTCACCATTTTTGCCGGGTTCCGTGGCTTCAATTTTGTCAAAAATATCGGGTGTTAAAATATAACGGCCTATGATGGCCAAGTTGCTAGGTGCGTCTTCCTTATTGGGTTTTTCCACCATATCGGTGATGCGATAGAGGCCATCCTTCATGGGTTCACCGGCTATCACGCCGTACTTGTGCACTTCATCTTCAGGGACTTCTTGAATGGCGACAATGGAACAACGGAACTGTTGGTAGAGCTTTACCATCTGCGCCAGTACACCTTCGTCGCCTGGCTCAGGCATGCACAAGTCATCGGCCAATACCACGGCAAAAGGGTCATCCCCCATCAGGTTGCGGCCCGACAAAATCGCGTGACCTAGCCCCATCATGTGGTTTTGGCGGGTGAATGCAAAATCGTTGTCGTCGATTAAGGTGCGAATTGAATCCAGCAGCTCTTCCTTGCCAGAGCCGGCAATTTGGTGCTCCAGCTCGTAGCTGATATCAAAATGATCGGCAATCGCACGTTTGCCTCTGCCTGTAACAAAACCGACGGTATGCAAACCCGCTTCATGTGCTTCTTCCACGCCATATTGCACCAATGGCTTGTTCACGATCGGCAACATTTCTTTGGGCATAGCTTTGGTGGCGGGCAAAAACCGTGTGCCGTAGCCAGCAACGGGGAACAAGCACTTATGAATCATAGGGGGTCAATCCTTAGCAATGAAGTCGTTTAACCGAAGCGAGATTATGTCAGATTTGTTGCGTTATTGCGTCAATCCTCCCGTCAGACGTGGATCTCGGTAGAAAACATCAGCTGATAACAGTACTAGTACGCCAGCAAAAACAATGCCGTAACTGCGGCTCGATAGCCTGCGCGCTCTGGACTCAAAACACCGGCTCGGCGGTCGCCGCTATCAAGATGCTGCAAAGCGACGCCCGCTAGGATAACGATGTGCAAGGATCGCCAGGGTGAATATTAAGCTTGGAAAAATGGCCTTTGTTAACAGATTGGCGCAGTGATTGCCTGATATGACATATTCTCGTCAGGATTGTCAGCCATACTTAGGAAGCTTCTGAATAATTCTGCACTGCTCTACGGGGGACGCCAGAGAACGCTAGCTCGGTGTCGCCGTTCTTCGAGAGCGGTAACTGGCTTGTCATCTTGAGCCCTCCTGCCATCCTGAGCGAGCATGGAATTATTCACAGGTTCCTTAAGGTACCGCGGACTACGTAAGGAGTGTGCATGCAGATACATGGCCCTTTTGATCTGGTGCTGTTTGGCGGCTTAGGAGACTTGGCTCGGCGTAAGTTGCTGCCAGCGCTGTATATGCTGGATCTGGATGAACGCCTGCCTGCTGGCCATATCGTATTGATTTCCAGGCAATCCCTGGAGAGCGAGCAGCTGCGAGAACAGTTGCGAACCCAAGTGCAGCCTCATCTGTCAGCCACGGCATTTGATGCAGATTGCTGGCAGCGCTTTAGTAACAGAATTAGGCTCTATACCCTCGACGTTGCCGATCAGGATGCCTATGCCGGCCTGGAAAAACTGCTGTCAGGTGGTGCTAATAGGGTGTTCTATCTGGCCACTGGCTCAAATTTATACACTGATATTTGCCAGGGGCTGGATACGGCCGATCTGATCACGGAAGACAGCAAGGTCGTATTAGAAAAACCCATTGGGCACGATTTCTCTTCAGCTCAGGCCATCAATGAGGCGGTGGCACATTTTTTTCACGAAGCACAAATCTATCGTATTGATCACTATTTGGGCAAAGAAACAGTGCAAAACCTGATGGTCTTGCGATTTGCCAATTCTTTGTTTGAACATCAGTGGAATCATAAATACATCGACCATATCCAGATCAGTATTACCGAATCGCTGGGTGTGGAAAGCCGTGCCGGTTTTTATGATCAGGTCGGCGCGACCCGGGATATGTTTCAAAACCACTTGTTACAACTGCTGTGTATTACCGCGATGGAACCGCCAGCGCGGTTAGAGCCTGATGCCGTTAGGGATGAAAAAGTCAAAGTGTTAAGGGCGTTAAGAGCGGTAACCGCCAGCGCCATCGATGAGCATGTGGTGCGCGGCCAATACGATGCGGGTGTATCCGATGGCAAGCCAGTGCCGGGTTATCGCGAGGAGCCGGGAATTGCCCATCATAGCTATACCGAGACCTTTGTTGCCGCCAAGGTGCATATCGATAACTGGCGCTGGGCGGGCGTACCGTTTTATTTACGTACCGGCAAGCGTTTGGCCGAACGTGCCTGCGAAATTGTGGTGCACTTTAAGGAAATTCCACACTCTATATTTCCATTGCAACATAAAAACACCATGGCCAATAAACTGGTGTTTCGACTGCAGCCTGATGAGGGCATTCGATTGATGTTATGCGAAAAGAAAGTGGGCCCTGGCATGAGCGTACGACCGATGAATCTCAGCTTAAATCCCGCCAATTTAAAGCAAACTCGAGTGCCTGAAGCGTACGAGCGTTTGTTGTTTGATGTGTTAAGCGGCAATGCGACCTTGTTTTTGCGCAACGATGAGCTGATGGAGGCGTGGCGCTGGATTGACCCGATCTTAACCGGCTGGAAAGAATTGGAGCAGCGGCCAGAGCCTTATACCTCTGGAACCTGGGGGCCAGCAGCAGCGACCTTGTTGCTGGCCAAAGATGGGCGTTTGTGGGATGAGAGCAGCTAATGATTACCGATAATCGTTTTGAACGCAGTGAAGACCTGGCGCTGCAATTAGCCCGCGGTGTCGCCAGGCGCTTACAGCAAGCCATCGATGAGCGTGGACGAGCTTGTCTGGCGGTGAGTGGTGGCCAGACACCAAGGCTGTTTTTTGAGCAGCTGGCGCAGCAGTCCGTCGACTGGAATAAGGTGCTGATTACCCTGGTTGATGAGCGCTGGGTGGATGAAAACCATGGGCAAAGCAATGCCGCTCTGGTGCGCCGCTTGTTGTTGCAACAGCAGGCCGAAGAGGCGTTTTTTCTGCCGCTATACAATGGCGCTAGCAGTCCCGAAGATGGCTATATGGAATGCGAAAACCAGTTGCACGAGCTGATCGACCAGCTGGATGTAGCCGTGATGGGCATGGGCTTGGATGGCCATACGGCGTCCTGGTTTCCGCACTCGCCCGCACTGAATCACCTGTTAGATGAGCAAGGTGGTGCTTGGTGTTATCCGGTGATGGAGCAAACGCCAGCACGAATGAGCCTCACCTGGGGGCTCATCGCTCGCTGTGCCCACGTGTATTTGCATTTTGAAGGTGACGATAAAAACAGCACCTATGAGCAGGCTTGCGCTGAAACGCAGCAACAGGATTTGCATGTTATGCCGGTTCGGACCTTGCTGTTTCAATCTCAGGTGCCTACCAGTATTTATCGGAGCAGTTAAATGCACCCTGTGTTAGAGCAAGTCACCCAACGTATCCGTGATCGCAGTACAGCGAGCCGCCAGGCCTACCTTGAGCAAATGGCGCAGGCGCAACGTCAAGGGCCGTTGCGCCATCAACTGAGTTGCACCAACCAAGCGCACGATTTTGCTGCCGCCAGTGACGATGAAAAGCTGATTCTTAAAGCCAGTCACGGTGCCGCTAATATCGCTATTATCAGCGCGTACAACGATGTGTTATCGGCCCATGCGCCGTACGCTCATTACCCCATGCAGCTAAAAACAGCTCTGGCTCAACACGGGCACATAGGACAAATGGCCGGTGGTGTGCCGGCCATGTGCGATGGAGTGACCCAAGGGCAAGATGGCATGGAGCTGTCTCTGTTTAGTCGCGATACCATTGCGCTGGCAACAGCGGTGGCTTTGTCGCATCAGGTGTTTGATGGTGTGCTATTGCTCGGTATCTGCGACAAAATTGTGCCAGGACTATTAATGGCGGCGTTGCGCTTTGGCCATTTACCGGCTGTTTTTGTGCCGGCTGGCCCTATGCCATCGGGCATCAGCAATGCCGATAAAGCCAAAACCCGCCAACAGTTTGCCGCCGGTGAAGTGGATGAAACGGCACTGCTTGATAGCGAATTGCGATCTTACCACTCAGCAGGTACCTGCACTTTTTATGGTACGGCGAACTCCAATCAAATGCTGGTGGAGATGATGGGGCTGCAGCTACCTGGCTCTTCCTTTATTAACCCGGACGATCCATTAAGAGAACATCTCACCGCTGAGGCGGCTCGTACCGTTGCTAATCACACCGCCCTAAGCGGCGACTATTTGCCCATTAGTCAGATCGTCGATGAACGAAGCTTGGTGAATGCCATGGTGGGCTTGTTAGCGACGGGCGGCTCGACCAACCACAGCATTCATTTGCTCGCCATTGCCCATATGGCTGGCATTGTTTTGAGCTGGCAGGATTTGGCCGATTTGTCGTCGGTGGTGCCGCTGCTAACGCGTATTTATCCCAATGGCGATGCGGATATTAATGCCTTTCAAGCCTGTGGTGGCATGCCGTTGTTGATGAAAGAACTGGCCTCGGCGGGCTTATTACATACCGATGTTAATACCATTTTAGGCCGTGGCTTAACGCCTTATTTCCAAGAGCCTTATGTCAATGGCCAGGCTTTGGGCTGGCGTCCGGCAGTGAGCGAAAGTCTTGACTTGTCGGTGCAGGCGCCTGTGCACGCTCCGTTTATGCGTGAAGGCGGTTTAAAACGCCTCACTGGGCAATTGGGCGAGGCGATTATGAAGGTCTCTGCGGTGCCGGCGGATCGCTGGGTCATTGAAGCACCGGCGCGGGTATTTGATAGTCAACAACAGGTGTTAGCGGCTTACCAACAGGGTGAGCTGAATACCGATGTGGTGGTGGTGCTGCGATACCAGGGGCCAAGGGCTAATGGTATGCCCGAGTTGCATCAGTTGACGCCGGCATTAAGCAATGTGCAGCAAGCCGGACACCAGGTCGCTCTGGTCACCGATGGTCGCTTATCAGGTGCATCTGGTAAGGTGCCGGCAGCCATTCATTTGTCACCAGAGGCCTTACTTGGCGGCGCGCTGGCGTGTGTACGTGATGGCGATGTCATTCGTTTGGATGGCCATCGAGGTACCTTAGAGGTGCTGGCTGACGATTTTGATCAACGTACGCCAGATCCCGCGCCAAAGCTTATCCAGCAAGGCGTTGGGCGGGAGTTATTTGCAGTATTTCGTGAGCGTTGCAGCGCTGCCAATCAAGGTGCTATCAGCATTGCATGGAGGGATGAGTATGAGTCATGAACGCAGTATGTGGGACTTGTGGCTGCAGCGCGCCAAGGCGGTGATGCCAGTGATTGTAATTGATGAGGCGGACAATGCCGTGCCGTTGGCTCAAGCTTTGGTCGCTGGAGGCGTCAGGCTGTTAGAAATCACCTTGCGCACCGAATTAGGTTTGCAGGCCATCAGTCAAATTAAGCGTGCCGTGCCAGAAGCGATCGTCGGGGTCGGAACGGTTACCAGCGCCCGCCAGTTTGAGGAGGCAGTACATCGTGGTGCCGAGTTTGCAGTAAGTCCCGGTTGCAGTGCAGAGCTTATCGAATTTGCCCAGCAATGGGGCGGCCCTTATCTGCCTGGCGTGGCAACACCGTCAGAGGTAATGCGAGCGCGTGAGGCGGGTTTTCGTTATCAGAAGTTTTTTCCAGCGACGGCTGCGGGTGGTACAGCCATGCTAAAGGCCTTGGCGGGACCTTTTGCTGATGTGGCATTTTGTCCAACCGGTGGTATCAACGCCGATAATTATCAAGAATTTTTGGCCCTCGATAACGTGTTTGCCGTAGGCGGTAGCTGGCTCACGCCCAAAACGGCGATAACGGCACAAAACTGGCAAGCACTGACGTCACTGGCCATTGCCGTATAGCTGAGGTCTTCACCCACCAAAACGGAGGCCATCATGGCAGGGACGGTAGTTGAGCGATTGACACGGCGATTAGGCAGTATTTATTCCCATCTCGATAGCGATCAGTGCGAACAGATTGCCGCACAGGTTGAGCGTTTATTGCAGTCGTTTACTCGACCTGAACATGGTGCGAGAACCAATCGCTGGGATGAAAAAGACGTCATTCTGATCAGCTATGGCAATAGTATTCAAACGGCAGGAGAAGCGCCGCTGCAAACCTTGGGCAGATTTTTTCGCCAGCATTTACGCGGTGTTATTAATGCGGTGCACTTATTGCCGTTTTTTCCCTACAGTTCAGACGATGGTTTTGCTGTTATTGATTACCTGCAAGTGAACCCTGATTGGGGCGATTGGTCGGACATTGCGAGCATTGCCGAAGACTTTGATTTAATGATGGATCTGGTGATCAATCATTGCTCCCGAGAGCACTTGTGGTTTATTGATTACATCAGCAATCGTGAGCCTTACACCGACTATTTTATTGAAGTTGATCCCAGCCAGGATGTATCGGCAGTAACGCGGCCCAGGAATACGCCGTTATTAAGTCCGGTTTATACCCATCGCGGCAGGCGCCATGTGTGGGCGACCTTTAGCGACGATCAAATCGATCTGAACTTTGCTAATCCTGCTGTGTTGCTGGAGTTTGTACAGATTTTGCTGTTTTACATCGAAAAAGGTGCTCGTTTTATTCGCCTCGATGCCATTGCATTTTTATGGAAGCAGCTGGGCAGCAACTGCTTACACTTACCGCAAACCCATGCGCTGGTAAAACTGCTGCGTGATATTGTTGAATTGTGTGCGCCTGATGTGGTGATCATTACCGAAACAAATGTTCCGGTGGCAGAAAACCTCAGCTACTTTGGTCAGTCCGACGAAGCGCATATGGTGTATCAATTTGGTTTGCCGCCGCTGTTGCTGCACGCATTAAATCGTGGCAATTCAGATTTTCTCAGTCGTTGGGCGGCAGACATACCACCGCTGCCAATAGGGTGCAGTTATTTGAATTTTAGTGCCAGTCACGATGGCATTGGTGTGCGTCCAGTAGAAGGCATTTTGCCAGAGCGGGAAGTGCAGGACCTCATTGACTGTATGCATAGATTTGGCGGCTTTGTCAGTACCAAAACCAATGCTGATGGCAGTGAAAGCCCCTACGAAATCAATATCTCGTTATTTGATGCCTGCATGGGGACACGTCGTGGTGTCGATCATTATCAGGTGCCCAGGTTTTTATGTGCGCAAACCATCATGTTGAGCATGCAGGGCATTCCTGCTCTGTATTTGCACAGTTTGACAGCTACCCCCAACGATATTGCCCATGTTGAAGCCACTGGACGTACGCGTTCTATTAACCGCAAACAGTGGCAACTGGCAGAGCTAGAGTGCTTGCTAGAAAACCCAGTCACTCCACAAGCTGAAGTGTTTATTGCACTTAAGCGCTTGGTGCGGATTCGAACGCAACAGCCGGCTTTTCATCCTGACGCACAGCAGTCGGTCATTCATATTAATTCCGACCTGTTTATCATTAAGCGCCGTTGTGAGCAGCAAACGCTGTTTATGATCGCCAATGTCACAGAGCGCATTCTCGAGTTGCCCTTGGCGGTGCTGGGTTTTTTGCCGCAGGCCGTGTGTGATCTGCTGGCAGATCCGGACGTGCGTTTGCAGCAGCACTTGAATTTGGCACCTTATCAAGTGATGTGGCTAACTCAGCAGGCATTCTGAGCAGAAGTGTTATTAGTCGGTTGTAGATATATCGATTATCGCTATCCATTCGATCTTTTCCGCTGGACTGCTATCTTCCACAGCGTGAGTCGTGCACAGAAGTCTAGCAGCCGTTAGACACAAAGCTGAGCAGTCGCTTATTGTTAGATCAGGCGTCCGTGTCATCAGTGCAAGGCTTTAACTTCATAACAGTCAGGTTGGGAGCAAGATCATGACACTGAGCGAATTAAAAAAGCAGGTTCATCAAGCCGCTACCGAAGTGCGAGTGTTGGCCAATGAAGGCGATTTGTATTTGGTACAGGTGGTGCACGATGGACAAGAGTCATTATTGATGGAAAAGGATCACCCTAAGCGCTTTCGCAGCCTGGCTGAGTGCTCTGAAACTCTGGCAAAAGCCGGTGTTGAACGAGGCTATATGGTTACACCTATGCCTTGCGATGAAATGATTAACACCATTGATGATGAGCCACATCGCGACTTTCTGCCGATGAACTTTCACTAGGGCTGTTAACACTATTTAGCGCTTCGCTGCTGGAGTCAGTTGTTTCTCTGTCAGGGCTCAATGGCCCTGGCAAGACAGCGACTAGCGCAGCAGTTCGTCCTGATCGGCCTCAACAGCTTCGTACAGTTTTTCTAAAATATCTGGAATGGCGCTAATGACTCGGCTCCAGCTGGGGATAAAGGGCGTTTCCATTGGGTTGGCCAAAAAATGTTCGCCAGCGCGCATGATATTCTCGGCAAACAGCTCCACCGCTTGTTCTTCACAATGCCGATCTAATACTAAGCCGTTCATGCGGGCATCGTTGTCATAGGTCTCAATAAAATCGAGGGCGATACGATAATAGGTGGCTTTGATGGTACGGAAGGCTTCGGTAGTGAGAACTTCGCCTTGGGTTGCGAGCTTTCGAAAAATGGCTTTGCAAATGTCTGTGCTCATCTTGGACAGGCCAGCAGCGCTGTCGTCTTCCGACAATGGCTGATGTTTATGATCATAGCAATCAGCAATATCTACCTGGCATAAGCGATTGGTGGAATAATTCCGTTTCATTTCGGACAGTACACCGATTTCCAGCCCCCAATCACTGGGAATGCGAATATCGTTTAACACATCGACGCGCATAGAAAACTCGCCCGATAACGGATAGCGAAAACTATCGAGGTATTCGAGAAAGTCGAGGGCGCCAAAGGTTTTTTTTAATGCCCGAAGCAACGGTGTGACCAGCAGTCGACTGACGCGGCCATTCATCTTTTGTTGGGCGATACGGGCATAATAGCCCTTGGCAAATTCATAGTTAAAAGCAGGGTTGGCAACCGGATAAATAAGCCTAGCCAATAAGCTGCGATCGTAGGTGACGATATCGCAATCATGCAAGGCGACTGCTTCTGCGCGGCCAGAGGCCAATACGTAGCCGTAGCAGTACCAGACATTACGTCCCTTGCCCATTTCCTTTGGCGCCAAACCCTGCTGCTCGAGTAAGGTATCAAGCTTTTTCAGTCGCGGCCCGTCGTTCCATAGAATCCGGTGGTGTTGTGGCAAAACCGAAAAGAACTCGCGTGCATGGCGATATTGCTGTTGATCAGCGCGATCTAAACCAACAACAATTTCACTTAAATAGGGCACATCGCGAAGCTGTTCGACGATTTTCCCCAATGCCGGCCCTTGCAGCTCGGAGTACAGTGATGGCAACACCAGTGACATGGGCCTAACCCGCGCAAAGCTGCAAAGCTCTCGCTCCAGTGCTTCAACGGGCCGGTCAACCAAATTGTGTAAGTTGGTGATGATGCCATTTTGATAAAAATCCGCCACAGGTGCTCCTTGCTATTAGTGTTTGGTCGCCTGGTCTGGTAATGCATGCAGCCAGTCGAGAATGGCATAATTCCAGCCTTTACTGGCTCCATCGATGCAATAGCGACTATTGGGGTTGTTCAGACTCAGCGCCGGTTCATGGCCAGGTAATACAATGGCCAAATCCGCTGCCTCCAACATGGGAATATCGTTATCGCTATCACCTAGTGCGACGACTTTTATCGGCCGTTGCCACAGCTGCTGGTAATAGTTACTAAAAAACTCCAGCGCATCGGCTTTATCGCTTTGGCCCATAACGTGCCAGAAGCGCCCGCCAGCAACCATTTGCAGTCCATGCTGCTGCAGTTGCTGCTGAAACTGCAGACGTCGTTCTGCGCTGTCTTGCCAAACCAGAGGCTCTGTGCCGGAGCGCTGTTTGGCCCGGCTGGCACTGTCAACGTCCAGCCCGGTCAGTGAGCTCACTTCGAGTGCGGTCATGTCGTTAAAACCACGAAAGATAAAGCCCTGTTGACGCAGCTGATGAAGCACCTTAAGAATGCTGGCGTAACTGCTGCCAAGGATTTCGGCGTTGTAGTCATGGCTGGAATAGCCACTGTGGCCGTTTTTAGGCACGAACAACGCGGCGCCATTTTCACAGGCAAAGCCACTATCTAAATGCAGTTGGGCACGCAGCTGTACCATCTCGCTAAAGGTTTTGCTGCTGTTCATTAGGCAGGGAATATGCTTTTCCCGCAGTGCTGCCAACGCTGGCAGTGCTGCTGTGGCATCGTACCTCTGAGGGTCGAGTAAGGTGCCATCCAAGTCGGTCATTACAATCCAGGCAGGGTGAGTCATACAGCCTCCGGGGTTAATTGTATGTGCTGAACTTGATGTGCGTGGTTGAGCTGTAGCACCAAATCGGCATGCTCTGGCATGGTGTGCGCGGCGTGCTGGGTCAGGCGCTGGTAATGCTGAATAAACCGTTGCAGTTGTTTTTCATTTAATGAGCGGTCACATGGGGTGTGCGACTGTTGGCGATTTTGCTGCTCTTGCTGCCAACGCCATTGATACACCGCCTTCATGTCGGGTACTTGTAAACTGATTAAATAATCTAATTGCTGGAAGCACTGCTGGTAGTGGCCGTCGAGCTGCTGATTGACCCATTGGCGCCAGCGGCCATCGCTGTCTTCTTGTTGCTCTAACTCGTTTACCGCAGGCTGTAGTTGGCTCGCTGATTGCGCAGGGCAACCGACGCACCAGCCTTCGAATAGCACCATATCGATTGGTCCAGTAAAGGTATGCCAGGCACTGGGTGGCAGCAAGTCGTCACTGATTTTGTCGAACGCTGGGCCATGTATTGACTCACCTTTGGCCAAGCTTGGCAGTTGTTGCAACAGGCGAAAGCCAGTGTGCATATCATGAGTGCCAGGCACACCGCGGGTAGCCAATAGCGGGTGGATGTCATGTGCCAGTTTTTGACGTTGTTGATGCGATAAGTACAAGTCATCAAGGGACAGTACTGCCAGGTTCCAATCGAATGCACGTCGAAACCAATGAGCCAGGGCCTGACTCAGAGTCGATTTGCCAGATCCCTGACCACCTTGAATACCAACAATAATCGGTCTTTGTGCCTGTATCCGCAAACTGGCTAGCCAGCAAGCAAGCGGCAGCCAGACGCTTTCTAGCTGCGCCAGCCAGGTGTTAGGAAGGTCCATTTCCGGTGGCAGATGGGCCAGTTGTGTCAGCAGGTGTTGATCCTGCTCGATTGGCCAAAGAGACTCACTCATGAATACCCCTGTGTCTTATCAAGACCAGCTATAAGGAGTGATGTGCAGACACCGTGCCAGCCACGAAATATCGGCGTATCATGGCCGCAACAGCGATGATGTGCCCACTTCAGGTGCTGGCGTGTTAATAGTGAGTATAGTTGCACCGGGCTGGTGCGCATTGAACAGTAGGAGATTATCGATGGTCGATACCGTGGCCTATCAAGGTACGCGTGGTGCGTATTCTCATTTGGCCTGTTGCCATGTTTTTCCCGCAGCCGAGGCATTGGCCTGCGATGATTTTCATGCCGCCCTGGCCATGGTGGAAGACGGCCAGGCGGATCGCGCCATGATCCCACTGGAAAACTCCACCGCTGGGCGGGTAGAAGAAATTTACCGGTTATTGCCAAATACCTCGTTGTCGATTATCGCCGAGCATTTTGAGCCGGTAAATCATTGTTTATTGGCCCCGGCAGGGGCACGCATTGAAGACATTCGTCAGGTCGCTTCTCACCCGCAAGCGCTGGCACAATGTCAGCAGCGATTGCGCAATTTGGGCATGCAAGCGGTGGCTGCAGTCGACACTGCCATCTCAGCTCGCCAGTTAAGTGAAGGTGCCCAGCCAGGTCAGGCTGCCATTGCATCTAGCTTGGCAGCAGAATTGTATGGGTTGGATATTCTGCAGCAGAATTTTCAGGACGTATCTGGCAACACTACGCGCTTTTTGGTGTTTGCCAGAGAGCAAGCCCATCAGCATTACCAGCCTGAAGAGCACTATATTACGAGCCTGTTGTTTACCGTGCGCAACATTCCTGCAGCTTTATATAAAGCTCTGGGTGGTTTTGCCACCAATGGCGTCAACCTGATTAAATTGGAAAGCTATATGGATGGCGGCACCATGGAAGCCAGCCATTTTCATGTGGATATGTATGGCCACCCTCAGCAGCCGGCGATGCAGCATGCGCTGGAAGAACTACGCTATTTTGCTCGCGAACTGAGAATATTAGGAACTTACCCAGCTCATCGATATCGCCGTCGGGCCGAATTTGTCTGACGCATTAATTGGCCAGCCAGCGTTGAAGCATGTCTTGCAATTGCTGGCGGTTAACCGGCTTGGCTAAAAAATCATTCATACCCGATTGTTGCGCCTGCTGTTGATATTCGTCCAATGCGTGGGCACTGAGAGCGATGATAGGCAGTGTCTGATTGAACTGGCGGATGGTTTTGGTGGCTTCAAACCCGTCCAGATAGGGCATTTCACAATCCATTAAAATCAGCGCAGGTTCTTGGCCGGGAATTAAGGCATCGACCAGACTTTGGCCATCGGCAAATAGCCGCTGGTTATAGCCTAAATAACGCAGCATGCCGGATACCACTTTTTGATTGACCGGGTTGTCTTCAGCAACCCAGATGATGCCGTCGTGTTGCAATCTCGGTTGATCTTCGCTGACATTGCTTTTGTGATGACCGACACAGCCGCTGTCTAACTCCAATATTGATCGCAACAATTGCATGGTTGTGATGGGAGTCGACAGAGTTATTTGCTGCTGTGCGATTAGCCGAAGTTGCTGCGAAGAAATAGCCTCAATGCGCATTTCTGACGATGTGCTGGTGCTGATGTTGGCAAGCTGTAAGGTGTCTTGTACCAGGGCGTGTAAGGGATGCGTTGCTGCCACTTTATTAGTGAGCTGTATTGTTTTAAAGGACTCCAGTGGCATCGGATCGCTGGTAATACAGTCTGGTAAATGCAAACGAAATACCGAACCCTGGCCAGGCTGGCTGCTGACTTCAATCTTGCCTCCGAGTAGCTTGGCCAACTGCTGGCAGATACTGAGCCCTAATCCGGTACCACCATAGTGGCGCGACGTGGAGCGGTCAGCCTGACTGAAATGGTCGAACAGTTGGCCTAGATAGCTGTCTTCGATGCCAATGCCTGTATCGATAACATCAATGCTCAGTCCTTGATCTGGATAGTGTAAACGGATCTCAACATGGCCCTGTTGGGTGAATTTTATGGCGTTGCTTACCAGGTTGGTAATGATCTGCCTGAGCCTGGATGGGTCGGTATAACACAAACGCAGCAATGGTTTATCAAAGCGGGCAAATAGGGTTAGACCCTTTTCACTGGCGGTGTGCTGATACAGCATTAAGCAATCGCTGATAAGCTGCTCTAAATCTGTTTCTTCTTGCTGCAGCTCAAGTTTTCCAGATTTTATTTTCGATAAATCCAGGATGTCATTTAATACCGTCATTAATGAGCGGCCTGAGCTGCTAATGGTATCTGTTAGCCGGCGTTGATCTTCTGACAGTGGCGTATCTTGCAGTAATTGTGTCATGCCTAAAACGCCGTTGAGAGGGGTGCGAATCTCGTGTGACATCATGGCTAAAAACTGACTTTGTGCTTGCTGCTCGGCTTCGCTTTGGCGCCGCTTTAATTCGGCTTCCTGGGCATGGAAACGGGTTCGGAGTGCTTCACGTTGTGCACTGAGTAGCTGTTGCTCGGTTTGCAAAAAACGCAGGCGTTGCTGATGGAAACGCAAGGCAATGGCCAGTCCATGCACCAGCATCAAAAGCACAAAACCAACGTGGGAGGCATGAATGATCCAGAAATGCAGGGGCAGCCAGCCCTGGCGGGCAATAACGTGAACAATAACGCCGGCAAATAACACTAACCAGCCGCAGGTGTACATGATGGCCGAATAGTGCTTTTGCAAACTGGCAGTAATGCCAATGACCAAAGCGCTGATGCAAATTCCAATCACCACCAGCATGACCCATTGTACGGCACTGGAAAAGGGCAGTAAAAAACAGGCCAATACGGCCGACCAGGCAAACATTAGGGTGATTTTTTGTAGTCGAAATAAGGTGTGGGTGTAGCGTTGTTTTAGTTCCAAAAAATGGTTGGCAAATAAACAACTAAAGACAGCGGCAAACGACATGCCAGTCAGGGTGGCCCGCTGCTGCCACCATATTTGCTGCGACCACAGATACTGAAAACCAAAGCCTTCAATGGCAATATAAAACAGCCCATAAGCGCAGACAAAACCAATGTAATACAGGGCATAGCGCTCTCGGTTGACTAAATAAATAAACAGGTTATAGAGCAACACTGCAGCGATAAAACCAATGTAAGCACCGGCGCCGGCATATAGGTTACCTTGCATGGTTTGCAAGTCTTGCTGGCGCCACAGCTCTAGTGGAAACTGCAATGTACCTTCTGTATCGACGTAAAAATAAAACTGATAATGACCCGGTTGATGCAGATTAAGTGGTACCTGAAACCACTGACTTGCAATGGGCCTTTGTGCAAACGGATGTTTATCGCCGAGTACCCAGATGCCTTGCAACTGACCGTCACGCAAAGCGTAAACCGTGACGTTATCGAGAATCGGGTTGTCTATCACTAGGTTCCAGCCGCTGGCGGGCATGTCGACATCCAGTTGCAAGCGAAACCAGATAGGGTGCTGTCTGAGGCCAAAGTTGGCCGTGGCAGAGTTTACTGTTTGCCAAATGGCCTCTTTGGGCAGAGCTTGCAGGGATGGTGTTTGCTCACTGGGCTGCCAGTAGGCCAAGCGTGATGATAACAGCTGCCCCGACAGCTCATCAGACAGCACTAGTCGCTCGCCGCTAGCGTGCGAGAGACAGATCTGGCTCAGCAGTATCAGAGCCCATAACAAGCGAATTTTGATGGCGATAATCACCTGGCGTCATCCCCTGCCATTTTCTAAAAGCCCGGTGAAAAGTGCTGGCTTCGGTGTAACCCAGTTTGGACGCGATGGTCTGAATACTGATGTCTTGGTGGCGCAGCAGGGTACATGCTTCTTCCTGGCGACGTTCATCTTTCAGTTGTTGGTAGGAGCTTTGCTCATCATGTAGACGCCTACGAAGTGTAGCACTGGACAGCTGTAGCGCTTTGGCGGCTAGATTTAAACAGGGCAGCTCATCAATGGGTTGCTGGCGGAATAAGCGTCGCAGGCGCCCGGTGGTGCTTTGGTGAGGATTGGGCCTGGCGAGAAAATCAGCCGGGGAGTGGTGCAAAAATGCCTGCAAAGATACCGCGGTCTGGGTAATCGGCAGTGACAAGCTAGCAGTTGGAATGTGCAGGCAGGTGTGTGGCTGGTTAAAGTCAACGGGGGTAGCGAATAACGACTGATACAGCTCAGCATGACGTGGTGCTGCATAGCTACAGCTTACGCGTAGCAAGGGGATGCCCTGATCCACCAACCAGCTGGCCAGACGATGCCAGATGGCCAATAAGGACTCGGCTAAAAAGTGGTCTGGATCATACTCATGCGCCATCTCGATCATCAGCTTGGATACCTGTGGCCCTTTCACTAGATGCACATTGGGTGCTTGTGGAAACAGAGCGTAAAAGCGCTGCGCGCGGCTTAAGGCATGTTCGAGTGACGAGCAACTAATAATCGCTTTGCACATCATACTGAAGGTGCCAAAACGACTACTCACAGGCGCAAGTCCCATAAATTCATCGTCGGTCTCATGCCACACCGTCGCCATAAAGTGGGCGTATTGGCTGTTGTTCAGGCTGAGTTTTTCAGAGCAGTGCAGGGCTTCGGGCAACCCCGCGTGTTGCCAAATCTCTCGGCTATTAATACCGCGGCGCTCTAAAGCTCTAAGAGGCGCATCAACAAAGGGGCGTGGAATCACAATTGGCTACCCGAACGGTAGCCATGCTTAGTGATGCTGAAAAACCGTTGTGCGATTGCGGCCGGTTTCCTTGGCATGATTAAGGGCCTTCTGTGCTGCTTGCTGCCATAGGGCAGGTGAATCAAAAGGCGGCTGGCTGCAGGCAACGCCGATACTGACTGTGATGGATATTTCATGGCCAGGAACTGTGATGGTCATGTTTTCAACATCCTTGCGGATGCGCTCGGCAAAATGGACGGCTTGTTGCTCGTCGGTATCAATCAGCATAACGGCGAAGGTTTCGCCGGTAAAGCGACAAGCACTGTCGGTTTGCCGCAGGGTTTGCCGTAACGTGGCTGCCAAGGTACGCAGCACCTCATCCCCCGCTTGATGGCCATATTCGCTGTTGATATGGCGAAAATCATCGACATCAACCAGAACCAAGCTGGATGACTGGTGGCTTCGTTCGTTGCGTTTATGTTCATCCGCAAATTTAGGCTCCCAATGGGGCCGATTGAGCAGTTCAGTCAGGTGGTCAAACTGATGCAATTCGCGCAGTGACTGGTTGGCATGAATGGCGTCTTCGCGGTTGATGGCGATATCGGTAACGTCGTAAACGATGAGGCAGATATGATCAACACTGCGATCGATGGACTCCAATGGAATCATGCTGGTGTTTTGGTACATGGTCGCCGCACGACCTGTAATTGGGCGATAATTTTTGAATTTAAATAGATACGGCCGTTGTTCCCAAATGGTAAAGGTACGCGTTTTTAGCTGAAACACTGGCTCAGCTTTTTGCATAAACCAGTCACGGGGAATTTCGTCAAACAGGTCGAACAACACTTCTTCTTTAGCGTGTTGTGGGCTGATACCGCTGTGGCTTTCCATAAAGCCGTTCCACAACTGAATGCGGTAGTCTTTGTCGAGCACCACCAAGCCGACATCAATGTTTTGCAAAATGTCCATTAACCAGTGGATGTCGCCAAATTCTATGTTCGGATCTTTCATGGGTTAATCCAGCAAGTAATCGATGACTTTGTTTAGCTTGAGTACCGAATCTTCTGTAAACAACAGCAGCAAATCACAATCTATATTGACGTGCTCTAAGGTGTAGTGAATTTCAATGGCCAGAGTTTTGGTCCACTGATGGTTGCCACTGCGCAAAATATCTTCGGCCATGCAGTGCTGTCCTAGCACCACGGGGTGGCCTTGGTTGAAATGAATTTCTAGTTGCTCACCAATACCATGAACACAGGCGCCAATAAGCACAGAGCTGACATCCATTAATAGCTCCAGCTCACCATACCGATTTAACGGGCCTTGATAATTCATTAAGGCGGCCAAATCTTGAAAGCTAGTGTCCTTAAACAGCAACAGCGCTTCACCGGCGATGCCAGAGCCAATAAAGCCCTGACAAACGGCGGATACCGCGGTATCTTGCTCAGCATCCTGAATTGCCATGCTGAGTTCACTTGACTCAATCATGTTCACTTTGGGAATGGGCAGTACGACGTAGGCATCCAACAACCTGGCCAAGCGGTCTGCAGCCTGGCCCATCGCGACATTGCTCAACTCCTGATAGCAATCACGTTGGTCTTCCGTGATGTTGATATCAGTCATACTAAGCTCCGGTCATGATGCCGTATTCAGTCAGGACGGCGCGGGCCTTTTCCTGATCGATGGGTTTTTTAATAAATGCCATGGCGCCGAGTTTGCGTACCCGCTCTTGGGCGTCAGGTTGAATGTCGCCAGACACCACAATCACCATGGCAGGCAAATCTTCGCGGCGGATGGTCTCCAGTACCCCATAACCGTCTAGGTTGGGCATGGTGAGGTCCAAAAACACCACTTCTCCTTTGCCTTGACGAATGGCTTCTACGCCCTCAACACCGTCACAGGCGAAGTGCACTTCGATGTCCCAGCCGTCAGGCAGGGCGCGTTTCATCTGTTTGCGCGCGAAGCTGGAATCGTCACAGATCAATACATTGGTAGCCATAACAGGGACAGTTCACTTCCGAATTTCCTGTTACAGGTGTAGATGCTGAGGCTGGCTTCAGCAACCCAACGAAGGAATAAAGTGGCCACTGATGGCCACTTATAACATCCATCAGCTGCGTTGATCGTATACCGCCACCAGTTGGCGACTGAGGGCCAATAGGGTGCCGTCAGAGCGGGCGATGCGGGCCTCGGTATGGCCGTAGCCGTGATGGGCTTGGCGAATATCAACGTCGTAATAGAGCCATTCATCACCCGCGATATCGTCTAGTAGCTCAAGTGGAGCAATGATTTCTAAATTCCAGCTGATACTGGCACAGGGCGCAGGTTGTTTCAGCTTTTGCAGCAATGCTGGCGGCCAAGCGTCTATTAAGGCCACCAGTTGAGGTGTATCTATACGTGCGGCTGGATCTTTCAAGCGCATCCAGCCACGCAGATGATTGTGCGGACTGTTGCTAAAGGGAAAACCACCATCGACATAAGTGAAGTCGATGTGTTGTACAAATTCCGGGGTCAGCCCCTGAATGTAGGGCATGGCCTGCCCGGCGCCAGCCTCGCCGACGTCCAAGGTGGGAGCACTGATGTCCACTTCTGAGCTGCGTTCCTGGCCAAAGCAGGCATTGACCCGGGTAGCGACTTCACCATCTTGATACAGCTCGGCTTCCCAGTGGCTGACGCTACGACCTGAGCGCAGATCGCGAACGTCCAATCGACACGGCTGATTGCACAACAGGGGGCCGCAGAATTGTACTGCCAGGGCGCGTAACGGCACCGCTTCTGGTAATTGAGACAGGATGCGCTGCAACAGCAATGCCGCTGACATGCCGCCAAATGTGGTACGTCCTTGGCCCCAGCTGGCGTCAATGCAAAGTTCGTCTTGTTGAGTGGCCAGCGTCAGATAATCTGGCAATGACATAGGCTGTGTCATAAATATCGGTAGTCTGTGAAAAGCCTCTATCATACGTGTGCTAAAGCGGGTCTGTCGTTTCCTCAGCCGGGACAGTCTGTTGCGTTGTTAGGCAAGGGTATTTGGTCAAAGGTGCAGGCAGATGACATTGCATCATTACAGCTACGAAAAAATCCGGTATAACGCCTGCTTTTCATACAGGAGAAACGTATGTCACTGTCGCTAACGTTACGCGCTGAACGCTTTGTCGCCACGCTGCGGCATTGCCAGGTGTTGGGGCTGACGGTTGAACAGGCCGATGAGGCCAGCCTGATCATGCGCTTGCCTTATGATCAACGCATTGTCGGTAATCCAGCGACCGGTGTTGTTCACGGTGGCAGTTTGACCACCTTGATGGATACCGCCTGCGGCACTGCCGTATTTGCTACTTTGCCCGGCTTTGAGCTGTGTCCGACGTTGGATTTGCGCATGGATTATATGAAGGCGGCGACACCCGATGTGGATTTGCTGGCCGAAGCTCGTGTGACCCGAGTGGCGTCGAGTGTGGTGTTTACCGAATGTGAGGTGGTGCAATGGCTCGACGGCGAACGTGATTTAATCGCTCGCTGTGCTGCCACTTTTATGCGCATTGGTGAAAATATGACGCCACCTGAGTTTCGCGCCCGCATTGAACAAGGAGGGGCGGCATGAGCTTTGAACAGATTTTAAAACAGGCTCGTGACGATGGTGATTTTCAGCCCTTGGTTGACGCCATTCCTTATGCTGGCCTGATTGGCCTGCAGTTTCAGCGCTTTGGTAAAGACGTATTATTTCAACTGCCAAAAAATGACGACAATATTGGCAACCCTATTTTACCCGCCATTCACGGTGGTGTGATTGGTGGTTTTATGGAGCTGTCGGCATCGCTGCATTTGTTAATGACCATGGAAACACTGGCTATGCCGAAAATGATCGATTTTTCTCTCGATTATCTGCGTGCTGGCCGTCATCAAGACACCTTTGCTGAATGCCAAGTCTGGCGCCAAGGCAGCCGGGTAGCGAACGTCGCTATTACCGCCTGGCAGGCTGAGCGGGTGACGCCGATTGCCACCGCCAGAGCGCATTTTTTGCTGACCCGCTGAGCGCTATCAGTCGATTGTCTTAGGTCATGTAAAAACACTATGGCCTAGCCTGCAAAGGGCTGGCCAGTGTCAGCGCTTTACGTTACTCTGCTGTCGATTCTGTCGGGGTGCCCTAAATGAGGGGCTGAGATCGCAATTGCGGATCCCGTTGAACCTGATCTGGTTAGCGCCAGCGTAGGGAACAGAAACGACGGTTGTTGACAGACAGTTCTGTCGTTCGCTTCGATGACCGCACACTTTCTGCTGCTTTTCCTTCGCTGCCTGCCATTTGTTTTTCTGACAAATATGAGCACGGCAATGACTAAAAAAACAACGTCTTTAGCACAACTGCAAGTTGATGCCTTATCAACCCAGCCTTTTCCTGCGTCGCAAAAAATTCACCTGCCAGGTGAGCTACATGACATTGCTGTAGCAATGCGTCGCATTGATTTATCGCCAACACAAACAGCCAATGGCACAGAAGAAAATGCACCAATTCGGGTGTATGACACCTCGGGTCCTTATACCGACCCTACACAGAATATTGATGTACGCCAAGGGCTCAATAATAAACGCCAGGCTTGGATAGACGCACGCAAGGATTGCGAACAGCTGGATCAATTCTCGTCGAGCTATGCCAGTGTGCGCGATCAAAACATCGCCTTGGAAGCGGTTAAATTCCAACACAAACGCAAGCCTCTGCGTGCCAAAGCAGGTCACAATGTGTCGCAGTTGCATTACGCTAGACAAGGTATTATTACACCGGAAATGGAATATGTGGCGATTCGCGAAAACCTCGGCTTAAACCGCGAGCAGCTCGCCCGCTACCATACCAGTCAGCACCCAGGGCAGAGTTTTGGGGCCAATATTCCAGATTACGTCACCGCAGAATTTGTGCGTGATGAAATTGCTCGCGGACGAGCAGTGATTCCCAATAATATCAATCACCCTGAAAGTGAACCGATGATTATTGGCCGTAACTTTCGCACTAAGGTAAATGCCAATATTGGCAATTCGGCGGTGACGTCATCGATCGAAGAAGAAGTGGAAAAAATGGTATGGGCGACACGCTGGGGTGCCGATACTGTGATGGACTTGTCTACTGGCGATAATATTCACGAAACACGCGAATGGATTATTCGCAATTCACCGGTTCCGATTGGTACAGTGCCTTTATATCAGGCCCTGGAAAAATGCGGTGGCGTAGCTGAGGATTTAACCTGGGAGCTGTATCGCGATACGCTCATCGAGCAAGCGGAGCAGGGTGTGGATTATTTCACCATTCACGCTGGTGTGCGTTTGCATTTTATTCCGATGACGGCGAATCGCGTTACCGGCATCGTCAGTCGCGGCGGATCTATCATGGCCAAATGGTGTTTGGCGCACCATCAAGAAAGCTTTCTCTACACCCACTTTGAAGATATCTGCGACATCATGAAAGCCTACGATGTTTGCTTCTCTTTGGGCGATGGGTTACGTCCTGGTTCAATTGCCGATGCCAATGACGAAGCACAAATGGCGGAATTACGGACCTTAGGCGAGCTGACCAAAATTGCTTGGCAGCACGACGTGCAAACCTTTATTGAAGGGCCGGGCCATGTGCCCATGCACCTGATTAAAGAAAATATGGATGAGCAGCTAAAGCACTGCGGAGAAGCGCCATTTTATACCTTAGGGCCGCTGACGACGGATATTGCCCCTGGTTACGATCATATTACCTCGGGTATAGGGGCGGCGATGATTGGCTGGTATGGCTGCGCCATGCTGTGTTATGTCACACCGAAAGAGCATTTGGGTTTGCCCAATAAAGATGACGTTAAAACCGGGCTAATTACCTACAAAATTGCCGCCCATGCGGCGGATTTGGCAAAAGGCATTGCTGCAGCTCAATGGCACGATGACGTGATGTCAAAGGCGCGCTTTGAGTTTCGCTGGCAAGATCAGTTTAACCTCGCTCTCGACCCGGATACCGCACGCGCGTTTCACGATGAAACCCTGCCCAAAGAAGGCCATAAGCAAGCGCATTTTTGCTCCATGTGTGGGCCTAAATTCTGCTCTATGAAAATTTCCCAGGAAGTGCGTGAGGCCGCCGCAAATGGTGAGCTAGAGCAGGGCATGGCGGAGATGGCCGACAGCTTTCGACAACAAGGCAGTGAGCTGTATCAACCGGCAGCAACGTCAGAGGTGTGACCATGCAGGTTGCTATATTAGGCGCTGGTTTGATGGGGCGTCTGCTGGCGTGGCGCTGGGCCAAAAGCGGCGCTGAGGTGACGGTTTATGAGCGTGCAAGTGAGCATAAACCTGACAGTGCTGCGCACACGGCTGCGGCCATGGTGGCACCCATCAGTGAGTGTGGCGTCGCTGCCGATCAGGTTTATCAACGCGGTTTGCGCTCGTTAGAACTGTGGCCGCAGTTGGTAAGGGAGCTCAGCCAAGAAACTGGCCTGCAGGTCGCCATAGGCCGGTCGGGCACTGTGTTGCTGGCCCATGAACTGGACGCTGCGCTGATGAATCAATGGCGGCAGACATTGCAGCACCATCAGATTGGTTCAGATCAGGTGCGTTGGCTGGATGAGCCAGCCATTGCTCAGCTAGAGCCTGCCTTGGCGGGGCGCTTTCGCCAAGGCTGTTATGTGCCAACTGAACTGCATCTGGATAACCGCACCTTGCTGACGGCACTGCAACAAGCGGCCGCGGCTTATGGCGCAGACTTTTGTTTTGAAACCCCCATACACCAGGCGGATGGCCATTATTGGTGCGCTGATCAGCAGCTTAAAGCAGATCTGCTGGTCGATTGTCGCGGCATAGGAGCGCGGGATCTGGTAACTGGGGAGAAGCCTAGAGCGGTGCGCGGTGAAGTGTGCTGGATCGAAACCACACAGGTGCGATTGAGCCGCCCGGTGCGCTTGCTGCATCCGCGTTACAGCTTGTACTTGGTGCCCAAGCCGTCGCCGATGGGGCGCTTTCGCTACATTCTTGGCGCCACGGAAATTGAAAGCGAGGATAACAGTCCGGTCAGTGTGCGCTCGGCACTGGAGATGCTCAGTGCGCTCTACAGTATCAATCCGGCCTTGGCGGAAGCGCGCATATTGGAACTCGATGCCAACCTCAGGCCAGCCTACGCCGATCACATTGCGCGCTTTGAGCAAAGCGGCAACTGCGTATGCATTAATGGGCTGTTTCGTCACGGCTTTTTGCAGGCACCGGCGCTGTTACAAGAGTTGCAGGAGCAATTGAACTGGCCGTTACAACTGCCATTCGCCGATGGCGGCAAGCCAGTCAATCCAGAGCTTATGTTGGAGGGCAGAGCATGAAGGTAACCGTCAACGGTCAAACACAGTCGCTCACCGTGACTACCCTAGCTGAGCTGCTGCAACAGCTGGGTTATCAGTCGCAGCAGCGCTGTGTCATTGCTTTAAACCAGCGCATTGTGCCTTGGAATCAAGCGGCCGATACCGCTGTGGACGACGGGGATCAGGTCGATATTTTAGGAGCAATTACCGGTGGTTAAGGAAAATACTTTGACGGTGGCGAAGCAATCGATAGCTAGCCGTTTGTGGTTGGGCAGTTCTTTGTATCCGTCGCCCAGCATTATGGCCCAGGCCATTGCCGCCGCTGAGCCGGGTATGGTGACCGTGTCACTGAGACGGCAAACGGCACAGCAGCTAGCGGACAACGATCATTGGCACTATCTGCGCCAGCATCTGCAGCACAGCCAATGTCGCTTGCTGCCCAATACCGCTGGCTGCCACAGCGCTGATGAGGCAGTATTGCTGGCGCATATGGCGCGGGAGTTATTTGCAACCTCCTGGATCAAGCTCGAAGTCATTGGTGATGACTATAACTTGCAGCCCCATCCCGTCGAACTGCTCAAGGCGGCTGAGCGCTTGCTCAGCGATGGTTTTAGCGTACTGCCTTATTGCACCGATGATCTGGTGTTGTGTCGCGAACTGCACCAGCTTGGCTGCGCTGCCGTGATGCCATGGGGAGCGCCCATTGGCACTGGACGAGGCCTGCAACATCGCCATCAGTTACAGCAGCTGAGAGAACGGCTGCCGGAGGCTGTTCTGGTTATTGACGCCGGTATCGGTCGACCTTCCCAGGCGATGGCAGCGATGGAAATGGGCTTTGATGCGGTATTGCTCAATACTGCAGTGGCCAAAGCTCAGGACCCGGTGATGATGGCTCAGGCCTTCGCCAGCGCCGTTGCTGCCGGCCGCCAGGCGTATTTGGCAGGCCCTATGGTGGAGCAAAATCAGGCGTCAGCATCGACGCCTACGTTGGGAATGCCGTTTTGGCATCAGGTGGCGGCTGATGACTAACCCGCGAGTCACTTCGTCAGAGATTACACCGCGTCCGCGATTATTAACCATTGCCGCCAGTGACAGCAGTGGCGGAGCCGGTCTGCATGCCGATGCACAGGTCGCTGCACTGATGGCCGTCGATGCGACGGTATTGGTGAGCGCGGTCACGGCGCAAAGCAGCTATGGCGTGCGCGCTGTTGAGCCGCTGCCGTTGAGCTTTGCTGAGCAGCAATGGCAGGCGCTGTTATTAGACGGGCCGGCCGATGCCGTGCGGGTCGGCTGGCTGGCTGACCTACGGCAATGGCTGCCCTGGCTGACGCAAAAGCTGCACGGCTCTGTGGTGGTGTGGGACCCGGTGCTAAGCGCTAGTCAGGGAGGGCTAAGTAGCACGGCGCCTAGTCGAGCCGAGTTGTCTGCTTGGCTGGCATGCTGTCGGGTGGTGACGCCCAATCGACTTGAGCTGGCGGAACTGGCTGCTTGGCTTGGTATTCGCGGTGATGAGTCTGAGCAGGCGCAGGCGTTATTGTGCTGCGGCTGTCATGCCGTGGTGGTCACCGGCGGCGATGAAGAATCAGACTCGATGGCAGCTGATGAGCTCATCAGCCGGGTATATGCCAGAGCGTGTGAGGGCTTTCCTGAGCAAGCGGCTGTGCCTATGTTTCAGCTGCAACAGCGGCGCCAGCCTTTTTCGGTGCATGGCAGTGGCTGTCATTTCAGTGCTGTGTTGGCGGCAGCTTTGGCCCAAGGGCAACGGTTGTATGATGCCGTGATTCAGGCGGCTGTATGTATGCAGCAGTGGTTGCAACAGCCCAGTCAACGCGACAGTGGCTATCACCATATTGGCGCAGATCGCAGCTGGCACTGGTATCAACTGCCTGCAGCGGCTTGGCCAACCATACGCACGACAAGCTGCCCCAGTGTTGAGTTTGCCAAACAGCCCACCAGTTTGGGCTTGTATGGTCTAGTGGATAATCTGGAATGGTTACAGCAGCTGCTGTCGTTGGGCGTCGATACCTTGCAGTGGCGAGTAAAACAGCCAGGACCGGCTCATCGGCAGCAGATGCAGCAAGCCATTGAGTGCTGCCAGCAAGCGGCGGTGCCCCTGTATATCAACGATGATTGGCAAGCCGCTATAGAACTGGGGGCGTATGGAGTGCACTTGGGGCAAGAAGATCTTGCCAGTGCTGATTTATCGGCCATTGCTAAGGCTGGATTGCGTCTTGGTATTAGCACTCATACCGATTTTGAAGTACTTAGGGCCTGGCAACTTAGGCCCAGTTACATCGCTTTTGGCCCTGTGCACCCGCCACTTTCTAAGCAGCTGAAGTACCCACCGCTGGGGTATTCGAGTCTGACTCGGTGGTGGCAGGCGTTGCGGCCCCATTTACCGCTGACCTGTATTGGCGGCATTACGGAAGACAATATCTCTGATGTGCTGGCGTGCGGTGTGGACTCTTGTGCCATCGTCACAGCACTGAGCCCGGATGCCGGTCTGGTCGAACGTCATGCCAGCTTTCGAGCATTATGGTCGAGAGTCACAGCCTAAGCCCTTGAAATTGTTTGAACCGACCCCACCTTTGCATTCACTAGAGAATGCAGCCTTGGTGGCTGCAGCGTTTTTTTGATTGAGCCGTAGATTGAGGAGAGCGAAACCCATGACCGCAGCCAGTAAAGAGACTCTGGGGTTTAAAACGGAAGTCAAACAGCTTCTGCACTTGATGATTCACTCGCTGTACTCCAATAAGGAGATTTTTCTGCGCGAGTTAGTCTCAAACGCGTCCGATGCCTGCGATAAGTTGCGTTTTGAAGCCTTAAAAAACGATAGCCTGTATGAAGGCGACAGTGATCTGGCGGTGCACATTGATTTTGATGCTGACGCCGGCACTGTGGTGATTGAAGACAACGGCATTGGCATGAACCGCGATGACGTCATCAATCATCTAGGTACCATTGCAAAGTCTGGTACCGCTGAGTTTTTGAGCCAACTCAGCGGCGACGATAAAAAAGATTCGCAGTTGATCGGCCAATTTGGTGTGGGCTTTTATTCTGCCTTTATCGTTGCTGATGAAGTGACGGTAGAAACACGTCGTGCGGGAACCGATGCAGCCAGTGGTGTGCGTTGGCAGTCTCGTGGTGAAGGTGAATTTAGCCTCGAAGACATAGAAAAAGAGCGCCGTGGTACCCGTATTACCTTGCACCTAAAAGAAGACGAAAAAGAATTTGCCGATTCCTTCCGTCTGCGCAGTCTGATTAAAAAATATTCAGACCATATTGCTGTGCCGGTATTTTTGCCGCAAGAAGTTAACAGTGATGATGAAGACGGCGACAAAAAAGCACTGCCAGAAGCGGTAAACCAGGCCCAGGCCATGTGGACCCGCAGTAAGTCTGATTTGTCAGATGAAGACTATAAAGAGTTTTATAAGCACGTCTCTCATGACTGGAACGAACCACTGACCTGGATGCACAACCGAGTTGAAGGGAAACTGGATTACACCAGTCTGCTGTATATTCCAGCCAAAGCACCGTTTGATATGTGGAATCGCGAAGCCGCACGCGGTCTGAAGCTGTACGTGCAGCGCGTCTTTATTATGGACGACGCCGAGCAGTTCTTACCGCTGTATTTGCGTTTTGTTAAAGGTGTGCTGGATTCAAATGATTTGTCGCTCAATGTGTCGCGTGAAATCTTGCAGCAAGATCGCCAGGTAGAAAGCATGCGCAGCGCGCTGGTGAAGCGTGTACTCGATACCCTGAGCAAAATGGCGAAAAATGATGCCGAGCAATATCAGCAATTCTGGAATGAATTCGGCGAAGTATTAAAAGAAGGCCCAGCAGAAGATTTTGCTAACAAAGAAAAGATTGCTGCTTTGTTCCGCTTTGCCAGCACCAAAGGTGATGGTGATAAAGAAGTGGTGGCATTGGATGACTACATTTCGCGTATGCGCGAAGGTCAGAGCAAAATCTACTTTATTACCGGCGACAGCTATGAGTCTTTGATCAGCAGTCCACACCTGGAGTACTTCAAAACCAAAGGTATCGAAGTACTGCTGCTGACGGACCGTGTTGATGAATGGATGGTCAGCCACTTAAGCGAGTATGCCGGTAAGAACTTCCAGGACGTTACCAAAGGTGAGCTGGACCTGGACGAACTGGCCGATGACAGCGAAAAAGAGCAGCAAAAAGAGCTAGAAGAAACTCACAAGGATCTGGTTGAGCGTCTGCAAACGGCATTAGAAGGTGAGGTGAAGCATGTTCGGGTAAGCACGCGTTTGACCGATTCACCGGCCTGTATGGTCGTGGGTCAGTTCGATATGGGTGGCCACCTGCGTCGTATGCTGGAAGCCGCCGGTCAGGATGTACCTGAGCCCGATACCACACTGGAAGTGAATCCGTCTCATCCGCTGATCGAGCGCCTGGATGCGGAGCAAGATGAGCAGCGTTTTGCTGATCTGGCACGCATTATTCACGCTCAAGCGCAGCTGGCAGAAGGCAGCCAGCTGAAACAGCCGGCCGAGTATGTTGCCAAACTGAACGCTCTGTTGCTGGAGCTGATGAAGTAATATTGGCTCCTTCTGGCCGCCTGTTTATTGGCAGGCGGCCAAGCTTTGTCACAATCTCTAAAAACCTTGTGGCATTTGCCTAATGGAAGGGGACTGAGGCGGGCATGGCAATGTGATGGGCCTCTGGTTATGATGCGGCCAGTCGTATTTGTAATCGGAGCCTGTCTTTAATGACTTTTCCTCTCGTTTCATTCTGTCGCCGTGCCGCTTGTTTGGTACTGCTGGCGCCAGCCCTCGCCCAAGCCGGTGGCTCTTTGGACTTGAGCCTGTCCGACCATACTGCTCGTTTAGCTTATGATGCCACCCGGTTGGGATCTGGTTTGCACATCAGTGCGGCTTATCAGCACGATTCCGACGATGGCAATATGGTCAATCTAGGGCTGCATGCCGTGGATGTGCGCAACAACAATAGTGACTTGTATATTGGCCTGGGTATCAACGCCTACTTGTATGATGGTCGCAAGGACGACGGCGGTGCCTTAGGGATGGGCGGTTTTTTCCGTTATCGTTTTCCATCTCTGCCGGACGTGAGTGTGGCTGGCTATGGCTATTATGCGCCGCCGGTGGTGTCTTTCTCAGAAACCAAGAATCTGCTCGATGGCGACGTGCGGCTGCAATATGCACTGATTCCTACCGCCCGCGTTTATGCTGGCTATCGCTATACCGGCATTCGAATAGAAGATCGTGATGATAGGCTTAAGCTGGGTGAAGGCTTTCATCTTGGCTTTAAATTCGATTTTTAGCGGAGGCGTTTATGTCGTTATGGCTCGGTTTCACTAATCATAAGCTGTACCAGGCGCGTTTGCTGATGCAGCAAATAGAACAGGCTCAGCCCGAGGCCTTGGCCCAGGCATTAGAAACGTCAGCGCTGTATCACCTGCGCGATGCCTATGTGTGTTACCTCAATGAGCTAGCCGAAGCCGTACAGCATCCGGCGCGGGTCGACAGCTTATCTGGGTTATTGCAACAAGTTTCGCTGGCAACGGGTGAAATGACAGAGCTTAAGGCATTAGAGCAGGATAACTTTTCCTGGCTGAGCACCTTTTTGCAGGCTGTCGATGATCGCTTGCAGGCAGCTGTGTCAGCAAACCTGCCAGTCAGCGACGTCGCGCGTGATGCTAGCTTGATTGCTGTTCGCCAGCAGTCGGGAGGCGAGGTTTTTCAGTGGTATCAGCAGCTTGTTGATGTCATTGAGCGCCAGCGGGAAAACCGTCAGGAGTCTTGACGGCTGTCAGGTGTTGCGAGCTTGGCGTCAGGCTGGGCGAGTGTGGTAAACTCGCGCGCCCAACCTAGAGAGGCGGATATGGCACGCTTTTTTGAGATAGTCGAACTTTCCAATGGTGATTTTGCGTTGCGTCGTGCCGACGAGCAGGACGGAGATGCCTTGGTCAGTATTCATTTTTCTGATGACGCCAAGGCGAGTCTGGAAGCGCATCATGTTGATGTGGCGCGGGCCATGATCGAAGCCGGGGTGCGCAAAGTAGGGGAGTTGTCCGGTATGGATGTCGAGCGAGATGATTTTGAGGTGCATGCTCAGGCTACCCACTTGCATTAATAGCGACAGGCGATAATGAAGCCCTGCCTAATTTGCAGGGCTTTTTTTTGCCTGCACGAAACTACGGTTTTTACACTGGGGTAGTTGGCCGGATTGCTTTTTATTATCCATTGAAACTACTTAAGTAATACTAATTAATTGGCTATGTGTGCCACGTTAGTCTGATAAAAAATACCGGTTTATTCGTTATTTTCGGGTATGACTCTTGCGCTCCTTTGGGTATTATCCGCGCCTTCCTGTGATTCGGCCGTGGGCGAAATGTCGCCTTCTGGCTAAATAACTGTGTTCAGGAAAAAGCAAACATTACTGTTGCAGGTAATTGATTTTTATCAATTTTCAGTTATGAGTGACGCTTGCTTTTTGCTGATCCGGACGCTTCCCAACCTGATTTTTTGGGTTGGTAAAACATGCATTTAACCGAGAAGTGAAGCGAGCTATGGATACACTGATTCAAGCATTTCAGTCATTTTTAAATGTTGGCAACGGCCTGTTGTGGGACTATGTGCTGATATTTTTATTATTAGGTGCCGGGGCATTATTCACCCTGGTTAGCCGCGGTGTGCAGGTGCGCGCTTTTGGCCATATGTTCCAGCTAGTGATGGGCAGTCGTGATGGTGCAAACGGTGGTATTACCTCGTTTCAGGCATTAACTACCAGCCTGGCGGCTCGTGTTGGTACCGGCAACATGGCTGGTGTTGCCATGGCCTTATACATTGGTGGCCCTGGTGCGATTTTCTGGATGTGGATGACGGCCATTGTTGGTATGGCTACCAGCTTCGTTGAATCGACTCTGGCACAGACTTACAAGGTCTCTCACCATGATAAAACTTTCCGCGGTGGTCCGGCCTATTACATTGAAAAAGGTTTAGGCCAGCGCTGGTTAGGCATTGTATTTGCCATCTGTTTGATGATCGCGTTTGGTCTGGCCTTTAACGGTGCCCAAGCCAACACCATTAGTGGCGCAATGCACACCGCGTTTGGCATTGATACCTGGGTGGTTGGTCTGGTGCTGGTCGCCATCAGTGCGCCGGTGATTTTTGGTGGTTTGCGCTCTGTGGCGCGCACCGCAGAAGTCTTGGTACCCGTGATGGCGCTGCTGTATCTGGCGGTCGCTTTGGTGGTGGTAGTGATGAACTTTGATCAGCTGCCGGACGTATTCTCAGCGATTTTCTCGCAAGCTTTTGCTGCTCAGCAAGTGGCTGGTGGTGTCGCAGGTTATGCCGTTGCCGAAGCCATGAAAAGTGGTATTCAGCGTGGTCTGTTCTCTAACGAAGCCGGTATGGGTTCAGCGCCGAATGCGGCGGCGACGGCTACCACAGAGCCAAACCATCCAGCGGCCCAAGGTTATGTGCAAATGTTGGGTGTCTTTATTGATACTCTGGTTATCTGTACCGCAACGGCTGCCATTATTTTGGTATCTGGCATGTTGCAACCGGGCAGTGAGCTTAAAGGCATCGAGCTGACTCAGGCAGCGCTGGTTAGCAGTGTTGGTGAGTGGGGTGCAGAGTTTATCGCTGTTACCATCTTCCTGTTTGCCTTTACCTCGCTGATTGCCAACTATTCCTACGGCGAAGCCAACCTGGAATACATCACTGGCAACCGTGTTGGGTTATTGTTGTTCCGCTTGTTGGTGCTGGGCATGATCATGGCTGGTGCGGTGGCTGATTTGGACTTGATCTGGAGCTTTGCTAACTTGTCGATGGGCATGATGGCGCTGATTAACCTGATCGCCATTATTCTGCTGATGCCTATCGCTATGATGTTGTTGAAAGACTACGAGTCTCAGCGCAAGGCTGGAAAACTGCCCGAGTTTGATCGTCATAAGTTCCCTAAACTGAAAGACAAGCTCGATCCAGAAGCCTGGAAGTAAATGACCCTCTGGCTGCAACAGCCTGTTGCAGCCATTTATCCCGTCTTTAGCCTAAGCTGACACGATGCGTCTACGCTATCGGCGCTAGACATAGTATCCTTTTGCCCCTTTTTCTTTCCGCTTAAGCACCTACCCGCCGATGGCTACTGGTTAAAGCTTCTTAGGTGTGTTGAGCGCGGACGTTGGCGCAAACGGAGTTTGGTGTGTCAGTTTTTCTGAAATTATTGTGGTTTTTTAAACAGGAATGGCGGCGCTACGGTATTGCCGTTGTTGCGCTTATTTTTGTTGGCCTGCTGTCGATGGTGTCCCCCTGGCTGATCGGGGTGGTGGTGGATCTAATCAGCAACGGTGAGCTGACAGAAGCCTTGCTGTGGAAATACTTGGGGATCATGGCTGCGGCGGCCACTGTTGAGTACATCTTGCGTGTGGTGTGGCGTATCGCCTTATTTGGTGCCAGTTTTAAGTTGGCAAATCAACTACGGCAGTCGGTATTTGAGCACCTTACTCGTCAGGCGCCTGGTTTCTTTCAGCGGCTTAAAACCGGCGACTTGATGGCTCGTTCTACCAATGACATCCAAGCGCTGGAAATGACCGCTGGCGAAGCCGTGTTGGCGCTGTTTGATGGTGCGCTGACGGGCATTATTGTGCTGGTGGTCATGACGGTGTTTATTTCCTGGCCGCTGACGCTGCTAGCATTGATTCCTTGGCCTATCGTTGGCTTTTTTATGTGGCGTTTTGGCAATGAATTGCATGATTCGTTTCGCGATGCTCAGGCGCGCTTCAGCGATTTGAATGACGATGTGCAAGAGAGTATTTCGGCATTACGTTTAACGCGTGCATTTGGTCGTGAAGACGTTGAAGAGCAACAGTTTAATGACATTGCAACGGCAGCCAATCGCGCCAACCAGGCGGTAGCAAAAACCGACAGCAAATACGACCCGGTGATTCAGCTGGGTGTTGGTTTCTCCTTTTTTCTAAGCGTCGCTGGTGGTGCTTGGCTCATTCACCAAGGTGAGTTAACCGTTGGCCAGTTGCTGTCATTTACCTTGTATCTTGGTTTTATGATTTGGCCGATGTTCGCGGTGGGTTGGCTGTTAAATTTAGTAGAGCGGGGCAGTGCCGCCTACGCCCGCATTGAGCAACTGCTAAATATGAAGCCTGAAATCGAAGATAACGGCAGTATTTCTCATCGGCTACCGCCGAGTTTGGATATGGCCATTTCATCATTTGCTTATAAAGATGGCACCCAGGCACTGGAAAATATTCATTTGCAGCTGCCGGCCGGGCAATTATTAGGCATTGTTGGTCCGGTTGGCGCGGGTAAAACTACTCTACTGAATCTGTTATTACGCAGTGAAGAGGCTGAGGGTGTTGATATTCGTATTGGTGGTCATGGCATTGAGACGCTGAGTTTGCATAATTTACGCTCTCATATCGCTACGGTACCGCAAAATGCTTTTTTGTTTTCTGCCACCATTGGCGAAAATATTGCGTTGGCTAAGCCCGATGCCAGCCAGGAAGAGATCGAAGCGGTGGCAAAAGTGGCGCAAGTGCATGACGATATTTTACGTTTTTCTGATGGCTATCAAACCGAGGTGGGTGAACGCGGTGTGACCTTATCAGGTGGGCAGAAACAACGTATCTCCATTGCCCGTGCGCTGTTGTTGGATGCTCCCATTTTGATTTTGGACGATGCCTTATCGGCCGTGGATGTGCGCACCGAGCAGCAAATATTGTCTCATTTGGCCGAGGCACGTGCCGGCAAAACCACCTTGATTGTCTGCCATCGCCTCAGTGCAGTAGAAGAAGCTGATCAGATCATCGTGTTGGATAAAGGCCAGCTGCGGGAGTCGGGAAACCATCAACAATTGCTGCAGCAAGCAGGTTGGTATCGGCAAACGTACGACTACCAGCAGTTGGAACAGGCGGTGGAGGAAGGCCGATGAAACAAACGTTTTTTGCCCTGTTGCGCTACGCCATGGCCTATAAGCCGTTGCTGGTGCAGGCATTTTTTTTATTGTTGTTGGCAACCACGGCCAGTGTCGCAGGACCTTATTTGATCAAAGTATTTATTGATGAATATGTAACGCCTGGAGTATGGACGGTAGGCCCTATTGCCACGTTGGCGGTGGTGTATATTGTGGCGCAGTTAATTGGCGCGGCTACTTTCTATTGGCAGGCGTTGCGCTTTAATCATATTGCTTTAAATGTGGTGCAAACCATCCGTGAACAAGTGTTTGCTCACGTAATGAAACTACCAATGGCATACTTCGATCGTAGCTCGACTGGCAGTTTGATCAGTCGTATTACCAATGATACCGAAGCGATCAAAGACTTGTATGTCAATGTGATTTCCACATTTGTGCAAAACACAGTGCGCATTATTGGTATCTTGGTAGCGATGGCGGTGCTGGATGTGCGCTTAATGTGGATTGGCGCTATTTTGGTGCCGACAGTCATCATGATCATGGTGATTTATCAGCGCTTGTCGACGCCCATTTTTATGCGTGTGCGGTCATTGCTGAGCGATATCAATGCGCGTCTGAATGAAGGCATTCAGGGCATGAGCGTGATTCAGTTGACCAATCAGCAGCAGACATTTGCGCGTGCTTTTCAGCAGACCAGTACCGATCATTACAAGGCCAAAGTGAAAAACGTTACCATTGATGGCTTTTTGCTACGCGCGTTGATCGACTTTATTTATACCTTGTTATTGGCAGTATTATTGTTTGGCTTTGGCATTATTGAGTTGTCGTCTCAAGGCGCCGTTGAAGTGGGTGTTATTTACGCTTTTGTTAATTACATGGGGCAGGTAACCGAGCCTTTGGTTGATATGACCTCTCGTTTGAATATGGCTCAGCAGGCACTGGTGTCAGCGTCGCGTGTATTTGAGCTGTTGCGTGAGCCTTATGATGAGTTGCAAGAGCAGTATCAGCCACTGAGTGATAGCCAGATTGACTTTGCTATTGAGCGCTTTAGTTATGACGGTAAGCAAGATGTGTTAAGCGATATTCACTTGCAGGTGAAGCCCGGTGAGTTTGTCGGTTTGGTGGGCCACACGGGGTCTGGTAAAAGTACACTGATGTCGTTATTGATGGGTTTTTACCCACTGCAGCATGGCCATATTCGCATTGGCGGCAGCGACTTAATGGCGCTGGGCAAACAGCAGCGGGCCGAGCTAATTGGTTTTGTGCAACAGGACCCCTTTATTTTCTCCGGCACCGTGGCAGACAATATTCGCCTAGATTTAACCTTAACTGATAGTGAGGTTGAGCAGGCGGCGCGGCAGGCGCATTTGCATGATGCCATTATGGCCATGCCACAGGGTTATCAAACCCAACTCACAGAACGCGGCGGCAATTTAAGTACCGGCCAGCGCCAGCTATTAAGTCTGGCTCGCACCCTGGCGCGCCAGCCTAGTATTCTTATTCTGGATGAAGCCACCGCGAATATTGACAGCCACACTGAAGCTTTGATTCAGCAAACCTTGATGGAGCTGCGTGGCCAAGTCACGCTCATCGTGATTGCCCATAGGCTAAGTACCGTCAAGGATGCAGATTGTCTGTATGTATTGCACCAGGGACGAGTTCAGCAGCAGGGCAGCCACATAGACTTGATGGCTGCTGAAGGTTTGTACAAACACATGTATGAGCTGCAACAACGACGCGACCCGATGCAGGCAATAGATAGCAGCGAAGAGAAAACAACAGGACTTACTTGACCGTGTCTTAGCTCACGCAGGCCACCGCAGTGGCGGCCTCTATACTCAAAACACTGTACTGGGTATGGAGGCGCGCCATGCGCTATTGGATTGCTTGTTTTAGTGTTTGGCTGAGTATCGCTTCTGCTCAGCCGGTAGTGCCCGTGACTACCTTGCCAGACTATGCACCGTTTTGCTTTCTATACGAAGGAACCGGCTATGGCGTCATTGAAACCCTAGCGCCTGGCGAGCATTCTCAAGTTTTGCGCGGTTTTAGCTGGGATGTGGTTCGTGAAAGCTTGCATTCTCAGGGTTATCAGCTGCAGCTTACGGTTCAGCCTTGGGCCAGGGCGTTTCGCCAGGCCAGTAGCGAATCGGGCATTGCCATCTTTCCTTTGGCACACACAGAGGAACGCCTAAAAACCTTTTCTTTTTCAAAATCGCCGGTGAATCAGGCCCGCTATCTGGTCTACGTGCCACGAGATTCTGCCATTACTTGGCAGAGTTGGAACAGCTTCGATGGCAAGCGTCTGGCGTTGATGCGTGGTTATAATTACGGTGTTGACTGGCAACAGTGGCCGGGTATAGAGCTCATGGAAGTAGATTCCATGGTGCAGGGTTTTGAGTTGTTATTATTGGGAAGGGTGTCTGGCTTTGCTGGTTACGAGGTTACTTGGGACCATCATTTGCGCCAACGGCCGCACTTAATTGACAAAGTCCGTAAGTTGCCTGCGTACGCCACCAGTAAAGAGTATTTAGCGATTCGCTCCGATACGCCCAATGTTGACAGTATCTTGCAAGCATTTGAGCGTGGTTACGCTGAACTGCGAGACAGTGGCCGCTTATCGACCTTAAAAATACGGTACGGCTTACCTGACTAGGCCCTTGTTGAGGCTTGCTTACACTCGTATCATGCGCTCAGTAAATAGGAGAGTCGTTCATGATACGGAGTGTTTTACTGGCGTCTTGCATGCTGGTGATGTCAGTTCAAGCAGAAGTATACCGTTGGACCGATGAAGACGGACGTGTTCATTTCGGCGATCGTCCGCCGAGCGCCAGTCAGTCGACGGAAAAAGTTAAAATTCAGGTTCCTACGGCACCAACGGAAGGCATGAGCTTTGAGCGCCGTCAGCGCCAGCAGGAAATGCTAGAGAGTTGGAACACTGAGCGTCAAGAGCGTAATGAAAAACGCCAAGCCGCTCGTGAAGACAAAAAAAAGAAAGATGCGCTATGTCAACAGTTATTGGGTGAAAAACGTGAAGCCGAGCGATCGACCCATGTTTACTCCCTAGATGAAAATGGCGAACGCGTTTATTACGATGAAAAAAAAGCAGAAGAGTATCTTAAGAATATCGTAAAACGTTACAAGGAAACCTGTCAATAAAGCCGGCGCTTGTCTTTTTCGACCACATGTTTGACCACACCATGGGTGATTTTCCCCATAATACCGTGGCCAGACATGTGCTCTGACAACGCTTTGGCAAACGGTGTTAACTCTGGGTGGTGAGCGTTGGCTGCAAGTTTCTGCAGCTCTGGCAAATATTGGCAGTTTGTTCTGCCCCGTCGTTGTACCGCTAAACGCCAGCCCAGAGTGGGTGTTCTGCCATTGACAGCAAAGCTTTGCCATTCCTCTCCCGCTGTTAAACGAACACTGCCTTGCCACCAACGTAACTCAGTTTGTCCTGGGTGTAGCAGTGCCAGGATAATTTGAGGCTGATTTAAGGCGTTGCGCATCGACACGGCTACCCGGTTTCCTGGCCGTTCTGGCCACAATAATTCTTGCCCTTGAAGGCGAAAGCCCCCAGAGACTTCTCCGCGAGGAGACAGCTGACTTAAACCGTTTTCATCTTGGCTTACAATGAATCCATAGCGCGCTTGCTCGATCCATTGCTGATCGCACAGCTTGGATGCATCGATGTCGTCTGTTTGCCACCAATCTGCCCGCATTGCTGCCCGACCACAGTGTAAATACACCTGTGCAATATCAATACAGCTGTGTGATGGCTGCTGCCAGCCATTAATACGAAGGCCGTGGTCGATGGCCGGAATCCAAAAAAACAGGCTCACGGGGCCAGCGTGAGAAGTCAACGTCGGCAGTTGCAGCTGCCTTGAGGTGGGGCTGTGCCATTGTTCTTTATTTATTATCTGAAATGGCTGTTCAATATGTTCCGGTTGAGCAATCAGGGCATGACTACTGTGGTCGAGGTAGTTGTAGCAGTGCTTATCCAATGTGGTTAACAGCCGTTTATCCAAGCGCGGAGAGTGGGCTGGCACATGTTGGCGTAAGGTGGTTTCGTTTTGGATATGCATAGCTTGCCTCGGTATTAAAAGAAAAACCCAGTGTGTGCGATGGCCTTGCTATCGGTGAGGAAAATCCTTTCAATGCAGTGGACATTGGTTGCGGATTAACAGGATGGCGGCAGCATTTGTTGTGATGGTCGATCTGGCGCGGCAGCTGCGCCAGCGCCAGTGGGTGGACGACAGTGCTTTGGTGGCCATTGATCGTCATCTACCTACCTGGATCGAGCAGTTATCGAACCAGGGGGTAGTGCGGCAATGGTTTTACCAGACGGTGTCAGACGACTGTTTGCTGGCTCTTTGGGAATTGGCGGTACAGGCCCAGCAGCCGTGTTTGGGGTTAGAGCTGGGAGCTGAAGTGAATAGTGATGCTCAAGGGATGCTGTCGTATTGGATTGAGCGCAATGCCACCTTGGGTGACGCTTTACAGGTGTTCAGCCTGCATCATAAGTTGATGAATGCCAGCGAATATTGGCAGGTGCAGGCGACTGCCGATCATCATAGCGAAGTCTGTTTGACTTTAATATGCCCGCCAGGGTATCCCTTAATGGCCCAAGAACGTGCGCTGATTGCGCTGTTAGCTTGGGCAAGAAAACAACTGAATCGCCAGCTGGAACCTCTCGCTTGGAAGGTTCCTTGGCACTCGACAGACAGTGAAAAGTTGGCTTGGTTGAAGGCTTATAGCCAGGCACGCATAGAGCAAGATAATGGCTTTGGCATGGTTTTGCCGGTAGAGCTGTTGTCTGAAGCACTGCCGAAAGCCGACGATTACCTTGCCGATGTACTGGCCCGAGAAGCAAAGAGTTTGATCCGTAAGCGGTCGACAACACGCTCGTTAGCTGAGCCAACCATCAGGCAACACGTTGAATCGTTACTGGCCGCCGACCTACCGCGCTTTCATCGCATAGAGTCGGTGGCCAGGGAGTTGGCGCTGAGTCGTACGAGTCTGTATCGGCGCTTAAAGGCAGAGCAATGCCAATTTCAGCAATTGCTGGAAGCTGAGCGCCGGCGCTGTTGGCAGCGCTGGCGTCATCACTTAGATGCTTGCACGCTGGCAGAGCAGTTAGGATTTTCTGACGTCAGCGGTTTATACAAGGCGCAAAAACGCTGGCAGCACAATCACAGCTCAATAGCGTGATTCCAGCCAGGAATAACAATACGTTCGTCGCTGATTTGTAATTGCTCGGGCTCGACTACACCTTGGCCAAACTGATAACGCGGTTGGCAAAGCCCGGCCGTTGCATCCTGGTCATATTGCAGTGCTTGTTGTTTTACTGGCTCATTGCTGTGTTGATACTGGTTCCAGTATTTTTTGCCATGTTTTTGCTGCAGCATTTGCTCGGTTTGCTGCGGCGATAAAATAAAGGCTGAGGCATTATTGCCACCAAAACCTTTGGCATTAATAAAGGCCAGTGGCATCTGCTGTGAGTCAATCGAATGATGTTTTAACAGCAAATTGAGCCCTTGCTGGTGAACGTCGTCGGCGATCGCTTCTGTGGTAATAATGCCGGGCAACCAACCGTCACTCCAGGCTCCCAAGGTAAACAGCAGCTGATCCGCTGAAGCGGCGCCAATGGAATGGCCAACGTAGGCTTTTACCGCGGTGATGGGCCAGTTCTGAATGTTAAAGGCGTGCGCCAGCTCGGAATAAATATGGGATTCTGTGGTGCGGTTTTGTGGTGTGCTGCTGCCGTGGGCTTGAACAAAACTGCCGTGACGCAGGGCGTCCTCTCCCAGCCAACGTCGGGCTTCGGCCATGGCTTTGCCCATGGTGATATAGTTGCCGATGCCAGGGCCCGAGATCGATTTTTTCGGACCGTCGGCGTGGATAAACACCTCGCCAATGGCACCGTGCACGCTCAGACCTAGCTCCATTGCCAGTTCATCGTCCGTTAATACAAAAAATTGCGCCGACTCGCCCAGAGTAAAACCACAATTATTGCCAAATGGGCGACTGGCGCGGCGAAAATCAGCATCTTCAACATCATCCAGTTTTTTTAGGTTCTGCTCGGTGGCCAGGGCTGTCATAGCGCTGTAGCCTTCGATAATCTCAGGCGTAAGCGGGGCTTCACTGTTGCCGACAATGACCAAGCGGCGACGTCCAGAGCGAATATCGTCGCAGGCCAATTTAAGATTGTATAGGAAGGTGGCACAGGCGCCGACCATGCTACCTGTGCTGCCAGCACTGCCGAGCACATAAGCATTGATAAAATCGGCGGGCATTTCGCTCAACCCGAGCGCGCATTGTTTAGAGCTGGTACGTTTGCCTTTTAATGCACTTTGCAGCATGCCGCCATGGCCATTGTCGTCCAGCTGCCCCATGGCAGAACCGGCGTATACCGCAATCTGATCGGGCGGTAGATGTTGGCGAATCTGTTCCCAATCGATGCCCAGACAGCCCAGCGCATCAGAGGCGCCGTAAACCGCCATTTGCAGTCCGCGCGGGTGATGACGGGATGGATACAGGCTGGCAGGATCAAAGCCGCGTGGTAGCTGCCCGCCGCTTTGTACTGCTAAACGCTTATGTTCAATACGCAGGCATTGCTGTCCCTGCTCATCGTTAAAAGGCGTGTGCACCGGCACGCGATCGGCATCAAAGGCGACATTATCCCAGCGCCGAATCAGAGTGCTGTCGAGCAGGCTGTTGGCGGTGTCGTCAGGATTATGCTGCCAATGGTCAGTCTGCTGGCACAGCTGTGCCAGGCTAGCCAGCATGTCACGGCGCTGCTGCTGTGGCAGTACGTCACTGATTAAACGTCGAAATGCCTGGTGACCGGAACTGCGTCCAGCAGCATTGATGCCGCCAAAGCCGGTAATTACCGCCAGTTTTTGCATGGGGTGTCCTGTTAACGCTGTGATTATCTAAGGATGTCGATGGCGCTTAGTCTAGCCAGCTAGGGCGGTGTGAGATAACATGAAAGCGACATCTTACGGCACAAAAACGACGCGGTTGTGTCCTTGGTGGAAAGGAAATAATGACCGAATTCAACCCGCTCAGACACGTTAGCCTGCTGGCGCTGCCGCACATGCTCAGTTCCAGTATCGCCATCCCGATGGAAATGCTGGAAGCGGCGCGGGCACGTTTACGGTCACAGCGACGGCCGGGTGGTGACTACCGTATTGAACTGATCGCCCGCCAGCGTGAGCCACTGACGGTACTTGGCGGTTTTCCATTGCAGCCCCATCGCGCTTGCCATGAAGTTGAACAGACCGATCTGATTGTGGTGCCAGCGCTATGGCGTAACCCACGGCCGATCATGGCGATGGAGCAGCAAACCATCGACTGGCTGCGTCGCCGCTATCGACAGGGTGCCAGTATTGTTGCGGTGGGCACTGGTGTGTGTTTGGTGGCCGCTGCCGGTCTATTGGATGGCCAAGTGGCGACCACTCATTGGCATTATCTCGATGCTTTTGCGGCAGACTATCCAGCGGTCAAATTGCAGCGGGATCATTTATTGACCCAGGCGGGGCGTATTTATTGTGCCGGCAGTGTGAATTCTGGCGCCGATATGATGGTGCACTTGCTGGCCATCTTATATGGTCGAGAACTGGCGTTGGCCATTGAGCAGCAGTTTTCGCCAGAAGTGCGCAACCCGCTGGATAAAGGCGTTTTTCGCGAGGCGCCTAATAGCCAGCACGGCGATGAGGTGGTGGCTCATGCCCAAGGTTGGCTGCAGCAACATATGGTGAAGCCGCTGCAGTTATCGCTATTAGCGGCCCAGGTGGGTCTCAGTGAACGCCAGCTTGAACGACGCTTTAAACAGGTGTGTGCTTATACGCCGAATCAGTATTTGCAGCGTTTGCGTTGCGATCAGGCGTGTGAATTATTGCAGCACAGTAATTTGAGCATTGCTGATATTGCTCAGGCCACGGGCTTTAATGACAGTAGCCACTTCGGTCGGGTATTTCGTCGCTGGTTGCAGCAAACTCCCGGAGAATTTCGGCAAAAAGTACGTGTAAAGTTATTTAGCGGTTAGAATACGGGTCTTTGCAGCATGGAGCTTATATCATGAATGAAGTTTTTGCCTTTGCACTGATTGCCACCTTGTTGGTGATGTCTCCCGGGCCCAATGGGGTTTTGATCGTTAAAACCGCCTCCTCCCAGGGCAAATCGGCGTCTATGTTGAATATTGCTGGCTTATTTGTGGCCACCTTTGCCCATGGCGCACTATCCATTTTTGGCTTGTCGGCACTGGTACTGCAGTCTGCCGAGTTGTTTATGCTGGTGAAAATACTCGGTGCTGCTTACTTGTTTTATATTGGCGCTAAAGCCATCTGGCAATCATTGCAATCGCAAAAGGCAGCCAAAACACTAGAAGCACAAGAGCAACGTCCACACTCAAAGCTGTACTTTTTTAGTGAAGGCTTTTTAACTCAGTTGCTGAATCCCAAGGTGTCGGTGTTTTATTTGGCGGCATTTCCACAGTTTATCGACCCAGCGACCTTTACTTATACTGCGGCATTTTCTTTAGTGGCGCTGCATGCATCCATTATTTTTAGCTGGTTCAGTGTCATGACATTGGCCATTGGTAAGGTGAAGCAGTTCTCCCAGCAGTCGTCCTTAGGTGCCTGGGTGCAGCGTGTGTCTGGTTCAGTGATGATTTATTTCAGTGCTTTGGTGTTGACTCAGCGCAGCTAGGGCCTGTTAACGCTATTTCGATCGCGCTGTTATGAACTGAACCCCCCAACCAAGGAGCGAAGAAGGATGTTTAACGAGTTAAATCAAGGATGAGCAACACAGATTGAGGGATTTTCAGCCACCGAAGGGCTGGAGTCCGTTTTTCCTTGAGTCGCGTTATTCGTTGCTTATTCCGTTAAACCACACGCCTCATGCCTCACTCAAGAAAAAACTGAGTTCCAGCAGCAAAGGACGAAGTAGTGTTAATAGGCCCTAGGCCTTAACCCTCCGCTGCTTTTAGCAGCTGATTAAATAGGCCTTCATCACCCAGTATGTTGCGTTTATAGCGCCGCCAGGAAGGGTGTTGATGGCCATATTGGCTACGCCAGCGTTTTTTGAGCACTTCATCTAGGTAGTGACTGCCAACGCCCATTTTTTTAAACCGCTGCTCGGCGGTGAGGTGGGCCTGACGTGCAGCTTTAGGCTGCAATCGACGAATCTCTTCGGCCACCGTCGTCATGACGCCTTTTAACTCATCGGGCAGGGATGCCAGCCATTGCTGACTAAGCACGGCCATCCAGCCGTCGTGCACCGATTGCACATGAGTGATATGGGCAATCTGCTGGCGTAGATGATCCGGGCCGCTGTACAGCGACGATATTGACGGGTCGATCACATCGACTTGCTGCTGGCGCAATGACTCTGCCACATCCCCCCAGGGAACACGCCGGGTGCGGGCACCAACCAAGGTATAAAAATGGCGTAATAGATCACTGCTGGGAACCCGCACTAGGGTATTGGCAAGATGCTCGGGCGTTAATATGGCTTCTGCTTTGTGGTGGCCGGTGGCTAAGGTGCGTGGGCCGACTACATAAGGAAACCAGATATGAATAGCGCCAGCAGCATGTACCCGGTCAACGACTAAGTCCTGCCATACGGCGGAATTCACTAGATTTTCATAGGCCTGATTATCTGCCGACCAGAACGGGATGTTGAGCACATCCAGTGCCGGTGCAATGGGGCTTAAGTTGGACGCCGAGATAATGGCTCCGTCTACCAGGCCGCGCGATACCTTAGCCATCAGATCCGGGCCTATGCCAGCTTGACCAGAATCCAGTACTTCTACCCTGATACGCCCTTTGGATGCCTGTTCGACCAGGGATTTGATCTCGGCGTGCATATGTGGGCTGGTATCGGCTTCTTCGTTGGCGTAAGGCGAGGCAAAGCGCAGCGTAAACTCACTGGCATCGTTGGCCAACAGAGGCCGGTGCCAAGCATAGGCGACGGCCACAGACGCAGCGATAAAACGACGGCGAGTAAGAGGCATGGCAATTCAGATTTGCTGGGTTCTCTTTAGTATATGTCCAAATGCTGAAGTTGCTGTCTAATGCGACCGATCAAGGCTGTCACTGTTGTTCGGGTGTTGTTCAGCTAATCGTGGCACTATCTCTAAGTCTTTCTCTTGGCAGGGTTGCAACAATAGGCGGGATATGGATAAGCAGCTTTTTATTGAGCAAGTGGAGCAGCGGCTATTGCAGCTGTTTCGAGCATCTAAACAGGGTCTAAAGACGCCAGCGGCAGAGCGTCACGGGCTAGAGGGTTTTATGCAAGCCGGGGTGTTTTGCAGCTGGTTAGCCGCGATGAGTTGGCGCAACGTATGGAACAGCTGCATCGCTTGGTGTTTGCCCAAAGTATTGCTGAGCGCTGTAAGCAGCAAGCCAACACCTGGCAACATGAGGTGCTCGATTACAGTGAATATGACGCCCCGGCCTTTGAGCGTTATCCTGCCGGCCAGGACGCTTGTATCGTGAAAGTTGTCGTTGAGTGTGACGATACGAGTGCCATGGATGCAGAAGGGCGTGATCGATGACCACTAACGAGCCTGTCAATAGCAGCCCGCACACAATCAGCATCTTGGTGGTTGAGGATGACCATAGTCTTAATCGTATGATCAGTGAGGCGTTGGTGTCCCAGGGCTACCGGGTCAATAGCGCTACCAGCGGAATTCAGGGGCTGAAACTGTTGCGCGAGTGGCAGCCAGATATTTTGCTGCTGGACATGATGTTGCCCAATTTTAACGGTCTTGAGCTTTTGCGTCAGGCATCGCCTGAATATCAAGGCATCGTATTAATGATCACCGCCAGTGATCGTCCGCAGTTAGAAGAGCAAGCCTTTGATCTGGGTGTGCACGATTTTATTCAAAAGCCACTACGCCCCCACATTCTGTTTGCCAAGCTTAAGGCCTTGCTGCGTTTGGCTCAGGGGCATACGGCAGCAGATTTGGCACATCATTACCAAGTGCAAAATTTGTCGTTAGACCCAGCGTCGCGGCAGTTTTACATTGATGGCGAGCGGGTGATGCTCACCGACGCTGAATTCTCCATTGCCGAATACCTTATGGCCAAACCGGGCGTGGTATTGGCTCGCAGTGATATTGTCGCAGCCTTGCGCGGCATTGAATATGATGGCTTGGATCGTGCCATTGATATGCGTATTTCTAGTTTAAGAAAAAAAATGCACGACAGTGTACCGCCGTATAAATACATTAAAACGGTACGTGGTCGCGGTTATATGTTGGCGCAAGGATGACATTTTTTAGCCGATTATTTGTGTATTTTTCGCTGGCTTTATTAGTGGGAGTGCTGGTCGCTGTCGTCTTACTGGATCAGCATTATGTATCCGCCGTGAAAGATGAAGAGCGAATGCGCACTCAAGGCATACAACAGCTATTACAGCTGCAAGTCGACGCAACAGTGTCGCGCTTACATGGGGCACAGTTGCAGTCAGTGCTGGAGCCGTGGCTGGATCAGTGGCAAGATAAATTTGGTTATCACTTATCCTTATTATCACTAGCGGATGTGCCCCTAGCTTCACACCAACAAAGACGGTTGCGCCAGCAGGGTCTATGGATAGCAGCGAGCAGTGGCTGGGTAACGGATGAGGTGACGCTCTTTTATTATTATCCCGACTGTGACTGCGTATTGGTGCTGGAGAAGCTGTATCACGATACCTTGGCCTATCAGCATTATGGCAATGCCTTGGTGTTGGTCGTGTTTTTGGTGTTAGGCCTGTTTGTTGGGCTATACGTGCGGGTCAACCAACGTCATGTTCGCCGCTTATGTGATAGTTATCAGGCCTACGGCCACGGTGATTTCAGTCAGCGCGCTGATATTCAGTTGCCCCATCCTTATTCAGTGTTGGCTCGCCAGTTCAACCATATGGCTGAGCGCATCGAAACCTTGATGAGTGAGCATCAGCTTATGCTGAATGGCGTATCCCATGACTTAAAAACGCCACTGGCACGCTTGCGCTTTGCACTCGATATGACTCGCGACTGTCAAACTCTAGATGAATACCGCGAGAAAATGCAGCAGATGGACATGTGTTTGGATGATCTCAGTGAGTTGTTAGACGACTGGTTGCTGTTGGCCAAGCTAAATGGTCAAACTTATCCAATGAATTTAGCATCTCACAATTTAGCCGAGGTTATTGGCATGGTTGTATGCCGTTTGCAGCCATTGCATGAGGATATTGAGCTCACCCAGGAACTGGCTCAGGTCGAGGTCAGTATTGATATTGGCATGTTCCGCCGGGCACTGGAAAACCTGCTGATAAATGGCTTTAAGTATGCCAACAGTCAGCTACGCATTTGCTTACGTTCAGAAGTTGGCAAGGACTTTGTGTTGGTCATCGAAGATGATGGCCCGGGCATAGCTGATGCTTATAAAGAACGGGTATTGCAGCCCTTCACCCGCTTAGATGAAAGTCGTAGCAGCCAAGGAGGAGGTCTAGGCTTGGCGATAGTCGCGAATCTACTAGAGAAACATGGTTTTGACTTACAGTTGCAAGACAGTGAGCTGGGCGGTGCTGCTTTTGTGGTGCAAGGTGGCCTACGTTAGTGGGCCGAAGCGCTAATCCAAAAACTACATCAAAGCAGCTTATACTCAAATAATCGCTTAAATGCAGGCATTCGCACGCATAATCGTCACCGGAATGCCTTTTGAATCAACCTAATGCAAATGTTCAAAACCAAACTGACGGTATAAACCACCGGATAGGTCTTCGGTTTGTAAATGCAGCTGTTTAATGCCAAAACTCCGGGGGCCTGTTAACACTATTTAGCTCTTTGCTGCTGGAAGACTGTTTTTTCCTGAGTGAGGCATGAGGAGCGTGGTTTAACGGGTTAAATAAGCAACGAATAACGCGACTCAGGGAAAAACGGACGCCAGCCCTTCGGGGTATGGCTGAAAATCCCTCAATCTGTGTTGCTCATCCTTCATTTAACTCGTTAAACATCCATCTTCGCGCCTTGATTGAGGGGTTTTCATCTCATACCAGCGTGATCAAAATAGTGTTAACAGGCCCTGGCAAGGTCGATCACCCTGGAAACCAGATCAGACGCGATACCCTTGCCACGGTAACTAGGCGCAACGTACACACCGCCCAGCCAGAACGCATAGTCTGGAAATGCATCCATTTCCCGTACTTTTAGCTCGGCGGCTGCTACCAGGGCGTTGCCGCTTTTGGCCAGTACAATAACGGGAGCCGTGTGGCGATTGATGGCTGTTGAAACATTCTGTTGTACTGCCTCTAGTGTGGATCGCCTGGAAGTAAACTTGGGTTCGAACCAGTTAATGAGTGAGACAAGAAATTGTAAATCGATCTTAAATTGTGATTTAAAATGTTCGAACCGTTAATCAAGTTGTCATGGAGTAGGCGTTGCCTGATGGCAGGCCTTATAATTACTAATTGGATATCACAGGCGATAGCTCGCCGATAGCATGGTATTCCAACGCACTGTTCGATCAACAATGGGGCTATTTCGAATACCTTGGCCCAGTTGAGTGATGCTGGTTTCAGATTGCAGACGCCAGCGGGAACTGAGTCGATAGCGAAGCTCTAAACTGCTGCCGATATTGGTGGTGGATTGCCCTTGGTAGGCAGGGCGTTCCGTTCGGGCCTCCGATGTTCGAATGCCATAATAGTAGTCAACCAGATTTTCGCTCATCTGGTTGATAAACACGCTGGGCGTAATGCTCAGTCTTGGGCCTTCTAGTGGCAGTGCCGCTATCAGAGACAGCTCATGGCCTTTATGTTGTTGGCTAATATCGTGCACCCATTCCAACCCGATATAGCCAAAGGAATCGTCAACAGTGTGAAGACCAAAGCCTGAATCTAGGCTTTCATTGCGTGTTTCCATGCCCTTGGTCGCTGTGCTGGTGTCATTATCGACGGTTTGTAGTCTTAACGACACCAGGGCACTGATCCAGCTTTGTTGACTGAGCGGCAAATACACCTCGGCCCGGTCGATATTGATGCTCATTAAGTCACTTTGATACTGAATCACGGGCAAAGCATAAACACTGTCTTGGCTATCTTTATATTCGGATGACGTATTGGCCATGCCTGCGCCGAGGTGAAATTCACTAGCGTTGCTCGGCATAGATAAAGTATTTAACGTTATCACAGTTACAAACGATGATAAGCGGTACAGCGGACGACTTGCCATAGGAAATTCCTTTTTGATATTGTTTGATGGCGTCTCGGTTAAGAAGCCGTTATGTGATTATTGTTTGCTAAATTGGAATGGGTGTTTATGCCCAGCCAGGTCGCTATATCGCTACATATCAACAATATGATTGGAATTAGCAATAAGCTGATAACGGTGGCAAATAGCAGTCCATATGCCATCGATACCGCAGCGGGTATCAGATATTGGGCCTGCTCTGAGGTCTCACTTAATAGCGGGTACAGGCCAGCAAAGGTGGTTACTGAAGTAAGGATAATGGCGCGAAAGCGGCTCAGGCAGGACTCTATTGCGGCTTTATCCGGATCTAAACCCTGATCACGATAGTCATTAAAACGATTTACAATTAATAGGCTGTCGTTGACGACTACGCCGGATAACGCCAGCATGCCAAGCCAGGAGTAAAGGCTGATGGTTAACCCCAGTACAATATGGCCAATAATAGCACCGACCAAACCAATAGGAATGGCGGCCATAATAATCAGTGGTTGAAAATAGCGCTGCAAGGGAATGGCCAGCAAGACATAAATGCCTAATAAGGCCAGGGAAAAGGCCGTTACTAAGCCTTTTTGTGATTCTGATATTTCTTCCAACTCACCTGCGGGTAAAACACCCAAGCGTGGATACTGCTGGCGAATATCTGGCAATAACGATGTCTTTAGTCGCTGATATATCAGGCTTGGACTGGTAACTGATTTGTCGATATCGACGACTAAGCTTCTGCTTAAAACGCCGTTGTAGCGATAAAACAGATTGTTGGCCTGAGTTGTTTCAATGGTGGCGATGGAGGTGAGAGGAAAGCGTTGGCCGTCGTTATTGAATATATAAAAATCTGCTAGGTCCGCTCGACTGTCTCGTGCTTCTGGATCCAGTGTTAGATACATTTTTACGCGCGACTGGCCTCTAAAAAAACGATCGACTTCCAGGCCACCAAACCCTGCTGCCAGTTGCTCGGCTAACATGCGGTGACTAATGCCATAGAGCTGCGCTTCGGGTTTTAACCTAAATGATAACTGTGGCATGCTCTCCGCGTGGCTATCCTTTACTGAACGTACTCCAGGCTGTGATAACAGCCAGGTTTTGATCGCCTCGTTTTGTGTCGTTAGGGTATCCATATCTGGGTGCTGGACAATGATCTGATTGCCAACGCCTGAACCTTCAACCGAGACCGCCATATCTATATTAGCGACGCCTTCCAAATGCTGTAGCGATGTTTTCCATTGCTGTGCCAGGGTGTCCAAGTCAATGGAGCCGCGCAGCTCACGTTTGAGTGGCTCAGCAAAGACCAGAATTTGCCCTTGTTCTAAGGTGATGGTCATACTTTTTTCAATCACATCGGCTTCAATGCCGTACTGCTTACGATAATGCTGGTTCATGCTTTGGCGCTGACGTTTTACCTCTCTGCTGGCTTTTTTTAGCAAGGCTAATGGCGTATTGGCTTCCATATCTATTTGCATCATCATTAAATCTCCCGCTACCTGGGGAAACATCACACTGCGTATCTTGCCCGATGCTAGGTATCCAAATACCAACAAACACAGTGCTAAGCTGGTCAGCAGTACGCCATAGCGATAACGCAACGACCAGCGTAGTAGTGGCAGATACAGCTGGTTCCGGCAACGGTCTAATAAGACTTGTGGGATATTGCGAAGTTGGTTGATTCGAGAGTTTTCAGAGCGTACCTGGATATGACGCAGATGGGCGGGCAAAATTAACTTGGATTCCAACAGCGAGAACAACAGTGCCACAATAATGACCCAAGCGAATCCCGCAAATAATCTGCCTGTTTCTGATGGAAATTGTGTCATCGGCAGCAGGGCAACAACCGTCGTTAACACACCAAAGGTGGTTGGCATTGCCACTTTTTTGGCGCCAGTAATGGCCGCCTCAATTGAAGATTGGCATGTATTTCCCCTAAGCTGCTGCTTGTGGCTGTAGATGCTTTCACCTACCACGACGGCATCATCGACCAAGATGCCCAGTACCAGAATAAAGCCAAAGGTAGTGACTTCATTAATGGTGTAGTGAAAGCCAAACTCACCCAAGACAATTAGGCTTCCGGCGATGGCGACGGGCAAGCCCATGGCAACCCAAAATGCCAACCGTAATTGCAAAAATAATCCAAGAATAATAAATACCAGGATGAATCCCGTCACTGCATTGTTGCTAAGCAAGGTCAAGCGGGATTCGACATAGTCGGCGGCATTGAACCAAACAGTGAGATGCAAGTTGTCTGGTAGCTGTTGTCTAAGCTCTGATACCAGAAGGTTGACCTCTCTAGATATCTCCAACACATCACTTTCAGCCGACATCTTGACTGCAAAGGCCATGCTCGGTTGCTGATTAAAGCTCAGTTCAGAGTGGTGTTCTAAAAAGCCATCATGAATACGGGCTACGTCGGATAGGCGCACCAGTTGCCCTTGCTCACTCACACGTACTACCAGTGTGCTGAGTTGCTGCAATGACTCGACGCTGTGCTGCCCTTGCAGTAAAAATTGACCGTTGTCGGTTTTGAGTAATCCAGATCGACTGCGAACGGATTGTTGATGTAAGGCATCTGCGACCTCAGCAAATGACAACTGATATAGCTGCATTCTTTCTGGCTGCAGATACACATATATGCCGTACTCCAGTATGCCGTGTTGTTCTACTTTGTGCACTGCTGGGTTGGCTAATAAAGCCTGCTTTACCTGGGTAGCAGCAGCCAACATGCTGGCATCATCGCTATGGCCATGCAGTTGTACCATTAAGGCATCAAAGGTCATATCAGCCAGGCTGATGTCGGCCTTTTCAGCCTGCTCTGGCCAGTCGTAAATGCCTTCAATATGGGTCTTTACATCGCTTAGCAGTTTATTAATATCGTAATCCAATTGCTTTTTTACGGTAGCCTGCAGCAGGTTTTGCTGACTGGCCAGTGTCACAGATTTAATGCCACTCAAACCTTCTAAGGCGTGTATGATTTTTAGACCCAGCTGCTGATCAATTTGCTCTGCGCTGCGGCCTTCGTAATAGGCGCTAATCACGATTTCGCTGGCGGGGAGCTTGGGCAGGACTTCTTTTCGCATGTGGCTGGCCGATATCCAGCCACCTAGCAATAAGCTCAGCATTAGCAAGTTGGCGGCCACTGGGTGGCGGGTAAACCAGGCGATCATAGTGATGCCTCCTGCCAAGAACTTGTTGGTGAGCTGTGGCTGCTGGCTGTGTGGACTTGAGCGGGTTCTTTCATGAGCGTTTGGGGTTTGATACGCATACCTTGAGCCAGCGCATCGCTTGGGTAGGCAAGTACACTGGCTTTTTTGTCGATCGCTGTTGGCCAATGAAAAAACACTCGATTGTTGTGAAGAACAAACTCAGATAATGCAAAACGCTGGACTTTATTGACTCTATCTAGCCACCAGATTTCGTGCTGGGCCGTTAGGCTGCTTTCGGGAAGCGAATGTATGCTTTGCCAGGGGGTTAATGGCAACTCTACGTACACCGGCTTGCCACTCACCAGTGGTGAGCCTTGACTGGGGGTTAAATACAGTTGACGCTGCAATTGTGAACTGTATTGGCTGATCCCGCGAACGCTCGCCTGGCCGATAATTTTATTATCTAAATTTCGAATAACGGCCATTTGGCGCTCAAGGGGTTGTTGCAACAGCGCAAATTGCTGTTCGCTGAGGGCGACACGAATATCTTGCCCCTGACGTGGCAGTACGGTAGCTATGCTCTGGCCAACAGCGATGTGTTCGCCGACGTGCGCTTTTATTGCGATCAACTCGCCAGCAAAAGGCAGAGAAATTCGGGTTTGATCAAGGTTTTGCTGTGCTTGTTTGGCCAGTAATTGATAATGCTGTTGCTGTGCTTTGGCGGTTTCCACCATCAGGCTGTCATGTGCGTATTGTGCATGGGCATTTTTGAGCGCCATATTGGCGTTCATCAGAGCTACTTTTGCTTCGGCGACGGCGGCTTGATAGGGCAGAGGGTCTAACTGCAGCAGCCATTGTGATGGGACAAGGGCGGTGCCGCGTTTAAACTCTGCTGAAGCGCCAATGACGCGCCCGTCGACGTTACTGGTCAGTTCAACCAGTTTGCTGCTTTCTACCTGGCCCAATACCGTAAGGGTTGGCATTCGAGCCTCTATTTGGGGCTGAACAACGGTGGCAATTCTATGTTTGGCAGTAGGGTTGCTTTGAGGTGGGGGCGTGTCTGTGTTTTCTAGCTCGTCCACGACCCATAACAATAAGAACAATCCCAAGCCTGCTGCCAGTGATTGTCGCAAATGAACGGACGACAGCCATGATTTCATTAGATAACACTCTATTGCAGGTTAATAAACACTTGCCCAACTTGGCTTTGAAAACCAAATTTGCTTTGTGCAAAAGACGGGCTGCTATTGCTGGCCAGATCAATGGCACTGATGGCCAGTTTCTCCGTGGGAGCTCCTAGAAAGTTTTCATCAAGTTTGTGATTGTCGTTTTCATCGTGAAAGGCAAATACGGCATAGTCGCCATGACTCAGATCGGCGAAGGTGCAGCTAGCTTTTTTTTCAACAATTATTTGCCGACAATTTAGCTCCGCGGTTACGTCTCCGCTAAATTGCTGCTCGTTTGCTAGCAGGCTGATATCTATGTAGCCATCGTTGTTGGTCGCAGCGTTAACCTGAACGATCAACGTGCCTTGCTTAGGTCGTTGTACTACGTCGGTTGTTTGCTCTGCTTGTGATATCGCGCTGGTAAAGCTGGCGGCAGTGACAAAGGACAGCATGACTATGTTCATATCATCATCTCGTTTGATGGTTGTGATTAATCTTGATTGGCCCAGTGTAGGGAGGCCTCAGCTGAGCTTCAGTAAGCCTTTGTAAGAGATGGCACTAGGGTGAGCCGATGCATTTGAGCCACGCTCTTTTTTGCCTCTACCATGGCAAAAACGGTAGGAGGTTATTTATGAAGGTATTTTACTCACTGGTGTTGCTGCTATTGGTGTTGGCGCTGCTCGTACAGGATGAACCCAGTTATCACTCAGAAGAGATTAGATTTGAGGCAGCAGGTCAGTCTTTGTCGGGTTCATTACTGGTACCGCTAAATAAAAATAAACCTGTGCCTGTGGCGGTGTTTGTGCATGGTGACGGTGCGATGGATCGAGACAGTTCGGGCTATTATCAGCCCTATTTTGATGCCTTGCTGGCACAGGGCGTGGCGGTTTTTAGTTGGGATAAACCAGGCGTTGGTGCCTCCCAAGGCGACTGGCTGCAGCAGAGTATGAATGATCGAAGCCAAGAAGTGCTTGAAGCGCTGGCATATTTGCGTAGTCGAGAGGATGTCGATACTGCCAATATTGGTCTTGTTGGATTCTCTCAAGCCGGTTGGGTGATGCCAAAGGTATTATCGCAGGATTCTAGAGTGGCCTATGCCGTATTTATTTCAACGGCCATTAATTGGCGCCAGCAAGGCCAGTTTCTTACTCAACAGCGTTTATTGTCGCTCGAATTAACCGAGGAGCAGTTTCAAGCTGGAATCGCCTATAACCAAGCCATGGATCAGCGTCTGGCGAGCGGGATATCGTACGAGGACTATCTGAATTATCGCCGACAACATCAACCCGAGTTTTTTCAGGGCACGGCTATGTCGCAGCCGCGCTTTGAGTTTGTAATCAACAATATTCATGCAGATGTTGAACATGAGTTGTCGGCGATTAGCCAGCCTGTGATGGCGGTGTTTGCCGACTCGGATCAGCAAGTCGATGTGGAGCACTCTCTGGCGGTATATCTTGAACAGATCGAATCAAGATTTAGCCATCATATTTATCCCGATGCCGACCATGGGTTGTTTAAACAGCGCTATTTTAAAGGCCAAAGCAAAGATAGTCTGTGGTTTTGGCTAAAGATGGTTGTTTTGGGCAAGGACGGCTTGGCGGAAGGTGTCACCACGGACATTGCCCGCTGGGTGGTACAGCAGGTGGGTGATGGGCCATATACGGAGCAGCAGGATACTGATGATTGAATAAATCATTAGACGCTTTATTTCTGACTGAATCTTCAGCCGTTTGCTAGTTGGTCGTTCAAAGGCTGTGAAAGCACCCTGGATTCCCGGCAAGGTGTCGGTGGATCTCGCTTGGAGCTTATTCAATTGGCCAGATGTGGGCTGAGAAACTAGGAAAGCGTTCGATGTTGAGTACGGCTGATTTGCAGATGTTGGCACTCTGATAGCCGATATGGAGCAAGCTGAGTGTTGAGCAGCAGGGCTGCTGCGTCGGTTTATCGGCCAGAAAATTAATATTGTGCAGAACTAAAACATACTATACGGTATGGTATGTTTCTCTCAAGTGGATACGGAGTGCCTGTGATGTGGTATCGATACTCAGGTTGGCTGCTAGTCGCCATCGGTTGTTTGCATAATTTGGTGGGGCTGGTGTTGGGCTGGGATATTCTCGCGGCCATGGCGGCAGAAGGGTGGTGGAATACTGTTGAAGCCGATGGTGTGTTAAACGCAGAGCGTAATGGTTTGCTGTGGTTTCTATTGTTGGGCGGCTTTTGGTGGATACTGGGCGCCCTAATGCAGGCTTGGCTAGCTCGCTGGCAGGTGCTGCCCCGATGGTTGGGCTGTGCCTTTTTCGCGGCGGGTGGCATCACGGTATTGGTATTGCCACAATCCGGAGCTTGGCTGTTTTTCCCCTTGGCGTTGCTGCTATTGATGGGCACGGATGCGGATCAAATACAGGGAGCTGCATTATGAAAATGCAGCGACAAGACTGGTTAAGTTTGGGCCTAAAAGTATTAACGCAGCACGGCATCGTAGCGGTAAAAATCGATGCTTTGTGTCACGCGGCTGGCGCCAGTAAAGGCTCCTTTTATCATCATTTTAAGCACCGTGATGATTATTTGGCTGCGTTGCTGGACTATTGGCAGTTTTATTACAGTCGCTATTTAATTGAGCAGGTTGAAAACTTGCCAGACTGGCAGCAGCGCCAGGTTCAGTTAAATGAATTGCTCGATGATGAAGCGCTGGCGATTGAGGCGGCCATTCGTCATTGGGCCTGGCAAGATGGCTCTGTGCAGGCGGTCGTCGAGCAAGCTGATCAGCAACGCTTACAGTATTTAACCCGCCAATGCCAAGCGTTATTGGGAGAGCATAACAATGCGGAGGTTTTGGCCAATCTGGTGTATTGGCACTTTATTGGCTGTGTTCAGGCCGGGAGCAGCATTAGCCAGGCGTTACGACAATCGATGGATCAGTTGCTAATCGACATGGCTCTGTCTTATGGAGAAAAACAAGATGGATAATCGTTTGAGGTTTTCTGCTGAGTTACCCCCTGGCTCTGGCCTTACCGAGTTGTCTGTGGGTAAAGGCTATGAAGATGCCTTTTATTTTTCAGCCACTACTCCAGCCCATAGCGCACAAGCTGTATATGTAGCGGTTTTTGGTCATTTGCCTGTTGGTGTTCAACGCTTATTGCGTTGGCGAAATAAGCTGGTAGGTGTGCTGGGTTTTGAAACCAGTGACCTTGCTATGGTAGTGACTTTGGAACAAATCCAACATCAATCTCATATTGGAAAAATGCAGATTATTAAATCAACGACTAACGAGGTGATTGTCGGTAATCGCGAAAAACATATGGATGTGTGGTTATCGGCACAGCGTGTAGGCGGCGATAATTATTCAATAGCCACACGCGTTAACCTACATACTAATATTGGCCGCGGATATATGGCATTGATTAAACCGTTTCACAAGCGAGTGGCGTCGTACAGTATTAGCTCAGCAATTCAACAGGGCAGGTTATGAAAGTCAATGTTTTCTAAGTAAACAAAATTAGGACGTATTGTTCACTGGGTGTTGCTATTGTAAGTGTGAGCGAATTGTCTATGATGCGCGGCCACTTATGAAAAAGGACGCTCATAATGCAGCTTCATAAGATAGTGCTCGTCTTAAGTATTACGTTTTTAACGGCATGTGGTGGCTCGTCAGCAAGCTCATCCAGTACTCCAAGCAAAACTGTACCCACCACTCAGCCAGAAACCGGTACTGAACCAGAAACCGGGACTGAATCAGAAACCGGCACTGAACCAGAAACCGGCACTGAACCAGAAACCGGCACTGAACCAGAAACCGGCACTGAACCAGAAACCGGCACTGAATCAGAAACCGGTAGTGAATCAGAAACCGGTAGTGAATCAGAAACCGGTAGTGAATCAGAAACCGGTAGTGAATCAGAAACCGGTAGTGAATCAGAAACCGGCACTGAACCAGAAACTGACACTGAACCAGAGACTGGCACTGAACCAGAGACTGGCACTGAGCCAGAAACCAGTACTGATCCAGAAACTGGAGCAGATCCTGACTCTGGGAATAACAACGACAATGTGAGCAATCAAGGCGGGGATTTTTTCCAGCGCTATGAATCCTGGTTACAGCAACGGGCGGCCGGCCTATTAGATGCAGACTTACATTATCGCTACTTTTCATCCATGGGTGGCACCTTTGTTGGTTATGTGGACCTTGTGAGTGCAGAGTCTGGCCTGACGCCTACCGGTGCTGTTGAATTCGACGCTAATTTGGAAGCACTTAGGTATGGTGCAGATGTTATTGGTGATGATTACTATTGCACGTACCAAATGGATGGCGTTGTCAGCCTTTGCATGGCTATTAAGCAAAACCTATTGTTTTCTGTGACAGAATCGAGTTTGGGCTCAGCTTCTATTTCCGTTACCTCTCTGCGACCGGGTCAAGGTGTGGCGACAATTTCGCTGGCGATGGTGGATGGCCATTCGTTAGAGAATGGCGTTGCTATGATTGCCGCTGCGGATTTGGGAGAGCAGCAGGTTATCACCCCTCAATTAAGCGGTGATTGGAATATTCAATTTATCCGTCTTCCTCTTCGTTTTGATGCTCATCGTATTACTGTGTCTTCTGAACGTCTCAGTTGTTCAGAATCTGCGTGCCGACTTGCTTCCGGTAAAGAAGTACTGACTGGCTTAGTCTCCCAAGCCAATGGCTATGCCATGTCGCAGGAATCTCTATCGTCATGGGTTGATGCTGTCAGCACATCACCATCAAACAATATGATTGCGGCGGTGCATTACCCCAAGAGCGAAGGTGATATCACCTTGTTGATTGGAGTGCGTCAATAAACCATCCTGTATTTATGCCCGGCAGTTGTCGGGCAACATTTATACTCCTTTGGCACACTCCTGCGGGCTAAGGCCAAAGTAGCGTTTAAATTCACGGCTAAATTGGGTTGGGCTGTCATAGCCTACCTGATTGGCTGCTTGTTTTACCTTGATGCCCTGATCCGTTAGTAGTTGTCTGGCTCGGGTTAAACGAATCTTCTTCATATATTGAATAGGTGAGGTTGATGTCATTTGTCGAAAATTACGGTGAAAGCTCGATGGGCTCATGTTGGCCAGCTGTGCCAGTTGCTCAACATCCAGTTTTTGCTGGTAGTGTTCGTTGAGGTACTTTAATGCCCGTTCAAGCCTGGCAAGGTGAGTGTTGTGTGATGCCAGGGCGAATAGTGAGGCAGCTTGTGGCCCTTGCAATAAATGAAACAATATTTCTCTGACCAACCCCTTGCCAAGGGCGGCACTGTGTAGCGGTGAGCACAGGCAATCACTGAGCCTTTCAACAACACATTTTAGCTCGTCACCAAAATGGCTAACAAATAGCCCTTTATTATCGTCGGATTCGTTGGCCTTGGGCGCTAAGTGATGCTCATCATATAGACGCACCAGCTCGCTTAGCATGGCGCTGTCGAAATCAATCACCATAGACAGCAAGGGTTCACCTTGCTTAACGATGGTTTCGCATTCGGCCGGCAATGGCAGTGTGAGGGCCAAATAGTGATCCGGGTTGTAGTTGTACACCTGATCGCCCAAATACACCCGTTTTTGCCCCTGCGCCATTAGGATCACACCTTGGTTGTAGCATAACGGCACCCGGCCACTCGACTCGCTGGCTTTGAATACGCCTACACCTGGTAGGCGGGTTGGGTTAAAGCCGTCATTGGGGGCTAAAGCCAACAAGTTGTGAATCAGTTCGGTCATAAGGTATGGCTCTCAAAGTGATGCTTTAGTCTATTGCTAGACTGGCTGCATGTCTGCCTATTTTCTCTTTAGTGATAGGAATAGGCATGTTTTCGAGCGGATAGCCCATTCTAAACTGTCTTGGTGGCGGTATTCTGTATGCATTCGGAATGAGCAAATAGAGACCATAAGCATGCAAAACTTTGATTATCACAATCCCACCCACATCGTATTTGGACAGGATCGCTTAGCTGAGCTTGATCGTCTGGTGCCACAGCAGGCTAGGGTGCTGGTGTTGTATGGTGGCGGCAGTGTTGAGCGTTTTGGAACCTTAGCCAAGGTGTTGGAACAATTGGGCTCGCGCTCAGTGACCACCTTTGCTGGTATTGAGCCCAACCCACAGTTTGACACCTTAATGAAAGCCGTTGATATCGTGCGTGAGCAAAATATCGATTTTCTGTTGGCATTGGGCGGTGGCTCAGTCATGGACGGCACTAAGTTTGTTGCCGCAGCGGCACCTTTTGATGGTGATGCAGAAAGTTTATTGAACCACGGTTTTGCGCCATTACCGATTGAGCGTTCGATTCCTTTAGCCGTGGTCGCGACATTGCCAGCCACAGGATCAGAAATGAATATGGGGGCAGTGATTTCTCATAATGGGGGGAAATTCCCTGTAATGAGCCCACTTAATTTTCCTAAGTTTTCTATTTTGGATCCTAGCCTGACCTTTACCTTGCCGCGAAAACAAGTGGCTAACGGTGTTGTGGATGCTTTTGTACATATTCTTGAGCAATATGTTACTTACCCTGTAAATGCACCGGTTCAAGATCGTACCGCAGAAGGCTTGCTGCAGACCCTAATTGAAGTGGGCCCAGTTACGCTGGAGCAACCAGAAAACTATGACGCCAGAGCATCCTTGGTGTGGTCAGCCACGTGGGCTCTGAATGGGTTTATTGGTGCGGGTGTACCTCAGGATTGGAGCACCCATATGATAGGTCATGAATTAACGGCATTATTTGGCATTGATCATGCGCAAACCTTGGCCATTGTACAGCCATCTTTGTGGAAAGTTCGCAAGCAACAAAAGCGCGAAAAACTGCTGCAGTACGCTGAACGAGTGTGGAATATTAGCGATGGCACGGATGATGAGCGCATTGATGCTGCCATCGATAAAACTCGTGAATTTTTCCAGTCGCTGGGTGTGGCCACACGTTTGTCGGATTATGGTGTAGCGCGCGAGGGCATTGATGAGGTGATTAATGCCTTGCAAGCCCATGGTATGACGGCATTGTCTGAAACCGGTGATCTAGATCTTTCGATCAGTCGGCAGATTTTGCAAGACGCCTATTCTGCTTGATAGGCAAAGCATAACGGCGGTAAAGAGTGCCGCCGTTATGCTAAAACGACCAGCGTCTAGCCACTCCCAAGCTGAGTTCTTTGGCAGAAAAATGGTAATGGTCGTAAGAGTGTGTTTGGTTGTAAATAGCAACGGCAAGTTCCCAGCGCCAATATTGCTGCTCAAGCTCCAAAAACACCAAGGCACCTAGGGTAGTGCTGTTGCTGGCGTAGCGTACGCGTTCACAATGACTTCGAATGTCGAGCTTGTTAGTGCTATTGGGCGTATTAACATAGCGGCCTGCGGCGGCGTAGCAATCCTCATCAGCCTTGTATTCTGTTTGATAGGCGCTGCCGCGCACCTTGCTGTAGCCTAAGGTGGTGCCCAGGCCAGCTTTTATGGCGTGTTTTGGCGTTACGTCAAAACGATAAAACAGTGCGGGCTTCAGACCGTACACTTCGGTGCGACTGCGTGTGCCCAAGCGTGTTGATCTTTCTTCGCCATCACGCTCCATATGTTGTTGATTGGAGTGGTCAATATAATAACTCACTCCGAGGGTATAGCCCCAGCGGGAATTGCCAAAATACTCATCACCAAAGTTGAGCCCTAGCCAGGGTCTGGGTTTATTGCCGCCATCCATGGTGAACGCCGCTTGTGTTGAGTCTTCGTGCTCGAAGGCCGTCATGCGCTGATATAAGGTGAGGCCGGTATTTAGTTCTGGCCAGTCCGCTCTGGCATGACTGCAAGCCAGCCAAAAACAGAGCAGCAGGAGCAAGGAGTAGGGCACAGCGAATCTCGATTATATGGGGGCTTTAGTCGATAGCGGCTATTGCAGCACAACTGGCTGAACCTTGGCTTAACTGGGTGTTCGACGTGATCAAACGTTGGCGTTTTCGTGTGCCATAGGTTCTCGCCGGGCTTGTGGTTGCAGTTGCATTACGTTGGTTGTTTAGATTACGACGAGCAATTGATGCATTAATGCTGGTTGATTATTTATCTAGCGGCATGTTCTAGTTCAATTGTGTCGGTATATTGTGATCGAAAGCTTTTTGCCATAGCTGGACTCAAGCCTATGAGTATCGTGGCGCTACTGTCCCAGCACGCTATTTCAAATAGAGCGTTATCTAGTTGAGGTTTTGGATTGGATGAATTCCAGTAATTTGGGTTGTCTTCAACCGTTGGTGGATTGTTAACCTCAAATCGAGTTCCTAGCGAGAATGCACTAAATACCGCCCAAATGAACTGAATGTTCTGCTGCTGTAACGACCTGTTCAAAGCTGCGCCAGTATGCCAGCCTTCTGTTATTGGGTAACCGTTGGTCTCAAGGTCTCTGATAAACCAATCGTAGTCGCTGCATGAAATATTCATCGCCGAAAAGACTTCTTTCATATTGGTGAAGAACGTCACTTGATCAGTTTTTTCCAGAATAAGATTTATAGCCATTCCTGTTACCAAATTATCTATTTGTTTTAGTATAGGACCGCCGGGAAGAATGCTGGTAATCAAAATTAAGAGTGCGGCAAAGACGTGTGGCAGATGGTGTGATTGTATCCTTCTAATGAAAATCATGGGATCTGCTGGCCAAGTTATTGAGCAAATGGCTTAAGTCGATCAACTTATAGGCAATAACATTCACAATGCCGCTGTTTTGATCTTTTTCAATGCGGCCATACACCTGCAATATGCGCGCGCTGACCAGAGTTTTTAACTGCTTTTGGGCGGTGCTGAGCCAGACCACCACATTGCTGCTGCCGCTTTCGTCTTCTAGGGTCACAAAGGTAACACCGGCAGACGTCCCTGGGCGCTGGCGACAGGTGACCAAACCGGCGACAAAACCTTCGCTGTCATGGGGCCTTTGCAGCAGTTCGCAGGCCTTCAGGCTATTGCCCAACTTGCCTTGCTCACGTAATAACTCCAATGGGTGTCGCCCTAGGGTGACGCCTAAGCTGTGATAGTCCTCCAGCAGATTTTCCACTTCATTAGGGGCTTGCAAGGGCCAGCTGGGCACCGGCTGAATATGACTGAATAAATCGTCTTGTATTGGCTCGGCCACTTGCCAGCGCGCCTGATAGCGATGTTGTGCCAAATCGGCAAAGGCATTGGCCGACGCCAGTGCTTGGCGTTGCTGACTGTCGAGTTGATTGAGCTGCAAACACTGCGCAATGCTGCGGTAGCCGTCTGCTGGCCTTTGCGCGAGTAATTGTTGGGCCACGCTTTTTTGCAAACCATTGACTAATCGCAGGCCAAGACGCAAGGCTGGTGCTCCATGGCCAGTTTCTAAGCTGTGCTCCCAGTCGCTGTGATTAATGTCGACGGGCTTGACGGTGACACCATGACGTTTGGCGTCGTTAATCAGTTGCGCTGGGCTATAAAACCCCATCGGCTGGCTATTCAATAAGGCACAGCAAAATTCGGCCGGATAATGACACTTTAACCAGGAACTGGCGTAGGCCAATAATGCAAAACTGGCGGAATGGGATTCAGGAAAACCGTATTCACCAAACCCCTGCAGCTGGCGCTGAATTCGCTCGATATACTCCAGGGTAAAGCCATTATTTAACATATTGTCGTGCAGCCGTTGCTGCAGTGTGTGCATATGGCCCTTTTTTTTCCAACTGGCCATGGCACGGCGTAGTTGATCGGCTTCCGCGGCGGTGAAATCGGCAGCCACCATGGCAAAGGCAATGACTTGTTCTTGAAACAGCGGAATGCCTTTGGTGCGTTTTAATATCGGCTTTAACGACTCCAGTGGGTATTCTTCGGCCTCTTCGCCATGGCGGCGTTTTAAATAAGGGTGAACCATATCACCATGAATAGGTCCGGGGCGGACAATGGCAATTTGTATCACCAAATCATAATAATTTTCTGGTTTTAGCCTAGGTAGCATATTCATTTGTGCCCGGCTTTCGATTTGAAAGACACCGACGGTATCGGCCTTTTGAATCATGGCGTAGGTGGCGGGGTCATCTCTGGGAATATCGGCCAATGTCATGGCTTGCTTAGCTGGGCTGATATAAGCCAAACAGCGGCGCAGGGCACTGAGCATGCCTAGGCTTAAAATATCGACCTTCATCAAGCCGAGGGATTCTAGGTCGTCTTTATCCCATTGAATAACACTGCGCTCTGGCATAGCGGCATTTTCGGTGGGAACCAGGGCATTAAGAGGCCCGCGACTGATCACAAAGCCGCCCACATGCTGAGATAAATGGCGTGGAAAACCTATGATGTCGGAGACCAGTTGCTGAAAACGCTGACGAGTGAGTGGTTCAACAGAGGCCGAAAATAACTCATCAAATGAGTTTTTATCACGATAGCGCCAGCCAAAATTATTCATCGCCCGCTCTAATAACAGTAAATCCAGCCCCAGCGCTTTGCCGATATCGCGAATGGCGCTTTTGCGTCGGTAGCTTATAACTGTTGCGGCCAGAGCGGCGCGACTACGACCGTAGGTGCGGTAAATATATTGAATGACTTCTTCACGCCGTTGGCTTTCAAAATCAACGTCAATATCGGGTGGTTCGTGGCGTTCTTCAGATATGAATCGCTCGAATAATAACTGTACTTCTTCTGGGTTGACCTCGGTAATGCCGAGGCAATAACAGACCACCGAATTGGCAGCGGAGCCGCGCCCTTGGCATAAAATATTTTGCTGACGGGCAAAGCGGACAATGTCGTAAATGGTTAAAAAATAGTGCTCATATTTTTTTAGCGCAATCAGTTTTAACTCTTTTTCGATAGTCTCTAAGGTGCTGTGTTTGGCGCCTTCTGGAAAGCGCTGCTCAATGCCTTGCTGTACCAGCTGGCGTAGGTAGGCGCCGGCTTCGATACCGTCTGGTAGGCTGTCGGTGGGGTACTGGTAGGCCAGCTCATCAAGGCTAAAGTGACAGCGGTTGGCGATTTCAATGGTGCTGTTAAGTAGCGCTGGCGGATATAAATGCTGTAATTTTTTTAGTGAGCGTAAATGGCGCTCAGCATTGGCGAATAAATACTGGCGGCAGTCGGCCACACTGAGGTTATGACGCAGGGCAGTCAGGCAGTCTTGCAATGGTTGGCGCTGTGGGTGATGCATATGCACGTCATTGGCACAGGTAAGAGGCAGCTGCCACTGCTGAGCCCAATCGAGGATGCGTTGATAACGCAGCGGGTCGTGCTCATCTAATAAACGTTCTGCTAACAGCCATAAACGGCCAGCAAAATGTTGCTGCAGAGCTTGGCGAAGGGTGTCATCCACATTATGCGGCTGCCATAACAGCAATAATTGCTCACTGTTGAGTAAATCGCGCCAATGAAATTGATAGTCGCCTTTATTGGCCTGCATGCGGCAGTGGCTTATCAGCTGGCACAGTTCCTGGTAGGCGGCATGGTTAGGTGCCAGCACAATAAAACGCTGCTTAGGGGTATAAAAGCTGCTGCCAATAATTAACTTGATCGGCAATTGCAGATCTTTAATAGCTTGATGGGCGCGTACCACACCGGCCACCGAGCACTCATCGGTTAGAGCTAAAGCTTGGTAACCTAAGTCGCTAGCACGTTGCACCAGCTCTTGAGGATGTGACGCACCGGTTAAAAAAGTGAAATTACTGCAGCAATGCAGTTCGGCAAAGGCAGCGCTGCTATCAGCCAAAGTAGCCATGCAGATACCAGTGTTGCTGATCGTCACGAAACACCCAGACATAACTTTGCCCTAACCAGGCGCGATAATAATCGCGGCGTACCGCCTGATGTTGCCACCAGCCCGCGCTGATGCGCTCTGGTCCGGGTTCGCACTGTTGTGGTGTGTCGCAGGGTTGCGGTTGTGGCAATAGCCACAGTGGTCGCACGCTATGGCGATAGTGGCTGGGTTCAGTCTTTTGACGGGATTTTGGCTGTTTGTTTTTTTGCGGGACGTTCTTTAAGCCTGATTTTTTTAGCTTGCTGTGCTGATGATTGCTGTTCTGGCTGTTGCTGGGCTGATCGTTGCTGTGTGGATAGTCGCTGTGTTGCGGCCAGCAGCTGGCGTATTCTGGCCTAGCGTCACCATCGGGGTGTAAACGCCGTAATTGCTCAGGTGCCAGTTTGGCTTGTAAGCGATTAAGCAGTGTTTGCCGGCCTTGCTGCGTTAATTCTGCTGGCAACTCGTTGCTAAGGCCCGTGTTGTTATCTGTTAATGATTGACCTGTGAGGGATATTTGTTGGCGCTGCTGGGCAACAAATTCGTCCACCTGCAATGTCAGCTGGGTGACCGGGGCGGGCAGATGCTGTTGCTCTAACTGATGTCTACACAAAAACAACAGCTCCTCTTGGCGATATTCGCTATGGGCAAATTGTATGCGCCAATGGCTGGTTGGCTGATGTCGATGACTGAGTTGCAGATTCAGGCGATGAGTGGCCAATTGCCGGCGCCATAAAAAACCGGCCAAACTTGCTAGCATACGGGTGAGGGGAAACAACAAACCATTTCTATGCTCCACTTCAGAGATAAACAGGCAGTCATCCTGAAATATTAACGGCGGTTTAAAGGCAGCCAGGGGCTGCTTTTGTTGCCCTTGTAGCTGTTGTAAAAACAACAGCAGCTGCGCTGATAACCGACTGGCAATATCGGCACTGGGTAGCTGTAACAGCTGTGCCAGGGTGCGAATGCCCAGTCGTTGTAATTGCAGTTGCTGCGCCTGGGGGAGTAGCAGTTCATCAATAGAAGCTTGCAGGCAGCGCTGCCAAACATTGTGCTCGGCGACGGGCTGTTCAAACCAATGATGGTAAGCCGCCAGTTTGGCTTGCATGGGCGTGGCGGCTAAGCCGGTTTGCAGTGGCCAATGCATGGCTTGAGCGGCTTGGGTCAGTTGCTGCCACAATGCCGGTACACTGCCAAATAGTTTGGCCATGCTGGCCACTTCCAACCAGAGGCCGTTGGGCAGATCGAGGCTGACATGGGCAGAAAAGCGATACGCCCACAGTGCTCTTTGCTGTAACCAGCGTTGTTGTTGCTCGAGCTGTAATCGCTGTACTTGCAGCTCTGGGCACAAACACCAGGCGCTGGCCAGTGGCATGCCTACCTCTATGCCGTGCTGTTGGGCACAGTCATTGATATCGAGCAGGTGTTCACCACGGTTGTCGAGTAGTGCCTGTGGCTGTTGTGGATCGGCCCCGCTGGCATGCAAATACAGCTGGGGAAAATACAGGTACAGCCAACGCATCAATGCACCTGGGGCAAATCAATATAAAAAGGCGGCAGAGGCCAGCCGCCGCGGCGCTTAAAGCACTCGATTTGCAGTTGCTGGGCTTGCTGGCGACGAACCCCGAGGCGTATGGCGGCGGGCGAGCCGCTGGCATCAAAGGGTGTTTGTGGCCATAACCAGCACAGTGAGTTGTGTTCGGCGGCGGCGGTTTGCAGACGCCGGATATGGGACTTGTGAAACTCTTGCGGCCAGCCCAATACGGCGCTGCAATGCGGACTGCGCAGGGCTTCTTCCATGCTCCAGATGGCTTGCTGATAGTTTTTGGGATGCACCAATAACAAACGTTCGCAGTTAATGCCTGCCATGCTCAGGGCGGTGGCATTTGGCAACAGCGGCGGTGCCACCCAGACAATCCAACGAGGCTGTTGGCTGAGTTGAGCCAGGGCTGGTAGCAATATGCTGAGCTCGCCTTGGCCGGGGCCAGTATGATACAGCTCATGTACGGCGCCGAGGTTCCAACCTCCACCGGGCAGCGCGTTATTCAATGCATCGTAGCCGGAGCTTAAGGTGGCGGCAGATTGCGGACGTTGCGCTTGCCAGACCTGACCTTGTTGCAGCATATGCTCGAGTGTCTTCATACTCGCACCTGTTTATTTGTACAGTGTGTGTTTTTATACAGTATTGCTGCTGGGCTGAAAAGTGCTGGCTGAGCCAAGGTTAAGAATGACAGCTACCTTTGCGTGCTGTGTGCTGTGTGCTGTGTGCTGTGTGCTGTGTGCTGTGTGCTGTGTGCTGTGTGCGGGGCAGCTTGCTTAGTCGGCGTCGTTCTCATGCGTTGACTTCTGCCGATGGGCCGCCGGAAAGACACTGTGCCGATCATGACCCTGTTTGGCTTAGAGAGGTTGGCAGTTGCTTCTCTAGGGCCTGTTAACACTATTTCGATCACGCTGTTATGAGATCAAAACCCTTCAATCAAGGCGCGAAGATGAATGTTTAACGAGTTAAATGAAGAATGAGAAAAACGAATTGAGGGATTTTCAGCCATATATCGAAGGGCTGGAGCCTATTTTCCCTGAGTCGCGTTATTCGTTGCTTATTTAACCCGTTAAATCACGCTCCTCATCCCTTATCTCAAGAAAAAGCTGACTTAAAGGTGAGGGATGGTCTGCTGGAATATTTTTGTACGCTGTGTGGTTTGATATACACTGCCGCCTCCATTTAATAAGGAGATGGAAATGGAATATCAAATAGTTTGTTTGGACAGCTCAAAAAAACTCGAGCCCTATGCAAAAGATCTGATTCATAGATCTGAGCAATTAATGGCGCAGCTGGTTGAAGTACTGCCGTTGGCAGATATTGATCTCACTTTGTGCATAGCAGGGCGTGATGAGGTAATACCCCATGGTATTGGTGGTTATACTCTATCAGAACATAGGGTCGAAATCTTTTTTGATACCCAGCGAGCAGATTTGCAAGACTGTATCGAACGAGATTATGCGTCTGTGTTGGTGCATGAAATGCACCATGCCGCGCGACTTCATGTGCAAGCGGCTACTGGCTCTAATCTTGCCAGTGCGGTGGTAAGAGAGGGATTGGCTTGTCACTTTGAGCAGACCATGACAGGCGTTGTCCCGTCACTGTTTAATCAACTGCTTGATCAAGACTGGCGCGAACTTTATGTGCGCATGCAGCCAGATTTGTATAGCCCATCGTTTGATCTGGATTATTACCTGCTGGGCAGTCGGCCAGAAGAGATGCCCCGCTATGCGGCCTATTGGGTCGGCTATAACATTGTGCTGGCGTATTTACAGCCGAATCAGCTCAGTGAATTGCAGTTAGTGGGTGTGGATGACGACCTACTGATTCATTTTGCTAACGAGCTGCTGTAATTATATCGGCCAGTGTAACGCTATTGATCATCAATAAGTCTTTTAGGAGTGAGTCCAGTGTGAGTTTTAATATGAATGTATTCTGTCGTATAGGGTGTTAAATTACATCATGCCATACGAACTTCAATAGCGCAGAGCGAATGGAATACGCCGTCCAGGCAAGATCCGTATAGAAACTTGCCTAGAAACAATAGGTGTAGAGCAAGTCGTACCGCTAGAGGGTGGTTGTATAACAGCTTTTTTTTTGAGATCTGTATCGTCCCTCTCATTGTCTGAGCATTTTTATTTAATAAATCTATGTAATAACTGCGCCCATGGTGTATCTTGTCGCGTTGTTTTAACTATTCAAATGCTTCTTTCCGGGTTTAAGATAACTAGGGCCAATCTAGCTTGAGGGTAACCGCTATGCCGTTCACTCCCATTCATATGGGGCCGGGTATTTTAATTAAGAGCTTACTGCGTGGCAGTTTTAGTTTAATGGTCTTTGGCTGGACCCAAATTGTGATGGATATTCAGCCTCTGCTGGTGATGTTAACGGGAGAAGGCCACTTGCACGGTTTCTCTCATACTTATCTGGGTGCTTCGTTATTAGCGGTCATAGCGGCTTTGTCGGGCAAATATTTGTCACAGTTGGGATTATGGCTGTTAAGACTAGAATCTTCCTGGCGCCAACCGATCCCCTGGTGGGTGGTTTTTATCAGTGCATTTATCGGCAGTTACAGTCATGTACTGCTCGATAGCATTATGCATGCAGATGTTGAGCCTTTTTTCCCTTGGAGCCTTGATAATGCGCTGTGGCGCTGGATATCGGTGGAACAGCTGCATCGTTTTTGTTTATACGCGGGTGTGCTGGGGGCCGCTGTTTTTTATGCTGTCAGTTTTTATCAGCGCTGCATACATCACCGCCGTTAAGAGGCTGTATCGGGCCTGTTAACATTTGCTGCTGCAAGTCAGTTTTTTGAGGCATGTAACGGGTTAAACATCACTCTTCGCGCCTTAATTGAAGGATTTTCAGCTCAAACAGCCAAATAGTGTTAACAGGCCCTAAGTAGGCCCTGTAATGCTGCTTTAAGGGTACTGGCGGCCTGACCATTAGCGGTCTGGGGTACCGTGCTGGCGAGCTGGTAAGCGCCTTCGATGCTGGCTATGGCGAAAGTGGCCAGGTGTTGAGCCCGTTCGTTTGCCAAGTTGTGGCCGGCTTCTTTTGCTGTTTCCTGCACGAGCTTTTGTAGCGTCATTAGTTGCTGAGCGATGACCGCTTGGTACGCTTGTCGAACGTCATCGTTGGCAACGGCTTGTGCGCCGATTAACACCCACACCGCCACGCTGCTGGTGCTGCTGTCTTTACCTAAGGCTAAGGCGGCATCTATGTAGGCTTCTAAGCGTTCACTGGCGGTGTTGGCCTGCTCGGCTCGTTGCTGAAAGCGCTGTAACAGCTGAGCGCTAAGTCTTTCTGTTAGTGATAATAAAATCTCCAGTTTATTGCTGAAGTGGTAATGAATGAGCCCGGGGGACAAGCCGGCTGCTTTGGCGATGCTATTGATTGAGGCTTTGTCATAGCCATGGTTAGCCATTGCCATCATCAGGCCCTGCACGATTTGCTGGCGGCGGTCGTCGCTGTTGGAGGGTCTTGCCATATTGGGTATCCGCTGCAGTAATTTGGTCATTTAACCAAATTACTTGACGAGCTAGAAGCGTCGGGTGTAGTTTGACAATAAGTTGGTTGACCAACCAATAAATGATGAAGGTTGATCTGCGCTGCTACGGTGCCCTGGTCAGATGGGTCTGATTGCAGGGGTTCTGATGCGCTGAAGGACGCTTCTAAGGTCACTGAACAGATCAATCCAACAAACCAGCGATCGGTTTGGTCGTGAAATAGAGATGTGGAAATGAAACAAGCAGATCTGACCCCTGGGGTAACGAGATTGCAGGTTGAACAATTTAACCATGCTGCGTTAACAGCCATGCGTCGGCAATGGTATGACACGGCCGCTCAATGGCAGGCCGATAGCAGTGCCCTTGATGAGACGTGGCAATTGTTGTTAACGAGTTACAGTCGCAGCGAGCGTCATTACCATGGTTTACAGCATATTCATCAGTTACTGACTTTGGCGCAACAATATCACGCTCATATAAAAGACTGGCCCAGTTTTTATTTTGCGATTTGGTTTCACGATTTAGTCCAGCAGGCAGGCACGGATAGTGAAGGCCTCAGCGCCGAATTGGCGCGGGAATATTTACAGCGTTTACAAGTGCCAAATCGGGTTATTGAAGGGTGTGAGCAGCTGATACTGGCAACACGAGACCACCATTATCAGGGCGATACGGATGTGCAGTTATTTGTCGATATGGATTTGTCCATTTTGGCGGTGGATCGGCCGCGCTACCAATCTTATGCCCATCAGTGTCGCCAGGAATACTATGTGCCGGACTTTGTATATCGCTGTGGTCGTCGACGATTTTTGCGCCACTTGCTGGCCCGTGATGCCATTTTTAGCAGCGATATTTTTCACCAGAACTTTGAACAATCGGCCAGAAATAACTTGCAGTGGGAACTCGATGAGTGGCTATCGCGTTGACTAGCGTGGCTTATGCCACGGCAAGTCAACGCCAAATCGATGTGTTACAAACGGTGTTCATTGCTCAGTTTGCTCACAACCCAATCGAGTGCAGCGTCAGTGGGGCCGAGGTAATCATCGATGCTGCGTTCAATCAGTACATCCGGATAGAGGGCATCTTGGTCATTGTTTTTAAAGCGGTACAGGCGTTTGGAGTAGGAGACCTGCCAGTTAGAATGGGGCAGAGTAAACATCCCCATGTCCTGATAACCACTAGGACGCGCGCCGGTAGGCTCGCCGACCAGCTGCGCATTTAATATTTGCTGAAACTGAGTGGCATTGCTCATGGCGGCAGAGTAAGTAACGTTGTCGGTGAGAACAAAAACGCCATGTTTCCAATCAATAGAATCGGCCAGCACTAATTGTTGTGCCAACATCAGGCCCACAAAAAAGTCACCGCCATAATTGTCGCGTAAATCAATGATGAGCTGGCGAGATTGCTGCTCATTAATGAACTCGAGTAGTTCTTCAGCAAAATCAGTCATCTCATCAGCGTCTGGGTAACGGTGAAAGCGAATATAAACCGAATTGTTGCTGCTGGAGGCGCCAAACCACAGGTGCTCATTGACCGTTTCTTTAGCAATAAAATCGCTGCTATTGAAGAAACTTAGCTCGTACTCGCGTCCGGCTTTGGTATTTTCTGCAGTGAGATCGACTGAAATGCCCTTATCACCTTGTTGCAGCTGGAACCTAGCCTGTTGGTTGCTAATGATCCCCAGCCCACTTAAAACATCTGCGACGCTCAAGTATTGTGCAACTCGGTGGCGTGTTGAATAGGGGTTATCGGCAAAGGGCACAATCGGTGCCAGTTTGGCTGCTAGCTGCTGTGCTGAAACACCTTCTATGGCAACCAATTGGCTGCCTAATAAGTGCTGGTAGGCTTCGGAGCTGGACGTTACATAGAACTGTTGACCGATGGCACTGAAGCGAACGGGAAAGCTGTTAATACTGGAACCTCCCCATAGTGGGAAGGCGGTATGGCTATCTTGCAATGCACTGGTTAAGCGCATGAGTCCAACCAGTACTTGAGTGTGGCTAAGCTCTGGTAGTTGCTGTTTGAGTAACTGCAATTGCTGTTGGAAGTAGTATTTGGGCAGTGAATGGTGCAAGTCGATATGCTGTTGTTGCAGTTGGTCGGCGTAATAATCCAAATCATGCTGCCACTGTTTCACTTCTTGTTCTGGCAGGGCTAATGACAATTGGCTGGATAACCATAAAAAAATCAGTAGCGCAGTGCGCATGACCTTCCCCATTTCTGTATTGTGATAAATAGAGGCTAGCGACCTTAGCTTGAATATCTCTGATACTCAATGGCCGTGGGCATAGGGCTATTGTTCGCTGTTGTAGAACTCAGTTTGCTCTGAAAAAATGGCAAAAGCCTGGCGGTTTGCCGTATTAACCCGTTGCTTGAACTGTCGGTATTGCAAACCAGCGAGTTAATGGCAGAGTAGCAATCCCTTGACCTGCTGGATGAAGTGGCAGCGCCGTTTGCTCCACATAAGCGCCAACCGTTCACGCCAGCGCTGGGTCAATGATATTCGGCGGCGCTATCAATGGGCGCCGCCGCTGGCACTACAGGGCTAGTTGGCTGGTGTTACCGTGTCGATAAAGGCAAAGCTCAGCTCATCACTGCTTTGCTGGAAAGAGTCCAGAATAGCATCAGCCATGAGCGGCACCAGAGTTTTAATCAGCTCTGACTGCTGCTGACTAAATCCCGCCTCCTGGCGTGTGCTAAACAGCAAAATAAACTGTTTGTGCTGTGGACAACGAAACGGATAGCCAACAACTTCAGTCGCTAGAGTATTTTTATGCAGCTCTCGCAAAAAACGTTCATCATGGCGACTAATCGCAAGTTGGCGAATGTTTGTCAGTGAAAACCACTGTTGATTGAAGCTATTGATTAGCTCCTGGCCCAACGCCTTATGGGGTGAAATGCTGCGGTGATGCCAGTCCAGGTCGAGGGCGGCTGGAGCCGAGTGGCTTAGCTTAATGCCGTGTGGCTCAACCGCGACCAGTCCTAACCAGTTAATTCCCAAAGCCGAGCGACCACTGTCAAACAGCTGGGCAAGTTTGCTGTGGGTGTCGGCTGGCTGGTGAATATTTTTTACCAGGTCGAGCATCAACTTTGCGCGCGCTGATAACTGGTTAAATGCCTGTTGCAATTGACGCGTTTCGGCGCTGCCGTCTTCTTTTATTTGCAGACCATAGTGGCCCAAAGCAACCTGCTCGCACGCCTTAGCAGTGCGTACTATAGGGCGCACAACACGCCATGACAGCAGCGCTAATAGGATTAATACCAGCCCCACCAAAATACCGACTACTAGGGTCTGTCCATGGTCTTGTTGTTGCGCCAATTCAGTCGTAGCAGTCTTTATGCCTTGTTGTAGCATCCGGCTTTGCTCAAGCAGTGAGTTGCTGTGTTTTAGCACCTGTTCTGCGGCCCACTCTAAGCGTGGCTCTTTAGGGTCACCTAACGACTCAGCGAAGGTCTGCTGGAACTGCTGCCACTGTTGCTGCCAGTTGTGTGCCAGCGTTTTTGCGTCGTTTGGATCGCTTATCAAAGGTAAGCCTAGCAACGCACTGTCTGCGCTTGGTTGCAAGGATTGCTGAGTTTTTGCAGCGTCATCGAGGCCCTGTATGGCCTGTAAAAATTGTTGGTAAAACACCAACACGTCGCGGTTGTAGCTGTCGTAATCGCGCGGTGCATTGGCTTTGTAATGACTGGCCAACTGCTCCAATGTCTGGATTTGGCGTTCTAGTTCCAAGCTGCTGTTATACCAAGCTGCGAGATTCTGCTGCTGTTGGCTAGCTTGCTGTAGTGCTAGGCCTGCCAGCAGTACCACGCTGATTATGGCGGCGGCTGCCAAGGTAAATATGGGCATTAAACGGGGTTGGATGAGCACTCGGTTCTCCTGCAACAAGGTTGTGATGGCGACTTAGTCGTTGCCGCTGTGGATGTCTTACAACGCCCTATATTTTTTTATTAGCCGTACGTTTGTTGCGGAATAGAGGAAGTGTTTACGTGATCAAAGAGGGGCGTCAAAGGCTATCAGTGGATAGTGGGATTTACGGTTTGTTAACCCATCAATCGGTGCGCAAGTATTAGACGCCTATCGCAGCCGATTTGTCAGGATGGCATGGTAAATCGCCGTTGAGAACAATGTGGAATGACGTGCAAATGCAGTTTTTAAGCGGTCTAGGCTGGCACTTGTACCTATCGGAGCAAGGAGCCTCCTCGATGAAACACTCTGCAAATCCTTTCAATCATAATAATCAAGCAAATAATGTTATCGGCCGTTTCGGAGCGACTGCGCTGCTGTTGTCGGCATTACTGGGTTGCCCGCTGCACTCTGCTCAGGCGAAAGAACTTGAGCCTGCCCATAGCTGGGATCGCACTGTAACATCAGATAGAGCGCCACAGCCTGCCACGACCTTGCCACCATTACTGGAGCAAGATAACGCCAATTGTTCCTTGCAAGAACTGGCAGCTATGCCTCAGGCGTCACTGATAGACGCCATTCGTGCGGCCAACAGTAGTTGCTTGAATTCGTTGTTCTCTGCCTCAGGACAGACGGCGCAGGGGCTGTTCAATGAGGATAACATGGTGGCGCTGGCACAAGCGTTAGAGCAAGATGCTCGGCAATATAGCGGTACTCCGCAGCAGGGCTCTCGTGGCTTAGTGCTGTTTTTGCGTGCCGGGTATTACGTGCAGTTTTATGGAGGCAATATACCCGATTACACCGAGCGATTATCAGCTCGGGTAAACAGTGCAGTCGCTCTATTTACGAATAAATCAGAGTTCTATCAACTCAGTGAAAGCAATGCCGAGCTGGTGAGTGAAGTGGTCACCCTGATTGATAGTGCCGAGTTAAATTTTGACTATTTGCCGAAACTTACTCAGCTTTTCTCTGCGCTGAGTGAGAGGCAAGCGGATGGTTACTGGGCACCTCTGGCCGTTAATAATGTGCTGACGGTGTTTTTCCGCGCACACTACCTTGATAATGCACAGGACTGGTTTGCAGCCCATACCGACGTTATTGATGATTTGGCGGCCATGGCGGCACGCCAGGATTTAATCGCTAGCGGTGCTGAATATGTTGTGGCCAACGCTGCAGCTGAAACAGCACGTTTTTATCAGTATGGCGATGCGTTCAATAAGCACATTGATGCCATATTGAAAGACATACTGAAGCGTTATAGCTTTCAAGGTAACGGTGCCAAAGTTTGGCTGGCCGCTGCTGATATGATCGATTATTTTCTGCCACAGCAATGTCAGGAATTTGGCTTGTGTGGTTTTGTAGATGATATCGAAAAAACCATTCTTAGTATCAACCACCAGTGTTCTGATCAGTTTACGATTAGAGCGCAAAGCCTAACATCTGAGCAACGTGGTTCTGTCTGTGCGGACTTGGCGACATTGCAATCCCGCTTTCATCAATTATTTAATACCGCCGGGATGCCAGTGGATGACGACTATAACGAACACCTAGAAGTTGTTATTTTTGCTTCGTCTGATCAATACCAGCTGTATGGCGGTGTGCTGTTTGGTATCAGTACCAATAACGGTGGTATTTATTTGGAGGGCGATCCTTCCGATATCAACAACCAAGCACGCTTTATCGCTTACGTAGCCGAGTGGAAATCAGAGTTTGAAGTGTGGAACCTGATGCATGAGGCGGTGCACTACCTGGATGGCCGTTTCAATATGAAAGGCGACTTTAACGATACCATGTCAGCTGATACTGTGTGGTGGGTTGAAGGCATTGCCGAATACGTATCCAAGCTTGAAGATAATGCCGATGCCATTGATGTTGGACAGCAAAAAAGCTGGAATTTAAGCCAGCTGTTCTACACCACCTATAATGATTCCTCTAGCCGAATCTACGATTGGGGATATTTAGCGTCGCGTTATATGTTTAGCAATCAGCGCGAAACCGTCGATGATTTACTGATGCTTACTCGGGCAGGCGATTACAGCAGTTATCAGACCACCCTGGATGCCATCGGTAATCGCCATGATGGTAACTTCAATGGCTGGCTAGACTGTTTAGCCGCTGGCAGTGATGACTGTGATGATGGCAGCGATCCTGTTGGTGAGACGCTGTTGTCGGAAAGTAATATCGCTAGCAACTATTCACTCTGGCGTTATGTCTGGGTACCAGAAGGATATGATCGAGTTATGGTGACTAGCGTCGGTGGTGAAGGTGATCTGGATATATTCGTCAAGTATGATGGCTGGCCTTCAACGTCAGATTACGACGCTAAGTCGACACAAGCTGGCAATAATGAGCAGCTAGATCTATCAGCCCGCAGCGGTAATTACTTGCATATCTTATTGCAGGTGAACGAGGCTATCTCGGATGTCAGTATCCGGGTCACGGCAACACCCAGTGCACAGTAGTCATCGGTAGTCGAAAAAAGGCTCCATTTTCTGGGGCCTTTTTTCTTAGGTCGGTTCTCTCTAATTTGATCACGCTATCATGAGCGGACCATTTCTGAATTAAGGTACGAAGAGCAATGTTTAACAGAACAAACATCGCTCTTCATGTCTAACAAAAACTAACGCCAGCAGCAATGGCACTACATAGCGCTTATCGGCCGAAGCAGCTCAGGCGGAAAAAACAATCATGTGAAGCGCTGATATCATTCACTTGCCTGATCGCCCAGTCGATAATCACAGACTCCATCTGGAAAGGTCGACTCCAATTGAGCTTTAAACGGGCGGGCATCCATGGGGTAATAAAGCCCAGATTCAATGGCTTCAGACACTGGCCGTAAATGACAGAACAAAGTGCTGGCTCTGGCATCGTCGCCTGCTACCTGGCGACTACTTTGAAAAAATGGAAATTGCTGTGTGCAGCGCCCGTCAGGCTGGCGATTCCAGTCGCCATTCCATACATCAGGGCCGCTGGCGATAAGTTCGCCTTCAGCGTCCAAACAGCGATCATCGGCATAATCTGGTATCTGCTCTGGTGTTTGATGAAAGCGTGTATCCAGCCAGCGCTCCATCGCCTGTAACGCATCCCAGCGGGCGTCATAGGATGGGTCTGTTATCCATATGCTCTGGAACTGACGATGATTATCGTTGGCTTTTTGGATGCGCGCTCTGGCAGAAATAGCTGACCAGCTATGATGAATATCGAGTTGTGGGTCACGGTAAGGCCGCACATCTATGATGGGAATATCGAGCTGGCCGATAAACACATTACCGCTATTGTAAGCCGCTTGAGCGGCTGTCAGGCTGCCTTGACGACGAGGAGCCAGATTCATCGCCTCACCATTGTGAGTCATATTCATTTCGCCATAGGGGGAGTAGCGCTGCAGTGAATCATCGCCTGATACCAGCCATAAACGTTCTAGTTGCATGTCGGCTTGTGCTTTCCAACTGCCAATTTTTTGGTTGATATCAAAAAAGTGGTCGGCACTGATCAGCCCCTCAACCCAGGCCGTGAGCCCGTATTGAACGCCGACGTTGCTGGACGGAACCGGGGCTCTGCCATCACTGTCGGTACCATACACATCGCGGTTATCCTGCCAATGAGTCCAAAATGTGGTGTCATTAACGGCTTTGGCATAACGCGAATAATGACTGTTAAATTTAGGATTGTTGATAAGCGCTGTTGAACCACGCCAAGCATAATTGCATTCAGTGGCGCCAATAGGGCGTGGAGGAAACTCTAGCCGCATACTGCTGGCGATGGTGTTGAGGTACTCTACTCTGGGCTGCAGCTGATCATTGTATGCTAGGCCTTGTACATAATGGCGATGTTTTGCTGAGCGCCAAAAATCTTTGTCATTGGCTAAATGATCAAAGTAGTACTCCATTAATTCGCAATCGAGGCCATAACTAATTTGAGTGACCATGTCGGGGTAGGCGATGATAGCAACGCCGCCATCAATTAATCCCGGCCGATTTTGGCCGAGAAGGTATTGCTGTAAACCGCCGCCAGAGTCGCCAAAACCTATGGTGTATAATGGCTCACCAAAACGTCCAATAAACTGGCGCTTAACCCTGAGAGCTGTGTCCTCTTGCAAAGTGATATTGTATAAATTATCGGTCTCGGTTCCGGTTGAAAACAAGATAGCGTAGCCTTTTTCTAGCGCCGGTCGCATGTCGCGCAATAATCTTCTTAGTCGCGTTCTTCCTTGTTGAAAACCAATGCCAATGGCGCCTTTAAAATGATAAATAGCCCGACCATTCCATTGACTGAGGTCGGCTGCTTCTGGGCGATCAAGCTCTGTAGTCGGCATCAAGAGGGCATACACAAAGCGGTTAATGGTGCCTGTTTCTACTCGCACCAGCAGATCAGCGTCTATCGGCTGGGCATGTTGTTGAAACTTGCGTGGCTGGTTGTTGTTGCTGGAGTAATACCGCAGCTGAGTGGGCAGTCCACAATCCTTGCTGTAACCAACAATAGGATCTTGCAGCATGCCCAAATCATTTTCTGCAAATACTGGTGTGCCAAGCCCTTGCTGATTGTCGATGACGGGTTGTCCCAGGCCAGACTCATAGGTCTGGCATAAAAAAGGATACTGTTTACTGCCAGCAAACAATGCCTCAGCAGGGCCCACTTCGCCCCATGCAATTGGAAAGGCTACGATTTCTTTTGGGCGTTCAATTGCTCTGGGATGTAATCCAGAATAGGGCGGTAGATTAGCTTTGTGGTAACTGGGATCTGTGGCAACGACCTTAGGCCAGTCTTGATCTAGCTTTAGCTGACTGATCAGCTGCTGCTTGATCCATAAATAACCGGTGGTTAAGACGGTAATGGAGATGAGTAACAAGATAATCAAACTATTGCGAAGAATAACGGGCATAGGCACTCCTTGGCGGGGTAGTTTAAGCAACCATGTCTGTCCAGCGCTTACAACAAATTATGGCCCTGATTTCGTTAGCACATTGCCGGCTACGAATAACCTTATCGAGAAGCAGGTAGCGGCAGAATGGGGCTCTTTACACTGATAAAACGGCTCATTATAAAGGTGTGGTTGGCCATCGAAAGCTTGTCAAGAAATCGTGCCATGGGACAGATATCTGGCTGATCACACGATCACTGAATAGAAGTTGCTATGCTGTGATGATCACCACCTTGGCCTGAGCGTATGACTGATCTGTGCCTGTTTCCTATTCCTAATTGTGTGACTTTCCCGGGCACTGTCTTTCCGCTGCATGTCTTTGAGCCACGCTATCGCCAGATGATTGACCACTGCTTATCCGAGCGTATGCCAGTGGCCATTTGTCATACCAAAGCCTTGCTGCACGAAGCCCCTGAAGCAGACACGCTAGAGCAGGCATTGAGCAGTAATCAGGCTACCTACCGGCCTTATGAGGTGGTCAGTGCCGGACAGTGCGAGTTGCTGCAGCGCACTAAAGATGGGCGTATGTATTTGCGCGTGTACATAGATCAGCGCTATCGCATCGAGCAGGTAAAACAGTGGCTGCCTTACCAGGTATATAGCGCCCATGTGTTAGCCGATGAGGCTATCAGCGATGCCGAACATTCAGAAAACTTGCTGCTAAAAGACAAAATCATCCATCGTCTGGCTGCCTTGGCCCACGACGTGGACAGCGTGCAAAGGTTACTTAATTCAGCCGATTGGCAGCAAAAAACGCCGCAACAATTTAGTTTTGAAGTTTTTGGCGTGGTTCGCTTTGATGCCGATATTCTACAGTCCATCCTTGAAATGACCCGGGCCAGCGATCGTCTGCAGTTTATCCTGGATCTGCTAAATGACGTTTAATTGGGTGCTGATACCCGCTCTAACAACGAATCGGGCAAGGCCTTATCCGGTTGGCTATAGTCGCACACTCCGTTTGGAAATATTTGTTGTAAACGCTGTTTGAACGGCTGCATATCAATGGGGCCGTACATGCCTTGCTCTATGGCCTGATCGATGCTGATGAGGCTGCATTGAAACGTCATGCCGGCGATATTTTCCCCCGCCACCTGGCGCGACCCTTGATGGAAAGGCATTTCTTGGCTGCAGCGGCCCTCGGGTTTGCGATTCCAATCACCGTCCCAGACATCATCGCCGGCGGCGATGGTGCCTCCTTCACCGTCAAAACAACGATCATTGGCCAATTCTGGACGCGCTGTTTGCCAATCTTTAGTGGTTTGATAATTGCTCAACCATTGATCCATCACGGTGATGGCATCCCACATTGGGTTATAGGGTTTATGGCTGATCCAGATAGGCTGCATGGTGATGTCTGAACTGGCATCGAGAATGCGTTGGCGGCTTGAAAGCGCGGCCCAGGTGTGATGAATATCAAGCCTGTGGTCCAAATACATGCGCACATCCATAACCGGAAAATTCAGTTTGCCTAAAAATACATTGCCCGATTGATAGGCCGCCCGGGCGGCTGGCAGATTTCCTTGATAGCGGGGGGCTATGTCAACTGCCAAGCCGTTATGGCTCATATTGTGCTCACCGTAGGGGCTGAATCGATACAAACGAGGGTCACCGCTAATATGCCAAAATCGTGCATTGGTCATTTCTTCGGCGGGTTTCCAGCTACCAATGCGGGCGTTGATTTCAACAAATTGTTCACGATTGATATCACCCTGGCGCAGGGCCGAAAGGCCATACTGTACACCGTCATTGCTCCACACCGACGGCGAACGACCGGTATTGTCAGTGCCATAAATATCACGGTTATCCTGCCAATGAGTCCAAAACATATGCTCTCGCACGGAGCGACTGAAACGGAAATAATCACTGTGAAATTTAGGGTTGTTGACTAGCGGCACTGAGCCACGCCAACCTTTATTACATTCAGAGGCGGGCGGCTGAGAATCAGGCCAGTGACCTTTGAGTAAGGAGGCTGCATCGGTCAGCCAGGACAGTCTGGGGCGGTAGTCGTTACTGACGGTGAGTCCCATCACTGCCTGGCGTTTTTCTGGCTGGCGCCAGAACTGACGGTCGCTGGCTAAATGATCAAAATAATACTCCAGCAACTCGCAGTCTAAGGTGTATTGGATTTGCGTCACCATGTCAGGGTAAGCAATTAAAGCGACGCCGCCATCAATAATTCCTGGTTGATTTTGAGCGTATAAATACTGCTGCAGGCCACCACCAGAACCTCCGATACCAATGACATACTTAGGCGCGCCAAAACGAGCGCTGAATTGGCGTTTTACACGCAGTGCGGTGTCTTCTTGCAAGCGAATATTGTAGGTATTGTCCGTTTCGGTTGCGGTGGAATAAAGGATGGCATAACCCTGATATAAGGCCTCTTTCATGTCGCGGGTGAGGCGGCGAATGTCGGTTCTTCCTTGTTGAAATCCAATGCTGATGCCACCGCGGAAATAATAAATGGCTTTACCATTCCAGCGTGATAAGTCGGGTTTTTCGCGTTGGTCTTGTTTGCTGCTGGGCATTAACAAAACATAAATATGGCGGTGAATGGTGCCAGTCTCTGCACGTATGATCCATTGTGCATCGTCGGGAATACTGTCATTCGAACCATCGACACGCAAAGGAAGTTTTCTATCCGATCGGCCAGCCGGTTGGTATAAATAATGATGCCGCGTGGGTAGTTGGCAATCTTTACTGTACCCAATAATTAATTCAGAGCGTTTGCCTTCTGCGTTTTCTGCAAATACTGGTACCCCCCAGCCTTGCTGATTATCGACCATAGGCTGGCCCAATTTAGATTCTTCGCTCTGACAGGCAAAAGGATACTGAAGTGGGCCGGCGAATAGCGGTTCTAGTGGACCAAAAGCCCCAAATTCAATGGGGTAGGTGAAATTGTCGGCAGGTCGTGAGCTGGTTGCTGGGTGTGGGCCGTTATAAGGTGGAAGATTTTTTACCAGGCTGCCAGGTGGTGTTGCTAATACCTGAGGGTAACCTCGATCCAGGCCGATTTGGCGGCGAAGATCGAGATAATACTGGTAGCCAAACCCGCTGCCTGCGGCGATGCACAGTAACAACAGTAACACCAGCTTGCGGCCCATAGCCCACCTCCTGAGTCTGTTCCTGACATCAGTCTAGTGCGAGACAACATCATTGCTGCGCCGACATTCTGACGGCGAGCGACCACTCACAAGGTAGGAGCCGTATCATGGTCGGTGTCGCCATTTAAAGCGGCAAAAAAGTTTTAAAGAATTTTCGGGCCAACCCATACTTGTTGTGTATTCACAAACTCTAAAATGCCGTGGGGGCCTAGCTCGCGGCCAATGCCAGAACGTTTGATGCCGCCGCTGGGTAAACGAGGATCGGTTTTAACGATGCCATTAATAGCCACTTGGCCGACTTCTAACTGACGTGCCATGGCTTCACCACGTTCCGGCTGAGTCCAGATGGCTGCCGCTAAACCGTATTGGCTGTTATTGGCCAGGGCAAGGGCGTGTTCCGGGTTGTCGGCTTTTAATACCGCAGCGACCGGGCCAAAGGTTTCTTCTTGGCAAACTGACATATCGTTGCTGACATCGCTTAACAGAGTGACGGGATAAAAAAATCCATCCCCCGGAAGTGGCTCACCTCCGAGCAGGCAACGTGCGCCCGCAGCAATGCTGCGATCGACCTGATTAGCGAGTTGCTCGCGTAGATCGGCTCTGGCAATCGGGCCGATGCGATTGGCAGGGTCACGAGGATTGCCGACCGGCAGTGTTTCCAACTCACGGGCTAAGCGCTCAACGACCTCATCGTACACGCCAGCTTCAACAATAATGCGTTTGGCGGCAATGCAGGACTGGCCGGCATTAATAATGCGCGATAGGGCAATGGTGGGAATGGCTTCATCCAGATGGGCATCGTTAAGCACAATGGCCGGGTCTGAGCCGCCTAGCTCAAGTACAAAGGGTTTTAGTTCACTGGCAGCAATGACGGCCACTTTGGCACCGGCAGCGCTAGAGCCGGTAAACGACACCGCCATCACATCCGGGTGGCGAATGGCGCTGGCGACATCGTCGTTTTTAAGTGGTAAGTTCAAAAAAATATTGGCTGGAGCACCGGCTTTATAAAAGGCCTCTTGCAAGGCTTCGCCGCAGCCCGGTACGTGCGGATCGGGCTTCATTAAGCAGGTATTGCCGGCCATGAGTGCCGGTGCACAAAATCGAAACGCCAGCCAAAAAGGCGCGTTCCATGGCAATACTCCCAATATTGGCCCAAGTGGTAGATGTTGCACATAGCTGTGACTGGCATCCGATGGCAGTGATTGAGGCGTTAAATACTGTTCGGCATGTTCGGCGTAGTGCTCGGCACACCAAGCGGCTTTTTCCACTTCGGCCAGAGCTTCATTAATGGGTTTGCCCATTTCATCGGTCATCAATAGAGCGTATTTTTCTTGATCGGTGCGCAACTCTGATGCCACTGCTTTTAATACCTGGGCTCGCTCTACAAAGCTGGTGTGTTTCCAGGATGCATAAGCGTCTTTGCTGCAGGTGATGCGATCATTTAATTCCTGCCCGGCAAGGGCGGCAAATTGATGTAGTGGTTGGCCTGTGGTTGGATTAATCACAGTCAGCATTGTGCGCTCCTTTAAATCGGGTGTGAGCGATCTTTAACGGCTAGGTCGTCGCTTTGGGTTTGTGACTTTTGAGTGGTAGTTGTCGCTTTATTTTTTTTCTTTTTGGGATTGCCGATATGGGACACACGATCATCGGTCAGCTTGGTATCCACGCCGTTGGGCTTGATGACGAAGTCTTGATCAACATCAGAGAAAAAGGAGTCGCAGCCATGTTCAGTGATGAAAAAGGTATCGGAGATGCCGCAGGTTTTATCGCCTTCTACACCCCACATCCAGGGAATGATATGAAAGGTCATGCCGGGTTTTAATACCGTAGAATCACCTTGTTTGAGACTGACGATATAACCTTCATCCCAGCTTGGTGGAAAGGCGATGCCGATGGAGTAGCCCGAGCGGGTGATGAGCTGAGCACCAACGTCGTTGTCGACAATAATCGTGCGCACTAAATTATCAGCATCAGAGACCGTCATACCGGGGCGCAGCTCTTCACGTACGCGGCGCAGGGCATATTTCATGGTTTCTTGAGCTTTAAACATGGCATCGGACAATTCGCCGCAAATCACCGTTCGCATCATGGCCGTATGGTAACGGCGGTAGCAGCCACCGACTTCTAAAAAAACATGCTCACCCGCTTTGACCTCGCGACCTTCCCAAGTGGCATGGCCTATCATGGTTCGTGGCCCAGAGGTGACGTAGGGCATGACCGCTGGTGGTTCTCCTCCGGCGCTGAACATGGCTTGACTGATGGCCGCACCGATGTCATTTTCCGTAACACCCGGGCGGGTGGCGTCAATGCCAGCCAACATGCCGGCCCGTGTGGCCACGGCGGCTTTACGCATCGCCTCCAGCTCGACCTCGGATTTCATCGCACGACCTTGCTCGACAATGCCAAAGCAATCCATCAAGCGGCCGTCGGTAAACGTGGTGTGGATTTGGTCTTGATGATAGGCCGGCAAAAAATAACTGTTGCGCTCGTAACCCAGGTTTTTGCCTTGCAAACCAAATTCACGCAATGCACCCACTAACATTTGCACCGCATCACCGGTGTCTGGATAAGGTCGAGTTATTTCCACCCAGGTGCGGGCGTGAATATTCGATTCTTCCAACTTGCGGGTGATCATAAAGGGTTCATCGTCGAGCGGTACCACCAGGGCTTGGAAGAAGGAATACCCCGTGGTCTGATAATCGGTTAAATACATCAGATTTTCTGGGTCGGAAATAATTACCGCATCCAGCAAGCGCTCGTGCATACGTTCACGCAGTTCACGAATACGTCGCTGGTATTCACTAAAAGGAAAGGTCATATCATCGCGTTCACGCATCACTAGCCCTCCTTGATCGCGCTGCTAATCGCGTTGGCCAAAATATCCAGGCCTTGCTGTAATTGCTCAGCTTCGATGGTCAGTGGTGGAATTAATTTCACCACGCGTCCACCCACGCCACAGGGGCCGATCAGCAGGCCACGTTCAAAACATAGGGTTTGCACGCGCTTGGCCAAGGCGCCATCCATTAAGTCAATGGCTTGCATCATGCCTTTACCGCGCACAGAAAAATCGTGATGCGGGTGATTATCGGCAATGGCTTGTAAAGCACTGGCCATAAGCTTGCCATTTTTGCGGGTTTGCGCCATCAAATCGTCATTTTCGAAATAGCTGAGCGCTACCTTACCCGCCACAAACGACAAATTTTGGCCACGAAAGGTGCCGGTATGTTCACCTGGGTTCCAGTGCTTATCGTGCTCTGGTTTTATCAGGTTAAGGGCCATGGGCGTGCCAAAACCACCAATGCCTTTGGCTAAGCAAACGATATCGGGATCAAGGCCCATATCATCAAAACTAAAATACGAGCCAGTGCGGCCACAGCCAGCCTGGATATCATCAATGATTAATAATGCACCAGTGTCTCGCGCCAGTTGTTGCAGCTCTCGCAGCCACTCTTGACTGGCGACGTTAACGCCGCCTTCGGCTTGAATGGCTTCGACCAAAAAAGCGGCCGGTTGCTCAAAACCGCTCGAGCTGTTTTCAAAACCTTCACGTAGCGTCTTTAGGCAACCCAGGCCGCAGCCTTGGGTATTCTCGAATGGCGCATGTTGAACATGGGTGAGTGGCACACCGGCGGCGCCGCGAAAATACTGGTTGGCCGTGCAAGCCAAAGCCCCTAGGGTCATGCCATGAAAACCTTGGGAAAAGGCAACAATGTTATGTCGGCCGGTGACGCGACGGGCTATTTTTAACGCTGCTTCAACGGCATTGGTGCCGGTGGGGCCCATAAACTGCAGCTTGTGTTGCATGCTTCGGGGTTTGAGTACTAGCTCAACAAAGCTTTCAATAAATTCGCGTTTGGCGGTGGTGTACATGTCCAGACTGTGAGCAACACCATCGGACTCGATATAGCGAATAATGGCTTCTTTCATACGGGCATTGTTGTGGCCAAAATTCAGCACTCCAGCGCCGGCAAAAAAATCGATATATTGTTTGCCATTCTCGTCGGTTTGCACGGCATTTTGGGCACTTTTAAATACCGTAGGGTAAGCCCGGCAATAGCCGCGAATATCCGATTCCCATTGCTCAAAAATGTGCATGTCACCCTCCTGCAGTTGTCGATTGTCAGCCTTGCTGATCGATACGTTTCCCGACTGCATGAGTCAGTGAGCGACTCAGCGAGCTGCTGTGACTTCCAGGTGGTTTTCGCCGGTGCATGGCGGAACCCACCCCCAAGGTAGTTGCAGGAGTCCTTGGCTGCAACCGACCGAATGAGCCCCGATTTATAGGGGCTAGTGATTTTTACTGAGGAATGGCTCGCCGTCCGGCGCGGCGAGCGGGTTGATACAGGGTGACATTTAGGCGTGATAGGGAAGTGGCGCCTGGCAAAGGCGGGCAAAACAGCGCACCACGGGCTCAATCAGGCGATCGTTAAACTGATAATGCGGACTGTGGCAAGGGTAATGGAACTGCTCGCTATCGTGCATGCCAATCAGCGCAAAGGCTCCGGGTATTTTCTTTAAATAATAACTGAAGTCTTCCGACGCCATGATGGGCACTGCCAGCTCGGTGCTGCGCCAGTTATCGCCCAGCTCTGCGGCTAAGGCCTGGCGAAATTCACCGGCTGCTTCGGCATGATTAATAGTAGCGTCGTAGCGGGCTTCGCAATGCACTTGGGCTTTTACGCCATAAGTGCGGGCCGTATCCTGACTGATTTGCCGGATAGCCTCATTGATGGTGTCTCTCAGGCTTGGGTCCGATAAACGAATACTGCCGCTTAATTTGGCGGTTTCGGGAATGACGGTACTGGCGCTGGGTGCTTCTATGGATGAAACGTTCACCACTGCAGCGGCCTGAGGCGGCAGCTTGCGAGATAAAATTTGCTGTAAGTTGAGAGTGATGGCCGCCGCCGCCAATACCGGGTCTTTGCACAGTTCTGGCTGGCTGGCATGGCCACCCTTGCCCAGTACCTCAATTTCAAAGGTGCCGTTACCCGACATCACTGCACTATCAGGGCATACAGCTTGGCCAAAAGGCATCGCCGGCCAATTATGCCAACCATAAATCACGTCCAGGCCGTCCAGGGCGCCATGTTTAATCATGGACTCGGCGCCATGGCCGCCTTCTTCTGCGGGCTGAAATAAAAAGCTGACCGGACCAGGCAGAGTATCTTCACAGTGCTTGAGCCAAGCGGCGGCGGCCCACAAGGCGGCGGTATGGCCATCGTGGCCACAGGCGTGCATCTTACCTGGCGATTGTGACTTAAAGGCCAGATCGCACGCTTCATGGATGGGCAGGGCATCGATATCGCCGCGCAGACCAACATGGCGGCCTGGCTGGCTTGCGGCAATGGTTGCGACTGTGCCGTGTTTACCGCATTCACGCCAGCTGATATTGAGCTGATCCAGCTGCTGGCGAATGTGTTGAGTGGTGAGTTCTTCCTGCCAGGTCAGCTCCGGCGATTGATGCAGCTGATGGCGAAAAGCGATGGCTTGATCGAGGATCTTAGCCCATATGGTGTGCTCGCTCATGGGTACTGGCTTGGTCATGGCAACCTCCTTTTAGCTGCCAGTGTAACGGCTCCAGAGGTCTCTTGCATGACTGTGAGCCCGCTGATACGGGCTCACACCACCATGGGCGTTAAACTGGGCTGGCCCACAGGTCGTAATCGTCGGCGTGCTCGATCTCAACCTCAACAAAATCGCCGGGCTGGCAATCGAAGAAATCATTGAGGTAGACCATGCCATCGATGTTAGGAGCGTCGGCGGCAGAACGCGCTACAGCCCCTTCTTCATCAACTTCATCAATCAGTACCGTCATGCGCTGACCAATTTTACGCTGCAGTTTGCGCGCACTGATTTCCTGGGCTTTGGCCATAAAGCGCTGCCAGCGGTCTTGCTGTACCTCTTCTGGGACATGGTCGGGCAGCTCGTTGGCCTTGGCACCATCGACCGGGCTGTATTTAAAGCAGCCGACGCGATCCAGCTCGGCCTCATCGAGCCAGTCGAGCAAAATCTGAAAGTCTTCTTCGGTTTCACCAGGGAAACCGACCACAAAAGTGGAGCGCAATACCAGCTCGGGTACTTGCTGGCGCCATTTTTTAATACGCTCTAGGGTGTTTTCGGCATGGGCCGGGCGCTTCATCAACTTGAGCACGCGTGGACTGGCGTGTTGGAACGGAATATCCAGATACGGCAGAATTTTACCCTCAGCCATCAATGGCATGATGTCATCGACGTGGGGGTAGGGGTAAACATAATGCAGGCGTACCCAGGCGCCTAAGTTGCCCAGCTCATTGCACAGGTCATACAAGCGGGTTTTAACCGGCTTGCCATCCCAAAAACCGGTGCGGAACTTCATATCGACACCATAAGCGGAGGTGTCTTGTGAAATCACCAGAAGCTCTTTGGTGCCGGCGGCAACCAGGCGCTTGGCTTCATCCAGCACATCGCCAATTGGGCGACTCACGTGCTTGCCACGCATCGCTGGGATAATGCAGAAGGTACAGTTGTGGTTACAGCCTTCAGAGATTTTTAAATACGAATAGTGCCGTGGCGTTAGCTTAACGCCTTGTGGCGGCAGCAGATCGGTAAAGGGGTCGTGGTCTTTTGCTACCGGTGGTACCCACTGGTGCACCGCTTCCATCACCTCTTCATAGGCCTGTGGACCTGTTACAGCCAGTACGTCGGGATTTTGCTCGCGAATCAGCTCAGCGTCTTTGCCTTTGCCCATACAGCCGGTGACAATCACCTTGCCATTTTCGTTCATGGCTTCGCGGATGGCATCCAGGGATTCTTGTTTGGCGTCGTCGATAAAACCACAGGTGTTGACCACCACGACATCGGCATCGTTGTAGCTGTTCACTACATCGTAATTGTCCATGCGAAGCTGCGTCAGAATGCGTTCTGAGTCGACCAAAGCCTTAGGGCAGCCGAGGGATACAAAGCCAACACGGCCACTGCTGGACTGGTCGGTAGGCGTTGGGTTGGAAGGTTGATTGTCTTTCATTGCAAGCCATCACGTTAATCGATGGCGGCGATTATACAGACACTAAGCCTAGCGACCAGTCAGAGGCGATAAAGGTCAGCTAGCCCGGCGCCTTTAGCGCCCCGTTTGGATAGGGGGCAGTATAAAAAGCGGCGGCATCGTCCTATCAAAGATGTGTACTAAGAGGCTCCGTTAGACCTGTTATCTGTAGCGGATAGACAGGTCTGAGGCGACTTGAGCGATGCGGCAGGAGTTGTGCTGGTTTGAGGTGGCAGGAGCAGAGTTTGCCAAACAAAACCATGGCTGTTGTTAGTGGAGAGATTCCCCCTCCATCGGTAGATACGTGATGTGCTAACCCCATAGATTTGCTCTTTTGCTGCTGGTAATGATTCGTGCACATGAAAACTCAGACGCTAAATCGATAAGTTCAGCGATGCATTGTGGCAAACCGATCAGCCACTGCTGGCCGTTATGCGAAAAGTCCGTGACTTAGAAGCCGAGAACAAAAAAGCTAAAGTTTGAGCGTGCTCGATTGCGCGAAAATTTGGGTGGTTTTACCTGTGTGGCTGGTGCTGAATCTGCGCTGCTGGCACTGAACTGTTAACGCGTTGGAAAGTGCTAGAGGCGGGCCTAGGGATCGTTGGACTAGCATGCGCGCATGGTGTTGCGTGAATTGGTGCATCGTATCTTCGAAAGAATCGACATCAATGTAAAAGGAATCGAAGCAGTGCAATCTCGGCTCGAGCCGCAGCTCAATATTTATCAAATCTTGACCCAATCGCTCGGTCGATAGATTTAGTATTGCGTTTCCGTAGTGGCAACGTGAGGGTAATGCACATGGATGCGATTACTAGAGAGTGGGTGGCGGAGCTCGATTTGTTGGATTAACTCGCAATGAAAAGTGGAAAACAGCGTAAAGCCGAGATTAAGAAAGCACGACTAGATCGAATGGCTAACAGAGACGGTCAGGTTGATCGGTTTAAGGGGCCAATGCCTGAATGGGCTGTTCCGGTTGACCCTGATGAAATCGTTTATCGCACAACGTATATCAAAATCCCCTTGTTCTACCTCGATAAGGAGTTTGCGTGTAAGGACTGCGGTGCAAAAGAGGTATGGACTGCCCGACAACAGAAGTGGTGGTATGAGGTAGCAAAGGGCAGCTTTGAGACGACCGCAGTGCGTTGTCGCTCTTGTCGCGATAAAAACAAGGCGAAAAAAGATGTCCAACGAAAGCATATGGAAGAGATGGCTAAGCGGCAGCCTCACCGCAACGAGGCGTTTTTCAAAAACAAATATTAAGCCGATCGCGCCTGCCTCTGAAAACACGTTATTCACCAAACTAGTTCGAATCATGCTGTTTAACGGTCCGATTGATCGAGGAATTTATGAAATTTAATCATGTTGGTATTCCTACCACAGAGAGGTTCGAGGGTGAAATAGACCTCCCTCACTTAAAAATGACGGTGTCAGACCATGAGAACAACCATTACGGTATTCAATGGCAACGTTATTGGGATGATGCTCCGTATCCTGAGTTGGTAAAAACTGTGCCCCACGTGGCGTTTGTTGTCGAAAATCTTGAAGAAGAGTTGCAGGGAAAAAAAGTAATTATCCAGCCAAACTCACCAAGTGAGGGCTTGGTGGTTGCATTTATAGAGGTAGATGGCGCACCGGTAGAGCTTATGCAATACGGGATCTAATGCCAGATTAAATGTGGCTGGCAACTCATAGGCGCCTGTGCTATCGCAGGCGCCGGGATGGCAATGTTGCTATTGACTTGTTGCTTTGGCATTTGGTGCTCGCTTAAATTATTTTGCACGCTTGCTGTTGCTTAGTATTTGTTGAATGCTGGCAACTATGTATGGGGCGCCAACGGCGTAAAATCGAGATGTTTATCCCAACCACAGTGCTAGAGCGTCCGTTTTATCTGCATTGCCGGTGTTCTTTGTGGCCTCATCAGAAAAAGACCGCCATCGTTCGGCAGCTGAGGCCAAACTTCTTCGAAAAACGCCTGATACAGCATGCATTGTGGGCAGCCAGCATCGGCTTTAGAAGGTACTATCTGTGCACTGGCTGAAGTCGATCGTCAATGACATCAGGCCAGACGGTTGCGGCCTGCTCACTGCCGGTGAAGTCTTTACTGTTTTGGTTGGTGGTGGACGGTTGCGATTGGCCGAACACGCCGCTGAGTCTGCGCTTGCAGATGCTGGCAAAGCGGCTGAGAGTGGCTGGTGTTGCTTGCTACGGACGGGCGCATCATCACGTTCTATGCCCAGTAGCCCGATAAACGGAAGTTTGATCAACATCGTAAAAAAGGAGGTCCGCTCCATGAGCACCCCGTCAGCAGAGCGGATAAAACAGCTCTTAGTCGAGTACTCGGGTCACGTTGAGTACTGGATGCCGGCCATGGGCGATAGCCACGAGATGCTGGCCTGCAGGGAATTGTTGTCAGAGGCTGTTTTGACTGCTGAACAAGCCAAGGAGCTGGCTGAGCTTGATGCAGGAGTTATGGCTCACGTTGAGCAGCTATCGCCGGTCGCCAAGGGCTGGGATGTCGAGATGCTGAAGAATACGGCCAAGCTGATACGGACGAATGAGAGTGGGGTTGTACAGTAAAATTATGCATCTCTAGGCTTTGATACCAAGTTTTACGCCAAAACCACTTTGCGCCAAAACTACTTCCTGGTCTTTTTTGGATAGTTTTCCCCTTTAAGTCCGGCGAGGAATCTATCTGGTGCTGGTTTAGAGGATTCGTTCTGATATGGCGATTTTTCGGGGAAAAACTAGGTCGCACTGAAAAGTTATGGAATGGCTTTTAGGGAATGCCATCCCCATCGGGCAGGACGCGACGGAATATTCGATCTGCTGTGCCGTTGGCCTGTAGTTTTTTTATGGCGGCATTAAAGTCATTTAACAGAGATTCTGACCTGGGAGATGAGCGGCTAATCCAATAGTGTATATGAATTGGTTCAACCCCCGGCAACCGTCGGTGAACAAAATCTGGGCTGGCTTTTAGTGTGTTGAAGGTGATGCCGCTATCAACCACTTCATAGGTGGTTAACATCACCTCGCACTGTTGGTTAGCTACCCTATCCATAACGCCTTGAACCGTCGTTGAAACCGCTGTGATTTCTGCCGTCAAGCCTGCTTCGATTATATCCTCATAGTTATAACCAAGAACGCCACAAATCAGCAGGCTATTCAGATCGGTGATGTTGCGTATGTTGTTAAACTTATTTATGTGATCGCGATGGAATGCATAACCGCGATGGACATTGTACACCGGAATGGTGTGGTGATATTTAATGACCCGCTCTTGGTTAGAGTAGCCATTGATAAACATCTCCATACCGGTCTGTGGGTAAGCATACACCTGCGCTAAACAGCGTTTCCAAGGCAGGATATGATAGTCAACGTGCAGGTTAAGCTCTTGTGCCAGAGCTTGTAGCAGCTCGTAACTGACGCCATCAGGGCGCGTCGTTCCAGCAACGCTGATTTGAAAGGTGTAGGGCGGCCAGGCGGCGTCATCACACACGTTCAGACTGGCAGCGTTGGTTGCCCAAGTGCTTTGGCAAGTCAGCCAGCCGATGACTAACGAGACGGCGAGAAGGCAGCATCGCTGAGTTTGCCCGCTGTTGGTCCGTGCAGTGGTGGCGGCCATACGTCATCCCGCTTATTGCAAGCTTGAGCCTAGGAACTATCAGTTTAGCCAATGACCGATAAAGGTGGGCATGCTTTCTTTGATTTGTAATCCCCCCATTTTCAACTGACGCTAAAAGTAGAAGTTAGGCTGCCATCAGCCTCCATTGGCCTTATGTGGCCGTTTGTGATTGTAAAACCACAACCAGTTCGTTGCATACTCCTGAACTTCCTCAATCGATTCAAACAGATGCTTACTGACCCAGCTGTATCGCATTGTACGGTTATGACGCTCGATATAGGCATTTTGCTGAGGCTTTCCAGGTTGAATGTATTCAATTCGAATACTATGTAGTCTGGCCCACTTAACAAACTCGTTACTGATAAACTCCGGCCCATTGTCACAGTGTATGGCGGTGGGTTTCGGTCGCCATTCCAGTAGCTGATTCAGTGCTCGAATAACCTTGGGGGCTGGCAACGAAAAATCCGCTTCGGTGCACAGTGCTTCACGCCGATAGTCGTCGATGACGTTAAATAGCCGATAGTGACGACCGTCAGCCAGTTGGTCATGCATAAAATCCATCGACCAAACCTGGTTGGGTTTAATGGGCTCCTTCAATGGCTCGGGGGCTTGTCTTTTTAAACGGCGCCGACGTCGAATACGTAGATTCAGTGCTTGTTCACAATAGATCCGATAAACACGCTTGTGGTTCCACGAGCGGCCCTCGACGCTGCGTAAGTAATCGAAGCACAGGTCAAAACCCCAGTCACTTTCTGCGTCGGTTAGCTTCACTAGAGACTGGGCAATCTCAGCATTTTCGTCACGGAGTTTGGGCCGATAGCGGTGACAGGTTTCGCTCACAGTGAATATCTGGCAGGCCAGACGAATACTGATGTTGCGCTCTGCGACAGATTGTTGAGCCAGCACACGCCGCGCCTGGGGGGGGTGATCATTGATAGCTTTGTTATTAGCTTGCGTGATAGTAATCTTTCTTCTTGTTGAGAAGGAAAGCCAACAGGCCATAAAGTACTAATGATATTGCTGCTACCACGATGAAGGAGGTCGGTGAAAACATCATTGAGAGTACTTCCTCTCTCACAGGCAACCCTCTGCTTTCTCTGCTAACTAAATATGCCTGCTTCATCCCTTCGATGTCTGATAGCCCAAGGCCAAAAGTTACAAGGTTGTAGATTGCTGCTGCTATCAGTGCTGAAAAAGCAACCTTAAGACCTATCAGTTTGGGTTTGATTAGAAAGAATAGGGTTCCTAGGTTTAGCAAAAGAATGGCAGTGACGAAGATAAAGAATAACGGGGTGACGCCTGCGTTACTAAAAGCATAATAATCGCTTGTTGTCTGATGACGATAAAGTAGCTCAAAACCTTTACTGGTAGTCCATATAAACCAAATAATCAAAGCCCAAATAGTCTTACCTTTCTTCACAAGTACTTCCTAATGCATAACCGATTAATAACGCGTCAGCCTGTTTTCCAGCTTGAGCCATTCGAGGTGTCTCTATCAGGCCATTGATTTGCTGTTGGATGTGTTTGTTTCTCTCACGCTTCTTCTTGGAAAGCGTGCTTGCCTATTATCCATTAAGTGCGATGAAGAACCATATACTTCCTGAACATTCTTACAATCAGGAGAGCGCTTTGGCCAACAGTTAATGCGCCCAAAGGCATTCTCCAAGATACACGGCTTGGTGAGCACCGGATGTGCACTAAGTACACCTGCTTCTAGCGGAATCAACTCTATATCGGCTTTTAACATCTGCAGCCCCGCATCAGAGCTTGGTTTACTGCGCGTTATGTTGTTTCTTGGCTATCTTGTCAATCAGTTCTACATCACCGCTAACGCAGTGCGTCTCACCCAATTTATCTACGCCATCCAAAACTCATTAGATCAGGATCCAATGGGCCGCCACTGGCATGGCAGATTCATCGGCGTCAATGCCCATTGGGTTGGCGAGTGGTTTGATTGCTGGGTGGCCAAGTACGGTGGTTTTGTTTTGTAATTATCAGGCTTCTAAAGGCAGCTGAGGGGAACAAAGCCAACACGTCCACTGCTGGGCTGGTCGGCAGGCTGGAAAGTGTGATGGTCTTTCACTGCAAGCCATCTCATCGATGGCACGATTATACAGACACTAAGCCTAGCGAGCAGCACAGGCGATAAAGGTCGGCTAGCCCGGCGCCTTTAACGTCTCGTTTAGATACGAATCAGGCTAAAAGCGGCGGCTTCGCCCTATATACGAGGTGTATTAACAGGCACCGTCAGTACCGTCGTGCGTAGCTTCTAGACAGGTCGGAAGGGTGACTTGAGCGATGCGGCAACAGAAACTAGGGTAAGTAGGTAGCATTGCTGTGGTTCACATCATGAAAGCCAAGCACTGGCCTTTACTGTTAGTACTGTGTTGCCTGTCCGGCGTATCCATTCCCATTCATGCCAACAGTAGCGTCTTGGACGAAAAAGACTTGGACGCCATGCTGACGGGTATCGGTGACAGTGCGCTAACGTCAGAGCAAATGCGTCAGGAGCTGCGCTGGTTTGAGGCGGCAGGACGACGGTTTGCCAACAAAACCATTACTGTTGTTAGTGAAGATATTCCCACCCACCGCTGGGAGCGTGACGTGCTGGCACCTCTGTTTACGGCCCTCACCGGTATTCGGGTGCAATACGACATATTGGGTGAGGGTGCTGTGGTTGAGGCCATGCTTAAGCAAATGAGCGAGGGCGTGCATTTATACGATATTTATGTCAATGACGCCGACCATATCGGCACCCATAGCCGTATCCAAGGCGTGGTAAATTTATCCGATTATATGGCCGGTGAAGGTAGCGCCTATACCAACCCTTATCTGGATCTGGATGATTTTATTAATTTAGAGTTTGGTCAGGACTACGATGGCAACCAGCTACAGCTGCCGGATCAGCAGTTCGCCAATTTGTATTGGTTTCGCTACGACTGGTTTAACCGCGCTGATATCAAGGCCCACTTTAAAGCCTTTAGCGAAAACAAATACGGTGCCGGTAAAGGTTACGATTTGGGGGTGCCGGTGAATTGGGCCGCCTATGAGGATATTGCCGAGTTTTTTAGTCAGACACCCATCGATGGCGTCAAAGTCTACGGCCATATGGATTTTGGTAAAAAATCTCCTAGCTTGGGCTGGCGTTTTACCGACGCTTGGTTATCGATTGCCGGGGCGGGTGATAAGGGCTTGCCCAATGGCTCTCCGGTCGATGAATGGGGCATCCGAGCGGTAGATCGCATTCCTCGCGGCTCCAGTGTTAGCCGTGGCGGTGCGACCAATAGCCCTGCGGCTATCTATGCCTTGCAAACCTATATCGATTGGCTAAAAAAATATTCCCCACCTGAAGCCAGAGCGGGCACGTTTCGTGATAATAACGTCACTGCCGCTGGCGGGCGCGTGGCTCAGCAGATCTTTCTTTACACCTTGTGGCTCAGCGAGCCGGCCTATCATCAAGCTGACATGTTGGCCGCTGATGGTCGTCCGGTTTGGCGTGTGGCGCCTACGCCCCATGGTCGTTATTGGCAACCGGGCATGAAAGTGGGTTACCAGGATGCCGGCAGCTGGACTTTGCCAAAGAGCACTAGGGGAGCGAAACGTGCTGCAGCCTGGTTGTGGGCCCAGTTCTGCGTCAGTAAAACCGTTGCCCTAGCAAAGTTTAAAGTGGGCGGTACACCGGTCCGCCACAGTACGTTAAAAACACCTTGGGTTCAGGCCAATAAACAGCGTTATGGCGGTCTGATCGAGTTTTATCAAAGTGATGCCGTAAAACAATGGACGGGAACTGGCCTAAACGTACCTCATTATCCATTAATGTTTCGTGCCTGGTGGCCCAATCTGGATAAAGCCATCGACGGCAAAATCACTGCGACAGATGCCATGAATAACATTGCTCAGGCACAGGATGACATCATGAGCCAACTGCAGGGAATTAAATATGCGCCTTTGCTTAATCCACAGCAAACGGAGGAATACTGGTTGCAGCAGCCGGGCGCTCCCAAGCCCAAGCGAAGCCGAGAGAGGCCGCAAACACAGCCTTATGAGGTGGTTGTGAAACAGTGGCGATCGACAGGTACTCGTTGATATGTGGCTGAGTCGTTACATCGGACGGCAGCTGATGGCGCTGATGGCCATCTTCTTTGTATTCTTCTCGATTGCTATTGCATGGCTGGTTGGAGACCAGTCAGGCAAGGATCTCAAAACGTTTCTGGTAGAGCGAACTCACAGTGCGGCGCAGCTGTTTAAGGCCGAATTTGAGGGGCAGGTGTATGCCGCGCACAGAGCGCTGGATGATATTGAATACAACTCAGCAGTCGCTGAGCAGCTGACACTGTTGGTGCAAAATGGTCCACTGTATGTGGAAGACACAGCCAACGTTGGCGTCGCCATTTCGGACGCTGAAACTAGCTATTACCTGCTCAGCCAAATCAAGCTGGTTAACCCACTAAGGGCTTTTATTGCACAGCATGCCATCGATCAGATCGCGGTGTACCATTTGGCACCTTTTGGGCAGTTTGACGGAAAGGTAAAGCTGCCATCATTGGTGGTTGATAAGCAATATGCGTGGTTCTTTCGCCATTTAAAGCGCTCAGATTACCCTGACTATAAAGTTTATAAGGTGAAAATATCGGCTCTGTCTAGCTATGAAAAAATATTTAATGTCAGCGCTATCTACCAAAAAAAAGCGGACTTCTTTTATCAGCAGATGGGGATTCAGCCGGCAGATGATTTGCCAGCGGAGTTTTTATCCTATTTGCCGGAAGACAAACGCGATTCGGGTACGTCGATTGATGCACTGAATGATGGCGTCGCGATTTCCATCTGGACGTCGGTGTTTTTACCTTTGTCTGATCCCAGTACTTGGCAGTTAAGCCATCGTCGAAGTGTTTTGATATTGGGGGTGATGCAACCAACCTCGGCATCTGTGCTGTCGATAAGCGATAAGGTCGGGGCTGATCTGGCGCTGTCGTCACAGCAATCTATCGTTGCGGCCAGTTTGTCGTTGACCGGTGTTAAACGCAAAGCAGACAGCCTAATAGTGCAAGGGCAAGAGCATCTCGTAGCCGAAGTTGACTTGGATATACCGAGCCTTTCAGAACAGCAATTTAAGGTAATGGCACTCAATTCTACCGAGCCCTTGACGCGCCATGCGATGAGCCTCGCTCGGGAGTTGACTGTGCTCTCTATCGCCACTTTTTTGCTGATGGCGCTGGCCATATATCATTTGATCTCTCGTGTTCTCAATAAACCCTTGAAACAGTTGCTGGCCGTTGTCAAAGGTGTTGAAGCCGGAGACTTCTCGCAGTTGGCAGAAGAGGGGAGAGATAACGAGTTGGGAGTGCTGTCTAGTGCGATTAATCGTATGGTGGCGTCATTAAAACAGTCGTCTGAAACAATGGCTGACTCGAATGAAGCGTTGGAATTACAGTTTAAGCAACGCACTATCGATTTGATTGAAGCTCAACAGCAGCTGATTGTGTCGGAAAAAATGGCCTCCTTGGGGCAAATGGTGGCCGGTGTGTCTCACGAAATCAGCACGCCGTTGGGTAATGCGGTAACGGCCATTAGCTTCTGTAAAGAGCATCATCAGACGATGCAGCAAAGCTTTCATTGCGGCGAAGTAACGTCACGGGATTTTTCTCGCTTTCTTGAACAAGTAGGTGAGTCGATCCATATCGCTAATCTGAATATTGAAAAAGCAACGGAGCTGGTATCGACATTAAAGCGCATATCGGTAGGTCAGTCGAAAGAGAGTGTCACAGACATTGTTCTAAAAAATCATATAGACGATGTGTTACTGACATTGCAGCCGAGTTTAAAAAACAGCCATGTCGTGGTAAACGTGGATATTGATGCTGGCATCATAATAAAGACTTTTACTGGGGCGCTATATCATGTCGTTAGTAATATGATCGTCAACGCAACTAAACATGCGTTTGCTGATGATGGTGGTCAGTTGAATATATCCGCAACGGCTGATCACGATATGCTGGCGTTAACCTTCGCCGATAACGGTGTTGGCATCGATGAAGACACACAGAAACGCATCTTTGATCCATTTTTCACCACGGCAGAAGCCACCGGCGGAACTGGGCTTGGGCTGTATATGGTGTACAACATTGTACGGCATAAGTTGGGTGGTGTTATCGAATTAACTAGCCAAGTGGGGCAAGGCTCTGAGTTTGTTGTTAGGGTTCCTTTGAGCCCGCCGCCAGCCAAAGAACACGAGGGCGATAGCTTTTCCATTTGACGGTCGGGGTTCTCGGTGTTGATGGCATTTACACCAGTTCACACCTATCGAATCTGAAATGTTAAGCGTTAGTCGGTACTAAGAATCGGAGTTAACACTTGGCATAATTGTTCAAATTCAACCGGTTTTTTAATGTAGCCTGTCATGCCCGCTTGCTCAGCTTGCTGGACATGCTCTGGCAGTGCATTGGCTGACATGGCATAAATCGGTAAGTGTTCATAGCCCATACTACGTATCAGCTGCGTCGCTTCCAGACCGCCCATAACCGGCATTTGTATGTCCATTAAGATCAGATCGAACGTGTGTAGATTGAGCATTAATATGGCCTCTTCACCGTTGTCGGCCACTTCATGTTGCAGTCCCAGTTCATCCAGCATACTGGTAGCCACCAGCTGATTGATTTTATTGTCATCGACCACCAGGACTTTACCACTAAAGGTCGGTGATGGTGATTGCGTGGGTGTTTGCGCTTCGATGAGCTTATCTTCGGTTTCAGATGTCAGCTCATCTTGATCGAGGCTCGCTAGCAGTGCTGATAGGCCTGCCGGTGAAAAGGGTTGAGTTAACACCTTAAGCGATTGTGCCGGTGGGGAAAGCTTATGCCACGGTTCTGCTAGCAATAATGCCAGCGGGGGATGGTTATCTGGTATGGCTCGTATCACCATTTCGTAATCATTACGTTGGCTGATGTACACCAGGGCCGACTGGGTGATAGCGATCGAGCTTAAGCTGTGCAAAGGTTGAATCTGTTCAATGCTAAAACCCTGCTGCAGCAGTTTGAGATTGGGCGCGTCGCTGATCAGTAGGATATTGCTGGGTGGACGAAAAATGGGCTGTGTCGACTGTGCCTTTAGTGGCAGCCAAACAATAAAGCAGCTGCCTTGCCCAGGCTCTGATTCCACTTCCAACCTGCCATGCTGCAAAGACACTAGTTGGCGAACGATGGATAACCCCAACCCCGTACCACCGTATTTACGGCTGGTGGAGCCATCGGCCTGGGTAAATGAATCAAATACTCGCTCAAGCTGCTGCGTGTCCATGCCAATGCCAGTGTCACGTACGCTTAGCTGGATAGTGTCCTGCTGACGTTCAAAGACTATGTCTACCTGTCCGCTATCGGTAAACTTAATGGCATTGCTTCCTAAGTTCAGCAGTATTTGGCTAAAGCGCAGTGGGTCGATAATAATCTGGCTAGGCAGGTCGGGATCAACGTCGATATGAAGGCTTAGGTGTTTTTCTGCCGCTTTAGGTTGTAGCGAGGCAATTAAGTTATCAATCAGTGCGTTCAGCTCGACCGTCGTCGGGCTAATATCCAGCTTGCCGGCTTCGATTTTTGAGAAGTCTAGAATATCGTTAATTACCCCCATCATTAGCTGGCTAGAATAAGCTGCTTTTTCAAGGTAGAAGCGCTGTTTTTCGTTTAGTTCTGTTTTTAACGTCAGATCAATTAAGCCAATGATGCCATTCATGGGGGTGCGAATTTCATGGCTCATATTGGCCAAAAACTCGCTTTTCATGGCGGTGGCTTTTTCAGCTTTTTGCTTTTCCTGTGCCAATTGTTGGTTAAGCTGTTCTTGTTGCGCATTGAGCTGCTGTGACTGTTCAAGCAGTTGCTGTGTTTGCTCGTTTTTTTGCTGGAATACTGTGGCTGCTCGTGCCAGGGCGCCGATCTCGTTGCCGAGTTTGCTTTCGGTCAACTCGACAATGGCTTCGCCTCGAGTGAGTTGATTAAACACATTGGTGAGCTTTCGAATCGGAGAAATAACCATGCGCAGCAGTAGTGCTGCTACCACTAAAGTCAGTGCGGTGCCCAGTATGGCAGCTAGCTGATTATTGCGCTTGGCTTGGTCGGAAGTCAGTTGTGCTTGCTCAGCGGCTTGTTGCTGCAGCTTGTTTGAATGCAGTCGTAATTGCCGTGTCAGATGCAGAAATTCGTTAGCCGAGCCCGTCATGACGACATTGGTGAGAAAAATATAACCCCGATTAATCTGCCTTAAACGGCGAAAATCAATACTCAATCGATTGAGTACTAAATCCAGTGATGGCTTTTGCAGTGTCTTTAAACGTTTGATTTCGGCATTAAATGCGTTGGCTGATTGTGGGTCTAGGCTAGATAAATACTCGTATAAGTGGTTCTTCAGCCGATAGGCTCCCGCATCCTTATTGCCTAAGGCCGATTGCAGGGCGGGCAGTGCCTGGTCAACGAGACGTGCGATGATATCGGATTGCTGTTGGCGGCCAGCCACGACGGAGCTGAAGTTTTCACCATAATCTTGTAAATGCTTTTGCATGCGCTCAAGATTTTCCAGGTCATCGGCAAAGCGAGGGCTGTTACGCATGGCCTTGATGCCGGAAAAAACATCTGCCAGCTGGCGCTGAAAACGTTGTTTGGCGCTATCACTGGCGGTTTGCTTATAAATGAGTACGTTGCGCTGTAGGTCGAGCACCTGCCGTTCTAAGGTGTAGACCTGCTCAGCGGCCACATAGGCATCCGTGGTCAGCTGATGGGCTTCTAACAGAGCTGTTTGGTTGTTGTGCGTCAACAGTATTTGCAGGCCCAAGCTGGCCATGATGGCAGTAAGCAGCAATAAAATCTGTTGCTTTAGCGACATGAAGAAACCCTAACTACTAATAAACTCATACCATTTTTGTAAACTGTAGTCGTAAGTGGGCATGACGGTATTCCAAACCGCAACATTGCTAAAGCGTTGCGTATAACTGCCACCGGTGCGCACATCGCCGGCTTTAACCGCAATGGTGCCATCGGTACCGGGCAGAGCGGTGGCTGCGGCTTTGCCGCCATACCAGTAATCCCATTCGTTTTGGCTGAGATACTGGCGCGAACGCTGAGGATTAGAGATGTAGTAGCCCTGGCGGGCAATAAAGGCGCCTGGCCAACCTGACAACCACCAATTCATATAATCGTAGGCGGCATCTTTGACCTTGCCCTCAGCAGCGGAAGACAAACACATCACACCATGCCAACCGCGATAGCCTTCTTTCGGTGCCGCATAGATCACGGGAATATTCTGCGCGTTAAGGCGGGAGACGGCGGGTGAGAACATGCTTTCAATGACCACGCGGCCAGAGCTCATAAAGTCGACCGACTCAGGCACAGAGGTCCAAAAACCGCTAAAGTGGCCATCGCGCTTGTAGGCAAATAGCAGGTTAAACAGGCTGTCGAGTTCTGCTCGGCTGATATTGCCGATATCATTAAATTCAACCATGCCATTGGCCTGAGCGGCCAGAGCTAGGTCAAATAGGCCAATGGTTGGCGCGTTGACGATGGCAACTTTGCCCCGGTACTGGTCCTGTAATAGCCAGCCCCAGCTTTCGGTTTCGTAGGGAATGCCCGGCTTAATAACCTGGGTGTTATAGCCAAAGGAATCGACGTTATGAACATAGGGCAAAAAACTGATGCGATCGGTATGTTCGGTGCCCAACTCGTCGTCGTCTTGCACGTGCAAAATACGATAGGGCGCATCACCGGCACCGAATTTGGCTTCGCTGCTGAGTTTGCCGGTTTTGCTCAGGTCATTGATTTCCTCCCAGTAGCGCAGGCGTTTTTTATCGATGGCCTGAATCGAACCGGAACGCCACAATACGCCAATGCTGTTCGACCATTGTTCGTATAAGTCGAAGGCTTCAGGTTGCATCGATGCTTTTTGCAGCACCGCTGCACTGCCTTTCGGTTCAAACACCAGCTCGATACCTAGGTCTTGCATGGCTCTTTGACGTAAGGCTTCTTGCAGCGTGACATGGGTGCCTAAAATGCGCAGTTTGGGTTTGCCAGCGCTGTGTACCCAGGGGGCCGATACGGCAGCAGCACCGGCTAACATTCCGCCCAGCAGTCGGCGGCGGTCAGGGCTTTCGATAGTAACGCTCATTCAGATATCTCCATATCAACGTCGGCCCGCACCAGCATTAAAAAATGCTGTAAATCTTGCTGTAGCTGTTGCAGCAAATGAGCCGCATCTTGGGCTTCTTGTAACTCTAGTGCTTGTTGTAATTGCTGCAGACGCTGCTGCAGGGTTTCGGCGCCAATATGAGCGCTGTCTTGCACCAAGGGTTCTAACGTTGATGCAATCGCTGCTAGGTTTTCTTCAGCCAAACTGATGTTGCTGAGTTGACGTGACGCCTTGTCGGCAAAGGTAGACACCACCCGCGCGAGCAGTTCGGTATCTTGTTGGCAATGCAGCAGTGCTGTGGATTTGTTCCAGTCCTGGCGGTCGCCACTATCGCGACGTCTGGATTCCGTCGTTGGTGCTACAGCGGTCATAATGGGCGAGTCGGAGCGTGGTAAGGCGCGCTGGCTATCCAGCCATTGACTGAGCATGGCGTGTAGTTGATCGATGGCCATGGGTTTGACCAAATAGTCGTTCATGCCGGCGCGAATACAGCGCTGTCTATCTTCTTGCTGAGCGGCGGCGGTAATGGCAATAACGGGGATCTGCTCATAACGTTGACCTGCCTCGCCTTGGCGGATGCGACGTGTGGCACTGTAGCCATCGACTAAGGGCATCTGGCAATCCATTAATACCAGTAAATAGGGATCAAACAGTTCACTGTGCAGTAATCGCTCGATGGCCGCTCCGCCGTGGTTGGCGCCATCGCAGCGCAATCCCATTTCTTCTAGCTGGCGGCTGATGACTTCCAGGTTGACCTCATCATCATCGACCACCAGTATTCGCTGGCGCTGGAACATACGCTCCTGGTTGAGTGCGCTACTGGCGGCCAAGATGGCATGGCTGCGATGATCGCCTTCCGCCTGAGCAAAGGCCAGGGCCAATGATTCCTGGGTAACGGGCAGGGTCAATTCGGTTAATGCCAGGCTGCCGGTCTGCGGTAATGCCTGACTCGACGGTGGCGTCAGCGCCATGATGTGGGGGCGTCCTTCATGTTGCAGCGCCTCGGCGTAATCTCCTAAATAGCGGGTTTCTGTCAAAATGACGCTGTAACTTTGCTCTTCTTGTTCGCTGCCAGCAATGATCACCTGACCGCCACGTTGGCGTATTTGTCGGGCCAGGGTTTCGACCAGCAATTCATCGTCGAGGCGCAAAAACCAGCTGCTGTCTTGGTAACCGCCGTCGTGGTACAACGGATGCTGGCTGTTTCCGGCCACGGGAGAGGCGATTATATGAAACTCAAAACAGCTGCCTTGCTGTTCATTGCTGCTCACGCGCAGTTCACCGCCCATCAATAAGCACAGTTGCTGGCTGAGTGCGACGCCCAGACCCGCGCCGCCCAAGCGCTCGCTGGTTTCATCGTCCATATTTTCAAAGGTGGTGAATAAATGCTGTTGCTGATGGGGGTCGAGTCCTATGCCCGTGTCTTTGACCCGCATTTGAAAACGAATGCCATAGTCGACGTCTTCTTCTGAACTCAGCTCGACCAAAATGTAACCAAAGCGGGTGAATTTCACTGCGTTGGAGACTAGGTTATCCACCACTTGACGCAGTCGGTTTGGGTCACTGCGCACCCGGTCATGGGCCAGTTCGGTGCTGTCGATTATTAGGCTTAAGCCTTTGCTGTAGGCCGCTTCGGCATAATGTTTTAGTACAGGGCTTAAAGTAGCGGTCAGGCTGAATTCAATATCTTCAAAAAACAGCTTGCCTGAGCGCAGATTGGAGTAATCCAATACATCGCTCATTAGCCGGCTGACGTTCTGCACGCTGCTGTAGGCCATGCCGAGGTATCGTTGCTGGCCTGGATCTGTGGCTTCTTTTGACAGTAAATTTAACACCCCTTGAATGCTATTCATGGGAGTGCGAATTTCATGGCTGATGGCTGCCAATAGTCGGTCTTTGCTTTTCACCAAGCGTTGGGTTTGCGTCAGCATTTGCTGTTGGCGTTGTTGCTGCTGTTGTTGTTCGTCCAAACGTTGCTGGTATTCATTACCCACTTGCTCAGCCAATAACGCCTGTTCGCTGCGATCTCGCAGGGTCAGTGAGCAGCCACTGTAGACGCCTTCATCGGTAACGATTGGCATCAGGCTAATCTCAATGGGGAAACGGCGTTCACCAAAGCAGCCTTCGCTATGGGCTTTCAGTGAACGACGCTCTCGGATCGCCGTTTGCAGCAGCTTAGGCGATAGCTCTTGATCGTCTACATCCAATAAGGTGCCGTGGGCAGGCTGCCCTATCAAGGTGGCTTGATGCTGACCAAACAACACTTCCGTGGCACGATTACAGCTTTGAATACGGCCGGCCAAATCAAGGGTCAGTATGGCATCGGCGGAGTTATCGACAATGGCTTCAAACTGAGCTCGCTCGGCCAGCCAGTGTAAGCGTGTGGAGACATATTGCTGATAGCCAGCTAACAGCATTAGCAGTAAGCCGACCAATAGTGCAAACACAATCAAGCTATCCCCGCGCCGCTGTCTGACTTCCTGTGCCAAGCCGGAATCAGGCAGAGTGGTGTACAGCACCAGTTTATGGTTCAGTTCAGGTGAACCCAGGGATACCTGATCGCTAAGCACGTAAAGGCCGCTGTCGTTAAAGCGAAAGTATTTCACCTGGCTGCTGTGCTCATCCGGAGCGCTGCCGTAAATCGATGCCCAGCTCGTCATTTGACCCAGCTCGTGGGAAAACTCCAGCGATTGTTTGGGGTGCAATAAAAACTGACCATGTTGATTGGTCACTATCAGCTCAAAGGGGGCCGCAATGCCGTCTCGTAAGTTGTCGAGCAATGGACTGGCATCAAAGGTAATGCTGAGATAACCAAATAACTGCTGTTGTTGAGTGAAAATCGGCACGGCAAAGGTGATGGCTGGCCACAGCGGGTATTCTATTTGCTGATTTTGTCGCGCCAATTGAATGCCTGATACGTACAGCTGGCCAGCCGATAACTCACCAAAAGGCTCTTTATCGGGTTGGGGGGCTGCTGATATTCCCACCGACAAGCGCTCACGTCGGCTGGCGGCGGCCAAGATATCCCCCTGGTTATCCTGATACTGAATGTTGCGAATATCGCTATGGTTGGCCATGTAGGCAGACAGTATCTGCTGTAACCGCTGTTGCCATTGCTGCAGGGTAGAACCGCTGTGCGGATCGATACCGCCATTGAGCTGAGTTCGCATCAAGGCGTCGATGGGGGGGGTTGCTTGAATAAAGCTGAGTGAGGCGTATTTACTTAGCAGGTAACGTTCGAGTCTTTGCTGGCTGTGGTCGTGTTCCACTTCGATGTCGGTCAGCAAGCTTTGGCGCACTTCGTATTGATTATATTGCTCTAATCCGAACAGCATCACACCGGCAGCGATGAGCAAAACCAGTATGCTTTGTGCATAGCGATAGCCTGTGCCCCTGTTAGTGACTGTGCTGGGGCTGTCGAAAGGTGGCATTGAGCTCATGAGTTCTCTCCCTGATAACTGTAAACTAGCAGCAAACCCCTAAGCTGCAAGCTTGCTCTATGGCTTATCGATACCGATGAAATCTGTTCTTTTGTTATCCGCTTATCGCAGTGACAGTCATGCTTATTGGAGCGATATGCTGCAACAAACGCTGGTGGCAGACTGGCGCTGTTATGAGCTGCCTGGTCGCTATTTTCGCTGGCGCATCCGTGGCAATCCTTTGTCTTGGCGACAGCCGTTGATGGAGCTTTTGCAGAGTTGGCAACCAGACCATATCTTGGCCACCAGCATGGTGGATTTGGCGACGCTGCGAGGGTTGGTACCGGCGTTGGCAACTGTGCCTGCCAGTTATTATTTTCACGAAAACCAATTTGCGTATCCGCTCAGTGCTCAGCAGCATGGGTCGGTAGATCCCATGATGGTGCAGCTGTACGGTGCGTTATCGGCTCAGCAGCTGTTGTTTAACTCACAGTACAACCGCGACAGCTTCTTTGCCGGCCTTGAAGCGTTATTGCAACGCTTGCCAGATCAGGTGCCCAAAGGAGTCGTGGCAGAGCTTCAGACGCGCAGTGCATGGTTACCTGTGCCAGTGAAACCTATCGTCGCTAACGCCGCTCAATCAAGAGCAGAGCACTCGGTGCCACTGCTGCTTTGGAATCATCGCTGGGAATATGACAAGCAACCGGAGCAGTTATTGCAGTTATTGCAGTTGTTACGTTCGCTCAGCCAGCCCGTTCGTTTGGCGTTATTAGGTGGCCGGCCGAATACAGTCCCCGATACCTTGCGCCACATACGGGCGGAGTTTGCAGATTGGATTGTGGTCGATGATTATCCGTCACGGGCAGAGTATGAAGCCTACCTGGCTCAAGCGGACGTGGTGTTCAGCAGCGCTCAGCATGAATTTCAGGGCATTTCAGTGCTCGAAGCGGTGAGTGCCGGGGCAAGGCCGCTGGTGCCTGACGATCTGTGTTATCGAGAGCAATACCCAGCAGCCAATCGTTATGCGCCGGGTGATATAAAAGCGGCGGCTGGTATGTTGGATAACTGGCAAAGTTTACCCCAGGTATCGGTGGCGCCATGGCTTGAGCCTCAAGCGTTGCAGCGCTGGCGACAGTGGTTGGCCCAGTTATGAGTTAATGGCGGCTTTGATAGTCGTACAGTGCTTCTAACACCTTGCCTAACGATTCGTCGATGATATCCAGTGCTTTGCTTTTGCTCTGCAACTGATCTGAGGTGCGATGGGCTAGGCTCATCAGTTTATGCTCTTGGTCATCATCCAGCCCCAAACTGAACAGCATGGATTCCAGCTCTTCCACCATGGCCAACACGTCTTGGTGAATGTTTTGTGTTTGCTGCCGCACTTCTTGACTTGCGTTGGTGATGGTTTCGTCGGTGAGTTGAATGATCTCTCCTAGCATGCGTTTACGCTGGGCGGCAAACATCTGCTCGGCTTCTAACAGCTGTACCTGGCCCGAGGCGATATCGGCCAAAATGGCCAAGTGATCTTTTAGCCGTCCATAGCGATTTTCATCGTGCAGCGGCATGTTTTTAATCAGTACCACCACCTGCGGGGTATGGATAATGGTGCGAATGCCGTGGTGGGTGATGCCCTTGTCAGAGTTGCGAAACTTATTCATCAGCTGCCCAGCCAGGTCACGTTTCTCGCAGCCAACCACAATCGGCTCAATTGTGTTTACTAAAACACAGGCATTGAGCTGAAAGGAGGCGGCACTGGCCAAAATGGCCGCTGCCAAGGATTCAACCGAGCGTATCTGCTGAGTCTGGCGTACAAATTCGATAATATTGCCCAGCTCTGAACTGTGGGTCATGGCCTCCATGGCGACCTGCATGGCCTGATCCGCTTGTTCTACGGCCTGTGAATGGTGCTCGGCATGATTCAATTCGGCGGCCACGGTATCCAGCAGGATTTGGCCATCAACGGGCTTGGTTATGTAACCATCAGCGCCGGCTTCAAACCCCTCGAGACGCTCTTGTACGGTATCCTTGGCACTGACAAAAACGATGGGGATGCGATGGGTGTTGGGTGATGATTTTAATGTGACACAAACGTCGTAGCCGGTTTTGCCGGGCATGACCACATCCAGCAGAATCAGATCGGGCTGTTGTGCCGCCACTTGCTCAAGACAAGCATCACCGCTATCGGCTTCTTCAACCTCGTACTGTGGCTCCAGAAGCTCTCTCAGTAGCATTCGATTGGCTTCGGTATCGTCAACCACCAGTATTCGTGCCATGGTATTCACTCCATCCTCAGCCTAATGGGCTAACGTCTTGATCATTGGATACACACCTGGTTTCTGCCCTGATCTTTGGCCTGATACAAAGCGTGATCTGCTCGTTTTAGCATAGTTGCTAATGTGTCTTCGTCGGTGATGGCAGTAGCGCCAATACTGACGGTGACTTTTACCTTGGCCGGCTCAAGTTCGGCAATGGCAAGCCGTAATTGTTCGGCTTTGGCCATAATTTGTGTCGCTGGACAAGGGTCCAGTATCACCAGAAACTCTTCTCCACCTAATCGTGCCACCATATCCTCAGTACGAAAAAAATCCTGCAAAAAATGTCCGAGTTCTTTTAATACCTGATCGCCTATTTGGTGGCCCAGATCGTCATTGATGCGTTTAAAGTAGTCGATATCCAACATCAAGGCCGCCATGTCATAGCCATGACGCTGACTGCGAGATAATCGTTGATCAATATGCTCCATTAGATAATGACGATTAAATAAGCCAGTTAGCTGATCACGCATGGCTAAATCGATTAATCGATCGTGCTGTTGCTTTAAGGTGACGTGGGTTTTTACCCGGGCTTTAACGATGGCAGGGCGGACGGGCTTGAATATGTAGTCAACGGCACCAATCTCTAATCCACGCTCTTCTGATTCTTGGCTGGTGTGACCAGAAACAAAAATAACCGGAATCGTTTTGGTATGCTCGTTGCTCTTTAATTGCTGGCAGACATCAAAGCCATTCATGTCCGGCATCTCTACATCTAATAAAATCAGGTCGGGTTGAAAACGACTGGCCAGTTCCAAACACTGGGTGCCATTGTTGGCCACTTTTAGTTGATACTCATCCCGCAAGCAGGCCGCCAGAGTTTGAATATTTTCAGCTGAGTCATCGACCAACAATACCGTGCTCATGGCCCGTATGCCTTGTTGGTGATGGGCGTTTGATGCTGGCGTGGCAAGTAGCAGCCCCCTGGCACTAGGCGGTTTCTGAAGATTCGAGTAACGCCTTAAGCCTAGCTTGTGCCGAGTCAGTATCAAGGTTGAGGATGTCTTTGCTGATATCAAACAGTTGCTGCGCGATTGGACCTTGGTTGGCCTGGCAGTCGAGCACGGGATACTCACTAATATCGATGTAGTTGGCCAGCTCCAGCTCTTTGTGCAGTTTGAGCAATTGTTCGCGCAGGCCGGTGGATAATTGGATATCCATGCTGTCGGTTGCAGCAGGAGTGCTGTCACTATCTGGGTCAATTGCACCCATAAAAGCGTCTGAGGCCTGTTGCAGTGATTGCCATAAAGCGTCTATATCCTTGCCATCAGGTGCTTTAGCGGCTTGCTCAAGCTCGCTGGCGGCCTGTTGCAATTGTGCTGCGCCTAAATTGCCGGCAGCGCCTTTTAGGGTATGAGACAAGGTGGCTAGCTCTGCCAATTGTTGTTGCTCTACTGCCTGCTGCATTTGTGTTAGGCGCTTGGGCTGTTCTCCTACAAATAAGGTGATCAGTTTTTTCAGCAGATTTTCATTGCCCATTAAACGCTTAAGCGCGTCATTTTTTTGCCAAACCGGCTGTTGGGCTTTGGCTGGCGTGGCGGTGGTGGGTGTCGATTGTTGTGGTTTTGCTTTAGCTGCAGGCGCGGGTTTATGGGCATAGCTCTGACCGAGCCAGTTTAATACCTTGTTTTGCAGTTCAGTGACATTAACTGGCTTGGATAAATAATCGTTCATGCCAGCATCCAAGCAGCTTTGTCGATCACCTTCCATGGCATTGGCTGTCATGGCAATGATTGGAACATCGCGATTGTTGTCACCGGCCTTGCCCTGGCGAATGCTGCGAGTGGTATCGTAGCCATCGAGTACGGGCATTTGGCAGTCCATTAATACCAGTTGTATCGGGTCGTCATCACAGCGATTCAGAATATCCAGCGCTTCTTGGCCATGGTTGGCAACACTGATGCGATACCCCAAAGCCCCCAGCAGCTCAGACGCGACCAGCTGGTTGACTTGATTGTCTTCAACCAACAGCAAATGCTGCCAACTGCCTTGGCCAATGGAGTTGTGCAATTGATGCTGATGCTTGCTGCTGTCTCCCAGCGCCCGTGCTAAATCCTGCTCAGTGGTGGGTATTGGGAACCACCAATCAATGCCCGCATGTTTGAGCGCTTCAGGTTCACTGTGAAAGCGCATGGGGGTCATCAATACCTGGCGTACGCCAAAGCGCTGCTTTAACTGAAGGCTGGCGACCTGACCAGAGGCATCTTCTTGCAACGCCAGTTCCGTGCTGATCAGCACGCAGTCGAATACTTGCTGTTCCAATAACTGGATGGCGTGTTTGATGTCCTTACAGGCACTGCTGCAAGCATTTAACCGTTTTAACATGGCGATGGTGGCGCGGTTTTGGCTCTCATGAGGGCTGATAATCAGCACGCTTTTTTGTGCTTGTTGGCCAAGTTCACGCGACCAGGCTTCTGGTGCCATCCAATGGGCTTTAAAGGTACTGCCTTGGCCAGGTTCGCTGTCGACCTCGATACCGCCATCCATCAAGGTCAGCAGTTGCTGCACGATTGCAAGCCCTAAGCCGGTGCCACCAAACTTACGGGTATTGGAGGCGTCAATTTGGCTAAAGGCTTCAAATAATGCTGCCTGATCGCTTGGCGCTATGCCAATGCCGGTATCGCGGACCTGTACATCGATGCGACAGGGTTGTTCATGGCTTTGGTGGGTCGCCAGTCGGACTTCGACTTCGCCTTCTTCGGTGAATTTAATCGCATTGCCTACTAGGTTGGTCAGCACCTGACGACAGCGGCCTTCATCGCCCATAATGTCGCGGCATTCGATGGCGGAGGTATCGAGTACGATTTCTAGGCCTTTGTCTTGAGCCAGTTGGGCTAGGCCTTCAACACAGTCGCTGGCCATGTCGACCAGATCAAAACGCTCGTTATGTATGGTGAGCTTTTGCGCCTCGATTTTTGAAAAGTCGAGAATGTCGTTAATCAGGTTAAGCAGTGCCTGGGCGCTGCTGCGCGCCAGGTTAATACGATGTTGCTGCTCTTCGGTTAATGGCGTATTGCGCAGCAGCTCCAACATGCCCAGTACACCGTTCATGGGCGTGCGAATCTCGTGACTCATAGATGCAAGGAACTGGCTCTTAGCGACCAAGGCAGCTTCGGCTTGCTGTCTGGCTTCCAGCAGGGCTTTTTGGTTGCGCTGCTGAGCGGTGATATCACGATAGTTCCATACTCGGCCAATGGCTCTATGATTCAGCAACATGGGCAGCGAAGAGCGCTCAAAAATGCGCCCATCGAGGCACTCAATGAGGTCAAAGGCGCCTTGTTCTGGGTTGGCGTACAGCTCCTGCATTTGCTGATCCACCCACTTGGTGTTGCGCAATTGCGGAACAATGAACTGCAACAGCCGTTGGTGGTTGACTGCTTTTATCTCCTCTGGCTGCAGTCGCCACATTTCGATAAAACGCTGATTCCAACGCACAATCTCACCTTCTATGGTGGTCACTAACACACCGTTATCGGTGGCCTCCATGCTGGCTTCGACCATGGATAAAGCCCGTTCGGAACGCTGCTGCTGAATACGTAAATCGGTGATGTCTAAGTTGGTGCCAATCACCCTAATGGGCTGGCCTTTGTCGTCATTAATCGTGTAAGCATTGGCTTTAATGTGTCGTAATCCATCGGGGTGACTGATAATGCGAAACTCGCTGGCAAAGGACGTGTGGTTTTCCAGGCAGGTTTTAAACTCTTCAGCAGCACGGTCACGATCGGCAGGATGCAAACGATCACGCCAATCGTTAACGCTGTGCTGGAATTCCTGCTCACTGATGCCATAGATATGGAACATACCTTCGTCCCAATCCAGCTGACCTGTGGTCAGGTCAAAGTCCCAGACGCCAAAGCCGGCTGCGTCACGGGCTAAAGACAAACGGTAGTTACTGTCTGCCAGCTGTTGCTCAGCGTATTTGCGTTCACTGATATCGAGATGGGTGCCTATCATACGCACCGGCTTGCCATCATCGTCCCATTCAACGACCTTGCCGGTATCGAGCACCCATATCCAATGGCCCTCTTTATGACGCATGCGGGCTTCACAGATGTATAGCTCGCTGTTTCCCTGCCAATGCTCGTTCAACAAGCGCTCTGACTCGGGCAGATCATCCGGGTGGGCCAGATTGAGCCAGGTGTTGATGTCGACCGGTTGCAGCTCATCCAATTGGTAGCCGACTATCTCTGCCCAACGATCATTAAATACCGTGGCTCCGGAGGGGATATGCCAGTCCCAAATACCGACGGCGGTGGATTTCAGCACTAAATCGTTGCGCTGTTTCTCCACCATGGTGTCGTTAACATCTTGGAATGAGCCGTATAAACGCACACATTGATCGCCATTAAACTCAGCCTGGCCACGCGCTTGTACCCACACTTCCTGACCGTCATGGGTAATGATTTGCAGGATTTCATTCCACGGCGTGCCATCTTTAATGGCGGTCTCAACGGCCACTTGAATACGCTCACGGCTGTGACCTGGCTTATAAAACTCAATACCTTCGTCTAGGCTGGGCTGAAAGTTGTCGGGTACACGATGAATCAGTCGCGTCATAGCCGACCAATACAGCTGGCCAGACGCAACGTCCAATTCCCAGCCACCGATGCGGGCTTGTTCACTGACTTGCTTCAACAATCGATCGTGACGCTGTAAGGTGATGCGTCCCTGGTCGCGACTGATTTCATTGCCGACCCATTGGGTGATCAGCTGCACCAGCTCCAAATCGGAATCGGTGAAGGGCCGCAACCGAGCGTCCGGACTGGAAAAATTGACGGTGCCATAACGCTGGCCTTGAACCAAAAGAGGACAGCCTAAATAAGCTTCCAGATGAAAGTTTTTATAGCAGGGGTGATCGGCGATTTCGCTGGCACCGGCGTGATGATACGCCTTAGGACTATTGGCGCTGAGGGTTAAGGAGCAATAGGTGTCACCGAGTTTAAAGGAATCGCCAATGCTAATTTGATGCTCAGGCACGTGCACGTAACGTACGGTATAAGTGTTGGCATTGATCTGGCTGACAATGCCGATGGGCAGTTCAAACATACGACAGCCAAGCTCGAGCATGGCATTGATGCGTTGGGTTAGCTCCAACGATGAATCGGACGTGATGTGGTGTAATTCGTTAAGCGTTTGTTGGGTGCGCTCTTGGCTGGTGATATCGGTGCAGACATACATGGTGCCCGCGTTGCGGCTTAATGGAATCACGGTGGCCTTGAGCCAGAAACTCTGGTGACGTCGGTCGTGGCCATGCACCACGCCATTCCATTTTTTACCTTGCTGGATCGCGCGTTCAATATGCCACTCTGTGGCGCCAAATGGCGACGGCGTAATATTGGCCAGCGGTTGATCGAGCAGTTCTTGCGGTGAATAACCGATGAGTTTGCAAAAATCCTGATTGGCATCACGGATCATGCCGTCACCATCCACAAACAACATGATGCAATGTTCGTTTAAAGCGGCTTTTTGGTCACTTAACGTGGCCAGATGACGGTGGGATTTCAACAGGCTGTCGCGGATCAGTTCGTCTTGCTGCTTATGCTCAATGGCGTTGGCATGCAGGGCTGCTTGCACCTGATCCAGCTCTTCGATACCGGTGCTGGCGAGATCGGCCGTGGCGACTTGGCGACTGGTGCTGATGTCACGTAATCGTTTGATAGGGGTGGATAAGTGGCGCGCCAATATGACCGCCGCCAGCACGGAAAACACCAGTGCCAGGAGCAAATACAACAGGGTATTTTGCAGCAAACGTGCGGTCGGCATGGCCAGCTGGCTGGCTGGCATTTCGGTTAATAAAAACCAGGCGTGGTCGCCGGCAATAATGGAACGTGTAATGCCGATGACGTCAACGCCATCAAACGACTGGTACTGATGCCAGCCTTCCGCTAAGGCTTGCTCGATGATGGTGCTGATTGATTGCGCATTATTGGGCTCGGATTCGAATGCTGGAAGGGGGGAGCGTAGCTGTCCGTCTTCGTTGATCAGAAGGCTACGCTGATGGCGGCCATCGGAGCGCAATAGACTGGTCAAACGACTGAAATCGAGTTGTAACGCCACTAACCCCGTATCTTGATCCAGCTCGGCGACATACCAGGTGGTGTATTTTAATTGTTCTCCGTCCATTTGCGGCGCAGTGTCGGCAAGATGATCAAGGCCATGATTGAAGACGGTTTCTACCGCGTGGCGCAATGACGGCGCCAGCGAGTCTGTGAGCACGTTTTTACCCAGTAACGGTGTGTCCTGGCTGGCAAACAGCACCGTACCGTCTTTGCCGATCAGTAATAAGTTATGAAACAGCTGATCATGTAAGGTCAGGGCGTTGGCGCGCTGTTGATAGGTTTGGTGGATGCGTTGCCACAACGGTGTGGCGATAAAGTCTTCGGCACTCAGATCACTTTTGGCCCAATGTTGCGCCAGTTGTTCAGTCAAGCTGCCTAAGCGTGCGCCGTGGGCATAGAGTTGCGCATCGGCCAGTCGCAGTGACAGCCAGTGCTGCAGTAAATCGGCTTGATGATCGGCCCTGGCTTCTAGTTGTGCACGGGCCTTCTCTTGCAATTGCTGGTGCGCCTGCCACAGGCTGACAAGGGCAACCAGCAGCATAGGGGTGAGCACTACCAGCAGCAAACGCCACAGAATAAAGCGTTGCAAACGGATGCCAGAAGGTGAGGTGTCCTTACCGGTTGGGTGCGACATTCATTACTGCCAGACAATAATGGGATATCTGACAAGACTAGCGCAGGCATCTGCGCCTGCCAGCTTTAGTTATTGGCTGGCGTGCCCGGTAAAAGGCTGTCTATGAAGGCCTCTGTATGATGACTAGCCAGCTGATCATTCGTTATCGTTTGATGTGCCCGACAAACGGCTATCTATGTAGGCCTCTGTTTGGAGACTATCCAACTGATCGTCCAGTTGTGGCTCTCGGTTGGCACGCAGTGCGACCCAGGCGGAGACGTCCTGCTGCCATTCTGGCATTGGTCGCAGCTCTGGGGCAGCCAACAGTTTGGCTTCGGTGCCCTTGTGGGCAAACACCAATAAATGACGAACGCGATAAGCGCGCATCGGTGGAATCTCTCTTGGCATGGGTACTCCTGCAGTTGAGCAGGCGTTATAGCAAACTGGCGTGACGGCGTACAGCCATCACGCCAGCCAAGGGTTAACGCGGTTGGCGTGGTTCAAACCAAGGATACAACACAGGCAACACGATCAGCGTCAACAGGGTGGAGCTGAGTAAGCCGCCGACGATCACCGTGGCCAGTGGCCGCTGGATTTCTGCCCCTATGCCCTGACTGAGCAACATAGGAATCAATCCCAATGCCGAGGTGAGCGCGGTCATTAATACTGGCCTTAGACGCGAGCTGGCCCCTGTGATGACGGCTTCACGTAGGGACTGCTGTTGGCGCTGCTGATTGATCTGCTCAACCATCACCACACCATTTAGCACTGCGACGCCAAACAGGGTAATAAAGCCGACTGAGCCTGGCACCGACAGGTACAAGCCACTGAGCCACAATGCCCAAATACCGCCCACCGCAGCGAGTGGGATATTCAGCAAAATCAACAGCGTTTGCTTTAAGTTGCCAAAGGCAAAAAACAGCAGTAATGCAATCAACCCCAGAGCTAATGGCACCACCAATAACAGTCGCTGTTGAGCGCGTTGCTGGCTTTCAAATTGACCGCCAATATCGACCGAATAACCTGGCGGCAAATCGATTTGCTCAGCAATACTGCGCTGAATATCGGCGACGACATTGCCCATATCACGACCTTCGACATTGGCCTGAATCACCACCCGGCGCTGAACATCGTCGCGGCGAATCTGTGGCGGTCCAGATTCAATACTGACGTCGGCTACATCCCCCAATCGTAACCAGGCGCCGGTCGGGCTTTTTAATTGCAGTTGGGCAATGGCGACTGGGTCTTGGCGGGCTGCGGCTTGCAGGCGTACATAAATGTCGTAGCGTTCATTGCCTTGAATAATTTGCCCGGCACTGCTTCCGCCTAGGCCATCTCGAACCACTTGCATGACATCGGCCACCGCCATGCCATAGCGCGATAGCGCCATACGATTGGGGCGAATTACCAACTGTTGCTCACCGGCAATGGGCTCTAGGGCAACGTCGCGGGTGCCATCAATGGTGCCGACCAGCTCGGCCAGCTGCTCACCATATTGCTGCAGTTGATCCAATTGAGGGCCAAACAACTTGATGGCCAGCTGGGCTTTGACGCCCGATAACAGCTCATCCACCCGGGTCGCAATGGGTTGAGAGAAGTTGAACAGCAAGCCCGGGTGCTGCTCCAAGCGCTGCTGGAATATCTGTTGCAGCTGCTGGCGGTTGTCGGCGCTTTGCCAGTCTTTGACCGGTTTTAATCCGATGTAGATTTCAATATTACTGACCGGCTCTGGATCGCCGCCAACTTCAGCGCGCCCGACCCGTGACATGGCGTAGGTCACTTCTGGGAATGCCAGCAACATAGCTTCCAGCTTGGGTGCTACCGCCAGGGCGGTGTCCAAACTGGCAGATGGCGCTACGGTGACGCGCAAGTTGATGGTGCCTTCTTCCAGCTCTGGCACAAACTCAGTTCCCAAACGCGGCGCCAGCAGTGCGGCACTGAGCAATAGGCCGATCGCCAACGAAATCACTAGCACGGGCTTTTGCATGGCACGCTCTAGCAGGGATTGGTAGCCTTGCTGCCAACGTTCGATCAAGGGATTGCGGCGGCTAGTGATGGGCGCTTGAAAGGCAAATGCAGCCAGAGCCGGAATCAGCACCAACGCGGTAAACAATGCTGCTATTAAGGCCAATAGAATGCTAACCGCCATCGGCTGAAATAACTTGGCCTCTACGCCTTCGAAGGTAAACAGCGGTAAAAACACCACCAAAATAATGCTGCTCGCAAAAAACACTGGCCTTGCCACCTGCTGACAGGCCTGAGAAATGGCATGGCGGCGATCGCTGATGGCGCCTTGCTGCAATTTGCGGGTCAAGTTTTCGACCATCACCACAGCACCGTCGACCAGCATGCCAATGGCGACGGCCAAGCCACCCAATGACATCAGATTGGCTGACATGCCCAGCAGTGACATCACCAACAGTGCCAAGCCAATCGATACCGGAATCGACAGCAATACCAGCAAGGTAGCGCGTACATTCATCAAGAAAAACGCCAGCACCACCACAATCAGCACAAAGGCGATCAGCAATGCATCAACGACGGTTTTGACGGCCTGGGAAATGAGCCCAGACTGATCATAAAACGGCTGCAGTGTGACACCGTCGGGCAGGGCTTGTTGAATACGCGGCAGGCGTTCTTTAATGGCATCAATGGTGGCTTTGGTATTGGCCCCCATGCGCTTTAACACAATGCCGGAGACCACTTCGCCCAGCGGTTGCACTGAGCCATCAGGGTGGCGTTGACTCATGGTGACGGCGCCTTGGCGAATTTCACCACCAAATTCTACTGTGGCGATATCGGCCAGCGTCACTGTGGTACCGTCTACGCTTTTCACCGCCAGCTGAGCCAGGCTTTGCAGCCCTTGCTCACCGCCCGGCAGCCAACCCATGCCACGAATCACCAATTGTTCTTGGCCTCTAGGCAGAAACCAGCCGCCGACATTGAGGTTGTTGTCGGCAATGGCCTGCTGCACTTGCTGCTGGCTGATGTCGTAGGCCAGTAAGCGTTCAGGAATCAGATTGACCTGATACTGGCGCACTTCACCGCCAAAGGATAAGACATCTGTCACGCCTTCGGCCGGCATTAACAGCAGCTTCACCAGCCAATCATTTAAGCTGCGAAGGGCCATCACGTCGTAGCCTGAATCCGGCTCGGCGATCAGTAAATACTGGAAAATTTGCCCCAGGCCTGAGGTATTGGGCCCCATTTCTGGAATACCCACACCTTTTGGAATCAGTTCTCTGGCAGCCTGCAGGCGCTCAAATACCAGTTGGCGGGCAAAATAGACGTCGGTGCCTTCCTTAAACACCACAGTCACGCCCGATAATCCGGTTTTCGACACCGAGCGTACTTGCTCAACGTCGGGCAGAGCGTACATCACGGCTTCAATGGGGTAGCTGATGAGCTGTTCGACTTCCTCCGCGGCAAGTCCAGGTGCTTCGGTATTGATGCTGACCTGAACGTTGGTGACGTCGGGAAACGCGTCGAGATTGAGCCGCGGAATATAAAGTGCCGACAGTGCCATGAGGGCCACCAGCAGCATCAGCAGCAACAAGCGCTGGCGAATGGCCAGGGCAATTAACGAATTTAACATGCAGCCGTGCTCCTAGTGGTTGTGCGGATCAAAGCCATCTTTGGCAAATTGTGAGGCGACAAAAAACGCCCCCTGGATGACCACCTGATCACCGTCATTGACGCCGCTGATTTGCTGCAAATCGCCAAAGCGTGGACCCAACTCCACGGCTTGTGGCTTTAATGTACCGTCGGTGGATTGCACGAATACCTGCCACTGACCGTCATCGGTCGGCATCAAGGCTTGCTGCGGTACCGCGACCACTGGTGGGCTTAAAAACTCCAGTCGGACATTGGCGAACATGCCGGGGTGCAGCAAATGCTGTGGGTTGTCGATACGCAGACGTACTCGGCGGGTGCGGGTGCGGGCGTCAATGGTGTGAGAGTCCTGGCCGGGCGTGGCTTGCAGCTGCAGTCCGGCGACTTCGACGGTTAAGCGTTCAGCGTTACTGAGCAGGCGTTTTTCCGTTGCCGGCAAATGCGCTTCGACCCACAACTGTTGCTCATTGGCGATGCGCATCAGTTGCGTGCCCGCACTGACATGCTGACCTTGCTCAAAATTGTCATTTAATACTGTGCCAGCGACCTGAGCACGCAGCTGATATTGCCCCAGCGCTGGCATGTTTGGCTGCTGCAATCGTGAGATGTCGTCGGCGTTTAAGCCAAACGCCTGCAATCGCGCGCGACTGCGCTCATAGTCCGAGCGCGCACTGACATAGCGCTGATCACCGACCACCGTCTGTCCTAACGACTGGACTCGTTGCCATTCCGACCAGGCCGAGCGGTAATTGGCCTGACCTTCGGCAACGTCAGCGCTGAATAGGGTTAACAGCGGCTGAAATTGCTGCACGCTATCGCCTAATGCGACATGACGACTGACAATTTGCGAGTCCGTAGTTGGACTGACAATAAAGGTTTGATAAGCATCGGCGACCAGTTCTGCGGGGGCATTTAACACCTGCCGCTGAGGCTGGCGGTTAACGGTGCTGACCTCTATTTGCGCCAGCTGGCGCTGCTGGTTGCTGAGTTCAATGCCTTCTTCTTCGTCATGATCATGGCCGTGTTCGCCTGAACTGGCATGCTCATCGTGCTCATCGTGCTCATCGTGCTCATCGTGCTCAGCGTGTTCAGCGTGTTCAGCGTGTTCAGCGTGTTCATCGTGCTCAGCGTGTTCAGCGTGCTCAGCGTGTTCAGCGTGTTCAGCGTTGCCGTCATGCCGATGGTCTGTCTCGGCCTCGCTGCTGCTGGCGGGCATGGCGGTTAATAGCAACGTCAGGGCGGTGCAAGGAAGAGTTTTAAAAAACAGATTATTCATAGCGAGACTCCAGAGCAGAAGAGGGCCATTGGCCGCTGGTGAGCCACAAATCCAGTGCGGCCAAACGGGTTTTACGTTGCAATTCGATCGCGGCAGCCTCGCTGGCGGCCAGCTGATTCAGGCTGCGTAGATAATCGGCAATGCTCAGGTCGCCTTGCTGCCAACGCTGTTTCAGCAGTTGCTCGCTGCGCTGCAAGCGCTTGGGGCTGTGTTGTTGCCATTGCGCCCATTGGGCTTGATAGCTTTGCCACAGCTGTTGCTGTTGTTGCAGCTGTTGCTGCCATTGGCGGCGTTGCTCGCGATACCGGGCTTCCATAGCCAGAGTCTGCTGTTGCAGGGATTGCTGTTCGTAGCGGTAGTCATTGCGCACCGTGAGCGGCACTGACAGGTTGATGCCTGCCACGGTTTGCTGCTCATCCTTGCCAGCATTTAGGCCAATGGTGGGGCGAGCACGACGATCCCGGGCCGTGGCTTCTGTGCTGGCCTGTTGCGCTTGCCAAGAAGCTTTGGCCAGCGCGACTAGGGGGTGCTGATCCGCGCTGTTGGCAGCATTGAGTGGCAAGGATTGCCAGGTATCCGCTGGTGCGGCGGGTATCTTACCTAGCCAATTACGGCGTTCGCTGCTTTGCACGATCAGCTCGGCTTTGGCATCGGCCAGTGCCAGCTGTTGTTCGGATAGGGACAAAAAGGCCAGTTCAGCATCCAGTTGGCCTACGTCGCCTTGTTGCTGGCGCTGCTCTAACAAGGCCAGCAATTGTTGCAAGCGTTGCTGTTGCAGGCTGGCCAGTTGTTGGTGTTGTTGCGCGGCTTGCCAGTTGGTTTCGCTGCGCAGTGCTTGGGCCAGCATTTGCAGCCTTGACCAACGCGTTTGCTGTGCCATGGCTTGGCTGTTGAGAGTGGCTTGTTGGGCCGTTGCTTCACCGCTGTCCCACCAGTCAATTTCTTGGCTGAGGCCGAGGCGATAAGATACTTGCTGGTCGGTTTTTTCCCATTGTGCATCCAGCGATGGATTAAAGCGCGCTAATTGCGCCTGTTGCTGCTGCAGCTGACTGCTATTTTGCTGGGCGGTTTGCGCCTGCCACTGGGGCAGCTGTTGCAGTTGTCGCTGGACTTGCTGCCACCATTGCTCGCTGCTGGTGTCGGCCCACAGCGTTACTGGCGCCATAAGGCTGGCAGCCATCAATGCCGCCTGGCATCGATATCGTAAAAAGACGGATAACATGAATGTCTCCACACAGGTTTAAACACAAAAACATGGTTGCCGCGCCACAAGTGCGCGCAGTCTGGCTGTGTTGGCTGGAGATAAACTGGGCGAGCTAAAACCGCGTAGCCGCCAGCAACTTGGCCACGGCGTTTTACCGCTGGCTGATGGCTGTGACGACAGAAAACGTCTCTATTGAACGATCACCATGCCCAATGTTCAGGCATTGGCTGTCCGCAGCTTGTAATGAGCGCAGATCAGGCGATCAGTATTCAACGTTTAGCGGCAAGCCGGTTGCTTATCAGCAGCCGGCTAGCGGTTTGGAGGGGGCAATAACGGCGGGGCTCTGAGCCCAATGGGGTCGGTATTGGCGGCGATGGCCGGTAAGCTGATCGGCCGGGGGGCGTCAGTAAAAGAACACAGCGCCATCGGTGCCAGCAAATGCACATGCAGGTGTATTTCGCTGTTGCCGTCGTGCTGGTGCAGCTCATCCGCGGTTGAATCCGTGACCAAGCTGAGCAAGTCAGCAATGGCCTGTTCACCATGCAAGTGCGGGGTTTCGCGTCCATCATGCGGGTTATGAGACAGATGCACAGACGCCGCCACGGTGTTAAACACCGTGTGCTGAATCAGCAATGTCAGAATCAATAACAAGCGCATGGGAACAAACATTTGGTTCTAAAGAATGCCATTTAAATCACACCCGCGTAGAAACACAAGGCTTTCGACATTTCTTTAATCAGATTTAAACGGCAGTCGCAGCCTTGCTTGCTGCAGATACTGTTGCACCTGTTGTGCTTCTTCCAAAGCAAATGCCTCCACCGCTTGATGAAATTGCGGATGCCTGAGCCAGTGCGCGCTGTAGGTTAGGGTGGGCTCAAAGCCACGGCTTATTTTGTGCTCACCCTGGGTGCCGGGATCAAAACGCTGCAATGCCTGTTCAATGCAAAACTCGATACCTTGGTAGTAGCAGGCTTCAAAGTGCAAACCGTCGACCCCTTGCAGGCAACCCCAGTAGCGTCCGTAAAGGGTGTTCTGATCAAAGAAGTACAGCGCATAAGCGACGGGCTGCTGTCCTTGCTGAGCTTTCACCAGCAGCATTTGATCGCTCAGGCTAATGCGTAACTGTTGGAAAAACGCCTCATTTAAATAGCCACTGGATTGGCGTTTGAGGTAGGTCAGCTGGTAGCAGCGATAAAACTCACTGATATCATCGGCACTGATATCACTGCCCGTTAAGCGGCTGAGTTGAATATGCTGTTTAACTCTGTGGCGCTCTTTCAGTACGTTTTTGCGTTTGCTGCTGCGAAAGCTCTGCAAAAAATGCTCAAAGCTTTGGTAGTGGCGGTTATGCCAATGAAACTGGCAGCCAAGCCTGATATGAGCGTGGGTGTCGGCAAATAAGGGTTGCAATTGTGCCTCAAAAAAATTGAGATGCCAGCCAGATAACTGATATTGCTGGCACAGCTCTGTTAGTACCTGGGTGGCAAGGGTCAGTTGTTGCTGACTTGGCGTTGCAGGGGTGAGAATGCGTGGCCCGGTGGCGGGGGTGAAGGGTGCACCACACAAAAGCTTGGGGTAATAGCCAATACCGTGCTGGTGATAGGCATCCGCCCAGCTCCAATCAAACACGTATTCGCCATAGCTATGCTGCTTGATAAAGGTCAGCAAGGCAAAGGGCTCAGCGCCATCGACCAATACATAAAGAGGGTCCCAGCCGCTGTCATCGCCTATACAGCCGCTGTCTTCCAGGGCCGCCAAAAAGCGCTGGCTGATAAACGGATAGGCGCTGCCTATGCGCTGTTGCCAGTCCGTGGCATCTACCTGATGGATGCTGGTAAAAATACGAAAAAGTGCCATCTTTCAGTGATTTATACGCGCTTCGGCCCTATCATGGGTCGGGATATGAATTTGGAGTAAGCATTATGTTCCGTCTGCATGAACGTCTACAAGCGGATACCGCCTGGATTGGCCGTTTGCCGCTCAGTCAGGTACTGCTGATGAACGACGCCCGTTACCCATGGGTGATTTTGGTGCCGGTGCGCACCGACGTATTTGAAATTTATCATTTGTCTGAGCAGGATCGTATTCAGCTGGCCAAAGAGTCGGCACTAGTGGCAGAAAAGTTGGCTGACCACTTTGCCGCCCGCTCGATGAATATTGCCACGTTAGGCAATGTCGTGCCGCAATTGCACCTGCACCATGTGGTGCGCAAAGAAGGTGACCCAGCCTGGCCTGCACCGGTATGGGGCCACAGCGAGCCAGAGGCATACACGCCAGAGATGTTAGAGCAGCGTGTGGGTGAGTTGAAGAGCCTGTTGGGTTCACATTTAGTCGAAGATGTCGCTGCTGCAGATGAAGCGGCCAACAACGTTTACTGGTAAGCGCATCGTTTAGCAACGGGTCAAATTGAAGGGGGTGATATGCGGGTTTTGCGTCGTTATATGCACAATGCACTGCGCAACTTTAACTATTTGCTGGCCTGTGAGCACAGTCAGCAAGCCATTGCCCTCGACCCGTTGGACGGAGAAGCCATGGTGGCGTTGGCCCAGCAGCATGGGCTGACGATCAAGCTCATCATCAACACCCATGAGCATCATGATCATATTGAAGGCAACCCTGCGGTGCAGGCAGCGACCGGGGCGCCCATTTGGGCCCATGAAAACGCCCGCATTTCGAATCAGGCCCATGGCATTAAGGCCGGTGATTGGATCGAGTTAGGCAGTATGCGCCTGCAGGCATTGCATACGCCGGGTCATACGCCGGTGCATGTGTGTTTATTGGCGCCGGCCAGTGAATACGATGAGGTACCGCTGCTGTTTTCTGGCGACACCTTATTCAACGCCTGTGCTGGCAACTGTAAAAATGGCGGCAATGTTGACGATCTGTACGACAGTTTTGTGGCTCAACTGATGCCTCTGCCAGATGAAACCTTGCTTTATCCCGGTCATGATTACATAAAAAACAATCTGGGTTTTGCGCTGGATCGCGAGCCAGGAAATGCCATGGCGGCGTATTGGCAAGATCAGCTGGCGGCAGTTGGTGAAGACGATATGCCGGTGATGACCTTAGGCCAGGAACGTGAGTACAACCCGTTTTTACGTTTGCATGCTGATGCCATGCGCCAGCGACTGCGCGAGCGCTTTCCTGATTTAGGCGACAGTGATCGAGATGTGTTTAAAGCGTTACGCCACCTTCGTGATCACTGGTAGCTGTCTCTTCACTTTTTGGGGCAGGCGTTGGCAGGCGACTCGATAGGGTGGAGGCTAAAGAACGTGCCCACAGCCGATAGCCATCGGCGTTGGGATGATAGCCATCCGTTGCCATCCATTTTGGCTCTAGGGCCATTTCAAACGATTGATACAGCCAGCCTTGTTGCTGACTTAACTGTTGTAACACCTGATCGAGCTGCCAGGCTCTAACGCCTAAAAACCAGTTTAATGGTCGTGGTAATGCCGGAAACCTCTGCATCGGCGGCACCTGGGTGACCAGCACGGTGTGGCAATCAATGGCTTGCGACAGTTGTTTTAAATGCTGGCGCCAGTGACGGCGGCGTGTCAGTTCGGTGGTGTCGTTGACGCCTAGGGTGATGATCAATACATCGCAGCGGATTTGACCGGCGGGAAGATGTTGCAATAGTTGCTTCGCAGTCAGGCCATTGGCTGACAGGGTCTGCCATTGCACGCAATAGTCTTTATCTAGCTGGCGCGACAGTTGCGCCGTTAGCCCTTGTTCTATGTCATCGATACCAACGCCGGCGACGGTGCTTTCACCAATGTGCAGTAGCCTCAGGGGTTCGCCAGTGCCGCTTTGACCTTGGCAATTACCGCCCGCGGCGGCTAAGCGCGGCGTCAGTTTGCGTGTACGTTTTCCTTGCCAGAGAATCAGTGGCAATAACGGCAGCATCAGCAGCTGGCTGAGACGAAGCCACAATGCGGTCATAGCAGTGTCCTTATTCTCGGTATCAGCTCTTTTTCAAACCAGGGATGGCGCTTTAACCACAATTGATTGCGTGGTGAAGGGTGAGGCAATGGCACAATCGACGGTAATACCGCTTGGCTGTGCAGCGCTTGCAAACGTGCGGTTAGCGTCTTGTGGGAGTCGTTCAGGTAATAGCGCTGGGCATACTGGCCAATCAGCAGGGTCAGTTGAATATTGGGCAAGTGTTGCAAAATTGCCTGATGCCAGGTCGCTGCACACTCGGGTTTGGGCGGCAAATCGCCTTGTTTGCCTTTGCCGGGATAACAAAAGCCCATCGGAACAATGGCAAATCGTGTTGGGTCGTAAAAGGTTTTTTCATCGACGTCTAGCCACTGACGCAATCGCTGACCGCTGGCATCGTTCCATGGAATGCCTGATTCATGAACTTTTCTGCCCGGTGCCTGGCCAATAATTAAAATGCGCGCTTCAGCGGCAGCCACGACCACAGGTCTGGGTTCAAGGTGATCTTTGCATAGGGTGCATTGGCGAACGTCATGCAACAGGGTTGCTAATGGCGGGTTCATGTCGCTAGAAAAACGAGTAGAGGGCGGGGCGCAGAAATAAGCAAAAAATGCGCTGGCTGGGCCAGCGCAGTCTGGCTTACATCGCCATGTCTTTGAGTTTTTTCAGCGGTGTCACTTTAACCTTGGTTGATGCAGGTTTGGCTGCCACATCCATCGTTTCGCCTGGGCGGAAAGGATTTGGCACACCTTTGCGGGCTTTTTGAGCGGGCTTTTTAACGGTTTTGATTTTCAACAAGCCTGGCAGGGTGAATTCACCAACGGCACGTTTTTTAACGTGACGTTCGATGACTAAGCCCAGCTCGTCGAGTACTGCAGCCACTTCTTTGCGGGTCAGGCCGGTATTATCGGCAATCTCGTTCAGTAGTTGTGTCTTGGTAAACTTTTCGCGCACAGCAGTGACTTTGCGAGTAGTCATGGGTACATCCTTATTATTCGGGAAGTAAACGGCGGTTTTGCCTTGGGTCAGATAGTTTTTAGCCAAACTCGAGGTTGAGAGCAAGCCCTGATTGCGTACAGATGATAAGGAATAGTCAAAGTCGTTGCGATTGATCGTTCAGATGTGCAATTGGGCTGTCAGGAATTGCCTTTCTTCCGCTATAATGCTGGGCTTTTGTCGGTCGACCTGCTGTTTGCACGGGTTTTCAGCCACTTATGGCCACCGACAAGGCATAACTCACAGCTTTTATAGGGATGCGGGACCAACCATGCGCACGCACTATTGTGGTGATATCAACGAAACCTTGATTGACCAAACCGTCACATTCTGTGGCTGGGTTCATCGTCGCCGTGACCACGGTGGCGTTATTTTCCTCGACGTTCGCGATCGCGAAGGTCTGGTTCAGGTGGTATTCGACCCAGATACGGTCGATGCCTTTAATACCGCCGATAGCGTGCGCTCTGAATTTGTGATTCAGATTACCGGTCGTGTGCGTGGTCGCCCGGAAGGCACCACTAATGACAATATGAAAACCGGCAAGATCGAAGTGCTGGGTAAAGAGATTAATGTCATTAACAAAGCGGCCACCCCGCCTTTCCCTCTGGACGGTTACACCGACGTGGGCGAAGAGATTCGTCTGAAATATCGCTACATGGATATGCGTCGTCCGGAGATGCAAGAAAAGCTGCGTTTCCGCTCAAAAGTGACCTCCCATGTGCGTCGTTATCTGGAAGACAACGGCTTTTTGGACATCGAAACGCCGATTCTGACCCGTGCCACGCCGGAAGGTGCACGTGATTACCTGGTGCCAAGCCGTACTCACGAAGGCTCGTTTTTTGCGCTGCCGCAATCACCACAGCTGTTTAAGCAGCTGCTGATGGTGTCTGGTTTTGACCGTTATTATCAGATCGCTAAGTGCTTCCGTGACGAAGACCTGCGCGCCGACCGTCAGCCTGAATTTACCCAAATCGATATCGAAGCGTCGTTTATCGATGAAGAGCAAATCATGGCACTGACCCAGGGCATGATCAGCGAAATCTTCGAAAAAGAACTGAATGTACAGTTGGGTGAATTCCCACGCATGCCGTACTCGGAAGCGATGCAAAAATACGGCTCAGATAAGCCTGATTTGCGTATTCCGCTGCAGTTAGTGGATGTGGCTGAGTTCCTGCAAGACATCGAATTTAAAGTGTTTGCCGGCCCTGCCAAAGATCCAAAAGGTCGCGTCGCTGCGCTGCGCGTACCTGGTGGTGCTGAAATCAGCCGTAAGCAAATCGATGACTACACCAAGTTTGTGGGCATTTACGGCGCCAAAGGTTTGGCCTGGATTAAGGTCAACGAGATTGAAAAAGGCGTTGAAGGTCTGCAATCGCCAATCATTAAGTTCATTGGTGATGACAACACCATGAGCATCATGAACAAGCTGGGTGCAGAAAACGGCGACATCATCTTCTTTGGTGCCGATAAAGAAGTGATTGTGAACGAAGCGCTGGGCGCGCTGCGTTGCAAGCTAGGTGAAGATCTGAATCTGTACACCTGCGACTGGGCGCCTCTGTGGGTGGTCGACTTCCCAATGTTTGAAGAGACCAAAGACGGTGGCATTACTGCCATTCACCACCCATTTACGGCACCAAGCTGCTTACCAGAGGAGCTGAAAGCCGAGCCAACCACAGCGCTGTCACGTGCCTACGATATGGTACTGAACGGCTGTGAGCTGGGCGGTGGTTCGATTCGTATTCACGAGCAGTCAATGCAAGAAACGGTATTTGACGTCCTCGGTATCAGCGAGGAAGAGCAGCAAGAGAAGTTCGGCTTCCTGCTCGATGCCCTGAAATACGGCGCTCCTGTTCACGGTGGATTGGCCTTTGGCTTAGACCGTCTGGTGATGTTGCTGACTGGCGCTAACTCGATTCGTGAAGTCATTGCCTTCCCGAAAACTCAGTCGGCGGCCTGTGTGATGACTGAAGCGCCAGGCCAGGTAGGCAATGCCCAATTGCGTGAGTTGCATATCAAACTGCGTGAAAAGCCGAAAGCCGAGTCATAAGGCTAGGCCAAATAGGCTAATAAAAACGGGAGCTTAGGCTCCCGTTTTTTGTGGGAATTGCTTCTTTATTACACCTTGTGAAAGGCTGTGGGGAGAAAGATTACTTGACGTTGTTCTGAGCAAGGGGAGTGTAGGATGAATGAGGATCAGTTTTATCCGTTGTGGCTGTATCAGAAGCTTGTGGAGGACGACCTTCCTTGGGGAAATAAGTCGTCATATGACCTCAACGGTTTTTTAAGTAAGTACACGCTTCATGATTCTTATTGGGTCGGTTTGTTCCATCATGTCGCATTTGATAAATCGGCGACGCTAGCTTTTCAATGGGATTCGGTGTGGCTTCCAGATGAGGTTACTAAAGGTAGCTCCCATGTTGATGACTGGCCGTTTCTATTTATAAAAATTAACCAGCTTGATGAAGTAAGCACTGCTAACTTTATTGAGCTTGATAGGGTTAATCGCGCTATTGGGGACGTTGAGGTGCTTGAGATTGAAGGGTCGATGCACTTAGCGGTAGATGATGTGTACGGTGGGCAAGTGAATCTAGTTTTTAACGGAGAACATTCCATCCTTGCTATGAATCCGGATGGATCGGTTTTAAGTATCTGAGGATTTCGTGGTTGGAATGATCTTTTGGCATAACAACTTACCGTCCTGGTTTTCCGTTTGAGTGAAGTCATTGAAAGATGAATAGGGATGGCATATCTCGCTAAGAGCTTTTTATTATTTTCAATTCTCTCGTTATTTCTCAAAGTATTTATAGAACGTTTGTTTAGCAGAATCCTTTATAGCAGAGGCTATTTTGACATTACATTCTAGGCCTTTGTTTTTTATAGGTTTATCGGAAAACCGGCGAACTTAGCTAACACCTAAAATTCCATCCTGTTGTATCTCTCGCCACTTTTAATCTGTTTTTGTTCTATGGCGATTTAAACGCGCTGGGTTGAGTCCATAGCCCAGACTGGTCTTAACTGTCAGATATAACAAACACAATAACCGTGCTGGTTCTGTTGTTTGAAGCATCCGCAGAGGTGCGCATTCAGCAGTGATGTAGCCGCACGCATGGAATGCCTGCTTGCAGGGGGTGAATATGCGTTGTCGTGAATGGCTTGCTACTGCTGTGATGCTGTGGCCGCTAGGATTGGGGTCGTCCGCAGCTTGGGCCACTGGCACCAAAGAAGGTGTGGATTACGGTTCTCGTTGGAATATGCCCACTGGGGTAACGGAAATCAGCCGTGAGGTGCACTCACTGCATATGATTATCTTCGCCATTTGCGTGGCGATCGCCGTGGTGGTGTTTGGGGTTATGTTCTGGTCGTTGATTCGATATCGCCGCAGCCAGAATAAACAAGCCGCTCATTTTCACGAAAGTACCGCCATTGAACTGCTGTGGACGGCGGTTCCTGTGGTGATATTGGTGGTTATGGCGGTGCCTGCCACGGCTACCTTGAAAAAAATCTACGATCCCAGCGACGCCCAGGTCGATGTTTTGGTGACGGGTTATCAGTGGCGTTGGCGCTACGAATTTTTAAATGAAGACGTGGCGTATTTTTCTAATTTGTCGACACCGCTCGATCAAATAGAGGGTCAGCAGCAAAAAACCGATACCTATCTGTTAGAGGTGGATGAGCCCCTGGTGCTGCCAATTAATACCAAAGTACGCTTCTTGCTAACCTCCAATGATGTGATTCATGCCTGGTGGGTGCCGGAGCTGGCGGTTAAAAAAGATGCCGTGCCTGGTTTTATTAACGAAAGCTGGACTCGTATTGAGCAGCCGGGTACCTATCGTGGCCAATGTGCGGAGCTGTGCGGTCGCAATCACGGCTTTATGCCGATAGAGGTCAAAGCCGTTAGCGAGCAAGAGTTTCAGCAGTTTTTGGCAGAAAAACGTGAAATTGCGCTGGCCGAAAAAGCCAAAGAAGCCAAGCTATGGAGCATGGATGAGCTGATGGAAAAAGGTGAAGCCGTTTACACCACCTACTGCTCAGCTTGCCATCAACCTGGCGGCCAAGGCCTACCGCCTGCTTTCCCAGCATTGGCAGGGAATCCCAATATGAAAAACGCCAGTGGTCTGCAAGGTCATATCGAGCGAGTACTGTACGGAAAATCGGGTACCGCTATGCCTGGTTTTGCTGAGACCTTGTCGGCAGCGGATATTGCCGCAGTGGTAACTTATGAGCGCAATGCCTGGGGCAATGACAGTGGCGATACTGTTCAGCCAGACACGATTAATCAAATCCGTTCAGGGGAGGAATGAGTATGCAACTGGACACGGAACACACTCATGCTCCAGAAGTGAGTGGACCACTGCGTTGGCTGTTGACAACTAACCACAAAGAAATAGGTACCTTGTATTTATTTTTCTCGTTATCCATGTTGCTGGTGGGCGGGGTTATGGCGTTAGTGATTCGGGCCGAATTGTTTCAGCCTGGGTTGCAGCTAGTCAATCCAGAATTTTTTAACCAAATGACCACTATGCACGGTCTGATTATGGTTTTTGGTGCGGTGATGCCAGCTTTTGTTGGTTTGGCAAACTGGATGATTCCGCTGCAAATCGGCGCGCCAGATATGGCCCTGCCAAGGCTTAATAACTTTAGCTTTTGGCTGTTGCCCATCGGTTTTAGCTTGTTGTTGGCAACCTTGTTGATGGAAGGCGGTGGGCCTAACTTTGGCTGGACCTTTTATGCGCCTTTATCGACGACCTATGCGCCGGCATCAACCAGCTTCTTTATTCTGTCGATTCATATCGCCGGTATTAGCTCCATTTTGGGTGCGGTTAATATTATTGCCACCATCCTGAATTTGCGCACACCCGGTATGCGCTTAATGGATATGTCGCTGTTTGTCTGGACTTGGTTGATTACGGCCTTCTTACTGATAGCGGTCATGCCTGTGTTGGCCGGTGTGGTTACTATGATGCTGTTAGATATTAACTTTGGTACCAGCTTCTTTAATGCAGCGGGTGGTGGTGATCCGGTATTGTTCCAGCATTTATTCTGGTTCTTTGGTCATCCCGAAGTGTACATCATGATTTTGCCAGCCTTTGGCATTGTCTCTTTGATTGTGCCGACGTTTTCACGTAAGCGACTGTTTGGTTATAAATCCATGGTGTATGCCACGGCTTCTATTGCCATCCTGTCGTTTGTGGTGTGGGCACACCATATGTTTACCGTCGGGCTACCTTTAGAAGCCCAACTGTTCTTTATGTATATGACCATGCTGATTGCTGTGCCGACTGGGGTGAAGGTGTTTAACTGGATCGCGACCTTGTTCCGTGGCTCGATCAGCTTTGAAGTGCCTATGTTATTTGCATTAGCCTTTATTGTGCAGTTCACCATAGGGGGGCTTTCGGGTGTGATGTTGGCCATCGTACCGGCTGATTATCAGTACCACGATACCTATTTTGTGGTTGCTCACTTCCATTATGTGCTGGTGCCTGGAGCCATTTTTGCCATCATAGGTGGTGTTTATTATTGGCTGCCGAAATGGACGGGCTATTACCCCAGCGAAAGTTTGGGGAAACTGCATTTTTGGTTATCGGTAATCGGTGTCAATTTAACCTTCTTCCCCATGCACTTTTCTGGCTTGGCGGGCATGCCGCGGCGGATTCCAGATTACGCACTGCAGTTTGCCGACTTTAATATGTTGTCTTCGTTTGGTGCTTTCCTGTTCGGCTTATCGCAAATCTTGCTGATGGTCGTGGTGTATCAGTGCATCCGTGGTGGTAAGCCTGCGCCGGCCAAACCTTGGGAAGGCGCTGAAGGCTTGGAATGGACGGTGCCCAGTCCGGCGCCTTTGCATACCTTCTCTGAGCCACCGCCGTTTGTGCCTGAGCGTGACTCGCCTAGCCGGGCTTGAGATGTAAATATGACGAGCCAGCAGCAGGCAGTTAAAAAAACACTGTGGCAGTTGTCCGGACTATTGCTGGCCATGGTGTTGTTCACCATGGCGCTGGTGCCCTTGTACGATGTCTTTTGCGAAGTGACCGGCTTAAATGGCAAGGCCAGGCAAATGTCTCTAGAGCAAATACGGGACAGCTCATTGCTGTCCACCCATCGTACATTGGAAATGCAGTTTGTGACCCGTGTGGGCACTGGGCTGCCGATATCGTTCGAGGCAGAAAGCGGTCGTCAGTCGCCAATTTTTAACGGCCGCAATCAAACTCATTTTACCTTCCATAATGAGGGCAATAAGGATCTGCTGATCCGCACGGTACCCAGTATCAGTCCGGCAGAAGCCAGCCCCCATGTGTTAAAAATCGAATGTTTTTGCTTTCAGGAAATGGTGTTGAAAGCAGGCGAAAAAAAAGAGGTGGGGCTGATGTACATGATCGGTGCAGGGTTGCCTGAGCATGTGGCTGATATCACCTTATCTTATACGGTTTACCCCGTTGAATCGGTGAATCTCACCCAGGAGGATTCGTTATGAGTGGTTCCTATTATGTGCCGGCGTCCAGTCGTTGGCCTATTGCCGCCGTGGCAGCAATTTTATTAATTGCCCTTGGTGCTGGAAATGAGCTGGCATTTGGCCGTGGTGGCATGCTGCTGGTGTTTGGCCTGATTGGTATCTTGTGGGTGATTTATCACTGGTTTGCTGATGTGGTGTATGAATCGAGAGCGGGTTTGTACGATGCGCAAATGGACCGCTCATTTCGACAAGGTATGGGCTGGTTTATTTTCTCCGAGGTGATGTTTTTCTCGGCGTTCTTTGGTGCGTTATTTTATGTGCGCACCTTTGCCATTCCCTGGTTGGATGGTGAAGGTGCCAAGGGTATTACCGCTTTGCTGTGGCCTGACTTTACCGCCAGTTGGCCGCTCATGTCGCCACCGTCAGCCGAAGTGGCGGGGCCAGAGGGGATTATCGACCCTTGGCATTTACCGCTGGTGAATACCATTTTGTTGGTGACTTCCAGTGTTACGCTGACCTTTGCTCATCATGCGCTCAAGGCTAATCATAGATTTGCATGCATTAATTGGTTGGCGGTCACCTTGCTGTTGGGAGCGGCCTTTTTGGTGGTGCAAGGCATTGAATATGTTGAGGCCTATGAACAGCTGGGCTTGACGCTGCAAGCCGGCATTTACGGCAGCACCTTTTTCCTACTTACCGGTTTTCATGGTATGCACGTGACACTGGGTGCCTTGATACTGGCCAGTATCTGGCTGCGACTGATGAACGGCCATTTTTCTGCCGATCAACATTTTGGTTTCGAGGCCGCTGCCTGGTACTGGCACTTTGTTGATGTGGTGTGGATAGGGCTGTTTTTATTCGTATACGTGTTCTGATTTAGCCCAGTGCGCCACTGGCAAAGCCATACACCAGGGCGCACATTAAACCCACGGCGCAAAAAATGCGCAGTTTTAACGATGTGAGCAAGCGTTTTGACCCGCTACCGTCTTTGAGTAAAAAGCCAACGCCAGCCAGTAAACTGAGCAGCATGATAATAAAAAGAATGGCGATCAGAATTTTTAACATAAATAACCTAACGTCCTGTGGTCTGTGTGAGAGTAGCGCATGGCAGTGATTGTGAGGTCAAGTCGAGCATCTCATTGGCCGCCATTACGTCTTATTTGGTGGTCATTCTGGCTACTATTGGTCACTGTTGGTGTGAGCTTATCGCATTGGCAATGGAGCCGGGCAGAGCAAAAACAACAGTTATTGGCCCCAAAGGCTGTGTGGAATGAAGCATCGAGCAGTCGCTGGCCGCAACCAGGCCAGCAGGTGATGATTCATGGTCGCTGGTTATCTGAGCACAGGTTTTGGCTGGATAATCGACAGTATCAGGGCCAGGTGGGTGTGTCTTTAATTACTCCGCTGCAAGGTGCTGATGGTCGTGTTTATTTGGTTGATCGCGGTTTTGTGGCCACCCAAGGCAGTCGCAAAGCGCTGGCATTGCCTGAGCCGGTTAATGCAGAGGCGATGATCGAAGGTCGTTTTCAGTCCCTTATTTCGTCCCCTTTTGTGCTCGGCGCCTTGCAGGAGGGCAATCGCTTGCAGGCGTTGCAGTTGCAAGACTGGCAGCAGCGCCTTGGTATTTCAGAGTCCCTGGCCACGGGAGTGGTGCACCAGAGCAATGGCGCCTGGCCAGCCTGGTGGGCACCATTTGAACGTATGCCGCCGCAACGCCATTTGGGTTATGCCTTGCAATGGTTGTTACTGGCGTTGGCTGCTGTTTGCATGGCCGTATTGGCAGATCCATGGAGGTAAATCATATGTCGTTGTCGCAATGGAAGTTATTGGGCTTATTGCTATTGCTGTCGGCACCAGTGCCAGTGGCTTGGGCCATGTGGCACTGGCAGCTAGGGATTCCTGACGGGGTCGGTGTTAGTGCTGAGGTGCAGCCCGATGTGCCGCTATTGTCTGATTGGTTGCCGGATTACTACCAGCCCGATGCAGACTTTTATTTACTGATTAATTGCCAGCGTTCAAGCTGCCCGGCAGAGCGTATATGGCGCATACATCGAGCATTGGGAAAAGATGCCAAACGCATTTGGCGTTGGCGCTTTGACTCGCAAGCCAGCAGTGCCTTACCAGGTGAAACCATTACTAAAAGTACAATAGCAGATGACTCACCGTTATTGCTGGCCGATGCCGATGGTCGCATTGTGCTGCGCTTTCAACGATTGGACGATAAACAGGTACTGAGCGATCTGCGTTATGTGTTAAAGCGAGCACCCGCTGCTCCTGATTATTGGCCGGAGCAACAAGATGACTAAATCATTAATTAATATTCAGCGTTTGGCCGTGTGTGCTGCTTTTTTTAGTGTGGTAGTGATTTTATTTGGCGTCGCTACGCGGTTGATGGATGCAGGGCTGGGTTGCCCAGACTGGCCTGGCTGTTACGGAAAGCTGGTGGTGCCGGATGAAACAACGGCCGCCGCTTTTGCCGCTCAACCATTAGAGCCCGTTAAGGCATGGATGGAAATGATTCATCGCTATTTAGCATCGGCATTGGGTGTGATGGCGTTGATGTTATTTGCCATCGCGTTTCGGATACGCGGTGAACATCGAGCTACTTTTCGCTGGGCAACGGCTTTGCTTGTGATGGTCATGCTGCAAGGGGCCTTTGGTGCCTGGACAGTAACGCTAAAACTTTGGCCTCAGGTGGTCACGGCACATTTATTAGGTGGACTGACCTGTTTATCACTACTGGTTGCCTTGGTGTTGAGTTGTCGTAGGCATCGTGGTGTCGCTTTAACGGTAAAAAGCACTCGCGAAATGCGTCAATGGCTAGCGCTACTGAGTTTTGTGTTGGTGTTGCAGATCGCTTTGGGGGGATGGACATCCAGCAATTATGCCGGCGTAGGCTGTGTTGGTTTTCCTCAATGCAATGGCGAATGGTGGCCGGCAATGGATATGTCGGAAGGCTTTCATCTTAGCCAGACCATAGGGCCGCATTATTTATATGGTCAGCTGCATTCTGAAGCGCGTACCGCCATTCATTTTGTGCACCGGCTAAATGCCCTGTTGCTAGGACTGGTGATTGTCTTGGCGGGCTGGCGCGCAGCCAAGTTGCAGTCGGCGGCAAGGCGGCCGTTGTTGTTGGCATTGGCGGCGTTCTGCTTACAGTTGTTGCTCGGTGTGATGTTAGTGACTCAGGGCATGCCGTTGTGGGTAGCGCTGGCACATACCGCTGGTGCTGTGGCCTTGCTGTTATTGCTGTGGTGGGCTTGGCATTTGTCGGGTCAATGGCAGATGCAAACACATCCTGAGCTGGTCAAGGGAGGAGTTCAATATGAGTGATATGGTACTGGCAGCAAAGTTTCGCTGGCGCGATTATTGGGAGCTAGGCAAGCCACGAGTCGTGGCGCTTATGTTGGTGTGTGCCTTGGTAGGAGCACTGCTGGCGCGACCACAGCTACCGGATCTGCAGTTATTGCTGCTGGCCATGTTAGGCATTGCGCTGGCGTCTATGGGAGCTGCAGCCTTTAATCATTTGCTTGATCAGCGCTTTGATCAATTAATGGCGCGCACTGCGCGCCGGCCATTTGCTCAGCAACGGTTAACGGCAGTGCAGGTATTAACCTATGCCTCATTGTTGTCGTTAGCGGGTTTATTGTTATTGGCGGTAACGGTAAATTCGCTGACCGCCTGGCTGACGGCAGCTTCTTTACTAGGTTATGCGCTGATTTATACCGCCTTTTTAAAACACGCGACGCCGCAAAATATCACCATTGGTGGCCTGGCTGGTGCCGCACCGCCGCTGCTGGGGTGGACCGCCATTAGCGGTCAGTTGGAAGGCGGTGCGGTATTATTGGTGTTAATTATTTTCGCCTGGACGCCAGCGCACTTTTGGGTGCTGGCAATACATAAGCGCGACGAATACAGCCAGGCCGGTGTGCCTATGTTGCCGGTCACCCATGGGGATACGTTTACTCGTTTACAAGTGTGGCTGTACGCTTGGCTCACCTTAGTAGCCAGTTTATTGCCCTTTGTTACCGCCATGAGCGGTTGGCTTTATTTGTTATTGTTGTTGCCGCTGAATGCCCGTTGGATGTGGTTTAACTGGCGAGTGTACCGGCATCGACACGATGTTAATGCGCCGATGCAGGCATTTTGGTATTCAATTCGCTACCTTTTGTGTCTGTTTGCTGCACTCTTGCTCGATCACTTTGTGCGGCTCTGAGGCTAATAGGCGCGCAAGCAGCGCGTCTTTTTTCTTCCAGATAGCCGATGTCCATTGCTGCATTTCTTGGCGCAGCTGTAAGTCATTTTGATAGTCGCCATGGCAGAAATGCGGTGGAATCGGGATTTCTTCAATCACCATGCGAATAAAAGCAACCCGGCCACACATTAAATCCCAAAAACTCGGCGTGCCATAAGGGTAGGCGATGGTGACATTCGTGAGGGCATCAAAGCGTTCTCCCAGTGCTTGAATGGCAAAGGCCAACCCACCGGCTTTGGGTTTTAATAGATGCTGATACGGCGATTGCTGCTGACGGTGCTTGGCCGCTGTGAGGCGTGTGCCTTCTAGAAAATTCATCACACTGGTGGGTGTTTGGGAAAACTTTTCACAGGCGCGCTGAGTTTCTAACAAATCCTGTCCGGCTTTTTCAGGGTGTTTTTTTAGATAGTCCTTGGAGTAACGGCGCATAAAGGGAAAGTCCAATGCCCACCATGCTTGGCCAACGATGGGCAAATAGCCAAGTTCGTGTTTGATAAAGAACTTCAGCAGCGGAGCTTTGCCTAGATAGACCTGATAGAGAGCAAAGATATCGACCCAGCTTTGGTGATTGGCGGTAATCAGATACCAGCCATCGGCTCGGCTGCGCTCCAGCCCCTGGATATCCCACTGTACTTTGCCAACATGATTGATCCACCACAAAATGCCTTGAATCCATAGACTGGCGATGGCCACAATAGCTGGGTCGGCGATGCGTTGACGCAATGGCGGCAGCAGTATTTTTACGGCAATCATGGCGTACAGAAATACCCCTAGAAATACTGTGTACAGCAGCAGTGCTAGTGCACTGATAATGCCTGTGAAAGTTGAGCCGGATGGACTCGCGCTATTATTTGCCATGAATCAGCGTTCCCAAATAAATCTGCTTAGGATACTACTGTTTTTTGCATCCAGATCAATTTGTTAGGCGCTGTTTTGAGTGAACTGTTGGTCATTTATTGTGAGTTGTTATGCAACATAGAATTCAAATAGATCCAGGCTGGCTCACTATCGCTGCCCCCATCACCGAGACGGATCTCCATCAACACACGTGCTGGCAAGTGGTGCTTGGCCATGATTGGCAGTTGCTGCTTGATGATCGGACGTTAACTGGCTCTTATGTTATCGCGCTGGCACCTGGTGTGAGGCATGCTTTAAGGCTGACCCAAGGGGCCGTGATATTGCTCGAGCAGCAAAGCGCAGTCGGTCGTTGGCTAAGGCAAGCGTGCGCCGGCAAGGGTTACTTTCCAATAGGCTGTGACCCGGCGTTAACTCCCGATGCGTTTCGCCGCTGGATTGAACTGCAAAGCCAAACCCACGAGGTGGCCATGGATGCTCACATAAGTCAGCTGTTAGCACAGTTGGATGGCTGTTTGGTGGCTGATTGCATTAAACCTTCACAATGGCGAGCGGCGCAGGTGGCGCAGCAGTTGGGCTGGTCTGAAAGTCATTTTTTGCATCGCTTTAAACAGTCTATGGGAGTGCCCTGGCGACCGTATTTAAAATGGCGGCGTTTGCAGTGCGCCTTATTAGCCTTGCAGCGAGGGCAGTCAGCGACGGATGCTGCTCATGCGGCGGGTTTTTCCGACAGTGCACATCTGTCACGCACTTTTCGCCAGCAGTTTGGCATGACTATTCGACAAGCGTTACGGCAGTTTTTGTAAAGGCCCATCACCAGTTTATTCAAGTATGTTGTTGCTCAGCCTCGTAATCTGGTGGCATATGACCGGAGGTGAGCATGAACGATTATCTGATACACACTGATATGTTGGATTTCCAACAGGTTGATTTGCAAGCGCTGATCGATCAGCGCGGCTGGCGCCAGCTTGATAGTTATGCTGCCATCGGTGCAGTGTACGATTTTGTGCGCGACGAGATTTTGTTTGGCTACAACGCCCATGATGAGCTGAAGGCCAGTCAGGTGCTTGCTGATGGCTATGGCCAGTGCAATACCAAAGGCACATTGTTAATGGCGTTATTAAGGGCGTTGGGTATTCCCTGTCGCTTACATGGCTTTACGATTTTTAATCGCTTGCAGCAGGGCGCCATTCCTAATTGGCTCATGCCATTGGCGCCAGAGCGTATTGTGCATAGTTGGGTAGAAGTCTGGTATCAACAGCGTTGGATTAACCTTGAAGGTTATATCATCGACCAGCGCTATCTAAATCAGATTCAGCATCGCTTTGCCAAACAGGGTGGCGGGGAGAGTGAAAACTGCACGGCATTTAGCGGTTATGGCATAGCGACCACTTGTTTGGCTGAGCCTCAAATCAACTGGCAAGGAGAAGATACCTATATACAACGCCAAGGCATTGCTGATGATTATGGTGTTTTTACCCATCCCGATGATTTTTATCGTCAGCATCGTAATTTAACCGGTGTAAAGCGCTGGTTTTATTGTTACGCATTGCGTCATGTGCTTAATCGCAATGTTAGGCGTATTCGAGATCTCGGGCGCCTCTGATTAATTCGGTGCCCTTGGCATTGATCGTCGTTGAGCAAAATAAAGCGAGGATGAATAGCTTAGGGCCTGTTAACACTATTTCGATCACGCTGTTATGAGATGAAAACCCCGCAATCAAGGCGCGAAGATGGATGTTTAACGAGTTAAATGAAGGATGAGCAACACAGATTGAGGGGTTTTCAGCCATACCCCGAAGGGCTGGCGTCCGTTTTTCCCTGAGTCGCGTTATTCGTTGCTGATTTAACCCGTTAAACCACACGCCTTACTCAAGAAAGAACTAACTTCCAGCAGCAAAGAGCTAAATAGTGTTAACAGGCCCTAGAAAAAAGCCCGGCAAATGCCGGGCCTTTTATTGGGCTAGGTGGAATGGCTAGGAATTATTTATCCGTTGCAATCACAGCCGTTGCCGCTTTTTTGGTGTACTCGTCCATCTTGTCGAAGTTCAAGTACTTGTAGATGTCGGCAGACATGCTATCCAAGTTCTTGGCGTACTCCATGTATTCTGCAGGTGTAGGCAATTTACCCAAGATGCCGCCCACCGCTGCCAGTTCCGCAGAGGTCAGGTACACATTAGCGCCATCACCCAAACGGTTAGGGAAGTTACGCGTTGAGGTCGACAGTACCGTGGTGTTTGGAGCTACACGCGCCTGGTTACCCATGCACAAAGAACAGCCCGGCATTTCGGTGCGAACGCCTGAGGTGCCGTAGATGTTGAAGTAGCCTTCTTCCATCAGCTGAGCTTCGTCCATCTTAGTCGGTGGCGACATCCAGAAGCGCGTCGACAGACCGCCTTTGTTTTGAGCCAGCAGTTTACCCGCCGCACGGAAGTGACCGATGTTGGTCATACAGGAGCCGATAAAGACTTCATCAACACTGTCGCCAGCCACTTCAGACAGATATTTGGCATCGTCTGGGTCGTTCGGGCAGCACACGATCGGCTCTTTAATGTCGGCCAGATCAATTTCGATCACGTGAGCGTACTCAGCGTCTTTGTCGGCGCGCATCAGGCTTGGGTTAGCCAACCAGGCTTCCATGGCTTGTGCACGACGTTCCAGAGTACGAGGATCGCCATAACCTTCGGCAATCATCCAGCGCAGCATGACGATGTTAGAGCGCAGGTACTCAGCAACGGACTCTTCCGACAGGTTGATGGTACAACCCGCAGCAGAGCGCTCTGCAGAGGCATCTGATAGCTCAAACGCTTGCTCAACGGTCAGATTTTCCAGGCCTTCGATTTCCAGGATGCGACCTGAGAATTCGTTGATCTTGCCTTTTTTCTCAACCGTTAACAGACCTTGCTTGATGCCGTACAGAGGAATGGCATGCACTAGGTCACGCAGGGTGATGCCAGGCTGCATCTTGCCTTTAAAGCGCACCAGTACAGATTCCGGCATATCCAGTGGCATCACACCGGTGGCGGCAGCAAAGGCCACCAGGCCAGAACCGGCTGGGAACGAAATACCCATTGGGAAACGGGTGTGTGAGTCACCACCGGTACCCACGGTATCTGGCAGCAGCATGCGGTTCAGCCAAGAGTGGATGATGCCGTCACCCGGACGCAGTGCAACACCGCCACGGGTTTGAATAAAGTCTGGCATGGTGTGCTGCATTTCAACGTCAACCGGCTTTGGATAAGCTGCGGTGTGACAGAAAGATTGCATCACCAAGTCGGCTTGGAAGCCCAAGCACGCTAGGTCTTTCAGTTCATCACGGGTCATAGGACCTGTGGTGTCTTGAGAGCCGACGGTGGTCATTTGTGGCTCGCAGTAGGTGCCAGGACGAACGCCTTGACCGTCTTCCAGGCCACATGCCTTGCCGACCATCTTCTGCGCCAGGCTAAAGCCTTTAGAGCCTGCTTCTGGGTCAACGGGCAAGCGGAAAGTATCCGATGCGCCCAGGCCCAGAGCTTCGCGTGCTTTGGTGGTCAGGCCACGACCAATGATCAGTGGGATACGGCCACCGGCTTGAACTTCATCCAGAATGACGTCGGATTTGAATTCAAATTCAGACAATACGTCGCCCGATTCAGACAAAATCTTGCCGTCATATGGGCGAATTTCAATCACATCACCCATGTTGAGGTCGTCAACTGGGGCTTCGAAGACCAAGGCGCCAGCGTCTTCCATGGTGTTGAAGAAAATCGGTGCAACTTTGCCGCCGATACACACACCGCCGCCACGCTTGTTAGGTACACCAGGGATATCGTCGCCAAAGAACCACAACACCGAGTTGGTGGCTGATTTACGTGACGAGCCGGTACCTACAACGTCACCAACAAAAGCAACCGGCAGGCCTTTGGCTTTGATCGCTTCGATCTGAGCCATAGGGCCGGTGACGCCGTGCTCTTCAGGCTCTAAGCCGTCACGCGTCATTTTGTAAGCAGCGCGGGCGTGCAGAGGAATGTCTGGACGAGACCAAGCGTCTGGAGCTGGAGACAGATCGTCGGTGTTGGTTTCACCAGTGACCTTGAACACGGTCATCTTGATGCTTTCGGCGACTTTGTTTTTGCGTGTGAACCACTCGGCGTTGGCCCAGGATTCCATCACGTTTTTGGCGACTGCATTGCCAGCGTCCATTTTGTCTTTAACGTCGTTAAAGGCATCGAACATCAGCAGTGTGCTTTTCAGTTGCTCGCCGGCCAGCTCGGCCAAGCTGGCGTCATCCAGCAGCTCGACCAAGGTAGCGATGTTGTAGCCACCTTGCATCATGCCCAGCAGCTGCACGGCTTTTTCTTTCGAGACCAAAGGAGAGGCCGCTTCGCCTTTGACGATTGCGGTGAGGAAACCGGCTTTAACATAAGCAGCTTCGTCCACGCCTGGCGGGATGCGATTTTCCAGCAGGTCAACCAGGGTTTCTTCTTCGCCTGCAGGCGGGGTTTTTAACAGCTCGACCAAAGCGGCTGTTTGCTCAGCATTCAGAGGCTTTGGCGGAACGCCTTGCTCTGCACGCTCAGCGACGTGAGCACGATAAGCTTCTAACACGGTTATATCCTCGTCTCGTTATATCTGTCGCACTACCAGGTCCGGCTTGTGGCCGGCATGGCCGACGGATGGTTGCACGTCCTACTGGGTGTTGCGGCGAATCAAACTGGCATGCCTGGGACATCACCAGCGCCGTCAGGGCGGTAGTGACAGGACTTGCGAACGCCAGATGTCGCAACAAACCTCAAATGGATTTCCGGGCGCAAGTATAGGTCATTGGCGTTTTTGGGTTAAGGAAGGCGTTGATGGAATAGGTTATTAATTGCTCGCATTCTGCTTATATTCACTATTTCCTGAGTGAATGCGACATCTCACGCCCCTTGTAACGGTGAAATATCAGCAAAAACAACCTTGCAAGGTGTTATTTTGCTGTCCGCAGTATTCATGTCATTGTCACTGGCGGGCTCTGTTGCCAGAATAACGGCTGATGGATTATCTGAGATTACGCCGTGCGAATACTGGCTGATGAAAACATTCCCCTAATTGATGAATTTTTTGCTGACTTAGGCAGCATAGAGCGCCGCCCTGGCCGCCAGTTGTGCCGCGATGATTTGCAGCAAACCGACGTATTGCTGGTGCGATCCGTTACCCAGGTGGATGAGTCGTTATTGTCCGGTACGCCGGTCAAGTTTGTCGCTACCGCCACGATTGGCACTGACCATATCGATGTGGACTATTTGCAGCGCCAGAACATAGGTTTTGCCAGTTCGCCTGGCTGTAACGCCCAGGCGGTGGTGGATTATGTGCTCAGTTGTCTGAGTGTGTTGACCGACAGTCGTGGTCAGGCGTTTAGTGACTTAACGGTGGCGGTTGTTGGTATTGGCAATGTGGGTGGTCTGTTGCGCCAGCGACTGGAGGCCATGGGAGTCACAGTGCTGGCCGTTGACCCGTTTAAGGACCCAGAGGAGGTGGGGGATCTGGTCACATTGCAGCAGGCGCTCAAGGCCGATGTGGTGACCTTGCACACACCCTTGACCACAGACGGAGAGCACCCAACTCGACATTTGATCTCAACCGCTCAACTTGAGCAAATGCAGCACAACGCCTGCTTGATTAATACCTGTCGTGGTGACGTGGTGGATGGCAAGGCGCTACTACAGCATTTGCAGCAGCACGAGCATTTTGAAGCGGTATTGGATGTGTGGGAAAACGAGCCTTACCTGGATTTGGCGTTGATGAATCGGGCGATGATCGCAACGCCGCACATCGCAGGCTATTCACTGGATGGAAAAATGCGTGGTACGGAAATGATTTACCATGCCGTCAGCGAATTTTTGGGGCTGCCGGTACGCTGCAAATTAGCGCAGTTTTTACCCGAGCCTGGCATTAAACGTATTAACTTCTCCGATCGGGTGCCGGTGCATCAAGCCATTCGCACCGCCATTCGTGTTGCTTACGAGGTGCGTGTTGATGATGGCGTCATGCGCTCTGCCATGCGTCGCAGTCAGGATATGCGTGCCACTTTTGATCAACTGCGACGGGACTATCCGTTGCGTCGTGATATTCCGGTGCTTAAAGCTGGAGTGCCTGCCCGCTGCCAGGATCTGGGCAAAGCGCTGGAAGCGGTCGGCTTTGATGTGCGAGTAAAATAGAGCGGCTAAATCAGCTGGTTATGGCACAAAATGTGAGCTTGCAGTAGGCGCCCTAACATTAGGGTGTCACCTTGCAAGCGGGCGTATTCCAATGCGTGGGCCAGGGTCTGACTGGGATCTTGGTCGACGGCTTTCATAAGCCGGGCAAAGGCTTTTGACGTTAATACAAAATCATCGACTGAGCGGCAGGCATCGCGTGCGCCGAAACGCACAAAACCTTCGTCTTGCAGCCATTGAACCGTACCCAGTGCGGCCATGTGGCGTGCTGAGTGCAGGCCAAATTCATCCATATCATCTGGGCCTGAAATATCCTCGATAAACAGGGTTTGCTGGCGTGGAAACCAGCGAAAACCCAGTAATAAAGCGGCGGCGCAGTCTTTGTAAAAATCGTCGATATGAACGTCGAGCATGGTCTCTCCGTTAGATCTGGCGATAGCCGGCAAAAAACTGCTGCATGCGTTCCATCGCCGCAGATAAATCTTCTGGACGCGGAAGGAAAACCACCCGGAAATGATCTGGGTAGGGCCAGTTAAACGCCGTGCCATGCACAATCAGAATTTTTTGCTGCTCCAATAAGTCCAGCACCATGCGCTCGTCGTTATGCATATTAAATTTCTGCGTATCGACTTTTGGGAAACAGTACAAAGCGCCTTTCGGCTTCACACAGCTAACGCCGTCGATGGCGTTTAATGCTTGATAAGCGATGTCGCGTTGCTGGCAAATACGACCGCCTGGTGCCACTAAGTCATTAATGCTTTGATAGCCACCCAGCGCCGTTTGAATCGCATGCATGGCGGGCACGTTGGCACACAGGCGCATATTGGCCAGCATATCCAAACCTTCTAGATAATCTTTAGCCAGGTGTTTGGTGCCGCTAATGATCATCCAGCCGGCGCGAAAACCTGCCAGGCGATAATTCTTTGATAAGCCGTTAAAGGTAATGACTAATAAATCATCAGCCAGGGAAGCGGTTGATATATGCTCGGCACCATCAAATAAAATTTTGTCGTAAATCTCGTCGGAAAACACCACCAGCTGATGCTCGCGAGCAATCTCCAGCATGCCTTTTAATATCTCTGGTGGGTACACGGCACCGGTCGGATTATTGGGGTTGATCAACACCATCGCCCGGGTTTTATCGGTGATTTTGCGGCGCATGTCGTCGAGGTCAGGAAACCAGTCGCTGCCTTCGTCGCATACGTAATGCACAGCGCGGCCGCCGGCCAGGCTGACTGCGCCGGTCCACAAAGGATAATCGGGCGCAGGTACCAGTACCTCATCACCATTGTTGAGCAAGCCCTGCATGCTCATCACAATCAGCTCGCTGACGCCATTGCCCACGATAATGTCTTCAATGCCGACGTTGGCAATATTTTTCTGCTGGGCGTATTGCATGATGGCTTTACGAGCAGAAAACAAACCACGTGAATCGGCATAGCCTTCAGAATCGGGCAGGTTGTAAATAACGTCCTGGATGATTTCTTCTGGTGCATCAAGGCCAAACGGCTTGGGGTTGCCGATGTTGAGTTTGAGAATGCGGTGGCCTTCTTCTTCCATGCGCTTGGCGGCTTGCAGCACGGGTCCACGAATATCGTAAAAAACGTTGGCCAGCTTATTGGATTTAACGATTTCCTTCATGGAACTACGCACGCCTGTGTTGAATCGAAAGGGAACTGAGCATCATACTCTGAGCTTAGATAAGGCGAAAGTGAGCAAGGGTATCGCATGGCAAAAATTACCAAAACCCCACAACAATGGCGTGAGCAACTGGACGAACACACTTACCGCATTACCCGTGAAGCCGCGACGGAGCGCCCGTTTACTGGGCAGTACTACGATTTTAGCGAAGATGGCACCTATCATTGCGTTTGCTGCGGTGCGGCGCTGTTTTTAAGTCACAACAAATACGATGCTGGTTGTGGCTGGCCCAGTTTTACCCAGCCACTAGAACAAGATGCTGTTGATGAGCATCTGGATACCAGTCACTTTATGGTGCGCACCGAAGTGGTGTGCCATCAATGTGATGCCCATTTAGGCCATGTATTTACCGACGGTCCGGCCGAAAATGGCTTGCGCTATTGCATTAACTCGGCATCTCTCGATTTTGTCGCCACCGGCACGGCAGCCAGTGGCCGACAAGAGCGCGCTTCTGACGCTGAAGACAATCCTGATGAGTCATGAAACATTGGGCTGCAGCGGCGAATAAGCCTTGCAGTCGTTGTCTTTCAGGGTAGTATGTTGCGCACAATCTTAATGTGAGCAATATTCTGAGGTGAGCATGATCTTATCGGGCAATATGAATCGCTTAAATGGCGAGCAACAAGAGCTGGAGCAATACCAGGGTCAGGTGGTGTTGGTGGTCAACACCGCCAGTGCCTGTGGTTTTACGCCGCAATATGAAGGGTTGGAAGCCTTGTGGCAGCGCTACCAAGACGACGGCTTCGTGGTGTTGGGTTTTCCCTGCAATCAGTTCGGTCAGCAGGAAAAGGGCGACAGTGCAGAGATCGGTGCTTTCTGTCAGAAAAACTACGGTGTCAGCTTTCCCATGTTTGCCAAAATAGAGGTGAATGGTGGCAACGCAGCGCCTTTGTATCAGCGTTTGAAAGCCGCTGCGCCCGGCGTGTTGGGTACTGAGGGCATTAAGTGGAATTTCACCAAGTTCCTGATCGGACGTGACGGCCAGGTAATTGGACGTTACGCACCGACTACTAAGCCAGAAGCGCTGAGCCGCGATATAGAAAACGCCTTATCGGCCGAGTGAAGGATGCAAGATGGACCACCATGATGTGCTGCGCCTCGATCAGCAGGTGTGCTTTCCACTTTACAGTCTGTCGCGCCAGGTGACTCAGGCTTACCAGCCGCTGTTAAAGCCGCTGGGCTTAACTTACCCCCAGTACCTGGTCATGCTGGTGTTGTGGCAGGCGCAGCAGGAGTCGCGGTTACCGTTGGCCGTCAACGATTTATGTCGTGAGCTACTGCTGGATACAGGCACGGTAACGCCGCTGCTGAAGCGCATGGAGGCGCGCCAGTGGCTAACAAGGCGGCGCAGCCAACAAGATGAAAGGCGGGTGTTGGTTGATCTCAGCAACGAAGGAAAAGCACTTCGCCAAGCGGCTGAATCGATACCGCAGCAGTTGATGTGTCAGCTGCAGGTGTCTGGCGAGGAGCTGATCGAGCTACGCCAGTTACTGCAGCGTTGGCAGCACCAGTTGTCCGAACTTGGGAAGCTAAGTGAGTAGTGGTGTTGCAATGGCGAAGAGCGACTTTTTGATCAAGCGCCATCTAGCCATTGCAGTAACGCCGAATGTACCTGCACCTGGGTAAAGGGTTTGCCAATAAAGTCATTCATGCCGGCGTTGAGGCAATCCTGGCGTTCGCCTTCCCCGCTTAGGCCGGTTAGTGCAATGATGGGCGTATCCTGGTTAAGCGAGGCGCGGCGAATTTGTCGGGTGGCTTCAAAGCCATCCATGATGGGCATTTGGCAGTCCATTAAGATCACATCAAAGCTGCGCTCACGTGCCATCTCCAACGCATGCAAACCATTGTCTGCCAACTCTGCTTTTACCCCCAGGTTTTTAAGGAAGCGCTGGCACAACATGCGACTGATGGTGTTGTCCTCGGCTACCAGAGCCGTGGTTTGACGCTGTACTTGGGAGGGTTGGCTGCAGCGTTTTGCCAGTGCCAATAATAGCTGCGCGGCGGTCCATTGGCGGCCCAGTTCGGCTAGCTGTTGGCCGATCACGACGGTGCGGGAGTGCTGTGCATGAGATAAATCATCGCTGATGATTAAGCGGCTAGGATCGGGCTCATGGCAGCGGTTATGGGGCAGTTGCCATTGCTGCAGCAATGTTTTTACTTTATTGCGCTGGCCACTATCAGCAATCATTAACCCTATGGGCTGATGGCAGCCCGACTGCACTTGCTGCAGTACCTGGCTTTGTTGATGACAGGGCAGGTGCCAGGTCAGTCGTACGCTGTGATCACACTCCAGCTGCAGAGAGCCGCCATGCGACTCAAGCAGTTGTCGATAAACGCTCAGACCTGGCATTAAGCCTTGCTCGGTCGTCATCACATCTTGTTCCAATGCCAGAGTAACTTGCTGTTGCAGCTCAAAGGGCTCACTTTGAAGCTCAAACGCCAGCTGGCAACGATTTTCAATAGCTTTAACCTCTGCTTGCAAGGTGAGTGCGGGTGCGCCGCTGGCATTTAGGCAGTGAGCTACTCCGATCAGTACGCTGGCGTGCAAGGGCTCGGCAATGAGTAGCACCTGATCGGATGCTTGAAGCTGTGTAATGGCCAAGGGATACAAGCCTTGGTGTGTCAGTGAGTGCTCTATCCAGCTGTGCAATACAATTTCTTGGTCGGCGTCTGCGCTGAGCGTCAGACTTTTTTCTAGCCAACGAACGTGCTGTAACAAGGCGCGCGCGGTTGCCACGTCGTGGTGTTGATCGCTAGCGAGTTGTTGCCAGGTGGCATCAATGAATTGCTGGCGCGCAGATTGAACGGCACCGTGCAAATGTGCTGTGTTGCTGACCTGATGCTGACTGGCTTCCTGCAGTGCTTGACTGCGCCGACTGACCAATTGCTCTAGCTTGGCGGAGTATTCCGCCACTTGTGCTTCGGCTTGCTGCTGCTGTTGGATGTGTTGTGTTAGTGCTTCTAATAAGTGGTAAAACGCGCGGCTTAGCTGGCCCAGTTCATCCTCGCGCTGACTTTGGAATTGTTGCAGCGTCTGCTGGTCAATGTGGTGATCGTCAATGGACTTGGCTTTTTTGGTGAGTCGGCGCAACGGGCGACTGATGAGTCTGTGGTGGCTGAGGTAAATAAAGCCGGTAACCAGCAGGCATAACAGCAGTGTGTATGCCGTGGCGTGAATGATGGCTTGGCGAAACTCTTCTATAAAGGGGCAAGGGTCCGAGCGTAGGATAACTTTGCCAACGGCCGTCGCTCGGTGAAACAGGTCGGCAATATGAATGTCCTGAACATCAAATATGGCGTATTCGATGGCACTGATTTGGCAGCTCTGGTGGCGGTATGCATGTGCCAGCTCGCCACCAGTGCTATCGATGACAGACACTCTGAGTACACTGGGGTGTTTGATTAATCCGTCGCTGAGTTGCTGATTGAGACGGTCGTTATAGTTAAAGGTGGCTAATGTGAAAGCGGGAATATTGCTCTGCAACAGTAGCTCGGGGGTTTGTTGCAGTTGCTGTCGTAACGCTTTAGCGGTACTGGCTAGGCTAAAAGCGCCCAAACAGAGTGCAATAAAAAGCAGTAGGGCGCTGACTTGCAAGGCTGTGCGCTGGGCTAGTTTTCGATTAATACGGCGGAGCATAACGGCAGACTGTCCGTAATAGCCAGGGAGGCCTTGATAGGGTATGCATCATCGTATCCAACCCGTCCGCTGCTGTCGATCTGGGCGCTGAAATAGCCTGTTGATTAAAAGTGCTTTTTTTTCCAAGCTTCTTCGTTTTCGGCCATCTCCTGGGTGCCTGCTTCTAACCGCGAGGGGGTGTCTTCGGGGGCCAGTTCCGCGATTGCTGCTTTGACGTCGGCCTGCAATGCCTCCAGGGCTTTGTTCAATGTCGCTATTTCATCACTGCTGGCCTGCAGCAGTGCTTTCGCTTTATCGACGAAGCGGGTGGCTCGAGAAGGGCTGTTCATGGCCAAAGCGGCGCGCGCTTTGCTTTCGTAAACGCCATAACACACCTTAAGGTTTAGCGTGCGGGCCTCTTTGGCGATGGCGGAAGCCGTGTTTTTGTCAATCTGGCCACGTTGATAGGCCTGTCTCACTAATGTGCCTAGGTGCCGTGTTTGCTCACTAAAACGCTGTGCTTGTTTGCTGTCTTTGGGCAAAGGTGGTGGTGTTTTGCTGGGAGCTTGGTCAGCGACTTGCTGTGCTAAATTGACGGCGCGCTTAACCAATTGAGTGCTTTTTACGCCAAGCAGTGACAGTTGTTGCTGCATCGAGAGTATCTGTTGTGCCAGTAACTGCTTGGCGTTGCTACTCAAATACGCCGTTAAGGTCGACAAGACCTCGGCGTATTTGCTGATGTCATCGGTTAATAGAATGGCTTGCCGGGCACGCTCTAGGCGTTTTTGCTCGCGCAGGCGCAGAAACCCCATGGCGCCAACGCCAGCCAATGCGACGATAGTGACAATGATCACCAAGCCCAGTGTGGACATAGGTTGCGTCAATCCTTGCAATCTCCATGATATGGCACAAGTGTAGCTGTGCTGGCTGCAAACGCTTGCAATAGGCTAGGCCTGGCCTGTTAGAACGTAGGTCTTATGTTTTTAGAAAGTTATGATAAAAAAGTTATAAAAAAGAGTTGACGACCCTGAGCTTCACCCCTAGAATGCGCGCTCCTTGATTGAGACGTCCCCATCGTCTAGAGGCCTAGGACACCGCCCTTTCACGGCGGTAACAGGGGTTCGAATCCCCTTGGGGATGCCATCTTCTTTGAAGATGCATTAAGTGCGGGAATAGCTCAGTTGGTAGAGCACAACCTTGCCAAGGTTGGGGTCGCGAGTTCGAATCTCGTTTCCCGCTCCAATTCAAATGTGAATTGGAGTAGCGCAAGCTAAGCGTCAGCAATCAGGAAAGCAGCACTAGGCGCTGCAATACGGTGTGTCCCCATCGTCTAGAGGCCTAGGACACCGCCCTTTCACGGCGGTAACAGGGGTTCGAATCCCCTTGGGGATGCCATTAGCGGGAATAGCTCAGTTGGTAGAGCACAACCTTGCCAAGGTTGGGGTCGCGAGTTCGAATCTCGTTTCCCGCTCCAGATTTAAAAAGCCGATTCAGAAATGAGTCGGCTTTTTCGTTTTTGGGGTTTGAGTTTATGCATGGGAATCAGCGACGTCGCGAGCTGGAGCGCCAGCCCGATCGGTCTCGTTTCCCACTCCAAATTTAGAAGCCCAATCAAGCAATTGACTGGGCTTTTTTATTGGTTGCGGAGTTGGTCGGTATCTTACCTGTACCGACCCTTCGGGCTCGCTACGCTCTCGCAAAAATGTTCCCGGCTATGGTGTCGGTATCTTACCTGTACCGACCCTTTAGGATCGCTGCGCTCTCGCAAAAATGCTTCCGACTATGGTGTCGGTATCTTACCTGTACCGACCCTTTGGGCTCGCTACGCTCTCGCAAAGATGTTCCCGGCTATGGTGTCGATATCGTCCAGATACCGACCCTTCGGGCTCGCTACGCTCTCGCAAAAATGTTCCCGACATTTTTGTCCCGCTCCGGATTCTAATAGTCGATTCAGAAATGAGTCGGCTTTTTTTGCATCTGAGCTTTTTGTTGGTTGCGAGTTTGGCGGCTATTTTCCTGCGGAAAAAGCTGTCGATATTTGTGGCGTGTCAGATGTTGAAGTCGCTAAGTCATCAGCCAATGATTTCGTTATGCTGCTTGGGCTGATTTCTGGTTGTTTGGAGTTCGTTGTGGGTTGTGAGATAAAAGGGCGCTACGTTGCCCGTTGTTCAGTCAGAACTTTCCAGCGAGTGAAACTTTTTTAAAAAAAAGTGTTGCAAATCAAATAGATGAGGGTATCATGCACGGCATCTAAGCGATGCGTCCCCATCGTCTAGAGGCCTAGGACACCGCCCTTTCACGGCGGTAACAGGGGTTCGAATCCCCTTGGGGATGCCATTAGCGGGAATAGCTCAGTTGGTAGAGCACAACCTTGCCAAGGTTGGGGTCGCGAGTTCGAATCTCGTTTCCCGCTCCAGATTTAAAAAGCCGATTCAGAAATGAGTCGGCTTTTTTCGTTTCTGGGGTTTGAGTTTATGTTTGGGAATCAGTGACGTCGCAAGCTGGGGCGCCAGCCCGGTGGCTAGCTGCCCGGTCGATCTTGTTACACATTACCGGTTCTCAGTTAACTGACAGGATTGGGGGTGTTTGCAGATTAAGTATCTAGCCGATTGCGATTATGAATCGGTGCCTAGAGGCGATAACTGCAACAGTCTGGTGTGGTGGCGTGGCTGGTGTTGCCACGCGTCATTCGCTATCCTGCCTCGCCACTCAGCCAGCAAAGATATTTTGCTTCGCAATGTGGCGATCAAATGTTTGGCCAGCCGCTAGGGCTTCGGCTTCCTGCTCATCCAGTTGTTGAAAGCGCTCTATCTCTTCATCGGTCAGGGTGTGCAGGCAACTGCCGCCGAAAAACCAGAATAGGTCTCGCTCAATGGCAGGTACCAGTTGAGGTTGGTGAGTGGCTAGATGGCTAAGCCAGTCCTGGCCTTGCTCATAGACGTCGGGTAGTTGCTGTTCCATCGCCTGAATCATGCTGTCCAGGGTGGCGATGGTCTCTGGGGTAATGGCTTCGCTGGCTTTTAGCAGTCGCTGTTGCAGCTGCTTGAGCAGTTGCAAGTGGTAAGCTGATCGCGGATTTAACAGATTCGACATGGGTGTAACAATGACTCCGGCTTTACAGGTAAACGCGTTACGAAAGGTCTATGCCAATGGCTTCGAAGCATTGAAGTCCATTGATCTGACGGTGGAGCAGGGCGACTTTTTCGCCTTGCTGGGTCCCAACGGGGCCGGTAAATCGACCACATTAGGTATTGTATCGGGTCTGGTACAAAAAACATCCGGTTCTGCTTCCATTATGGGGTTTGATGTTAATCGTCAGTTGTTCGAAGCAAGGCGGCGACTGGGTGTGGTGCCGCAAGAATTTAACTTTAATCAGTTCGAAAAGGTGCAGGACATAGTGGTCACCCAGGCCGGCTATTTTGGTCTGCGTACACAAGAGGCCCTTGGGCGCACGCAAGAACTGTTACAGGCGCTGGATTTGTGGGATAAGCGCGATCAGCCTGCGCGTATGTTATCGGGTGGTATGAAGCGGCGTTTAATGATCGCGCGGGCGCTGGTGCATAAGCCCGATGTATTGATTCTGGATGAGCCCACGGCGGGGGTGGATATCGAACTGCGCCGCTCTATGTGGCGTTTTATGCAGCAGTTGAATAATGAAGGGGTGACCATAGTGTTGACCACCCATTATTTGGAAGAAGCTGAGCAGTTATGCCGCAATATTGCCATCATCAATCACGGTGACATTGTGCAGTGCACCAGCACACGAGCCTTGCTGTCGACCTTGCATACCGAAACCTTTGTGCTGGACTTGGCGGCTCCTTTGTCAGAAGTGCCGGCGCTTAACGGCTATGACGTGTGTCAGCCTTCAAGCGATAGCCTGGAAGTTACGGTAGAAAAAGGCCAAGACCTTAATGCCCTGTTTCAGGTGCTGACTGAGCACCAGGTGCTTGTTCGCAGCATGCGCACCAAATCGAACCGGTTGGAAGAGTTGTTTGTTCATCTGGTACAGGAGCCACAGCGATGAATCAATGGTCAGTGCAGCGCGTCGCGTTTAGCACCATAGTGGTGAAAGAAGTCAGACGCTTTATGCGCATCTGGCAGCAAACCTTGCTGCCGCCTGCCATCACCATGACACTGTATTTTGTGATTTTTGGCAATCTGATTGGCTCTCGCATTGGCGATATGGGCGGTGTCGATTACATGGCTTTTATTGTGCCTGGGCTGATTATGATGAGTGTCATCACCAATGCCTACGGCAATGTCGCATCGTCGTTTTTTAGTAATAAGTTTCAGCGCAGCGTTGAAGAAATGATGGTGGCACCGGTGCACCCGCTGACGATTTTGTCCGGTTTTGTCGCCGGCGGTGTGGTACGTGGCGTGCTGGTGGGCATCATAGTAACGCTGCTGTCGCTGTGGTTTACCGATCTCAATGTGCACAATGCTTGGGTGGTGGTGTCCGTCATCTTATTGTCGGCCATTGTGTTTTCACTCGGTGGTTTTATTAATGCCATCTTTGCCACCAAGTTTGATGATATCTCCATTATCCCGACCTTTGTGATTACTCCGCTGACCTATCTGGGCGGTGTTTTTTATTCAATTAACCTGCTGCCTGAGTTCTGGCAGATGGTGTCGGCATTAAATCCGATTCTCTACCTGGTCAACGCCTTTCGCTATGGTGTGCTAGGGGTGTCGGATGTTGATATTATTCACGCTTACTTAATGTTGCTGGCCTTTATCGCGGTGCTGACCAGCGTCAGTGTTTGGTTGATTCGTCGCGGTGTTGGTATGCGGCAATAAATGGATAAGTTGGAGAAAAGAATGGCTTCGGTGCACAGTGATAACAACCCGCTTGGGCAGTCGTCTGAATATAAGGATCAGTACGATCCCACACTCTTGTATCCTATCGACCGCCAGGAAAGCTGGAAAGCGATGGGGCAAGATCGTAACCAGGCGGCATTTCATGGCGTCGATATCTGGAATGCTTATGAGGTGTCTTGGCTGAATGGTCGGGGCAAGCCTGTGGTGGCGATGGCGGAGTTTCGTATACCGGCTACTAGTCCGTTTTTAATTGAATCTAAGTCATTCAAGTTGTATCTCAACTCATTTAATCAAACTCGTTTTGAGCAGGCCGAGGTGGTGTTGGAATGTATGCAACGAGACCTAAGCAAAGCGGCTGGCGAGCCGGTTGCAGTTACCTTGCTGGATATTGAGCACAGCTTCGAGGCACCGCCTCAGGCGCGCTGTATTGATGAGCTCGACATCGAAGTCAGCCAATATCAGCCCGATGCCAGTTTGTTACAGTTAGCAGAAGGGCAGTTTGATGGATGGTTGTGCAGTCATCTGTTGAAGTCTAATTGCCCAGTAACGGGTCAGCCGGATTGGGGCAGTGTGTATATTCATTATCGTGGCCAGCGCATCGATGAAGAAGCCTTGCTGCGTTACATCATTTCGCTGCGCCAGCATCAGGATTTTCACGAGCAGTGCGTGGAACGCACCTACCTAGATTTAATGCAGGCCTGTCAGCCCGAATCTTTAACCGTCTATGCGCGTTACGTACGCCGTGGCGGCTTGGACATCAATCCAATGCGCAGCAGCGACGCCAGTGTCGAAGCGATCAACTTTCGCTTAGCGCGCCAGTAGCCTTTATCGAGTAAATCTTGGTGCGATTGATGGCGGCGGAGCTCTGTCTCTGCCGCTGAGCGATAAGATTAAGCGTCGACTTGTTTGCGCAGTTTGCGGGCAGCACGTTCCAGTGCCGCAGCCACTTTTTCTCGCTCGTGGTCTTTGACCTTATCGGATTCCAGATACAGCGAAAATCCTTCGGTATCGTGATTGATAAAGCTGGGGTTGGCGCCTAGGTCACGGCGGTAGTCGACCACCTGGTACAGAGGCACAGGATCTCTAAAGCCTTTTACCTGGGCTGTGCCGCGAGTGCGGCAAATAATCTTGTCTTTGATCAGTGCGTAGGTTTCGTGGGAAATCAGAATTTCTCCCGCTTCAGCTTCGCTTTCCAGGCGAGCGGCTAGGTTCACCTCTTTGCCGATAATGGTGTAATCCATACGGTTTTCGGTGCCGAAATTGCCTACTGTGACGTAACCGGTATTGATGCCCATGCGTATTTGCAGCGGTGCGGTCATGCCGTGCTCTGCCCACTGCTTGCGCAGTTTGAGCATATGGCGGCGCATTTCAATGGACATGGCAACACAGGCCAAAGCGTCGCGCTTGGTGCCTTTGGTGCGTGGGTCGCCAAAGAAGATCATGATGCCGTCGCCAATAAACTTGTCGATGGTGCCGCCGTATTTCAACGCGATGCGCGACATATCGGTCAGATAGGTATTCAGTAACTCGGTAAAGGCTTCCGCCTCCATTTGCTCAGATAAGCTGGTGAAACCAACGATATCGGAGAAGAACACCACCAACTTTTTGCGTTGGGTCTCCAGCTTAACCTGGCGCTTGCCCGAGAAAATCGACTCCCAGATCTGCGGCGCCACGTATTTGGATACTTGATGGGAGAGGGCTTGAAAGCGCGACACCTGGCCCTGGAACTTGCGTTTTAAGTGGATCAGGTCACGAGCCTGACGATTACTGTTAAAGCCTGAAATCGCCAAGTGGATGCCGACACCAATCGCGGCGGTCATAAACACCACGTCGGGAACTCGCGGCGGCATACTGTAGCCAAACACCAGGTAACCAATGGCGGCACCCGATACCAGCGAGATTATGCAAAATGCCCAGGCGGTAAAACTACCAACGATAATAAAACTGGTATTGATCATGATCAAAAACAGCATCACCAGCGGCATAGGGAGCTGCATGTAGGATAAAAACAAACCGCACAGCAGTGCATCACCGTGGATCAAAAGTTGACGCGTGGTGTAGCCTCTACGGCGCTTAAACGGGCGGCTGATCAGATAAACGATGTGTGGATACAGCAAGCAAATCAGCATCACCAGCAGTGCACTGGCAGCAAAATATCCTTCAATAAAACCGGCCACTGCCGTTGCGGCAGCGACGCCATAGCCCAGTACGCGGGCCATATAGTCTTGCTTGGGCAACGTTGATTCGCTGAACTGAGCTTCGTCAGCCTGACTGGTCATGTACGCATTCCACGGTTGTTGTCGTTATGGTCGAAAGGCGTTATCGCCGCAAAACCACTCTGTATACCGGGATTACCGGTTGTCAGCAAGCTTTGGCGTCAGGCAAACATTATGAAGTTGAGAATGCAAGCCGTTCGCCTCAGGTTTTGTTGTTAGCCGACAGTCTTTAAAATAGCTCACTCACTCGTTTGCTGGAACTGAATTGATGAATGCCATTGATGTATTGACCCAACGCGTTTCCGCCCCGCAACTGACTGGGCCGGATGTCACTGCAGAGCAGATTGAAATCTTGCTGCAGGCAGCCTTGCGGGCAGCGGATCATGCCTGGCTACGCCCCAGTCGTTATCTGTTGATTCGTGGTGAGCGGCGCAGCGAGTTAAGCAACATATTCCTTCATGGCATCAAAGACTGGCAGAATTTGTCTGAAGAGAAGCAAACTAAGTTCGCCAACCTGTTAAATCGTGCCCCCTTGGTGATCGCCGCTGTGACCCAGGTCACTGAGCACGATAAGGTGCCGCGTGATGAGCAAATCTTGTCGACGGGTGCCGGTGTGCAAAACATGCTGAACGCCGCCTGGGCGTTGGGCTTGGGTGCGATCTGGCGCAGCGGCGATATGGTGAACAGCCTGGCCGTCAGAGAGGCATTGGGTCTTGGCAAGGACGACGTTTTGGTTGGTTTTGTCTATATCGGCCATGTGAACTGCCGCTTAAAGACCGCGCCGCAGTTGGATGTGGCCGAGTTTGCTAGCGATTGGCTTGGGAAATCTGAGTAAAAACAACGAATTACCCAGCAATGCTTGACGCCTACCCAGCACATGCGTATAGTTCGCCGCCACTGATCAGCGCAGCATGCATGCTGTGAACTGACTTTAGGTGAGGTGTCCGAGTGGTCGAAGGAGCACGCCTGGAAAGCGTGTATACCGAAAGGTATCGAGGGTTCGAATCCCTCCCTCACCGCCACTGATTCAAGAAACCGCGTTTGCTATCGGCTGCGCGGTTTTTTTATGTACGCGATTTGGTGAAGTTAAAATCTCAGAGGCGATGTTGTCGCAAGGCGAACAGTTTCGAAGGAACGGAGTTTACCGGCGAGTAAATGAGCACCCTGAGAGGCTGTTCAACACCGCGACAACGAGAAAAAGAGATTTTAATGAGGGTAGGGTGAGAAGCCTCGTTGTTCGTACCGAGCGAAGCGATTAACACCACCCTGCCTGAGGTCGAAGGGGCATTTGCCCTCCCTTACTTCCCCACACCCCAAAACGCGATTAGCCTCTCGATAAACTCCCTCGTATCATGGCAGCCATTAATACACTGGTTGGGGAATTTTGTGCGTATTCGTCCTGCTCAAATAGAAGATATTGATGCTATAGCAAATCTGCATGCCAACAGTTGGCGCATTGCCTATCGCGGCATCTTGTCCGATGAATTCCTAGATAACCAAGTATCTGCTGATAGATTAAAGGCCTGGCAGGAAAAGTTTAACTGCGCAAAAAACAATCAGAAAATATGGGTGACGGAAGAAGGCGACGACTTGGCTGGCTTTATCTGCATTTATGGAGATGAGCACGAAACTCTGGGCACTTTCATCGATAACTTGCACGTCGCAGCGGCTTACCAAGGTCAGGGCATTGGCCGACAGTTAATGCACACCGTGGCAGAGTGGGTTAATCAGAACTGCGCGAGTAAAGGGCTGTATCTTGAGGTACTGGCGGATAACCAGCAGGCGCAGAGGTTTTATCAGGGCTTGGCGGGCAAACCGGTCAAAAGCCAATGGTGGCAGCCGCCGGGCGATGGAGAAAAAGTCAAAGAGTGGTTGTATAGTTGGCGGCATGTCGAGGAATTGTCCCAAACTTATGCTTAGCGCTATAGAGAATGCCCACTCAATAACTTTATCGTTAGCTGCATCAAAGGGTCTCTTTTAAAAAAGGGACCTCTTATTGCGTAGGGCTTTCAGTTTTCTTTTTTTGCCCAAACAGTAGCTTGATGGCTCCCCAAATGCCTACAGCTGCAAATACCCAGAATTTTTTCAAAAATACCAGTAGCAAGGCAAAAAATCCTGTTTTAGCTAAGACCTTGCCTGCTACCAGGGCGCCTATACCGTATGCTGCAACTTTATCGACGTCAGGGTTAAAGTCACTGTAGCGATTCCCGTCATTGAAGCTTGTCATGGCCAAGACGGGTTCGAGGTTGGCATTGATTTCGTCGAGTTGTGCCATGCCAGCAACGAAATTGAGCTCTAGAACTCCTTGGCGGCCTAGTACGCGGATGCTGTAGTTCAGGGTATGTGTGTCCATGCCCTCAAATGCCAGCTCTTTGGCCCAATGCAGTTTTTTTTCCTCTGCGTCGTAGTAGGGTGTGGCTGCCCAGCCAATCAGTTCAATACCCTCATAACCTGCTTTTTTACGAGCGGCACTCGATGTTCGAGTATCTTTCTTCATCTGTTTCAGCATCTCATCGTAATCGATACCAGCGGCGTCTTCATCTGACACGTAACCTTCTTCGCGATAGTCAATAGTAACCGCCCAGCCGGCCGCTTCTAACGGTGAATACTCTGATGGCAGAATCATGCCTAAACCAGGTTCGGATGGAGGATTCCCCCAAAGATCAACCAGTACTTTCTGACTATCTGAGGGTGCTAAATAGTAGAAATTGTCTGGAACAGATAATGTGGCTAAGCCATTGCCAAGGTCGACCTCACCATGAATAGGCGTTAGCGAGTCAATGACGTCTTGAATGTGCTGATAGGCAGCAATGTCTTCAGCGTTTAATTCTGTTTCCTGAGCAAACAGGTTTATAGATAGAACCAGCCCTAAGGCCATGGTGAGGATTTTCATAGTGGTCTCGAGAAAATGAGGTCAAATTACGTAACAAGCAAAAAGGGGGCTAGTTACGTGAGGGGGCGCGATTGTATGAAAATCGACCAGTTTTGGCAATGTGCAGCAGTAAGCTCTGGAGCGAAAATGATTGCAGGGTAGGCATGACACCATGCTGTGTAGGGTAGCTGGTGCCCGCCTGTTTGTTAGGGCAACAACTCAACTACCGCTTGCCAGGGCACCAGTTTGAAATTTTGACGCTGCTTTGGCAGTAAATTACGCCCATCTTGCACCACCATCAGGCCTTGCTCATAGCCAGGCCCAAGATTGGCGCTGGTGACGGTTAAGCCGTCGGTTTCTGATGCACCATCGATATTGTTGTCGAGATTCATGCCAATACGAAAGCGCGTTAGCGGCTGGTAAGGCGGCTTGGCACTGTAGAGCACAAAGCTATCGTTGCCCTGGCTAGAGACCAGTAAATAGGCGTTTTGGCCGTTGTCGTACACTTCCATGCCTTCAATATCGGCGTGCAGCCAGCCATCGTTAACACGGCCGATGACGGTCAGCTTATCGCTGCCGCTGGGCTCTGCGTCCATGACGTATAACGCTGTATTTTCTTCTGCCAAAAATAATTGTCGACGAACGTCGTCGCCGCTGCAGCCTTCTGGTTGAGAGGCTAGGGCAAATTCACGCACCTTGCTGGCGTGCCAGCCTTGCTCACTGTCACGGATGTGCCACTGCTGGTAACGGCCGTCTTCGTCATTAATAAAAACGTACATCGCGTTATGGTTGCCGCGATACATGCACAGTCCGTATACGTTATCTAAATCCGTGGTAATTTCGCTAACGAGTGAAACCTCACCACTGTGTGGCTGAATGGAAAATAACGCGATGGCGGCATGATCACGCTGACTGGCGGCGGCAATATCCATCGCCTGGCCTTGTAAGGTAAAACCAGACCGTAGGTCGACATTATTGACGCGTCCAACGGCGAGCTGCTGGATGGTTTTGCCCTGTAAATCGTAGACCCACAAACCATATTGTTTGTCGGTGGCTAAAATGCGGCTGTCTTGTTGACGAGAGGGATGTACCCAGATCGCCGGGTCATCGGCGGCATCGCCCATCGATGTGACAGGGTCAGTTTCAGCGCTGGGTTTAATTTCAACAATGCTAGTGCCAGCTGTTGCTGAGCTTGGTTTCGGTAGTTTAATGGCTTGCCAGCTGTGCGTATTTTCGTCCAATAGCAAAGCGTTTAAATGATTATCTGAACTCGCGATGGCTAAGCCGTCGGCGGCAAGGGTAGGAATGTACCACTGCTGTTGCAGTCGATCGTGATGAAAATGATACAGTTGATCGCCGCCTTTAGGTGCCATATAGATGTGCTCCTGGTAGCGGGCGAGCGGCCCAACCTGATGCAATGGCCCATGGGGCTGGACCATGGCGACAACTTGGCGACGAAGGTCACTTTCGGCTCGAGCATCATAGCGCCATAAACCGATCTGCTCTTCGGTCACATACAGAGCATTATTTTGATCATCCACCACACAAAACTCACTGGCGCCTGGCAATGGCAGGGTGCGCAGTAGTGTTATTTTTAGCTGATCCTGTTGGGGCTGTAATAGCACTTGTAGCGCTTGGTGATCCTCGGTTAATAAAAATGCCTGCAAACCTTGCTCTGGACCTGGCTGATACAAACACAAGCCTTCGATGGCAGTGTCGAGTGCGTTCGATGCCCTAATGCGCCATTGGTGCTGTTGTTGAATAAATACCAGTTGATGCTTGTGGTTGAGTGTCAGCCAGCTGGGTTGGCCGTTATGATGGCGTTGATCCAGGTATTCAGCAGAAATACTCGCGATTTTTTCTGTGTTGAAGCGGGTACTGTCGTCCCTGCTGATGCTAAGCCATTGGCCGTTATGGTGGCTGATATAGTCGCCAGATACTTCTGGTTGTGTGACTGGGATCAGCCTGTTACTGGCACAGGCTGTCAGCAATGCCATGGCAATGGCGGAGGATAACAATAGCTTGTTTAAATATTTCATAGTGTATTTGGCCTTAAGCGACCTTCCTCTAAATCGGTACAGTTAAAAATGGCTGTAACTTAGGCCGATGCGATACGTCGGGCCGTATTCTTCGTATTGGGCGTTGTAGCGCGACTGGTGTTGGTAGCTGTAGTAGGGCTCGTCACCAAGATTGGAAATATCAAAGCTGACTTTTAGCTGATCGTTAATGTTGTAGGCAGTGCTGGCATCAATTTGCATGTGTGCGCTTTGATAAACATCCCCCTGGCTAGACGTTAAATCTTCTACTTCTAGTAAGTAGTCGGACTTATAGTTACTGGCTAGGCGCAACATTAAGCCGTTCTTTTCATAGCCGATCACTAGATTGCCTGTCACATCCGATTGATTCGGAAGGTCTATGGTTCGACGACTGGATTCACCTTGCTGATAGCTAAGGATTTCAGCGTGGGAGTTGCTCCATGTGATATTTGCTGCGACTAAAAGCCCATCAAAGGGAGCGGGTAGATGACTCAGTTTTTGTGAATAGGCCAGCTCCAATCCTTTAATGCTGGCGGTATTGCCATTACGATAGCTGGCTACTTGGTCGTAACCCTGCCATCGCTCTGATGATCCAGCCAGGTCGGTTGCAAAAATAAAGTCGTCGATGTCTTTGTAAAAGAGTCCTGCTGATGCGGCGCCAGTCGAGTCCATGAAATGTTCAAGGCTCAAATCAATATTGCTGGCTTGCATGGCATTTAGCTGGGTGTTGCCCAGCTCGGCTTCGTCGCCTTTATCAACAAAGCTGGGTGACATTTGCTCAAATGTTGGCCTTACTACGGCGTTGCTCCAGGACATGCGCAGCTGGGTGTCGTTGTGCCATTCATAACGTAGGTGAAGCGATGGCAGATTATGGCTGTATCGCTGCTTATCTTTAAGCCTAGTCAGTTGTTCGTCTTGATTTAACTGGGTGCCGCTAAAATCCTGCTGTGTCTCTTCATAACGCAGGCCAGCTAATACCAGCCAATTGTTAATCTCGATGCGGCCCATGAGGTAGGCTGCATGAATTTGCTCGTCAATGTCGTAGCTGGCGACGCGGGAGGCTTGTTCATTATAAAAATCATCTTTATTTAACGCCGTTAGTATGGAACGTATGCCTGATTCGCTAATACCAGGGCCAAAACGTCCTAAGCTATAGTCAGGACTGGAGCTGGCATAATGACTGAGCAGCAGCTGCTCTGCACCGACACCATGTTCGCTGAAGTCCTGGAACAGGTATTGCTCAACGTCTTGGTTCTTTTCACGTTCAGTGGCTTTTATTCCAGCTTTTAATAAAACCGGAAAATGGCCGAAAAAAAGATCACGACTGATATCTAATTGAACGCTGTACTGTGAATCTTTTGCCAGTGATTCAGAGTATTCGATCTCATCCAACTGGTAGAAGTTAGCATCAATATAGCCAGAGCTGGTGATTAAACGAGGCTTGCGGCTATTGTAAAACCCCATGCCAGCCAAGTTTTGCTGGCTGAACACTGCACCATCGATGGAATTCGGCTCGTCTTCTTCGGCTTGGCTATAGGCTAAGGCATATTCGACTGTCCAGGCACCTAGATAATGTTCTCCGCCGAGGCTAGTGGCAACGATTCGTTGTGTTTCTTGGCGATCTTTTAATTCACGTTTAATCTCAGCCAGCCCAGTTTCTCCTGGGCGGCGGGCTTTGTTATCGAATTCAAACTGACCTGGCTCATCGTCGCGGCTAGTGAGTTCACCAAACTCAATGCTGTTGGCTAAACGCAGTTCGTCATCGCGAAACGAACTGTACAGTGAACGCCAGAAAAAATTGTGTTGGCTGTTCAGCTGGAAATCGATATTTAAAGCAGCGCCTAGGCGTTCACGTTCGATGCTGTAGTCACGTTGCTCAAGTTGCTGCAGGGCTGCGCTATTTTCTTCAAATACCCAGGCGGCACCGGTTTCAATATTGTCCGATCCAAATTTGTGCTGATCGTAAGAGAATGCACTGGCGATGCCGAGACGCCGATGTGCGCCCCACTCGAAGGTGTTGCCGCCGGTGATGGCATAGGCTGGGCTGGTTTGCTCGGTCATATCGTCGTAGCTGGCTTCACCTCTGAGGGTGTAAAAAAAACCATCACGATCTAAAGCCGATAGGCTTTCCACTTCAATGCTGCCGCCAATCGCATTGGCATCCATATCCGCTGTTAATACTTTGCTGACCACCAGAGAGCTAATGAGGTCGGCTGGCAGGACATCGAGGGCAACAGCGCGCCGGCCGGCCTGTGCTGCCGGCAACTGGGTGCCATTTACCGTCACCGAGTTTAACTCTGGGCTGATACCACGTACCCGTACAAAACGTCCCTCTCCCTGGTCGCGCTCAATGGAAATGCCAGGCATGCGTTGCAGCGCTTCGGCGGCATTGCTGTCTGGCAGTTGGCCGATGGCGTCAGCATTAATGACATTGACTAGGTTATCAGCGTAGCGCTGGCGATCTAATGCCCGTTGTAACTGAGCGGCCTGACCGATAACCAGCACTTGCTCCAGCCTGACATCCTCATTGAGCTGTATGTCGCTATAGGTGGTCTGTTCATTACTGATATTCACACGGTGTTGTTGCAGACGTTGCTGCCCCAATGAGACGGTCAGGGTATACACGCCCGCTGCCAGTCCGGGCAAACGAAAGCGCCCACCTTGGCCTACCAGGGTTTCTCGCTTGAGCTCTTCAATGCGAATGACGGCACCCTGATAGTGAGCAATACCATGCTCACTGATTAAGCGGCCCTCGAGAATGCCATCGGCAGCGGCTTCACTAGCTGCTATGGCCGCTGATAAGGCAGCCAGCATTGCCGTGAATTTACAGGGGAAGTGCATATACTAGAGTCCTCTTGCTGTCGAAAAATAGTGACGGGCGACGCTAGATAATTACTATGTCAGTTCTGTGACCCTTGCCAATGAATAAGCGTCAGTTCTGCGACCTCGGTGCCATGTTTGCGGGTTTATGAGCTTATTTGACCTCTACCTGGTTGCGGAATTATGTCGCTAAAGACGATGTTGCTGCGGCTCTGATAAGGCTGATGCTAATGGTTGTTTTCGGGTTCGTAGAGCAGGCTTACCTGTCTTAAATTGCTCCATTGTTGATGGTTATATTTGGTTAGTATCTGTGCTTTTTAAATAATATCGCGTATACAGCTGAGCTAATTTAACCCCTGGTACCACCAAGCCACGGTCATCCAAGGCTGCTAATAAGTCAGGCCATTCTCTGATAGATGCACAGAATATGCTTGATAAATTCCTGTGCTTGCCGCAAAGGCTTATATAGCCTGCTTGACTCTATCGCTACTGATCAGAGCAGTTTACTTTTCGATGGTATGTCGATTTCCTGCTTTCTATAAGCTTGCATATGCTATGTCTAAAGCACGGCCCGACAACCTGCGGGTGTTTGGAAGGAGGCTGTGGTTTTACAGAAAGGGGGGGGGGAGGATAAGAATGCAGCAGACATCCATACGTTACTGAAGACGTCAGAATCATTCGCTACAGGCTCTTGGGCCACGAAACGGGCCCGTTGCTAAAGCCGGCCACTACTTAAGGCGGAAATATAAACGGATTTTCATCGTGCGTTGGGGCAGGTTTTCATAACGTCGTTATTGGTGTTCAAACGAGGCGGGCATGTTATGCCATTGCCGTCTTTATATGAAAGCCTGCTGCACCTGCGCACAATTATTCAAGGTCTCTAGTTAAATTGCACTGGCAATGAAATGCCTGATTTGCATTCGTAGCTTTGGCCGTGGCAACCCAAAAAGTGAACCTTAAGGATCGCTGGCAGTGTCGAAGCTTGCGTGGATAAATCCACCGGGATGTTCCCACAAATTACACTATCAAGACTGAGGTAGGTGCACTTGACCTTAAGGACGTCGTCAATGTTAACGGCATCGTTAAAAATAACGCCGGGTATGCCGCTGAAGCCATTGTCGATCAAAGAACGAGTTTCTACCTCTGGGCCAGTGTACAGCATTATCACGCTGGTGAGTTTATCCCGTTCTGGATCGAGTAACAGTGAGGAGCCAAAGTCGGATGATTCGACAAAGAACCAAAATTCACCATTTTTCATATTGGCGTGAACCTGGGGGTAGGAAATGCCTTGGTCAATAATGACTTCTGCATTGCCCTCTGCGGTGACGCGGTCGAAGCTGACGAAAAGGTCAAAAGGACTCTTGTCTGTGGTGTCGATATCGTCGGTGCTGGTCACACGATAGGCTGAAAGATCAAGCTCCTGCTCTTCACAGCGCACTGAGAACTCATTACCTGTGATGCTGCCTGCTTGAAAACCACCAATCTGTACCCGGCCGTTGCTGCAACTGGCTAGATCGCTATCTACCGGAATCGGCAGCTTGTCTTTTTGCTCGGCAGTTAATGTGCATTGACTGCCCTCGGCGATAAATATGGTGTTATCCACCGCTTCACAGAAATTGCTGGGTTGTACTTCAGGCGTAGGCGTTGTGTCTGTTTGCTCTGTATCAGACGAACTAGAGGAAGAACTGCCACCGCCGCCGCAGGCTGCTAAAGACAGTGACAGTATGGCGATAAAAGCAAAATTGTTCGTTTTCATATTGGTTTTCACTTAGCAATGAGTCGGGGCTCGCCAGGTACAAAACCCCAGCGAAGTTGATATCTGGGCCTAGTTCAGCTGCAAGCGTACATAGGCGCCGTACTGACACACATTCTTTTCAGCGTCGCAGCTTAATGCATGCAAGTTCATGTGAGCGGGGAGCTGAGTTTCGTATTGGCTCAGGTCGACTGAAACTTTGCCGCAGGTTACTTTGCTTAAGCTCTCGTATTGGCAGAGAGTACGAAGGCCCTGTGTTCTGCTTATGTCATCCAGGTTGTCGTAAATGACACCATTGTAGATATCACTGCTGTCTTGCAATAGATCGCGGCTGCTGACGTTATCATCTGAGAACACTAAGCGGATTTGGGCGTTGTCATCGGCAAAGGTGCCAAACTCGCCATCGATCTCAACGATAAATTCGCCATCGTCGATATTGGCGTGTACTTGAACAGTATTCTTGCCATCGTTGAAGGTGTATTCGGCATTGCCTTCAACTTTGATGCTGCTAATACGCACGGCATTGGAACTCACGTTAAGTGCAGAATAACTGCTTCCTGTGACACGATACTCTGCTTTTGATGACGAGCTTGATTTGGTGTCTGAACTGTCAGAGCTGCCACCACTACCACCGCCACAAGCGGTTAATGACGCAATAGCGGCCAAAGAAACAAGCACTTTATTCATATCGATACTGTCCCGGTGCACTTGAGGAGTGGATAGAGAGGCGCGCGAGTATAAAGATATGCTGTTAGAAAGAAATATAAATTTGTGCAAAAAACGATCTGTGCGAAGTGTGTCGCATTTTTTCCACTTTGGCGCAGTGAGTGTTGTTCTGAAGGTGCTACAGGTTGTTGCTGCCAAACTCGATGACTCATTAGCAGTGTGACTTGGTCGCTTGGGTGTTACGTCACTAGGCAGGGTCGGCTGACCGCGTTGAGCACGGTGACCTGGTTCGCTACATCGCATCGATATTTGATGTGGCTGACGCGCGGATGCTCTAGATATGTCCAGGGTTAGCTGGCAGTTAACGTTTTCCTTCGTAGCAGCCCCTTAGGGTGACAAGGTCGGCTATGTTGCTCACTTTTATCTTAGTGAGCCCGGTGCTGAGCAGAACTCGCCCATGTTATTGTCATGCCGCTGTCATCTATGGCTGGTAATAAGTCAGGCCATTCTCTGATAGATGGACAGAATATGCTCGATACCCTAACCCTCCATCGTCAAAAGCTGGGGCTTATATTCGGTCTTTGGTGGGGCTCATTAGTGGCGGCGCTGTGGTTGGGCAATGCCAAGCAGCAGTCAGCCATCGACTGGTTGGATGTGTTAGGAGAAGGCGGCAGTGCCATGGCTTTGGCCGTTTGGATTCTGTTGATTTTGGCCAGTCGCCCGCCAGGGCGCGTCACCAACTGGCTGACCTTAGGGTTGGGCTTTATGTTTTTGTCTTTTTGGCTAGATGCGCTCGATGAATTCTTGCGCTTGCCGGCAACGACTTTATGGCCGACCTGGCTTGAGTCTGTTGCTATGCCGGTGGGCATCGCACTACTCACTTATGGCTTGTATCACTGGCATCGAGAACAACTGGCCATCAACTGTCAACTGCGTGGCCGTGAATTATTGTTTCGTGAGCATCGTTTATGGGATCCACTAACACAACTGGGCCAAGCTGAGTATTTAAAGCAACAACTGACACTGTTGGCACAACAAACACCACTGGCCATTGTGATGTTTGATCTGGTCGACTTCGCTAGTTTTAATCGCCGTTATGGCCATCGCCAGGGTGATCGTTTGTTACGCCAGTTGAGCGAGTTGGTGTTACTCAATGGCCGCGACGGTGATCTGTTGTGCCGCTATGCCGGTGATCGATTTGTGCTGTTATTGCCTCATACGCACCACTTTGATGCTAGGCGGTTAGCGCAGGAGCTGCGCCGGGCTGTTGGCTGTTTCGCCTTTAAAACAGACGATGGCAGTAGCTGTTTTCAAACCCTGCGCATAGGGGTGGTGATGGCGCGTCCAGGACAGACGCCTTTGCAGCATCTCAAGTCCGCCAATGACGCTTTAATGCGTGATTCAGTTAAGACTAGGGCGGCCTGATGCCACCTCTGTCGTGGAGTGTTAGAGCCGCCCCGTCTGGGCTGTTAATTCATAACCCATCTGTTCGTTGGAGCGAGCAAGATGATGCGTTATTTGCTGCCGATTTACAGCCTGCCATATTAATGGATTTACTCAATGCTCGCGGCCTTTGCAGTCATCGATACTTGACCGGCAGCGGACTCTTTTATGAGGATGTGGTGCAGGGTGACTGTCGTTTGTCTGTGCATCAATGGTTGGCCTTTATTAAAAATGCACGCGCGTTGTACGCCAGCGATGACCTTAGTTTTCGCTGGGGCAATGAGTTATGGCCAGGCTATTACGGTGATGCCAGCCAATGTTTACGCGACAGTAAAAATCTCCAACAAGCCCTTGCACGGATGCAGGAATTTAGCCGCGAGCTGTGTCCGTTAATGACTCCCGTGCTGCAATCGGATCAGCGCTATTGCATGATCAGTTGGCAGGATAATTACGGCCTCGGTCAGCAATCGAGCTTTGTCGCCGAAGCGTATATCACAGGTTTGGTGGCATTCTGCCGTTGGCGCAGCGGCCAGCCATGGCCATGGCGCATCGGTTTTGCGCATAGTGAGCCCAGATATATTGAGCAATATCAGGTGCATTTAGGAAGTACCGTGTTTTTTGATGTTGGCAGTCATTTAATGCTTATTGAGCGAGATTTTCTTGAGCAGGCTTGGCACGTCGAATCACCACCAACAGCACAAGCGGCTGCCTTGCATCGCAGTCGTCAGCAAGATCGTCCTGCCGATGGTCTGTTGGTCGTCGCCAGTCGTTTTTTGCACCAGCATAGGGCTGCCTCATTAGAAGAGTTGGCACAATGGTTAGGTATCAGTGCGGCGACGTGTAAGCGCAAATTAAAGAAACATCACAGTAGTTTTCAGCAATTACAAGATCAGATGCGTTTACAGCAGTGTCAGTATCGTTTTCATGTGTGTGGCTGGAGTAATGAGCAAGTGGCTGCCGATTTAGGCTTTAGCGATATAGCCAACTTTCGCCGCGCTTATAAACGCTGGTGTGGCATGACGCCCAGCGCCAGTAAACATAGAATTAAAATGCTGTTCAGTTAGCGTTTGTTAATACTATTTCGCTCACGCTGTTATGAATTGAACATTGTTTAGTTTACAGGCCTTAGGCAGCCATGATTTGATGGCTGCCTAGTGGCATTTATCAGGCGTAGGCGTAAGGGCCGCCTTGTTTTAGGGCTTGCTGGTAGCTCGGCAGAGCATGAACCTGGTCGACAAAGCGCTGAATATTTGGGTACTTAGCGGCATCTACGCCGCGATTTAAGGCTGCTTCTAGCGGAAAGATCATTTGAATGTCGGCGCCGGTTAATTGCTCGCCAATAAACCAATGGTGCTGGCTTAAATGCTGTTCTATATGTTGCATATGAGTATCAACATTGGGACGGATAAAACCGCTTCGTACCTTGTTCACTATGCCTTTGGCGATAGGTTTAACAAAAAATGGCATTGGAGCTGTTTCTATGCGGGTGAAAATCAGTGACATCACCATTAATGGCATTAAACTACCTTCGGCATAATGCATCCAATACAAATAATTCCAATATTGATCTGTGTCTTCTGCCGGCATAAAGCGCTCGCGGCCGTAGCGGCGAATCAGATACTCAACAATTAAACCGGATTCCGCAATGGTCTGCTGTCCATCCGTAATGACAGGTGATTTGCCTAAAGGATGAATCTTTTTCAGGCTTTGTGGTGCTAGATAAGTGTCCTTGTTACGCTCATAACGCTTGATTTCGTATTCGACGCCCAGTTCTTCCAGTAACCACAGTATGCGCTGCGAACGCGAATGTTCTAAATGGTGCAAGACAATCATGTAGACTCCTTTTTATGGGTATTTAGATGAACCAAACAAATCATTTGAACCACTGCAGAGATGGTCCCGAGAGGAATAAACAACAATTGCAGCAGCCACCAAATGAGCAATACCGGGTGCCAATAACGACCGCGATTAAATAATGATAACTGCCAAATTGGCCAAGCAATGGTGAGCAGTAAAATAAGCGGGGAATAGGCCAGAATCCAGCCCAGAACTTTTAAATCATCGTGATTGCTGTAGAACTCCATCAGCGCTAGCAGAGATAACGCCAGCAGCGCCAGTAAGGTGACGGCCCCAGATTGAAACACCAGCATAAAGCGCCACAAAGTGACGTAGCGAGCACTGTCCATGAGCTTTCCGTGTGACTCTGTCAGTGCGCAGTATGCACCAGTGGCGACATAACGAGAAGTGGCCAGGGAGCAATAGAGCGTTGCGCTCGCGCCCTGGTTGGTGTCGTTTAGTCCGCGTGTATCGGCGCTAGGTCAAACCACAGTGCCTGGGCAGCCTGGTGCGTCGCTTTCAACTCGACCTTGCTGATATCTGGGCTTCCGGCACCATCGCCTGGCGACAGTGTCACAGTACCCTGCGTCGATGTTGCTTCAAGCTCACCTTGCAACAGATGCACATAGCCGCTGCGGCCCTGACGTTCGATCGTCACACGCTGTCCTGGCTCAAGGTCTAAACGATAAAGGCTGGCGTCAGCCTGTATGGTTAAGGATCCATCAACACCGTCTGGTGTTGCCAACGGTGTGAGCTTGCCATGGGCCGTCACCGCCATTTGCTGATAGTTAGGTGCAATACCGGTGCGATTCGGCTCAATCCAAATCTGTAAAAAGGTCAGCTCACGATCAGTATGATGATTGTATTCGCTGTGAGTGACACCGCTGCCGGCGCTCATCAGTTGTACATCGCCTGCCGGAATCAAATAGCCATGCCCCATGCTGTCTTTGTGTTCGATGGTGCCCGAGGTGATGTAAGAAATGATTTCCATATCTCGATGGCCGTGGGTGTCGAAGCCCGCGCCGGGCGCTACCCGGTCGTCATTAATGACGCGCAGGTTAGCAAAGCCCAGATGGGCGGGATCATAATATTGGCCAAAGGAAAAACTATGGCGACTGTCGAGCCAGCCAAAGTTGGCATGGCCACGTTGATGGTGGCGACGAATATAGTGCATACGCAGTCTCCCTAAACAGGGCTGGCGGCAATGAGGTGCCAGCCCGCTGATGGCTATGTTTGCATCATAGGATCGGTGGCATCGAATAAAAATCGTAAAAAAACGCAACTATCTTTCGATAAAATCGATGTGTTCGGGGCTCGTTTAAAACAACACAGCTCTGCTGATAAGAGGGTACCATCCATCTTAAAAGGCCAGGTCTAGCGGGCGGTGTGTGTTTTCGGGCTATACGAGGGCATCGCGACGGCCTGGCCTTGTGGTAATAAGGGTCGTTTGATTCCTTATGGAACGACAAAAACGACCAGGCAATCGAGGATGTTAATAGGGCATCAGCGACTAGCTGATTTTGCCAGTGACTCGAACGCGTTTGCTGCCGACTTCGACGGGCGCTTTTTGCGCTTCCAGTCGAGCTTTAAGGCGCTCATCAATAATATTTTTTAGTGCGATCAGCAGTCCCATGGCAACAAAGGCGCCCGGAGGGAGGATGGCAAATAAGAAATCTGGGTAGTCTTGCACCAGCTCTATTTTCCACTGGACGGCCGCAGGCCCAAATAACAGCTGCATATCAGAAAAAATGACGCCTTGGCCGAGCACTTCACGCATGGCTCCTAATATCACCAAAACCAGAGTAAAGCCCAGTGCCATCATAAAACCGTCAACGGCTGAGGGCAGGATCGGATTTTTGCAGGCAAAGGCGTCTGCGCGGCCGAGGATGGCGCAGTTGGTGACGATCAACGGAATAAAGATACCCAGCACCTCGTACAGGTCGTAGGTAAAGGCTTGCATCACTAATTCGGCCACGGTCACAAAGGAGGCGATGATCATGACGAAGGCGGGTAAGCGCACCGCATCGGATACATGGTTGCGGATTAAAGAGACGGACACATTAGAGCCGACCAACACCATCATAGTCGCCAAACCCAAGCCTAAGGCGTTGACCACGGAACCGGTAACGGCCAGTAGCGGACACAGGCCTAACAGTTGCACTAGTGCCGGGTTGTTAAACCACAAACCATCCAGGCTGATGCTGCGCAGTGTGTTAGTGCTCATTGGTATCTCCTTGAGCTGGGCCCGGATTTAGCAAGCTGGCTTGATGTTGTTGAAAGAACTGTAACGCCCGCTCAACGGCGGCGACCACCGCTCTGGGGGTAATAGTGGCACCGGTAAATTGATCAAAATCGCCGCCGTCTTTTTTAACGGCCCAGTGAATGTCTTGGCTTAATGACGTGTGGTTAAAGCCCAGTATCCAGTCCGATTTACGATGATCCACTTTGTCACCCAGCCCTGGCGTTTCTTTATGCTCAACGGTGCGCACCCCCACTATCTGGCCGTTGGCATCAATGCCCACCAATAAACGAATGTGGGTGGTATAACCATCTGGAGCTGTAACTGGCAAAATTACACTGCTGACTTTGCCGTCGCGGCGCGCTACATGCGCCTGGGCGTGCTCATCAATGGGGCCTAACAGGCTGAGGTTAAAGCGATCATCCAGTTGGATGATGTCGGTTAATAAATCGTTGTCGTAATGTTCTTTTGGAACGATCAGATTCAGCGCCTTGGCTTCGGCCGCTAACACATTGCGCGCGATGCGCTCTTTGGTCAGGGCTTGGGTGACGGCAATGGCACCGGCGGTCACCATGGCAAACAATGCCAGGCCAATGGCGTTACGACGAATGGCGGGCAATAACGGTTGCATGTTATTTCTCGCTCTTGGCAATTAAGCCACGGCGTGCTGCCTGGTGGCCGTAGCTGCGTGGCTGGGTGTAAGCATCGATAAAGGGCGCGGCAAAATTCATCAATAACACGGCAAAAGCGACGGCATCGGGGTAAGCGCCATAGGCCCGAATGATGTACAGCAGAATGCCGATGCCAGCGCCATAGATGAGCTTGCCTCGTGGTGTCGTGGCGGCGGATACCGGGTCGGTAGCGATGAAAAATGCCCCCAGCATGGTGGCGCCACTGAGCAGTTGCAGCGACAGTGGTGCATACATGTCCTCGTCCCAACCAAACAACAGTGAGCACAGCGACAAGCCCGCCAGCATCGCCGTTGGAATATGCCAGCTGATGACTTTGCGCCAGATTAACACCAATCCGCCCAACAGATAGGCAAGGTTGACCCACTCCCAACCGCCATTAAGCCAGCCGTTAAAAATGGGGCTTTTTAATACTTCACCGGCCGTTTGTGAGCCGATCATGTGTTTATAACTGTCGAGAGGGGTGGCGCTGCTAAACGCATCCGGGCTAACGCCGGCAAAAATAACCGCCAATGAATCTGTAAAACCAGGCACAGTGCTGGCATCGACGGCGAGTGGGGTAGCCCAGGTGGTGGTCATTTGCAGTGGAAACGACACCAGAACCAAGGCATAGCCGACCATGGCTGGGTTAAAGGGGTTATTGCCCATACCACCATATAATTGTTTGGCAAATATCACCGCAAAAGCGCTGGCCAGCACCGTGATCCACCAGGGCGCTAAAGGCGGCAGTGCCAGGCCTAACAACACGCCGGTGAGGGCGGCGCTGTAGTCACGCAGGAAAAAGCCCACTGGCCGCCTGCGCGCCTTTAATACCAGCGCTTCGCTGATTAAGGCACTGGCTGTGGCTAGCAGTACATTGACTAAGGTGCCGTAGCCAAACAACCAAGTGGTAACGACAAAGCCCGGCAGAGTGGCCAGAATCACCGTCAACATCACCTTGCTGGTGCTGTTGCTGCCGTGGGTATGGGGAGATGACAGGGTCAACACGGCCTCAGGCTCCTTCGGCTTGCTGCAGCTGCTGCTGCAATTGAGTCAGTTTGTCTTGCTGCTTTGCCACCGCCTTGCTCAGCGCTGGCACAGTATCCAGTTGCTCGGCTTGGGCCATTTGCAGACGCTCTTGGGCTTTGGCCAAGCGGTCTTGCTGGGCGAGGATTTTTTTCTGCAAAGCGGAGATATCGATATCTGCTGCACCAGCCGTTGGGCTTTGCACGGCATTATCGTAGGCCGCTTTGGCTTCTTCTACCCGAGCCTGCTGCTTGTCGACGCCGGCCTGTAACGCGCTGACGCTATCCAAACCTTGCTGCTGTGCTTCGAGCAAGCGTTGCTGGGCGGTTTGCAGCCGCGTTTGTGCGGTTTCCCATTTGCGTTTTAGCCGCTCCGGGCTATTCGGATCACCTTTGTCATGATCGACGCCAGTCGTGGTGGCTTTTGCGGCTTTTTTCAGCGCGGCCATCTGCTGGGCAATGTCTTTGATTTTGGTCTGGGTCTTTTCTAATGCGGCCTCGAGGGCTGGAACCTTATCGGCCAGCATGTCGTCGGCCTTGGCGGCATCCAGCTTATCTTGGGTCTTGGCTTGTGCACTTTTAGCGGCCTCAAGCTGCTTGCTGAGCTTATCTAGCTCGGCATTACTGTCGCTGGCGGCAGCAGGCGCTGAGCTGGTCTGGTCACTGGCCTCTCGCTTGGCTTTGGCCGCCGCTTCGGCGCGGGCTTTGCGCTTAGCTTCTTTTTCTTCCTGCTCGCGTTGTTGCCTGGCCAGGCGGTTTTCAAAGCGCTCTTTGGCGCGCTCAGACTTGGCTTGGGCAGCGCGCTCTTCGCGAATGGCACCTTTGGCAAACCGATAGTACTGCACCAGCGGGATATGACTGGGGCAAACGTAAGAGCAAGCGCCACACTCGATGCAATCAAATAGATTATGTTGCTCGGCTTTGTCGAATTCTTCCGCCTTACTGAACCAATACAGCTGTTGCGGCAACAGCTGTGCCGGGCAAGCATCGGCACACTGGCCACAGCGAATGCAGGCCATGGCAATATCGTTGGGCGGTAGTTCTTTTTCGCTGGGCGCCAGTAAGCAGTTGCTGGTTTTCACCACCGGCAAATCGGTATGTGGCAGTGCAAAGCCCATCATCGGGCCGCCCATAATCACCCGCTCACGTTTGGCGGGCTGATAGCCACTAAGGCTCAGTAAGTGACTGACCGGCGTGCCGATTAGAGTGTCCCAGTTGCCTGGTTGGCTGCAGGCATACCCCGTCACAGTGGTAATACGACTGATCAGCGGCTCGCCGTGGTACACCGCACGATAGACGGCACTGGCGGTGCCGACGTTCTGACAGACGATGCCAATCTGGGCTGGAATACCGCCCACTGGGACTTCCTCACCAGTGAGAATCTGAATCAGCTGTTTTTCACCGCCCGAAGGGTATTTGGTGGGAATCACCACCAAATCGAGCAGATGCTGTAGATTCTGCTCTGTTAGCGCGAGCTCCAGCGCGTTGATGGCCTCGGGTTTGTTGTCTTCGACGGCAATCAAGCAGCGTTCACTGGCCACTATGTGCTGCAAGGTGCGTGCGCCCAGCACTACTTCGGTGGCGCGCTCGCGCATCAGCATATCGTCGGCAGTGATGTAGGGCTCACACTCAGCGCCATTGATGATCAAGGTATGAATCGGGAACTGGCGGGTTTGCAGCTTGGCCGCGGTAGGAAAGCCCGCGCCGCCCATGCCGGCAATGCCCATAGTGCTGATAAAGTCGACCAGCTGCTTGGGTTCGATATCGCTGATATCGGTTAGCTGCAGCTGTTCAAGTAAACTGGGGTGTTCGCACCATGTGTCTTGGCCGTCGGGTGTTAAAACGATGCACAGCTCGTTTAACCCTGAGGCATGGGGTACCGGGCGTTCTTCAATGGCAGTGATGGTGCCAGAGGTTGGCGCATGCAGCGGCACGCTGATCTTGCCATCGGCGCTGGCGATGCGCTGTCCCTTCAGCACACGATCGCCGACGTCGACCTCTGCCACAGCGGCGGCGCCAATATGCTGATGCAAGGGCAGGATCAGTTGCTGGGGCAGGCCGCTACTGGCGATGGCACGAGTGGTGGACTGGTGTTTGTTTTCGGTTGGGTGAATGCCGCCATGAAAGTCATGCAGCCGGATCAGGTGGGTCATAAAGGCCCTCCTGCTGGGCGACGGTCACTGGCGATCAGTTCAACACCTCGGGTAGGCGCTTGCCAATACCAACTGCTGGTATCCTGGGCAACGGGAATCATATCAATACAATCTACAGGGCAGGGCTCTACGCACAGGTCACAGCCGGTACACTCATCAACAATCACGGTATGCATTTGTTTGGCGGCACCTAGAATGGCGTCAACCGGACAAGCCTGAATGCACTTGGTACAGCCAATGCATTCATCTTCGCGAATATAGGCCACCGTTGGCACGTCTTTTTCGGCGCCGTGCTCGGCATCCAGAGGCTCGGGCTCCACGCCTAGCAGGTCGGCCAAGGATTGAATCGTACCTTCGCCGCCGGGCGGACACTTGTTGATTTTATCGCCTTCAGCAATGGCTTCGGCATAGGGTTTACAACCGGGGTAGCCGCACTGGCCACATTGAGTTTGCGGTAGCAACTGGTTGATTTGGTCGACGATGGGGTTGCCTTCGACTTTAAAACGGACGGAAGCAAAGCCCAGCAATGCACCAAACAAGGCGGCCAAAACAACCACAACAAAAATGGCAATAACAATGGCGGTCATGGTCGTCATCAGATGCTCACCAAGCCGGTAAAGCCCATAAAGGCCAGTGACATCAGGCCAGCGGTAAGCATGGCGATGGCTGAGCCTTGAAAGGGCTTAGGTACGTCAGCCACGGCGATGCGCTCACGCATGGCGGCAAACAATACCATCACCAGAGAAAAGCCGACGGCGGCGCCAAAACCGTACAGAATCGATTCGACAAAACCGTGCTCACGTTTGGTATTCAGCAGCGCCACGCCAAGTACCGCGCAGTTGGTGGTGATCAGCGGTAAAAAGATACCTAAAACGCGATACAACAGCGGGCTGCTCTTGCGGATCGCCATCTCGGTAAAGCCAACGACCACAGCAATTACCATGATAAAACTGATGGTTTTTAAGTATTCAAGCTGTAACGGCACCAGCAGGTAAGTATGCACCAGATAGCTGCAGACGGATGCCAGTGTCAGCACGAAGGTGGTGGCGGCACCCATGCCGATGGCAGTCTCCAGCTTGTTGGACACGCCCATAAAGGGACAAAGCCCGAGAAACTGTACCAGTACGAAATTGTTCACCAATATGGTGCTGATGAGTATGAGCAAATACTCTGTCATGGCCTGACTTGCCCCGAACGCTGTGACCTAAGTGGCCAGTAAAAAGGGTGCGCATTATCCCAAAGATTGAATATGTCAGACAATATAGGCAGAGCTACTTTTAATGTCTTTTTGGAATAACAGCTGTATGCATAGCGTCTAACGCCCTGGATAGGGCAGTTAACACTATTTCAATCACGCAGTTATGAGCTGAAAACCCCTCAATTAAGGTGCGAAGAGTGATGTTTACCAGTTAAACACCACTCCTCATGCCTCACTCAAGAAAAACTGACGCCCAGCAGCGAAGAGCCAAATAGTGTTAACAGGCCCTAGTGTAGCTACGCCAGCAGGTCGGGCGCTGACGCCAGTCAATGACCGCGCAGTCTGCCCGGATAGTGTCCGGGCATAATCAGCCGCTTATTGCTCTGCTTTACGTTGCGCTTCTTTGAGCGCCAGCTTTTCTTGTCGGCGTTTTTCAATGACTTGATTTAGATCGGTGCCGAGGTGGTCTTCACCGCGCTGACGCGCTAATTGCATTTGCAGCTCACGTTGGCGAAAGCGCTCGCGCTGCTCTTCAGAGTATTCGTCAATGCAGTGGTGACAGCTGACTCCAGCAACATAATGCTCCGACTCTTTGTCGGCTTCGGTAATCGGGCGGCGACAGGCGTGACACTGGTCAAATTCGCCTTTTTCTAGCTGATGATTGACCGTTACGCGGTTATCAAACACAAAGCATTCACCTTGCCACAGAGATTCTTCCTGTGGCACTTCCTCCAGGTATTTGAGGATGCCGCCTTCCAGGTGGTAAACCTCATCAAAGCCTTGCTCTTTCAAATACGCGGTCGACTTCTCACAGCGAATGCCACCGGTGCAGAACATGGCGACTTTTTTGTGCTGCTCAGGGTTTAGATTGTCCTTAACGTACTGAGGAAATTCACGAAAGGTTTTGGTATTCGGGTCAATCGCCCCTTTAAAGGTACCGATGCCGACTTCGTAGTCGTTACGGGTGTCAACCAGAACTACATCCGGGTCGGATATCAGTGCATTCCAATCTTGTGGTTTGACGTAGGTGCCAACAACGCGTTTAGGGTCGATGCCTTCGACGCCCATGGTGACGATTTCTTTTTTCAGTTTCACCTTGGTGCGGTAAAACGGTTGCTCATCATCGTAGGATTCTTTGTAGCCTATGTCGGTTAAGCGCTCATCTTGGCGTAGGTGTGCAAGCACTGCGTCTATGCCTTCGCGGCTGCCTGCCACCGTGCCATTGATGCCTTCTTGGGCCAGCAATAGCGTGCCTTTAACATTGTGCTTAAGCATCATGTCGAGCAGTGGTTGGCGTAACTGTTGGAAGTTTTCCAAAGTGACGAATTTGTACAGGGCGCAAACGACAAAGGGTGCCGGTGATGTTGGTTGCATAGGTTTTTTCCTGGCTAGCCGGAGCGTAAATCCGGTGCGGTGTTAAGTTCAATCGCCATTTAGGCGGCGCGTATTCTAACAAAACTGCCGCCGACTGACAGAGGTCAGTCGACAAAGACCTTACATAAATCGGGTGGAATTTTTTCCCACAGGGCTCATACTGGGGCTATGAGTATCATGACCAGTCATCCCTATGCCGTAAATGCAGTACGGCGCATTTTAACACCACTGGTGCGCTTACTGTTGCGCTACCAAGTGACATACTCGGCACTCTTACCTTTGCTAAAGCAGGTGTACGTAGAGGTGGCCGAGCAGGACTTTGCGTTGCCTGATAAAGCCCAGACAGACAGTCGCATTAGCTTGTTGACTGGGGTGCACCGTAAAGACGTACGCCGCTTGCGTACTGAAACCGATGGTGAGGATTCCCATGCGCCTGTGTCGGTTTCGATGGGCGGACAAATGGTGGCTTACTGGCTCAGTGCTCCGGGTTACCAAAACAAAGGCCAGCCGGTACGGCTGCCGCTGAAAGCAGAAGCCGGGAAGCCGAGTTTTGAACAGCTAGTTGAAGCGGTTGTTCATGGTGATATCAGGCCCAGAGCTGTGCTGGATGAATGGTTGGCGCTGGGTGTGGTGCATCAATTTGACGATGGCTTACTGGCGTTGAAACAAGAAGCTTTTATTCCGCGCTCTGGCGAACAAGAGTTGCTGTTCTTTTTGGGACGCAATGTGGCGGACCATTTGCAGGTAGCAGCAGAAAATATTCAGGCCGAATCACCCATGCTGGAGCGCAGTGTGTATTACGGTGGTTTATCTGAGCAGGCTGCTCAGCAATTGCATGAGTTGTATCGCCAGCAGGCGAGTGAGGTGTTAAAGCGGATTAATCAGGAGGCGTTGCGGTTAAAAGACAGCGATCCTGGCGAGTATCGGATTAATGCAGGAGCGTATTTTGCCCTGCAGGAAAAACAAAAAGGGAAGCAAACATCATGACGTTAAGGTTGATGCACTGTGCACTAATGATGCTGCCGTTGTTGGTATATGCCGGTGATGATATTGAAGGCATTGGTGGGACTGGGCAGCAGCAGCCAATTCCGCAGGACAGCGACATGCTCGAAACACCGGATATTCCAGAGCTGCCAGAGATTCCTGAAACGATGGATGTGCTGGATACCCCGGAAGTGGACGCTGGCATTTCCGACGGTGACATGACCGAGGCACCCGACGTCGTTGAGCCGCCAGAGGAACCAAGGGATTAATGTTGTGCCTGCGCCGGTTAAAAGCGCAGGCTAATGCCAGCCGCGCGGCTGCCGTTGTTACCCAGCTGCAAATAAGGGGTAAAACGCATATCTTGAGTCTTGATTTGCCAGGAGGCCGTTAAATAGTGGCGCTGGCTTTGTCTCGACTGGCTGGCTTGGCGGCCACTATAAATTAGGCTAAAGGGTTGTCGGTACAAGCCAACTCCCCATAATCCGCCATCGATCATTTGATAGCGCTCGCTGGATGAGCGCCAGCGATAACCCGCTTGATACCACAGCCAATAAGAACCTATCGTGCGCATGGCGCGCAGCCTTAATTCTTGCTCGTCGGCGCCTGTCCCCAGTCCTTTTTGCTCATTGGCGGTTGCCACTTTGTAGCGACCGCGCAGTTGCCAGCGGTGTTGTAACCAGGGCTGGGTCATGTATTCAAGATTGATCCAAGCGTCGGCCATCCCTCTTTGTTTACCTTCATCTTGCTGGCGCTGTAATAAGCCACTGCTGATTTGTCCACGCCATTGCTGCCAGCGTTGGCTGGCACTGATGCTCAGTTGCTGCCATTGACCGTCGTCGATGTCGCTGGATGAACCCGCATGCAAGCCAGTGCTGATTTCCAGTCCATAACCTGGCCCAGTCAAGCCTATCAAGCTCACTAACACTGCTAGCTGCTTCATCGTTTTCCGTGCGGTGGTGATTAAAAGGTGTCTGAGTATGACCTTATCTACATCAACTTTACAAACTTTAGGCTTTCGTGGGAAAAAATCCCACGTATACTGAGGGCTCGATGGGGTTGCCCTGAAACAATAAGGAGATACGGATATGAACAGTTTGAGCTATCGCCCGCTGGCGTTGGCTGTTTTGGCTGCAGCGATCAGTGCTTGTGGTGGAAATAGCAGCAGCGATAAAACACCGGTCAGCGAGCAAGGCAGTCTGGAGCGATATTTAAAGCAAGGCTTTATTGAGGGTCGTAACTACGACTATGAGGACAGCATCGAACAGCCCACTGCCGATGCTGGTGATAGCGCCGAGCCAGGATTTTCCGAGACCAATACGCAAGAAGCAGGGGTGGATGAAGCCGATCTGGTCAAGATGAACGGTGACTACCTGTACGCTTACAAGCCTCGCAGTTATGACAATGATGTCTCATTGTCGGCGTCAATTGAGGTCTATCAGGTTAGTGCTGACCCTATTTCCAATGAGCAAAAGAACAGCGTGCCTTTGCCAAATAACACGTGGGGTGTAGAAGGATTATATTTGGTCGATGAGGCGCTGGTGACCATCACTCACGGTGATGCGCCAACCATGGGGGCTTCTTCTGCAGCAGCCACCACTATAGTGAGCGATTTTGCCGCCGATGATGTCAGTGAGCCATTTTTCGGGCAGCATCAAAGTACATCGATAGCGGTCTTTGATCTGGAAGACCCAAATCAACCTGAGTTGGTTACTGATTTGAGTATTGAAGGGTATTTGGTCAGCAGCCGGCGTATCGGTGACACGCTCTATATGGTGAGTAAGTTCTCGCCGTCTATTGCCGTGCCTTATTACGACGATGTCAGTGAGTCTGATTGGCAGCAGCGTATAGAAGAGACCCCGCTCGCTGATCTGCTGCCACGCTACTGGGTTAATGGTAAGGAAGCTGGAAAACTGTTTGAAGATGGCGAGTGTTATCTGCCAGATCAGGATGATCAAGGTGGTTATCCAAGCATTGTTGCCATTACTAAAGTGGATTTAAAAAACCCTCAAAACTGGCAAAGTCAGTGCGCCAGTGGTCGTATTGATGGGGTTTATGCCTCCGCCGATGCATTTTTCCTTACCGGTGGTTGGTATGGCGGTGAAACGCGCATCGACCAGTATGATCTCGATAGTTTCGAGCGCGTCGCAACGGGTAAAGTGGCTGGCAATTTGGGCTGGTCGATGCCGAGTTTCCGGTTAAGTGAAAAAGACGGTTACTTGCGAGTCGTGACCAGTAGCATGGATGATTTTTGGATTGGCTTGCCTGAACCTGTCATGGAAGACGATGGCACGGTGTCGACAGAGCCCGATACCACCACCGACACCGAACCATCTGGGCCAGATCACAGACTGTATGTGTTGAAAGCCGATGGTCAGGGTGGCTTCGAGCAAGTGGCAGTGTTACCAAACGAACAACGTACGGCTGCCATTGGTAAGCCGGGTGAAGAAGTGAAGTCGGTTCGTTATCGTGGTGATAAAGCTTATGTCGTTACTTTTGAACGGACCGATCCTTTGTATGTGATTAATTTATCTGACCCGGCCGATCCGTTTATTGAAGGAGAGCTGGAAATCAATGGCTTTTCCGAATATCTGCATCCTATTAACGATGAGCTGCTGCTTGGCTTAGGTCACAGTGCCGACGATGAAGGTCGCATTACTGGTCTTAAAGTGAGCTTATTCAGTACGGTTGACCCAACGTCACCGGTAGAGCTGCAATCCTACAGTTTGGGCGCAGAATGGTCGTCATCGGATGCCTTTTGGAATCATCGTGCTATTAGCTTCCTTGAGGTGGGCGATGCCACGCGCATGGCCTTTACTTGGCGCGATTATGGTCAGGACTACAGCATCACGAATAAACTGCATGTGGTGGACATAAATAAAGTACAACAGCAGATGCAGGTTCAGGTCGATAATGATTTTCGCACCGACAGTCAGTGGGGAGGCATGTATACCCGAGTACCGTTGCATAACGACGGGCTGCACTTGATTAATGATGGTAACGTCACATCAAAAACCTTGCTGCAGTGGCAACAATAAACTAAAAAAGCCCGGTCATTGACCGGGCTTTTTTTTGCGATGCAGCTGACGACAGTTATTAGTTGCCTTTTTGAGTTACTGTACCGACGCTACCGGCCAAATAATGCGGTCCTGCAAGGGCTGGTGGATCAGGTCATGGTACCGCGCTTCGATCAGATGGCGGCGGATTTTTAACGTCGGCGTCAACAGGCTGTTGTCGATGCTCCAGGTGTCTTTGATGATGATGATTGCGTCCAGTTGTTGATGGCTTTCAAGGCGCTTATTCACTTTGTCGAGCGTGTGTGTGAGGCTGTTTTGTAGCTGCTGCTGATCGTGATCCCAAGCTTCAGGTGTAAGAACGGCAAGGGCTACGGGCTGCTTTAATGACGCTCCTGTGACACAGATTTGCTCAATTAAGGAGTTCTCCATCAGTTGTGCTTCAATCGGAACAGGGGTGACGTATTTGCCTTTGGCTGTTTTGAAGATTTCCTTCAGTCGCCCTGTGATGGTGACATAACCATCATCGTCCATTTTGCCTTTATCGCCGGTTTTGAGATAACCGTCCTGGGTGAAGGTGTCAGCGGTTTTATCTGGCTCAAGATAATATTCTTTCATTAAGAATGGGCCTTTTAACTGAATTTCTCCTTCGTCGCTGATGCGTAGCTCAATGCCTTCATAAGGTTTGCCGATGCAGCCCACCTTGTCGGCTCTGAATGGGTAGCAGGTGGTTCCAAGGGCATTGGTTTCAGACATGCCCCAAGCCTCAGTGATATTGATGCCAAGTTTTTGATACCAACGAATGACCGCAGGAGACAAGGGTGCAGAGCCGCTGCCAAACAAACGTACATGCTCGAAGCCAAGCTGTTTGCGTATCTTGCGGGCAATGAGGCCTTTTAATAGCGGGATGCTGAGCATGCGATTGAGTTTTTGCGGTGGCACCTTGGCCAGGATGCCCATCTGGAAGCGGGTCCATAATCTCGGCACCGACAGAAATAGGGTGGGAGATACCTGCCTCAAATCGTCGGTAAAGGTGTCGAGTGATTCGACAAAGGACACTTGAAAACCGTTGTACAAACTGGCGCCTTCGACGATCACGCGCTCGGTGATGTGAGCCAGGGGGAGATAGCTCAGCATGCGATCTTGCGGATGAGTGGGCATGGTTCGCCCCAGGGTGTCGCAACTCCAGGCATAAGAACCAACGGTGATGACCACGCCTTTGGGGTTGCCAGTCGAGCCCGAGGTATAAATGATGGTCATGGTGTCATCGGCATCTGGAATGGGGTTGTCTTCCAGTGGAGGGTGGGACTGTAGCGTTTGCCAGTCTAGGTCGATATCGACGCCTTCAAGGTCTTGCGGGTAAGGAAAAGAAAACCGTTTTACACCCTCTGGAATAGCTTGGCTTTGCTGTTTCGCGTTATCGAGTTTGCCGACAAATATCGCCCGACAGTGGCTATGGGTGAGTACATAACGCAGCGTTTCTCCACCGGCTGTGGCGTAGACAGGCACTGACACGTGGCCCGCCATAAGAATGGCTAAATCGGTGATAAACCATTCGGCGCAATTTTTCGACAATATGGCTATATGGCTGCCTTTGGGAAAGTTCTGCGCGATCAGAGCATTGGCCAGTCGCCGTACTTGTTGCCCAACTTCATGCCAGCTATAGGGCTTAAATTGACGTTGTACTGGCTGTTGTAGATATATTTGCTCGGGTTGGGTTGACTCCCAGTGGTAAAGCATTTCCAGAGGGGATTTTGCTGGCATGGTGAATCCTTAGTCGTTGTTATTGGTATCCTGTTGACACACTAAGCGCCCAATAATTAGGCGTCTGTTAAAAAACGTAAATGCCGCTTATAAGGCTTGGGCAGCGCGTGGTGCAGCAATGGCCTGTATAGCAGCTATATCATCTGTGTTTATGGCGGTGCACTAATAAAAGCGGTGGGGGCGAGAGAGGTTTGCAATTGGCTTGAAATGATGTTCCTGCGCAACTCCAGGCTTAGTTTTATTCGTACTTTTGCCATGACTTGCTCGCGCTATCGGGATCGCGGCGCGATTAAGGTTGATTGGTAGACGGGCAGAAGTAATAGGAAGCCGCTGTAACTATGTGCTCAAGGCCATGATCGTCAGCCGTGCGCTCTGCACTTAGTGCATAAAAGGTTTGCTGTAGTTCGCTGGCGGTGCCAACGCTTTGCACACCGTATTTGCTACGAACGTCGCTGCTTATCACGGCAGGAGCGAAGAAAAACCCATGGCCCTGGCCGCCAAATGCTTTAAGGAGCGCGGAATCATCGAACTCACCGGCAATGCGGCTATGTATTTGCTGGCGTGATAACCAGCTGAGCACACTGGCGCGAACGCCAGAATGAGTGTCCGTTGGCAGCAGTAAAGGAGCGCCTTGCAGGCACTGAGGAAAGGGCCCCGGGTGAGTCTGCTGTAGCTCTGGGGTGGCAAAGCAGGCCAGAGGGCTGCTGCCTAACAGATGGCTGAAGCAGCGAATCTTCATATTCGGTGGAATGGGGCTGTCCGCCAGTACCAAATCGAGCTTGCCGACCGCCAGTTCGCCGAGCAGGTCAGGCATAGGCTGTTCGCGACAGATTAGTTGGGTGGGGCTGGCGGCCAGTGCAGGTAGCAGCAGCTGATGGGCAATGGCCTTAGGCAGTGCATCAACGATGCCCACGCGCAGTTGTTTGGGTTGTGGGTCATCAGCTTGGTGCAGGGCGTGTTGTAACTGCTCACCCAAAGCGAAAATGTCTCGACTGTAGTGCAGCGCCAATCGGCCAGCGCTGGTGAGCTCTAGTTGACGACCAGATTTGCGCAGCAGTTCTACCCCCAGTTGCTGTTCTAGCACGCGTAACTGACCACTGATGGTTTGTGGTGTGACGTTGAGCCTGGCGGCAGCAGCCTGTACGCTACCCTCTTCAGCGACCAGCTGAAAATACTGTAAGTGCTTATAGTTAAGTGCTTTCAAGGGAACTTATGCCCATTATGATAGATCGAAAAAACCGAGGTGTTAGGGTAATATAATTCGAATATTATTCTGCTTTGCCCGTATCTACAATAATGGGAACTCATACTAAAGGAGTTGAGAAATGAATCGTCCAGATTACCTGAACATGAAAAGCGACCAGAGCGCAGACAGCCGCGTCGCGGTGGGTGACTCTTTCGAAGTGCACAGCCGTGATCAGGTGGTCTCTGCCGACGGCCGCAAAGTACTTCGCAACACCTATGCGTTGTTGTCGATGACACTGTTGTTTAGCGGTGCCATGGCCATGGTGTCTATGGCCATGAATGTTCCACACTTCGGCTTGTGGACCTTGTTGGTGTACTTTGGCTTGCTGTTTTTTGTAGAAAAAACCAAGCACAGTGCTATGGGTTTGGTGGCTGTGTTTGCGCTAACTGGTTTTATGGGACTAACTCTGGGGCCCATCTTAAGTTTTTACCTGACTCAAGTACCTAATGGTGGCCAGCTCATTGCCATGGCGATGGGGACCACAGGTCTGATATTCCTCACCATGTCTGGTTGGGTTGTCAGTACTGGCAAAGACTTGAGCGGTTGGGGTAAAACCCTGACGGTCGGAATCTTGGTGGCCTTTGTGTTGAGTCTGGGAGCCTTCTTGTTTGAAATCCCTGCTTTGGCACTGGCGGTATCAGCAATGTTTATCATTTTGATGACAGGCTTGATCGCTTATCAAACCAGCGAAATCTTGCATGGTGGTGAAACCAACTACATTTCTGCCACTGTGACCTTGTACGTTGCGATCTACAACTTGTTCCTGTCGCTACTGCAGATCTTTGGTGTGTTGGGAGGTGATGAGTAAGTGTCACGGCTCGCTCATTGATTCCACTCTCTGGCCCTGACAGCGTTGCTGTCGGGGCTTTTTTTTATGATATGGTTTTGTCTACAAGGGTGTTGTAGAGCGCAGAGCTATGATGAAATCAATGCTGTGCTGGCTGATGTGTTGTTGTTCGGCTATATCGTTGGCGGATTGTCGCGATAAAGAGGCGATGGCTGCCAGTGACGCCCTAGCGTTAAAGCTGCTCAAAAACTCTGAAATATTTCATCCAGCTAAGGTGCTGAAAGTGCACCACCCTGGCCGGCGCAAAGAGATTGCTAGCTACGTCAAAGCGAAGGAAAAGCACTACAGCATATTTACACTGGTAGATGCTGAGTGCCAGGCAGTGTTTCGCAAGCGTACCCGCCAGCAAGACTAAGCGCAGTTACCCCTTCCTCTAAAGCCAACAAAAACTGCTGGCCAGGTATCGGTGTGTTAGCCCTTCACAATGCTTAATATGCGTTCCCGATAATGCTGAGCCAGATCTCGGCATTTTTGCAGTCGGTCTTTTTCCGCTTCAATTTTTGCGGCCGGCGCGCGGCTAACGAAGCCTTCGTTGGCCAGTTTGTTACTGATCTTCTGTGCTTCCTGTTCAAGTAAATCCACCTGCTCCTGCAGGCGCTCAATGTCTTCTTCCGGTGGGATTTGTGAGGCTGCCGAATGTGCCATGGCGGAATATCTCCTTAAAATTTGGCCTTGTCTCGCGACAATTGCTGTCACACTGCTTTAAAGAATAGTCTACTCTGGGGAGTTTGCTTTGAAATTGTGCCAGTCTGGCTGAGTGGTGGTTGTCTTTAACGTGGATCTAAGTCACCCGCTGTGAGGGCTTGCGCTAATGGGCTGCCAGTAAATGACGGATACGCCAAAAGAATTAGGGCGTGGCGCCTGTCTGTTGTGCCCTTGATTGATCCTGCAGGGAATAGGGTGAATCTGAGTCGTTTCGATAGTGGTGGCGTAAAAGGTTGGATGCAAGGGCGCATAGCCTGGAACTTTGCCATCCCAAAGGTGCCGTGCATTCTATCCAGACTGTGTTTTTGCTATCTTGCGCGCTTCATTTATTGGCAGGGACGTGATCATGATGATCAAAAAAATCTTCGTAGTTTCTCTTTTGTGGCTGACCTCAGTCTCTTGTTTGGCTGAGGTCGAAACCTATTCTATTAATACCGAGTACAACGGGTTTAGCATCGTTTATCCAAGGTTGGATCTACATACTCTTGATGGCATTGATTTAACAGTTGAAAAAAAATCGATCGCAGGAAGCGCTGAGGTTGAAACAGTTATCAAACGGGTGGAGTTCAAGTTGGCCAATGCTACCAACCTTGTTGCGACGAACCTAGTTGATGGTGCCGAGCACGAGGGTAAATACAGAGCCATCCTGACGGGGCCATGGGTATTCAAAAAACTGCTGGTTGAGATCTCGGCTGCAAACTTTAGTGATGGCGCTGCTGCCCAGTATCAAGTTAAGGCAATTGATAAATTCTCCGCGACTAACGCTTTGGTTGAATCAGATGGTGCCGGTCTGATTTTTGGTGGTGGTTCGTTAATTGATACTACTAAAGATTCTGTCGTTGATGTGGTTCGCACTGAAGTCGATGGAAAATTGGTGGTTCTGAAATTGTTTGGTCGTATTAAGAATAATCAAGCACGTATTGAGGCGACTTGGATGGGGCGGGGAAGTCGAATTTTAAGTCTTGACGCAAACCATATTGTAGGTAGCAAAGTGAAAACGCTAAAGCTAGGTGCTGAAGCGTTTGAAATAATCTTTGAAGGTGAAAGTGGCATTGAACCTCGGATTGTTTCATCGAGTTTGAGCGACTTATTGCATGAAGCCTTTGATGCCTAGTGGTCAGGCGTATATAGGGCGGGTTAGGAATGGTTTTTGTTTAAAATCTAATCTATAAGTTCGTTTGCCTATTTTGATAATTGTTCCGCATATGCGTGACGCTTGTGTGTGGATGAGATGGCAGGCGAAGCTTGTCGGCGCTCTTTTGGGGCGCCGACACTGCTGCGAAAGAAGACTGGTGACTCAGTAATGCTCTCAGCTGCCTGCTGGTCTTGATTCGGCGTGGCGGCGGGTGGCTAGTTGCAACGAGATGATTTGGCCTGCGGTTTCACCTACAATGTCGGCCTTTCATTGGTAAGGTGGTAATCATGAGCGATAAACCCGAACTGCCCGATCATTTGTCGGTAAACCCCAAAAGCAAGTTCTATGCAGAAGAGTACTTTGAGCATGAGATTGGCATTCGTTTGAATGGCAAAGAGCGCACTAACGTCGAAGAGTACTGTATCAGTGAGGGCTGGGTGAAAGTGTCTTCACCAACGGCAAAAGATCGTTTCGGTAATCCTATGCTGATGAAGCTAAAAGGCGAAGTAGAAGCATTTTATAAGTAAGTGCAAAGCTTAAAGCACAACTAAAAAACGCCCTGGCGACAAACCAGGGCGTTTTTTATTGGTCTTGAGAAGGGCGCTGGTTACAGCGCCTTGATTTTCTCAATCTGGTCTTTCAGCTTGATAATATCACGCTCAAAGCCTGTGGCTTTTTCTTTCTCTTTATCGATCACGGCAGCAGGTGCCTTGTCGGTAAAGCCTGGGTTGCCGAGCTTGTTGGTTACCCGCTCCAGTTCTTTGCCGAGCTTTTCAATCGACTTGTTAAGGCGAGCCACTTCAGCGTCTTTATCAATAAAGCCAGCCATGGGGATCAAGACTTCCATCTCGCCCACCAGCTGAGTGACTGACATCGGCTCTTCGTCGCCGTCGTTGAGCCAGGTGAGTTTTTCCAGTTTGGCCAGTTTCGTTAAGAAGGTCTGGTTTTCTTCGGCGCGGCGGAAGTCGTCGTCATCACCGTTTTTAAACAGCAATTCCAGGGGCTTGCTAGGTGGAATATTTTGCTCACCACGGATATTGCGCACCGCAGTAATCACGCCTTGCAGCCAAGCGATATCGGCTTCTGCTTCGGCGTCTATCAGTTCTGGCTGAGCAATGGGGTACTGGGCCAGCATAATGGTATCGCCAGCATCGGCTTTGCCAGCCAGCTCTTTGATTTGCTGCCAGATCGACTCAGTGATAAACGGAATAATAGGGTGCGCCAAGCGCAGAGTGGCCTCTAGTACGCGTACCAAGGTGCCTAGTGTGCCGCGCTTTTCCTCTTCGCTTGTGTTCTGGTTTTGCAGAATTGGTTTAGACAGCTCCAGATACCAGTCGCAGTATTCGTTCCAGATAAACTCATACAGTGTCTGTGCTGCCATATCAAAACGGTACTGGTCGAGATGACGGCGAACTTCGCTTTCGGCGCGTTGCAAACGGGAAATAATCCAACGATCGGCCAGTGATAAAACGCCGGCTTCACCATTGGCGCCACAAGCGACCTTCATCTCATCCGTTACGGCAATGGCTGTGCCTTCGGCGGCAGCTTTTTCTACCGCGTCTTCACCAGCCACTTCTCTCATAACGTAGCGCGAAGCGTTCCATAATTTATTACAGAAATTACGGTAACCTTCTAGGCGTTTCATGTCCCAGTTGATGTCACGACCGGTGGATGCCATTGCTGCCAAGGTAAAGCGTAAAGCGTCGGTACCGTGTGGGCTGATGCCTTCAGGGAATTCTTTTTTGGTGCGCTTGGCGATTTTTTCAGCCAGCTTGGGCTGCATCATATTGCCAGTGCGCTTGCCGAGTAATTCGTCCAACGAAATACCGTCAATCATGTCCAGTGGGTCGAGCACGTTGCCCTTGGTTTTGGACATTTTTTCGCCCACTTCATCACGAATCAGGCCGGTGACGTAAACGGTTTTAAATGGAACTTGCGCTTTGCCATTTTCATCTTTAATGAAATGCATGGTCATCATGATCATGCGCGCCACCCAGAAGAAAATAATATCAAAGCCGGTTACTAACACATCGCTAGGATGAAAGTCGGCCATGCGCTTGGCTACTTCCGGGTCGTCCAGGTTTGGCCAACCTAAGGTGCCAAAGGTCCATAGCGCGGACGAGAACCAAGTGTCGAGTACGTCGTTATCCTGGATGAGCTCAACGTCAGCGGCCAAGTTGTTTTGTTGGCGCGCTTCTTCTTCGTTGTGAGCGACATAAACGTTGCCTTCCTCGTCATACCAGGCAGGAATGCGATGTCCCCACCACAGTTGGCGAGAAATACACCAGTCCTGAATATCACGCATCCAGGAGAAGTACATGTTTTCATAGTTTTTCGGTACGAATTCGATATCACCGTTTTCGACTGCTTCGATGGCGGGCTTTGCCATGGTCTTGGCATCGACGTACCACTGGTCAGTCAGCATGGGTTCGATAACGACGCCGCCGCGATCACCAATAGGGACGGATAATTCGTGGTCTTTGATGCTGTCGACCAGACCTTGCTCTTCCAGGTCAGCAACGATGGCTTTGCGAGCAGCAAAACGCTCCAAACCACGGTATTTTTCTGGAATAAAACCAGACAGTTCGTTGTTGACGCTGCCGTCGCTGTTAAACGTCTGTGCTTCGTCGCGAATATCGGCGGTGAAGGTCAAAATATTGATCATGGGCAGCTGATTGCGCTTGCCCACTTCGTAGTCGTTAAAGTCGTGCGCTGGAGTGATTTTTACGCAGCCAGTGCCTTTTTCCATATCAGCGTGCTCATCGGCAACGATAGGAATACGACGGTCAACCAATGGCAGAATAATCTCTTTGCCGATCAGGTGCTGGTAGCGCGGGTCTTCTGGGTTTACTGCAACGCCAGTGTCGCCCAACATGGTTTCAGGGCGAGTCGTGGCCACGACAATGTAGTCTTTACCATCTTGCGTAAGTGCACCATCCGCCAACGGATAACGCAAATGCCACATAAAGCCTTTTTTATCGTGATTTTCTACTTCAACATCCGATATGGCGGTGCACAGTTTGGGATCCCAATTAACCAAGCGTTTGCCGCGATAAATCAGGCCATCTCGATGCAAACGAATAAACACTTCCTGAACGGCTTTGTAAAAGCCATCGTCCATGGTGAAGCGCTCGCTGTCCCAGTCTACCGAGTTGCCGAGGCGGCGCATCTGGCTGGTAATGGTGCCGCCAGAATGTTCTTTCCACTGCCAGACTTTATCGATAAAGGCGTCACGGCCCATGCTGTGGCGATCTGGCTGGCCTTCGGCGGCCAGTTTGCGCTCGACCACCATTTGCGTGGCGATGCCGGCATGGTCGGTGCCTACTTGCCACAAGGCTTTGTGACCGTCCATGCGCTTGTAGCGGGTCAGAGCGTCTTGCAGAGTATGTTGGAAGGCGTGGCCCATGTGCAGTGAGCCAGTGACATTGGGCGGCGGAATCATAATGGAGTAGCCAGGTCCGTCCAGGCCTTGCTGATAGGGGCTAAAATAGCCTTGTTGTTCCCATTGTTGATACCAAGCTTGCTCTAAGGCGCTGGGTTTGTAGGTCTTGTCCATAATCTGCTGCTAACTAATCTAAGTCGAAAAATGGCCCAAAGTATAACCGAAGACGGCCCGTGCATGCACGGGCCGTCTAGGTGTTGGCAGCGGTAGTGACAGTGTTAGGAATAGAGCAGTTGTTTTAATCGCTGGCGCAGCTTGTAACGCAGTGTGGGCAGCATTTCTTCTACCAGATCGTCTAGCAAGGCCTGCTTTTGTTGCTCCGTCAGCTTGGGCACATCTTCTAGCAAGTCATGGTTGGCTGGCGGTGTGCGTGATTCGCTCGGGCGAATTAATGTTTGGTGAGCCTGCTGGGCATCGGCTTGAGCGGCGGCGCGCTCTTGTGCCAAGCGTTCAAGAATCGATGCGGGCAGAAACGGATTGGCGCCACTGGCTACAGGCTCATCACTGTCGTCATCGTCTATCTGCTCAAGCATGTCGATGATGTCAGGACCTTCTTGTTCGTCATCACCTAGGCCTAACAAATCCGCGGCGCTTAACAGCGGGGCGCTGCTTGGCGCTGCGCTGTTTGGGGAGTTGTTGGCTGTGCTGGCGGTGGTTAATACAGTGACCTTGGCGGCTACTGCTTCATCTGTATTGATGTCATGCTGCTGCCTAGGTTTGACCTCTGCTACCGGCGCCGCTGTTGGTACCGCTTTAAGCGTCGGTATTTCCGTGGCAGGGGCTTTGCTGTTTACAACGCTGTCGGCGTTGATGCTCACGACTGCCGCGCGGGTACCGTCGTCGACCGTGTCTTGTGGTTGCCAGTCGTCGTCAAATACGTCATCCAGCAGCGGGATATCGTCCATGCTGAAGTCGCCAGCCTCTTGTTCGCTGCCTGGTTCGCTGGCGGCGTCGTCGAGCACTTGCTGCAGTTTTTCCAACTCATCCAGCAGGCTTCGGGATTTATCGTTCATTCACGCTATCTCATGTCGTGATCTGTGATCGGGTAACCCCGATCACGCAGGTATTTATAATGCTCACGAGTGTAGTGCAGGACGTCTTCCTGTTGTACTACCACCTCTGAGAGCCTTTCAAAGCGGCCGACAAACCCTGGCAGGCGGCTGCTCAAATTCACTAGCAGTTGATGGTGCGGCCCTGGATCATTATGCCAGCAGATATGCACCGGCGCTGCTTCAATCGGTTGATTCGGATGAAGTAGAGTATGCGGCACAAAGGCCTGCGGTTGAAAGGTCCACAATAACTCATCTAATGCCTGGGCTTGATCCTCGGAATCTACTTGCACCAGCACATCACAGCCTTGGCGTAGCAACGCTTGAGAAATCAGTCGACAGGCGAAGTGCCACTGCGACTGGGTATCGTTATCGGGCAAGATATAAAAGTGTGCATGGGTCATATCGAGCCCTCGCATTGTGTGCTTGGTTGCGCGCGAAACAACCAGCTCAGATGTTGGTGCAAGGTGGTGTGAAAATCACGCTGCAAGAAGGTGAGTGGCGGCTGGCTGATGGCCGCGGCTACCGCTGCACTGGGGTGGCAGATATGCCAGCAGCCGATCATGGCTTGCTGCACATGCAGTAGTAAGGTCATGGCCGTCGGCAGCTCTAAGCACAGCCAGTTAGCCAGCAGTTGCGCAAAGCGTTGCAGTAACGGCAGCAACTGTAATTTGAAGTCGCGCGCTTCATCAGTCGTCAGGTTTTGCTCTAACACCGTATGTAAAATGGCATTGAGCTGACAGAACACCGGATGTCGAGCCATCACCTCAACGCATGCCTTTGCGGCATCCGTCGAGCGCGGCTGTTGCTCGGCGTCTTCTACTAACCGTTGTAGCTGCTCGACGAATAAGGCCAAAAACAAGGTTTCTTTGCTGCGAAAGTAGCGATACAGCGCCGCTTTGCTGATGCCGCTGCGCTGAGCAATATCGTTTAAGTTGACTTGGTCGTATGAGTGGCGCGCAAATGCTTCGCTAGCAGCCTGCAAGATCTGCTGTCGTCGCAGCGCTTTTTGCTGTGGGCTTTTCGCACGTTGGGCAATGACAATGTCACAAACGCTCATGATGGTAGTTCCGCTGATTCGACCCAGTGTATCACGCGCTCGATGCGGCTTGGCAGCGGCGTCGGAAGTGATGCAGGCGAACGTCGATGTCGACCTGTAAATCCCCTTGAGCGACCAGGGCATCACGTGCCTCGCTACTGGTACGCCAGTAATGTGGCGTCATCATAATCAGGTCGTGCAACAGCTCCTGTGGTACCTCAACCTGGTATTGAATCTGCTGCTGCTGCAGCAACTCAAACTGCGCCGCCATGGTGCGCTCGGGGTCAAATCCTGACGCTTTTACCTGGGGGTAGAGTGCCTGGCGCAACTGCAGCAGATGCTGATCGCCGGTCGACAGGGTAAAGACGTTTCCCTCTGGCTTAAGGGCATTAGCAAACTGCTGTGGCATCAAGCGGGTAAAGAGGCAAGTGATCGCATCGAGCTGGCCTGGCAGCAGCGGTAGCTGTGCGCCGGACGCCACCAGCCAGCAAATTTGCTGGCTGCGTTTGGCGGCGGCTTTGATCGCATCTTTGGAAATATCGACACCGTATACCTGAGTCGTAGCCCCCAATGCCTGAGCCAGTCGTGCTGTGTAATAGCCTTCGCCGCAGCCGATATCAGCCAATTGTTTAACGTCTGTCGCTTGGCGGATGTGCTGCTCTAGCGCGTCGCTGATGGGCTGGTATAAGCCGCTGTCGAGTATGCGGCTGCGAGCGCTGACCATGTCGGCACTGTCACCGGGTTGGCGTGAGCGTTTGTGCTGCACCGCCAGCAGGTTGAGGTAGCCCTGGCGAGCGCGATCGAAACTATGTCCGGCATCGCACTGCCAGCGTTTGTGGTCGCTGCTGGTGAGGGCCTGGCCGCAATGCGGGCAGGCAAGAATCCATTCATTCATGAGGCCAGCAACAGCTCCAGCATGCGTTCGTACATGGCGGTTAGGGTATCCAGGTCTTGTGCTTTGACGCGTTCATTGACCTTGTGGATGGTGTCATTGCAGGGACCCAGTTCAAGTACCTGAGCGCCGGTTGGGGCAATAAAGCGGCCATCAGAGGTGCCACCTGCGGTTGATAGCTCGGTGTCGTAACCAGTCACTTCAGCGATGGCTTGGCGGGCCGCATCCACCAGTGGGCCGTGATCGGTTAAAAACGGTAGGCCGTTGACGGTCCAGTCAATGTCGTACTGCAAACCAAAGCGATCAAGAATGGCATGGGTGCGCTGCTTAAGCTGGTCGGCAGTCACTTCGGTAGAGAAACGGAAGTTAAATACCACCTCCATTTCGCCAGGAATGACGTTGGTGGCGCCAGTACCCGAGTGAATATTAGAAATCTGGAAACTGGTGGCCGGGAAAAACTCATTGCCTTCGTCCCAATGCTCTGCTGCCAGCGCAGCCAAAGCCGGAGCGGCTTGATGGACTGGGTTGCGAGCCAGATGTGGGTAGGCGACATGGCCCTGAATACCGTGCACATGCAGTACCGCACCCAAGGAGCCGCGGCGACCGTTTTTCACGACATCGCCAACGCGATCGGTTGACGACGGTTCGCCGACAATGCACATATCAATTTTTTCATTGCGCGCTTCTAGGGTTTCAACCACCTTAACGGTGCCGTTTTTGGCCGGGCCTTCCTCATCGCTGGTAATCAAAAAAGCAATGGAGCCTTGGTGGTTGGGATGTTTGCGCACGAAGTTTTCTACCGCCACCACCATGGCCGCCAGTGAGCCTTTCATATCGGCGGCGCCGCGTCCGCACAGCATACCGTCGCTATCGACTTCTGGTTCGAAAGGCGGATGCTGCCAGTTGCGCTCTGGCCCTGTCGGCACCACGTCAGTATGGCCGGCAAAACACACCAGCGGGCCTGAGTTGCCACGTCGAGCCCAGAAGTTATCGACTTCGTCAAAACGCAGTGGTTCGCAGTCGAAACCTTGCTTCTGTAAACGTTGCATCATCAGTTGTTGGCAGCCGTCGTCCTCGGGAGTAACGGAGCGACGGGAGATCAGATCAAAGGCCAATTCTAGTGTGGGAGTCATAGGGGTCCGGCTGATTTGTCGAGAGTGGCTGATAAAAGTCGCGCATGATAACACAGCCCTGCGTGCACAGCTGCGTTGCCTTCCGCATTCGCGGTGGTACCATACGCCGCTTTCTGTGCCGACCGGCACCCTAAGCAATTTGAGTGAGCACGCAAAAATGACAGAGTCACTGACCCTGGAGCAATTGAATACGGTTCTGCAGGAAGCTGATTTATTAAAAACAGAACAAGACGTCGAAAACGCCCTGGATAAACTGGCCGCCGATATTACCGCTCGCTTGGCTGATCGTATGCCGGTTGTTTACAGCATCATGAATGGCGGCCTGGTAATGGCGGGGCGACTACTAACCAAACTGCCGTTTGCACTGGAGCAAGGCTACATGCATGCCACCCGGTATCGCGGTGAAACTCAGGGACAAGCCGAACTGCAATGGCAGGCGCCGCCGTCCATTCCTATGACGGGCCGCACTGTGCTGATCCTGGATGACATCTTTGATGAAGGAAATACCCTGGCCGAAGTGGTGAAGGCTTGTAAGCAGCAAGGCGCGGAAGAAGTGTTGACGGCCGTGCTGGTTAATAAGGTGCATGATCGAAAGAGTACGGATCTCACGATAGATTTTGTTGGAATGGATGTTGAGGATCGCTATGTCTTTGGCTGTGGTATGGACTACCGCGGTTACTGGCGCAATGCTCCTGGTATCTACGCCGTTAAAGGCCTGTAAGACCATTAATGCAGCGATGGTTGGCTCTTCGGAGCTAATCATCGTGCTGCAGTCCCTCCTGTAGATCTACCTTGGTTTCTCTTTCTCCACCGCAGCAGTAACAAGGCATAAGCACTCGGGTTACAAAATCCTGCTAGAAGCCTAAGCAGAGCCGACTAGAGTTAGTAGTCATTGTGTTGTCGGGCTAGGGTGGGCGCTTATGCATGCGGAACTGATCAATCCATTTATTCAGACCATCAATCATATTCTTCATACCATGGCAGCGACTTCCTGTGCTCATGGTGCTCCATTTGTTAAGCAAGACAGTGCGCCACTGGGCGATGTAACGGCCATTATTCCGATGCAGGGCGACGGCGTCGCTGGCTCACTTGCCATCAGCTTCTCGGCGTCAACCATTATTGGCATTACCACGGCGATGTTGGGCGAGGAGGTGTTGGAGCTGGACGAATCTTGCACCTCATTAACTGGTGAGCTAACGAATATGCTGTCGGGTGGTGCACGGCAGCTGCTGGAGCAACGCGGTTATGATATTGATATGGCGCGGCCTAATTTGCTGCAAGGCTCAGAACCTATATGTCACCATGGCAGCAGCCCTGTGATTGTTATTCCCTTTGATAGTCAGCATGGCGACTTCTTTATTGAGCTGACCATGACGGTGCAGCCATAACGGCCATTGAATGGTCGTGAGTAAACAAGGGTAAAAGCAGTGGGGTGGTGAATAAACGTTGCCTAATATGACGATGCTTTCTGAGGGAGATAGAAGTATTTATGGCTGTCGCACGTGTTCTGACCTTGCTGCCCATCACTGTGTTGCTGACCGCCTGTGCCTTCAAGTCTGCGCCTGATCCTTCAGAGTTAGATACCCGCCCAATACTCCCCGATAATTTTCTCGCCCAGCAGGGTGCTTTGGGTATTGATGCTTGGTGGCAATCCTGGGCCGATCTTGCGCTGCAAGATTGGATTAAACGTGCGCTGCAAAACAACAACTCTTTGCAAGCCGCTAGGCAGCGTTATGCTCAAGCTAAGGCCAGTGCAAAGGCGTTAGGATCTGAGCAATTCCCGTCAGTGAATGCTGAACTTGGCCGCTCGCGCGTTATCAATGGTGGTGACAGCTCATCGGCGTCTAATCGCTGGAGTGCGGGCTTATCAGCGAGTTACGAGCTGGATATTTGGGGGCGCATCAACGCATTAGATGAGCAAGGCCAGTTATCGATGTTAAGTCAGCAGGCTAAAGTGCGTTTGCAGCGCACCTCGGTTATTAGCCAGGTCAGCTTATCTTGGTATAACTGGCAGGCTGAAAGAGCCCATCTTATTTTGCTGCAGCAACAACAAAAACGGCTGCAGGAAGCACTGCAAGTGATCGAAGGGCGCTTCCGCCGTGGACTGGTCACGGTCGCTGATGTCTGGCAGCAGCAACAACTGATCGAAGCCAATCTGGCAGAGCAAGCCAGTGCCCAAGCCCTGCAAGAAAACCATTGGCAAACCTTGCGCCTTTGGATGGGGGGGAATGTTCAGGATTTACCGGCTGAATTAACCCCGCTGCCGACCTTGCCATCATTGCCAACCCAGATACAGTTGCAGGCCTTGCAACAGCGTCCAGACGTCCAGGCTGCTTGGTATCAATTGCGAAGTGATGATGCGGCATTGGCCGCTGCGGTTGCTAATCGCTATCCGCGTTTATCGTTGTCGGCCAGTGTGACTTCGACGTCGGCAGGTTTTGCTGATTTGTTTGATAACTGGCTGGCGAATCTGGCCGCCAATTTAATGTTACCCCTGATCGATGGCGGTCAGCGCCGGGCTGAAGTGGCGCGTCAGCAGGCGGTCGTTAAAGAGCAGATGGCCAATTATCGTCAAACTTGGCTGCAAGCCGCACATGATGTTCAGCAGGCCCTGATCAATGCTCGACAAGCCGGTCTGCAGGTTGACAGTGTGAGTCGTCAATTATCTCTGGCGCGTAAAAATGAAGCCTTTCAGGCCAGTCGTTATCGCAAAGGCGTTGCCGACTTTTTAAGTTTGTTAAATGCTCAGCAGGATGTATTACAGCTGGAAAATCAGCTGCTGCAGTGGCAGCAACAGCAGCTGCAGTCTCACATTAATTTTTATACCTCCCTCAGCCCAGGTGCGGATATTTTGAGTGTTAACCGGTCCTAAGGATATTTGATTGATGCAAGCTTCATTAAAAACCGCCGTGTTCAGTGTGGTGGTGTTGCTGGCGGCAGCAGCGGTTAGCTATGGCATAGTGGCAACGGCTCCTAAGCCTGGTAAAAAAAATGCCACTGATCCGGCGCGATTGGTGGATGCTCAGCCGCTACAGCGCCAATCCTCTCGACCTACCTGGCGTAGCGGGGGCGTTGTGCAAGCTGCAGAGCAGGTCAGTTTAACGCCACAAGTGAGTGGGCGAGTGGTTGCTCTGTCGAAGGATGCGGTTCCAGGTGCTTGGCTAGAGCAAGGTTCCTTGCTGGCACAGATTGAGGATGACGATTACCAGTTATTGCTGGCTCAGCGTATGGCGGCGGTGACTCAGGCCAAAGCTGATCTGGATATTGAACGCGGTGAAGCAGCGTTAGCGCGTGAAGAATATTCATTGTCGGGGCAGGCGCTGTCGTCTGCAGAGCGTGCGTTGGTATTGCGAGAGCCACAGCTGGCAAAAGCCGAGGCGGCGCTGGCTAATGCACAAGCATTGCTGCAGCAGGCCCAGCTCGATGTAAAAAGAACCCAAGTACGTATGCCCTTTGATGGCCAGCTATTAAGCCGTTCTGTGAGCAGCGCTAGTTATGTTACGCCGAGCAGTTCAATGTTTGAGTTGGTGCGCACCGACACCTTTTGGCTAGAAGTTCGCCTACCACGACATTTTTTGCCTTGGCTGGATGTCGATCAACCCGTCATCGTGCGACAGCCTAATTGGCCCAAAGGCCAGCAGCGTCATGCTCGTGTTGTTAATGTGTTGGCGGGCGTGGACAGTTCCGATCGCCAAGCCCGGGTTTTGCTGGCCATTGATCAGCCGCTAAATGGCACACCCAACGTGTTGGTCAATGAATACTTGGACGTCACTGTGGTGGGTAAAACCATTAATGAGGCCTACGCCGTTGCCGTTGATTTGCTCAATGATGATGACAGTCTTTGGGTTATTCGTGACGGGCAGTTACGGCAGTTACAGCCGGAGATTATTTATCGAGACCGTGAACAGGTTTGGTTAAATGCGGCGATTGAAGAGGGTGATCAACTGTTGCTCAGTCGCATTGATGCGTTAACAGAAGGCATGGCCGTGCGCGTTGCTAACGAGGTGCCTGGCAGTGACTGATTATACTCGTGGTCCGATTGCTTGGATGGCTCGCCATGGGGTGGCGCCCAATTTATTGATGTTGTTTTTAATCGTTGGCGGCTTAGTCATGTCGCTCAATATTCGTAAAGAATTTATTCCACCTTTTGAAGCCGATATGGTGCTGGTCAGCGTTGGTTATCCCGGCGCAACACCCGAAGAAATGGCGAATGGTGTGATATTGCCGATTGAAAACGAATTGTCTCAGCTTGATGGGTTTAAAGAAATTCGTGCTGAAGCGTCGCAAGGGTCAGCGCTGGTCACGGTAGAGCTGGAAAATAGCACCGATAAACAGCAGGCTTATCAGGACATTCAACAGGCAGTTAATCGTATCAGCACTTTTCCGGCACAAATTGAGCGGCCAGTGGTGCGCGTGGCCAGTCGCTCCATTGAAGTGATGGAGCTGGCGCTGTTTGGTCCACTCGATAAATTTGCCCTCAAGCGCTTAGCAGAACAGATTCGTGAAGAACTGCTGTCATCGCCGGATATCAGTAAAGTCGACATATTGGGTGCACCAGAAGAAGAGGTGCATGTTGAAGTCACTCAGCAGGATTTACAACGCTATGGCTTAACTCTGCAGCAAATTGCCGGTCATATCAGCGCCAATGCACTTGAACAGTCGGCCGGTGAAGTGAAATCACCGGGCGGTGATATGTTGGTGACGCTGGATGACAAAGCTTATTGGGCCGAAGAATTTCGTCGTCTGCCTTTAGTAGCAGATGACGCCGGCGTGCAATTGCAGTTGGGCGATATAGCCGATGTGACTGAAGGCTTTGCCGACAGCAATGAGCAGGTGACTTACAATGGCCAAACGTCATTGCGATTTGATATTCATCGCGCCGAGAATCAAACGCCATTAACGGTGGTGGAAGCGGCGCATAAAAAACTCGCCAGTATTCGTGCAACCTTGCCGCCCGGCGTTGAGTTATTAGTCACGGATGATGATGGTAAAACCTACCGTGAGCGGGTTGGTTTGTTGCTCAAGAACGCCGCCATTGGCTTGATTCTGGTGTTGGTATTGCTCAGCGTTTTTCTTGAATATCGTTTGGCCTTTTGGGTCACTATGGGCATTCCTACCGCTTTTCTCGGTGCTTTGATGTTGCTGCCTGCAGCCGATATTTCAATCAATATGATTTCTATGTTTGCCTTTATTGTGGCTCTGGGCATTGTTGTTGATGACGCCATTATTGCAGGCGAAAATATTTATGAGCATATGCAAAGTGGCATGCCCTTTATGGATGCGGCAGTGCACGGTGCCAGAGAGGTGGCGATGCCCCTAGCGTTTGCCATCTTGACCAATATCGCTGCGTTTTTACCTTTGCTGGCGTTGCCGGGGTTTATGGGGAAGTTGTTTATTGCTATTCCTGTGGTGGTGATTTGCTGTTTTTTAATATCCTGGCTGGAAGCATTATTTATTTTGCCGACTCATTTAGGCCGTTTAAATAGGCAACCGGCCAGTAGATTAGGGCGGCGATTGGATGCCATACAAGACAGGGTTGATCAAGGTTTGCACCGATTTATTGAACGACGTTATAAACCCATATTGCAGCGTTGTTTGCAGCAGCCGGTGCTTACACTGGCGGTGGCCGTCGCGGTGGCCATGATGGTGCTGGCGGTGCCAGCCAGCGGGCGCATGGGCTTTAGCATGTTTCCGCGTTTGGAAGGGGAATTTGCGGTGGCCACCATTGAGCTGTATCCCAATGCACCCATTGCACAAGCGAATGCCATGCGACAGCGCTTAGAGCAAGCATTGGATGCGGTGGTGGAGCCTTTGGAAGTCGATGGGCAGGACTATGTTTTGAGTGTCGAGGGCCAGATTGAAGGCAGCCGGGTAGAAGTCGAAGCCCGGTTGGTGGATTACGACCAGCGAGTCATTAGCGCTGCCGAATTGGTTAAACGTTGGCGCCAGCAATTGGGTGAAATTGCCGGTATTCGCAGCCTGACCTTCGACTCTGAACGTGGCGGTGGTCCTTCCAGCGGGGCTGGATTAACGATTGAACTGCGTGGCGCCAGCACTGATGATTTGGCCGCTGCCAGCGCTGATTTGGCCGTCGAACTTAAAAGTATTGCCGGAGTCGCCGACGTTGCCAATAGTTTTACTTCGGGCACGCCGCAATGGCAGGTGTCATTGACTGCCATGGGCCGAAGTTTAGGGCTGGAGTCTCAAGAGGTGGCGCAACAGCTACGCGCCGCTTTGTACGGTGCCAGGGCGTTAAGGCAGCAGCGTGAAAGTAACGAAGTGACGGTGCTGGTTCGCTTGCCTGAGCATGAGCGACAGTTTAGTGCCGATATCGAACAACTTAAAATTCGCACCCCAGCAGGTGGCTATGTGCCTTTAATGGAGATCGCCGAGCTGTCAAAAAGTCGCTCGCCGGCCAGCATCAGTCGCCGCGATGGTCAGCAAATTGTGCGGGTAACGGCAGAAGTGGAGCCACGTGAACAAATTCCTGCGGTTATGTCATTGTTGCAGCAGCAAGTGTTCGCTGATTTGCGCTCCAAATATCCCAGGGTCGATTTTGGCTTTCGCGGCCGTCAGGCGGATACCGAAGAGAGTAAACAAAGCCTGATACTGTATGGCCTATTTTCCATGTTGCTGATTTATGTCTTACTGGCGATACCATTTCGCAGTTATAGCCAGCCGTTGCTGATTATGATGGTGATTCCTTTTGGTGCCGTGGGTGCCATGATGGGTCATCTAATGCTGGGTTATGGCCTTTCTATTATGAGTATAATGGGCATAGTGGCGTTGGCCGGGGTGGTGGTTAACGACAGTCTGATTTTAATTACGTACGCCAATCAAAGACGGCGGGAATGTCATCGCACCGCGGTGGAAGCGGCGGTGGACGCCGGTGTTCGACGCTTTAGGCCTATTTTGCTGACCACGCTGACTACCTTTGGCGGTTTGTCCCCTATGGTGTTTGAAACCTCGCGTCAGGCTCAGTTTATTACCCCGATGGCGGTTTCGTTAGGGTTTGGCATCTTGTTCACCACCTTTATCTGTCTATTGGTGTTGCCTGCGCTGTATGTGTTGTTGGATCGCATACAGTTAACGCTGCCGGTTCGCCACACCGATCCTGCTTACTAGGGCCTGTTAACACTAGTTAGCGCTTTGCTGCTGGACGTCAGTTCATCACAGCGTGATCAGGCCCTAGGCCCTCGCGCAGCTAGGCCGGCTTCTATACAATGCCGGCCTCCAGCATGCAGCCAGGTTTAGCGTTGCTCTGGTAATGACGCGCCAACATGGCTTTCTTTGATTTGATACGGAGTATCTTTGTGAGTTCATCTAAATGGATTGCTGCGGCAGTGGTCGTTGCCGGCGCCGCTGCATGGCCTTTTGCTGTTGGCCAGATCGCTAAACAACAAATAGAAACGAACGTTGTACAAACTGTGGGTCAGGGTGTCAGCGTTGCGCTAAATGATTACCAGGCTGGTTATCTAACATCGTCATTTAGCACGACTTATCAGATTGATGATCCTGGACCCGTCGCCTTATTTGAAGAACAGCAATGGCGCTTGCAGTGGGTGGTGCGCCATCAAGTGAGCCATGGCCTCACCGGCGTAACAATGGAATCAACTGTAGATGATTTGTCCTGGCCATTATTGGCCACCAGTGACATTGAGCTGAACGGTGATGCCAACATTCATGTCGCTTTGCAGCAGCATCAGTTCAGTGATGACGATATGCAAGTCGAGATTGCTGCCTCGGATCTCTATGCTCAAGTGCGTGGCGATGCGGTGACTTTCCAGTTAAACGCACCGACTGTGGTAATGACTGGCGAAAAAAACGTCAGGCTAAGCTTTAATAATATTACCAGTGAAGGTGATATCAATGGCGCCAGCCGCTTGGGTCTGGGCGCGCAGAATTTTCATATCGACACTATTCGCAGCGAAAATGCCCCCGACGGCGACCTAAATATTGCTGATGTAGACATATCAGCGGCTTTGACCGAGCACAATGGTCGTTTGGATTATCAGTTTGATATGAGTCTGGCAAAGATTGAATTACCGGATGCTCCTGCTGGCAGCATGGCCATGACGTGGCTGCTGAAAGACGTTGACTCGGTTTCAGTATTAGCCCTGAGTGAGAAGCTTGAACAAGCTGACGCCGAGTCTCAGTTTATGACGGATGCAGATGCCATGCAGGCCCTGGATACCTTGATGACGCGTGGTTTTTCGTTTTCAGTCAGCAAATTATCGCTAAATGTGATGAACCAACAGTTTGACGGTAGCTTGAACTTGACCATTCCCGAAGGCACCAGCGGTGTTTTGCAAAATCCACAGCTGTTGGTGGCAGCACTGCAAGGCAAGTTGGATGCAGATTATCGTGGCGATTTGATGGGCAACGCTCAGTTGCGCCAGCAGTTAGAAGGTGCCGTGAGTGCAGATCTGTTGCAGCAAACCCCTAACGGTTATCAGCTTGGTGTGTCGTTACAGCAGGGTGAGTTAACCTTTGCTGGCGGCAAAAAAATGCCGTTACTGCAATTGCTGGCACCCTTTACGCAGTCTTAATTTTACGCAGTCCTAACTGCTAAATCCGGCCCTATCGCTGTTGTTTTTATCATGGCCACTTTGCGATGGGGTTGGAGCTTTTCCAGGGTTAACCGCAGCTATTTATACCTGTTTGCAATATCATTTCTTTCCATCTTCGGGCCGTGATTGTCTTTGTCACTCTCAAATGAGTGTTAACGATTTATCGCTATTTATGTCTTTAGCTGATCTGCTAGCCAATGATAAAAACACCTTTCCATTGGTGATGTTTGCTCGCGACTAACAAACCTCCAGCTAGCGGCGGGCAATGATGTGTCGCTAATCGGCATCAGTAAGCCATTTTGTAATTCTCTGCTGATTAAAACTTGACTGACTAGAATCGCGCCTTGTCCGGCTATGGCGGCTTGAATGGCGTGGGATTCGTCAGAAAAATGTATTTTCTGTTGCAGGCAGATACGCCATCGCTGACTGCAGCGCTGTTGCCACTGGCGCCATTGCGGCATTGGGAGTTGCTGGTTATGCCAGTCGTAATGCAGTGTCGGAATCAAATCCTGGCTGGCTGCATAGTGGGGCGCAGCCACCACAATAAAATGATCATCGACCAAATGGCTGCCGGTTTTACCATCATCACTGCAGCGAAGCGCGATATCAATGGTGCCATGGGCTGGGTTTTGCACACTGACCTGACTCTGGATGCGGATATCACATTTGGGGTATTGCTGATACCAGTCACTGAGGCGTGGGATCAGCCAATGACTGGCAAATGCGGGAGTGCAGGCGATGGTGAGTGAAGTGCTTTTATTAAACAGCGATGTGATCGATTGCTGCAAAGTTTGCAATGGTAGATCAATGGCTGCCAACAGTGCTTGGCCATCGCTGGTGAGTTGTAATTGGCGTGACTGACGGACAAATAGCTGTTGTTCTAATTGTGATTCCAGTTGGCGCATGCGATGGCTAATCGCGGTGGCAGTGACTTGATGCAACTCGGCGGTTTGTCGAAAGCTTAAGCAGCGGGCAGCGCTGGCAAAGACCTGTAATGTATCTAAAGATAGCGATGACAGGCCAGTTGCAGATGTTAAATGCATGAGAATATCTCAGCTATGGACGAGAATAAGTCATTTTTCGCGCTAATTTAGCATAGGTATCTTATTTGGGTTGAATAAAACTCATTGATTTGGAGTGCCTATGTCTACCCTGTTGCGTCTTGATTCCAGTGCCCGAGCTGGCTATTCCGACCGTCAATCACATGGCTCACATTCTCGCCGCCTGACTCGACAGTGGGTTGAATGGCTGACACAACGACAGCCAGAACTGCAGGTGAGTTATCGGGATGTCGGCGCCAATCCACCACCACCGGTAACGGGTGATTGGATACATGCGGCATTTACGCCCGCCGCTAAGCGTGAAGCTTGGATGATGCAAACCTTGGCGTTGAGCGACGAGCTGGTGGCTGAGTTAAAGCAGGCAGACATGATTATAATGGGTGTGCCTATGTATAACTTTGGTCCGCCTGCGGGTTTTAAAGCCTATCTGGATAATATTGTTCGTGTCGGTCTAACGTTTGGATTTGATCGTCAGCGCAGTGGTGAACCCTATTGGCCATTACTAACCGAGTTGCAGCAGAAGGTGGTTATTGTCTCTTCACGTGGTGACTATGGTTACGACGATGAGTGCCGCATACAGCATTGGAACCATGTGGAGCCGGCCGTTGAAACGGCACTCAATTACATGGGCATTCGCCAAATACAGCGTTTAACGGTTGAGTATGACGAGTTTACTGACCAACGCCTGCAGCAATCGCTGCTACAGGCCGAACAGCGTATCGATCAAGTGTTGGGGCCTTGGTTATTAGGGCCTATTAACACTATTTAGCAGCTCTGCTGCTGGACGTCAGTTTTTTGAGGCATGAGGCGTGTGGTTTAACGGGTTAAATAAGCAACGAATAACGCGACTCAGGGAAAAACGGACTCCAGCCCTTTGGGGTATGGCTGAAAAGCCCTCAATCTGTGTTGCTCATCCTTCATTTAACTCGTTAAGCATCACTCTTCGTGCCTTGATTGAGGGATGTTCAGTTGATACCAGCATGATCGGAATAGTGTGAACAGGCCCTAGTTAAAGAAGCCTGTTTGATGTCATAACTGAAGGGACATCTCTAGCCGATATCGCCGCGCTGATATTCCTGCTCTAAGTCGTCGGTGTAACCTTTAGGTGGTGGCGTCCAGCCGCGTTCCGATCGGCTATGGCGGTCGTCAGGTTCGTCCTGCATGGCCGCTGAAATGCTGGCCTCCATTTGCAAAAATAGCTCAGTATATTCGTGGCTGATTTTCTTTTCTTCGCCTTTTGCTTTCCATGCTTCAAACAGTTGCTGTGAATGCTGCCGCTCCAAGTTGATAAATGCACGCTTTAATTGCTCAGCTCTAAATGGATGTATTCCCAGAGAAGTCAAAGCTTCGCCACCTAGCTGCAGAGCTGAATGGTAGGTTTCACTGACGATCCAATCGGCGCCGGCGTCTTTTAAGGCAAAATAATGTGGCCGATCAAAGGCTCGTACCAAAATGCGCACCTTGGGGTAAGTCTGTTTAACATAGCGAGTCAGCTCAATGGATACCTCACGCTGGTCGATGGCAATAACAAATAAGTGGGCGTCGGCTATGCCGGCGGTATGCAGCAAGTCAGGCCGGCTGGCATCACCGAAAAAGCTTTTGATTTTTACTCGGCGTACATTTTCGACTTGTGTTAGTTCGTGATCGAGTACAACGGTAGAAAACCCGTTAGCACGTAATAAACGACTGACGATCTGACCAAATCGACCAATGCCAGCGATAATCACTTTACCTTGTTCGTCGATGGTGTCGGCATTTCTCTGATTGGCGTGATGCCTATAACGCGGCAAAATTAACTTATCAAAGGCGATAAATAGAGCGGGTGTTAAGAACATTGACAGTGCTACTACCATAGATAATAGCTGTGCTAGCTCGGCCGGTAACACATGGTTTTGAACACTGTAGGACAGCAATACAAATCCAAACTCGCCAGCCTGGGCCAAACTTAGCGTAAATAGCCAGCCATTGCTGTCTTTGATATGAAATATTTTCGCCAATGCTAGCAATATGGCAGCCTTGCCGATAATCACAGCCAGGGTCATGATGATTAATGTGCTGGCTTGCTGTTGCAGCATGTCAAAGCTAATACCTGCACCAACGGTGATAAAAAACAGCCCAAGAAGCAGGCCTTTAAACGGCTCAATATTGCTTTCCAGCTCGTGTCTAAATTCTGAGTTGGCCAGTACTACGCCAGCTAAAAAGGCGCCGAGTGCTGGTGATAGCCCGACCAAACTCATTAATGCGGCAATGCCAATGACCAGCATTAGTGCTGTGGCGGTAAATATTTCTCGCAAGCCGGAATTAACCACGTATTTAAAAATAGGGCGGCTGAGGAAGTGGCCGCCAATAACGACAAAGGCGACGGCAGAAATCACCACCAGTGCGTGAATCCAAGCTGGAAGGCCGGTCACTAGCGACAATTCATTATGAGCAGCTGTGGTATTGCTGAGCGCCACTAGCTCTGGTAATGCCAGTAGTGGAATGAAGGCTAAGATGGGGATGACGGCGATGTCTTGGAATAGCAATACAGAAAATGCGCTGCGCCCACCTTCGGTATTACTAAGTCTTTTTTCTTGCAAGGTTTGCAACACAATGGCGGTCGACGACAGAGCAAAGATCAGCCCTATGGTTAACGCAATGCTCCAGGTTTGTCCGGCGACGCTGGCGATGCCCATAACAACCAATGCCGTCAGCCCTACTTGCAGCCCCCCTAAGCCGATTAACTTATGACGCATTTGCCATAGGCTGGTTGGGTCCAGTTCCATGCCGACCAAAAACAGCATCATGACAACGCCGAATTCGGCAAAGTGCTGAATGGTGGCGGTTTCCTGGCCTACCAGGCCCGTCACTGGGCCAATGATGACGCCGGCCACCAGATAACCCAATACAGAACCTAAGCCCAATCGCTTAGCCAAAGGCACGGCAATGACGGCAGCGATCAGGTAGATAAATGCCTGCACAAAATAACTGGTCATGGGTTGGCCTCCTGTAAGCGGCCAGTCCAGAAGTCGTTAAGGGTGGGGTAGTCGACAGCGTCGTTGAGGTTAATCTGCTCAGAGATTATGTGCGCGAGCAGATTTAGCCAGTCGGCCTTATGCTGCTGCGCGCGGCCATCATCCAAAGCGGTGCGAGCGCTAAACAGCACCAGCGGAGGCACATAGGTCATGTGGGTTAAGTTGGCTGTTTGCTCCAGCGGCTGTAATAGCTCGCGAATGGTGAAATGGTTGTAACCTTGGTGCTGATAGCCCTTTTCGCTGCCGCCAGCCGATGTGACGCAGAAGAAGTGTTTACCTTGCAACGCCGTTCCGTGAGAGCCATAGGCAAAATCGTGCTCTAGCACTAAGTCCTGCCACTCCTTCAGTAAGGCCGGCGTTGAGTACCAGTACAGCGGGAACATAAAGACGATGACATCGTGCTGGCGTAATTGCTGTTGTTCGGCCTCTATGTCGATATCAAAGGTCGGGTAACGGGCGTAAAGGTCGACCAATGTCACCTCAGGGTGATCTGCAGAGGCGTTAAATAGCAGCTGATTGATTTCGGATTTATGCAGGGCGGGGTGTGCGAAAAGGATCAGAACACGCTTCATGGACAGCTCATAAACAAAGTGTATATGGGCAGATTAGACAGTGTCGTCGCGTTAGATGCGACTGTTTTGCGTGATCTGGAGTAACTCTGCAGTTTTAGAGCGGTTGGAGAGCAATCGGCCGCAAGCCAGCGTCTGTTGATGACGCCAGCCTGCGAGGCAGAGTTTACAGCCCGTGGCTGCGACGAACGTCGTTTAACGTGCCGCGTTTTTCTAATGTGCGGAAGGCTTCTTGTATACGTTGAATTGCGCGTGGGTCGGTATCTGGGTTAAGACCGAGATACAAATCCATGCGTTCAAACTCCAGAATTGGCTTCAAATCAACGATATCAAAAGCGTCGGCAGCGACATAAGGGCCAGCTAGTCGATCAGAAATCCACAAGTCGACCTGGCCTAGTTCTAGCCGGCGCGGATTAAAACGATCGTTGCTGATGGCAGACACGTTTAGCCCCATCTTGGTGAGCTTATCCGTCATCGCATCGCCAGTATAACCACCAATGGTGTACTTCTTGGCATCGTCCAACGAGCTTAACTTGATGTTCGAGCCAGGCGCGGCAAATAGCGTCCAGCGCAATGACGTCAATGGGCCCACCATGACGAATTGTTTGTCCCGCTCAGCGTTGCGAGCCATACAAAACAGACCGTGATTGGGTTTTTGAGTGGCGCGGCTCAGGCCAGCTGACCAGTTTCTTAGCCGCATGTCATACTCAACCCCAGCCTCTTTCATGATGGTTTTCACCAGATCGGTACACAAGCCGGTAATTTCGTCGGCGCTGTGAGCGAATGGCTCGGAGTTTGATGTCATGTTGTAAGGCGGAAACTGCTCAGTAAATAGCCTCATGATGGGCATTTCAGCAGCCGATAACGGTTGAATGATCAGCACCAGCGCCAAGCTGGCGAGAATGCGTCTAGTCAGGGTCATAGTGGCTCTCTCATGGTTGAGTTAACGACAGTGTAGGAAACGCTCAGGAATTTGCTGTACCTGGCCTATTGCAACAGCTGTGCGGCAATGATGCCCAGCCCGGAAGATCCGACCACCGCCAGCGCCAGATTGCCGCCTTTCACCCGATAGCTCACCTCAGGATGGCGTTTGCGGCTGATGTACACCAGTGCAGCAGGCAGCAACAGTGCCAATACAGCCAAAGCAATGGCCGCGTACCCCAGCGCTGCGATAAAGCCTTGTGGGTAGTACAGGGCAAATAGCAGCGGTGGAATAAAGGTGATCAAACCCACCGCGAAACGACCAAAGCGTTTATCGTTGGCTTTTAGGGTGTCGGCCAGGAAATCGAACAGCCCTAGGCTGACTCCCAGAAATGAGGTGGCCAACGCTAGGTCAGCAAACCAGGAAATACCGCTGGCGACGGTGGGCTGATCAATAACGGCGCGAATGGCTTGCATAAAATCTGGCAACGATTGACTGCGCTGCAGTTCATCGGCGCCGAGACTGCCGAAACTGGCCAGTTGCCACAGCAAATACACCAACAGCGGCAAACTCGCCCCCCACAATAAAGCACGGCGCACGCTGGAGATATCCAGGTCGAGATAACGAACAATCGATGGGATGCTGCTGTGAAAGCCAAACGAGGTAAATACCACAGGTATGGCGGTCAGTAACAACCCTTGCTGCAACGGCAAATCAACCAGGTGGGTGGTGCGAATATGAGGAGTGATCAAAATCAGTGATGCCACCAGGGCGATGATTTTGAGGGTAAACAGGCCGCGGTTAATGATGTCTACTTGGCGCGTTCCCAGAATAACGACCGTGGCGACCAGCAGGGTAAAGGCCAAGGTGCCGCTGAAGTCTGGGATATCGGGCAGCCACTGTTGCAGGCTATGCTGCATTTGCCCACCGCCGCCAGCAATATAGGCGGCGCATAAGCTGTACAGTAAAAACAAAATGGCTGCCGAGGCTAGCCATTGGCCGTGACGGCCCAGAAACTGGTGTGCTAAACGATTGAGGGTGGCATTGGCATCAGCGTGCTGGTGCAGCTCGAGCATCAGCAGGGCGGTGTAGGTCATCAATGCCCACATGGCAACTAATAAGAAACTGGCATTGACTATGCCTAAGCCAGCGGAGGCTAAAGGCAGGGCTAACATACCGGCACCTATGGTGGTGCCAGCGATAATCAGCGCACTGCCGACAACGCGGCCGCGATGATTGGATGCATTCATAAGGGGGACTCTGACAAAAGCGCGCGATAGTAATCATCTTGTCAATGTTTGTCATCTGCCGTCTGTCGGATCGGTCAACATTCTGCTGGTATGTCGCTGCTCAATAACTGAACCAGGGCCTTAGTTGCAGGGCCTGAATGTTCTTCGCGAGCATTGATCAAATACAGATCGACATAGCGTCTGGCGTCGTCGCTAAAGGGAATTTCTTGCAGATATCCGGCGTCCAGGTCGGCTTTAATCAGGTTACGTGGCATCCAGGCAAAGCCCAGGCCGCGGCGTACCATGTCCAGTCGTGTCAGTGGGTGAGAGACGGTCCAGCGTTGGTGTGCCCCGAGCCAGCCTTCTTCCCCCTGGCGCTGTTGTGAGCTGTCGCGTAATACAATTTGTCGTTGTTGGGGAAGATCATTAAAGGTGGCGTCGCGGCCCAGTTGTAATAATGGGTGCTGGGGTGCTGCCACGGGTAAAAACTCGCTGCGATGAATAAAACGACCGCGGTAACCGTCGGGTACGCGATGGGTGATGAGAATATCGATATCACCGGCGAGTAGCATGTCGTTGCCGCCGTTCAAGACAAACTCCTCCAACTCCAGGCGGGTGTCCGAGAATTGCTGGGAAAAGTGCTCAAAGCGCTGAAACAGCACCTCTGACGGATAGACGCTATCGACCGCCAAGCGGACCAGCGGCTCCACTCCGGCCACTAAAGCGTTGGCTAGCTCGTCGATACGCATGGCTTGTGACAGCAGCTGTTCAGCATGCAATAGCAGGTTGCGGCCATGGGGCGTTAGCAGCGCTTTTCTGCCTTCTACTTCTAATAGCTGCACCCCTAGCTGCTGCTGCAATTTGTGCACGCCGTAACTGATGGTGGATTGGCTTTTGTGAATGGCCTCGCTGGCCTGGGCATAGCCGCCGTGATCGACGACGGCTTTGAACATGCGCCACTGTTCTAAGGTCGATTTCATTTGTATTCCAATAAATCGAATGATCGCTGCCATATTATGGGATTATTATTCGGATCCAGCGAACTAATATACGTTTGAAGTGATCACCCGCCTTTAATCTGATCATCTGCTGGTTGCATCTCAGACGGGTGTGTTGGTCATGGGTAATAAACAGCGGGCGTAACCTTGTACGGAGAGCGAGTGTGGAGTGGCATTTTTGGCTAATTGCTTGTGTCGGAGTGTGGCTGACAGGTGTATCTAAATCAGGCTTTGCTGGCGGTGTAGGGACCGTGGCTGTGCCTATGATGGCGCCCTTTGTCGGTGGTGAAATTGCGATTGGCTTAATGTTGCCGATTTTAATTTTGATGGATGGTTTGACCGTCTGGGGTTATCGGCGACAGCTGTCTTGGTCATTAATACGGCCGTTAATCCCCGGGGTGTTGGCTGGCATTGCTGTGGGCACTTTGTTGCTTGGTAGTACCAATGAGCACAGCATTCAACTGTTGATAGGCTGTATGGGTTTTTGGGTGCTGATACAGCGCTTTGTGCCGGCTGTTCAGAAATTTATTACCTACAAAGCAGCGGCCATATTGGCGCCAGCGCATGGTATGTTGGCTGGTGTGGGCAGCACACTGGCGCACGCCGGTGCGGCACCGTTGCAAGCTTATTATTTGCTGCAAAAACTTGAGCATCGACGCTTTTTGGCTCAGGTGAGCGCTACCGTGGGGATTATGAACCTTGCCAAGTGCATTCCCTATGGGGCTTTGGGCGTGCTGGATATCACCCTAAGTTGGCAGGCCGCAATACTCGTACCGGTGGCTTGGCTGGGTGTCGTGAGCGGTCGCTGGTTGGCTGGGCGCATGTCTGGCGAACTGTTCTTTCGCATTATGATGGCATTATTAGCGTTGAATTCTTGCTGGCTGGTGTGGCAAGGAGTCAGTGCCCGTTAGGATGACACAAGTAGAGCAATAATAGGGCAATGGAAGCTTTGGCTGGCTTTTAGCCAGCCCAGCGGCGTGATAACGGATGATGTTGCTGCTTGTTCTGGCCAGGCCTGATGTCAGGCAAGCAGCGTTGAACGGAACGAACCGTGTCTTAGTTTGCAGCGATCAGAGCTTCTAGCTCTTCAAAGTGCTCAACAATGCGGTCGTTATAGCTGACCACCAAAAAGGGCACGGTATTCTCGTTGTAGTTGCGTACCGAGCGTTCCATAAACTGCCATTTGGCAGCGATGTCTTGCATGATGCGACGGGCTCGGTCGGTACTGATCAGCGCATCCAGTTGATTCAACTCAGCTTGAAACTCTTCTGCCATGGTTTCTAGACTGCGCCCTTGATAGCCCATAAAGACTTGCCCTAGGTTGCTGGTGCCTCTGGCTGAGTATTGGGAGGTGATTTCTTCCATCAGAAGGGCCAAGTCACGGCTGCGCTGCACGAGTTGGCTGGGTTGAATGCCACTGTTCTGGCGCAACTGCTCGTAGGCTTCTGATGCCCGTTTTACCAAGGCGACATTAAGTTTGCCCATTTCATCGACCAGGCGGACATTGGGATAACCGCGGGTTTTCATATCTCCGCGATTTTCTTTCATCAGTTTGGTAAAGGCTTGCCAGTGTTTTTCAAGCTCATCTATATGCGGCTGAATACCGTTCGCAGCGGCCAGTGATTGGGCGCTGGTGAGAGCTTTATCAAAGCGTTTCATACTGTTGCCAATGCGGCGATCGTATTTACTGTCGGCATCGAGGCCAGAATACATATAAAAGTTAGTGACGGCGTTGGTTGACGCCAATCGCATGTGCTGCAAATCCAGCATCAGCTGTTGTGGGGTTGCCTGTGAGGTGCCGACCAGAGCACACAGGACCATAGCAAGCAGATAGTGCGTTAGTGACTTCATGGCAATTCTTCTTGTTGTTTTTGTTATGTTGCGTCGAGTGTATGGCATACGACGTTGTTTGCCCTATGCCATATTACAAACAGTAACAAAAAATCCTGAAATCTCATTCTAGTGGCGGAGTGTTGCCTAGTAAAACACCGCATGTACGTGCAACTGCGCGCGTGGTGGCGTTCCGTCTGAGTAGAAACTCGTAGTGGCAATCTATTGACTTTCCTTCCGCTTTCCCCGATTGTGTGCCCTCAGTTTCAAACGCTCGTATGAATTGTTCGTTTCATGAGCAAGAGTGTTGTCAGGATGGGGCTGCCATTTGGTATTGCACCCGGAGCAGAATGCTGATGTTGTGTCATTTAAACATCAGTTAAAAGCTAACCACCATGTGGAGAACAGTTGATGATTTACGAAGGTAAAGCCATCACGGTAAATCTGATCGAAGGCGGCATCGCCGAATTGAAATTCGATCTGCAAGGCGACTCAGTCAACAAATTCAACCGTGTCACGCTAGAAGACTTGAAAGCCGCCGTCGAAGCCGTACAGGGCAACGCTGATGTTAAAGGCGTGCTGGTAACATCAGGCAAAGACGTATTTATTGTCGGCGCAGACATCACCGAATTTGGTGAAGCGTTTAAGAGCAGTGAAGAAGAAATTGCTGCTTGGGTGGCGGAAGCCAACGTGGTGTTTAACACCATCGAAGACTTAAACGTACCGACGCTGACCGCCATCAACGGTATCGCTCTGGGTGGTGGTTTTGAAATGTGTTTGTCGACTGACCTGCGTGTTATGTCTGACAAAGCCAAAGTTGGCCTGCCTGAAGTTAAATTGGGCCTGATGCCTGGCTTTGGTGGTACTGTGCGTTTACCACGTGTGATTGGCGCCGATAACGCCATCGAGTGGATCTGCATGGGCGCTGAGAACAAGCCTGAAAAAGCGCTGAAAGACGGTGCCGTCGATGCCGTCGTCGCTGCCGATAAACTGCGTGAGCAGGCCATTGCTATGTTGCAATCTGCCATCAGTGGTGAGATCAACTGGCAAGCGCGTCGTGAGGAAAAAACCTCCAAGCTGAAGCTCAACGCAATGGAGCAAATGATGGTGTTCGAAACCGCTAAAGGTTTCGTTGCCGGTCAGACCAAGGGTCACTACCCAGCGCCGATTCAAGCCATCAAGAGCATGCAAAAAGCGGCTAACTTTGCTCGCGACAAAGCTCTGGATGTTGAAGCTAAGGGCTTTGCCAAGCTGGCAAAAACCTCTGAAAGCACCGCCTTGATTGGTTTGTTCAACAACGATCAGTTGCTGAAGAAAAAAGCCAAGGATTACGACAAGCAAGCCAAAGATACCCATAAAGCAGCGGTATTGGGCGCTGGCATCATGGGCGGTGGTATTGCTTACCAGTCGGCGCTGAAAGGCACGCCGATCATGATGAAAGACATCAACGAAGCGGGCATTCAGCTGGGTCTGGATGAAGCCAACAAGCTGTTGGCGAAGCGCGTTGAAAAGAAAAAAATGAAGCCAGCACAAATGGGTGAAGCGTTGAACCGCATTCGTCCAACCTTGAGCTACGGCGACTTTGGGGATGTAGATACCGTGGTAGAAGCCGTGGTTGAAAACCCGAAAGTGAAAAAAATGGTATTGGCCGAGTTGGAAGACCAGGTGCGTGAAGACACCATCATTACCTCTAACACCTCGACCATCTCAATCGACCTGCTGGCTGAAGACCTGAAGCGTCCAGAAAACTTCTTGGGCATGCACTTCTTTAACCCAGTGCACATGATGCCGCTGGTGGAAGTGATCCGTGGTAAGAAGACCTCTGAAGAAGCCGTGGCTACCGTGGTGTCTTACGCCAAGAAAATGGGCAAAACGCCAATCGTCGTTAACGACTGCCCAGGCTTTTTGGTTAACCGCGTATTGTTCCCATATTTTGCTGGTTTTGCTGGTCTGGTCAATCACGGTGCTGACTTCCAGAAAGTCGACAAAGTGATGGAGAAGTTTGGCTTCCCAATGGGTCCTGCTTACTTGCTGGACGTTGTCGGTATCGATACTGGTCACCACGCTAACGAAGTGATGGCGGAAGGTTTCCCAGATCGCATGAAGGCTGACTTCAAGACCGCCATGGACGTGATGTACGAATTAGAGCGTTACGGTCAGAAGAACAGCAAAGGTTTCTACGTGTATGAAACCGATAAGAAAGGCAAGCCGAAGAAAGTTGTTGACCAAGCGGTTTATGACTTGCTGAAGCCTATCGTGGCGGAAACCCGCGAGTTCACCGATGAAGAAATCATCGAGCGTATGATGATTCCAATGTGCATCGAAGTCGCGCGCTGCATCGAAGAAGGCATCGTTGATACACCAAACGAAGCTGATATGGGCCTGATCTTTGGTATTGGCTTCCCTCCATTCCGTGGCGGTGCATGTCGTTACATGGACTCAGTAGGCATGGCTAACTTCGTTGCCATCTGCGACAAGTACGCTGAGCTGGGCAACCTGTACAAACCAACCGATCGCATGCGTGAAATGGCAGCGAACGGCGAAAGCTACTTCGGTTAATAGGCGCACTAGGAGATTTTCACTATGTCTTACAATCCAAAAGACGTTGTTGTTGTGGATGCAGTGCGCTCACCAATGGGTCGTTCCAAAGGTGGCGTATTCCGCAATGTTCGTGCAGAGACCATTTCTGCCAACCTGATCAACGCGCTGTTTGAGCGCAACCCAGACGTTAACCCAGCGCTGGTCGAAGACATCATCTGGGGCTGTGTGAACCAGACCTTAGAACAAGGCTTTAACGTAGCGCGCCAAATCGGTTTGATGACCGTGGTGCCTAAAGAAGCGGGCGCTTTGACGGTTAACCGTCTGTGTGGTTCTGCGATGTCAGCGATTCACACCGCGGCTCAAGCCATTCAAACCGGTAACGGCGATGTGTTTGTGGTGGGTGGTGTTGAGCACATGGGCCACGTCAACATGCAACATGGCTTTGACCACAACCCAGAAGCCTCTAAGTACTCTGCCAAAGCGTCCAACATGATGGGCCTGACGGCAGAAATGCTGGGCAAGATGCACGGTATTACTCGTGAGCAAATGGATCAGTTTGCTGCACGCTCACATCGTCGTGCTCACCAGGCGACTCTGGATGGCAAGTTCAAGAACGAAATCGTGCCTATGTACGGTCACGATGCCGATGGCAAAGAGATTTTGGTGACGGAAGACGAAACCATCCGTCCAGAAACCACAGCTGAGAGCTTGAGCAACCTGCGCCCAGCGTTTGATCCGAAGAACGGTACCGTGACTGCGGGTACGTCTTCTCAGATCACCGACGGTGGTTCTGCCATGCTGCTGATGAGCTATGAGAAAGCTCAAGAGCTGGGTCTGAAGCCTCGTGCTCGTATCCTGGGTATGGCTGTTGCCGGTGTTGATGCCGCCATCATGGGTTACGGCCCAGTACCGGCGACCAAAAAAGCACTGAAGCGTGCTGGCTTGGAAACCACCGACATCGATTACTGGGAGCTGAACGAAGCGTTTGCTGCTCAGTCTCTGCCATGTGTTAAAGATCTGAAGCTGAAAGATATTGCTGAAGATCGTGTCAACATTCATGGTGGTGCGATTGCGCTGGGTCACCCGCTGGGTTGCTCTGGTGCACGTATCTCGACCACGCTGATCAATGTTCTGGAACAACAGGACGCGAAATACGGCGTATCGACCATGTGTATTGGTCTGGGTCAGGGCATTGCGACCGTGTGGGAACGCATGTAAACCCTGCCAGGACAAGGAAAAGCCCGGCAGTCGCCGGGCTTTTTTTATCTAAGCGATAAAGCAAATCTTGCGACTGCTGTCGCATGTATTGTTTTCAATCGCCTGCGAATTTCCGTGTTTCATTCGGATTGTCACCTTGTAATGCGTTAGGGCAAGGCGAGTGTGGAACTCTGAAATGGCGAAATAACGGATATTGTTACCTGGTATGATGGCCGACTGTCGGTATTTCTTCCGAATATTCTACGGTGCTCGTTCGCGGGTAAACTGGACGTATTTGGTGATTACTGGTTTAGTTTGCGCAAGTCATATCAACGATAAGAGCAATAGTATGATTAAAGGCACTATGCTGCTGCAGCAGCCTTCATTAGGTTCTACCCGAAATACTCTGTGGTTTTTACTGCCATCCCTGTTGGGGTTATTTCTATTTATGATGCCATATCCAACAGAGGGCGGTTTTACTATTCCGGTCGCTATATTGGCAACTCAGTTTAAAAGTTTATTAGCGCCGGTAATGGCCGAATTGTTATTGGTATTGGTGGCTATATCGGCAGTTGCGACCGGGATATTTCGTTGGATATTGCCTGAGAAAAAACTGCCGGCATTTTGGAGTGATTTACTACGGCCTACGCATTTCTGGAGTGCTGTACGCATTATCGGTGCGGCGCTGGTGTTGATGGTGTATTTCAAGGTGGGGGCAGAGGAAATTTACTCTTCCAATACCGGTGGTTTATTGTTCGGTGACTTAATGCCTTCCCTGCTGGCGGTGTTTATTTTTGCTGGATTGTTCCTGCCGTTATTGTTGAATTTCGGTTTGTTGGAGCTGATGAGTACGTTGCTGACGCCCATTATGCGACCCATTTTCCGCTTGCCTGGCCGCAGTGCCATCGATTGTGGAGCCTCTTGGTTAGGCGACGGCAGTGTCGGTATTTTGATGACGGGCCGTCAGTACGACGAAGGCTTTTACACCCAACGTGAAGCTGCCATTATCGGTACCTCTTTTTCATTGGTCTCTATTTCGTTCACTCTGGTGGTGTTGGCCCAAGTCAAACTAGAGCATCTGATATTCCCTTTTTACGCCACCATTTCGGTGGCCGGTATTGTCGCCGCCGTAGTGATGGCACGTATACCGCCATTGGCCACTAAGTCCGATCTATTGGTTGACGGTACTGAGCCAAAAGTGGATCGTGACCATGTACCAGAGGGTGAAACTCCATTGAGCTATGGTGTGGCCCAGGCGCTGCTGAAAGTGTCCACCATGGACAGTCCGACTCAGCAAATCAAACAAGGTCTGCATAATGCACTAGAAATGGTGTTGGGATTATTGCCAGTTGTGATGGCGTTGGGAACCGCTGCTCTGATGGTGGCTGAATATACGCCGTTGTTTAGCTGGTTAGGCAAGCCCTTTATCCCGCTGTTGCAATTATTGGATGTGCCGCAGGCGGTTGAAGCCTCACGCACCATACTCGTAGGCTTTGCCGATATGTTCTTGCCGGCGATTCTGATTGCTGATTTAGACAGTGATAAAACCCGTTTTATTATTGCAGCCTTGTCGGTGACTCAGCTGATTTATATGTCGGAAGTCGGTGCCTTATTGCTTGGCAGCCGTATTCCGGTCAACTTTGTGGAAATGGTGATCATCTTCCTGCTCCGCACCCTGATTACCTTGCCGGTCATTGCCTTGATGGCGCACTGGTTGTTGTAATATAAAAAAGCCCCGTATTGACGGGGCTTTTTTATATAGCGTTTTAGTGGATGGTCAGCGAATAGCGATGCCAACACTAAGCTGTTCAAACCAATCAAAAAACTCTTTAATTTGTGGTTGGCGAAACAGTCGGCCGTGCTGCGGCGCCATAATATCAATGTCCAGCTGACGTACTCGTCTGAGCCAGTGGCTTTTGGCCTCGTTAGAAGGCATCCAACGCTGATGAAAGGTTTTCATATGATTGCTGTGTTGTCCCATATCTTCTACCCATAGCGGTGGTTGACCAGGCTCTAGCGCAGCGCCAATGTCGCCACTCATCAGTATTTTGGCTTTAGGGTCATAAACGTGAAAATTGCCCGATGAGTGCAAATAATGGGCAGGAACAAACTGTAACTGGATACGACCCACAGTCAGGTTCATGCCTTCATCAGGAATGGCGCAATAGCGAATCTGCTCCATGCCAAAGTGGCGAATAAAACCCTCCCACAACCAAGGCGAATACAAACTGGCTTTTGGCAGTGCTTGGTCCCACAAACCTAGCGACGAAATAATGTCGGGATCTTGGTGTGATGCAAATAAGTAGCGAATATTGTCAGCGGGAACAAACTTTAGTACCGCAGATAACATAGGTGCAAACAGCTCAATGCCGCCGGGATCGAGTAAAATGGCTTCATCGCCACTCATTACCAGATATTGATTGGTATCGATAATTCCCTCGGTTTTATCCGGATCGCGCCCGAACATAATCCACCGATGGTCTCCCTGCTCGTAAATGGTCGTGGCTAACATGCAATATCCTTATGGTTGGCGCTGGCTCAAGAGTTGACGTGCCTGGCTTAAGTGTTGACGAATACGATCGGCGGTGGCACTGATGCTGTCGGCAATGACTTCTAATTGGCCTCGAAATTCCTCTGCCGACGCTGCTTCGACCTTGCTGGAAGTGGCAATCAGGTTGGCGGTGCGAATGTGTTTATCGCTTTCGTCCAGCTCCTGCTCTAAAAGTCTTAATCCACGACGCAGTTGCTCCGACAGTGTGTCACTGCGTTGTTGGCATTCTTTTTGTCCCGGCAATAGCGAGGTGCAGTGAGCGCTTTTGTTGTGCATGATCCATTCGATTTTGGCGTTCGCCATATGGGATCGCCACAGCGACACCGCATGTTGTGACATGTGCTCCGACAATTGATTAATGTACTGTGACTGGCGAATAATGTCGCTCGCCAGCTCATCAATAAATTGCGTGATGGCACGAAAACCCACGGTTTTAGAGCCAGCCCGAACCGCCAGTGCACGTGCATTTTTGGCCGTCAGCGCAAGACCTCGGGCATGTTGCTGGGCTTGATGCAACTCGGCTGCGATGCTGGCAGCGGTGACAAAAATCGGAATGTTCATAGCGACTCCTTTTGCCTGTGGCCTCAGTATAGGAGCTTCTGCAGCCTTAGGGACGTTGGCCCACTTCCACACCGGCCGCATGGGTACGCAGCCAGCCGCGCACGCGCCGGAGCACTAAACTGCTGGCGGGCTGCACTTCTGCAACCGCCGGTAAATGAATCTGTTCATATTGCTGGCGTTGGCGTCTGCGCATGGTGCCGGCGCGGCGTTTATCGTAATAATCTCGGTGTGAGCGTAGATCTGTCAGTAAATCCAAGATGGCAATATCGAGCTGCTCTAACTGATCGATGAGCGGGCTTTGGCTGTAGGGGTCATCCAGTGGGTCGATTAATACCAGGGTGTGGCCTGGCTGGCGGGCTTGCGTTTCCTCTGTGTCTGGGCTGTCTGCTGAGTTGTCTAGCTCGGCGATCGGACTGTCGAGTAAAAAGTCCGCAGCCCAACTGGCGCTGATGCCGTTCGCCACTATGACCAGGTTGTATTGACCACGTTGGGTTAAATAATCGATGGCCGCGGCAATGCGCTCTCTCACTTGTTGGCGGTACTGCTCGACGATATCGATCGGTTCTGGCGCTGGTGTGGGTTCGCTGACGTCATTGGCAGGTAGCTCCGGCAGCGATGATAGCGGCGGCAGGGCAGGTTCGTTATCGCCTGGCGTTTCATCGACTGCCCCTTGCAGGCTGATGCCATTGCTATCCAACTGCTCTTGCCCAGCTGCTGTTTCGCTTGTTGGTGGTGGGGCACTGACAGCCGGTGGCTGAGTATCTGCTGCGCTTGTAGTCACTTCGCTGCTGGCGATTTCTGGCTTTTTTTTCGGCGGCTGTGGGGGGATGGGCAGCTCAATAGCTAGCGTGCTCCAGCCATAGTCGGGTAAATATTCTCGTAATGGCCCAACCACCGCAGGCCAGTGGCCGTGCTGACCGCGATCGTGCAGCAGTAATACGCCACCTTGTGGTCTGCCGGAGGATTGCGGCAAAAAAAGGCCGCTGAAGGATTGTTGGGCGGCAACCAGTGGCACGATTTCTGGCTGTCTCCCCAAGGCTTGCAGGTGCGCAACAATATCCAGGTGACGCTGGTGGTGTGGATCGGGCAAGACCCTGTCTGCCGGCTTTGCTGGCTCTTTGGTATCAGTGCCGGCGTCGGCGTCAGGGTTGGCTTGGCTAGTGATCTCAGTGTCGGCGCTGGCTTGTGTCTCTGCAGTTGGAGTGTCTTCGCCAGCTGCCAACAAGGGTAGCGCCAGTGCCAGTAACAATAGGCTCCATCGCAACATGGTGTGCTCTCGTTTGCCAGATAATCAACATAAGCAAACATCGCGCCGGGGTGAAAAGCGACAGCAGGCTGAGTACAATGCCGGGAAAATCCAACTGAGCGGACGCCCGTCATGAAGCAACCCTTGATCGCCCCTTCAATTTTATCTGCCGATTTTGCTCGTTTAGGAGAAGAAGTAGAGCAGGTGTTGGCCGCTGGTGCGGACGTGGTGCACTTTGATGTGATGGATAACCACTATGTTCCCAACCTGACGGTGGGGCCTATGGTGTGTAAAGCGCTGCGTCAATACGGCATTACGGCGCCGATTGATGCGCATCTCATGGTAAGTCCTGTTGATCGTATTATTGGCGATTTTGCTGAAGCCGGTGCTGACTACATTACCTTTCATCCAGAAGCGTCCGATCATGTTGATCGTAGTTTGCAATTAATTCGCAGTGCTGGGTGTAAGTCTGGTCTGGTATTTAATCCAGCAACGCCTTTGCATCATTTAGATTATGTCATGGATAAGGTCGACGTTATTTTGCTGATGTCGGTGAACCCAGGCTTTGGTGGCCAGTCTTTTATTCCGGCTACCTTGGATAAGCTGCGTCAGGCACGCCAGCTTATCGATGCCAGCGGCTATGATATTCGCCTGGAAATCGATGGTGGGGTAAAGGTCGATAATATTGGCGAAATTGCTGCAGCGGGTGCCGATATGTTTGTGGCTGGCTCGGCCATCTTTAATGCGCCCGATTATGCTGATGTCATCAAGCAGATGCGCGAGCAAATTGCTGCCCATGCTTGAGTGGAATGACAGGTTATTGCAGCGTCTTCAGCCTAAGGCGCTGCTGTTTGATTTGGACGGCACCTTAGTCGACAGCGTACCGAGCTTGGCTCAGGCGGTGAATGCCATGTTGCACGCCCTGGGGCATCCGCCGGCAGGTGAGCAGCAGGTTCGTCTGTGGGTGGGCAACGGCGCAGAGCGTCTGATTCGACGGGCGCTGGCCGGTGGCGATGAAACGACAGCTCTAGCCTTGAAGGGGGATGTCGTGGCACGCGCCCGTGATCACTTTAACCTCTACTATAGGCAGGCGGTTCAGCAAGCCCCCCGTGTATATGACGGTGTTGAATCCATGCTGGCCAACTTACCAGTGCCAGCAGCCTTGGTGACCAACAAACCACGTCAGTTTATCGAACCTTTGCTGAAAGCCTTGGCGTGGCCGTCGCACTTTTCTGTGCTGGTCTGTGGCGATGATTTAGCCACTAAAAAGCCCAGTGCGGAGCCTTTGCTGTTTGCCTGTCAGGCCCTTGCAGTCAATGCATCTCAGGCTCTGATGGTGGGAGACTCGCGCACGGATATCGCTGCCGCTAGGGCGGCAGGCATGGCCTGTGCTGCAGTCACTTATGGCTATAACCATGGTGAGCCAGTCGCCCAAAGTGAGCCAGATTGGCTGCTCGATAATGTGCTGGAGCTGTTTGCTTAAAGCGGCGCCAGCTGCCCATCTTGCTCTAGCTGCTGCTGTTCGCGCTGCTTCCAGCGCAGGGCTCGTTGCTCTCCCAGCCACTGATACCTGAGCTGATAGCGCTGCTTCAAGCGTTCTGCTGCGGGCTGGGACTGATCTTCTGTGAGGGCAATTAGTCGGTTAACATGATCGCGTACTTCACGGTAGGCCGGTACACCGTGCTGTTGCTGATAGTGTTCAACCTGCTGCTGATACCAGTTAAGGCGTGTCTCCTTGTTGTCCTCATTATGCTCAATGTAGTTTTCGACCTGATGTTCAAAGCGTAAGCGATCGCGCTGGGCAGCAAATACTAGGGAGGTAAGCTGCTGGCCATAAACCGCGTCTTGCTGTTGCCAGAATGCTTCAAAGAAATCTAACGGCGAGTCAAAATCGGCCACAGAATGCTGGCTGGTGAAGCGCTGAAAATCGGCCAGTGGTTGATAGCGAGTGAGTAGCGTTATGTCATCTGTGCTGAGTGGCAGGGTTTGCTGCAATGCCTGCTGCAGCTGTTGCTGGCATTGGCTGTTGGCATTGTCGACTTGCTGGCTCAGGCGTGTAAGACAGTCCTGTTGTAGCCGATTTAACTCGGCGGCGGGATCGATTAACCACTCAGAGTCGAGCCAAATAAGGTCGTTGAGCTGGTGTTGCAAGCGTCCTTTGGCGGCGCTAACAGCGCCAGCCTGGATAAGATCCCTAGCGCTGCCGTGGGCATTGGCTTGGGAGTTGGCAGCAGAAAGTGGCTTTGATGGCAGAGCACTCGTCGTTGGGGCGTAAATGAGCGTCGGTGCTTGCCACCAAATAATGCCAGTGAGGCATACCAAGCCAAGCGCTAACAGTCTGTCTAGCGGCACCAATCAATCTCCGTCAGGCTGCCGTAGTGGTCACTGTGGGTGTAGTAGGCCAAGTAACGCTGGCCGTCTTGGCCAATCCATTGTGGCGCCCAGACACTGGTTGTGACTCGCTCCGTACAGCCGAGCGGACCAGATAATACCAAGCTGTAGTCAAACCAAGCGTAATCGTCTTTGGCCAAGCCATTGGGGCCAGTGTCTTCGCAGCAATCGTCTTTGGGCCAATAGGAATAGCGCAGGCCATCGCGTATGTCTGTGGTTTGTGAACCATAGAGTCCGAGGGTTTGCCAAAGTGAGCTTTGGGTGACGTCCGCCATGGCGCCGGTGTTTTGCAAGTCGGTGTTAAAGTCACCACCGAAGATAATGCCAGCCGGAGGATAAGCTTGTTGATGCTGCTCAACTTGCTGTTGGATCCAGTGGATGGCTTCGTTCATTTGTGCTCGCCTGGCACTGTCGTCGCTGCTATTGCCGCCCAAATGTTGAGCGCTGCCGTATACCAGATGGGTGTTAAACACGTACAGATAACGTCCGTCTTTTTCCACGATAACGCCAATCACGCCTTTGCCTTTTACCGCATCAATGCCACTGCTGGCCTGGTACTTGTGATAACCCAGCTCTTTGACAAAGCCGTGTTGGGAGAAAATCATCAGGCCTGAACAGTCGCCTTCGATGTCGCTGCCGTTGCAATAATTGTCACCAGCCCCGTAACTGGCGCTAAAACCTCGCGCAGCGAAGTCATCTACTGGGCCATCTTCGTACATGTCGTCGTAGTCCCAGGCTTCTTGAATCAGGATGACATCGGCACAAGCAGTGACTTCACCGAGTGACTGCTCCATTTCATCGCCAAAGTCATACACAAAGCCGACATTGTGAAAAATGTTATAGGTGACGCTGGTAAAGTCCGCATCGCTTTGGCATTCGGGGTTTGTGACCCAGGGGGTGGTAAAACGAGTATCAAAATATTCCAATTCAGACACGTCGTTGTACCAAACCAGAGGATGGGTGGAGTAGTGGTGATCCATGCTGGGAGTATCGGAAGCGGCCATCGCATGGGTTGTTACGAATGCAATCGCCAGAAGGGTAACGACCTTAAAGCCTGTCATGGTGAGTTCCTTTTTATTTTTAATTCTGTACGTACGTGCTTAATTTGGCTGTTGGCGCTTTGTGCCAATCGCCAGCTGGCGACGTATTGGCCTGTTTAGTGATAACCTGTGCGCCCTGCGTGGCGCCCTAATCTGACAACAAAGGATGACAACCGCATGACAATATGGACGAAACCCCTGTGGCTGATGGCAATGCTGTTTGCTTTGGCGCAGGCACAGGCTGAGCCGGTGTTTTATGCAGATTTAGCGTTTGGTTTGGGTGTGCAAACCATCGATAGTGACACCGGTGGCGAAGACGAGGATCGTTCAGCATTAACCGATGTTGCCAAGGCTGGCGGCGGAGTACAGTTGGCGCCTTTTTTATCCGTCGGGGCGGCGCTGTGGTTTTACGGACAGAGCACGTCGGGTAATGAAGACGTGGCACAATTTGATGGCGCCAGTATTGGCGTTGAGGCCACGGCTTATTTGCCACTCAATGTTTTTTTTGGTGATGCCGACGGTCCTGTGGTTGGGCCTTATGCGCGCTATGCTCACCATTGTTGGTCTGCCACCATCGTTGGCATTACCCGTCCGTGGGATGATGATGGTTGTTCTCCTTTATTCGCTGCGGGTTTTAGTTTCAAAGCGCAGCGCCGGATATCGTTATACGCAGAGTATTCGCGTACTGAATTTGATGAAGTAACGTCTGGCAGTATCGTTGCCGGTATGAAAACAAGGTTTTAATGAATGGATGTGTTACTGACACCGCCTCTGGCGGTTGTATTGTTAACGGTGTCGGCGGTATTGGCTTGGGGCACAGCTCGGTATCGACGACTGCTGCAGCAACAAAAGGCCAATCAGCACGAGTTGGAAAATTTACAGCAGCAACTCATGAGCGTGCAACAGCAGTATCAAACGGTGCAGCAGCAGTGGCAGCAGGCACAGATTGATAGCGCACGCGCGCAAGAGCGTGCCGATCATCTTGCTCAGCAAAATCAACACACCCATGACAGAGAGCAGCATTGGCAGCAGCAGGCAGAGCAATTACAACGCCAGTTGCAACAGTGCCAGACTGAGCTGGCGACCTTGCACGAAGGGCGTCAAATGCAGCAGCAAGCGATGGAAGAAAAGCTGGCGTTGCTGCAGGGCAATAAAGATGAGTTATTAAAAGAATTTGAGCGATTATCTCAGCAAGTGCTGGAGCAAAAAAGCCAGCAAATGGCGCAGCAGCAAAAACAATTTGCCGAACAAAGCCAAACCGGCATGACGACGCTATTAGCGCCATTTCGTGAGCAACTGGAAGGGTTGCGTAAAAAAGTAGAGGACGTGCATTTGCACGACGCCAAAGACAGGGCCTCGTTACGCACGCAAATTGATGAGCTGCACAAGCTTAATCAGCAAATGAGCAGTGAGGCCCAGGCGTTGACCGATGCGCTGCGCGGTAAGCAAAAAGTGCAGGGCAATTGGGGCGAAATGGTGCTGGAGACGGTATTAGAGCGTTCCGGGTTGCGAGCTGGAATAGAGTATCAGCGCGAGCAAAGCCTGAATGATGAGCATGGCCAGCGTTATCGGCCTGATGTGATTATCAACTTGCCCGAAGGCAAGCACATTATTGTTGATGCCAAAGTGTCGTTGACGGCTTATGCCGACTGTGTGAATGCCGATAGCGATGACGCTCGTGAGTTGGCATTAAAACGTCATATCGACTCGGTGCGCCAGCATATAAAAAGTTTGAGTCAAAAAGCTTATCAGCAGCTGGAAGGGTTAAATTCTCCCGATTTTGTTTTTTTGTTTATGCCGGTTGAGCCTGCTTTTATGCTGGCCTTTCAGCACGACGAAAAATTATTTAGCGACGCCTTTGAACAACGAATTGTGGTGGTCACGCCGACGACCTTGTTAGCAACGTTGCGCACTGTGGCCAGTTTGTGGGCAATTGAGCGTCGTAACCGCAATACCGAAAAAATTGCTGATCAGGCCAGACTGGTTTATGAAAAAGTGGTGGTGCTGGTGGAGCATATGGAGAAGCTCGGCAAACAGCTGAACACGGCCCAGGGGACCTATGACGATGTATGGCGCTCGCTGCGTGAAGGCCGAGGCAATTTGCTCAGCCGAGCAGACACCTTTCAAAAGCTTGGCATTCGGGTGAAAAAGGAGCTGTCGCGTCAGTTGGTGGAAGAGGCCAACGCCGAAGCTGAGCTACATGAGCAGTTGTCGATGTTGGAATCCACCTCAGAATCGCCCCAATAGTCATCACAGGCAGCCACCTAGGCTATGGGTTGGCTGCTATTGCTCAGGTATAATGCGCGGCTTTTATAGCCGACCGAGTCGAGCATGAGTGAGCTAGACCAAGATTCAGACCGTATATACCAAAGCCCCCAGGCGAATGTCGCCGACTTTGCTTTTGACGCTGCCGTCGCCCGTGTGTTTCCAGACATGATTAAACGTTCCGTGCCTGGCTATGCCGAGACAGTGGCCATGTCGGGTGTTATTGCCGGACGTTACGCCAAGCCTGGAACACATTTGTACGATTTAGGCTGCTCGTTAGGGGCGGTCACTTTGGCCATGCGTCACGGTGTACGCCAGCCAAACTGTCGTATCATTGGCATCGATAACTCGGCTTCTATGATTGAGCGCGCTCAGCACTATGTGGCGTTAGACGATGCCACTGTTGAGGTGGAAATGTGTTGTGGTGATATTCTCTCTGTGCCCCTTGAAAATGCGTCGGTCACCGCGTTGAACTTTGTATTGCAGTTTATTGAGCCTGCTATGCGGCTCGAGTTGCTGAGTAAGATTGCAGCGGCAACCTGTTCCGGTGGCGCGCTTATTCTGTCGGAAAAACTGTGCTTTGATGCAACAGAGCAGAGTATTCAAACAGATTTGCATCACGATTTTAAACGCGCCAATGGCTATTCGGATTTGGAAATCGCGCAAAAACGCAGTGCTATTGAGAATGTTCTAATTCCAGAAACCGAAGCGGTCCATATAGAACGGTTACAACAAGCCGGCTTTTCTACCGTAGTGCGCTGGTATCAATGTTTTAATTTTGCGTCTTTTCTAGCGATTAAATAATGTCGACGACTGAATCCCCTGACTCTGTATTGGCTTGGTTTGATGATTTATTAAACTGGATGCCGACCTCTGCTCTCGCTGCTTGGTCTGAGCAACTGCCCCAACAGCTACAGCAGATATTGATTGATAAGCAACATGGCGACGTGCCACGCTGGCTAGCTGCATTGCAGCAATTACCCGATATTCGCCAGGTCCGTGCCGACTTAACGGCCGACGCACTCGACCTCAGCAGCTCAGAATTAGACCCAGACACTCAAGCGCAATTAGAAGCCGGCTTGCGCGGATTAATGCCTTGGCGTAAAGGACCCTTTCAGTTTTTTTCCAGCTTTATCGATACCGAATGGCGCTCCGATTGGAAGTGGCAGAGAGTATTGCCCCACTTAGCGCCACTGAAGAATCGTCTGGTGCTGGATGTCGGCTGTGGCTCTGGCTATCACATGTGGCGCATGCTGGGCGAGGGCGCACAAAGGGTGATAGGCGTTGATCCGTCACGACTGTTTCTAATGCAGTTTCAGGCTTATAAGCGCTATCTAACCCAGGCTCAAGGCCCAGTTGCAGCAGATTTATTGCCACTCAAAATGGAAGACGTGCCAGCTGGGTTAAAGGCCTTTGACACGGTGTTTTCAATGGGGGTGCTGTACCACCGCAAATCGCCCATTGGCCACTTGCAGGAGCTGAAAGACGCGTTACGACCCGGCGGTGAACTGGTACTGGAAACCTTAGTGATTGATGCCCCTGCTGGGCACTGTCTTATGCCGGAAGATCGTTACGCCATGATGCGCAATGTGTGGTTTATTCCATCCGTCGAGACTTTGCTGTTGTGGTGTCGCCGGGTTGGGTTGTCTAACGCCCGTTTGGTGGATCTGAATCAGACCTCTTTGCAGGAGCAGCGTTCAACGGACTGGATGCGCTTTAACTCACTGTCCGATTTCCTCGACCCTCACGACGCCACTAAGACTGCCGAGGGCTATCCGGCGCCTCTGCGTGCTGTGATCGTGGCTAACGCCTGATAGAATTTGTAACCTTCGCTGTAACCACTTTGGTACCTGAGTATGGCTAATCTGCTGTGCTCACACCTGAGTGGCACAGCTTTGCAAATTGTTGCCTGACATACCTGTTTTGCCATGCCATACATGCCATGTTTGGCCCTTGTCTCACCGGGCGCTCTGGTCTTTTATTGAAGTTCATGCCAACCACAAGAGCGCGGAGCCATGTCAGATACTTTGCACGACTCGCTGTTTGTCTCTTGTCATTGTTTACGTCCACGCTGGCAGGTGTGCCTGGATAGCCCGGTTGGGCACTGGCAAATTCAAGCCTGTGACCATTCGTTGTGGCAATGTCATCACAGTGACCATGCCACAACCCATGCTGTTGATGATCGCTGGCCTTCGTGGTTATTGGCCCTGGTCGCCAATTGGCAGCGAGGTTGGCAAACCGGACGCCTATTAGGCTTCCCTTTACGCGCCCAGGGTTCACCGTTGCAGCACGACATCTGGTCGTATCTGATGACCATTGATCAAGGCGAAGTGCACAGCTACCAGCAGGTCGCCAATGCGGTGGGTAAACCCAATGCTGTGCGTGCTGTCGCTAATGCAATCAGTCGCAACCCTTGGTGGTGGCTGGTGCCTTGCCATCGTGTGGTCGGCAGTGATAACCGTCTTAAAGGCTATGCAGGTGGCGCTGAGCTGAAAGCGACTTTGCTGGCCCATGAAGGTCTTCACGTTGAGCAGCACGACGTCATCGAACGCGCTCGCATTATGGCATAGGCGCTTGTGCCTCCTCCGTCATCGACTAAATCAGTCGTCTTAGTTGTACCCATACCGTCTAACTCATTGCTGCCTCATCACCGTGATACGGCTGAATTTGGCCGTCATAGTCGTTACACTGCCACCTTGATGACTGAGGGGGCGTCGCAATAGACGGTCGTCTTCGATGATGAATAAATCGAATATGTAATGGATGAATTATGTCTGTGTGGTCGGATTTTCCGCAATTAAGCCGGGTTGAGTTGATGCGGTTGCGCACAACCCTGGATGAAGGTTATCGCGAATTTTCGCGACAATATGGAGAATCTATTGAAGCCTTTTTCGATCCGCTGCTGAGTTTTTTAGTTTGGTTCGAAAAGCTGCTGTTGGCCACGCCCTGGTGGTTGATGCTGTCGATGTTGATGGCGCTGACCTATGTGGCGTCACGCTCATCAAAGTTGACGGTATTAGTAGGCGTCGCATTGTTTGCCGTCGGGTATCTCGGTATGTGGCAAGATACCATGAGCACCTTGAGTATTATTACCGTGTGCACTCTGATATCAATTGCCATCGGTGTGCCGCTAGGAATATTGATGGCACGCAGTGATGGTATGCAAACATTCATGCGCCCGATGCTCGATATCATGCAAACCATGCCAGCGTTTGTCTATTTGATACCTGTGGTGATGCTGTTGGGAATTGGCAAAATCCCGGGGGTTATTGCAGTGGTTATTTATTCCATTCCTCCGGTTATTCGTTTAACCAACTTGGGTATTCGGCTGGTTGACAAAGACATATTGGAAGCGGCCGATGCCTATGGCCTAAGCCCATGGAAACGATTATTTAAGGTTCAGTTACCCTTGGCGCTGCCGACCATTATGGCGGGCATCAACCAGACCATTATGATGGCATTGGCCATGGTGGTGATTGCCTCCATGATTGGTGTGTCAGGGCTGGGGCAGCCGGTGCTGAAATCCATCACCAATCAGTATTTCACCTTGGGACTATTAAATGGTGGCGCCATTGTGGTGTTGGCCATTATTTTTGATCGTGTGTCTCAAGCCTATGCACAGCGCGCTCAGCAGCACAGAGAGTCGTTGTCATGACCGAGACGCTAATAAAAATAGAGGGGCTGTATAAACTCTTTGGTGATAAGCCGCAGCAATACTTATCCTGGGCACAAGAAGGGGCAACAAAAGAGCAGTTGTTAGCCGAAAGCGGCCACACCCTTGGCCTTAGAGACATCAACTTGTCGATTAATCGTGGCGAACTATTTGTCATTATGGGGCTGTCTGGCTCAGGTAAGTCGACGCTGGTTCGGCATATTAATCGGTTGATTGAGCCAACGGCAGGACGTTTGTTGATTGATGGGCAAGACCTGCTGCAAATGAACGAACGTCAGCTGCGACTGTTTCGACAGCAACGCTTGGCCATGGTATTTCAGCGCTTTGCTCTGTTACCGCATTGTACTGTGGTAGACAACGTTGCATTGGGCCTGGAAGCGCAAAATGTCGATAAAAAAATACGCACCAATAGGGCGATGCAGTGGCTAGAAACGGTTGGTTTAGAGGGCTATCACAGCCAGTATCCAGCTCAGCTGTCTGGCGGCCAGCAACAGCGTGTGGGCCTTGCTCGTGCACTGTGCACCGATGCTGATGTTCTGTTAATGGACGAGGCTTTTTCAGCCCTTGACCCGCTTATTCGTACAGATATGCAAACTCAGTTGCTGGAACTGCAACAGCGTTTTAAAAAAACCATTGTGTTTATCACCCACGATCTGGATGAGGCGCTCAGACTCGGTGATCGAATTGCAATTTTGCGTGATGGTGAACTTTCGCAAATCGGCGAGCCGTCCGATATTTTATTGCGCCCCGCTGGTCAATACGTACGTCAATTTGTCCAGGATGTGAATATCACCCGAGTATTGCGGGTGAGCGACATTATGCGGTCGGTGCAAGCCGATATGGCTGACTCAGAGTTACTGACTGAGCAGCAGCGTGATCGCAGTATTACAGCCGATACTCGGCTTGAAAGCGTCATTCCACAGTTGTTGATGAATGCTGAGCCAATCCCCGTGGTTGGTGAGCAGGGCAAGCTGTTAGGCAGTATAGGGCGAGAAGACATGAATCAGGTGTTACAACGACAGGCCGACGTGAATGACGTGCGGCTTTAGTCGCTGATGACTATGCCCTGTAACCAGTAGAAAATCCCGTCCATTAAATAAGCTAGGCAAAAAAAGATGACTTTAGAGATAAATAGGATGCGGCCATTATGAATCAATCGGTGGCCCTTCATCCTGCGTGGTTGGCATTGGCCGGTGCTATTGGCATGGCGACTATGGGAGTGATGTCACGTTACTCCGGCGTTGATGCGGGCGTGATTACCTTTTATCGCCTAGCTGTAGGTGCGCTGTTTGTATTGGGTTTATTGCTGGTGCAGCGCCAAACGCCGTGTCGGCCACACTGGTCAACCTGCTTGGCTGGCGCGCTATTGGCGGCCTTTATCGTGTTTTACGTCGAGGCGATGAATTACACCACCATGGCAAATGCCATATTGATGGTGTACCTGGCCCCTGTGGTGGCGGCGGTGGCGGGGCATGTTTTTTGGCAGGAGTACATGCGGCGCCAACAAGTGCTGTGCATTGTTATGGCTTTGTTTGGCTTTGCTATGGTGATGCAATTTGAATTAAATGTTTCACCACAGGATTTAAAAGGCTTGGGCTTTGCCGCTGTCGCCATGTTGGCCTATGCGGCTTTTATGCTGCTTAACCGCCATAGCAATGACAACTTATCATCCACTCAGGCGGCGTTTTGGCAGCTGCTGGTCGGTGGTCTGGTGATGTTTTCTCTCGTAGGCTTGGCCGTGTTTCGTATACCTATTGAGAGCTATCCTTGGATGCTGGCCACTGGTTTGATTCCCGGATTTTTAGCCATCGTGTTGACGGTTGCAGCCATGCAGAAATTACCCACCGCAGTGTTTGGTACTTTGGCTTACAGCGAGCCTGTGGCGGTTGTGATCTTTGGTTGGAGTCTATTCGGTGAACAGCTAACGGGGCTGCAAACTCTCGGTTGTGTGGTCATTGTTGCTGCTGGTGTGGCTCAGTCCTGGCTGGGAAAAACATCGGCAATAAAAACCGAAGATGGCTCTGCTGAGATGATGTCGGGCTTGCAGTCTCGCTGAGATATGGTAATACTGATGCCATGAATAGATTGATTGCACACGTCGATACAGCCGCAGAGCAGTTACTGAAGAAAGTCAGTAACGTATTGTCGTGCGTGTTTTTTGGCTGGTTTGGATATGGTTATTTTAGCCAGGGTCCGGGCCGCCACTAAGTTGTAAATACAACGGCAGTCCGGGCGAATAGCCTGACTGCCAACGGAAACCCCGAGCGGCAGTCAGTCCTCGGGGTTTTTTTTTTGCCGTTTCCAACCCAATGTGGAGGAGGCACCATGAATTACTTTGATCATCATTCAACAGTCACATCGAGATGGCATATGGCCGGGCTGTATTGGCGATTTTATTGATCGTGAATATTTGTCTTTGCCATCTAGTCTATTTTTACTGTTGGAGAATGAAATGTCATTGTCATCCTGTGTGCTGAATCAGCCAGCTCTACCTACATCGATTGTTTCGCCAATCGACAGTCCACACAGTGTTAAAGCTCAACAGCCCTTAAGTGTGAATACTAGGGCGCAAATTGAGTATCAGCGCCATGTTATACGCCGCCTGTTACAGGGGCAGGATTCACGCCTGCTGGTAATAGTGGGGCCATGTTCGTTGCACGATGAGCAGGCCACGCTGGATTACGCGCAGCGTCTTCGCCAGTTAAGTGAGTCGCTATCGGATCGACTATTTGTGGTTATGCGTGCCTATGTCGAAAAGCCAAGGACTCAGATGGGCTGGAAAGGATTTGCCTACGATCCACTACGCAATGGTGGAGATTTAGCGCTGGGCATTGAACGTTCTCGAGCTTTGATGTTGAAGTTGGCACAGCTCGGTTTGCCTCTGGCGACGGAAGCGCTAAATCCATTAGTTATGCAGTATTTTGAAGACTTGATAAGCTGGACGGCGATTGGTGCGCGTACTTCGGAGTCACAAACTCATCGAGAAATGGTCAGTCAGCTGGCCATGCCAGTGGGTATAAAAAACAGCACCGATGGCAGTGTTGATAATGCCATCAATGCCATGGTGGCAGCGCGGCACTCCCATCATACCTTGGGGGTGGATGAGCAGGGTCATATCGCTATGTTGCATACGGCTGGAAATGCGGACACGCATTTAGTCTTGCGTGGTGGCCATAAGGTCACCAATTACGACAGCGTGTCGGTGTTTCAAGCGGTGGAGGCTCTAGCCAAGGCGCAATGTCATGCTCGAGTGCTTGTAGATTGCAGTCATGCCAATGCTGAAAAGAAGCACCAGCGCCAAATTGACATCGCCTTAGATGTGGCGGCACAACATCGCACACATCCTGATCGCATACTGGGCATTATGTTAGAAAGCTTCTTGCAAGAAGGGCGGCAAGACAGTAGCGCTAACCTTACCTATGGGCAGTCAATTACCGACCCTTGCATTGGCTGGCAGCAAACCAAAAACTTGCTGATGGATATTCACGCTCACTTAGCGGGAAAGCCCTGAATAACGCCCAATGACCTTGACCAGGGAGCCGATTAAGCACCCAGGTCAAGGAAGTGTGTCTTTATGGATACAGTGCTGTCAGGGTTTGATTGGTTTGATGATTTTTGGGTGCTTTCCAGCGACTCACTAAATGCCATAAATTGCTGCCATTAAAAGCACTGTTTTTACCTTGCCCGTATAGCGTTTGGTCAAGTTCCGCTAGGGCAGCCTGAATTTTTGTATCTGCCATCTTTTGACCCAGTTCACTAAGGCTTTGGCTGTCGGAGAGTGACGGGTGCTGCTGTGCCCAATGCAACAGAGCAGAGCGTATGCGAGCTGGGTCATCACTACGACAAGCGTGCTTTAATGATTCGCTGTTGATGGCTTTGTCAGTCGACAACATCCTTTCTGCCTGGGTGCTTTTCCTTCGTTTAAGCACTAGCATCAGCAACACGATATTCAATGCTGTCGATACGGCCAGGCCGAGTATCAATAAATAATGGCTCGCAGATGGCTCTGGGGGTGAAACCTGTGTATTGGCAGGTTCCGTATTTGCAGAATCGTTAGCGCTCGGCATTATTGATGACTCTATAGCTGGCGCTGGTGCGACGTTAATGGTTCTGGCTGGAATGACGGCGTATTCAATTTTTTGGCTACGAATGTTCCACCAAGGCACTCGGATCTCAGGCAAGGTGAGTGGTCCGCTTTGAGTCGGCACAATCGCCATTGCTTGGCTCATGGTGCTTTTGATGCCGTTGTCTGTTACCTCATCTTGGTGCTGATTTTGTTCGGGGTAATAACGCAGTCCATCGACTTCAGCAATGGCCAATGCCGGGATTTGGCTACCACTCAGGCCATCGGCGGTAACGGTTAAGGTACGAGTAACCGGAGTGCCGACTTGCCATTGTTGCTGTGACAGCTGTTCATTGATATTAATCGCTTTCGCTGGCAACCAAGGTGCCTGGGGGTATTGTGATGGCTGTGGTTGAATATTGAGCCGCATTAAGCGACTGACTACCGATACGTCTTTCGCTGGATCCCAGCGATTATAGGGGTTAGGCACCTTCGCGCTAAAGCGCTGTCCCGGAATCACTAGCTCACCACTTTGCTCTGGATAAATAACATAGCGGCGCTCGTAAACACCAAAACGTTGACCATCAACCACGGTGGTGTAGGTTTTAACTTTTCCTAATGGCTCCACTCGGGCGTCAGTCACTTTTAAATCCGACAAGCTGGCCTGGTCGTGGTTCTGGTTGTAGTAAAGTTTTTCGATGTAGAGAATCTGGCCTTGAACCCAATAGGGCCCTTTACTGATTTCAACGTTAAAGAAAAAATCTTTATTGCTTTGTTGCAGTACGTCTGCAGACGGTGGTTTGACTTCGATGCTGATCGGAGTGGTTCGGCTGCCTTTAAAGCTGATCGCAGGAATTATCAGCTCGCCGCTGCGTTTTGGCGAGAGTCGCAATTGCCATTCGGTAAAGGATTCGCTGTCGCCATTGCTCATATGAAACTGAGTGGATCTGCGGCTGCTCTCAATATTGAAATCCTTTTGCAAACCACTCAGTTCGGGTTGACCACTTATCACTTGTTGGTGATAACGCAGCACCAGATTGAAGGTATCCTGCTCAGTGATGTGTTTGCGATCGACGCTGGCCGTAAATGGTGCGGCTGCATAACTGGCAGGTACCAGTAGCGAACATATTAAAAAAAGCCACAAACGGATTACCATAACACCTCCTCGTCTGATGGCGCTGATTCTTGTTGTTGTCGGTATTGATACAAAAATTTTCGCTGCAATAAATCGCCTGGATCATCGGGAACACGATTTAGCCATTGCTGCATAGCCGCCTGCTCTTCTTTATTCAGCGGTGCTTGTTCTGCTGATAGCGGATTTTTTTGCTTGGCTTCGGCCATGTCCTGGGATTTATCCTGCTCTGATTGCTGCTGTTGCTGCTGTTGCTGCTGTTGCTGCTGTTGCTGCTGTTGCTGCTGTTGCTGCTGCTGCTGTTGCTGCTGTTGCTGCTGCTGTTGCTGCTGTTGCTGCTGTTGCTGCTGCTGTTGCTGCTGTTGCTGCTGTTGCTGCTGTTGCTGCTGTTGCTGCTGTTGCTGCTGTTGCTGCTGTTGCTGCTGTTGCTGCTGTTGCTGCTGTTGCTGCTGTTGCTGCTGTTGCTGCTGCTGCTGCTGTTGCTGCTGTTGCTGTTGCTGTTGCTGTTGCTGCTGTTGCTGCTGTTGCTGCTGATCGAGCAGCTCTTGCACTCGTTGGCGATTGATTTGGGCGCGCTCTAAATCAGGATCTTTGGCCAGAGCGGTGTCGTAAGCCTCGATGGCGGCTTCCAGCTGCCCTGATTTAGCCAAAGCATTGCCTCGATTGTAGTGGGCGTCGGCGTTGTCCAACTCGCTAAAGGCGCTGGCGGCGAGCTCATAATCACCGGCTTGGTAGGCGGCAAAGCCGCGCCAATCGGGGCGCTCGAATACCTTAGCGGCTTGCTGATGTTGTTGCTGTTGCAGCAGTGCTTGGCCCTGCTGATCGGCGGTTTGCCAAGGACCGGCTTGGCTGTTGGGGCTGTGCAGAATGATCAGTAATGGCAGACAGGCCAGGGCACCGCGACGAAACAGCAATAGTGCTGCGGGGAGTAATAGCCAAATCAGCCAGTGCCCTTGGTCGTACCACTGGTCAAATTCACCGGCTGCCTGGCTGGCTTGCAATTGCTGCCAGCCGCTATTGAGCAAGCTCTGCCAATCACTGTCATCCAAACGCATGGATTGCCAATTAATGGCGGCATTGCTACTGGCCAGGGAGCGAATGACTTGGGTATCCAAGCCTGGCATAACGATTTGCTCACTGCCGTCGCGCAAAAAACCTTGCCCATTAGGCAATGGAATAGGCGCCCCTTGTTCTGTGCCTAAGGCAATAATGCCAAGGCTAAAACCGCTATGTAAGGCGCTATTAATGCGCTCGACATCTCGTGCTTGCAGGCCGTCGGTGATGAGCAGTAAACGCCCATGACTAATACCAGCCCCAAAAGCCAGTTGCTGAGCTTGCGAAATGGCTAAATCTGGGCGGCTGCCGGGCTTTGGCATAATAAAGGGGGACAGTGACGGCAGCAGATTTTCTATGGTGCTGATGTCATTGGTGAGCGGCGTGACTGTGTGGGCGGTGCCGGCATAGGTCACCAAGGCCGTTTGGCCATCTTGGCGGGCGCGCACAATATCGGTGATTTTTAAGATCGCACGCTGATGGCGGTCGGGTGTCAGATCCGTCGCCGCCATGGATAACGACTGATCGAGCAAGATAATCAGGGCATCCTGGCGTTCTGCCACCGCGGTGGGTTGTTTATCCCAAGCTGGGCCTGCAAGTGCCAATACCGTGATGATGCCCACCAGCAGTAGCCAAAGGCTTCGCTGCCGACTTTGTGTCGGGCCTTGCTCCAGTACATAGGGCAACAAGTCGGTATCAACAACTTGGCGCCACTGGCCAGCTTTGGCTTTGCGTTGCCGCCACAGCCACCAGCAAGCCAGTAACGGGAGTGCTAACAGTAGCCACAATGGACGAATAAAATGCCATTCCATTAATGTCTTCTCCGCAATGTCAGAACTCCGCTTTGTTGCAGCGTGAGTAGCAGCCCCAAACTAAACGCAACGGCCAGCGGCCAATAAAACAGACTGCGCTTGGGGCGTAGGGTTCGACTGTCTTTAAATGTGGGCTCGAGTTCATCAATCAAGGCGTAGATTTGTTTGAGTTCTTCACTATTGCGGGCACGAAAAAAAGCACCGCCGGTTTGCTGAGCGATCGTGCGCAAGGTGGTCTCGTCCAGATCACGTGACGGATTGATTCGACGGCTGAATAGCAGTGTTCTTTGCTCCATCACTTCGGCGCCTAAGCCAATGGTGTAAATTTTCACACCGGCCTGCTGCGCCAATTGTGCGGCTTTCAGAGGGTCGACTTCACCTGCGGTATTGGCACCGTCCGTGAGTAGCACCATGACACGGCTGTCTTGTGGATTGGCACTTAAGCGTTTAATCGTGAGGCCAATGGCATCGCCAATCGCAGTATTGCCGCCTGCTAGGCCAATGGCGGCTTCGCGCATATAGGTGCGAATGGTTGCGGTATCAAAGGTGAGCGGTGCTTGCAGGTAGGCTTTGCTGCCAAATAACACAAGGCCCAGTCGGTCCCCTTGGCGCTGGCTGATAAAGTCGTCCAGCACATGTTTTACCAGTGCCAAGCGAGGAACAGGTTGCTGCTGCCATTGCATATCTTCAATGCGCATGCTTTCGGATAAATCCACCGCCAGCATCAGATCACGTCCAGTGCGTGGCAGCTCAATACTGTCACCAATAAATTGCGGCCGTGCTAGGGCGCATACCAGTGCCAACCAAATGGCCAACGGCAGCAGCCACAGCTTCCAGCGACTGCCCTGAATAGTGTTTTGGCGGCTAGCCAAGCTTTGCCATTGTTCCAGTTCGGGCACTTGTAGCGCCGCTTGCTGCTGTTGTTTTGGCGGCAGTAGCCAATACGCCAGCAGTGGTAATGGCAGTAAAAAAAACGCCAGAGGCCAGACCCACTCAAACATGACGACCTCCACGACAGTTGCGCTTTAGCCACTGCAAGCATTCAGATATCAGTTGCTCGCAGTTGATGTGACTGGCCAGTTTGGGGTCGTAAACCGCAAAAGCCAGTGCTTGGCTGCTGTGTTCGGATAATCCGTGGTCACGTAAAAAATCCTGCCAGGCTTGGCCGTGCCAGCTCATGACGTGTGGAAAATAGTGCTGACAGGCGCGTTTTAGAATCTGATTGCAGTGCAGACATAATGCTTGTGGCTGCTGAGGCGGATCTTGCTGTAACAGTTCTATGGCGGCTTTAGCTGGTGCCTGTTGGCGTTTCCTGTGACGCCACCAAATGACCAATATGATGACGGCTGCCAGGCAGGCCAACAGCAGACACCACCAACCATAGGCTGGCCAGGTACTGACCGGCTCTGGGGTGATTAAAGGCTCCAGTTGCAATGGCTGAGTGATGTTAGGGTTCATTTTCTTCTGTCTCGTACCATGCCCAGCCCGGCTTGCAATGCTGGCAATATTTCCTCGTCGGTGGCCAATGACAGCATTGGAATACCCAGCCGTAACATGGCCTGTTTTAGTTCGTCGCGACCTTGCTCAAACGCCTGCTGGTAGCTTTGGCGGGCAGCAGCCGAATAGGTGGCCAGGTGCAAACGATGCTGCCCGTCGGTAAGGTCGTAATCGCCAGGCGGTGGCAGCTCGGCCTCTAATGCGTCATAGAGGTGCAGGGCAGTGACGTCACAGTGGCGACTGAGACGAAACAGCGCTTGCTGGCAATCGGCATCAAAGCCATGCCAGTCGCTAATGATGTAGACCGAGCTACCGGGACGACAAATGCGTTGTAAGTGGCGCAGCATTTGTGCCAGTCGATCTTTGCTAGTTGTAGCGTTGGGCGATGATGGCGCTGCGCTGGGCCAGTGCGCCAGATGATGAAGCAGGCTGAGCACTTGGCGACTGCCGTTACGGGCACGCAGGTCAATTTCTTGTTGGTCGTCGAATAATAACGCGCCGATGCGATCGCCGTTTTGCAAACCGGCCCAAGCCAATAGCGCACTCAGGTCTGCGGCCAATACCTGTTTAAAAGCTCGCCGTGTGCCAAAACGCATATGCTGGCGTAAATCGCAGGCTATCATAACGGGCCGCTCGCGCTCTTCGCGAAACAACTTAATATGGGCGTCGCCAGTACGCGCCGTTACCCGCCAGTCCATGGCACGAATATCGTCACCGGCTTGATATTCCCTAACCTCAGAAAAATCAATGCCACGACCGCGCATGGCCGAGGTATGAGTGCCAGCTTGATCATTTAGCACTTTGCGTTGACGCTTTATTGGTAGCTGCTGCGCCAGGGTGCGCATTCGAATTAAATTGTCGCGGTCGATCAAGGCCCCGCGACTGAACTCCACCTGTGTCATTAGCTAACCGCAACCCGTTGCAGTAATTCGTCGATAACGGCATCGACCTGGATGCCGCTGGCTTGGGCTTCAAAGCTAAGAATTAGGCGATGACGCAGCACGTCGTGGGCGACGGCCTGGACATCATCTGGGCTAACATAGTCTTTGCCTTGCAACCAAGCATGGGCCCGAGCGCAGCGTTCTAGGGCGATGGTGCCGCGTGGACTGGCGCCGTATTCGATCCATTGCGCTAGTTCATCGCCGTAGGCTTTTGGTGTGCGGGTGGCGATGATTAATTGCACCACATATTGCTCAACCGCCGCGCTGAAATGCAGCTGCATAATATCCTGGCGCGCTGCAAAAATTTGCGCCTGGGTAATGACGTTAGGTTGTGGCAGCTCTTTATGCTGAGCTTCACCGCGCACTAAACGCAAAATATTCAGTTCGGCATCGGCATCCGGGTAGTCAATCAGTACCTGCATTAAAAACCGGTCGAGTTGGGCTTCGGGTAGTGGATAGGTGCCTTCTTGTTCTATTGGGTTTTGCGTTGCCATCACCAAAAACAGCTGCGGTAGCGGACGGGTTTGTCCGCCGACGGTGATCTGACGTTCTGCCATGGCTTCCAATAACGCACTTTGTACTTTGGCCGGGGCGCGATTGATCTCATCGGCTAGAATCAGGTGGTGAAATATTGGCCCGCGTTGAAAATCAAAGGTTTGCGTTTGCGGCCGATAAATATCAGTGCCGGTGATGTCACCGGGTAACAGATCTGGAGTGAACTGGATGCGTTTAAAGTCTCCTTCCAGTCCTTGGGCGAGGGCATTAATGGCTTTGGTTTTGGCCAAGCCAGGGGCGCCTTCAACCAGTAAGTGCCCATCTGCCAGCAGGCAGATCAGCATGCGATCGACCAATTTAGGTTGACCAATGATGTGATGTTGCATGTGTTGGCGTAGGGCCAGGACGGCGTTTTTAACGGCCATGTGTTGTTATCATCCTTTGCTGCTGGGGCGCATAATTTTATGCGTGAAACTGCGCATGACTCAATCCAGTAGTATGCTTGTGGCTGAAAAACCATGACTACCGGAACCCGCCGTCAGACCTATGAATGCATGCCATAGTTCCATACTGGCCACAGTCTATTGCTGCATTAGGGGCTGAACGCGCAGAAAGCCAGTTTTTTACTAGGCTACCACGTACGTAGTTTTAATTTTCAATTACGCGATTTATGGGGCTGAATATAGACCGCCAGCTGTGGTCAACTTTGCCTCTTACTCTATGCCTATAATTCGATAAGGAAGGATTCAATGCTGACTGCGCTCAATAATCTCATTGACGAACGCAATGACGCAAAACAAGCCGACATTTTGCGCCGCTTCGCCAGTCTCTACTACTCTGGCGCGCCGATGGAAGAAGTCATGGCGCGCCCGGTGGAAGACATCTACGGTGCGGCTATGTCTTGCTGGCAGCTGGTCCAACAGCGCCAGGCCGGAAAAAATAAGGTTCGGGTGCTGAACCCGGATTATGAAAACCATGGCTGGCAATCCAACCACACCATTATCGAAATTGTCTGCGAGGACGTTCCTTTCCTGGTGGATTCAGTACGCATAGAGTTGAACGCACGTCAAATGGCATTACACGCCATTCATTACTGTGTGTGGAACGTAGAGCGCAATAAAGAAGGTCAGCTGAAGTCGTCAGGTCAGTGGGACAAAGCCAGTAAGTCCTCCGTGGCAGAAGCCATTATCTACATCGAAATTGACCATCACTCAAATCCTGAAGTATTGGATGAGCTGACCCAGGCATTGGTAAGTGTGCTGGATGAAGTGCAATGTTGTGTTGCCGACTTCCCAGCCATCATGCAACACGCTAACGCTGCGGTAGCCAGCCTTGAAGGCGGGCGTAAGCGTGTGCAAGAGCGCAAAGAAGCCCGTGAGTTTTTGCAGTGGTTGATTCATAACCACTTTACCTTCCTGGCATACGACGAATTTGAAATGCAGGCCGATGGTTCGGTGAAGTATGTTTGCCGTAATTCTGAGGCTGACTTGGGTGTATTTCGCTTTCGCAAAGCGGCCCACGACCGTTTACGGTTAGATGAACTGCCGCAGGAAATTCAGGACTTTATCAAAAGCCCACAATTGATCAGCTTTATGAAATCGGGCTATCGCAGTCGTGTGCATCGCCCAGCGTATCCTGATTACGTGGTATTAAAGCGCCTCAATGACGAAGGTGAAGTGATTGGCGGGGTGCGCTTCCTTGGCCTGTACACCTCGATGGTTTATATCGAATCGCCAAGCAATATCCCGATTATTCGTCAAAAATTGGATGAAGTCCGTGCCTTAGCTGGTTTTGACCCTAACTCACACAGCGGCAAAGAGCTAAATCGCATTTTAGAAGTGTACCCGCGTGATGAGCTGTTCCAATCGGCGGTCGAGCAGTTGCATGAGACGGCGATCAGCGTTCTGAATATTCAAGAACGTCGTCAAACACGCGTGTATCTGCGTCGTGACACCTATGGCAAATTTATTTCCTGCTTGGTGTACACCCCACGTGATATCTATAACACCGAGCTGCGGCAGAAAATTGAATCGGTACTGGAGAACGAGTTTTCTCCGACGGATGTCGAGTTTAATACCTACTTCTCAGAATCGGTGTTGGCTCGAACCCACTTTATGGTGCGCTTAGACCCAGATAAGCCGGTTAAATACGATGCCGATATGGTTGAGCGCAAAATCCGCCAGGTCGCGCGTTCATGGCAAGATGACTTGCACGACGCTCTGGTTGAGCAAGTGGGTGAAGAAAAAGGCAACCGCCAGTTCAACCGTTACCGTAGCGCCTTCCCGGCCGGTTACCGCGAGAGTTTCTCGGCGCGTACAGCGGTGTCGGATGTGCAGCATATGGAATCCTTGTTTGTCGATAATGCCGACGAGCTGGCGATGAGCTTTTACCGTGAGCTGGAAGAGGATGATAACCAGCTGCGCTTTAAGCTGTTTAATCGCGATACCATCTTGCCGCTGTCCGATGTGATTCCTGTGTTGGAAAACTTAGGACTGCGAGTGTTGGGTGAGCACCCGTACGAAATTACCGTTGAAGGTAATCGTACTGTGTGGATTCACAACTTCCTGTTGGAATACACCTTGTCAGACAGCATCACCATTTCTGAAGTGAAAAAGCTGTTCCAAGATGCGTTCCGCGCTATTTGGGAAGGCCGTGCAGAAAACGATGGCTTTAACCGCTTAGTGCTTGGCGGCAAGTTGGGTTGGAAAGATATCGCTATTTTGCGTGCTTATGCGCGTTATATGAAGCAAATCCGCTTTGGCATTTCTGAAACCTACATTGCCAATGCCTTAAGCCGATACATTCCGATCGCGGCCAGCTTGGTGGAGTTTTTCCACTTGCGCTTTGGCTTGCAAATCGACAGCCAGCAAGAGCGCATCTTGAAGATGGCTGAATGCGAAGAGCAGCTAAAAACCTCAATTGATGAGGTAGACCAGCTGAACGAAGACCGTACTTTCCGTCGCTACGTTGAATTAATGAAGGCAACGCTGCGTACCAATTTCTTCCAGTGCGATGAGCAGGGTAAGACGAAAGATTACGTGTCGTTGAAGATAGATCCATCGTCGGTATCGGATATGCCGCTGCCGCGTCCTATGTTCGAAATCTTTGTTTATTCACCTCGTGTTGAAGGTGTGCACCTGCGCGGTGGACGCGTCGCTCGTGGTGGTTTGCGCTGGTCAGATCGTACTGAAGACTTCCGTACCGAAGTATTGGGCCTGGTAAAAGCCCAGCAAGTGAAAAATGCCGTTATTGTACCGGTGGGTGCTAAAGGCGGTTTTGTCGCTAAGCAGCTGCCAAAAGACGGCGGCCGTGATGCCTTTATGGCGGAAGGTATTGCCTGTTACCAAACCTTTATTTCGGCGCTGTTGGACGTTACCGATAACCTGGTTGAAGGTGAGCTGGTGCCACCGCAGCAAGTCATTCGCCATGATAGCGATGACCCGTATTTGGTGGTGGCGGCTGATAAAGGCACCGCGACTTTCTCCGACATTGCCAATGAAATTGCAGTGAAACGTGGTTTCTGGATGGGCGATGGTTTTGCGTCGGGCGGCTCGATTGGTTACGACCATAAGAAAATGGGTATTACCGCTCGCGGGGCCTGGGTGTCAGTGCAGCGCCACTTCAGAGAGTTGGGTGTAAACGTTCAAGAGCAGGATTTTTCTGTGGTGGGCATCGGCGATATGGCCGGTGATGTATTTGGTAATGGCATGTTGTTGTCCAAGCATATCTGCTTGGTGGCGGCCTTTAACCATATGCATATTTTTGTTGACCCAACCCCAGATGCAGCCAGCAGCTATGAAGAGCGCCAGCGCCTGTTTGATCTGCCGCGCTCCAGCTGGGCAGATTACAATCGCGACCTGATTTCTCGCGGCGGTGGTATATTCTCGCGTGATGCCAAAAGCATTCCCATTTCTCGCGAAATGAAACAGCTGTTCGGTATTTACGATGACCGCTTACCGCCCAATGAACTGATTCGTGCGATCTTGCGTGCGCCGGTAGATTTAATCTGGAACGGCGGTATTGGCACTTACATTAAATCGAGCACTGAGCGTCACGCGCAAGTGGGCGATAAAGCCAATGATGGCCTGCGAATCAATGGTGATCAGGTACGTGCCAAAGTGATTGGTGAAGGCGGCAACCTAGGTATTACTCAGCTGGGTCGGGTTGAGTTCAACCTGAATGGCGGTGCGTCTTATACCGACTTTATTGATAACGCCGGTGGTGTGGATTGCTCTGACCACGAGGTGAATATCAAGATTATGCTCAACGAAATTATGGATAACGGCGATTTGACGCGTAAACAGCGCAACGAAATCTTCATGTCCATGACCGATCAGGTAGCGGATCTGGTATTGACCAATAACTACAATCAGACTCAAGCCATTGCCTTGGCCGAGCGCGATTGTCGTACCCGTCTGGATGAATATTCTCGCTTAATGCGCGATTATGAAGGTGTTGGTAAGCTGAATCGTTCGCTGGAATTTTTGCCAAGTGAAGAAGAGCTGCAGGATCGTCGTAGCCAAAACAGTGGCCTGACCAGGCCAGAATTGTCTGTGCTGATTTCCTATACCAAAGCGGATTTAAAAGAACGTCTGAATACCGCTGAGATCTGTGCTGACAACTATATCTCCCGCATTTTGACCACGGCCTTCCCAGAAAACCTGTTTGAACGGTTTGGTGAAGCCATGTATCGCCATCGTCTGCGCAGCGAAATCATTGCTACCCAGTTGGCCAATGACATGGTCAATTACATGGGTATTACCTTTGTTAATCGTCAGCAAGAATCGACTGGTGCCACAGTGACGGAAATCGCGCGTGCCTATCTGACAGCGCGTGATGTGTTTGATCTGCCTCACTTGTGGAAGCAAATCACCGAGCTGGATTACCAAATCGATACCGATGTACAGGAAAGCATGATGGCTGACCTGATGCGTTTGGTGCGCCGTGCAACGCGTTGGTTCCTGCGTAATCGTCGTGTACTTGATAACATCGATGAAGAAGTGAAGAACTTCCGTGCCCCGGTGCGTGAGCTGGCAACACGTTTAGGTGATACCTTGAAGGGTTCCGCTCTTGAAAGCTGGCGCCAAACCTACAATGAGCGTGTAGAAGCCGGTGTGCCAGAAGCGCTGGCGGCGGCGACTGCCGGTGCGTCCAACCTGTATTCGGTGCTGGGTATTATCGAGGCTGCGCGTCAAACCGAGCGTGAGTCTCAGCATGTAGCGGAAACCTACTTTGAGCTGGGCGAATACTTGTCGCTGGATTGGTTTATGCAGCAAATTAACTTGTTGCCAGCCGCCAGCCACTGGGACGCACTGGCGCGGGAAACGTTGCGTGATGATTTGGATTGGCAGCAGCGTGCACTGACGGTGGGTCTGTTGCTGGGCTACGATGCGCACGAGTCACTGGATGCTGCTATTGAGGCGTGGGCCGATGAGCAGAAAGCACTGGTGAAACGCTGGCGCAGTATGTTGGCCGAGTTGAAAGCTGCGGATGGTTTGGAGTTCTCTATGGTGGCGGTAGCGCTGCGCGAGCTGCTGGATTTGGCCCAGGCCAGTCGCCATCACAAGATCAGTCACGATGCCCCTGTTGCTGGCTGATGAGCTGCGCTAAACGCTGTATGAGCGCTTAGTGCGGTTTGTTCCCTGGGAAGCGCCGGCTCTGGAGACAGAGTCGGCGTTTTTTTATTCTGACGGATGACGCTGTTACTCTGGCGATGGATAATATTGCCACGACTGCGACCTGAGTTTGTCTTGTGAAGTATATTGCATTGTTGTTGAGTGCTCTGTTTGCCCTGGCGTTGCAGGCAGCAGAAGTGGACCAATTCACTCACTTGGATGGCGTGCCTCTGAATGACAGTGCCGATCTCATTGATGCAGAAATAGAGCGGCGCATCGATTTAGCGTTGCAGTTGGCCAATAGCCCGTATCCTAGGCGGCGGCCTTACAAGGTCCATCCGATGCGAAAAAGGCCGCAGTGTGATGAGCAAAGGCTGTATGACAGTTTGCGCTGGTATTTGGCCCGGCCAGTGATTGGCCAGGTGGAAACCTTTGCCGAAACTGCAGCCGATGTCGACCGGCGCAGAGTCAGCTTTAAGCAGTCTATTTATCGTGATTTTCCCTGGCAACAGTCACCTTCGTTGGTGTTGAGTGAGCGGTTAGCGGCAGTCATACGAATCGGCAACGTTGAAGTTGGTAGTGATAAACTTGGCCACTTTTTTACTGAAGGTGCCAGCTACTTTGAAATTACCCGTCGCCTGAATGACTCTGTCGAAGCGGGTCTGTTGTTTGGTGATTGGTCGGAATCTCTGTATTTTGGTGCGCAAACAACGGGAGTATTCTCTTTTGCCGATTTGGTCGCCAACTTTAATGGGCTGCGTTTTTGGAATCGCATTTTAGGACGCCAGCCTGACCCACTGACGGGAGTCATACCCAAGCCATTTGTTGAGTGTCAGCAAAAACGTTGGCGGCGAGTGGCGGATGTGCATATGGTGGAATACGTTGATAATGGCTGGGATGAGTCGATTAATTGCGTCGCTGTGCGCAATGAGACCTTGCTGCAGAGACTGCAGCATCCTGAGGTACGTTGTCGACCACGCTTGTTGCCCAAGTATAAATATCAGCAGCTGGATGTGCGCTTGTTAAATCGAGCGGGGTTAACGGTTCTGGCGCAACATCTGCAACCTGAGGTGATATTGCCGCAGCGAATTGAACTGAAAAACTGGTCGTTGCCTACGGAAGCGATCGATCATATACGTGAGGTTCGTGAGTGGCTGGAGCGTTGGCGTTTACAAGCGCTGGAGCAAACACCATGAGCCAGAAAATTATCGTTGATATTTCTATTTCTGCCGATGAATATCTGGCTTACTACAACGGCAGTGCCAAATATGTGGTAACCAATGCTATTGATGGCCGTGTTGTACGTTTTCCTGCCGGTATTTTGCAGCGAGTGGTTGAGCATCATGGCGTGCATGGGCGTTTTGCCATTGAGTTTGATGGCCAAGGGCGATTTGTATCGATTAATCGTGTTGGCTAAGGCTGCGGCCAGCAGTGTGGATGTGAACCGGCGGAAATCATGTCTATATACAAGATGTTGCGCTGCTAGCCCGGAGCAGCGCACCTGTTCATCCAATCTGACTTAAATCGTGTTAACAGGCTCTCATTATGCTGTTGTCAGTATTGCTGATTTACAGCAACTTAAGTTGTCGTGCCTTTGCAACGCATTGGGAGCGAGTGTTGGCATCGAGAATCATAAATAAATGCGACAAATGTTTTTTTACCGTGTTTTCAGAGATGCTGTACTGAGTACCGATTTGTTTGTTGGTTAATCCATCGGAAACCGACTGCAGTATTTGTTGCTGGCGGAACGTCAATGCCAGGGTGCTTACCGGCTGGGGTGTAGCGACGGGTGTTTGAGGCTCAGCATGCAGAAACTGTGTCAGCGCGACAATTAACTGCTGGCGCGTCTGGCTTTTGGACATAAAGGCTTGTGCGCCTTGTTGGTAGCAGATTTCGCGCTCTACTTGGCTTTCGCTGGAGGATAACACCAGTAACCGACCGTTTAGTGCGTTGGCCAGCCGGTTGATGGCGCCACTAGCTTTCATGCCGGGCATTTTCAAATCCACGATGCCAGCCTGCATTGTTGATAACGGTAGGGTTATTAAACTGTCAAAGCATCGGGCTCGGTGTATTTGTGCCTGGGGGGCCAGGCTGTTAACAAGACTCTCCAAACCATCGAGAAATAATTCGTGGTCATCGGCAAGGGCGATTCTCATAGCAGTATTACCATGGTTGTTTAGCTGGCTTGGGGTGTTTTGTGGATGAATTGACCCACAGCAGGTGATGGCAATCGGCTATGTATCCAAACCGATGGTTTACAAGTGACAGTTTGCTGAGTAAAGGGGCAGTGTTTGTGCCATCGCCTGCGAGGCTCGCAGGCGATATTGATTGGTGAGCGGGAATCATGATCCGCGTTTCCTTATTATTTAATTCTTAAAGCCTGCCGACCGTATGGGAGGGCTTGTTATCGATAAAGCCTATGCGCCAGGAGCAGAGGGGGCTCGGCGCCTTTAGCAGACCAGTCCAGTGGCCCGACGTCTTTGTGTCCATGACTGGCTATCTAGCGCTGCCGTGAGCATTCACGGTGGTTGCTGATAGTGGAGTAATGAACTGGATAGCAGCCTTTCGCTGGTCGCGATTGCCTGTCGGCCAGCACAGTGGGTGTCTATGCTGGGTGGCCTGATTGCTTCTCTGGCCCAATGTGCGCGCTCTGTTTAAGCGCGTCATTCTGGGCGCCAATCAGTACAGGCGGGCCAATATCCGGTCGGCGATAGTAGAAATGCTCGAGCTGGCATTGAACTACCCATCTGGGTAGTTTTTGTAGCGACAGGTAGCATTTTCATGAATAGCGATAGTTTCCTCCGTTTGTCGTCTACAGAGATGCTGGATTACCGTATAATGCCCGCGCTTTTTTGCCTGCAACCCGTGAATCTGGAGATTTGGTATGGATTGGTACAGCCTGACCCGACAGCTGTTTTTTCGCCTGAGCGGTGAAACATCTCATGAACTGGGACTGGATATGCTCGGCGCGGGTGAACGCCTTGGTCTGTTGCAATATCTCGCCCCTGAGGTTGCCAATCTGGAAACTCAGGTCGCGGGGATACAGTTTGCTAATCCCGTGGGCTTGGCGGCGGGGCTAGACAAAAATGGTGATTACATTGATGCCTTTGCACGTTTAGGGTTTGGCTTTATTGAAATCGGTACTGTGACGCCACGGCCGCAGCCAGGCAATCCTAAGCCTAGGCTGTTCCGCTTGCCTAATCAGCGTGCCATTATCAATCGTATGGGCTTTAACAACAAAGGTGTGGACCACCTAGTTGAGCGGGTAAAAGCTTGTCGCTATGACGGTGTGTTGGGCATCAATATTGGTAAAAACTTCGATACCGCTGTCGAGGATGCCACGTCCGATTATCTGATTTGTCTGGAAAAAGTGTACGACCATGCCAGTTACGTCACGGTCAATATCTCCTCGCCCAATACGCCAGGACTGCGCACCTTGCAGTACGGCGATGCGTTAAAGCAGCTGCTGGAGCCCATCAAAGAGCGTCAGGCGCAGTTAGCTCAGCAATATGGCTATAAGCCTGTGTTTGTGAAAATTGCGCCGGATATGAGCGAAGAAGAGGTTGGCTTGGTTGCTGAGACACTGGTCGATTGCAATATGGATGGCGTCATTGCGACCAATACCACCTTGTCGCGTGATGGTGTCGAGGGTGAGCGCTTTGGCGACGAGCAGGGCGGCCTGAGTGGCGCGCCAGTGGAGGAGTTGGCCACTGAAACCGTGCAGCGGTTGGCCCAGGCATTAGACGGCAAACTGCCGATTATTGGTGTTGGCGGTATTCTCGACGGTGAAGGCGCGGTGGAGAAAATTAATGCCGGCGCTCAACTGGTACAGATATACAGTGGTTTTATTTACCGTGGGCCTGAATTGATCGCAGAAACGGTGGATGCCATCGCGGCTCAGCGCAGTAAGGCGTCTTAGCCACAAAACGGTTGGCTGGGCAAGGCGTGTATCGGTCAAAAGATGGCATTGCGGTTGTCTGGCTTTGTTAGTGGCAAAAAGTGAGTGGCTGGTTGGATATGATCATGTGGCCGCTAGCAGGTATTGCTGCTGGCCCCGACTTTCTTGCTGGCAAAAGGTCAGTGGTTAGTTGGACAAGATCGTGCGGCTGTTAGCAGGCGTTGTTGCGGTGGCTGACTTTCTTGCTGGCAAAAGATAAGTGGCTGGTTGGATATGATCATGTGTCCGTTAGCAAGTATTGCTGCTGGCCCCGACTTTCTTGCTGGCAAAAAGTAAGTGGTTGGTTGGACATGACCTGCGACTGTTAGTAGGTGGCCGACTTTCTTGCTGGCAAAAGGTAAGTGGCTGGTTGGATATGATCAGGTGGCCGCTAGTAGGTATTGCTGCTGCCCCCTACTTTCTTTCTTACTGGCAAAAAAATGCCCCGTTGATAACGGGGCGACCTCCCGGGTGAGGAGGCGGGGTGCTAAAGGTTATATAGACATTTTATGAATTCCAGAAACGCCGGTGTATCCATCCCAGTTGTCTGCACGTCCGGATCGCCAACCGGCCATCCAGGCGTCTCGCATGGTACCCATCGGAGCCAGGTCTTTAGAGCGTCGTTCAACGCCGGCCCGATAACCACGAGAGAATGCCCGTTCTTGCAAATCGCGTTTCTGTTTCTTCATAAGATGCGTCCTCGCTTCTGTTAAAAGAACTGGCCACTGCCAAGTGAAAAGATGACGTAAGCAGTGACAGCCCCTAAGGTTTTAACGCGACGACTGGGTCGATGTTAATGATTTTTTTCTTATAAACAGCGTTACCGTTACTTCGCAACGCTATTTGACGAGTGGAACACTATCAGTATGCAAACTGAGGTTGAGGCGCCAGAGACGGCGTGGATGGCCCTATGCCCTAAAGGTCTGGAATCACTCCTGGCCGATGAAATCAGCCACTTAGGGGGCAAAGTTGAACGAGAAACGCACATGGGGGTGTCGTTTTCTGGCGATCTGACGGTGGCTTACCGGGTCTGTTTGTGGAGCCGTTTGGCGAGCAGAATATTGTTACCCTTGTATGAATGTCAGGTGGCTTCGGTCAAGGAATTGTACGACGGTGCAAGACAGGTTGACTGGCCGTCGCTGTTTTCTGTCTCAGCCACCTTTCGTATCGATTTCCATGGCCGTACGGATTATGTCCGCAATACCCAATTTGGTGCCCAGTGCATCAAAGACGCGGTGGTTGACGCCTTTAAAGAGCAGCAGGGGCAACGGCCATCGGTTGATAAAGAGGGTGGCATTCGCATCGAGGCGCGGTTGGCGAAAGGAAAGCTGAGCCTGTTCTTGAATGTCAGTGGCGATAGCTTGCATCGTCGTGGTTACCGCCTGCAGCCTGGCAAGGCACCGTTAAAGGAAAACCTGGCGGCAGCTTTGTTGCTGCGTGCTGGTTGGCCGCAAAAAGCAGCCCAGGGGCAGCATCTGGTTGACCCTATGTGCGGCTCTGGCACCTTGTTGATTGAAGCGGCGATGATGGCTGCGGATGTGGCGCCAGGCTTGAATCGACAGAAGTGGGGTTTTAGTGACTGGAAAGGCCATGATCGCAAGTTATGGATGCAGCTGTGTGAAGACGCGCGTGTGCGTCGCAGTGCGGGTATCGAGCAGCTAAATAATCGCTTTTACGGCTTTGATATCGATGGCGAGCAGCTTAATGCGGCACAGAAAAACCTCGAGCGCTCAGGGTTGGCTGGCAGTATTCACCTAGAGCGGCGTGCGGTTGAAGCACTGCGGGTACAAAAAGAGGTGATTGCTAAGGGTGGCTTAATTATCTGTAATCCGCCCTATGGTGAGCGCCTAAGCGAATTGCCGCAATTGGCACCGCTTTATCAGCAGCTGCATCAGGCGGCCCTAAAGCTGCCTGATTGGCCGCTGGCGGTATTTACCGGCAATGTCGATTTGGCGAAAGTGATTCGCCGGCCGATGGATAAGCAATACCGCTTTAACAACGGCCAGATAGCAACGCGGTTATTGATGTTCGCTGCCGCCGACGAGCGCTCTCATGCAGCATCAGAAAGCCTGATTCGTGGGCCGGTAGAGGCATTTGCGAATCGGCTTAAGAAAAATTTAAAACAACTGCAAAAATGGGCCAAGCGTGAGCAGGTAGATTGCTACCGGCTGTACGATGCGGATTTGCCCGAATATGCGGTAGCGATTGATCGTTATCAGGCAGAGCAAGGCGAGTGGCTGCATGTGCAGGAATACACGCCGCCTAAATCTATCGATCCGGAAAAAGCTGAGCGTCGTTTAATGGATATACTGGCTGTGTTGCCTGAAATTACCGGTGTGGCAGCGCAGAATATTGTCTTAAAGCGCCGTGAGCGCCAAAGCGGTAAGCGCCAGTATGAAAAAGTTGCCAGTGCAGAGCAGGCGCTGACCGTGCAAGAAGGCGCGGTTAAATTACAAGTGAATTTGCGCGATTATTTGGATACAGGGCTGTTTTTGGATCATAGGCCAACACGTTTGTGGATTTATCAGCAACTTAAACCAGCACAGCGGTTTTTGAATCTGTTTTGCTATACCGCCACGGCCAGTGTGCATGCGGCCAAGGCCGGTGCTCATTGCACCAGTGTTGATATGTCGCGGACCTACTTAAATTGGGGTAAGGATAACTTCAAATTAAATCAGCTTGATCCAAGCGAGCACGCCTTTGTGCAGCAAGATTGCTTACAGTGGTTGGAGCAACAGAGTGAGCAGGGCGGGCAAGGTTACGATGTGATCTTTATGGATCCACCGACCTTTTCTAACTCCAAGCGAATGGAGGGTGTGCTGGATATTCAACGTGATCATGTGCGTTTGATTGAGCAGGCCATGACATTGCTTAACCCAAATGGTGTGTTGGTGTTTTCAACCAACTTGCGCCGTTTTCAAATGGATGCTGGCGCACTAAAACAGTTCACTGTAACGCCGCAAGGCTCTAAATCGGTGCCGTTTGATTTTGCTAGGCGCCCCAATATCCATCATTGCTACCACATCAAGGCGAGCTAAAAGCTCTGATTGTGACACTTTCAGGCCCGCTATCGCGGGCCCTTTTCGATTGATTGCACTGTTTTATTACTTCATTCACGGCCAGTGCACGGCTTTGGTACGCATCCTGCTAAGTTAGTCCCGCTGATAATGACAACAGCCCAGTAATAGGGCGTTAAAGATGGCCGTGCGCCTAGAACAAACAGGCATTAGACACGAGTCGTGGTCTTAGGGGGGAAGTAGGTGGATAGTCTCGAATTGACAACTGTTAACAGTGCTGTAGAAACCTTGATGCAAAGCGCTAACACCATGTTCGTGTTATTAGGTGCCATCATGGTATTAGCGATGCATGCAGGCTTTGCTTTTCTAGAAGTTGGCACGGTGCGACGTAAAAACCAAGTGAATGCACTGGTAAAAATTATTACTGACTTTGGTATCTCAACCATTGCCTATTTCTTTATTGGCTATCAAGTCGCCTATGGTCTTGATTTTTTTGCCAGCGCCCATGACCTGATTAATAACAATGGTTATGAATTGGTCAAATTCTTCTTTTTACTCACCTTTGCCGCAGCGATTCCGGCCATTGTTTCGGGCGGTATTGCCGAGCGCGCGCGGTTTTATCCGATTTTGATCGCATCGGCGTTAACGGTGGCGTTTGTTTATCCCTTTTTTGAGGGTTTGATTTGGAATGGCAACTATGGTTTTCAGGCGTGGCTAGAAAACCGTTTTGGTGCGCCATTTCACGACTTTGCTGGCTCTATTGTTGTTCACGGTGTTGGCGGTTGGATAGCATTTGCAGCGGTGTATTTATTGGGTTCACGTAAGGGGCGTTATCGTGATGGTCGGGTGGTGGCGTTTGCACCATCGAATATTCCCTTTTTGGCTCTTGGTGCCTGGATTCTTGCTGTTGGTTGGTTTGGCTTTAATGTGATGTCGGCACAAACGCTGGACGGTATTTCTGGCCTAGTAGCCGTAAACAGCTTAATGGCCATGGTGGGGGGGACTGTGGTGGCCATGTTAGTTGGCCGTAATGACCCTGGTTTTATTCATAATGGCCCACTGGCGGGTTTGGTGGCTGTGTGCGCCGGATCGGATGTGATGCACCCGATCGGTTCTTTGATTGTTGGTGGCATTGCCGGTGCTTTATTCGTTTACGTATTTACCTTGGCGCAAAATCGTTTTCCAAAATTTGACGATGTATTAGGTGTATGGCCGTTGCATGGCCTGTGTGGTACCTGGGGGGCTGTCGCTGCTGGCATTTTTGGATTGCAAAGTATGGGCGGTTTGGGTGGCGTCACCTTTATGTCGCAGCTGATAGGTTCGTTAGTCGGTATCGCGGTAGCTTTAATCGGCGGCTTTGCTGTGTATGGCGCGGTAAAAGTGGTATCGGGTATACGCTTGGATGAAGAGCAAGAATTCGATGGTGCGGATTTAAGTATTCACAAAATCGGTGCAACTTGTGATGACTAAGCTGTCGTTATAATCGTCTACACGGAATGCGCCTCTTTGCTAGCCAGTGATCCTGAATCCCAGTGCTGCAGAGGCGCCAACAATAAGTGTGATAAAGAATAAAAGCTTTAAATAATCGGAGCGCTAACAGAAGAGACGCAAAGCCGAGTTCTCATGACTGTGCAGTGGGCTGAGTTGCTAAACACTTTTCTGTACTAGCGTTTCGTTCCCTCCGATCATTCTGATAGATCTCAAGTATTGGGCTTTAGTTATCGCTGAGACGCTATGGCATCTATCTTTTTCCTCATTGCGCAATGGCGCGATATCGCTGCTGGTTGGCCATTCTGGTGAAAGTGCGAACTGGCTCCCAGGGTGCTGTGATAGCTTTCTCGGTTATTTTTTGCTCAGCTCAGTAATCTCTCGGCGATAATTAAAACGAGAGAAAGCGAGATGAGAGTACTAGGTATATTGCTGGCAGCACTGCTGACGGCCTGTGGCGGCGGATCTGGAGGGGGCGGCGACTGTAGTGGTCGTGATGGTTGCACGCAGATAGACAACCCAGGCAATGACTCGGGTAATGGCTCTGATGACTCAGGTAATGACTCTGATGACTCAGGTAATGACTCTGATGACTCAGGTAATGACTCAGGTAATGACTCAGGTAATGACTCGGGTAATGACTCGGGTAATGACTCTGATGACTCGGGTAATGACTCGGGTAATGACTCGGGTAATGACTCGGGTAATGACTCGGGTAATGACTCGGGTAATGACTCGGGTAATGACTCGGGTAATGACTCGGGTAATGACTCGGGTAATGACTCGGGTAATGACTCGGGTAATGACTCGGGTAATGACTCCGGTAATGACTCCGGTAATGACTCAGATGACGGTAAAGATCAGGGTGATGGCGATACAGAGCGAACGCCGTTGCAGCAAGCGTTTGAAAGCGGCGATGTTGGCACTGTTAGTGCTGCTGAGCTTTTGCAACAAGCGCACAAACAGCTGCAAGCGGACACCCAGTTACTGCTAGAGCAGCGATACCGACTGTTAGGGCGCGATGTCAATGGCAATCCACTGAACAACAGCGCTGTAGGCCCGATGAACTGGGAGTTGAGTGTCGATGCAATGTGGTTGCAGCCGACGCTGGGTGAAAACGTGACTGTGTTGCTCACCAATGCCAGCCATAGTGGTCATCAACAACCCGCCAGTGTTGGCGTAATGGGGGATGATAGTAAAGGACGTTATTTAGCCTTGGCATCCAACCCAATGCGAGCCTGGAAAAAAGGCTGGGATATTAATGAGTCCACTCAGCAATGGTTAGAAAATGGCATTCGCTGGTTGGCTGGTCGGGAATTTACCGCCGATAAACCGTTGAATATTGTATTGTCTCATATGGCAGACTATTCGGTATTTGCCGATACTCGAGCAACCAGTGAGTGGCTTGAGCAGCGTTACGGCGATCGTGTGCGATTTAATGCAGATAAAAGCTGTGATGGCGCGGCTTTAGCAGGCTGTTTGGCTAATGCAGATGTGCTGTTTTTATCGCAGTCGGGTGAGCTAACGGATGGCCTTAAACAGGCTGTTTTGTCAGCCCGTAATCAAAATATCCCGATTTTATATATGCACCACTATGGCGGTTTAGACCCTATTGGTGAGTGGGTGTTAAACGAATTAAAAATCGACGCGAATCAAAATAACTATTGGGTCAAAACTTACCTAAAGAACCAACCCATGTATGACCATATGGATAACCAATCCGATCTGGTTGAGCACATCAGTCGCGTATTAAGCGTGTTGGAGAAAGGCTCGGGTGTCGATTTTTCTCAGTGTGATGGCCAAAACTGTGACAATGCCCAAAGCGTTGTTCAATGGTTGAATGACATCAGTAGCATCCAAACGCAACTGCGTACGTTTGATCAAAACTTTGAGCACATATTTGCAGAAAAAGAAGGCTATGCCATCTGGCGCTGGTTGGTTTTGCTGGCAGACCGCTACCGGTTAGATGGGCACTATCCGCTGGATAAATATACCGATACACCTGCCTTTTTACGCGCCATGTTTGCGGATGCAGCAGTGTATCAAATGCGCTCGGTAAATCCTGTGGCGGCAGATTTAGGCAACTTCAGTCGCAGTGATTTTAGTCATATCAGCCCGACTACCGTGACGGTAGAGCGCACCAGTCGTCCCAACTTTCGCTCGGCTGGTGTGTATGTTTTGCCAGGGCAGCCGGTAACAGTGACTCGTCTGGATAGCAGTGATGTCACGGTGAGCGTGCAGGTCAACAGTGTGCGTGAGGGCGCTACACGTTGGTTTGAAGACAAGGGTTACAATCGTCCGCGGTTTTTACGTGGCCAGGCACTGGCGATTGAACCCAATCAAACTATCCGCTTTACCTCTCCCTACGGTGGTCCGCTGCAGCTGTTGTTTGACCGCAGCAATCAGCCGGTGCGTTTGAAAATAGAAGGCATTGGTCAGCACCCATACTGGGCCAGTAGCGCAGATGATCACACCTTTAATGCAGCTCTGGCGAAGGGTGATTACGACTGGGCTGAGATGGTAACAGAATCATTTGAGGTGCACTCTAAGCTCGACAAAATGCGTGAGTCCGTTGGCCGCTGGCACAACATTGGCGAAATGGCCGCCGCCACCGAGCGTTATATTTGGAATTTGCCCCACGTATTGTCGGGTTTTCAGGGCCGTGGTATTGATAAGCTGGCAGAAGTACACGACTTTGCTGACCAAAGGCAGCTGACTATTGAAGAGCTGGATCTGGTTAAGCATATGAATGCCGATCAATCGCTCTGTGGCTGGGGCTGCAGTGGCAATCCGTACGACGCTGGCTGGAGCTTCAACCCAGTATTTCATGGTGATATTCACGAATTAGGGCACGGTCTGGAGCGTGACCGCTTTTTGTTTGCCGGTTGGAACTCTCATGCAGTGACCAACTTCTACGCTTATTACTCCAAAACTCACTATCAGCGTGATACGGGTAATGCACACGAGTGTCAGGATCTGCCGTTTCGGGAACTGTTCGAGGCGCTGCGCGCCAGTCAGCAACAGGCGGATCCGTTGGCGGCAATGGAAGCAGCCAACCTAATTGGTTGGGACCAAGGCGTGGCGCGCTATATTCAGCTGATGATTGCCTTACAGCAGCAGGGGGCACTGCAAGATGGCTGGATGCTGATGCCTCGTTTGCACATTCTTGAGCGCAATTTCAGGGCAGCCGTGGGTTCCGATGCCCAATGGCAGAAGCAGCGCCAAGCCTTAGGTTTTGGCAACTTCAGCCGCCAGCAAGCCCAGGCATTAAATAACAATGACTGGTTGCACATTGCTATCTCGGTGGCATCGCAGCGCAATGTATCGAGCTTCCTACGGGCGTGGGGACTTGATGCTTCCGCTACGGCGATACAGCAAGTCGATGCGCTGGCGCTGGAAACTTTGCAACCACGTTTTTACGCGGTAGAAAACCGCGATTATTGCGATGGTTTTGATAAAGCCGACAGTGTCATTGAAGGGGGTATGAGCTGGCCCAGCCGTTAATCTTGTGATGCACGCATGGCCGTTGTGTTTGCGGCGTTAGTCCCCCCAACAGCTCAATTATGCGCTGTTGGGGGGGGCTGCTTTTATCGATCAGGCCAGATGAATCAAGGCAGTGTGAACTTTGTTAGCAGCTATTCAGGCTATTGCCGAAAAATCTGTCTTTGGTTATGGTGCGCTGACTATTTCTGTCGTTATCAAGGATGAAATCTATGATCAAGATATCTATGCCACGATGGTTTGCCGGCGTTGCGTTGATGTTGTTAGCAGCCGGTACCATCGCTGCCCCCGTTAAGCAGCAGGACTTATTGGGTAGCTGGTGCTTTCATACGCTTGAATATGCCGATGGCAATGAGTCGAATGAAAAGGTCACTTATACCTTTGGTGCCAATGGCCAGGTCACGGTGCAAGAGAGCAGCTATGAAACGCGCAGTGCTTATCGGTTAAAGCGTAATCGCTTAAAAATGGATAAATTCGGCCGTCTTACCGTGCTGCAACTGACGCCAACTGAATTGTTATTGCAAAAGACTAATGACGCCACTATGTATCTAAGTCGAGGGGAGTGTCAGTAAATATATTTTTCCAAATCATGATGGTTTTTGGTATGGGGTGATTGCACTGGAAGTGATAGTGATGGTACAGAAGAATATCTTGCTTGTTGTTGGCTATAGCAGACCTTATTAACGCCAGCTGGTATCAAATGACTGAAAACTCATTAAAGCTGAATCAGGCAAAGCATGAGCTAGATGCTGGGCGTTGTAGGCAAGCCTACAATTTATTGAAGCCGCTTCTGGATCAGAGAGTGCCAGAGGCATTGTTTTTATATTCGCAATTTAGTTTGGCTGGGAGTGAAACAGAGCGCGAGTTTGAAGCCAGAAGTCTTCGTTTATTAAAAGAAAGTAGCGATCTTGATTTTCCTCCTGCCGTATACGCTTTGGGCGTATGTTATGAGATAGGCGATCTTGTGGATCGCGACCCAAAAATCGCAGCTTTATTGTTTAAAAAATCGGCTGAGCTGGGCTATGCAAAGGCCAAGCTGAGTTACGGCCTAGATCTGTTTTACGGTTACAACGGCATACCAAAAGATGAGAGCTTAGGGTTGTATTATGTCAAGCAGGCAGTTAAGGAGGCTGTTGATGGAGCGGATGTTTGCTTGCAAAAAATGCGGGCTGGCGACTGACTCGGTGCCAACCGCAAAACGCTTCTTTTGGCATTCCTTTTTTGTATAAGACGCAAGCCGTCCGCTAAAGTGGCACTCTTGTGCTAATGACTCGTTATAATAATGATGTGTTTTTAACCCACAATCCATCTAAACAGAAACACAGTTCAATCCCCGCTGAGGTGCTGGAAAACCTATACTAAAAGCTTCTGTTGTGTTTGTGATGGAGACTGCCATGGTCATTCCTCGCACTCTGGTATATCAGGTAATTTTATTCCTTTTTCTGGCTGTAGTGATAAGCATGACGCAAGCGCATGCGGCTCCCTCGGCTTGGGAGGTCAGAAAAGCAACCATCATCAAACACTGGACGCCCGAGCGCAAAAACCAGGCGATACCCAGAGACTTATATCGGGATCATAGCGGTAAAGGCTTTATGAGCGATGGTCGTGGTGGCTTTGTGCCCTATGGCCAAGCCAACGATGCCGTTGTCAGACGACCAGGTGGTACCGATACCACAGCACCTGTCATCTCGGCAATGAGTCCGGCGGAAGGAGCCATTATTGGTAGCAGTGCTACCTTCAGTGCCACAGTCACTGATAGTGACAGCGGTGTGCGGAGCGTGGCCTTTAACGTGCGTTACCCATCGGGGGCCACGGAAAGCTTTACCGGCAGTCATACTGGTAATGATGTCTGGGCCGTCAACCTGCAAGGTTTTAGCGATGGCAGCTGGAGTTGGTGGGTAACTGCTAAAGATGGCGCGAGAAAAGGTGGCAATAGCTCTAGCTCGCCAGAGTTAAGTTTTACCGTATCTACTGGCGACCCAGGGCCGTCTGATCCTCCCACCGAACCACCTGCTGAGGGTACGGTGACTAACGCCGCTTATACCTCAGGTGGTACCGTACAAACGGCAGCCGGGCGTATTTATTTCGAAATGCCGGGTAATGCCAAACGCAAAGGCCCCTGGAATGGTTACGTCTGCAGTGGCACTGTGGTACGCCACATAACCACAGAGACCGTACCGCCCACCGATCGCAGCATTATTTTGACCGCGGCCCACTGTGCCTACGACGATGCAAACAAGGCATTTGCACGCAACGTGCTGTTTATTCCTGATCAGGCGGGTACGACCGCGTCAGGCACTGACACAAGTTGCAGCAACGATCCTATCGGTTGTTGGGTGCCTTCGTTTGCGGTGGTGGATGTGAACTGGAGTAATCGCGTATTTCCCGACAATATTCGCTGGGATTATGCTTTTTATGTGGTGGAACCCAGCGGAGCCCACAGTGCAGGACTCAATGCAACAGAGGATGTTTTGCATAATGCAGCAGGCTACATGACGATCAGTTTTGATCCACCTGTCGTTGATGATGGAACTCCTGGTGCGACAAGTAGCGATTTTACCCATGCGTTGGGTTACAGCTACAGCGATGACCCCAACTTTATGTACTGTGCTGAAGATATGACCACAGAGGGCAGTGACAACTGGTGGCTTGCTAACTGTGGTTTAAGTGGTGGAAGCTCAGGAGGCCCTTGGGTGCAGCCGCTTGTGTACGGTGATGGCCCTGTGATGTCTGTGAACTCCTGGGGCTATACGACTCGTTCTGGAATGGCAGGCCCCATGTTTGATCAGACTTCTGCACTGTGTATTTATAACAGCGCAGACAGTCTGGACTTCAGTTCAATAAATAGTGCAGATGGAGAAGCGGGCGTTATTGAGAACTGCCCATAGCAACAAGGGGCATAAGTTGGCTCAAGTCGGGTTCATATCTGGCCGGTATTGTTTGATTGATAGCAATATCGGCTTTTTTGTACGCTCACTGTGAAGCCGTTGTAGCGATCTTTCATCATAGAACGAAATGCGTTTGTTCAAATCTGTTGAGTGGATTTTATTGCATCGATTGAGTCGCTATTCACGAGGGTGTTTGTCAGGCACTCTTCTTAATAGATGTATTGATATCAGATTCACCGAGCCTAGTTTGATTATTATGAGGCCTTTATTGTTGGCCAGTCTCTATTTGGTTTAAAAGAAGCACCAATCTCTGGCTTTCAGTTTGATCATTCATATTCGATGTTTGCACGGTTTTTGGCCGGCCCATTGTAAAATCAGTAAGGAAGTCATCTATGGCGAAGTCTTTTACGCCGCTTGTTCCCGCACAGAGGCAACTGCATGAGCTGACCCTCAAGGCACTGTTATTAGGTGCAGTGCTTTCCATGTTATTGGCAGCTGCCAATGCCTACATCGGTTTATTGGTCGGTTTGACGGTATCCGCTTCGATTCCTGCCGCAGCGGTGTCTATGGGGGTGCTTAGATTATTCCCACGCTCCAATATTCTTGAAAACAACATGGTACAAACGTCCGCTTCAGCGGGCGAGTCGCTGGTGGCGGGGATGATTTTTACCATACCGGCCCTGGTATTAATGGGGGCCTGGTCAGAGTATGAATATTGGCCGCTGGTCATTGTGGCTGCGCTCGGTGGTGTGTTAGGGGTGGCTTTTACCATTCCGTTGCGCCGTGCCTTAATTGTTGAAGCAAAGCTTAAGTTCCCTGAAGGTGTTGCCACCGCCGAAGTACTGAAAACAGGTGGCATTGAATCATCATCCGATAATCGACAACAGCAGGGTGAAGGCGCAAGTGGATTTAAAAAACTGTTGATGGCAGCGGGTCTGGGGGCGGTATTTAAAGCATTAGAATCTGGTGTTGGCGTTATTGCTGGTGGTGTTGCCAATGTGTCTGCCTGGTTTTCTGGTCGCTGGTTATTTATGGGGGATATAGCGTTATCACCCGCCTTAGTCGGGGTTGGCTATATTGTCGGGCTCAATATTGCTGTTTTAGTTTTTTTAGGTGGTGTTATTGGTACGCTGCTCGGCGTGCCTCTGAATTGGCTACTGAACGGTGATGCACTGATTCAGGCGGTTGGTATTCCGGCCGAGCTTGCCGCAACCGACTATAGCCTTGAACACTGGCAGGCCATTGCTGGAGAAGCTTGGTCTAATAACCGTCGAATCGGTGTGGGTGCCATGATTGTTGGTGGTATCTGGTCCTTGGTTGCCTTGTTTCGGCCAGTCGTAAAGGGTGTCAAAGCCAGTTTTGAGGCATACCGTGCTCTAGGGTCGGCCGAGGGTAAGGTGCTTCGCACCGAAATGGATACGCCCATTCCTTATGTGCTTGTTGTCACGTTAATCAGTTCGATACCACTGTTTTTTGTATTTTATAGCGGTTTAGCCGATTACCCTGATCGTTTTGGTATTTCGCTATTTATGACGTTGTTAATGTTGGTGTTTGGTTTTGTGTTTTCCTCAGTGGCGGGTTATATGGCTGGCCTGGTTGGATCATCAAATAATCCTATCTCGGGTGTTACCATCGCCACGGTCATTATTTCATCATTGATTTTATTACAGCTGATGGGCAATGACGGCATTGCCGCAAGGCTGGGTCCGGTAGCCGTTATTTACCTAGCAGCGTTGATTTGCTCGGCCGCCGCCATCGCTGGCGACAATATGCAAGACTTAAAGTGTGGGCACATCCTTGGTGCCACGCCGTGGCGCCAGCAGCTGTTTCAAGTAGTTGGCGTGCTGGCAGCAGCGCTAGTGATTCCATTGGTGTTGCAGATCCTTGATGCCGGTTACGGTATTGGTCGCCCCAGCCCTATGGGTACATCCAGCTCGTTTCTGTCCGCGCCCCAGGCAGGCTTAATGAAAGATCTTTCTACGGGCATTTTTGGCAGCGGTATTGAGTGGCAGTTTATCTATATCGGGTTTGCACTGGCGGTCGCGCTTATTATTTTGGACAAAATTCAAGAAAAGCGAGGCTCATCATTCCGCTTTCCGGTATTGGCCATTGCGATAGGCATTTACCTGCCGCTGGGCTTATCTGTGCCGATCTTTATCGGCGGCTTACTGGCGCATTATGTAAAAATCACCAGCCAAAATGAATCAGAGGCGGTTAAAAAGAATCGTGAAAATGCTGGTTTGCTGGTGGCATCGGGTTTGATTACTGGTGAAGCACTGATGGGTGTGTTGATTGCCGTGATCGCGGCCTTTGTGATGCCGCTGCCTTCTCCTATGGCGATTGCACCCTACTTGGGTCTTGCGGCGATGGCATTTGTAATCTGGTATCAATACCGTCAGTCGATGGTGAAACATCAGTACCAATCTAGCTAAGTCATGGCGCGAGCAGCTTTCGTTTTGGTCGCTGCTCGCGCTGATATCCACATGCTTTTAACTTGTTGGCGCTCAGATTAGCGCAAATAGTCACTCAAGGCTGTGGCGATTTGCTGATCTGTCCATTGCTCTATCTGCAGGATGGCGGTGTAGGGGTTACCCTGGATATTAAGGACTTTGCAGATGGCGGGTTCAGTTTTGAGGCCTGATTTCTTTAGTTCTATCACCGGCTGAGTAAAGGACTCTCCGGCAATGGCCGCTAAGCGTTTCATAATCTGAAAATGGCGATAGCCAAGCTGTTGTTGACTGGGGGTGGCGCACGCAAAAACCTCGAACAGGTGTTGGTTGAATTCAAATTCGACGACCACACGCTCGGGCGAATGTTTAAGTTTAAATTGCTGGTATGTTGCACAGCTCTGTGTGATTTCGGCAATAAAGTTAGCCTGGTTTTGGTAGCAGCAGATAATGTCAATATCGCTCGTTGGGGTATCTAGACTGACAAAAATAGTGCTGATCAGTTCAGGTTGATAAGCTGACAGTTTTACCAAAATACCAGATTGATCAACGGCTTGGTAGGCGGCGTTGGCTTTGTTGGTCATGCAGAATATATCTTGGTTAAGGCGGATTTCTCCGTTGTTGAATTTTTGCTTAGCCTAGTCGCAAACGAGTCTGTTGAACTAAGCGCGCTTTAAATAGCGCCAGCGCCGCCTGGCAAAACGTCTCATATTGGTAATGGTGTCGGTTTCATCCAGTATCGGGTGGCCTAAAATCGTCTCTAAGATATCTTCCATTGTGACCAGCCCTTGCCAGCTACCGTACTCGTCGTACACCAACAGCATTTGCTGGCGCTCGCGTAGCAGCAAGCCCATGGCTTGCTCGGCATTCATCTGATCGAGCACCACATGGGCTGGTTTTAGCAAGGTGCGGATTGTGCGTTCAGGATCTTTTTCATCTAGAAAAAGATCCTGGCGAAGTAAAATTCCAAGCGGCTCCTGATCATTGCCTAACACCGGAAAGCGCGAAAATGGCTGCTTACGACTAAATGCTTTTGCTGTTTGTATACTCTCACTGGGTGACAGTATGGTGCACACCGTGCGTGGTACCATGATGTCTTTGACCCGTATTTCGTGTAAGTCGATAATGTTGGCAATGGCGCGCTGTTCATCTTTATCGAGTTGGCCCATCTCTTCACCTAGGGTGGCCATGGCCTTAATTTCACCGCGAAAATCCGCCGTATGAGTGTGATCTCCAAGTGATCGCAGCAGTATGTCGGATAACCAGATAAAGGGCTTTAGCACGACAATCATGCTATTGAGCACGGGGGGCAAGATCGAAGAGAGTTGCCGCCAGTAGCGCGCTCCCAGGCTTTTCGGCACAATTTCTGACAGTACCAGTATCAGCAAGGTCATAACGGCTGAGGCAATACCGAGGTAAGTGTCGCCGTAGAGCTTGGTAACCTGAGCACCGACGCCCGCTGCCCCTATGGTATGGGCAATGGTGTTGAGGGTTAAGATGGCGGCGAGGGGTTGATCTATGGCGTCTTTTAATGCGGCCAAGCGCTGATGTAGCCTCGAATGCTCGTCTTTTAGTCCTGCGATATAACTCGGTGTTAAAGACAGCAGTGACGCTTCCAGCACGGAGCAGACAAAGGACACTGATATGGATAACAAGGCAAAGGCGATCAGTAAGGTCATAGCGCTGGGGTAATAAACATTGACCCTAAGCATACACCGGCTAGGACGTTTGTACCGTCAATAAGTGCAAAACAGCAATGATCGCCGATAGGAAAGCAATGTAAGAGTCGTTGCTATCAGAGCATCGATTAAAGCTGGCGCGAACGCCAGCTTTAATCAAAAGGCTTAAGCGTTAAAAGAAGCCCAATGGACTGGTGCTGTAACTGACCAGCATATTTTTGGTTTGCTGATAATGCTCCAGCGCTTTTTTGTGGGTCTCGCGGCCAATGCCGGATTTTTTATAGCCACCAAAAGCAGAGTGGGCCGGGTAGGCATGATAACAGTTGACCCAAACACGTCCGGCCTGAATGGCGCGGCCGGCCCGATAGGCGAGATTGGTATCTCGGGTCCAAACGCCAGCGCCTAAACCAAATTCAGTGTCATTGGCAATGGCAATGGCTTCGGCTTCATCGCGGAAGGTGGTGACACCAACGACCGGGCCAAAAATTTCTTCCTGGAACACTTTCATGTCGTTGCGGCCTTTTAACAGCGTTGGTTGCACGTAATAACCACGCTGTAAACTACCTCCCAGCTCTGCAGCATGACCACCGATCAGCACTTCAGCGCCTTCTTGGCGGCCAATATCCAGATAAGACATGATGCGCTCAAATTGCTCCTGTGAGGCTTGAGCACCGACTTGAGTGTCGGTATCTAACGGGTTGCCGCGCTTGATACGACCAGCACGCTCAACCACGAGGCCGATAAAGTCATCGTAAATGTCTTGTTGAATCAGTGCTCGTGATGGGCAGGTGCAGACTTCGCCTTGGTTGAAAAAGGCTAGTACTAGGCCTTCTACACACTTACTGAGGTAGTCGTCTTCATGGCGCATGATGTCGCCAAAATAGATATTGGGTGATTTGCCGCCCAGCTCCACCGTCGATGGAATTAACCGCTCAGCCGCACAACGTAAGATATGCTGGCCGACAGGCGTTGATCCGGTGAAAGCAATTTTGGCAATACGGTCACTGCTGGCCAACGCTTGACCGGCTTCTTCGCCCAAACCATTGACGACATTCACCACACCTGCGGGTATTAAATCGGCAATCAGCTGCATAAACAATAAAATTGATGCCGGTGTTTGCTCCGCCGGTTTTAATACCGTGCAGTTGCCGGCGGCCAAAGCAGGTGCTAGCTTCCAGGCGGCCATTAATAATGGAAAATTCCACGGAATAATTTGCCCAACAACGCCCAAAGGTTCGTGCACATGGTAGGTCACTGTGTGCTCATCGAGCTCCGCCATGGTGCCTTCTTGGGAGCGAATACAACCAGCGAAGTAACGAAAGTGATCGGCTGCCAGAGGAATGTCAGCAGCCAGGGTTTCGCGCACGGCTTTACCGTTATCCCAGGTTTCAGCCACCGCCAGCATTTCTAGATTTTGCTCAATACGATCGGCAATTTTTAGCAGAATATTGGAGCGTTCAGTGACGGATGTTTTGCCCCAGGCGGGTGCCGCGGCGTGGGCAGCGTCCAGTGCCAGCTCAATATCGGCGGCATCGGAGCGGGCCACCTGACAAAACACTTCGCCATTAATCGGGCTGATATTGTCCATATAGCGGCCGCTGCTGGGGGCCACCCATTGGCCGCCAATAAAATTGTCATAGCGTTCAGCAAAGTTGACGACGGCGCCGTTGGAACCAGGATTGGCGTAAATCATGGGATACGTCCTCTTATTGTTGTCAGTAGACTGCTGTTGGCAGTAAGTCGCATTGCGAGCACTACAGCCTACGTGGTGCACTATTGCCGTGCTTGTCCGTCAGTCCACAAATCTGGTCTGACGATCCAGTCCGGCACGGATTAGGGGCTCAGGCGTGGAGCCAACATCAATAGGAGGGGCTATGTCGTCATTGCAGGATGTTCGCAGCCGTCAGCCGCAGCAGCTGGTGGAAAACCGAAGTGTGTATTGTCGCCAGGATGTTGAGCTGTCCATCTACGATACCTATGCCAAGGCCAGTAACGTTGCCCTGCAGGCCGATGAAGTGCTGTATTGCGCCATGATTCAAGGGCGTAAGCAAATGCACGGCCCCCACGCTCGGCACAGTTTTTTGCCCCATGAATCTTATGTGCTGGCGCCGGGTCAGCAGGTGCTGATCGACTTTCCAGAGGCCAGCTTGGAGCAACCGACGATTTGCTTAACGGTGGCGGTGGAGGGCAGTAAGATTCAGCAGTTGTGTGAACGTTTAGATCAACAAACGCCTTTGCCTAAAGATCTGGGCCATTGGGGTGACGTACAGCCACGTACTTGGCACAGCCAGCATTCGACCGCCACGCAGCAATTACTGGAACGTATCGCCGGCAGTTTTTTACAGCCGGAAGACGATAATGATCTGGTATTGAGTTACGGCGTGGATGAGTTGCTGTGTCGCTTGCTGAGACAGCAAGGCAAGGAATTTTTGTTGGCTTGTAGTGCCCATGATCCAGAAAAAAATGCGCTGACAGCCAGTTTGCATTATTTGCAGCAGCATTTAGCCGAGCCATTAGATGTTGATGCCTTGTGCCGCATCAGTTGTATGTCGCGCAGTAAGTTTTATCAGCAGTTTCGACGGCTATTGGCGTGCTCGCCAAATGAATACTTGCAGCAGTTGCGACTGCAGCGGGCTTGTACCTTGTTGCAGCAAGGTCATGGTGTTACCCAAGCAGCTTTTGCTGTGGGTTTTCAAAGTGTCAGCCACTTTTCCAGACGCTTTCACCAGCTGCTAGGGGTTTCACCAAAGGCCTATCGCCAGCAGAGGATATCGCCTGCGGCCTAGCCACAGGCGATGGTGGCATTAGCTGCTGCGGGTAATGCCATGGTCGAGGGCATAGCGCACCAGACCAGCCGAGGTGGAGATATTCAGCTTCTGCTTGATTTTCATGCGGTGCGCTTCCACTGTGCGCACCGAAATATCCAGCTCACGGGCGATTTCTTTGTTGCCCATGCCTTCTGCCAGCAGTGCTAATACGTCTTCTTCGCGTGGGCTCAGAATGTCGTCATTCTGGTTACTGCGAATATTGCCAATGTCGCTGAACAAGGTTTTTGCAACGCTAGAGCTGAAGTAGGTGCCACCTTGATTAACGGTTTGTACCGCCAGTAGTAGCTCTTCAACGGACACGTCTTTTAACACGTAGCCAGCTGCACCGGCTTGAATCAGCTTAAGAATGTAATCTCTGTCATCGTGCATGGTGATGATCAGGATGCGAATATTCGGATGCTGGGCTTTAAACGCCTTGCACGCTTCCATGCCGTTCATAACCGGCATTGAGATATCCAGCATCACCACATCGGGCTGGTGCTCAGCCGCTGCGTCGAGTGCTTCCTGGCCATTGCTCACGGCAGCAACAACAGTGATATCGCCCTCGGCTTCGAGGCTGACTTTTAATCCTTCGCGGACCATTGGATGATCGTCCGCAATAATAATTTTTATGGATTTGCTCATGGTGACCTTCATTTTTCGGTGTCGCCCTCAATGGGCGAAGGGGGAGCCGCTTGCTGGCGTAGCACGGGCTCAGGGTTTAAATACAATACAGCGATGATCTGCGTGCCTTTGTGGGCCCAGCTGCGCACAGTCAGCTTACCGCCCAATAATTCAAGGCGCTCACGCATATTCATAATGCCGATGCCATCGGCGCTGTCGTCCGGGGTGAATCCGCAGCCGTTGTCCTGCATTTCGACTTCAATACGGTTCGGGTATGGGCGCACATCCAGCTGGAAGCGGCTGGCGCCAGCGTGCTTGCGCACGTTGGTAATGCCTTCCTGGATGAGGCGATATACCGTCATCTCTATGGCATCGGGTAAACGGGTATCGGGCAGGCGAATATAGCGTTTGACTTCAACATCGCCACTGCTGGCCAGGTCATCCAGTAAGGTATGCATGGCAGCTTCAAGCCCAAAATCGTCCAGCATGACCGGGCGCAGATTATGCGATACTCGGCGAACTTCCTGAATCGACTGGTTCAACATATCGATACCTCGCTCCAAATGGTCGCGTGCTGTATCGGAAGGCCATTGTTTGAAGGCCAAGTTTAACCGTAGTTTAGCGGACACTAGGATCTGATTGACACCATCGTGCAGCTCACGGGCAAATACCCGCCGTTGCATGACCTGAAATTCAACCGAGCGGTGGGCCAGTTCACGCAGACGCTCGTCAGCTTGTGAGGTGGCATGCACATTGATCAGCACCACAATGATGATCACCAGGGCTAGGGTAATCGCCAGCAACAAGGTCGCCACCAGGAAAGTCCGGCTGATATTGGAGTCAACGCGCTGCTCCAGCTCCAAAATTTCGGACTCTATGTCGTCAATGTAGAGGCCAGTGCCTAGCATCCAGTTCAGTTCTGGAATCAGCACCACATAAGCGAGCTTGTTTTTGACTTCATTGGCCGAGGGCTTATGCCAGGAGTAGCGATAAAAGCCGCCACCGTGATTGGCAATGGCCAGCAGATCTTGAATCACTGGCTGACCATTACGATCGCGAAAATCGATCATACGGGTGCCAATCAGGTTGTTGAGTGCCGGGTGCACCAAGTTCACACCTTGCTGGTCATAGGCAAAAAAGTAGCCATCCGGACCAAAGGTCATGCTTTCAATGATGCTTTTGATCTCATATTCCACCCGCGAGCGCTGCATACTGCCGTCAAGACCGGCCAGTATCGGCTTAATCGAGGTCATCGCCAGATTGACGTAGTCCTCTAGGGCACGGCGTTTGTTGGCCATCACGGTTTCTTCAAAAATCGCTACCTGACGTTCAGACAGCTCCTGCGACTGGCGCTGGGTAATCCAGGTCAGTGTCAGGGTGATGGCCACCAGCGGTAGGATGGTCAACATCAGTATTTTAGTTTTTAGCGTCAGATTCATAAGGCCCACACAGCGCAACGGCCAAGGCTAAGCCCTGGCCTGCAAGGTTAATCAACGAGTCCGTAAAATTCCGGGAACAGCAGAATCGAGATCACTACACCGACCTGCATGAGAATAAAGGGCACCACGCCACGGTAAATATCCATGGTTTGCACCCCAGGCGGTGCCACCCCTTTGAGATAAAACAGACTAAAGCCAAATGGCGGCGTTAAAAACGAGGTTTGCAAATTCATGGCAATCAAAATGGCAAACCATACCGGCGCAATATCTAAAGCAATGGCCGCTGGTGCCAACATCGGCACAATGATAAAGCTGATTTCAACAAAGTCGATGAAAAAGCCCAATACCAAGATGGCTACCATTGACAGAATCAAGAAGCCCATGGCGCCGCCTGGCAGGTTAGACAGCACTTCTTCTACTATGTAATCGCCGCCGGTGTAGCTAAAGGCCATGGAGAAAGCGGTAGCGCCGAGCAAGATGGCAAATACCATAGCGCTGATTTTGACCGTTTCCTGGGATGCCTGGTACAGCATTTTCCAGCTGAATTGGCCGTAGACCATGGACAATAATACCGCACCTACGCCACCCAGAGCCGAGGATTCCGTCGGTGTGGCGATACCGGCAAAAATGGACCCCAGCACGACTAGGATCAACGCCAACGGTGGCACGATGGCTTTTAGTGCGCGCAGGTAGTGCTCACGGCGATGTTCAATATCGTCATCGGCCGGAATGGCCGGGGCCGCTTCTGGCTTGAAGTAGCTGTACACCAGGATGTACACCACATAAATACCAATCAGTACAAAGCCTGGGCCGACCGCTGCCTGGAATAAATCTCCCACCGGAATGCCGAGTACATCGCCAAGAATAATCAGTACGATAGACGGAGGAATAATTTGTCCTAGCGTGCCTGAGGCGCAAATGGTGCCGCAAGCAAGGGATTTGTCGTAGTTGTATTTCAACATGACTGGCAATGAAATCAGGCCCATGGCGACCACGGAAGCGCCGACCACGCCGGTTGAGGCGGCCAATAACGCGCCGACCAGTACCGTCGATATGGCCAAACCACCACGAACACCGCCAAACAGCTTACCCATGGATTCCAGCAGTTGCTCCGCCAGGCGGGTCTTTTGCAGCACAATGCCCATAAAAATAAACAGCGGTACCGCCATTAGTACCACATTTTCCATAATGCTTTGGATGCGAAATGGCATAAAAGCAAACATGCTTGGGCCTTCAGCAATCAGGCCAAAAATCAATGCCACGCCGCCAAAGGTAAACGCCACTGGAAAGCCGAGCAACAGTGCCAGCAGGGCGACAAAAAACATCACTATGCCAATCATAAGGACGACTCATGCGGGTGGTTGTTGGAGTTTTGCTCAGGGTGTAACAGCTGATTCACACTGCTGACAATTAACCCAAGGCCAGCAATGGCGGTGGCAAAAAAGGCAAAAGGAATCACCGCTTTAATGATCCAGCGATAGGGCAGGCCACCTGGGTCACCAGAGGTTTCACCTAACTCAAAGGCCTCGTAAGAAAAGCCGACGCCGTAATAACCCACCAATAAACAAAACGGCAGCAATAGCACCAGGCCACCAAAAATATCGATCATGGCTTGTTTGCGGGCGGATAAACGTTCATAAATCAAATCGACCCGGACATGGCCGCCGGTGCGTAGGGTATAGGGCACCCCCAGCATGAACATGGTGGCAAATAAATGCCATTCCATTTCTTGCGAGCCGATCCACACCGCGTTAAACGCATAACGGGCGATCACGTTGATAAATACGTTGATCAGCATCAGTAAAAACAAAATTGAGGACAGCATCCCCAATACATCCGAAAAGCGGTTTATGATCCGCTCAGCTTGCTTCAGCATGACAAACTCCACTGCGACAGTGCCCACCTGCAGGGCAGGCACCCAGATTGAACATTACTGAGCAATGCTGTTCAGGTACGCCTTGTCGGAAATATCCGTCCAACGGCGAATGGTTTTCAGGTAATTGGCTTGGGATTCAAGAATTTCTTTGGCCAAAGGGTCTTCTTTGGCTTTTTCGGCCAGCAATTCTTCGTTGGCGCTGCGCAGGGCTGCCATTACGTCGTCTGGGAATGAGCGGATTTTCACGTCTGGATATTCGTTTTCGATGATTTCCAGATTTTTCGCTGACTCATGGTAGGAGTGAATGTACATATCATAGGCAGCGGTACGCATAGATACGCGCAAGATTTCTTGCAGGTCTTCGGGCAAACGATCCCATGAGCGCTTATTGATCATAAACTGCAGCTCAGTGGCCGGTTCATGCCAGCCGGTGTAGTAAAACGGTGCAATCTTGTGAAAGCCCATGCGCAAATCGAGAGAAGGGCCAACCCACTCTAGGGCATCGATGGTGCGTCGCTCCAGTGCGGTATAGAGTTCGCCGGCAGGAATGTTGGTTGGGCTGGCGCCCAGTTTGGCCAGTACTTCACCGGCAAAACCAGGAATGCGCATTTTCAGACCTTTAAGGTCATCCAGTGACTTAATTTCTTTTTGAAACCAGCCACCCATTTGGTTGCCGGTGTTACCACCCGGAAAGCTCAGCACGTTGTATTTGCCGTAGACTTTTTCCATCAACTCCATGCCACCGCCGTGGTAGAACCATGAATATTGCTCTGGAGCCGTCATGCCAAACGGCATGGTAGTGAAATACAAGGTGGCGGGTACTTTGCCCTTCCAATAATACGACGCTGAATGGCCCATGTCGTATTGCCCGGCACGAACCATATCAAACACACCCAGCGGTGCTTTGTGTTTGTTTTTAGAGTCGATGGTGATTTTTAATCGGCCATTCGACATTTTTTCAGCCATCGCCGCCATATTACGCGACGCATCACCAAAGATCGGGAAGTTGGTAGGCCAGGTTTCAGCCATTTTTAGGCGATAGACCTTTTCAGCGTGGGCTGGTGCCGTGACTGCCAGGGCGCACACAGACAGCGCCAACCAGCGCTTAAACTTATTCAGACTCATCATATTATCGTTATCCTTCTTTGTGGTAGAAGACCACCCGTCGACCAAAAGTGCGGGCAAGGTAACGGCAGTGTGCAATGGCTAGCGCGGCGGTCCTATTCGCAGGACTGCGGTTTACTAGGTATTTATTCTTAATGTCGATTGGTATTTTGACGCACTGGTGCGCGGTGCTTTTTCGTGCAGGAAAGGCCGCTGCCTGGGCTGAGCCCAAGTAATACCGGCCTTTACATGGATGACTGAGTGAGCGCGATTGCGCTGCTCATTAGTGATTAACGAACCAATACTTCTCCCAGAAAAGTAGTACTTTTTCCGGATATTTGGTGCGTCCGAGACTGCCGTTGTAGCGTGCCAGGGCGCGGATCCAATCGCCTTTCTCTTTGTCGAGGTAGTGCTTGAGTATGGTGCAGCCGTAGCGAAGGTTGGTGCGGGTGACCATTAGGTTGTCTCCCGGACGGCCGATTTCCTTCTTCCAAAACGGCATGATTTGCATATAGCCCTGGGCGCCGACGACGGAAATCGCAAAGCGCTGGAAGGCACTTTCGACATGGATAACTGACAGTACTAGCTCAGGTGATAAGCCCGCGCGGGTCGCTTCCTGGTGCAAGATACGTAAGAACTCCAGCCGTTTTTTGTCTTCGGGCATGTAGCGTTTTAAACGACTGGATACATCAACTAGCCAGACTTCGGCGTCAAAACGGTCACCAAAGCTGTCGGTGTTGGCGGCGGCTTCTTTTAAGGATTGGCGCAGTTCGGGGTCGATATGGCGTTGGGTTGTAGCGCTGCTGAGGGGCGCTATTAGCAGCCCGCTCAGCATTATCAGCAGTAATGGGGTTTTTAGCATTGTACCGTCTGGCGTAAATACTCGACGATGTCGTCGAGGGCGATGTCCTGGGTATCTCCAGAACGTCGTTGCTTATATTCAACGGTACCGGCTTCTAGCCCGCGGTCACTGATGACCAATCGGTGCGGAAAGCCCATCAGCTCCATGTCGGCAAACTTCACCCCGGGGCTGGTCTTTTTGTCACGATCATCGACATACACGTCCAGTCCGGCGTCTTTTAATGCCCGATACAGTGACTCTGTGGCCTGTTGAACTGCTTCGCTACGATGCAGATTCATCGGCACTATGCCAACATGGAAGGGCGCAATGGCATCTGGCCAAACAATGCCGTTGTCATCGTGGTTCTGCTCAATGGCAGCAGCGACAACACGGCTCACACCGATGCCATAGCAGCCCATCATCAGGGTTTGCGACTTGCCATTTTCATCCAATACGGTGGCATTCAGAGCTTCTGAATACTTACGTCCGAGTTGGAAAATATGGCCCACTTCGATACCGCGCTTAATCTCCAGTGTGCCTTGGCCGCAAGGGCTAGGATCACCGGCTTCAACATTGCGCAAATCCACCACCTCAGGCAGATCTGCGTCGCGCTGCCAGTTAAAGCCAGCAAAGTGTTTGCCGGCCTGGTTGGCACCGCAGTAAAAATCAGCCATGTGTGCCGCACTGCGATCAACATAGCAGCGTGCCGACAGGTTACGGGGGCCGGTGGAGCCTGGTACGCCACCGATGCCTTGTACATCTTCTTCACTGGCAAATTGCAGTGGAGACAGCACACCGGGTAGTTTTTCCGCCTTAATTTCATTGAGGCTATGATCACCACGCAGCAGCAATACCACAGGCTCGCCAGCTTCACCTTCTTCTGCGTCTTCAGCCTCGCTACAGCCGCGCACGACAATGGCTTTGAGCACCTGGTCCAGGCCGATGTTGAGCATCTTGGCGACATCTTCGACAGACGTCGCATCGCCGGTATCGACCAAGCTCAGCTCAGCAGCTGGTGCAGCACGCTCACCACTCGGTGCCAGTGCTTCGGCCAGTTCAACATTGGCGGCGTAATCGCTGGCATTGGAGAAGGCAATATCGTCTTCGCCGGATGACGCCAGTACATGGAACTCGTGCGAGTGAGCGCCGCCGATAGAGCCGGTGTCGGCCAGTACGGGTCTAAAGTCCAGTCCCAGGCGTTCAAAGATGCGGCTGTAAGCTTGGTGCATGCGATCGTACGTCTGTTGCAGGCTGTCGGCATTCAAGTGGAAAGAATAGGCGTCTTTCATTATGAATTCTCGCGACCGCATCACACCAAAGCGAGGCCGGGTTTCATCACGGAACTTGGTTTGAATCTGGTACAGGTTGACCGGAAGCTGCTTGTAGCTGCTGAGTTGATTGCGCGCCAGGTCGGTGATGACTTCTTCGTGGGTCGGGCCAACGCAGAAATCGCGGTTGTGGCGGTCTTTTAGGCGCAGCAACTCGCCGCCGTATTGGAACCAACGGCCGCTTTCTTGCCACAGTTCCGCCGGCTGCACCGCCGGCATCAGTACTTCTTGGGCACCGGCGTTATTCATTTCTTCCCGCACGATGGCTTCGACCTTACGCAAGGTACGAAGACCCAGCGGCAGCCAGGTGTAGAGGCCTGCGGCCAGCTTGCGGATCATACCGGCACGTAGCATTAACTGATGGCTGATAATGACTGCATCAGCAGGGGTTTCTTTTTCCGTAGCGAGGAGGAATTCGGTGGCGCGCATGAACCTGTTATTTCCTGTCAATCAATAAATAAACGACCGGCAGTGTATCGCCTGACGGCGACAGCGGCAATTGCAGGCGCGTTGGGTCGTTGAGCTGTTGTTAGTTTGCACTTTAAGATAAGGTGCAAAAGCCCTGAAGGTTGTTGCGTTTTTTAGTAAGGAGGCCGCTGTGCCGCACCCTGTATCCGAGTCGGCGTTAATCGTTAATGAGTCCTGCTTGCGCAATCAGGCACCGATTGCTGACGTACTCAGCGATGAGTTGCCAGAATCGGCGCTGGTGTTGGAGTTGGCCAGTGGTTCTGGTCAGCATGGCGCTTATGTGACCGGCAAGTTGCCTGCGGTAAGGTGGCAGCCCTCAGAGTTGGCTGGCCAATTGCAGTCAATTAACGCTTGGCGCCAGCGCTGTGGTCACAGCAACTATTTACCGCCCCTGACCCTCGATGTGACGCAAGACTTATGGCCCGTCAAACAGGTAGATGCAGTTTTTGCTGCCAATCTGGTGCATTTTGTCGGCTGGCCCCAGGTTCGCAGCATGATGACGGGCATTGGCCGGGTATTGCGCCGGGCTGGCTTGGCGTTCTTTTATGGCCCCTTTAACTATGCCGGCCAGTTCACCAGTGAAGGCAATCAGCAGCTGGATGCCTGGCTTAGACAACGTGACCCAGAGTCGGGTATTAAGGATTTTGAACAAGTTATCTTAGCGGCGCGTAAAGAAAAGCTGCGGCTGCTAAAAGACATCGCCATGCCTGCGAATAATCGTATGTTGGTGCTGCAAAAGTACTGACCTGTCTATTGTCAAATGCAGCGCCTAAGCCACTGGCGCTGGCTATATTGGTGGTATGCCCACTTTAGCCAGAAGCCTGCATCATGGCCGATCGTCAGACCAATCCCGTCCCCAGTCAGCCGCTTTCTGTTCCTACCTTGATGGCGCGCAGCCTAATAGATTACAACCCAGAGTTGCCACTGTTGGTGTTGGCGTTTGGGCAGCAAGCCATGCCCGACGGATTACAGCAGCAATTAGAAACAGCAGGTTTTGCTGTGAAGGTGGTCGAGTCGACCTCACATTTGTTGGTGCATAAAGACAATAATGCCTGCGCACTGCTGGTCAATCTGGATGGCATGAGTGATAAGCAACGCCAGCGTATGCAGCAACTGGCCGGGCAAGATGGGCAGCTGCCGGTGGTGGCGTTTAGCTCAGATAACCAATTGGCCGAACGTTTGGCTGCGATTCGTATGGGGGCGGTGGCCTTTCATCCAACGCCGATTGTCGCCGATCAGGTGTTGCATGAGTTAACTGTGCTGACAGAGCGCTACCAAGCAGATCCATACCAAATTCTCATTATTGAAGATCAAACCTGTGTGGCCGGGTTCTATGCATCAACTCTGGAACAGGCAGGGTTTGAGGTGAAAATTATCTCTCAGCCAATGACGGATTTAATGCCGTATCTTAATAATCATACTCCCGATTTGATTTTATTAGACCTGTATTTGCCCCAGGTAACTGGCCAGGAACTGGCGGGTGTGATTCGACAGCAGGAAAATCTCATCAGCGTGCCGATTGTATTTTTGTCCAGTGAAATGAGCCCAAAAAAACAAATGCAGGCCATGTGCACTGGCGGAGATGTGTTTTTGTCCAAACCCGTGCAGGCAGAAGACCTGTTAGTCACGGTTGAATCAAGAGTGCGACGTGGGCGGGCGGTGCGCGACTTGGTGACGATAGATCCACTAACAGGAGCTGTGAATCGGCGTGAAATATTGCGTCGATTAGCGGAAGAATTAAAACGTGGGAGGCGTTTTGGTAGCGAGTTTTGTATCGCTATGGTCGACTTGGATCATTTTAAAAAAATCAACGATAAATACGGGCATGCGGCGGGTGATCAGGTGATTCGCCACTGTGCCATGATGCTGAATCGCCAGTTACAAGACAGTGATGTGGTTGGTCGCTTGGGCGGCGAAGAGTTTCTGTTGTTACTGCCGCAAGCTTCACTAACACAAGCTTTAGAGACCTTAACACAAGCCGCTGTTGCGATAGCAGCCGAAATGCCGTTACCGTCACTGCGTTATACGTTTTCGGCCGGTATTACGCATAATCAACCCGCTGACCGGCTTGAAGAAATAGTGAACCGCGCAGATGAATTAATGTATCAGGCGAAACGAAAAGGCAGAAATGCCATAGTGTGCGATGCGGATTCTGACTGCCATTAATCATCGCCATGATGGGATTATGGTTTAACAACTTGCTTACTGTGACTGTATGCGAATGACTCGAATAAGCACAGTAAGCGAGTGGCGTTACAGTTTACACAAACCAGGATCCATAGAATCGATCCAGGCTTTAATTAACGCGTTGCCTTCTTGATGGATCACGGCACGGCCTAAGGGTGGCATGGCATCGCCTGCCTCTGTGGTGTGCATACGCTGATACAGCAATGAGTTGTCGGCGTTGCCAGGTACGATAATAATGGCCGATTCTCCAGCCCCTGATACCGCCACTGCACATGCACCATGATATTGCTCGTTGCCTTGCCAGGGTGTGTTCCAATCTGCTCTAAAGGCGGTGTTACTGGCTTGACCTTGCTTGCGATGGCAATGACCGCAGTTGATATCCAGCCAGGCTTTGCTGGTATCTTGCAACAGCTGCGCCGAGGCTGTGATGTCCGCCAAAGCTCTTTGGTCGCTAAATTCTGGTGTGGCATCTATATCCTGGCTGGAGTCAGGTAGACCCTCCAAAATCCCCTCAGATAACCACCGTTGCAATTGATTTTCAGGGCCTTGGCCATAATCAAAGTCGGAATTTAAATACCGTGCTTTGGGGCCAATAGGGCTAAAAATGGCGGGTGTCGGGTCGATGCCATCGACGGCGTCGTCATCGCCATTGGGATTAAATTGATGGCAGGTGGTACAAGAATTTTGATTGGGCACGGCGTAATTAAAACTTAATGAGCTGTCTAAATGTTTTAATTCATCAATCACAATACTTTCGCCGGTTAAGTCCCAGTTGGCTTTGGTGCCTTCGGCATTCCAAACATACGGCCTGGCAATCCAACCAGCTTCGCGCTTAATTAATAGGCGCGTTTCCAATAAACGTTCCTGTTCAAAACCACGCTGATCGGTGTTTTTGGGCATGGTAAAGGTTTTAGCGATGACACTGCCAACGGGAAATTCAAAGGTTTCACTCGGGTGGTATTTGACTTTGCTATTGGGTGGAATAAAGACGAAGCGGTATTTGGAGGCGTAATCGGTAAATAAGGGCACCGATAGATCGTACGCTAGCCCACGGGCATTAGGATTTTGGGTTGGGTCACAGGGGTTCTCAAATAATTGGTATTCAGCCAGGGTAGCGGCATTGCCTTGTAATAAGGCTTGCCACTGAATGTCCTGGCTACTGGCGCGGCAGTCGTTATTGGTATTGGGGGTAGAAGGGGTGTCTACTTCATTGCCAGCGGAAGATCCGCCCGATGAGCCGCCACAGGCGCTCAGCCACAGGGCATTGGCCAGCAGTAAGCCAAGGGCGCGATTGGATAAATGGGTCATAACGATGTCTCAACGGCTAGGCCAGCCCTTGCTGGCCGAGTGAATACAGCTCCCGTGCCGCTGGCACGGGATCCAAAGTAGCGCTAGAGCTGACAGGACGGATCGTCGCTGTCGTCCGCACCGCAGCCATAGGTGTGTTGATCGAAGGTCACGGTGGCCACCGCACCTTTAAAGGGTTCCGCCGGGCACGCCAAGGTGCCGTAGGGGTCGCTCATGATGCGCCCGACCATGCTGGTGTCCATGCCATATTGTTGGATCTTGGCTTGTGGGCTGCCGTTAGCGTCAAAGGTGTTGGCGCCAGCGCTGGTTTCAAATACTGAGGCCGCAAACAGGCTTTGATCATCAATACCATTGTTTTGCTGGCACACACCGTCGCCGTTGTAGTTGGCAAACAAGGCCAGATCAATTTGCAGCCCTTTGCTTTCCAGGCCGTTAGCGTCTAGTGCTGCGGCGACCTGATTAATGCCGCCCGCAACGGCTTGCAAAATGGTTTCTCCAGCGCCACCAGGGTTGGGTGTGTTGGTCAGCAACTCGCCAATGCCGTCGTATAAAATGTGCGGTACCGTTGTTTGGCCGCTGGCGATATCAGGGTAAAAACCATGGAATAGCTGGTAGCCATTAATAATGTCAGCAATTAGAGAACCTTGTGGATTATCAATGCCGGCTGCCACGCTGATGACATTGTCATGGATATGAATATTGCGCACCAGTGGGCTCCAACCGTCGAGCAGGGCATTGGCGTAAGGGTGGATATCGCCATAGCTGTTGACTGGGCTGGTGGCGTCGTTGCCATCTGCGCCGCCAACATCGCTGTTGGGAGCTGAGGCAACTTGATCATCCGGCAATAAATAAGACGCCAGGGCAATGGAGGTGGTTTGGTGATCTTTAATGGTGTTGTTGTAAATCTCGACGTCCGAGGTGGACAAAATAATCACCCCAGTACCGGGCGGAACTATGTGCACTCCGCCGGCAAAGTCGCCAACATTGGCAAAGTTAGGCGCATTGTTGTTTTCCACCAGATTATCAAACACCCGAACGCCCGAGCCGTATTTACCGTTGCCGATGGGTAAATCGAAAACCAAAATACCACCGGTGTTGTCGTTGGCGCGATTGCCGTAAACATCGGCAGCGGTGGAGTTTTCTATTTCGATGCCGGCGACATTTTTTTCTGCCACATTGTTACGCACCACAATTTTGTCCGACTGGCCGACATAAATACCGGCGTCGGCGGAGCCTTTTACGTAACTGTCTTCAATTAATACATTGCTGGTTTCGACTGGATACAGTCCATAAGCGCCATTGGTAGATTGGTAGTCGGTTTCCCAGACAGCGGCCATGCGGCGCATGATGACACCATTGGATTTAGTCACTTTTAAGGCATTGTTGTTGGACTCGTATACACCGAAGTCTTCAAAAATAAGATGGTCGGTGTTGTTAAACAAAAAACCATCGGCGCTGGCGCCACTGACATCAATGATGGTTTTGTCCATGCCGGCACCGCGGAAGGTCAAATGGCTGACGCTGGTATTGTCGACTTTGCCGTTAAACTCGATGGTGCTCGAAAACTGATAGCGGCCCTGTGGCAAAACAAAGGTGTCGCCTGTTTCTGCCATGGCCAGAGCGGCAATTAACTGGTCTTGTACACTGGCGTCGCTGAGGTCACTGTCTGAACCAATGCAAATGACACGCGCGCCTTCGGTGTCGTCGCTGCTGCAGTTAAACGCTTTGCTTAATGTGTCATTATCATTACTGCTGTTACTGTCGTCACTGCCACAGCCCGTGAGGGCGGTGAAAGCAATGGCCAAGGCCAATAAGGTCGGTCTGCTGGGGGGATACACGAGCTGCTTCATGGAGTACCTGCCTGATGCGTTGTCCGTTAAGGCTGTCCTTGTCGGAGTTGTTATTGTTGGTTTGTCCAGGACTGCTGATTCAGCGCCTGTAAAGCTCACTGCTTTGCAGGTGTGTTCAGCAAGCCCTAGTGATAAACGCTGAGCCATCCTGGCTGGGAATAATCAAACGGCATCTTGCAAAAGCGGTAAAAACAAATCACTTGGTAATACTTGTTGAATGCTGTGCAAAGTCTGAAATGTCTAGTGATGACGGGGCCTGCAGGCTATCCTCTGGTGGCTGTGCAAATGCTGAATTATAGCGATTGCATAGATTGTGCTCGCGAAAGAGGGTGGGGGTTGTGTCGTGACAGCGGCGAAATGCGCGGTTAAATGAGCTCATGCTGCGATAGCCAACATCCAGTGCAATATTGGAAATGGGCGTATCCGCTTCGCTGGCCAACCGCCTGGCGGCTTCACCAATACGTAGCGCATTGATGTACTCATTAAAGTTGCTAAATCCGAGTTGCTGATTGATGGCTGCCCGCAGTCGATATTCTGGCAAACGCAGCTGTTGTGCCAAATCTTTGAGTGTCAGGCCTTCTTGGCGATAAAAGCCATTATCCATGCACTGCTGCAACTTGTTTAAATCATCGTCTTGCTGCCGTTGCTCTGGGCTTGGGCTGGTAGTGGACGGGTCATCGCTGTTGTTGGTGTTGACGAGTTGAGGACGCCATAGTTCTCGGCGCCCTTGTAACAAGCACCAGCTGATCACCACAATCGAGATAATCATGGCGATTTGACGCGACTCAGTACCGGCTAGGCGCAGATTAAAAGAGACAATCGACCAGCCGACGGCAACGCCGGTCGCCAACATGACACCACCACGCAGACGACGGCGTGCCTCCATTAAATCGCCGTTCCAATGACTGATAACTTCCCATAGGCCCAGCACAATCAATACATATTCCAGTCCTTGGGGGATTTGCTTGAGCACGAATAAGGCGCCTTCTGGCTCGCCTGCCAATAAAAACAGCAGCGGTCCTAGCACGCTATACAGGGCTACAGTCCAATGCCAGCGGCGATCGGCATCGCTGTCGACAAAGGCAAAACGACAGGCAATCCAAAAACAAGCAGGGGCCGCACTTTGCACGATAAATGACCAGGGGTGCCAGACGGGTGGCAAGGCGTTGTGAAACATATGCAGTGCCGCGATAAACAGTAAAGCGGCAAAGGCTCTGGCAGAGGCTGCACCGCGAAAGTCTCGGCTTAGAACCAGTAATACAGGCAAAATCAGGCCGCTTCCAAAGGCGGCCAACAGCAGTTCAGTCTGGCTCGGCATGGCTCTCATCTTGTGTTGTTATTGTTGCCTTCATAGTTAGTGAGTGAGGGGGGAAAGGCAAGGGTCGCTGACGGCCACAACTGCCTATATGGGCGTGGCGGTAGGCACCATGGGGGATTTCTGGGACAATGAGCGGCCTTGTTGATCATTATTAGTTTTATTCATGAAAACTGCTGCACCGCATCTGAATTCGTATTATCCCTACTGGGCCGAGTGTTACGGCACTGCGCCGTTTTTGCCTATGTCTCGGGCCGAAATGGACGAGCTGGGCTGGGATAGTTGCGACATTATCCTGGTAACGGGCGATGCCTATGTTGACCATCCCAGTTTTGGCATGGCGGTGATGGGGCGAGTGTTGGAAGCACAGGGTTTTCGTGTGGGTATTATCGCGCAGCCGGATTGGAATGATCCTAAAGCCTTTACCGAGCTGGGCAAGCCGAATCTCTATTTTGGCGTAACTGCCGGCAATATGGATTCAATGATCAACCGCTACACCGCGGATCTTAAGGTTCGTAACGACGATGCTTACACCCCCCATGGTGAGCCTGGCAAGCGTCCTGATCGTGCCGTCATTGTGTATTCACAAAAGTGTCGTCAAGCCTATAAAGAAGTGCCCATTGTTATTGGTGGTATCGAGGCCAGCCTGCGCCGTATCGCTCAATACGACTATTGGAGTGATCAGGTTCGCCGCTCGGTGCTGATTGACTCGGGTGCCGATGTATTGCTGTACGGCAATGCTGAGCGTGCCATTGTTGAGCTGACCCATGCGTTATCACAAGGGCGCCAGGTGAGTGATTTGACGGATTTGCGCGGCACTACTCTGGTGCGCGCCGCAACGCCTGCCGGTTGGACCGAGATTGACTCGACCCGTATCGACTGGCCAGGGCAGATTGATGTCATTCCCAATCCGTATGACATGAAAGAAACCGATGGAACCAGCTGCGAGCAAAAAAAAGCCGACGACAGCGATGACGTGATGCCGGTGAAAATTGTGCCTATGCCGTTGCAGCGCAAAGTGGACCATGATCCGGACAAAACCGTTGTGCGTTTGCCGTCGTTTGAAAAGGTGCGCAATGACAGTGCTTTGTATGCCCATGCGTCACGGGTGTTGCATCAGGAATCGAATCCTTACAATGCACGTCCCCTGGTTCAGCGTCATGGGCAGCAAGAAATTTGGGTCAATCCGCCGCCGATTCCACTAGAAACCGACGAGATGGACAGCGTGTTTGGTCTGCCTTATCAGCGGGTACCGCATCCAAGCTACGGCGATGCCCGCATTCCGGCCTACGAGATGATTCGTTTCTCCGTCAATATCATGCGTGGCTGTTTTGGTGGTTGCACCTTCTGCTCTATTACCGAGCACGAAGGACGAATTATTCAAAGCCGTTCGCAGCAGTCGGTGCTGAGCGAAATCGAAGAAATACGCGATAAAGTACCGGGCTTTACCGGCACCATATCGGATTTGGGTGGGCCGACGGCCAACATGTACCACCTCAAGTGTAAAAGCGATGAAATTCTAAAAAATTGTCGGCGCTTATCCTGCGTATACCCAGGTATTTGCAAAAACCTTGAGACCAGTCATAAAGCCACTACTGAGTTGTATCGGGCTGCGCGGGCATTGCCAGGTGTTAAGCGCATCGCCATTGCCTCGGGGCTACGTTACGACCTGGCCGTTAAAGATCCCGAATATGTGCGTGAGTTGGTGACTCACCATGTGGGTGGCTATTTAAAAATTGCGCCGGAGCATACTGAACAAAATGTGCTCAGCAAGATGATGAAGCCGGGCATGGGCACCTACGATGCGTTTAAGAAAATGTTTGATAAATTTTCGCGCGAGGCCGGTAAAGAGCAATATTTGATTCCGTATTTTATTGCTGCTCACCCGGGCACTGAAAACGAAGACATGATGAATTTAGCGCTGTGGTTAAAGCGCAATAAATTCCGCGTTGATCAGGTGCAAACCTTTTACCCATCGCCTATGGCGTTGGCGACGGCCATGTATCATTCAGAGCGTAACCCGCTGCAACGCATGAGTTATAAGAGCAAAAAATTGGCCATTCCTCGGGATATTCAGGATCGTCGTTTGCAAAAGGCGTTTTTGCGTTATCACGACGAAAAAAACTGGCCCATGCTGCGCGAAGAACTCAAAAAAATGGGCCGTAGTGATTTGATCGGTAGTGGCCCTCAGGCGCTGATTCCTGCTGAAGATGCTCCGAACTCTCGTCACAGGCGCCCAGGCTTTAAGCCGGGCCAGGGTTCTAAACATGTCCAGGGGGCAAAAAAGCGTCGTTAGTGGCCGTGGCTGTTAATGGCTATAGCAGCGAGGGCCGATGAATGACTCGGATCTCGCACCTAGATCGTCATAGAGCTTTAAATCCTGCAGCCGCTTAGGTGCTCTAGTTTGTGCTCACAAATATCGGCGATAGTGAGTCAGCTGTCTTGGCTGGGCAGCTATTCAGAGGTTTGCTGGTCGACAGATGAAGGCTCTTTGGGCGATGAGGCATCCAATATTAGGGTGCCTTTTTCCACTCTATGTTTTTGGTTATACATTTCTCTATCAGCCTGGGCCAATAGATCATTGATGGTTTGCTGATCAACAATGGCTTGGCCAATGCTGATCGAAGGAATAATGATGTGCTGCTGCCAGCGTAGTGGGTGCAGCCGCACCACTTCGTGTAGCTTTTGCTGAATCTTCTCGACCTGCTTGGGGTCATCAACGTCCGATAACAATACCAAAAACTCGTCACCGCCAAAGCGGCAAACAATATCCCTGCTGCGTACCGATTCGGCCAAATGATTAGCAATATGCTTGAGCAACGCATCTCCCGCTTCATGGCCGAGCTGGTCGTTGACGCGTTTAAAGTCATCCAGATCAATATTTAAAATGGCGAATTGGCGCGGCTTTTCTTTGCTGGAAAACAGCTGCTTAAGTTTTCGTAACATAAAGCGGCGGTTGGGGAGCAGAGTGAGCTCATCTTGCATCGACTCCTGATGTGCGTATTGGTAGTTGCGATACAGCAGGTACACCACCAAATACATTAACAATAGGGCAATGCCACCGAGCAGGTGTACCAATAATGCTCGATTGCGCAGGCCTGGGCTGTTATTGATATCAAAGCGAACGGCAATTTCCCATTGGCCGCTAGGCAGTTGAATAGGCAGTTGGGCGTTGGCCTGCTCAAATACCGTGGGCTTGCCATAGAACACGGTCCATTGCTCGCCATCGGTGTCGCGCTTGCGTAGGGCGACATCGCCATAGCTGAAGTCACTTACGCCGCTGTCGTCTAGCAGTTGGTCGTAACGCATCACCACGCTAACGCCGCCCCAGTACTGACGATTATAGGGAGGGTCAGAAAATATCGGATAGCGAGCAATAATGGCGGTGCCGCCTTGCACTAAGTTCACAGGACCTGCGATGTATACCTTCTGCTGCTCTTTGGCCTTCAGTACTGTGGCCAGCTGTTCTGGTCGGGTGCGAAAGTCGAATCCGATCGCCGCTTCATTCCCCTCAATAGGGTGTACGTGGGTGATAACGTTATCGGGTGCTAGGCCGACGTTTCGAACATAGGTCGAACGATCCAGCAGCGTGGAGGCGATGCTGGCCCAGTTATTGACTGCAAACTCAGGGTCGATGGTCACCACCGTAGCAAGACTGTCGGCCAAATAACTGTCCATAAAAATGGCGGCTTCCAGTCGAGAGCGTACCAGTGTTAGTTCGCTGTTCAATGCTGAGGCGGCTTCCACCCGATGGCGTTCCACCACTAGGCTGGAGATCGAGCGCACCATCACGCTGCCGATGGCGATGTACAGCAAGGTGATTAGTACACAAATGAGCTTTTCTCGTGCAGATAAGCACAGCCACATAGTTCAGGCCCGGGTTGTCAATGAGTCGCCTTCCTGTGTTGAAGTGCGCCAAGCACTAATATCGCTGGCGCACGCTTCCTTAATCAGTAAAGACGAGTTGTGCCAGTGCGGCCACGAAGTATGGCATGGAAGGCCGTCTATCTTGGCCCTCGATGGACGCTGCTACACTGTGGCAAAACAAGGGAGGTGGTTATGCGAATTGGTGTGCCGAAAGAAATAAAAAATCATGAGTATCGGGTCGGATTGACGCCAAACAGTGTACGAGAACTGGTTGCCGATGGTCATGAAGTATTGGTTGAAAGCCAGGCGGGCGCGGCGATTGGCTTTCATGATAATGATTATCAAGACAGTGGTGCCAGCATTGCCGCCGATGCCGGGGCGGTGTTTGCAGCGGCCGACATGATTGTTAAGGTCAAAGAGCCACAAGCCTCTGAGGTTGCCTTACTGGAGCACCGGCATACTCTATTTACCTATTTGCATTTGGCGCCAGATACCCAGCTAACGGAGTCGCTTATTAAAAGCGGTGCTACCTGCATTGCCTATGAAACCGTCACCGATGACCACGGACGTTTGCCGTTGTTGGCACCTATGTCGGAAATTGCTGGCCGCATTGCGGTGCAAGCTGGCGCCCGCAGCTTAGAGATGGAAGCTGGCGGTCGCGGTGTGTTGTTGTCCGGCGCGCCGGGCGTGCCTGCTGGCAATGTATTGGTGCTGGGCGGTGGGGTCGTGGGTTCAAATGCTGTGCGCATTGCCGTTGGTATGGGGGCTGAGGTGACGGTACTGGATACCTCGTTACAGACCTTGAGGATGTTAGATCAGCAATATGGGAACCGCATTCGTACACGTCTGTCTACCCGCACCACTCTGGATGAGTGTTTGCCGCAGATGGATTTGGTCATCGGCGCGGTGCTGATTCCAGGGGCAGCGGCGCCCAAACTGATCGCCAGTGATCAACTACAGGCCATGCAGCGTGGCGCCGTGATTGTCGATGTTGCCATTGATCAAGGCGGCTGTGTCGAGACCTCAAGGCCCACCACCCACGATGAGCCAACCTATGTTGAGCAAGGGGTGGTGCATTACTGTGTGGCCAATATGCCAGGTGCCGTGGCACGTACGGCGACCCAGGCCCTCAACAATGCTACCTTGCCGTTTGTGCAGGCGTTAGCCAAACAGGGTCCACGCAAGGCCATGCACGCCGATGAACACCTATTAAATGGCCTTAATGTGGCAGCGGGGCAGCTGTGTAACATGGAAGTCGCCAGCAGTCAGGGGCGTATGTGCGCCGATAAGCTCAGCGTGTTGGTGCAAGTGCGTTAAGGTTGAGGCCAAATGGATTGATGTGCTTTTGGCATTTGTTTGCTGACGCTGGCTCAATATTAGTGGTGCGTATGGACGTTTAGCAGCCAATTGTCGGCTTTTTGTGGCCGTTGCGTACGACTTTGGTCGAGTGCCGAAGTCGTTCTTGTAAAAAAACTACAAGAAGGGATTGTCAGCCTCTTATAAAGGCGTCAGACTGATGCCGAATTTTTCAAGGAGCCCTTGTTTTATATGGGGGCTCTGGTTTGTAACCAGTTTTCTAATTACGGCAGCCAATGGCCGAATAGTGGCATTATTTATCGCTCTTGGGGCTGAATAAGAGCAATAGGTAAGTCTACTTTTGAAGGCTGCCCTTGTTGTGATGACAAGCATCCTTGTCAAACCATCGGAGCGATCAATGACCGAAGATACCGACGTATACGAAACCCAGGAATGGTTAGATTCGTTACACGCCACCATCCGTCACGCTGGCCCTGAGCGGGCGGCGTTCATTCTGAAAAAGCTGTTTGCTAATGCCATGGATAAGGGCGTTGCCCTGCCACAAGCGATCACCACGCCGTATCGCAATACCATCGCACCAGAAAAAGAACGCCGCATGCCTGGTGATCTGTTTATGGAGCGTCGTATTCGTTCCCTGATTCGTTGGAATGCACTGGCCATGGTGGTGCGAGCCAATGACAATAACGAAGGTCTGGGCGGCCATATCGCGTCATTCTCATCGGCGGCCACCTTGTATGACGTGGGTTTCAACTACTTCTTCCGCGGCAATGACGGTGATCAAGCGGGTGACCTAGTGTACTTCCAGGGGCACTCGGCGCCAGGTATTTACGCACGCTCTTATTTAGAAGGGCGTTTTGATGAAAATCAGCTGGATAACTTCCGCCGCGAAGTGGACGGCAACGGTCTGTCATCGTATCCACATCCTTGGTTGATGCCTGACTACTGGCAGTTCCCAACGGTTTCTATGGGCCTAGGTCCGATTCAGGCGATTTATCAGGCCCATGTGATGCGCTATTTATCTGCGCGTGAATTGGCGCCACGCGGTGATCGTAAGGTGTGGGCTTTCTTGGGTGATGGTGAGTGTGACGAGCCAGAAAGCTTGGGCGCCATCTCATTGGCCGGTCGTGAACAGCTGGAAAACTTAATCTTTGTTGTGAACTGCAACCTGCAGCGCCTAGATGGCCCAGTGCGCGGCAACGGCAAAATCATGCAAGAGCTGGAAGGCGTGTTCCGCGGTGCTGGCTGGAATGTGATTAAGGTCGTTTGGGGTCGTCATTGGGATGTGCTGTTGGAAAAAGACACCAGCGGCATGTTGCAAAAGCGCATGGACGAAGTGTGCGACGGCGATTTGCAGAACTACAAGGCCAATGGTGCAGCCTACACCCGTGAGCATTTCTTTGGTGCTTACCCTGAACTGGCTAAGTTGGCGGAAGATCTGACCGACGAAGATATCTTTAAGCTGAATCGTGGTGGTCACGATCCATTTAAAGTGTACGCCGCTTATGCAGAAGCTGTGGCGCACAAAGGTCAGCCGACTGTGATTCTGGCGCAAACCGTTAAAGGTTATGGTTTGGGTGCAGCGGGCGAAGCCGCTAATGATACTCACTCCGTGAAAAAACTGGATCTGGATGCGCTGAAGCATTTCCGCGATCGGTTTGCTATTCCGCTCACCGATTCTGAGCTGGAAAATGTGCCTTATTATCGTCCGGCACCTGATAGCCCAGAAATGAAGTACATGCGTGAGCGTCGCGAGTCGCTGCAGGGCTTTGTTCCTTCTCGTCGAGTGAACAGCGAGGCCTTGGTAACGCCTGAACTGGAAAGTTTCAAAAACCAGTTGGGCGGCAGTGGTGAGCGTGAAATGTCATCGACCATGTCGTTTGTACGTATTTTGTCGCAGCTGGTTAAAGACAAAAATATTGGCAAACGTGTGGTGCCTATCGTTCCGGATGAGGCGCGTACCTTTGGTATGGAAGGTATGTTCCGACAGCTGGGGATTTATTCTTCTGCTGGGCAAAAATACACGCCCCATGATCACAGCCAGATCATGTATTACAAGGAAGATAAAAAAGGCCAGATTCTGGAAGAGGGCATTAACGAAGCCGGTGCTATGTCGGCCTGGATTGCTGCGGCAACGGCTTACAGCAATAGCAACTGCCCGATGATTCCGTTTTATGTGTTCTATTCCATGTTTGGCTTCCAGCGTATTGGTGACTTGGCTTGGGCGGCGGGCGATATTCAAGCCCGAGGCTTCTTGATTGGTGCTACCTCGGGGCGCACTACATTGAACGGCGAAGGCCTGCAGCATCAGGACGGTCATAGTCATTTGATGGCGCAGACGATTCCAAATTGTCGCTCTTATGATCCAACGTATGGTCATGAGCTGGCGGTGATTATTCAAGATGGCCTGAAGCGCATGTACGACGAGCAGGAAAACTGCTTCTACTACATCACCACCATGAACGAAAACTATCCGCATCCTGAAATGCCGGTCGGCGCTGAAGAGGGCATCGTAAAAGGTATTTATAAGCTCAAGTCGGTGGGCAAAAAAGGTCCGTCGGTTCAGTTGATGGGTGCTGGCTCTATTTTGCGCGAAGTGGAAGCGGCTGCTGATTTGCTGCAAGAAAAATACGGCGTGCAATCCGATATCTGGAGTGTCACTTCAGTTAACGAACTGACTCGTGACGGTCTGGCGTGTGAGCGTCACAATCGTCTCAACCCTGAGTTGCCAGCTGAGCAGGCGTACGTGACTCAGCAACTGCAAGGTCAGGACGGACCTTTTGTGTTGGCAACCGATTACATCAAGTCTTACGGCGAGCAATTACGAGCCTTTGTGCCAGGACGTTTGACGGTGTTGGGTACCGATGGTTTTGGTCGCAGTGATACGCGCAAAAAACTGCGCCACTTCTTTGAAGTGAGTCGTGAGTTTGTTGCTTATGCCGCCTTGGTGCAGTTGGCCGAAGACGGTCACTTCAGCCAGGAAGCGTTATTGGCAGCCCGCGCTGAGCTGGGCATTGAAGCCGACAAAATTGATCCGGCACATAGCTAAGGGGGAATGGAATGAGCAATACAACTGTTTCCGTCCCTGATTTGGGTGGTGCCGACAAGGTTGAAATTATTGAAATCTCGGTGGCCGTTGGCGATCAGGTGGAGCTAGAGCAAGACCTGCTGGTGTTAGAGACCGACAAAGCCAGTATGGAAATTCCCAGCCCTGTGGTGGGCACTGTGGTGGAGATTTTGGTCGCGGTGGGCGATCAGGTGTCCGAAGGTGACAGTATTATGGTGGTGGATGTGCAGGGCGAGGCTCAGGCAGATGCAGGCTCATCTGCCAGCGACCAGCCTGCCGCACCAGAGCCCGCTACAGCAGCCGTCGAGCCTGCAGCGCCTGTGGCCAGCGCACCGAGCAGTGCGGGTGCTAGCGTCGAGTTGACCATTCCTGATCTGGGTGGTGCAACGGATGTTGACATTATCGAACTCAGTGTTGAACCCGGTAGCGACGTTGCGGCAGAAGACTCGCTGTTGGTGCTGGAAACCGATAAGGCCAGTATGGATGTGCCGGCGCCGTCGGCTGGTACGCTGGTGAAGTTTACCGTAGCGGTTGGCGATAAGGTCAACGAGGGCGATGTGTACGCTGTGTTACAGCAAGTGGGTGAGGTAGCCGCAGCGCCTGCAGTGGCGGAAACGGCAAAAGCTGAACCTGCGCCTGCGCCGGCGCCTAAGGCATCGCAGCCCGAAACCGCTGTTGCCGCGAATAAGGCACAGGGTGAGGCTAAGCCTGAGCCGGCTAATCGTTCGTCAGATGTGTACGCCGGTCCGTCATCAAGACGTTTGGCTCGACAGCTGGGTGTTGATTTGACCAAGGTGTCAGGCACTGGGGTGCGCGGTCGCATTACTAAAGATGACATTCGCGCCTACGTGAAAAAGATGCTCAAACAGGCAGAGTCGGGTACTATTGGCGCCGCCTCGGGCATGGGTATTCCGCCGATTCCAGAAGTGGACTTCAGTCAGTTCGGTGATATCGAGCTGCAGCCGATGAGCAAGATTAAAAAGCTCACTGCTGCCAATATGCAGCGTAACTGGTTAAACGTGCCACACGTGACCCAGTTCGATGAGGCAGACATCACCGATCTTGATGCCTTCCGCCAGCAAATGAAGCCGGAGGCAGAAAAGCGCGGGGTGAAAATAACGCCGTTGCCTTTCCTGATTAAGGCGGCAGCACAAGCGCTGCGGTTGGAGCCTAGCTTTAACGCGTCATTGCACGCCGATGGTGAACATATGGTGCACAAGCACTATGTCCACATTGGCATTGCCGTTGACACGCCAGCAGGTTTGATGGTGCCGGTGATTCGCGATGCCGATAAAAAAGGCATCTGGGAGCTGGCGCAAGAAAGCAGCGAGCTGGTAGAAAAAGCTCGGGCTGGTAAACTAAAGCCCAACGAAATGAAGGGTGCTTGTTTTACGATTTCCAGCTTGGGGGCTATGGGTGGTACTGGCTTTACGCCGATTGTGAATGCACCCGAAGTTGCCATTATGGGAGTGTCTCGAGCACAGATGAAACCGGTGTGGAATGGCAAAGAATTTGTGCCACGAAATATGCTGCCATTGGCAGTGTCCTACGATCATCGCGCCATTAACGGTGCTGATTGCGGACGTTTCTTTACCACATTGGTAGCGCTGATTAGCGATATTCGCCGCCTGATACTGTGAGGCAATGCCCACGTTTCACGTTGACGGTGGATGAATCGGTCTGGAATGGGTGACTGACGCGTTTGAAATTGCAGGTAAGGGGGCAAGCTTAGACGCACAGGTTTCAGATCGTTACGACAACGCCGGCACTGGAGACAGTGCCGGCGTTTTTTATGCTCTGTTTTTTTGCTAGGGCACCTCTGAATAATTCGGTGCCTGCTCTGGATCGCCAGAGGATTTCAGATCACGAAGCTGGTTCCAGCTACAGCAAAAATCGGCGACACAGAGCTGGAGCTCACTGGCGTTCCCCGCAGGCCTCCATAACGTCGTTGGCGATGTTGAAAGGGCTGGCCATTTGCTGCCATCACCGCCTTGTTCTGAAAGCCTGCTGCACTCGCGCAGGGCTGTGCAGAATTATTCGGAGGTGCCCTAGGAAAAGAACTGCACTGACTGGCTGAGTTCGCAGCGCTCGGTACGAGCGTGGTTGGCGGCAGCAGTGCGGTCTTCATAGCCAAACGACATGCCAAATAAAATGCCGACATGGTCGGGAATATCCAGCAGCTCTTTGACCGGCTGGGGAAATTGTCCCAGCGCGCCTTGCATGCAGCAGCTAATGCCTTGCTCTTGCATTAATAGCGCCAGGCTTTGGGCATAAATGCCCAGATCGACGGCACCCATGATGTCGAGGTATTTATCCATGGTAAAAAAAGCCACGTGCGGTGCATCAAAAAAAGACCAATTACGCAGCATCGCCATATTACGCTTCATTTTGTCGTCACGTTCAATGCCCATGGCGCCATACAAAGCATTGGCTGAGCCGAACTGGCGCTCGCGGTGAATCCCTTGGTAAGCGACTTTCCAGTTAAAGTCTGGGTTGGGAGTTTGCTGTTTCATGACGGTGGCGATCAGGGCATTTTTTAATTGATCCTTTTTTTCGCCGGATACGACATAGGTGCTCCAAGGCTGAACATTGCAGTTGGATGGTGCGCGCTGAGCGCTTTTGAATATTTGCTGCAGGGTATCTGGATCGACGCTTTGTGGGGTGAATGCCCGTACGGAATAGCGCTGCTGTAATAACTCGATGACGCTCATGTTGGCTCCTGATAATAATGTCAGAGCCATGCTAGCAGTACAGTCGTCGTTGGTAGATGTGCAAAGGTGACAAAAAAGAGGCCGCAGTGAGCGGCCTCTGATTGCTGATGCGAGATCAGGCTTTATTCAGCAGGTAGTTCACCAATAGCGGAACCGGGCGGCCAGAGGCGCCTTTTTTCGCTCCACCCGTCCAGCCAGTGCCGGCAATATCGATGTGCGCCCATGGGGTGCCTTCGGTAAAGCGTGACAGGAAGCAGGCTGCGGTGGTTGCACCGGCCAATGGGCCGCCAATGTTGGCCATGTCGGCAAAGTTGGAATCCAACAGTTCCTGGTAGTCTTCTTCCAGCGGCAGGCGCCACACTTTGTCGTGAGCGTATTCTGCTGCGCTTTGCAGTTCGCCGGCCAACGCTTCGTCTTCGGTGAACAGGCCACTGTTCACTTCGCCCAGTGCTGCCATACAAGCGCCTGTTAGAGTTGCAATATCGACCACAGAGGCTGGCTTAAACTGCTCGATGCCGTAAGTTAGGGCGTCACACAGTACTAAGCGGCCTTCAGCGTCGGTGTTTAAGATTTCGATGGTTTTGCCAGATAGGCTGGTCACCACGTCGCCAGGCTTGCTGGCGTTACCCGCTGGCATGTTCTCTGCCGCTGTGATCATGCCGATAACGTTGATGGCAGGACGCAGCTCCAGCAGAGTTTTCATGGTGCCCAGTACGGACGCAGCGCCGCACATGTCGTACTTCATTTCATCCATTTTAGCGCCCGGCTTCAGGCTGATGCCGCCGGTATCAAAGGTAATGCCTTTGCCCAGCAGCATGTGAGCAGGCTCATCGGCTTTGCCGCCTTGATAATGCATGATGATGATCTTGCCAGGCTCAACCGAACCTTTGGCCACTGAAACAAAAGCGCCAGCACCCATTTCCTCCAGCTGAGACTCGTCCAAAATGGTGGTGGTCATCTGCTCATTGGCCAGTGCCTGAGCTTGCTCAGCTAGGTAGGTCGGGGTGCAGATGTTGCCTGGCAGATTGCCCAGCTCACGAGCAAAGTTAACACCCGACGCCAGAGCGTCCCCTTTTTTCAGGCTATCGAGCTCGTCAGAACCTAGCCAGATCAGGCTGCTGGCTTGAGTTGGCTGGTCTTGCTCTTTTTGTGGTTTGGTGGTGGTAAAGCGGTACGCCTGACGGCCAAAGGCGATGGCGCTTTGCTCTGCCAGCCAGCTGCTGGTTAATTGATCGTTCGCCAGGTCTTCCAGCGCCAATGCAATGCTGCCTTCCATATTGCCGGTGTTGTCGGCGATGGCGTTGAGCAATTTAATGGCTTGACCACGTTTCAGTGCCTTGCTGCTGTCGCCACGTCCAACCAGCAACACACGCTGAGCTGCGACGCCAGTGACGGCGGGTAATAACAGTGTTTCAGCCAGCTTACCTTTAATGTCTTTATGTTCGAATCGTTGTTGCAGAAAATGCTGACTGGCGCTATCCAGTTGATTGCCGGCCTCTGACAGCTTGCCTGCGGTGTCGATAGTGACCACAATACAGCTCGCTTCTACTTCGGCAGCGCTGTGTTGAGACGTCTGGTATTCCATGTGAACTCCTAGAGTCAGGTGAATGACTTATTCCGTCCGTATATATGCTGTCACATGTTGGAAATACAAGGTCTGGTTGTTTGATTCTTTTTCGATATCTTGCGCGTGAACTATTTAGTTCGATTGTGGCAGTTACTGTGGTGTTACTGCTGATTTTGATGAGTGGGCGGCTGATTCGCCAGTTGGCGGAAGCCGCGGCGGGTCAGGTATCCCTTGAAATTGTGTTTTTTACCCTGCTGCTGCGCCTGCCGTCCTTTCTGGAAATGGTGCTGCCGTTAGCGTTGTTTATCGCCATTTTACTGGCCTATGGACGCTTGTATGCGGACAGTGAAATGACCGTGCTGACGGCGACGGGTTTTTCCCATCGACGCTTACTGTCTTATACCTTAGTCCCGGCGCTGTTTATGATGGCCATAGTTGCCTCGCTGTCGCTGTTTTTAAGCCCGTGGGGCGCTCAAAAGATGGAAAGTCTGTACCAAAAACAGGCCCAGCTAACGGAGTTTGAGCTGCTGATTCCTGGTCGTTTTCAAAGTATGAAGGGTGGTTCTCGAGTGACCTATGCACAATCGCTGTCGGACGATAAAACCGAAATGCGGCGTGTTTTTATTGCTGATGGCAATACCTTATTAATTGCGGGTCGTGGCACTCAGTATGTCAGCGATGAAACCGGCTCGCGATATTTGGAGTTGCATGATGGTCGTCGCTATGACCTCAGTGCAGAAGGTTTGGGCATGCAGTGGCTGGAGTTCGAACGCTACGGCGTCAAAATTGCCGATGAGCCCGACGAGCGTCGCAAATTGCGCCAGGAGTCTATTCCGACCCTGGCGTTGATTGGCAGTGACAATGTTAAGTCTCAAGCACAGTTTCAGTGGCGGGTATCGCTGATTTTAATGGTGCCGATTGTAACCTTGATTGCCTTACCCCTGGCTCGGGTTAATCCGCGTCAGGGACGATTTGCTCGGCTGTTTCCGGCTATTGTGCTGTTTATGGTGTACATCTCGTTGATGATTGCCATGACCGGCATGATAGAAAAAGGCCGCTTGAATCCATCTCTCGGCTTGTGGTCTTTGCACGCCGTTTATCTCGCCATTGCGGCAGCATTATGGTGGTGGCCGGAACTGCAGCGACGACGTAAGGTGCGCCAATTATGATGTCTCATCTTGATCGTTACGTTGCCCGTCACGTGCTGAATGCCACCTTAGTCGTGGTGCTGGTGATCGTAGGGCTGGATGCCGTATTCGCTTTGGTGGACGAGCTCAAGCGCCTTAAGGGTGACTACCAGCTGTTAGAAGCACTGGCCTTTATTGTCATGCGGCTGCCACGCCGCGCCTATGAGTATATGCCACTGGCTTGTTTGATAGGCTGCTTAGCCGGTTTGGGTAGCATGGCGGCCAGCAGTGAGCTGACGGTGATGCGTGCCGCGGGCATGTCGATTCGCCGTATCAGTGTATCGGTCATGAAACCAGTACTGGTGCTGATGATGCTGAGCATGGCCGCGGCCGAATACGCCATTCCAAACTTAGAACGCATTGCTCAGTCGCAAAAAGCCGTCGCCCAGGGCAGAGGCGATACCTTGTCTAATCGTGGTCAGGGTTTTTGGCATCGAGAAGGCGATACCTTTATGCGTTTTACCGCCGTTGAACCCAATGGCGTTTTGCATGGCCTGACCCTGTACCGCTTTGACCAGGATGATCGACTGCAACACATCCGCACCGCTAGTCGGGCTATTTATCAGCGTCAGTTTTGGCAAATGGAGCAGGTAGAAGACATTTCATTGCAAGATGAGGCGGTGGTGCAACAGCGTTACGACAGTTTGCGATGGGAAACCGGTTTAACTCCACAAAGCTTAAGTGTGGTGATGGTCGAGCCGCGGGATATGTCGATTTCCAATCTTTATCGCTATACCCGCTATGTGACCGATCAGGGTCTAAATGCCGACAGCTATTTGTTATCTTTCTGGCGCAAGGTTACTCAGCCGCTCAGTACCTTGGCGTTGGTCTTGTTAGGTGTTTCTTTTATTTTTGGACCGCTGCGATCAGTGACACCGGGATACCGTATTTTTACCGGTATTTTGGTCGGGCTGGTGTATAAATACGCGGAAGAATTATTAGCCCCGGCCAGTATTGTGTTTGGCTTTGCGCCCCTATGGGCCAGTGTGGCGCCGATTTTATTGTGCTCGGCTGCAGCGGCTCTGTTACTACGGCGAGCCGCTTAGCAATCTCAGGGTCACTGGCTGCTTGCCGTGGTTTATCAGAGGGCTGCAGCCCCATGTGGCTCAAATCAGTAACAGCAAAAAAGCTGCGCATTACTCTGCGTTGTTAGGTGGTTTTTGCGGCGCACGGTCGGCGGCTTCAGGCCGCCGATCTGTTGTGAGCGACAGCGCCGCACAATAAGGATAAACGCCTACGCCATATGATCTGGAATATGCACGACGCGGGTCAGGGACGCCATGTCGTGCCAGGTGCGCTGCTGTGAATCAAACAGCATCCAAAAAAAACCGCCGCCGAAGGCCAGTAAGGAGAAAAAACCGCAGCCGCAGCGCAACATGCACTGACTGAGTTGCAGAGGAAGGGTTTTGCCATGTTGCTGACGGGCGTTAATAAGATAAATGCGCCATGCTTTCATGCCAATGGTTTGACCGCCTTTTAGCCAGGAGTGGGTGTAGTAAAAAAAAGCGATGCAGAAAAATAACGACAAATTGACGGATGCGGGCAATGCGCCAGGGAACTCCCCTTGATTGATCAGCTTTAATAGCGCCACCACAATAAAACCGGCAAAAATGTACAGCGAGATCAGCACCAAGCTGTCATACGTCATCGCCGCCAAACGGCGAAGCAAGGGAGCGGTTGGGTAGTTTTGAACCGACATGAATGTGCCTTGAGCTATAACAAAGGCACCTATATTACCAAAACCATAGCAGTGAAAGGAGCGATAAAGAGTGAGCCAGGTGAACCCGCAGGGAAGCCTTGTTAAACCTTCGGGATGGCGATTGTGGTGGTATGCCGCCCGACCCAAAACCTTGCCAGCCGTGTTGGCGCCAATTCTTGTTGGGCAGGTATTAGCGGCGCTACATACACAACCGGGTGCGTTCAATGGCTGGCTGTCGATCATTATCGTGCTGTGTGCGTTATCGTTGCAGGTGGCGGTGAACTTGGCCAATGACGTCTTTGATTATCGTGCCGGTATTGATGGACCTGAGCGCGTGGGACCGCTACGGGTACTGACTTTGGGTTGGGTGCCCATGTGGCAGATGGTCGTGGCTTTGCTGTTGATGCTGACGGTTGCCCTGCTGTCGGGCAGCTATCTGGTGTCGGTGGGCGGTCGTGTGTATCTGATTCTGGGAATCGCGGCGGTAGTGGCGCTACTGGCGTACAGTGCAGGCCCTTATCCTCTGGCATCACATGCCCTTGGCGAAGTGACCGTATTTACTTTTTTTGGTTTGGTTGCGGTGGTTGGCGGTTTTGCGCTGCATCATAATTCAACACCTTTTATTGTTTGGGTTACCGCGGTGCAAATGGGCTTACTGACGTCGGCCATTATGTTGGTCAACAATATTCGTGATCACGATTCAGATTCGCGGGCAGACAAACACACTCTGGCTGTGCGCTTAGGGCCAGCGCGCAGCGAGGGGTTGTATCGTTGGTTGATGTTATTGCCCTTGGCTTTGCAGCTGGCGCTGGTAGAACAGATGCTGCCCGATGTGGCCATGACCATGGCGCAGCGCTTGTTCTCTACTGTGTTGTGGGCGCTGGTGGTGGTGCAGGCGGTGCGTTTGAGCTATTTGATCGCCATTCGCCGTCAGCACGCATTAAATAAACAATTGGCGCAAACGGCGGCGCTGACGTTGGCTTTTGCCGTTGCTGCCAGTGTAGAGCTGGTGTTGCGTTATCAGCCCTGATGCGTATCAATTGGGCCAAAGATCTGATCTGTTAATGTGCCACTCAGTGCGTTGTTATGAGGAATATAGACATGGTTGATTTATGGGATGTGCGACGGGAGTACACCCAGGGGCGATTGGATGAGCAAACGGCGGCGCCCGATCCACTAACCCAGTTTCATGCCTGGATGGAGGCTTACCGCGCCACCGACCCGCTTGAGCCTAATATCATGACCCTGGCAACGGTGGATGCCAATGGCCTGCCGTGGCAACGGGTGTTGCTGTTGAAGGCTTACGATAATGAAGGCTTTACCTTCTTTACCAATTACGACAGCAATAAAGGTCAGCAGCTGACGGCCAATGCTCAGGCCAGTATGCACTTTTTCTGGCTTGAGCAAGAGCGTCAGATTGAGGTGCAGGGGTGTGTAGAGCGCTTGCCTAGGGAGGTGTCTGAGCGTTATTTCCACTCTCGTCCGAGACAGAGTCAGCTGGGTGCCTGGGCCTCTAAGCAAAGTCAGCCTATTGCTGATCGACAAGCGTTGGAGCAGGCATTTGAGCAGGTATCTGAGCGTTTTGAGGGCGATTCGATCCCGTTGCCTGATTACTGGGGTGGTTATCGGTTATTGCCCCAGCGCATTGAATTTTGGCAGGGTGGTGCTCATCGTTTGCACGATAGAGTTGAATATCAGCTTGAGCAGGGTCAATGGCGAAAGCAGCGGTTAAATCCTTGACTGCAGATTTATACCGTTATCTTCTCTGCTCTTTAAAAACGGCTGCATCGCAGCCGTTTTTTGTTTTTGCCATGGGTTAGAGTGTGGCAATCAGCTCTTTGCTGTGGTCTATATAAGCGCCGCCAATGAGTAAACTGTGATTTAGCGTGTGGTACAGCTGATACAAGGGCCGACGCTGTTCATAGCTGCTATCAACTTCATGCACTGAGGCATAGCCATCGTAAAAACGCTGCGGGAAGCGGCCAAACAGCTCTGTCATGGCCAGATCGGTTTCACGATCGCCGTAATAACAAGCTGGATCAAAGACTACGGCAAAGCTCAGTGATTTGTCTGGGTTAAAGCCGATATTGCCGGACCACAAATCGCCATGCAGTAACACCGGTGTTGGTTGGTGGCCATTCAAGTGCTGCATGGAGCGCTCTAGCGCGAGATTTTGATCGGCAAACTCAATGCCTTGGCGTGCCAGTGCGGCAAATAACGGCAGCAGTCGCTGTTGAGTAAAGAAGGTGGCCCAATCCTGATTCCAACGATTGTCCTGGGCGGTGCCTCCGCAATAGGTAGTCATGTCAAAGCCATAGCCTTGTGCACTAACAGTGGAGTGCATTTGTGCGATTTGCTGGCCAGCAGATAACCAGTCGCCGCCCATTACCATGGGCAAAAACTCCAAAATGAGATAGCTACAATCGTCTAACTGGGCACAGGCCAGTGGCGCGCACGTAGCAATGGTTTCGGTGGCCTTGATGGCTTCCAGGGCCTTGGCCTCGGCTTGGTATACCGGCAGGTTGGCAGCGCTGTGACGTTTAATGAAATACGCACCGGCGTGGGTTTGGACGCGGTAGAAGCTTTGCGCCCCGGAGCGGTGATGGCTGGCGCCTTCGATATGCAGGGCTGCGGGGAAAAGCCATTGCTGTTCCACGGCGTGTTCGATAATGGCCAGCAATGCAGGGTCGCTGAGCTCAGGGGAAATAATTGCGTGTGCGGTTTGGCTGGCCATAAAGCAGTCCGGCGTATTTTGATGACAGCGTCAGTCTAGGTAATTTGAACAGTGTAAGGCCGTCGAGTAGTTAACAAAAACTCATTTTCATCTTGTTACACATCGTATTTCTGCGACCTTAGTTTCATCCCCCTTGGTCGTATAGTGCCGCCTGACCTGCTTGTCCTATGGTGGGGGAAACAGGCCGAGGATTATCGGCCGCTTCCCGTTTTATCAGGTTGGACTGTGATTATGAGCTACCCAAGTGAATACCAGGCTTCTATCGACACCCCGGAATTATTTTGGCTCCAGCAGGCCGATACCATTCATTGGTTTCAACCACCCACGCAGATCCTTAGCAAAGATGAGCAGGGTATTGATCGCTGGTTTGCCGACGGTGAGTTGAATACTGCCTATCTGGCCTTGGATCATCACGTTCTCAATGGCCGTGGTGATACTACGGCATTGATTTTTGACTCTCCAGTCACGCAACAAAAGCGACGTTACAGCTATTCCGAGCTGACAGAGCAGGTGGCATTGTTTGCTGGTGTGCTGGCGCAGCAGGGCGTCAATAAAGGCGATACTGTGGTCATCTATATGCCGATGATTCCTGAGGCGGTCATCGCCATGTTGGCCTGTGCCCGTTTGGGAGCGATTCATTCCGTGGTGTTTGGTGGCTTTGCCGCCCATGAGCTGGCGTTGCGCATCGATGATGCCAGGCCAAAGGTGGTGCTGGCTGCTTCTTGTGGTATCGAAATCGACCGCATTATTGAATACAAGCCGATACTGGACCAGGCAATAGATCAGGCGCGGCATAAACCTCATTGCTGTGTGCTGCTACAACGGCCGCAATGTGTATGTGAGTTAAGGGCGGAGCAAGATATCGATTGGCAGCAGGCGTTGGCGACGGCGCAGCCGGCGGATTGTGTCCCTGTGTTGGCAACAGACCCGCTTTATATCCTGTATACATCCGGCACAACGGGCGCCCCCAAAGGCGTCGTGCGTGACAACGGCGGTCATGCCGTTGCCATGAATTACAGCATGAACGCTGTCTACGACATGCATCCGGGTGATGTTTTTTGGGCGGCATCCGATGTTGGCTGGGTGGTCGGGCATTCCTATATTGTTTACGCCCCTTTAATCCGTGGCTGTAGCAGCGTTTTGTATGAAGGCAAGCCGGTGCGAACGCCGGATGCCGGCGCGTTTTGGCGTGTGTGCCAGGAATATGGAGTCAATGGTTTATTTGCAGCGCCGACAGCGTTTCGTGCTATCCGCAAAGAGGATCCGCACTGTCAGCTGTTGGCATCCTACGATCTATCGGCCTTGCGCACGGTGTTTATGGCCGGTGAACGGTTGGATCCACCGACCTACGATTGGGTGCACCAGCATTTGGCTAAACCGGTGGTGGATCACTGGTGGCAAACCGAAACCGGCTGGGCCATTGCGGGCAATCATATGGGGCTAGAGCCTGGGGTAGTTAAGGCCGGTTCTGTGACCCGGCCGTCTCCGGGCTTTAACGTACAGATTCTGGATGTCGATGGCATTCCCGTTGAACGGTCTCAGCAGGGCAGTATTGCCATTCGGCTGCCTTTGCCGCCAGGGTGTTTGCCAACCATTTGGGGTAACCATGAACGTTTTGTACACGGGTATCTGTCGACGTACCCGGGCTATTACGTTACCGGCGATGGCGGCATGCTGGATGAAGATAATTATCTGTTTGTGTTAGGACGCACCGACGACATTATCAATGTTGCTGGGCATCGATTATCCACCGGTGAAATGGAAGAAGTCGTGGCCGGCCATGAGGCGGTGGCTGAATGTGCGGTCATTGGCCGTCACAGTGAATTGAAAGGTGAAGAGCCGCTGGGGCTGGTGCTGCTCAAAGCCGGCGTTAACATCGATGAAGAAGAACTGCGACAGCAATTGGTGGAACGGGTGCGTGATCGCATTGGCGCGGTTGCTAGTTTTAAAGACACTGTGGTGGTGGCGCGTCTACCCAAAACCCGATCAGGCAAAATATTGCGCAAGGTGCTGCGTGATATTGCTAATGGTGAGCAATATCAGCCCCCCTCAACCATTGATGATCCCGCTTGTTTGCAGGAAATTGAGCAGCGATTAAAACCACAATAAATGGCAATGTTAGGGCAGAAGGCAGACATTGGTTGGTTAGGGCCTATTAACAGGCCCTAGATAATTCCTTGCTCTAGTGCATAGCCCATGGCTTGGCCCAGATCTCTGGCTTGCTGCAAAAATGACGTTTGCCATGGGCCTTGTAGCACCAGTGGCGGCTGTACCCAGCGCCAGCGCAGTCCGTTACAGATACTCTGCAGGGCGCGCTGGGTGCCAGTGCCATCATGGCCAGCGCGGATAATGGCAGTGATGGGTTTGCCTTGGGTTTCCTCCAGGCAAGGGTAATAAATGCGATCAAACCAGTCTTTCATTGCACCGCTCATGTAGCCTAAATTTTCAGGTGTGAGCAATATAAGCGCGTCGCTGTTTTTTGCCGTGTCGGCGTCGGCAGACAGTGGGGCTAACAAGGTTACTTGAATGCCGGCTTCGCTGGCGCTGGCAGTTATGGCTTCGGCCAGCGCCTGTAGATTTTGCGACGGTGTGTGGGCAATGACGGTTAGCCGGCGCACTTAATCGGCATCCGGTTTCACACCGTCGGCGGGTTTTATAACCAGTACATCGCAGTCCACTTTATCAACCAATAACTCTGCGGTGTTGCCAAGCAGTACACCGGCGAGCCCTTCGCGGCCAACGGTACCGACTACCACCAAGTCGGCTTCTAAATCATCGGCAAAACGGGCGATAACATCGTCGGCGTCGCCTTCATCAATATGAACATGATCATCATTAATGTTGTATTTTCTGGCCCATTCAGCGCAGGCTTCGTGATGCTGCTCAAGAATGTATTTTTGAATGTCATCCGGTGCAGTGACTTCTGGCACCATGGCAAACGCGACAGACACTAGCGGATAAGCATTGGCCAAATGCAGATCGGTTTCAAAATGGTCGGCCAAATGCTCGGCATAGGACAGAATATTGTCATTAATAATGACGTGGCCTTCGTCGCTGGAGGTGGCGTCGATGGAGGCCAGTATGCGGTTGTGGCGCCATGGGCGCGCGTTTTTGACGAGTAATACCGGAGCAGGGCAATGACGCAGCAAATTCCAGTCGGTGTGGGTAAATATGCGATCAACCAAAGAGTGTTGCTGGGTACCTTTGATCACCAGGTCATAATCTTGGTGGCGCATGGAATCAATCACGGCATCGTGCAGATGCTTTTGCCAATGCACTTCGGTACGAATATTTAACTCGCTGTCGTCTGCGATAAAACTTTCAATCCAAGCGGTGGATTTATTAATCAACGCTTCTTTGATGCGCTGGCGAGTATCCAAATCGATGGAGGATGAATCGTCGCAATAGGCTTCGTGGGTGGCGGTGAGCAAGGTCAGATCTGCATCCAGGGCAGCTGCGAGCCAAGTTGCACGCTCTAGGGCTTGCTGCTGCAAGTGTTCGTTATCCAGAACCACCAGAATGTGATTAATGTCGAGCATGCTATCTCCTTGGTTGGCAGTCGCCGATCGTCCGCTAAAGCGTTGGTCTTTATGTACAGACAGGCTAGCGTCTGATTTCCGCTTTGACATTGTTATGAATCAATGTGGCAGCGGCAAACGGTTTAAAAAAGCCTGGGCGGCGTTGCTGAGCGTGCGCTGCTGTAGATGAATGATGCCCAGTTGGCGCTGGATTGGCTGGGCGGGCCACGGCAGTGTGTGGAGCTGTTCATCGACCATGCTGGCTGGCAGCAAACTCCAGCCAAGCCCAACGGACACCATCATTTTTATCGTCTCTAAATAATTGGTGGGCATGGGCGCGGTTAAAGTCAATTGTTGCTGATAAAAAATGCGATTAATCAGCTCAAAGGTAATGGTCTGGCGCTCAGGCAAAATGGCGGCTTGTTCAGACAGTTGCTTAAGGCTGGGGCTGCGAATACGGGCCAGGTGATGGTCTGGCGAGCAGACGCACACCAAAGGGTCTTGCCAAATCACGGTTTGTGAAATATCAGCGCCAGGGTTGTCCATTAAGGTAGTTAATGCCAGTTCGACTCGTCGCTGCTGTACCGCTTGGTAGGCACCCTCGGAGCCCATAAAGTGCAGTTGCAGTGTGGCGGCCGGATGGGCTTGGGTGAATTCACGTAAATAAGGTGGTAGCCGGTGCAGTCCAATATGATGGCTGGTGGCCAGCTTGAGTTTGCCGCTCACCTCGCCGGATAAGTTGCTTACCGCAGTGCGGGTGTCATCGAGTAATTCCAGAATTTGCCTGGCTCGGGGTAGCAGCGTTTGACCGCTTTCGGTGAGGCTAATCGTGCGATTGTGGCGGTCGAATAGCGGGCTTTGCAGCTGCTGCTCTAGCTGCTGAATGCGCTTGCTGATGGCCGATTGGGTCAGGTGCAGAGCGTCGGCAGCGAGGGAAAATGAGCCGTGATCAACCACCGCCAAAAATGCTCTAAGAGACTGGGTATCCATGAAGTATTCCTTGGTGGAATCTTTAATAGTATTAATATGAATTTATGTTGTCGACTGGCTGGCGTATAGTGTCTTGCATCGTGATAATGATGACAGCAGGAACGCACCATGGCCGGACAAACTTTATACGACAAATTGTGGCAACAGCATGTGGTTAAGCAGAGAGACGATGGTACAGCTTTGCTGTACATCGATCGTCAGTTGCTGCATGAAGTCACGTCCCCGCAGGCATTTGAGGGCCTGCGCCTAGCCGGCCGTCAGCCATGGCGCTTGGATGCCAACTTGGCGACTCCGGATCATAACGTCCCCACCACCCGCGACGAGCGTCTGTCGGGCATCGACGGCATCCAGGACCCTGTGTCTCGTATCCAGGTAAAAACGCTGGACGAGAATTGCGATGCTTTTGGCATTGAAGAATTCAAAATGAACGACGTGCGCCAGGGCATTGTGCATGTCGTGGGTCCGGAGCAAGGCGCTACCTTGCCTGGCATGACCGTCGTGTGTGGCGATTCTCACACCGCCACTCACGGTGCGTTTGCCGCCTTGGCGCATGGTATTGGCACTTCTGAAGTTGAGCATGTGTTGGCGACCCAGTGTCTTATTCAACGCAAAATGAAGAACTTGCTGATTCGTGTGGAAGGTGAACTGGGCGCTGGTATCACCGGTAAAGATGTGGTGCTGCATGTGATTGGCATTATTGGTACCGCCGGCGGCAACGGTTTTGCGATGGAGTTTGGTGGCAGCGCAATCCGTTCCATGAGTATGGAAGGCCGTATGACCATGTGTAATATGGCCATCGAAGCCGGTGCGCGCGTGGGCATGGTAGCGTTTGATGACATTACCGCGGATTACATAAAAGGGCGCCCTTACGCGCCGAGCGATGAGTTGTGGCAGCAGGCCGTGGATTATTGGCGTGACCTCAAATCAGACGATGATGCTGAATTTGACAAGATTGTCGATATTGATGCTGCGGATATTAAGCCCCAGGTGACTTGGGGAACCTCTCCGGAAATGGTCACAACCATTGATGGCAGCGTTCCACAAGTGGATGACGGCATCGATGAGTCGCAGCGTAATGCCATTCGCCGGGCACATGAATATATGGGCTTGCAGGGTGGGCAGAAAATCACCGACATTCATTTGGATCGGGTATTTATTGGCTCATGCACCAATAGCCGTATCGAAGATTTACGTGCCGCGGCGGCGGTGGCGAAAGGCAAACGTGTTGCATCCAGTGTTAAGCAAGCCTTGGTCGTGCCAGGGTCTGGTTTGGTGAAACAGCAGGCCGAGGCAGAAGGCTTAGATAAAGTCTTTACCGACGCTGGGTTTGAATGGCGAGAGCCAGGATGCTCCATGTGTCTGGCGATGAATGCGGATAAATTGGGGGCCGGTGAGCACTGTGCGTCTACCTCCAATCGCAACTTCGAAGGGCGGCAAGGTTATGGTGGTCGAACCCACTTGGTGAGTCCAGCGATGGCGGCGGCCGCGGCTATTGCCGGTCATTTTGTAGATGTGCGTGAGTTTTAAGGAATTAACGATGAAAAAATTTACGGTACATACCGGTATTGCTGCTCCCATGGATCGCGCCAATGTCGATACCGACATGATTATTCCTAAGCAATTTTTAAAATCGATTAAGCGCAGCGGTTTTGGCCCAAATCTATTTGATGAATTGCGCTACTTGGATGAAGGTCAGCCGGATGCGGACAACAGTGGCCGTCCACTAAATCCAGATTTTGTCTTGAATCAGCCACGTTATCAGGGTGCCTCTGTTTTGTTAGCGCGGGAAAATTTTGGCTGTGGCTCCAGCCGTGAGCATGCGCCGTGGGCTCTGGATGACTATGGCTTTCGAACGGTAATTGCGCCGAGTTTTGCCGATATTTTTTATAATAATTGCTTTAAAAATGGGCTGCTGCCGATCGTATTGGATGAAGCTGTGGTCAGTCAATTGTTTATAGAAGTTCAGTCTCATGATGGCTACCAGTTGACCGTGGATTTAGAAAATCAACGCGTTATGACGCCGTCAGGTGAATGCTTTGAGTTTGAAGTGGACGAGTTTCGTCGCCACTGCTTATTGAATGGCTTGGATGATATTGGGCTGACACTGCAGGACGCAGATGCCATCAAGCAGTACGAACAACAGCGCCGTGAGCAGACTCCCTGGCTTTTTCGTTAATGACTAATTTTTGGAGAATATGATGACTCAGCAAGTATTGATTTTGCCAGGTGATGGAATTGGCCCGGAAATCGTTGCCCAGGCGCGCAGCGTGTTGGATGCCGTTAATGATAAGTTCGATCTTGGGTTGACTTTTGATGAGGCCTTAGTCGGTGGTGCGGCATACGATGAGTTTGGATCGCCGTTGCCTGAAGAAACCATGGCCAAAGCAAAATCTGCCGATGCCATTTTATTGGGTGCTGTTGGTGGCCCTAAATGGGATCGTTTGGAAGATCGCGAATTGCGCCCGGAAAAAGGATTGTTAGGGCTGCGTTCGGGTTTGGAATTGTTTGGTAATTTGCGCCCAGCAATTTTATATCCACAGTTAGCATCGGCGTCATCGCTGAAACCGGAAGTGGTCTCTGGTTTAGACATTCTTATTGTGCGCGAGCTGACGGGCGGTATTTATTTTGGCCAGCCTCGTGGTATTCGTACTCTTGAAAATGGTGAGCGTCAGGGTTTTAACACCTACGTTTACAGTGAGTCTGAAATTCGCCGTATTGCTCGGGTGGCCTTTGAATCTGCGCGTAAACGCAACAAAAAACTGTGCTCGGTGGACAAGGCCAATGTGCTGGAAGTAACGGTGTTGTGGCGTGAAGTAATGGAAGAAATGGCACAGGAATACCCGGATGTCGAGCTGTCGCATATGTATGTTGACAATGCCGCTATGCAGTTGGTGCGAGCGCCTAAACAGTTTGATGTGATGGTTACCGGCAATATGTTTGGCGACATCTTGTCTGATGCTGCGGCTATGTTAACCGGCTCTATAGGCATGTTGCCGTCGGCATCGTTGGATAAAAACAACAAAGGCATGTATGAGCCTTGTCATGGCTCAGCACCAGATATTGCTGGTCAAGGTGTTGCCAATCCTCTGGCAACGATTTTGTCAGCGGCCATGATGTTGCGGTATTCTCTTGGCCACGGGCAAGCCGCCGATGCTATTGAGAAAGCGGTCAGTGATGTGCTGGATCAAGGTTTGCGGACGGCAGACATTTACTCTGAGGGCACTCAGCGAGTGGGTACTCAGCAAATGGGTGAGGCGGTCGTTGCTGCCTTGCAAACGGTGTAAAACATTATGGCAATGAAAAAAGTAGGTTTGGTCGGCTGGCGCGGAATGGTTGGTTCCGTGTTAATGAATCGCATGCAGCAAGAGCAGGATTTTGCCCTGATTGAGCCCACTTTCTTTACCACCTCTCAGGCAGGCCAGGCTGCTCCTCAATACGCGGAGCGGGATGCTGGATTATTGCAAGACGCTTACGATCTTGAAGCCTTGGCTGAGCAGGAAATTATTATCACCTGCCAAGGTGGGGACTACACCAAGGCGGTTTATCAGCCTTTGCGCGATAGCGGTTGGAGTGGTTATTGGATTGATGCTGCATCGACACTGCGTATGGATGAGCAAGCCATTATCGTACTTGATCCTGTTAATGGCGCACAAATTAAAGCGGCTATTGCTGAAGGCGGAAAAACCTTTGTTGGTGGCAACTGCACTGTGTCGTTAATGCTCCTGGCGTTGGGTGGCTTGTTTGAAGCGGGCTTGGTCGAGTGGGCGGCGCCTATGACGTATCAGGCAGCATCAGGGTCTGGTGCCAAACATATGCGCGAATTAATTTCGCAAATGGGTGCTATTCATTCGCAGGTAAAGTCGTCGTTGGAAGATCCTGCGACCGCTATTTTGGATATTGATCGTCAGGTGGCTGACTTCATTCGCAGCGATGACTATCCGGCGCAGCAGTTTGGTGTGCCATTGGCGGGCAGTCTGATCCCCTACATTGACTCGCAGTTAGACAGTGGTCAATCACGGGAAGAATGGAAGGCACAGGTAGAAGCCAACAAGATTCTCGGCCGTTCTGATTCGCCAGTTCCAATTGATGGCATTTGCGTGCGCGTCGGTGCCATGCGCTGTCATAGTCAAGCGATTACCTTGAAACTCAACAAAGATATTCCTTTGGCTGAGATCGAGCGTTTGTTGGCAGAGCATAATGACTGGGTGAAGGTCATTGCCGATGATCGTGAGCTCACTATGCAGGAGCTAACGCCGGCTAAAGTGACGGGGACCTTATCGATACCTGTTGGTCGGATCCGCAAGTTGGCCATGGGGCCTGAATACATTTCAGCCTTTACTGTCGGTGATCAGCTATTGTGGGGAGCAGCAGAACCACTGCGTCGAACCCTACGAATTTTGCTGGCTGGCGCATAATGACAAGCGGGTTTTTACCCGCTTTCATGAACTCCTTCTCATTTCTCGCCTAAGCTCTTCTTATCACAAGATATTTGTGACTTCAGGCAAAGCCAAAAGATTGCGCTATGCTGTTTTATATTTGATACTTAGCGTCGCTTATTAAGGGAATATATAAGGGATCCGTGCTATTCAGGCCAGAATTGTCTACGTTGTTCGGCGCAACATGACAACATGTGCCAGGCCAATTTTGCATAGCGGGTCGCTGTACCGAAGCTGGGTTAGGATTATCTGAGCATAAGATGTCGAATAATTTCGGTGGCTGTCGCAGGCAGTCACGTCGCCGTGAAAAACAAGGAAGCAATGAATGAAGCGCCTACTTGCGAACACTTTAATGCTGGCCGGTGGCTTAACACTAGCGAGTCACTCTCTAGCGCTGGGGCTGGGTGAGCTGGAACTTGATTCCGCACTTAACCAGCCTTTGAAAGCGGAGATCGCCCTGGTTGAAGCGGAAGACCTATCGCAGTGGGAGATCAAACCCAAGCTGGCATCACCGCAAGATTTTGAAAATGCGGGTGTCGACCGGGTATTTTTCCTCACCAAAATCGATTTTAAAGTTGATGGCGACAAAATTGTTCTGTCTACTCGAGAGCCAGTGACAGAGCCATTTTTGAATTTCTTAGTTGAGCTGAATTGGCCGGCTGGTCGCGTGTTGCGCGAGTACACCGTGCTACTCGACCCACCGACCTTTGCTGATAACAGCGTGGCACCGTTGAGCGTGACCACGCCAGCTACGGTTGATACGGTGTATGTTGAGCAACCAAGTACGGAAACGGTAGAACAGACCGAAATCGTTACTACGGGTTCTTCAGTTGATCGACAGGATTGGACCCAGGAACCATCGGCTCCCGGTACCTATAAGGTTAAGCCAAACGATACCTTGTGGAATATTGCACTACAGAATCGCCCTGACCGCAGCGTGTCACCGCAGCGTATGATGGTTGCAATTCAGCAGGCGAATCCAGATGCCTTTATTGGCGGCAATATCAATCGCTTGAAAACCCACAAAGTGCTGCGCATCCCGGGTATTGATGAGGTCAATGCTATTGCAGAGCAGCAGGCGATGGCCGAAGTCGAGCGTCAAAACAAGGATTTAGGTGCCTCGGCGGCACAGTTGAGTGCTACTGGTCGGTCGACGTCGGCGGAGCCAACGTCAACGTCTCAAGGCGATGGTGAAGTGCGCTTACTGTCTCCCACTGAGAAGCAACGTGATATCGCTGGCAGTAGCGGCGAAGTCGCAAGCGACAGTGTTGGTGGCCGTGAGCAGGCCATTGAAAATGATTTGGCGCTGGCTAGGGAAGATCTGGACCGCAGTCGCCGTGAAAATCAGGAGTTGCGTGAACGCCTTGAAGCTCTTGAAAGTCAGATAGAAACTCTGCAGCGACTGATTACCTTAAAAGATGATCAGTTGGCCAATATGCAGCTGAGTGATGACACTGAAACGGCTGATGAAACCATGGAAATGGGTGGTGATCAGCAGATGATGGAGGACGACGAGGGCATGCCTTCTGATTCCTCCGTCAATCAACAAGACGAAGTTGATTTTAATTACACTGAACCGGCATCAGAAGTTACCCCTGAGCCGGAATATTCTCAGCCAGATGCTGAGGCATCGCCATCGGTAGAGGAGTTGGCAGCCGCCGAAGAACGGCGGCGCCAATTGGCGGAGCAAGCGGCGCGAGAGGCGCAGCGACGATCCGAGCCCTCTTTAATGGATACTCTTTTAAGCCCAGTCGTTCTGGGCATTACTGCGTTAGTGGTCTTGCTTTTGGGGTGGCTGGGTCTGCGGGCGGTTAAAAAGCGTAAAGAATCAGCAGCAGGTACAGAAGAAGCTCTAGAGATCCCTGCTTCGGAAATTGATATGCCAGCGGATGCGGGTCACATCGATGATTTCGATTTTGATGATGAGGAGTTGGATCAGGCGCCTGTTGATCTGACGTCCGCTGATGATGCGTCCGCGGATGAGTTTGATGCTGCTGAAGAAGGTGAAGATTTCAGTCCGGTAGCTCAGACTGAGGATGTCATTAGTGAGTCTGATATTTACATCGCTTATGGCAAGTTTGATCAGGCGGTAGAGCTTTTAACGGGAGCCATCGAAGAGGAATCGAGTCGTACCGACCTACGTCTTAAGCTGCTAGAAGTGCTAGTCGAAATGGACGACAGTCAAGCGTTTGCAGAAGCGGAAGGTGCTCTGAACTTGCTGGGCGATCACCAGGCTAATGACCAAGCGGCGCAAATGCGCTCGCGCTTGTCATCTCCGCAAGCACCAACGGGTTCTGCTGAACCTGACGTGCCAATGATGAGCTTGGATGACGATGTTCCTGAGCTGAGTGATTCTCTCGGCGATGAGTTTAATGACGGCTTGGATTTTGCTGATGCGCTGGAGTCTTCTGACTCTGATCTCGGTGATGACGATATGTTTGCTCCGTCAGCCAGTGCTGAGGATGGAGCAGCAGATGCTCTAGATTTCGACGCCTCGTTGGACTTTGGTTCCGATGACAGCTCAACTGCGGATACCGGATTGGAAGATGTTCCGACCCTGGATCTCGATGCTGATTTAGGTGAGTCGCTGGACTTCGATTTGGGTGATAGTGCTGGTGGCTTTGATGAAGAGCCTGCGATCGAAGAGTCTGCCTCCTCTGATTCTGAAGCCGGTGATGGCCTTGAGTTTGATCTCAGTGGTTTCGGGGAGAGTGATGATGAAGCCGGTGAGTTGGACACCTTAGAGCAGGCATTGGAAGGCAGCGCGGATCTAGATGAGTCGTTAGAGTTCGATTTAGGCTCGCTGCAGCAAGAAGATGACGCGCCTGATGAGGTCGTTGAACCAGCTCCGGCGACTGATAGCGGTGACGATAACGTACTGGACTTCTCGGTCGGTGATTTTGATCCGGAAGCCGGTCAAGAGGCTGACGGCTTAGCTGAGCTGGAAGCAGAATTGGAACAGTCCTCGTTTGATGCCAGTTCCTTGCCTGAAGTGGAGCCAGGTACAGAAGAAGTGACCGATGCCGGTGACTTTATGGCCGAGCTTGAAAGCATGTCTGAATCGGCGGGCAGCGATGCTGGTGATTTTGACCTGTCTGCGGATATGGCCGACCTTGATGGTGATCTGCAAGATTTTACTGCAGCCCAAGAAAATGAGCCTGAGGCCCCTGTTGCTGCAGCTGAAGCGCCGCAAGCGATGCCAGAAGAGGCGCCATCTGTCGGTGGTCGTGCAACCGATGACATCGATTTAGATGAGCTGGCGGCGGCCGATGACGAGTTTGACTTCCTGGCTGGCACAGATGAGTGCGCCACCAAGTTGGATCTTGCTCGTGCCTACATCGATATGGAAGATGCCGAAGGCGCTAAGGAATTGCTGCAGGAAGTATTGCAAGAAGGCAGTGATCAGCAGAAGCAGGAAGCTCGCAGCATGATGGATAAAATGAGCTAAATGTCAGAACAAAAACGCTATGCCGCCGTGGTGGAGTATAACGGTAGTTATTTCCACGGCTGGCAGCGTCAGAAACATCACGACGAACCTACCGTACAGGCCGCTCTTGAAGCGGCCATTTCTTTTGTCGCTAATCATGATATCAGTGTGGTGTGTGCCGGGCGCACCGATGCTGGTGTGCATGCTTGTCGGCAAGTCATTCATTTTGATACCCATGTGCAGCGCAGCGACTATGGCTGGCTGATGGGCATCAACACGCGCCTGCCCGTAGGAGTAGCGGTGCAATGGTTATCCGAAGTGGATTTGGATTTTCATGCCCGGTTTAACGCCTTTGGTCGTCACTACCGCTACCTCATTAATAACTCTGCCGTTAAACCAGCGCTGTTGCATGACCAAATGACTTGGTGTCGCCACCCTTTGGATGCAGATTTGATGCATGAGGCCGCGCAAGGATTGCTGGGCGAACATGACTTTAGCGCTTTTCGGGCGCGTGACTGTCAAGCTAAATCGCCGGTGAAAACCATGCATAAGGTGCAGGTGCGGCGTTTTGCCGATGTGATTGTGGTAGAGCTGCATGCCAGTGCTTTTTTGTATCATATGGTGCGCAACATCATCGGTGTGTTGATGCCCATAGGTCAGGCTCGTAAACCGATATCCTGGCTGGGTGAGGTGCTGGCCAGTGCTGACCGGCGCCAGGCTGGGGTGACGGCACCGCCCGAGGGGTTGTATTTTGTCGGTGTTGATTATCCCGAGCCACATAGTATTCCTTGTACGCCTGCAGGTCCCTTGATTGTTGCCCCGTTGCTGGATCATGATGACAGCCGTTAAGGCGAATGCATGGCAGGTAAGGTAAATAGTGGCAAGAACTCGAATTAAAGTGTGTGGGATTACCCGCATAGAAGACATCGTTGCGGTGGTGGAAGAGGGCGCGGATGCATTAGGGCTGGTGTTTTATCCGCCCAGTCCGCGTGCGGTGACTATTGATCAGGCCAAACAGCTGGTGGCATCGGTACCGGCTTTTGTTACCGTTACGGCGTTGTTTGTTAACCCGAACATAGAGCAGGTGCAGTCTGTTCTTGATCAGGTTAGAATTGATTTGCTTCAATTTCATGGTGACGAGGACGATGACTTCTGCAGTCAGTTCAAACACCCCTTCATTAAGGCATTACGTGTCCGGCAAACGTCGGATTTGGTGGCGTCATGCCTGCGCTTCCCAAGTGCACTGGCAGTCCTGCTAGATAGCTATAAGCCTGGGGTGCCTGGTGGTACAGGCGAGACCTTTGATTGGTCTTTAATCCCAGAGGATTTGCAAACTCCTGTGATTCTTGCCGGTGGGCTGAACCCTACTAATGTTGCCGCTGCTGTGCAGCAAGTTGCTCCATTTGCCGTTGATGTCAGCGGTGGTGTTGAGCAGGGTAAAGGCATTAAAGATCGCAGCAAAATACGTGCATTTATTAATGAGGTCTATCATGTCGACCAACAACGAAATCGATTTGAATCTTCCTGATGAGCGTGGCCATTTTGGCATTTTTGGCGGCCGTTTTGTTTCCGAAACATTGACGGCAGCGTTAGATGAGCTGCAACACACCTATCAAAAGCTAAAAAATGATCCGGATTTTTGGGCCGAGTTTGATCGCGATTTAGCCCATTATGTTGGCCGTCCATCGCCTTTGTATCATGCAGAACGATTATCGGCACACTGTGGTGGTGCGCAGATTTATTTAAAGCGTGAAGATCTGAATCATACTGGTGCCCATAAAATTAATAACACCATAGGCCAAGCTTTACTGGCCAAATATATGGGTAAAAAGAAGGTAATTGCCGAAACAGGCGCCGGTCAGCATGGTGTTGCATCGGCCACTGTAGCTGCACGCTTTGGGCTCGAGTGTAAGGTATTTATGGGCGCTGTTGATGTTGAGCGACAAAAGCTGAATGTCTATCGCATGAATCTACTGGGTGCAGAAGTTGAGGCCGTTGAATCCGGAACGCGCACATTAAAAGACGCCATGAATGAGGCTATGCGCCATTGGGTCACTCATGTGGACGACACCTTTTATATTATCGGCACTGCCGCGGGTCCGCATCCATACCCAATGTTGGTGCGCGATTTTCAGACCGTGATTGGCCGTGAAACTCAACGCCAAAGTCTTGAATTGATTGGCCGTCAGCCCGATGCCTTAGTTGCCTGCGTGGGCGGTGGCTCCAACGCGATTGGTTTATTTCATCCTTATATATCCCATCAGGAAACCGCCATGTTCGGCGTCGAAGCCGGCGGTTTGGGCCTTGACGGTGATCAACATGCAGCTCCGTTAAGCAAAGGTCGCCCGGGGGTGTTGCATGGTAATCGCACTTATCTGATGGAAGATGAGAATGGCCAAATTATGGGTACTCACTCGGTATCGGCGGGCCTGGATTATCCCGGTGTCGGACCTGAGCATGCGTGGTTAAAAGACATTGGTCGCACTCAATATGTTGCCGCTACCGACGATGAAGCGCTAAAAGCATTCCATGCATTAACGCAAATGGAAGGCATTATGCCGGCGTTGGAAAGCTCACACGCGGTGGCCTATGCGATGAAATTGGCCGCCACTATGAAGCCTGAGCAAAGCATTGTGGTGAACTTATCGGGCCGCGGTGATAAAGATATTCACACCGTAGCCAGTCTCGATGGCATTCACGCTTAAGGGTTAAAAGGGATAATTATGAGTCGTATTTCTGAAGTATTAACCCGGCTGAAACAGCAGGATCGCAAGGCGTTAATTCCTTACATCACCGCAGGTGACCCGAGCTTAGACGCCACTGTACCTATGATGCATGCGCTGGTTGGCGCGGGTGCTGACATTATCGAACTGGGCGTGCCTTTCTCTGATCCTATGGCCGATGGTCCGACCATTCAGTTGGCGTGTGAACGTGCGCTGGCACATGGCACGTCTTTGCGTCAGGTGTTGGCCATGGTGGCTGAGTTTCGCCAGCAAGACAGCTCAACGCCTATCGTGTTGATGGGCTATCTCAATCCGGTTGAGGCGATGGGCTACCAGACGTTTGTCGCTCAGGCAACGGAGGCTGGGGTAGACGGTGTGTTAATGGTAGATCTGCCGCCGGAGGAAGCCGATGGCATTGATCATCTGTTTACCGATGCTGGTCTGGATATGATTTACCTGATTGCGCCAACCACCACTGACGAGCGTATCGCCACAATTGGTCAGCGTGGCAGCGGTTACGTGTACTATGTGTCGCTGAAGGGCGTTACCGGCTCGGCAGCGTTAGATATCGATGATGTGGCCGCCAATTTGCAGCGTATTCGCCGTTATGTTGATGTGCCGGTTGGCGTTGGCTTTGGTATTCGTGATGGCGCCACCGCTGCCAAAATCGCAGCTGTCGCCGATGGTGTTATCGTTGGCAGTGCCATCGTCAATTTGATTGCTGAGCATGCTCAGCAGCCAGAGCAAGGACGTCAGCACGTGGCTCAGTTGGTAACTGATATGCGTCAGGCGCTGGATGGCTAATATGTCTCGAACCCTGCCTCAATGGTTGGATTATCTCGAGTCGCTTAACCCTCAGGTCATTGACCTGGGGTTGCAGCGGGTCACTGAGGTGGTCGACCGACTGCAATGTCGACGTCCAGCTGCGCTGACCATCTTGGTCGCGGGTACCAATGGCAAAGGCACTAGTTCTGCGTTGTTGGCTGCGTTATTGCGTGCCCAGGGCTTGACGGTCGGCGTGTATAGCTCACCTCATCTGCGTTATTACAATGAGCGTGTTTGCATCGATGGTGAGTGGATTTCAGATAGAGACCTAGTTGCTTCATTTGAACGAGTGGAGCAAGCCCGGGGTGATCTGGCGCTCACCTATTTTGAATTCGGTACCGTCAGTGCGCTGGAATACTTTGCTCGGCAGTCATTGGATGTGTGTGTGTTGGAAATCGGCCTTGGCGGTCGGCTCGACGCCGTTAATGTTGCCGAAGCAGACGTCACTTTGGTCACCAGTATTGGCTTGGATCATCAAGCCTGGCTGGGGGACACGGTGGAGCAGATCGCTTATGAAAAATGTGCCATCGCCAGGGCAGGTGTGCCGTTCGTGTGTGGTCAGCCGTTGCCTCCAAGTACCGCAAAAGAAACCGTCTTGAAGGCCCAAGGTCAGTGGTACGGTCGTGGTGAAGCCTTTGATATTGAGCGAAATGACGATGGTTATCGGTTGCGTTTTGATGATCATGGGCAGGAGCAATGTTGGCAGCTGCCTATGCCTAACATCCCTTATCATAATGTGGCAACAGCGATACAGGCATTAGCCTTAGTGCAGCGCTTACCGCCACACGATGTGTGTCAGCAGGTGGTGGGCGAGCTGACGGTTAACGGCCGTTTGCAGCGCTATCAATTCGATGACCAGCAGTGGCTGTTGGACGTGGCCCATAACCCCCAAGCGATGGCGCATTTGCAAAGCCAATTGCCTGAGGTCGATGGTGTGGTGTTTTCGGCCTTGGCCGATAAACCCGTTGCTGAGCTGTTGGCCAGTTTGCCTGCGCACAAGCAATTATTGCTGACTGGACTGGACGTTTATCGTGGTTTGTCGGTAGAACAGCTGCTTGAGTTGGCCGGTGATGCTGGGCGTGCAGCTAAGTGTTTTGCTACGGTCGCCGACGCCATGGCGTATGCTCGTCAACAAGGTGGTCGAAACTGGCTTGTCGCTGGCTCATTCTATACAGTGGAACAAGCACTCAATTGGCTGGATGAGCAGGCGCATGGAGCAACATCTTAAAAAACGCATTCTGGGTGCTTTGATTACCGTTATTGCGGTTGCCATTGTACTGCCGATTCTGCTTGATGGTGGTCGTGCAAAGTTACCCCTTGAGGCCGATATTCCGCCTATGCCGGTGGTCCAGGATTGGTCTGACGACAGCAGTGAGCGGCGGGTGCGCATAGAGCTGGAGCAGTTGGCCTCTGGTGAAAGTGCTAATGAGACGGCCATTGACGCGTCGCGGCAGGTTGAGCGCGATGATCCCGCAGTGCCTGGTATTCAAGGTGATCGTGGTGGAGTCGATGATCGTGATTTGCCTTATGCTTGGACGCTGCAGGTGGGGGCTTTTTCCAAACGCTTAAATGCTGAGCAGTTACGCCAGCAATTGCAACTCGACGGTTTCAAGAGTTACCTGGAGCAAGCGCCAGATGATGCTTGGGTCAGAGTCTATGTCGGGCCCGTGTTGCAGCGTGCCCAGGCAGAAAACTTGCAGCAGCAGCTGCGCGACAAGCTGCAGCAAAAAGACGTTTACATTAAGCGTTTTCGAGCACGCAGCTGAAACTGACTCTGTGGTCAGAAAATCCCGCTGCAGCCCCCGTCAATACTGGGTTTGTATGAATCCATCATGTCAAACCTGCTGACCTTTGATATACTGCGCGCTTTGCTAGCGCCGCCGTGTCGGCGCAGCTCACTTCTATGGCATAACAGTGGAAGCAAGCGTGCAGTCTATAGCAGTTATCGATTGGGTTTTGATGGTGATCGTGCTGGTTTCCAGCCTGATTAGTCTAAAACGCGGCTTCGTTCGTGAGGCGCTGTCACTGGCCAGTTGGATCATCGCTTTTGTCGTTGCGCGTCTTTTTAGTGGCAATTTAGCGACCTTGCTGGAGGGGCAAATTGATACCGCCTCGCTGCGCTGGATGATCGCCTTTCTTATCTTATTTGCTGGCACCGTGATTATTGGTGCATTGCTGAATCATCTGATTGTAGAGCTGGTAAAAGTAACTGGCTTAAGTGGTACGGATCGTGTGTTTGGCATGATCTTTGGGGCTGTGCGCGGCTTGTTGATCCTGGTCGCCGCCGTCTATGGTTTGCAGTATACCCTGGTGGTTGAAGACGCCTGGTATCAGCAGTCAGCTTTCATTCCTCACCTTGAATCGGTGGCTGATTGGGCGCGCAAAACGCTGCCTGCAGCCACTGAACGGGTGGAATGGTTTTCTCAGTAGTCCTTATTTGAGGTAAAGCGCACATGTGCGGAATAGTGGGCATTGTTGGTAAATCCCATGTCAACCAGGGCATTTATGATGCTCTGACAGTCTTGCAGCACCGTGGTCAGGATGCTGCTGGCATCGTCACCAGTTATCAAAACAAGCTGTTTTTGCGCAAGGATAACGGCTTGGTGCGCGATGTGTTTCGTACCCGCCATATGCAACGCCTGGTTGGAAAAATGGGCATTGGCCATGTGCGTTACCCAACTGCAGGTACCTCAAGTTCTGCTGAAGCGCAGCCGTTTTACGTTAACTCGCCCTACGGCATTACCCTGGCTCACAACGGCAATCTCACCAATGCTGAACAGCTGGCCCAGGATATTTACCGGGAAGATTTACGCCACGTAAATACCACCTCTGATTCTGAGGTGTTGCTGAATATCTTTGCTCATGAATTGCAGGTGCAGGGCAAAATTAAGCCAACGCCAGAAGTGATTTTTAATGCTGTACGCCGCGTGCACCAACGAGTGCGTGGTGGTTATGCCGTGGTGGCCATGATCAGTGGCTATGGAGTGGTTGCGTTTCGTGATCCCAATGGTATTAGGCCTGCGGTGTTTGGCAGTAAACAAACTGATGCCGGCACTGAATATATGGTGGCCTCTGAGTCGGTGGCTCTGGATGCACTGGAATTTAAGCTAGAACGGGATATCGCCCCCGGTGAGGCCATTGTTATCACCGAAGAAGGTGAGTTGCATACCAGCTTGTGTGCCGATAATACTCGTTTGACTCCGTGTCTTTTTGAGTACGTATACTTTGCTCGTCCAGATTCCATTATGGATGAAATGGCAGTGTACAAGGCGCGATTGCGTATGGGTGAAAAACTGGCTGAAAAAATCATGCGTGAACATCCTGAGCATGATATCGATGTGGTAATTCCGATTCCTGATACCAGTCGTTCCTCGGCGTTGGAGCTGGCGAAAAAACTCGGGGTTAAGTACCGCGAAGGGTTTATGAAAAACCGCTACATCGGTCGCACCTTTATTATGCCGGGTCAAACCCAGCGCAAAAAATCCGTTCGCCAAAAGCTAAATGCGTTGGATTTGGAGTTTCGCGGTAAAAACGTTTTGCTGGTCGATGACTCTATTGTGCGCGGCACCACTTGTGAGCAGATCATTGAGATGGCTCGTGATGCCGGCGCTAATAAAGTGTATTTTGCCTCGGCGGCACCGGCGGTGCGTTATCCCAACGTTTATGGCATTGATATGCCCGCTAAAGATGAATTTATTGCGCATGGTCGCAGCACCGAAGAGATTGCCGCAGACATTGGTGCAGATTGGTTGGTGTACCAGGATCTGCAGGATCTGATCGACTCTTGCCTAGAAGGCAGTAGCACCTCTGCGACGGCGTTTGATTGCTCGGTATTTGATGGCAAATACGTTACTGGTGATATCGATGATGCTTACTTTGAGCGTTTGCATGCGTTGCGTAGCGACAACAGTAAAAGCCGTTTGACGGTGGAAAACGTTGCCATCGATTTGCATAACGACGACAGCCCTGAAGGTCAGCTATGACGGATTACTCCGATCGTTACCCTGCGGATTTGCACGACGTTGAGTTTGATACTCTGGCGGTGCGAGCGGGGCAGCAACGCACTCATGAAGGAGAACACGCAGAAGCGTTATTTCCTACCAGTAGCTATGTTTTTCGTTCGGCTGCAGAAGCGGCTGCGCGTTTCTCTGGCGAAGACGAGGGTAACGTCTACTCGCGTTACACCAATCCCACGGTGCGTACCTTTGAAAAGCGTTTGGCTGCGTTAGAGCAGGGCGAGGCATGTGCTGCTACGGCGTCAGGCATGGCGGCCATTTATGCGGTATGTATGGCGCACTTACAGTCGGGCGATCATCTGGTGTCGTCGCGCAGTGTTTTTGGCAGCACCAATGTGCTGTTTGAAAAATTCCTGCGTAAATTTGGTGTTGAAATCAGCTATGTTGACCTTCTTGATTTAGACAGTTGGCGCGAGGCCATTCAAGACAACACCAGATTGTTGTTTTTGGAGTCGCCCTCCAACCCCGTGATTGAGATTGCTGATATTTCTGCTTTGGCTGATTTAGCTCATCAGCATCAGGCTTTGTTGGTGGTGGATAATTGTTTTTGCACACCGGCATTGCAGCAGCCATTGAAGCTGGGGGCCGACGTGGTCACGCATTCGGCGACCAAATACATCGATGGCCAGGGGCGCTGTGTCGGTGGTGCCGTGGTGGGCAGTGACGCATTAATTGAGCCGGTGGTCGGCGTATTGCGCTCGGCTGGCCCGACTATGAGTCCATTTAATGCGTGGGTGTTTACCAAGGGTCTAGAGACGCTGTCGCTGCGCATGAAAGCCCACTCTGACAATGCCTTGCAGTTAGCACAGTGGTTGCAGCAGCAGCCCGCTGTTTCGCGGGTTAATTATGCTGGGCTGCCAAGCCATCCGCAATTTGCCTTGGCGCAGCGCCAGCAGCGCTTGGGTGGCGGCGTGCTGTCGTTTGATGTGGTTGGCGGTCGTGATGCTGCTTGGAAAGTAGTAGATGCGACGCGCTTGATCTCGATTACAGCGAATTTGGGTGATGCTAAAACCACCATTACTCATCCAGCAACCACCACCCACAGCCGCTTGTCGCAACAGGAGCGTGATAACGCCGGAATAGGCGATGGCTTGTTGCGCATTGCGGTAGGGCTGGAGTCCGTCGACGATATTATTGCAGACTTGCAGCGGGGGCTGTCCGCGCTCTAGTTTGTAGGCTTACAGAAGCCAATAAAAAAGCCGCCAGTAAGGCGGCTTTTTTATTTATCGATTCGGCAATACGTCTTTTAATTTGTCACGCATTTTTCGAATCGCTGTTTCAGTTTCTTCCCAGCTGATACAACCATCGGTCACCGACAAGCCATACTCTAGATCATCTAAATTGGCAGGAATATTCTGGCGCCCGTGTTTGATATTGGATTCAACCATCAAGCCAATAATGGACTGGTTGCCTTCCAGAATTTGGTTGCTGACGTTATCCATCACCAGAGGCTGTAAGCCAGGGTCTTTATTGGAATTTTCATGGCTGCAGTCAATCATAATGTTTGGCACCAGATCGGCTTTATTGAGTGCCTGCTCGGCCAGAGATACATTGACCGAATCATAATTTGGTTTGCCGCCGCCGCCACGCAGCACTACGTGAGCGTATTGATTGCCCTTAGTGGACACCACGGAAACAGCACCGCTTTGGTCGATGCCCAGAAAGCGATGCGGGTTGGCCACGGATTTCAGTGCATTAACGGCCACTGTTAAGCTGCCATCGGTACCATTTTTAAAGCCAACCGCCGATGATAAACCAGATGCCATTTCGCGGTGGGTTTGTGATTCCGTGGTTCGTGCGCCAATCGCAGACCAGGCAATTAAATCCTGCAGATATTGCGGTGAAATAGGGTCCAGGGCTTCGGTTGATAGCGGCAGACCCATTTCGGCCAGATCCAGCAGTAATTGCCTTGCCCGATGCAGGCCGTCTTGAATTTTAAAGGTATCGTTCATGTAAGGGTCATTGATCATGCCTTTCCAGCCGACCGTGGTACGCGGCTTTTCGAAATAGACGCGCATGACCAAATACAGGGTGTCACTGACTTCTTCGGCCAGGTCTCGTAGACGAGCGGCATAATCGTGAGCGGCTTCAATATCGTGCACAGAGCAAGGGCCAACGACTAAAAAGATACGTTTATCCTTGCGATCGATAATATCTCGGATAACCTGACGCCCTTTTTGCACACTGGCGACGGCGCTATCGCTGATAGGCAGTTCGGCTTTTAGTTGATCTGGAGTGATCAGTGGAGAAAAGGACTCAATATTAAGATCTTCTACGCGGCTGTCGGACATGCTCGTTCCTAATTCATCACGGTAGCTCTAAGATAGCGTTTGATTATGACAAATGATGAAGTAAAAGCACACAATTCCCTTGCGCTTAATGCGGCTAAGCTACGTATTGGTTTACCTATGTGGTACATGGCTCAGTGGCGGGGTGAGCTGTTGCCGCCAGGCTGTGATCAAGGATCGGCATTGGGCTTTTATGCTCAGCAGTTTTCTACCATTGAGGGCAATACTACCTTTTATGGTCTGCCTTCCCAGGCTCGGGTCGAGCAATGGGCGCGCGCAGTACCTGATGATTTTCGCTTTGTGTTTAAACTCCCACGCATCATCAGTCACAGTCATAATTTGACGGTGGCCATTGAGCAATATGGCCATGAGTGGCAAACCTTTTGTGGCATATTAGGGCAAAAACTCGGCGTTGCTTTACTGCAGTTGCCGGCAGAATTTGGCCCGCAGCGTTTACCTGAGCTAATGGCGGCGCTGGATCAGTTACAGCAAATGACGGCCGTGAGTATTGCCGTTGAAGTCAGGCATCCCGAGTTCTATGCAAAAGGTGAAGCTGAGCGGGCGCTGTTACAAGGCTTGTCGCAACGCTGTGTTGATCGTGTTTGCTTTGATAGTCGTGGTCTCTTCCATGACTCCAGTGACAGTGCCGCGGTAAAAGATGCACAGTCTAAAAAACCACGCCTGCCGCTGCACCCTGTGGCGACTGGACAGCACCCTATCGTGCGCTTTATTGGTCACAGTGACTGGCGCCAAGACGATGTTTTTTTGCAGCAGTGGCACAACAAATTGGTTCAGTGGCAAAGCGAAGGCCGACGGCCGTATTTTTTTATCCACACTGCAGGCAATGACGATGTGCCGCAACGCGCCAATGCCATTTGTCAGCTTTGGCGTTTGCCGCAACTGCAGTGGCAGGCGCGCCAGCCTAGTTTGTTATAGCGTCAGAAAAATGCGTAGCGGGCACCAATGCCAAACAATATGGTCGCCAAAAGCGGGCGCAGAATTTGTTCGGGTACACGCCGGCTAATGTGGCTGCCGAGGTGAATGGCGGGCAGCGAGCCGATTAGCAGCGCGCCGAGCAAATAAAAGTCAACATTGCCCAGGTACATGTGAATCAGGCCGGCCGCCAACGTGAGCGGTACGGCATGAGCGATGTCAGTGCCAACGATCGAGGTGCTACGCAGCAGTGGGTACAACAGCATCAGAATGGCGGTGCCGATGGCGCCGGCGCCTACCGATGATAGGGTGACAAAAATGCCGAGAAAAACGCCCATGGTAATGGTGGCTGGCGTGCGTAAATGTCCCCATTGTCCTTGGCTATGCTGGCTGGCCCAGCGCTGGATTCGACTACGTCCTATGATAACCAGCGCCGTCAACAGCAGCATGATGCCCAAGGCGTTGCTCAGCACATGGCCGTAGGCGTCTGAGTCCTGAAAGACGCTGTTCAGTACTAATCCTGTCACTATGGAGGCAGGCAGGCTGCCCCAAGCGAGCAAACGTACCAGGCGCCATTCAACATGGCCTTGTTTGTGATGACTGAAAGCGCCGCCGGCTTTGGTCAAGGCGGCGTACATGAGGTCGGTACCGACAGCAATATGCGGTGGAAAACCAAACATCAGCAGCAAGGGTGTCATCAAGGCACCGCCGCCGATGCCGGTAATTCCAACAATGAGGCCAACCAATGCACCGGCTGCTATATATAACAAAATATCCATGAGTAATGGTCTAAAGTACTACTGGTGGCTCTAAAAACGGGGTAGAAGGCTAATTTAGAGGCTCACATCTATTCTGGAAAAGAATATTTGTTTATATTTTTATAACAAATCAGTGCTGCACGGTGGAGGACATATGAAGTTGCAACAACTGCGATACATCTGGGAAGTAGCGCATCATGATCTAAATGTGTCGGCCACGGCGCAAGTGCTCTACACCTCGCAGCCAGGAATCAGCAAGCAAATTCGCTTGTTGGAGGACGAGCTAGGAGTAGAGATCTTTGCTCGCAGTGGCAAACATCTGACCCGCATTACCCCAGCGGGTGAAGCGATTTTGCAGGTCGCTGGCGAAATTTTGCGCAAGGTTGAAAGCATCAAGCAGGTGGCGCAAGAGTTCAGCGACGAAAGAAAAGGGTCGCTATCGATCGCCACAACACACACGCAGGCGCGTTATGCCTTACCTGGTGTGATTAACGAGTTTATGAGCAACTACCCTGAAGTGTCGCTGCATATGCATCAAGGCACGCCGATGCAGATCGCTGAGATGGCGGCCAATGGCACCACGGATTTTGCCATTGCCACTGAGGCCATGGAGCTATTTGGCGATCTGATCATGATGCCTTGTTACCGCTGGAATCGCAGTATTTTGGTGCCAAAAACCCATCCGTTAGCACAAACACCAAAGCCGTCGCTAGAGCAGGTAGCCGCTTATCCACTGGTGACCTACGTATTTGGCTTTACCGGACGGTCAAAGCTGGATGAAGCCTTTACCAGTCGCGGACTAACCCCAAGGGTGGCCTTTACCGCGGCGGATGCCGACGTTATTAAAACTTATGTTCGTTTAGGCGTTGGCGTCGGCATCGTCGCTAGTATGGCTATTGATCCCGAGACAGATAGTGACTTAGTGGCCCTGGATGCCAGCCATTTGTTTGACTCCAGTGTGACCAAAATCGGCTTCCGCAAAGGGACCTTCTTGCGCGGCTATATGTACGACTTTATCGCCCAGTTTGCACCGCACCTGAGTCGCGACATCGTTGACCAGGCGGCTCATTGCCATAATCGCCAGGAGCTGGAAGAGCTATTTGATAGCATGGAGCTACCGCAGCATTAACGCTGCTCTAGCTTGCAGCAAGCAGCACAAAGTGAAATGGTGAGAGAGCCTGTCAGGCAACAGGCTCAGGATTCAAATGTGTGTCGGCAAGCTTATGACTTGCTGATAATGTTACTGGCGTGCAGCCCACATTCTTTATGACCTTCATGTTCCCACCACCAACGGCCTTCGCGCTCATGCTGATTTGGCAAAGTGGCGCGGGTGCAGGGCTGGCAGCCGATGCTGGCGAACCCTTGTTGATGTAGTGGATTAAACGGCACATCAAAAACGCGGATGTATTCCCATACCTGGGCTGAGGTCCAGTGGGCCAATGGGTTGTACTTGGTCAGCTCGCCGTTGCGGCCTTGAAAGCTGGCATCGGCTTCAACCAGTTCAATGTTGCTGCGCGTACCAGGTGACTGATCGCGACGTTGTCCGGTTATCCAGGCGTCCAGCTGCAGCAGCTTTTGCCGTAAAGGTTCGATCTTACGAATGCCGCAGCATTCCTGATGGCCATCTTCATAAAAGCTAAATAGCCCCTTGTCGTTGACCAGTTGTTGCAAGGCTTGTTGCTCTGGCGTGCGGATGTCTATGCGAATGCCGTAGTGCTTGCGCACCGTCTCGATGAACTCATAGGTCTCTGGATGCAAACGACCCGTGTCGAGGGTGAAAACATCAACATCGGCACGAACCTTAACGGCCATATCAATCAATACCACATCTTCGGCGCCGCTAAAGGACACGGCGATGGCGTCATGGGTCTCCAGCGCTTGGCGCACCACATCTTTAGGACGTTTATCGGACAAGCTTTGATTGAGCTGCTCTATTTCTTCACTCATCAGTCGATTACCTGTTTTTATCGGTGTTCACGGTACTTCTGTAAGACTAACATGGGTTTTTTAGTCAATTTAATAATAAAAAAGAATACTAGCATCCGTTTGAAATATAAATTTGGCGGAAACTACTGAGGGTGAATTGTCTTATTTTACCTGGCTGTTACAGTCAGTGGCCATAAAAATGACCAGCGAGGAAGCACCATGGAAATCGCATGCCTGGATTTGGAAGGGGTATTAGTACCCGAAATCTGGATAGAGTTTGCTAACAAAACGGGAATTGATGAGCTTAAAGCCACTACCCGTGATGTGCCTGACTATGACGAACTAATGCAGCAAAGGCTGCGTATTTTAGATCAGCATCAGCTCAAAATTCAGGACATCCAGGAAGTGATTGCCACCTTAAAACCTCTGGAAGGGGCGCGTGAATTTATCGACTGGTTGAGAGAGCGTTTTCAGGTCATCATTTTGTCGGATACGTTTTATGAATTTTCCCAGCCGTTGATGCGTCAATTGGGATTCCCGACCTTGTTTTGCCATCGACTGGTGACCGATGACAGTGGCAGGGTGGTGGACTACCAGTTGCGCCAGGCCGACCCGAAGCGTCAATCCATTCGGGCATTGCAAACCTTGTATTATCGAACCATTGCGGCCGGCGATTCCTACAACGACACCACTATGCTGGCCGAAGCCGATGCGGGTATTTTGTTTCATGCGCCGCAAAATGTGATTGATGAGTTTCCTCAGTTTCCTGCCGTGCACAGCTACGACGATCTTAAGAAAGAATTTATAAAAGCCAGTGAGCGTGACTTGACGCTCTAACTCTGTTTGGTAAGCGCCCCTTGTTGCCAAGGAGCGCGGCCTAAAACTGACACTCTGCAGGCATGGCTATGAAGGGTAGCCAGCGATGGGGCTGTAGGTAATTGACTGGTGTTCTTTCGTCTTAAGGGGCTCGTTGAGGTGGTTTTCAGTGCCGGACGCTATCTCTTATACCGTTATCTGTATGTGTTGCTGACGATGTTTGTGCATAGCTTTCAAGTCTCGGTTTCGAATGCTCTTACATGCCTCTACTTTGCTGCGTATGTAACTCGGTGGGATGGTGATCGACAGGTTTCAGCCTAAATCACCCGATATTCTGCTGGTTGATTTCAGCTCGTCGTGTCGGTTCCCAACAGCCTATAAAGGGTGATCCAGGATTCGTTGTACCTTGTTCAGTATTTCCTGGTATTCGGATTCGGCAGTGCTGTCGAGCACGATGCCGCCACCACCCCAGCACTGGGCGCCATGGGGTTGCGCACAGATAGTGCGAATTAAAATATTAAAATCGCTATGGCCAGCATCATCGAAATAGCCCATGGAGCCGCAATAAAAACCACGCGGAGCTAGCTCCAGCTCGTCAATGATTTCCATGGCCCGGCGTTTGGGGGCGCCAGTAATAGAACCGCCCGGAAAGGCATCAAATACCGCCGTTGCATGGCTAATGTTGTCCACCAGTTCAGCTTCAATGGTGCTGACTAGGTGATGAACGTTGGCGTGGCTTTGAGGTGCAAACAGTTCGACTACCCGCACGCTGCCAGTGCGAGCGTGGCGGCTGAGATCATTGCGCAGTAAATCAACAATCATTAGGTTCTCAGCCTGATTTTTTGGACAAGCCTGCAATTGCTGCAGCAGCTGTTGATCGCGTTGCGGATCTTCGCTGCGCGGAGCCGTGCCTTTTATCGGGCGCGTTTCAAGGTGGTTGTGCTCTATGCGAATGAAGCGCTCTGGACTAACGCTGAACAGGGTAAAGTCCTGAGTTTTAAGGTAGCCGCTAAATGGAGCGTTAAAGTTCTCCAATAGCTGAGTCGGCGATTGCTGGGTTAAATCATCCTGGCAATAAAATGGCATGGTCAAGTTGGTTTGGTAGCAATCGCCACTGCGCAAGTAGTGTTGTATGCGTTCAAATGCGTGTTGGTACTGTTGTTGCGTCCAACCAGGTTGCCAATGCCTGGGTTGGCTTGGAAATATAGCTGGTGTGTTAGCCAGTAGATTATCCAGCGCTTGCAGCCAGTAGGATGCATCCGTGGCGGTAGGGTTAATTAACGTTAGTGTGTCCGTCGTTAAATCGAGATGGAACGACAAGGGGTAGTAGCCGAACCAGGCCAACGGAAGTTCAGTGGGTTGAGGCTGCAGCCCATTGCTGTCGTTGCAGTGTCCAGCGTTATAGCTAAAGACGCCGGCCCAGCCGGAGCAAAACACTGTCTGCGGTTGCTTGTTAGTTATAGGGTCTGCTTCAGTCTGGCGTAAAAGGTCTAGTAGTTGTTCTTTGTTGTTGGCCTGCAAGCACTGAGTGGGGGCGAACGAGAGTACTGCAATGCCTTGCTCCAGGTCATCGTGATCGCAGGCCTTGCCCGATTGTTTGTCAGTTTTACCCGAGGTGCCATCGTAAAAGAGGATTGGATTATCCAAAAAATGGCAGTATTTCAGTAGTTTACGGGCGCTGTAGGGGAGTTTTGTATGTATCATTTTGTGCCAATCAAATGGCCTGGCCAACTAAGATAAGTGCCTGATTTTACAGTAAATGTGAGGCAACGTCTGGGGTTGGCTTTGGTTATATCATAGCGATTTGCGTAATTGGCCGTAAAAAAATGTAACAACAGCAGTGGACAGCGCCAGCCCTCGAGTAATAGATTAGCCTCAGTTCAGATCTGGATGCCTCTGGACTACCAAAGCGAATAACAATAACAGCTGACTGTTTTCAACAGTTCACCGCAGTTGCTTAACCGCTCGTATGAGCCAAGCAGGGCTGCTGCAGTGAAGAGGCCGATAACGGCCCGCACAACGCAAAAAAATAATCAGGAGTGTGCACACATGAAACTTCTCAAAAAAGCGTCTCTCGCCGCGGCTATCGCTGCTGCCCCATTTGCAGCCCAAGCTTTGCAGCCACTGGATGATACGACGTTATCCAATGCTACAGGCCAAGCGGGTGTGACCATTGAGATTGATATCGATGGTTCTGGTATTTCCGTTGGCGAAATCGAATATACGGACGAAGGTTCTGTATTGCTGCAAGATATTCGCGTTAGCAATGTAAATAATCTGACACAGACTATCGACGTTGATGCTAATGGTAACTTGGCGATTGGTGTAACAGGTGTGACTGGTATGCAAGTCGCCATCGGCGATACCGCTGCAGACACTTCTGGTAACTCATCTGCTCTAGCCTTGCGTAGTACTAGTGGTGCGACAACTGAGGTCGTCAACAATATCGATATGACGTTGAATCTTGGCCAGTCAGAAACTTTTATCTTTAACCTCGAACAAGCAGGTAATAGCGTTACTTTTGCCAACGGTGATGTGGTCAATACCGCAGATCTACCAGCCTCTGCTCAGGTAGGTTCGGTTGCAATTCTGTCACGCAGTGCCATCGAGATTACCGATATGAATGTTGGTGCTTTTGGTTACACACGGGCGCAAGCCGATGCACGTGCTGACAGTGCGGCCTATGGTGGTGATGGTGATGGTAGCTTGAGTGCTGGTGAGCAGGCGGTTGCAGACAGTCTTGCTAATGGCTCTGCAGTTCAAATCGAAGGTCTGAAGTTCTATGGCACCGGTGGCCAGGGTACTGCTGCAACCATCGATCAAACGATCTGGGCAAAAGGTGGCACCGTTGCTCAAGGTGGTGGTGTCTATATTAAAATGGGCCAGATTGCTGGTACCTTAGACATTGCTGCTATTAAGATGGGTAATGAGTCCATTGGTGGTATCAAGGTTTCAGACATCAATCTTGCTGGTATGACTCAGCGAATCTACGGTCACTAATTCGTAGAGCTTGATGTGGTATTAAAAAGCGGGCTTTTCTAAGCCCGCTTTTTTTGGTTATTGATTGGCGAGGTTTGTAGTACGCGTATGCGGTTGTGTTGTTTGATGTTGATTGTTCTATTAGTAGCTTGTGGCAACGAGCAAGACAATTATAAAAAAAAGAAAGAAACGGTAGAAAATATAACTGAAGTTCCAGCTCCTTCAGTGGATGATGAGCCTTCTAATAATGATGATTCCTCAAATAATGAAGCCAATAAAGGGTTAGTGGGATCGGATGATGAAAAGCAAGAAGGCACTGAGGACCCTGGAGAGACGGTGCGGCCTGTTTCGCCGCGCGCAGACGTACCTGGCGCTTTAGTGGGGCTGTGGAAGCCAGTGGGTAATGATTTGGGCTTGGCGGGAAAGTTTCATTGCGCTAAGCATCAGGCTAACATTGGTTACCTCGAAATTTCGCAGAATGGGCAGGTAAAAGTTCACGATTATATGGATGATGAGTGTACTCGTGCATCTCAGTGTTACTGGCGGTCCGAAGAGTATCTAGTGGATGAGGTGATTTCGGATACGGCGTTGACTCTCAAAGTTAAAGGTGGAATTCATTCTCGCTTGAAGCTGTCCGTTAGCCCAGCTTCCGATGGTGACTTTCAGTTCAGCGTGGAAAATTTGATCGCGGGTGTTGAAACTGAATATTCTTATCGTCGCGAGAAAGCCATTACAGCTATCGATTTGTCTCCAGATTGTCGCGATACCATACTGCCCAAAAAAGACTCTTTTGATACCTTAAGGGCCCTGCTTAATGAGGTGAAAAACACACCGAGCGGCTCACTCAATAACTACTTCTGTCCCGGAGTATCATGGGGTGGCTTTAGCTATGAAGGTGTTGATAGTTACGTTATTTACACAGATAGATTGGTTGATCGGCCCTTTTCTTTTTCGACTCAAAGTAACTATGCCCTTGATCTGATGGCGGGTGGGCAAGTTCATCAAAGGACGTTTTCGATGGCGTTGAATCGATCCGTTGTTCCTTACCAATGGTGCATATATGGGGTCTATCAAGGCCATCTTAGGTGACCTGTCACTGGCTTGAATGACTAAAAAACGGCTTGGTGCTCTATGTGATTTTATGTAACATGAGTACCAAATCACATAACAATAATAACGAGGCTGGCTACTGTGTTTGTCATTCTTCTCGGATCCATCATTGGCTTTGCCATGATCCACGAGCTGGCCATAGTTAATGATCGCCAGCAGGGCGATACTGTTATTCGCTATGATGTCAATCAAGCCTTTCAGTCTGATCAAGTTGTCAATGTTGAACCCTTGGCGGTGCAAAAGTTTCAAAATGTGGTTCGTCAGCAATATGACTACTCCTGTGGCTCGGCGGCGCTTACCACCTTGCTCGATTATTACTTAGGGCGAAATTTTCGTGAGCGCCAGGTGATGGAAGGGTTGCTGCGCTTTGGCGAAACCGAGCGCATTGTTGAGCGTCGTGGTTTTTCTTTGTTAGATATGAAGCGCTTGGTCACGGCACTTGGTCACCCGTCTGGTGGCTTTCGTGCCGATGCCGATGACTTGCGTGAGCTCGATCACCCTGCCATTGCGCCCATTAATCATGCAGGTTTCAAACACTTTGTCGTTATTCGGGCTGTGCATGAGGATAGGGTGTATCTGGCGGACCCGGCTCAGGGTAACATTAGCTTTACTATGCAGCGATTTTTAGACATTTGGGATAACAATATTTTATTTATTGTGTTCCCTAATGGTCATACGCCGGCCAATGGTTTGGCCCTGCGTGAGGAAGATATGCGTTTTGTTGCTGACTTCGTTCTTAGTGACAATGCGTTTCGTGAGTTTCCGTTGTTGTCCATTCGTCATGAGGATGCGTTGGCCAATAAGATTGCCTCGCTATCCAATAATGCTAAATCAAGTTACGACCACAAGTTGGATGAAAATGGTAAAGCCATGACGAATGATGATGGCGATTACTTATATGAAATAACCCTAGAAGATGACGATGACGGTATCGGACCATCGGAATACAATGTTCGGGTAACACAAGACCCGACGGAGCGTATCGAAAAAACACTGCGCTTTAGAAGAAAATAATAATTATACGCAAGGACTAACCATGCTGACTCGCCACACTCTGTTTGCGCTGCCTCTGATGCTGGCACTGATGCCGGCTGTTTGGGCGGATGACAACGACCTCTCTAAGGCTCGTGAAGCACTGTCGAAGCAAGATGATGACGCCGATACAGAAAAAGCGTTGGAAGAAGTGTTTGAAGCGGCAGAAAAAAGCTATTCCTTGCTAAAACAAGGCGGCGTTGGGCTGAATTACAATTTTGACTACAGTTACTACGGTGACCAGCGCATTAACTTGGTGGTTGAGCCTAATCTTGACGATGATGGTGAGCCTACGGGCAGTTCCTCCATTCGCAATGCAGACGTGTCTCCGGCAGCGACGCATACCTTTACCAACTCGTTTACCCTCGATTACGGCCTACTCAATAACCTTACCGTCAGTGGTCGACTTCCGCTGGTGGCGAAGTTTGATACCGAAGAAAGCTTAACCACTTATGCTTTGGGCGATGTGAGTGGCACTGTGCGTTGGCAGCCGTGGGAATACGTTCCAGGGGCGCTAAGCAAAACGCTGTTTGCCACCTTTAGTTCAAAAACCGGCGACAGCCCATATGAGATTGATCTGGATAAGCACTTGGCCAGTGGCTCTGGCTACTATAGCTGGAGTGCTGGATTTAGCGCCTCTAAGGTGATGGATCCCGTGGTGCTGTTTGGGTCGGGCAGTTACGGCTACAACGTGCCGGTTTCCGATTTGAATCAGGTTCGGGGTTCTTCTTTGTTGCAAGAGGTGCATCCAGGTAACTCACTCGGCCTGTCGATGGGCTTTGCCTATTCGCTTTCTTATGACGTGTCTTTAAGTGTGTCGTTTCAGGGTTCTTTCAATGATGAAACCCGCTTTAAGCTCTACACCCCAGCGACGGATACCTACACTAGTTCCATCAGTGGCAGCCAATTATCCGGCATTATGAATTTTGCTTTAGGAGTGCGGGTGTCGCCAAAAACCATTGCTAATATCAATGTCGGTTTTGGCATGACGGAATTGTCACCCGATATCATTGTTGGGTTGTCGCTCCCTATCGATATCGAAGGCGTAAAACCGGCCTCTGGCAGCTAGGGAGTATCCACTATGAAGATAACTCCCGTTGCACGTAAGGTGCTGCCCCTAGCTATTAGCTTGGCGTCTTGTTCTGTCCAGGCGCAGCTGGCGCAGAACTTATTTTTAGATACCAAGGCTATGTCGCTCGGTAATGCCGTGACGGCAGACCCTACCGGCATTATGGATATTCATTTTAATCCGGCGGGTTTGACAAAGCTCGACGGGCGGCAATGGCAGCTGCAAGCGATGAACATTTATTTATCAGCCAAGTCCAGCTTTTCATTACCTGACGGCTATGACCCTGATGAGTCTGGTTTGTTGCCGATTCATAATGACCCTGTTTTGCAGGAGGGGGATAGCGAGGCATCGGCCGCAGCCTATATTCCGGGCTATGGCATCTTGGCTATGAACGCCTTGCCTATTTTAACTCTGCCTACGGGCGGTGTGTCTATTCAGCCGCCTGGCTCTAAATTCACCTTCGCCAATGCAGTGTATGCCCCCATGGCTGCAGGTTTCGCTAAAGATGACGACGATCCTGGTCGCTATCAAGCTAAACAGGTAGCACTGCAGCGATTTACCTACTTGTCGCCGTCTTTTGGTTATAAGGTCAATGATGAATTCTCTGTGGGAGCGAGTTTTTTGTTTTCCCATCAGGCAGTATCGGTTGTGCAGGATATTCGTGCACCGAGTGTTTTGATCGGTGTGTTGGAAGAGCTGCAAGATGCGTTTGGCTGCTTTAATGAGGATGGCACGTCAACCGGTAACGACCCATTGGCACCTCTGGTGGCTTTGTGCGGTGGTGATGTGGGGCCTTACGATGATGTTGGTGAATTACGCCTGACCACCGAAGAAAGCTTGTCGCCATCGTTTAACTTAGGCCTTTTGTGGGAGCCTGCTGACTGGTTTGCTTTTGGTGTTGGTTATCAAAGTGAAGCGGTCAGCCGGTTGAAGGGGAGTTATGAGCTCGAATACACCGAAGAATTTAATGCATTCTTTAGAAAATTTCGTTCTTCCATTATTGGTGCGATAGGCGGTGCCATTTTTTCTTTACCAACAGGAACAACCCGCAAAGAAACGGGTAACGTTTCGGTGGAAATGACCTATCCACAGCATTTGCAGCTGGGTACGAAATTTCGTTTCCTCGATCGCTATCAGCTTAATATCGATGCCGGTTGGACGGATTTTGAAAAGTGGGATGCACTTAAATTTGAATTTGACCGTCAGGTAAGCTTTCTCAGTACGGCAAAGACATTGGCACCCGGATTGGTAACAGACACCACCCTGAAGCAGACATTGGGTTATCGCAGTGTTTGGAGTTGGGGGTTTGGTTTTCAGTATGATCTTAACTCGCGGGTAAAGCTGAGGCTGGGTTATGAGCCGCGAGCGACATCGATCCCTGACGACGCTCGCAGCGTGCAGGCGCCGTTAGGTTTTGCACGTCTGTATAGTGTCGGCATGGGATATCAGTGGGATATGGACACGGTTGTTGACCTGTCACTGAGTTTCATGCAGTCTGCCGAATCCATTAAGGCGGACCCTCAATCAGCGGATCAGGCTGGCGAGTATCCGAACTCCAGTAATGCCATTAACCGGAATTGTCTGACATGTACAGTGACCAACCCCTATCCGGGATTGGACGTCGACACCAGTCTGACCATTGGTGCAGCCGGGCTCAGTTTCCGTACCAAGTTCTAATATTTTTCTGTCTGCTGCTGTCGCTTGTTTTGCCAGTGTCGGCAGCCGACAGTGATTATTATACCTGGGTCGATGAGCAGGGGCGCATCCATAATAGCCCTAAACCTGTTGCTGCAGACTCTGATACTGCCTCTGATGCGAGCGCTAAGTCCAACGCTACTGAACGTGAGTTGCCAGGTATTAATCCAGACGATTTCCCAGATGAAGCGGAAGTGCTCAAGCGCCAGCAAGAACAGCGCGAACAAAATCCACGTTTTTATATTTGGGTCGATGAACGCGGTATTACTCATCGTCAGATGTTGTCTGACGATGACATTAATGGGCAGGTAAAACCTAGTGAAATGGCTTTTGATCATATAGTGGCGCCGCCATTTCGTGTGGCTAGTGACCAGATGGACTGCTGTTCTCGTTATCGTTTTGCCTTTAAAACGCTGCTATCGCTAGAAGATGCTGAGGTGTTTGATCGTTACGCCCATGCTCAGCCAATTGAAGTCAGTGGGCACCCATATCGGGGCTGGTTTGTGTCGCTGGCAAGGGCTGAGTCGAGTGTTCGGGAGCTAGAGTTAATCCAAATGGGCGCCAGTTTGCCGAGTCATCGCAGTAGCCGGCTGGCGCTTTTGTTGCTAGATGAGCAATTTAACGCGCTATATTGGTTGCCTCGTGTGGAGGGTGTGTATGGTGCTGCTGATTGGGCGAATACGGCTCGCTTTGAAACACGTATCCAGGTGCGTGATCGCCAAGTTGAGCATGCCATTGTGATGGTGCCAGAGTCTGCCTTGGCATTAATTTCTTCTACTCGTTTATCATGGTCTTATGGAACGTCATCCGATTAATTTCGTTACTGATAGTGCACAGCAGCATGCGTTGTTGTTGCAATATCCACAATTTCCCAATGGCCCGCGTTTAGTGATGGTGCATGGCTCTGGGGTGGCGGGTGAATATACTTGGACCTATTTGTGCAATTATTTGCAGGGTTGGTCTGAGGTTCTATTGGTCGATTTGGCAGAAATGGGTCAGTCTCGTTTTACCCAGGATTTGCCCTGGCGTGCTGAATCCTATGCTGTGCAGATTCAAGAATTATTGCAGCGCTTAGATTGGCAAGCATTTGATCTGGCGGCCTATTCGTTTGGCGGCATGGTGACCTGGGCCTGGCTTAGCCAATACGTGTTATCTGGTCGGTTGTTTTTGTTGGAGCCGGCCATGTTGGGTGGTGTGTCGGTGCAGACCTTGCTAGAAAAGGCGGATGCTTATAAGCAATTGTCCCATCAAGTGATGGCTCAGCCGGCTAACTTGAGTTTATACCAAGGCTTTTTAGATATAGTTTCGCCTAAACGCCCAGCTAATGAAAAAGCCGATCAGCTGACCATAGCGCGCTTGGCGGAAAACCCCGCAGGTTTTGCCCGTGCGCTCAATACGGTGGCGACAGAGCTTGAATTAAATGCAGATACCTTTGTTGTCTGGCAGCCGCCGGTGGCAGGTATAAGTTTTGTTGGCAGTCTGACACCCGATGTGATGCATGAGCGTCATCAGCAATTACAAGATTCAACCCCAAACTGGCAATACGTTAGTATTCAAGGCGCTGATCATCGCTTGGTGTACACCCACTCGCGTCAGATTGCAGCGGCGATGAATGCACTGAATAAGCCGTCGTAGGCCAGTCTTCTTTGCTACATCGCACCTGTGTGTGCGGTTGGTTAGGTTTTTAACCGGCGTTGTAAGCCGGTATCGGCCAAAATGCGCGTGGCAATTTCTTCAATCGAGCGCGCCGTGGTGCTGATATAAGGAATTTTTTCGCGCTGATACAACAGCTCGACTTCTTCCACCTCCAGGTAACATTGCTTGAGCGACGCATATTTGCTGTTGGCGCGGCGCTCGCTGCGAATTAACGACAGCCGCTCAGGGTCAATCGATAAGCCATACAGCTTGTCATGGTGGTCGCTGAGGGACTTAGGCAATCTAAGGTCGAGCATGTCTTCTTCGGTGAGCGGGTAGTTGGCTGCTTTAATACCAAATTGCATTGCCATATACAGGCTGGTGGGGGTTTTACCGCAGCGCGAAACGCCCACTAAAATAATGTCAGCTTCGGCGTATTGGCGAGTGCGGGCACCGTCATCGTTGTCTAGGGCAAAGTTGATGGCATCGATGCGATCTTGGTAGTCATTGCTGTCGGTGGCTAGGTGTGATCTGCCGACGCTATAAGACGACTCAGTACCTAGCTCCTGCTCCAATGGTGCCAAAAAGGTGGCAAAAATATCGACTTTAAAGGCATTGGCCGAATCGACAATGGCGCGAATACTCTTATCCACTATGGTGTCGAACAAAATGACGGGCATGCCGCTTTCGGTAGCGGCTTGATTCATGCGAGTAACGGCGTCATAGGCTTTGTTTTCGTTATCGACATAGGGCATGGTAATACGCTCGAATTCCAGCCTTTCAAATTGAGCCAGCAAGCTGTTACCTAAGGTTTCTGCGGTGATGCCGGTGCCATCGGAAATAAAGAATGCGTATCGCTTCATGTAGAAATTTGCTCTGGGTACTTTTACTATAACGCGCTGCGAATCATAGCGATAAGCCATTGAAAATGACAGGAGAAGGGCGTTGACCGATTACGTACTCTGGTTTGATCAGGTGTCGATGGGCGATGTAGAGCGGGTAGGTGGCAAAAATGCATCGCTCGGTGAAATGATCAGTAATCTGGCCAACGCAGGCGTTACTGTTCCCAATGGCTTTGCCACCACGGCCGATGCCTATCGTGAGTTTTTGTCCTACCAGGGGCTGGATGGGCGCATTAATGCCGAACTCAGCGCGTTGGATGTCGATGATATCCGCATGCTGACCGAAACCGGTGCGCGCATTCGTAACTGGATTTTGGAAGCGCCGCTACCACCTGGGCTAGAAGCCGCTGTTGAAGAGGCCTTTGCCAAGCTGCAAGGTGGTAATGGCAAGATGGCCGTGGCGGTACGCTCATCGGCCACGGCAGAAGACCTGCCTGATGCCTCCTTTGCCGGTCAGCAAGAAACCCACCTGAATATTGTTGGTATTGAAAATGTTAAACACGCCATTCGTGATGTGTTTGCTTCACTGTTTAATGATCGCGCTATTGCCTACCGTGAGCATCAGGGCTTTGACCACCACAAAGTGGCGCTGTCGGCCGGTGTGCAACGCATGGTGCGCAGTGAAACCGCCTCCAGTGGGGTGATGTTTACCCTAGATACCGAGTCGGGTTTTGATCAGGTGGTCTTTATCACCAGCTCCTACGGTTTGGGTGAAACCGTGGTGCAGGGCGCCGTTAACCCAGATGAGTTTTACGTTCATAAAGATAATCTGGCCAATAATCGCCCCGCTATTTTACGTCGCAACCTGGGTGCCAAGGCCATCAAGATGGTCTACAACCAGGATGCCGCTGTTGGCCGCTCAGTTGAAACCCAGCGTGTTGATCGTGCTGATCGCCAAGTGTTTTCCATTAACGATGCAGAAATCGAAGCGCTGGCTCGTCAGGCGGTGATTATTGAGCAGCATTACGGCCGCCCAATGGATATTGAATGGGCCAAAGACGGTGACGACGGCCGTCTTTACATCGTACAAGCGCGCCCAGAAACGGTAAAAAGCCGTGCCAGCAAAACCGTGATGGAACGTTATCTGCTGCAAGAGACCGGCAAGGTATTGGTCGAAGGGCGCAGTATTGGCCACCGAATTGGTAAAGGGCCGGTACGAATTATCGACTCTGTTGATGAGATGGATCAGGTACAGCCTGGCGATGTATTGGTTGCCGATATGACCGACCCAGATTGGGAACCGGTGATGAAGCGTGCCTCGGCTATTGTCACCAATCGCGGCGGCCGTACCTGTCATGCTGCCATTATCGCTCGTGAACTGGGCATCCCTGCCGTGGTAGGCTGTGAAGACGCCACTAAGTTGTTAAGTGACGGTCAAGACGTGACCGTGTCTTGTGCTGAAGGCGATACCGGTTTTGTTTATGAAGGTGCGCTGAATTTTGATATTCGCCGCAACAGCGTTGAATCTATGCCGGATTTGCCGTTTAAAATCATGATGAACGTCGGTAATCCAGATCGTGCGTTTGACTTCCAGGGTTTGCCGAATGCTGGTGTCGGCTTGGCGCGGTTGGAATTTATTATTAATCGCATGATTGGTGTGCATCCGAAAGCGCTGCTGAATTTTGATAGCTTGCCTGAGGAAGTCAAACCTACCGTTGAGCGACGCATTTCGGGTTACGCCAGCCCGGTGGATTTTTACGTCGATAAGCTGGTTGAAGGTATTTCCACTTTGGCGGCGGCGTTTTGGCCTAAGCGGGTGATCGTGCGCTTATCTGACTTTAAATCGAACGAATACGCTAACTTAATTGGCGGTCGTTTGTATGAGCCAGAAGAAGAAAATCCGATGCTGGGTTTCCGCGGTGCATCGCGTTATATCTCCAAAAATTTCCGCGACTGCTTTGAGTTAGAGTGTCGCGCCATGCGTCGTGTACGCAATGATATGGGCTTTACCAATGTTGAAATCATGGTGCCCTTTGTGCGTACGCCGGGCGAAGCTGAGCAAGTGGTGAATTTGCTGGCCGAAAACGGTCTAAAACGCGGCGAAAATGATCTGCGTTTAATTATGATGTGCGAGTTGCCGGCGAATGCCGTGTTGGCTGAGCAATTCCTTGAGCATTTTGATGGTTTCTCTGTCGGCTCTAACGATTTAACCCAATTAACCTTAGGCTTGGATCGCGACTCCGGCATTATTGCCCACCTGTTTGATGAGCGTAATCCGGCCATTTTGGCGTTGCTGGAAAATGCCATTAATGCCTGTAAAAAGGCTGGCAAATACATTGGCATTTGTGGCCAAGGGCCATCGGATCACCCAGATTTTGCCAAGTGGTTGATGGAGCATGGTATCGACAGTGTGTCGTTGAACCCAGATTCTGTGATGGATACCTGGTTCTTCCTCGCCGATAAGGACAATTAAGGCCGCGATGAAAAGCAGCAGTTCCTTATTTCCAGTCAGCCTGATGCGAGCAGAGCAGCATCAGGCTATGGCTGAGGATGTTTATCTGGTTAAGCACAATCGCGATCCGGATCGCAGCGTGCAGTTGGCGCTAACGCATCTGAGTTTTGCCGACGGGCGTAGCAAAGGCGGTCAGCCGGTGGTGCTGTTGCATGGCAGTTTCACCAACCGCCGCTTTTGGTGGTCGGATCGCGGCATCGGACTGGCTCGCTATTTGGTCGAGCAAGGTCATGATGTGTGGATGCTGGATCAGCGCGGACATGGTTTAAGTCCGCGCAACCTCGACTATCGCAATAATACTTTGCAGCGCTATGTCGAGTACGACATAGGTGCCGTTAATGATTTTCTATTGGAATGCACCGGCAAGCCAGCAATCTGGGTCGGACATTCGTTAGGTGGCGTTATCTTGTCATCGGCATTAGCCAGCGGCATTTTGCATCGTGACAATGTGCACAGCTGCGTGTTGTTGGGTACTCAGGCGATTCGCCGGCCGCGTTATTTGTGGTTGCCGCTGTTAGGCTTTGGTCTACGGCGCTGGGTTAAGCGGCGCGGTGAAGTCAGTGGTCAACGTCTAAAAATCGGCCCTGAGTCTGAGCCAGCGGGGTTGGTGAATGAATATCTCAGGCGTCATGATTGGTTTGGCAGCTGGCAGTTTCGCCGTCCACGGCGCAAGTTAATGCCTGGCTGGCAGGCCTGTGATGTGCCTTTGCTGGCGATGGCTGGTGCCGCCGATAGCTCTGATCCGGAGCGCTATTGCCAGCGTTTTGCAACCCTTTACGGTGGTCCACTGCAATATGTGCGGCTTGGAAAAGCCGAAGGCTTTCAGTGTGATTATGGTCATGTGGATATGGTGGTCAGTCGAGAAGCGGCTGCCGAGATCTGGCCCATGATCAGCCAGTGGTGTGCTGGCCGTTCTTTGTCGCAACACAAAGAAGCCGACTCGTGAAAGTGCTGTTGGCCGGAGCTACCGGGCTGACCGGCCAGTCTCTGTTGCAGCAGTGTCTTCAGCGCAATCACCAGGTATTTGCTTGGGCGCGCACAGCGCCTTCCATTGAACATCCTAGGCTTATCTGGCTTGATTTTGAGCAGCATCCAGCCGATTGTGTTGATGTTTTTTTGTGCACCTTGGGCACCACTCGCAAACAATCCGGTGCAGAGGGCTTAGCTTGGGTCGATCGAGATTTGGTGGTCCGCTGTGCAGCTCGGGCTAAAGCCCTAGGTGCGCGCAGCGCTGAGGTGCTCAGTGCGGTTGGTGCCAATGCCCATTCGCCATTTCTCTACAACCGCCTTAAAGGCGAAATGCAACAACAGCTCGCCGGCATGGGGTTTGAACGGTTGGTGTTTGTGCAGCCCTCGGTGTTGCTGGGGCAGCGGTCAAGCCCGCGGCCATTGGAGCAATGGGCTGGTCGATGGTTGGCCCATCCATGCTTTGGTCGTTATCAAGCCTTGCCGGCCACGCAGGTGGCTGAGGCTATGTGGCGAAGCGCAGAAGATTTCACTGCCGGGCAATTTGAGTTGTCGGTGGCCGAGATTCAACAACTTAACTCTAACAAGGAGTGATTATGACCGATTACGTAACCCCGGATTTGTGCGATGAGTATCCGCAATTGGTGCAAGTGGTTGAGCCAATGTTCAACAACTACGGTGGCCGCGAATCTTTTGGCGGAGAAATCGTTACAGTGAAATGCTTTGAAGACAACTCCAAAGTCAAAGAGTTGGTCGATACCGACGGTACCGGCAAAGTCATGGTGGTCGATGGCGGTGGTTCGTTACGCCATGCTTTGCTGGGCGATATGTTGGCCGAAAAAGCCGCCAGCAATGGCTGGGAAGGCATCATTATTTACGGCTGTATCCGTGATGTTGACGTGATTATGCAAACCGATCTCGGTGTGCAAGCGCTAGCGACCCATCCGCTGAAAACCGATAAGCGTGGTTTGGGAGATGTAAACCTGGAGGTGAAGTTTGGCGGCGTGACCTTTGTGCCCGGCCAGTTCGTTTATGCCGATAATAATGGTGTGATTGTCTCGCCTGAGGCGCTGTCGATGCCAGCGTAAAGCGTATCGCTATGGGAATGGTCGACAAAGCCGGCGCAGTGCCGGCTTTTTTGTGCTCGTCTTCTGTGTCTGAGAAGGTTTTGTATACAATATTTCAGATCAATGCTTGAAATATGTGATCTTGAGCGTATTCTGGGCCAATCTTTGGGTGAATTGTCGACAAAACTATGGCAGAGAGCACACCGCTGGCAGAGAAGGTGTTTGCCGAACTGACCACGGAAATCGTCCGTGGTGAGCTCAAACCTGGTGCTCGGATATCAGAGCAGCAGCTGGTGCAGCGCTATGGTGGTAGTCGTGCACCCATGCGCGAAGCCATTCAAAAGCTGGAAGCCAGGCATTTAGTGGTGCGCATCCCCCATGCTGGCGCCCGGGTAGTATCACTCAGTTTGACTGAGCTGCGTGATATTTACGAAATACGGGTGGAACTGGAAAGCATGGCCTGTCGCCTTGCTGCACAGCGCATGCCGGACAATGAAATTGCCGAACTACAGGCCCTGTTGCAGCAGCATGCGCACAGCATTCAACAAGAGCAGGGCCTGGCTTATTACCAAAAAGCCGGCGATTTGGATTTTCACTATCGCATTGTCAAAGGCAGCTGCAACGCGCGTTTGCATCAAATGCTGTGTGGTGAGCTGTACCACCTGGTGCGCATGTATCGCTACCAAACCTCGACCAGTGATAAGCGCCCGCAGCAAGCGTTAATCGAACACCAGCGCATCGTTGAGGCCATCAGTGCCCGCGACGCAGAACTCGCCGAATTATTAATGCGTCGTCATATCCAGACGTCGCTTATCAATCTTGAACAGCGTCTAGAACAGGAGGGTCAGGCATGACTCCAGGTCAAAGATTCAGACAGGCCTTGGCAGACAATCAGCCATTGCAAATCGTCGGTACCATTAACGCCTACGCTGCCATGATGGCTGAGCGTATTGGCCATCAAGCGATTTATTTATCGGGTGGTGGGGTGGCCAATGCCTCCTATGGCTTGCCCGATTTAGGCATGACCTCCCAGAACGATGTATTAGAAGACGTACGTCGTATTACCTCGGCATCTCAATTACCGCTGCTGGTCGATATCGATACTGGTTGGGGCGGTGCCTTTAATATTGCCCGCACTATCTCGCAGATGGAAAAAGCCGGTGCAGCGGCGGTGCACTTGGAAGATCAGGTGGCGCAAAAACGCTGTGGTCACAGGCCTAATAAAGAAATTGTATCCAAAGCTGAAATGGTCGACCGCATTAAAGCGGCGGTGGATGCGCGCACCGATGATAGCTTTTTTATCATGGCACGTACCGATGCCTTTGCTCAGGAAGGTTTAGAAGCCGCCATTGAGCGCGCCCAGGCGTGTGTTGAAGCCGGTGCAGACGGCATTTTTGCCGAAGCGGTAAAAACTGAAGAGCATTACCGCGCCTTTGCCGACTCCCTCGACGTGCCGATTCTCGCCAATATCACCGAATTTGGCCAAACCGAATTATGGAATCGCGAACAATTAGGCGAGTGGGGGGCTGCTATGGTGCTGTATCCGCTCAGTGCTTTTCGTGCCATGAATAAAGCGGCAGAAACTGTCTATAAAAGCATTTTGGAAGAAGGCGATCAGCGCAAAGTGGTCGACATGATGCAGACTCGCATGGAGCTGTACGATTACCTCAATTACCACGATTTTGAAGCCAAGCTCGACGCTTTATTCGCTGAAGGCAAAAACAAATAAGGGAGATAAACATGGCTAAGCAATTAACGGGTGCCGGCCTGCGTGGCCAGGTAGCAGGCAAAACCGCATTATCAACGGTGGGGGTATCGGGCTCAGGTCTGACCTATCGTGGTTACGATGTCAAAGAGCTGGCGGATAAGTGCCAGTTTGAAGAAGTGGCCTATTTAATTTTAAAAGGTGAACTGCCAAATCAGGCGCAACTGAACGACTACAAGGCCAAACTTAAGTCACTGCGCACCTTGCCGGCTGCATTAATCGAAGTATTGGAACGCATTCCGGCATCGGCGCACCCAATGGATGTGATGCGCACCGGCTGCTCCATGCTGGGTAACTTAGAAACAGAAGGCAGCTTTGAGCAGCAACAAGATGCGACGGATCGTATGCTGGCGCTGTTCCCGGGCATGATTAATTACTGGTACAACTTCAGCCACAACGGTCAGCGCATTGATGTGGATACCGATGCTGACTCCATCGCTGAGCAATTCCTATGGACCTTGCACGGTGAAAAACCCTCTGAATTGCACACTCAGGTGATGCATGCTTCATTGATTTTGTACGCCGAGCACGAATTTAATGCTTCAACCTTTACCGCGCGCGTCTGTGCTTCCACCTTAAGTGACATGCACTCCTGTGTGACCGGCGCCATTGGTTCGCTGCGTGGGCCTTTGCATGGCGGTGCTAATGAGGCGGCGATGGAGCTGATTGAGGGCATGGAAAATCCAGACGATGCTGAGCAAAAATTGCTCGGTATGCTGGCGCGCAAAGAAAAAATCATGGGCTTTGGCCACGCGGTTTACAGCGAATCTGACCCACGCAATGCCATTATTAAACTCTGGTCTGAAAAACTGGCCCAGGAAAATGGCAATACCTCGCTGTACGATATTTCTGAGCGCTGTGAAGCCGTGATGTGGCGCGAGAAAAAACTGTTCTGCAATGCCGATTTTTTCCACGCCTCTGCCTACAACTACATGGGCATTCCGACCAAATTATTTACCCCGATTTTTGTCTGCAGTCGTCTGACCGGCTGGGCTGGGCATGTAATGGAGCAGCGTGCCGATAACCGTATTATTCGCCCTAGCGCGGAATACACCGGTGAAGAGTTGCGCCCAGTGACCGCCATAGTCGACCGATAATTCTAAAAGCACCGGCTAGGCCCGGTGCTGCTTGATGAGCCTAATTATGAATACTGAATACCGTAAGTCATTGCCTGGCAGTGATATCGATTTTTTTGATACCCGGGCGGCCGTCGATAACATTCAGCCGGGTGCCTACGACGGTTTGCCATACACTTCGCGTATTTTGGCCGAGCAATTGGTGCGTCGCTGTGCGCCTGAGGCGTTGACTGATTCATTGCGACAGTTGATTGATCGCAAGCGTGAGCTGGATTTTCCTTGGTATCCGGCGCGCGTGGTGTGCCACGATATTTTGGGACAAACGGCGCTGGTCGACTTGGCCGGTTTGCGCGACGCCATTGCCGAGCAGGGCGGTGATCCTGCTAAGGTAAACCCTGTGGTGCCAACCCAGTTAATTGTCGACCATTCGCTGGCGGTGGAATGTGGCGGCTTTGACCCTGATGCCTTCGATAAAAACCGTGCCATTGAAGAGCGCCGCAATGAAGATCGTTTTCATTTTATCGATTGGACCAAAACCGCGTTTGATAATGTCGATGTGATTCCAGCAGGCAACGGTATCATGCACCAGATTAATCTGGAGAAAATGTCGCCTGTGGTGCAAGTGCGCGACGGTGTTGCTTTCCCGGATACCTGTGTCGGCACCGATTCCCACACCCCCCACGTTGATGCGTTGGGCGTAATTTCCGTAGGCGTTGGTGGCCTGGAAGCGGAAACCGTGATGCTGGGTCATCCGTCGATGATGCGCTTGCCCGATATCGTTGGTGTTGAGCTCACGGGGAAGCGCCAGCCTGGCATTACCGCCACCGATATCGTTTTGGCGTTAACTGAGTTTTTGCGCAAAGAACGAGTGGTAGGCGCCTATTTGGAGTTCTTTGGTGACGGTGCGCGCAGCTTAACCATTGGTGATCGTGCCACCATTTCCAATATGACGCCGGAATACGGCGCCACAGCGGCGATGTTCTATATCGATGAGCAGACCATTGATTACCTCAATCTGACTGGTCGTGAGCCAGAGCAGGTAGCCTTGGTAGAACAATATGCCAAGCACACCGGATTGTGGGCGGATTCCCTGGTTGGAGCGCAATACGAGCGGGTATTGAGCTTTGACTTGTCCAGTGTCGGCCGTAATATCGCCGGCCCATCGAATCCTCATGCACGTGTTGCTACTAAAGATTTGGCCGCCAAAGGCATTGCTGGCAACTTAGACCAAGCGCGCGAGCAAGAAGCTCAAGGCTTGATGCCAGACGGTGCGGTCATTATTGCCGCCATTACCTCTTGTACCAACACTTCCAACCCGCGCAATGTGGTGGCGGCAGGTTTGCTGGCGAAAAAAGCCAATGAGCTGGGGCTAGTGCGCAAGCCTTGGGTGAAATCCTCCTTTGCACCGGGCTCTAAAGTGGCGCGCACTTACCTGGAAGAAGCAGGCTTATTACCAGAGCTGGAAAAGCTCGGCTTTGGCATTGTGGCTTTTGCTTGCACCACCTGTAACGGCATGTCAGGCGCATTAAACCCAGACATTCAGCAGGAAATCGTCGATCGTGACCTGTACTCCACCGCGGTGTTGTCGGGCAATCGCAACTTTGATGGCCGCATTCACCCGTACGCTAAACAGGCGTTTTTGGCATCGCCGCCTTTGGTCGTGGCTTACGCTTTGGCTGGTACCGTACGTTTTGATATCGAGCAAGACGTATTGGCAGTGGTGGATGGCCAAGAGATTCGCTTGGCGGATATTTGGCCGTCGGATGAAGAAATCGACGCCATCGTTAGCGAGCACGTTAAGCCGCAGCAGTTCCGCGATGTCTATATCCCGATGTTTGACCTCGGTGATATCGAAAAAGCGCCGAGCCCGCTGTACGACTGGCGTGAGATGAGTACCTATATTCGTCGCCCGCCATATTGGGAAGGTGCCTTGGCCGCTGAACGCACGCTTAAAGGCATGCGCCCGCTGGCCTTGCTGCCGGATAACATCACTACCGATCATTTGTCGCCGTCGAATGCCATTTTGGCCGACAGTGCGGCCGGTGAATATTTGGCCAAGATGGGGCTGCCGGAGGAGGATTTTAACTCCTACGCCACCCACCGCGGTGATCATTTGACGGCTCAGCGTGCCACGCTCGCTAATCCCAAGTTAATGAATGAAATGGTGTGCGACGAACAAGGCAACGTAGTGCAGGGCTCGCTGGCGCGCATAGAGCCAGAAGGCCAGGTAGTGCGCATGTGGGAAGCCATCGAAACCTATATGCAGCGCAAGCAGCCGCTGATCATTGTTGCCGGCGCCGATTATGGCCAGGGCTCATCACGTGACTGGGCGGCCAAAGGCGTGCGCTTGGCGGGCGTTGAAGTGATTGTGGCTGAAGGCTTTGAACGCATCCATCGCACCAACCTGATTGGTATGGGCGTATTGCCACTGCAGTTTAAGCCGGGTACCACGCGCATTACTTTGGGCCTGGACGGCACGGAAACCTTTGATGTTGTGGGTGAGCATCAGCCAGGCGGTGAGCTGGCCTTGGTGGTTCACTATGCTGATGGTCGTGAGCAGCAAGTGCCAGTGATCTGTCGCCTGGACACCGGTGAAGAGGTCACCACCTACCAAGCCGGTGGTGTGTTGCAGCGCTTTGCCAAAGAGTTCCTGCAGCAGTAACTCTGTGGCTTAAACAACAGGACAGCTTAGGCTGCCCTGTTTTTCCTTGAGTGGGTGAGTTCACCCATTTTTCGTTCTGGGTAGCAGCGCCGCCCAGTGTTTGATTCAACGCGAGATGGCATTATGTCCTTTTCCTCTGATAGCCCCCAAATTCGTATTCCCGCTACCTACATGCGTGGTGGCACCAGCAAGGGCGTTTTCTTTAATATCAAAGACCTACCGGTTGAAGCTCAGAAGCCAGGTGAATATCGAGACAAGTTGCTACTGCGTGTGATTGGCAGCCCAGACCCTTATGGCAAACATACCGACGGCATGGGCGGTGCGACGTCCAGTACCAGCAAAACTGTATTGCTGGATAAAAGTACCCAGCCAGACCATGACGTCGATTATCTATTTGGCCAGGTGGCCATCGACAAGGCCTTTGTTGATTGGTCGGGCAACTGTGGCAATTTAACCGGCGCGGTCGGAGCTTTTGCCATCAGCCAAGGCCTAGTAGACGCTGAGCGCATACCTGAAAACGGTATTTGCACGGTGCGTATCTGGCAGAAGAATATCGAAAAAACCATCATCGCCCAGGTGCCGATAAAAGACGGTCAGGTGCAGGAGTGTGGCGACTTTGAGCTTGATGGCGTGACCTTTCCGGCGGCTGAGGTGGTGATTGAGTTTCTCGATCCGGCCGATGCCGAGGGTGCCATGTTTCCGACCGGTAACCTGATCGACCAGCTCGAGGTGCCGGGGGTGGGTACTTTTGATGTGACTTTGATTAACGCCGGCATTCCTACCGCCTTTGTACGGGCCAGTGATATTGGCTACAGCGGCTCTGAGCTGCAGGACGACATCAATAACGATGAAGCGGCTCTGCAGCGCTTTGAGACCATTCGCGCCTATGCGGCGCTAAAGATGGGCTTAATCAGTGATGTCAGTGAAGCGGCGGCGCGTCAGCATACGCCGAAAATCGCATTTGTGGCAGCGCCTGAGGCCTATGTTGCTTCCAGTGGCAAACCAGTGGCGGCAGAGGATATCGATTTGCGGGTGCGGGCGCTGTCGATGGGTAAATTACATCATGCCATGATGGGCACGGCGTCTGTGGCCATCGCCACTGCGGCGGCGGTGCCAGGTACCTTGGTGAATGAAGCGGCTGGCGGCGGCGAGCGGCGCGAGGTAAATTTTGGTCACCCGTCAGGCACGTTAAAAGTCGGTGCAGAAGCGGTTGTAAAGGACGGCCAATGGAGTGCCAGTAAAGCCATTATGAGCCGCAGTGCGCGGGTATTAATGGAAGGCTGGGTAAGGGTGCCACCGGCGCAGATTTAAGGGCGTTGGCTCTAAAGCGAAGACATAAAAAAACCGGCGCATGGCGCCGGTTTTTTTATTGCTCGAACGCCTTAGCGGCTTTCTTCTGCCTCATTGCGACGGTGGTCGCTGTCATTACCAGCATTGTCGCTACTGGTGTCGGCATTGGCTTGTACATCAGCAGAAGGCGCTGGTTCTGCGCTGCCATTGCTTTGTGGTGTTGCAGTGCTTTCTGCTGTCGCAGGCTGCGGTTTTTGCTCCGCTATTTCAACACTTTCCTTGTCTGCAGGCTGCTGAGCAGCGGTGTTCTGCTCGGCTTGCTCAGACTGGCGTGGATCATTCACGGCGCGAGCTGTGTTACGACGACGGCTGCGACGAGGGCGGCCTTTGCTCTCTGCAGCATCGCTGCTTTCAGCTGCGGGTTGTTCGCTGGCGGCTGCAGGTTTGGCTTCAGGCTCGCTCTTTGCTGGCTCGGCAGGTTCCGCGTTCGCTGGTTGCTCGGCTTGCTCTGGCGCTGCTGTTTGTGCTTCAGCTGCCTGGATTTGAGGCGCGTCATCAGTGCTGACCACTTTTTTCGGCGCAGCCTTGCGCTGGGAGCGACGAGGGCGGCGCGGCTTGTCATGGCCGTCATCTGCGCTAGCGTTCGCCTCATTGCCAGCAGGCTTCTCATCAGCAGGCTTAGGCTCATCACTGCGGGTTTGGCTTGCCGTTTCGATCTCGGCTGCGGTCTCTGCTTTTGCCACGGCTTCTGGTGTGGCGCTAGTCTCGCTGTTATCACCATTGCTCTGCTGCTCGGCCTTGGCGACAGGCGCATCACTGGCGTTTGGCGTGCTGTTGTCGACGGCGTCAGTATTTTCCGGCTTGCGGCGACTACGGCGACTGCGACGACGCGGTTTGTCGTCAGAGTCGTCCTGCTGATCCTGGCCATCAGCGATAGCATCAGTTTCTTGTGCAGGCGCAGCCTCGGTAGCCTTTGCTTCAACGCTGTTGGTGGTGTCGCTGGCAACGGTTTGGCTGCCAGTATCGTCGGCTAATGCGCTGCTGTCGTTGTTGCTGGCCGCATCCGAGCTGTTTGGGCTGCTATTGGTTTCAGCCGTGTTCTGACTGATAACGGCGTCGCTTGACTGCTCGCTGTTATCAGCCGTGCTGTCAGATTTGCTAGCAACGTCATCACGCGGCTTTTCGCTGCGGTTACGACGACGCGAACGACGTGGGCGGCGCTCTGTGCTGTCATTGTCGCTGGCAGTGTTGGCATTGTTGCTGGTTTCCGCCGCTGTGGTGGCTTCGTTGCTCTCTTTTTTGCCTTGCTGGCCAATAACGACGGTATCTGGCTCATCGCTGAAGTCAGGCTTATTTGGACGTTTGCGTGTGCTGTTGCCCTGGCTGCGGTCACGACGTGGAGCTTTGTTGTCACTACCGCTGTTGTCGCGGCTTGACTCTTCACGTTTGCTGTTGCGGCCTGACTCTTCGCGCTTGTTGTCACGTAGCTCGTCGCGCTTGCTATCGCGTTTTTCATCACGCTTATTGTCGCGTTTAGGCTTGTCATTTTTGGCGTCAGCAGTTTTGCTGCGAGGGTTTTTGTCAGCGCGCTCGTTGCGAGCTTCTTCGCGTGGATTGCGACGCTCTTTGTTGTTGCGGTTGGCTGACGCAGCGTTACCATTCTGGTTGCGACGATTGCTTTGGCCTTTGTTCTGGCGCGAGGCATTGCCTTTGCTTTGGTTGTTGCTGGTCTTTTTCGCGGGTGTGCTGTCTTCTTCGCCAGACTCAAACAAAGTGCTAAGGGCAGAGCTTAGGCGCTTGAAGAAACCTGGTTTTTCTTCGCTGGCAACAACGGGCGCGGCCGTGGGGGCAACGGCTTTAACCGCCGCGCGTTGTGGTTTAACGCTGTCGCTTTCTGCCAGTTCAATGCCGTATTCAGGCTCGCCGCCTTCCAGCTTGTGTTCATAGCTGATTTCATCAATCAGGGTGTCATCTGGGCGCAGGCGCTGGACTTCAAAGTGTGGCGTATCCATGTGTGGATTTGGCAACACCATCACGCGCGTGTCGTGACGCTGCTCGATCTCGGCGATCAAGGCGCGTTTTTCGTTCAGCAGGAAGCTGGCCACTGGGTTTGGTACCACGGCACGGACTTGGCCGGTGTTTTCTTTTGCGGCTTCTTCTTCAATTAGGCGCAGAATCGACAGGCCAACAGATTGGATGCCGCGGATAACGCCGGTGCCGTTACAGCGAGGGCACACGTGGCCACTGGTTTCTTCCAGTGATGGGCGCAGGCGCTGGCGCGACATTTCAATCAGGCCAAAACGAGAGATGCGACCCACCTGTACGCGGGCGCGGTCCAGCTCAAGGGCACGTTTAAGGCGGGTTTCTACTTCGCGCTGGTTTTTGTTCGACATCATGTCGATAAAGTCGATAACCACCAGGCCACCCATATCACGCAGGCGCAATTGGCGAGCGATTTCATCGGCCGCTTCTACGTTGGTGTTGAGGGCGGTTTCTTCGATGTCAGCGCCCTTGGTGGCGCGTGCCGAGTTGATGTCGATCGACACCAGTGCTTCGGTTGGGTCGATAACGATAGAGCCACCGGACGGCAGTTTTACTTCACGTTGGAAGGCGCTTTCGATTTGTGACTCGATCTGATAACGGTTGAACAGAGGTACGCTGTCTTCGTAGCGTTTGAACTTGTTCTGGAACTGAGGCATGACGCGGCTGACGAAGTCCAGCGCTTCCTGGTATGCCTCTTCGGTATCAATCAGTACTTCACCGACATCTTGGCGCAAGTAATCGCGGATAGCACGCAGGATAACGTTACTTTCTTGCAGCAGTAGTTTCGGTGCCTGATTGTCATCAAAGGCTTCCTGAATGGCTTCCCACAGCTGCACTAGGTAGTCGAGGTCGCGTTGCAGCTCCTCGGAGCTGCGACCGATGCCTGCGGTGCGCACGATCACGCCCATGCGGTCGGGTACAGAAACGCCTTTCATGGCTTCGCGCAACTCAGTGCGCTCATCGCCTTCGATGCGACGCGAGATGCCACCAGCGCGAGCGTTATTGGGCATCAATACCAGGTAGCGACCAGCCAGACTGACTTGCGTGGTCAGTGCTGCGCCTTTGTTGCCACGTTCTTCTTTGTCGACCTGGACAATAACTTCCTGGCCTTCTTTCAGAACGTCTTTGATATTGATGCGACCCGGACCTGGGTCTTTAACAAAGTACTCGCGGGCGACTTCTTTCAATGGCAAAAAACCATGGCGCTCAGCGCCGAAGTCGACAAAGGCCGCTTCTAGGCTGGGCTCGATGCGGGTGATTTTGCCTTTATAGATGTTGGATTTTTTCTGCTCGCGGGCACCGGTTTCGATGTCCAGATCGTACAGTTTTTGCCCATCCACTAGGGCTACGCGCAACTCTTCAGTTTGAGTGGCGTTGATTAGCATTCTTTTCATGCCGTTTGTATTGCTCATGTGAGCAACGCGGCGCCTGGCAATGCCGTGGTACGGCCACTACCAAAATGTTTATGGGTGCTTTGCTTGCCAAAGCCAACCGGGCTTTGGTCCTGTTCGCAGAGGTGCTACTCAGTCTTACTGGGCACCGACACTGTCCATAATTTGATAATGCGAGATGCCAGCGCGCTGTGCTGCTTGGTTTATCTCACTCAGCGCTGCGTGCAGCGCCTGAACTTGGTTGTTCATGCGGAAGAGTGTCTTATTGCGTGCATCTTCCTTATACTGTGCCGCTTTTCGGCGGGCCTGAGCGCATCTGATCAATCGGATGTACGGGCGCGTCAGGCTGTCGGCGACTATAGCAACATTGCCAGGCGGCAGCAAATACTGTAACCGACGCACTCACCGGACAATGCATGGTGCCATCAGAGTTAGACACCAGCCAAGTATCATGGCTGACCATCAGTGAGGCCAACGCCGGCCAGCGACTCGACAACTTTTTATTGTCTACGTTAAAAGGCGTTCCTAAGACACTGATTTATAGAATTATTCGCAAGGGCGAAGTACGAGTTAACAAAAAACGAGCGAAGGCGGATACGCGCTTGGCTGACGGCGACCAGCTGCGTATCCCACCATTGAGGCTGGCGCAGCGAGGCGAGACGCCGCCGGTATCGTCGGTGCTTAAAGACAAGCTGGATGCTGCCATCGTATATGAAGACGAGGCTTTGCTGGTGGTCAATAAACCATCGGGCTTAGCGGTGCATGGCGGTAGCGGTGTGAGTCTGGGGATGATCGAAGCGCTGCGCAAAATGCGCCCTCAGCATACGTTTTTGGAGTTGGTGCATCGCCTCGATCGCGACACGTCAGGTTTGGTGTTGGTGGCGAAAAAGCGCAAAGCACTGACAACGCTGCAGCGTATGCTGGCCGACAAACAAGGTATTGGCAAATACTACTTGGCGCTGGTGCACGGCCATTGGTCGCAACACATTAGTGCCGTGGATTTGCCGCTGTTGCGTACTGAGCGGCAATCGGGCGAGCGCATCGTGCGTGTGAGTGACGACGGCAAAAGCGCATTGACTCGCTATAAATGCTTGGCTGTTGGGCGCGATTACAGTCTGGTGCAGGCTGAGCCAGTCACCGGCCGTACCCATCAGATTCGCGTGCATTGTCAGGCCAGTGGTAGCGCCATTGCTGGCGATATCAAGTATCGCAATCTGACCGAGCAGCAGCTGGACGATAAAACTCAAGTCACACGTTTGTGTTTGCATGCCTGGCGGCTGGTGTTTCGTCATCCTATCAGTGGCGACTGGCTCGATTTACAGGCTTGGCCAGATAAGCAGCTGTCTGCCTGGCTGGATGGTTTTACCGCAGGTGCGCAGTGGCGCCAGTCGTTGGAAGCGATGTTATGAAATATGAGCTGATCATCTTTGATTGGGACGGCACTCTGTCGGATTCGAATGGGCGTATTGTCGACAGTATGCAGCAGGCCGCCAAGCAGGTGGGGTTAACTCGCATCTCAGATTTTGCTGTACAAAACATTATCGGATTAGGCTTGCCAGAGGCGTTGCAAACCCTGTGGCCCGGCATTGACGCAGAGCAGCAGCGGCATATGACCGAAGTGTATGCGCGTTATTTTGTTAGTGATAGCCAGGTGTCGATGGATTTTTACCCCCATGCCCGTAGTTTGCTGGCTGAATTAAAAGAGCAAGGGCGCCAGTTGGCGGTGGCGACGGGTAAAAGCCGGCGCGGACTAGATAGGATATTGGCTGAGTCCGAGCTGCAATCGTCGTTTGCTGCTACCCGCTGCGCCGATGAAACGGCCTCTAAGCCAGATCCCTTGATGTTGAACGAATTGCTGCGCGAGTTGTCAGTGTCTGCCAATCGCGCTGTGATGGTCGGGGACACCAGTTACGATTTGGAAATGGCCCGCGCTGCCGGTATGGATGTCGTGGCTTTGACCCATGGTGCCCATGATGAAGAAATATTGAGACGACACAGTCCGGTCGCGGTGTGTCACAATCTAACTGAGTTAAAGCATTGGATACAAAACTATGGATGAGATGAATAGAAGCAGTGCATCGCGCCCAGCAGATGACAGTAAAGAGTGGCGCTTGATTGAAAAAGTGCTGATGGATATGCAGGGCGAGCAGCGTCGTGCGCGTCGTTGGGGCATCTTTTTTAAGAGTCTGACATTTTTGTATTTGATCGCCATTTTGTGGTTGGTGCGTATGCCGGTGGATGAGGTGGCCAAGGGGTCTGATGCGACTAGCTATGCGGCGGTGATTGAAGTGAATGGCCCAATTGCCGCCGATCAGGATGCCAGTGCTGATTTGCTGATCGGTGCACTGCGCAATGCCTTTGAGGATGAATCGGCGCTGGGGGTCATATTGCGTATTAATAGCCCGGGCGGTAGCCCTGTGCAAAGCGGCTATGTGTATGATGAAATCAAGCGATTAAAAGAAACACGTCCTGATTTTCCTGTGTATGCGGTGATTATGGACTTGGGTGCTTCTGGCGCTTATTACATTGCCGCAGCGGCCGATGAAATCTATGCCGATAAAGCCAGCTTGGTGGGCTCCATTGGGGTGGTCGGTTCAGGTTTTGGTTTTGTCGACGTAATGGAAAAGCTGGGCGTAGAGCGTCGCTTGTACACGGCGGGTGAGCACAAAGGCTTTTTGGATCCGTTCTCGCCTGAAAATCCAGAAGAGAAGCGTTTCTGGAAGGGCGTATTGGATGTTACCCATCAGCAATTCATTAATCAGGTGAAGGCAGGTCGCGGTGATCGTTTGAAGTCTCACCCAGATCTGTTTAGTGGTTTGGTGTGGTCGGGCGAGCAGGCGCTGGAGCTGGGCTTGGTGGACGGTTTGGCGTCTAGCAGTCAGATTGCGCGTGACAAGATGGGTACTGAGGAATTAGTAAACTTCACCCATAAGCCACACCCATGGGAAGAAATCATTCGTCAGTTCGGCGCCAGCATTGGTAGTGGCTTTGCCACCATGCTGACTAGCCAGTCGCTGACGTTGCGTTAAATATTTTTGACAGAGGCCGGTTGCATACCTATGATGTCGCGCACTATGGCAGATGCTCAACTTCCGAAGCGGGTTGATGCGACTAAATTAGTTGATACAAATCAGCAATTTAGCGCAAAAATCGACAGTCAAAATCTGGATCGTGTAACAGCGGCTGTGGTCAGCTGTGACGATGCTGTTGACTGTCAAATCGAGTTTTTCAGAGATGTAGAGAATCATCGGGTTCTGAAAGGCCATTGCAGCACCCAAGTGACTATGTTGTGCCAGCGTTGTCTGGATACAGTGTCATTGGCGGTGACAAGCGAATTTGAGCTGGGGCTGGTATTTGATGACGAGCGTGCAAAACAATTGCCGCGGCGTCTGGAGCCGGTAATAGTAGACGAAAACGGATACCTTGATCTTTGGGAAGTTCTTGAAGATGAAGTGCTGTTAAGTCTGCCACCGTTCCCGCTTCATCCAGACGGTGAATGTCAGCTGAAGCAGCCCGAGCCAGACACGAATGCCGAACCAGAAGTCGAACGTGAAAATCCGTTCAGCGTTCTGGCTCAGCTAAAAAAGAACTAGCGACTGATATATCTAGGAGCCAACCATGGCGGTTCAAAAAAACAAAGTGACTCGTTCCAAGCGCGGTATGCGTCGTTCTCACGATGCTCTGGACAGCGGTGCCGTTGCCCTGACTACCGATCCAACGACTGGTGAGACGCATCGTCGTCACCACGTAACGCTCGACGGTTTTTACCGTGGCAAAAAAGTCGTGGAGACTGGCAACGACTAATATGTTTACCATTGCGGTAGATGTCATGGGCGGGGACTTAGGTCCCCGCGTTGCGTTTAAGGCCTGTCGTAAGTGGTTGGCAGACCGTCCGTCAACAGATCGCCTCGTGTTGGTGATGACGGAAGAATTTCAAGCCGAAGCCGAAGAGCAGCTATCTGACTACTTATCTCAGGTGCGCTTCGTGATTGCCCAATCAGCCATTTCCATGGCCGACTCTCCTGTCGCCGCGTTGCGGCAAAAACAATCTTTTTCTATGTCGATGGCGTTGCAGCTGCATGCCGATGGTGACGCTGACGCTGTGTTGTCGGTTGGCAATACCGGTGCCTTGATGGCCTTGGCGCGAAAGCAGCTGGGCATGTACGACGGCTTTGATCGCCCGGCATTGGCAGCCTGTTTGCCAACTCGTCGCAAACCGGTGCTGATGTTGGACCTGGGGGCAAATTTAGAATCCAGCGCTGCTCAACTAGAGCAGTTTGCCACGTTAGGAATGGTTTGGCAGTTAGTGCAGGGTAATCGCACTCAGCGCATGGCGCTGTTGAATATTGGTCAGGAATCCTGCAAGGGCACGAGCACCATTAAAGAGGCCGCCGAGCGTTTTCGCCAGCGCTGGCCGCAGCAGTACGTTGGATTTTGTGAAGGCAGTGATATTTATACCGGTGAGCTTGATGTGGTTGTCTGTGATGGTTTTGTCGGTAATGTGGCGCTGAAAACCAGCGAGGGCTTGTCTGCTTGGTTGTCTGATCAGATTCAGCGTGAATTTCAACGCCACTTTTTTGGTCGCAGCTTTTATCCCTTATTGCGGCCTATTATTGACCGCTTGCTGCGGCGTTTTAACGCCAGTCGCTATGCTGGTGCCTTGTTGTTGGGGGTAAAAGGGGTGGTGGTTAAAAGCCACGGCAACTCAGATTGGCGTTCATTGCACCACGCATTAGGGTTTGTGGCAGCGCAGCTGGAGTGCGGTGGCCAAGCGGCCTTTGCGCGTGAGTTGGCGTCTGGTCAGTGAATTTAACTCAATAATATTGTGCAAGCCTTCCCATTTACTGTAACAATTCCGCTCCATAGTATGTGCCCCGTTACGCCGTTGAGCGTAATGGTTGGTGCGCAGCGCCACTAAGCAGCAACAAATAAGGTTGTTAAATGACTGATTTTATTGCCTTTTTTCCCGGTCAGGGGGCCCAGCAAGTAGGCATGCTGGCAGAATTGGCCGAGCAAAACGGAATCATTAAAGAAACCTTTGCTGAAGCGTCTGAGGCAATAGGTCAAGACCTCTGGGCGTTATCGCAGCAGGGGCCTGCTGAAACCCTAAATCTCACCTACAACACTCAGCCAGCCTTGCTAACGGCCAGTGTTGCCGCATGGCGCTTACTGCAACAGCGCAGATCGCAACGGCCAGTGGCGGCGGCGGGTCACTCGTTGGGTGAATACAGTGCCCTGGTTGCCGCTGAGGCGCTGGACTTTGCGACCGCGGTGCGCCTAGTAAAACGTCGCGGTGAGCTGATGGATGCTGCGGTACCCGCCGGTGAAGGCGGTATGGCGGCGGTATTGGGTCTGTCAGAAGAGCAAATTGCCGAGCTGTGTCAGCAAGTGTCTGCCGTTGGTGTGGTTGAGGCTGCAAACTTTAATGCCCCCGGCCAAATTGTTATCGCCGGGAGTGCCGCAGGGATAGACGCTGCCATCCCTCTGGCGAAAGACATGGGTGCCAAGCGAGCCTTGCCTCTGGCGGTGAGTGGGCCTTTTCATTCCAGTCTGATGAAGGCAGCTGCAGCGGAGTTTGAAGCAGAACTCAATGCCGTTAGCTGGCAAGCGCCGTTGTTTCCTGTGTATCACAATGTTGATAATCAGCCAGCCGAGGCGGCCGATATTGCGGCAAAACTATTGGCCCAGCTGTACAGTCCAGTGAATTGGACGGGTGCCGTACAAGCCTGCAGGCCAATGGCCGAGTTGGCGATTGAGTTTGGTCCTGGCAAGGTATTGGCCGGTTTGAACAAGCGCATCGATAAAACATTGGCGTGCAAAAACACATTGGACCCAGCGGCGTTCGAGGACGCCCTGTTAGCCCTTCAGGGAGGTGAATAATGGATAAGCAGATCGCATTAGTAACCGGTGCCTCGCGTGGCATTGGCGCTGCCATTGCTATGACACTGGCGCAGCAAGGCTATCGAGTGATTGGCACAGCAACCAGCGAGGCGGGTGCCGCGGCTATTCGTGACACCTTGCGTAGCCAGGCTGATGATCACGATGCCATGGTGTTGAATATTGCCGACGCCGAGCAGACGGATGCAGCCTTAAAGCAGTTGCTGGCCGATTTTGGTACGCCGGCGGTGGTGGTTAATAACGCCGGTGTTACCCGTGACAACTTATTCTTGCGCCTGTCTGAAGACGACTGGCAAACCGTGATTAACACCAATTTGAACGGTGTGTTTCGCGTTTGCAAAGCTTTAGCCAAAGCCATGATTAAGCAAAAATACGGCGCGATTGTGAACATCAGTTCCATTATCGGGACGACAGGTAACGCCGGCCAAACCAATTACGCAGCGGCAAAGGCTGGTCTAGAGGGCTTTAGCCGCTCGTTGGCACAAGAAGTGGCCAGTCGCAATATTCGTGTTAATTGCGTGGCTCCCGGATTTATACAAACGGATATGACGGATGTCTTGCCTGACGGGCAAAAAGAGGCCATCCTAGCGTCGATTCCGATGAAGCGTTTTGGCCAGGTAGATGATATTGCCGCTACGGTCGCGTTTCTGGTCGGTGATGGCGCACAGTATGTGACAGGTCAGACCATTCATGTGAATGGCGGCATGAATATGGGGTGAGGTCATTGCTGACCCTCAGGAAAAACTGAAACGGTAGGAACTAACCATGAGTAACATTGAAGAACGCGTTAAAAAGATTGTTTGTGAGCAGCTGGGTGTTAAAGAAGAGGATGTAAAACCTGCCTCTTCATTTGTTGATGATTTGGGTGCTGACTCACTGGATACCGTTGAGCTGGTGATGGCTCTGGAAGAAGAATTTGAAACCGAAATTCCTGACGAAGACGCTGAGAAGCTGACCACAGTTCAGGAATCCATCGACTACATCATCGCCAATCTGTAAGATTTGCGATGTTCGAAAGCCGCCTCTTCGGACGCGGCTTTTTTTATGCCCAGCAAAAAAATAGTGCAGTGACAGCCGGGCGAAATTACAGACAGTGTGAATAGGTGCTATGAGTAAACGACGCGTCGTTATTACTGGCTTAGGAACGGTTAATCCATTGGGATTAACGACACAGGACACCTGGAAAGCGGTTTGTGAAGGCAACAGTGGTATTGGCCTGATCGATCACTTCGATACCGACGGTTATGCCACTCGCATCGGCGGTATGGTTAAAGACTTTGACGTCAGTTCGGTGATGACACCAAAAGAAGCACGCAAAGTGGATCTGTTTTTACAGTATGCCTTGGTGGCAGCGGAGCAAGCAGTCCTCGATGCGGGCTTTTCTGAGCAATTAAATAAAGATCGTGTTGGTGTGGCCGTTGGTTCGGGGATTGGCGGCTTGAGCACCATTGAGCAAAATTACGATCAATTAATTAAAAGCGGTGCGCGGCGCGTGTCACCGTTTTTGATTCCTGGTTCGGTGATCAATATGGCATCCGGCAATATCGCCATTCGCCATGGTTATCGCGGCCCGAATTTTGCCATTACTACCGCCTGTACTACGGGCACTCATAATATTGGTTATGCTGCGCGCACCATCGCCTACGGTGATGCCGATGTGATGTTAGCTGGTGGCGCCGAGCGCGGCTCGTCGCCGTTAGGCGTTGCCGGCTTTGCCGCAGCACGTGCCATGAGTACACGTAATGACGAGCCTGAAAAAGCCAGTCGTCCGTGGGATAAAGACCGTGATGGTTTTGTGCTGGGTGACGGTGCTGCGGTGTTGGTATTGGAGTCACTGGAGCATGCAATAGCTCGCGGCGCGCGCATTTATGCCGAAGTAGCAGGCCTGGGTATGAGTGACGATGCCCATCATATTACCAGTCCCCCCGAAGATGGCGCAGGTGCTCGCGATGCCATGATTAATGCTTTGCAAGATGCCGGTATGGCCGCTGAAGATATCGATTATATCAATGCCCATGGCACCTCGACTCAAGTGGGTGATATTGCTGAAACTCGGGCCATTCGTGCGGTCTTTGGTGAGCATGCCAATCGATTGGCGGTCTCGTCCACTAAATCCATGACCGGCCATTTGCTCGGTGCGGCAGGAGCGCTGGAAGCGTTAATTACCACCTTGGCGATAGTTGATGGCATTGCACCGCCAACCATCAACCTGGATCAGCCAGATGACGGCTGTGATTTGGATTATGTGCCGCATACGGCGCGAAAAATGCCGATACGGGCCGCGATTTCCAATTCCTTTGGCTTTGGTGGTACCAATGGCAGCTTACTGATTAAGCGCTTTGATGACTGATCCGCTCTGGTATCGCGCCGGCGCACTAGTGGCGGCGCCGGTCAACCATCGTGCCGCGCAGTTTGGTGATGGTTTATTTGAGACCATGCGGTGCGATTCGCAAGGTCAGTTGCCATTATGGCGTTGGCATCGCCAGCGATTGCAGCGTGGTTTGGTGGCGCTGGATTTTCCTATCTCGACTTTGTCGGACGTCGATCAGGCGTTGTCGCATTACCTAGCGCAGTCAGCGCCTTGCCAGGGCATTAAGCTATTGCTGAGTCGCGGTGAAGGCGGCCGTGGTTATGGTTATGATTCGACCATGCAGCCTTTGCTGATGTTGCAATCATTCACCTTGCCAGAGCGAAGCCTGTCGCCCTTGGTGATCACCATCAGCGATGTAACACTGGCGTATCAACCACTGCTGGCAGGCATCAAACATCTGAATCGGTTAGAACAGGTATTGGCACGTGGTCGGTTGCAAAAGTCATGGGACGATTGCTTATTATTGGACGCTGATGGCCATGTGGTGGAGAGCTCGGCGGGCAATGTCTTTGTCTGTTTTGATGGCCAGTGGCTGACTCCTGATCTAAGTCGTTGTGGTGTTGAAGGTATTGCTCGGCGTTGGTTATTGGAACAATCGAAAGCTCAGGTGACTGATATCGCTGCTGCAGACTTGGGCCAAGCCGAGGCGCTGTTGATCTGCAATGCCGTGCGAGGAGTGCAGTGGGTGAGTCGTTTAGACGAACATTCTTTGCCAACCACTCGGCTAGCGCAGATCCAGCAATGGCAAAATGACTGGCAGCAGCTGTTTATTGGCGGATGAATTCCGGTATCCTGAGCGCTGTTAAACGATAATCGAGTTGTGTGTGGCTACTCCCTCCGTTAAAACATCTCCTTCCAAGGGGTCGACATCCGCGCTAATGCGTATTGTATCGATATTATTGCTGCTGATGGTTGGGCTGCTCTTGGCTGCCTGGTATGTGCCCAGCAGTAATTCCGAGCGGGTGCGGGTGCAGATCGCCAGCGGTGATACCTTGTCGAAAAAAAGCCGCCAGTGGCAAAACGACGGTTGGTTGCCATCGGCTGCCTTATTGCGGTTGCAGGCGCGTTTATTAGGCAAAGAGCGAGTGTTGCGGGTTGGCGAGTTTGAGATTCCAGCCGGAGTGACCGGCAGCGAACTGCTGCGTTTGCTGGAGACGGCGCCACCGGTAAGCTACCGCGTTACCCTGATTGAAGGCACACGGCTAAAAGATGCGCTGCAGCAGCTGGCTAGTGCCCCCAAACTGACCCAGGATGTATTGCCGCTCACCGCCGAGCGAGTGGCTGAGGTGTTGGGCATTCAAGGCAGTGCCGAAGGGCTGCTGTACCCGGATACCTATGTGTACCCCAGTGGTGAGCGGGTGAGCCGCTTGTTACAGCAGGCCCATCAGCGCTTGCAGCAAGAGTTGCAGGCGGCCTGGCAACAACGCGCGCCGTCTTTACCGCTGCAAAACCCTTACCAAGCACTGATTCTTGCCTCTGTGGTGGAAAAAGAAACCGGTGCGGCCTGGGAGCGCGCCCAGATTGCCGGTGTGTTTGTGCGCCGGCTGCAAAAGAATATGCGTTTGCAAACGGATCCTACGGTGATCTATGGCCTTGGTGAGAGCTTTAACGGCAACCTTAAACGCCGCCATTTGCAAGACTCCAGCAACCGCTATAACAGCTACCGCCATCATGGTTTGCCGCCCACGCCCATTGCTTTGGCGGGACGTGCAGCTTTGCTGGCAGCCGTGCAGCCCGAAGAAGGCCAGTCGCTGTATTTTGTTGCCAAAGGCGATGGCAGTCATGTGTTTTCAGACACGCTGGAGCAGCACAATCGTGCCGTTCGCCAATATCAAATATTAAGTCGGCGAGACAACTATCGTTCCTCGCCGCCGTCGCAGGAGACTCCATCATATGAGCGCTAAACCAGGGCGCTTTATCACCTTTGAAGGTGGCGAAGGGGTGGGCAAAACCACCAATATTCAGTATTTGGCCGACTGGTTACGCCAGCAAGGCGTTGACGTTGTCACCACTCGAGAACCTGGCGGTACAGAAATTGCCGAACTGATTCGCGAGCGTTTGTTAAAAGCCCACCATCAAGAAAAAATGGGCGATCTCACAGAGCTGCTGCTGATGTTTGCTGCCCGCGCTCAGCACTTGCAACAACGGATTCGTCCAGCATTGGCCCAGGGGCAGTGGGTACTGTGTGATCGTTTTAGCGACTCCACCTTGGCTTATCAAGGTTATGGTCGCGGCTTAGACTTACACGTGATTGGCCAGCTCAAGCAATTAGTGCAGGGGGATTTAGAGCCCGATCTTACCCTTTGGCTACGAGCCCCTTTGGCCATAGGCCGGGCGCGCAGTGGTCGCCGCGGCGAGCCTACAGATCGTATTGAGGCTGAAAAAGATGGCTTTTTTCAGCGCGTCGAAACAGGTTTTGCCGAGTTGGCGCACAGCGAAGCACGCATAAAACCGATCGACGCCAGTCAGCCCTTGAGCCGAGTGCAGGCCGATATACTCGCCGTCGTTGAGGCCATGCTGTGAGCCTGCCTTGGCATCAGCAACCCTGGCAGGCGGTTATGCAGCGTCATCAGGCAGCGGGCTTGCCCCATGCTATGATGCTGACCGGTGTTGCCGGCATAGGTAAACACCAGTTTGCCCAACGGTTGGCGCAATGGTTGTTGTGCTCCGCCGCGCAGCCGGATGCAGCCTGTGGTCAATGTCACAGTTGTCAGTTATGGCGTGCCGGCAATCATCCCGATTATTTACACTGTGGACCCGAAGACGGCAGTCAGCAGATTCGAATTGAGTCGATTCGACGGTTAAATCATTTTTTGTCGCAGACACCACAGATTTCCAGCTGCCAATTAGTTACATTGGCGCCTGCTGAGGTGATGAATATGAATGCCGCCAATGCCTTGCTAAAAACCCTGGAAGAGCCACCGGGTGAGAGCTATCTGATTTTGTCGGCCGAGCGTTACGGCTCGGTACTGCCGACCATTCGCAGTCGCTGTCAGCGCATTAGTATGTCGGCGCCGACTCAACAGCAAGGCATAGATTGGCTGCAGCAGCAGGGCATAGACTCGAATGCCGCCCTGCAGGCGCTGAGCTTTAACCCAGGGGCACCGCTGACGGCGCAATGCTGGGTCGAAGACGGCACGCAGCAGCAGTTACAGCAATGGCAGCAGCAGTTGCTGCAGTGGAGTCAAGGGCAGCTGGGTTTGACTGAGCTGGCCGAGTCATGGAACAAAAAACAGGACTTTGACTGTCTGTGTCGCTGGTGGCTGCAACTAACGGTGGATACCCTCAAGGCGCAGCTGGGGGCTGTGTCGGAGCAGCTAATGTTTGTTGAGTTCATTCAGCAATTGCCGCAGCTGCAACAGGGCAAGCTGGACAGGCAGCGCTTACTGGCCTTACATAGCAAGTTACAAAGCATGGTTGGGCGCCTCGCTTCCGGCGCAGCCCACTATAATAAACAACTGACAGTGGAAACGCTGTTGCTCGACTGGCGAGAGCTGGTGATGACAGGACAACAAAGGGAGACTGCATGATACCCGGAGCAGGTGGCCGCAGCGGCATTTTATCGCTGACGATCAAAGACAAGTCGGTACTGTACGCGGCGTATATGCCATTTATCAAAGATGGCGGTCTGTTTATTCCCACCAATAAGCAGTATCAGCTGGGTGATGAGGTATTCATGTTGCTCAAGCTGATGGAAGAGCCGGAGAAGATTCCGGTGGCCGGTAAAGTGGTCTGGATCACTCCAAAAGGTGCGCAGGGCAATAAGGTGGCCGGCATTGGCGTGCAGTTTACTGGCGACACCACCATCGCCCGCGACAAGATAGAAACATACTTGGCCGGTGCGCTTAAATCCGATCGGATGACCCATACCATGTGATTAAAACCCGGCAAAGCCGGGTTTTTAATTAGAATGGAACGTTGTCGTTCTTGTAAGCTGTGCTAAGCAGATTTTTTAGGTCGCCCATTGGGTGAAAGTTATCAGGGTTGCTGGCAAATTTGATAGAGACGTCGTAGTTTTGGCCCCATTCTGGATCAATATCTCCATCGCGCTTATGGAGCTCGAGTCCAATGGCGATGTCTGCTTCTTCATTTGGAAACCTATCTGCAGGTAGCTGAATGACCTTCAAGCCATGGCCAAACCAGTTGGATTTGATTGCGAAGTATGTTCTGCCGCTTCTTGGGTCTCGCTCTTCTCTGCTAAGTAGCTCGAGTTCTAGTTTCTTGTCTTTAACTGTGGTTGTTATCCTGTCAGCAACTGGGTTTTCGCCCTGAGGTTGAAAGTCAGAGATAAAGAACTCCATTAGCTCTACAGTTCTATTGTATTCGTCTACGTCTCGAGGAATCCATACTTTAAATTGCAGGCGGGGATCACTTCCATCGACTTGAAACTCTCCTTCCATGCGGATGTCATTAAACATCCAGGCGGATGTATTTGCTGATACTACTGTTGGTGAGTATGGATAATCAATATCGCTAAATATCAAGTTATGGTTACGTGCTAGATCGACCTCTAAACGCTTAAGTTTGTACTTCTGGTTATGCGATGTGTCGTTCTTCTCTACCCAAATGGTTACTCCTTCAACCTCGCGGAGGTCAATTCCGAATAAACCAAGATCATTTTTTACATCTGGGTGTGCATATGACGAGTGATATTTAATCACTTCTGCTTGTGCAGAAATGGCGGTGCTGGCTGCAAATGCCAGGGCGATGATTTGTTTTTTCACATAAACTCCTTAAAAGAATCATCTTTTACCGCGCTTCATTGTGCGGTGTGGGCGAAACTAGCAAATAACCCAGGCAAAAGCGCGAGATTAAATTAATAAACCGAAAATAAGGCTTCTGGATTGGTCTTTTAGGTGTGTGTTGCCACTCTGTGGCGCAAAATGTCTTGCGCATGGGCGGGCGTCGGCCGTATTATATGGTGTAACAGTAGTTTTGATTGAACTAAGTGATGTTAACGGGATGTCGTGATCTGGTGAGGGGAGAGAGCGCTTACATATGCGGGCAAAGCAATAACATAATGACGGCAACCGTTTCTCAAATCAGCTGGATAAGTCACGCCTTTTGATGGTTTTCGCTCATTATTTTCTCAACACTCTATGTGTCGTCTTTAAACCGTCAGTGTGATATTCGAAAGGTGATTAAACGAGGCCCGGAATTAACCGGGCCTCGCTGGTTAGTTGGCTTCTTTGATTCGTCTCAGAATTTCAGAAAGCCTGACGCCTTTAGTGCCGACAGGACCTCTCGTACCATCTTTAAACTTAGGCCACAGAGAGTAGTCTGGGCCATATTCAGGGTGTTCAGTAGTTGGCTCGATGTTAAAACCAATTGCGTCTTGACTCATAGGGAACGACGTAATGATTTCCCCATGTCCCATCCAATGAGCTTTAATAGTATGAGCGAGTATTCCGCTGCCGCTAGAGACGGTTTGCTTATGGGTCAGTAGCTTTATCGTAACTTTTTGGCCGTTGACGTCAAAATGAGCGATATCGGCTACAGGGTTGTTATTCACACGATGCAGCTGCCCTACTGCATAGCCTGCTATGAGCAACTTGTCTTGCAGGGTTGTGGATTTATGATCAGGAACAACAGAAACGGAAATGTTGGTTATACGGAGTAGATGTGGATCATCGTCAAAGTTAACGCGAACTTCTAAATCTTTAAATATCCAACCTTGTGTTCTACCGACGTATTCATGGTCGCCAATGTAGTCGAAGTCCTTAATGATCAGGTCACCCAGATCCCCTGATGCGTCCAGATCAATTGCTAAACGACGCAGTTTAAATCCTGGTTCTAACCCGTCGGCTGTTTCTACCCATGCAGTGATCTTTTCGATATTGCCATGGATTGAGCTTAGGTCGGAGTTTAAGTAGGCGGTAAGTGTGCGCTTTGCTTCGTATTTGCCAATATCTGCATGTGTGAATGCGCTACTCAGTATAAGGAATATCGCGAGAAAACATTTTTTCACTGTAAGGTCCTAAAATAATTATTGCGTTAGTTGGCTGTATGAACAGTTAGCCGACTCATTGCTATTTTTGAAGGCTGTTATTGGTTATACGTATCCAGCATTTTTGAAAGATTGTAATCGTGTTTCGAAAGAGCGCCGTCAGCCGTTTTTAATGTCACGATTACTTTATAGTTAGTCCCATAATCTGGATGGCTTCCGTCGGCCTCTAAGCGAAGGCCTACCATGCTTCTTCCCCAAGGGATTGCTATTGGATGAAATTTGCTTCCATGGCCCATCCAGTTTATTTCGATGCCATAGTTAAGGCTGTAAGTTTCAAACTGCTGTGGCTCGGCCAGGAGGTTTAAGGTTAGCGGTTTGTCATTGATGCTGGTGCTGACGGTATCGACGACTGGGTTTGGTGTAACACGTTTGGCAACGGGCTGAATGTAGTACGTCGCAAGCTGAATTTTATTGGCAGAGCTATTTGCCTTAGGGTCTGGCATTGAGGCGATGGAAATATGTGTAAGGCGAGGAGCAGCTTCGCTAGCGAACTCGGCACGAACTTCCAAATCTCTGTATATCCAGCCTTGTGTTCGACCAACGTATTCCGAGTTAGATACGGGGTCAAAGTCTCTAATGACTAAGTCGCCCAGATCTTTCATATCAATCACTAAGCGATGCAATCTGTGTATATATTGCGAGTTTTGCGGGTCCCATGTGCTTTCGATCCAAGCAGAGACGCCATCAACATTCTCTGGGTATAGACCAAAGGCCTGCTCAACATTTGCAAGAACCCCATCGCTATCTACGTGGTATTTAACAATCTCTGCTTGAGCAGACAGGGCGGTGCCGGCTGCAAAAGCCAGTGCTAAAAGCTGTTTTTTCACTCGGTTTCCTTAAAAAATCGTCTTTGCCGCACCTCATTGTGCGGCGGCGCGCAAACTAGCAGAAAGATGGCGAGAAATGGCTAGTCCGTGGCTGCAAAACGCCGACTGTCCGCTTTGAGGAGGGTTTTTTTTGGGTCGATACCTGTTTTGTGTCTCATTATGTCTTGTTTTTTTTGCCATTTAAGGCCACTAAGTCAGTAAAGTCATATGAGTGGTTTTATAGCGACTTCCCTAGTTGAGTATTTGGCTGATGCCCTCAACCGCTTCGCAAGCCTCGTCGAGCAGTGTTATCGGGGTGTGACAATGAGGAGAGAAGCGAATACCGCCACCGCGATGGGCGCAAATAATGCCGCTGCGCATTAATTGGCGGTACAACTGTGCGCTGTCACAGTTCCATAAATGAAAGGTAATAATGCCACTGGGCCTTTGCTCCAATAGCGGGTTGATAAGCTGGGCATCGATGGATCTGAGTTTATCGACCAAGGCCATGCAGCGCTGATGAATAGCGCTTTCTATTTGCCTTAGGCCAATTTGCAACAATAAACCGACGCTGGCATGCAGCGCGGTTGCTGCGAGCATATTAGGGCTGCCACATTCAAAGCGCCGGGCATCATCCGCTAACTGCCAGTCATGTTGATCAAAATCGCCCGGATTTTTGATCATATGCCAGCCGTATTCGCTCACCTTGAGCTGATCAAGGCGTTGAGGGTGAATATAAAACAGCCCTAAACCCTCTGGGCCGAGCATCCATTTATGGCCATCGGCCATGGCAAAATCACATTGCCAGTCATCCACATTGATTGGCATGGCGCCAATCGCTTGAATGGCATCAACACAAAACAAGACTCCGTGCTGGCGGCAAGCCGCGCCTATGCGGGCGACATCCATGATTAAGCCGCTGGCGTATTGCACCGCACTGATCGACACCAGCTTGGGCTTCTGTGCAATCGCAGCGAGTAGTTCAGATTCGGGGTCATGCCAGGGCAAGCTGACACTGACCACCTTAACGCCACGATCGGCCAGCGCCTGCCAAACGATTCGATTGGACGGAAATTCCTGATCCGATATCACCACCACATCACCGTGTTGCCATTCAATGCCGTTGGTGACAAAGGACAAGGCTTCAGAGGTGTTTTTTACCAAGGCAACACTGCCTTGAGGGGCAGCGATTAAAGCTTCCAGGCGTCTGCGCAGTTCGGTTTCAAGACTCATCCATTCAGGGTAATGGCTGGCTCCTAAGGCGACATTTTCACTGGCGAAACGGCTGACGGCCTGTTCTGTACGCACGGGCCAAGGGGCGATGGCGGCGTGGTTAAGATAAATACATTGCTCGTTGACGGGGAATTCATCGTGCCAAAGTGGGTTTTGCATATGATCTCCGGTGCGAAGCGACGCCGCTGTTGGTACCATGGACGTTTTATTGAGCTACAAACTGGGGTTGCATGTCTACTCACACCGCCTTTGAATCCATCGGTTCGACGCCTGTTGCATCGTTAAATCTGTGTGTTGAGCACTATCGTCACAAAGTGACTGGAGCAGAACATTTCCACTTGCGCTGCGATCATGACGAAAAAGCCTTCTGTGTGGCTGTGCGCACTATGCCGATGGATTCCACTGGGGTGGCGCATATTCTTGAGCACACCGTATTGTGTGGCAGCGAACGTTATCCGGTGCGCGATCCGTTTTTTATGATGACTAGGCGCTCCCTCAATACCTTTATGAACGCCATGACCAGCAGTGACTGGACGGCTTATCCCTTTGCTTCACAAAATGACAAAGACTTCTTTAACTTGTTAGACGTCTATATGGATGCGGTGTTTTTCTCGCGCTTAGACCCATTAGATTTTGCTCAGGAAGGCCATCGGTTGGAATTTTCTGAAGCGGGCAATGCACAGTCTGAACTGATGTATAAAGGCGTGGTGTTTAATGAAATGAAAGGCGCTATGTCATCGCCGGTGTCACAGTTGTGGCAAGGCATTAGCGCTGAGCTATTTCCGACCACCACCTATCACTACAACAGTGGTGGTGAGCCAGCCGATATTACTGACCTGAGTTATGAGCAATTAATGGCCTTTTATAAAAGCCATTATCACCCCTCCAACGCCATCTTTATGACCTTTGGTGATCTTGATGTCGATGACTTGCACCAGCGCTTTGAACAGCTGGCGTTGGGACGTTTTGAAAAGCAAGACAAACGCTGGCAAGTTGCGGCGGAAAAACGCTATGCCGCGCCGCGTGCAGTGCAAAGTCATTATGGCGTTGATAGCGAAGAACTGGATGGGCAAACCCATCATGTCTTGGGCTGGCTGTTAGGCGACTCGACTGACTTAGACGCTCAACTGGAAGCCAATTTAATTAGCCAGGTATTACTCGATAACAGCGCTTCGCCGCTTCGCCGGGCACTAGAAAACACCGATTTAGGCAGTGCGCCATCGCCTTTGTGTGGGCTGGAAGACTCCAATCGTGAAATGAGTTTTTTGTGTGGCTTGGAAGGCAGTGAGCCTGAACACGCCGCAGCGTTTGAACAATTGGTACTGTCCGTTTTGCAGCAGGTTGCCGATGAGGGCGTCGACGATGATGTTGTCGCCGCGGCTTTGCATCAGTTGGAATTGCACCAGCGCGAAATTGGCGGCGATCATATGCCTTATGGTTTGCAGTTGATTTTTTCTTCTTTGCCCGCGGCTATTCATTATGGCAATCCCACTGACCTGATTAATCTTGATCCTGCCTTGGAACGGCTGAAGCAAAAGGTCGCTGAACCTGATTTTATCGCCCGTCGAGTGCGCCAATTACTGATCAACAACCGTCATCGGGTGCGTTACACCTTGGCCCCGGATGCCGGGATGAATCAGGCCGTTGCCGAGCACGAAAAACAACAATTGCAACGTGTACAACAGAGCCTTGATGAACAGCAGAGTCAGGCCATTATCGACGCCGCCGAGGCGCTAAAACAGCGCCAAGCGCAGCAAGACGATGAGTCACTGTTGCCGGCCGTTGGTTTGGCGGATGTGCCTGCAGCGGTGCCGTATGTTGCGCCAACGGCTAATCATGCACCGGGGCCAAAGGTCAGCGAATATCAAACGGGCACCAATGGTTTGGTCTATCAGCAGCTGATTGCTGACCTGCCCGTATTAAATTTTGAACAGCTCACCTGGCTGCCATTTTTTACCCATGCTTGGACTGAAGTCGGCGCAGGTCCGTACGACTATTTGCAGCAACAACAACGGCAAACGGCGACGGTGGGCAGTCTCAGCGCTTATGCGACCTTAAAAGCCAGTGTTGATAACGCCGATGAAGTGCACAGCTATCTGGTGTTAACGGGTAAGGCGTTAAACGATAAGGTCGCCCCCTTTAGCGATATGATGGCGGAAACCTGGAACAGCGCTCGTCTCGATGAGGGGCAGCGGCTGCTGGATTTGTTAAAGCACAGCAAGGCCCGAAAAGAACATGGCATCACGGGCAATGGCCATGCCTTGGCGATGTCGCTGGCCGCTGCGCCGTTAAACTTGGCGTCACGTTTGAGTGATGAGCTGAGCGGCCTGCCGCAAACCCGTCGCTTAAAGCAACGAGTCGAGGCGCTAAAGCAGGGCAATGGTGCCGATATTTCTGAGCTGTTGCAGCAATTACGCAACGATTTACCCGAGCGTCCCGATGACGCTTTGCTGATTCATGATGCCAATGGCGCACAACAACACTTGAGTGCAGTGCAGCAGCACTGGCAACAGCCAGGGTTGGCGTTAAGCGGTCAGCAAACGGTACAGTTTGATGGTAATAGTGCACGATATTGGATGGTGGATGCCCAGGTTTATTATTGTGCCTGGGCATTACCGACGGTATCGGTAACCCATCCAGATGCCGCGGCGCTATCGGTATTGGCCGGTGTGCTGCGCAATAATATGCTGCATACCGCAATTCGTGAGCAGGGCGGTGCCTATGGCGGTGGCGCCACCCAAGACAGTGCGCAAGGCTGTTTTAAATTCTATTCCTATCGCGACCCTCGTTGTGAAGCCACCTTCGATGATTTTGCGCGCGCTGCAGATTGGCTGAAACAGCAGCCCGTGGATGAATCTTTGGTTGAGCAGGCTATTTTAGGTGTGATCAGCTCAATGGATCGCCCAGGATCGCCTGCCGGTGAAGCCAAACAAAGTTACCATCAGGACCGCACTGGGCGTAGTCAGGCGTTGCGACAAGCCTATCGTGAGCAGGTGCTGGCAGTACGTTGGGATGATTTGCTGCGGGTAGCCGACACGTATTTGCAGGGTCAAGAGGGTAGCAAGGCGGTGGTTGCTCCACGTGGTAGTGAGCATATTGCTAAGGCTTTGGGTCTTGAGGTTGAGGATTATTAATTTCGCTGTTTATTGCATAAGATTTAAAGGTTCTTAAGAGGATAAAGAGAGGAGTGGAGCGGCGGCTGGCGAGATTCAATGTTCTATCACGCTAGTTGCTAACGATTCTCAAGAACTTGTCATTACCGGTCAGCGGCGCCATAATCGGCGCCGTTTTTATTACTGGCTGGCGCCATCAGTTCAGTCAGGATTCACATTCAGATTATAGAATGTTTGCCATTCACCTACAGTCAGGAAACCTTTTCCTATGAAGGCATCGTTATTTATGGCGCCGGCGCTGGCCCTGCTGGTGTCGGGCGCAGTCGCTGAGGACAGCACGGATTTGCGCCAGGCCAAGCAGCAGGTGGCCAACAGTGAGCAAGCGGGTGCCCGCAGTCAGAAAAAAATCGATCAACTCGATGACAGCCGTCAGGATTTATTACAGCAATATCGCCAGATTATTGCCGAAACTGAGCAGTTGGCGCTGTATAACGCTCAGATGCAGCAAATTGTTGATAATCAGCAACAAGAGCTGCAATCCCTTGACCGCCAAATTGGCGAAATTGAACGAACCGAGCGCGGAATTTTGCCCTTGATGTCGCGCATGTTGGATTCGCTGGATGAATTTGTTTCCCTTGATACGCCGTTTTTGCCCAATGAACGTGCGACCCGCATTGCCTTGCTGCGCGATATGATGACGCGCGCCGATGTGACGGTATCGGAGAAATTCCGCCGGGTATTAGAGGCTTATCAGGTTGAGGTCGATTACGGTCGTAATATTGAAGCCTATCGTGCCAGTGAGCAGGACGTTAGCTACGATTTTTTGCGCATCGGTCGCGTCGCGTTATATCGCCTGTCTAATGACGGTCAGCAAGCCTGGCTGTGGTCACGTCAGCAAGATAAGTGGCTGCCACTCGATCCAGGCTATGTGCGTGATTTGAATCAGGCGTTAAAAGTCGCCAGACAGACCGCGGCACCCCAGTTGCTGACCTTGCCACTGCCTACTGTTAACGGAGGTGCCTAATGCGCATGATTAAGCACACTTTGCTGGCGCTGGCCGCTGTCACCATAGCGCTATCGGCCAGTGCTGATGACGCCCAGTTAAAGCAATTACTGGATCGAACGTCATCGTATCAAAGTGGTGAGGCCACATTAGATAAGCAGCGTGAAGCTGAATTTCGCCGCAATTTGGCCCAGCAGCAGACCTTGCTGCAACAGGCTAAAGCTAAGCTCGCTGCCGAGCGGCGCCGGGCGGATCTATTAAAGCAAGCATTTGATGATAACGAAGTCGCCTTGGTCGAAAAGGAAGAAGACCTGCGTATGCAGGTGGGCAACCTGGGTGAGATGTTTGGTGTGGTACGTCAGGTCGCCGGTGATCTTGATGGCGTACTAAACGACAGCCTGACATTAATTGAAAAGCCAACCCGTCAAGCCGACTTGGCGACTTTAGCGCAATCAAAAGAATTGCCTGATTTGGTGCAATTAGAACAGTTGTGGCACACCTTATTAGAGGAAATGGTGTTAAACGGTCAAATCAGCCGTTTTAATGCTTCGGTAATTACCACCGACGGCAGCTCTGCTGAGCAACAGGTGGTGCGCATCGGTGCTTTTAATGCCATCACCCCAGAGGGCTATTTAGCCTTCGACAGCGAGTTAAAACAGCTGCGTGAATTGGGCCGCCAGCCGCAATCATCGGCCCAATTAAGTGATTATTTATCCAACACAAGTGGCGTAGCGGCTTTGGCATTGGACCCCAGTCGTGGTGCTTTGCTGAACCTGAGCTTGGATACGCCCGATTTAATCGAGCGCATTGAACAAGGTGCCGAGGTCGGATACATCATTTTGGCGGTCGGTGTGATCGGTTTGTTATTGGCACTGTGGCGTTTAATAGCTCTGACCAGCATTGGTGCAAAACTGTCGCGTCAGCAAAAAAGTCTGTCGACGCCGAGTGATGATAATCCATTGGGTCGTATTTTGGCGGTCCACAGCAACCTGCCCAACGGGGTGGACAGCGAGGTGCTGGAGGCACGCATGGATGAAGCCGTATTGCGTGAACTGCCCGCGTTGGAGCGCGGTCAATCCATTATTAAATTGTTTGCCGGTATAGCGCCGCTGTTGGGTTTGCTCGGTACCGTCACCGGTATGATCGCGACTTTCCAGGCTATTACCAACTTTGGCACCGGAGATCCTAAGCTGATGGCAGCGGGTATTTCCCAGGCGCTGATTACTACGGTGTTGGGTTTGATTGTCGCCATTCCTTTGCTGTTGGCCCATAACTGGGTGGCATCCCGCAGCAAATACCTGATTCAGGTATTGGACGAACAATCAGCTGGTTTAATTGCCGAAGTACTGGAACGTCAGGGGCGTAGCTAATGCAATGGCTGCAGGACTTCTTTATTCAGGGTGGTCCAGTACTGTACGGCATTCTGGCCGCCTGTTTACTGCTGTGGAGTCTGATTTTGGAGCGTTTGTGGTTTTTCTACCGCGACCTGCCGCGCAGTAACCGGGCCTTAGCACAGCAGTGGCATCAGCGCAGCGACTATGACAGTTGGACGGCGCGCAAAATACGCGCCGCCATCATCAGTCGCCAGCGTCAGCGAGCACAGATGTTTTTATCTTCCATCGCTACCTTGATTGCCATTTGCCCTTTGCTTGGTCTATTGGGCACGGTAACGGGCATGGTCAGTGTGTTTGATGTGCTGGCGGTCACTGGCACGGGCAACGCCAGGGCGATGGCGTCGGGCATTTCTCAGGCCACCATTCCGACCATGGCAGGCCTGGTGGTGGCGTTGACCGGTCTGTATTTTCGTGCCCGTTTTTCAAGGCTTAGTGCTCGGGGCATTCAACAACTAACCGATTTATTAGGTGCGGATTAATTATGGCACGCAGGCATACCGACAACGACAGTGATGCCAGTGATATCGATATCACACCGATGCTCGATATCGTGTTCATCATGTTGATCTTTTTTATTGTCACCACGTCGTTCGTAAAAGAAAGCGGCGTGACGGTATCGCGCCCCAGTGCGCAAACGGCAGAGCAGAAAAAAGGCAGCAATATATTGGTGGCGATTCGTGCGAATGGCGAAATATGGATCGATCGCCGCGCCGTCGACGTCCGAGCGGTGCGACCCAATATTGAACGCATGAAAGCAGAAAACCCGGAAGGGGCGGTTATTATTCAGGCCGATCAGCATTCAGCCACCGGCATGTTGGTGAAGGTGATGGACCAAATTCGCTTAGCCGGAGTGGAAGATATTTCGATTTCCGCCGAGGGCACCGACTGATGCGATTATTGCTGGCCGCACTGGTGGCGTCTGGGGTGACGCTGGTGCTGTTTTATGCCATGCACCATATGGTGTCCGGGCCTGCTGAGCTGCGCCAAACCGCTTCTGAACGCGCAGTGGTGGATTTTGTTCGGTTAAAAGAAAACAGCGAAACCCAGCTAAAAGAGCGGCGTAAAAAACAACCGCCCAAACCCCAACAGCCCGCCATGCCGGAGTTGGCTGTGGCGCAGCAAAGTACTCAGGTGCAAACACTGCAAATTGACATACCCGATGTCAGTGCCGATTTATCGGTTAGCAATCAATCCTTTTTGGGCGATGCCCTAGTGGGGATGGGCATGGGCGACAGTGAAGTGCTGCCACTGGTCAAGGTGCAACCTCAATACCCAAGAAGGGCATTGCGCGCGCGCCAAGAAGGTTATGTCACCGCACGCTTGTCGATTACTCCAGAGGGCAGTGTTGATGATGTTGAAGTCATTGATTCCAATCCGCCCGGTGTATTTGAACGTGAGGCGGTAATGGCGCTGTATCGCTATAAATTCAAACCCAAAATGGTCGACAATCAGCCGGTCGCGCAAACCGCGACCCAGACCATTGAATTTAAACTGGGAGACAGCTGATGCGACGCCTATTAATGCCCTGGCTCTTTAGTGCCGCATTGCTTGCCCCTCTTGCTCCATGGGCGCAGGCGAACAACACCTTGTCACCGTCCACCTACGAGCAGCTGAACGATATTCAAACCATGCTGGCGGACGAAGACTGGCCGCAAGCACGCGAGCAGCTGGATGAGCTGCTGCAAGAACTGACCCCGGGGTTTGGTAAAGCCTTAGCGCTGCAACTGTCTGGGCAGTATTGGTTATCACGGGACGACAATGCCAAGGCCATTCAAGAGTTTGAACAAGCCTTAGCGCTGGATGCTTTTGCGCCTTCCCAAGAGGCGGGCATGGCCACCAATGTGGCGCAGCTGTATTTGGCGCAGCAGCAATACGATCGTGCTGTATCGACGTTAAAAAAACGCTTGCCCAAATTACTTGCTGCTGAGCAAAATGAACAGAAAAAAACCGGCAAGGACACGGCTTGGGTGCAACCCATGGCGATGATTACCTTGGCCACCGCCTATCAGCTGCAGCAAAACTATCAGCCTTCTATTGGTTGGATTCAGCAGGCCATCGAACGTCAGCGCCAAGCAGGCAAAGCCGCACAAGAAAATTGGTGGCGCATGTTGATGGTGGCTCAATATCGTGAAAATCTGTGGCCTGATGCCATTAAGACGCTGGATGTGTTGCTGTCTTTAGCGCCTGAAAAAGAAAGTTATTGGCAGCAGCAGGCGGCTATTTATCAGCAATTAGGGCAAGAAAGAAAGGCGCTAACGGTATTGGAGACCGCGTACGCTGGTGGTTATTTGCAGCAAAGTCAAAGTCAGTTGCTGCTGGTGCAAATGCTGATCAACCAAGGCTTGCCAGAACGAGGTGGGCGGGTATTGGCCCGTGCTATTGAGCAAGGCAATATTGAAAAAACAGAGCGTCAATGGCGTTTATTGGCCCTGGCTTGGCAGCAGGGGCGACAGCGCCAGCAGGCCATTTTAGCCCTGCAACACGCCAGTAAAGGCATGGATGATGGTGAGCTCTTGTATCGTGCTGCATTGTTGGCAATGCAGGATAACGACTATGGGTCTGTGATTAACAACGCTCAAATGGCATTAAAAAAGACCGTCAGCGATAAAACCCGCGCACAATTATTATTGTTAGCAGGCAATGCCGCCTTTCAGTCGGGTCAGGCGGATACCGCCAGCGGTTTTTTTCGCCAAGCCTTGACCTTGCCAGCGACCGCAGCGACTGCCAAGCAATGGCTGGAATATATCGACAGTTTGGATGAGTTTGATATTGAGCCGGGCAGCTTTGCGAAAGCACATCAGTAACTGACACCAGTTGGCCATGTGCTTCCTATGACGATAGGGCAATGATTACTTCTGGTGAGATGCCTGCGCGGTTTTGGGCTGGTGATGAAGAAACAATACTAGGTCCTTCACCGTCGTGACCTGGTTAAAATAGGGGTTGTTGTCGGCGTTTTCGGTATCAATGCCTAAACGATCAGCAACGGCCCAATACACCTCATCAATATCGTCCCCATCCAGCCCATAGGTCTCTTTTAATCGATCCTGTGATTCTATTGGGAAAGGCTTATACGGACTGTAGTCAAGTTCGATCTGTAGCTGGTTCCATACTTCATGCATGATGAGAGTATTGGTGTTGCGGTAGTCAAAAGACCGTGCATAGCGGCAGATATCAGCATCGCCACGCTCACCTGCAATATGCTTTAACTGCTTGTGATGCAAAAGTTGGCTGATATGGACGTAGGCGACTAAGGCAACGGTTAAGGCGACGATTAAATACAGCATCAGCTTTCCTTGGCGACCTTGAACTTTTAAGACCATGAACGGTTAGCGCAGGGTATCATTAACTGGTCGGTCTTATATCATATAATCGAGGTTCGCTCTTCATCTGGAAAGTTCGGTGCGATTTCTCCATGATTAGCGTAGCATGGCTTTCCCTAAATATAGGCCGGGAGAATAACTTGTTACTAGCAATTGGCATGGGTGATGCCTATGGCGCAGGCTTTGAATTTGCACCGCAAGAAAAAATCCTCAACCATAATAACCTGACGGCTTATCAACAGCATGGCCTTGGCATTGAACCAGGCCACTATACCGACGATACACAAATGTCGTTGGCTATTGCAGAGTTGCTGCTTGACCAGCAAGAGTGGAATCAAACCACTATTGCTGAGGCTTTTGTTTGTTGTTTTAAGCGAGATAAGCGGCTCGGCTATTCTAAGAATATGTATCGACTATTGGATATGTCCGAGAATGGCTTGGATTTCCTAGATAAAGTGATTGCTCGAAGTACCGCCAATGGTGCGGCGATGAGATCGGTGCCATTGGGTGTGATCGCCGATGTGAGGGAGTTGTTAAAAAAGTCAGCCATTCAAGCGTCGGTTACTCATAATAACTCTGCTGGCATTCAATCGTCCCAAGCCATTGCTCTCGCGAGCCATTTCTTTTTGCATAAGGTCGGACGGCGTCATCAGTTATTCGATTTTGTTTGCGCTTATTCGGATTATCGTTGGGATAGTCGATGGTGTGCCGAAGTAGCCTGCGATGCGATAGAAACGGTCAATGCCGTACTAACGGTATTAGAAAACGCAACGAGCTTGTCTGACGTGTTAATTCAGTCGGTGGGGTTTGGCGGAGATGTGGATACCGTGGCGGCTTGTGCACTGGGTATCGCCAGTTTATCTAACGAATACGAGCAGGATTTGCCCAGTTTCTTATATCAGGACCTGGAAGATGGATGTTATGGGAAAGACTACCTAGTAGATGTGGGAGAACGTTTGCTGAATACGTTTGGCTTATTATCGGCTCCATGATTCAGGAGCTATAGCGGGACAGCCATTCCAGGGCTCAGAGCTTCAGCTCTGAGCCCTACGCTAGCCAAAGCGTCTAGCAGCTTAAATATCCGCCCAAATCGGTGCATGGTCAGAGGGCTTTTCCATTGCGCGAATATCATAAGCAATGCCAGCATCCTGGCAGCGCTCAAGTAATGGCTGGGTTAATAAGATATGGTCGATGCGCAGGCCGCGCTTAGGTTCATCATTAAAACCCTTGGAGCGATAGTCAAACCAGCTAAACAACTCGCTGCTTTGCGGCTGGAAATGACGATAGCTGTCACTGAGCCCCCAGGCCAGTAAACGCTCATACCACTCGCGCTCTTCAGGTAAGAAGCTGCACTTACCGGTTTTTAGCCAGCGCTTACGATTCGGCTCACCGATACCGATATCGATGTCTTGTGGTGAGATATTCATATCGCCCATCACCACCAGATTCGATTCAGGCGTAAAGTGCTCATCCAGGTAACGCATCAGATCCGCATAGAACTGGCGCTTGGCTGGAAACTTAATCTCGTGATCCTGGCTTTCGCCTTGCGGGAAGTAGCCATTAATCACATCAATGCTGCGGCCGTCGATCTCATAGCGGGCATGAATAATGCGCTTTTGAGCGTCTTCATCGTCCCAAGGCCAGCCCTTTTGCACAAAAACTGGTGCCTGCTTTGATAGCAAGGCCACCCCGTAGTGGCTCTTTTGACCAAAGTACTCGACGTGATAGCCCAGAGATTCCACATCGCTGAGCGGGAACTGTTCATCGTGCACCTTGGTTTCCTGCAGGCCGATGATGTCGGCATCGTACTGGTCGCGCAAGGCTTCGAGCTGGTGCTGACGGGCACGGATGCCATTGATATTAAAGCTAATGATTCGGGCCATGATGCTGCCTGTGCAAGAAACAAAGGTCCGCATGATAGCAGCCCTGTGTGCTGAGCTGAATGCTGGTCTGCTGCCAAGCAATTCTGGCGCTGCTTTTTCAGTTGCCTGCTAAGCTTAAGGCACCCAGAAATGAGGACCAGATTATGAAGTTCGTACTTGCAATTTTGATGGCGTGTGTCAGTTGCCTGGCCACGGCAGAAACCGTGACCCTGGCAATCGGTGACTGGGAGCCCTTCACCTCGTCAAAGGACCCAGAATCGCAGATTTCCCAAGACATCGTCAAAGAGGCGTTTGCCACTCAGGGGGTTACGGTGCAGTTTGACTTTATGCCCTGGAAGCGTGCTTATGTGGCGACCCAGGAAGGCAAGGTGGATGGCACCTTTCCCTGGTACTCAAACGAGCAACGCAAACAGGAAATGACCATCGCCGAAGAGCCTTTGATGGAAGAAAAAGAGGTGTTCTTTTACCGCGCCGATAAAGGCTTTGACTGGGCCAGCTTCGATGATCTTAAAAAGTACAAGGTGGGTGGTACCATTGGCTACTCCCATGTAGACGTGCTGGAAGGCGAGGGCGTCGAGCTAGATAAGGCCAAAGACGATATTACCAACTTTAAAAAGCTGGCAGCAGGCCGCATTGATGTTTTCCCCATTGGTATGAATGTGGGCAAATATTTGATTAAAAAGAACCTGCCAGCGGCCACCGCGGCCAATCTGAAACAGCATCCCAAGGAGTTGTCATCTGGTGAGATGTTTATGCTGTTTACCAAAAGTGATCGTGGCAGACAGCTAGCGGATACCTTCAATAAAGGCGTTAAGGCGTTGAAAGAGAATGGTCGCTACGATGAGCTGATGCGCTAGGGCTAAGAGGCAAGTGCAGCCGCCTGTTTTACGGGCGGCTCAACGAGCGGCTTTTTGTTTCTGTGTTTAACCCGTTAGTGTCCGTCTACCAATACCGCAAAGCGCTCTTCACCGGCTTGATTGAGATGATGGGCGTGGATCTTACTCATGGTGCCTTGCTGGCAATAGAGCAAGTAGCGCTGCGCTTCTGGCAGTTCAGCCAGACGCGAATCCAGCTCATAAAATGGAATGCTGATGACGCTATTGTTGGTCAAATGCAGTGGCGTGTCGGCGCACTCATGAGGGTGGCGAATATCAATCACCACATCCGTCAAGGCCGGCGTATTTACCAAGCTCACTGAGTCCAAGCCACTGTCTTCACCGCTTAATACCTCATCGATACGCTCGACTTTGGCTGCTTTGATAGCGTCGTTTAATACTTGCATATCAAAGGCTTGCTCGGCTTGTTCGACCAGCTGGCGGTCGCCTACTGTGGTCGGGTTAATCGAAATCACACCACAATATTCAGGCATACGAGCAGCAAAGGCTTCGGCGCCGATACGACGGGAAATATTGATAATGTCTTGTTTATCCATGGCCGCTAGCGGGCGCAGCACCATATGATCACAGGCTTTATCAATGACCGCTAGATTGGTAATGGTCTGGCTGGCTACTTGCGCTACCGCCTCGCCCGTGACCAGAGCGGGTACGCGCAGCTTATAAGCCACTTGAGAGGCTGCGCGCAGCATCATGCGTTTTAACACCACGCCCATCTGGCTGGTTTCGACTTGCTGCAGAATTTCGCTCACCACGTTTTCAAACGGCACGGTAATAAATTTAACCCGGTGGCTTTCGCCGTAGCTGGACCACAAATAGTGCGACACTTGCTTAACGCCAATTTCGTGTGCGCTGCCGCCGAGGTTAAAAAACAAGAAATGTGTTTTCAGGCCGCGACGGTTCATCAAATAGCTGGACACGGTGGAATCAAAGCCACCTGAAATCAGCGAGATGACTTCCCCCTGGCTACCCAGTGGGAAGCCACCCAGGCCACGCATTTCATGGCCAACAATTTGTAAGGTCTGGTTGCGAATTTCAGCACGCACCACCACCTCTGGCTGTTTCAGTGACACTTCACGGGCGTCGGTTTCTTTTAGAATGCCGCCGCCAATATAGATCTCAGCCTGATGGCTGGTGAAGTCATGCTGACCTGCGCGTTTAATGCGAACACAGAACGACTTGCCGGCCACGCTGTCACGATAGGCATCGCGAATCAGTTCAAACGCTTGGGGCAAACCTTCGAACGGGTGTTCGGTTACTTCCAGCGCTGCGCCAATGCCTGGGGTATGCGTCAAGATGCGCACACAATGACGGCGTACAGCGTCATCGTCGTGATGTTTTTCATTCACCACCACCACTAGGCTGTCCCAACGATTTTGCACATCTGCTGAGATCTCATGACGCTTGAACTGGTTGCGCAAATTGGCGCGCAGGATCTTGGTCATTTGCTTGCGCACAGAGCGAGATTTAATGGTGATCTCAGGGAATAGTTTTACTACAAAATTCATTGGCGCGTGTCGTTGCTGAAATTGGGCGCAAAATTATACCAGCAGTCGGGCAATACGGGTATGTCGCTACTTTGTCTGTCGCCTGTCAGTCAGCGAGTCTGATTGAACAATCTTGCCTTTAACGGGTGCGCTAATGAATTAGTGCTGTCTGTTGCGACTTCCGGTTAGGGCTGAGCCTGCCTTCATATTAGTGTCATGCATACGTTGGAGGCTATGTCTGAGTCCGATGGCTGGACGGGCCAAATCGACAAACGCTGCACTTGTTTATCTAACGTGCGATAGCGAGTCAGCGCATACATTTTCTAAAGCAGCACTGATGGAGTAGAGCATGACTAAACGTATTGCGTTCGTAACAGGCGGTACTGGTGGTATCGGCAGTGAAATTTGCAAAAGGCTAGCGGAAGACGGCTACAAGGTCATAGCGGGCTATTTTCACGGCGGTAATCACGACAAAGCCAATGCCTGGCAAGAAGAAATGCGCGCGCAAGGGCTGGATATGTCGGTGGCGTTTGGCAACATTCGCGACTGGGATTCCTGCCAAGCTTGTATCGACGGTATTCGCAAAGACTTCGGTAGCATCGATGTGCTAGTCAATAACGGCGGCATTACTCGTGACACCACTCTCAAGCGTATGTCACCTGAGCAATGGCATGACGTGATAGAAACCAACCTGACGTCGGTATTTTACCTGACCCGCTTGGTGATCAATGACATGCTGGAGAAGAAGTGGGGCCGCATCGTCAATATTTCTTCCATCAATGGTGAAAAAGGTCAGTTTGGCCAGGCCAACTACTCAGCGGCCAAAGCGGGTATGTATGGCTTTACTAAGGCGGTTGCACAGGAAGTGGCGGGTAAAGGCATTACCGTTAATACCGTATCGCCGGGCTATATTGCCACCAGCATGATTATGGATGTGCCGGAAGAAATTCGTGAGCAAATTCGTGAAACTATTCCGGTAAAACGCTTTGGTGAGCCGTCTGAAATCGCCCGCGTAGTGTCCTTCTTGGCGGCCGATGATGCAGGCTTTATTACCGGTGCCAATATATCCGCCAATGGTGGTCAATATATGCACTAAAGCCTGATGTGCCAATTGCATGGGTTTGAAAAAGGAGGCTTAGCCTCCTTTTTGTGCGGTTAATAATCTGGTCGTAAGCGTTTATGGCGTGCGCTGGCATGGCGCTCTCGCAGCTCGGTGTCGATATAGCGATCTGTGGTGGCCATGCTGGCGTGGCCGGCATCTTCCTTAACGTGCTCCTTCGGGCGCACGCGCACATCTTCCGATATGCCTGTGTGTCTAAGCCAGTGCACGGTTGCTACCCGCAGTTCGTTGGCTTCTTCTGATAGCCCTTGTTGCCGCATGCGCTCATAAGCGCTGTCGAAACAAAACTGCACCAGATTACGAATTTGACGTGTGCTGGTGACAGGTCCTCGGCCCCGTAATTTAGCCACCAGCGGCGTTTGCTCACCCGCATGGGGAAGGCTAGGTAGGCCGAGATACAAGCGGTAGCGCTGCAGTGACGCCAGCATATCGTCAGATACTGTGATCAGTCGTGCTTTGTTGCCCTTACCGACGACACGCAGCCACCAATTGCCGTCTAGATCGGCGTGAAAATCGCCCATGGTGGGGGTTGAGCGCTCATCGGCGACCAGCTCGGATATGCGCAAATACATGCCGTATAGGCAATGCATAACAAACAAAGAGCGCTCATGTTCTTTCGGGTTATCTGTCGCCAATTGCTCAACGGTTTCTAATACAAAGTCCCACTGCAAATTGGAGATGCGTCGAATTGGCTCTTTATAAGCGTGACGCTGAATAAACTTGCTTTTTTGTCGGATCAAGCTGATGGGGTTGATATGCAGATAGTCTTCTTGCAACAGATAGTTGAAATAGGTCGATAACACAGAAAAAACACTTTGCAGGCTCTTTTGTGACAGTGCGAACTGCTGCGGGTGCTCACCGGTGAGTTTATCGGCCTGGCTAACAAAGGGGCGCCAGTCAGGGTTCATCACCCGCTGACCTTGACGAGACTTAAAGCGTGCCACCTGTTTAAGGCCAATCCAAGCTGGGGGAGGGGATTGGCAAAAGTGAATGTAGTCTTCCAGGTGCTGGCGCGTTAGCTGTGGCAAATTGGCTTTTTGCACAAACCAAGCCCATTGCAGCAGCCTTTCAATTTCGCGGCGATAGCTGTTGTAAGTGGCGGTGCTGCCGTTGTAACTCATCAAAAACTGCATGGAATGCAAAAAATCATCGTGGCTGGCGGCAGTATCTGCCAAGCAGTCCATGCCTTGCAGTCGCTGGCGGACATAACTCAATGGGTTGCCAATGTGCTCCATATGGTCAATCAGAGCCAGTGGAGGGTGTTCGGTCGCAGATGTCGTCATGTTGAAGCCGTGTGCTGAAGATAAAACAAGGGTATCAGCATCTTTCTGCTGCTCACAGAGGGTATTGAAACGACCTCAATTGGGGGTGTTATAGCACCCCTATAACACCCAACCCTGGGCTTATACCGTTATCTTGAAAGACAAGGATAATTTTTTTAGAAAATCTTCTTTATCAAGAAACCCAGTAATCATGCGGCATTGAACGGTATTTGCTGTGCTGAGAGCATTGCCTTTGAGGAAAAATCTGAAAAAGTTTCTGGTCATCTAGAGATGTAGTGTTATAGTTGCGTATAACACCGGTGCACGACAACACCTAATCAGTAGATGACCTGAAGGGGTCTGGAGGATAGAATGATGAAAACAATGATTGAGTTAGCATTTGGCGCCGTTTTGCTCGTGACCATAGGTCTTAGTGTGGCGCCCATCGTTTGATCTCACTGCTAAGTATTCAAAGCGTTGATCAGAAGAAATGTTGCTTGTCAGGGTATAGCGAGCTCATCAGTGGTAAGGCCAGACTTGGTCTGCTGCTGACAAATTAAGGAGTAAAGCAGCAATGCAATGGTTGTGTTTGATGGTTTTGGCGTTGGCCAGTGTGGCCTGGTCAGATGATCGCGCTGTCTATGAAGTGAATATCGACGGCGTCTTTGATGAGATCGAAATCAAAGCGCCCGTCACGGTAGAAGTTCAGCAAGCAGATCAAGCCAGTGTCTGGGTCAATACTCCGCGTTTGCTGCGTAATAATTTGGTCATGCAACAGCATGGCAAACGATTGCTGATTGCATGGAAGGTGGACGATCGCTGGCTCAATATGGTCGATAGTGAAAGTATCAAGGTGAAAATCCAATTGCCGCAGCTACGAGTACTCACGTCGAAAGGCTCGGGCACTGTGTATCTGGGGGATATGCAGCTGCAAGATTTTACCTACAACAATAGTGGCAGTGGTGATGCGCACATGAGTAGTGTGCGAGCCCAAAATATCAGCATCGCTATGCAGGGCAATGGTGATCTTGAAGCGGTGCTTTGGTCTGCAGATCGTCTATCGATTGCCAGCATGGGGTCATCGGATATTTGGTTGGCTAAATTAATGGCCAAAGACGTATCCATCAACAGTGCCGGCAGTGGAGATCTGGATATCATAGATACCAGCTCCGCCGACAGCGTTGAAATCAGTTTGATGGGTAGTGGCGATATTGATGCAACACAGCTTCATGCTGTGAGTGCGTCTGTGAAAATACTTGGATCTGGCGACATTTTTATCACCGTTGATGAATCCATTTCGGCCACTGTACTGGGTAGTGGTGATGTGAAATACGGCGGGACGCCCAATGCTGTGAGTGTTAGTCAGATTGGCTCAGGAGATGTCAGTGCTCTGGAAGGTGACGAATCGTGACCGAATGGAACGATAAAGAGCCGATTTATCGTCAAATAGAAGCTCGCATTATGAATTTGATTCTGGATGGTTCCTTACCAGAAGGTGAGTCCATTCCGTCTGTTCGTGGCCTTGCCAGCGACTATCAAATTAATCACTTAACCGTTAGTAAAGCCTATCAAGAATTGGTTTCCCAAGGCTTATTGGAGAAACGACGCGGCCTAGGAATGTTTGTGGCGACTGGGGCACGTGAAAGTTTACAGCGTGAACAGCTTGATCAGTTTTTGCAGCAAGAGCTGCCGGCGCTGCTCGAACGCATGGCGCAACTGGGCATAGATCCAGATATGGTTATCAATGCCATTCAGACTTATAAGGATAATCAATCATGAGCGCATTGATTCAAGCGACTCAGCTCAAAAAATCGTATGCAAAAACCCCTGTGCTGAACGGTATTGACCTAACGGTTGAAGCAGGTCAAATCCTAGGGTTGGTCGGGCCAAACGGTGCAGGTAAGACCACCTTGTTACGTTGTTTGCTTGGTCTTACCCAGGCCCAAGGTGAGCTGACGGTGTTGGGGCAATCGCCTTGGGCTCAGCGTCAAAAGATGTTGCAGGAGTTGGCTTATATCCCTGATACCGCAATCCTGCCGCGCTGGATTAGTGTGGAAAAACTGCTGGTCTATATGCAAGGTGTGCATCCACGCTTTGATATTGAAAAAGCGCGTGAATTGTTAGCGTCAACCGACGTGCCTATGGCAAAAAAAATATCTCAGCTCAGTAAAGGCATGGTGACACAAGTGCATTTAGCGCTAGTCATGGCGATTGATGCAAAGTTACTGGTGTTGGATGAACCAACCTTAGGTTTGGATATCTTGTATCGACGTCAGTTTTATCAACGACTGCTTGAAGACTATTACGACCAAGAACGCACCATCATTATTACCACTCACCAGGTCGACGAGGTTGAAGACATTCTCACTCATGCCGCATTCATTCGTCGTGGTGAGCTGATATTGCAATCATCCATGGAAGATTTGCAATCACAGTTTCGCCAGCTCACGGTGAAGCCCGATCAGTTGGCTAATGCGCGGTTGTTACAGCCGATGGCTGAGCAAACGCTTTTGGGTGCATCGCGGTTACTGATTAAAGAGGGTAATGAACAGCAAATGCAGCAACTTGGCGAGGTGAGTATGGCGAGTCTGAGCGATGTGTTTGTTGCTCTGATGCAGGAGGATAAGCACGCATGATGTCGATACTGATTCGTCGTGAAATATGGGAGCGTCGCGCAGAATACCTGTGGATTCCTTTGATTCTTGCCGCGTTGGCGTTGCTGCCGAGTGCATTTGTTGCTAGCCAGTGGCAACTATGGGTCGAAGATTTCGAAGGCACAGTGATTATTGACATGGGCGATGATAAAGACACCATCGATCACATGATGGGGCCAGAATCCGAAATTGGTCCTGGTCTTAACATGCATGAACTGCCAGCCGAGCAGCTTAGTGAAGATCGCTGGGACTTCCATCAACGTTGGCTCAACTCCGGACAAGAGCAAGGCTTAAGTCAGGCTGTGATCGAGCAGTTTTTCTCTGAAGAGGAAAATGAGCCAAAAAATCTATCTCTCAATGTCGTTGCTCACTTTGTATTTTGTGCATTCTTAGTGCTTTGGTTGTTGGTTGCGACTCTGTATCTGTTGGATGCGCTTTATCGAGAGCGACGTGATCGCAGCATTCTTTTCTGGCAATCCATGCCTGTACCTGAATGGCAAGTTGTATTGGCGAAGCTGATCTCGGCTTGGATTCTTACTAGCTTGGTCTTTTGGCTGGCCAGTCTGATTCCTCAGTGGGTATTAGTGTGGAGTGTCACGCAGTTACCTAATGAAGGACTGAAATTGACCAGGGATTTCTCTTTGCTGGAGACAGTGCAAACTCAATTGCTGGTGCTGATGGAAGTTTGGCTGGTGAGCTTGCCGCTGCCAGCCTGGTTATTGCTGGTGTCGTCAAGAGCCAACAAAATACCTATGTTATGGGCTTTTCTTGTACCAGCGGCATTGGCAGTAGTTGAGTTTTGGTGGTTTGGCACGACCGTTATATGGAAATTTATTCAATTTGTTATACCCAGTGTTGGTATCGCTGAAACTACGAGTGGTTGGGAGCTTCAAGGTGGTGGTGCTGGTGATATTGTAACGTTAGCTGTAGGAACAGTGTTATCGATCGCAGCATTGGTGGGTGCTATCTATTTTCGCCGCCAACAACATTAATATTTTAGCTCTGCTTTTTATCCATTTTTCCCCAGAGGTGAGCCTCTGGGTGACGGCGATCTGCCGTCACAATAAGAATTATTCAGTTTGAAAAATTAGGATGGTTTATGAAATTGGCTCAGAGAACTGCCATGTTAGCAAAGCGATCGGCTCCAATATTGATACCTATTACGATAGTGGCTGTTGCGGCGGCTGGAATGACCTTGTTGGCCTCAATGGAGCAGCCGCCGGAAGAAAAAAGTGTAGAAATGACTACCCCGGAAGTAGAGGTAGTGCATCAAAAGGCTGGGCGAGTGACTGTGCACGTTGAGTCTCATGGGGTGTTGCAACCCCGTGAAAAAACAGAACTAGTGGCCCAGGTCAGTGGCAATGTGACCTATGTGCATCCGGCGTTTGTACGGGGTGGTCAGGTTGGCGAGGACACGGTGTTGCTTCGCATTGATGACAGTGATTATCAAACGGCTTTGTTGGACGCTCAGGCCAACTATGCCACTGCACTGGCAGCGTTGGAGACCGAACAGGCGCAAGGGAAAGTTGCCCGCGAGCAATTATCTGATGTCAAAAATCCTACGGTACTAGCGTTGCGTAAACCGCAATTGGCTCAAGCAAAAGCGGCTGTAAAAGCCACCTTGGCGATGGTGCAGCGTGCCGAGCGAGATTTGCAGCGAACCTCCATTCGTGCACCGTTTGACGCCCTGGTGGTTGAGCGTCATCCGGGTCTGGGAAGTTACGTTGGCACGGGAAGTGCGCTAGGTACTATATATGCCCTCGACACAGGCGAAGTACGTTTGCCGATTGCAGCAAAACAATGGGCGCAACTAGTCGATGGTGGCCAAGGGGCTGAGGTGTTATTGCAGGTTCAGCAAGGCAATGAGTTATTGCAATGGCCTGCGACCATCGTACGTAGCGAAGGGCTGGTCGATAATAACAGTCGCATGAATTATTTGGTGGCCCAGGTTGAACAGCCTTATCAACATAATCCGGCGCTGCATTTTGGTCAGTATGTCACGGCGACAATTGCTGGGCGCAGCTATGAAAACAGTTTGCGCGTACCTTATCAGTGGCTACGTAATGGCCAGTTGCCGATTTATAGTAATGGCCAGCTGGCGATGGTAGATGTCGGCATAGTGCGTCTTGAAGGTGAGCAAGTGGTGGTTCAAGTGCCGCAGCCTGATATGGATATTGTAACGACGGCTTTGCAATACCCTACGACGGGTATGGATCTTCATTTGATCACTGACTCGGAAATAGAAGTCGAGGTGATCACCACCGCGATGGAGGGCGGCAATGAGTAATACTCAGTCGCGCGGTATTATTGCTTGGTTTGCTATGAACCCGGTAGCAGCCAACCTGTTGATGTTTTTTATATTGGTGGGCGGTATTTTTTCCGCTTTTACCATTCAAAAACAGATGTTTCCGCAGTTGGAGTTTAACTGGATTTCTATCAGTACGGCTTATCCAGGTGCCGGGCCACAAGATGTGGAAGATGGTATTACGGAAAAAATCGAACAGTCATTGGAAGAAATTCAGGGCATTAAGCGTGTCATTACCTACAGCATGCGCAACGCCTCCCAGACTTGGGTGGAAGTCGACGATAGTTATGATGTCGATGAGGTATTAGACGAAGTTAAGGTGAATGTCGAAGGTATTCAAACCTTGCCTGCGGGCGCAGAAACACCGCTTATTACCCAGGATAAATACACCCAGGAAGTGATGTGGATAGCTTTATATGGCGATCTGCCATTTGCCGATATTCGTACATTGGGTGAAGACATCTATGATGAAATTCGTCAATTGCCTATTGTGCAAGTCAGTGACTTTCATGGTGGGCCAGACTATGAAATCAGTATTGAAGTATCGCGTGACCGGCTGCGTGAATACCAACTGACCTTTGATGAGGTGGCCGCTAGTATTCGTGCCTACAGCACTAATATGAGTGCCGGTGAAATCCGCACGGATGCTGGTTATATTGGCATACGGGTTGAAAATCAGGCGTATAAACAGCGTGACTTCGAGCGTGTTCCTATTCGTACCCTAAGCGATGGCAGTCAGTTATTTTTGTCGGATGTGGCGACAGTAAAAGACGGTTTTGAGCAAGGTCTGCAGTACAACAAGTTTAATGGCCAAGACGCGGTACTGTTTTTTGTTGGCGCTTCTAAAGATCAGTCTACGCCCGACGTTTCAGCTGCCGTAAAAGAATACATAGAGCAAAAACAAAGCAGCTTGCCCGCAGGTATGCATCTCCAATCCTGGATTGATTTGACCTACTACCTAGAAGGTCGGCTTAACATGATGCTCGACAATATGTGGGCGTCGGCATTGCTTGTTTTCTTAATGTTAGCGATGTTCCTGCGTTTGCGCCTGGCTGCTTGGGTAATGGTGGGCCTGCCGGTGTGTTTTTTGGGTACTCTGATGATGATGCCCTTAGACCCGATTAATATCACCATCAGTTTAACCAGCTTGTTTGGTTTTATTTTGGTGCTGGGTATTGTCGTCGACGACGCCATTGTGATTGGCGAAAGTGTGTATTCGGAGATCGAACAAAAAGGCCAATCGCTAAACAGTGTGGTTGAAGGGGCTAAGCGGGTGGCTATGCCAGCGACTTTTGGTGTGTTAACGACCGTTGCAGCTTTTTTGCCCATGCTATTTGGTGATGGGCCCGATGCGGCGATCTCTGCTTCCATTGGTTGGGTGGTGATCTTGTGTTTGCTGTTTTCATTGGTGGAATCCAAACTTATTTTGCCGGCGCATTTGGCCGGAATGAAGCCGAAGAAAAACAGCAATAACCCAGTTTATCGACTGCAGGATTGGGTTGATGCCAAACTGCAATTCTTTATTCAGCAGCGTTATGTGCCGGTATTGGCCAGGGCGGTTCAGTATCGATACACAGTGGTGGCTATTTTCTTGGCGGTACTGCTAATAACGATTGGTCTGATACAAGGCGGCATCGTGCGTATGGTAGGGACGCCAAAAGTACCCCATGATTTTCCCGAAATCTCTCTAGAAATGACGTCGGACAGTGGTGAGCAAGCGACTCTAAATGCGGCGTTGGCGATCGAAGCTATGATTCGCGAGGTTGATGCGGAAATTGCTAATAGCACTGGCAAAAGCATGGTCAGCTCAATATATGTTGAATTGGACTCGCGTACTAAAGCGGAGATTTTGACTACCTTGGTTGAGCCAGAACTACGTCCAATGGATACCTTTGAGTTGGCTGAGCGCTGGCGCGCTGCTATGCCACCCATCGCTGGATTAAAGTCGTTAACCATTCAGGAAGACGTATTTGGCGGTGGGCGTGAAGACGGCGATGTCAGCTTTAAGTTGTTTGGAACCGATCCACAACAACTGGTTGCTGCAGCAAACGAACTAAAGGACAAGCTAAGTCGTATCGCTGGAGTGGGGGATGTTAATGACAGTCAACAATCTACCCGCCAAGAAGTGCGTTTAACATTGACGCCGCTTGGCCAGGGGCTGGGGCTGGATTTATCAACCGTGGCACAGCAAATGAATGCCAGCTTCTATGGCATGGAAGTGCAACGTATTTTGCGTGATGGCGAAGAGGTCAAAGTGATGCTGCGCTACCCAGAGCATCAGCGCAATGCACTGGGTCATGTCGCCGACACCCGTATCCAGACGCCGGCTGGGCATAGTGTGCCTTTATCGCAAGTGGCAACTATGGAGTTAACAAGCAGTGCTGAGTCGATTCGCCGAGAAGACGGTGCTCGCACCGTGACTGTATGGGCATCGGTGAACAGTGCCACTGTTGAGCCGCAAAAGGTGGCAGAAGATATCAATGATAACTTTATGCCGGAAATGCTCAGTCGCTATCCTGATGTGCGTAGCGAATTATCGGGTCGCATTCAGGATGAAATCGATAGTCAGGTTGATCAGTTGCGTAATTTCGTGTTGTCCATGCTACTGGTTTATGCCTTACTGGCTGTGCCGCTGCGTTCCTATGGTCAGCCACTGGTCATTATGTCGGTCATTCCTTTTGGTGTGATTGGTGCCATTTATGGGCATTTACTGTTAGGTATGGATATCAGCTCTTTTTCGCTATTTGGTATTATTGCTGCCGCGGGTGTGGTGGTAAATGATAGCTTGGTAATGGTGGATTATATTAATCGCCAGCGTCAGTCGGGAGCGACGGTTCGGGATGCTGTTTTAGCAGCTGGGCGACGACGTTTTAGAGCGATTATGCTGACATCATTGACCACCTTTATGGGTCTGATGCCGATCATGTTGGAAACCAGTTTGCAGGCCAAAATTGTGATTCCAATGGCGGTGTCTTTAGCGTTTGGTGTGTTGTTTGCGACCGTTATTACTCTGCTATTGATACCCAGCTTATATATGGTCGGAGACGATCTGGCCCGCCTCGTGCAAAAGCTTAAGCCTGGGCGCTCGAAAGATATGCATAGTGCACCTCCTGATAAGGGTGTTGTATAGGCTTTGCCATTATTTGTTTGATAATCCCGATTTACCCAAGCCGGCCTATTGCAAAATAGGCCGGTTTTTTTATGGCTTGGTAACGGTTATTTAAATAATTATATGGGTTGTTGGCGGGCTGTTTTTTGTTTGCCGCGATATGGTGCAATGGCTTGTCTTTATATTAATGACTTTTTTGTAGGTATCTTGTCGGTTAATACCGCTGTAGTCGCTTGGCAGTATGACTTTCATTACCTCGGTTGTGTATTTGTTGATCACATTTAGCACTGGAGTATCGGGCTCATTAGTAGGATAATGCCGCGCATTTTTTTGCCTGTGGCGTTCTTTTGGCGTGCCTTTTCTTGAGGTCGTTGCATTGTCAATAGAGCGCGGCGGGTTGGTATGTGACTTTTGTGTAAAAACAGCACTGTTGAGTGCAGTGTTGATAGGGGTCGCAGCGTCTTTTAGTTTTGTGAGTAGTTGAGTCGGTTATGGTAGCAATTGTTGGTGGTCAGGGATTAGGCGTTTGGAATCAAACACAACTGGGTCTGGGTCAGGAAAGTCAGATCGGCGATGCCAAAACGCGCATCGCGATGAATGCGGCAACGGGCAATCTGGTGGTATCGCGCAGCGATGGCACCATTATGACGGCCGGCGCCGATATCGGTGTGTTACGAACCTACAATAGCCAGGGCGATTTAAATAACAGCAGCGGGTTTTTATTTGGTTTTGCGCAAACATTAACCAATTTGCCCGCAGATACGGCCAGTGGTTCTATTACCCGCTTGGACAGTGATGGTTTTGCCGGTGATTTTATTTGGCAAGATGATCAGCAAGCGTATGTGTCGACGGCCGGGCAGGGTGCCTACGACACCCTGATTTTTGATGCCGACGCTCAGCAATGGATATTTATCGACGGTGCCACTCACACCGAAGAACGCTACAACACCGATGGCCGTTTAGTGAGCTTAACCGACGCTCAAGGCCAAACGACTCGCTTTAACTACCGTAATGACCAACTGATCAGTCTGACCGATGCGGCCGGTTTGGTGACGCATTTGGAATACAACGACGCTGGCCGCATACAACGTATTTATACCCAGCAAGATGGTCAGGAAATCACCCTGTCTCGTTACAGTTACGATGATTTGGGCCGTCTGATCAGCGTGCAAATCGACTTAACGCCCGATGATAATCGCATTGATGACGGCGCGTTATACCAAACCCTGTACACCTACCACGATAACAGCCAGCGCTTGGCGACCATTACCCACTCAGACGGTACTACCTCGGCATTTGATTACGTTGAGGTCGATGGCCAATGGCGCATACAGCAAGTCTTGATCGGTGGGCAGGTCAGCACCACTTTCGATTACGATACCGCTAATAACACCACCAAGGTCACCGACAGCAGTGGCCACGAATGGCTATATCGCTACGACGAGCACGGCAATATTGTTGACATGACGGCACCGGCGGTGGATGGCCAGGTGCTGAGCTATCGCTATCAATACGACCCGTCAGGCAACCTGGTCGCTCAGATTGATAGTCTGGATCGCGCCATTCGCTATGGCTACGACGACGCCGGCAACCAGGTACGAGAAATCCATGCCGACGGCCGCGCCATCGTGCGTGAGTTTGATGACAATAATCAGCTACTGAGTGAAACCCAGGCGCAGTTTGATGCTGAGTATTTGCAAGAGCTGGATCAAGCTTGGGTCAATGGCGAGATAATACCGGACCCGATCAACGAGGGCATCGAAGACGACAGTTTCTCTGCGTCGTCTGTCGCAGCTCTGCCAGTGGTCATGCACGATGTTTTATACCGTGCCGATGGCTCCATTTGGGGCTATATCGATGGCCGCTTCAGTATCGCTGAAGGCTCCTTGTCGGTGAATGACGCCGACGGCAATGCGGTGGCGACCATTGATCGCCAGGGCGATGGCGGTACTCGTTTGCTTGATTTGTCGGGCGCTGAGCTAGCGACTTACGACGCCTGGAGTGGTTACTTTATTGATGGCAGTCGCCAGTTGTTGGCTCAACCGGGCAAGGTGGTACAGCAATTAGATCAGCTGTCGCATCCAGAGCAAGTGGTCGTTGAAGGCCCTGATGGTGACAATATTGGGGTGCTGGTGTTTGATTCTGAAGATCCGGATCACTCAATGGCTGGTCGTCCGGCTCGCTATATCATAGCCGCCGATGGCACTATGGTGGCGCTCGAGTCGTGGCGCCTTGAATCGCCTGCTTTCTTTACTGCCAATGGCAGTGAATACGGTCATCCGGCGACCATGGAAGATGGCCGTGAAGGCTTAGTAACCGGGTCTGGTGAATCTCATGCGGTGGCCTACTTTAACAGTGCCAGTCAGGTTTATGTGCTGCACCCTTGGATTACCGCGCCGTTGGCGAATGCCCAAAGCCGGCAGACCGACTTTTTTGTCTATAACGATCAGCAGCAATTGCGTTTTGCTGTCTCCGGTGAAGGTCGAGTCACGGAATACCGTTACAACGATTTGGGCCAGCTGATCACTCAGCGTGAGCACAGTGCCAATCAGCTGGATATGACCGGCATTGGCCACAGCGATCGCTTTACCCTGGAGCAGCTCACCACCTGGGCCGAGGCCCAGCCCAAAGACCAATGGCAGCGCACCGATTATGTTTACGACCAGCGCGGCCAACTGCAGCGCAGCTACCAATATGACCAGTTAGATACCAATGGCGACGGCGTGCGCAACGAGCGCACCGCAGAAATGCATTACCGCTACGATCTACAAGGTCGACTGCGCATCGAAAGCACCGTGCGTGGCAGCGATGCCGATACCCGTCAGTACCACTACGACGGCCTGGGCCGCTTGCTGGAGCAAGTTGATAGCGCGGGAGCTCGCACCCAGTGGGCCTACGACGATGCCAATCGCAGCATCAGCTTAACCGAAGCCAGCGGTTTGCAGCGCTTGCAAGTACGCGGTGCTCAGGGGCAGATCATCAGCAGTGGCTGGAGTGATGCCCAGCGCGGTCAGCGTGAAGAATTATACCGTTATGACGAGCAGGGCCGTAAAGTGGCTCAGCAATCCGCCGATGGTGTGCGCCAGTACTGGTTCTACGACGAGCGTGGTCAGCTGGCCGTTGAGGTGGATGGCAAAGGCGCCGTCACTCGTTACAGCTACGACGAACGCGGCAACCAAACCGGCGTCTTAAATTACGCCACCTTAGTGAATACGCAGAACTGGTGGACCGATACCGGCCTCAGTGTCGGCAGTTACGCGGGTATTTTGCCGGCCTTTAGCAACCAGGATCGTCATCAGCAAAAGGTCTACGACACTTGGGATCGACTCAGCTACGAAGTCGATGCCGAAGGCTACGTGACCCGTTACCACTACGATGAAGCGTCGCGTATTGTTCGCACCGAGCAGTTATCGCAGGCCCAAGCCCAGCGCTATGGCTTAAAAGTTTCCATTACCAATACCAAACGCCCGATCGAGCAGGACTACGTCAACCCGTATGGTACCGGCGATGCCGATCATCTGATCGGCAATGATAAGGCCGATACCCTGTGGGGCTATGGCGGCAACGATACCCTGGATGGTGCTGAATCTGGTGACCGCTTAATCGGCGCCGATGGCAATGACACCCTCTATGGCCGCAGCGGCTATGACACCTTAGAAGGCGGTGCGGGTAACGATACCCTAATCGGCGGCACCGGCCGCGATACCTTAAAAGGCGACGCCGGGGATGATTACCTGGACGGTGGTGATGGTAATGACGTCATCGAAACCGGTGCTGGTAGAGATACCATTGTTGCTGGTCAAGGACATGATACTGTTACCCTGTCGTATCTTAACGAAGGTAGTGACGTCATTTATCGCCAGGGGGATGGCTGGGATACCTACCGCTATGATGGTAATACTAATCAAACCAAAAATAATGCCCGCTCAAGCATTCGTTTAGAGGGGATTCGCTCGGATGACGTCGGTATCTATTGGAGTGGTACACCGGCAGGCGTTGCTGTATTTGTATCACCGCACAATGGCTTCTGGGTGGAGTACCAAGATCAACATCTGGTGTTTGGCTCCTTTGAATTTGATGACGTAACTCTCACTGCAGAACAGGTGATTGAACGGGCTAATCAAGGCCAAGAATTTGGTCCTCATGTTCGCTTTGATGAACTCTCTAGCGAAGGCGGTTGGTCGCTGAATGGTGGCGGCGGCAGTGACACCATCTCTATATCTAGCTCGCTTGTTAGTGATGATACCCTTTGGGGGGGCAGCGGTAACGACAGCTTATATACCGGCAAGGGCGATGATACCCTGATCGGAGGTGCCGGAAATGATTACTTAACCGGAGGCCTGGGTGATGACCTGTATATTTATGAAGGATATTTTGGCAATGATGTCATCGCCCTGCAACGCCCAGATGCAGACAGTACTGCCACCATTCAAATTAAAGGCGTCAGCCAAGATCAACTTATTATTGAAAAAACTGACACGAATGATTTGCTGATTCGCATTGCTGGACGCAGCGACTCTATATTCTTAGATCAGTTTTGGGAAAATCGATGGCAGCAGCACACCGGCTTTGCGGCCGTGACGATTGCTCTGGACGATGGAACGCGACTATCGACCGAAGATATATTAGCCCTAGATGTCGCCAGCGTAGACCCAATGACGTGGTTATCAGGCTCTGTCTTGCTGGGTGGTGAGCGCAGCGCGTTTGGCGGTTTGGGTGATGATCACCTGCAAGCTGGCGCAGAACCTGCCACGTTAAGCGGTGGCTTTGGTCGTGATTACCTGGGTGGCTCTAGTCATGACGACACGTTAATCGGTGGCTCTGGAAACGATTCTCTCTCAGGCAAAGCCGGTAATGATGTGTATATATTTGCTGCCGGTTTTGACAAGGACACCATTGTCAAAGGAAGCAATGCTAATGACATCGATACTGTTCGTTTTACTCAAGATATCACTGCAGAGCAGTTGCTGCTGAGTAAAAACGGCAATGACTTGATGCTTTATGTGGATGGCAGTAACGATCAGATTACGGTATCCAATCATTATTCTGGGCAAAACAATAAACTCAATATTATCGAGTTTGCTGATGGAACTCAGTGGCAAGAAGCTCAGTTTGATGAGCTAATATCCCAGCATGCAGAGCGTTTGGCTGAGCTCAATGCCTCTAAGTCAAGGCAAACCGTGACTTTGGCTGCTGATCAAGCCGACTATGAGGCGGATATTGATCAAGCGCTATATGTTCAAAATCGTTCTGAGATAGACAAACAAATCACCGGGAGTCGATACGGAGATCGTATCGTTTCTTATACCAGTAGCGGCGATACCCTGATGGGTTTGGCGGGTGACGATACTCTTTTTGGTGGCGATGGTAATGATACCCTCATCGGTGGTGCAGGCTTTGATACTCTGTATGGCGGAGCGGGTGACGATACTTACGTCTTTTCTGGCGATTTTGGCTATAACTATATCTCCTATAATGCTGGCACAGGTCATGATCGGGTCGTATTCAAAGATATTGCTGTAGATGAGGTGGTATTTAGCCATCTGTCGAATGATTTACATATTTCCTATAAAGAAAATAACGTAAAGATTTTCAATGTTATTTCCAACGGGGCATTAAATTATCATGTCGATGAGTTTGAATTCGCTAATGGTGTAATACTTACGATAGAGCAAGCGATTGCCAAGGCCAATGAAGGCAGCTGGCATGATCAAAGTATTCGAGGTACATATGGCGTTGATACGCTAGTCGGTGCAGAAGGGAAGGATACACTATTCGGTTATGCTGGAAGTGACGTATTCTTTTTTGAAAAGGGCTTTGGCCACGATGTTATTTCTATATCTGCGGGTGACGATGCAGATATTATTAAGTTTGGCGACATTCAGTCTGACGACGTTAAACTTTATCAATACGGCATTCACCTAGTACTAGAAGTAAAGAGTACCGGCGACAAAATTACTATTGATCGTTATTTCCAGCACAATAGCTCCCAGGATGTTGCTGCCATCGAATTTGCTGATGGTGAACGCTGGGATCAAAAGGCGCTATACGATAATAGCCGCCATTATCTTAATGAAAGTGCAGGTCATATTGGCACCATTGGCACGGCGAGAGAGTTTTTTGGTGGTATTGGCAGCGATTCCGTTGGAGCCAATAGCGCCGAACATACCTTGGATGGCGGCTTCGGTCACGACAGCCTGCACAGTAGTGGAGGTCATGGCACCCTACTGGGAGGTGCCGGTAATGACGTGCTAAGAGCTGATGGTGACTCCGCGCTGTTGGTGGGCGGTGCTGGAGACGATAGCTATTATGTCGATCATGGCCAATATAATATCGCGCTTTCACGTGGATTTGGCTACGACTCACTGAACTTTAATCATGATTTTACAACCACGAACAGTGCTCAGGTTCGAATCGGTATTGATGAGTCAATATCGGTTGATTTAATCGATGTGCGTCGCTCTGGCAATAATTTGCTAGTGATTGTGAATGACGGTGACGACCAGTTAACTATTGTTAATTTTTTCCAAGATAAATTAGCCAGTCGAGACTTTATCCATCTGGAGTTCGCCAACGGCCAGAGTTGGAGTACGGATGAGCTGCGCCAGCGGGTGATTGTGACTACCGATGGCGAAGACACCATTACTGCGTATAGTGGCAATGACTCTATTGATGGCAAAGGCGGTAAAGACAGGTTATACGGCGCCGGCGGCGATGATTATTTAAAAGGTGATGATGACGACGATTACCTTGATGGAGGGATAGGTAACGACTATCTTGATGGCGGTTCTGGTAAAGACACGCTTTTTGGCAAGCAAGGCAATAACTATTTGTCGGGTGGCGCAGGCGATGACATTATCAGTCTGTCGTCTGATTCCGGTTCCGATACCGCCATTGGCGGTGCCGGTAATGATTCTTTCACGGATGGAAGTTATTTAGGTGTAGATACCATTGTTGGTGGCGCTGGTAACGATTCGTACACTTATGAATATAGCAGTGCTGTTAATGCTAAATCGGACAATGAACAAAATGTATTTATTTTTGCTGGTGAGTTTGGTCAGGATTCGATTAACTTAAACCCCTTCAATGCCTTTAATGCAACTCAAGTATTTCGCTTAGAAGGTTACTTGTCGTCGCAAGTTCAGTTCTTCCGCTCTAATCAATCTCTTCATGTTGGAATTATTGGTCAAACCGAACAAGTGACTATTGCGTCGGTGTTTGACAAAGGAGATCTGGCGATTCGCAAACTGCGATTCGAATTTGACGACGTCAGCTTGGATCAAGACACCATTTTTGACCTAGTACACGCAGCTACACCCCGGGATCAAGTGCTGTATGCATCGCCTTATTTGCCTACCTTACAAGGTGGCGACGGACACGACCGTATCAATGGCTCAGACAATAACGATACTTTACTGGGCGGACGTGACCACGACACCTTGTCGGGGGGGGGCGGCGACGATGTTTTAGAGGGTGGACATGGGGATGATAGCCTCTACGGTGGGAATGGTGCAGATACCTTAGTTGGAGGTGCTGGCCGTGATTACTTGGAAGGTTCAGGCGGCGATGATGTTTATTTGTTCCGACCAGGTTTTGGTCATGACCACATCGTGGAGAAATACAGAGATACTGCCAGTGTTATTCGCTTTGACCAAGGTATTACCCCCGATCAATTACACATTTATCGGGCCCATAATGCGATGTACCGCTGGTCTAACTGGTATATCGACGTCGGCGATTTCGATCGAATTCTAATAGAGGGGTATCACCTTAACGAGCGTAATATCGGAACTGGTGGCATAGACCGTATAGAGTTTTTTGATGGCACGGTATGGGATGCCGCAGAGCTGACCCGTCGTTTAGATTTAGCATCTAATATCAGTCAAGATCTGCAAACGTCTGAACAGTTGTCGTCCATTGATGGTATGGACGGCAACGACCGTATCTTGGGCGACAATAACGACAATACCCTAATTGGGGGTGGCGGTGCCGATACCCTGCATGGTGAGCAAGGCAACGATATTCTTCGCGGTGGCTCCGGTAATGACACCATAAAGAGCAATCCACAGCAGGGCCAGTCTGCAACCTTAATGGGCGATGCTGGCAATGACAACCTCTCTATCAGTGGTCCCGGTCGGGGTTTGATAGATGGCGGTATTGGTGATGATCACCTTTCTAGCAATACTGCGGGCAGCACGTTAATTGGTGGTAGTGGTAATGATTCGTTATATGTACAGAAAGGCAACAATGTCTTAGCGCCCGGGCTCGGCAATGATAGCGTTTATGTATACGCTTCGACCGACACAACCTTAATCAAGCTGTCGCAGGGGTTCGGCTTTGACTCTTATGATATCTATGCGGCCACAACCTTGCAGTTTGATGCATCAGTCCGTCCACAAGATTTGGCTATTATTCCGGGTAGCACCCTGTATATACGTCATTTAGGTACTGGTGAACAAATCACTCTACAGCGGTTTAATCAGGCTGGACAGCATGTGACGATCGAATTTGTGGATGTCAGTGGTGTTGTTACCACTCGCTGGGACCAGGCTGGATTATTAGCTCATGCCGCGACAGGGACATCGGCACACAACTATATTACCGCCACAGACGACCACTTAAATCTCGATGGTGGAGAAGGCCATGACCGTATTGTGGGTAATAGCCAGGCCAATACCTTGGTCGGCGGTGCCGGCATGGATATTCTGGACGGCAATGGCGGTAACGACGTTTATATATTTGAACCGGGCTTTGGCAAAGATTATATCCATGCAGAAAGCAATAACAGCAGTAAGCTGATCTTCTCAGAAGGTTTGGTATCGACAGAATTTAAATTATTCAGATCTCCTGTGCAGTATTATGATTTAATTGTGGAACATAGTTCTGGAGATCGGGTCTATCTAAGCTATGGCCTTCTCGGCAACAATGCCATAACACATATCGAATTTGCTGATAGTGTTATTTGGGATAAGGATTATATTGCAGCGAATGCATTGCCTGCCAACCAGTACCATTATACGGCTAAGGAAGTATCTGAAGGACAGGCATGGCTTGGTCAAGGTAGCTTGTCAGGAACCAGTGGCGATGACACCTTAATATCAGAGATGGGCGCTGGCTCACGTGTTTATGGCAAAGATGGCAATGACACCTTATCTGTCGCGGATCATGCTGCCAATACCACCAATATAGCGGGTGCTCAAGCGTCTCTGCACGGCGAAAAAGGCAATGATACCCTGATCGCTGCGTCAAACCGGTCAGCATATCTAAGCGGTGGCGAAGATAATGATGTTTTAATTGGCTCGGCATCAAATTCTCAATTTAATGGCGGTGCGGGTGACGACACTGTTTTTGCGGGTAGCGGTGATGAGAGTATCGATGCTTCTCAAGGCCAGGATATCCTGCATATTAATGCCTCTTGGGGAAGGGACCAGGTTAGTTTACCGAGCAATATCAGCCAGGGCTCATTAACCATTCGCTTTGCGGAAGGCATTGATAAGACACAACTAAGCTGGTATCGCAATGTTAGTGACGATCTGATTATTGTTAGTGGCGATAATCATCTGAATATCTTGGATTATTTCTTACGCCAGGACGTTGTTAACTTTGCTTTTGCCAACGGTGCATCGCTCACTTCTGATGATATTCGCCAGGCCGTTTATGCCACTTCATCTGGCGAATCCATGTATTACCTGGATGATGTCTCTACCTTAGTATCTGCTGGTGCCAGCTATGATTCGGTCAAGGGTGGCGACGGTGATGATACCGTGTATGGTGACTCTGGTGACGATCAAATAAGCGGCTATCAGGGCAACGATACTCTGTTTGGCGGTAGAGGAAATGACTCTCTGTCAGGAGGGGAGGACGACGACAGGCTCTATGGTAATGCTGGCGATGATACGCTGGATGGCGGTGCAGGTAACAATACTTATGTGTTTGCCAAAGGTTTTGGTCGAGACACGGTTAAGTCCGGCTCTGATGGACTAAATACCATTATTTTTGCAGAACATAACTATGTCGACATGGTCGTTTGGAGTGATGGTTCGGCACTCTACATTGCCGACGATGCAAGTGGAGATTATGTTCGTTTGGCCGACATTCTAAGTTCAGGTGTCGTGAATGATGACTATAAAATTATATTTGCTGATGGCGTAGAAAAAACTGGCCAAGAATTATTGTTGCAAGCTCAGCTAGGGCACGATTCCAGTCAATCTCTCTATAGTTTTAAAGGCGATACTGGCAGCCTTGAAGGTAGGGCAGGTAATGATAATATTCGTGGATATGACCAGGATGACTGGCTCAGCGGTGAAGATGGCAATGATTCGATTGATGGTAATTACGGTCGTGATACGCTGCTGGGTGGACGTGGTAATGACAGTCTGCAGGTCTATTCCGGTGGCGATGTTTTAGACGGCGGCAGTGGTAACGATTCGCTGGTTATTAAAAATCATGCTGGCCGTTTCCCTGCAGATTCTGCCGACGCCCATTCTACGTTGATGGGTGGTGCGGGTCACGACAGTATTCAGCTACGTGATACCAATGGACACAGTGGTGATCATGCCTATCAGTTTTCCATTATCGGTGGGGCTGGTAACGACACCATTTCTGTTCGCAGTTACAACAATGATTTCTTATTTGAGCGTGATTTTGGCTTAGATAAAATAACCATTAATAAATTGCCTGACCACCCAGATTCACGTGATGTGGTGAAGTTCTCTGCTGATATTTTATCCAGCGAAGTCTATTTATTAAAAAGCCAAAATGATTTGATTATTCGCCTGCAAGATGCCGATGATCAAATCACGGTGGTAGGCCACTTTAATGAAACGTCGAATAAAAACCACATCGACGCCATTTCCTTTGCCGATGGCACGGTATGGGAGCTGGACGATATAGTCGCCAAGGTTGAAGAACGACCAATTTTCCAGCGCACCACCTTAAGCTGGCCGATTAATTCCCGCTACGCCCAGTTTGATGCCTTTATTCGCCTCGACGATACCAGCTTTATTCCGCTGGTGGCGCGTGATCAATACCAGATTACCTTTGAGCACTTAACCTTAGGTGAGCACAGCTACACCATCGAGTATCGCAACGACGACGGTGAGGTGATGTTCCGCACCACGGATCACTTTACCGTCTACGACAACGGCGTCGAGCAGCAGCTATCCATCGTTGATGAAACCGATGACGGTGAAGAGCGTGCCCGGGTCACCGAATACCGTTACGACGATGATGGCAATTTATTGCGCCAACGTGACGCCGCAGGCTTTGTGGTCGAGCACCGTTACAACGGCGCCGGTCAGCGCACCCAGACCATTCGTTACGCCACTGCCGTGGCCAATATCGACGATGCACCAAGTGTTGATATTGCCGATGTGCACGAGTACTTCTTCTACGATTTGCGCGGTCAGCGCATTGCCGAGGTTGATGGTCAGGGCTATCTGCACGAGTACCAGTACAACGAGCACGAGCACAGTCGCACCACGGTGCATTATGCCGAGCGCCTGAGCGAGATCGACATTGCTCAAGCCAGCCTAAGCGAGCTGCGTGAGCGCGCCAGCAGCGCCCAAGACCGCAGCGAAGTGTCGCACTACGACGGCGAAGATCGCCTGCTGCGTCACACCGATGCCCAAGGTCTGGTGACCGAGCATTTCTACGATGCCAGCGGCAACCGGGTACGTACCGTCAAAACTGACAGTCAATCCGATGAGCGCCGACTGTCGCGCCAACGCTACGATCAGCATGGCCGTTTAACCGGCGAATTAAATGCTGCCGGTAGCCAGTTGCTGCGTGACGACATGAGCCGCGATGAAGTCGATGCCCTGTACCAGCAGTACGGTACACGTCATTTTTATAATGCCGATCAGCTGCGCACCCACAGCATCGATGCCAACGGTCATAAGCGTTATTACTATTACAGCCAAGCGGGCCGTTTGAGTGTTGAGATTAACGCCCTGGGCGACGTGCGCGAGTACCAGCGTGATGCCTTTGGCCAAGTGGTGGCGCAGATCGATTACGCCGAGCGTCTAGATACCACCAACCTGCGCGGTGGTTATTTGACCGCGGCCTTGCAGCAAAGCCTGTCGGCCCTGGTCAGCGCCCAAGACCGTCGTACCCTGACCAGCTACAGCCGTCGCGGTGAGATCACCCAGCTGACCGACGCCGAGGGTTATCGTACTCGCCACCAGTACAATGGCTACGGCGAGCGCGTTCAGCAATGGCAAGATATTGAGCTGGATGAGCAAGGGCTGGCCAGCCGTCAGGTGCGCCACGAATATTATTACGACGATCGTGGCCTGTTGACCCAGGAGATCCTGGATGCTGGCACCGAGCTACAACCGGGTGCAGAAAAGAACCGCACCTTGGAATACGATGCCTTCGGCCGTAAAGTCGCTCAATACGACACCAACGGCGCCGAACAGCACTTTACCTATTTAGACGGCGGCCGGGTGATCGAACACACCCAGGCCAATGGCGATGTCACCATCACCCGTTACGATGCCTTCGAGCGTATTTTGGAACAGCGTCAGCAATCCAAAGCGGGCTACGCCGAACATATAACTCAGTATCAATATAGCGATGATGGCCGTACCGTGACCGTCGCTACACCGGGCTTGAGCTTGACCCAGAGCACCACCCAAAACGCCTTTGGTGAGCAGATTCAGGTCACCGATGGCAACGGCGTGCGTACCCATTATCAGTACGACGCCGATGGCCAGTTGCGGCAGGTCGAGCGTGAAGAGGGCGATCAGCGTGTGCGCCTAGAAAGCCACGACTACGATCAGACCGGTAACCGCACTCAAACCACCGATGCCAATGGCCATATCACCGAATACGCTTACGACGCCGAGCAGCGCCTGCTGAAAACCCGTCAGTTGATGGGCGACTACGACAGCGACATCGTGCGTGAATACGGCTACGACGCCTTTGGTCAAAAAATCATTGAGCGCCAGGTCAACAACCAGGGCGAGTCGCTGCGCAACGAAACCCAATACGACCGCAACGGCCGCGTGGTGGCCGTCATTCAGGACGCCGACGGCGTCGCGCGTACCACCCGTTATGAATACGACGGTCAAGACAACCGCATCGTACAAATCGAAGGCGCGGGTACGGAGTTCAGCATCCGCACTGAGTATCAATACGATGCCCTGAATAACCTGCTGCAACAAACCCAGCAGGCCGACGGTCAGAGCCGCAATACCGAGTTTGCCTACGACGAGCATGGTCGCCTGAGCTATCAGCGTGATCACGACGGCTATGAAACCCGCTACGCCTACAACCTCAAAGGCCAGCTGCGCTTTACCGTTGATCACCTCGGTGGTGTAACCGAGTACACCTACAACGCCAGCGGCAAACGGGTGATGAGCACCCGCTACGCCGCCGAAGTGGCCAGCACCGGTTGGGATAAAGCCATCGACGCTGAGCAGGTGGTGGATCGTTTAACCACCACACCAGGCTTTGATCACAGCGAATTTAACCTGTACGACGGCGCCGATCGTTTGCGTTTTGCCATCGATGCCAATGGTCGTATCACCGAATACCGCCGTGACGGCAATGGCAACGTGATCCAGCAGTTGGACTATGACGCCCGTGCCGTGGTGCAGGGCGCTGAGCTGCAACTGCAAGACGAAGCCGGCACTGTGCTGGCCAGCGTTGCGCTCACGGCCATCGCCGCCGACAGCGACGAGCGCATCGTCAGCGAGCTGGCCCGTTACCGGGTCGATGCCAGCGATTTGCAAGCCGCCATCGATGCCGCTGGCGACGCCTTTGCCGCTCTGGGCTACCCGCAGCGCAGCTGGGTCACTAGCGCCAATCAGGTGCAGTACCAGATCGACATTCGTGGCTTTGTTCGCGCTTATGGTTATGACGCCAACGGCAACCGCATCACGGAACAGCGCAGCACCGTGGCCTTTGATCTGAGCCAGCTTGAAGGCTTGGACGACAGTGAGCAGCGTGCCTTGCTGGCACAGTTTATCGCCAGCGACGGTGAGCTGACGCAGCGTCATTTCTATGATGCCGCCAACCGCTTAACCCACAGCCTCGACAGCGATCAGCAAGTCACTGAATACCGCTACGACACCCTCGGCCGGGTGCGCGAACAGGTGGCCTATGCCCAGCCACTGACGGTGGCGATCAGCGATCGAGCCACCCTGATCAGCAGCTTAACCGTGATCGCCAGTGACGCCGATCGTCATACCCAATTTGACTACGATGCCTTAGGTAACCGTACCCGTCAGATCGATGCCGCTGGGGGCACCCAGCTGTGGACCTACGACGCTCTGGGCCGTCAGGTCAGCCATGTTGATGCCCGTGGTTACAGCGAGCGCGCGGTCTATAACGCCCGCGGTCAGGTGCGCTTTGAGATCGACGCCGAAGGCGGCGTTACCGAATACGATTACAACACCGCCGGGCAGCGCATCCGCAGCTACCGTTACGCTCAGCCGATTGACGTCAGCCAGTTAAACGCCACGGTTCAGGCCAGTGACCTGCAGCCGTTGCTGCAGCGCACCGACGCCGACCAAGTCGAACACTTTGCTTATAACCCGCGTGGCCAGTTGGCCTACAAGGTCGACAGCCTGGGCTACGTCACCGAGATCCGCCGCCATGGCAAACTCGGCCAGCTGACCTCGAACAACCAGGTCATCGCCGATGCTTACAACCATACCCTGGTCGACACCATCCGTTACGATCAGAGCATTGGTCTGGACTTTGTTAACACCTACGACGGCATCCATGCCGCACTGGAAAACCTCGGCTACAGCGAAGACCAGTGGCATAACGTTGACTGGCAAGACGCCGATCTTAGCCGTGCCGTCACCGACGCCAACGGCCAGGTGCTGTTTGAGCTGTCGGCCACCGGCACCTTAAGCGAATACCGCTACGACATCCTTACCGGCAAAGTGGCAGAAGAAATCCACTACGCCGGCGAGTGGGACATCAATGCCCTCACTCAGGTCGCGCACTTTAAAGACACCGCCGCCAACGCCAGCGTGCTCAAGCAAACCGTCTATGAGTACGACAACCAAGGCCGGGTGGTGCGTCAGCAACGCCTGATCGGTGACGATCAGCGCACCACCGAATACGACTACGACGTGCACGGCCAGGTGGTGTACCAAAGCACCGAAGGTCGTGCCACCTACACCGTGCGTGATATCCAGGGGCGCGAGCGCTTCCGCATCGACAACAGCGGTGCGGTGACGGAATTCCAGTACGACGCTTGGGATCAGCTGGTCGCTCAGCGTCAATACGCCACCCAGATCGACGTTGGCACACTCACGCGCCGCAACTCAGTGGCCGATATCGCCGCTCAGCTGCAGGCCAGTGAGACCGATCAGGTCACCTATCAAGTGCGTGATGGCTTAGGCCGGGTGCGCTTTAGCCTGAACGCTCTGGGTCAAACCGTAGAGCTGCGCTACGACGCCAATAGCAACCGCATCGAGCAAATCCGCTACGATCGCAGCCTGGATCTGACCACCACTCAGCTGACCGAGAAAGGCGTGACCGCCGCACTGACCGCCGCTTACGGTGGCAGCCTGGATAGCCAGTCCGCGGGCATCAGTGCTGTGCGCTCGTTCTTTGATGGTGAAAACCGTGAGCGCTTCCAGCTCGACGCCTTAGGTCAGCTGACCGAACTGCGCTACGAAGTCGACGATCAGCGCACAGAAGAAATCCACTACGGCACGGCGTTGACGGCGGAGCAGATCGCAGGCCTGAACAGCCTTAGCGATGTACAAGCCCTACTCGATGAGCAACGCCAGCAGGGCGCCGTTGAGCTGCGCCAATCGTATCGGTTGTATAACCGCGATAACCAACTGCGCTACGAAATCGATGGCGAAGGCAATATTGCGGTCACCGATTACGATCCGATGCGCAAGCACAGCGTGGCCCAGCGTCAGCTGAGTGTGAACCTGAGTGAACTGGAGATCGACGGTGCGCTGACCACGGAAACACTGTCCGATGCGTTGGTGAGCTGGGCGCAGCAGCGTCAGAAATATGATGGACAGGAGTTATTGATTAACGGTAACGCCGAAGATGGCATGCAGGGTTGGGAGTCCGTGTCGGGCTCTTGGTCGCGGCAAACATCTGGACCGGAAGAGTATGAAGGAACTCACTATTTTGCCGACAGTAGTGGTAATTATGCGGAGTTAACTCAGACCGTTGACGTCAGCTTTATGCACGATGAAGTGACTCAAGGATTTAAAACATTTACTTTGAGTGCTGCCATTCGTGTCTATGAGTCACAAGATGCTGCTCAATTAGTATTAGAGTATTTGGATAACCAAGGACAGCTGATATCAAGCTGGAATTCGGATAAGTATCAAAACAACACCGACTGGCAGCTACTGACTAAAGAGCACATTCCTCCTCTGGATACCCACAGTATCAAGGTGCGTTTGATTAGTCATAACAGTACCAGCGGTCATAGTTGGAATGGCTTTTTTGATCAGGTTTCGTTAAAAGCCCAGTTTAACCAGGGCCAGCGCACCACCCAGATGCTGCGTGACGATAAAGGCCAGCTGCGTTATCAGATCGACCCATCGGGTTACATCACTCAATACCAGTACGATGCTTTGGGGCGTGTGATCGCCACCCATGCTTATCAGAGCCTGCGGGCCAGTGATATCGATGCCGAGCGCACCTTTGGCGCCTTTGATGCCGCCTTTACCGCGGCTTATGCTGAGCTGCAAGCCAATGAGCCTGAGCGCCTAGCACAGGATCAGTCCGTCCAGCGTGTGTTGGATGGCTTAGGTCAGCTGCGCTATGAGATCGATGCCGAAGGTTATGTCACGGAATATGTGTACGATGCCTTAGGTCAGGTCACTCACGAGCGCCGCTACCAGCAAGCGCTGGACGCCAGCGCCAAAGCCGCGGCCGATATCAGTGGCCTTGATCGCAGCCAGGTACGTGAGATCAAACGTGATTTTGATGCGGTAGGTCGTCAGATCAGACAGACCGATGCCAACGGCAGCGTTACCGACATCGAATACGACGCTTTTGGCCAGCGCATTGCTCAGCATCTGCGCGGCGCCAACAGCGATCAAACCCGCAGCCAGAGCTGGCGTTATGACCAGGCCGGTCAGCGCATCGCTGAGGCCAGTGGCCGCGCCGTGGCTGGCGACTACGACAGCGCCCAGCGTCACTACGACGGCCAAGGCCGCTTGATTCGCAGCAGCGATGCCAGCGGCAATACACGCTATTACTATTACGACGATGCCGGTCAGCTGACCCATCAAATCAACACCTTGGGTGAGGTGACGGCGTTCTTGTACAACGCCTATGGCGAGCAGATCGAGCAGATCCAGCTGGCCACTCGAGTGGATAGCCAAGGCCTGACCGGTGGCACGCTGACCAGTACCTTGGTTGATGCCTTGGTGTATGACAATAGCGTCGACCGTCAGCAGCACAGCAGCTACAACGCCAATGGCAAGGTGGTGGAACGCCTGGATGGTGAAGGCTACTCGTTGCGCTATCGCTACAACGCCTTTGGTGAACTGGTGACCGAAGTGCGTGAGCTGCGCAAAGACAGCGACCATGGTGGCGCCGCCACCGTCACCACCGACTGGAGCTACGACGCCTCGGGCAACCGCACTAAGCAGGTGCGCTCGATGGGCGATGACGACAACGTCAGCCTGTATCGCTACGACGCCTTTGGGCGTCAGACCCAGGTCAGTGAAAACGGCATACTGGTCAGCAGCAAAGACTACGACCGCAACAACCGCGTCATCGCTGAGATCGATGGCCGCGGCAACGCCAGCCGCACCGTCTACGATGCCCACAACCGTATTGTCAGCACCTTTACCCCTATGGGGCTGGAAACCCGCTACCAGTACGACGATGCCAACAACAGCGTTACCGTCACCACGCCGGAAGGTGTGGTCACCCAGCGTGTTAACAACGCCTTTGGTGAGACCGTCCGCCTGATCGACGGTCATGGTCGCACCACCGAGTTCGACTATGATCTTGATGGTCAGTTGCTGGCCCGCCGTGGTGAGCACACCAACGCCAGCTGGCACTACGATGTGCTCGGCAACCAGACCGTCAGCATCGATGAGCGCGGTCAGGTGGTGAGCTACCAGTACGACAGCGAAGGTCGGGTGCTGAGCCGTATCGAAGATCCGAACGAGCTGAACGGCGAAGCGCGCCCGAATGCCCGTCATCTGGTGACCGAATATCGTTACAACGCCTTTGGTGATCGCATTTATGAGCGCTCGCCACAAAACCGTGTGCGTGAGTTCCAGTTCGACCGCGAAGGTCGCCTGATTGAACGCCAGGAGCGTGACGGCAGCGGCCCAGCACGCACCACCCAATACCGTTACGACAGCCGTGACGAAGTCATCTGGCAGCAAGACGCCGAGGGCGGCGTACAGCAACAGCACTATGATGCCCAGGGTCGTTTAATCGCCCAGCGCAATGCCTTGGGTGGACTGGAGCGCTTTGTTTATAACGAGCGTGGCCTGGTGGCCTACCACCTTGATGCCGTCGGTGCCGTCACCGCCTACGACTACGACGCCAGCGGCAATCGCATCCAGGAACTGCGTTACGCCGAGGTGATCGATCTGGCTGGCCTGGCCTTGCGGGCCAGCAGCGATGACATCGTAAGCCGCCTCACCAGCACGGCTTACGATCAGACCCTGCGTCACGACTACAACGCCGATAATGAAAAGATCCGCAGCGTGTCGGCCAGTGGCCGCGTTAGCACCTATCAGCGCGATATCGAAGATGGCTATCTGGTGGTCGAGCACCGCAATGCCGGCTACAGCAGTCGTGAACTGCAAGATCAGCACGGCCGTGTGCTGTACCGCATCTCCAGTCGCGGTCAGTTAACCGCGTTTAGCTATGACCCAGTGACCGACAAGGTTAGCCAGGAACTGCGTTACAGCGGCAGTCACAGTGCCAGCGCGTTAACCGACCTGGCGAGCGCCAAGGCTCTGGTCGCCGAGCAGCAAGTGATCCAGCAGCAGGATCACAGCTACAACGTGCATGGTCAGCGCACCCAAACCACCGTAACCCAAGGCGACAGCCAACGCACTGAAACCTGGACGTACGATGAGCGTGGTTTGCTCAGTCAGCACACCGACCAAGATGGCCGCTCGACTTACTCACTGTACGATCAGTACGGCCAGCGCACGCACCTAATACGTCAAGATGGCAGTGTCACCCAATGGCATCACAACGCCCATGGCGAAGCGCTGGAACAGCGCCGCTTGGCACAGCGTATCGATGCTTCGGTGATGGACACCGCCACTGACGCTGAATCATTACGCGCCCATATCCACACTGGCGAGCAGGATCAAATTCGTTATCAGATCCGCGATCAGTTGGGTCAAGTACGCTTTGATATCAACGCCCTGGGCGACGTGCTGGAATATCGCTACAACGCCTTAGGCAAGGTCAGCGATACCCTGAACCATTACCGTCGCATCGATCTGAGCAGCACGGCCCTGACCGAAGCGGGCCTGAGTGAAGCACTGGCCAACACCGACCAAGTACAACACCAGCGCTCGCTGTACGATCCAGCGGGGCAAGAACGCTTCCGCCTCGACAGCGACGGCCATGTCACCGAATACCGCTACGAAGTGGACGGCCAGTTGGTGGAAGAAATCCGCTACGGCCAGGCCGTGACTCTCAGCCAAGCCGGTGATATCGACGCGTTGCAAGCTCAGCTGCAACGTCAGAGCGACGTGCGCCATACCCGCCACTTCTATAACCAAGACAACCTGCTGGCGCAGACCCTAACCAGCGCCGGTGAGCTGATCAGCTATGGCTATAACGACCGCTTAGAGCGGGTGAGTGAAAGCCGTGGTGGAGCCAGAGGCCTGTCCTTTGAGGATCAAGAGTTACTGGTTAATGGCAGTGCTGACGATGACATGAAAGGATGGACACCAGTATCAGGCTCTTGGGCTCGTGCCTATACATCGGTAGCTCCCGTAGGCTACTACTTCTACGGGAATAATTCAGGCGAAAGTGAGCTTCAACAAACCGTCGATGTGAGTCACTTAGCAGCCATTATTGATGCCGGTGCACAGCGCTTTAAACTATCAGCGTGGCAGTTGAGCAGCAATAATAGCGATCAGGGTCATATGATTCTGGAGTTCCTCGACAGCCAGGGACGTGTACTGTCATCCATCACCACCGACCCGGTCAAACAGAACCAATGGCAAAGCGTTGAGCGAGAGGTGATGGCCTCTGCCGGCACCCGTCAAGTGCGTGTGCGTCTGATCAGTCATCTAAGCCGCGGTAGCTATAGCGCAGGCTTTGATCGTGTCTCTTTACAGGCTATGGGAGTGTCCTTAATGAAGGGCGTTACCATAGGCAACAGCGCTCTGGCACCGGTATCAAGCAACCATCAAGAACTGCTTGGTAATGCTGCTGATACCACCAGTGGCTGGTCGCAGGACGCAGGTTACTGGACCACTCGCAGTAGCAGCCCAGCCCCACAGTCGGGCCGTTATTATTTAGCGACCTATAACTGGAGTGCGGAGGCCACCTACAGCCGCAGCGTCGATATCAGCGCTTATCAAACGCGTATCGATCAGGGCATGCAGGGCTTTGACTTTGAAGGCTATATTCGCGGCACCAACGCAGATGACGTAGGCCGTATTGAGCTGAACTTCTTAGGCGCCGACGGCAGCACGCTGTTGAACTGGTCATCCGACGAGGTGCAAAACCACGAACAGTGGCAGCAGGTGGGTAAAAAACTGCTGGCGCCGATCGGTGCGCGCAAGGTCCAGATTCGTTTAATCAGTTTGGCCAACGAGCAATCCAGTCGAACCTATAATGCCTTGTTTGATGGTCTGTCACTGCAAGCCAGCAGTGCGGTGCATGGTCTACAAGATGCTCGCACTACGCACTCGCTGCGCGACGAGCAGGGCCTGGTGCGCTATCAGATCGATGGCGAAGGCTATATCCAATCCTTTGAGTACGATGCTCTGGGTCAGTTGCTCGCGAGCCATCGCTACAACAGCCTGACACGCCAGGACATCGACGCCAGCCTTGAGTTTGCCGCCTTTGATGCTGCCTTTAATGCCGCTCACAGTGCGCTGGTCGCCAACGACCCCGCGCGCCTGGCACAGGATCAGTCCGTCTATCGTATCCTCGATGACTTTGGCCAGCTGCGTTATCAGATCGATGCTGAAGGCTATGTCAGCGAATACGTCTACGACGCTGCCGGCAATGTCAGTGACGAGTACCGTTATGAACAAGCGCTGACGGCGGACGCCATCCGTGCCCGCAATGTCAGCACGCTGGATCGAGCACAAGCTCAACACATCGAGCGTGATTACGATGCCCTGGGTCGTGAGGTCATGCATAAAGCCCATGATGGCAGCGTGACGGGTAAAGAATATGATGCCTTTGGCCAGCAACTCAGTGAACGCCGTGCGGCGGCCAACGAGGCTCAGGTGCGCACCCAGACCTGGAGCTACGACCAGGCCGGTCAAAAAATAGCAGAAGCGTCGGGCAAGGCCAGTCAGCAAGGTCTGCACGACTGGCGCTACCAATACGACGGTGCTGGCCGTCGTATTCAAGCCACCGACATCAATGGCAATCAGCGTTTTTATTATTATGACGCCGATGGTCAGCTGACCTATCAGATCAACAGCCGTGGTGACGTCACGGCTTATCTGTACAACGCCTTTGGTGAGCAGACCGACGAGGTCAAACTGGCCGGTCGAGTCAATATCACTCAGCTGAGCGGCGGTGTTATCAGCAGCAACCTGCTGAACCAGATCCGCTACAACGCCGAGCAAGACCAGCATCAGCGCACTGTCTATGGCGATGGCGGTGAAGTGATGGAGCGCACTGACGGCGAAGGCTACTCGGTGCGCTATTACTACAACGCCTTTGGTGAATTGGCCGCTGAGGTGCGTGAACTGCAGCAAGCCAGTGATGAGCAAGCCGGCAAGGCGGTGGTCAGTACCTATCAGTACGACCGTCGTGGCCTGCAAACCCAACGTCACCAGGATGTTGGGGGTGCCGATGTGGTGGTGGATCAGCAGTACGACGCCTTTGGCCGTCGGGTACGAGTGATCGAAAACGGCGATCTGCTGGAGCTGCAACGTTACGACCGTAATGGCCAGATGATTGAGCGTCAGCGCAGTAACGGCGGTGGCTTAGATCCTCAGCTGCAAAGCCACAGCTACGACGCCTTTGGTCGAGTGCTGCGCAGCACCGACGTCTACGGTGAAATCACCGAATACCGCTACGACGACAGCGGTCGTCAGGTGGTGATGCTGACGCCCGATGGCATCGAAACCACCACCACCAGTAACGGCTTTGGTGAAACCATTCGGGTCACCGATAGCCTCGGCCGCAGCATTGAATACCAGTACGATGTTAACGGTCAGCTGCGTGAAACGCGGGACTCTCGTGACGGCACGTCCAATCGTGAATACGATAACCTTGGCAATCTGATCACCGAAATCAGCGCCCACGGCGATCGCGTTGAATACCGCTACGACAGTGAAAACCGGGTGCTGAAGCGCGTGGTGGACCCAAAATCAGACAGCCACCCAGAGGGTCGTCATCAAGTGACGGCCTACAGCTACGACGCCCTCGGCAACCGTATTCGTGAAACCGCCGCCAATGGCCTGGTGACCGAGTATCAGTTTGATCGTCGCGGCGATGTGCTGCGTGAACTGCGCGACCCCGACGGTCTGCGTCAGGTCACTGAGTACCGCTATGACGGCCTGCAAAATGCTGTGTCGCAGGTACAAGGCAGCCTGGATAACAACGGCAGCATCGTGCTCGAGCGTGAGCAGCAGTTCTTGTTTGATGGTCTGGGCCGTCGCATCGCTGAGGTGACCGATCCGGATGGCGAAGCGGTTAAGGTGCAGATGCGCTATGACCAACATGGCAATGTGTCTGAGCGCATCGACGCCCTCGGCAACGTCACCCGCGTTGAATACGATCTGCAAGGGCGCAAGCTGAAGCAGACCGACAGCCTGGGGGTGTACACCACCTTCCGCTACGACGTGGCTGGCAATTTATTGCAGCAACAGCGCTTTGATGTTGACCATACTTTGCTGTCGCAGCAGCACTATCGTTACGACACCTTGGGCCGCTTACGCGTCAGTGTGGATGCTCGTGGTCTGGTGTCGGCGTACGACTACGATATCCGTGGTAACCGCATCAGCGAGCGCCAGCTCGACAGTAACGCTTATGAGCTGGGGCTGGACGTGGCCAACGCCAGTTTAAGCCAGTGGCTGGCGCTGTTTGACGACAGCCAAGATGGCCGCTGGAGCTATCGCTACTACAACGATCGCAACCAGGAAATCCTGCGCGTTGACCAGGCGGGTTTTGTGATCGAACAGCAGTACAACGATCGGGCCCAGGTGGCGCGCAAGATCGAATACGCCACTGGCGTTGAGATCAGTGGACGTCCAAGCCTAGAAGACTTGCAGGCTCTTGTGGTCGCCAGCGATGCCGATCAACACCAGCAGTTTATCTATGATCAGGCCGGTCGTTTGGTATATAGCCTGGATGCCGCCGGTTATGTCAGCCAGATCCACTACAACGCTGTCGATGAGCGCATCGCCGAAACCCGTTATCAAGCGCCGCTGAGCGTACGTCACGACTACAGCTTGGACGAGCTGAGTGCTTATCTCGAGCAGAGCGAGCAGGTGCTCACCGGCAGCGACCGTCAGGGCCAGCAAAGCTTGAGCAATGACGACGGCGTCAGCGTTCTGTCGGGTCAGCGTGACCCAGCGCTGCAGTGGCAACAGCATGGCTTTACCCTGAATAACGAGCAGGTCACTCGAGCACGGCCAGAAGACGGGGCCGTGGTGGTGGAAGACAAGCTGCTAGAAGGCCACTACACGGTTAAAAGCCACAACCCTCAGTGGACGGTGATTAACCTGAAACGTGATCCGGTGGTGCCGCAGAATTTTAGTTACAAGCTGCCGAGTGTGCCGGCCCGTGTTAACGAAGGTGAAGTGCTGGAGCTGGACTACGGCACCAATAGCAATGGCTTGTCGATGGATATCCGCTCGTTGTACTACAGCGATGGCCTTCCTTATAACTCGGACCTAACCAAAATCGCCAACCCGGACCGGGTACGGGTCAAGCTGACCTACTTCCAGGTCGACAGCGAAGGCGATGTTACTGAAGTCTATAAAGGCGAAATCGCCACCCCGCGTACGGTGAGCTACCTGCGTGTGTATCAGCCTAACTTGGATGACGATCGCACCGATAACGATGTGGTGCGTGAGGTACGGGAAGAGGTCAAAATCCCGTGGAATCACCAGGTCAACTTCAGTGACTATGGGCGCTCGCTGTCCGATGGTGAGTATCGCGCTGAGGTTATTTACGAAACCCTCGATAGCCAGGGCCAGGTGAGCAACAGCGTTAGCGATGACATCACCTTCTACAAAGGTAAACGCGAAGGCGATCTGCCGCTGCTGCTGGATTGGTTCAGTCGCGAAAATACGCTGGATTACGATGCCAGGGTGCTGTATCGCAAAGCGGGCTCAAATGACGACTTTACTGAAGCCAACAATGTTGAAGTGCATTCAATCTTTGATGCCAATGACATCGATGCTGAATTCCTCAATGACCCAGACTTGAGATCCGACAATGATCAGAGCAGGGTCGTGCGCTATCAGGTAGAGCTTAGTGATGCACGTGAGGGGCGTGAATACGAGTTCCGGGTCGAGTACACCGATGGCCGTAATAAGGTCATGGAGCAATGGAATGGCCAGATCGCGGTAGAGGACGACTTTGTCACATACGGCCAAGCCACTCGTGATCGCTTTACTTACGGCAACAATGATCCTGATGGTACCTCGGTGAATTACGCCATCCCGGCGGCCGAGTTTGAGCAGATTAGCCGCGTTACGGCTCAGGTATTGGATGCGGCGGGTAACCCTTACGGTGATCCGGTCGATACCAACCCGACCTTGCTGTTCCAAATCAATGATCAGTACAGCGGTCGCCTCAACCTGTCGACATTGCAGCTCGAGCAGCTGGCTAACGTCGTGGATGACGAGGGCTTCCTGAACGTCAAACTAACGACCACCAAACTCAATGAAGACGGTGAGCCGGAGTCAACGGAGGAGATTAAACGTTACATTCTTCCAAGCGACGCCGAGCGCCAGCAGCGCTTAACCTTTGCAGGTAACGCGCTGGCCATTGAAGCCGGTGATCAGGTCAGCTTCCGCTACCGTGCTAAGGGCAGCGAGGCCTTTATTGAGCATGCGGTGAGCCACCATGAGACCCAATTGGCGGTGTGGTTCGAACAGCCGCTGGCCAGTGGCGACTATGAGTATGAACTGAGCGTACGTAACGCTCATGGCATTGAGCGCAGCCGCGCCAGTGGCACCTTCCAGGGTTCACCAGAGCAGTTAGCCACCAGCCTGCAAGTGGTTGAGCGCCGTGATACGGTGCAAAGCCGTGATGGCATGCGTCTGCAAGGGGCCTTGCTGGCGTCGGACTGGCAGGATGTGGATTATATCGATGCCACCATTGTTGAGCTGGACAGCGGTCGCACGGTCGGCACGGTCCGTACCTATGCCTCCTTGGATGGCAGCGCTTACGATCTCAATATCAGCGATGAGCGCCTAGGCACCGGTCGTTACCAGGCGCAGCTGCAGTTCACTCGCCATGATGGCAGCAGTGCCAATCAGAGTGTCGACTTTATTGTCGGCGATTATCAGCGCACGGTCAGTCAAGTCGCGGTTGATCTAGAGGGACTGTCGATACCGGCCCATGCCGAGCTGAGCGCTCGTTACCGTCGCCAGGGCGAGAGTGACTGGCAGACAGGAGCACAACAGGACGGTCAGCAGCTGATCTTTAACGCCTTAACGGCGGGTCGCTACCAAGTGCAATTAGAGCTGGTTGACCGCACCACAGGCCAGCAACTGCATCGCTATGACGCGGTACTGGATTACAGTGCTGGCCAGGCTCAGCTCAATGTCAGCACACAGAACCGTAAAACCCATGAGCACAGTTTCTACGATGTACTGGGGCGTTTGCAGTATCAGATTGATGGCCAGAACTATCTGACCGAGCTGAAGTACAACGCCGTGGGCGATGTCGTCGAGCGCATTCGTTATGCCCAGGCATTCCCAGTATCTACCAGCACCAGCACTGCCGATATCAGCGCCACAGTGGCAGCCTTAACGGCTGAAGAATTGGAACTACGCCAAAGTACCCACTACGACTACGATGATGTCGGCCGACAGGTGGCCGAGCGCAACGGCGAAGGTCATGAAACTCGCTATGAGTACGATGCCGCCGGCAATGTGACCGCTGAAACCGATGCCAATGGCCGCACCCAGTATCACTATTACAACGATCTGGGACAGCGTATTCGCACCTATGTGCCGGTCAGCATCACCTTGGATGGCGACAGCCTGTTCAAGGTAGAGAACCAGCCGAGTTATCAGCAGGCATCGGCCAAGACCGAAGAAGGTTATGTCACCGACTACGCCTACGATAGCCAAGGCAATCAGATCGAGGTGCGTCAGTACCGTAATCCGGTGACGCTGGCGCAGGCCCAAGCTGAGCAGGGTGCTAAGGCATTAGACCAAGCGGCCTTTGTTAATACGTACGAGTACAACGCCCAAGGTCAGCTGATCAGCGAAAGCCGTGAAGGGGTGCGTACTAGCTACGCCTACGACCTATTTGGCAATCGCAGTGAAAAAGTCGAAGCCGCAGGCACCGAGTTGGCACGTACCACCACCTACCAATACGACCTGCGCAATCAGCTGACGCAAAAAACCGAGCTGGCTGGCAGCGATCAGCAGCGCATCACCGGCTATCGCTACGATGCCTTTGGCCGCAAAGTGGCTGAGCAGCCACCGGCCATGGCAGTGGCATTGGCAGAAGAAATTAGAAGCCTAACGCCACCACTGATGCGGCCTATGGGAGGAGGCGACCTCAACGATAATGAAGCGCACTATGCTGCATGGTCGAAGGATCTGATGCCGCATGTACTGCCCTACATTGCAGAGATGTATGAGATTCGTTACGCCTATGACCAGAACGGAAACTTAGCGCGTGTTACGACGGGCCATGGTGATGTCGAGGTAGATAAGAACTCTTTATTTGATGCCCTTTCAGGCAATGGCCCAATGGTCGTTGACGTCGGTTCAGGCAAGCGTGGTGCTGAAATGAGCACCTGGACCGACGCCTTTGGCAATGTGGTGAAATCCGTTAACCAAAGCGGCGAGCCAAGCTACTACTTCTACGATCAGGCTAATCGTCTGCGTGTCAGCGTCAATGGCACCGGTGCAGTGACGCGCTTTGATTACGACGCCCAGGGCAATAAAACTCGGGAGCAGACCTATCAGCAACCCTTAGACGTAGAGCAGCTATCGACCTCTAGCCACTGGCAAACCGTGCTGGAATCCCTAGAAAGCGATGCCAGTGCACGAGTTCAGCACTTTGTTTACAACGGCGCCAACCAGCTGGTTGAGACCCGCTACGGCGACCATGAGCAATACCTCGAGGAATACGGTTACGATGCCAATGGCAACCGTATCTGGATGAAAGATGGCAACGGTCATATCACCCATTATTTGTACAACGGTCGCAATGAGTTGATTGGTGAACGTTCGCCGGCGTTTAAAGACGCGAATGGCGAAGATCAGGTGCAATACACCGAGTACCGCTACGACGTGCTGGGCAATCTAACCAGTACCCACGAGCTGGGCAGTGATTTAGCCTTGACTGCGGCCTACGACGCCTGGAACCGGGTGCTGGAACAAAATAGCAAGGACGGTAGCAGTGTCAGCATCGAGTACGACGATTATGGCAACAGCATTCGCGAGACCGATGGCCGTGGCAAGGTCACTCATCTAATACGCGATCTGGCGGGCAATATGCGCTTTAAGGTCGCGGCCGATAACAGCGTTCAGTTCTACGAGTACAATGTTGATGGCAAGGTGACTCGCCAATTGCGTCTCGCTGACTTCTACGATGGCGAAGCGTTCACTCTGGATGCGCTGCAGTCCTGGATGGCCACTCATCGCAACGATGCCCGTGAGACCCGTTATCATTACAACGAACAAGGCTGGTTGGCATTCGAAGAGCAATCGGGCGGAGCACAGATCAGCGATGACTTGAAATATGGCCAGTCATCCTCCACTCGTCGCAATGAGTACAACAGCTACGGTCACATCACAAAAACCACCGACGCCAATGGCCATAGCCGTCGTTACTTCTATAACGATCAGCAACAGATCGCGGTTGAAGTTGATGCCAGTGGTGGCATTACCCAATATCACTACGATACCTTGGGCCAGATTGCCCGCAAGGTCGAGTTTGAGGCACTGCTGCCAGACAACAGTCCGTTCAGTGATGTCGATGGCATTGTTGATTGGGCCATCAGCCAGCAAGGCAAAGATCGCACCACTGTGTATGCCTACGATGCTCGTGGTCAGGTGACCGAAGAGCGTGTTGTGGGCGTGACCCGCCATACCGTGGCCAGCAGTGCTGTCGGCGAGGGCAGCCAAGCTGAGTTGGTGGCGTTCGAGGGTGATCACGTTACCCAATACATCTACGATGCCGCTGGCAATATGATCGAGCGGGCCCAGGGCATGATGGCGCGTGACGGTCAGCAATGGCTGAGTGACGCCGACGTGAGCAGAATTAATCGCCAATACGATGCACTGAATCGGGTGGTGTTAGAGCAGCAAGCGGGCTATAGCAACCATGAAGGCAAGCAGGTACGTCCGACCCAAACCTTTGCTTATGACTACTACAACAATGTCATCAAAGAAGCGACGTTAAATGCCAACGGCGACGAAGTTAAAACCCATCAGCGCAGTTTCCGTATGGGGCAGCTGCTGAGCGAAGAAGGTGTATTGGGCAATAAACAATACATTTACGACAACAGTGTTAACTTCGACAAAGACAGCCGCAACAACACCGACACCTTCAATGGTCTGTTGATGCAGGTGATCGATGAGGATCGTAACGCCCAGCACGACTATCTCTATGACAATCTGGGTCGAGTGATTAGCCGTCATAGCTATGATCAAGACGCCAACACCGACAGCAAGCGTGTAGCCGGGAAGAACTCCCATACTGAAACCACCGCCTATAACGCCTTTGGTGACATCGTTGAGCGCCAGCGCAATGGCAAGGTGACCGCGAGCTATCGCTATGACGGCCAAGGCAATTTGATCGCCAGCCAGGATGGCGGTGTCAGCCGTTTGTACTTGTACGACGCCGAAGGTAACGCTGTACTGCAAGTGGAATCGTCGGCGGTTGATATCAGTGGTTGGACAGTACAGCAGCTAATGAGCGAAGAGCTGGCGAGCACCGATGGCATGCGCTTTGTGGTCAATCGCTACGACGAGCAAAACCGTCAGATCGCTGAGATCCAACTCAGCAGCGAAGCCGTGTTCGACTATCTGGCTGAGCATCCTGAACTGGCCAGTCGCAGTGAGACCGCCGCCCGCCATAACGGCAATGTATTTTCCACCCGCATGGATCTGGACTTTACCGCCACTATTTATGGTCGTGGTGATGGCAACCGTTGGCATGCTGATGATAACTTGCGCGCGCACACCCATAAAGGCATTCATCTGGAGATGGCGGCCATTGACGGCTATCAGGGCAAGGTGCGCATCGACTTTGAGACCGATTACCACTTTGGCCGTAAGACCAGTATCGAAGGGCTGCGCAACTGGCAAAAAACCTACGAGCTGGATAACGTCGGCGAACGCCTGAGTCTGGATATCGGCAGTGATGTAGAACTGCCACACATTAATCGTAAAGACGTTGATGATGTGGTGTACCAGTACCAGTACACGGTATGGCTGCAAGACGACGACGGTGGCTGGGTCAGTATCGCCACCGATGAGGGCGTGTATCAATGGCAGGGGCGCAAGCCGAGCAAAGGCAATCGCGCCAGCCGCCGCCAGACCAGTGAAATAACCGTTAACGATGTGTTTGGTCAGCGACTGGTGTTAAGCAACCAGCCAAAAGACGCGACTCGGGTTGAGTTCCATTACCAAGCGATGAAAGACGGTGTGGCCGAAGAGCGCACCTTGTTGGCCAGTCGCATGGGCGATTATGGCTGGGTGGTCGATGGTGATTGGTTGCTGAACGACAAGCAGCTCAACTTCGGCGAATTTAGCTACCGCTATGTCGCGTACGATACCGATGGCGTCATGCTGGGCCAGGGCCAAGGTCAGATGACCAAGCAAGGTGAAGTTACGGGTGAAACGCCAGAAGATAAGCGCAAGCTCAATGATGATCGCAGGCGCAGCAGTGGCAGCATTGCGGTCTTGAGCCATCAGGCGATGGATCTGCAGCCGCAGCTGTTTAGCAATATGAGTGCATTGGCCCGCAACGGCGCGCTGTGGCAAGGCGCGCGGGCGACCAGCCAAGCCTACGACCGTTTTGGCAACCGCATTGCAGAAACCAGCGCTTATGGCAACCAGGTCAATAGCGACGGCAGTGTGGTGGCAAAACTCGTTACCACCGAAGGGGAAGTACGTCAGTACGCCACCACTCGCCATGAATACGATCATTTAGGGCAGCGTATCGCCACGATGCAGCCGAATGTCGACCGTATCGATGCGGTGGATATCAAGGGTCAGGCCGGTAAGGTCTCGCGTTTGGCCCATGAGCAAGCGGCTGATAGCGATCGAGTGGAATACTACTACGATGGCAGTGGCCGTTTGGTCGGTGAAAAAGACGCTCGTGGTGCGTTAACTCTGCAAACCTGGGCCGGCGATAAGGTCGCCAGTCGCATCGATGCGCAGCAATCGCGCACCGAATATGGCTACGACGAGCTGGGTGATTTGCGCACCGTCGTTGCTCCGGGCATCACCGACGAGGCCCAGGTCACCCGATACCGCTATCAGCATAATGCCGATGGCAGCATGGTGGTCACCGTGACTGGGCAAAAAATCCTCGGTGATAGCGTGCAGCGCTATAACCGCTTTGGTGAGCTGACTCATAGCCAATCGACGGTCACGTTAAAACGCAATAGCGATGGCAGCGAGCAAACCCGCGACCTGCACACCGCGTTTGAGCGTGACTACCAGGGGCGTTTGGTGCACCAGTATGAAACCGATAGCCGTGGCAATCTGCTGCGTGGCGGGCGCTTTAGCCGCTATGACTATGTGCTAAATGAGCATGGCGGTTTAACCCTAACCACCACCGAGGGCCTCAGTGGCCAACCGGCCAATCAGGATGAAAGCACCACGGTGCAGGATGCCTGGGGCCGGACTGTGCAAAAGACCGACTTGGGCGGCCACCAGTTCTTCTACGACTACGACCTGGCTGGCCAGCTTCAGCGCGAATACAGTCTGGATGCCAACGGCAACCGCTCGGATCGCGACGATGGCCAATTAGGTGAATTCACCGGCAAAGACGTGCGTTACGACTACTTCTCCGATGGTCAGCTCAAGTCGGTCAACGACTTAGGTGTGCACAGCTTTGCGGAATACGAATACGACCAGGGCGGCAAGCGCTCGCGTGAGACCTATTACAGCCAGGATGAAAACGGCCTGATTCAAATCATCCAGGATGCCTTTGCCCGCTACGACGAGCAGGGCCGTCTGGTGTTTGTGGAAGACGATCAGCGCTTTAAAGTCTCCTACGGTTACGACGCCAACGATAACCTGGTGTACAACGAATCTCTGGTGTATGCCCAGAATAGTGTGCCTGCGGCACGCAACGCCTACTGGCATGCCTACGATGACGTCAATCGCATGATCATCGGCAATGCCAGTATCGAAAATGGCACCTTGTCGCTCGACACCCACGGCGAGCGTACCGTTTACGACCAGCAAGGCAGACGAGTGCAGGTGGTGAGCGGCAGCGGCGATAGTGAACAGGATATGCGCTATCGCTATGACGCCAATGGCCACTTAACCAGCATTCATTTGATGGGCGACGACGGTGAGCAGCTATTGGCCGACCGTAACGTGTCGAAAGACGGTGTGCTGCTGCGCTCGACCGAATACGGCCATTATGTCGAACGTAAGAGCCGGCGAGTGACTGACGAAAGTAGTCGTACTGGATACCGCACAGAATATTACTTTGTTGAGCGTTACGGCAAAATCCGCGACAACAGCTACCAGTACGACCAATACGGCAACAAGCTAGAGTCGATTAACCACTTTGATGACGACGAGCGCACGGTTAACACCTATAACCATGCCGATGTGCTGATCAAGCAAGATATTATGGGCGATGGTGCCGACCCGGCTCAGTTCACCTATGAGAAATGGGACAGTTACCAGCAAAGCGGTACCCAACGTGCCCATGACGCCCCTACAGAGGCGCAAAAGGGCCAGGCTTATGGCCTGCAAAACTACCGTTACGATGCCAATGGCAATGTGCAAACCCTGCGCGATGCCACCGGTAAACGGGTGTATGAGTACACCAGTGGTATCAATGGTCTGGTACTAAAACGTGCTGAAAGTGAATACAACCAAGGCGACGAGGTTTGGCAGCACCAGCAACAGCACTATTACTACTTTAACGGTCAAGCCATCGGCGAAGCCGGTGATAGCCAATACTTCAGTAAAAACTATGCCCAGCAGCATTTAGAAACGGCAGAGCGCGCCTTGGCGTCACGCGATGACGTGGTGGAAGTGAACGGCGGCTATAGCAGTTCGGCTGAGGCCGATGCGCTGCGCGACACGCTGCAGCAAGGCCAGGGTAGTCAGTTTAGCTACGGCAATAACAGCCTCAGTAGCTACACCAATATGGTGAGTTACACCACGGCGGTAGAAGGCGAAACGTTAGAAAGCATTGCCTTGTCGGTGTATGGCGATGCCAGCTTGTGGCACGTGATTGCTGAAAGCAACGGCCTTAGCGCCAGCGATGTATTGCCAAAGGGCACCAGCCTTCGCATACCAGAAAAAGTCTATGGCGTGATCTCGACGGCCAGCCAGCTCAACGTCGATACCAGTGATCCGATGGGCAATGCCCAGCCGCTGATGCCGGCGTTTGAGAATAAAGACACTCATGTCACCATGTACGCCAGTGTGGTGGTGACCGTGGTAGCCGTGGCGGCTGCGGTAGCGGTGACTTATTTGTCCGCTGGAACGTTAGGCCCGGCGGCCGCCACCGCCTTGTCTGCTGTGACCTATGCCGGTACCAAGCAGGCAGGTAACAATGTTGCCGGTCTCCAAGATGGCTGGAACTGGAAACAAGCCGTTTATGACGGTGTCACCTATGCGGCCGCTGCATCTTCCTTTGGTGCTGCATCGAGTGCCGCCGGAGGGACGGCTGCCAGTGCCAGTGCCAGTGCCAGTGCAGCTGCAACAGCAGCAACTGGAACTACAGTTGCAAGTACAACTGCAAGTACCGTATCCGTGTTGGCCGGAGCGGCGGCGTCTGCTGCCACCAGCTCGGTGATGGATGAAGTGTTCTATCGCTTTAGTGGTGGTGACGTTGGTCAGCAGTTTACGTGGCGTAACACCCTCACCAATATCGCCGCCAGTGCGGTTACCTCGTTTGTTCCAGGTATGAATGCGAAAGCGAGCACCTGGTATAACGAAGCCGCACGCCAACTGGCCCAAAGCGCCGTGCAGGGTTTTGCCAGTGATACCATTCGTCGCCATACCTACGGTGGCTACGACGCACAGCAAGAAACCGGCATGAACTTCCTGCAGCGCACGCTCAGCTCGGCAGCCGTGTCGATCGCCCATAGTATGGGTGATAGGTTCTTGCAGTCTCAAGGGTTGGAGAAAGGGTCATCCTTTAAACAAACACTCAATAACCAGATTGGCAGTGCCCTTGATACTGGCTTTGATGCGTTAAGCAATGAAGTGACAGGTTGGTTTGGTGATGAGGGGAGTGCGTCGAAGAATGCGTTGAGTGAGACGCAAGCGAAGCAGCATAACGCAAACGCTCAACAGCAGGCCGATAACCGCACCCCGCAGCAGGCGACTAAGGTGGCGAATGGGGCTACCGGTCAGTTAGCTTCCGACGCTTCTGATGCTGGCCCTAATGCTAAGCAGACAGTAACTGCCGCAGTCAATAGTGCCCCACCAGCCACCACGACTGCGGATGCCACTGTGTCGTCTGGAACCGATAGCGGTACGGCAGTTGTCACTAAAGTGAATATGAAGAGCGGTGAGCAAATTGAAACCGACTCGAATGTTAATACAACCAAGACTGGAGCAGCCAAAGTCGATCTTCAATCGGGCAATGGTGAATGGACCCAGCGAGCTTTAGAAAAAGGTGCACAACACTTTGGTGACTTCTCTGATAAAGTTCATGTGCTGAATGAGGCCGGAATGGTCGCCATTTTTGCAGTTCCTGAAGGAGCCGGAACGTCGGATGCAGAATCGGTTGCGTTGGCTAAAGCTTTGGGGATTAAAATCACCTCGAAAGTCGAGAACACTAACAGCAATAGCCATTGGGGAATGGGCGCTACCGTTGTAGAAACGGTTGATGCGTCTGGGGTTGCCTTGCTTAAAGGAATTGTGCAACAAAATCTATCTTCCGATCATACTGATCTGCCGAATCAGCTGGTAGTTGTCAAGCCGGGAAGTTCTCAGGAAGAGGCCTTCTTTGGCACCATGTACCACCTTGGGACGCATGGAAGCGAACAGCAAATGCAGACGCTCGAGCAAGGCTTCCGAAGTGGTGAAACTGTTCTCAATACGACAGAATTGGCGGATTCCTCAGCTAATGGGTATGCACTAGCACTAGCCGAAGGGATTATTGGGACGGAAAGGCGAAGGCTGCAAAGAGATACTGAGCTTTCTGAGCATATGGCCACCGTGGAGACCGCATCAAGTTTTGATACTATGGCTCTTAATTTCATAGGGAAAGGAAAGCAACTGTGGAATGAATATGTTGCTTCCCCTCTACTGGATGCTTTAGAGCCTTCAGTGACAACGCTTGAAACGGCCTTTTCGTCACCGCATGCCCCTGCAGCCTTACGAGACGATGCGCAGTGGAAATCTTTAATCATGGGCCTTGCGTTGGCAGCTGAGTTTATTCCAGGAAAAGCTCAGACGTCGATTCTGTCGTCGATTACCGATAAGCTAGGCGATGCGACCCGTGCATACCGGAAGCAGGGTGGGTTTAATGGTGGTGTGGTTTCGAATAGCAAATCTTTAGTTCCTAGACAAGGTAGCCTAATCATAGAAAAGCGTTGGGAAACGTTAAGTCCAACCGAGCAAGCTTCAGGAGTTGCATTAAAAGACCTTGGTTATGATGTTAAAGTGCTTTTGGAGGCAAGTGAGAAGGGAGTTCATGGGGTTAAAACGCCAGAGTTTTTTGTTGATGGGCTTGGTAAAGTAGATGTTCTGACGCCAGACGTTTTAAAACCAGGGGCAATTGCGCGTAGACTTGAGATGAAAATAAAGGGTGGTCAGGCGAATTCATTTGTAGTGGCAGTACCAGATGACTTCAGTACGTTTGATATATATAAGTCAGCAGCAGCGTCATTTGGAAAGCGCAAAACTGGGGATAAACTAGATCAACTATTCTTCTTGCAAAAAGGCAAACTCATCCAGCTTGATAGAACAGTAGTAAATAATTTACTTGGAAAATAACTTATGGAGTTCTAATGGCTAAATTCTCATGTAAATGTGGTGTGGTAATTGATTTAGTAAAATCTCCAGCTAGGGAGGAGCACATGCTGCTTCCCGAGTCTGTGGTAGACTACATTGGTAGCAAGATCGAAGAAGGTAGGATTAGTGATAATGAATACTACAGTACGGTTGATGATAACTCTGTCAGTGTGGTTAGGTGTTTTTCTTGTGGAAGGATTTGGTTGAAAGGAGAAGGCGAGGTGTTTGAATCTTATGTAAAGGAGTGAGGTTTAAAGAGAACGAACTACATGCGAACAGTAAACTAGTCGGACAGGACACCCACCCTAAGCTGTCACGCTGGTGGCAGCCTGCTTTGCAGCGGCTAGGCTGATATCAGCTGCTGCAGAGAACTACATGGACATAAGCTGTCCCCACCCTAAGCTGTCCCCACCCTAAGCTGTCACGCTGGTGGCAGCCTGCTTTGCAGCGGCTAGGCTGATACCAGCTGCTGCAGAGCCGGAGTGTCATTATGCCCAAGCCCAGAAAACATCGGGAACTAGGGAACTGGGAACTATATGGACACCCACCCTAAGCTGTCACGCTGGTGGCAGCCTGCTTTGCAGCGGCTAGGCTGATTTCAGCTGCTGCAGAGCCGGAGTGTCATTATGCCCAAGCCCAGAAAACATCAGGTCTCCCTCGATGCCACGCCGTATTATCATTGCGTATCACGCTGTGTACGGCGCGCATTTCTCTGCGGTACAGATCATTTGAGCGGCCAGTGCTACGAGCATCGCCGTGGCTGGTTGGAAGATAAACTGTTGTCGTTGCCACAAGTGTTTGCCGTTGACGTGGCGGCCTACGCCATTATGAGCAACCACTATCATGCCGTGTTATTTATTGATTCAGAGCGTGCGAGTCACTGGAGCGATACCGAGGTGATCGAACGCTGGCATACGCTATTTAGCGGCAATATGCTGTCTCAGCGGTTTTTGAGTGGCGATGAGCTAGGCGTGGCAGAGCAAAACCGGATGCAGATTTATGTCGAAGAATGGCGCTCACGGCTGTGCAGTATCAGCTGGTTTATGCGGGTGCTGAATGAAGCCATTGCGCGAGAAGCCAATCGAGAAGATCAGTGTTCAGGTCGGTTCTGGGAAGGACGTTTTAAATCCCAGGCGCTGCTGGATGACGCTGCACTGGCTGCGTGCATGGCTTATGTCGATTTGAATCCCGTTCGTGCCAAGATGGCTGCCACGCCAGAAACATCCGCGCATACCTCGATTAAACGTCGGATTAAAAAAGCCAAAGCGAGTAAGCAGCCAAACCATCCCAACCAACAAGCCAAAGGTTTATTGCCTTTTGTGGGTAACCCTCGACAAAACATTCCGCCAGGCATTCAGATGAAACTCACGGATTATCTGCAATTGGTCGATTGGACAGGGCGCATTATTCGCCATGATAAACGTGGCGCTATTGCACAAAATGCGGCTGCGATTCTTGATCGTTTAGGCATTGATGACGATCAATGGTTAGCCATGGCTGAGCATTTTGAAGACTGCTTTCAGACCTTTGCCGGCAGTGAAGAAAAGCTACGCCTGGCTTGTGGTGCTCTGGATTATCAGCGCCCGCCAGGGCTTAGCCGCTGTCGGACGTTGCTCGGCCGACCGGCTTAACAAAAACTGCTTACCATTCGGTATTATCAGATGACGTCTGAAGCTAGCCTGCGCCAAAATTTTACGGATCTGGCTCTAAAAGTCATCAAGTTAGCTTATTAAAAACCGTCCTGCCAACAATCAGCATGCTTTTGCCAAGTCGAGGTCGTCAATTAAACCTCCGCGGGTGTTTGATTAAGATATTGTTATAATGGATGTCTGATTAATTTGGATTAAGATATTGTTCAAATGGATGTCTGACTAATTTCTTGATTAAGATATTGTTATAATGGATGTCTGACTAATTTGTCGTTAGAATGCATGTCTAAGTAATTTGTAATTAATTTGATTTCTATTTAATGGTTGGCAGTAGTCGTTGCCCTGCAAGCCATCGAAACTATCATTGCCATCCGTTCCTGTAAGTCGGTCGTTGCCGTCAGTGCCCGTGATGACTGCAGGTGACATTGAATCATCCCATCTCAAGTCGTTGCTGATGTGCAAGCAACCAATAAGGCTGTCTTGCTCACGGTGGTGCTTGCTGATGATTGTATAAATTAAAGTTTCATGACTTAAATCCCAAGACGGACAAAGCGCATGCTGAAGTGGAGGTTTTCGCATTGACACGTCATCGGCATGTTGTACTTAAGGGTTTTTCTCGATTCTGTCTTCTAGAAAGTAGGCTGAGTCACAAATGACGGCTGATCTGTAGTTGGCAGCAATGGGCTAAGTCGGTAGAATCGCGCCGGCTCGCAGGAAGGGTATATGTCGACTACATCTCAGCTCTATCAACAGGCGCTGCAGCATTATCATGGCAAGCGCTATCAAGCCGCTATGACAATGCTGGCGCAACAACCTAATGACTTGTCTGCACAACTGCTGTATGGCTCGTGCTTACGGCGCATCCATGCCTATGGTGTGGCCACGGTTCATTATCAGCGGCTGCTGGATCTCCATCCGCACGATGCGTCGCTGCGTTTGAATTATGCCAACTTGCTCATTGATGCAGGCAATCCTGAACAGGCCTTTGCTGTTTTGCAGCAAGCGCAAGTACAAGATAAGTCAGCACAGCGAACCCAGGCGTTGGCGTTGTTCTACAGTAATCGCTTTGATGAGGCCGCCGAGCTATTTCGGGCGCTGTTGCAGCAAGATGAAACCAATACCGATTATCAATGGCATTTGAGCTTGTGTTTGTTGGCGTTGGCGCAATGGCCGGAAGCATTTGAGCTGTACGAAGCGCGTAAGCAGTTACGGGAATATGGCAACAAGCGCTTTGCTGATCGCGTTTGGAATTCCCTCGATGAGGTCAGCGGTCGGTCTGTGTTGCTGTATACCGAGCAAGGCTTTGGCGACAATATTCAGTTCGCGCGGTTTATACCGCTGCTGTTGCAGGCCGGGGCAGAGGTCACCTTAGTCGTGCGTCCAGCGCTAAAGCGTCTTTTTAGTACCATTGAAGGTATTAGGGTGGTGGTTGATGCCAAGGCCACGGAATACGATTTTGTGGCGTCGCTGCTGTCATTGCCACTGCTGATGCCAGATAGCTTTGAGGCCGCCATCGAGCACATCGGGCGGGTGTTTCGACTGCCAGCATCCAGCCAAGAGCGGTCGCAAGATCGGCCACTGACCGTTGGTTTGTTATGGTCGGGCAAGTTACGGCCGAAGAATCGCTCGATTGCGCTAGCCGAGCTGGCTCCTTTGCTCGCTGTGCCGAATGTTCGTTTTACCTCGCTGCAACTGCCGGACGTTAATCGTCAGATCAGTGCTGAGGGTATGCAGGTTTATATTTCAGAGCCTGAGCAGCCAGTGGCTGATTTTTATGATCTAGCGGTCGCCATTGAGTCGGTTGATTTAGTGGTGAGCATCGACTCGGCACCTTTGCACGTGGCTTTGATGCTAAACAAGCCTGTTGTCGCGTTGTTACTTAATAGTTCTGATTGGCGCTGGCATGGCGGAGAAAATGATGACAGTGCTTGGTACCCACAGGCGACCTTACTACGGCAATCGCAACAGGGTGGCTGGCGTGATGTGATTATGGCAGCACAAGCCATACTGAAGGAAAGAGCCGCTTAACGCGGCTCTGTTGGTGTTACATCTTCCAGTGTTGCTGGATACGAGTAGCGCGTTTCTCGTCGATGTTAAACCAGGAAATGTTGTCATTGCTGGCATCGATAACGACTAGGGTGTCGGAATCAGTGAGTGCATCCGCCAGGTGGCGTACCAGCTGCTCTGAGGTGTACTCAACATTCAAAAACCAAGAGCTGGCCGACAAAGGCGTGACGTTGTAAAGGTTTTTGATGCGGGTTTCTACTTCCAGTGCGCGCTCTTCGTCTTGGGTGTCGAGCTGAACGATAATGTTGTTAGGCATGTTTTTAACCATTAATGAAAAAGCCATTTTAATCCATTGAGAAAAGAGGCGTAAAGATTCGATGACAACAGAAATGCTGGATTATGTAATGTCTATGTTCTCAATGGTGGCATTTCAGGTGTGCGGACCTTTGCTGTTCACCGCTATGGCAGTCGGTGTCGTAATTGGCATGCTGCAAGCCGTCACGCAGATTCAAGAAATGACACTGACATTTGTGCCCAAAATGATTGCTATGGGTATGCTGATCGCCGCTTTAGGTTGGTGGATGCTGGATTTAATGGTCGGCTTCACCCGTCGTGTGTTCGAACTTATTCCGGTTGTCTCGGGTGGCTGAACAGTCGGCTACTGGCATCATGCTGGTGATGTTACGCATCGTCCCCATTTTGATGTTGGGTGTGGTGCCGGTATTTAAATTTGTACCGGCGCGCATACTGTTTGCGGTGGCGTTGATGTTGGCGGTGGTGATTTATTCGTTGTTACAGCCATTGGGGCTTTTAGCAGGCGTTGAAACCCTTGCGGGCATTCACCTAGTGTATGCCGGGGTGCTGGAGCTGCTGCTGGGGTTTTCTATTGCGTCGGCACTGGTATTTATTCAGATGTTGATTGGCTTTAGCGGCAAGCTATGGGACTACGCTCATGGCTTTTCATCCCTCAGTGCATTTAATCCCGGCCAGAGTGAGCTGGTCTCTATTTATAATACGGTTTTTCTGATCCTGTTTGCTTTTGTGTTTATTTCCCTGAATCTTCATCACAGCCTGATTGAATACATTATTGCGTCCTATCATGAGGCGCCGATAGGTACCTTGCTGGTTTGGCACGACATTAATAGCTACCTCTATGCACTGTCAAAAATGAGCTTTTTTGTGTTGGTGCTGTCATTGCCAGTGGTTGTAGTGTCACTGGTATTTGATGTGTTGTTCGCTTACCTGATGAAGACCCATGCAGGCTTCAATATTTATTTTATCTCGCTGCCTGCCAAGGTGTTTCTTGGTCTGTTGATGTTTGCGGTGACAGAACGTTGGCTGGTCGACATGATGGAAATCGTCGTCGACACCTGGTTGGAGGTGTCGTTTGGCTGACGAAAACAAGTCTGAAAAACCCACCGAATACAAAAAGAAAAAGTCGCGTGAGCAAGGCCAGGTACTGAAAAGCATTGAACTCAGTGCGTTGTTGCTGTTGTTGCCTGCGTGTATCTTGCTTAAGGGTGCGCTGATCGATCTACCGATAGCCATGCCATCGTATTTGCTCACGGTAGAACAGGTATTCGCCGCATCCAATATGGCCTTGCTGGATCGTGCATGGCTTCTATGTCTGCCTCTGTTGCAGTGGCTGCTGCTGTTCTTTAGTTTAATGATGGCGGCGGCGGCGGTGATTGGCTTGCTGCAGGTTGGCCTGGTGTTCTCACCAAAGACACTGTCTTTCAAGGGTGAGCGTGTTAATCCTGTGGCTGGGTTTAAACGTATATACGGTCGAAGTCCATTTGAACTGTTAAAAATGTGCCTTAAGTTGACCATTTTTCTACTGGGTTTTCTATATTGTGCTTACCACGATGCTCCGCAATTAGCATTGCAAGTTTCTCAGGCTGCTGGCATGACCGATGCCCTGAAAGCCGCCGCCGGTTTTGTTTATCATCCCTTTCTATTTTTTGTGGCAGCATTGCTGAGTTTGGCGGTGGCGGACTATTTGTACAATCGTCGCAAGCATTTTAAACAATTGATGATGAGTCGACACGAAGTAAAAGAAGAAAACAAAATGCGTGAAGGCGATCCTGAGATCAAGTCAAAACGTAAAAAATACATGCGTGAAATCATAGAAAACAGCAATGTGGTGAAGCGTGTGAAAGACTCAGATTTTGTCTTAGTAAACCCGGATCATATCGCCATTTTGCTGCGCTACGTGCCGTCAGACATGTTAGCCCCTGAGGTGATTGGCAAGGCGCGAGGACAACTGGTTGAGCAAGTCAAAGCAGAAGCTAGGCGCTGTCGCACGCCGATTGTGCGAGACGTGAAGCTGGCGCGCGCTATGTATCGGATGACGTCAACGGGGTCGGCCATACGACCTGAATTCTACGAGCCCGTGGCGGGCATATACAATCGTTCTGGAGTAGAAGAATGAGGAATATTTTAGGCTCTAAGCGGGAGCTGGTGTTTGTTGGTGCCATTGTGGTGGTGCTGACGATACTCTTCACTCCCATTCCCAGCGGCCTGCTGGATGTGTTGCTAATACTGAATCTGTCGTTTGCGTTAGGCATTCTGACGCTGACGATTTATACCGATAAGCCCACGTCCTTTTCCACCTTTCCTTCTATCTTGTTGCTGGCGACCTTGTTTCGGCTGTCGTTAAACATTGCTGCAACGCGCTTGATTCTCGATGGTGCCGATGCCGGTGAGGTGATCGAATCCATTGGTTCCTACGTGGTCGGTGGTAATTTTGTTATTGGCCTAGTGGTCTTTTTGATTCTGATCGTTGTGCAGTTCGTGGTCGTGACCAATGGTGCCCAGCGCATTGCTGAGGTGGCCGCTCGCTTTACTCTAGATAGCATGCCGGGCAAGCAAATGAGCATCGATGCCGATTTGAATATGGGCATTATTGATCATCATGAAGCGATTAAACGCCGTAAGGATGTGGAAAAAGAAGCCAGTTTTTATGGTGCCATGGACGGAGCGAGTAAGTTCGTTAAAGGCGATGCGATTGCTGGCATCTTGATTGTTATGATCGATATTATTGGCGGCTTGGCCATTGGTATCAGTCAGATGGGGATGTCTTGGTCAGAGGCACTGCATCGTTACACTTTGCTGACGGTGGGTGATGGCATCGTTACGCAAATCCCTGCGCTGGTGATCTCTGTGGCAACGGGCATTATTGTGACCCGCGCGGCTTCCGATGGCGAGCTGGGCAAAGAAATTTTTGATCAAGTCGGTAAACATCCGCGCTCGGTTATTCTTATCCTATTTGCACTATTCCCCTTGTTGATTTTGCCCTCCATGCCGGTCTTGCCGATCGCGCTGGTCATGCTACTGCTGATTGTGGGTTTGGTGTTTTTGCTGCGCCAGCAAAAAGTGTCCTCGGCCGAGGAGGAGGGAGTGGACTTGTATGAATACTCGGCGTCGTCCAAGTTGGCATTGCAGCTCAGTCCTGATCTGTGCCAGCAGCTGGGTGGAGAAGACTGGCTGCAAACCAAAGTTAACGAAGTTCGTATGGACGTGGCCGAGCGCTTGGGCGTTGTGATTCCCAACATTGAGGTGTTGTTGACGGGCAAGGGCGAGCAGTACCAGATTACTCGTTATGGCGCCACCTTGGCAGCGGCTGAACTAAGACCGGGGAAAGTGTTGGCGATTTCCTCGACATCAGAGCGTGTGGCGCTAGAAGGTGAAAATACCCAAGACCCAGCGTATGGCTTGCCCGCTTGCTGGATAGACGAATCGCAAGTGGCCGATGCTAAACGCTACGGTTATACCCTGGTCAGTTTTGAAACCGTTTTGGTGACCCATTTATCGGATTTGGTGCGCAAGAATATCGGTGAATTTATTGATCGTGCGTTTGTTGAGTCACTGTTGGCCAGGGCGCGAGAAACGTCGGCACCGCTGGTAGAGGAAGTGGTACCGACTCTGGTGAGCGTTAATGGGCTGATCAAAATATTACGTTTAATGGCGGAAGAGGGCGTGCCCCTGCGCTCATTTGAGCAGTTACTTGCCTATTTATCTGAAGCAGAGCAAAAAGAGGCAGAAGCCTCTCAGCTGTATGAAATTATTCGGCGTCGTATGGCCAGTACCTTGGTCGAAGGTGCGGTGGTGAATGGCAACTTAAAAGTAGTGGCATTAGCTGGCGACATAGAGAGTGCGCTGATATCGGCGGTCACATCCGGCAAAGGTTTGCATGCCGCATTCACCAGTCATGCCGGAATTGAATCGTTTGTTAGAAAATCCGTATCTGCATTAGAAACGTTGCTAACGTCAGGGCGTCGCCCCGTTTTGATTGCCGCGCCTGTGGTAAGGCGTCAGCTGCGTGATTATTTGTCGGATGCGTTCCCCAGTGTTGTGGTGATCTCCACTCTGGAAATCCCTAAAGGAATATCCATTGATGCCAGCCAGGTAATCGGGAGTTAGTTGTGAGTATTGATGCTATAGAGCATGTTCGACAGACGTTGTCGGAAAATATGCAGCGCTTGGAAAGTATTGCCAAAAACGTTTCCAATATGCGTACCAATGGCTACAAATCGGTAGATTTTGTCACTGCATTGCGGGGCAATGAGGTGGTTGGCTCTGCTGTTGTGAATGATGCAGCTGGTCAGGCTATGTCTGTGCAAAACAACAACAGCATATATGTCGATGACGGATATCTGGTTACCCAGGATAAGTCCAGCTTGGAGCTTCAGCAGCTAAAAAGCACCATCCACTCGGTGAATGAGGAAGGGGCGCTGGTGACAGATCAAGGTCGGTATTTGCTGGGTGAGTCGGGCATTATTTTTACCACCAGTGATTATCACATTGATGATGCGGGTCAAGTGGTGGTAAATGGCCAGGTGGTTGACCAGCTGCGTCTGGTCGATGCTCAGCAGCAGGCGATGTCGGCGGCGACGCGTAAGGTGTCGTCAGGTATGGCGGAGGCATCCAACGTGGCTTATTCACATGAAGTGGTTGCCGCATCTGAAGCATTATCTGCCGTGCGTACATCCAATTCGCTAGTGGCGCGCTATGACAGCCTTTTGGCTATGACCAATGAATTATTGAGAGACTAAACGTGGACGCTTCTTATATTTCTGTGACAGGACTCAAGGCCGCTGAAGACGCTATGACAGTCGCTTCAGACAATCTCGCTAACATTAAAACCAAGGGCTACAAAACACGTGAGGTTGGTTTTTCTTCGCTGATGAATGGTGGCGTAGCAGCAGACCAGAGTCGAGTGCTGTTTGACAGTGGCGAAATGAGCAAGACCGGTGATGCTTATGACGTTTCTGTCTCTGGTAACGGTTTTATCGAGCTGACCGACGGTCGCGGCAATACCTATTTAAGTAAAGGTGGCCGCGTTGAGTTGGACAGTGCCGGTTATATGAAATTGCACGGTTTGTATCTGGCCGCTCCCGTTAGTATTGGTAGCAGTGATGCGGCCTTTAGTATTAATACCGCAGGTGAGGTGTATGTCGATACTAATGGCAAGGCCATGTTGGCCGGTAAGATTGATTTGGTGCGCGTGAATAACCTGGACCAACTGGCCGAAGTTCGCAGTGGTATTTATGGTCCATCAGGTGGTGTGGCCATTGAAACCGAGGCGCTGCGTGACGATGCCAAGGTGTCACTGCTGCAAGGTACGGCAGAAGAGTCCAATGTCGATATGACCAAAGAGCTGCTTGATATCATGGCAGCACAAAAGATGTATCAGTCGAATAGTAAAATGATCGGTGTGCAAACCCAAGTTGATCAATGGTTAAACGAATTGCTGGATGTGTAATTGCGCTCTGGCTGTGTACAGCCGACGCCTTTGCCGTGTGCGCGCTGGCAGAGTTGCAACGCCGTTTTCCGCTATTTGAATACCAACGAATCAGTGGCGACGGTTATTTGTGCGCTAAAGAGCAAGAGGTGGGCTTTCGTTTGTTCGAAGGACGCAACTTGTTGCTGTGTGAATATTCATGTCCGGGACGAAGTAATTACTCAGCTTGGTTTGAATTACGTGCTTGGCAGCGCGGTCTTCGCGTGACTGAGCGCACGCCAATCAATGCATCGCTGTCCGAGCACAATACTCAGATGGACTGGGTGAAGGCGGGCTCACCATTGGCAACCACGCTGGCTGAGGTTGATGGCTTGCATTTGACGCGTGGTTTGGCGGCGGGGCAGGCGGTGTTACTGGTTGATGTGGCCGACACAAAAACCATTAAATCAGGGCAGGATATTGTTGTACGTGTGTCTATCGGGACAGCACGGTTAGAGGTTGAGGGGCTGTTGCTGTATGATGCGCGCCCCGGTTCGGATGCGGTAGTCAACGTGGGTGGAAAAGTACTTCATGGCAGGATCAATCATGAACAGATTGTTGAGTTGTATTAGCTTGGCAATGTTATTGTCGTGCGGCCAGATAGCTTGGGCAAACGGCGACAATACTATGCAAGGGTATCGCTCTTTGATTAGCGATGCCAAAGGCGATGCCATTGGCAAGTCTCTCACGGTTGAGATTGTGGAAAGCTTGTCAGCAGAGACCGGTTCTCGCTCTGATGTAAGGCGCTCAACAGATTTTAATTTTGGTGTATCAGCCAACGGCACATACGGCAAAGAGCTGGCGCTGGACGCGGGTATTGGCCGTGAAGGCGGTGGCTCACTGAATAAAGAAACCAAAATCACTTCGCAGATCACCGCCACTATTGTTGATAAAGACGACTATGGACGCTTGTATATTGAAGGCAGTCAGAGTCTGAAAATTAATGATGAAATCCAGACAGTCGAATTAAAGGGCTGGGTGCGCTATGAAGACATCGCCTCTGATAACACTGTCTTGTCTACTCGATTAAGTAATGCAGTCATCAATATAACCAGCGAGGGGCATAGTTCCGATGCCACAGAGCCAGGACTGTTCTATCGTTTTTTCTCTTTTCTGGGACTGATATGAGATCGCTGATCGTTATTGCTGCTTTGATATATTCAGCCGTTGGCCTGTGTGCCGACGTACGTTTGAAAGAAATTGCGCGTTTTTCCAATAACCGTGACTTATCACTGACTGGCTACGGCATTGTGGTCGGTTTGGCAGGCACAGGCGACAGTGTGCGGCACGCACCGACGGTGCAATCGCTCAGTAATGCACTGCGTAACTTTGGTGTCGATGTGCCCAAGCAACAACTAAACAGCCGTAACGCGGCGTCGGTGATAGTGACGGCCACCATCCCGGCATTTGCTGAGCCAGGAGATACCTTTGATGTGACGGTGTCGTCGATGGGCGATGCCAGAAGTCTGCATGGCGGTGCGCTGTTGCTGCTGCCCCTGGAGTTGCCTAGCGGCGATATGGTCGCCTTGGCGCAAGGGTCTGTATCGGTAGGCGGTTTTGAATTTGGTGATGCCAACAATACTATTCGAAGAAATCATCCAACGGTGGGTATCGTTAGTGATGGCGGTCGAGTGGAGTCGCGCTTGGGTGGCAATGACTTTAATAGCCAGCAGTTTGAATTGGTGTTGAAAGACCCTGATATAACCACTGCATCTAATGTCGAAAGTGCCATCAATAGAGCGTATGGCCAGCCTCTGGCCAGTGCTAAAAGTGCCGCGCGGATAGTGGTTGCCTTTCCGGCAGACACTAGCAATAAAATTCAGTTTTTATCATCGATTGAACGAGTACGGGTCGAAACCGATCAGCGCGCACGCGTGATTATTAATGAGCGTACCGGCACTATCGTGGCTGGCGCTGATATTGCGATTAATCGTGCGTCTATTGTGCATGGCAACCTAAGATTAACCATTAGCTCAGAACTTGAGTACTTAGGACCTAATCCCGTTGTTATTAGTGACTCTAATGTTGGCTATTTAGCCAATCAAGTCGATGTCGATGCTGAAGAAAAAGACTCTAAGCTGCTGACCTTAAATGAAGGCGCCAAGCTGGACGATTTGATGACTGCGCTGAAGCGCTTGTCCTTCAGTACGCGAGATATGATTAATGTGCTGCAGGCATTAGAACGCGCCGGCGCACTTCACGCAGAGGTAGTGGTTCAATGACCATTGAGGCAATCACGGCACGTGAGATGGTGAACACTGCCATCGACGTATATGCCCATGCAGTGGATGTGTATTCAGCATCTATTGCTGAACTCAGTGTTACCGGCAAGGCCAAGGCTGCTGTTGATTTTGATGCCATTCGTGCGGCGTTTGCCGACGGCAGTGCAGCACCTGGGTCGTACCGCGGTTTTACTGTGCTGGAGCCAGATCATACCTTAGGCCAGCAAACGGTAGAGTTGTCGATGGCAGTCAAAGCATTCGAATCGTCAGTCGAGATCAAACAGCGACTGGGTAACTTATATTCACTGGCGATATCGGGGAGGAAATAATGCCAAATATGGGAGCAATTGAATCCTATGGCCAGGTAGCAGGTTACCATCAAGCACGGTTAGATGCCGTGATTGATACGCTGCGTTTAGACGGGGTTGTTGCTACGTCGGCCTACTCGGTATCCGTGCCGGTGTTAAAGGGTGGTGATGTTTTTAAAGGCTTGTTGAATAACAGCGGTTTAAGCGTCAGCGATAAATCTGAGCCTGTTGCCGTTGAAAAACGCTATGAACCTGAGCATCCATTAGCGGATAGCAGCGGCCATATTTCCCGTTTTAAGGTTGATAAAGCATCGCTCACGTTGGAAGCGCTAGAAGCCTATCGTCATTACGAAACCTTGGTTCGTATTGTTGGCGTGCAAGGCAAAATGTCGCAAAAATCGATGGAAATAGGGCGTTAATCATATGATAGAAGGCATTCAAGCAGTTGCCGGAGACATGCTGGCGACACAGGCGCCCGCATCAATTCAGCCACAACAGCCGAGTTTCAGTTCCTATTTGGCCGGTGTCAACGACTCGCTGCAACAGGCTGAGCAATCTGTACAGGCATATTACGCTGGCGAAGACATTAGTCTTCATCAAGTGATGATCGACCTGTCGTCGGCTCAATCGAAGATGGAGCTATTGGCAGAAGTACGTGATCGTTTTACCGACGGTCTGGATAAGGTTCTGAGGATGCAAATCTAGTATGAACACTGCACGAATTAAAGAACAGCCCATGGCTCTACTGGCATTGGCTGTCGGTTTGATATTTGTTTTATTGTTGGCGGTGTACGCGATTTTTCTGGCATCGGCTGATTCGGTGTCGGTGAATGCTGACGGTATCCAGCGAGACGCCTTGATAAAAGTACTAGAAGAACAGGGCGTTGACTTCAGCACCTCTGCCGATAAAGGTATTGAGTTAGCGACAGCTGATTATAACCGGGTTGCAGACGCTATCAGTCCTTTGTTGGCTGCGCCTGCTGAGTCCGTGGGTTACGGCATTTTTGAATCTGACAATATTGGCGTCTCTGACGCCACTCGGCGGATATTTTTGACCCGTGCCATTCAGGGTGAAATCGAAAACACGGTGCGCACCTTTGATGGCGTTGACGGTGTTCGAGCACATGTATCGTTGGAGGAAAGAAATCGCCTCGGCAAACTTGTGTCAAATGCCCGTGCTTCCGTGTATTTAAATGGCACTGAAGCGGCCGCGCCTGGGGTTATTACTCGCTCTGTCAAAGCGCTGGTTAAATCTGTGGTTAATGGCATCACGGATGACAATATCAGTGTTTTTATTGACGGCGAAAGCATGGCATCAGACAGCAGTCACTTGCCTGCTATTTTTTCCGTATCGGCAGCCCTAGAAAAACAAATGCAGAGCAAGGTGGAACAGTTACTGTTGACCCTCTACCGCGCCGAGCAGTTTTCTGTGCAAGTGACGGTGGCTTTGTCTGAGCGGCAGGTGACTGAGGAACGTCGTACCCAGGGGGATGGCAAAGGTGGAGCGGTATTGCAGCGCTTGCGTCAGCAAAAAGATAAAGACACCAGCAGTGGCGAAGAATCTGGCGGCGAGAGCGAAGTGACGGAAAAAGATTATGCCGTATCCACTGCGCTGGTAACGGAAAGTACTGCTGGAATGAGCATCGAGCGCATCAGCGTTGGTATCCTGCTACCTGAATACACCTCGAAAAAATCCATCGCCGCGATTGAGCGATTGGTGAGCCAGTCGCTCGGCATGAATGCCAAACGCGGTGATGCTTTAGCAGTTGAAGCCTTGATCCCAGCTGCTGCGACAGCAGGGGCAGCGCAATGATGACGCCGTTGGGTGCTGATTCAGGCTCTGCCCAATTGGCGACACAGCAGCATTTACAACTGTTGCAGTTGGTCGATGCGGCCGGCAAACCTGGGCCTACAATGCAATTTGATGCGCTGTTGAATCCGACGTTAACGACGTCTGCATCAGACAGTGCTCAGCAGGTGGCGACAGCACCCCGTTCAGCCGAGGTGAAACCCGAGGCCAGTAGTGATCGTTTAACTACATCGGTGATTCGACCCCTTGCAATGCAAAGCACTACGCTTAAATTGCTGGATGCCCCAACGGCATATCGCCAGTCGATAACAGCTCCCAGGGCGTTCGAGGCTAGCGCTTCGATAAGCCCAACGGCACTGACTGAAAGCTCCGTTAGTCGTCACCAGCAGCGGCTGCTATTGGTTAAAAAAGACAACGGTGAACAAGTGGCTTACATGGGGGTTGATGAAAATCTGGATACTGTCGACCGCTTGAATTGGATTGCCTATATGAAGACCGTCTTCAAAAACATTACACGTATTGTGATAAACGGGAAATAATCGATGGAAGTGTCTGCTATCAACAGCTTGGGCGCTGCCCAGGAATACAGTGCACCAGCGCTGGATTTTTCTGATTATTTGAATCTTATGGTGTCGGAGTTATCTTCTCAGGATCCGACCGACCCGGTCGATAACAAAGAAATGATTGCGCAATTGTCTAGTTTTAGCCAGCTGTCATTGTTAGAGCAAGTCAGTAATCAACTGCAGCAGTTGTCCAGTGCTTATGAGAGTCAATATGCCGTACAGCTACTGGGCAAGGATGTTGAGATGCGATCGTCTAATGGCGAGGTGTTGACGGCAACCGTATCTTCAGTCGACACCTCTTCCAATGCGCCTCAGCTGACGCTGAAAACGTCTGATGGCGAGTTCTTAAATGCGGTTCGTCTGTCGCAAATCACGATGATTCGATAATGTCGTACATTAATCTGTTGTCACAAGCTTACAGTTCCATGTCCGAGTTTTCGCAGGCGATGGAAAACTCCTCTCGTAATATTTCGTATTCAGAGCAAAATGGCTATAAGCGCTCGGATTATAGCTTTCAAGATCATGTTAATGGCGTTGAATCGCCATTGCGAATTGATACGCGTAATGGCGAGTTAGAATTTACCGGCACGGCAACAGATTTGGCCATTGCTGACGAAGGCTTTATGTTGTTAGGCAATGGCAAAGGCGACTATGCCTTGACCAGTTCGGCTCAATTTCGCTTGGCGGATGATGGACAGCTGATTGATAACGACAGTGGTTACGCGCTGCTGTCGTCGTTGGGCAGAGCGATTACCGTGGATAGTCAGTCTTCTCATCCAGGCAGTTTGACATCGAAGGTATCGATTTCCGGTCAGGTGCTGGATGATGGCGACGTAACGTTTGAACTCGGTGATGATGCTCGCTGGCCGTTTGAGGACTACCCCAAACTTGAGTTTAAGTTGGTTAAAGTCGAAGCAGAGCCAAATGACTCGGCTGCTGAAGCAGACAATGATGAAGCCACCGATGCGACAAACGGTGCCGACCCGGCAGGCGATACAGAGGTCAATGTCAGTACTGAAGAAACGGGCCCAGTCTGGACCTTAGAAGCGTACGTCGAAGATCAACTGCTTGCATCAACAGCGCTGACTTTGACGGATGACAAATTGTCACTGCAAGATTTTAACATGTCGCTGACCGCACGCCCCGGAGATGCGTCGGACATCATCGCTGAGCAGTCTGTCGACACCTTTGATGCGGCAACAGATGCGTTTACGGTGAGTGTCGAGGAGGAAGGTTTTCACTTGGCAGTAGAGGGTGGGGATACTTCGCTGACCACCGGTGCTCTGCGCTTAACGGCCGGTGAAAAAATCACCCTCGACAATAAGCCCTTGCTGTTTACGGACAGCGATGGCAAGCCCATCACTATTGACGCAGATAGTGTTTTAACATCGCCGGCTCAGCCTACCAGTGAAATCTATTTTAGTGGAGTGCTGCCTAAAAGTGCTGTAGTGGGCGAGACCCTTTCTGTTAGTTCTGCTGAATTTCGCTCTGCTGATGCTCAAGTCGTGAACCTGGATTTTGAATTTCAGAAAGTATCCGATGAAGAATGGTCATTTGCGGTAAAGAACTCCGACACAGGTGAAATCCTGACATCCGGTAAGAGCCTGGTGTTTTTGCAAGGGGGGGCTGTTTCTCCCATTAGTCGCTCATTTTTAATCAATGTTGCGGGCACCGACGTCAAACTTGGTTTTTTTGATGATCAGTATGGGGCGCTATCCACCTCTGATGTGCCTGAATCTACCGTGGCAGTCTCACATATGGACGGCGCCGATGAAACTCAGCTGTCAGGGCTCTCTTTGGCTGCTGATGGCACTCTGACGGCTAAATACAGTAATGGCAGCAGTGATGATATTGGGCGACTCAAAGTCGATGGTGATCAAGCCAGTGCTCATCAAATTACGTTGGACCTTGAAGTTGATGTTGTGTCAGGCGAAGGGCAGCAAAATAAGGTAGCAGTGGAGCACAATGGCACGGCAGAAGGCCAATTTAGCCGATTAGCCATCGCCTCCGACGGAGCGGCCACCGCTCAATACGACAATGGTGAGTCTGTTGTTATTGGCTCGGTCGACATCTATACCTTGCCAGAATCTCAGCGCTTGCAAGAGGGGCGTCGCTATTTCGAACTATCCTCTACCAGTGGCCTACAGAAACATAGCGATGGTCGCTTTCGCCAGGGTTATGTCGAAGGCGCTAATGTTGATCAGTCGGCAGAGTACGAGCGCATTTTAGATTATCAGAAAGGCTACCAAGCGGCTTCTCAGTCGCTGTCCGTTGCTTCTGAAATGCTAGAAGAGCTGTACGGACTATTTAAATAAAAGGTTAGTTATGTTCGATTTTGCTGCATTGGGCGACAGTAGCGTGTCAGAACCGTTAAAGCTGTTTTTTGCTTTTGCGCTGCTGGGTGTTTTTCCGGTTTTTTTGGTGACTATGACGGCTTTCACTCGAATTGTGATCGTGCTATCCATGTTACGCCAGGCCTTAGGGTTACAAAACACCCCGCCCAATATTGTCATTATTTGCATATCACTCATGCTGACGGTGCTGTCCATGAAGCCATTGATAGTGCACTTTGATGAGCAGATTTATCCGGCAGTGACGGCGGGTGAAATGTCCGATATAGAGGCCGCCACTGAGATGAAGTCACTGCTAATGGAGCAAATATCATCTCGGGTACGCGCTGACGATTTAGCCTTTGTCATGGAAATCACTGAGGCGAAAGAATCGGAGGCAACCAGCATCTTTACTTTGGTTCCTGCGTACATGCTCAGTGAACTTCGCATTGCTTTCGAAATAGGCTTCTTGATTTTAATACCGTTTTTGCTGATTGACATCGTTGTGGCTAGCGTGCTGATGTCGGTCGGTATGATCATGTTGCCACCGCTGGTTATCTCTTTGCCCATTAAGTTGTTGGTGTTCATCTTGGTTGATGGTTGGAAGCTGGTTATCGAGTCTTTATTTAAAACCATTGTTTAAATGGCATGAATTGTTGCCGCGATTGAGAACTTTGCTGCTGAAGTCGGCTGTTTTTATTCAGTGTTCTTTGTCGAGCAACTCACAAGGCTTGTTGAATAATCCGGTAGCTAGGCCAGCAGCACCGCTTAGAGAAGGGCGGGCTCGTTATCGCTGCCCTCATGCATCTAAATTACCAGTTGCCGGTGACAGAGCAGCTCCGTCCCGACGATTAGATATATTGTATTTTGATAGCCTGTGTTGTTAAAGCTTGCAGCAGGCTAATGATGCGGTTATGCAACAATTCCCGGCAGCAAATGCAACTCTCTGACTTTGCTCTCAGCAAAGTCCATAAAGGTTTGCAAAACTTTAGATTTATAGCGGCTTTCGTCATACACCATATAAAAGCCAATTGGTTCAGGCCACAGTGATGGGCAGACGGGTGTCAGTGCTCCTTCCTCTATGGCCTGATAAACATTATGTGTGCTGGTATACACCACGCCGAGTCCAGACAGTGCTGCCTTTACCCCCTGGTTCGGTGATTCCAGCAAGATATTGGGCGTCGGTGAGTATTGGGTGGGTTTATTCTTCCGAGTTAATAGCCAAGGAAAACGTTTGCCTTGTGCGCCTATGCCAATGGTGCGTTGCTGTGTTAGCCAGTCAAAACTGTCTGAATATGCTTGGCGTTTTAGATACTCTGGTGAAGCAAATAAGCCATATTCAAGGCTAAATATGCGTCGTTGATGTAAGCCAGAGTCAGGTAAAGGACCTTGGCGAAAGGCCAAATCAATACGGTGCTGATAAAAATCCAGATATTCGTTACTGCCGACGACCTCAATCACCAATTGCGGATAATATTGCTGATATTCAATCAACCAATCCGTTAGCGGGAACTCAATAAATTGATGCGGTGCCGTGAGTCGGAATTTACCCGACACCTCTCCCTGACTATTGACCCAGTCGAGCACCGTCAGATACTCACGATCCAAATGACTCATCAAGGCTTGCAGCTCTTTGCCCGCAGCCGTTAGGCGCATATTGCGTGTATTGCGCACCAGCAATTGCCGACCGATGTCTTTTTCCAGCTGGGCAATACGGCGGCTGATGGTGCTGGCAGGTTGACCTAGCTCGGTGGCGGCGCCGCTAAATGAGCCCAATCTAGCCACAGTGACAAACCATAATCCCGCTTGAATATCCAAATAATGCCTGCCTCATTCGATCATATTTGAGAATCTGAAAGTCACTTTAACCCATTATTGCGCCAATCATCCAGCGTTAGACTGCCCCGGTGTTAGCAAATAATCTAAACAAGAGGGAGCAGAATATGATTAACACCGTCGCCGTTATTGGTGGAACAGGCATGCTGGGCAAGCCAGTGAGTGAACAGTTTGCCAAGGCGGGCTATCGCGTCGTGGTGATATCACGCCATGCCCAAGCATCGGCAGCCCATTTTTCTGATGAACTGAGTCTGATATTTCGTGATGTTGATATCTTTAATCATCAACAGTTACAGGAAGCGTTAGCGGATGTGGATGCCATTCATATTAATCTCAGTGGCAATTCACCACAGACCTATCATAAGCATCATGTGCAGGGCACAGCAGCCATATTGCAGGCTAAAAACGCTAAGACTCAGCTTATTAGCATGATTTCGACGGCAACCGCCTATCGGCAAAATGATTTTCGCACGGACACTAAGGCCAAGCTCGAGGCGGAAGAGTTGCTTAAAAAAAGTGGGGAGAACTACATGGTTTATTTGCCCAGCTGGTTTTTTGAAACCCTAGACTTGCTGCAGCAAGACAACACAGTCACGACCCTGGGTGAAGCTAGCCAGCCGCTCCATTGGCTATCGGCCAATGACTTCGCACAGGCGGTGGTACAGAGCTATCAGCAAGCCACTCTCTACAATCGTCGTCTGACCTTATTGGGGCCAGAGGCTTTTAACATTATTGAAGCGGCGAATAGATATGCATCGGTCATGGGCTATCAGCGTGCCCATATGAGCAATGACGAGGCCTTAAACTACGCGCAAGAGATGCAGGACGATACCCTGTTTGATGCCATTGACTTGCTGGCCTACACCGAAAAAGTTGGCGAACATCCACAGTCACAGACCTTGGATCATCCGCTGGTAGTGGCAGAAACGTTAGATGAGTGGCTAGCGGGAAGGATGGTAAAGGCTTAAACACTAGAGCAGTTTCTAGTCGTACGTGGATATGCCATGATTATTCAAATTGTCATCTAATTGGGTTTAACATGTCTTCATTGTCAGTGGAACATGAGATGTATTCTGCATGGCACAAATCCATTGAAAGCTTGTTTGTCGATGTTTTGAATTGTGAATACCCCCAATACCATCTAACTCAAATAAGTAGCTCGCTATGGGAGGTTATGAGAACTGAGAAGCTGGAGGTGTTTATACTGGAACTAGTAGAAGGCGAACTTGCGTATATTGGTGATGAATGGCATGTAGATTTCCTTCTTACTGATGGTGAAGAAGAGCATGCAAAGCTTGTAGTTTACTTGGCAGGTAATGAGTCTAAGGTCGATATCGATCTTTTCTGCAGTGCTGCTAGACTCGCATGCCTTTTTTATCGAGCTCATATAAATGCCGCATTTGATTCGTTAGCACATATTGTTATGCTAGATGAGTTGTGCCTGCATCATCTCAAAACTTCCCACTAGCAACTATATTGTTGTTTTGCGCATATTATATAGCTGAGGCTATTACACACATACCAGCCAGTTATCACCCCGTCAAAAGGCAGCGTTTACCAGCAGGTGAATGCAGTCAATGCCCAAATGCAACTTTCGCTGGGTGTCACTGGAGTTATACCGTAAATGGTGAGTTCTTTGACCGAACATGATCGTAGCCGAAAGCCAGTTGCTGAGTGATAGACGATTGCAGGTGATTATCAGCTTGATATTCAAAGCACATCTACTATTGGACTCTAAGGCCATCCCCACCTGGGATTAATAAAAACCCGGCATAGCCGGGTTCTTATTAAAAGCACTTTGGAGCATTGCTCGCGGCTAGCGGCAACTGCCGTTAGCCGCAAAACACCAAACGTACCGAATCCAGCAATAGCTGCGATTCATCGATGGCTGCCAATACCGCATCACGTTCTTGGCGAACAGTGTCTAACATCATTGGGGAAATGTTAGCGTTATGCTGTGCCAATGAATCCAATCGGGCAAGGCGATCTTGGTAGGCTTCTTCGGCTTTGCGCTTGGCCACCAACACCATTTTGTCCAGCTGGGCGGCACCCATTTTTTCCAGTTTCAGCAGCAAAGGCTCGATTTCTGCCGTACGCTGCTCAATCAGGCCGCGAGCAGTGCCTTTTTTCAGCGGCAGGGCAAAGCCTGGCAGCGCCTCTGGCTCATTGACCTTCAGGTCGCCGGCTGGCGTCATCATCAAATGCATGGCATTAGGCGGTAAGTAGCGCTCGACCTGCAACGCGCGTGGCGCTGGGCAGCTGGCAACAAATTGCAGCTGTAAAAACACATCGCCGGTATCGTGCGGATGATCTTCGATATAGCCCACCGCCGCATTGCCACTAGGGCTGGTTAAAATCAGCTCCAACGCTTGGTCAATAAAGGGGTGTTCCCAGCTTAAAAACTGTACGTCGTCGCGTGACAGTGCCACCTCACGGCTGGTGGTTGCCATAAAACCATCGGCGGGCAAGTGCGGCATATCCGGTACTTGCATATGATCACCCGGCGCCACGGTAAAGCACTCGCCGCCTAGATCGGTGATTTCAACACCAAAGGCATCGGCAAACAATTCAAGAAAATCGTTCAGCTCGGCTTCGTCTTCGATATGGGTAATGGTCATATCGCGCGCCAAGGACTTGGCTTTGCCCGGGCGACAGGAGTGCATTTCTAATAAGCGGTCACGGCCCGATTCCAGCTGTGCCAGTAATGCTTCACGCTGGGCAGCAATATCCTCCAGCAGTGGCTCTAAGTCACCATCGCTTAACAGAGCCTCGCGAATATTATCACGCTGTTGCTCTAGTAGCGGCTGGGCAGCGGGATTCGGTGCTCGGAATAAATCAAAACCCTGCTGCAATAAGGTCGCCCAGCGCTGGCTAATATGACCTTGATACACAGGAATATGAATCTGAATATCGTGTTTTTGACCAATGCGATCGAGGCGACCAATGCGTTGCTCAAGCAAATCGCAGTTAAAGGGCAGATCAAACAGCACTAGGTGATGGGCAAACTGGAAGTTACGACCTTCGCTTCCAATTTCTGAACACAGTAATACCCTCGCACCTTGCTCGTGGTCGGCAAAGTAGGCAGCAGCGCGGTCGCGCTCAACCAGATCCATATGTTCATGGAACACCGCCGCTGGTAGGGCATATTGATCCCACAGGTGCTCTTCTAGATCGAGCACGGTTTGGGCGGAGTGACAAATCAGAATGACTTTTTCTTTGTCAGTCGCTGCTAACAACTCGGTTAGCCACTGTACGCGAGAATCTTTTCCACACCAGTTAAGCTTGCCCTTTTCTGGCACTAGATCATCGAGGCTATGATTTTCAGCAAATTCTGCGGCTGGCAGCTCACAGATGCTGGTTTGACGCTGGGGGAAGCCGCTGACACCGTGGCGGGTGTTGCGATACAGCGCCCGGCCCGGGCCAAAGCGGTCGATAAGGGCCTCTAATTGACGATCGCGACTGTCGCTGTCGGCCAGGTCTGGCAACTTATCGCTCAGTGCTTGCTGCTGCTCCGACGTCAGTGGCTCATCGCCACATAAGGCAGCGGCTAGATCAGCAATCGGCTGATAGGCCTGCTGCTCTTGCAGGAATTTACCTAAAGACGGGTAGCGCTCTGGGTCGAGCAGGCGCAGGCGGGCAAAATGGCCTTCCACCCCCAGCTGTTCTGGTGTAGCCGTCAGCAGCATCACACCCGCGGTACGACAGGCCAAACTTTCTACCAGGGTATAGGCGCTGTCTTGCTGTTCTTCACTCCACTGTAAATGGTGCGCTTCGTCAACAATCAGCATGTCCCATGGGCTGCTTAACGCGGCTTGCTGTAACACCTCTTGATCGGCCAGCGATACCGGGCAAATAAACAGCTGGCCGCCAGCAAACATATCGTCGCCATCGGCCAGCGAGCCATGATTGATCACACTAAAGCGCAAGTTAAAGCGGCGAATCATCTCCACCAGCCACTGATGCACCAGATGATCTGGCACCAGAATCAACACCCGCTGTAGGCGCTGCTGCAGTAATAAGCGATGCAGCATTAAACCGGCTTCAATGGTTTTACCTAAGCCTACTTCGTCGGCCAACAATACCCGTGGCAAGCTGTCTTGGGTGGCTTGCTCAGCGATATATAGCTGATGAGGCAATAAACTGGTTCGTGCACCCAGCAGACCGTAAAATGGTCTCTGGCGTAATTTGCCTAGTTGCTGCAGCGCCACCTGACGCAGTTCGTATAAATTGTTGCGGTCGATCTGACCGGAAAACAGACGGTCAACCGGACGGTTTAGCTGAATACTGCCGCTTAAATGCGTTTCAGGAACGACACGTTCGCCATCGCCGTAAAAGACAATGTCATTTTGCTCATCCAGTTCTGCCACCGTCATCACGCTGCCATCCTGCAGAGGCACCTGATCGCCTACTTTAAAGATCACACGGCTAAGAGGGGAGTTCTGGCGGGCATAGGTGCGGCTCTCATCAATTACCGGGAAGTACACGGTAACCATGCGAAAGTCGACACTTTGGATCAAACCCAGTCCTAGATCAGTCTCTGCTTCACTGATCCAGCGCTGGCCAACACTAAAGTCGCTCATCGTCTGTTGCTGTCTTCTGTTTGTCACTTTGAAAAGGCGGCGAAGTCTAACTGATGAGTGGGCAAAATCCCATGCATGATGAAGGATTTACTGTCAACGTCGTGGTTACAGCAAGGCTTGTGGTGCAAAACTTAGATGGGCCAGCAAGGTAACAACAAAGGTAACAGCTGGCCGTGGCCGGTGTGGGGCTTTATGCCCCGCGCTCAGGACCATTTGTGTTGCCATGGCGGACGGCAGCGGCTGCACTGTCAGTGAATCTGCAGCCCAGCACAGCGATAACAGGAATACGCGTACGACGCTTTACTCGGTAGTGATGATGACCTTTTTAACGTCGTATTTTTTCACTAGCTTGCCAAAGGCGCGTCGATCTTTGCCACACATGGCCGCAGCACGGGTGATATTGCCATCGGCCAGTTCCAGTAAGTGGACTACATAGTGACGCTCAAACTGTTCAATGGCCTGGCGTTTGTCATCGGAAAAGTTAAAGCGGGTTTGGTCTGCAAAAGTCAATTCACAAGCGGTGGTGGCTGGCAGCTCTGACCCCTCATCGGACATCGATATTCGATCCAATGGCGTATTGGTCAACTCAGGTTGCCAGTGCTCAATATCAATGACCTGGCCAGGGGTGAGTAAAAACAGTCGATGCAGGCTATTTTCCAGTTCACGCACATTGCCATGCCAGGGTAATGTGACCAGCTGAGAAATCAACGCAGGGGAGACCGACTTCGTCGGCATTTGATACTGGCTGGCAAACTGATTAAGAAAGTGGTTGATCAGCAAGGGAATATCTTGGCGACGTTGCCGTAAAGGTGGCATGTGTACCGCAAGAATATACAGCCGGTAATACAGGTCACGCCGGAATAACCCTTGCTCAACTCGTTGCAGCAAATCGCAGTTAGAGGAAGCGATCAGCCGTGCCGATGAGGTAAAGGTCTTTTCTGAGCCTACTGGACGGAATTCAGATTCCTGCAAAAAACGTAATAAAGAAGCCTGAGAGGTGAGTGATAAACTATCAATCTCATCTAAAAACAATGTCCCTTTATCGGCTTCTACCAACAGGCCTCGCTTCTCCTGCCTAGCATCGGTAAAGGCGCCACGTTTATGGCCAAACAGTTCGCTGGCAAATAATTCTGTGGTTAGCGTGGCGCAGTTTACTGCCACAAAAGGATAGCCAGCGCGATCCCCGCAATAATGCAAGCCCCGCGCTGCCAGCTCCTTACCGGTACCGGTTTCGCCAGTAATCAGCACTGGCGCATCGTACTGGGCTTGAATCTGAATGCTCGATAATGCCTGCTTTAGCTGAGCGGATTGTCCCACCATATGCAGCTGGGCGGTGGGCCAGCGATCGTCGGTTTTCATGGGATCGGGTGGCAAACCTTCTGCTACGGGTGATTGCGAGAAGGTGCGAACTGAAGAATCTGAGAGCAACTGAGCGTCCTCCATGAAATCTGCTACGACATCCGTTTTAGGAAAATATATACGCCTAGCATGATGACCAGGCTGACCCATCTCAATATCACTTGGGTCTATAAAACGACGTTTGACTAAGTTAATGGCAAGTTCAATGCCAGCTAAGCGAGGCTAGCAGACAAGCTTGCCAATACCATGGAAAAAGATAATTTTCACACTAACGACTGGTAAGCGGCTGATATTTGTACGGGGTGCATTTGACCCGGTGGGTCAAACAGCACCCACACTGATATCCCGGTCGATATGTCATCCTGACCTTAGTTTTTTATTGCAATCGAAGAAGTGCATGGCCACACAAAAAGCACCCGGTAAATAACCACCCAGCTGCGTCAAATTTGTCGCCTTTTTTGATGGATTATTGGTCAGATATTGTTTTTTAGGTCAAGTTCAAACGGATTTTATCGGCACACCATTAATTGGCATCGCCATTGCTAAATGCCCAAATGCAGTACCAGTTTACTTCCTCGAATTCAGTGATGGTGCCCACGTGAGCGAACACAACCAAAACGACCACAGTCTTTATGTCGCCAGGTTAATAGAGAACTACCTGCAAGCTCATCCCAATGCCATGGATAGCTTTGAAGGCATACGACGTTGGTGGATAACGGAACAAAAAATCCATGAATCCGCCTTCTCAGTACAAAATGCTCTAGAAATCTTGCTTGATAAAGGCGTGGTGGAGGAAGTCGGGGGTGGCTTCTTTAAATGCGCGGACAAACAACCGACTGCTCGTCATTAAGACGAAGCCAACTGTCATATTAATATTGTGAGGAAATAATTTTGGAAAGTGTACAAAAGAAACTATCCAGGGTTAGATCGCCAAGGGTCCACATCACTTATGACGTGGAAATCGGCAATGCGATTGTCCAGCGCGAACTACCACTGATTGTCGGCGTTTTAGCTGACTTGTCCGGTAACCCAAAAGATCCACTGCCACCGTTAAAGGAACGTGATTTCGTAGACATCGACCGTGACAACTTTGACTCAGTCATGGAAGGCATTAATCCGCGCCTGACCATGAAAGTAAAAGATGTCATGGCGGATAAAGACGATGCCACCACCAATATTGAGCTGTTTTTTACGGGTGTTGACCAATTTGGTCCACTAGAGCTGGTACAGCGTATCCCGGTCACTGCCAAACTTTACCAAGGGCGTATTCACTTGCGTGATTTCCTCGCCAAGCTGGATGGTAATGACGCACTTGATGATTTAATGACCCAGCTACTTGACGACGAAGCCCTGCAAAAAGAAGTCAGCGCGGTGTACGACGGCGCAGAAGATTTGTCGACAGTTGAGCCCAGCGACTTTATGAAAAAGTTGATGGACGAAGGCGGCATGGTGTTAGACGAGTCACAGCGTTCTTATGCGCTGGCGTTGATCGGCCAGTTTGCTCTCGATATTTTGTCAGAAAAGAGCACGCAGAAAAGTGGCGATGCTGCTGATCGCATGAATGATCGCATTTCTGAAATTGATAACCTGCTGACCCAGCAAATCAATATCGTAATGCATGAACCAGGCTTCCAGCAGCTGGAGTCTTCCTGGCGGGGCTTGCATTACCTAGTCATGAATACAGAGACTAGCACTCACCTTAAACTCCGCCTGCTGAACGTTTCTAAGCGCGATTTGCTCAAAGACTTGCAAAAAGCATCCGAATTTGACCAAAGCGCTCTGTTTAAAAAAGTATACGAAGAAGAGTTTGGTACCTACGGTGGTGACCCATTCAGTGTGCTGCTGGGCGACTATGAGTTTGGCCGTCATCCAGAAGATATTGAATTGTTGGAGAAAATCTCTGGTGTCGCCGCAGCGGCTCATGCGCCATTTATTAGTGCTGCATACGCCAAGTTGTTCGACCTGCAGGATTATTTCCGCCTGTCGCAACCACGTGATTTGTCAAAGATCTTCGAAAGTGCTGAGCTTATTAAGTGGCGCAGTTTTCGCGATAGCGAAGACTCACGTTATGTGTCATTAACTCTGCCTAAGGTACTCATACGCTTGCCTTACGGGCCTGAAACCGTGGTGGTCGATGGCTTTGACTTTAAAGAAGATGTGGATGGTACCGACGCCAGTCGCTACTTATGGGGAAACCCTGCCTTTATTCTCGGTCAGCGAATTACTAATGCTTTTTCAAAACACGGCTGGCTAGCGGCTATTCGTGGCGTTGAAGGTGGTGGTTTGGTTGAAGGCTTGCCGGCTCATACCTTTAAAACCTCGGCCGGTGATGTGCGTTTAACCTGTCCGACCCAGGTTGCTATTACCGACCGTCGTGAAAAAGAACTGAACGATTTGGGCTTTATGGCCATTTTGCACTGCAAAGGCACGGATAAAGCTGCGTTCTTTGGTGGCCAGACCACCAACAATCCGAAGAAATACAACACCGATGAAGCCAACGCCAATGCGCGTACCTCCGCTATGTTGCCGTATGTCCTTAACGCCTCGCGTTTTGCCCATTACATCAAGGTGATTATGCGCGACAAAATTGGCTCGTTTTTAACCAAAGACAATGTTTCCGCTTATCTCAACACCTGGATTGCCAACTACGTGCTGATTGACGATGGCGCTGCCAATGAAATCAAAGCCCGATATCCACTGCGAGAAGCACGCATTGATGTGACCGATGTGCCCGGGAAACCAGGCTCATACAAGGCCATTGTGTTTCTGAAACCGCATTTCCAACTGGAAGAGTTGTCCACATCGATTCGTTTAGTGGCCGACATTCCTGGTTAGGCTTAGCGCAATTATTAATGCAATCTGGAGCATGATATGGATCTTATTTTGTTAGAACTGGGCGATGCTGCCTTAACCAAACCAAAAGGCAATGACGTCGCTGCTGGTGGTTCTTTGATTGACGGCCTCGATGAAAGTTCGGCCGATTGGCAAGCCGTGACCGCTAACCCTGGCAACCTAGGCTTTGATGCCAGTAAATGTGTCGAACTGGTGTCGATCAACCAAGGCATTCAACAACAGGTCACCACGGATGTGAGCAACAGCGCTCGCACCTCTGGTCGTCCCATTATTTCCGACTTTACCTGCGTGAAATACGTTGATGTTACTTCTCCTAAACTGTACGAGCACTGTCTGAAAGCCAAATTGCTGGATGCCAGCGGTGCGCCTTGCCGCATTCATGTGCTGCGTAACTCGGGTGATCGCCTCAACCTGTTGATGCAATTTGAGCTAACCCAGGTATTGATCAGTGAAATTCAGTTTCAGTCGCACCCCAATGATATGGCGACAGAGCAGTTTAAATTGAACTTTACCGAAATTTCCTGGGTGCATTGCTTACAAGGTCCTGGCCTGGAGAACAAAGGTCATGTGGCGACTGGCTGGAGTGTGGTTCGCAACCGACCTATCGCACCAGGCTCGTATACCTTGTAGTTATTGCAGGCACAACGATGAACCGGACGTTATTAGAAAAACTCGATAGCCGCTGTCACCGCCAGGACTCAAAGCAGTCTATCTGCCAGCAGGTTCAGCGCATATTGACGACGCGTTGCTATCGCTATGCCAAGGATGGCACCGGTTCATACGTTACTGCCTTCGGTATTCCCGAACTACTTGAGCAATATGCGGGGGACAGCAGCGCGCATTTGCATTTTCGCCAGTTAATTCGCCAGCAATTGTTGGCATTGGAGCCAAGGCTTAGCGATGTGGAGGTGAAAACCATTCATGCCCATGCACTGCAAGCCAGCTGTCAGTTGGTACTACATACCGAGCAAGGCCCCATTGAAGAATTGTTTTTTTTCTGATGTGCAGGATTTGAGGCAAACATGAGCGCAGACATTCAGTCGTTTCAGCAAGAGCTGCAGGCACTGAGGCAATCGGTGGAGGCCTTTAGCGATGCCTACCCGTCAGTGGCTTCAGAGCTGAGGCTTAGCGCTGGTCATTCTGCCGACCCTCATGTTGAGCAGTTACTGCAGTCGTTTGCCTGGCTAACGGGACGCTTACGCGCAGATATGCAGCGCCAGCGTTATCAAATGCCGAATCACTTACTGCTCAGTTTGTACCCAAATCTGATTCGTTCCATTCCCAGCATGACCGTGATGCAAGCTAATGTACTGACTGACGGTGCTAGCTTTATTAATGGCTATCAGCTCGACAAGGGGCGGATCTTTAATGCCCACAGTAAGTCCAGGCGTTTAGGCGACGGCCTTGATCAAAAAAAGGTCTCGTGTCGCATGCAGTGCTGTTACGACACCCCATTATGGCCTTTTGAGATTGTCGACATAGCCACCAAGCCCAAAAATATTTTTCCTTTTCTGGATCGCAGGCCAGATGTGCAGGGAGTGCTGTCGATTCAAATTCGCAGTAATGGCACCGATCCGATTTACGAATATCCACTTGAGCGGTTACGTTTTTTTATTAATAAAACCGAGCTGCGCTCACCTTTACATCAGCTGCTGAGCAATCACTTTGGTGGCGCGGCTTTGCGTGTCGGGCAAGACTACTTTCCGTTAACTCAGGCCGATGTCGACTGGTTAGGATTTGACCGGCGGCACAATGTGCTACCGCAGCATGAGGGTAGTCATGAAGGTTATCGGTTATTACAAGAATATTTTTTCTTCCCAGAAAAGTATTACTTTTTTGAAGTGACTGGCCTTGAGTCTCAGCATATTACCGATGAATTTGAGCTGCTGTTATTTCTCGATAGGCTCGATACCTTGCCAGCCATCGATAAAACCAGCTTGTCGATCAATAGTTTTCCGGCCATCAATCTTTTTCCAGCGACCTTTAAGCCGGTACAGCTCGATCAAAGTCAGTATGAATATCGCTTGTTGGCCGATGAACGTCAGTATGGTCAGAGCGAAGTGCACAGTCTGGATGAAGTCAAAGTGTTGTCGGCAGATGGTGCTATACGTCAGGCAGAGCCTTGGTTGGGTGGGGCGGGGGCATTTTCGCCACGTCATCAATTGCGTTATTTAACGCGGTTGGCGCCGACTATATCGCCCGCCACACACGGTTGTGACACCTTGATTTCGCTGCAGGATCAAACCTTGTGTCCCGCCAGCCCGATAGACCAAACACTAAGTGTGAATGGCTTATGCAGTAACCGAAACCTAGTGGAATCACTGCGTATTGGCGATCGCATGCAATTGATTGGCGCTGGTGCCATGCAAGATGCGCAAATTGTGACGCGGCCAACGCTATTTAAACCGGCGCGCTTGCAAGGTCAATCTATGGTGCAGTTGTTATCACAGTTGCACCTAAACCTACGCTCTTTAGTCAGTGGTGATTCAGAGCAGGTGTTACGTCGCTTGCAACAGCTGTTAACCCTATACAGTGATCCTATGAACCCCTCCCATGCCAAGCAAATAGAAGGCATGGTGGCAGTCACTGCCCGTGCGTCGGTCAAATGTTTGGGGCCAGATGCTTGGCGCGGCCATTATCGCGGTACTCATATCAGTTTGACGCTGGATGAGCATTGTTTCGAAGGGGCCAACCCCTTGCTATTGGCACAAACCCTCAGCCATTTTTTGGGTCTTTACACCACGCCCAACCATTTTGTGCAGTTACAACTATTGAGCTATCAACGAGAAGGAGTGTGGAAGCAATGGCATCCGCGTATTGGCGAACAGGTCATTCTGTAAGCACATTATTGCAAAGCAAGAGTGTCGGCTGGGATTTCCTACAGCTGGTGCGCTTATTGTTGACGGCGGCTAATGGTGACAAAAATAGCGATGTTCTCGCCGTTGATGACCAGCAGTGGCTAAAGCAGCTCGATCAATACATTCATTTTGGTTTATCACTGGATTCTGATTTTCCGCCGGGCGAAGTGCGTCACCTTAATTATGAACCCCAACAGCCCAGTCAGCTGACGGCCATCCATGGCGGACTCATAGCCCCTGATGGCCCATTACCTGAACCCTTTGTTGAATGGTTGCGTGATCTGCAAGAGCAGGGCGACCGTGCCATGCTGGACTTTCTGCAGTTGTTTAACCAGCGCATGCTGGCGTTGCGCTATTTAGTCCACAGAGACCAGTGCCCAACGTTAATTGATACGCCCGCTGAGCACAGCAGTAGCGGTGAGTTTTTATTGGCCTTGGCAGGCAATCAGGGCACTGCAGAGGATGTCGATGATGATCTAGCACTGGCTGGATTATTTGCCAACTGCCGTATGTCACTGCCGATAGTGCGCCATTTATTGCTGTTCTCACTTGGATTGAATTTGCGCGACATGGAACATTTACAGGGCGGTTGGCTGACCCTCGATCCGCAGGATGTGTGTTATTTGGGACAGCAACAGGGCTGTTATCTAGGTATGGATACGATGCTCGGTCGCTTTGCCTGGGATCAACACAAAGGCGTACGTTTTGTTATCGGCCCGGTGGATTGGTCAAGGCTGCAACAATTAATCCCTGGCGGTGAAGATCACCAGCGGCTGGTGGATTTATTGAAGCGTATTAGTGATTGCCACTATGACTGTCGTGTCAGTTTATTTTGCCCACAGGCGCAAATACCCGATTTACGCCTGGGGCAAGGGCCACAGGTTGGCCCTGATATGTCATTGGGTCTAACCGCTTTTTTACCAGTATCACTCGAGCCTGCATCGAGTGAATTCCAACATAGCCTGCAAGGCGATGAAGTCGAAGTGAGTTTTTGGGTGGAGAGTGCCGCATGAAACGAATCAGTCTAATGGTGTTAATCCTGGTATTGCAGGCCTGTTCCTCCAATACCCCTAAGCCACATGCCAATGAACTATTGCAGGTGGATATAGAAGCCAACGCGGATAGCAACCGTAACATCGCCACGGCCATGGATCTGGTGTTTGTCAAAGACCCAGAAGTGGCCAAATTGCTCAATCAATTGACTGGGCCTCAATGGTTTGAGCGTAAAGCGGAGCTGATGTTGCGCTACGCCAACTCCATTTCAGTGGCAGCGTTCGAAGTGGTGCCGTTAACGCTGGAATACCAAGTGCCACTGCCCAAGCAGTATGACGATGCGCCCAATATTTTGCTGTTTGCTAATTATCTGGCCAGTGAAGGCCAGTACGTCAGCGAGCTTACACCGTTTAAGCACCTGAAAATCCGTCTGCTTCGTGATCAGTATCAGCTCATTGAAGTCAATACTGCGATCACCAAGGAGGACTAAAACTATGGCTATTTTATCAACCGGTCAAAGCAGCCTGGTTCGCAGTGCCGCCAATGACGATGGTGCACTGAAACGCTTACCGAATCCTATTTGCTGGCATCAGGGCATGCTGTTATCGCCACAGCATTTCCAGCAAAATCACCTCTATTGGGAAGAACAGCTACGCCAGCGTTTGTCGTTATTGCAGCCTCATTATTGGGGGGTCGCGCAGTTACAGTTGGATGACACAGCATTATTAGAAGGCAAGGTGTTAATTAACCATTTGGTGGCGGTTATGCCGGATGGATTGCTGGTCGATTATCACGGCTCTATTGAAGAGCCTTTACAACTGGAATTGGACATGGCACTGGATAAAGAGCCAGTGACCATTCAGCTGGCGGTGCCTATTCAAGTACCCGGTAGTGCCAGTGGCCGCTCAGAAATTCAGCGCTATGTTAGCCGTGAAGATCGCCCCAGGGTAGATGAAAACACCGGTGACAACGAAGTGGTGATGCCAAGGCTGGTGCCACGTCTGTCGTTGCAAAGTGGTGATAAAGTCAGTAATCGTTATGTCGGCCTGCCACTGTTTCGTGTGGTCAAGCCCGAAGGCGGTAATATTCAACTGGATGCGAATTATGCGCCGCCACTGCTGGCCGTATCAGCGGATGCTTTTCGTCGCTGTGGTGATAACAACAGTAAAACCTTGCTGCAGTGGTGTACGCAATTAGCCTTAGCCATTCGACAAAAAGCTCGCCAGCTGGCTGGTTTATCCGAGGATGGTGAACACTTAGGCCGACATATTGCGCAGCGCCATCATCGTTGGATACGCGCTATGGTGCAGGAGCTGGCCAGTTTTGAGCTGGCTGCTAGCACACCCTCTACCACACCGTTTGAGCTGTATCAAAGCTTGGTGCGTTTAGCTGGGCCCATTAGTGAGCTTGATCCAAATGCGATTCCACCGGCATTTAAGCCCTATATTCATGACAACGCTTTTCCTGGTTTTATGCAGGTCATCCGCTACGTGCAACAGCAGATTAATCATGTCAATTTGCACTACACCACCTTAAGTTTCGACGAAGAACGCAGTGGCTATTTCACCTTGGAATTCGATAAGGCTTGGGAAGGTCGGGACTTGTTAATTGAATTACGTCCCAGCGCCAAAGTCTCAACCGACGGTTTGGTGCAATGGCTCAAAGCCAGCCGCATCGCGTCGGCCAATATGCATAAAGTGCTTATGCAACGACGTCTACTGGGTGCCAAGGCAGAGCGTATTGAGCGCGACGAGCGCAGTGAAATTGAACCCGCTCAAGGCAATGTTTTATTCAGGATCAAGGCCGATAAATCACTAATCAGTGCCGGAGCTAAGCTGCTGATTACCTGTACCAGCGAGCAACAGTTTGACCAGCAGCCGGCAGCTATCTTGCTGCATATGCCACATGAGTAGCTTATGAATTCTTATCAATGGACGCCTTCGGCGGTATTGCAACAGCAATGCAGCAGCAGCGACCCAGTGCGTTTGATGAGCCACTTTTATCAGCAGGTGGTTACCATCAAGCAGGAACTAGAAAGTCGCGAGCTGCAGGAAAATATCAGCCGTGAGTTGAAAATTAATCGCCCTCCGAGTGATGAAGAGGTGGCTGAGGCTGTGGCTCTTAGGCTACAGCGCTGGGTTGAGCGTTGCAGTAAACAGCTGCGCCAGGTGCTCACTGATCGTGAGTACCGTTTGGTACGGCAAGCGATGTTTGTCATGGTGGCACTGGCTGACGAGTTATTTATTTTCAATGTCGATTGGCCGGGTCGCAGCTTGTGGCAAGAGTTGCCACTAGAGCAGCGTATTTTCCGTAGCAGCTACGCCGGAGAACGATTTTTTTCCGGCGTGGCATCTTTATTGCGGCTGCGCAGTTGGGATAACCAGCAGCAAAACCTCGCGGCTGTGTATTTATTCGCCATGCGCTTAGGTTTTTGTGGCTGCTTTCGTGATCAGCCAAAACGTTTGGCCTATGTTCGTCAGCAATTGTACAAGCGTATCCGCTCCAGTGATGAAATGGAGGTGGTTTGCCCTTCGGCCTATCTCAATGTGCTGTCCAGCAGCGAAGAGCGACGCTTGGCCCCCCTCGATGGCTGGTATCGGCTGATGGCGTTGGCAACCCTAGGGTACTTGGCCAGCAGTTGGGGTTTATGGTGGATGCTGCAAGGAAGTTGGATATGAAAACACAGGGGAGAGCAGCATGAGCGGTTCTTGGCAGCAGTCAGTGAGTGAGCAATGGCAGCGGGTTGAAAGCCTGTCGCAGTCGATGTGGAGCGCCTTGGAGCAACGTTTGCAGCCTTTAATTAATCAGCTAGAGCCCATCTGGAGTGATCCATTGTGGCAATTTGTTGGGCTGGTTATCGGTTTGTTATTGCTAACCTATGTTGTTTATAAAGTTGGCCAAATTCTGTGGGATGGCCTGTTATCTCTGGCTTCAATTATCAGCAACCTGATCGGCAAACCCTTTGCTTGGCTGGAAAAGAAATTACAGCAGCGCCAGCAAAAAAAACAGCAACAGCAGCAGCAACAAACAACACGCTGGCGTTGGTTAAGTCGGGTGCATGTGCGCCAAGGTATCGATGTTGTACGCTACCTGACCACCCGCCGAGACTGGCGTTACCGCACCCAATGGCACTTACTCACGGGTCTTGATGGCAGTGGCAAAAGCCAGTGGGTAGACAGCATTGCACACAATACTCGAACGCATTTATTAGCACGTGAAAAGCAGCTGATTAGCGATGGCAGCCAATGGCGCTTCTTTGATCAGGGCACCATCATCGAGGTAGAACAAGAAAAAGACTTTCCGCACATTGTTGATTTGCTGAATTTCTACCGCCCAGAGCGCCCGGTCGACGGCATTATTCTCACTCTGTCGGCGCGGCAACTGGTGGCAGCCAGTGATCCCACCGAGCAACGTCAGCTAGGCGAACGCTTGTATCAGCAGTTGTGGCAGATACAGCAAAAAACCGGTTTTGTGGTGCCTGTGTATGTTCAGCTGACTCAATGCGATTTAGTCCCAGGGTTCGAAGCATTTTGGCGTGCCCGTAGCAAGGATCAACCGAAAGAAATGTTTGGCTGGTCCAATCCTTATCGTATGGATGAAGCCTATTCCGATCAGTGGATTGACGAGGCGTTTGATACCCTAATCAACGGTGTGCGCAGTGGTCAGTTGGCCGTTGCCGCCCAAGGCGGTGATATCGAGGATATTGACGCCTTTATGCTATTTGATCGTGAATTGACGCAGCTTCACGCACCGTTAAAAGCGGTGTTGTCGTATGCCTTTAGCCGCAGCAGTTTTCAAGATGCGCCGCCACTGAGGGGCATTTGGCTGAGTGGGCTGATCAACGGTCAGGCGGCGCCGACGGAAGATTTCTTCTCACAAAAACTGTGGCCCGAAGCCAACTTGGCGTATCCGTTAGAGCAGCGCCGTTTTTCGGCCAATCGCATTTTACGCCGAATGCAGTACGCCTCGTTGGCAATGCTGATATTTTTCTGTATGGCACTGGCCTTTGACAGTCATAGGTTGTATCGCTACAGCACAGATACCGAAGGCTGGTGGCAAGAGATCACCAACCGTAAAGACGATTATTGCGACGCCGGCGGCGAGCGCACCTGGTGGCTATTAACGGCACTGACGCGTATGAGTCAGCAGCCTAATACCCTGGCGATCCCAGCTTCATGGGGTAATGGTCAGTTAGATACGTTGCAGCAAGCCGTTGCCCAACGGGTACTGCCTGAGCGTTTATTTAAAGGCATGGAATGTCGACTGCGCCAACGTGCCGATGAGTTACGCAAAAATCACTTTAAGCCGCTGTCGAGCAACGCTGATTTAAAACAAGCCAATACACGACTAACAGGCTTTATTAACGATTTAAGCGAGTATCAAAATGCTCAGCAGCTCTTTATTGAGCTGGCTGCCCCCACCAGTGATGGCAGTCATATCGATGACGATCTAAGTCACTTATTACGCTATTTGTACGACACCGCTATTCCAAGCACCATTCGTTTTGATAGCCCTTTGATCGCCGGTGCGGTAGAACGCGGCTCCTATGATCATCGTATCCGCCAGGCAGATATGCTAGAGCCCGATCGGCAACTGTCTCAGTTGTACCATTTGTCCTCTGCGCTGCATGAGCAGCTGATAGCCACCACGTTAACACCACCGGTGAGTCGGTTGCAGCGTGCTTTTATGGCCTTGTCAGACAGTAGCTATCAGCGTGAAGACAATGATATGGAAGCCGCACTGCAAGAATTTGAGCAGTGGGTGGAATACGTACAACATTATTGGCTTATTTCGGGCAGCAATAACAGTCCTTGCGGCCAGACGCTCGCTCGACTGCAAACACTGCAACGGCAACTGTTAGATGCAGGCTACCCAAGCGCTCCGTTAGCTGCCAGTGTGCACCACTTTAAAACTGAGCAGTGCGATCAGTTTATACGGACTCGTTTAGCGCGAATGAACATAGCCCCACTGGGTGATATGTTTGTTTTAGGTGAGGCAGACAAACTGGTACTGACGCCTGCATTAAAACACTGGGTTGATCAGTTTGCTGCGTTGGAATCACTGCCTTTTATTGCCAATCCGGTGGATACCAGTGTTGAAAGCGTCACAGCAGCACAGGAGGCTAAGCGCATTGTAGTCGGCTGGCAGCGAGATAGCCTGATTCAGGCCATGGATGCGATCTTGGCCTACCAGGCATTCAAAACTCAATGGTGGCAGCAATCGGCGCCTTTTTATGCCACCGCGGTGAATCAGCATTTGCGCTTATCGATTGCCAGCTTAATTGATCAGGCACAGATATTTAAAGTGGTGAATAGTACAGCTTTACTCGACAGCAATGATGAAGAGTCGCAGCTTGCCGCCAGTGTTAGTAGCTTTCAGTCCGTTAGCGCCAGCATTAAGCAGCTCATGGCGTTGCTGAAACAAGAGGGCGATGAAGCCAATCTGGCGCTGCTTAAAAACGCCAGCCAGCGCTTTGCCAGACAACAGCTGAGCCAGCTCGACCAATTAGTAAAAGACAATCGTATCTATCTGCCACTGCCTGCACCGCAGTGGGCCAGTGAGAACTTCGCTGCGGCTTTATTTAGTTATCCCAGTGAAGCGGAAATGGATAGTTATTTGCAAAATCAGCGTCAGCGTTTGAGTTATGTGGCGACCTTGTATGCCAAACCAATGGTAACGTTTTTGGTCGATACCCAAGGCGTGAGCAGTACCGACACATCGGCTAATCGTTGGCTTGATACCTTGCGCGATATGCGCCGCTACGATCGTCAAGAACCCGGTAACCATGTACTGGCGCTGGAGCAATTTGCTGGCTCGACCCTAGTGCAGCTCAATGCCGCAGACTGCAACCAATGGCTTAAACAACCCGCCGCCGCTCATCGCTCGGGCGGGTTATTTGCCACCCGACATTATCGCATAGAGCGACAAGTGCGCAGTTATTGTCAGCAATATGGCAAAAACACCGTTATTAAACGCTATCTGGCCTTAGCGGAGCGATTTAATCGTGAACTGGCCGGGTATTTCCCCTTTGCTAGTTTGGAGCAAGCTGGCAGACAGGACATTAGCCCAGAAGTGCTGACGTCCTTCCTAGAGGATTATCGCCAGCAGTGGGGCCAACCAGTACAGGGAAAAACCTTATTGCAAGGGTTAGAAGAGCTGGTTTCGGCACAGCCGCAACTGGCATTAGATGGCTGGCTTGAATTTGTTCGCCAGCTCGATCAGTTGGCCGGGCTATGGCAGCAATCTCAAGACGGTAAAGGCATGCCGCGGTTTAATTTGGATATTGAGTTTGCAGCCTTACCTCAACAGTCTCTCGGTGTTCGTCAGATCGTGCAATGGACGCTTAATAGCGGCAGTGAGCTGCTGACGTTCCCTAACGGCCAGCAGCAAGCCAACTGGGTGCCTGGCGATGATTTACAGCTAACGTTGCGCTGGGCCAGTGGTTCTGAATTTAGACCCGCTCGCAACAGTGAGCATCCGGTGCAGATTAATGACAAACAGCGTACCGCGGTATTTAACAGTCGTGGCCGCTGGGCGCTATTTGAATGGTGGCGACGCTATGCTCAGAGCGACCACGTTGGTCAATCTACCCAGTTAATGTTTGAAGTGCCCGTGGTTGGGCATGGCAAAAACAGCCAGGCTGCACCAACGTCTTATCTCAGCAAGGTCAACTTATTGGTCGATGTGTCGGCTATTCACGATGGTCAGGCCAATAGCGTCAGTTTGCCTATTCAATTACCCGTAACAGCGCCGGGCATTCCCGGTGATCTGTCGCAACCTGGAGGAAAGAGCCTTGCGACTTCCGAGCAACCTTGAGCCGACCGATAATGCCGGACTGAGCCAGTACATTGAGTCTTTTTATGGCTACAGCCTTGAGCAATTAATGGCGCCCATTGCCGATAATCCCGTGGGTGAATCGGTACGCCATAACGGCGTCTATTTTGCCATTAAAGAAGCCAGGCGATCAGACGATCCGACCCTACCACAAGGGGTATGGACCCACGATTTAAAAACTGCCGATTGGGAGCAGGTCGAAAAGACCGCACTCAATGCCTTGTGCCACAAGAGCAAGGATCTGCAACTGGGTGTGTGGTTAATGGAATCCAGCATTCACCGTTATGGCTTTGCTGGCGTTGCCCCCGCTGCGATATTGATCCGCAGTTTGTGTCAGTGTTATTGGGATTCGATGCACCCACAAATGGAAGATGGTGATATTGAATTCAGAACCAATCCGATTAATTGGATCAACGAAAAACTGTCGCTGCAGCTGCGTCTGGTACCGCTCACCAATGCTGATATTGATTCAAAAGAAATGTCCTGGAGTGATTGGGAAAACACTCAACGTTATGAACTATTAAAGCGCCAGCAGCAAGAAGCGTTTGATTGGAAAGGCCCCACGGCAGAGGCCTTTAAGCATCATATGGCGGCTACCTCGAAGGAATTTTTGCAGGCCTTAAGTGCCGACATCAGTGACGGTGCTAGAGCCGTCGACGAGCTGATGGAATGGCTAGACGATACTTGTGGCGAAGACAGTCCTAGCCTGACCGAAATCAGTCACTTATTGCGTGATATTTCACAAATGGTGGGCTCAGAATTACAGCGTCGTGGTGTCAGTATGGCCAGCGAAGATGAGGAAGATGCCGCTGCTGGCAGTGCCGACGACCCTTTAGTGCCTCCAGCCGCTGGCGGTCAGGGAGGCAATGGCCCGTTAAAAAGTCGCGCCGATGCCTTCGCCTTGCTGTACAAGGCAGCAGAGTTTTTGATGCGTGATGATCCGCACAGCCCTGTGCCGTACCTGGTGTACACCGCATGCGCCTGGGGAGAAAAAACAGCGCCCGATTTATATCAGGAGCTGTTTTTACAAAAAGGCGGGCAACTCAATATTTTTGAAGTGATGGGGCTGGATACTAGCGAGCAACGATAAATAGAGGATAGGGATATGCCGGAGACGCTTGTTGATGCGACACAAATGCGCGCCTTGATCACCCGCGGTGGTCGAAGTCTGGATGACGCTCACCATCAGTTTAGCCGCGACAGTCGAAATGGCCGTACACAAATGGAAATTGTAGGGCATATGCGTGGTGCTAGGCAGCGCCGCGCCAGTGTCACCAACTTTCATATGCATGGTGGTCATTTAGGGGCCATTACCCATACCGATCGCACCGGCACTACCTATCGAATGAATGCCCGAGATCACAGTGGCAGCACCAGAGATTTGACGTTTCAAGCCCATGGGCGTGGCTAGGGCCTGTTAACACTATTTCGATCACACTGTTATGAACTGAAAACCCCTCAATTAAGGCGCGAAGAGTGATGTTTAACGAGTTAAATGAAAGATGGGCAACACAGACTGAGGGGTTTTCAGCCATACCCCGAAGGGCTGCAGTCCGTTTTTCCCTGAGTCGCGTTATTCGTTACTTATTTAACCCGTTAAACCACGCTCCTCATGCCTTACTCAAGAAAAAACTGACGTGCAGCAGTAAAGAGCTAAATAGTGTTAGCAGGTCCTAAATTGGCGGATGCAGCTAAATGAACAGTGCTTATTTATTAAAGCAACAAGTAAGTAACGATTACAGCGAGGCACTGCTGCGAGCCATTAATCAGCCGATAGAGCAGCAGCAACGTTTGGTATGGATGCAGCAGTCTAGAGAACGCTGTCAGCAGCAGGAAATATCTATTCAGGAGCGACAATTATGGCAGAAGCTCAGTCAACAGCTATGTGATTGGCCAATGCTGAAGGTTTGGCTGGAGCCAGACTTGTCGCTGTCTTCGACACAAAGCCGCGAGCAGTATTTTCAAGCACTGCAATTAGCAACCCATGCCAACTGGCAATTGCATGACCTGGCTGCTCTTGAACAGCTACTGACACGCTTAAATCTTTATTTTCCCGGGCAAGACTGCCTAGATTGGCAGGCGTTTGAACAGCTCTCCAACAGCGGCATTCATTGCGGCAATGAGCTTGTTTTAAGGCCTATGCGCGCTAATGATCTGGAAAGCTTTTTTTGGCTCTATGAACAAGACATTGCTTGGCGCTGCAACCTGCCGATGTTTGACAACCAGGATCAATGGCTGCAGTGGCTGTTGGAGCAGCAAGCCAACGGCGCTTGGCTGTTTGCCATCATACATCAGCAATGGGGAATGATGGGTGCCGTGAGCATTGAAGTACACAACGGTAGCGGTTTTTTTTACTACTGGTTAGGTCGGGATTTTCAGGGCTATGGCTTTGGCCCCGCGGCGGTATCGGCGGTATTGACTTGGGCGCAACAGTGCATCGGCCTTGAGCAATGTTTTGCCAAGGTATATGACCATAATCAGCCGTCGCTGTATGCCACCCAATCTTTGGGCTTTAAACCACTGGCATGCAGTCTCGCGCCACCTTATGACAACGAAGTTTTATTTTATCTGGCGGATCATCAGGACCAAACACGGTTGTTTGATCAGTTACAACAATTGATCACTGCCATGGGCTGTGAGTATTCATTGGTACCTTCTCTAGAGTCATTTGTCGGACTTTCAGTTGCTACACCCATCGTTCGTTAACCAAAAAGGAGAGTTGATATTTTTCTTGCTTCGTTTAACCCAACTTTTAATGGAGAGCATCGGCAATGATGTTTTTACGCACTAAGGCCAAGCGCGGGGCTAAGGCGCCCTCCAAGGGTCTTGATTTTAAAACCATGATTAGCAACGTGCAGCAAGCGCGTGAAGAGCAGGGTGGTTATAGACGTATCACCCCGGATATGCTGCAAAGACAGGCAGCCAGACTGAACAGGGTCGATAACGTTACTGTCCCAGGATGGGATAACGTCACCATTTCACGTGACCGTGCCAATGGCACTCATGACACTGGCGCCCACTATGCTGATTTTATTCAGCAAACACGGCGCGATTTATCGCAACTGGCCGGCACCGAAACGGGCCAGGATATCTCTCAACGCATAGGCCAAAGTGGCCACAATGTGTCGATACGAGATCGCGGCGATGACAGTGCTCACGGTGGATCCAACAAACCATTGGATCGTGTTAAGGCTAGCCAGCCCGGCGTCGGCTCGTCGGCAGTTGTTACCCATCAGCCAGATAGAACTAAGCTCGCTTCTCGCCAGCATCGTAAAGGCTATGTAGGTTCTTCTAGCGCCATGAGTTTGGGTCATGAACTTATTCATGCCGTTCATACCGTTGAAGGTAATCACTCGGGTAAAAACATTCATGGTCCAACGGGCGCTAAAGTAGAAGAGCGCAACACCGTTGGCCATCACAATGGTCGTGGTGATTTAACCGAAAACAAACTGCGAAGCGAACTACAGGATACCCACTATGCCGGCAATAGTGGCATTCTTAATCCAATTCCTCCGCGTAAGTACTATGGCAAGAACAAGCTCAAGTTCTAGGTCAGTTCAGTAGTAAGGCGGTCTTACTTAACCCAGGCGGGTGTTTTTTGACCCGCCTTGTTCTTTCCATAGAGGCTCAACGCCTCGATTTATGCCGCTATCAGAGCTGGCACTAAACCTGCTAAATCCAAGCAAATGAAGTTTGCCAGGTTTATGCATGTCAGCGCAGCAGCCCCCGTTTTCCATTGACGAAGTTGAATACAACAACCCTCAGGTGGCAGTCCAGATTGAGGGCGGCAGTGGTTTAAATGGTAACTATATCCGCGTTGAGTCATTGCAAGGGCAAGAAAGTATTTCACAGCCGTTTCAGCTGACGTTGGAGCTGCGTGCCGATGATATCGCCAGTGCCAATGGCAAAATGTTGGATGCCAGCGTCATAGGGCAGTGGGCTTGTATCAGTATTGCTACCCGTAATGACGACAGTGCAGCAGCGCAATACCGCTACTTGCGTGGCTTAGTGACGGAAGTGGCGCTGGGGGCGCCTGGCTGCTACACACTGACGGTGCAATCGCAGCTGCATATATTAAGTTTGCGTAATCGCTACCATATCTATGAAGACTGCGATGTTGAGACCTTGCTGAATCTGGTGTTTGCTCAAGAGCTGCAAGATGCCAAATTTCAGATTCGCTATGACTTTGACAGCAGTCTGACCCTCACACGCACCCAAGATTGGTTACAAGCCGGCGAGACCGACTTGGAGTTTATCCAGCGCATATTGGGTAAATGCTGCGTGCATTATTTTTTTATTCATCAGCAGCAATCATTAACCTTGGTGTTTTCCAATAGTGTCGTCACTGCCGATAAGGTAGCGATTCCCGGTCATGAAAGTGGCCCAATTCTGCTGCGTTACACCTATTCATCAATCGATAAGCTCGGTGAGCAGCAAAATGACTTGTTTTGTGACCTGCGTTATTCAATGAAGATGATGCCGGGTAAAGTCAGCGCCATGCTGTCTCGCCAGCAGGCAGTATGGGAGCAAAACCCCGTAGCCAGCTCAGAAAATACCCCTTGGGTACAGCATGGTCATCAGGCAAAAACCGAATACCAGCACCACAGGTGCTACGACTACGGCGCTAATGCTGACGAAAACAAAGGCCAATTAACCAAAATTTGCCAGCAAATAGAAACCGAAAGCGGTACCTTGTCGGGCACTGCGACAACGCCGCTATTGAGTCCAGGTTATTGTTTTACCTTAACTGACCCGCTACAAGATATACCTGCTGGAACGTCCATGAGTGTTAACGCCCAGGGACGACCGGAATTTTCTGGTCAAACCTATGTGGTGACCAAAATTCAGCACAAAATGGCTGCCTCGGGTGCATACAGTGGCCAGGTGGAAGCCACCGCCTTAAGTTTGGGTGAGGATCAATATACTCATACCTTGCTGACGCCGTTTTCCATTCAGAACACACGCCAAGGTAGTATTCTGGCCAAGGTCATCGATCATGAAAAACCCTCGGGTTGGCGCTATCGCAGCAAAAGCAACTTTCAACCCGAGCGTGGCCAAACCAGTTTTGATAGCGAACCGTATCATGAGCGTGGTTGCTTGGTTGAGCTAGTAACGGGCGAGCAACATTGGGTGGCCCTGCCGCGCACATCACAAACGGTACCGGAAGTTAACTCGCTGGTAATGATCGGTCGTGGCAGCAATGAAAGTGAGCAACCTGAACTGCAGCAGGTGCTGTCTTCCCATGGTTCAAAAACCATAATGCCACCCGACCGACGCAATGCGTCCTGGCAAACCAATACCCATTGGGGCAGTAATTATTCCACCAGTTATGGCGACGGCATCAGTATTCGCTACGGCCACAATTCCGCTACTAATCTTAGCCAAGCCATTCAGCTGGTGGAAAGCGCCTATGATAATGCCGCCATCGACGGTGGATTATATGGCAATAGCAGTTATTCCAAAGGCGGGGGCTGGAGCTTATCGCAAAGTGATAATGCCGATAGCGGTATTCTGAGCGCCTCGGTGTCCCAAGGCAGCAGCTACAACGAGAGCCATAGCAAGGTCAGTTATAGCGTCAGCAATACCGAAACCAGCCAAAGTTATTCTAAAGTTGGAAAAAGTGTTAGCCGCTCGGTGATTGGCGAATACGATGGCAGCGTGGATTTAAACTCCCCCAGCTTTGTTGCCGGAAAGCTGCCCGATCAATCGATAGTGTCGTTGGCAGGGCAGCTCGGCAATGGCGATAGCTACAATGAGCATCATATTAAAGGTCGCTCTATCAGCCTAAGCGGCACCGATATGCCACCGCCGGGCTGGGGTGATAAATCCGCCACCGTGTATTCCAGCTCACAAACCAACGGCAAAGTCGTCAATAAAAATAAACACCTAGGCGATAGTGACAGCACCTCGCTGCAAATTGGCGACAGCTCCAGCATCAGTACCACGGTGGGCGCCGTCAATAATATCAATACCTTTGTTGGTATTCGCGATGATATTAATACCTCGCTTAGCGCAACCAACAGTATTTCCACCACCATAGGCGCCGCCAATAGCATTACCACCAATGCCAGCGCCACCAATAACATTTCCACCACCGTAGGGCTGGCCAACAGTGTCGATACCTTTATCGGTGCGCGCAACTCTCTGTCAACCCATCTGTCGGCCACCAACTCAACGTCGACCACCATAGGCGTGAGTAACGCCACGGAAACCTTTATTGGCGCCAAAAACGTTACCTCAACCAATATATCGGCCAGTAACAGCACCAATACGACCATAGGGCTGACCAACAGCACAGAGACGTTTATCGGTGCTCGCAATCACACCTCAACCAGCTTGGCCGCTACCAACAGCACGGAAACCTTTATTGGCGCGACCAACAGTACTAGCACTAAGCTGGCTGCCAGCAACAGTGTATCGACGACCCTGGGAGCGGCCAGCAATACCGATACTTTTATTGGTGCTAAATCCGCGACCTCGACCTTTATTGGTGCCGAAATCAATAACTCCACCAATGTCAGTATTGCTATGAACAGCAAGGTCAATGTCGGGGTGGCTATCAATAGCGTGGTCAATGCCGCTGTAGAGTTAAATTCCAAAGTCATACCGGCGACGGTGACCAGTGAACTCACCACCCATGTCAAAACTACAGAAACCACCACGGAAATACTGTTGGGTATTTACATCATATTGTGAGCCGCTATGCAGATCATTAAACCGCGCACTTTAAGCCTGATCAGTCAAACTTACCATTACCGCAAAACACAAATGGCCGTTGGCGTGTTGGGATTTTTTCGTTTCGGCGAGGCAGGTTACCTAAATGAGCAAGATGGCTGGAAAGCTCTAGCGCCTATTTTGCAGCAGGGTGTGATCCTTGATACTGGCCATGCTAAAGCGTGCGGCGAGTTTATGTTATGGGGCGACGCTTGTGCTCCAGCCGGACAGTCCGTGCAACAAATGAAGGTCAAAGTACAAGTGACCAACGTTGGTAAATCGCTTCAGGTTATTGGTGATCGCTATTGGAACGGGCGGCGCTTCAGAAGCCCAAGCCAGCCAAAGCCTTTTTCGACCATGCCATTACGCTTTGAAAACGCCTATGGCGGCGATGATTTTGCCGATAATCCATTAGGCAAGGGACGAGCAAAAGATACGGACGGATTGATATCATTACCCAACCTATATGCCAAGGGCGATAGCATTAAAGCCGATCATCAGACGATAAAACCTGCGTGTTTTGCCCCGTTGGATGTGCGCTGGCCGCAGCGCCAGCAATTTACTGGCCACTATGATCAGCAGTGGTTGCAACAGGTGCACCCCGGGTTCGCTGATGACACCCAGCCGGAATTTTTTAATGCAGCACTGAAAGATCAGCAATTAAAGGGCTTTATCAAACCAGGCAGCACAGTCGAGCTACAGGGGTTGCATCCACTGCATCCACAGTGGACATTTAATGTTCCTAGTTTAACTGCGCGGGTATTTGCACAACTAACGTCCAAGCAGCCTAATCAGCTGGTAGAAGCCAGCACTCAAATTGATACTTTGTGGCTATTCCCTCAATTAGAGATGGGGCTGGTGATTCATCGTGGCTGTATTGATGTGCAGGATTCTCTTGGTTTGGATGTCAGTCATTTAATGCTGGCCTATGAACGACAAGGCGACACCCCCAGAGAGTTGGCCCATTATCAGCAGCAGCTGGCACTGCGCACCGACCCCGAAACAGCGGCAACGCATATGATCTTTGAAGCGCCGTTAAAGCCGTTGAAAACTGCCGTTGAACAGCAGCGAATAGAGCAGGCTTATCGCCAGGCAGCGGAGCAAGCACGGCAGCAAAAGGCCAAATATGTTGAACAGTTGCAGCAGCAACATCCAGATCAGCACATTAATAGCAGCGACGATGACGACTTACCGCCGATTCCAGCTGAGCTGGTTAAAGAAGGTGAGGTCGATTTAAGCAAGCACCAAGCTTATGCCCAGGCGCAGCTAAAGCAAGCTAAGCAAGACTCTGCCAGTACACTGCAACAGGCTCAGCAACAGGCTCAGCAACAGGCTCAGCAACAACAGGCAGCCAAGTCACAGCCAGAAACCCTAGAAGCTTTGCATGCCCGAGTGTGGAGCAGGCCATTAGCCGCCAGTGATATAAATCTCAAAGACGTTCCTCAGCAACCGCAACAACAGCTGGCTTATGCCGCTGAGTTGCAACGTCAGAGCCAATACCGTAATCGCGTAAGCTCACCTTTGCGCTTGCCCAATGTTGAAAGCATGCCGGAGAATGGCGCTCAAACCATTCGTCAGTGGGTTGAGCAATTGTTGGCTAACGGCGAAAGCATGGCAGGGCGGGATCTATCAGGCGGGGATTTACAGGGGCTGGATTTTAGTCAGCAAGATTTGAGGCAGTGTGGCCTAGAAGGGTGCGACCTACAGCACTGCTGTTTTGATGGTGCAAATTTAACCGGCGCCATTTTGACCGACGCCAATATAGCCGGTGCAACCTTCTGCTCAGCAACGCTGCATCACTGCAATCTGTCTCAATGCCAAGGGCAAGACGCGGATTTTTCTGGGGCTGAACTCGATGATGTCCTAATGATGGACAGCCAGTTTGACGGGGCTCGCTTCGTTCAAGCCAAGTTAACCAAGGTACAAGCGCTAAAGGCGTGCTTTGATCAAGCGCAGTTTGAGCAAACCGAATTATTGCAATGCCAGTTTATGCTGGCCACTCTAGCGGGTAGTCAATGGCGACAGTGCTCGCTACACATCGGCAACTTTAGCAAAGCCGACCTAAGTCATAGCCATTGGCAAGAATGCCGCTTGTATCGTTGCGTTATGGTCGATCTTAAGGCCGAAAAAATTGAGCATATTCAGACCAAAGCCGAAAAGGTCCAGTTTAGTAACCAAGGCCAGTTGGGCAATGCTAAGTTTGAAGCCTGCCAATGGCATACATGCGGGTTTCGTGACTTAGATTTAACACAAAGCCGATGCATAAACAGTGTTTTTGAGCAGTGTGATTTAGGGGGCACGCAACTGCAACAATCCGTTATTCAGCACTGTGTGTTTAATCATTGCATCTTACTGTTAGCCGATTTTAGTCACAGCAAGCTGCAGCAGGTTTTATTTTGCCAAGGAAGGTTAAATAAAAGCCTGTTTGTTTCCTCTGAATTAACCGAGGTGAAGTTTATCAACTGTTCGACGACGGAAATGAATAGCCAGGAGGCACGCTTTATTCGTTGTCAAACGTCACCTATGCCATCGATTGCTAGTTGAAGCGCTGATGGTTACACCACTTACTATTTCATTGCCAGGCGAGAACTGTTATGACCGTGCCAAGCAATCAAGCTCCGATAATGGATCAGAACTTTTCTGGCCAGCATTGGCAGCAGCGCAACCTGGAAGGACAGGTATATATCCGCTGTGACTTTTCCAGTGTAATACTGGAAGAGTGCAACTTAAATCGTTGTGTATTTGTGGAGTGTAATTTCAGCGACGGCCATTTGCGCAATAATTCTACCGAGCAAGCGAGCTGGCTACAGTGCAGTGCCAAAGCCAGTCAATGGTTTGGTAGCGTGAGCACAGCGACCTTTAGCGATACTGACCTCAGCCACAGCCACTGGCAACAATGCCTGTTACAAGCCAGTACCCTGAGTCAATGCAACATGGAAAAAGCGCAGTGGCAATCATGCCAGCTGCATACGGTCAATCTGGCGGAGTTGGGCTGTTCAGGACTCAGCCTTAGTCAATGCCAGTTGCAAAATATTGTCTGGAGCAACAGCAACTTTGCCGATATGACGCTAAGCCAATGCCAGTTTAATAAAGCGCTATTGCTGCACTGTCAGTTTGTTGGCAATGACTTAAGTGGCTATAACCTCAGTCAGTGCACCTTTAATAACAGTACTTTTAGTGATGTTGTATTGCGTCAGGCCAATTTGCAAGGCAGTAGCTTTTCTCAATGTGCCATCAGTCACTGTGACTTTGGCCAAGCTCAGCTGCAGCAGGCGTTGTTTATGCAAAGTGATGTGCAGGCCTGCCAGTTCGATGGTGCACAACTACAGCAAAGCAATTTTCAGCAAGCGAAGCTTTTAAAGTGCAGTATGAAGGCCGCCAATTTGGAGATGGCCTGGATGAAGCAACTGGAGGCCAATCAGTGTGAGTTTCAAGAAGCCAACTTAAGCTATGCCAACGCCAGTTATGCGCAACTGCATCAATGTGACTTTAGCCGCTGTCGGCTGCAACAGAGTAATTTTCACGCCCTGATCGATGACCACAACCGCTGGACTGGCGTCGACCTCAGTCAGCGTATCGATGAAGATCCGCAACAGTCCCAACAACAACAAGCTCTCGCCGAGCACGAGGTTCAGTTATGAATACCTGTATTCGCTTTGCACCGAAAAAACTGCCGACCGAAATTGAGCACACCTATTACGGACGTATCAGTGCAGTGGATGAAAACGGCTTATTTTGTATCGATCAGCATTTCCATGCCAGCGCGGCCACCAGTTTGCTGGTTGCACCTCAGCTCAATGATTTGGTGTGTTTTATCGAAGCCGGGCAGGGGTATTACATAGTGCAAATTTTGCAACGCTGTGCCGAGGTCAGCCGCCAAATCGATATCAAGCTAGATCAGCCGTTAACGATAACGGCACCGGAAGTGTCGCTACTGGGATGGAATCGTACCCAAATTTGCTCGGCCGATCAGGTATCGATTAGCGCTCAACATGCGTGTCTGTCTGCCGCTGGCAGTTTGGTACAACAAGCGCAGCAACTGATTGTGCAATCTGAACAGTTGACTCAAAACACCAATGGCATCGCCCGCAGCAGCGCCCAACAGCACATCATGACCGCCAGTGAAGATGTGGTGATTGATGGCAAACGCATCAATATGGGGTGAAGCATGTTTGCCAATACACAAAGTATCGCCATACATTTATCGGTGATTGATGTCTGTAAAACACCTGTGCCAGTCCCTATGCCCAATATCGGCCTGACATCCATGGCGATCCCGAATATTTTTAATATGTTTACCGAAGCCATGCCGGACCATAATCTGCTGACCACAGTGCCGCTATCAAATGGTGATCAGGCTGGGATCTTAATGGGTGTGGTGTCCAATACCATAATGGGGCCGGTAGAAAATATTATCGGCAGTTTTAAGGTGTTTAAGCAGGTTATGCCAGCCACTAAAATGCTGTGCATCTCTACTCACAACACCTACAACACCATTGGCATGACGCTGTCGCCATGCCAGGTAAAGGTCATGATCTTGAGTTGAACGATTAAAAGGTGATGTCTGTGCCTTTAATGCCTTTCAACGAGGGTGTATCGACCAGCGGCAAGCGAGTTTGTTTGCCAGGGCGCAATGCTGATGGCTGATAGCTCAAATCAGCAGGCAGGTGCTGGGGCGGCTGAGATACGAACTGCTCGCTATTTGGCTCTGCAGACTGCTGAGGAGGGTTAGTATTTTGCTCGCTGCGTTGCTGCTCCCCCGGCGGCTGAATATTGACCGATTCCTGACTGCCACCGCCCAAGTAGGCGCGCGATTTAGTGCCTGGCCAAGCTGACTGGCGGGTTGGTGCTGGATCTGGATTTATGCCGCGAAAGTAGCTTTGCTGCTGATCGTCTAGTTGATGATACAGCGTCGTTGTCTCTCGGGTGGATACAAAATTATTGTTCGCCGCAGGCTCAGGCTGGCGCTGACTGCGCGCATCAATGCCAATTTCATCAAGGCTGCGCAGCCGGGTTTCCGTCGGCGATGCGTTGCCATCACCGTAAGCCCTAGCTAATTGATAGGGCAAACGACAGCAAGCGTGGGACTGGTTATCACGCACGACGCGAACCATTTGCTGATAATTTCTAAGCGGAGCGGGTGTTTTCATTGAGCATCCTTGTCATCGGCTTTTTTGTCGGACACGGGCCACAGTAGTAGCTCATTAGCAAAACGTTGACCGGTCGCTAACGACTGATATGGGCCAAGCTCTGCAGTGGAGCTGGCTGGCCCTAACATCAGTGCCTGCCAACTGCGTTGATCGTCTTTTAAGGTAAACAACACCAGCGGCAATGTTGGCGTCACTGACGCTGCCAACTTACTCCAGCGCTCAGCCACTTTAGCTGCATCAGTGGGGTGATTAACAATCGACAGCAATAGGCCAAATGACGGTTTTTCTTCGCTAGCACTGATTTCCCACTGAGCAATACTTAAATCAGCGTAGTTGATGGGCGTATCTATCGATGGTTTATCCACACTGTACAGGGGCACTTGTGCGTTCGTCGCACCCTGTTTGGGTAGGTACAATGTCAGGGCTGTGGCCGATGCCAGCAACAACAGACATAACGCAGAAATAGCTTTCATTTATTCGGCCTCCGTGCAGCTAATACTATACACAGCAGCGCCTTGTGGTTCTATGAAAATGGCCACCCTGTGAAAGGCAGCTCATAACAGCATGATCGAAATAGTGGTAACAGGCCCTAAGGCGTTGTGAGAGAAAGAGAAAGTGCAGTACCATTCGGCGTCTTTTTATTGGCGGTATGTTATGACGATTTCCTGGTGGTTATCTTTAGCACTGGTGTGTTTGCTCGGAGCCATGTCACCCGGACCAAGCCTGACCACCATGGTCAAACATAGCCTGGCAGGGGGACGTATCAACGGGCTTGCTGCAGCCTGGGCGCATGCCGCAGGCATAGGTGTTTATGCTCTATTAACGGTGGCGGGGTTGAGCTACGCATTGGCCCAGGCGCAGTGGCTGTTTCAGGGCATTGCTGTTGCCGGCGCGGCATACCTGGCGTATTTAGGTTTTAAGGCTCTACGCTCTTCAGGCGGTGTTGCCAGTAGCCTAGAGGCTGGCACTGTTATGCCTGTTTGGCAGTCGGCAAAGGAGGGGGCGTTAATTTCGTTATTGAACCCCAAAATCGCCTTGTTTTTTATCGCACTGTTCAGTCAGTTTATTCAGCCTGAATCTGCGCTGTCGGCCCAAGCCGTTTTGGTCGCAACCCCAGTGTTAATAGATGGGCTCTGGTATACCGTGGTTTCACTGTTATTGTCTCGGCCTAATGTCCTACAGACGCTGAGAAGCAAAGCAATATTGATCGATCGCTTATCAGGCGCGGTATTGATGGCATTGGCGATAAGAGTGCTGGTGACGATTTAGTTGCCGCGTGCTGGCACCCGGCAAGCTGAGTAGAGCGTTAGGTCTTTATCGGTTTATAACGCCTCTGAACTAACCGTAACAATCTGCCCAATCGAGATATCCAGTGCTATGGCCAAGCTTTGGCCTTCACCATATTCAAACAAAACTAATGCCGCACCTGAAGCCTTTAACTGTTGGTAGTATTCATGACTTATCCCATATTCAAATCCCTGTTGCTGCAGATGATCCAATTCATTCGTCAGGGCGTTATAACTCTGCTCAGCGGGTGAGGCGAGGGGCGATTCGGGATGAGCATTAAACGTAGATGCATCGATCTGAGCGCGTTGTTGCTCTAACCAGGCGATACGGGATACCACCGATGGTGCATCGTTGGTGCTGGAATATTGATACTCGGGCCATTGAATGGATTGACCCACGCTATTCAGCAAAGCGTACAAGCGAGCACTGGCAATGTCGTTATATTGCTCGGGACGATAATCGTCGTGACGGGTCAGCTCATTCCAGGCATAACCCAAAGAGAACAACGTTGTCTTGGTGTCAGGATCGATAATGCTTAAAGTTAAGGTAGATTGCTCACAGGGCAAACCATCAAACTGAGCAATCAACCAATGGCTAGAATGATCATCACCACGGCCAGGTAGCATATTCATCAAGGAGGTACTGGCAGCAAAACAATAACGCGCTAGTGCGTTGTCGTTGTCCACCCAGACGGTCGATTGTTGTGAAATGACATGGCCGCTATCGTTTTGTGTTTCTTCAATGCGTACTGAGTCGCCTTGGTCATAGATTCTGATGGTTGTGTGCGCCTTAGGGAACTCATAGCCCAGAAAGCGACAAGGGCTAATGCCATCGGCGCAGCGGCTATAAAGTGTTGAGCCAAGCAATGAGGGATTGTCAGAACCCGATTGACCAGCAAACTTTAACGACACATAGTCGCATTCTACATATCCCTCAGGACATAGGCTGCTCACGTGGATAATACCAGCATCCGTTACTAGGGTGCCGGTTCAACACGCAGTGTAAACAGCAACAGGCCTATTAGCTGCTGCAGTGTTCGACGGTAGCGGTTGCTCATAAAACAGTATCCTTAGGCTTAGGGCTGTAATTTAACGTACAGCCAGTGTCAGTAACCAGGGCCAGGCATGTATTCTGAGAAGCGGTTCTTGCCAGAGGCTTTAGCAGCCCAAATTAAGGGGCAACAAGTAACGTTGGATGTGGAAGATAGAACGGCGGCTAAGTTATTTCCGATAATTGATATTATCGGAAGTATTGATTAAGGCGTTTTTGCGGCCTTAAAATCCAACTCCATGATCTGTCTGTTCCGTATTTGTGACTCGTTGGTTAACGCTATCATGGTCCTTGATGACAACAGCCTGTTGATCACATCAATGATTGAAACTCCCTGCGATTCGCTCAGGTTAACCATCTTTCATCCATCAGAATCATGGTCAGGCGTTTATCTGGCGCCATTGACTATTTAGGCAAGTTAATCCAATCAAAGTAAAGCCCCGTAAAATGTCGGGGCTGTGCTCATTAAAGCGGGTATGACTTTGAAACGTCAGAAACGCAGCCATTTCGAATACTTGGATATAGACCTTGTCGTCGGAGCCTGCTTTGCTGACTTCGACAATAAAGAAGCCTTCACCTTGCTCTTTGATGGCTACCTGATCGCGTTCAATTTTTGCCAGCCGGTATCTGGCTGACCAGCGCTATAGCCGAAATCGAGTACAGTCATCTTTTGTACAGTACGTGCGGCTATGGCTATTGCTGCTTGGTCGTTGACTACACCGTGACCATAGGCTGAACCGAACTAATGCATCAAGGCTCTTGTGGTTGATAGCAAGGCATTGAGCGTTACTGAAACTTGGCCGAGTAACAAATCCCTTTTGCCATCTTTAGCCTCTCCAGATGTAAGTTGTATACCTGCCATAAGCAGCGTCTAGAAAGTTCAGGCCCAACCGATCAACTACACTCTTAATCGATGATGTTCAGACCGTGTGACTCTAGGGTTTATGTGCTGTGATGCTCTGAAAGCCCTGCGTACGTTTGAACTTTAAACAAAACAGGCTAGCTTAACCTTGCGCATGGTGGCCGTCGTGCTGAAACCATTCTCTGCATTCCTGCAAACCACAGTGGCTGTGCTTGTCACGGTCTGTAATGGACTTTTCCAGTCCCTTGATGCGGCTGAACTGCGCATGGGGTTGTATAACTGGCCTCCTTTCAGTTTTGTTGCCGATGGCACGGATGCGGAGGGGCTTAATCATGGCATAGATGTCGACCTTGCCCATGAAATCAGCCAGCGTGTCGGTTTTGACTTCACCATTGATACCTGCCCTTTTGAACGCTGCCTGCTGGAGATGGAACTGGGGCGATTGGATTTAATGTCAGGCATCGCACTGACCCCCAAACGCGCCAAATATATGGATTATGCGCTCTCCCCTTATGCCGAAGTATCCACCGCATTTTTCGTACGGCGAGGCGACGAGGAACGTCTGCGTCACTACGACGATCTTTATAACTTACAGATTGGAGTAGTGAGTGAAGCACACTATTTCGATCGATTCGATATCGACGACAAACTCAATAAGACGGTATTCCACAGTGAAAAACTGATGATTAAGCTGCTGCACTTGGGACGGATAGACACCTTTGTCAGCCATGAGGTCACTGGTGCCTATGAAATTCTGAACCAAGGGTTTAAAGGAGCGCTAATAAAGGCACCTTATTCTCCCGGCGGCCACATACCCATCTATTTTGCAATCTCCCAAAAATCACCACACCGTGCCCTACTTCCTGCAATAAACCAAGCCATCAAAGACATCCATGCTGATGGCACCATGGAAAAGATTCTCAATAAATACCGTTAATCAATATTGACGTGTTCTAACCTGCTAATGCCTGCGGGCTTGGCTCCAGCCGTTATGATGTGTTTCAGTGGGGGCCGGTCGACCGCGTGCACCTCGATTACTTACAACCCGTGGCGCTGGTAAGGCCGGATGCCGAACGTTGAGCTGCCACAGTATTGGCAGCGTTTCATACTTGCCTTGGTGGGTCCACCGCGTGTCGGGCGGCGCAACTATATTACCGTCAATAGTCTCAGTAATTGCTTAGGTGGCTGGTAGCCGGGAATGAGCGCCCCATTAGGGAGAATAAGAGACGGAGAATTTGATAGCGCAAGTTCTTCAGCTAGCTCATGCATTTCACTGACAAAGGTCACCTGTTTGCTTGGCCTTGGTCTCAAGCGATCCAGCATTGTTTTGCGTAGCTCTTGCTGAGGATCTGTGGCAGTCCACACACTCTCCATTTCGGCGGCGGCCATTGAATGAGTCCCGCCGCTAGCATAAGGCAGGAAACCAAGGCTGATGCCACATGCAAGGTACTCAGACAGTTCAGAGTACATTTTTATGCAGAAACCGCTCGTGATGTCGATAAACGCTGTTACCTTGTAGCGTTCAGCTTCGGCCTGGTGGAAAATCACTCTTTTCTCCCATAAAATCGAAACCTTGCTCTGTCTGTATCGGCACATAGACTGCTCAGTTAGATTACTAATGCCAGGCTCTTGCACATTGAAAACATTGCCGACAATCATTTGCATTCCGTCCTCGGTTAAATAAACCAAACCTCGATCGGTAAAGACTTCCCATGTATCTGGCAGGGAAGATTCCTGTACGTTCTTCACCTGATAGCCCAGTTTAGATCCCAGTATTTGGGCCGCTGTATTGGCATCCATCTCGCAAATCTCCTGTTGTAGACTGACCAATACAATTTTTCCTGCGGTTAAATGCAAGGGTTGAGTACAACGCCATGTTACAGCAGCTTTAATATGGCACCGTAACCGCCCCCAATAGATCGAAAACCGTATAAACAAGAGGCGAATACAACAAAACATGGTCCAATTGTCTGGCATCACCTTGTGTGCAGGCAGGTTCATCCTTGGCCATGCTACAGGCAAGCACTGCCGGGCTGACTACAGAACAAACCCTAGGGCCCGGGAGCCAATTGAAATACCCAGGCAGGCAGTAGAAAATCGGTCAATCAGCGCCTCCCAAAAGCCATAATTAAATCAATTGAAGGGATATGTATAGGTGAGTATCGAACACAGCAAACCCAAAAAAGCATTTTTCAGAAAGCTCTATATAGCGCATCTGATTGATGCCAGGCAGCACAATTTATTATCTCTGAACAAAGAGACGGCAATGCCCCGGCGTACCATTCAGACTGCTATGGAGGGCTTTTCAGATATCGGTATAGAACACGAATTTGTACAAGATGGCGAGCGCAACCGGCATGGATACTACCGCATAATAAGCTGGGGAGCGATTGATCCGCGCTGGGTAGAGAGCAACCTAAAAATGATTATTGATGTACTGCAATAAAGTCGTTGAAGAATTCGTCGTTGTTGCACTAGAGAGTTGTGAAGCTGACGTGTTGCTGGAACTGTGGGAATTACTCTTGAGAAGTTCGTTTAATAAACCACAAACTAGTGATTGGGTGAGTAATGCCGTTTCCTACTCCCTGGAAACGGCAATTTCATAACTGCGGAATAACACCAACTGGCTATTACAGCAGTATGCTCAGGTCGATCAATTCATTATCTTCCGGGCTGACCGAATGATTGTCATAGCTGCCCATTTCAGTGTAAAAAACCTTGTTGAACATGGCTTGGGTGTCAAACTGCAAATACCCAATTCGACCGATCACGTGCACATCATGCATACCGCTCTCAATATTGAGCTGATCAACATTGCCGTAGACATAAACGGTGTTGGTTACATTTTTGATTGTGAGTTTGTTTAGGTTGCCTGCCACATACAACTTTGTCCCCCCTGCTTCCAGGGTGACTTCTCTGACCGATCCATCAATGCAGACACGATTATTCATACCCGACACCCGGAGTGATCCGTCGTTGGAGAGTGGATATCCGCGATAAGTACTGAAATCAGCAGATACGACGGCGTCGGTGAAAACCGCCTGACCAGTGCCGCAAGCGCTATTAGCCAGAAGGGTATAGTCTACGTACCCCATAGGAAGTGGATTGGTTGCAGCATCAACAATGGGCGTAGGTTCGCTGAAATCAGTGCTAGGTTGTTTTTTGCTACTGGAGGAAGATCCTCCGCCACAAGCCACTAAAGAGGAAGCCAGCACGGTCAATAGGAGTCGAGATTTGAGCATAATATTTGTACGGTTGGTGAGAAGGTGCGGGATAGTAATGAAAACAGCCTGCGCTCACCAGATAACAGTCATGATATTTCCGTATAATTTGCACTGGATGGACATATTTGAGCCCAGGCAACCCTGTTGGCGTAATGAAGCCTGTCTAACATCCTATTAATAGCAATATACATATTAATGACAGGCAAATGTTGGCAGACGATATCGGTTTGTTTGAAAGATATGGTCAAATAATAAGCCCTGGATTGCTAATGGGATCACACTGACATTGCAAAGGCATGTGCTGCTAGGTGGAAGTAGTTCCTTCCGGCTTGGCAAAGGCGTCAGATGATGAATCTGGTCTTTGTAGTTAGCCAAATCACCAGCAAGAAGCTCAACTCTAATCTTATCAATGCCACTGCTGAGCTTAAGTTCACCTGAAGGTGTTTTGTTGTTACTCATTATTGTTTGTTGGATTCTCTGTGCGCGACCAGCTAGATACTCGCTGGCTGTATTCAAGTTCAATGCATATGTTGCTGATATAAAGCCGGCGTCTAGTCACCGGCCTTATGGCTATATACAAGCTGCCTGGCTTAAATGGCTGCGGCCAGCTCAGTGCCCTGTTTGATGGCGCGCTTGGCATCTAGCTCTGCGGCTTTATCAGCGCCGCCGATTAAATGCACGGATACGCCAGCATCTAAAAGCGCTTGCTGCAGTTCGCGATTGGGCTCTTGCCCGGCGCATACAATAATATGATCCACTTCCAGCAGCTTGGCTTCGCCTTTGATGCTGATGTGCAGCCCTTGTTCGTCAATGCGCTCATAGCTTACGCCGTTGAGCATGCTGACACCTTTGTTTTTAAGCGTGGTGCGATGAATCCAGCCAGTAGTCTTGCCAAGGTTGGCGCCCACCTTGGTGGTTTTTCGCTGCAGCAAAAAGACCTGGCGCTCGGCGGTTTCTGGCTTTGGTTCGGCCAGACCGCCAGGGGCACTAACGGTTAAATCCACGCCCCATTCGCGCATAAACTCATCAATATTTTGACTTGGCGTGGTAGTGCCATGGGTTAAATATTCTGATACGTCAAAGCCAATGCCACCGGCACCAATAACGGCGACACGTTGACCAACGGCTTTTTTATGCTTCAGTACATCCAAATAACTGAGCACCTTGTCGCTGTTGTGGATGCCTGGAATATCCGGTGTGCGCGGTGAAATACCGGTAGCGAGCAATACTTCGTCAAACTCGATGAGATCGGCGGCGTTGACTTTAGTATTGAGCTGCAGGTTAACACCGGTTTTTTCCAGCATTACACGAAAATAGCGCAGTGTTTCGTAGAACTCTTCTTTACCGGGAATTTGCTTGGCAACATTAAATTGGCCGCCAATTTTATCGTCGGCATCAAATAAGGTAACCTCATGGCCTCTGCGTGCGGCAGTGGTGGCCGCGGCCAAGCCCGCAGGCCCTGCGCCAACAACGGCGATGCGCTTTTTGTGCGCCAATGGCTGATCAATTAATAACGTTTCGTGGCAGGCGTAGGGGTTTACCAGGCAAGAAACTTCCTGGCCGCCAAAGGTATGATCAAGGCAGGCCTGGTTGCAACCAATGCAGGTGTTGATTTCATCGGCGCGGCCTTCTGCCGCTTTTTGCACAAAATAAGGGTCAGCCAACATAGGGCGTGCCATGGACACCATATCCGCTTTGCCTTCGGCAATAATGCCATTGGCGACCTCTGGGTCGTTAATGCGGTTGGTGGTAATCAGTGGCACTTTAAGGTGTTGCTTCATGCGCGCGGTGACTTCAGCAAAGGCTGCCCGTGGCACGCTGGTGGCAATGGTCGGCACCCTGGCTTCGTGCCAGCCGATACCGGTATTAATTAAGGTAACGCCGGCTTGCTCGAGCGCTTGACCAAGTTGCACCACTTCCTGCCAAGTGCTGCCGTCTTCCACCAGATCTAACATTGATAAACGATAAATCAAAATAAACTGATGACCGACCGCTTCGCGCACCCGGCGCACGATTTCGAGCGGCAGGCGTATACGATTTTCATAGCTGCCGCCCCAGCGGTCGGTGCGATGATTAGTTCGCTTGGCAATAAATTGGTTAATAAAATAGCCTTCCGATCCCATGATTTCGACGCCGTCATAACCGGCCTCTTTGGCCAGGCTGGCACAGCGAACAAAATCCTGGATTTGCTTTTCGATGCCTTCTTCGTCCAGCTCGCGAGGCGTCATGGGGTTAATTGGCGCAGCAATGGCGGAAGGTGCGACGCCCAGGCCACCATAGGCGTAACGTCCAGCGTGCAAAATTTGCATACAGATCAATGCACCCGGCACCTGGTGCACAGCGTTAGTAACGATGCGATGCTCGGCCACTTCGTCGCTGTTGGTCAGTATGCTGCCGCCGCGAAATACCGCCCCTTCTTCATTGGGGCCAATGCCGCCAGTGACGATAATGCCAACACCACCTTCGGCGCGCTGACGAAAAAACTCCGCTTGCCGTTGCCAGCCACCGGGGCGCTCTTCGAGTCCGGTATGCATGGAACCCATAACGACACGGCTGCGGGCCTGGGTAAATCCTAAATCCAGCGGCTGTAACAAAGATTGATACTGACTCATATTGGCTCACTCGGTTGCTTGGGCTTGCTGTTGCTTTTGTTATGCAGCGCCCTTGTTATCGTGCTTATTGATGAGCATCAGAGTAAGGTCAAAACTTGAAATGGACCATGATTGAAGATAACGAATCAATGATTAATTTTTGCATCAGCTGTCATCCGTTACCATCAACTGCGCCATTTGCTGCATGAGCGGAGTAGCTGCATTGTCTTCCAGCTGGCGCCCTTCTTCGATGTATTCCCACACGGTGGCATCGCTTTTCCAACCACCTTGTTTTTTGATCAGAGCGAAGTCGACATTGGCGCGAGCGGCACTGGTGGAAAGACCGCGGCGCAAGCTATGGCTGCTTAACTCAGGCACAAAAGCAAAATTCAGCGCCCGCCCTAAGTCTTTTAACACATCGTTTATAGCACTGGCTGGCAGGGCTTTATCACGCAGCTGGCCCCAGCGATTAATGGGCCGAAACAACGGACCCTGTTTAAGCCCCGTGGCCTTTAACCATTGCTGAATGGCATGGCACGGACAATAGCCGTGTTGGCCTTGCGGCAACGCTCGGCTCGTGCCGCTGCCCTGCTGGTCGGTTTTTGAGCGAGGCAGATGAATAATCACGCCCTCTGGCTCCCATTGCAGTTGTTCTACCTGAATGGCCACCAGTTCACTGCGCCGAAAGGCACCAAAAAAACCGCACAAAATAATCGCCAGATCGCGCAGTTGCTTAAGGCTGGCTGGCTGCTCCTGGCTTGGCGTTAACCGTTGCGCCATGGCGGCGATATGCTCTAAACGCAGCGCTTTGGCCTTGCGCTTGGGTTGGCCGTGTTGGCGGCGAATGCCTTCGAGGGTTTTTCGCACCAGCGGGGTTTGCGCTGGGTCATTCAATTCTTGATAGCGGTGCCATTGGCTAATAGCAGTGAGATGCAGTGTCAGGCTGCGGCTATTTAAGCGCTGTGCTTGAGCCAACAAGTAGCGCGTTAGTGTATCGCTGTCACACGGTAGGCGCCCTCCCCACTTTTCAAACTGACGAATGGCAGAGCTGTAGGCTTTGCGCGTATTGGCAGAGGTCGATGCCTCTAGATACTGGCGTAGCTGCTGTTGCTCTATGCCTGCGGGCAGATGGGTCTGCTGTTGGGGCTGTTTTGTCTGCTGGCTAGTGATCTGTTTTTTCATACCGTGTTTTGAACCGCGTTATTGGCAGGGGTTCGGTGTTGCAGCTGTTGGTGGGTGACTGCTGCAGCCTACTGTACTGCTTGGTACGTGTATTTGGCCTTAGTTTAGCAATATAACCTGCGATAATGATATTTATCGTCGGTTATATCTGAGACCTCATGTTTGTTTGTATTTTGACCTATATAACGTAATATTACATGATACGTAATACAGCTATTTTCAAGGAAAATCCATGGCACGAAACGGCGTCAGTTACGACGATATAGCCCAGGCAGCCGAGCACATTCGCAGCGAAGGACAAGCCCCAACCGTGGACCGGGTACGCGAAGTGTTGGGAACAGGAAGTAAGAGCACCATCGGCCCACTGCTAAAGCGCTGGCGCAACGCACAGCAAGCAAAACCTGACTTGCCAAGCGATATCCTCGACAGCGTGCACAGCCTGCATCAGCGTTTACAGCGCCTGGCTGATGAGCGCATTGAACGCGTACAGCAAGACTTTGAAGCCCTGAGTGATGCCCAGCAGGCGCAGATCAGCGAGGCGCTAGCGCGCATAAGCGAGCTAGAAAGCAGCGAAACATCCCTCAGCAAAGAATGTGAGCAACTTAAAGAGACGTTGGCGCAGCAAGAGCGTGCACTGCAGCAGGTTAGCATTGAGCTCAGTAAAACCTGTGAACAGCGTGATCAAGGCAAGATTCAGCTAGAGGAGCTAAAGGATCTGCTTAAAGAGCAGCGACAAGAAAATAAGGACATTCGCCAGCACTTTGAGCACTACCAGCAGCGCAGCATTGAAGAACGCCAGCAACAACGCGAACAAGCACAGCTAGAAATACACAGCCTGAAACAGCAACTACAAACCCTGCAGCAACAACTGCAACAAGGCCAGCAATACACGCAGCAACTGGTCCTGCAAAATGACGGCTTAAGCACCCAATTGCAGCAGTTAGAATCACACAGCCAACAGCAGCAGCAACACAGCGTGCAGAAGATTCAGCAGCTGGAGCAGCAGCTTGATCAACAAGCCACCAAGCTGCAGCAGCAACAAGACGACGGCAAGCAATGGCAGTGGCAACTGGCCCAAGCCACTAAAGAACTTAGCGACAGTAAACAGCAGCTGTATCAACTGCAGCAAGCAAACAGCGCACAACAACAGGCATATGAGCAGGAAAAACAGCAGCTGCTGCAACAGAGGGCGCAGCTGGAGGGACGCTACCAGCAGCTACAAGAGCTGCTGGCCGATCAATCTTAACACTCGACCGAAGTCATCGCCTGGCTTGCAGACGAGTTAATCGCGTGGCGTTCGCAGGGTAACAAACTCTTCCGCCGCAGTGGGATGAATGCCAATGGTCTGGTCAAACTGAGTCTTAGTCGCACCCATTTTAATGGCCACGGCCAGACCCTGCATGATTTCACCGGCATCGGGGCCTACCATGTGCGCGCCGATGACCTTATCTGTACTGGTCTGCACCACCAACTTCATCAAGCTACGCTCAGGCAGGCCACTGATGGTGTGTTTCATGGGACGAAACGACGACTGGAAAATGGTGACATCCTGACCATAACGTGACACAGCTTCAGATTCGCTGAGGCCAACGGTGGCGATATTGGGCTGACAAAACACCGCCGTGGCAATGTTATCGTAATCCAAGCTGCTGGTATCACCTTCAAACTGCTGCGCCACCAACTTCATGCCTTGAGCCAGAGCGACAGGGGTTAATGCCGGCGTGCCAATAACGTCGCCAAGAGCAAATACTGACGGCACGCTGGTGCGGAAAAAATCATCGGCGATGATGGTGCCATCGCTGCGAGTATCGATACCCAGCGCCTCCAAATTAAGACCGTCTGTCATCGGCCTGCGTCCGGTGGCGTACATCACACAGTCGCAAGCAATGCGTCCGCCCGACTGCAAATGACACATCAGGCTGCCATCGGACAGTTTTTCGATGCGGGCAATATCGCACTGAGTTTGAATCTTCACGCCCTTGGCCGCCACCTGCTCTGCCGCAAATTCACGCACATCATCATCAAAGCCACGCAAGATTTGCTCACCGCGATACAGCAAGGTGGTATCTGAGCCCAGGCCGTTAAATATGCCAGCAAACTCTACCGCGATATAACCGCCGCCAACGACCACGACCCGCTTTGGAAACTCATCCAGATAAAACGCCTCGTTAGAGGTAATGGCGTGTTCGATACCAGGAATGTCCGGCGTAAATGGCCAGCCACCGGTAGCGATCAGGATGCGTTCGGCGCTGTACTGCTGGCCATCGACATCGACGGTATGTGCATCGACCAAGCTGCCACTGCCGCGCAAAATCTGAGCGCCAGAGTTTTCAAGCAGATTGTTATAAATGCCGTTTAGGCGTTCAATTTCTGCGGTTTTGTTGTCGCGCAATGTAGGCCAGTCAAAATGGTTTAACTGCCCATCAACACCAAAACCCTTGGCTTCATGAAACTTCTCTGCGTATTCAGAGGCGTACACAAACAATTTTTTTGGCACGCAGCCAACGTTGACACACGTACCACCCAGGTAGCGATTTTCCACCACCGCCACCTTGGCACCTTTAGCCGCTGCCATGCGTGACGCTCGAACACCACCGCTGCCCGCGCCAATCACCAATAAATCAAAATCGTAACTCATAGCCACCTCTCGTTAGCTTTGGGTCAGTGTGGCGCGCAAATTGACGCGGCCGACTTCGGTGCGATCAATGGTCACCAGGGATGAGCGAATATTGTCCTGCTGCAGCTGCTCCAGCCAGCCGATGGCGTCGTCAAAGGCAACGTTGTCGAGCCAGATGCGAAGATCAGAACCGTCTTGCTCATAGCGACTTAAGCTCAAGCCGTATTTTTGTGCTTGCTGGGTAATGCGTGCCAGGATGGGGCCACCCTGGCCGCTGCTACGCGCACCACCAAAACGATAAGCATTGTCAGCGATCAGGGTATAGCTCGCCAAGCTGCGCTGATATTGCTGCTGCAGTGCCGCGTTTTTCTGCACCAAGGGCGCCACCACTAACATCAGCACCACGGCTATCCCAGTCAGACTGGCCGCCACTTTTACGATCTTTTGATCGCGTGCACTAAGATGGCCGTACCAACCATTCCAGGCTTGCCACACTCCAGATTTTTGCAGCTCTTGTTTTAACGTGTCTAATTTCATGCCCGGCTCCCTACTTTTAAGCGCCCTTTAACGCCTTTGGCATCATTACTGGCGGTTGCCACCTCAGCTTGTAGGCCAGCACTTTCGAGGGCTTGGCGGAAACTTTGCAGCTGACTCAGCTCAGCCGCCGTGACCTCTAGGGTTAGCTGTTTGTCGCGGTCACTGAAACGCATGGATTGTAGCTCCAGTGACTTGCTGTGGCTGCCCTGGGCATAGACTTGCGCCGTTTGATTGACCAAGGCGACAAAACCATCGTTGCTTCCGCCGCCCGTGCCGCCTTTAAGTTTTTCGCGAAATTGTCGCTCTAAACTGCGAATACGTTCGCTGGGGAACAAGGATCGATATAACTGATTGGCTTCATTACGCACCAGCTTTTCGCGTTGACTGAGCTGATGGTTTTCCACCATTAAGGTGGCCACCAGCAAAACGGTGACCGAAGCGGCCAGGCCAGCCAAAGGTCGCCACCAGGCCGGTGGGCGTTTTTCGTTGCTGGCACTAACGCCGTACAAGCCGGCCAGCAAGTTAGTGTGTTTTTTATCGAGGCTACGCTGCAAGGCTGCCTCGGTGGCGGCGATACGGGCTTCGATCTCTCCCAGCGCATCGCTGTAGCCGCTCTCCAGCGTGGTTTTGAGCAGCTGCGCCTGATCCATGGTATCGGCCAGAATCAATAACGGCGCCTCGCCGTCTTCGATCAGCTGGCTTTCCAGTACCGCGTTTAACGCCATATCACTGACCCAGCCCTCAAACCGCCCGGGCCAGCACCAGAGCCAACCTTGCTGCCAGCGCACCAGCTGATTGCCATCGGCAAACAGCTCGGTTTCGGGTATTAATTCACTAATGCGCAGATGATGAAGCTGGCAAGCCTGAACCAGATCATCCAGTTGTTGCTGCTGCACGGCATAAGCGCATTGGCGTTTGTCGTGGGCCTGGCCTGGCACAATCAGATAGTCTTCAGGGTCACTGATTAGCTGCTCTTCTAATGCAAACGGCAGCGCCCTGGCCAAATGACGTTTGCTAACACCGGGCAAGGAAACCCAATGGGCGGAGTAGTTTTGGCCACTGAGCAGCAAGCGTACGCTGCTTAAATCCGGCTGTTCTGCCGCCCATTGCGTTAATGGTTGCGGCGCTAAAAATCCCTGTTCTGGCTGCCAGGGGCTGATAAACCATTGGCTACTGGTGGCCAACCATTCAACCCGTGCTGTGATCATGGCAATGTCCGATTATTGTTAACTGCGGTGGTAGAAAGTCCCGGCGCATTGGCTGGGCGCGCCTCGCGGCGACTGAAATCTCGATACAAAGTGCTCAGGCTGCCATCACTCTGGTTGCGCTGCAACAGGGCCTCCATGGTGGCAATGCGACCGGCAAACTCAACCCGGGCAAACATTTCAAAATATTCACTTTTGATATCAAAGGCGGCTCGATCCCACTGAGTCGTAGCCGGCTGATCTTTATCGCGGTCTTTATTCTCTGCTTGGGTAAAACGCGAAATGGCGGACGAGTTCCAAAAATCATCCAAGCTAGTAAAGCCTTTTTCACCACGTTCAGCCGCCAATGCCTGCCCGTCGGCTAATGACATACGCTCATCCAAAGCGGCTAACACCACTGGCGACGCCGTATTCACGTTTAATGTCACTGTCATTGGCAAGCAGCTGACATACGGCTCCAGGCGTTTATAAGCATCCAGTGTGACGCCTTCAATGAGCATTAACTCAGAGCTATGGGTGCATGCGCGATAGGCCGCCCGATAAGGATGAGTTTCACGCGATAGATAGAGCTCATCGGCCTGGCTTTCTGGATTTAACCAACGCTGCCACTGACTGGCGATCAAAGGGTCGAGCCCTAGCTGATTCAGCAAGTTGCGAAAGCGGCGCAGCTGAACATCACTATTACTGGCTTTCGGTAACAAGCTATTGAGGTTAAAGCGTCCTTGGGCATCGGCAATTTTTAGCAGCACTTTGCCAGGGTCAGGATCGAGGGGCAATACGCGTTCCTGCGCCCACTCTTCATTAAGGTGATCTATGCTGGCATCGTTTTTCCAGTCCAGATACAACCCTGTTTTGACCGCATCTTCGGCGCCATCGGCATAGGCCCGAGCGCGTTGAATATCGAATAAGGTAGACGCGCGTTGGATATCGGTGGATTCACGCTCAATCATCGCCGTTGCCAGCAAAGATACAAAAGCAAACACCATTAACACCATCAACAGGGCAACGCCGCGCTGGCGACCAATCCGAGCCATCGACATCATGGCAGATCCCCCGCGGTCAGCAGCCAAGTGCGCTCAATTTCTCCAAACGGCACCAGTTCTATGCGCCAACGCAGTGCGACCACAGAGGAGCTACTATCGGTGCCGGTTAGTGCCGGCCAGCTGCTGTACCAGTCCTGGCTGGCATTACCGCTTGCCGGTTTGCCCTGGCGTACCAGCACTTCCATTTCTAATCGGTCAACTAGCTCGTACACCACCTGCTGAGCAGGCTCACTGTCATTGGCGCGATCCAAAACCTGCCAGTAATAGCGCACCAGACAGTCGCCTTCTGGCTCGCTAATGCCCCACTCAAACAAGCGCTCGCGCGCAGGCTCACAGGCATCACTGTCGATATCTTCCAGACGATAGGCGACACGTTGCAGCTGAGAGCGTGGATCGTCAGTCACTGGAGAGTTACGCCAGCCGGCACGGCTGAATTCAATCGGGTATTCGCCAACATCTAGCTGCAATGCTTGTTGCTCATCACCAAATACATCGCGTATCGGCCGATCGATATATTGGCGAAGATCACGATTTAATACCTGATTTAATCGCTGCAAACTTTTTAATTGATCCGCTTTGCGATCGGATACTTCTTTGGCCACCAAAGTACCGCTCAATAACTGATGAGCACCCACGCCTATGGTTGCGGTAAAGGCAATGGCCAGCAGTACTTCCAGCAAGGTAAAGCCACGAGAAAAGGACATCAGTGCTTACCCACCAAAGTAGACAGCCGAGTTAATTCACCGCCTTCATCTTCACGGCTAACGGCCACAGTGACTCTGCGGGTATCAGGCAATGGTGTTTCTTCGACTTGGGTGACAATAAACCATTCGCGTCCGGCCATATCGACCTGGTCGTTGGTTTCGCTAACGTTGGGGTAGCCTGCAAGGCGCATCTCTACCAAGCGGTTTTCAGCGACTAACATGGCCAGGGTCTTTTCTTCCATCGCCAACAAATTCGACGTGGTTTGGCTGTTGACGCTAGCAATACTCGATGCCACCACAGCAAAAATGGTGATGGCGATCATCACTTCCAGTAGGGTAAAACCGCGCTCAGTCGTCATAATCTTTTAATTCCAAACGAAGCGGTGCAAAGCCGTCGCCCGACAACTGATAATAAAAACTGGCATCTTCATCGTGTTCCAGCACTAAGCGAAACGGTGTGTATTCATCCGAAGACAACAGCAGTAACGCCGGCAAAGGACCGTCGTCCTGCTCTAAAAATTCTGCAAAGTCGACTTCGTCATCATCTAGGAACAACCGCATGCGCACACTGTCTGGCACCTTAAGCTCAGACTTTAAACGACCGGCGGTGTGTGGCTGCCATGGGTTTTTCTTCAGTCGATCGAGCTCTTTAGCGTCCAGATTGGCTGAAAATTCCTGGCTATAGACATCCTGATAGCTCAGCAGCAGCAAGGTTTCGCTATCCATTGCCAAGCCAAGGTCGATATTTTGAAAGATCGCTTCCTGGTGCAAAGATCCCAGCCAAAGTTGCATTTGCTGGCCAAACTGCTTGGTATCCCGACGCGCTTGATCATTGGAGACATTGAGCATCACAATGCCCATCAAACCGCCAATGAGCATCAGTACCACCAGGATTTCCAGCAGGGTCACCCCCTGCTGGTAACGCTTAGTCATCAATCCAGTGAACTGATGTCAGCAGCTTCGCCTTCGCCGCCTTCTTGACCATCGGCGCCCATAGAAACAATTTCGTATTCGCCTTTATCGGCAAAGTACAGAAACTCGTTTTCCCAGGCGTCTTTAGGCAGCTTGTTGCCTTTGAGGTAGCCACCGTCGCGGTAGTTCTTAGGCTCCGGGCTGCTGGATGGCTTATTGATCAAAGCCTCCAGACCTTGCTCCGAGGTCGGATATACGTAGTTATCCAACTTGTACATATCAAGAGCGTTTTCGATCAGTTTCATCTGGCTCTTGGTGGTCTTAATGCGCGCCTCGCCCGCTGAGCCTAAAACGCTGGTCGCCACCAATGACAAAATGCCGCCAATGATGGCCAATACCACCATGACCTCAATAAGGGTAAAACCGCTGCTGGCAGCGATACGAGATGAACGAGAATACATTGTCAGAACTCCTACTGAACCATTTGTTGTAACTGCACGATGGGCAGCATGATGGCAGCGACAATGACACCCACCACGCCGCCCATAACCAATAACATCACCGGCTCAAAAATCTTTACCAGAGCCGAGACGGTGTTTTCTAGCGCTTCTTCCTGTTGGCGGGCGGTACGCGCCAGCATGCTGTCTAGCTCACCACTGTTTTCACCCGAGGCAATCATATGCAGCATAATGGGGGAAAAATAGCCGGTTTCACGCAATGCCTGGTGCAAACTGCCGCCTTCACTGACAGACACGGTGGCTTCCGTCAACGAGGACTGAATGGGTTTATTGGCCACGACCTGACTGGCAATGCGCATGGCTTCCACCAAGGGCACGCCGCTGCTGGTCAAGATGGCCACGGTGCTGCCAAAGCGAGCGGTATTGGCATCTTTAATAAAACGACCGATGCCAGGGACCTTGAGCAAAAAAGCGTGATACTTGTATCGAAATGCCGGTCGTCGCATGGCTCGCCAAAATGCCAGCAGCAGACCCGTCACCGTCACTAGCGTGTGTATCCAGTAGCTTTGAATAAAATCACTGGCGCTTAATACTGCGGCGGTGAGCCAGGGCAGCTCCTGTCCATTTTTAACAAAAACATCAACGATGTCGGGGACCACCCATACCAGCAAGGCCACCACAACGGCAAAGGCAACAATCATCAACACCAATGGGTAGATGGCCGCCAGTTTAATTTTTTGATTCGACGAGTGCTGGGTTTCGGTGTAGTCCGCTAGACGGTTCAATACACCATCGAGCTGACCGGCATGCTCGCCCGCGGCCACCGTAGCACGAAACAGCTGCGGAAACGCCCTGGGGTAATCACCCAGCGCCTGGGCCAGGGTATAACCTTCTAAAACTTTGGCACGAATGGCCAAAATCATCGCCTGCACCGACTGCTTGGTGGTTTGATCGGCCAGAGCCTTGAGCGATTCATCGATGGGCAAACCAGCAGCGATCAACGTCGCTAATTGGCGCGTTAATAACGCTAAATCTGCCACTGATAATGATGGGCCGCGCTGTGTCCAGCGACTCCACGCACTGCCGCTGGCGTTATTGGAGGCCGACCGGGTTGCCTCAACGGACAGCGGCATCCACCCCTTATCGCGCAATTTTTGCCGAATTTGACGGGCGCTATCGCCCTCCAATACGCCTTTTTGCTGTTTGCCTTTGGCATCCAGCGCCTGAAACTCGAATGCTGCCATGCTTATCCCTTAGCAACCCGCAGCAGTTCTTCAATGGTGGTGCTGCCGGCCAATACTTTACGAATACCGTCCTGGCGAATGCTGGGGCCCAACTCCCGCGCATGCAATTCCAGCTCTTGCTCACCGGCCTTGTCGTGAATCAGGGTTTTCATATGCTCATCAACCTTGATGATTTCATATATACCCTGGCGACCGCGGTAGCCCAATTGGTTGCACTTGTCGCAGCCTTTGGCGTGATAAATCAGCGGTGGTTGCTCGGGATCAGCGCCCAGCAGCTCACATTCAGAGCCATCGGCCGGCGCCGGCTGCTTGCAGTCATCACACAACACCCGCACCAAGCGCTGGGCAATAACGCCCACCACGCTCGATGACAATAAAAAAGGCTCAACGCCCATATCTTGCAGTCGGGTAATAGCGCCGACGGCGGTGTTGGTGTGCAGCGTCGATAATACGAGGTGACCTGTGAGCGATGCCTGGATGGCAATTTCAACGGTTTCTAAATCGCGAATTTCACCGATCATGACCACGTCAGGGTCCTGGCGCAAGATGGCCCGTAACCCCTTGGCGAAGGTCATATCAACCTTGGTATTTACCTGGGTTTGGCCAATGCCCGGCAGACTGTATTCCACTGGGTCTTCCACCGTCAGAATATTGCGACTGGCGTCATTCAGGTCACTAAGAGCGCCGTACAAGGTGGTGGTTTTACCTGAGCCCGTTGGGCCGGTCACCAAGATAATGCCGTGGGGCTTGGAGATGATGTCGCGCATGGTATTAAGGTCACGCGTCGACATACCTAGCTGACCAAGACTCATGCGGCCGGCTTGTTTATCCAGCAATCGCATAACCACTCGTTCACCATGACTGGACGGCATGGTTGATACCCGCACGTCAACTTCACGGCCGCCAATACGCAAGGCAATACGGCCATCTTGTGGCACCCGCTTTTCAGCGATATCCAGCTTGGCCATAACCTTGATACGAGATACCAACAGCGCTGCTAGTGCACGCTTAGGCTGCACCACTTCACGCAGAACGCCATCTACACGAAATCGCACAATCAGGCGCTTTTCATAGGTCTCGATATGAATATCTGAAGCGTTGTCTTTCACCGCTTCGGTGAGCAATGCGTTGATTAGGCGGATAATCGGCGCATCGCCTTCTTGCTCGAGCAAGTCTTCGGTTTCCGGCACAGAGTCAGCCAGACTGGCTAAGTCCATGTCTTCTCCCAGACCTTCTACCATTTCCATGGCTTCGGACGAGTCGCTTTGATAAGCAAGGCCGAGGCGACGATCAAATTCATCACTGTTGACGGCTTCTAGGCGAAACGCATGGCCCAGATGACGCTGCACTTCCATCAAGGCAACGGCTGATAGGCCCTCTTTATGGACCAAGGTAAGCTGCTGACCGCGACCTTCAACCACCACGCCAAAACGGCGAGCAAAGCTGTACGGCAGCTGCTGCTCTCGTTGCGGTATGGCATCAACCTGAACCAGGTCAGCGTCTTGTTGTTCAATATCAGGCATGGCTACTGCTGTCATGAATTGTTCCGTCTCAGGCTATGTCCCGGCCAATGCCGGTGTAGTCAAAGCCCTGTTGTTTCAAACTGTGCGGATCATACTGGTTACGACCATCAATTATGATGGGCTGCTTCAAAAGTTTACCAATTGCATTAAAATCCGGCTGCCTGAAGGGCTTCCATTCCGTTACCAGTACCATGGCATCGGCATCTTCCAGTGCATCGTATTGATGGGCGCAGAGCACAATAGTTCCATTGTCGAACCAAAGGCTCGGGAAATATTTTTTGGCTTCCGCCATGGCGACTGGATCATAAGCACGAACCTTAGCGCCAGCATTGACCAAAGCGTTGATTAGCTCAATCGAGCTGGCCTCGCGCATATCATCGGTGCCAGGTTTAAACGCCAGCCCCCAGATGCCAATGGTTTTATCACTAAAGTCATCAAAACGCTGCTGTAACTTTTCAAACAGGCGCTGCTTTTGCGCCTTATTGCGCGCTTCGACGGCATTGAGAACATCGGTGCGATAATCAAAGGCCTCACCCATACGAATCAGGGCTTTTACATCTTTAGGGAAGCAGGAGCCGCCATAACCACAGCCGGGGTAAATAAAGCTGTAGCCAATACGCGAGTCAGCGCCGATACCTTTGCGCACCTGCTCGATATCGACCCCCATACGCTCTGCAAGATTGGCCATTTCATTCATAAAGGAAATCTTGGTGGCCAGCATGGCATTGGCAGCGTATTTGGTCAGCTCGGCATCGCGCACGCCCATAAACATCACTTTGTCATGATTGCGCGAAAACGTCTGGTACAGCTCGGCCATCACTTGTCTAGCGCGATCCGATTCTACGCCAATAACGATGCGATCGGGACGCATAAAGTCATCAATGGCCGCGCCTTCTTTTAAAAATTCTGGGTTAGAGACGACGTCGAATGACACGCTCACACCGCGCTGATCCAGCTCTGCTTGGATGGCTGCGGTGACCTGATCGGCAGTGCCGACGGGTACGGTCGATTTGTTGACCACGATGGCGTCGTGACTGAGGTGTTGGCCTAGGGTGCGGGCAACGCTCAACACCTGATCGAGATCGGCTGAGCCATCGGCATCTGCGGGTGTGCCAACGGCAATAAAGTACAACGATGATTGCGCCATGGCAGCGGCCAAATCGCTGCTGAATCTTAACCGCCCTGCTTTGCTGTTGTTGCCGACAATGGCGTCCAGTCCCGGTTCATAAATGGGAATGTGGCCTTGCCGCAGCTGCTCAATTTTGCTGGCGTCTTGGTCGACACAGATCACCGAATTGCCCATTTCGGCAAAACAGGCGCCGGTAACTAAGCCAACATAACCGCTGCCAACGACAGTGATATTCAACGCAGAGTCCTTGTGTGTACGTTTGGTGCAGGTACGTTACCTTATTACCAAAAAATGACAAGCGCATGACATAAAAAAACCCGGCCATGGCCGGGTTCTTCTAAGCTGTTGATATTACAGCGCATTTTCCAGTTCAGGTACGGCTTCAAACAGATCCGCAACCAGGCCGTAATCGGCCACCTGGAAGATAGGAGCTTCTTCGTCTTTGTTGATAGCAACAATAACTTTAGAGTCCTTCATGCCCGCCAAGTGCTGGATGGCACCTGAGATACCCACGGCAATGTACAGGTTTGGCGCAACGATTTTACCGGTTTGACCCACCTGCATATCGTTGGGAACAAAGCCTGCGTCCACTGCGGCGCGAGACGCACCTACAGCAGCGCCCAGCTTGTCTGCCACCTTGTACAGCATTTCAAAGTTGTCGCCGTTTTGCATACCACGACCACCAGAAACAACAATCTTGGCTGCAGTCAGCTCAGGACGATCAGACTTAGCCAGCTCTTCGCCTGCAAAAGCAGAAACACCGGCATCTTTCACAACATCAACGGCTTCGATGGCTGCACTGCCGCCTTCGGCTGCTGCGTCAAAAGCGGTGCCGCGAACGGTCATCACCTTAATGGCGTCAGCAGATTTAACTGTTGCAATTGCGTTACCCGCATAGATAGGACGAGAGAAGGTCTCAGCATCTTCTACTGCGATCACTTCAGACAGCATGTTAACGTCCAGCAAGGCTGCTGCGCGTGGCAGGAAGTCTTTACCAGTGGTAGTGGCAGCAGCCAGGATATGGCTGTAGCCTTTGCCCAGCTCAGCCACCAGCTCGCCCATGTTTTCAGCCAACTGATGCTCATATGCTGCGTTGTCGGCCAGCAATACTTTAGCAACACCGTCAACTTTAGCAGCAGCTTCTGCTACTGCACCGCAGCCGCTACCAGCGACCAATACATCGATATCACCGCCAATCGCCTTGGCTGCCGTGATGGTGTTCAGCGTAGCGCCTTTCAGAGTGGCGTTGTCGTGTTCTGCGATTACCAAAATAGCCATTACACTTACCTCTGTTACAGCACTTTCGCTTCAGTTTTCAGTTTCTCGACCAGCTCACTCACGCTGGCTACCTTGATGCCGGCTTCACGCTCAGCAGGAGGAGTCACCTTAACCAAAGATTGAGTCGACTTAACTTCAACACCCAGATCTGCAGGTGTTGTCACGTCTAAAGGCTTGCGCTTAGCTTTCATGATGTTAGGCAAAGACGCGTAGCGTGGCTCATTCAGACGCAGGTCGGTAGTAACGATGGCTGGCAGATTCAGTGCCACAGTACGAAGACCACCATCGATTTCACGAACTACGTTTACTTTATCGCCATCAACTGCCACTTCAGAAGCAAAAGTACCTTGTGGCATGCCAGTCAGTGCGCCCAGCATCTGACCAGTCTGGTTGTTGTCGCTGTCGATGGTTTGCTTGCCCATCAGTACCAGTTGTGGCTGCTCTTTTTCAACCACACCTTTCAGTAACTTAGCAACGCTCAACGACTCGAGTTTTTCTTCGGTTTCAATCAGGATGCCGCGGTCTGCACCCAATGCCAGCGCGGTGCGAATCTGCTCTTGCGCTACTTTAGGACCGATAGATACCACGACAACTTCGGTCGCTACGCCTTTTTCTTTCAGGCGAACCGCTTCTTCCACCGCGATTTCACAGAATGGGTTCATCGCCATCTTGACGTTAGCCAAGTCGACGTCTGAATTGTCTGGTTTAACGCGGACTTTCACGTTGTAATCGATCACGCGTTTTACAGCGACAAGAACCTTCATAGATTCCTCGTTTTTCTCTAGTGGATGAACAAAGGGTACTGAATACCTCTCCGCAACGATGACGCCGTCACACGCGGGTACCCTTTCCAGCGCGGCACATTATTGGTCCCTTTATTGACAGCGTCAATAGCGTACGCGCAAGCCGGAGGCGCGGCCTAGGTATTATCCGCAGATTGCGACTTTGCATGGTCGCCTAGATTCACTGCAACAAAGTGCTCGCCACCAATGCTCGCAGCTCTGGCAAGGTTAAAGCAGTTGCCAGCACCGGTCGGAGCCGTATAATGCAGGAAATTCAAACGCTCGTTTGATATTAACAATGCACGCTGTGGGCGGGTATATAAGAGCAACATGCTCACACTCCCCGTGACGCTTGAGGAGATTGATATGCAACGTGAAGTGATGGAATACGATGTGGTCATCGTTGGCGGCGGCCCGGCCGGTCTGTCGACAGCCATTCGTATCAAGCAGCTGGCCAACGACGCCGGTGAAGAAATTTCCGTTTGCCTGGTAGAAAAAGGCTCAGAAATTGGCGCCCACATCTTATCTGGTGCAGTCATTGAAGACCGTGCCCTGGCAGAGCTGTTCCCGGATTGGAAAGAGCTAGGCGCACCACTGACCACCGCCGTCACTGAAGACGAAGTGTACTTCATGACCAGCGAAGAAAAAGCCATTCAAGCTCCGGGTTGGAGCATTCCCAAGCCAATGCACAATGACGGCAACTACATAGTGTCACTGGGCAATGTGTGCCGTTGGTTAGGCGAGCAAGCCGAAAACGTCGGTGTTGAAATCTATCCTGGTTTTCCTGCGGCGGATTACATCGTCGAAGACGGCCAGGTCAAAGGCATCGTTACGGGCGACATGGGCATTAGCGCCGACGGCGAGCAAAAAGACACCTACATGCCAGGCATGGAACTGCGTGCAAAATACACCATCTTTGCCGAAGGTTGCCGCGGCCATCTGGGCAAGCAATTGATCAGTGAATTCAAGCTGGATGAAGGCAAAGACCCGCAACACTATGGCATCGGCATCAAGGAGCTGTGGGACATCGACCCTGCCAAGCACAAAGAAGGCTTGGTATTGCACGGCACGGGATGGCCGTTAAGTGAATCGGGTTCTAGCGGCGGCTTTTTCCTCTATCACGCCGAAAACAACCAGGTCGTGGTTGGCCTGATTACCGATTTATCTTATTCCAACCCGCATCTGAGCCCGTTTGATGAATTCCAGCGTATGAAGCACCACCCGGTGATCAAGCAATACCTGGAAGGCGGCAAGCGCGTGTCATACGGCGCCCGTGCTATCACCAAAGGCGGCCTTAACTGCTTGCCGAAAATGACCTTCCCGGGCGGCTTAATTGTTGGTTGTGATGCCGGTACTTTGAACTTTGCCAAAATCAAAGGCACTCACACCGCCATGAAGAGCGGCATGGTGGCAGCAGAAGAGTTGTACAAAGCCCTTAAAGCCGATCGTGCAAACGATGAAATAACCGAATTCACCACGGCCTTTGAGCAATCTTGGGCTTATGAAGAATTGCATCGCAGTCGTAACTTTGGCCCTGCCATGCATAAATTCGGCACCTTTGCTGGTGCGGCATTTAATTTTATTGACCAAAATATCTTCCCTATTCCGGTCACACTGCACGACACCACGGCTGATCATGAAATGCTGAAGCCGGCTAGCGAATGCAAAAAGATCAACTATCCCAAGCCGGATGGCGTATTGAGCTTTACTAAGCTTGATTCCGTCTTTATTGGCAATGTGAACCACGCCGAAGATCAGCTGTGTCACTTGAAGTTAAAAGATGCCAGCATCCCATTGCAATCGAACTTGCCTAAATTTGACGAGCCAGCGCAGCGTTACTGCCCAGCGGGTGTATATGAAGTGGTTGAAGACGAAAGCGGTGAAAAACGTTTCCAAATCAATTCACAAAACTGTGTTCACTGTAAAACCTGTGACATCAAGGACCCGGCTCAGAATATTACCTGGGTAACACCGGAAGGTGGCGGCGGCCCGAACTATCCGAATATGTAATTCGGCCAATAAAAAACCGCGCTTAGGCGCGGTTTTTTATTTCATTAAATTGCGTTCAGGCACGAACAGATGTGCCGCCCTGAGCACTTTTTTTGGCTGGTTAAATATTTCCAATCACAAAAACCGCACCATCACTTTTGATGCACCACTGCTGATTTCGCTCAAACGCCTGCTCTGCCAACGCGTAATAAGCATTACGCGATAAACGCGCCCACAACTCATGGCGCACCTTCACTTCAGGCACTGGCTCAGCTGCAGCGGGGCACTGACTAAGACGCAGCGGATGATCGGCGCCAATAAGACCAACATCACCGACGTTACTGACAAATTCTATACCACTATCACCTTCGTCGATCAACGTAATCACAAAGGGTCTATCGACCACGCGGATGCGCCATTTCTCTACCGGCGTGACTAAAAAATACTCTCCTTGTTCGCATCGCAAAATAGAGGCGAATAGCCGCACCAAATCCTGGCGCTCAAAAGCGGTGCCTTCATGCCACCAGCTGCCATCCGCGCGTATTTCAATGTCGATATCACCGCTTAGTTCAGGTTGCCACTGCTCTATTGGCGGGTAAGATTGCGCCGCCGTTAAACCAAGCTGTAGTTGCAGTTTGCTCAGATCCATTACAGCCCTCGCTGCCATTCTTGGCGTAAAGCAATTCGCCCATTCATGGCGGCGTCCAGCTGCTGTAAAAACTGTGTTTTATCTGCCCCTAAGGTGCCCTTTAATGGCAAATAGTTGGAGGCGTGGTCGCTTCGAAACACAGTATTATCTAGCTCTAACGTATCGATCAACAGCCTCAGCTCTTGAAATAACGCCATTTGATCGGGCAATTCATAGTCGCCAGCAAACCCTTCGCGCACCCTTTCATCGCCGAGCGGATAGCTTACCACTAGGGTCGACAAATAATCGGGCTGAGCGTCGTTCATCAGGCGCGCTGAGTTGATGGCATGCTGCTCGCTGTAACGTACGCCGCCCATGCCATTCAAAATCATCACCGAGCTTTTGATATTGGCCTGGTGGATCTTTTGCAAAGCTTCCAAGGTAGAAGCGTAGCTTTCACCCTTATTAATACACTGCAACACCTGGTCATCGCCGCTCTCTGCGCCGACATACAAAATGCCAAGCCCTAGAGCTTGTAAATGCGTTAAATCCTCGACGCTTTTTTTCCGCACATTACGCGGCAAACAGTAAGCCCCTACGCGCTTCACCCAAGGCAGATGTTCACGAATGGCGAGCAGAATATTGGCCAAACGATGTGTGGGTATTACCATGGCATCGCCATCGGCAAGAAATACCTTTTCAAATCGCGGCCCTATGGCTTTGGCTTGCTGTATTTCTGCCAAGACTTCCGCTTCATTACGGGCGCGAAATTTCTTTTGCGGCTGGGTGTACATGTCGCAAAAGGTGCATTTATTCCAGGAGCAGCCGTTTGTCACCTGAAAAATGAGAGACCGGCCTTCACTCGGGGGACGAAAGACGGGTTCGATATAGTTCAGCATGGACAACGTCTCTTACGGCATAAAAGCACCATATTACCAGAGTCGCCATCCACCTCACACGCAATGCCCTAGCCCAGGCCACGAAATATACTGCTGTTCAGGTTTTCAGCCAGCTTTTCTAAGGCAAACAATCCCGCCACCGAGTTACCATATTCATTCAACTCAGGCGACCAAACGCAGACGGTAAACTTGCCTGGTACGGCACCGACAATGCCGCCACCGACGCCCGACTTGCCCGGCATGCCAACACGTACAGCAAAATCACCAGCAGCATCATACAAGCCACTGGTCAACAGCAAGGCGTTGATTTGCTGGGTTTGGCGCGGACTTAACACGGTCTGACCACTGTGCAAGCACACGCCCTGATTCATTAAATAACTAAAGGTATGAACCAGTTCGACACAATTCATATGCAAGGCACAGAACTGAAAGTAGGCTCTTAACGCCTGGTCGACATCGCTGTGAAAATTACCGTAAGACTTCATCAACCAGGCCATAGCAGCATTGCGCTCACGGTGCTGATATTCAGATTCACTAACCACCTCGTCCATGACAATCGATGGGTTGGCCGCCAGCCGACGCACCGTCGATAACATGGTATGCACCGGCACGGCATTACGGGTCATCAATGCATCCACCACCACCAAGGCACCGGCATTAATAAAAGGATTGCGTGGTTTGCCTTGCTCGTATTCAAGCTGCACCAGCGAGTTAAACGCCGTGCCTGAGGGCTCAATACCAACCCGCTGCCACAAAGCTTCGCCGTGGCGCTGCAGTGCTAACGTCAGCGACAGCACTTTTGAAATGGACTGAATAGAAAATCGACTGCGCGCCTGCCCTGCTTCAAATAGCTGGCCATCATGGGTGAGCAAGGCAATGCCAAACTGGCGTGGGTCTACGCACTGCAAGGCTGGAATGTAATCGGCGACCTTTCCCTGGCCAAAAAGATCCGGAGCCTGTTCACAAATGGCATCCAGCAAGGGTTGGTGCGGCATAACGATGGGCCTTCTAATGTGGGCGGGCGATTATCACAAAGCGATCACTGTGACTCTATTCGACCGAACCACTATAGCCACCTAGAAAAACTACGCATACTGCGGGCGCATATCCTGCGCCCGACGCTCTTATCTGGCCAGTTAGAAACTTCGCAGCTCGCCTCTAACGCCGTTAACAAACCAGTCCATATGGGTCAGATCCAGGTCGCTCAACACCACTTGCTCACGCACCTTGATGCGACCACGGTGGTTGCGAATTGGTCCGGCAAAAATCGGCTGCTCACCTGACAACAGGCTTTCACGCTCTTGTTGAACGCGCTCGCGAATAGCGGCTGGCACGTCAGGGTGCAAATCCGTCAGGCGAATAGCACCGGAATCCAGCCCTTGCCAGACATCGCCAGACTGCCAGGAGTGATCCAATGCCGCTTGGATGCGCTGCTCATAAACAGTTCCCCAGTTGTGCACCACCGACAACAAATGGTGCTTAGGCGCATAAGCCGACATATCGGTATGATAACCAATGCTGTAAACACCGCGGCGCTCAGCCGTTTGTGTCGGAGCCGGGCTGTCGGTGTGCTGAGCGATGACGTCGGCGCCGGCATTAATCAGCGAATTGGTGAGACGGGTTTCCATGGCAGGGTCATACCAAGAACGTGTCCACTCTACGCGCACATGTGCATCTGGGTTAACGCTGCGCACACCTAAAGTGAAGGCATTAATGCCACGAATGATCTCTACCACAGGGTGTGCAGCGACATAACCAATCTGGCCACTTTTGCTCATCGCTCCAGCGACGACACCAGCCAGATAGCGCCCTTGATACGCACGATTGGCATAGGTCGATAAATTATCGCCGCGGCGAATGCCCGTGGCATGTTCAAATAAGGTGTCAGGGTGAGCCTGGGCGGCTTTGTCTGTGGGTACCATAAACCCCCAGGACGTGGTGAAGATTAAGTCAGTGCCTTGCTGCACCAACGACTCGATGGTTTCGGTAGCTGCCCTGCCAGGCGGCACAGATTCAACTATCTGAGTTTGAATGCGCGAGCCAAACACCTGCTCAACATGCTCGCGGCCCAGGTCGTGGGATTTGCTCCAGCCAGAATCACCCACCGGCCCCACATAGACAAAGGCCACTTTTAGTGGATTTGCCTGAGCTCCGTTTACCAGTCCAAGCACGAGTGCCAGACATAAAAAAATCGATCGCATGCTGCCTCCAATCAGTAAGGCCGGGCATGGTATATCAAGCTGACTATGCGATCAGCTTTTATCCTGACATAAACCCATCGTTTGTAGGAGATATCGCACGACAAAAAGCGACAACGCTCGCTGACCGGACCAAAATCGGCACCTATCCTTAGCAGCGCTGCAAGGAGGCCAGCATATGAAACACTATTACGTTAACGATTTAGCCCAGGCGGATGGTTATCACGTCATCCACAGCGATGACTGTAAACACTTGCCATTACCCCATAATCGAACTTATTTAGGGGTATACCCTTTTGCGGTGAATGCGCTGGAGCAAGCCAGACGTTTTCGCAGCGCCGTCAACGGCTGCTTGCATTGCTCGCCAGGCTGCTATGAGGGAGTTAAAGCCGTTCAATCATCAGATAAGCGTCGCACTGCCTGAGCGACGCTAGACATTCGCCATGTTATGGGATGCGTCCGGTACGGACGCACCCCCGGCCCGATTCTTTGCCGCGATACAACTGCTCATCGGCTGCGGCCAATAAATCTTTGGCATTATTCTCTGCCACCGGATACGTCAGTGCAGCCCCCATAGTGGTACTGATGCTACCAACGCCTCTCAACATCCCCTGCGTTAACTCAACGTCAGCAATTTTTTGGCGAATATGGTCAAGAAAATCAAATAATTCATCGTATTCCATCGCCGGCAAAATCAGCGCAAATTCATCGCCACCATAACGAGTGACGGTGTCTTGGGATCGGCGCACATGGGCACACAAGGTTTTGGCAACATGGGCAATGACCTGATCGCCTACCAAATGCCCATGGGTATCGTTGATGGATTTAAAATAATCGATATCGACCACCACCAGCGTCAGCGAGGTGTTATGGTGACAACAACGGCGCCATTCATAATCTAGCGTTTGCTGAAAATGGCGGCGATTGCCAACCCCGGTAAGCGGGTCGGTCGTGATGGCTTTTTCTAGCAAAGCGGTTTTTGAGCGCAAATCCAGCAGGGTGCGAATTTTCGACAGAATAATGGTTTCGTTGGGCGGTTTAATAATGTAATCCAATGCGCCACTGCGAAAGGCTTCTTCAATATCTGTCACGTCATTGGAGGCGCTGACACAGACAATGGGAATAGTACCAAACAGCTCATGCTGCTTTACTTCACTGATAAAATCAATCGAGCGCTCATCCTCCAAATACAAATCTAATAAAATCAAATCCAGTGCAGGGTCGAGTAGCTTGCGGGCATCTTGCAGGTTTTTAGCGCACTTTATTTGGTAGTGTTGGTGCAAAATAGACACCAGAGCCTGAATGTTTACTGGATTGTCCTCCACAATCAAGATAGTGGCCTTATCCATAATTCAGCTCCTGCTTTACCTCATCCAGCACATCTTTGGCTTGCTCGTATTCAAAGCACTCAACGGCTGACTGCAATGCCTTGGCACTGTCTTGCCGGCCATGGCTTTGTAGATAGTGGCACACGCCGGCGAGCTGCTCATGATCGACGATGCCATGGGATTCAATCACATCGGCAATGGCGGCCATGGCTTGGCTAAAACCCGCCCGATCCAGCTGCTCGCCAGGCGACTCTGCTGGGCGTTGATACGCTAATAATTGCTGATAATGCAATTCAATCAGCTGAATTAAAGCGGGCACCTTGGTCTCGCTGCTCTGTTGTTTTAACTCAGTTTCAACCTCTGAGGCGAATTCAAACAGAGCCTGATCGCAGATATTACCAGCAGCCCCTTTAATGCTGTGGGCAATGCCCGCCATATGAGTAACGTCATGCTGGTCAAAAGCTTGCTTTAGCTCCTCCAAATAGCGCGGCAAACTGTGCTCAAAAATACTCAAACATTTTACGATGACATCACTATTGCCACGAAAACGCTGTTCCACCTGAGCCAAATCAATAAAGGGTGGCAGTGAATGATTGGGGTTATCTGTTACTGGCACTGCACTGCTGCTTGAGTTATTAGCATGACATTCAACTGATGACAGATGTTGCTGTAACGAATGCTCTAGCTCAGTCACCCCGAGGGGTTTGGTGAGATAGTCCGTCATGCCGGATTCCAAGCCAATGCGTTTGTCTTGCTCCATAGCTGAAGCCGATAAACCAATAACCACCGGTCGTTCATCAGGCTCAAACATGGCGAGCAGCTCACGGGTTGTGGTGATGCCGTCTTTGCCATCCATATGGACATCCATTAAAACCAGGTCAAAATTGCCCTGCCGCACTTCTTGCAAGGCTTCATTGCCAGACGTGACGTTGGTTATTCTATGTATACCCAGCTGAGCTAACAGCAGCCCGGCCACTTCTAAGTTGACCGCGACATCGTCCACCACCAGTACCTTCAGATGGGACCAATCGGCTTGATGATGGTGATCGACGTCTGACTGGCTGCTGTGGCTGGTAAGCGAGAAGGCGCGTTGTATCTTAGCGGGCGTCAGTGGCAACGAAACAATGCCAATATCCAGGGCATTCAGGGCCGCTACATCTGAGCCGGACAAATGCTGAGGGGTTAATAACACCAGCTGGCACTGTTGCGCCGTCTCGCCGACGGGCAACACCTGCAAGGAGGCACAGGCTTGCAGGGAGCGCATATCAACCCACAGCTTCTGCCCAGGTTGTTGCGCTAACTGCTGCAGCTGTGTTCCAGCCTCAAGGCCTGCGGCTGGCGGCACGAACTGAAGCGATAATTCCCAAGCAGAAGCCAGTTGCTGCAGCAATGAGTATTGCTCCGCTCGGTGGGTGACCACGGTTAACTGCCCTACACTTGGCGCCAGTGCTTTATAGGTAGTGCCGGCTGCGCATTCAGCCAATGGCAGAGTCAAGGTAAAGCAGCTACCCATGCCAGGTTTGCTCATGGCGCTGATATCACCTCCCAGCAACTGCGCCAATTGGCGTGAAATCGACAATCCCAAACCGCTGCCACCAAAGCGGCGCGTGGTACTGGCATCGGCCTGGGAGAAGGCGCCGAATAACTTATCTTTAAATTCCTTATCAAAGCCAATGCCGGTGTCGGCGACATCAAAACACAGCTGCGGCACATGCTGTTTATCCAGGCCAATATGAATCGACAAGGATACCTTGCCTTCAGCGGTGAACTTAATGGCGTTACTGAGCAAGTTGTGCAATATCTGGCTGATGCGCAGACGATCGCTGATCAAACGAGTGGGCACATTGGCATCGATTTGCAGCGCAAGCTGGAGCCCCTTGTTTTCGGCCGGCAGGGCAAACAGATCCATGGCGGTATCAATCACCTCGTCGAGTGCAAACTCGTGTTTGTCCACCTCCAGCTTGCCCGAGTCCAACTTAGAGACATCAAGAATGTCGTTTAATATTTGCAAAAGAGTCATCGCGGCACTGTGAGCCTTGTCGGCATACGCCGCGTGCACAGAATCTAGCTGGGCTTTTTTCAACACCGTTAGCATGCCAATAATGGCATTCATGGGGGTGCGAATTTCATGGCTCATATTGGCCAAAAATTCAGATTTGGTGCGTGCGGCCGCCTCGGCTTTAGCCGTTTGCTGCTCCAGCGCCTCTCGCTGCTCTATCGCCTCTGTCACGTCAGTAAATATCGTCACCCAACCCTGTTTGTCGTTTTCATACAAGCAGGCGGCATACTGCACTTGAATCTGTCTCGGCTGCTGCAGTTGGTGCAGCTGCATGGGCATAGTGAACATGGCCTGCTGACGTTGACCGCCAGGCAAATGCTGATGATCCAGAAGTTCGTTTAGCTGGATTTGTAGAAAACTGTCTGGCGACTTGCCGAACCAAGCCAAGCAGGCGTTATTAATAAACCGACAGCACAGATTTTCATCCCATAAGGCGACCACCATGGGCAAGTTATCCGTGATAGCCCGAATCAAGGCCAAGCTGTCGTTTAAATGCTGGGTACGAGCAATAACGGACGACTCGAGCTTTTCTCGCAAAACCTTGGCTTTTTCATCTTCAATGCGTTTTATCTGGCTTTGCTCCCGGTGCAGTCGCCAGCGACGTATCGCAGCAAAACACAGCGCTGCCATGGCCACGCCAAACGCCGCTAACCATAGCAATATGGCGACCCGTGGTGACTTAGGAACGTAGCTGATCAAATAACTGCCATGCTCCCCTGTCATGCTCCAATAATTACTGGCCAATGGCAGACTAAGCCAGTATCCACCTTGAGCGCCGCGCCAGGAGGCTTGCTCGGTTTCGAGCAGGCTGGTGGCCGGTGGTGCATCTGGATGGTCAAAAATGTACTGGGGGCGATCAAATACGTAGGACCAATGCTGCTGCGGATCAGGCCCTAGAGACCAAGCTCCATCATGACGAATAAGATACGTGGGCAGTTCGGCCTGCTGTATCGCCGTCACCACAGAATTAGCATTCAGATTGACGACGATCACGCCATGAATGGTTTGTCCGGCTTGAATGGTGACAGCCAAGCGCAAGGTCGGCTGCCAAGGCTGCTCAATCACGCCATGTTCAATGTTTAAGTCAAAGTCTGAGACATAAACATCGCCATCCTCTAACGCCAAACCGTATTTGAAATAGTCGCGATCGCGTTTGTTTTGCAGCTGCTCAGGTTTCGCTGCGACCACCTTATCGCCTTTGCGATCATAGCGAATCACTTCATCGCCCTGAACATTGAGATAACGCACTTGCAAATAATTCGGACTGACCGTCGCCAGAACGTTTAATGCCCAGGCCAAGGTGGCCTGATCCAGGTCCAGGTCATTATCCTGGGCGAAGTACTCAGATTTATGCTGCAGCTCCAGCAGCGCATCGCGCGCATGGCTGATTTCGGTATTGATGTTGGATGCTAAGCTGCTGAGCTGGCGCCAGTGAAGAGTCAGCTGGCGTTCGCGCTCCAAGTGCTGCTGTTGATTTATCAGCAGGTAGGCCAATAGAGCCGCCGCCAGGGCCAATGGCAAGGCGAGCCATTCGGAGCGAAAACGAACCACAGACATGTATCACATCCTTGTCGACAGACGTTAGCTCAATACTAGTCAAAGATGTTGCCAGAGGTGGTGGATCTGCTTATACCGCTGCAGCTTGACTGCCGCCTTGTCTGCGCTGGGCTCGTTTTTCTTGATACATGGCGCCATCGGCAATACGCATCAACTCAGTCAATTCATGGCCTTGCACGGCGCTGTAAGCAAAACCAATGCTGGCAGACACGGGAAAACCTTCGAGCTTTCCATCGTTGATGCTTAACACCAGAGCGCGCAGCCGCTCAAGAATGTGCAGCAGCTGCTCCATGCTGTCTATCGGGTCGATGATAATAACGAATTCATCACCGCCGACACGAGCAGCCATATCGCCGCGCCGCAGGGCTTGGGTCAGCTTTTTACCCACCTGCTCCAACACCCAGTCGCCGGTTTCATGGCCAAGATTATCATTGATGGCCTTAAAGCCATTCAGGTCCAGGTAGAGGATGGCGGCCTGAGTATTGGAACGTTCACAGGTCGCTAAAACACGTTGGGCGTATTCTTCAAACATATAGCGATTGGGCAGCCCGGTCAGCGCATCGTAGTTGGCTTGGCGATACAGCTGATGACGCTTTTCTTCTTCGCCTGCCTCAAAGCGTGAGTGAATGTTATACATCTGCCGGTATAACGTTGGCAGCACCAACATGCCGAGCAGCGTCATAATTAACCAGCCCCAGCGCAAATCACTCCATCCGACGGTGCTGGAGAAGTGAATATCCAGTGCGTAGTCGCTGAAATCCAACTGACGTGATGTTTTCAAAGTGGATAGATACGGAATGCCATCGTCATCTTCGCTATGCAAGCTGGTCAGCTTAAAGCGCTCATTCGGAGCTTCGACGTAAACGCTGACATCTAAGCCTTCGGCATTGGTCAAATTGGGCAGCAGGTCGCTCACTTTAACCACCAATAACGAAAGATATTCCGGCTGATCGTCTAGCAGCACCGTTTGCATCATCACCATCACTGGTTCTTCTTCCAGCAAGGTGAACGGTTCCGTCAGTACAATGCGCTCATTGATATGCTGCGGAATATGGTTATTAATGAAATCAATGGTGGTGAGGTCCAGGCCTAACCGCGATGCCTCGACCGCAGGTTCTATCATAATCACCGGCAAGGCCTGATCGCCGGGTGCAATCACTTCGGGTACCAGCCCTTGACCGCTGACCAACCGCAACACCGATGGATCGTGTTGTTGCTGGCGCATATAGCGGGCGTATTCGCCCCAGTTATGACTTTGCACAAACTGGGCGGCTTGAAACATGTACACATGCGGGAAGCGCTGCGCCATGATATCGGCATAATTGCGAGCGGCCTTTAACTCAACACTTTGCTTGTCTTTAAAATACGTAAACAACCCCACCAGCAAGGTTTCGTTTTGCGACATTTTTTCGCGCACATACTGGCTGATAACATAGCTTTCTGAATCCAGCTCGTGCTGCAGATTTTGCAAATTCCAAAGCCATGACATCACCAAGGCGGTACAAAGCCCAACAACGGTGGCCAAGGCCAACAGGCCATACAGCAGGGTTAAGCGTGATGTGCGAATGCGCGCTCGAATCATAATCCCTTCCCTAGGTGCAAGCTGTTAGCTTAGCTGGCTTTCGGTACAGGGTTGAAAAACGCCATCGCCGACTCAGGAGTTGGTTCGATTTTGCTGCAGCTGCAAAGGTAAGGTGAGCTCACAACAGGTGCCACCGCCGTTGTTCGCGTAATAACGGATATTGCCGTTAAGCCGGTGGGTCACCAAATTATAGACAATACTAAGCCCCAGCCCGGTTTTGCCGCGTATTCTGGCGGTGGTATAAAAGGGCTGAAAAATACTTTCAATCAGCTCGGTATCAATACCGTCACCGTTGTCGGCGACGACCAACGAAGCACCTTGCTCACAAAGGCTCACCTCAATAGTGAGTGTCGGGTTGTTATTCGATTCACTGAAGGCATGGTCGACGACGTTGCTGACCAATTGATATAGAACCGCCTCAAGGGCACTGGGGTAAGTAATGATGGAAGCACCCTCGGCAACAGAGCATTCCACCTGGATATGCTTTTCATGCAACGCCTGAGAAAACCTAGATAAGGTGTAGTTCAACAGCCCCTGCAAATTTACCTCATCCAGCTCATCGCCGTACTCCTCTGGCGACAACTGCTTAAACACCGCCACCAATTCTGCCGAACGGCGCAGGTTGCTGTCGATCAATCTAAGCGCCTCGTCCTCACTGGCAAAATAGCGCTTCAGACCGGAGCGAGTCAGTTCTCCGCTATCCGAATCGGCGACCACCTTGGCTGAATCGTCCTTCAATACGGAGCAGGCCGTCATACACACGCCAAGAGGTGTGTTTAGCTCATGGGCGACACCTTGCAGCACTTTACCTAAGGCCCCCATTTTTTCGCTTTCTATCAGCTTCTGCTGGGTCTGTCGAAGCGCGACGATGGTTTGCTCCAGCTGGCCGTTCACCTTGTGCATTTGTTTGTTGTACAGCGAAATTTGCCGATGCCGATAAGCAAACAGCAGCGCAATTGCGCCAACAACAGCGAGCATTTTCCACATCAAGTCATAATCAAATCCTTGCTCATATTTGATGGTCATCCATTTGTCCATGATGTTTCTATGCTGGCGGGCAGACACGGATTGTATTGCCTTGCTCATGACCGATCTCAGCTCAGGAGCGTCGCTTCGCACCCCCGCTCCTAACGAGATTTTTTCATCCAAGCTGCCGGAGATTTTCAGCGTACCGGCGCCAAAGTCTGAAATAGCCCGGCTGGCTGAGGGAAGAAAATCGATAAAACCAAAGACTTCGCCTTCGGCGACTTTGAGTACCCCCTCTTCGTGGTTTTTTACCTCGACAATATCCAGATCTGGGTATTTCTTAGACAGGATTTCGACAATGGCATAACCCTCTACCGCGGCGATTGTTTCACCCAATACGCCCGATGTGCCACTGATAAAAGGAGCATCGGTGCGGGTCACCACCACCTGCGGGAAAAACAAATACGGCTGAGTGAAGATAAGGTATTCAAGTCGGCTTTCGGTTTCTGCAATTTGCATGGCCATATCGCATTCGCGATTTTGTAATGCCTCGATGGTCTCCACCCAAGAGTTCGTTCTTTTTAGTGCCATCGTCACATCGGTGCGTTCGGCGATAAGATCGATATAATCCTTGGTAAGCCCCTGAATGCCCTCTTCATCAATAAACTCAAATGGATACCAGCCGGGGTCTGCACAATAAGTGATAACACCTTTGCGGTTCAGGTAATCCGCTTCTCTTTCGCTGATGGCCACCATCTGCATGCCAGCTTCTAGCCCGCCAAACCATCTTTGCCTGGCGTCTTCAAGATCACGATTGCTAAGGGACCTTAGTGCTTTATTAATCAAGTCATTTAAAATGGGTGAACTGGGTTGGGTCAAAAAATAGTATTTTTGGATACGCCCGCCATCCAGCTCGCGCGCCCAACCCGATACTTTTAAGCCGGTGTAGCCAACCCGGGTAAATAGATAAGCAATGGTCTTTTCATTGACAACGGTTGCGTAGGCTTGTTCAGAGGCAACCGCATCGAGCATGTCTTCGGTGGTGTCGACGATAAGCAGTTTTATTTCTGGATAGTGGGTGCGTATAAACTCTTCTTGAAACCAGCCTTTTCCAGCCGCAACGGTTTTGCCCTTCAGATCGTCAAACCCTTCAATATCCGGGGCGTCAGATCGGGTCGCAAAGCGCGTTCTAAAGGTGACGTAGCTATTGGAATATAAACTGAACTTCTCCCTTTCTGGAGTTTTGGCAGAGCTATGCAGTAAATCAATACGCCCCTCCTTAAACCCCTCTAGCAATTGATCGAAGGTGGACGGTGGTGTGTAGCGCAAGCGCAAGCCAATGCGATCAGCCACCAGTTTCAGTACATCGATACTGTAGCCCTGAGGTGTATCGCCAATAGAAAAGTTAAACGGTGGGTAGTTGGCTTCGTTACTGACGACGATTTCTTTATGGCTCGCTAGCCAAGCTTCTTCTTTCGGTGTTAGGGATATTCGAGTGGTTAAATCACTACCGAACCATTTCACCCGTAAGGTTTCGTACTCGGCTACGCTGATTCGATCCAGCGCTTTATTGAACAGATCTCTCAGAATTGGCCAGTCTTTTCGAATAGCGTAATAAAGGTTGCTGTCGCGAGTGTAATCCAGGTCACGAAACCAGGTGTTCACTCTTAAGTCTGCTCTGCCCTGGGTCGAAAAAGCATATCGGGCGACATCTTTGATCTCTATCGTGGCAAAGGCAACGCCGGAACTGACCGCATTCAAGGATTCTTCTAGGCTGCTGGTGTAATACAGGTCCACCTCTGGATAGCGATCTTTAAGAAAATCAACCGTGGCATAACCTTTCACAACAGCCACAGTTTTGCCTTTTAGTTGATCTGGACTACCAACATCATCTTCGCTCTTGCGGGTGATAAAGTGGTGACGCCCGGCATACAAAGTGGTGGTAAACAAACCGGCTTGTTCTCTGGCCGGCGTTTTATACAAAGGATGAATGACGTCGATTTCACGACGTTCAAACTTCTTGTACAGCTCGGCCCATTCATAGCCGTTGATGTAGTTGAACTTCACACCAAGGATTTCTTCTACGCGCCGCAATATATCAATGCTGTAGCCTTGGGGTTCTGAGTTGTCGGCAAAGTCGAATGGCGGCCAGTCCATTTCATTGGAAACGTTGATGACGGGATGAGTCGCTAAAAAGGCTTGTTCTTCGTCGGTCCAGGATGGCACGGTACTCTGCTCCTGGTTGGCAACCGCCACCGGTGAAAGCCCATACAAAACCAAAAATAATGCCAAAAGATATTGCATAGCCGAGACCGCGAGTTTAGCGGTTGCCTTGTGGCGCAACCTATCTGATCAACGATAGTGCAATATTAGGGAGGTCGTGACTTTATGCTGCAGTAAGCTTGAGCTGTGTATGCTGGATATTACGAGGACAGCCTTCAGTTAGTAAGCGCTATCACTGGAGATCTTGTCATGAATGGTGCCCGAGGCCGGACTTGAACCGGCACGACCGTTAGGTCGGGAGATTTTAAGTCTCCTGTGTCTACCAATTCCACCACTCGGGCTGAGTGTGCGCACCCTAAGGAATATCAATACTGGCTGTATTGTTACGCATAATGTGGAGGCGCGAGCCGGAATCGAACCGGCGTCAGCGGATTTGCAATCCGCGGCATAACCACTTTGCTATCGCGCCTGATTCATCACGAAGATGAATTGGAGCGGGAAACGAGATTCGAACTCGCGACCCCAACCTTGGCAAGGTTGTGCTCTACCAACTGAGCTATTCCCGCGTAAGTGCTGCGCATTGTAATCTGTTCGCTCAGCACGTCAAGCTTTTTTTCTTACTTTTTAGGCACTTAGCCATGATTTGGCTATTTGCTGGCAGAAAGATGCGGCCACGCTGCCTTGAGATAGACCATCATCGACCAGATGGTCAACACGGCGGCACCGTACAGCAAACTCAGGCCAATCCAGTTCAGCCAGGTATGCAGTTCAGCTGCCAGCAGGATGGCAATGGCGCCCATTTGCATCGCCGTTTTGACTTTGCCGATATTAGATACGGCAATATTGGCACGCTTACCCAGTTCGGCCATCCATTCACGCAAGGCGGAGATCACGATTTCACGTCCGACAATAATCGTGGCGGGAATGGTCAACCAAACCGAAGCGTGGGATTCAACCAACAAAATAAGCGCCACCGAGACAATCAGCTTGTCGGCAACAGGGTCAAGAAAAGCGCCCAACGGGGTGGTTTGATTCCAGCGCCGCGCTAGATAACCATCAAACCAATCGGTGAACGAGGCCAAACAGAACAAGCCGGCTGCCCATATCTTGCCCGCAGGACCTGCCCAATAAAAACACACCACCAACATGGGAATCATGATGATGCGACTGAGGGTCAAGAGGTTGGGCAAATTCATGTGTGCAATTACTCCAGTGGCTCACCGTGCAGATGAGCAAATATTTGTTCTGCCAGTTTATTACTGATACCTGGTACCCGAGCGATTTCTTCACGGGCGGCGCCAGTCATGTTCTTTATGCTGCCAAAATGCAGCAGTAGTGCTTTGCGTCGTTTCGGCCCTACGCCAGGCAAATCTTCTATACCCGAGCGGCCACGACTTTTGGCGCGTGCCTTACGATGACCGCTAATGGCAAAGCGATGGGATTCATCACGCACCCATTGCAACAATCGAAAACCTTCATCGTGGGCGTCGGGAATAATGGGCTGACTCTGCCCTGCTCGCCATAAAAATTCCCAGCCAGACTTTCGCGTTTCGCCTTTTGAAATACCAAAGGCTTGCACCTGGGCCAAGCCCATGTCATCCAACAAGGACTGAATGCGCGCTATTTGTCCTTTGCCACCATCAATCATCAACACATCGGGGCAATCTTGCTGCTCTTGCAGTCGGGTCATATGCCGCCGCACCGCTTGTTCCAGTGCGGCATAGTCGTCGCCAGCCGTGACGCCCTTGATGGCAAAACGGCGGTAACGCGATTTATTTAGCCCATCATGGTCGTACACTACGCAAGAGGCGTAAGTCGCCTCCCCTTGCGAATGCGAGATATCAAAGCATTCAATCCGCGTTGGCACACTGACCAACCCTAACAACTGTTGCACGCGCTCCAGTTTTTGCTTCGCCAGCTGCGCCGCTGACAATTGATTGTGCGCGCCGGTGCGGGCATTTTCCTGCGCCATATGCAGCCACTGTCTAGGCTGGCCACGAACCCCTCGCACATGCTGACAACGGTACTGCTGTTCAACCCGCACCGCCTCCAGCACCACCGCCATGGCATCAGGGTCGATATCAGCAATAATATCGCGCGGTAAACCTTCAGCCGCATGGCCGCCTAAATAAAACTGGCTCAAGTATTCTGCCAGCAGTTCTTCGTCGTCGAGTCCAGCGGGATTATCCGGGAAAAAGCTCTGACTGTTAACCAGTCGACCGCGGCGAAAGCTCAAGCGATGCAAGCAAGTGATGCCTTGCCAGTGCACTAACGCCCAGGCATCGGCATCACCTTTGTCAGAATCCACATTCTGTTTTTCCTGAATGCGGCGAATCAAATCAATCTGATCTCTTAGCTCGCCGGCTTTTTCAAACCGCAAATCTGCCGAGGCCTGTTGCATCGCTTGCTGCAGCTCGCTCAGTAGCTCGCGGCTTTTGCCTTGGATAAATAACACTGCATGATTAATGTCGCGCTCGTAGTCGGCGGCGCTGATTTTACCGACACAAGGGCCAGAGCAACGCTGAATTTCATATTGCAGACAGGGTCTGCTGCGATGATTAAAGTAGCTGTCCTCACACGAGCGCAGCAAAAATAACTTTTGCATTTGATTGACCGCTTCACGCACTGCGCCGGCATTGGGATAAGGCCCAAAAAATCGCCCACCGCCTTTGCGCTTACCTCGTCGGTAACTGAGCATGGGAAATTCATGCTCGGTTAAATGCAGGTACGGATACGAACGGTCATCTTTGAGAAGAATATTGTACGGCGGGCGATGGCGCTTGATCAGCGTCTGCTCAAGCAGCAACGCTTCTACCTCACTGCCGGTCACCGTCACTTCAATGCGTGCAATGCGCGCCACCAGAGCAACGGTTTTAGCGTTCAGGCCTCGGGCACGAAAATAACTAGCCACACGATTTTTGAGATTTTTGGCTTTGCCAACATACAACAGTTCGCCGGCCTCATCGAACATACGATAGACACCGGCACGACGAGTTAGATTGGCGACAAAGGCAGGGATATCAAATGCCGTCATAACCTCAACTGGCCGGATTAACCAAGCCGTAGCGCATGGCCAGCAGTGCTAACTCAACGTCGCTGGAAATATCCAGCTTATCAAATATGCGATAGCGATAACTATTGACGGTTTTTGGACTCAGAAACAGCTTTTCACTGATGTCGGCTACTTTTTGACAACCAACGATCATCAGAGCAATTTGCATTTCCCGCTCAGACAGTTCGTCAAACGGTGACTTTTGATCTTCCTGAAATGGCTTAAGTGCCATGCGTTGAGCAATTTCAGGGGAAATATACTTCTGCCCGGCGCGGACTTTCATAATGGCGGTAATCATTTCATCCGCATCCGCCCCTTTGGTAATGTAACCCGACGCACCGGCTTGCATAAGACGCGCAGCATAAGGGTTATCATCCAGTGCCGTGACGGCAATGACGTGCACTTCCGGGTGGGTGCGCAAAATTTTACGGGTAGCCTCTAGGCCACCAATACCAGGCATATGGATATCCATCAAAATGACGTCCGGAGTGTCATTGCGCACCCATTGAACAGCATCTTCACCGCTGGCCGCCTGGCCCACTACTTCAATTCCCTTGCTGTCGGACAATAAGCGTGAAATCCCCGAGCGCACTAGCTCGTGATCATCAACAACAAGAACCCGTATCAAATTTAACCCCTTGTATGAGAGCGGACCTGGTCATTGCAGGCCACCTTATTTTCTTGCGCCACTCAGTGACGGCGTCGTTATTATAGTTGCCAATATAACAGACACTTTATAGCGGGTACATGCGCTTGCGCTGCCAACTATATCTTAATGGATTCAATGACTTACCGACATCTACGACACCTTCATCAGGGTTATTGCGACGACTAAAACCTAGTTTTTGGGCAAGCTTTAGCATGCCTCGATTGTGTGGCAGAACCGAGCCATAAATTTGCAACACACCGCGGTTTTGCAAGTAATCGATAATGGTATCCATCAACGCTTTACCCAGCCCTTCTCCGCGACAACCGTCGTCAATAATCACGGCAAACTCAGCTGTTACATCATCCGGGTCAATCCACACTCGCACCACGCCATACAAGTTGTTATCTCGCAATGCGACAAAGGCCATTTCACGGTCGTAGTCAATCTGGGTAAAGCGTGCCAGCTCCTTATGATCAAACTGACGCCTGGCCGAAAAAAAACGTAACCGCAATGATTCTGGACTCAAACGCTGATAAAACGCTTCCAGCAAGGGTTCATCCTCGCCGCGAATGGGGCGAAAGGTATAGTGATGATCTCGCGGACTGCTATAGCTGCGCTCCAGCTCCAATGGGTATGGCTGTATGGCACTCTTACTGGTAACACCGACTTCCGCCGCGACACCAATCGCCAAATACCGTCCCACCTGCTGGCGAATGGCGTTGACTTCCATGCCAGACAGCCAGGGATGATTCAGCGCCATGTGCGACAGGGCTACCAGCCAGCGCTCCAGTGTTACCAGCTCTCGTTTGATGTCGTCAGAACGCTCACGCAACACCTGATAAAAGTGGCTGCGCTTGATCAACTGCTTAGCCAGATTGGCATTCAGTGGCGGCAGCGCCACTTGTCGATCCGATAAAATATCGGCCGTGCTACCACCGCCGCCAAAGAACAAATACGGACCCAGCTCACTATCGCGGCCAATGCCAAAGGAGAACTGTAAATTGTCCAACGCTCGGTGCATGGTTTGCAGTGTGTAGCCTAACACCGGACTGTCGGGGAAGGTTTCATGAATCTTCGCTTCCAGCCGGTCGGCTGCCAGTGGGATGTCTTCGACCGTGTGCAGCTCGCGCGCCACGCTGCGCAGGCGTTCCCGAGCATTGGCTCCGTAAGCAAATGGATACAAGTAGCGCTGATGGTGCACCCGCAACACCCAGGGCCCAGGCACCTGCTCTGCCATGGCAGCAAATTCTTTACGGCTGTTAAAAAAGCGGTTTTCAGCAAACGGAAAACCATAAGCTTCCAATAATCGCCAAGCGTCGTTCGGTGGCAGATAGTCGCCAGGGCGATGGCGCGAACGGATTTCTTCGCCCAGCTCACGCCAGGCGCCTGACATAGGGATTTCTAAGCTTTGCGGCGTTTCGCGTAATAAATCTTGGGTACGCTGGTGTTGCACCATGTACATATAGGATTTGATGGCATTGTCAGGCGTATCAAAGGTCGGGATGGCATGGCGATCGAACAGCTCGCGCGCCTGCTCAACGGAATACTCCCCCATCCAACTGGTCAAGACGGTTTTGTTACTCGCTTTGGCAATGCGCACCAGCTCATCGGCATTGTCCAAAGCGCTAGATCCCAGACTCGGAATATAAATCACCAGCAGCGCTTCAACCTGACGGTCCCGCAGCAGTGTGTTGCTCACTGCGGCCAGCTGCTTTGGATTGAGTTCCGGGTTCAGTAGCACCGGATTATCGGTGCGCACGTATTCAGGTAGAAGACTACGCAAATGCGCACGAGTGTCTTCACTCAAAGTCGCTAGCAAGCCCTTGTCATGACGCAGCCGATCCAACGCCAAAATAGCTGGGCCACGACCATTGGCAACAATGGCCAAACGTCGCCCAAAGCCTTCTCGGCGCCGGCTCAATGCATCCACGCAGTCAAACAGCTCGTCTGTCGCCGACACTCGCAGCACACCGGCACGGGCCAAGGTTTCATCGATCAATTGATCACGACTGATTAAGCCCTTTGGCGTGGGGATGCGATTGAGAGGACTGTTGGCAAAACGATTGCTTTTTACGGCCAGAACGAGCTTGTGCCTCGACGCCGCCCGCAAGGCTCGTACCAATGCCTTACCTGAGCCAATTTCATCCAGTTGAATCAGAATGGTGCGCACATGGGGCTCTTGCACTATGTAGTCAAGAATATCGGCCAGGCTCACATCTTGGCTTTTACCCAGGGTTAATACGTGAGAAAAGCCGATATTTCGGCTGTAAGCCCAGTCCATTACACCGGATGCCAGGGTGCCCGACTGACCAATATAAGCCACGCTGCCCTTACGTACCGGCACATGTAAAAACGAGGCATTCAGCTGCCTGCCAGGAACAATGACACCCAGGCAATCTGGGCCCAATATGCGCATGCGGGTCTGAGAAATGACTTGCTGCAAACGCTCAGAGCTGGGCCTGAATTGCCAAGAGCGCGCCCTGGCAATACCGCCAGTCAGCACCATGGCCGCCTGCACACCCAGTTGATGAAGTTGCTTGAGCACTCGAGGAACGGTTTCAGCAGGCGTACAGACGATGGCAAGTTCGGGCGCCTGCGGCAGCTGACTCACCCGCGACCAGCATTTCAGTCCATAAACAGAGCTGTAACCACGTGAGTTAACGGGATAAACCGTGCCGCGATAATGGTTGTCGAGCAGATTGCGGACAATCGCTCCCCCTAAGCTGCCCTCACGTTCAGATGCCCCAATCACTGCAATGCTGCCGGGGTTAAAGAAATGTTCCAGTGAACGTGTGCCCATAATGATCCTACTGCCGCTGTCGTTATTATTGGCGCTTCGCTGCCAGTGTCGCTGTTCTGGATGCAGGCATAATGACGCAAGGCAAGTCCAAGGTGAATAGGCGGTTTATGACTTCTGCCACAGGAACAACAGCAAATTCCAGACAGCGATGCGCCTATCGTCGAATAACTTGCTGCTTTTTAAACCCTGTTTGCACCAGTACACTGTCACAAAACAGGGATCCAATGTGCCATGTCGACCGCTTATTACTGCTTTCATCAACATTTCTCCCACGTGACTGGGGATGATCACCCAGAGCACGCTTTGCGCATTACTGCGATTGAAAACGCACTGCGCCAGTCTGGCAGCTGGGATAAATTAACGATTTGCGAGAGCGGCCCGGCACAGTCTAACGATATCCTCCGTGCTCATAGCCCAGGCTATGTGGATCAGCTTAACCTTATCCAGCCTCAGAATGGCCGTATTTACGTTGATGAAGATACGCCCATGTCTCCAGGCAGCTTAGAGGCCGCTTATTACTCTGCGGGGGCTGCGGTCGAAGCCGTTGATGCCGTATTGCAAGGCAAATACCGTAATGCATTTGTTGCCACCCGCCCACCTGGTCATCATGCCGAACATAAAAAAAGCATGGGGTTTTGTTTTTTTAACAATATTGCCATTGCCGCACTGCGGGCGGCAGAGTTTCACCATTTGCAACGCATTGCCATATTGGATTTTGATGCTCACCAAGGCAATGGCACCATAGATATCTTGCAAAACGATGTGCGCTTCCTACTGTGCTCTACCTTTCAGCATCCGTTTTATCCTTACAGCCATTACGAAGCGAACAAGTACAGCAACTTGATCAATGGTCATCTCAGCGCTGGCGCTGGCAGTGTTGAGTTCCGTGATGCTGTATTGCATCAGTGGGCCGAGCCATTGCGCCGCTTTGCTCCAGAGTTGATCATTGTTTCGGCTGGCTTTGACGCTCATATTGACGACCCTATGGCCGAGCTGTGTTTTGTCGATGATGATTATCGCTGGATAGCCGAATGGATCTGCAACATCACCAATACACGCAACACCCCCTGGCTAGCGTTATTAGAAGGCGGCTACGATTTAAATGCCCTTGGGCGCAGCGTAAATGCCTTTATTGATGTGATGCTAACGCAACGCTCGCCTAGCTGATTACAGTGTTGTAACAGTGGAAAACACCCTGATACAAGAAACTACTCAAAGCCGATAGGCTTTCGCACTATCACAGTCCATCTTTGTCACTGTTAACCCTTGCGGAGAAATACGGTGTCAGAGCGGGCGCTGCAAAGCATCAAAGATGCACTATCCAAACCCTGTGTGGTCGCACGAATTGTTAAAGCTGAATGGCTGGTGATTGCCTTGATGTCGCTGTGGTGCGGCAGTCTGTTGGCAATGTCGCTGGCGGGCATAACACGCTGAAGCAGAGGCGAAATTTGGGCAAAAAAAAAGCCGGCTATTAGCCGGCTTTTTAGAATATGGCGGAGGGATAGGGATTTGAACCCTAGATACGCTATTAACGTATGCCGGTTTTCAAGACCGGTGCTTTCAACCGCTCAGCCATCCCTCCAAGCGATGCCGCGCATGATACCGAACTGGCTGTTATCGTCAACACTTTTTTAATCAAATCAATATGATAGCGCTGTTCGGCGATCGCCATGGGTTGTAAAAAACAGCCATCTGCCTATCATCTGTGCATCTTTCTTTTGTTTTTACCTGATGGCTACTTTCACCTTATTGCTACGTCGCACGCCCTATACAAGCCCTGCCCATCAGACCGCCTTGGCATTTGCCCAAACCGTGTTAAATGGCGGCCACCAAATCAAGCGCGTGTTTTTCTATCAGGACGCCGTGTTTGCTGCACTGCAACAACAACCTCCTCAAGGCCAGGCTGCGCTCTATCAGCAATGGCAACAGATCGCCGATCAAGGTGTTGAACTGCAGGTCTGCATTGCCAACGCCCTACGGCGAGGCATTGTCGATGATCGCGAGGCACAGCGATACAATTTAAAGGCAACCCTAGCGCCTGGATTCACACTCACAGGCTTAGGTGAGCTGGCCAGCGCTACGGTCGATAGCGATCGCATTGTGGAGTTTTGATGGATATTTTACTGATCATTCGCAGCGCACCGGCTATTGATCCAGAACCACTTGAGCTGGCGCTGGCATTGGCTGCCTTTGACCAGCCACCCTGCCTGATATTTGAGGGTGCTGGTTTGCAGTGGCTGATGCAGGATATTCAAGCACTAACTCCAGGTGGCAAGTCACCGGCCAAATTACTAAAGAGCCTGCCAATGTACGATTGTGACCAGGTCTATTTCCTCGATGGCGAAGTACCAGAAGGTGCTCAATTGAATAGCATTGCTTCTGCGGTGAGCAGCCAACAGGTTAGCGACTGGATCGCTTCTGCTAAACATTGCCTGAGCTTCTGACATGACCCTACATCTACTCTTTTCTTGCCGTCTAGAAACCCATCAACGTTTACTGCAAAGTCTCAAAGATGACGATGTGGTCGTGTTGCTTGAACAGGCGCTTATGCTACCGCTTGAACCAGGGGTTCAATACGTTGCGCGTTTACACGATGGCGAACAGCAAGGACTGCAATCACGTCCAGTACAATGGATTAATGACGAACAATGGCTGCAGCTGAGCCTCGACGCCGATCGCACACTGAGTTGGTTTGACTGATGATAACACTGGATAACGATGGTTTTTTGGTTGACCTAGGTGCCTGGTCAGAAGAGGTAGCAAAACAATTGGCTGCCGATGAAGGCATTGAGCTCACCGAGCAGCACTGGGAAATTATTTATTTGTTGCGACAATTTTATGCTGAATTTGATCTGTCTCCGGCGATGCGACCACTGAGCAAATACATTCGAACAGAGATCGGTGCAGACAAAGCCAGCAGTATTTATTTGCTGACCCTATTTCCCGGCAGCCCGGCGAAAGTGGCCGCCAAAATTGCAGGGCTGCCACGTCCAGAAAACTGCCTGTAGGTTAAACACGAAACTGCCCGGTGACACGTTGTAGGGTCGCGGCAATACCTGCCAGTGATTGACTGGCACTTTCCACTTGCTGAATGCTAGAGAGAACCGCTTCCGAGGTTTCTCGAATGCCGGTGACATTTTCCAAAATACTGGCCGCAGCTTGATCTTGCTCTTCCGTAGTGGAAGCAATACGCATATTCATTTCCGAAATGGATTCTACTTTTTCGGTAATGGAGGCCAGACTGTCGTTGGTTTTGGCGGCCTGCGCCACACTTTCTTCCGCGCGGGATTTGCTGTCGGCCATCGCTTTAACGGCGGAGTTGGCTGCCGACTGCAGCTTTTCTATGACATTTTGAATTTCTTGCGTGCTGTCCTGAGTGCGTGATGCCAGGGTTCGCACCTCATCGGCAACCACGGCAAAACCTCTGCCCTGCTCACCCGCGCGAGCTGCCTCAATGGCGGCATTTAATGCCAATAAATTGGTCTGCTCGGCGATGCCTTTAATGACATCCAAAATGGCGCCGACATTGCCAGTATCCACCTCTAACTGGCGAATCACCTCCCCTGCGCGCTCAACTTCTACGGCCAGGCTATTGATGGTGCTGACGGTCTGATTCACAACCTCACGTCCAGCCTTGGCGGAACTATCGGCATCATAAGCCGCTTCGGCGGCCGAATTGGCGCTACTCGATACTTCACGCACACTGGTGACCATTTCTTCCACCACCATAGACACTTGCTCCGTGGCCTGATTTTGTCGCTCCGATACTTGTGAAGTTTGACTGGTGAGGTCTCCCAAATCATTAGATACCGAATTCAACGGCTGACAGGCTTGCACTATTTCACCAATACTGCCGTGCAATTTATCGATAAACATATTGAACCAGTCAACCACATCGCCGATTTCATCGGCACTGGTTTTCTCGATGCGCCGGGTTAAGTCACCTTCGCCTTTGGCAATATCTTTTAACGAATGCAGCAAACCAGACAAGGATTTGCCGATACTCCGAGTGGTACTCCATGCTACAAATAACAAGATCACAACTGCCACAGCGGTGACCGTCAAGCCGAGCTTGAGTGCGTCTTGCACCGCCTGATTAGACTCTGTCACGGTATTATCAAAGGCTTCAATTGCAGCCTGGCTGTAGCGCTGCATTTGCTCACGGCTTTGTTTTAGTGAGGCATTCATTTTTTGGATAGACGAGCTAATGCTACTCATATCGGCACTGCCATCCACCATGCCGGCAGAGACGGAGCGCGCTAACTTAAAATACCCCTCAAACGTCTGGCGCACCTCTTGCCCACTGGGCTTAGCATCGGGCCACAGCGTTGCTAACTGGGTAAAGCTGTCTTGGGTTTCTTTGCTGAGCTTGTCGGCGGTGGTCACAAAATCCATCTCGCCCGTACTGACCGCCGTCGACAGCAACTCTTCGATACGCGCTAGGCGTACTAGATTGGCCTTAGATTCTTGCACCACCGGGAAATAACGTTCTTGAATGGTGCGCAAGCGCTCGGAATTATCCTGATTGATACTGGCATTGAGTAGCAGATTCACCACAAATCCTATCACCGCCACAGCGGCCAGTGACAGGATTTTGATCTTAATGCTGACGGAATTTAGAAATGACATAAGGGTTCTCACCACACCTCAAAAATTGCCGAAAAAAGATCGGCTTACGACTGCCTAAGAGTCTAGACAGTGCTTTGAGGTTATCGCCAGCTAAGGCGAGAACTTAACGTCACCACAGAGCCCACTATGGTCAGAGTTGGCGGCTCAATCGTATGCTGCTCAAGGTACGCAGGCATTTTCTCTAACGTGCTGACATGCACCTGCTGGTCAGGCCGAGTGCCTTTTTCAATCAGTCCAATCGGTGTATTGGCAGGCATACCGGCTGCCATTAATTGCTGACAAATCTGCGGCAACCCAGCCAGGCCCATATAAATGACCAAGGTCTGATCAGGGTGAACCAGCTCATGCCAAGGCAGATGACAAGTGCCATCCTTCAGATGACCCGTCACAAAACGCACACTTTGGGCGTGATCTCGATGAGTCAAAGGAATACCGGCATAAGCTGCACAGCCGCCCGCAGCGGTGATGCCAGGTACCACCTGAAAAGGCACTTGGGCATCGGCCAGCGTTTCCAGCTCTTCGCCGCCGCGCCCAAAGATAAAGGGGTCACCGCCTTTTAGACGCAAAACACGCTGACCGCGTTGTGCATGCTCCACCAGTAGCTGATTGATACGTTCCTGCGCTACCGCATGATCACTGCGCGCCTTGCCGACGTAATAACGTTCGGCTTCCGCAGGCAGTAGCTCCAGAATCCGCTCACCGACTAAGCGATCGTAAAAAACGATATCCGCCGACTGAATCAGCCTTAGCGCTCTAAAGGTCAGCAAATCTGGGTCACCAGGACCTGCTCCAACCAAGTACACCTCACCCGCAGAGGGTGCGTTGCCGTCTAGCATGGCCTGAGTGAGCGCTTCGGCAGCGTCAGCTTGGCGTGCCAGCACGCGCTCTGGGGCGACGCTGCGCATCCATTGACGCCAAAAATTCTTGCGCTGGGTCAGCGGTAAGGTTTGCTGCACACGCTGGCGCCAGCGCGCAACAAACTCCCCCAATGAGGCAATTTCAGCGGGTAAGAAGGTCTCCAAACGCTGGCGCAAATAGCGTGTCAGTGCCGGCGCGGTGCCATTACTGGAGACAGTGACCAATACCGGCGAGCGATCGATAACGGCCGGAAAATAGAAATCACTGTCATCGGGAGAGTCGGCCCGACACACCCAGCCCGCTGCGGCTCTGATCTGCTTGGCCAAAATGGCATTAAGGCTACGATCATCCAACGCCAGCATGTACCAGACAGCTGCTTCAAATTGCTCTGACGATTGATTCACCGCGCGCTGCTGCACGGTAATCGCACCTTGCTGCGCCAGCTTCTGCAGACTATCGTCCACTTGCTGGGCTATGACGGTTACATCACAGCCACTGGCCAGCAACGCTGGCACGCGCCGTGACGCCACCTTGCCTGCACCGTACACCACAAATCGTGGTGCTCGGCGCAGAATGAGCGGCAAATCCATTAATTCAGAACCTGCACACCACCCATATAAGGTTGCAAGACGGCCGGAACGCGAATGCTGCCATCTTGCTGCTGATAGTTCTCCAAGATGGCGACTAAGCAGCGCCCTACCGCTAGACCACTGCCGTTCAATGTATGCATCAGCTCAGGCTTACCGGTTTCTGGGTTGCGCCAGCGAGCGCCCATACGGCGGGCCTGGTAATCACGGAAGTTACTGCAAGAAGAAATCTCGCGGTACTTCTGCTGACCTGGCAGCCAGACTTCCAGATCGTAGGTTTTAGCCGCAGAAAAGCCTAAATCACCGCCACACAAGATCACTTTTCGATACGGCAGCTCCAGTGCCTGCAATACGGCTTCAGCGTGGCCGGTAAGCTCTTCCAGTGCTTGATCGGATTGATCAGCACGAACAAATTGCACCAACTCCACTTTATCGAACTGATGCTGGCGGATCATGCCTCGAGTATCACGGCCGTAGCTGCCCGCCTCAGAGCGGAAGCACGGTGTGTGAGCTACCCGTTTGAGTGGCAGTTCAATATCGTTCACCTTGTCGCGCAGCAAGTTGGTGACAGGCACTTCCGCTGTTGGAATCAGATAAAAATCTTTTTCTCCTTGAGCTTGAGGAATCTTAAACAGATCTTCTTCAAACTTAGGTAGTTGCCCTGTGCCTTCCAGGGCTTCACGGTTAACCAAGTACGGCACATAGGTTTCGGTGTAGCCGTGCTGGTCGGCGTGCAAATCCAACATGAACTGCGTCAGCGCTCGGTGCATACGCGCCATCTTGCCGCTCATCGCCACAAAACGAGAGCCCGCCACCAGCGCGCCTTGATCAAAGTTCAGCCCAAAAGGTTCGCCTAGATCGACGTGATCTTTTGCCGCAAAGCCCAGTTCTGTTGGCGTACCCCAAGTCAGTACTTCAACATTGTCGTCTTCGTCATTGCCATGGGGAACTTCACTATCCGGTACGTTAGGTACACTCATCAGCAAATCGTGCAGCGCCTGCTCAGCCTGCTTGGCGTCCTGCTCGGCCTCGCTGATGTCTGCATCGATACTGCCCATAACCTGAGCTTTGGCGTCCTCCGGTGACATACCCTGACCAATCAGGGCGCCGATTTGCTTGGACGCTTTTTTCTTTTCCGCTTGTAAGGACTGAGCCTTGGTCAGCGCCGACTTGCGGTGCTCATCCAGGCGTTTAAATTCGATGTCATCAAAGGTGAATCCTTTTTTCGCCAGGCCAGCTTTGACGGTGTCCAGGTTGTCGCGAATGTATTTAATGTCCAGCATGTTGCTCTATACCAATGATTTCGATACCCACATCCCTAATGCCGTTGCCAGCAAACAACCGATAAGGCTGGCGCCGATATAACTCAGTGCAGCCAACCAGCGTGCCTGTTGCATCAGGGTGAGCGATTCCAGGGAAAACGTAGAAAACGTCGTAAAGGCGCCAAGAAAGCCAATCATAGCCAGCTGCCGGTGGTGGTCTCCGCCCCACTGGTGCTGCACCAGCCATACATAGACGGCGCCTATGGCAAAGGAGCCTAACAGGTTGACAGATAAGGTGCCATAGGGAAACGGCCGATCCAAGGCACGAAATACGGCGGTTGCCATCCAAAAACGCGCCATCGCCCCCAGTGCCCCTCCTACGGCGACCCATAAATAGGCCATCATGACTCCTTGTGATAACGCTGCTTGGCTGACTGCTGGTTTAACTGCCGTAGATGGGCCAGCTTGGCCGAGATCTTGCCTTCAAGGCCACGCTCGGTAGGCTGATAAAACTGCTGCCCATGCAAGGCTTCGGGAAAGTAGCTTTCTCCTGCTGCAAAGGCCTCGGGCTCATCATGGGCATAACGATATTCTTCGCCATAGCCCAGCTCTTTCATCAAGCCGGTGGGGGCATTGCGCAGATGAGCGGGAACATCGTCACTTGGACGCTGCTGCACCAGCTGACGAGCTTGGTTGTAGGCCTTATAAACCGCGTTACTTTTTGGCGCGCAGGCCAGATACACCACCGCCTGGGCGATGGCCAGCTCACCTTCGGGGCTGCCAAGTCGCTGCTGCACATCCCATGCACTGCAGCACAACGCCAGCGCACGCGGATCGGCATTGCCGATATCTTCGCTGGCCATGCGCACGACACGCCTAGCAATGTACAAAGGATCACAGCCACCATCGAGCATGCGACACAGCCAGTACAAGGCCGCATCCGGATCGCTGCCACGCACCGATTTATGCAGCGCTGAAATCTGCTCATAAAAATCGTCGCCGCCTTTATCAAAGCGGCGCAACGACTGCTTCAGCACCTGACGGACGATGTCTTCGTCGATCTGTTGCTCGGCCAGCTGCATGGCCAGCTCCATCAGGTTAAGCAACTTACGGGCATCACCGTCGGCGCCTGACACCAACTTCTGCAACATCTCGGCAGAGGCAGTTTTGCCATCGCCAAAGCGCTGCAAGGCATGCGTGGCAATGGTGGTTAACTCTTCAGAGCTCAGCGATTGCAACACATAGACTTGGGCACGCGACAGTAGCGCATTATTCAGCTCAAACGATGGGTTTTCGGTCGTGGCGCCAACAAATATCACCGTGCCATCTTCAACAAAGGGCAAAAACGCGTCTTGCTGGGATTTATTAAACCGGTGCACTTCGTCAATAAAGAGCAGAGTTTTGCGCCCGTGATACTGGTTTTGTTGAGCCTTTTCAACGGCCTGGCGGATTTCCTTAACACCGGACATAACCGCACTTAAAGACAAAAAATGCGCATCAATGCATCCCGCCATCAGCTGCGCCAGGGTTGTTTTACCCACTCCCGGCGGCCCCCATAAGATCAGCGAATGCAATTGGCCACGATCTAGGCTTTGCCTGAGCGGTGTACCAGGACCAATCACATGCTGTTGGCCAACGTAGTCATCCAACGTGCTCGGGCGCATGCACGCCGCCAGTGGCTGGTAACGCTGACCTTGGTCGAACAAATCAGCTGCCATGGCGACCGTCAATAACGTCGACACCTTCCGGCACGTTGAAGACAAAGGTACTGTCGTCCAACGGCTGGTTCACTTCAGGACTGGCAAAGTCGATCAAGGTCACCTGCCCTGCGGCATCAAGAATTTCCATACGAGCCAACACGCTGTCTTGATAGGTAAATCTCAGTTCTTCAAACAGCTGGCTATTGTCTTGCGGCTGCAGGTAATAGGTACGCTGCTTAGCGTCGCCTTCGGCTTTGACATTAAAATTGCCTTTAATGGCTTCGGCTTGTCCGCTTAACAGCAAGGCAGGTGTTTGCTGGACTCTCTGGTCCATATCACGAATCGTCACTTGCTCCAGATCCATATCGTAAATCCACAGCAAATTGCCGTCTGACACCACCAATTGAGGATAAGGATCATCCGTGTGCCAGCGCATCTTGCCCGGCCTGGCCACCTGAATCTGACCAGTGAGCTGCTGCAACACCTTGCCATCATTAGCCAAAGTACGCTGTTCAAACGATGCCTGCATGGAATCGAGCTGTTGCAATCGCTGCAGCAGCTCTGAAGTAGCATCGTTATTGGCCCACGCCAGCACTGGCAAGCAGCACATCATAAGCGTGCGACGAAAAAACTGAATCATGCGGTTTCCTTTCAATTAATCTGACGGAGCAGCACGCGCCAATACTTCTCGGCTGCCGTTGTGCGCAGGCGGTGAAACAACCCCTGAAGCTTCCATGGTCTCGACCAAGCGCGCAGCGCGATTGTAACCAATTCGCAGTTTGCGCTGCACCGACGAAATCGAACATTTACCCGATTCAGTTACAAAAGCCACCGCTTGGTCGTATAGATCATCCTTTTCATCACCGGCCTCCATGCCAGGAATGGCGTCGCTTTCACTGCTCTGGGTGATCTCTTCGATGTACTCAGGCTCACCACGGGTTCTCCATTCGGCCACCACTCGGTGTACTTCATCGTCATCGACAAAGGCGCCATGAACCCGCTCGGGCAAAGAGCTACCGGGCGGCATAAACAACATATCACCATGGCCCAGCAGCTGCTCGGCGCCACCTTGATCCAGGATGGTACGCGAATCGATTTTGGACGATACCTGAAAAGCAATCCGAGTTGGTACATTGGCTTTAATCAGACCGGTAATCACATCAACCGACGGCCTTTGTGTTGCCAATATCATGTGAATACCGGCGGCTCGTGCCTTTTGGGCAATGCGAGCAATCAGCTCTTCGACTTTTTTGCCCACCATCATCATCATGTCGGCAAACTCATCGATCACAATGACGATATAGGGCAACGGCTCGAGTGTGGGTGGCGTGGTATCAAAACTCTGATCGATGCGCCACAGAGGATCGGCCAGTGGCTTACCTTCTGCGATGGCCTGTTTGACCTTCTTGTTATAGCCGGCAATGTTACGCACCCCTAGCGCGGCCATCAGCTGATAACGTCGCTCCATTTCCTCCACCGACCAGCGCAAGCCATTATGGGCTTCTTTCATATCGGTGATTACCGGGGTCAACAAGTGCGGTATGCCCTCGTAGACAGACAGCTCCAGCATCTTCGGATCAACCAAAATCAGTCGCAAATCGTCAGGCGTTGACTTGAACAATAGCGATAAAATCATGGCATTCACGCCCACCGACTTCCCTGAGCCTGTGGTACCCGCCACCAGTAAGTGCGGCATTTTCGCCAGATCAGTCACCACAGCATTGCCGGCAATATCGTGACCAAGGGCCATGGTCAGCGGCGACGGACTATCGTCGTATTCCTGTGATGACAAAATATCGGACAGTGATACCAGAGCACGATTCTCGTTCGGTACTTCAATTCCCATCACCGACTTGCCCGGAATGACTTCCACCACCCTGACCGCCACCATGGCCATAGAACGCGCCAGATCGCGGGCCAAATTGGAAATTTTGCTGGATTTAACCCCGGGTGCCGGCTGAATTTCAAAGCGGGTAATGACCGGGCCTGGCGCGACTGCCGTTACCTCGACCTTGACGCCAAAGTCGGCGAGCTTTTGCACCAACAGCTTTGACATCTCCTTTAAGCGCTCAGCAGAGAAGCCACTTTTCTGGTCTTTACGTGGCGGGTCAAGCAATGAAATTGACGGCAACGGCTGCGGATGTTTAAACAAGCTGCCCTGCAAATCACGCTGAGCTCGCTTGCTCGGGCCGGTTTCACGCTTTTCCAACGGCGTAATCACAAGTTCGGTGTCATCCGCAGCAGCATCAGTAGCTACCGGTTTTGATTTTGGTTTGACTGGCCGAGCCTCAGCAGGTTCAGCATCCGGCACTTCTAGCAGCATTGGTGGCTCGGGAGGCTCTTGGGTATTAATGGAAAAATCTAATAGCGGCTCATCGTTAGCATCGATCGCCTTCGACTCAGGCTGCTGTAACGCCTTTTGCTGCGCCCGCTGTGACCACCAACGACAAATACGCCAGGCTCTTTTGCCTACCTTTGTTCGGCCTTTATCTGCTTTCTGCTCATCAACAGCCTTAGCGTTAGTTTCTGGTGTACCTGTCACCTTAGAAGCAAAGGCTGCTGTATCTGCTCGATCAGCAGCCTTTGCTTTGTTAGTGCTTGATTTAAATAAGGCCAGCACCCAGCCGCCTATGCGCTCAAACACCTGCAGCCAAGAAAAATCAAAAAACAGCATCAGGCCCAATGCCGCAGTGACCACCATAACCAGCGCAACGCCGACAAAGCCAAACCAGGGCTGCAGCGCGGCCAATAAACCATCACCGATAACGCCGCCAGGTCCAGCAGGCAAATGCGCCGCGCTAAAGACACTCATATGAGTCAGAGTGCAAAGCGACACCAGTGTCAGAGCCAGACCAAAGGGGCGTCGCGACCAATGCCCAGGCATAGGCTGACCGCGCATCACCAAATAGGCACGCAAGGTGGTGAGCAAGGGAATGGCATAAGCGAGATAACCAAAGCCGTGATACAGCACATCGGCCGACCAGGCACCCGTTTTACCGATGAGATTGTTTACGCTGTGTTGCCCAAGGCGAGACCAGGCAGGGTCTGCCGGTGAATAGCTCAGCAGCGCTAGCAGTAGCAATGAAGATATCAGCGCCAATAGAAAAAACAGCACATCGGCCCATCGCTTGCGCGTTACTGGCTGAGTACTGGAATCAAGCGTATCCTTGGACACACACCGTCCCCATATAACCTTATTAACGTCTGGAGTGTAACACGCACCATGCTTGAATGGCTGGACCCACACAGCCGACCTGAGTTTCCCCCTACAGCTCAGGCTCTGCAAGATCCCAATGGCCTACTGGCCGTCGGCGGCAGCACATCGCCGCGCTGGCTGGAGTGCGCGTATCGACAAGGTATTTTTCCATGGAACGACCCACAAGAGATGCGTTTGTGGTGGTCTCCTGCTCCGCGCGCGATCATTACGCCAGAGACATTTCGCATACCTCGTACGGTGAGCAAGCTTGTGCGCCGCAGCAACTGGTTGATTACCGCCAATCAGGCATTCGAGCAAGTACAAGCCGCTTGCGCAGAGCCGCGTGACGATCAAGCCGGCACCTGGATTGACGACGAGCTGTTGCATAACTACCCGCGACTTCATCGTTGCGGGCGGGCGTTAAGTATTGAGGTCTGGTCTGTAGAAGGCGACCTCATTGGCGGATTCTACGGAGTGCTGCTGGGCGCTGCTTTGTTTGGTGAATCTATGTTTTCAAGACAAAGCAACGCCTCCAAACTCGCCTTTGCCAGCGCCGCTCCACTACTGTTTGAGCTCGGCATCAGCGTCATTGACTGCCAGATGCATACCCAGCACCTGGCTCAGTTTGGCTGCCAGGAAGTTGCACGAACGGATTTTGAGCAACTATTAAGCGATGCGGTTTCGAAGCCGCCACTGCCTCCCTTGCCTGTGGTGATTAACTGATGCGTTCACTGCAGCTGTATCGCCCAACCCAGCCCAGCCCTTGTGGTTACCTACCTGACCAGTGGTCACGCAGTGATTACGTTGATCCGCGGCTGGACTTGGGCGTGGATGAGCTAACACAGCTTAACTTGTTAGGGTTTCGCCGCAGCGGCAAATTGGTTTACCGCCCTGCCTGTGGTCATTGCCAAGCGTGCGAATCGGCCCGCTTTGAGATTGCCAAGCTAAAGATGGAGCGCCGCTTAAAAAGAACCATCAAACGCTGTCGGGCAATACAACTAAGCATCGAAGCCGCTGAGCATAGTGAAGAGCACTATCAATTGTATGCCGATTACATTGGCGCGCGTCATGCCGATGGCGCCATGTATCCGCCCTCGCCGCAACAGTATCAGGAATTTATCAGCAGCCACTTTGGCAATACGCAGTTCCTATGCGCTCGCCTAGACGGAGAGCTGATCGGCTGCTTGGTATTTGACCTGCTGCTGGATGGCGTATCGTCCGTTTATTGCTATTTCAACCCCAGCTACGAGCATCTCAGCTTAGGGCGCTACCTGATTTATTCGCTGTCCGCGGTTGCACTGCAAGCCAAGCTGCCCTATCACTATTTGGGCTATTACATAGCAGGGTGCAAAAAGATGGCCTACAAAACTGAGTGGCAGCCCATCCAATTGCTTAAGCAAGGCCAATGGCACAGTGAATCGGACGGTTAACTGAGTGATATGAGCTAGGCCTTTGCTTCTTTTGCACAATTAGTGCAGAATGCGCGCGCATTGTGCATGGTCTATACAGGTGACGAATGGCAAAAGACGATCATATTGAAATGGAAGGTGAGGTAATTGATACCCTGCCGAATACCATGTTTCGCGTAAAGTTGGAGAACGGCCACGTTGTGACCGCTCATATCTCCGGCAAAATGCGTAAAAACTACATCCGCATTTTAACCGGTGACAAGGTTAAGGTTGAGTTAACTCCCTACGACCTCAGCAAAGGCCGGATTACTTACCGCGCCCGCTAATAGGAGATATCAGCTTACGCTGATACCTCCTCTGGAATCCTGAGGCGAAGCTCGTCGTTATCAACCAAGACGTCCACTTCGCCACCTTTCTCCAGCTCTCCAAACAGAATAATCTCTGCCAGAGGTTTTTTGATTTTTTCCTGAACCAGACGAGCCATGGGACGAGCGCCCATTTTTTCGTCGTAACCGTTCACCCCCAACCAAATTCTGGCCTCATCGCTCACGTTCAGCACCACACCTTTATCATCCAGCTGACCTTGCAGCTCAGACAGCAGCTTATCAACCACGTGCAGGATGGTATCCCGCCCCAAAGGCGCAAACTGAATAATACTGTCTAAACGATTGCGAAACTCTGGCGTGAACAGTTTTTTCAGTTCTTCCATGCCATCGGTACTGTGATCTTGTTGAGTAAAGCCAATACTGGCTCGACTCATCTGCTGCGCCCCAGCGTTGGTGGTCATAATCAAAATAACATTACGGAAGTCGGTTTTACGGCCGTTGTTGTCGGTCAAAGTGCCGTGATCCATCACCTGAAGCAGAATATTAAAGACTTCTGGATGGGCTTTTTCGATTTCATCCAACAACAATACGCAGTGTGGTGTCTTGTTGATGGCTTCAGTCAACAAACCGCCCTGATCGTAACCAACATAACCAGGAGGCGCGCCGATCAAACGAGAAACCGTGTGACGCTCCATGTACTCCGACATATCAAAACGAACCAGCTCTAGCCCCATAACATTGGCCAGCTGCTTGGACACCTCGGTTTTACCAACCCCAGTAGGGCCAGCAAACAAGAATGAACCGATCGGTTTTTGCGGTGAATTTAAGCCAGCTCGATTCATCTTGATGGCCGTCGACAAGCCTTGAATGGCCTCGTCCTGGCCAAACACCACCATCGATAGCTTATCTTCCAGCTTAAACAACAGCTGCTTATCTGATGCATTAACGGATTTGGGCGGAATGCGGGCGATAGACGCCACCACTTGCTCCACCTCAGTAACGTTAATTACTTTTTTGCGCTTGCTGGCAGGCAACAAGTGCTGCAATGCCCCAACCTCATCGATGACATCTATTGCCTTATCCGGCAGGTTGCGATCCGTAATGTAGCGTTCGGCCAGATCCGCTGCTGCTCGCAACGCTTTATCTGTGTAGCGCACCGCATGGTGCTCTTCAAAGCGGCTTTTAAGGCCTTTCAGAATCTTATAGGTATCCTCCACCGACGGCTGTGCAACGTCGATTTTTTGGAAGCGACGGGTCAGCGCGCTGTCCTTCTCAAAGATACCCCTGAATTCTGTAAAAGTGGTTGAGCCGATGCAGCGAATCTCACCCGAACTCAATAGAGGTTTAAGCAAGTTGCTGGCATCCATTACACCACCGGAGGCAGCACCTGCGCCAATAATGGTATGGATTTCATCAATAAATAAAATGCCGTGAGGCTGCTTTTTCAGCTCAGCCAGCAAGGCTTTAAAGCGCTTCTCAAAATCACCGCGATATTTAGTACCGGCCAGCAAAGCGCCCATATCCAAGCTGTACACCACTGCATCTGAGATGATTTCAGGAACATCACCATCAACAATGCGTTTCGCCAAGCCTTCAACGATGGCGGTTTTGCCAACACCGGAGTCGCCTACTAGCAGCGGATTGTTTTTACGTCGCCGCGACAGGATCTGTACCAGCCGACTCACTTCGTAATCACGCCCAATCAAGGGGTCAATGCGGCCATCTCGTGCCTGGCGGTTCAGATTGGTGGCATAGCCTTCCAGCGCATTCTTGCTGCTGGCCTCGCCATCTTCATCAACCTGCTCAGAAAGATGCTCAGAGGACTCTTCTGGGCCGCTCACCTTCGAAATGCCGTGGCTGATGAAGTTCACGACGTCGATACGAGCGATGCCCTGCTGCTTAAGGAAATACACGGCTTGGCTTTCTTGTTCGCTAAAGATAGCCACCAGCACATTTGCCCCAGTCACCTCGGACTTGCCTGAACTTTGCACATGAAACACGGCGCGCTGCAATACGCGCTGAAAACCGAGCGTCGGCTGTGTTTCACGCTCAAGATCGGTTTCAGGTATCAATGGAGTGGTGGAATCAACAAAATCTTGCAGGTCACGACGAAGCTTGACGGAATCTGCGCCGCAGGCCTCCAACACCTTGCCTGCTGCCTCATTATCGAGCAAAGCCAGCAGCAGATGCTCTACCGTCATGAACTCATGACGTTTGGAGCGTGCATCTTTGAAAGCACCGTTAAGGGTTTGCTCCAGTTCTCGGTTCAGCATGCTGCCTCCTATTCTCCGTCCCCTGCTGGCGCCACTTCACATTTGAGTGGATGCTGGCAGTCACGAGAGTATTGATTCACGATGGCGGCTTTAGTTTCCGCCACATCTTTAGTATAGATCGCACACACGGCACTGCCCTTAGTGTGAACAGTCAGCATGATCTGAGTGGCCTGCTCAGGATCTTTGTTGAAGTATGTCTGCAAAACCTCGACCACAAACTCCATCGGCGTGTAATCGTCATTCATCATGATGACGCTGTACATAGATGGCCGCTTCAGTTCAGGGCGCGCTTGTTCAACCGCCAGGCCACCGTCATCGTGGTGTTCTGGGTTTTGCATAACCAGCTTTTGCATAGTGTCCTTGATATAAAAAGTTCAGTGACGGAATGGGCTCATGATAGCGCGCCGGGCAAAGCGGCAACAACGTCACAGAATAAGTAATACATGGGGATGAGATTGCACCTTGACAACGCTTGACGGCATGAAAACAGCCACGTAGTGTTGAAACACAGTTTTTCAATGACCCCGCTCAGCGGTCGCTGCGCAGTAATTGCAAGGGAGGTGTAGCCATGAAAACCGGCAAGGTGAAATGGTTTAACAATGCAAAAGGCTATGGATTTATCCTGGCCGATGACAGTTCCGAAGATCTATTCGCACATTACTCCACCATCCAGATGGACGGCTACCGGACACTCAAAGCCGGCCAGCCGGTGCAATTCGAAACCAAGCCAAGCGACAAGGGGATTCATGCCATCAATATTCAGCCTATTGAAGGCTGAATAAGCAGCCAACAAAAAAGGGCTAACAGGATCACTCCTGCTAGCCCTTTTCTTATGCGCGCTGCTTAGCAGCGAATACCGTCAATGATGCCATTAAATGTTACTGAAGGACGCATGATCTTCTCAACCAAGGCAGGATCTGGACGATAGTAGCCACCCAGTTCAACCGCATTGCCTTGAACAGCATTCAGCTCGGCGATGATAGCGCTTTCATTGGCCGCCAATGCCTCAGCCACTGGACCGAAGCACTCTTTAAGTGCCGCATCATCACCTTGCTCTGACAGCGCCTGTGCCCAATACAAGGCCAAATAGAAGTGGCTACCACGGTTATCGATATCACCGACTTTACGCTTGGGTGATTTGTTGTTCTGCAACAACTGACCAGTAGCCTTATCCAATGCAGCAGCCAACACCTGGGCGCGCTTGTTATCAGCTACTTCAGCCAAATGCTCCAGCGAAGCCGCCAGGGCCATAAACTCACCCAAAGAGTCCCAGCGCAGGAAGTTTTCTTCCACCAACTGCTGCACATGCTTAGGCGCTGAGCCACCAGCACCGGTTTCAAACAAACCGCCACCATTCATCAACGGCACAATCGACAGCATCTTGGCGCTGGTGCCCAGCTCCATGATGGGGAACAGATCTGTCAAGTAGTCACGCAGTACGTTGCCGGTCACGGAAATGGTGTCCAGACCTTCTTTAATGCGTTGCAACGAGAAGCGCGTCGCATCAACAGGGGCCATGATGCGAATATCCAAGCCATCAGCATCATGCTCTGGCAGGTACTGATTCACCTTGGCGATCAACTCAGCATCGTGGGCACGATTTTCATCCAGCCAGAACACAGCAGGAGTTGCACTGGCGCGAGCGCGATTAACGGCCAACTTCACCCAATCACGAATCGGTGCATCTTTGGTCTGACACATACGCCAGATGTCGCCCTGCTCCACCACATGAGACAGCAACACATTGCCAGCTGCATCAACTACTTCGACAGTGCCTGCCGCTGACATTTCAAAGGTTTTATCGTGTGAACCGTACTCTTCGGCTTTTTGCGCCATCAGACCGACGTTTGGCACACTGCCCATAGTCGCCGGATCAAACGCACCGTGCTGCTTACAGAAATCAATGGTTTCCTGGTAAACGCCGGCATAGCTGCGATCAGGAATGATCGCCTTAGCATCATGCAGCTCACCGTCAGCGCCCCACATCTTGCCAGAGCTACGAATCATGGCCGGCATGGAAGCATCAACGATCACGTCGTTTGGCACGTGCAGATTGGTAATACCCTTATCAGAATCCACCATGGCAACCCGCGGCTGCTTGGCAAAAATGGCGTCAATCTCACCTTGCAGCTGTTCCTGAACCTCTTCTGGCAAGCGATCCATTTTAGCAATGACATCGCCAAAGCCATTATTGACACTGATGCTGGCGGCTTTAAAGGCGTCTGCGTGCTTAGCAAACAGATCGCGGAAGAACACATCCACCGCATGGCCAAAGATGATTGGGTCAGATACCTTCATCATGGTGGCTTTCAGGTGCAGCGACAGCAGAATGTCTTGCTCTTTACATTCAGCGATTTGCTGCTCCAGGAAACTGCGCAGCGCGTTGCGACTCATCACCGCCGCATCAATAACTTCGCCCTGCTGCAATGCCAATGCATCTTTTAACAGGCTTTGCTCGCCATCGGTGTTGGTAAAACGAATGCTAACCTCGGTCGCATCGGCTAAGGTCAGCGACGTTTCGCTGCCGTAGAAGTCGCCGCTGCTCATGGAAGCAACATGAGACTTCGAGTCGCTGCTCCACTCACCCATAGAATGTGGGTAAACGCGTGCGTATTCTTTAACGGCCGCTGGCGCACGACGGTCAGAGTTGCCTTCACGCAACACAGGGTTAACCGCACTGCCCTTAATCTTGTCGTACAGCGCCTTTAGTACCACCTCGTCTTCACTGGTCGGGTTGTCTGGGTACTTCGGCAAGTTATAGCCTTTAGCACGCAGCTCTTTCAGTGAAGCTTTTAGCTGTGGAATAGACGCACTGATGTTGGGCAGTTTAATGATGTTTGCCATTGGGTCTTGAGTGAGTTCACCCAGTTCAGCCAGGGCATCGCTTTCACGTTGGTCTTCATTTAGGTATTGACCTAATGTGGCAATAACTCGGCCAGCTAAAGAGATATCACGTGTTTCAACATTGATACCTGCCGATTGCGAAAAAGCTTTAACGATGGGCAGCAAAGAGTAAGTGGCCAGAGCTGGGGCTTCATCTGTTTCGGTGTAAATGATGGTAGGGGTTTGTGTCGACATTCTTACTCCTTTAGCATTCGCTGCTGGTTGCTGTTTCGCAGGCTTCACTGGCTACGGCTTGTGGCCGTCACTTCTGATAGCAGAAGCCAGAATCAGAGGCAGATTATTCAATCGCCACTGGCCATTTTTTAGCCAGAAAGATGACTCTTGGTTCAAAAGTGGCGCTAATTTGTAGTTTTTCTACAAAAAATGCAAGCTAGACAAAAGTAATGAGTAGTAAAGCTACAACATGGCCACCTTAATTTGCCTTAATAAACCCTTCCAAGTACTCAGCCAATTCATCGATAACGAGGGGCGTTCGACACTGTCTGACTACGTCAAACAACCTGGTGTCTACCCGGCGGGTCGCCTTGACTACGACTCTGAAGGATTACTGCTTTTGACTGACGACGGTCAGCTGCAAGCACGCATCGCAGATCCGGCTCATAAAATGCAAAAGCACTATTTAGTGCAGGTGGAAGGAAAGCCCTCCCCGGCCGCACTTGAGCAATTTCGCCGCGGGCTAGTACTAAAAGATGGCCCCACCAAACCTGCGCACATAACCATAGTCGATTGTCCCGATATCTGGCCACGCACCCCGCCCATTCGCCAACGAGTGAATGACGACACCTGCTGGCTTGATATAAGAATTAGTGAAGGACGTAATCGTCAAGTGCGCCGCATGACGGCCCATATTGGTCACCCAACATTACGGCTTATCCGCACCGCCATCGGCCCTTGGCAACTGGGAGACTTACAGCCAGGGCAGTGGACGCAACAGACTGTTCATTTACCGCAGGGCAAAAACACAGGCCAATCGCGACGCCCACGCTCAAACAATCGTCGTAGAAATTGAGCCATTCGGGCATTTTGGGTAAACTGCGCGGCTGATTTTGACCGGCCCAATGCGGGAACCCGAGATGACCGAACGCTGGACCCCCCATGCCACCGTAGCCACCATAGTAGAACGCCAAGGGCGCTTCTTGATGGTGGAGGAAATGAGTGGAGGACAGGCTGTTTTTAACCAGCCTGCTGGGCACGTTGAGCCTGGCGAAACGCTGCTACAAGCCGCCAAGCGAGAAACCCTCGAAGAAACCGGCTGGCAGGTTGAACCCGTTGCATTGCAAGGTCTCTATACCTACACCAGCCCAAGCAACCAAGTGACCTATCACCGCTACTGCTTCATTGCCAATGCGTTACAAGCGGTTGATAACGCCACGTTAGACACCGGCATTATTGCGGCGCACTGGATGAGCGCCGATGAAATACGCGCCTGTCAGCGCTTGCGTTCACCTATGGTATTAACCTGCGTTGAAGATTATTTGGCCGGCAAACGCTTTCCACTCGATGTCATTATTGAGCACCCCTGATTCATGACAACTGCAGCCCAACCTCATCCCGCTTCCACCAAAGTCATCGTTGGCATGTCCGGCGGTGTCGACTCGTCCGTGTCGGCTTACCTGCTATTGCAGCAGGGCTATCAGGTCGAAGGCCTGTTTATGAAAAATTGGGATGAGGATGACGGTACTGAATATTGCACCGCCAAAGAAGATCTGGCCGACGCACAACAGGTGTGTGACACCCTGGGCATTAAACTGCATCAAGCAAACTTTGCCGCCGAATACTGGGATAACGTTTTTGAGCACTTTTTGCTCGAATACCGTGCTGGCCGCACGCCAAACCCAGACATACTGTGCAACCGCGAAATCAAATTCAAAGCGTTTCTCGACTATGCGCGTGTTCTGGGCGCGGACTTGATCGCCACAGGGCACTATGTCCGCCGTCGCGACCAAGATGGTGAGACCTTGCTGCTGCGTGGACTTGACCAAAACAAAGACCAAAGTTACTTCCTGCATGCCGTCGGCGGCAGTGAAATTGCTCAGACCCTGTTTCCAGTGGGCGAACTGGAAAAACCCGAGGTAAGACGCATCGCTGAGCAAAACAACCTGGTCACGGCCAACAAAAAAGACTCTACCGGCATTTGCTTTATTGGCGAGCGACGTTTTCGCGACTTCCTTAAGCAATATTTGCCCGCCCAGCCTGGTCGCATCGAAACCCCAGAAGGGGAAGACATTGGCGAACATCAAGGCCTGATGTATCACACCCTTGGACAACGCCAGGGTTTAGGCATTGGCGGCTTGACCAATCACCCGGATGCGCCCTGGTACGTAGCCGGCAAAGACCTAGAGCGCAATGTACTCATTGCGGTACAGGGCAAAAACCACCCTATGTTGTTTAGTCAGTGGCTGAGCAGCAGCGATATTTTCTGGGTCAATGCAGCGCCTGAATTGCCGCTACGCTGCAGCGCCAAGGTCCGCTACCGCCAGGACGATCAGCCTTGTCTGGTCGAAGCCGACGGTGAGGGCTATCGCATTACCTTTGACCAACCCCAGCGTGCAGTCACGCCTGGACAATCCGTTGTACTGTATAGCGACGATGTGTGTCTGGGCGGCGGCGTTATTGAACAGACAGGTACCACGGCATGAGATCACGTAACGAAGAACAGGTTATTGCCCTGGCCGCCGTTTTTCAGGCCGCTACCTTAGTGGAGCAGCTGGCACGCGAAGGTGACGTACCGGCCTCCACCACTGAACCTCTGCTACGCAGCTTGTTTAAGCAGTCCCCAGAGCGCTTTGACGATATCTATGGTCCCGCCGCAACTCAACTCAACATTGGCTTGAAGCAGCTGCAGATCGTTGTTGGTCGCGACCCCGCGGGCATTAAACCTGAGGTCACCGGCTACGCCCTGAGCTTGCTGCACCTTGAGCGTAAACTGCGCAAGGCGCCAGACATGATGGCGGCACTGGGCGATGGCATTCAGCAAGCCTCAAGACAGGCTGACCATTTCTCCGTAGGTCACGAAAACACCATCGCCGCACTGGCTGGGCTATACCAGCAAACCCTGAGCAAGCTGAGTTTTCGCATTCGAGTGACAGGCAACCCCAACTATTTGCAAAACCACCACACCGCCAACAAGGTGCGCGCCTTACTATTGGCCGGTATTCGTGCTGCCATCCTGTGGCGTCAGGTCGGTGGCCGACGTTTCCATATGCTGGTGGGGCGCAAACGCTATCTACAGGCCTGCGAGCAGATTCTGCAACAACCCAACGGGCGCTCATTATGAGTTCCTTGCCAGCCGGCGCGCGCCGCTTCAGTACAGCACCCATGATGGACTGGAGCGGTACGGATATTTTTATTTAATAAAATCAAAAGGATACGTGCGCTGCAGATTTTTGTGGCGCACTTTTGGCGCACCCAAAATGATAAAAAACCTGCCCTTTATCGCCCTACTCACCCTCTCCTGCACGAATTCACAAGCTCAAAACGTCACGGTTGATGAAGTTGTCCGCGTATACGACGGAGATACCATCACCGTCGACATCAAGGACTGGCCACCAATTATTGGGGATGACATCAGTGTTCGTGTTCGTGGACTGGACACACCCGAGATCCGAGGCAAATGCGACAGCGAGAAGGCAATGGCCCGAGCGGCCAGGGACCGATTAAGAGAGATATTGGAAGCCTCTGATGTTATCGAGCTTGTCGATTACGAACGAGGGAAGTATTTTCGCCTGGTGGCCACTGTCGTGACTGATGGGAAAGACGTGGGCGACACACTCATCCGCGAAGGGCTAGCTAGGCCTTATGACGGCGGCAAGCGCCAGGGTTGGTGCAATTAGCTTTGATCGGGTGGTTCTAGGTGGAAAAATAAGCACGCACACTATTAAACTGCTAACTTTCATGAACGCATTGAGAAGTCATCAAAAGGCCGGATCAACTAACAAGGCCAATCAGAATCTTGCACCGCGTGCGCTGGACAGTCTTTCCACAGCTTCATTGCTACAAGCCTAGCTGTGTTGTCGGCGCTAAACGCCAAGGAGGCCACTATAGATTTTTCAATTAATGATGTTGTTACAACAATAGCATTAATAGCCGCAGCACTATCTACTTTCTATGCCCGCCGGTCTGCTTCTGAAGCAAAAAAAGCGAACGATATGAGCCGCTTGAACGCACTATTAGCATTTCGAGAACACTATATCGAGCTTATGGCACATAAGGGAAGAATTGCAGAGCAACTCGAAGGCACGTACGGTTCGAAGATGGCTTATAAAGAATATGCCGATCTCGACTCCAAGCTACGAGAGGTAAACAAGGAAATTGAGAGTTACCATAAAAAAGTCGTTCCTTCAGACATCCGATAAGGCCAGAAACAACGACGGCAACAAGCCTAATTTAATATTTCGGAGTTGATATGGAAGCCAACGAAAAAATCCAAAACCTCGAAGACTTCAAAAGATTAATTGAACAATTCTTCTCCTCCCGCGACGCCAAGATCCGCAGCGAGATCAACAGAAAAAAAGACTGGGTAAGGCGTGAAGTGCTGGAAGCCCGCTGCTACAAGACATTCACTGTGTCTCCACCTCCAGCAGTAGGGGGATTAATAATGCGGAACGTCGACCTGTTCGAGGCCCTATTCGATCCACCTTACGGATGGAGTGTTAAAAATATGCTCTTCGATATGATAGATGAGACGATCGGCGTGATAATGTCAGGCGGCCCAGCACGAGAAGAATCGGAACCATTCGTGTCAGAAGATCCTGATTACGAAGAAGGGTACGCCTTCATAGCAATGGCGATAGATCCACAAGATTCCGACCTAGAGGATGTTCTGGATTCGATCAAGGAGGCCGCAACCAAGTGTGGCATTCATGCCGAGCGCATTGATGAAGTTCAGAGTAACAATCGAATCACAGATAGGATCCTTGAGTCCATTCAGAAAGCACAGTTTGTAATTGTCGATCTCACCCACTCGAAACCAAACGTCTTTTACGAGGCGGGCTATGCACAGGGCCTGAGTAAAACACCTATCTACATTGCCCGGGATGGCACCCAGCTAGAATTTGATTTGAAGGATTATCCGATAATATTTTTTAAAAACATGCGAGAGCTAAAGGAACGCCTGCAAAAGCGCTTTCAATTTCTTGTAGAATCGACTTGACAACTCCCAGAGCGTTACAGCTCCCAAAAAGTCAAAGGATAGATAAGTGAGCGAAGACAAAAACAACACCATGGAAGATGCTTCATCCACTATGATCGAAAAAGGGCTGGACATTGCCAAAACATTTGTTGACAAATTGGTTAACCCTACCGCTGAAGAACTTGGCTTACTCATAAAGGATCAGGTTTCTTTCTGGCGATTCAGCAACCAAATCAAGATACTTAACAAAGCAAGGGAGCTTTGTGAGAAGAACAAAATAACCGTGAAAGCGATATCTCCTAAACTGCTTTGCCCTTATCTCGAAAATGCTTCTCTGGAGGATGACGAAGAACTGCAAGACAAGTGGGCAAACCTTTTGGTGAACATGGTTGACTCTAAGCAAAATATCGAAAATCACGTATTTCCATATATTCTTAGCCAACTTTCAAAAGATGAATTCGATGTAGTCGAAATAGCCCTTCAAGAGAAGGAAAGGCGTATCAATATGCTAGAGGAGGAGCTGCGTTTCTTTCTGAGTAAAAAATCGAGCACTGAAGCGCGACTTAAGGAGGAACTGGCAATTCTAAGGAAGAAAAAGGATACCCCCAAAACAACTGATAGATCATATTTTGACACGGAAGCTTTGGAACTCATCTCGGAAACTCGCTCTATCGAGCGCAAGCTTGCATCGCTTGAACATGGAGAGGCATCACTGCGGAGAAAAATCGCTACCCCAGAAAACATCCCCAGGGAAAATCTAAAAGATTTTGAGGTCGCCAACATCATCAGGCTAGGCTTGGCAAAAACTCATTACGTCGCCAGCGCAGGGACGCACAGCATAGACATTCCAAATCGCGATGAAGACAGCTTCTTCAGTAGCTCGGTCGACTTTGACATAGACATTGAAACTGAAAGTTTCGTGGTGCTAACAGAGCTGGGTGAGTTTTTTATTGATGCATGCCGGGACAAATACACATAATAGGGAAGCGATAACCCATTCACACTGACTCTTTTGCACCTGCTAGTGCAAGGCCACCCCGCCCCCCACACACTGTATGGATAACAGACCTGAGAGCGCGGCATCTTTGGCTAGGCAGGAAGCCATCAAAGCCCGATGGAGGCAACAAGGCTTTATCGTTTTTCCAGATGGGACCCATCGTCGACTGAAAAGCGTAAGTAAAGGCGTCATCATCGCAGGCGTATTGCGTTACGATGGAGCGGTGGATCTTGTCGACGACGAGAGTTGGAGCGTTATTTTCACAGAGAATGACGACTTAACGCTGACCGATGAGCAACAGGGATTTGGAGCAGGAGCGTTACTCCAACGTATTGCTTGTTAGTCTAGTGAACCCAGTTGTTAAGCGTATTGCTCTGAAGCTAGAGTTTCAGGATATCGGGTATTCCCAGTTGTTCCAGATCGACAAATATTAAGCACCGCATCGATTTCAGCAACAACCCATGCGGGCATATGCTCAGGGTCAGCTGTTAACCCAGGCCTATCAATACAAATTGTTTCTCTGCAAGCAACACGATTTAACTGCGAAACTCCATTGCCAATCAATCCATCAACCTGCTCAAAAATCAGAGTCAGCCCCATCGATTTTCTGTCATCTATGATCAATGGCTCGCCAGCTGGGCGTTCATTCAACATTGAGTCTATGCAGCCCAAAACGGCTTGTGCGGACTCAAACTTATCAATCGCCTCAAACAGGGCGATGTCTCTTCTCACCTCTGACATACTTCCTTACTCCGTGTCATTAAGGTTATACCCTAGGCCGGAGAAGCCTAGTGGTTATGCTGAGTCAAAAATTGACTTCATAGCGTCAATTATAATCAATCGGCAGGCGCAGCCGTGTTCAGCACTGAGCAACGCCTGGCGCCATACCCCGAAAAACTGCACGCCCCTGAGAAATTTGTAACGGCACGTATAAATGGCAAATCTGGGCGAGTTATTTAAAGCGCTCAGGGATGGCCTAGGAATAACGCAAGAACATTTCGCAGATATAACAGGGACAAGTCACGCAACGGTTGGGCGCGCTGAAAATGGCGGGCCACTGTATCGTTACGATTCTATTGTGCGCCTTGAAGAGGAACTGGGTGCTCCCATCGATGTGCTGCTTCAGACGGGAAAGTCCCCCGCCTGGATGCGGAAATACAGAAAGCTTACGCCGGAACAAAGAGCCAAACTCGATGGGCTGATGGATAAGGCTCTAGAATTGCTAGATTAGAGCCTTGCTGCAGCAATAAACATCTCATCCACTTGCTTTGTTGTTCTCCCAGCACCTAGCACCAGCAGCTGCTCAACCAATGAATCTGCGCGGTAGATATAACGGCTTTTATGCCACTTAGCGCTGGCTTTGCTGCGCTCTGGTTCTGGTAGCACGTCGATGGCGTCATTAACCACTTGCAGCAGGCCGTCTTCGATCAGCTGCAGCTCCGCTTGCAGTGTTGTAATGCGTTCAGGCACAACGGTCACGGCATCCGGAATGACTCGAGTAAATTCTCCGGTCGCTGAGTTGTATTCATCGCCAGGCGACACAGCCTGCTCGCCAACACAGACCCAACCCTTGGATTCGGCAAACTCCGTTGCTGGTACAACGACAACATTCGCGACCTTGACGCTTTCTATCACTGCTGCTTTTACCATTGATACACCCTCACCAAACCATTAGCCCCATCACCTGCATTACCATGCCGAGCAGCACCACCTCCGCCGGCTGGGAACCCGCCTGGCTGTGCATCAACATTGTCGCCTGCATCTCCACCGTTGCCAGCATGGACGCTGATACCACCACCAGATCGACTGGCCACCGTGTCGGGACCTGCGCCACCACCACCGCCGTACTCGCTACTGCCGCCCTGCTTGGTGCCAACACCATCAGCCGTGCTCTGATTGAAATAACCCGACCCGCCAAAGCCGCCATCGAAGGTGCCTCTTACTGCGACAGACACTTTCGTGAAATCTGTAGGGGCATAGGCCTGCAGGCCACCACCCGGTAAAGAGGGTAAACCGGCGCTGTTTGACCCCTGACCGCCATGGCCACCATAAGCGGTGATGTCAGCAAATCCTGAATGCCCACCGGCACTGCCATCATTGCCAGAGCCTAAAGCACCACCCACGCCACCCGCGCCAACGACGACAGGGACGGTTTCAGGCAACGTTTCGGCGAGCCTGAACGCCATCGCATAGCTACCACCCGCACCGCCGGAACAGCGCTGCTGTGAGTCGCTACTATTGCCACCACCAGCGCCGGCGCCCCAAGCCTCGACAAACACCATTCTTGCTGCCGGATGTTTTTCCCAGTTGGCTGATGCGGTGTACTCGTCGTACTTGACAATCGCGCCTGTTTGCACCCATACAGCCTCGTCTGTGCCAGGCTCAATGCTGGTCACATCAGCCAGCGGCTGCATCAGTCGCCAAAATCGCGAGTCGTGATGGTACGTTGAAGGCATGGATGCCTGTCCTGATGCATTTGCCCAGGCCCCTTTAAAGTTGGCCACACCCGCTATATTGTCCGCATAGCCTCGTGCTCGATCCGCTTCGCTGGTTGCGGCCACGACCCGATCAGAGGCATCCGAAACAGACTGTTGAGCGCTCGCTGACGACTGTTGAGCGCTGATCATGTAGTCACGCACCATCAGCGCGGTGGTTTTCATCCAGTCCGCCAAGCCAACGAGACCAGTCTGCCAGTTTGGGAGCGACGCAAACCAGCGATTTGTGACCGTCGTGAAATCTGCTTGATTGGCCGCACGGCTAGGCAAATCGTTACTGATATCCGGCACCGCCGGCGGGTCTGTCGGAGCTGTCATGTCAGGCCCTCAATGTTAATGTTGATGTCATCAAAAACCGGGTTACCCTGGGCAACATCGATGGACCGGAAAAAGCCAAAGATCAGGCCCGTCGCCCGGCGTTCGTTGCTGATCCAGACAGCCGGAACGGAGCGCAAGTTGTCGAGCATGGTGTAAACAAAGTCGGCTGCCTGAGCGTCCACCTTCACCGGCACTTTCAGGCGTTTTGCACTGAGGCCCTTTGAGAAGGTGGTATTACCAAAGTCGTTGGTCTCAATGCGGCTGTAGTCCTTTAAGCCAGGCGCCTGGCCGAACAACGTATCGCCCACGTCATGTTGCTGGCCTATCACCAAATGACCACAACGAGCGGGCTCGCCTTCTTTGATCAAGCTCACTCTCACGATCACACCGGCGTACTGCGGTAAATCAGTGATTACGAAGTCACGGCGACGACGAATTGGGTTAAAGAAATAGCTGTAGATGTCATATACAGCGGAGTTATCGACAAGCTCAAACGTCTTGTCGTAGACGACGCCGGCGCCACTCACATCGTCCACCACTTCAACTCGCATAGCGTCGGCAAAGGCGTTAAACACAGCAACGGCATTGACCACTGTTTCTGGCCGATACTCAACCTGGATGCCATGACTGTCGCCGGATGAGAAAGCTGCATCAGATATGGATTGCGAACTGACTTGATCGTCGAACAGGCGCCATGGGTTAATGGAATCAATGCGTGTCCATTGTGTGTTTTCATGGGCAGGAGTCTTGCTGTCGGTATCGATATTGGCCTGCCAGATATCTACCCCTAGGCGCACTTTCGTATCTTGTGGCCATGGCTTTGCGGACCATTCTTGGACCGTGTCGTCGAACGGTATATTGGTCGTCAGCTGACCGTATTGAATCTGGGCCGGGACAACGACCTTCATTTGGCCCTCGCATACACGCCCATGCGTGCCAGTTCTTCTGTTGAGTCTGCAGTTGAAGACGAGGCCACGGAGATATTGCGCAGATAGCCTTTAATGTCTGCCAGCTCATTACTCAGCCGCATTACTTGATTAGCTAGCTGCTCGTTGCTTCGACCTGCACCAACTGCACTTCGCACGGTATTTGCTACGTCTGCCGTCAGCACCATTTCGTCGCGATGTAGCTCCGCTCGATAGCCGTCGAACGGCACGCGATTAAGGCCTGCAGCATGCGATCCGTCAGGTCGGCCCCAGCCCTGAACAGTCATGCCACCTGCCTGCAATACAGTGAGGTTTGATCGGGATGACAACTCTGCCACAAGAGCTGCCTGAAGAGCTTTAATCGAGTCGTCGACAGACTGCACAGACTGATCGATGCCGCGAAGTTCATTGAGCTGCGCCTGCTGGTCATCCAACAGTTCTTGAAGGCGCTTTTCCTCTTCTTCGGCGGCATCTTCTAGAGCCATGATCTGCTCGTCAAAGCTGTCCTCAATGACGCTGATCTGGCGATTGGATGCTGCCAGCTGCCGTTCGGCAGTACTGAGCTGAGACTCGCCTTTGTCTTCGACCTGCTCCAAAACTGCCAAGAACTTGCGCTGCTCACGGTCGTAATCGACGGCCGTGCCAAAGTCCTGCACACTGATGTTCTGTGCTGCAGCCAGCGCCTCGCCCAGATCCGTTAAGCTTCCACCACTGGCAGCCAGCTGCAGTTGATTAAAGGCTGCGTCACGGCTAATGCCAATGCCGGCCTGCTGTGCCAAGCGATCGTATGCGTTTTGTATGCCGCGCACTTCAGACTCGATGGCACTCACCCGCGTACGGGCAGATTCTGCAGACAGTTTCGCGACTGCAACTGCCGCTGAACGCTGTTCTTGCAGGGCTTCGCGCTCTGCAGCCAACTGACTGCTGATATCGGTCAAGCGCTGTGAAACAGAGCTACTGAGTTCACTAAAGGCAGCATCCGTCGCATTTTGCATCGATGCTAATGATTGCGCTCCAGACTCTGCAGCTTCATAAAACTCTACTAATGCGTCACTTGAACGCGTCAACACTTCAAGCGCCGCCCTACCAGCTTCGGTTTTAAGGTCCAGTCCATAAATCAAATCGGCGATGCCCGCTTTTGTCTCCGGCAGCTGCAGATTTAACTCAGTGTATTTTTCGTTGAGCTGATCCAGTTCTTTACTCAGCCGTTGCTCATTCAGCTCTGCTTTTTTCTCATCGCTTAAAAACGTATCGGCCAGCTGCTGACTCGCAGATGTCAATGCCGCTGCATCTCCAAAAACATCCACCAAACTGGTCGCAGCGTTACCCAATTCAAGTCCGTTCAGATCTGCCAGAGAGTCGTTTAAACCCAGCAATGCGCCGTCGACGACCGTCGCATTACGGGCAAATTCCTGAAGCAAGTCACCCGCAGAGTCACCAAATTGATCTACAAACGCCTTCAACCCTGGCGATATTTGCCCAGCCACCTGATTCAGTGCCGAGCCAAAAGCTCGGCTAAATTCCTGAGCCGCCTCTTCAGCACTCATTTCGTAGGTGCTAAATGAGCCGGTGTCGAACGTGGCTTGGCCGATTTGATCAGCAGCATCGATTCCAAGGGATAAGAATGCTTCCGCCAAAAGGTCGCCTGTTGCAGATGAGGCTTCATTCAACAAGCTTTTGATTCGCTCAAGCTCAGCAGCCTGGATAGGGTTCGCTATGGCCTGATTAGCAAACAACCCGTAATACTCAGGGTTGTCTAACGTGCCTCTGATGCCTACCCCAGCGGCTGCTATGAAGTCCGAGCCTATATCAGAGATGGCCTGTGCAACCCTCGCGCCGAAACTATCGACCGCTTCGTCTGCATTGCCTTGTGCTCGCAGTAACTCTCTATTAACGCCGATCAGCTCACTCAGTGCGCTTACAGTTTGCTCTGTGTAATCAGATATCGCGCTCGATTTATTTTCGATCCCGCCAAGTAACTGCTCAATTAATTGATTATCTTGACGCTCGGCCAGGTTGAATGTCGCTCCGACATCGCTGCCGAAAATACCTTGACCGATAGCGCCGCCGAGGATGCCTCCAATGGCTTGCCCTGCTGGCCCCCAAGCAGAGCCAACCGCGGCACCCAAGGCAGCACCAATTTGTTGGCCCGACGCCTCCCAGTCTTCAGTTAGCAACGCTGTTGTTAACGATGTCGCTACAGACTGCATCGCACGCTCGAAGTCCTGCTGCATCGCATCGGCTGCTTGGCGGCTGTTGTTTTGATCGTAAAGTGCGCCAGCAAGCTCTCTGGCGGTGGCCACCTGCTCTTTGGAAGCGTTCGCACTGAGCTTGGCCAGTTCGGCCTGAATGAACTGCTCTTTACTATTCAACTTTTGCCAACGGTTCTGCTCCTTGAGCGCTTTGACGACGCCATCATCCGACAACTGAGCCAGCAAGGACTGCTGCTCGCGCTGACCGTCGATAAGCTTTTGGACCAACTCATCAGATGCGCCTGCTTGTTTGAGCTGGGCTTCCAGCTGTTTTTCTTGCAGGATCGTCTGAGCATCAATCAAAGTGCCACCGGATTTGAGGGCAGTATTCTGAGCTTCAATCAGCTGCAGCTGGGCCTCCGCCTGGGCGATGGCTTGATCCTGACCCGCATCAAGTTCGGCGTAGAATTCGCCAAGCCAATCTCGGCTGCTCATTGCTGGTGTGATGACGGTCTGTGCCAGGGTTTCTGAGACGACCTCGGCTGCTTCTTCGGCTTGCTCCTTGACGCCGCTGATCCTCTCCAGCAGGTCATCGCCAAACAGCGATTCAGTGAGTACCGATTGAGCATCATTAGCCGCTTCGTTGATCGCTCCCTTTGTCAGCTCAATCTCTTTTCGCAGTCCTTCGAGCGAACCTGACGAAACGAGCTCTATTGTTGGCAACTCCAAATTGGCGAGTTTATTGGTCTCCTCAATGACCTTATTCATCAATTGAATATGCGCATTTAACGCATTGACTGGACCCGACAAGATCGCCTCAGCCAGTTGTAGCATGAGGACCTTCGTACTCAGAGCAAAGCTGGCCACGCCAATCCCAGCCACCTTGAATACCCGAGTGACGCCGTCGCCAGCATTAAGAACAAATGCTAGTCCGCTGACTGATACGTCTGCTGCACTCGTCACCGCATCACCAAAGCCACCGGCTTCGGTGGCCGATTCGGAGAACTGATCAGCAACAGCGTGAATAGTCGGCGACAACGCAATGGCCAGGCGAGATGACAAAGACTCAGTCACCATGCCGATACGAGACCATGCATCGTTTGCAGCCTCGACTTTGGCAGTATCTATTTCAGAGAGCCCAAGTCCGTATTGATCAACCTCGACCCGGGCAGCGCGAATGGCGTCGCCGCCGGCAAGGAAAAACTGATTGGCATTGGCTTGTTCAAAGCCCAGCGTCTGCAGGTGACGTGCGGTCTCTTGAGCCGACAGCCCGGAGGATTTAACAGCATCAGCAATAATGGCTAAACGCTCGTCAGCATCGGCTTTTTTAAGCTCAGCAAGATTGAGACCTAAGATTTTAACAGCCGTGGCGTACTCACCGACACCCATCTCAGCTGCGCCCAAACGGCGATTCAGGCGAACCAGACTCATGTCCATGTCGCCCACACCGCCGTCGCTAGCAGCCAGCTGAACGGCACGAATACCCGTGACGGTTGCATCCAGTGATCGAGCGAGTTTGGCCTGGGCATCTACGTTCTCAAGCCCTTTAACCGTCATGACGGATAAGCCAGCAGTGACGGCTGTCAGCCCCACCGCTGCCAGTTTTGCAGAACGCTTGGCCAAGTCGGCAACGCTGAGAGACAGGCCTTCCACTTTGCGGCCAGCTTTGTCACTTTCGTTGCCTGCGCTTTTAACGTCGTCGCTAAACTCTTCAACGCCGTCTGCGCCCTTTTTACCGGCCTCACCGGCATTATCAAGGGCGTCAGATAGTTTCTTAATTTCATCGCGCGAGCCTGAGACCTCAGCCTTTAAGCCGCTATTGTCGGCAGACAGTTTTAGCTTCAGTTCGAAGTTCTTAGCCACGCTTCTCACTCATCGCATTGAGCGCGCCCATTTCAATCAGGCGCACTTTCTGAAAGGTTTCTGCAGTGTCTTCGATGCCCATCATTCGCATAACAGACTCCACCGCACTGTAATCGAGGCCGGTCTGAACACCGGTCATACCCGCATAGCGCCACTGGGTAGCACTAGAGCAAAACACGTCGAATGCCTGCAGGTTTTCTGCGTATAGCTCGAATTCATCGGGCTCAGCTTCCGGTAAAAAAGAGGCATCCATGCCAAACGCGACTAAGTCATCATCGAGTGTTTCTTTGCTATTGGATGCGCCCAACACCCAAGCACGGCCGGCCTCCCTTAGGTTTTGCTCAGGCCCTTTTTTGCATAGCTGTCCTGGTAGGCTGACCAGATTGCTTGTGCAATGTCAGGATCGGAGCGAAGGGCCGCGAGCATGGCATCGCCAGTCAGTGGCTCAGCGTCATGGCCCGTTAGCTCAATGCCTTCGGCGCCCACAAAGACGGCATCCAGGGCTTTCTGATCATCAATACCCATGCGTTCCATCTCAGCGGTGTTCAGCGTCTTAAAAATGCCGGTGAACTCGCCCTGCTTTTCTTCGCTTCCTTCGCGGTAAATCACAGTCACTGGGTATTGGTAGGTGCGTTCTGTTTTGATCTTGAACATGGGGCTCACTTAACGGTTAGGACCAGCTCGTCATTGCCGGCATCGGGATTAATGGTCAGGCTAAGCTGCAGCATCTGCACGCCGTTGAGGTCGGAGTCAGAGGGAGATCCAGTGCCGACTTTGGGGCAGTCGATCTGCACGATATTGCCGGCGGTTTTGCCATGGACCAGCTGAAGCGCGCCAAGGTCACCGGCCAGTGCCTTGCCATACAGGTTGATAGTGGTCAGCTCGGGCTCTTCCAAAGTGACGCTGCCAGAAGGCGAGCGGCCGTTGATCTCAATCGAACTACCAGGGCCAACGACTTGATGCTTAACAACATCATTCGACATATCGATGCTGAGGGTGTTAAACGACAGCGCCGAGCCATGCAGACTGAACGTTGGTGTATTGGCCGTGGTTACCGGCAGAGGCACTTGGTACGAGCTGAAATCAGCGTTGGCTGGCATCGTTTGTTCAGTCACCGGTTCAAACAGCCCTTTAAAGCTGAAGCTCATCACCGGAATGCTGTTCACATCCAAGCTAAACGACACGGAGCCACGGCCACCGGTAAACTTGTGCAGCTTGCTGTCGCGGTTAATGTAAGCCGTTAATGACTCTTCGCCGCCGGTGATCGGGTTATACGTCACGTCAGTACCCGCATTGACGGTCTCAGCAAAGCCGCATGCTCGCAGCAAAGGCGCCCAAGCTGGCGCTGTGCCAGCAGCACCAGAGCCTGCCAGCTCGACTTCCACGATCAGCTCGACATGTTTCTCGCCGGCGATGGTTTGTGCATTGCCGAAATACGGGCGATCCAGTTCGCGTTGAATGTCGTCACCGGCCATCGGCGTCACACTGATGTTGCGCGTCAGAATGGCATTCAGATCGGCCGTAGGGCCGGCATCAGTCCCGTACGCGCTTTCGATTTTTGCCAGCATCAACCGGCGATTGCTTCGATTCTTCATGGTCGGTCACCGTATCTTGGGTGGCGGCTTCGATAGGCGCTGTCACCGGCGCCAGCTCATCCCCATCAATCTGGTATTGGCCGCCTGTTTGGGGCAACGGGCGGCCAACAGGGCCGGTCACGATCCACCACTATCAGTGGACGCACCGACGCCATCGTCAGATGAGGTCGTAGCTTTTGAAGCCGACTTGGTTGAAGTGTTGGGCGCCGATTTACCAGACAGCTGCTGAGCCTTTTTGTCGCCGCTATGGCGCTTGATGCCCTCATAGGCTGCAGGCACATCTCCCATCACAGCTTCGCAGCCCTCGATATAGTCACTTGCACCAGCCACTTCTGAGTTGCGAATTTTGGCACCAGAGTCGCGGGCCAGCTTCAATTGCTCAGCGCTTGGACTACCAAAGATGAAATACAAAACTTGAGCTTTATCCATAACTTAGGGCCTCTTATTGAGATTTCACGAGAACACCTGCGGTGTCCTTTAAGCTGCTGGCAAACAGATCCCAGCTGGCACCCGAGGCCAGAGCAGCGTCGCTTGGAGACGCCCCGCCGTTCTCGGAATTCCAGGAGTAACCCAGCAGGCCCAGCATGAAGTTGTATTCACCCTGATGAGTAACGGTGATGTTTTCACCACCGGTATTTTCTTTGGTCACCGAGATCAATGCACCGGTTTGAACTTGAACAGCCCCTGGCACCAGGCCCAGTGTGTGATACGTATCTGGAGAGCCGGCGGTCATCAAAGCTGGGGAGTCGGTCACCACATAACGCCGCCCGAGTTTGTCTTCCATCACGTTGATGTCACCGATGTTGAACAAGCGATTCGTGTTCTGAATGGCCTCATCAATCAGGTCGTGCCAGGTAGTGCCATGCATCATCCAGCACGCCAGCGATTGAGAGCGATCACCAAATTTACTGGCACCGCGGTTTAATGCCGGCAGACTGATTTTTCCTGCAGTAGCGTCATGAACAAGTTCGGTCTGGCGCTCAATGGCGGCACGTACGGCCATTACGGACGTGTTGATGTAGTCTTTCAGCATGGCAGCAGACGCCTGTTCGCCGATGATCAAGCCCGCCTCTTCTTGGCTTTTGCCCAGGCGACGGAACTGTTCCATAGTCCAATCAACTGGGCCGATACCCCCATCCACTTTGACGGAACGGTCGGTGTCTTGGCGGATCGACTTTGAAGCCACTGAACCACTGCCACGAGCATTCCGGCGGCGGGCCAACCCAGAGATCAGTTTGTAGCTGGCTTCTTCCAAGTAGTCGCCGATATGCTCAGCACTACCAATGACCAGGGCACCCGCGGATGCCTCATTAAATTTCTGCACGTTCTGATCGATGGTTTCGGTTGCGACCAGCTGCACTTGTTTGTCGAACACCGACATATTGGAAACGGACATAGTTATTTACCTATTCACCTGATTTGGATCGAAAGTGATCGAGCTTCTCTTCCCGTGACATTTTGGAAAGATCGCCACCATGTGCGGATCCACCTTCTCGGTCGTTGCCGCGATAACCGGAGCCTCCCGCTCCAGAGGATTTAACGAGTTGCGGCTTGTCTGCCGCCAATGCATCCACCGCGTCCTTGACAGGCATGAGCTTATCGCCACGGCGAATAAACGGGGTTTCTCCATCAAATTCGACGGCGCTGCGCATGGCTTGGCCAACGATTTCTGAATCAACGAATCGGTCGCCAATGGCGTCAGAGAGCTCGCGCTGAAACGCATCATCGCGCTGCTGCTTCAGCATCGTTTCGATTTGGCTTTGCTTGTCAGCCAGATCGGTTTCCAAGCGCTTATTTTTGGTTTCGAGTTGCTTCACGGCATCCGCTTGCCCTTTGGCATCCGGCAAACTTTCAAGCTCGTCGAAGGACTCGATGCCCAGCTTCTCCAGCAGGTCAATATTCTGCTGCTTGAGCGATTTATTCTCTGATTTAAGTGTTTTGCGGCCACTGATCGACTCTTGTCTAGCCTGATCTCGCTGGCCTTCCAATGTCGAAACGTATTCTTTCAGTGGCTCAAACTTATCGCCCAGTGGTTCTCGTAATGTTTCTAAGTCCATCAGCCTCTCGCTTTCTGGTGGTTACTGATCAGTAGTGAGGCTTGATGGTCTCGCGCGCGCGTTCTTTTCTTTGGCAAAAAATCGGTCAGCTGCATGACAGGGTTGCGCCATAAACGAGGTGCGCTCATGTCGACGAATAAAACGATGAAATTTTTGGCGGATGCTTTGCACGGACGTGGCGGCTTCGCCGACGGCAGCTATCTGATCAAGTACCCCCGCGAGGGCGATAAAAAATACGAAAGGCGCAAAGAGATTGCTTGGTACAGCAACCCCATGAGCCAGGCCTGTAATCGCTTTGTGGGCTTTATCAAAAAACGTCCCGTGACGAGGGATATCAGCGGTGAATTATTGGAACAGTTCGCCAAGGACTGCAATTGGCGCGGAGACTCCATCGGTGGGTTTTGGTCTCGGTTTATGATGGAGGCCAAAGCCAGAGGGAACATGGTCCTACTGGTGGAAATGCCAAAGAAGCTGCCGAAAGACAAAGCAAGCCAGGTCAAAGAGCGAGCGTTCCCGTATCTGGTGTCGATCAATCCGGAAGACATCGAAGACTACCGTTTAGATGAACGTGGCCAACTGGCCATGCTGGAAATGCCTGGTGAAGATAAAAACGGTAAACCCGTGATTCGCGGTTGGGATGATCAGCGCTGGTACATCAAACGCGAGGGGAAAAAAATTGACGGCGGCGACCACGGCCTTGGCCGCTGCCCTGCCATTGCATTCAGTGAGACCGGGAAATTTTTAGAACCAGGCCAATTTGCTCCCATCGCTCACCTATCAAAACGCCTCTACAACATGCAATCGGAGCTGGACGAACTGCTACGCAGCCAGACGTTCAGCCTGCTGACCTACCCCGTTGACCCACAAGAGCTGAGCAATTTTGTTCAGGGGGATGATGTAAAAGCCGTAGCGGAGACCATCGGGACCGAAAATATGATCGTGCATAGCGCCGGTGCCCAGCCTGGTTTCTTGAGCCCTGATGCCACGCCAACAGAAGCCTATTACAAAGCCATCGACATGGTCATGCGGCGCATCGATGAGGTCAGCCTGAATGTTCAGCCACCACAGCAGCAGGAAAGCGGTATCGCTATGCAGCTGCGGTTCCAGCTACTCAATGCCTCGCTCAGCTCATTCGCAGCCCGCATGCAGGACTTTGAGAATCTGATGTGGGACATCGTTATCGCTTGGCTGAAAGGCAGCGGAACCGCATCGTCCACCTGGGCTACAGATTACAGTCTGGCCGACATGCAGACTGAGATATCCACCCTACAACAGATGCAAATGGCCGGCGCGCCAGATTCCTACATCAAGGAAAAAATGAAGCAACTGGTCTCGCTTGACTTGGGCTCATCCAATCAAGAACTCATCAGCCAAATTAACGCAGAAATAGACGAAATGGAGCACGACGATGATCACAGTCAGTTCTGACGACATAGAGGACGTTATTAAGCGCCTCAATGATCTTCCCGGCCGTGGCGATCGAGTGGTGACAAACACTGCGCATGATGTTTTCAACGCCGTGTTCACTCAGGCTGATAAACACACTCAAAGCGGTGCGTTGATTGATTCGCTGTCACTCAAGAAGGAATCCGACGGGTTCATCATCCAGCATGACCTGAATCGCGCCCCTCACGCAGAGTTTGTCCATTGGGGCGCCAAGCCACACACCATCGAACCGAAAGACAAGTCTGTGCTGCGGTTCCCTGCTGGCAACGGCTTTGCCTTCGCCAAATCGGTCAAACACCCTGGGTACGAAGGCGATCCATGGCTGGAAGACGGCCAGAACTCCGCCGAGGGATTCTTCAACAAACGGGCAGCCGAGCTGCTGGGAGATAGCTAGATGGCAATTACGTACGACGACAAGTTCCTAGGCGACCGCGTCACACCCGAGATCGAGCAACAAGCGACTACCGACGTAGCCGAGCTAGGAAAATTTGAGGACTACTGGCGTGATCGTTTGATCAAGCTGCGCGCCTACATTCTGGTGTGCCTTATCCATCAGAGCGAAGCCGACGATATCTATGCGTCAAAGCTGGGCAGCTACCGCAAAGAGTTCAACGACGCTGAACGCTCAGCCAAGCGCTCGCAATCAGCCAATACCGGTAAGTCACCAGGCCTAATCAGCATACCGGTGGAACGCGCATGATCGAAAACAAACTGCAGGATATCGTCACGGCCTTGGGCCAGATCCCAGGAATCAAAACGGCCAAGCTAGGGCTAGAGAAAGGCATCAGCCATGCGGACTACCCAATCATCCGAGTGGTACCCGGCCTTCTTGGCCCCGAGCAGAATAGCGCCGGCCACCGTCAGGTTGAGCTGATGATCTACTTTGGCGAAGCGCTCACGGATTCAGACGGGCTCGAATCCATCTACCGCAAGCAAATGGCGATGGAGCGGCAAATCATCGAAGTGATGGAGTCCGGTCCCTGGGCAGCTGTGCACAAACGCACCCTGCTGGATCAGGACCGGATCGATAGCTTTAAGGTGTTTCAGGCGGTGTTTGGGGTGGTGGTTTGAACATAGCTAATTGCTGCTCAAACCATACCGATTTGAATAGCCCCATAACATCAAAGAACGTTCACCCATCCTTTGCCAACTGGCTAGGGCCGTCACAGGGGCAGTTCCTTTGGGAGGGTGCTTCTTGGATACCACTACAGTCCGCTGATTAAAAGATCGAAGGAGTCAATTATTGCTTTAGCTTTTCCCCGCAGAGGTAGCAGTTATCGCCAGGCAACCTCAAATCCGATATAGAAGCTGATCGATAAATTTGTGGTCGTCGACAGTCAGGATTGGGGCACCTAAACGTTATGACAAACCAAGCCAAATGAAACATTTGAGCCAAGTTGACCATATAGAACAACGTATATTCAATCTTGCCTGACTTTACAACCGGTATAACAAAAAGCTCATCTATAATTTTAACTAGCACTAACATAGCCAACAAAAAAAACAATTTACGAGCGTAGTAAGGTGTAGGAATAAACCTCATATCCTTCCTGTATTTTTAAGAACAACGCTTCCTAAAGCTGCCTCCCATAGAGAGAGTATCTATGCAGCCACAAATTATTTGACCGATGAAGCCCAGATCCTGGGCAGCGGTGCACAAACGTACGCCGCCAGACCAGGACCGGATTGACGCCTTCAAGGCTTTCTAGCAGTGCTTGAGGTCGTAGTCATCTGACCACGACAAATGTCTTGATGACTCACTAAACATTGGCACCGGTAGCATATTTATACGTCTTTCAGTTTCGATCAAGCTAGCTGCTACGGCCATCAATTATTTTTTTTAGCCCAAATAGGACCTTTTCTGTGAGGTGTAGACGTGTCTTGTTTCGTTGCAATTTAGCTTCCTTGTTGACATACCCCTCCAGCTTTTCAACAAAAGCTTCACCACAGTTCTTTGCCACGATCATTTGAAACTGCATCATTGAATGACCATCAAAATCTAAATGCCACATTGCTGCCCACAAGAACTCAACTTGACTTTCCTTTGGCAACATCACTACGTCTCTGTTAAATACGCTGACAAATTCATCAAAAATCATGGCTGAACCAAACGGGTTGTCATCATTTTCATAACTGAATTTCTGGTCATGTGAAAGAATCAACTGCCCAATACTACGCTCGACAACCAAATCATCGTTGCTGGATGCTATAGCACATCCACACTGCGTTAAAACGAGCAATGACGCAATTAACAACTTACTCATATAAATCACCAATCATTTTAAGACGCTGAACCAAGCTTGGAGCCAGCCACTTAAGCTTTTCCATAATATGGGAAGTATCGCTCACCAATAGTGGCAGCTATCACCTAAAGCTGGTGTTTCTGCCAGCAGATCCCTACTAGGGAACCACCGATATCCGGCAAACATTGGACTTTGCATTCGTTTAGTTTCATCTTCCAGGCAGCCACGGCGGTTCTCGTAGCACTGCCCGTCGTGTGATCCGTACCACAGACAAAAGCGCGCCGCACACAGCGTGAAACGCAATGATAATACGGCGTGGCGTCGAGCGAGACCTGATGTTTTCTGAGCTTGGGCATAATGACACTCCGGCTCTGCAGCAACTGAACCAGCCAAGCCGCTGCTGAGCAGGCTGCCACCAATGTGACAGCTTAGGGTGGGTGTCCATTTTGTTTTCTAGGATGGGTGTCCGGTTTGTTCCCGAGAGAGCGTCTATATACGTTCGGTTTTTGTTAACTCATCCAAAGCCCATACAACAAACCCTTCACCGTCATAAGCATTTACCACAGCGATACGAATATCATCCACGCATAGCTGAGATAGCTTTACATCTCGATTATTACCTTTCCATCCACCTACACAGATGAAGTACCAGCCTAGATTGAGGGCACGAATTAAGTTAGGCAATAGTCCTCTGACATCGTCGTCACTACTATTAATCACATGGTAAATTTCTTCATTTTCACAACGCCATGAGCCAGAAAATCTCTGCTCTAGATCTTCATCACCTAAATCAGCCATGTAGTCATCCATGACCAAGAAGCTATTTTCAGCCAGCAGGAACTCCCACAGAACATCACTCAGATTACTAGAAGGATCTAGTTTGGCACTCACTCTGCATGACTGTTCTGCTCTGCAATCCTGGATACCTGTTAGGACCCCATCATTAAAGGCATAGACGTCTCGAATACGCACATCGTCTGGTAAAACTGCATAAAAACTCCCTTCCATGAGCCTTACAAGAGGGGGTAGTTTTTTCGACATATGCCGCTCAGATTGAAACATCTCCTCCAGGTATGCTACAGATTTTCTTGACTCAAGACTTAACAACATACTCACCTACTATTTTGGGGTTATTCTTCCGTCAGGGTGAACTCTAGCACCACCGAACCTCCTATTAGTGTAATCCCAATGCGGACCTATCGGCTGAGGGTGATTCATATCCGGGTGCACACTAATTTTTTTATCTTTGGGATTAACATACCCTCCCCTCTTACCACCAGGCTCATCTGGCCCACGCCAAGGCCATTCATTCCCTTCAGCATCGACCGGTGGTTTAGTCGGGTCATCCCAGTCAAAATCCGGAATATCTTCAGGATCAGGTGTCCATCCCCCTCCTCCGCCCGGGCACGACTCACCCTCCGACTCACTTTCTGCAATTTCTTGTAGGACCACTTCCCCGGTAATTGCTGCTATTAGAGTACTCAATGCAGTAAGAGCTGAATTAGAAGTCAGCGCACTAATGGTTGCGTTTATTGCCGCTTGCGCTGCTGGCGCTGCAAAAAACCACAACCCGGTTGGATCAACTGCATTTATCGGATCCCCCAACACATACCCATACAGGTTGGTGTCACCACCGGCAAACCCAATCGGATCGCGTGCAGTCCAGCGGCCTGTTTCTGGGTCGAAGTCACGGTAGCCAAAGCGCAGTAAGCCAGTATCCACATCGTACAGCCCACCCGCAAATCCAAACGGCAGCTCAAACTCTGGGTTAGAGTCTTCCAGCACATTACCGTAGCTGTCGTAGCGGATGTCTTTGACCACGCTGCCGGTGCTGTTGGTGACGATGCGCGGGCTGCCTAACTGGTCAGTGAGCAGGTAATAACGCTCACCGTTTTGAGTAAAGGCAGTTGGCGCATGGCCCAAAGTATACTCAAAGCGTTGCTTCGGCTCGCCGTTGCCATCGTACGTCGCCAACAAGGTGGTTTTGTTTTGCCACAGGTATTTTTCAACGATTTCGCCGTTGATTAATTTGGCTACGCGGTTACCAAAGGCGTTATGACGATACTCAACAGTCTTTTCTGGCGCTATTACTTTGAGTAAGCGGCCTTGGCTGTCGTACTGGTACTGAGTGACCACGTTCGCGCCGTCGTCGGTACGGCGAACTTTGCGTTTTAAGCGGCCATTAGCATCGTACTCGTAGCTTTGATTGCCCGCCTGCTGTAGCTGGTCGCCCTGGTTGTAGCTGGCTGTTTGCTGACTGACCTGGCGCTCAGTACTGGTGGTCAGAATACGATTGCCATTGGCGTCGTAGTCGTAGGCTTCGACCACTTGGTCGTTGATTTTGACCTCAGTTAAGCGTTGTTTGTTGTCGTAGTCATAGTCGTAAATGCGCGTCCCAGCTTGGCTGGTGCCGCTCATCACTTCGATTTTTTGTACGATCTGACCGACCTTGTTGTAGCTCAGCTGTTGCTTAAGGGCTACATCGCCTTGCTGATGATTAATCTCAGAAGCTTCGCCGTAGTCGTTGTAAGTACGCTGTTGCTCATAGCCATCACGTTTCACGCTGGTCGGCAAGCCGTGCTGAGCGTGGCGCTGAATCTCAAAGCCATGCACTCCGGTGGGCAATTTATCGCCATCGTAACTCAGCTGAGTTTGCTGGCCCGCATAGCTCAGTGTATTGACGTTAAAGTCGGCGTTGTAGCCGTATTTAATCAGCTGGTTCAGCTCACCCTGATAAGCCACTTCCGTGAGCAAGGTGCCATCGTAGCGGTATTGAATGCTTTCATCGTCTTGATACATGCGACGCAGCTGATTGCCGTTTTGATACTGATAATGCAGCGTACCCTCTGGCGCTTGGGTGCGCACATGACGACCGTTATCATAGTGGTATTCAATGCGCTGGCCCGACGGCAAAGTAATGGCCGTTAAGCGACGATCACGGTCGTAGTGATACTGGGTCGGCTTACTGCCCGGCGCTTGGCTTCTTTTAACTTTATTCACACCGTTGTAGGCAAAGGTATGACTCGCCGCCGTCGGCACCGTCAGCTCGGTGCTGTTGCCGTTGTTATCGTAATGCACTTCGGTACTGTTGCCATCCGGGTAATGGGTTTTGCGCAACCGCCCCATGACGTCGTATTCAAAGCGTGTTTCTTTGCCATCGGCATGAATCACTTTGCTGAGCTGGCCACGACTGATGGCATCCTCATAAACATACTGGACCTTGCGATCACCTTGTTTGACCTCGATCACTCGGCCACGAGTGTCGTGCTGATACCAGGTATCGGCCAGGCCCGAGCTTTGGCTGCGTTTCAGCAGGCGGGTTTGTGGGTCCACAGCATTTACCACGGTGCGGCCTTCTGCCGAGGTAAAGCGGCTGGTGCCAGCTGGGGCATCCACCGTTACTTCGCTCACATCACCGTTGATATCGGTACGCACGCTGTAGCGGCTAAAATCGGCGCCGGATTCGGCGTAGGTTTTGTCAATCACCACAGTGCTGGTTAGGCCGCTGGGTAACTGCGTACTGACCTTATGGGCACGCTTTTTTAAAGTGCGTGGATCTTTCACCTTTTCAATGTGCGTGGTGACCCCTTGCTCAACAAAGGATTGCTGCAAGCGGTCGGCACTTAATACCTGCTCTAAGATGGAGCCATCCTTGTATTGAGTGACCTTTTTAACACTGCCGTCATCCAATACAGAACGTACCGTGTTGTATTGCTGGCCTTCTGCAGTATCAAAGCCGTATTCAGTTTGATTCTGCTGCAAATATTTTTCGTAAAAGGTCCATTCTCCGCCTTCACTGTTTTGCGTGCGGGTTACCCTGCCGTGCTCATCAAAATGATGTGGGAAACTGTTGCCATTACGGTCGATTTTTTCCGTTAGCAAGCTGCCATCGTAATAAAACTGATAGCTGCTGCCATCTTGATAGCCCACGCGCGCTAACGTGTTATCAGCATCGATATCCAATTCGGTACGCTGACCATCAGGCGCGACAATGGCTTCGACACGTCCGTCCATATCACGCTCGATTGTTACCCGGTTGCCAAAGCGATCAACGATGGCCACCAGTTGTTGTTTGTCGTTGTACTGGTAATCCACCAGAGTGGTGCCGGAATCTAAGTCGATGGTTTGTTGATGGCGGCCCTCACTATCAAACACATAGGGGCTACGACGAGTACTGTCGGCGTCTCGCACACAGCGCACATAATAGTCTTCGTTTTGGGCGTATAAGGCATTAAAACCACTGCTTTCGATACCCCAGGCGTCGGTATTATTGTGCGACGCGGGCGTAGAGCTCCAATAAGGTACACGGAAGCGTTTTTCTTGCCAGTATTGGCCTTCTTTATAATCATCCGGCCGCTGAACTTGGTGCTGGAAATGATCATTCGGCAAGGCATACAGCAGCTCGTTCGCATTAGGCAAACGCCAGTCATCAAAACCTGCGTGGGTTGAGGCTTCACAGTGTGAAATGGCCTGCTCCCAGCTGTAAGTCGCGGAGGAATTACTGGCTACATCTTGCCACATTAAACCACTGTTTTTATTAACAACCACATCATTACTAGCGTTGCGCTTCATGGCCTGGGTCAGACTGGCATCCAGTACATCACCGGCAACACAGTACAACGGCTTGGAACCACGGCTGATATTCAACATGCTGGCTGTCCAGATATCCGCACCGCGATAAATGTCGTTATTGCCATTACGCGCTTTATTTTGGCTATAGCCGCGCTCTTTAAAGGTCGGCAAACGCCAATCATTGCGACCGGCATACACCAGGTTATCGCAATAGGCTCGCGGGGTAACGTCTATGGTACAGCCGCTGCTTGGACTACAAGCCTGAGTCGCATCATAAGCATTCGAACGTTTTGGTGTTTCCGGATACTGCCAAATCAGGCCGGTATTGTTATCGACCATAGTGCCAAAGCTGGTGAAGTAATAATCACCCACTAGGCCACCTTTTTGGTAATAACCGTCGTCACCTTCCACTCGGCTCACGGTCATGCCGGTTTGCATGACGTTATTTTGTGCATCGATGGTTTCTAAGCCACCGTCGCCACGATAAATACTGTCCCGATTGTCGTATTCATGCACGTTCGACAATGACCAGCCTTCAGCAATCTGGCTGGGGAAGGTGTTTTTCAGCTCAATGCCTTGATCGTTCCAAGCAATAAAGGTTTGGCGCCCTTCCACCGCCGTCGCACGGCTGCCCACTTGTGCCCAAGCCACGGGGTAATCACTGGGACTTAAGCCATCGTCGGCGGCATTGCCAGAGCTAACGTAGTTGGTACGGTACTCATACCCCACACTGAATTTACCGCGCACTGTGCCTGGTATGTACTGGCCAGTAATGTCTTTGCCGTCCCAAATAAACTCGGCATCTAAATTTGGCTGGGGATCAAAAGACTGTTCAAAAATATGACCGCCAATTTCCAAACGGGCGATCATGCGCTCTACCCGCTCAGGGTATTCGGCATCGCTCAGCGTGACCGTGACCTTGTGATGGTAATCACCCGTACGCTGGGAGCTGTAATGGAGCTGAATATCAGTCCCGGCCAGCTCAATGTCTTCATGAAAAGATCGCTGGTAGGGCTTAACGTAAGAGCCGGTACATTCTTTATCGTTATTGTCTTTGTCTTGACCAGATTTCGCCCCAGCATCGTTGGAGCCTTCGTCACCTTTCTGAGCAAAGTTCAAATCATTAGCAGAAAAGTGCGATACACGGCTCCACATTAGGGTATCGCCATCACTATATCCGGCAAGGCCTAGAGCTTCATCTGTGGTGCTACCGTCTTTGGTTAAATCATCGGCGATACGATCACCGGTGTAATCCACACCATCAATAGTGCCATCATTATCACTGTCGATGGCCATCACAATCACACCATTAGGCTGACCTTCCCATTCCGAGGTAATGGTATTAAAGGAACCAACGGGCACAATTTCGCCGACCTCAAAACCGAGGAAGTTATCGACCATCAGGGTTACGTCATTATCAAATACCACGGTATCGTCATAACGCACACCGTCAACATGCAACTCTGCACAATAGGTAAAGGCAGTGGTGTCCGGCAACGGTCCTGGCATTGACGCTGGCGTCACATGCTCTGTGGCAGTAAATAGGAATTCGTCCAACACACGTTCACTGCCGTCTCGCGACACCACCTTAGCCTGGGTAATATCATTAAAGACCACCGTAGCTTTGCGACTGCCGCGCTCATCCGTTATCACCGATGCTTGGTGCACCTGAGCCACACCAGCGGTTAAATCTATGCGAGATACCTGATGATCAAACGGCAATAACATGGCGGTTTCAACATTAGCCCAGGCATCGGACGCACCAGTCGCCTTGCGCTGCAGTGGTAAACGCCCCGCCATTTCATAATTAAAGCGCTGCACGCCTGCAGGCCCTGCGATAATAAAGCGGCCATTATGGTCGGTGAACACACTGCCAAGGCGTGGTTTATTAAGGAAAGAAACTTGCACGCCAGCGAGAGGTACGCTGTTTTCATCCACCACTAATCCGGTGTAGGTCGCCATGGCTTTACTATCGTAACCCGACTCAAATAGCATGGCCGTTGTGTTGTATGAGGCATTGGCCGCATTGTCTGGAATATAAGGTTGCTGAGCCTGTGGCACAGACTGCAACAGCATGTCACGCGGTAACGCTTCATGCACCAATACCGGGAGTTCGGTACTGATATCACCCAGCGTTAAGCGAATACGTGTTTCACCGGCTGATAAAGCGGTTAACCGGCCATTGCTTAGCGAAACAATAGAAAAACTGCCTGTTGATGCCGTTACTTGATCCGATACATCCAACACTGAACCATCAGATGCAATGGCAGTAACCTGCACATCATGGCTTTGGCCTTGATTTAATACCAAACTAGAAGGCGATACACGCACACTTTGAATATCACTGGCGGGTGCCGTTACAGTGACCGCCTCGTTTTGTACGCATAAATGCGCACCGGAGGTATCAACGGTCTCTAAGTTAGACTCATCCCAGCTGCTGGATTGATCGAGGGTGTTATAAACGGCAACCCCTCCAGTGGTGACATTAGGCTTATTGGTTGGATTGTAGTCACCCACATCAACCCCAAAGCCAGCAATACCCTCACTGTCAGCACTGCCAGAGTTTTCAGTGCTGGCATTTTTTAACAAGTGATCGCGATGCCCCCATTGCGGACCGCTAGCGTCAGGCTTGCCAGCAAACCAGTTTTTATCAACATAGAGCCAGCCATAAATCGCTCGCGCTAAAACATACTCTTCGCTATCTCCAGCAAATTGATGTACTGACTCACCAAAGAAGTTTAAGCCATCGCGATTATTAACCAGGTAGTCGTGCACGGCTAAACGCTGCTGCGGCGTGCGTCCATCTCTAAAGTGTCCTCCCAACATATTGTTGGAGCGAACATAGCGTGCGTATTCTTTAACGGTTGCCACAATATCACTGGCCACACCCGTCAATGGTTTTAGGCCCCTGGCTTCTCGCTCGGCGTTCACCAGGTATAAACCTTTTTGCTGCAGAGACAGCTGATCCCATTGTTGCTGAGACGGCAAATTTAAATACACGTTTACTGATGGGTCTAAACTACGGGCATGATTAAACGCGCGCTCGATATTTTCCACCGTAGCATCAGCACCTCCCGCCCACGGAATATCATCAGCGGGATATTCATAGAAATATTCGTAGTCCGCCGTCACAACCGGCAGGGAGCACGACTCCAAGTTATGCGACAGCATTACATAGGCCTTAGTCGCAGTAGTTTCAAGACCGGTAGCGTCTTTAACAAAAAGCTCGAGAGTTCTCTGACCCAGGGCAACATCCGTCAGGGATAAATCTTGCTCCCGTCCAACCAGCTCGCCGTCTAAAAACCATTGATATTCCAAGGCATCGCCATCTTGATCTTGGCTGCCTTCAGCACTGGCAATCAAACGACCGCCGGTACTGAGAGATTCGTTGATACGGATAACGGCCACCGGCTCATGCCCCACCAGCACCGTGAAACTCTGCTCAGTACTGATGCCAGCCGAATTGGTAACACTTAGGGTCACGGTATGTGTGCCAGCAGCAAGGCCTATGTGTTCAAGCGTGGCGGTTGTACCAACCAGCGTTCCATCAATCATCCACTGGAAGCTCAATTCACCGCCTGCCGAGTCTTTGCTAGCACTGGCATCGAGAGACAACACATCTCCAGGCGTCACTAGCCCTGGAATAATGGCACTCAGCTCAGGAGGATTAACCACCTGCACAATGACCACGCTGGTGCTCGTAATTCCTAAACTGTCTTCCACCGTTACGCGATATTGATAGCTGCCTGCGGCGTCAAAGCTCAACTTCAGCTGTGCTGAATCAGACACTGCCTTGCCACTTTCCAGTTCGTGCCACTGGTATTTCACCAGCTCACCATTGGCACTGGATGAGCCCGACGCATTCAGCGTCAACTCAGCATCCGGTTCAACCACCGCATTACCCGTCACACGGATTTCAGGTACTGCTAAAACATTGATTCCCCAAGCGTGCTTAAACGCCAGACCATTTTCATCACGCATGACCAAATCAACATTGGCCCAGCCTGGTTCAAAGTCTTTGAAGGAGAACGCAGGCACCGTCGATATAACATTGCCGCGGTAAGTCCAGACAAACGTCAAACGTTCGCTGTCTCCTTTGGTGGAGGCACTGGCATCAAAAGCCACTGGCTGCCCCTGCACCACTTGCTCTGGAACATCTTGCAGCGCTAACGCAGGAGAACGATGCTCCCGCACACAACGAAAGGCGTTGTAAGATGACGCTCGGCCAGAGAATACATTCCAATTGGAATGTTCTAATTGAAAGCGACCACCATTGGCTTTGACGGCGTATTTTTCTTCACCATTGTCACCAAACCAAGAGGTGCTCGTCCAACTACCGATACGTTCCTGCTCATTCGATTCGCTCCAGGTATTGGCAGGAATAACATTATTTAAAACGCGAGTATTGTGCAGCTCTTCCACCAATGAAAAAACTTCGTTAATGGTCGGCAAGCGCCAGTCATCATGACCACTTAACTGCAAGCTTTCACAATGGTTATAGGCTTCGCTCCAATTATGTTTTAGCTCTTTATTAATGGGCTCATCCTGCCACATCAACTGACTTATCGAATCAATAACGACGTTGTTATCTGAGCCATGAAAGCTTGAATCGTAAGTACGCTGATCGTTATTTTCTGGGGAAACGCAGCGCAACCACATCGGTTCATCGGGTTTATTTTCTAGAATCAAGCCTTTGCCTGAATGGCTATTGCCCGCTGAGTTCACTACCATACGCGAACTGGTTTTACGTCCATCACGGCTGTACGTAAGGGTACGAGTCCACATCGTCATGTCAGATGTTGATGCTACCAAATCATAGTTAGGCACATGCCTAAAGATATCTGGCCAGAAATTTACCTTGCCACCCCATCGATCTGAAATGAACTCATCGTGCTCAAAGCTATAGAGAATTTCACGGTACGTGGGCAAACGCCAATTGCTGCGACCGGCCAGTTCTAGGTTTTCACAGTACTGAGTGGCTTCTCGATACGTTAGTCGTTGCGCTTCAATAATTGGCTGGTCTTGCCAGGCCAGACCACTAAGCCGGTCAAATACCACGCCTTCATTTGAACGCTGATAAATACGCGGCGCGCCATTTTGTTTTTCGCCATCGTCACCAGCAAACACCGATGTTGTTTGGCCGGTACGCGGAATTCGACTCGGTGATGGGCTGTTAAACCAGGCATTGCTTTGCCAATCTAACGGATCGGTACCATCAGCACGCTCTTGTTCATCAGAATAGCTGTCGCCGTCGTCATCCGTATCGGTGTTATTGCCAATGCCGTCGCCATCCGTATCAACTGAGTCTGTAGCATCAAGCGGCAAGTCATCGTTGATATCGTCAACTCCATCGCCATCGTCGTCTGTATCCACATCATCATTAATACCATCGCCATCGGTATCACGTTCATAGGGCGCACAGCCACCGGGGCCAATATCGGAACCTGGCAGGGTGTTATCACACTGATCCTTATCGTCGGTTAGGCCATCGCCATCGGTGTCTCGCTGGTAATCGGCACAACCTTGGGCATCGACCGGATTATCCCTCTGAGTGTCAGAGCAGCTATCGACATGATCATTAACGCCATCGTTATCACTGTCTCGCTGACTGATCGAACAACCATAAAAATCCACATCGTCTAATTCAGATTCTGGTGTGCCTGGGCAGTGGTCACTATCCGCCCACTTACCGTCGTTATCCAGATCGTCGCAGCCTTGTTCGTTGACCGCAGCGCCGTTTGGAGTCAGCGGACAGTTGTCTAACTCATCGCTGATGCCGTCATTATCACTATCCAGCTCGTCTGCCGCACAGCCGCTGGCATTGACCGCGGGGCCACCGATATCCTGACAATAAAACTCGGTCAATTCGAAAGAGCAGGCACTAAAGCGCGATGGTTCTATAGGGGTAGACGGGCATTGATCAAGACTGTCGAATACGCCATCAGCGTCGGCGTCAGCGCGAGACGCATCACAGCCTTTTGCATCCACGGATACTGAGTTAGAGAATGGGCAAGCATCGTTGTCGCCTGCAATGCCGTCGTTATCTAGATCACCACCCTCGGTGAGCGAAAAAATGCTAGTAAGATGCTTGTCCTGGCTTGGCGCTAAATTTAAGTCCTGCCAAATATCCTCATCAAGCAACATGGATCCGTCGGCTAGCGTCAACATGCTTACGGTATTGCGGAACGAGAAAAAGTCTTTCACTGTGACGGTATTATTCGCATCACGAGTCAGCTTGATGATGAGATCATTGTTGATACGCTTAAGGCCATAAGCAATATCCGAATACAGTAGACCTTCACCAAAGGCGATAACGTTTTCACCCTCTCTGTCGATGATAATGTTATGGCCGGAGTTCGCAGTAAATTCATAAATATCTGATCCTTCACCGCCGGCAAGAACATTGCCCCCGCTGAACACTTGAATAGCGTCATTGCTGCTACCGCCCACCACTAGATGACGTTCACTTTCAATGCGTAAGCGATCGCTGTCACGCGAACCTAAATGCAACTGTCTAGGGCTATCTTTCTGGGTTGGTTGGCTCTGACCAAAACGACGCAAAAGCGAATCCGCCTTAATGATTGACTTATCGTCAAAGCGAATACCAGCAATGGTGTTTTTGCGGACAAAAAATTGTTTAACCGTAACTTGGTGATCCGTACCTGGCAGCCTAATAATCAAATCCTGCTGTGTACCTGAATAACCAATATCGCCAGCCGTCATACCGTCGGTCAATAGCAGATAGTTATCACCATCCAAATCCCAAATAACATCTTTACCGCCATTAAGACCAACTTGATAGTGATCATTGTCAGCACCGCCAAACAGCCAATCATCGCCTGCTGAACCAACCAACAGATCATTTCCTGGGCCTGAAGTAATCATGGTGCCTGAATCGATGGCTTTAAATGTATTGGCTTCGTCTATACGCCAGCTATCGCCGCCTGCTGTTGGAAAAGGTTCAGATCCATCGCCATTACCAGATCCATCGCCATTACCAGATCCATCGCCATTACCAGATCCATCGCCATTACCAGATCCATCGCCATTACCAGATCCATCGCCATTACCAGATCCATCACCATTACCAGATCCATCACCATTACCAGATCCATCACCATTACCAGATCCATCACCATTACCAGATCCATCACCATTACCAGATCCATCACCATTACCAGATCCATCACCATTACCATTACCAGATCCATCGCCATTTCCATCGCCATTACCTGAACCATCGCCATTTCCATCGCCCGGATACGGCTGAGCCATAGCACTGACCTGGCTGGCCATGATGGTAAATCCACCGTCATCGGGTTGCACATGTACCTGGTGAGCGCTCGATACAAAAAAGTCTTTCACCCGTGCTTGCTGTGTTGCATCTTGATTAACACGCACCACCAAGTCTTCACCGTCGCGGTAGTATGCCAACGCGTCGCGTGATGTTTCCAAGAAAAATAAAACATCGTCACCGGGTTCAGGATCGACAATGATGTCTGTATCGGAGCCTGGGTAGTAATAATAACTGTCGTTCCCCTCCCCTCCGGTCAGAGTATCGGTGCCGTCCTCACCAGCTAAAGTATCATTGCCCGGCCCACCATAAATGGCGTCATTACCACTACCTTTTACCGTACCATTGCCACCATAAAGCCGGTCATGATCCGCCTCTCCATAGATGACATCATCACCTCCGAAAGCGAATACGAGATCATTCCCTCCGCCGGCATGTATCGTGTCTGAATAATTAGTTCCATGCAGTTTTTCACCGTCACCCGTTCCCTGTACAGGGGCGGCCATAGACGGAAATGCTAAAAAAGAGAATATGATAAAAAAGAGTAGCGTGCGGCGGCTCATCAAATATCCTTGTGATGGCTTTTGGTTTAGCAAGGCAATATCCGAATTGATGCCTTACTTTAGCGGGGCGCGAAAACTATCATAAATAAGTAGCTAGACCAAAGAGGACAACAGCAAAGATTCCCTGAATAAAAATCTAAGACTGGGCTATTTACGCCAGACAAAAAAGAACAAGCGAAAGTCGACCACGAATTAGTCAGACGCACTAAGCGCCCCAAGCTGCATCCACCTGGCAGCACTCCCCATACACATCAAAAACGAAGATCAATCTGACAGTCGTCCAATTATGCTTGTGCCAGCTTAGTTGCCGGCTTTGAGAGTACCAATGGTCTGCGCTAAAGCTGAGTTACACCAGCCTCTCCCCTTATCCTTTGTGATGCATCCGCGCGAAATGACGTTTTAGAACCCTGCCTGAAAAATTCTTTGCAACCCAAATTGGGCACCAAATGGGCATTTTGTCTTTTGCGCTTGAGGGAGAATTGTTTTGCGCTAACGATGGCGCGCCAACAAAGGATTAAGAATATGAACAAAAGCAGACCTACAAAAACGATCGATGTGGTGTGCTACTGCCTGAAGGTGGCCATCGCCACATTGATGCTAATCCAGCGCTTGTTGGATGGGAGTTAACCCTTGGGCCTGGCGGGTGATTTAAGCCCGCCAGGCCTCCCATAGGATTTCCGCATGCGGAAATAAGTGAGAAGAGAACCAGCTAGCGCTAATCATCCCCTTAGCCACCCTAATACACTTCTTGTTGATGACTGAGTCTATCTTTCGTCGGCACCCTACGCGACTCATAACCCAGTGGTACGTGAGAGGTGTCTACTTCCGAACCAATGATATATGGGCTATTCAACTGCTTGCAGAGCACTAGAAGACCTAAGTTTAGAGCTCCACAGAGGAGCCCATAGCACGAGAAGGTTAGAGGAAACCCGCGACCCACAACCAATGGTAGGCCGGAGTTTACAGTGACACTACGAATGGCTTACCAGTATACCAGTGGCACCCAACAACGTGAATTCTTCGTCGGTTCCTGGGTAAGTACCCGTGGCACGTACTCGTACATACACAACGCCGTGGCAATCTGGCGCCTTAATAGTTAGCCCCTCTTTACTATGACTAGTTAAATTATGTATCGCTGTCGTATACCCAATAAGGTCCTCGCCCTTGCCTAACGATTCATAGTAGAGCTTTTTAAATTTCTCGAAACGAACATCATCAATAGCAGTCGTGCCTTCATCAAGCTCAGATTCAAGAAGGTTTACGGCATCAATGACATCTAGATTCCTTTCTATAAAGTTTTCAGCAGAGTCCAATGGCTTCGACACCTCCACTTCAAACTGAATATCATCAACCTCCCTATCCTCAATGATTACAGCGCATTTGAGAGGAATTTCTTCACCGAAGCTACATGCGGTTTTCAGATCAATAGAAAGACGCACTTTTGAGTGGGTCAGAACAGTGCCAAAGTTAAACTTTGTTTCAACATCAGACTGTAGAGCTGTCGAGACCCTCCACGTTCCCGGCGCCGGCCTATTTGCCGTAAAGTTAACGTATCCGCTATCTGTCAGCACCTGATCGGGGGTAACGATTTTCCCTTGAGGATCAACAAGCTCAACATTTACAAAATTACTCCCCGACACCTGGTCCCTATAAACCACATCAGTATTTGCCCATACAGTCGACACTTGAACTGCCTCAGACCCTGGCGGGACGTAGAATTTATATGATGCATGTTCAACCCCCGAAAAGTACGAACTTTCATTATAAAGAAGAGTAGAATCGGGAAACCTACCTCTTATTTCGTAGTATATTCTTTCGATATCACTATGACTCGGAGAATAAAATATTTCACTATCTGGATTCAACAAAGCTAGATCATTAAGCTTTGGAGCTCTTATTGCCCCTATTGCCAGTATATAGATCGGTATATCGTGATCGACCTTAGAAACTGGATCGCCACCCGTATTCCAATCACCGTCCGTCACCAGAATATAAACTTTCTGTATATTCCTTTTAACGCTTTCCAATGATTTGGTTGACAGACTAAACGCATCAAAGAAATTTGTTCTTCCTGAAGCACTCAATTGCTTAATAGAATCAGCAGCCGCTTGTGACTCAGACTGATCCCTAGAAACCGTAACCATACCACCATCACCCGGGTACAAATATGATGCTGAGCCACTAAAGCCAACAACATTAATCATATCATCCGGAAACGCCAGGGCTATAAATGATCCGCTATCTATTTTAAACTCAGCCATATATGGCCCCATAGAGCCAGAATGGTCCACCATCATACTAAACGCCAATGGAGCGAAAAACTCAGACATAGTGCTCACCATTAAACTGTCTATTTCAAAAACATAGGATGGATATTTTCATGAACTTTCATTTTCAGCATCCTTGAAGACTTTGAGCTATGATAAATATCGACAAAAACCTTGGGAATTATCATATCTTCAAACTCGACATTTTCTGCAACTTTAAACTTAAAATTATCACCTGAAAGATCATATTGAGAAACACTAACCCCACCACGAATCATAGGGCCTGAGCCAACAAAAATACTGCAATCAACCCTTCCAGAGGTATCATCCGGCCAGCCATCTATTGCACAGTGAACCGTCACTTGATCCCCCTCGCTTTCTTTACCATCAATATTTATTGTGACCCATAGACCTTCATCAATCTTCGATGGAGTATTAGTTTTCAAATTAGTAACAGTGTAGCAATTGCAAACCTCACCATAACTAAACCGCTTTCCAGCTATAAACTCTTCCCTTGTCAAACCACTTTGCTCAGAGTGTGCGTTATTTACAGTTATCGTGCCATTTACATTTTGCTCTCTCAACTGGTGTGAAATATCTGAGATCGAAGCCAATCCTGCAATCATGTGCGTCTCAGCCTTGCTGTGCTCTTGCGCACCATTTTCTGTAACCCAGTTCTTTGCAAAACTTAACATCACAGGTTCCTGAGAGTCATTCAACACCTCAATAAACCCATCTTCTCTTGGGATCCACTTCAAAGGACCCGTCTGATAATATGCTGCCCGTGCTTTGAACTCGCCATAACTCATATCAGAATTATAATAAACCCGATCAGACTCTCCAAAGATTCCTCCTATTGATTTTGCAACCCCCGAAACAACATCGGCGCCCTTTGATATCAATCCGAATATAGACATAAATACTCCAAAATAATTAACAGTTTTTATCGCAGTTTAAAACAAAATCCTTACCTTTCAAGGTCACATACAAATTCCCGCTCGAATATGTAGAATAAACCCCATAATCAACAAGACTTTTTTCGAATCTCCCTCCATTAAAACAGTTCAAATAGTGCTGTTTAGAGATTGCGCTCGACGCATAACCATATTCATAAGTTACAACGCACTGAGGGTGTTTATACCCAGTATGATAGCCAGCACTTACAAGCGCGATCACAGGAAGAAAAAAACCAACCATATCGGGACTATTAGTGTCTATAGAGGCACCGTGGTGCGGCAATGGGAATATATTAATACCATCCTGCAGATTGACCCCAACATACCGCGTTGACGTATTGTCATAAAGGCTCTCAATCTTATCAAAAGTTGCATCCATCATGTCGCCAGTGAAATAGTATTTTATACCCCCGTACTTGCTAACCAAAACCATTCCACTCTCATTTTTACCAAAACCGACTCCATTAACCAAAATCCAAGTTGACACGTCATCTTCATTACAACCCAGGTCGGGGACTGGATCCTTGTAGTCTTCAATTTTCTCAACAGCAACAGTTTTTCTGGAATAATATTTAATGTCAGCAGAATAATCCTTCACCGTCCCTACATAATCTTTTAACCTCCCGCCGAAATATACAACATCGAACGGTTTTGCCTTTCTAGTTGAATTTTTAATAGCAGCCCCAATCCATGGAGCTATTGATATATGGTCAATATCTCCATGACTAACAGTCAAAACATAGGTGGTTTCTTTTTTCCTTTGAGTCATCGAACCCACCAAGTCGTCAACAATGAATTTCGCAATTGCATTACGTTTTTCATTGTCACCAGGATCTAATGGCTTAAAATCAGATGCCCCCAAATCCCCACAGTCATTAATAACCACCTTATTGCTTCTAGGGCAAGTCAAAACCTGACAAAGCCCGGTACCAACGTCAATAGTCGTAACAACAGGAAATTTAGAAATATCACTTGAAACGCCACCAAGGAGACCCGCATTCGGAGAATCAGGTTCACGACCAAAAAAACTTGAACAAGAAGCAGTCATACAGCATATGACCACAAGAGAGATTATCCGGAGTAATTTTGACACTGCTATGAACCTCGGCAATAAATTCATCTGTCAAGTTATCGCTAGAGATAAACAATGCAATCAGTCAAAATAACCAGAAGCCCCTAACAAAATCAGAAAAAAAAATAAAAACAATGCAAATCAAAAACTTACAATGACCATCAGGTGTAACATGGCGTAACACTCTATCGATTTCGATTCACAACAATTAATTTAGTGACCCTGAACAACCCTAGCCTAGACCTCACCGTCTGGCGTGACCTAGCCATCGTAGCGATGCACAACAATGCGTTCGTAATCTACTCTGACGGCCCCAGCAAATGAGAAGCCAGGCGATCACTTCTTTCACTAATATGGCGTTGAGCCCACATATCCATCAAAACAATTATGAGAGTGTCAGCTAGGTGTCGAAAAGCCACCGGCTCGCAATGGATTCCAAGCCTGACCAGGCTCCGCCGAGAGACTGGCGACCGCTAACTACGCAAACGGCTAGCTGAATGCAAATGAAGGTGTGTTCGGATTCTAACTACCCGACACCAGGTCGGCGCAGGTCATCGACAGGTTGAACTGATGATCTACTTTGGCGAAGCGCTCACGGATTCAGACGGGCTCGAAAAGATCTACCGCAAGCAGATGGCCATGGAACGGCAGATTATCGAGGCGATGGAGTCCGGCCCCTGGGCAGCTGTGCACAAACGCACGCTGCTGGATCAGGACCGGATCGAGAGTTTTAAGGTGTTTCAGGCGGTGTTTGGGGTGGTGGCTTGATCAAAGAAACATCGCCTGCTTATTTGCCTTGGCATCTTGAACGTCATGCTCACCATCAGCTTTCCACGTCTGATCTCCAATTTTTAGACCGCGGAATCCTGCTTGAATTTTTGCTGGCTGAGAGATGTCGTTCCCTTTATAGCAAGCATAGTCCGCTAAAGGATATACCGCATCGACGAAGTTTTGACCAACCGGAGTCTCAAACAATCCAAGAACATAAACATTGATCTCAGTGTCGTGAATCAGCACTTTGGTTCCATCAGGTGCAGGCATAATTTGAATAAGTTTATATTGGTTTTCCATATCCGATTCCATCTACAAAGATAATACCTACACAAATTCTCTTGGCATCAGCTTAATAAGGGCTAGGTACATACCTAGCCGTACTGCTTCTTACTGCTTCGCTGGTTTTTTGGGCGCGCTATCCGCTGAGCCTCGAGTCTTACCGCTGTCGTACTGATCGCCACCTGAAGATTCATTGATGTTGTATCCATACGACTCATGGGAAGGCCGAAGCACTGGCTTAGCCACATCATAATCAACGATATCGCTATCGTCTCCAGCAACAATATCTTCGAACTTATCTTTATCCTTACCCATGGTGACTCCTGTTTCTGAATTGATGCTTATATCGAGTGATGAAGCGAAAACATACAACCAAAAACAAAGAAGAACAACCAACGCATAAAAAACACGTTTGATTCTATCCGCGCAGATAGAGATCCTTTGGCCCTTCGCGACATTAACTTTAATGTTCTCTTTTATTGATTCCTGATAAGCGTTCGTCATAGAGACTAGCGCTTGCACCCGCGTATACCCACGATAGTCGGCTAAAGCTTTATCATCTGCCGGGGCGTAGTAGACGTCGTCAAATTTAAACGCATCAAAAGCCGCCAACCATGCATGAGCCACCAAAAAACCTAGGACAACAATGAGTAGAATCGATATCACTGATTCTACTCCGTCAATTCTGACAGAGAATTCTAGTCCTGGCTTAACGGCCAGCGCTAAGATGGAAAGTAGTAATGTCTGAGCTGCTAAATAGCGTGCTGCTTTGCTATCGAGCCCTGAAAACTTCTGCCTCTCTTTTAGATACTCGGTCTTGAAGTATTCCATGATCAGTTCATGTTTCTTACACACCTCATCATAGCGCTGTAAACGCATGTCTGGGCTTTCTGATTTATTCAGGAAACTCTTCACCCTCAAAAGTGTCGTTTTTATCATTTGCTCATCCTTTAGGCGCGGGTCAAGTATACGACCAATGGATAGAGTCACAACATGCAAGACAAGACCTACTGCACCACCCCACTCTCATTCGTCCTGATTAACTTGGCCGTATCCTTCAGCAACTCGACGTCCCAGCCCTTAGCTACTGGTGACAGCTGTTCTACGTGAGCCATAACCCCCGCATCAAGCTCGGCCAGCTCTTTGGCTTGTTCAGCAGTCAAAACGGCCTCAGCCAACAGCTCACGACACGCCAGCATCTCGTGCGTATCGCCCATGGCTGGCATCCAGTATTCAACGTGTCCCGAATACTCGACTAAGAGCTGTTTTATCCGCTCTGGTGATGGGGTGCTCATGGAGCTGACCTCCCTTTGTCTCATGATGTTGATCAAACTTTCGCTTGTCGGGCTGCTGAGCGTAAGACGATATGATGCGCCCGTCAGTAGTGAGCAACACTACCCAGTCACTCTCGCCCACTTTTCCAGTGGCTGCAAACGCAGATTCGCCGGCATGCTCGGCCAACAGTAATCGCCTGGTACCGGCCAAAACAGTGAAGGTAGCTGCGGCGTATTCAACCGAGGACTTCACCACCCCCTCTCTCAGGCGCTTGCCTAAGTGGCGCGTGTAAACGTCGTCACTGGCGAACATCGAACGCAGCTGGCCACTGGCATCAGCACTGGGGCCACTGGCATTGCGGATAACACCATTGACCATGCGCCGTGGCAAAGCCTCTTTGTAGACTTCACCGGCTGTGCGCAGGCCATAGCCGTCTGGCGCGCTTTCGTTGATGACCGACCTCAGCGAGTGCCCGGATAGTACCTTCTGAAGCCGATGCTGGCCGCCTACGATACGTGCGGCATCAGGTGTTTTTCGCAGATATTCGGCCTCAGCTGCCGGACGATGGCGGGCTTTCTTGCCCGTCAAATCGTATCTTGGGACAGACGTGCACCGACAATGCGGATGAAACGGCCGCTGCGGCGCTTTGTCTTTCGGATAAACACCAGGGCCAAGGCCATAGAGGTCAACGCTGGTGTGCAAATCGCAGATATCTGTGACCGGGTGGCTACCCGACATTCTCAGCTCGACGTACTCAAGCGCTGTGTCTTCGATCATGTCGCCGTTACGCTGCTCTGCATAAGCACGCTGCAGCTCGTGCTGGGCGATCCGGTTGGCGTAGTAGCGGTTCCGTTCGGCAAAGGCTGTTTGCAATAACCGGTTGCGTTCTTCGATGCCGGCGCCCTTTTCGATCCCTTCCAGCGCCTGCAGATACGCAGCCCGTAGCGCAGGTGTACGCAGTTTCGAGGCCTGATTTTTGGCCACTAACATCTCGTACTCATTGGCCAGCTTGGGCGCCTTGCGAATGTACTTGGGTAGCTTGGCTTTCACATCCAGCACATCGATGTCATTGCCGTACCCGTCGTACAGTTCCAGTGCCAACTTGCGGGCGCTGTGGATGCCGTGATTGTGCAGCTGAATCGCATGCAGCGTTTGCGCAGCCACCTGCTTTTGGTGGCGATAGAGGCGCCTGGACAGCGGCAACTTGCCCGTAGCCCAGCGCTGGACGCTGCTGCTAGGGATCTTATGACCCAACAACTCGCTAAAGTAGCTGGCCAGGCCGTCGTAATACTCGGCATTGAACGAACCAATAGCCTGATTCACCGCCGATTTGGCCTTGGCGCCCGAGTCGAGACCATGCACCAGCTTTGAGTAGGCCCGCTCAGCCATGCCCGTGATCGAGCGCTTAGCGCGGTTTAATCGGTCGTGCTGCTCGTCATCACTCAAAACAAGGTTTCCTGCCTAACTGGGCGGCGTGCTTCGATGGCAGCGTTAACTACCTCTGTTGCAGCGGTACGGCCCAGACCAAAGCGCTCTTCGATTGCCTGACGTGCTTCTGTTCGATCATGACCTGCATTGAGCAGCTTCAGCGCCTCCCCAACCTGACGTTGCTTGTTCGGGCCGCCCTTCGCAAAGTAGATACGCCTGCCCAGCTGCGTATGCAGAATCGCCATGATTTTGCGCTTAGTGCGCTCGCAGCCCTCAATGGCCTTAATCTCATTCAACAGCAGATCTGACTCGGTCATAGTGACGATACCTTCATTCCAGCAATGTCTGTTTTCCGTTTCTTCATTACCGGCTCAAGCGCATAACGCACTGCGTCGAAACAGTGGTTGTACGCATCAACGAGCACTGGCAGTACGTCATCCGTGAGCTTGTCCTTTTTGTACGACCACATGCGGGCTTCGCGAATGGTCTCTTTGCAGCGTGGGTGAATAACGATCTCAGAGAAGCCACGAAGATGGGCAATGCCGTCTTCAACTGAGCCAGGACCTTTGGCTGCTGCCTGCATGCGATAACCACGGCGGCGCATAAAGCTGATGGTCTCTGGCCGGGCGTTGTCTGCGCGAATGTTGTGTTCTTTGGCCCCGGGCACTGTATTGAACAGCGCTGGCGTATCGTCGAGATCCACACCCACGCCATAGGCCTCATACTCAATGCACAGCTTTTTCTGATCAGGCGTGATCCACATCCGAACCAGCGTGGTTGGATCTTGAGCAAAGCCCCAATCGGATCCGAAATATGGCCCATGCCAGTCATCGCCCGGCGTAAACTCATCCACACGGTATTTGCCATGCAGCACCTGCGCTTTGTTGTTGCGGCGGTATTCGCCCTCCCAGACCCAGGCATACTCGTCATCATCGAGCACTTGGCGATCTGAGCGGCGCTGGCTTTCCAGCTCCTTGGTAAACCAGGGATTGTCCTGGTAATTCATCTCAACGATGATCGCGTCGTCAGGCGTGTGCTGCCGGTAGCGCTTATCGACGGGACTGCCTTCTGTTTCTGGGTTCCATACCAGCCAAACCTCAGAGCCCGGCTTCCGGATCGTCGGCAACATATTCACCAGTGGTTTCTCCGGCACCTCCTCCGCTTCTTCAATGATCAAGATGTCGATTTGCGCGATGGACTTAATCGCCGTCTGGATGCCCGCGACGACAAATTCAGTACCGTTACGCCCACGGCAGAAGTTCTCTCCCATATCGTAAAACGGTGCCAGCCACGGCTCGGTTTTAATGGCGTGCTTGATCTCAGCGAAGATGGACTCTTTGATCGATCGCTCGTGCTTACGAGTAATCATGATGCGAAGAGGCTCGGCGTAGCCAAATACCCCGGCCATCTTGGCAAAGCTCACGGACTTTGCAGAACCACGACCACCATACGCGCCGCGAGTCCTGACGCTTCCGCGAGGAGGAGCAAAGACCGGCACCAGCTTCGGTGGCAGCTCAACTTCGACCTCTACTTCCCTGGCGACCGCGCTCACTCACCGGCCTCCTGTTCTGGCATCTTCGCTTTGATAGTGATCTTGGTCGGCGCATTGAGGATTTGAACCGCTGCCCCTTCTTTGTACCCACCCAAGTGCTTCATGAGTGAGTCGAGGGCTTTGTGCTTATCAGACAGGCGTACTTTCAGGATCTCGCCCAAGCCCATATCCGAATTACCCACTACGGCCACATCCACACCGGCAATAGCAGCAGCGGTAGCATCGTCCAACTGCGAGATACCGACAGGATTGCCGGAGTCATCAAACAGCTTTCGAGGGTCCATAAAGGCAAGCTTTGCCAGCTCCCCTACCACTCGATCTAGCGTCACTTCGGTGCGCTGCTGGAGTGCATCGGTGCGTTCTTTGATCGCCGCCTGGATTTCTGGTTTTTGGAGGTTTTCGCTACCCGTCTTAGCAGCTGTTTTCAGGCTGTAGCCCGCGACCTTTGCCGCCCGGGTAGCGTTGAAATCGACCATGTACTCATCAACAAAGCGTTGCTGCTTGAGCGTCAGATCAGCGTACGACACGTTTGGTATCCACTCCCCGTGATTTCTCATACGAGCGCATGCCACCAACGCCTAGCATGCCGGTTACAATGGTGAATAGCGCCTCCCCTGGCAGTACTGGCGGTGGCGTTACTTCGATAGGTATGTATGTGGCTGCCTGACCAATCGACCAGAGCCATAGAAGAAACGGATACAGCAGGAACTGATACCCGAGCGCTGCAGCACCAATCCAACCAATGGCGGGACGCCAGCCTGCGATAAACATGTTTTGATGTTGGGCTTCTATTTGGTTCACTGCCATTTGAGTCTTGGCCCAGTCAGCATCTACCTGTCTGGATTGGATACGAAGACGCTCTCGTTCTTCATCACTGGTGAATAGCTCGTCCCCCAATTGCCCTACCGCCTCAAGAACACCTTTCACACCTAGCATGCCTACCCCTTCAGCGTTCGATTAATCCAGCCGAGTAAGAACTTCACTTGGCTGCGGTCACGATTGCAGATATCCGAGTAGCGTTTGATCTTGGCAAGTGCGTACTGAGACAGGAACAACTCAGGTCCCATGGAATGAATAGCTAAAATCGTCTTGGCGCCAATAACGCCATCAACATCAGTGTCACATACAACTTGGGCCAGCTTGGCAGCGGTGCCGACGCCTGCATTCACAGAAAAGTCAAAGATACTGGTGGCCACTTCCTGCTCAACCATGTTGGTGCAGCCACACTTGTTCCAGAACTCACTCCGATAGAAGTCCTCAACATCACCTTTGAGGGTGTCGTCAAACAACTTGTCATCCACTCGCTGCCACCCCACCCATTCCGGGTGATACTTACGAGAGATGCCGGCATAGGTCATACCACCGCGATCACCTTCTACCGTGGTCAACTGGAAGCCGCCTTCGTTCTCGATCATTACGTCAAATGCTTGCTTAAAACTAGCCATGCGTCCTACTCCCTGGATTGGTGGGTGCGTGCGATGTCACGCATTTCTTGCTGGTGTTTATCGGTGCGGTGGCGGTAATAGGTATTCACGAAGAACGTCGCCACCATAAACAATAGGCCAATCAGTCCGTACCACTCCTGCAAACTAATGCCCATAAACGCGACTCCCCCACTGGTTGCGTACGCCGCGCCTGATGCCACTCGTTCGGCCACATTGCTGGCCACTTCTGCTTTCACTGGATGCTCCGACATGAGTTCTCTACCGCTGTGATAATCCCGTGAAGTTGTCATGCACTTTGACAAAAAAGCGGTTCATGGGCTTTGGCGTACTTAGGTCGGTGATGCGGCTTTACCGTGACGGGCTTGTTCTTTTTGCCCCAATACATCCAACCACCGGCACGCACGGCCATGTAGATCACTTTGCATTTCCACTCGGGCACTTTCAGTAAGCGGCAAAAGTCGAGCAACACCAGGTCCGCCTCTTTACGCGTCAGGCGATAACCCATGAAGCGCCAGCAATACAGAAGATCGTGTAATACGGCGGCCAGGCGGTGGCGCTCGTTAACACTGATCAACCCACGAACCAGTTTTGGGATCGAACTGAAGTCCGTCTGAAACCAAGACGGGGTTTCCAGCTCCATCTGCAAGCGGGCCGAAAAGAACCGCGCTGGCTTTATTAATACAAAGGCGTTCTCACCCTCGTCATACACGTCAAACAGCGGTCGCTGCAAAATAGCGTCAGTTCCCATTGGGTCTCCTAAAACGGGATGTCGTCATCAAAGTCGTCAAAGTGGTTGTGCGGTGTTACTGTCGATGGGCTAACTTGATTGGCCTGGGCATGTGGCGCCTGATTCTGCGCTTGGGAGATCGCTGCAGGTGGCTGCATGCCCTGTTTGCTGTCCAGCATCATCATGTCGTGCGCGATGATCTCGGTGGTGTAGCGTTTTATGCCGTCCTTCTCCCACTCTCGTGTTTTAAGCTTGCCTTCAAAGTAGGCCTTACTGCCCTTCTTCAAATACTGCTGAACGATTTCAGCCAGCTTTCCGTAAATGGTGATACGGTGCCATTCGGTCTGCTCAACCTTCTGGCCGGTTTGCTTATCGTTGTAGCTCTCGTCTGTCGCCAAGCTGAGGTTGGCAACAGCATTTCCATTCGGCATATATCGGACCTCAGGATCACGCCCTAAGGTTCCGATCAGAGTCACTTTGTTTACGCTGCGTCCCATGTGCGCTCCTTAATAATCATTTCGATGGTTTGTAATGCGTGCCCATTCACGGCCATGGCTGTGTCACAGCGATACACGAACCAGCCCAAGCGAGCTGCCGCATCGTATTTGCGCAGATCGTCAGAAAAGCCTTTGCCGCGGTTATGGCGACCCTTCACCCAACCACCGCCTTCAATTTCGACAGCGACTTTCAATTCGGGGAAAGCGATGTCAAAGCGCCAATCTTTGAGTCCGGCTCTGATCAGTCGATTACGTACGCCTTTGCCCAGGCCAACAACCTCAGCAGCAAATCGGTACTCAGGCTGAAACTGATACCCTCTTGCCTTCAGCAGAGTCTCAAGTGATTTCTGACCTTGACTCATACGCTCACCACTCCCTGCTCGACCATGATTCGGTGGGTGCGATCCAAAGCACGCAGGCTGTAAAACTGGCGCGCCTCCTCCGTACCACGGTGCTGATCCAGCCATGCATGGCAATCCGAGCAGGCATACACGGCAAACAAGTCTGAGCCCTTGTAACCCATGCCCTTGGTCTCTGAATCCAAGTGAGCCAGTACGGTGGTTTCTGTGTTGTGGTTACAGGTACCAGCCACTTGCAGGGTGCAGACCTGATCGCGCGCAGATTTGCGAAGCTTGTTGCTTCGAATCGATGGGGACTTACGCAGCATGGCCGGCCCCCGCTTTGATCTCTTCAGCAGTGGCCGACCAGCGCAGACCAAACTCTACGCCCTTGGCATACAGGAACTCGATAAACGCCGATGCTTCCTTAGCGCTCAGCTGTCGAGTCGATGGCCGAACAGTCACCAATCGCTGACCATCCAAGCTGGGGACTGTCGCCCCTGGGTGACCCAAAGGCTCGCCCATGGCCCGCCGCTCTTGCTCGAATTCGTCGACCAGCAGGACTTTCCAGATTTCTGGTGAGTACCGTTTGCCCAGCACCTGCACGCCATTGGAAATCTCACCCAGCATGGCGTGGTATTTCCGTTCTTGGTCACGAGACTTGTTCGGCCGTGTGATGGTCATGACAAGGTTTGAGCGCTGCAGCTCGTCAGCAATGGCGGGAATCACCGACTCGAATTGAGACTGGTAATTCTGGGCGGTCAAATTAACTTGCATGCCTGACCTCCCATGGCTGCATCCAGTCGACGGGCAGCTGCCAAAGCCTGGTTGCGACGTGTGGTTGTTTCACCACCAGGTAAAACCCACTCGCGCTCGCCTTTGGCAACGATGACGACGCTACCCACTCGAATGTCACGGTTGTTTTTGCTTTCGTAAAATCGGCTCATAGTGATCACCAGCTTGTGTCGGTCAGGCGCTGAAGGGATGCCTGGGCAGTTGTGTAACCAGTGTCCGCCCGAGCATGATGATTCGGTCGCTCAGGCTGCTGGTCTTTGAGCACCCAACTGGCCTTGAAACCCTGCCAGCCGCGCATCAGCCACTCAGCGATGCAGTCGGAAACCGTCATCTCCGTTGCAGAGATCAGGATTTCGAATTCTTTCGCTGCCGTTCGAATGACTGTGTCGCTTGCAGAGTTTTTCTTTGCTCGTCGGGATGCCACCCACTCGTCGATCGTTGCCTGAGATAAATCTCCCAGCGCATGCCAGGGTGAAAAATCGGGTTGGGATCTCTTTGGTTTCGATGTCGATTTCGTCTCTAAAGAATTATTTAAAGATTCATTGACTGGTTCATTGACTGATTCTATGTCCCAATTTTGGGACTGCTTCCGCGTACAATTGGGACTGCTTGTAGGTAAATTTGGGACTGCTTCCGCGTAAAATTGGGACTGCTTAGCGGTACCATTGTTGGAACTGTCCCGCTTTTGGACTCGTTCCGTTTTTGGGACTGCTTTTTCATCCAGTACCAGTCGATAAACCTTCACCGATGACGTCGAACCGCGACGCTCACCCGTATCAACGACCAAGTTCAACTGCTCAAGCTCATCAATTACTTTAATAATGGTTTTTCGGTTTAAGTTGGTGTCGTCGACAAGACGCGCAATGGACGGAAAGCATCGATGCTCTTCGTCAGCTCGGTCTGCCATGGCTAGCAGCACGAGCTTGCGTGATGATGAGCCCGGCTTACTACGCCAGGCCCAATCCGTGGCTGCTCTACTCATGATCGTTGACCTCTTGACTAAAACACCCCTGAAAGCTGGGGTTTTCATTGCCAATGAGCCGAGCAATACTAAAGTTGTTTCCGATAGGGATCGCATCGTTTGGATTGGGATATATATCTGGGCGTAAATAATGCGGCCGGACTCTAAATTCAGTGGTAGCTGCAATTGCCAAGACAGACTCCGCGGTTGCAGAGCGGCGCCTCTTCAGCATCGCTGATATGCTTTGTTGCGACACCCCAGCCTTAATTGCTAAGCCCCTCTGCCCACCACAAAGTTCTATTGCCTTGATGAGCGCTTGGTCAGGTCTCATATGTCCTCCTTGAAAGTTGCTCATCAGATCCTAACAACATTTGTAGGCTATTAAAATGGTTTTTTAGGGAACTACATTTTTTGTAATGTAGGAGGCGTTTACCTTAAGGACGACTACGATGGCGCTAGGTTCGAAAACAAAACAACGGCGAGAAGAGCTTGGGCTCACGCAGGAGCAGCTAGCCAGAAAGGTCGGTGTTACACAAAGTGCCATATACCAACTAGAAAGGCGCGACAGCACTACTTTCAGAAATATCATTGGCCTCGCGGAGGCTCTAGGCGTTGAGCCAGAGTGGCTCATAGGGCGACAGAGCGCTGATGTGTATCATTCAGCGCCGGGCAAACCCACCCCAGACAACTCCCAGCCGCACAGCTACATAGCCCCTGAGCATGACGACATCGAAGTTCCAGTTATAACTGAAGTCGAAATGTCTGCAGGCAGTAGCCGTACAGAAGTTCAAGAGAGCCCTACTTCCAAAATTCGCCTTTCTAGATCCACACTAGGAAAGGCAGGAGTGACACCGAGCGATGCGGCATGCGTAATTGTTCGAGGCGACTCGATGGAACCCGCTATGCCCGATGGCACAATCGCTGGAGTCAACACGGCAGACAAGATCATCAGGGATGGCAAGTTTTACGCTTTTGACCATGATGGACAGCTACGAATAAAAAGGCTCAAACGACTACCAGAGCAAGGTTTGAGGGTGATCAGCCTAAACTCGGAGTACGAACCCGAGGACTATGATAAATCCAGCATAGAGTCAGGCAAGATTAAAATCATCGGAAGAGTCTTCTGGTACTCGGCCCTGGTGTAGCGCACCACTCCTGGCGCAAAAAAGGAGTAGCGCCCCCTAGCATCTCTGTCACTTCCCCTCCCACCCGCACAGAAACCCATCAATATCCTCTCTAGCGCCACACTTTCAGGCTCGCTAGAGGGGTCTGCCGCACCCTCAAAATACATTTGTTGTTTTTTATGTTGACGACATATGTTGTTTGTTGTTTTATTTACTCCATCAGTCAGGAGGACGAAGCAATGAATCAGCAGGCAAGAATGGAGCTAGAACTGTCCGCATCAGCGAACAACATCCTTACAAAACGCCAAGCGGAAGTTGTCGAGTTGGTTTCCCAAGGGATTCGAACCGCAGAAATTGCTTTCGAGCTACAAATATCAGAGGACACAGTACAGGAGCATATTGAGCGAGTAAGAAACAAGCTAAATGCCCGCAACCGCACAGACCTCGTCTCTCAACTCTGGATGCACGGCATCCTTCAAGCGCGCACTACCACCACCGCCATTGTGTTGGTGCTTTGTTTCTTGTCCTGCATGCCATCAGCGCGCAGCTACTGCTCTCCCGTTCGCACACAGACCCGCGTATCGCAAGTGGTCCGCGCTCGCAGCCGTGACGAGTTCCACGAGGAGATCCCGGCATGAGCACCCCAGCATTCAGCGAAGTTCTGACCCACCTGCGGGGCAATGTCGATGACAACGCTGTTCTTGAGTCACTACTGCAGGACATCGCCATGGGCTGCGATACGCAAAGCACCTTGAGCGACATCAGATTTCTATTACAGCGCGCAGAACGCGAGCTGATTACCGAATCAGTAAATGGAAGCCGCGAGGCGGCATAGGAGAAAAAATGGAAGCTTTAAGCTCTGAAATGCCAGCAGGATTACCTGGCATTTATTGGGATTTGCCAAACCAGGACTACCACTCGGGCCCGGGCATTAGCAAAAGCCAGCTGGATCTCGTGCGTAAATCTCCGTCTCTTTTGCAATGGGTAAAGAGCGCCCCCGAAGACCCAGAAAAGAAGTCAGCACTGAATATTGGAGACGCCGTTCACGCGCGACTGCTGGAGCCACACCGCTACACCGATATGTTCGCCGTGTCACCTGCCAATGCCCCGAGAAACACCAAAGCCGGCAAAGAAAAATGGGAAGAATTTGAGGCTTCTGTTAAGCCTGGCCAAACAGTCATCAGCACCGAGGATGCGCGCAAGGTCGATCTCATTTTCGACAGCGTCATGGCACACCCACACGCTCGCTGGCTAATTGAAGCCGATGGAAATGCCGAGGCAAGCATCTACTGGAATGATCCAGAAACCGGCCTTCTCTGCCGCTGCCGCCCAGATAAGCTGCTGCGCGAGTACAACTGGATTATCGACGTCAAAACCACCGCCGATATGAATCGGTTTGCCAAAAGTGTTTACGACTACCGCTATCACGTACAAGACGCTTTTTATAGCGATGGTTTTGCGCAGCACTTTGGCCAACAGCCTGACGGATTCCTGTTTTTGGTAGTTAGCACATCCATTGAATGTGGCCGTTATCCCGTTCGCCTTTTCCAGCTCGACCCAAACGCGAAAGAGATCGGCTATCGAAATATGCGCGAGGACCTGGCCACAGTTGCCACCTGCGAGAACACCGGTGACTGGAATGGAATTGAATCACTCAGCCTGCCGCATTGGGCAGCATAAGGAGACCGCCATGACTGTTCAATCAATGAATCCATTGCAGCAAGCCAGCACTAAAAAGCCCATGCCCAACACCATTCAAGGCATGCTCAAGGACCAGCGCATCCAATCTGAAATTGCTCAGGCATTGCCGAAGCACATCAATCCGGAGCGCTTGGCTCGCATTGCTCTGACGGAATTTCGGAAAACTCCGGCTTTAGCGAGTTGTGACCCCAAGTCCTTTTTAGGTGCGGTTATTCAGTGCGCGCAACTCGGCTTAGAGCCAGGCTCAGGCTTGGGTCATGCCTATTTGCTGCCCTTTAAAAACACAAGTCAGAACCGTACCGATGTGCAGTTCATTATCGGTTATCGCGGCATGATCGACTTGGCTCGCCGCTCTGGCCAAGTACTAAGCCTGCAAGCGCATGCGGTCTACGAAGGCGATCATTTTGATTTTGCTTATGGCCTGGATGAGCGTCTTTCTCACACCCCATCAAGCGACGTCGCCAACCGAGGCGAAGTCATCGCGTTCTATGCAATCGCGAAATTAAAAGGCGGCGGCCATCAAATCGAAGTGATGTGGAAAACAGAAGTCGATCAAGTGCGCAAGCAGTCAAAAGCCGGCAAGTCTGGCCCATGGGTATCTCACTACGAGGAGATGGGCAAAAAAACCGTGATTCGGCGCCTTTTTAAATACTTGCCAGTGTCTGTTGAGATGCAAAAAGCAACGATGCTCGACGAATACGCCGAGTCTGGCCAGCAAGATAACCGCGAATTTTTCAATGATATGGGCGGAGAAGTATTCGAAGCCGAGTATCAATCCGAATAAACAACCCCAAAAACAACATAAGGAAAGTGACCATGCTGATTTTAAGCCGCAGATACCGCCAGAAAATCATGATCGGTGATGACGTCGTTATCGAGATCATGGGCGTGAAGGACGGGAATGTCCGACTTGGAGTAACCGCACCCCAAGACGTGCCAGTGCATCGTGAAGAAATCTACGAGCAGATCAAAGCACAACAAGCCAGACAGACCGCATAACTCACACCACCCGGTTCCGGCGCCGGACTGCAGACACGCAGTAAAGGCCGGGCAACTCAAGCAGGAGCAACACAATGACATCGATAGCACTGGCAGTAGAAGCAAGAGACGACCGGATCAATGAGCAGCTGTGGCACAGCCAAATGCTGGCAGATCGCCAAAATGAAGAGCGCGAGCGAATCGCCAGCGAGCAAGCATGGGCGGCACTGAATGCATTCGAGGACTTCGGTAGCCGCATCGACTGCCTGCTGTGCTCTGGCACCCCAAAAGAGATCTATGCCTTTATCAAAGCGCTCATTAACGCAGCAAAAGGCCAATCAACTGCCATGGCATCCGCCCAGGAACTACTGGCCAAGTACTTGAAGGAGGAGTACGAATGAACACCCTATTCTTAGTGATGGCAGAATTTGAGTCATCAGAGATACCGCTAGAGAGTATCTGCGAGAGTCATTTCGGGCTAAAACCTGACCAAGCCAAGCGAAAAGCAGCCTCACATGAACTGCCTGTACCCTTCTATCGGAAGCTAGGCCAGAAGTCACCCTGGCATTGCAGCGCCGCAGACTGGGCAGAGTATCTGGACGACCAACGCGAGCAGGCGCGTAACGAATGGAAGCGGATGAACAAGGCCAACTGAGACCAGCTGATCAGCCACATCAACGACCTAAAGATTTGCAACCCAAGCAGCAACCTCTTGAGCTTTAACAGACTCTTTAAACAGGTCATCATCAGTCAGATCATCCAAGGCAACCTCCTTTGCTGGAGCCACTTCAATGAAAAGGTCTGAAACAATAGGCCTTTCTAGCTCAGCGGCGAATATTTGAGCCTTTACTTGCAAGTTTTCTATGGGCATTACCCAGAAACCTGATTCACACTCTTTATCTTCTTTGGCGTTTATGCAACTGCATCCCCACTCAATCCGACAACCATCGCTATATTCAGTTATCTCAATGCCAGTCTGATAGTCTTGTCGACCCACTAGTGCAGCAGGATCAAACAAACGTGTATCTTCCTCTTTCCGTGGCAATGAATAGCTCAAATCTGATGAGCAATCGACATTACATTTACCCACAATATTGAGCCTTACTTTTACCTCGCTGGCTGACTTGGCTGAGATGTTAACCAGCCGGCACCGGAAGTACACAGCGCCTGCAAAGTCATTAAGGAACTTGAGCCTCTGCCTATACAGATCCCTATTATCAGCGACCCCTGAAGCTATCTTCGATAAAGTATCTCGACCGGCAAACTGAGCTATATAACCGAGTTCTCTCTGCAATCGCTCAATTTCCGGATCCACCAACGGATAGTCCGGAATATCTTTAATCGCTGAAGCATCAACACTCCAGCCTTGTGCCTTCACCGTGCCGCCAAGAGGGTCATCGGATAGAGAGTAAAACTCAAGTTCCAGCTCAGGTGGCACAATCCTTACCGATCGATCAGCTACGGCCTCTTTATATTGACAACCCAAGTTAAACATAAGAGCAAAGAAGATGATGCTCAATCCATAGAGTTCATTCCCACCACCGAACAAGAGCAGGCTTTGCAGGTATGCTGGGTCGCCGACAAACCGATCCCATAGAGCAAGAAATAAAACAGATAAGAATGGAATCCTACTCGCCACCATCCCGGCACCTATAGCGAGCAAGAACCAAGTAAACCTATTGTAGGCAGCCGGCCGTAGCTTTAGCACCCACCCCAAAAGCCAATCAACCACGTACTGAAAGCCCTTTAGCTTCCCTTCTCTCTCCATGCCAATCTCTCCTTGATTTGATTTGCGTCAGTTGGCAGTTAACCTCTCAGCCCTGCTGCTCCACCACTCAGCCCACTTATTATTCGGCTCTGAGTTTTCGATCTGAGTGTAGCGCTTTAGCGAGTTCCAATTCTGATGCCCGGTAACACTGGCCACACGTGGCACGTCCCAGCGCTCGCCCTGCCATCCATCTCGCTCAAACAACCAGCTGGTGCATTCATGCCGCAGATCATGAAACCGCAGATTGCCTTCAGGGTTATCCAGATCCCACATTCCTAAATCTTTCTGGACTGCCCGCAAGCGATCACCCAAGGTTCTGGAAAAGTAGGGAAACCAACGATCATCATCTTCAGACTTCGGCATGCTTTGCATAATCTGCCAAGCTTCGCTCGGAACGTGACACCACACGTCATTCCCCTGTTTTTTACCAGGGTGTTTCATGTCGCGTACCAGCACCCGCCTGCGCTCATAGTCAGTATCTGTTCGTGTGATCCTGCAAATCTCCTCCTGCCTTCGGCCGGAAAACATCGCAAACGCCAGCACCTTATCAAGCGGAATGAGGTCTTGCCGTGTCCGCATACCGCTTTGCTCCCACTTCTGGCGCCGGCGCAGGCAGTGATCGATGATTCGAGTCATCTCGTCGATGGTGGGCCGTCGGTCTCGCTCAGCTGACTTAGCAATGATTCCAAGTTTGCTAAGAGTCCGCTGCGCGATATCCACCTCGCCGTATTGCACATCACAACCAAGTAGCTCGCGAGCGACTGAAAATACTCCGCGAATATAGATGTAATGCTGGTTAACTGTCGCCGGGCTGGCGCCCCAATTGCGGCAATGCGCTATGATGTCCGAAGCCACCACATCAGAAGCGGTCAGTGCGCCAAAGTCGGACTGCGATATCAGCCTTAACGTGTCCGACTTAGTTTTACCCCAAGGGCGAAGGGGGTAGACCTCTTTAATATACCGTTCGATCAGCTGCGAAACTGAAACCGGTGCCGTTTGTTTCCCAGCAATGAGACGCTCCAGCACCCCAGGCTCAGCAAGCAGAGCTTCTCGCTTCGTGGCCCATGTCTCAGCCAGCTTTTGCTTCGGCCATGTCTCGGCCTCCCTGTATACGACCTTACCTGCCCGCTTGATGCGGATCTCGGCTCGATATGAGACACTACCGTCCTTTTTTTTACGCTGCGTAATTGTGGCCATTTCCCCTCCGGTGCGCCAAACTAAGTGCGCCACAGAATCAAAGCAGGGTCATGGCGCACTTTTGGCGCACTCAACATACCAAAACACAGCAAAAAAGCAAAAATGACCACAAATAGCGCAGAGCAAAAACAGCCTGGAACCCCCATGAATGCTAAGAAACCGCTAAAACCGGGGGCTCGCAAATTCTGCACTGCACCGATGATGGACTGGTCGGACAGACACTGCCGGCGCTTTTGGCGTGCGCTCAGCCAGCACAGCCTGCTGTATACCGAGATGGTCACCACAGGCGCCCTTATTCATGGTGACCGACAGCGCTTTTTGGCCTTCAACGATGAAGAACATCCAGTCGCTCTGCAAATTGGTGGCAGCAAGCCTGATGAGCTGGCTCAATGCGCTCAGTTTGCTGAGCAGTTCGGTTACGACGAAGTCAATTTAAATGTTGGCTGCCCCAGTGATCGGGTACAAAACAATATGATTGGCGCCTGTTTGATGGCGTACCCACAACTGGTACGCGATGGCCTAAAGGCCATGCGCGACGCCTGTGATATTGATGTGACCGTGAAGCATCGCATCGGCATTGATGATCAGGACAGCTACGAACATCTGCGCGATTTTGTTGGCATCGTCAAAGACAGCGGTGTTAACACCTTTATCGTGCACGCCAGAACAGCGATATTGCAGGGCTTATCACCAAAGGAAAATCGCGACATCCCGCCGCTGCGCTATGAGCTGGTGTATCGCTTGAAGCAAGATTTCCCCGGGCTCGAAATCATCATCAATGGCGGCATCCAGACCCACCCGCAGTGCCAGCAGCACCTTAACCAGGTCGACGGCGTTATGCTGGGGCGCGAAGCCTACCACAACCCCTCGGTGCTACTGGATGCAGACCACCTGTATTACCAAAGCAGCCAGGCCGACAGCAGTATCGATGCTCGCAAACAAGCGATACGCTCTCTGTATCCTTACATCGAGCAACAACTGCAACGCGGCGCCACCTTGCACCATATCAGCCGCCATATGCTGGGCTTATTTAATGGTGAAATTGGCGCCCGCTTATTCCGTCGTCATCTTAGCGAGCAAGCCCACAAAGCCAGCTCAGGCACAGAGGTGATGGAGCATGCGCTTAGCCACATCCGTGCCCGCGAGCCAGTCACCGCCTAGACCATCAAACGCCTGAGTTATTCTCCGGCTTTATCGAGCGCATCCTGCAGGCCACCCAGGTTCGTTACCTGGGTGTAGCCCAGCCCCTGCAAAACTGTCTTAGCCTGCTCAGCACGCCGGCCAGAACGGCAGTAAAGATAAATCTCAGCATCGTGACCGATGCCTGCCTCTTCAATCAGCTCAGCGATAGCATTGTGGGGCATCAACAATGCACCATGCTTATGCCCTTGCTGGTATTCAGCCTCACTGCGAACGTCAATCCAAATCGGCTCAGCCCTTGCTAGCATCGCCATAGCCCACAGCAATATCACACTAATTACTTTCATAACGACCTCCAAGCCTTTGATTTGCAACTTATTAAACTCTTCAGTTGACCCGATGGATAGATTTGTGCACCGTTAAACTCCCCTTACACGATCAACCTTAGGATGTTTTATGAGTAAGCTGGACAGTTTGCGTAGCATGACATCAGTGGTCGCCGATACTGGCGACATCGACGCTATTCGCCACCATAAGCCTGAAGATGCCACCACCAATCCGTCATTGATTCTTAAAGCCGCCGCCCTACCGGCTTATCAACCACTGATCGAACAGGCCGTGGCGTGGGCGCGCCAACGCTGTAACGGCGACTCAATGCTCAGCAATGCCTGCGATCATCTTGCAGTGAGCATCGGTCGTGAGATTTTGCAGATCATCCCTGGCCGCATTTCTACTGAAGTGGATGCGCGCTTATCCTTTGATCGCGACGCGACTGTCGCCAAGGCGGAAAAACTGATTGAACTCTACCAAGCCGCTGGCATCAGCCCAGAGCGCATTCTGATCAAAATCGCATCGACTTGGGAAGGCATTCAAGCTGCCAAAGAGCTAGAGCAGCGCGGCATTCAGTGCAATCTGACACTGCTGTTCAGCTTTGCCCAAGCGCAAGCCTGTGCCGATGCAGGCGTTACGCTGATCTCACCATTTGTCGGTCGCATTCTGGATTGGCACAAAGCCAATAACAGTAATGCCGACCTAACCGGCGCCAATGATCCAGGTGTGCAGTCGGTGGCGCGCATTTACCGTTACTACAAGCAGCAGCATTACAACACTATTGTGATGGGAGCCAGCTTTCGCAACATTGAACAAATCGAACGGCTGGCTGGTTGCGACAAGCTCACCATCGCCCCGGACCTGCTGGCACAGCTACAAGCCGATAGCGCCGAGCTGGAGCGCCAACTAACACCGAACCAATTCAGCAATGACGAGCGCTGCAATCTCAGCGAATCTGAGTTCCGCTGGCAGCACAATGAGGATGCCATGGCAACCGACAAGCTTGCCGACGGCATTCGCCGCTTTGCCGCCGACCAGGTTCTACTTGAGCACCAAATCAGCGAGCGGCTGTCATGATTAGGGCTATTCTCGACTGGTTTTCGGCCGACGAAATGAAAGCCAAACCTGAGCACAGCATCGAAAAAGCCACGGCGGTATTGCTGGTAGAAATCATGCGCGCCGATCACCATATTGATGACAGTGAAATCCAGGCCTTTCATGACATAGCCACTCAGCAACTTAACCTCAGCGCTACTGAGGCTGAGACACTGCTGACCGAAGCACAGAGCACCGCCGAGCAGGCCAATGACCTGTTTCAGTTCACTGAATTGCTGCACCGACAGCTGAGCCAGAGCGAAAAGTTCACACTGCTTTGCCAGCTATGGCGGGTGGCTTTCGCTAGCAACGGCATGGATCGCTATGAAGAGCACATGATCCGTCGCATTGCTGACCTGCTGTACCTGCCACACAGCGAATTTATTCGTGCCAAAATCAGCGCACGTGAAGGTCTGCAATGATTCAAGAGATTGTTGAACGCTTTGATGCCTTGGTCGCCCAGCTGCAGTCTTTTAGCCACAGCTTGACGGCCAATCCTCCACCACACTGGCTGCTCGACAGCGAACCTAGCTCGGCTCTGCAGCAGATTTGCCAGGCTTGCCAGGATTTGTGGTATCAAAACGGTCAAGATGGACGCGAAACACGCACAGACATTGGCTTAGTAGCACTGAATGCCCAGCAATTTGAACTGGCCCAGCAGGTTAATCTGGCCAAACAGCAACTGCAGCACAGCATTCGCCTGTATCGCCAGCACAACGCCAGCGACTGGCCAGCGCTGCAAGGCCAACTCGGCGAGCGGCCTTCACCGCTGCGCCAGCACCTAGTCGGTAGCGGCCTTGCGCGGCTGCACTTGAAACAGTGTTATCGGCAACTGCCGCTGCTGGATGAGCGCCCCAGCAAAGTTGGCTTTAGCTGGTACGCCCACGGCCGCAGCATACGCCAGCTGACGCTAGAGCAAGCACAGCAGCAACTGCTGTCCATCGGCGAGCATAAAACCCATATCCAGGCGCAGCTAGCCACCTTGGGCAATCTACGCCCGGGCACCAAACTGGCGCAGGTGCAAGATCTGGCGCCCATTATGCGCGCCAACCTGCTGTATGCCGATGGCCGCCGTAAAGCCATGAGTGTGTCATTACCGCTGATGTTTGCCGATGATGGCCAGGGCTTACCCGATTTTAATGACGTCAGCGGCGAGCCACCAAGACACAGAACCCGCCAAGCACGTGCCGATAAACGCCTAACAGCGGAGCCGCTGCTACCCAGCTTGAGAGTCTACGGGTATCGATAGCGATACCCGTTTTGATTTACAGCCGGTTCAAGCCATTTAGTGCCGCTACGCGGTAGGCTTCGGCCATGGTGGGATAGTTAAAGGTGGTATTGATAAAGTATTTTAGGGTATTGCCCTGCCCCGGCTGCTCCATAATAGCCTGACCGATATGCACGATCTCAGCCGCTTGGTCACCAAAGCAGTGAATCCCCAATATCTCCAGCGTTTGACGATGAAACAATATCTTGAGCATACCAACGCCTTCTGCGGTGATTTGCGCACGAGCAATGTTTTTAAAGAAGGCCTGACCCACTTCGTAAGGTATTTTTTCTTCCGTTAGCTGGCGTTCCGTTTTGCCCACCGAGCTAATTTCAGGAATGGTGTAGATACCGGTTGGTACCGAATCGACAAAACGAAAGTCTTCCGGCGCCGAAATCTGTGCTGCAGCCGCACGACCTTGATCGTATGCTGCTGACGCCAAAGACGGCCAACCAATGACGTCACCCACGGCATAGATGTTTTCAACGGCGGTGCGGTATTCTTTGTCGACTTCCAGCTGGCCACGACTATTGGTCGTCAAACCGACCGAATCCAACCCCAGATGACTGGTATTACCGGAACGGCCCGCTGCCCACAAAAATGCATCGGCCTTCACTTTTTTACCCGAGGCCATGGTCATGGTCACATAGCGCTCGTTGCTTTCCACTGAGTCAAATTGCTCGTTATGGCGAATTAGAGCGCCCTTGTCACGCAAGTGATAGCTAAGCGCATCTGAAATCTCATCATCAAGGAAGTTCAGCAAGCGATCTCCCGGATGGATAAGATCGACCTTCACGCCCAACCCTGAGAAAATCGAGGCATATTCACAGCCAATCACCCCAGCGCCGTAAATGATCATGGTGCGCGGCGTATGCTCAAGCTGCAAGATGGTGTCGGAATCGTAAATACGAGGATGATTAAAGTCGATGTTTTTGGGCCGCCATGGGCTAGAACCGGTAGCGATCACAATCTCTTTGGCGTGCAAGCGGGTATTGCTAAGTGTGCCATTAAAGACGTCTATGGTATTGGCATCAGCCAACTTGGCCTGGCCGGTATAAACGCTAATGCGATTACGCCCATAAAACTCAGTGCGCAGCTTAACTTGCTTAGCAATGACACGCTCGGCGTTTTTCAGCACCCGCGGAAAGGAGAACCAGCGCGGCTCACCGATCTCTCGAAACATAGGATTGGTATTGAACGAAATAATCTGTTTCACCGCATGACGCAGGGCTTTTGACGGAATCGTGCCCCAGTGAGTGCAATTACCACCCACCATTTTTTTATCTTCAACGACTGCGACCTTCTTGCCATTTTTGGCCGCATTCATCGCCGCGCCTTCTCCTGCTGGGCCTGCGCCGATGATAACGACGTCGTAGTGATAATCTGCCATGCTTTTCTCCATTCTTGTTGTGCTTACTGCGGGCGCCAAAGGTGATTAGCGACGGTGCAAATTAGCGCTGAGTTGCATCGTAAAACTGAGCCTCAGTCGAGGCGTTGGCGGCGGCTTTATTTTCTTCTTCGCACTTCTTCTTATCGCCACCACAAATATCGCAGGCACCATCCAGACCGACGGCACTCATGCCACCACACGAGCCCGCCAACGGCTTACGCCCAAACAATACGCCGACGGCCATGCCGGCCACGATCAATAGCATGACCGCCAATACGACTAAAAAAGTATTCATAACTTAACTCCCGGAGGATTGAGTGTTTAACCATTGTTCAAAGGCCGGAGACATTTGCTCGATGTAGCCATCTCCTTGCCTGATAATCATATACACAGCCAGCTGATGCTGCTCAGCCATCGCCAGAGCGTTTTCAGGACCCGCGACATTCAGCGCCGTCGCCCAAGCATCCGCCATGCCGGTTGACGCATGCAGCACACTGACCGACGCTAATTTGTGCACAATAGGATGACCACTCACCGGGTCGATGGTGTGAGAGACTCGCTGTCCATTGACTTCATAGTAGTTGCGATAGTCGCCCGAGGTGGCTAGCCCCTGTCCGTTCAGCTCAACGATCAATTGCGGCTCGCGCTGAACCCCCATATCCGGGCGCTCGATAGCAATACGCCATGACGAACCATCAGGTTTGCGCCCTTCGGCTCGAACCTCTCCGCCGATTTCAACCAGATACTGCTGAATACCATGACTCTCCAGCAACTCGCCCAACTCATCCACGGCCCAGCCCTTAGCAACAGCAGATAAGTCGATATAGAGCGGCGAGCGAGTTTGCAACTCAGTGCCGTTTAGGGTCAGCTTATCCATGCCAATTTGCTGCTGTATCTGATGTATTTCTTCATCAGAGGGCGGTTCGCGGCGATCTTCCGGGCCAAACCCCCAACGATTGACCAAAGGGCCAATCGTGACATCAAAAGCACCACCACTGCCCTGATTCACCGACAGCGCCATCTGCAGCACTTCAGCAAGGTCATCGCTTACGCGAGCGTCAAAGGCACTGGCATGCTGGTTCAGCTTAGACAGTTCTGAATTGGGGTCATAAGTCGACATAGCACGATTAATGGCTAACAAACGATCATCAACATGCTGCTGCAACTGAGCTAAATTGATGTCGCCCTGACTCACCAAGGCGATATGGTAACTGGTGCCCATGGTCGCACCACTGATGCGCTGCACCTTGCTACTCGTGTCAGTACATCCAGCTAAAAGAAAAAAGCCAACAAAAACAACCGCACAGAAACGCCAAGACATGATCGAAGTTCCACAAATTTGCGCGCAGTATACCGATTGCATAGCACCACTGGCCAGCACCTAGCTAGCGTGCCACGAGCGAAATTCCAGGAGTAGGCGGTGAAAGGTACATAACTGTATTGCCATTCAGTGTTTTCAGCTAAACTCAGCCAATATCATCAACGCTGCATGTGAGAACACGAATTTGCCTACTGCCGCCATGTCAGACGAAATGCTTGAGCTGGTCGCACAACGTTTTCGTTTATTATCCGACCCTATGCGACTGCGCATCCTGCAACAATTGCAGCAAGGCGAAAAGTCGGTCACCGAACTGGTAGAAGCCACCGGTGCGTCACAGCCCAATGTATCTAAGCACCTATCAACATTGCGCACCCACGGCATGGTCAAGCGCCGACAGCAGGGCAATTTGGCCTATTTCTCGATAGGCGCCCCATTCGTATTTGAGTTGTGCGACATCATGTGTGAAGGCATGCGCTCAGAGTGGGAACAGCGCCAAAATCTGCTCAATCAGCAAGACCTCTAGCTACTGAAGTACCTTCTAGCGGCTGAGATACCAAAGGGGACGTCCCGTTTGTTCTGACAGGCTTATGGCCCCTTGTTGCTGCCACAATTTTAGAATTTGCTGGAACTGGCCGCGACTGAGTCGTACATCGTCTACCGCGTGAGCTTCGGTATGACGCTTCAGCAGCCGCTCACTGACAGTAGCAGCAATCAGCCCTTCCACATGGGTACGTAACCTATCTTCACTGGCGCCCGCCTGAAGCAAACGCCTGAGACTGTTCAACAGCTGATCTAGACGCACAGGCACCATCTGCTCTTCCCGAGTACAATTGCCCGCTTGGTAGACATCTGCCACCACGTGCAAACTGACGCTCTGGCGGGTGTTGGCTCTGGTTTTTGGCGCTGGCTTGACCACCACTTCCTGTTCATGCGGAATGGTGGCAGCCCCGGATGGAACACTGCCAGCGGGCTGCCAACCCGGCCCCAACTGTGCTCGAAAGCTTGGCAAGGCAGAACGCACATGGGATAACAGTTCATCACGCAGATGCCATTTTTTAAAGACGGATTGCTGCGCTACGATATCGTGAAAACCAGCCAGACGACGTTGCTCTTCACTATCGCTGCCATCTAGGGTGCGTACAAACGCCAGAATAGGCTTGTTTAAACTGCGAGCATGCACATACTCGCGATGCAAATAGCTGATTCCTGTCGGTGCCATAGGGCCGTAGCTATCGCCTAACAACAATACGAAGCCATCAGCCAGCTCGATTTGCTGGCGCACCAGATTCCAGTCGTAGGGAGCGCCTTCGGGATCATACACCAGGCCGGCATCCTGAAACCTCTGACTGGCCAGGCAGCGCTTGACTTCTCCTCGCTCAAGACTGATTCCCGCAGTTGAGGCAAGGTAAACCAAGTGAATAGCGTTGTCTGGCATTGACGAGTTCCCGTTCCCTTTTTAGTACATATGTACACCGAACTAGCATGACACATGCCATGCACGGCACACTATACCAGCGCTGTCCCATAAAGACAGCGTCACACAGAGGTCAGCAGATTACAGCGCCGCACCCTTCCGTTACAATAGCCTGCCGACGGTACCAGATTAAGCGTTATGACTCGCAAAAAGAAAACCCGATCGTTAAAACGAATCCACAATGTCAAAACCGGCAATCGCTCCAAGCTTAAACGCAGCCTAGGCAATGACCGCCAAGGCAGCAAACGCGTTAAAGGTCGGCGCACGCCATCACTGTATGAGAAGTTTCTGGAAGAGAACCCAGAGGCTAAGGCTCAGCAGCAGCAAAACAAGCCGAAAACTGAGGCCAAAACTCAGCCAAGCAAGCCCACAGATAGCAAGCCCAAAGAGGAAGCGCCTCGCGATTTGCTGTCGCAGTTAGACCAACAAAACTTCGACGATATCTACTGATGCCAACCTGGCCTTACAACCAGCGGGAGCTGCACTGCTATCCCGCTGTGCCCGATCACGTATCACTGCCCTGGGACGCCGGAGATGAGTACTTATTGCAACTCGCCGAGCAACAACCCACAGTCGTATTTAACGATCGCCATGGTGCCATCGCCTCCAGCATGGCCGATGACGTCCAGCCGGTATTGGACAGCGCCTGCGCATTACACGCACTAAGGCGAAACTGGCCCAATGCCGAGATACCGTCACACCTATGGCTGGAGCAACCAAGCAGCAAACTCAACGGCTTCAAGCAGGCGCTAATCAAGTTTCCTAAAAGCTTTGATGCGCTGCTGCGCTATCTGGATTGGTGCCTGCACCACCTAGCGACGGATCACATCATACATATCGCCGGCCCTGCCAAGCACATCCCAGTTAACTGGCTTAACTGGCTTGAACAGCACAGCGAGCACTATCAGCAACACCGCATAGTGCGCAAAGCCAGGGCGGTAAGCCTGCGCCTCAATGCCGCCTCCGAGCTGCAAACTTGGCTTGGCTATCGCACTCAGGACAATTTGCAACTGCAGGCACTGCCGCTGGTGTTTTCTCGTGAGCGCGAAGATCGTGGCGGCCGAGCACTATTAGACAAACTGCCGCCATTAGACGGTAGTGTACTCGATCTGGGCTGTGGTAATGGTCTATTAGGGTTATCTATAAAACTGCGCTGGCCCGGGTGCCACGTCACTCTCACGGATGACTCATTCAGTGCTTACCTGTCGTCAAAAGCCAATGCGGATCGTAATCAGCTACAGGTTGAGTGCTGTCATGGCGATACCTGCGAGGCTGTCAGCGGCCCCTTTGACACCATCGTGTGCAACCCTCCCTTCCACGATGGCCATAAGCAACTGACTAACTTGGCACAGCGAATGTTCGAACAAGCAGCACAGTGCTTAGCCAGCAGCGGCCAACTGTGGGTTGTGGCTAACCGCCACCTTGCCTATAAACCCTTGCTGCAACGATATTTCCGCTCCATCACCACCATCGGCGCAGATAAATTTATTCTGTATCACTGCCAGCTATGACGCACTATTTAGCCCCGCCCGGAGAAAGCCAAACCGAAGTAAAACGCAGTCGTTTTTTGGTATTTGGCGAACCTATCAGCCAACGACAGCACCATGAAGACAAGCTGGCGCAGCTGCAACAGACGCACAACAAAGCCAACCATGTTTGCTGGGCATTTAGATTACAAGGCGACAGAGCCGAAGAAGGTTATTCTGACGACGGTGAACCCGGCGGCACGGCGGGCATGCCCATGCTAAACGTGCTCAGACACCACAATATTGTTGATTACGCCGTCTATGTTGTGCGCTATTTTGGCGGCACTAAGCTAGGTACCGGTGGTTTGCAACGGGCATATTCAGGCGCCGTACAGCAACTGCTTAACGAGCTGACACTAAGGGCCATCATCCCCATGCAAGGTGGAACCATTAAGGCAGACTTTGCCGATGAATCGGCGATCAGGCGCGAGATTTTAATACAGCAAGGCAGCGTTACAGACTGCCAGTACTTTGCCGGACATATTGAATTGGGATTTGAACTGCCTACTCACAATACTGATGAACTGGCTCACTTTTGCCAGCTGCATCAGCTATCACTGAGCTTTACGCCCTAACCAGGACACGGTCGAATCATCCGCAACTGGAGGGGCTAGCTGCTCTGCCATCAATCGTCGATTTTCGCCGGATAAGCTGACATAACGGAAGCTGACGCAACAATGGTCCTGCGAGCAACGATGCATACCGTGCACCCCTACCTCGCCGTCGATGGTGACACGGCCGTGCGGACCCGATAGAGTGACGGCCACATCAAAAGTTGTATAGCGGCCACTGTCGTCACGAAATGCATCCAATGCCGACAAGGGCAATTCACACTGAAGGCCTAAAGGCGACAGCTGATCACACAAGCCGCGAAAGATCACTTCATCCTTTTTACTCAAGACAACACTAGGCATAACAAAATGATACATATGGCTGATCAATGATCGGACCATAGCCGACTTGACAAAGAATGCCAACCATGCAATCCAAGATGGCGCAATTTGTAATCCATTTACGTTAACCCGGTAGCAAAAAATTGGCAGACAGTGCCTCGGGCTATACACTGCTGAGCCATCTGTCTATCAGGCAGATCCCTTATCTCAGCTAACAAATAATAAGAAGTAACATGCACAATCGATGTCTCACCCTCTGCCTTTGCCTGATTCTGTCAGCCTGTTCTAGCCAGCTAAAACAATTACCTACCGAAGCGGTAACAACAACGGACAGCGCCGTTAGTGGGTTACGGCTGCAATACTTGGGCGTCGGCGGCCATTTGCTGTCCTATGACGGCCAACAAGTACTCACCGCGCCCTCCTTTACCAACCCCCACTGGCTGTTTAGCGGCCCGTTTATGCCACTAACAGCCAACATCGAAAAAATAGATCGATATATGCCGCCGGCCACCGATGCCGACACGCTGCTGGTCGGCCATGGCCATTACGACCACCTTCTGGATGTGCCACACATCGCCCAAACGCAGGCGCCTAACAGCGTTATTTATGGCTCTCAAACCACGGTTAATACCCTCGCAGCCGTGCTGCCAGCAGAACGCCTAGTCGCCATGAACCAACGAATGGGCACAACAGATCATCCAGGGGAATGGCTTTATAACCGCGATCAGCGCATTCGTATCATGGCCATCGAGTCCGGTCACGCACCCCACATTGCCGGCATAAAGTTTATGGGCGGCCGCCACGAAGAAGCACTTGAACAATTGCCGTGGCACGCCTTTGGCTGGAAAGAAGGGCAAACACTGGCCTTTCTGATCGACTTTCTCGATGAAAAACAGCAGGTTAAACTACGCCTCTACTACCAAGATGCAGCCAGCGAAGCACCATTAGGGCTGTTGCCACCGCTAGAGGATGGCAAGCGCGTGGATGTCGCCATCCTTTGTCCGGCCTCCTTTGCTCAACTAGACAACTACCCTGAGGCTATCGTGCAAAGCACCCAAGCTCGTTATTACGTACTTGGCCACTGGGAAGACTTTTTTGCCAATGATCTCGACGGTGAACAGCGTTTTGTACGACTGACCGATCAAGACGAATTTATTCAGCGCCTCGAGCGAGTCATGCCCGCAGACAGCGAGTGGATCCTGCCGGGGCTGTTTTCAACTTACCACTTCGAACCAGAATCATGACCGAACGTTACGCCATTGCTGCCCAGGCTTATGCCCTGGCCTGGCTCAACACACCCCACCTGAACATGCTGGCCGAGCACCGACAGCTTGACACCTCCCCCTATGTTAAGTTGCTGCGCAAAACAGAGTCCTGGCTGGCGGGCGAGCTGAAATCCGAAGCAAACCTACAACGTTTTTTTGAGCAATTTGCTGACTGGCGTGAACAGCTGGAATTACAAGACAGCTTAACGGATGCCATTGTTGATCTTTGCAATGCAGCACTATTTACCGCCACAGAAGCTTGTTTGGCGGAAGCCAACGAAGAAGAATGGCTACTAGTCACTGGCTATCTGCAACAGTTGCAGCAAACCCCAGGACTTGACTCAGAAGGATTGCAACAGTATTGGCAGGACGTCAGCCATGAGCTGCTACAGACACTGGGCGACAAGGCTCAACGCCCTTTGCCCAAGGCCTTTTTTATGTGCCTACGCCAGCAACCTGTGACCACCTTTGGCATCGACTTACAGGACAGCCTGTCTTAAGCCTGCCGGGGTATTGATATGCATCAATACCCCACTCCTGCCCATCCGTTAGGGTTCGCCGCTTTTCATCTTGCCCAGCATGACGATTGAGGACCCCTGCATGACCTTTCGCCCCGAACTGTTATCTCCAGCCGGCACATTTCGCAATATGCAATATGCTTTTGAGTACGGTGCCGATGCCGTGTATGCGGGACAACCCAGATACAGCCTAAGAGTGCGCAACAACGACTTCACCAGCCAACGCCTGGCAGATGGCATCGAGTACGCCCACTCATTAGGGAAACAGTTCTACGTCGCCAGCAATATTGCTCCCCACAACAGCAAAATCGCCAGCTATTTGCGCGATATTGAACCCATTATCGAGATGCAACCCGACGCCCTAATCATGTCGGACCCTGGCCTGATCATGCTGGTCAAAGATCGCTGGCCAGACACTGTGATTCACCTGTCGGTACAGGCCAATGTGGTTAACTGGGCAGCAGTCGAGTTTTGGCGGCGCCAAGGAGTGAGCCGCATCATTCTGTCTCGTGAACTGTCGCTAGAGGAGATCGCTGAAATTCGACAGCGCTGCCCGGAGATGGAAATTGAAGTATTTGTCCATGGCGCCCTGTGCATTGCCTACTCTGGCCGCTGTCTGTTATCTGGCTACATGAACCACAGAGACCCCAATCAAGGCACCTGCACCAATGCCTGTCGCTGGAAGTACCAAGCCCATGAAGCCAAAGAAACCGCTTCTGGCGATGTAGTGCCGGCCCAAGTTGAAGAGTTTGATCCAAGCTCTCCTACGCTAGGGCTAGGACCTACCAGCGACAAAATATTCCTATTGCAGGAAGGCAACCGTGACAACGAGTACATGCCAGCGTTTGAAGACGAGCACGGCACCTACATCATGAACTCACGCGACTTGCGAGCCATTCAACACATCCAAAAGCTAGTAGAACTAGGTGTGCACTCGCTCAAAATCGAAGGCCGCACCAAGTCGCATTATTATGTTGCACGCACCGCCCAAGCATATCGTCAGGCTATTGACGATGCCGTTGCCGGCCGCCAGTTCGACCTGGGCCTGATGGATACACTGGAGAATATGTCGAACCGTGGTTATACCGAGGGCTTCTTTCGCCGTCACGTACATGATGAATACCAAAACTACGAGCGCGGCGTTTCCATCAGCACCAAACAACAATTTGTCGGCGAAATTCAGCCACAACCAAGCCAAACAGGACGCTTGGTCGTTGAGGTAAAAAACCGCTTTCAATGTGGCGATCAACTTGAGCTGATGACTCCGCAAGGCAACCATGTGTTCACTCTGCAGACGCTATACGACCGCCAAGGCAACCCACGCCAGGATGCGCCAGGCTCAGGTTTTGTGGTGGAAATAGAGCCACCCGCCAATAGCCAGAGCTGCGACTTTACGCGCGCATTGCTCATCCGTAATTTGCCAGAAGATTAACGCAAACCTTATAGTGACTTATCTCACCTGATAAGCACAGAGGACGTTATGAAACAGCTACTGCACAGCTTTATGATGCTGCTTTTGGCAGCATCTGCAGTGCTCCATGCAGAGACCGAATCACCGCGCGACGTGGTGATGTCTGCCGCCAACGGCATGGCGGAGAAGCTATTAGCTAATAAGCAAAAGGTCCAATCACAAGATTATTATTTGGAACAGCTCATCGATGAACAACTACTGCCCGTAGTCGACCATATTTACATGGCTCGATTAGTTCTGGGGAAGTTCTGGCGACGAGCCTCAGAAGATCAGCAAAAAACCTTTGTTAGCGCCTTCAAACACAAGGTAATTCGCACCTACGCCGGCGCCTTTCGTGCCTTTGACGATCAGGAAATGCGTTTTTCTGAAGCGCGCTTAAGCCCATCTGGCAACCGTGCACTGGTGAAAAGCGAGATCATGCGGGTAGGAGCACCGGCTATTAGCGTCGACTACAAGCTGTTTGATCGCGATGGCCAGTGGCAGATTTATGATGTCGTCATCGAAGGCGTCAGCTTAGTAAAGAGCTTTAGCGATCAAATGAGCCGTAGCATTGAACAACACGGCCTGGCGCAAGCCATTTCACTGATGGCCGAAGAATATCAGGACCAGTCGCCCAGCATTAGCCTTGGCAGCCCTTCCTGGGGTCCCTACGCAGGCGACTTCGAACCACGCCAGGGACTTGCGGCAGCCATAGTCGAACAGGCCCTGGCCGTTCATGGGATGCAGTTTGAACTCACCATTCGCCCGCAACAGGCCATTGCCGAGGCTATCGCGGCAAAAAAGCTTGATGGCTGGCTGGCCCGCTGGCGCGATGATTCGCCCGACACGGTCCAGTCAGCCCCGTTCTTAAGCAATCAGCTGGTGGTGGTCGGTCATCGGGATGCAGACTGGCAGCTCAACAGCTTGCCCGACACTGGCTCTATCGAGATGAAGATAGGCCTGTTTGATAACGCCGATTACAACGACACCATCATGGCATTCGCCAACCGCTTTGAGCGCCACTATCGGCCCTATTGCTCATTGCTGTTTCGCGATTTGGCGCGCAAAGAGCTGGACCTAGTGATTGTCGATCGCTGGATCGCCGAGCAAGAAATCAATGACAATCCCACCATTGGAAAACATCTGCAGATCATGGGCGCAGCACTGACCAGTCAAGATGTGCATGTTACACTGCGCGCCTCTCTCCCTAACGCACAGCGCATTATCCGAGTGTTCAACGAAGGCTTAGTGCAACTAAAGCAGTCGGGAGCCTATGACCAGCTACTGCAGGATTATCAGTACCCGCATGACCGCACCCCATGACGCCATCAAACCACTGCTTTTGGATGACGATCTCATCGTCGTTAACAAACCGCCTCATCTACTCAGCGTTCCCGGCCGCTACGAAAAGGACTGCTTGCAAGCCAGATTAGAGTCTCAGTTTGGCACCACACTGGTGATACATAGGCTGGATAGAGACACCTCTGGTGTCATGGTTTACGCCCGTCATAAAGATGCTCTAAGGGCCGTTCAGCAGCAGTTCGAACGTCAGACCACTAGCAAAGAGTACGAGGCCCTGGTGTATGGAAAACCGCGTGGGCAGCGTGGCTGCGTCAACCTTCCTATCATGGTTGACTGGCCCAACCGACCACTGCAGATGATCTGCCATTGTGACGGACGTTACGCCTTGACCCGCTGGCAGCTGCTGTCTCAACAAAACAGCATCAGCCGAGTGCGCTTATTGCCGCAAACTGGCAGATCCCATCAGCTGCGTCTGCACATGCAACAAATTGGCTGTCCTATCGTTGGTGACACACTGTACGCCGGTGAACACCTCAACGGCGAAGCTCGCTTAATGCTGCATGCACGCGCATTAAGCTTTAATCACCCCAGCAGCGGCGAGCGCTTGCAATTTAACTGCCCTGCTGACTTTTAATCGCCCGTCGAAGCGCCAATAGCAGCAAACCATAGAGCAGTAACGCCAAAGCAATAATGGCCACCGCGATCACACCAAACAGCTGTGGTGCATGCATCAAGGTGGTCATTAACGATTCCTGATAATAAAAGAACCACTGGTGCTCGGCGGGAAAGATCCACACATGAAATTGATAAAATACTTTGGTTGGTCCTATTAGAAGCACAGATGCAATGGCTGACACCAGCACCACAGCCAGTAACAGCAGCTGTCTTTGCCAACGCAATGACCACTGTCCTCGCCGTACCATCATCAGCAGCACTGCCACAACCGGCAGCAAACACCATAACAGCCATTGCAAGCGATCAATCAAGTCAGCGACATCTTGAAGATGAACCACTTCGGGCTCACGCAGCAGCGCAATATTCTTGATCGCATCACCATAGATAACGGTATAATTGATATCTGCCAAACCCTCACCATGCTGATGCACGGCTTGCACTATGTCCGTAAACAAGGCCTCATGCTGATCGCGCGACAACAACTCCAGGCCCTGTTTATAACGATTTTGTGGACCGTAATGATCAATATGGGATTCAATTTCTAGCACGTCGTACCACCAGCGATAGCCGTAGTCGACTTTTGACCACAACTGCCAGGATGCTCCCAACGCCAACAGTAAAGTGCCCAACAGCAATACAAACCAGCCGCAATCCGCCAGCATTCCTTGCTTTTTCATACCACACCCACTTGTTCTAAGAAGTCTTGCATCCGAGAAGCGATCGTTGAGCTAGCATCGCGCTGCAAATGAAAATGATGATGGCCAGGCACATCAACAGATTGCACATCTGGTATACAGGCAAGGCGCTCACGATACAGAGCCCGTGGCAAGATGCCCTGCTCTGCCCGGATGGCCAGCACAGGACAGCGTACGGACCCAAGCATGCTTTGTACCATAGCTTCGGTGAGCCTCATCTTTGACGGCGCCTGAAGCCTTGGATCTGCCCGCCAGCGCCATCCACCTTGATGAGACTCCAACGCGCGCTCCACCATAATACGCAGCACTTGGCTCTCAATCGATGGAGTCGCTTTGGCTCTCACCGCTAAGGCATCTTCGATCGATTCAAACGTGCGCCTTGGTTTTGGCTGCCATTGCAGGGCCTGCTGCATTTGAGCCAGCCACTTCGACTCCAACGACGATTGCGGGCCAACACCATCGAGCAACACCAGCGCGGCAATTCGCTCTGGATGCAAAGCCGCCAACTGCAATGCCGCTGCGGTCCCCAACGAATGTCCAACCAGTACCACAGAGGTCTGCTCAGGCAATTGTTGCAACGCCTCTGTCAGCATGGGCAGATAGGACCAGATGTAATAATCCGCCCCGTCTGCCAGCCACGGTGACAAACCGTGCCCAGGCAGATCCAGGGCCCAGCTAGAGATAGATAACTGTGGCGCCAACAAGGAAAAGCTTGCGGCATTATCCAGCCAACCATGCAACAGCAATGCTTGGGTATCTGTGCCCAACTCTCGATGAATCGCTGCTAAAGGGCCTAGTGTTGTCATACCAGCCCCCATTGGCGCAGCAGCTCAACAATGCTTTCGACTGTGTCACTGGGATATTCAAACGGAAACATATGACTGCCGGGCAGCCATTGCACTTCAATGCCAGCCTGTTTTTGCATGTAGCGAGTATGCACTGGCCTGACAACGTTGCTGCTGCGCCCAGCAATCACCGCTGCGGGCATCGGCAGAGGTGCCGCATTGGAAAGATGATCGGGAATAGTACGATAGATTTTCATTTCGACATCAGGATCGTAACTCAGCCGAACACCATCACCGCATGGCTCTGTGCCCGACTCGACGTAGTGCTGCAGACAGGCGTCATCAAATTGCCGCATCAGCGACTTGCTGCGAAAATATTCCAGCGCTGATGCACGATCAGGCCAATGGCTTCGGCGCCCTTCGGTACGTGCCGCCGGGGTTACCCGATCCGATAAACCGAGACTCTTCAAAAGCCTCAACCCACGCGACCGCCAAGGCGTCAAAATGGGTGAATCCAACATAATAAGTCCAGCGACGAGATCAGGTCGCCGCCTAGCGACCATATAACTCAGCACGCCACCCAGCGAATGGCCAATCGCAATAACCGGGGTGTCGTAATGCTGCACAAAGTGATCCAGCAGCTGCTGTTCGAGCTGCAGCCAGTTATTGGTTACTGGATAGTCGGGATGGTGACCTAAACGGTCGATACTGTGCACCTGGGCGACGGTACTTAACTGCGCCAATAGTGGCTGGTAGGCCCCAGCGGGAAAACCGTTGGCATGGGAAAAGTGAATAACCGGCTTCATCTGTGTCCTTGCATCCAGACAAAGCCAGCCAAGCTAACGTGAAGCGCAGCCCAACGCAAGGTGCGCCAACGACAGCGAGTTAACTGCGCGCCAGCTCAGGGTACCAGACCTGGGTGACCGTCATGCAGGCAGCGGCAAACACATCACCTTCAAGCAACCAACACTCCGCAGGAGACCAAGGCTGGTCAAATACCTGCCCCTCCACCAGCAAGGCCGCCAATCGCCCCACCAAAGGCAGATGCGATACCAGCACCACATCTTGCTGCAAGCTAGACACCTCGTCCAACAACTGCTGTGGCGAGCTGCTGGGCGTCAGCTGGTCAGAAAAGCGTACCTCTTGGGCCAGCGAAGAGGCGATCGCTTCCGCTGTCTGTCGCGCCCGAACGAAGGGGCTCGACACGATCAAGGGAGACTGCAATGCTGCATCTGCCAGCCATAAGCCAGCCAATCGTGCTTGTTCAGCGCCCTCTTCTCGCAACGGACGCTGTTGATCTGAATCTGCACCAACCTCTGCCAGACCATGGCGCACGATACATAATTTCATTGATTTTCTTCCGCATTCTGCGGTGCTGGCCAATCCATAAAGGGATACGGTTTTTGTTCTGTTGCACCGCTCAGGTATTGAATAATCTGACCTGCGTATTGCCCCAACGAATCACCAAAACGCGCCAATTCCGCATTCGGCTGACCGCTCAGTAATTGAAACACCCACTGGACGACGGTGATCAGCATCACCACAAAACCCAGCAACCTAGATACCAAAGTAAATAACACTAAGTACAAGGTTTTCAGCCAAAAGGCGTCGGAAGTCAGATTGTCTTTTACATCACTCATGATGAGGTCCTTTTCGATTTAAATTTCATTGCGCGACAGCGCAAATTCAACATCCGAAGCCATCTCACCTGTCATCAGGCCTTGAGCCACCCGCTTGGGGTTGGCGCCATTAAACAGCACTTCGTAAGTCCCCATCACCAGGGGCATATATATATCGCACTCAAGGGCTTTTTCCCTGACATACCGCAAGGTATTGACCCCTTCCGCCACTTCTCCCAGGGCATCAATGGCCTCATCAAGGGTTTTTCCTTCACCGATGGCAAAGCCGACCCGGTAATTACGACTTAAAGGCGAGCTGCAAGTAACAAACAAATCACCCACCCCAGCCAAGCCCAGAAAAGTGAGCGGGTTGGCCCCCATATGCACGGCAAAACGACTCATCTCAGCCAGCGAACGGGTAATGATCATACTGCGGGTATTTTCACCCATGTCCAAAGCCGCAACAAAGCCTGAAGCAATGGCATAGATATTTTTTAAAGCGCCACCCAGCTCTACCCCGTGGGGGTCATTTGAGGCGTACACACGAAAATACCCACAACTCAAAGCCTCTTGAACTTCTCGTCTTAAGTCACTGTTTTCACTAGCAATAACAGATGCTGCCAATTCGCGTTGAGCAATTTCTTTGGCCAAGTTGGGGCCACTCAGCACACCGACGGCTTGATCCGGGCAGACATCCTGCAACACCTGACTCATCAGCAAGAATTTCTCAGGTTCAATACCCTTAGTGGTGCTCACTAGCATTTGCTGCGGCAACAACCAAGGCTGCAAGCGTTGGGTGACTTCACGCACCGAGTGACTCGGCACAGAAACAAAGATCACATCTGCCCCGGTTACCGCTTGCTGCAAATCGGTCGTCGCCGTTAATGCCGGATTGAGCTCGGTATCGGGCAAGTAGCGTGGATTTTTATGCTGTTGGTTGATGGCGTCTGCGGTATCGGCATCTCGCATCCATTGCTGGGTTCGAATACCGTTGTCGGCGAGTATATTGGCTATGACAGTACCAAAACTTCCGCCTCCAATGACGGCCGCTGATTGGATGGGCACTGGCTCCCCCTGCTGTTTAAGGTTTTTCTGGATTAGCAGCTTGGCGATCGGCTTCTAGCGAATCAACCAGCTCCCGAAAGGTATGTTCGTTGTTTTTATTCAGACTCATCAGCACTTTGTGTGCATCGATCACCTGTTCCCGTGCTTGATCTTCACACACCTCACGCGCAGCCCACTGTTCAAACTCAGCATCGGTGGCAATCGGTTCCTTGACCAGGTTAAACACCTGATCAAAGCCCATGCTCAGCAAAATGCGGGTGATGTCTGCGTTGGGTGACACTATGGTGGGGCGAATAGCAAAACGTTCCTGCGCCAAGATAGCAATCTTGGCAATTTGCCCCAAGGTGGTGCTATCAACACCGACGGCGTCGCTGAGGTCAACAACGACCTGATGGAAGTCCGGGCGCGTCAGAATGTCATCAAGATAACGTTCCAGCGCCGAACACAGATTAAGACGCACGTCGCCGACCAGCCGAACAATATGAACGCCATCGACAAATGCGACAAACACCTCACCTGATGTCATATCCCCTCCCTGTTCACCACCAACATGGCGATGTCGTCGGGCACTTCAGCATCCATTGCCAAGCCCAGCATAGACGTTAAACGCTCGGCGCTTCCTTCGGCCCGAACCGCCAACGACAGCAGCTCGGCCTCTTTATCATTCAAGGTCGGCTGCTCGATGATTTCCAGTATGCCGTCTGAAAACATCCACAAAGTAAATGGCTCCGGCAAGGTACAGTGGTAATTTTGATACTGAGCTTTGGCAAACAAGCCGACCGGCATACCACTGCCCTCCAGATACTGAGCCCTACCTTGCGATACCAGCACGGGCATGGGCAAATGGCCGCCAACGCTATAGACCATCTCACTGGTGACAAAATCGTAAATGGCATAAACAATGGTCAGGTGCTTGCCCAGCTGCGACGCCAGCAGCTCACTATTAATGCGCTCAAGTACCCGCGACGGGTCATTGAGGTCGTCGCTGGAACCGCGGCGCAAATTACGCCGCAAGCGATAGGTCAGGTTTTTCAGTAACACGGTGACAAACGCAGATGAGGCCCCATGACCAGAGACATCGGCAACGTAAAACACCAAGCGTCTTTGATCCAACTCAAAATAGTCGAGAAAATCCCCACTGAGCATCAGTGACGAAATCACCTGATGCGAAATAGTCAAACCGGTTTTGTGCAGCGGCTCTGGCAGCATACGCAACTGCGCTTGGCGACCGGCTTGTTGATCTGAGCGCAGTTCGTCCAAATGACGCTGCAGCTCACGATTGGTAACTTCCAGATGCTCTCGATAGGCCTTATTTTCAGCTTCGATACGAGCATGCTGCACCGCCTTGTCGACCGATAACCCCAGCACTTCGAGATTATCGAGCGGCAGAATGAGATAATCATCAGCCCCGGCACGCAGCGCCTGAAGCACATCGTCACTGTGGGTTGAATACGACAGCACCACTAAAGGCGCTGCAGGAAATTGCTGCTTAAACGATGTCAGCACCTCACAGCCATGTCGCCCTAGGGCACACACAATTGCTGCCACTGGGTGCTCATGCAGCCAACCAGAGAGATTTCCACCCGCCAGAGCCTGAGCTTGGTAGCCACGTTTTTGCAGATACTGCACGTGGCGTTGGCATTGCTGCGTATCATCGTCAATGACCAGCACCGCTGCGGCCATCTGCAAACTCCCGGAAATCAGAATGGGCGAACAGTACCGCCAACCGCATAGGGTTGCAATATCACAACGCGCTTACGGCCTAGCAAGCAGTCATTAATGACAAGTTATTAGCTCATGTCCCTTGTACACTTTTCACACAGGGGTGTTAGTATCGAACTGACCTAATAAGGAGAATGCTTATGACGACACTGGCACGCACCTACCATGAAAAGCGCGATTTCATGCGCATGCAAATCCAGACACCAGCCTCTCTTAGACTGGAAGATGGACGTGATTTGCAGCTGACCTGTCTCGATTTAAGCAGCACCGGAGTGCAACTCGCCTGCAGCGAACCCTTGCCGATAGGCACACAAGGAACGCTACACATTGTTAGTGGGGGAGAAAATACCGCGCCATTCAGCGCCAACATTACCGTCTGTCGAGTGGAAGAGGAAAACGGCAGTTACCGCTTCGGAGCCACCATCTCCGACTTCAAATAAAAAACGGCAACTCGAGTTGCCGTTTTTTATAGACGTCACGTTGAAGCCGTCACTGCAGCGCCTATTGAAAATAGGCGTTATCAGTGACGGTGTGATCGGTGACATCGCGCACCCCGGTAACTTCCGGTATCTTAGCAATCAGACTGGCTTCTACCCCGTCTTTTAAAGTCATATCAACCGCGCTGCAACCCTGGCAACCACCACCAAACTTCAGTACTGCAATGCCATCGGACGTCAGTTCAACCAGACTAACCTCACCGCCGTGGGCAGCCAAACCTGGGTTAATTTCGGTGTACAGCAAATAATTGATACGCTCTTCCACCGGGCTATCGGCGGTGACCTTGGGCATTTTCGCGTTTGGAGCCTTGATGGTGAGCTGACCACCCATACGGTCTTTGGCAAAATCGATCACGGCCTCATCCAGGTAAGGAATGCTCATTGCCTCAACATACACCGTTAACAGCTCCATCGGCTGCACTTCATCCTTGTCATTCACTTCTTCCGGACGACAATAGGCCAAGCATGTCTCCGCGTATTTGGTACCGGGCTGAGTGATGAAGATGCGCACCGCCATGCCCTCAACATTTTGCTTGGACAGCAAATCAGCAAGGTAGCTTTCGGCATCGGGTGTAATGTTCACGTACTGAGTCATGTGTTCACCTGCAATCAAGATTGCCGACACTATACAGCATGCTACCCAACCCTTGAATACCCTAGCGTTTTACTAGGGTAAGCCAGGACACAGCATCCCAGCTTCTGCTACAATCGCCGGCCGCCGTTTGTGGCCTGGCGAACAGTCAACGGAATCCAATCAGATGAATCAAACTGCTTTACCCCCACTTTCCCGTCAACAACGCTTACAACAACTCCATCAGGCGCTAAGCCAGCGTATTATGATTCTCGATGGTGGCATGGGTACTTTGATTCAAACCCACCAGCTGGAAGAAAAAGACTATCGCGGTGAGCGTTTTGCCGACCTAAGCCAGGAAGTAAAGGGTAACAACGACCTGCTGGTATTGACCCAGCCTGAGCTGATTGCCGATATGCATCGCCAGTACCTGCGAGCAGGTGCTGACATCATTGAGACCAACACCTTTAACTCAACGCGGGTGTCCCAGGCCGACTACCAACTCGCTCACCTGGTACCCGAGCTGAATCGTGACGCCGCCCGCTTGGCGCGCACGGTCGCCGATGAAGTTGCAGCAGAAACCGGCGTGCCGCGCTTTGTCGCCGGTGTATTAGGCCCAACCAGCAAAACCGCCTCGATTTCTCCAGATGTTAACGACCCTGGCTATCGCGCCATCACCTTTGATCAACTGGTGGCGGAATACACCGAAGCCACCGCAGCGCTGATCGACGGCGGCGCCGATTTGATTTTGATTGAGACCGTGTTCGACACCCTCAATGCCAAGGCAGCCATCTTTGCCGCCCAGTCGGTGTTTGAAGCCTGCGGCGAAACCTTGCCCATTATGATCTCCGGCACCATTACCGATGCCTCTGGCCGTACCTTGTCAGGGCAAACGGCTGAAGCCTTCTGGAACTCCATCGCCCACGCCAAGCCCATTTCTATCGGCCTTAACTGTGCACTGGGCGCCGAGGAGCTACGACCTCATATCGAGGAGCTGTCCCATAAAGCCAGCACCCATATTTCCGCTCATCCTAATGCCGGTCTGCCAAACGAATTTGGTGAGTACGATCAAACGCCGGCGGAGATGGCCGCCATCGTTGCAGAATTTGCCGCCAGCGGCTTTTTAAACATTGTCGGCGGTTGCTGCGGCACGGCTCCTGAACACATTCGCGCCATCGCTGACGCCGTCAACGAATTTGCTCCTCGAGCATTACCCGACATTGCACCCGCCTGTCGCCTGGCCGGCCTAGAGCCCTTCAACTTCGACCACAGCAGCCTGTTTGTAAACGTCGGCGAGCGCACCAATGTCACCGGTTCAGCCCGCTTCAAGCGTTTGATCAAAGAAGAAAGCTTTGACGAAGCACTGGAAGTGGCACGCCAACAGGTAGAGAACGGCGCCCAGGTGATCGACATCAACATGGACGAAGGCATGCTGGATTCCAAGGCAGCCATGGTGCGCTACCTGAACTTGATTGCCGCTGAGCCTGATATTGCCCGTGTGCCCATCATGGTGGATTCATCCAAGTGGGACATCATTGAAGAAGGCCTGAAGTGCATTCAAGGCAAGGCCATCGTCAACTCCATCAGTTTGAAAGAAGGCGAAGCCGACTTTATCGATAAGGCACGGCGTTGCATGCGTTACGGTGCCGCGGTGGTGGTCATGGCCTTTGATGAGACCGGTCAGGCGGATGCGGAAGCGCGCAAAAACGAGATTTGCCAGCGCTCGTATCGCATCTTGGTGGATCAGGTTGGCTTCCCGCCCCAAGACATTATTTTTGATCCAAACATCTTCGCCGTCGCCACTGGCATCGATGAACACAACAACTACGCCGTTGACTTCATCAATAGCTGTGGGTTTATTTCCAGCCAGCTGCCCCACGCCAAAATTTCCGGCGGCGTCAGTAATGTATCGTTTTCGTTCCGCGGCAATGATCCTGTGCGCGAAGCCATTCATTCTGTATTTTTGTATCACGCCATCCGCAATGGCTTGAGCATGGGCATCGTTAACGCCGGGCAACTGGCGGTATACGACGATCTGCCAGCCGAGCTAAAAGAGCGTGTTGAAGATGTCATTCTCAACCGCCGCGCCGATGCCACTGACCGCTTGCTGGAAATTGCTGAGCAATACCGCGGCGACGGCAGCGTACAGGAAAAAGAAGACGAGGCCTGGCGCTCTCTGCCAGTCAATGAGCGTTTAAGCCATGCTTTGGTAAAAGGCATCAACGCTTATGTTGAGCAAGACACAGAAGAAGCCCGCCAGCAATTCGCGCGGCCGATTGAAGTCATCGAAGGGCCCTTGATGGATGGCATGAACGTGGTCGGTGACTTGTTTGGCTCCGGCAAAATGTTTTTGCCGCAAGTGGTCAAAAGCGCACGGGTGATGAAACAAGCCGTGGCGTATTTGCTGCCTTTTATTGAGGAAGAAAAAGACGGCAAAACCGAAAGCCAAGGCAAGATTTTGATGGCCACGGTCAAAGGCGACGTACACGACATCGGTAAAAACATCGTCGGCGTGGTATTGCAGTGCAACAACTTTGAGGTCATTGACCTGGGCGTTATGGTGCCTGCCGAGAAAATCTTAAAGGTGGCGCGCGAGGAGCAAGTCGACATCATCGGCTTATCCGGACTGATTACCCCGTCATTGGATGAAATGGTCCACGTTGCACGCGAAATGCAGCGCCTCGATTTCCACATTCCGCTGCTGATCGGTGGTGCCACCACCTCTAAAGCTCATACCGCGGTGAAGATTGAACCACAATTCAGTCACGACATTGCGGTATACGTTGCCGATGCCTCGCGCGCTGTGGGGGTGGCACAAAAGCTGGTATCGCAACAAGACAAGCCGTTGTTTATTGACGATGTGCGCAACGAATACGTCAAGGTGCGTGAACGCAACGCCAACCGCAAAGCTAAGTCCCTGCTGAGCTATAGCGCGGCCTGTGACAATGACTTTAAGCCCGACTGGCAGCAGTTCCCACCGGTGGCACCTAAACAACCTGGGCTGCACGTATTCGAAGATTTTGACGTCAGCGAGCTGGTCGATTACATCGACTGGACGCCGTTTTTTATCTCCTGGGAACTGGCCGGTAAGTTCCCCAACATCCTCAATGACGAGGTCGTTGGCGAAGCTGCACGCAACCTCTATGAAGATGCCAAGGCCATGCTGCAACGCATCGTCGATGACAAGTTGTTTACCGCTAAAGCGGTGGTCGGCTTGTGGCCAGCGCAGCGCCGTGGCAGTGATGACATCGTCGTGTTCAATCAAGAACGCAGTGAAGAACTGGCCGTACTGCATCACTTGCGCCAGCAAAATACTAAGCCGGGCGGTCAGCCGAATTACTCCTTGGCCGACTTTATCGCCCCCGAAGGTCAACCAGACCACCTCGGTGGATTTGTTGTTACTGCCGGTATTGAAGCCGAGCAGCTAGCCAAGCAATACGATCAACAGCACGACGACTACAACAGCATCATGATAAAAGCCTTAGCTGACCGATTGGCCGAAGCATTTGCTGAGCGCATGCATGAAAAAGTGCGTAAGGAGCTGTGGGGCTATGCCTGCGAGGAAACGCTCAGCAATGAGCAACTGATCAAAGAGGCCTACCAAGGTATTCGTCCGGCGCCAGGCTACCCCGCCTGCCCCGACCACACTGAAAAGGCCACCCTATTCCGCTTGCTGGACGCTGAGCAGCATACCGGCGTGAGCCTAACGGAGTCATTTGCTATGACTCCCGCTGCCTCGGTGAGCGGCTGGTATTTTGCCCACCCACAAGCCAAGTATTTTGGCGTTGGCAAAATTGATCGTGACCAGGTGAATAATCTGGCCGAGCGTAAGGGCATGACACTGGCCAGCCTTGAAAGATGGTTGTCTCCCAACTTGAGCTATGAGCCATAAACCACTGTATTGTTAAGTAATTGATTCAACTTTTAGCCACCATCACGGCCATCGACAGCAGCCGGTTAAAGCGCATCATGGCCATTGGCTTGCCTATTATCGGCGCCATGCTGTCACAGAGCCTGATCAATCTGGTCGATGCCGCCATGGTCGGGCGCCTGGGCGAGCACGCACTGGCCGCCGTCGGTGTTGGCAGCTACGCCAGTTTTATAGTCGTATCGACGGTGATGGGCTTGTCCTCTGCGGTACAGGCCTTGGTCGCCAGGCGCATGGGCGCTGAGCAGCCGCAGCGCATGGGCCACACCTTTATTGCCGGGCTAACTCTGGCACTGATGTTGTCGGTGCCGCTGACGCTGTTTTTTCTGACCCTAAGCTCACACTTCATTCCCTGGTTTAATCCAGACCCGTCCGTTAGCGCCACAGCCATGGCCTACTTCGATTGGCGCACCCTAGCCGTCAGCTGTATCGCTCTGAACTTCGTTTTTCGCGGCTTCTGGAGCGGCATTGGTGAGTCGCGCATTTATTTGTATGTATTGCTGGCCATGCACCTAGCCAACGCCCTGATTAGCTATGTCCTTATTTTTGGCATCGCTGGCTGGCCTGGTTTAGGCGCTGTAGGCTCTGGCATAGGCACGGCAGCCGCCATGGCCTTGGGCACTGTGTTGTACGCCTGGCTAACCTTTCACTACCATCGCCAGCGCTTACCCAACTGGCATTGGCCGCGCCTGCCAGAACTGAAGACCTTGGCCGCCTTAGCCTTGCCAAACTCGGCACAGCAGACTCTGTTCGCCCTCGGCACCAGCGTTATGTTTTGGATCATTGGCCAAATCGGCACCCAGGAGCAGGCCATCGGTCATATTCTGATCAGCTTGGCGCTGGTGCTGATATTGCCCGCCGTCGGCCTAGGTATCGCCTCCACCAGCTTGGTTGGGCACGCCCTTGGCAAACAACAGGCGCAAGACGCACAGCGTTGGGGCTGGGAAGTGGTGCGCTTAGCGGTGGTGATCATGGCCTGTATCGGCTTGCCGTTATGGCTATTTCCCCATGCCATATTGCGACTATTTACACCCGATGAGCACTTGATTGCCATCGGCAGCTGGCCGCTGCGCATCACCGGCCTAGCCATTGGTCTTGAAGTGATTGCCATGGTACTGACCCAAGCCCTTCTAGGAGCCGGGGCCAGTCGCCAGGTCATGAAGATTAACGTACTGATGCAGTGGCTAATACTATTGCCACTGGCTTATATTGTCGGACCGATAGCAGGCTTTGGATTGTTAGGCGTATGGCTGCTACAAGGCGGTCATCGCATCCTGTTATCGCTGATTTATGCCATGATCTGGCGCTCTCAAACATGGGCCAATATTCGATTATGAACAGCACCCTAGCCGCCACTTCTTGGCCGCTTTATCACAGTATGCAGGGTGTCATCGCCCATCGTGGCGCCAGTGGCGACGCTCCCGAAAATACCTCCCCGGCTATTAAGCTGGCTCATCAGCAAGGTGCGCTATGGGCCGAGGTCGACGTGACCATCAGCGCCGATGGCATTGCCGTCATCCATCACGATGACGATTTAAGCCGCTGCACTAATGGCAGTGGCATGGTGGTGCAGCATGATCTACTGCAACTAAAGCAGCTGGACAGCGGCCACTGGTTTGACGAGCGCTTTCGCGGCACGCCCATTTTAACCCTGCATGAGCTGCTGCAACTGGCCCTGTCATTGCCATTGTCATTGAATCTAGAGATCAAGCCAGCCGCTGGCCTGGAAGCCGATACCGTGCACGCCATCGGCGCCACCCTGGAGCAATTTGAATCGCTACCGCCACTGCTGTTTAGCAGCTTTAATGCATTGGCCCTAAATCTTGCCAGCCAGCAACTGCCTCACATACCACGAGCGTTAAACCTGGACACGATTGAGCATGACTGGCAGCAGCAACTGCAGCATGCGAACGCCTCCAGCCTGCACTTTGATGCCGATCAAGTCGACTGGCAACAACTACGACAATTGACCGATGCATATATTCCCACCGCCGCCTTTACCGTGAATAATACCGCCCTGGCCGAACAGCTGTGGCAAGCCGGTGTGAGCGCCGTTTTTAGTGACTTCCCGGCCCGGCTTCGAGGGCATTGGATACAGTGGAATACACCGGCACAATTATAGTCTCTGGTTATTTCCATATAGATAAATAGTCATTTTATGCATAACCAAGCTTTGCTATGGTTCGCCGTCATAATCACTCTAATTCGCTAACCGGATAGCTATGTACGTTTACGATCAGTACGACCAGCAACTGCTGAACGAGCGGGTTGCCCAATTTCGCGGGCAAATGACCCGCTATCTGGACGGTAAAATTCCAGAAGAAGAATTTTTGCCCTTGCGCCTGCAAAACGGCATTTATGTGCAGCGCTATGCGCCTATGCTGCGGGTGGCCATTCCCTATGGTTTATTTAACGCACAGCAGATGCGTACCCTGGCCAGCGTCGCGCGTGATTATGACAAAGGCTATGCCCATTTCAGTACCCGCCAGAATGTTCAATTTAACTGGCCCGAGCTGGAGCAGTGCCCGGATATTCTGGAGCGCTTGGCCAGCGTGCAAATGCATGCGGTGCAAACCAGCGGCAACTGTATTCGCAACACCACCACGGACGAATTTGCTGGCGTAACCGCCGATGAGCTGGTGGACCCTCGCCCTTACTGCGAAATCATTCGTCAGTGGTCGACCTTTCACCCTGAGTTCGCTTATTTACCGCGTAAATTCAAAATTGCAGTTAACGCCGTACCGGGCGTCGATCGCGCTGCGGTGAAAGTACATGACATCGGCATCAACATCGTGCGCAATGAGCAAGGTGAGCTGGGCTATCGTATTCTGGTGGGCGGCGGCCTTGGCCGTACTCCTATTATTGGCACTGAGATCCGCAGCTTCCTGCCCGAGCAAGACCTACTGACCTATCTCGATGCCATCATTCGCATTTACAACCAGTTCGGCCGTCGCGACAACAAATACAAAGCTCGCATCAAGATATTGGTGAAGGCGCTGGGCGTCGAGCGTATGCAAGAGCTGGTCGAGGCCGAGTGGCAGCGCATTAAAGATGGCGAAGACAAACTGACCCAGGACGAACTGGAACGAGTCAAAGCACACTTCACCGCGCCTAACTACAAAACACTCAGTGACAATCCCGCTGAGTATCAGCAAGCCCTGAGCGATGATACTGCCTTTGCCCGCTGGGTGCAGCGCAACGTACGCGCGCACAAACAGCCCGGCTACGCCATTGTTAATCTCAGCTTAAAGCAAAAAGGCAACGCACCTGGCGATGTGACCGCTGAGCAGATGGATGCTATTGCTGATTTGGCCGAGCAATTCAGCCTTGGTGAAATTCGCTCAACCCACCAGCAAAACCTGGTTTTGGCGGACGTTGAACAGCAGCGTCTATACGAGCTGTGGCAACAAGCCAAAGCGAATGGACTGGCCACTCCGACATTAGGCTTGCTGACCGATATGATCTGCTGCCCGGGCGGTGATTTCTGCGCTTTGGCAAATGCCAAGTCTATTCCCGTTGCCGAAGCCATCCAGGTGCGTTTTGACGACTTGGATTACCTGCACGATTTGGGCGAAATAGATCTGAATATTTCCGGCTGTATGAATGCTTGTGGCCACCACCATGTTGGCAACATTGGTGTTTTGGGGGTCGATAAAAAAGGCGAAGAGTTTTATCAGATCTCGTTAGGCGGTAACAGCGGTGACGATGCCTCGCTGGGCAAAATCTTAGGCCCCTCTTTTGCCCGTGACGCTATGCCTGATGTGATTGCCAAAATTCTCGATTGCTACGTAGCACAGCGCATCGACGGTGAAACCTTCTTAGAAACCTACCGCCGCGCCGGTCACAGCGTATTCAAGGAGGCCGTTTATGGCAAAGCTGATTAATACCACCCAGCCCATTGATAACGATCCTTGGCATCTTATTGACGACCAGCAAGGCATTGACGCCTACGCCATTGTCTCACTCAGCCGCTGGCAGCAGCAGCGTGATGAGCTATTGGCGCAAGCGCAACAAGGCCAGCTGGGCATTTTGCTCAACAGCGATGAAACCGCCGACCAGCTGACGCAAGATGCTGAGCTGTTTGCGCTTATTTGCGTCGACTTTCCTAAATTCAGCGATGGCCGCGGCTACAGCACCGCCCGACTGTTACGACAGCACTATAGCTTTAAGGGTGAATTACAAGCCTGTGGCGACGTACTGATCGATCAGCTGTTTTATATGAAACGCTGCGGATTTAGTCGCTTTGCCTTGCGCGATGATCAGGACATAGAAGATGCCCTGGCGGCATTTTCCACCTTTAGCGTCGCTTATCAAAGTGACGTTAACGATCCTAGGCCACTGTTTCGACGCCGCTCTTGATCCTTTAAAACCACCGCCAAGCGGTGGTTTTTTCTTAGTCACCAACATCGACTTCTACAGCTCACGGCCACAGTAATTTGGCTGATAGGCATCTACCAGTCAGCTTTCTTTTTTGCTCTCGCCCAGACTCATTTTCTACGTCAATGCAATCACTTTCAGCCAAATAAGCAGGCACAAACAGCAACACTCTGTTTAATCTTTGATAATATTTTTGTCACTAACTAATGATATCGTTGTTAACAGGTAGTCAGTTGCACTACCACCCATTTCATTAGGAGTTTGTATGAAATCGATGATCACCTTCTGCTCGTCACTATTGGCTTGCGCAGTATCCGCCGCAACCACGGCAGGGGTACCTCAGTATCAATTCGAAGATTTAGGCACGCTGGGTGGCCCAGAAGCCGCCGCACTAGATATTAACGATGCAGGCAGCATTGTTGGCTGGTCAGCTCGGGATAACAGACAAGAGTGTTTATCCAGTGGCGGCGATGTTAATTGCCACTTCGCCTTTGTTTATAAAGACGGCACGATGCACGACCTAGGTACAGCCAGCGCCATCGCTCAACATACACAAGCGAGTAGAATTAATAATCACGGCAACATAATCGGCCATCAAAGAGAAACGAGCTCAAATGGCTGGCATTATGTGGCACTGCAGTTTATTGATGGCGAAGCACACATACTGCCGACATTAACTGGCGACACGAGCCTTAGTGCTATCGCGCAAGATATTAACGATGAGGGCGAGATTGTTGGTTGGTCGCATGCCAGTGACTTACAAGATACCGCAGTGGTTTGGCAGCAAGGGCAAATCAGCCCAGTCGCCACTCACGACACCTTTTACCGTCGCGCTCATGCGAACAACAATCTCGGTGATATCGCAGGCTTTGAATATGAGCGCTGGTCAGGCAAGCCCAACCGCGGTTTTGTCGTCACAGCAGAAGGGCTAACCATGCTGCAACAAGCTCAGGAACTATGGAGTGAAGGATGGGAAATTAATGACTATGGCATGGTTGCCGGTAGTAGCACCCTAAGGCCTTTTAGCTCAGTACAGGCCACCATCTGGTACCCATCCATTGCCGGCGGTCTGACACAGCATGTGGTCGGAGGGTTAAGCCAAGAACGTGGCACTGAGTCGATCTTCTTTGACATCAACCGCCGTGGCACGGCTGTGGGCTATTCCAGCAGTCCAGACGGTAACAACAGTGCCATGGCCTATATCGGCGGCAAGCTGTATGACCTCAACCGTTTGGTCAGTGTTGAAGGCACGCTGACCACAGCCAACGGCATTAACCAAAATGGCGACATCGTTGGCAGCTACGTAAATGCCCAAGGCATTGAGCGCGCCTACCTGTTGCGAGTGATCAGCGAGTAACTTCCTCAGCCGGTGCCAGCGCTTTTTGCTGGCATCTGCCGCGCACCTCCCTTACTCTTCTTGCATGCCACAAGATATCGTTTTTGCATTCTTCATCGTATTTGCCGGCGCTGCGGTCCTGGCAACCCTAGCCCTCTATACTCGCCAGCCGTTAATCATTGCTTATATCGGCTTGGGGGTATTGGTGGGGCCCTTTGGCATGGGCTGGATCGAGCATCCGGAAGCCTTATCCAATATGTCGCATATTGGCATTATCTTTTTATTATTTTTACTGGGCCTGGATATGCAGCCGATGGCGCTGTTGGCGGTATTACGACAGGCCACCACAGTCGCACTGTTAAGTTCACTGCTATTTGCTGCCAGCAGCTACGCCATTGCCATCGTGTTTGGCTTTGCACATATGGATGCCTTGGTTATCGCTTTAGCAATGATGTTTTCCTCCACCATCATTGCTTTAAAGTTACTCCCGACCACCGTATTGCATCACAAACATATGGGCGAGTTGATGATTGGCTTATTGCTAATTCAAGACATTCTCGCCATCGCCACTTTGATTGCCTTAGGCTTTTTGGCTGGAGAGCAAAATATTCCTTTGTGGCAACCGATACTGGCGGTACCGGCATTGGCAGGCGGCTGCTATGCCGCTGTGCGTTGGTTACTACTGCCGTTGATTACGCGCTTTGATCGCTTTCAAGAGTATCTATTTATTCTCGCCATTGGCTGGTGCCTGGCTGCCGCCGAGGCCGCTGCCAAATTAGGACTGACATACGAAATCGGTGCTTTTGTCGCCGGTGTCGCCCTGGCCACCAGCCCGGTCGCCCAATTTATCGCATTAAGCCTGAAGCCACTGCGCGACTTTTTCTTGGTGATGTTCTTTTTTGCGTTAGGCGCAGGATTAGACGTGGGCTTATTGTCTGAAGTGATATGGCCGGCAATCGCTTTAGCAACGGTCGCACTGGTATTAAAGCCTGTGGTACTGAGGTATTTGCTAGCAGGTTTTAGTGAACATCCCAGACTTGCCTGGGATGTTGGTTTTCGCCTCGGCCAGATCAGTGAATTTTCACTGCTGATTGCCTTTGTTGCCATGGAAAGCAAGCTGTTATCGCAACCAGCCTCCCTCACCATTCAGGCAACGGCCATCATCACCTTTGCCATTTCCAGCTATATTGTGGTGTTTAATTACCCCAACCCGATTGCTGTCCGTGACCATTTGCGGCGCGACTAAATCACCTTAATCGCGCCCCAGCTCCAAGCGGTAACGACCAACGCCACGGCCCTGCAGCAAAGCATCCAAAGCAGAGTTCAGCTCAGTGCGACCAATATCGTTCACCAGGTGTGACAACTGCGGCAGCGACCATTCGTTAGCGATCCGATCCAACACCGCTTGCTTTAGCGTCGGAGCAATCTCGACGGAATCGACGCCCAGTAAACTGACGCCACGCAAAATAAATGGAAACACACTGACCTCAAACTCAGTACCCGCAATCATGCCACAGGTGGTCACAGCACCTTCGGGACGAATCTGCGGCAGAAGCGCCGCAATCATATCGCCACCCACCGTATCTATGGCTGCTTGATATTGGGTTCGCGCCATGGCCTTGCCTTTGACCGCTAATATCTCGTCACGACCAATGACTTGACCGGCACCGAGCTGGCGCAAAAAATCTTGCTGCTCTGACTTACCAGAAACCGCCACTACGGAATAACCTAAGTGCGATAATAAAGCGACCGCCACCGAGCCAACACCGCCGCTGGCACCCGTTACCACCACTGGCCCTTGCTCTGGCTGAATACCATTGCGCTGCAGCTTCATCACACTCAATGCCGCGGTAAAACCAGCGGTTCCCCACGCCATGGCATCTGCTGCCGTTAACCCCTGGGGCAAGCGCAACACCCATTGAGCTGGCACACGAATACGCTGCGCAAAGCCGCCATCGGTATTCATGCCAAGGTCGTAGCCAAACACCACCACCTCATCACCGGCACTAAAATCATCTACCTCACTGTTAACCACGCGCCCAGCAGCATCGATGCCGGGCGTATGCGGGTAATCACGAGTGACGCCACGATTGCCTTGATAAGACAAAGCGTCTTTGTAGTTAACCGAGGAATACAACACCTCGATCTCTACTTCACCTTCAGGCAAGCTCTCTCTTCCAAGCTCTTGCCAACGGGCAACATAGCCGTTGTCATTCTGCTCAACTCGAAACGCCAAAAATCCCATGCATTACCCCTTGTGATGCATCTGCCGGTTGGCGGCAGTTAACAGCCGGACTGTAGCCCGCTCAATACCAACTTGAACCGCCATGCCCAACTTCTCTTGCAGTGATTTACGATGCTCATATTTAACGCTGTAGACATCGGCATGCTCACAGGCATTGATCAGATAGTCGTCACTGGTACCAATCTCATCGACCAACTTTTGTTCCAGCGCCTGCTGGCCATACCAGATATCACCCGTCGCCACGGCTTCAATATCAACCCGCGGACGATGCTGCTGCACATGTTGTTTAAACAACTCATGAGTATCTTCCAAATCGTGTTGGAATTTCTCTTTGGCTTTGATCGAATTGTGTCCGAACATAGTGACCGTGCGCTTGTATTCACCCGCGGTGAACAGCTCAAAGTCGACATCGTGTTTTTTCAATAAACGATTAAAGTTCGGCAACTGAGCCATCACGCCAATCGAGCCAATAATGGCAAAGGGAGCGGCCACAACCTTATTTGCCAGACACGCCATCATATAACCACCGCTGGCAGCCACCTGGTCGACACACACCGTCAAGTGAATGCCACGATCACGGATACGTTTTAGCTGTGACGACGCCAGTCCATAGCTGTGTACCATGCCTCCGCCACTTTCCAGTCGCACCACGATTTCATCGCTCTTACGTGCAAAAGTTAAAACCGCGCTGATTTCCTCGCGCAGCAGATCCACATCACTGGCACGAATATCACCATCGAAGTCGAGTACATAAACTCGCTTACGCTCCTCAGCCGTTGGCTCCATGCCATCTTTAGCACGTTTCTTGTCGGCTTTACGACGAGCCTTCTCTTCCTTTTTATGCTGCTTATCCAGCGTTTTTTGAGTTTCTTTATCACATACAACGGCCTGTAACTGCTGCTGATGATCATCTAACTCATCATTCAGCTTTTTAATCGACAGCTCACCGTCGTTGTCACTGCGACCACGCATCGTTAACGATGCAATGCCGCCAATGACCACCAAAATGGACACCACTATGGTGACCGCTTTGAGGAGAAACAAACCGTAGTCTGCTAAAAATTCCACTCACTATTCCTTACATCTGGGGTTAAACGCCAAGCATAACTGATGCGGCTTTCGGGCACACGCATTAGCGCTGACGCCATTCAAACAATCGTATGAATTTTCATTGACACGCATAAGCCCGCCACCTAGAGTGTTGCCGTCTGGCTGCAGACGCGTGCGGGATGCTGACCCAGTGATTTCCGACGTCAGCTGTACTCCTGCCAGCCACAACCTTTGTCTTACCCGTATTAAAAGGATACTCATCATGGCATCTGTTGCAGAAATCATTGAAACCATGAACAGCAAGTTCAACGCCGACGCTGCTGCCGGCCTGGATCTGATTTTCCAATTCAACATCGAAGACGGCGAAACCTATCACCTGGTCGTTAAAGATGGTGCTTGCGCCGTTGAGCAAGGCGAAAACGACGACGCTAACGTTACTCTGATCATGAACACCGAAACCTTCGAAGGCATTGCAACCGGCGAAACCGACGGCATGCAAGCTTTCATGTCTGGTCAACTGCGTGTTGAAGGCGACATGATGCTGGCAACCAAACTGGGTGAACTGTTCCCAGCGTAAGTTGCAGTGACATAAAAAAAGGGCCGCTGGGCCCTTTTTTTATGTGCGATGTTCGCGCAAAGCTCCGCAGCGAACTGCGGATACTTTTCATCTCATCGACCAGCATCGTTCGCTTAGCTATCGCTACGCTCGACCTTGGTGGTGTTTCGGGCATAACCCTGATAACTCACCATATCCTGGCGAGACCGGCGCATACGCAACTGGTCTAACAAAGACGTTTCTGCGGTTTGCTGCTGCCAATCCACTACCTGAATATCATCAACAATCAACGCGCTATGACCGCCTGGTGTGGCTACGGCTTCCGCCTCGCCCTTCGCTAATGCAAAGGCGCGCTGCTGCACAGCCCTGGGCGCAGACGATGACTCTGATGCAAGCGAAGAGACCGCTTGCCAGTTTTCAACGGATGCTGCATCTTCCGCTGCCGCCTCAGCCAATTGCTTCGCTTGCTCAGCGGCGCGCTCACGCTTCACACTGGCAATAACGCGATCACGCACTTGCTCCAGTGGCATGGTTTGCTGCGGCGTATGCTCGCTGACCATCAATACCAATGCACCTTGTGGTGTCTCGATCACCTCAGACAGCTCTCGATCCAGCAACACGTTCTCAGCGAAAGCCGCCTGACGCACAGTATCATTCGCAGCAATGCCACTACCTTGGCGACGATTAAAGGTATCAGAAGATTGCACAGCCAAGGCCATGGCATCACTGATATCCCTAAGCTCACGCGCGGAGAAAGCCAAGTTCGACAGCTCTTGTAACTGCTCGGCATACACCAGTTCAGCTTTACCCTGGCGAATTTGCAGCTCCAGCTCGCTACGCACGTCGGCCAAAGCCTTAGCTTCCTGACGGTGCGTGCCATCGAAACGAATCACGTGATAACCATACTCGGATTTCACCGGCGCACTAATGTCACCGGGTTCAGCCATGGCATACAGTGCCTGTTCAAAAGCATCAACAAAGGCACCACGAGCCGCGATACCGAGCGAACCACCGTCAGACTTAGAACCAATGTCATCCGAATATTCAGCAGCCAGATCAGCGAACGATTCACCGTCACGGGCACGATCAGAGAGCTGCTGAGCCAGCAAACGCGCTTGCTCATCGGTGCGATCGTCTGATGGCTCAATCAGGATATGACTGGCCTCACGCTGCTCGTCTTCGGCTAACTGTTGCTGATAATCCTGATAAGCCGCCTCAATGTCTTCATCACTGACTTGCTGCTCAGCAGCAATCGCTTCGTGGCTTAACAAGACGTAATTAACAGCAACAGTTTCAGCTGTTTGATATTGCTGGGTATTGGCTTCGTAATAGGCCGCGATGTCGTCTTCGCTGACCTCGATATTTCCTTCGAGCTCTGCCAGCTTAAATTCGACATAACGATAATTGCGCTGTTCTTGTGACAATGCGGTAGCCAGCTGGCCATTAAATGGCGTTTCCAAACTACTCAGCACCAGAGCGGCACGCGCTTGATTGACCTTCAGATCATTGGCCAGATCATTACGATAGCTCATCGGTGTCCAGCCATTGAGTCGCAAAATGCTCACAAACTGATCCGAGTTAAATTCACCATCAACCTGAAAAGCCGGCGTATTTACAATCATTTTATCGAGCTGCGCAGTCGATACGGCTAACCCCATTTGCTCAGCACTCTGCAATGCCAAGCGCTGCTCGATCAGTTGATCCACGGCACTTTTACGAAAAAAAGCATCGTTAAATAAACTGTCATCATACTGATCGCCGAACTGACGACGCATGTTGTTTTTTTGCTGCTCTACTTGGCGTGAAATTTCTAATTCAGATATTTCGAAATCGCCCACCGTTACCGGCGCATCCACACCTGAACTCAGGCTTACGATGCTCTCGACACCAAATAGTGCAAACACCACAATAATAAAACCGACAATGACCTTAGCCACTAGCCCCTGGGCATTGTCGCGCATGGTTTGTAACATGATTCCTCCATTAACCGTGCTGCCGGTGTCGGCAAACACAAAAAAAGCGCATCACGGATGCGCTTTAATCGTTGGCGGACCGGACGGGACTCGAACCCGCGACCCCCGGCGTGACAGGCCGGTATTCTAACCAACTGAACTACCGGTCCTAAACTCTGCTAACGATATTACCCGTTAACGGAATCTTTCAGCGCTTTACCTGGTTTAAAACCTGGTACACGTGCTGCTTTGATTTCAATCGGCGCGCCAGTTTGTGGGTTACGACCCGTACGAGCAGCGCGCTCTTTCACCTGAAAGGTACCAAAGCCAACCAGAGCAACCTGGTCACCTTCTTTCAGAGCACCACCAATGGTATCGATCATGGCATCCAATGCACGCCCTGCGGCAGCTTTCGGAATATCAGCTGACGCAGCAATAGCGTCGATCAGTTCAGATTTATTCACACTTATCCCCTTACTCTGTGCTCAAAAAAAGAATTCTAATGTGCGATTGGGAGATCGCTACAGAAAATATCGCTAGAGCGATGATTTATACCAAGCACCCCTGACAGCGTCAATGGGTGCTCGGACGGCTTTTATCATCTTTCTGCGCCGCATTTTCATCTTTGTTGATTAATTCACCTGCCGCGACCTCGGGCAGACTTTCCAATGCCAGCTCCAGCACCTCATCTATCCAGTCAACCGCAACAATTTCAAGCTCCGACTGAATGTTTTCAGGTATATCACGCAGATCTTTTTCGTTCTCTTTGGGAATGATCACGGTTTTAATGCCACCGCGATGCGCTGCCAGCAGCTTCTCTTTTAGACCGCCAATGGCCAACACCTTGCCTCGCAGAGTGATTTCACCCGTCATCGCCACGTCTGCACGCACCGGGATCGAGGTGATGACAGATACCAAAGCGGTTGCCATGCCAATGCCTGCGCTAGGGCCATCTTTGGGAGTCGCCCCTTCTGGCACATGGATGTGCAAATCGTGCTTTTCAAAGTATTCGTTATCGACGCCCATACCAACAGCACGACTGCGCACGACGGTCAGTGCGGCCTGGATGGATTCCTGCATCACATCGCCCAGCGAACCTGTCTTTTGACTACGCCCCTTACCGGGAGTTGCTGCCGCTTCCAGAGTCAACAACTCACCGCCGACGGACGTCCAAGCCAAACCGGTAACCTGACCGATTTGATTCTCTTGGCCAGCCAAACCATAACGGTATTTAGTGACCCCCAAGTACTCCTGCAACAATTCGGCATCAATTGCCCGAGTGGCGTGCTCTTTGGCCAGCGCATTGGCTTTCACCACTCGACGACACAACTTGGCGATCTCACGCTCCAAGCCACGTACACCGGCTTCACGCGTGTAATAACGGATAATGTCGCGCAAACGATCTTCATCAAGATCGATTTCGTTTTCTTTCAGGCCGTTTTGCTTAATTTGCTTAGGCAGCAAATAACGCTGCGCAATGCTCACTTTTTCGTCCTCGGTGTACCCTGGAATACGGATAACTTCCATCCGATCCAATAGTGGACCCGGAATGTCCATGCTATTGGAGGTACACACAAACATCACGTCTGATAAATCGAAGTCGACTTCCAGATAGTGGTCAGCAAACTGGCTGTTTTGCTCAGGATCTAACACCTCAAGCAATGCCGATGCTGGATCGCCACGGTGGTCCATGCCCATTTTGTCGATTTCATCGAGCAAAAATAACGGATTTTTTACCGCCACTTTGGACATTTTTTGTACCAACTTACCCGGCATAGACCCGATATAGGTACGGCGATGACCACGAATTTCAGCCTCATCACGCACACCGCCCAGGGCCATGCGAACAAATTTGCGATTAGTGGCACGAGCAATCGACTGCCCCAACGATGTTTTACCAACGCCGGGAGGCCCAACCAGACATAGAATAGCGCCACGTACTTTTTTGACCCGACTTTGCACGGCCAAATATTCGAGAATACGCTCTTTAACTTCTTCCAGACCAAAATGGTCGGCATCAAGAATTTCACGCGCCTTTTCTAAACTGTGATTAACACGCGAGCGCTTTTTCCATGGCAGGTTTACAAGCCAATCGAGATAGCCACGAACAACTGACGCCTCGGCCGACATAGGCGACATCATGCGAAGTTTTTTCAGTTCTGCTTCAGCCTTGTCTTTGGCCTCAGTGGTCATACCAGACGATTCAATTTTTTCGACAATCTCGTCAAATTCACTAGCACCGTCTTCAAGATCACCCAGTTCTTTTTGAATGGCCTTCATTTGCTCATTCAAATAGTACTCACGCTGGCTCTTTTCCATCTGCTTCTTAACACGGCCGCGAATACGCTTCTCAACCTTCAGCAGATCAATCTCAGACTCCATTAATTCCAGCAAATGCTCGACGCGCTCGCGCACATCGAGCATTTCCAGCACGTCTTGCTTTTCTTCTAGTTTGAGCGATATATGAGCCGCAACGGTGTCAGCCAATCGACTGGCTTCTTCAATACCAGAAATCGTCGATAGCACTTCTCCTGGCACTTTTTTCGATAGCTGCACGTACTGCTCGAAGTGACCCGTTAAGGTACGAACCAGCACCTCATTTTCACGCTCGGCACCGTCCTCATCGGCAATCACCGAAACACTGGCTCGCATCATGTCGTCAGTATTTTCAACGGTTTCCAAACTGGCGCGTGTTTCACCTTCAACCAACACTTTGACGGTTCCATCAGGAAGCTTCAGCAACTGCAAAATAGTCGCGACGGTTCCCATGTTGTACATGCCATCCAGCTCAGGCTCATCGTCTGAGGCGTCCTTCTGAGCCACCAACATGATGCGCTTATCGGTTTCCATCGCCTCTTCGAGCGCACTGATGGACTTTTCGCGCCCCACAAACAGAGGGATAACCATCGACGGAAACACCACAACATCTCTTAGTGGCAGCAGGGGTAATACTTCACGTGTCATCAAACATACCTGAATCAAGTGTATGAGAAGATATTGGGGACGAGAGGCGGCAAATACAAGCGCCAAATACAACAAAAGGAGCTTGCGCTCCTTTTGTCAGCCTAAAGCCAGACATCATTTAGGCGTCATCAGGCGATACTTTACCTACATCTGCAGACTCATATATCACCAGAGGATCGGCATCTTCGGTAATGACGTTATCCTCAATCACTACCTTAGCCACATGCTCTTCCGATGGAATGCGATACATGATGTCCAGTAATGCACCTTCCATAATGGAACGCAGTCCACGTGCACCGGTCTTACGCTCCATCGCGCAGTTGGCAATGGCCTCTAACGCGGTATCACGGAATTCCAGCTCAACAGACTCCATCTCAAACAGCTTTTGATACTGCCTAACCAGCGAGTTTCTTGGCTCAGTAAGAATGCGAACCAGCGCCTCACTATCGAGCTCATCCAATGTCGCCACCACCGGCAAACGACCGATAAACTCCGGAATCAAGCCATACTTAACCAGATCACCTGGCTCTACTTCACGCAGCACATCGCCTACGGCTTTTTCGTCTTCTTTGCCCTTCACGGTGGCAGAAAAGCCTATGCTGCTTTTCTCTGAACGATCTCGGATAATTTGATCCAGACCGGCAAACGCACCACCACAAATAAACAGAATATTGCCAGTATCGACCTGCAAAAACTCCTGCTGCGGATGCTTACGACCACCTTGAGGAGGAACCGATGCCACGGTACCTTCAATCAACTTCAGCAACGCTTGCTGCACACCTTCACCCGAGACATCACGAGTAATAGAAGGATTGTCAGACTTCCGCGAGATCTTATCAATTTCATCGATGTAGACGATGCCACGCTGAGCCTTGTCAACGTCGTAATCACATTTCTGCAACAGCTTCTGAATGATATTCTCTACGTCTTCACCAACGTAACCTGCTTCCGTCAGAGTCGTCGCATCGGCAATGGTAAAGGGAACATTCAGTAACCGCGCCAGCGTTTCCGCCAACAAAGTTTTACCGCTACCGGTAGGACCAATCAGCAGAATATTGCTTTTCGACAGTTCCACATCGGACTTGCCACCACCGAACTGCAAACGTTTGTAGTGGTTATATACGGCCACCGCCAGTACCATCTTGGCCTTATCTTGGCCAATGACGTACTCATCCAGCGTCGCTTTAATTTCCTGCGGTGTTGGCAAGGCATCACTGCTGACTTTGTTTTCAGCTTCCTGCACCTCTTCACGAATAATGTCGTTACAAAGATCAACACACTCGTCACAGATGAACACCGATGGCCCGGCGATTAGCTTGCGTACTTCGTGCTGACTCTTGCCACAAAACGAACAGTAGAGCAGCTTACCGCCGTCGTCACCTTTGCCTTTTGTATCGTCGGTCATTCGACTGCCTCATTACCCAAAGAGCCTGAAGGCATCAGGCTCGATCTTGTTTCAACCTTTTACCAGGTCACAATAGCTTAACTACGCTTTTCGAGCACCTGGTCTACCAGACCATATTCCATTGCGGCCTGAGCATCCATGAAGTTATCACGCTCAGTATCTTGCGCGATGGTTTCATAGGACTGTCCTGTATGTTCGGCCAGAATACGGTTCAAACGTTCCTTAGTATCTTGAATGTTCTTAGCATGAATCAGGATATCAGTTGCCTGCCCCTGAGCACCACCCGAAGGCTGATGAATCATGACACGAGAATTCGGCACACTGTAACGTTTTCCCTTGGCGCCCGCAGCCAATAAGAAAGCACCCATGCTGCACGCTTGACCAATGACCATAGTACTGACATCAGGCTTAATGAACTGCATGGTATCGTAAATAGACATGCCTGCAGTGACGGAGCCACCCGGCGAATTGATATAAAGATGGATATCCTTATCCGGATTTTCAGATTCCAGAAACAGCAACTGCGCCACCACTAGGTTTGCCATGTGGTCTTCCACCGGCCCAACCAAGAAGATGACACGCTCCTTCAGCAAGCGTGAATAAATATCGTATGAGCGCTCGCCTCGGGCCGACTGCTCGACCACCATGGGGACCAGACCGCTGGCCTGAACGATATCGGTGTATTGCTTGTTGGAGTCAATCATTCGACCCTGTACTCCCTCGGCAAATGTAAGAATTAGCTATAAAAACAGCCGCTTCCATAACGGAGCGGCTGTTACAGTTTAGCCATTTGAGGGCCAAATGTCAGGCGTTACCCGAAGATTACGCAGGCTGGTTCGCAGCGCGGATAATTTCTTCGTAGTTCGACTCAACGTCAGTCACTTGAGCTGCCGCCAGAACCTTATCAACCACCTGCTCTTCCAACGCCAGCGCCTCTACTTGCGATTTCTGCTCAGGGTTATTGTTGTAGTACTCGCGCACTTGCTCTGGCTCTTGGTAAGTCGCAGCCACTTCTTCGATCAACTGCTCAACTTTCTCAGCAGAAGGTTCTAAAGATTCTTGCTCAATAGCAGCATTCATCAACAAGCCGATACGTACACGCTTGTCAGCCTGCTCTTTGAACAGCTCTGCTGGCAACTGCTTTGGATCAAACTGTTGCGCACCACCAAATTGCTGTACCGCTTGCTGACGCAAACGATCGATTTCCTGGTCAACCAATGAAGCAGGCACATCAATGTCGTTCTGCTCAACCAGACCTTTAATAACTTGCTGCTTGTTCAAGGTGCGAATAGCACGCTCCAGTTCGCGCACCATATTCTTGCGAATTTCGCTACGGAATTCAGCTTCGTCGGCGGTTTCAACACCAAAGGCAGCAAAGAACTCTTCGTCCAATTCAGGCAGCTTGGCCGCTTTGACTTCGTTCACAGCTACCTTGAACTCAGCCGCCTTACCTTGCAGATCTTCTTTTTGGTAATCGGCAGGGAAGCTCACTTTAAGCGTGGTCTCATCACCCGCTTTAACACCCACCAGACCTTCTTCAAAGCCAGGAATCATGCTGTTTGATCCCAGCGTCAGGTTGTAGCCTTCTGCTTTGCCGCCTTCAAAAGCTTCACCGTCGATGAAACCTTCAAAATCGATATTCACTTGATCGCCATCTTTGGCAGCGTCAGAGCTAGTTTCCCACTCGGCTTTTTGCTTGCGCAATGTGTCAACCATGGTTTCCAGATCAGCGTCATTGACTTCCGCCGACTTGCGCTCAACTGCCAACGCCGCGAAGTCTGCCAGCTTGATTTCTGGATACACTTCGTAAGTGGCTTTGAATTCTAGATCCTTGCCATCTTCGTCTTGGGTCGGCTCGAAACGTGGCATACCAGCCAGTTTCACGTCATTTTCTTGAACCGCCTGAAAGAAAGACTGCTGCATTTGCTGATACACAGCCTCCAAGCGAGCCTGCTTACCAAACATACGCTTGGCAACAGCCGGAGGTAGAGGCTTGTTCTTACGGAAACCGTTAACCCGCTGACCTTTGGCGATACGCTTCAGCTCAGATGTTACTTTTTCTTCCAGCTCAACAGCGGGAACACCAATGGTCATACAACGCTCAAGACCAGAGGTTGTCTCGATAGACACTTGCATAGATGCCTCTCAGTTCAATAAAACTATTTGCTGGCCGCACGTAATAGAAGCGACCACCACCCTGTAAAGGTCGCGGATTATATCCTGCCATAGCAACAAATGCTAACCAGCCCACGCAGCGCGAAGGCACCACCCATCAACCCTAGCGCTTTCCATACACTGCACTACAACGTCCAAAATGGAGAGATGCAACAGCGACTACGCGCGCCTAGAAAGCTACAAAATAAAAGGAAAAGATTAAGAGAGATACGATGGGGTGGCTGACGGGGATCGAACCCGCGACCACAGGAATCACAATCCTGGGCTCTACCAACTGAGCTACAGCCACCAAAAAGCAAGACACCAACAACAATGAAGAACGATTCAACTAGCTGAAGGTAAACAGCAGAACGACTCTAAGAATACTGGGGTGGCTGACGGGGATCGAACCCGCGACCACAGGAATCACAATCCTGGGCTCTACCAACTGAGCTACAGCCACCATTTCACTACCAGCGCTTGGCGCGCCCGGCAGGGCTCGAACCTGCAACCCTCGGCTTAGAAGGCCGATGCTCTATCCTGTTGAGCTACGGGCGCATGGCCACTTGACTTAGATATCAAATGGTCGGGGTAGAGAGATTCGAACTCCCGACATCCTGGTCCCAAACCAGGCGCGCTACCAGACTGCGCTATACCCCGATATCCCTTGAGCGAGTCACCCCGTCCAAGTGGCTGCGCATGTTATAGATGAGCTCCAATGTCGTCAATCATTATTTTAAAAAATTCTTTAAAAACAACTGCTTCGACCAAAACCAAGACAACCCTCGGGCGTCATGCACTTTGTTTTAGCAGCAGAGCATGAGAAAATCTGCGCCTTTATTTGTCACAGGTAGTTGTACGATCATGAGCGCCCAGCTAATTGATGGTAATGCTAGAGCCGCCGCCATACGGGAAAACATCAAACAACAAGTCAACGAGCGCATTGCCCAAGGCAAACGCCCACCGGGTCTTGCTGTCATCTTGGTTGGCAGTGATCCAGCATCACAGGTTTACGTCTCCCACAAACGCAAAGACTGCGAGCAGGTCGGGTTTGTTAGCCGGGCATACGATTTGCCAGAAAACACAACACAGACAGAGCTACTCAACCTAATTGACACCCTTAATCAAGACGACCATATCGATGGCATCTTGGTGCAACTCCCCCTCCCAGCTGGCCTCCAGGCAGATGAAATTCTTGAGCGCATCGCCCCTAGCAAAGACGTTGATGGTTTCCATCCATTCAACATTGGTCGCCTAGCTCAGCGCATGCCCTTGCTTCGACCGTGCACCCCGGCAGGCATTGTCGACTTACTGGATACAACCGGCGAACCTGTGCGCGGACAGCACGCCGTTATTGTCGGCGCATCCAACATCGTCGGCCGCCCCATGAGCTTGGAGCTGTTACTCAAGGGCTGCACTGTCACCACCTGCCATCGCTTTACTCACGATCTGGAATACTTCGTCAGCCAAGCAGACATTGTGGTAGTAGCAGTGGGCAAACCCGGATTAGTCAAAGGCGAATGGATCAAGCCTGGTGCGGTAGTGATTGATGTGGGCATCAACCGCCAGGAAGACGGCAGCTTGATTGGTGATGTGGAATTTGAAATTGCCGCCGAGCGCGCCAGCCACATCACACCGGTGCCAGGCGGAGTCGGCCCCATGACGCGAGCGAAACTGCTAGAAAACACACTGGTATCTTGCCGCAACCGCGACTAATACCAACAACAGGGCACGCCACTACCAGTTTTGCGTGGCAGCCCTGGCTACATCATTCACCGGCTTCACAGTCAATCCTCGACCTCCTGCCTCAACCGCATACACTGCGCCGTTAACCATAGGCATGTAAACAGCACTGCCAAACTCGGGCTGCAACCACAATGGTAAATGACGCAAAGCCTGCCAAATATCGACCCAGCGCGATTGATCTAGAATAAAGACACTACGCTCGGCACTGCGCTCCTGCTCAAGGGTAAGATAACGACCACTAAGCCGTTCTAGTCGATACAAAGGTGCTTCTGCCAACGCCGCTATTGGCCCGCGCCAATGCAGCAAGCGCACGTCGAGCTGCCACTGATCACCATTCACAGCAAAGCGCTGCTCTTCGCCTTGATCATCAACCAATGTCAGATCGTATTGCTGGGGATTCACTTCAAAGATCGACACCGTAGCGATGGGATGTTGACGCTGAAGCTGGCGATAACTCCACAGATCAAGCCCTGCCAGCAACAACCAGACACACAAGGCCAAGCACAGTATTCCGGCCGTTCCTTTTAGCCACTGCCGAAACCAGCCATCGCCACGCCAAAAGCCAGCAACCAGCACCAACCCAACCAAAACAAGAACGGCAACCAAAGCCGTCAAACCCTGCAACAACATATTCAGGCCCGCAGTTGATCGATGCTATCAGACGCTAAAGACAGGGCATCTTCTGCCGACGCCGACTGGCCAGACAGAGAGTCCAAGAAATACTCAATACCAGTTACTGCATCAGCAAAGGCTTCCATTTGCGCATCACTGGGTTCAAGCTTGCCCGCAACAACGCGCGCAATAAAATCGTCCAGCTCGTGCAGCATCTTGCATACCCGTTCGTTTTCAAGGAACAGCAATGCACCCGCCACATCTCGCAGGCTTTTACCAACATTTTTGATGTGCAGTTTATCGCCGCTAGAATCCAGGAAGGAGCCAACTGCTCGTTTGATCAGCGTCAGAGCTGTCATGGACTCAGACACCACAGCAATACGAGCTTCATTAAGACTGACCGGATCAACCAAGCTCTCACCAGCGAGATTATCCTGGGTCAAGCCACGAATATCTTGCTCGATAGTCATGACTTCGTCGGCCAAATACGGAAGCTCATTTTCTAAGCCCGCGGCACCAATTTGCTTGAGCCGCTCACACAACTGCTGAGTACGATAGGAAGAGTCGGTCAGATTGGTAACCAGTAAAGTATCGCCAATGCGATCCATGGCTTCTATCAGCTCTTTCACTGCCGATTCAGACACTTCGGTTCTTTCAATTAAATCGATCTGATCTTTGACCGATTGCAACTCTTCCTGCAGAGCTTGAGACAAAGACTCAAGCGCCGACTGATCAGGGCCATGCAGCCCCGAACGCGACTCTGCCAGTCGTTTTTCCTTAACTCCACCACCGATGCGGAAGGTTTTCTGCACAGCGTCGACAACCGGCTCTCCACCCTCCGCCAAGGATACGATGTACAACAATTCCTTCAGCAGCCAGTCAGGCATCTTCTCGTTAAATGCCTTCCCTTCGGTGTCTTGAATACGACGCACCTGACGGTCCAGCAACCCCATCAATCGCAAGCGCGCACCGGTCATTTCGAACGCGTCTTCAGACAGCGCTTCTAATGCTGCGGTAGAGGCATACCAAAAAGGCCATGACGCCTGACCGCGACTGGCCTTTTCGAAACGCCTAACGGCCCTTAACATGACCTGCAATGGACCACGGCGACCATCATTTCGAATTAGCCCAATCAATCCCAACTGATACAACTGGCGTGCACGTCGAACAGAAAAATTGCGAGCACCCGCCTCAGCTGCAGGCATCTGCAATTGAGGACGCAGATTAACCAAGAAGAAATAGGCTTCCGGCAAAGGTTTTTCACCACGCTGGGAGCGTACTTCATTAATGGTTGGCAACAACAAGCTCGGCGCCACAGCCTTGCCGCTGATAACAAAGTCTATGTAGCGCTTTAGAAAAATGACCGCCTGGGTAAAAACAGACAAGGTCTGTTCCGACAACATTTGCCCTTTGTGCGCACGACCAGTTTCAGCCAATTCTTCGCACAGACGCTCACCTGCTCGGAAATCCAGCATTTTAAAGGTGCCACGCACCTGCTGCACTTCTTCCAGAAACGTCTTGAGCTGCTCACCATCACCAGACTCGGAATAAGTGTCCAACTGCATTGCCGCCTGATCCAATGCATTGGCGATTTCCGCCCTCACCAGATTCAAAGAGGCAGCAAATTGAGATACGTCACTTCCTGTTGTTATGTCAGCCATTCTAATATTCAACTTTAATTGCAGTCGGCACATGCCCGACTATAAATCGAAAGTGCAGCAGGAAATACTCCTACACACAAGCAAAAACTATACGACTAGCAGGCATTTGCCACTATTTGTTCTGACAAACCGCCATCATATCAAGACCAATGGTCACAAACTTCGCCACAGTGCGCCACCACTGGACTTATCGATCAACTCTAGCATCGCCTCATGAGCCTGTTGCTCCGCCACCGTGGCTGTTACCACAGGCAGTGCCACCGCCGCCGCATCAACGTTATCAAGCACCGCTTCTATCTGGCCAGATTCACTCTCGCTATCATCGACGCTTAACATAAGATCCGTTTGGCCACCTGTCATCATCAGATAGACATCAGCAAGGATCTCTGCGTCCAGCAATGCCCCGTGCAACTCACGATGACTGTTATCTATATCATAGCGTTTACACAGAGCATCCAAACTGTTGCGAGCACCGGGGAACATATCCCGAGCCATCACCAGAGTATCCAGCACCGAGCAGAAATCCCGGGTTGGCGTTAAGTTAAGCCGCCCAAACTCCGCATCCATCATTCCAACGTCAAACGGCGCGTTGTGGATTATCAATTCGGCACCAGCAATAAACTGCCGAAACTCATCTGCCACTTGGGCAAATACAGGCGCATTCTGTGCAATCAGCCACTCATTGGTAATGCCATGAACTTCGGCCGCTTCAACATCAATGTCGCGCTGTGGATTTATATACTGATGATAGTGACGGCCCGTTAAGCGTCGACCGATCACCTCCACACAGCCAATTTCAACGATTCTGTGACCTTCGCCGATACCGGTCGTTTCGGTATCCAGCACCACCTGCCTCATGCCATTACCTCATCCACTCCGCGATTTGCCAGCTGATCCGCACGTTCATTCTCGACATGACCAGCGTGTCCTTTGACCCAGCGCCATTCAACCTGATGACGCTGAACCGCCACATCGAGCTGTTGCCATAGATCTTGATTCTTAACCGGCTGCCCTGATGCCGTTCTCCAGCCCTTTTTCTTCCACCCTGACATCCACTGCTGGATCCCCTGCTTCACATACTGAGAATCCGTGGTCAGGATTACCTGACAAGGGCGCTGCAAAGCCTCTAATCCCTTTAACGCGGCGGTCAGTTCCATGCGATTGTTGGTGGTCGACGGCTCGCCACCCCATAATTCCTTTTCATGCTGTCCGTAACGCAATAAACAGCCCCATCCGCCAGGGCCAGGGTTACCTTTACAGGCGCCATCGGTGTACAACTCAACTTTCATACTGCTCACTTAACATCAATAGAGCGGGTGCCTCCCCACTGGCGCCGGGATGGTAAAGCCATTATCCGATACTCGCCAGCGCGGTACTCGGATACGTGTCACACCTGCGATAGTTTTTCTCGCCACAACAATGTAGCCATTACCCGACAAGCCTCTACGCCCCATTAACACACGATCTACGCGCTTGCTAAGGGATTCTGAAAACAGCTTAACGGGCCATATATGCGCCATATGCTGAATAGATTCTATGCGAAAGTCCAACAAGGTCAGCCAGTCTTGCAGGCGCCCACAAGCGACCGGATTACTCAGCCAAGGCAGCTCTGAGGAAAAGGTTCTCAACCAACGCTGCATCCCCCAAAAGCTCCATGGATTGAAGCCTACGATGATCAAGTAGCCACTACTGACCAAACAGCGCGAGGCTTCTCTCACAATCTGATGCGGACGCCGACTCATATCCAAGGTATGTTGTAACACCACCACATCGAGCGACTGGTCCATCAAGGGCCAGGACTCGGCCGTCATTCGCACAGCACTCGCCTGCTCAACTGGCTGCCAAGGCAAGGCCGCAGTAAACCGATGACGCATTGGGCTGTGACGTAAGAAACGCGGCTCAGGCTCAATACCCGCATACAATAGAAAATCGCCATCGAGCTGGTGCAGCCAGTCTGCCAACCAACCAGCCTCCAAAGCCAGCAGCCTCTGTGTTGCCGGGCGCGCCAACCAATCGCAATAGTGGCGAGAATGGATCCTGTTGCCATACTGAGCCATAGATTTCCTTGACAGTTACGCAGTTGCCTGGCGCATATCGGGCCTTTAGACTGCCACTTTTTGACACTATTGTAACGGTATGAAAGCAATCAAACTATGGCTGAGCGCCGCGTTCATCAGCGGCTGTACACAACACCTCGCTCAACCACAAACACAGCTTCAGCCCGAGGTCGACAAGACCCCTCTCATCATTACCGAGCAGCCTTCGATTGATGAGGCTGAAACAACGCACAAGGATGTATGGCAACGCATTTTGGCTTCCTACCGATTAAACATCGACCAAAAAGAAGCCCGCATCACATCACAACTGAACTGGTACAAATCTCATCCAGAATATCTGGACCGGGTAGCCGATCGCAGCCGGCGCTACCTCTATTTTATTGCCGAGCAAATTGAGGCTCGCAATATGCCTGGCGAGCTAGCGCTACTGCCAATTGTAGAAAGTGCATTTGACCCCTTTGCCTACTCCCATGGACGCGCCGCTGGCGTATGGCAGTTCATTCCATCAACTGGGCGCGACTTTGGCCTGCATCAGGATTGGTGGCACGATGGCCGCCGCGATATCCGTGCCGCCACCGAAGCGGCGCTGAGCTATCTCGATGAGCTGCAGCGACAGTTTGATGGCGACTGGCTATTAGGGCTAGCCGCCTACAATTCAGGCGCAGGGACGGTGCGCAAAGCGATTCGTAAAAATCGCAAACTGGGCAAGCCCACCGATTTCTGGTCATTGCAACTTCCAAGAGAGACGCGCGCCTACGTCCCCAAACTGATTGCCCTCTCGCGCCTACTGCGTGACGCTGAAAAATATAAGGTTCGTTTTAAACCGGTAGACAACACCCCTTACTTTGCCGTGGTCGAGACCGGAGGCCAAATTGACCTATCGCAGGTAGCACAGCTCGCCGACACACCACTGGATGAAATTTACAAACTCAATCCGGGCTTCAATCGCTGGGCCACACGACCACAAGGGCCACATCAGGTATTAGTTCCTTTTGCAGCCAAAGACACCTTCACTAAAAACCTGGCCGAACTCCCATCTTCGGCGCGACTGAAATGGCAGCGTTATGTGGTAAAACGTGGTGACTCATTAATATCTATCGCCAAGCGCTACCACACCACACCAGATGCATTACGGCAATCTAACGGCCTAAGCGGCAACATCATTCGTCAGGGTCAGCCATTACTGATCCCATCAGCGATCCAGCCGGAGCAGCATTACGCCTACAGCGCACCACAACGACTGGAGCGCCTGAAGCAGCAACGCAAGCCTAGCAGCAGCACCCAACGCCAGCGCTACCAAGTGCAAAGTGGCGATAGCTTCTGGAGCATAGCCCGAGCACACGACGTCAGCGTTAAGCAACTAACCCGCTGGAATGGCATGGCCCCTGGCGATCCATTAAAACCAGGCCAAACACTTACGCTATGGAGTAAAAAGCCGTCACCGGCAGAGCGAGAAGTAATCCGTACCGTCCGCTACACCGTACGTAATGGTGACTCTCTGGCACGAATCGCCAGCCGCTTTAACGTCCGCTTAGCCGATGTCAAACGTTGGAACCGCCAACTGGCGAGTAACAAATACTTGCAGCCTGGCCAGCGCCTGACGCTGTACGTCGATGTCACTCGCTAACGCTATTTTTTCTTACAGGGAATGAATCTGTGTCAATGGCAGGGATTGCCAGGGTGAATTCAAGGTGGCTACCATGACAGCCATGCGCCACCTGATTCTACTAATGCTGTTTGTCCCACTCATCTCCAACGCGTCTCTGTCAGTGCAGTATTTGTACGACAGCCCCGACGTACAGTGGTGGCCAATTTTTGAGCCCGAACCGCTGCCCAGCGATCGTAGCCCAAGCGGTTCCATCACTCTGGCGCAAGTTCCTTTTGTCAGCTCGGTACAACGCCTGGGTGATGTACCCACCAACAGCCGTTGGCTCGAACAGCTACAGATGCCATTGTTCATTCAACGCCAACATCAGTGGCTGCGAGGCATAGGCCAACGCTGGGGACAAACCGATGATGGCAAACTCGTCATTGATCTCGACCCTGACGCACGCTGGTCTGATGGCGTACGCATCAGCAGTGCCGATTTGGTGTTTTCCCTGCAACAACAGCAGCGCATTGACCCTATCAGAGAACTCAGCGCCATCGAGATTTACTCTACCCAGCGCGTAGCCCTGGATATCAAACACCAGTTTGATCTGGCTAACGACATCGCCAACCTCAGGTTATTACCCAAACATTATTACGATGCGCTGCACGCCTCACCAGATGCACTTCGCTGGCAACCAGAACCCACCAGCGGTCCTTACTACGTGGATTCCATCAATCCGGGCCGCACTCTAGTCATTCGCCGCACCCCCGCTTGGTGGGCACAATCGCGGCCACAATTCCTGCAGCGCTTTAAAATCGCCAGCATTCGATTGGAACGCATCGATAGCGACCAACAATGGCAAGCTTTAACGCGAGGCGAACTGGATTGGCTTACCTTTCAACAAGACGCGGCCATCACCACGTTGCAACAACATGCTCAACGCTACCGTATGCAGCTCTGGCAACAGCCAAGCAGCCAGCAGCCCTACGTCATTTTGAATCGCCAGAACGACCAGGCTGAGATACTCAAAACACAACTAAACGCTTTCTTTTCGGGACAATCAGCTGCCAGTATCGAATTTCATCCGGTGGTTAAACTGATTCACCCATACGGCCAGCTGCACAACAACGCGCGCCTACTGGAGCAATACTTACAGCAACAGGGATTCAGCACCGAGCTGCAGGCGGCATTTATTCGTGACACTGAAAACAGCGCGGACATAGTGCTGAGCCATGTGCAAAATGCCAGCGCCTTGCAGCTGCCACACTGGCCCTTATTTGAAGAGGTCGATACAACGTTGGCCTGGGAATGGGTCAGACTGCAGCATAACGCCCCGTCGGCCAAGCTATTTGATGTTACCGATGGTGGCTTCGTTTACATCGATGCAAGACAACGCAATGATATCCTGTCACGCCCACAAAGGCGCCGACCGGCGTTACCAACAATACACACCTTCAATACACTAAAACCGCAGACTGCAAACACAAGGTAGTTAGAGATATGGGAATGTTATCCGGCAAAAAAGCTTTGATTGTTGGCTTAGCCAGCAAGCACTCGATCGCTCACGGCATCGCCGAAGCGTTTCACCGCGAAGGGGCCGAACTCGCCTTTACCTATCAGGGCGAGAAGCTCAAAGAGCGGGTAGAGAAAATGGCCGCCGGTTGGCAGTCTGAGCTGTGCTTTCCTTGCGACGTCAGTTCAGATGAGCAAATCGCACAAGTATTCACTGATTTAGGCCAGCACTGGCAAGACATCGATATCATCATCCATTCGGTGGGCTTTGCGCCTGGCCACGAGCTCGATGGTGACTACTTAGAGGTCACCACTCGAGAAGGCTTTCAAATTGCCCACGACATCAGCGCTTACAGCTTCGTCGCCCTGGCAAAAGCAGCACGCCCTATGCTCAACCAAGGCGGCGCCCTGTTAACGTTAAGCTATCACGGCTCGCAGCAAACCCTGCCCAACTACAATGTGATGGGGCTCGCAAAAGCCTCATTAGAAGCGTCGGTTCGCTACCTGGCTGGCAGCCTTGGGCAGGACGGTGTGCGGGTCAATTCCATTTCTGCAGGCCCGATCAAAACGCTGGCAGCGTCTGGCATTAAGAGCTTTCGCAAAATGCTCAAACACAATGCCGATCGCGCGCCGCTGGGCCGCAACATCACCACATTAGAGGTGGGCAATACGGCAGCGTTTTTATGCTCGGATTTAGCCTCCGGCATTTCTGCCCAGAATGTCTACGTCGATGGCGGATTTAATAGCTGCGCCATGTCGAGCCAAGAAATGCTCGACGACTAGCAGTAGCCGATGCGTTTACGGCTCCTCCGTAAACGCATCGCGATCAATATCCTCTTCGATCCATTCGTCCTCTTCCCAAGCATCGTCTTCCCAAGATTCATCGCCCCAGTCGTCACTGCTTTCACCGTCATTCAGCAAATACTCGCGACGCTGTAGATAAAAACTGCGAATAAAGGTGTATTTATCACCGCTGATTAACCCTTCAGTGGCAATCAAATCAGCTCGCACATCAATGTTTCTAAGTGCATATGCGCCCAATTTTTTCGCATTGGTGTCCGGCAACGACAAATAATCAACCCCAGCCAGACTGCCCACTAGGTCTCCCGCACCATCACGCAAGGTCGACGGCCCCAGCACTGGCAAGACCAAATAAGGGCCAGAGCCAACGCCCCAATAACCCAAGGTTTGACCAAAATCTTCATTATGTTTGGGCAAACCAATATGAGTCGCGACGTCAAAAACGCCAAAAAATCCCACCGTCGAATTCACCAAAAAACGCGCCGTATCAGACGCCGCCTGGGCAAATTTCAGCTGACCAAGATCATTAATAACAACAATGACATCCTGCAGATTGGAAAAAAAGTGAGTCACCGAATCATCAACAGGCTGCGGCGTCACGATTTGATAACCACGCGCCAAAGGCCGCGCTACGTTTTGATCTAACACTTCGTTAAATGCAAACACCCGACGGTTAAATCCCTCCCAGGGATCTGGATCAGGTGTTTCCTCTGCTGCGGCACTGAATGCCAGCAGACCAATAAACAAGTAGGCGTATTTCATGGAAAATTCCGGTTACACACGGCTTCGCCATTAGATCAGCTCAGCCTGCAATTGAAAAGCCAGCTCTCGCGCTATCACGACCCACTAATACGGCCACCCAGAATCAGTCCTTGCTGCCGCCACTGTTCAAAAATCGCCAGACCACCTTGCAACGCAGCATCTGTCAGCGGCTGGCCTGCCGCGTTAAGCACCTGTTCAATACAGGCCTGCCCGCTACTTGGCTGCAATTGTAGTTGCGCTAACAAGGCCAAGGTCAACGGATTAGACGCAATAAATTGCACCTCATCCTGGCGGTTACGATAGACAATCAATGCCGTTTCTTGAGGGTCTGGATTGGGGTTGCTTTCACTAATGGTGTGTACCGGATATCGATACAAATATCCTTGTGCCGCTGTCGCCAACACAGGCACCGCCACAGCTAGATCGGCATTTGCATCGAACTCATATTCAATAACAACCGGGTCGATATCCACCGCCAGCTCCAGCCATTCATAGTGAGCCAGCTCGTAGAACCACTCAGGCAACCAAGCAATGTCTGCGTCACTGACATAGTCTAAAAAATGCTGAGGTATTTCTAAAAACAGCGGCGATGTACAGTGATAATCACGCACAAAATCAGCCACTAACGCCAGCCACTGCTGACGACCAAATTGGTGACTGATGATTTTTTCGGCAACCGGAAAAGTGCCATCAATAAAACTCAAGACGTTATTAAAAAACAGGTCACGATAAACCTCCATGGCCCGTTCACTCAGACCTTCCGGCACCTCTGCATCCCGATGGCGAATACTATGGGACAACCGCGACTGCCACTGCAGCATACTCATCCGGCCATCTCCATATCCGCGGCGCGCTTTTGCCGATCACGAATTTGCTGTACTTCTTGAAGCAGTTCCGGCAGTTCCGGGAAATTAAAATCACGCTCCAATAAAGTTGGAATCACTCCGTGCTGCTGATAAGTAAAATCCAGCAACTGCCAAACATCGTCTTTGATCGCCATGCCATGGGTATCCACCAACAAATCGTCGGCTTCGTCAAAATGACCGGCAATATGACAATAACGTATGCGCTCTGTCGGCATGGCAGCAATGTATTCTTTGGCATTACCGCCATGGTTGTGACAATTCACAAAAACGTTATTAACATCCAGCAGCAGATCACAGTCAGCGGTTTGCAATACCTGGGTCAGAAATTCCACCTCAGACATTTCTTTGCCCGGCTCAACATAAGCGGAGACATTTTCGATAATTAAGCGCTGGCCAATAATATCCTGCACACGCTGAATGCGTTCCGCGACGTAACGCACGGCTTCTTCGGTAAAAGGAATCGGCATGAGATCGTACATATGACCATCCTGACTGCAGTAGCTCAAATGCTCACTGTACGCCTTAATATCATGCTGCTTGATAAATTGCGCCACTTCACGGACGAACGCTTCGTCAAGTGGATCTGGGCTTCCCAGCGACAAAGACAGGCCATGACAGAGAAAATCGTAGCGCTCGGTGAAAGAACGAAAGGCTTTACCCAGTCGCCCACCAATACGCATCCAGTTCTCTGGTGCCACTTCCATAAAATCTATCTGACCGGGCTGCAATGATTGCAGCGAGGACATCAAACCACGGCGTAGGCCCAGACCTGCACCCTGCACTGGAAAGCTCATCAGATATCTCCGTTAGCCGTTACCGCCACACTTGCCTTCACCACACTTCCCTTCCGATTCAGACTTGCCGCCGCATTTGCCTTCGCCACACTTGCCTTCTGACTCAGCTTTACCGCCACACTTGCCTTCACCGCATTTGCCTTCCGACTCGGCTTTACCGCCGCATTTGCCTTCGCCACATTTGCCTTCATGGTCGGCGGCCAGTTGATAACCAGCACCCAGAGCTTCCGATGCAAAAGGATTGCTGCCTTCTGCTTGTGCCGGCGAGGTAGACAGAGCAGCCAGAAAAGCGGCGCTCAACACAGCTGCTGCAGATTTGTAAGTATTCTTTGCCATAAGTGATGTACCTTGTCGAAAAATGATGGGCCAAGCCCGCTACAAAGGTTAAGTCGTCATCGCTGCAGGTTTCTTACAGCGATGCGCTTATTAGTGGCGAATTTTTACAAATGGTGCAATAGCCCCGTGGCATTAGGCGTGCACTGTCTTATCCAGAGCCAACCATTTGGCCTGCAAACGCTTGTGTGATACTGGTTCTCGTGTTCCCAACGGCTGGGCAAACAGCGACACCCGCCACTCTTGCAACAACCAGCCAAATTCAGCCAGCTCACTCAAAGGCGCCAGCTCGTGGCCGTTTACCAAGTCCATATAAGGGCGCTCAATGGCCTCAAACTCCAACATAGACTGTCGATCTCGAGGTAAATTACCCTGCAATTTGTCCAGCCGGTAGGCCATGGCCTTCAGATACCGGGTAAAACACTGTAGATACTGCCACGGCGTTCGTTCCATAAAACCTGCCGACAGCAAAGTGTCCAAACGAGCTTTTACATCACTGTAAGCCATGGCACGATCCAAACTGACCGCACCACTCATCGACTTAAGAATACCGTGACGCAGGCTCATCCATTGATCAAATTGCTCAATGACCACAGCGCCATGAGTCATTAACTCAGAGCGGCGCTGCTGTCTTTGTTCAAAGTCAGCCTGTGTCATCGGCACCGACTCTTCAAACGGAACAAACACTTGGCGAAACACCGCAGCCAGCAGCGATTCAGCCAATTCCTGCTGTGAGCCCATACCCTTGGCTTGCAGCCAACGAGAGCCCACGGCTTTTTGCAAATCCGCACGCAGCGTCTTGGCCTGGCTGGCAAACATACGTCGATACCAATGCACCAGAGCATCACGCTGCTGACGTTCGGCCACGGCTGCATCCGCCTCGACGGTCAGCGACAACTCATGCCCTTCGCGCTTAAGGCAAGGAAACGCCCGGACAGGCAATCCATTCAGCTCGGTTTCGACCACCTCTGGCAAATCCCCAAAGTCCCAACGTTCAATTCCCTGACGCTGAAAATCGCTATGGGCCAAAGTTTGAATTTGGCTTTGACTGGCTTCACCAAACTCCTGCTGCAACATCGGCAAATCACGTCCTTGCTGTACGACTTTGCCATCCAACATGACCTGAATATTCATCTGCAAATGCGCCGGCAACTCCGCTTGCATCAGCTCATCGCGCTCCACCTTGGGAAAGGCATCGCGGTTCAGATAATCCAGCAGAGCCTGCAACAAGCTGCCTTGCCCAAAGGTATTTGAACGCAGAAAACCTTCCGCCGTTTGTGGCACGGGCACAAATTGTTTGCGCTTGGCTTTTGGCAGCGCCTTAATCAGCTGCACCACTTTGTCTTGAATAAAACCGGGTACCAGCCATTCGATACGACCAGCCGGCACCTGCTGCAACATGGCTACTGGCACTTGCAGCGAAATGCCATCATCCACTGCACCGGGAGCAAAGCTGTATTTCAGCGGGAAAAACAAACCCTGCCATTCCAGTTCCGTAGGGAAATCACCGGCGCCAATACCGGCCGCCTCAGGGCTTAATAAAAACTCACGGCTGAGCTTAAGCTGATCTTGTAACTGAGGATGCTTTTTACACCAGCTTTCCAACTGCCTGGTGGAGCAAATCCCATCAGGCAGGTGCTGCTGATAAAAAGCAGCCAGAGCCTGGTCATCAATCACCAAATCTCGACGCCGCGACTTTTCTTCGTATTCCGTCACCTGCTTGATCAAATCAACATTATGGCGATAAAAATTGGCTTTACTGCTGAGCTGCTGCTCTACCAATGCATGTTGAATAAACAGCTGTCTCGCTTCTGCCGGGTGGGTTTTACTGTAGTCGACCCGTTTTTTAGGATTGACCACCAAGCCATAAAGACTGCTTTGCTCAAACGCCAGCACTTGACCGCGCTTGGCGTGCCAGTGGGGTTCAAAGTACTGGTATTTTAATAGTGGGCGGCCAATATCCTCGATCCATTGCGGTTCTATCTGCGCGACCTCGCGGGCATACAGGCGTGTCGTTTCCATCAACTCTGCAGCCATAATCCATTTCGGGCGTTTTTTATACAGCCCCGATGCTGGAAAAATCATCAATTTCCGATTACGTGCCCCCAGATACTCACTGCCCTCGGTCTTAAAGCCAATTTGGCTCAACATGCCAGCCAGCAGCGACTTATGTAGCGCTTCATAACTAGCGGGTTCGACATTTTCACTGAGCTCTAGCTCTTTGCATAAAATATGCAACTGGCGGTGGGTGTCGCGCCATTCGCGCAGACGCATAAAGGATAAATAGTTTTTTTGACACCACTTACGCAGTTGATTCTGGCTTAACTGCTGGCGCTGCTCTTCATAGCCCTGCCATAAGTTGACCATACTGAGAAAGTCAGACTCATCGTCGCGCCACTGGCGGTGTTTTTCATCCGCAGCTTGTTTTTTCTCTGCTGGCCTTTCCCTGGCATCCTGCACTGACAAAGCACTGGCAATAATCAGAACCTCAGTCAATGCATTTTGCGCTTGCGCCTCGAGCAGCATACGGGAAATGCGTGGATCCAGTGGCAAGCGTGCCATTCGCTGACCCAGCTTAGTGAGCTGCTGGCGCTCATTCACGGCTTCTAGTTCCGTCAAAAGTTGATAACCATCGCGCACAAAGCGCTCGTCCGGCGCATCAACAAACGGGAAATCTTGCAGCTTGCCTAATTTAAGATGCAGCATCTGCAGCACCACAGACGCCAAGTTGGTGCGCCGAATTTCTGGGTCGGTAAATTCAGGCCGCGCCTCAAAGTCGGCCTGTTCGTACAAACGAATGCAGACCCCTGGCGCGGTACGGCCACAGCGCCCTGCCCGTTGATTGGCACTGGCCTGAGAAATGGCTTCCACTTGTAGACGTTGTACCTTGCTGCGATAGCTGTAGCGGCTGATACGCGCCACACCCGAATCAATCACGTAGCGAATACCCGGCACCGTTAAAGAGGTTTCCGCCACATTGGTCGACAACACCACTCGCCGGCCACCGTGCGGGCGAAAAATCTTTTGCTGATCGGCCGCACTTAAACGCGCATACAAAGGCAAAATATCCGTCGCAGGCAATGCTTGGCGGCGCAAATAATCGGCGCATTCGCGTATTTCACGTTCGCCTGGCAAAAACACCAGCACATCGCCGTGCTGGCCCTGCTGTTTATCTTCCGCTCTTAACTCTGCTAACGCGGCATCGATGCCTTCAAACAGACTTTGATCTTCAGCCTCTTGCTCATCACGCACCAGCGGTCGGTAGCGCATTTCAACGGGATATGAACGGCCGGACACTTCGACCACAGGCGCATTGTCAAAATGTTGCGAAAAGCGCTCAACATCAATGGTCGCTGAGGTAATGATGACTTTAAGATCCGGGCGTTTAGGCAGCAATTGCTTGAAATAGCCGATCAGAAAATCAATATTCAGACTGCGCTCATGGGCTTCGTCGATAATGATGGCATCGTATTCATTAAGAAAACGATCATGCTGAGTCTGAGCCAGCAAAATGCCATCCGTCATCAACTTAATACGACTGCTGTCACTGCTTTGATCGCTAAAACGAACCTGATAGCCCACCAAATCTCCCAGCGAAGTATTCAGCTCTTCAGCGATGCGCGCTGCAACGGAGCGGGCAGCCAAACGGCGCGGCTGAGTGTGGCCAATGCGCCCGGCCTGACCCAAGCCGGCCTCGAGGCACAGTTTTGGCAACTGAGTGGTTTTACCGCTGCCGGTTTCACCGGCAATAACGATTACTTGGTGCTGTTTAATCAGCGCTAAAATATCGTCGCGACGCTCACTAACCGGCAGTGACTCGGGATAACTGATGGTCAACGGCTGACTGCGTTTCGCGCGCACCGCTTGACTGTGCTCAATGCGTTTTAATAAACGCTGCAACAGTGAATCAATGGCTTCATTGTTTTGCCATTTCTGCTGAATTTGTCGCAAGCTGCGACGTGCTGGGAACTGATCTTTCAGCAAACATTGATTAATAGCGCGATTCAGCGCCTGAAAATCGGGTTGAGTGGAAGCCTGCAAGGCATACTCCTGAACATAAAAAAACGCCCCGAGCGGCTCAGGGCGTTGATATTGCTACACAACCGTGACGATTAGTTGTGTTTTTTCAATTCCTCATCGCGCAGTTCTCGACGCAGGATTTTGCCTACATTGGTTTTAGGCAGATCGTCACGGAATTCAATATGACGTGGAATTTTATAGGCGGTTAAACGCTCGCGACACCAGTTGGTGATTTCAGCAGCGGTCAAATCCGGATTGGATGACACAACAAATACTTTGACGGCTTCCGAGCTTTTCGCGTCAGGAATACCGACGGCTGCCGCTTCAACAATATCCGGATGTGATACAACCACGTCTTCGACCTCATTCGGATATACATTAAAACCGGACACGATAATCATGTCCTTCTTGCGATCAACAATTTTCATATAGCCATCGTCCATAATGACGGCCATATCACCAGTTTTCAGCCAGCCATCTTCACTGATGGTTTCGGCCGTCGCTTCTGGGCGCTGCCAGTAGCCTTTCATCACCTGCGGCCCAAAGACACACAACTCACCTGGCTCGCCCACCGGTTGCTCTTCGCCGTTGTCGTTCGTCACTTTACATAACGTACTAGCGACTGGCATACCAATGGTGCCGACCTTAATGTAGCCCGGAGGATTAAAGGATACGACGGGCGATGTTTCCGTCATGCCATACCCTTCTGCAATTTCACAGCCGGTGACTTTATGCCATTGCTCTGCCGCATCCTTGGTCAAGGCCATGCCACCAGAGATGGTCAGTTTCAAGCCACTAAAATCAAGCGCTTTAAAGTCATCACGATTACACAGTGCCACAAATAACGTATTCAAACCGACAAAAGCACTGAATTTACTTTTTTGCAGGGTTTTAACAAATCCAGGAATGTCGCGTGGATTGGGAATTAAAATGGAGTGATTACCGGTTTCCAGCATAACCATGCAATGCACGGTAAACGCATAAATATGATACAGAGGTAAGGGCGCGATCGCTGTCTCTCGCCCTTCTTCCAAAATCATGGAAAACAGCCCATGACATTGCAGCATATTGGCCATCAGATTGCGATGTGTCAGCATGGCGCCTTTAGCAACACCCGTAGTACCTCCGGTGTATTGCAGCACGGCGACGTCATTGCGATCAACTTTTACCGGGGTAAAGGAGCGAGCGCTGCCTTTTGCCAGCGCCTCACGTAAGCCAACGGAACCTTGAATACTATAGGCGGGCACTTCTTTTTTGACGTATTTCAACACGCCGTTAATCAGCAAGCGTTTTAAGCCGTCGTGCATGTCACCCACCTGAGTGACAATCACATGCTTAATACCGGTATTAGGCAACACTTTTTCTGCTTTAGCAGCCATATTGGCCAACACCACCAACGCCTTAGCACCAGAGTCATTGAACTGGTGCTCCATTTCACGCTCGGTGTAGAGCGGGTTGGTATTCACCACCACCATACCGGCACGCATCGCACCAAACACGACGATGGGATATTGCAATACATTGGGCAATTGGACGGCAATGCGATCTCCTGGTTGCAAACTGGTGTCGTTTTGCAAATAGGCAGCAAAAGCCGCACTTTTATCGTTAAGCTCACGATAGCTTATGGTTTGACCGAGGCAGGTGAACGCTGGGCGATCGCTGAACTTTTTCACAAAGCCATCGAATATTTCCACCACTGAGTCGTGCTTATCAGGGTCGATAGTCGCCGCGAGACCTTCTGGATAGCGTTCCTGGAAGAATTGTTCGTTCATACTGCCTCCTGAGCCACCCTGAGAGATCGTTTATTCAGGGCCATAATTAGTCATATGCCCCGCTACAACAGCAGTGTGTTGCCTGTCAGCTCCCCACTGACAACGGGAAAAAATGCAGCAGGAGTGTACCGCTTTTCTGACAATGCGGCAAAAGTGGGCATCCGCAGTTTACAAAATCGACATTCCAAGCCATGGTGAACCCTCAAAAATCATAACAATGACCTCTTGCCACGCATGAACACAGAATTGCAACTCAACACACCACAAACGCTGACCATAAACACTGACGATGGACAAGACTTTCAGGCTTACTATTGGGATCAATCGGACGCTAAGCAGCTGATACATATCACCCACGGTATGGCCGAGCATTGCTTACGTTACCAACCTTTGATTGCAACACTCGTCAATGCCGGTTACGCCGTCGTCAGCCATAACCATAGAGGTCATGGAGAGCGAACCCCGATTGGCCATTACGCCGACCCTGACGGAGACCATGGCAATGGCTGGGAAAAGGTAATCGCCGACATAAAAGCGGTGCAACAGCAGTGCCGGCAGCAACACATTATTCTGTTTGGCCATTCAATGGGGTCGTTTATTGCACAAGGATTTGCCAGACGCCACGGAGCCTCTCTTAAGGGACTCATTCTTAGTGGCAGTAACTTTCAATCACATTGGCTGTATTACGGCGCCCGCCTGGTTGCTCAGTGCCAGCGTTTAATTCATGGCTCTGGGCACTTATCCGGGCTGATGAACTATTTGTCTTTTGCCAGCTTTAACCGAGCATTTCATCCTGCCACCACGGACTTTGACTGGTTATCGCGAGACCCACAGCAAGTACAGGCCTACATCGACGACCCTGGTTGCGGCCATTTATGCACCACACAGCTGTGGATTGATCTAATGTCGGGCTTGATTGAGATCAGTCGTGACAATGCTCTTGCTGCGATTCCAAGCGAGTTGCCAATATTATTGATAGCCGGAGACAAAGATCCGGTCGGGCAATTTGGCAAAGGCGTTGAGCGCTTGGCACAACAATTACGACAAACGGGTCACCACAATGTCACCTGCCAACTGTATGCTGATGCCCGCCATGAATTATTAAATGAAACCAACGCTGAGCAGGTACGTGGCGATATTTTGCACTGGCTCGGCGCACTGTAGAAAAGGACGCTTATGGACACCATCACCAACCGCACCTTTGATGAAATTCAAATAGGTGATAGCCATCAACGAATGCACACGGTGAGCGAGCAAGATATTCAGCTCTTTGCTGCCGTATCTGGCGATCGCAATCCAGTGCACCTGGACGCAGAGTACGCTGCCGCAACGCCATTTAAGGCTCAAATTGCGCACGGAATGTACACAGGCGCGCTGATATCTGCGGTGTTAGGCATGGATCTGCCTGGGCCTGGAACCATCTACCTGGGCCAAAATATCACTTTTAAAAAGCCCGTGTACGTCGGCGATGAACTGACCGTACAACTCACGGTCGACAGCAAACATGACAGCAAACCTATTGTCACCCTGGCCTGTACTGTCAGCAATCAAAAAGGCAAAACCGTTGCCAGTGGCGAAGCCACTGTGATGGCACCAACAGAAAAGATCAGCGTAGCGGCACCGCCGTTACCCGCTGTTCAATTAAGCTGAGCCAGCACGGTTATTTGGCTAAGTGTTTCATTGCCTCCTCTAGCCCAGACAGGGTTAGAGGATACATGCGATCATTAAAAATACTGCGAATAGCACCGAGCGAACCACCCTGCCCCCAATAGGATTGCGGCGCTGGGTTTATCCAGGCTATTTTATCGTAATGTTGAGCCATTCGTTGCAACCAAACGGCACCCGGCTCCTCATTCCAGTGCTCTACACTGCCACCGGCATGGGTCACTTCATAAGGCGCCATCATAGCATCACCGACAAAAATCACTTTATAGTCATTGCCGTATTTTCGCAGAATATCCCACGTATTAATTTGTTCATTCATCCTACGGATATTGTTTTGCCACACCGACTCATACAGGCAGTTATGGAAATAAAAGGTCTCCATGTGCTTGAACTCGGTTCGCGCCGCAGAAAACAACTCCTCACAGGTACGAACATGTGGATCCATTGAGCCGCCTACATCAAAAAACAGCAGCACTTTTACCGCATTGTGACGCTCTGGCACCATTTTGATATCGAGAAAGCCGGCATTCTTTGCCGTAGCGCCAATGGTATCATCCAAATCCAGCTCTTCAGCAGCGCCCTGACGGGCAAACTTTCGCAACCGTCTTAACGCCACCTTTATATTGCGAATGCCCAGTTCAATGCTGTCATCAAGATCGCGATACTGGCGTTTCTCCCACACCTTCACCGCTTTTTTATGGCGTGAACGGCCCTGCTCAATTCGAAAGCCCTCAGGGTTGTAACCATTCGCACCGAAGGGAGAGGTACCACCAGTGCCAATCATGCGATTACCACCTTGGTGACGTTTTTCCTGCTCCTCAAGCCGCTTTTGGAATTCTTCCATCAGCTTATCCAGGCCGCCTAAGGCCTCGATTTTGTCCATGTCTTGCTGCGATAAAAAGCGCTCAAACTCTTTGCGCATCCAGTCTTCTGGGATACCTGCTTCGGTCAAAAAATCTGGCGGCAGCTGTAAGCCCTGAAAATAAGCGGCAAATGCCTTATCAAATTTATCATAGTGTTTTTCATCCTTGACCAAACACAGCCTTGCGATGGCGTAAAACTCATCCATGTCGGCAAACGCCAGACGAGCGCCCACCGCTTCAACCAGATCTAAATACTCTCTGACCGAACAGGGAACTCTCGCTTGCCTGACGGTCTCGAAAAAGTCGATTAACATAACCTAGCCTTTTCGACGGCTCATAAAAGCGAGCTTTTCCAACAATTGTACGTCTTGTTCATTTTTTAATAGCGCACCGTACATTGGAGGAATGGCCTTTGAGTGGTCTTTATTACGCAACATCTCGGCACCGATATCATCGGACAATAGCAACTTCAACCAGTCGATAAGCTCAGAGGTGGACGGTTTCTTTTTCAGACCAGGCACTTTTCTGACATCAAAAAAGACTTCGAGAGCCTCCCGAACCAGATCAGATTTAATCGTTGGATAGTGGACATCAACGATATCTTGCATGGTATCGCGGTCAGGAAAATCAATGTAATGGAAAAAGCAGCGGCGCAAAAAGGCATCGGGCAGTTCTTTTTCATTGTTGCTGGTAATCAGGATAATTGGGCGGTGTTTTGCCACCACGCGTTCTTGTGTTTCGTACACAAAGAACTCCATTTTATCGAGCTCCAGCAACAAGTCATTGGGGAATTCGATATCGGCTTTATCTATTTCATCGATCAGCAATACCACAGGTTTATCTGCCGTAAATGCCTGCCACAATTTACCCTGTACAATGTAGTTGCTGATATCATGGACCTTGTCATCACCCAGCTGCGAGTCACGCAGACGTGATACGGCATCGTATTCGTATAAGCCCTGGTGAGCCTTGGTGGTGCTTTTGATATGCCACTGAATCAGCTGCGTACCGAGGGACTTAGCCAGCTGTTCTGCCAGCATGGTTTTGCCAGTACCCGGCTCCCCTTTGAGTAGCAGTGGTCGCTGCAACGTAATGGCAGCATTCACAGCCGTGCGCAACTCGGGCGTTGCGACATACTCTTGGGTTCCCTCAAACTTCATACCTACCTCGGCTTACGCAATTTCATGTAGGCAGAAAGTATAAGGAGGGACCCTCATCACAGCAAGAGAGCGGCCACTCAGTCTTTTTTATCGTCATCCAGCCCTAATTCTTCATCAACGTCGAACTCACCCCAGTCGTCTTCTAGATCTGGCGCCGGGTTATCGTCCGGGTCAATGGAGAATTCATCGTCTAACGAACTACCGTCGATGTCGGTGTCCCCTCCCATGGTGGAAGGGGCCTCTCCCACCGGCGGTATCTCTTCTTCATCGGCGTCGTCAAAGCTATCAAAGCTCCCTTCCATCTCGTCATCGCTAAGATCTGGCGTATCCAAATCAGGCGGTAAGGCAGTGTCACTGGCATCCGCTCGTGTCAGGGCCTGGTGATCCTGCATGCGTTTTTGCCGCAACCACCACCACGCCGCACCACCTAATACGCCCAAATTGCCAAGCGCCAGCAATACATACACCCACCAAGCAACGCCCTCTTCCTCTTCCATCTCAAGCGCGGGCTCCTCCGTTATTGCCGACGGCGTTTTAGCAGCTAAATTGGGAGCGATATTCTCTTTAACCGACTCGGGCTTGTCGGGCTCATCGGCTGGCTTAGTGACTTCAGCTGTTGGCTCTGGGGTAGGACGCTTCACTTCGGGCTTTTCAGCCTCTTTTGCTGCAGCAGTGTCTGGCTCAGCAGGCGACACCTCATCGGCAGCGGAGTCGTCGATAATATCGCCGGTAGTGCTCATCTCTTCTTGGGGCTCAGGCTCTGGCCGGGACGCATTGGGATCAAGCAATGGAAAATCAAAGTGCAATGCTTCCGGTCGAGTCTTGAAGGTCGCACCACCACCCGTGACACCGCGCACGTTTAATTCCACGCTGTAACGCCCGGGGCCATTGTCTTCCGTCAAAATTAACTGCCAGAGTTCGCGCTCTGTGTCATATTCCATCGATTGAATGATCGAGCTATCGTCGGGCGACAGAACCCTAGCAATAATGCGCGATAAACCGGTATCGATATTAGCAACCATAGGTTTAACTTCGATGATTGCCCGCTGCTGCTGATAGTCTTCGCGCGCGCTAATTTGCAGAGGTTCCATTAACGTGGCACTGAGTTGGCGCCGACGTTGAAACGTAGGACTGCTGGCCGTCACTTCCAGCAAATACTGCCCTGGCTGTGACAGACGAGTGAGCGATTCCCGATAGATACCATCTTGTGGCAATGATTCAGGATCAGATAGCAGCTTACTGCCCATACGGCCGTCAGGCGCCGTCACTTTAATCGCCACGTCGGTCAACTTTAATAAGGCAGGCTCAGTCACCACCTCGCCTTTATTGGTTAACGCCATCGCTAAATCGACGGGGTAACCCGCAAAGATAGACTCTGGCAAACCATCCACAGAAAGACGCAAATCGGTCAAAATTTGCACTCGGTTTTCCGGGTCTATATCGGCATCGGCCTGCCATTGCCCCGCCTCTGGTGCCGATACGGTAATCAAGTCATAGTTCAGCTCTTGGTGCCAGCGCAGCTGGGCATTGCCTTCGCTGCTGTCTGCGGTATAAATCTGCCCAGAGGGGGATAACAAACGCACCGGTTTGTTGCTGCTACGTTTAAAGATCAGTGCGGTAAATTCGGTGACAGCATCATCAATCGTGAAGGCATTATCGACCATAGGTACCTGCTCCATCGGCACCGCACGATCAAAGGCACGAAGAAAAGCGGCCAACAAATCATCGGCATTGGCGGCTTCCTGATATAGCCCTCCGGTTTCCAAAGCGATCTGACGCAATATGGATTTATCGGCCCCATCAGACAGCGCCAGTGTATGAATACGGGCACCAGCGGCGACATACTGAGGCAACACCTGCTTTAGCAAACGCTCATGCTGTTTGGCATTAATCGCATCGGCACCAGCCCCCGAGGCCATATCAATTTTACCGTCGGTCAATAAAATCACGCTGTGCTGATAGCCTGAATCTTTGGCTATTTTCCAGCGCGCCTTATCCAACGCCTCGACCAGATTGGTACGCAAGCCTACTGAATTAATGCTCTTTGCATCCTGCTTGGCGCGCTGGCGCCAAGCGTCATCGACCTCGCCCAACGGCGTCAGCATGTTAACGAAACGACCAAAGGTCCAAATACCGGCATTTGCCCCCTCAGGAATTAATTCCACCAGTAGATTTGTGGCCGGTACACGTAAATTGTTAGGGTCGGTCTGTTTCATACTGCCAGAAATGTCCACCACAATTCTGACGTCGGCAGGCAGCTGCTCAGCTCGCAACACCACGGACAGCAACAAGACCACCACTGTTACCAGCAACCGGCTTATTCCGTGTGTCATAGTCGTCCCCTTATTCGCCTGTACATTCACTATCGGCACAACCGGTCTGTACTCAATAGCCAAAACAAAAAAGGGCACACTGCCATAGCAGGTGCCCCCATCCGTTCCGGGCTAACGCCCGGATCAGAGATTGTTCTCCAAAATGCGCCGACCTTTTTCAGTGATGTGCCAGCGCACACCATTTTTGCCGCTGACTTTACCCGCCAAGCTTTTCACCACTAATACATTGAGGGTTTTTAAAATAGTGGACTCTTCTTCATTGGCTTCGCGACACACCCCACCTAATGAGCGAAATATAAACCGGCCACTGGCCAAAATGCGCAATATCTGTGTCGATGTGACATCCAACTCTTGGTTAATTTGCTGCGCTTCTGGATCCCCCTGACTGGCATCCTGCTCTGTTTCAGTGTCAATCAACGGCATTAACTCGCCTTGCATGGTGCGCAGATTCTGTTGCACCTCTTCCGAGCGCTGCTTCGCCATTTGCGCTTCGTTAAGAATTCGATCCGACAGATTATCGATCAAGAAGCGGCTTAATAGCGCTGCAATCAAACAAAAACCGGTAAAAATGAGCAACCTTGACGGATCCCCCTGGCTCTCTAACACCAGTTCGCTATTGACCATATCCAATACCACCGGCACCAAAAATGATGCCCCCACCCCGACTACCAAAAAACGGGGTAAACTGGCGGCATCGGGATCTTTATCACCGTACAGGTAATAGTTGACCAGGCCACCAAAGATGCCAGCCAGCAACATTACCGTCGCCAGAATGAAGATATGATTTGCCATATTTCCAACCTCTTCCCTTCGCAGCCAGAGCGTCCACTGCGGTCCAGAGCTCCTCACGGGAGCCAGCCCCAATGATTACCATCTTGCGTCCACGACGGACGTCTGCTGTAAAAATTAGCAAAGATTTGGAAGTTAGCCAGAAAAGTAATAAAAAAAGGAATAGTCAGGGGCCGACTGAATAAAAAACAATCAACCCTGAGTAAAAGACAGGATTATTCCTGAGGGGTACGTGACACAAAGTTAAGCAAGGCACGCAATGCCAGTACTGACACCGCCAATCCCAAGGCGATCAACCACCAGCGAATGGCCGGTAAAGCCGCGTCAAAACCGCTGTCTAACCAGGCGAACGGCACCACAATTAAGGCCGGCGCCAAATGTGACAGTTGCTCGCCCGCCGGTGCCGGAGTCAATAAAATCACCGCCCCCAAGGCATAAACAAACTGCTTGGCATCTGGCTGTCGCAGCCAAAAAAAGCATTGCCCCCAGCACCACAAGCCAACGATGGCCGACGCAAAATAGATCAGCCAAAACAGACCGTATTCGATCATGCTATCCATATTATGCCTTCCAGATAATGTGATCTTCCCAGTCATCCTCAGGCACCAGGGCATCACTAACCCCCTTGCCACGCACTGAGATGCCAGCCTCATGCACACTCATCGGATCACCAGTAATCAGTGGGTGCCAGTGAGGCAAGGCCTTGCCTTCGCTCAGACGGCGATAGGCACAGGTGTCCGGCAACCAAAAGAAATCGCGCGCCTGATCAGGCGTTAGCCAAACACAGTGAGGGACTTTTTGCTGTCGAGTTGGGTACACCTGGCAGCGACAACTGTCGTTATCGAGATAACGGCAGTGCACATCGGTGTAATACACCTCGCCCGTGTCTTCATCTTCCAGCTTATGCAAGCAACATTTGGCACAACCATCGCACAAGGACTCCCACTCCAGCGTCGACATCTGCTCCAGCGTCTTGCTGTGCCAGAAAGGTACGTCAGTCATCGTCGTCCCGCTTGCAAAATAAATCCAACATATAGGTTTCGCGCGGCGGCGGCATTTGCAGATAAAACCCTTGCTGCTCGATTTGCTCCAACACTCGAGCACCGTCGGTACGCGCCAGCTGTTTGTCTGGCGTCATGATCATGGTCAGCGCCAGCTCGGCCGCTCCAAACAGCTCCTTAAGCTCATCCGGCACCTTACTTAAACCGTCGGTACGCGACACATAGAGGTAGGTTTCGTCTTTTTTGCGCGACTTATACACGTCGCAAAGTAGTTTGCTCATAATTAACCTGTGGTCTGACCACGACTGCACTCTTCCAGCAGACGCACCAGATAATCACCAATTTCTGTTTTGCGCCAACCTGCCAACTCGGCCGGTAAACGGAAAGGTCCGCGAGGATAGCCAGAGCGCAATATGGCTTCCAGTGATTTTTTCTTCACTAACACATCTGCCGGTACATTTAGCAGCTCAGCTTTATCGGACACCACTTGACGCATTTTTTTAAGCCACTGACCTGCCAGTGGCGACAATGGACGATCCAACACCGACGGCCAGTATTGCTTATCCAGCTGCAAGGCTTGATCGACCACTTTCAAAATCTCTTTACCCTGCTCACGCACCATGGCTGGGCGCAATCCAGCTTTCGTCAATTGGTCACGATTGCGGGCTCTAAAACGGGCGATATTCCATAAGCTCTGATCATCGGCGACCTTGCCGCGCGGTACATCCTGCAACCTCGCTTGCTGCTCACGCCAAACGGTCAGCTGTTGCAGCACAAACTGTTCCTGCGGCCTTAGCTTCCAGGCCAACTTGATACGACGATACAAACCGCTTAAATCATCCGGCGCCTGGGCTAGCTGCACCAACCGATCACAATCTTCACTTAACCAGGCTTCACGTCCTAAGGCACGCAGCTGCTTGATCAGCTTGGGATACAAACGATGCAGATAGTGCACGTCGGCCACCGCATAGCGCTCTTGCTCAGGCCGCAGTGGTCGTTCTAGCCAATTGGAGCGTGTTTCCTCTTTCGGCAGATTGAGGTTTAACAGCTCTTTGACGATTTTTTGAAAACCAAGGGAGCCCCCCATGCCAGCCAGCGCAGCACCGATTTGAGAGTCCGCCAACGGCGATGGCACTACCCCAGTCAATAGCCGACACACTTCCAAGTCTTCGGCACAAGCATGAAACACTTTCACCACGAGCGGGTGCTCAAAAATCTGCGCCAGTGGCTGCCAGTCATCAATGCTCAGCGGATCAATTAAAAAACTGCCCTGACGGCTGGCTACCTGGATCAAACCGGCTTGCGGATAATAGGTACGGGTACGAACAAACTCGGTATCCACCGCCAAAAATGGCTCAGCAACCCAATCCTGACATACCTTCGCTAACGCTTGGTTGTTGGTTATCCAGATTGGCTCTGGAATCTTTAGCTGCGCCACCCATCCTCCTCGATCATATGGTGAACCTCTGCCTGGCCGCGAAACAGCTGACGCAGATACATAAGCATGGCGCGGTCTTCGACTTCCTGTGCAAAAAACGCGTCGATTCGCTGATAGTTCAGCGCTTTTAAACGATCCAAACCCAAAGACTCCGGGCCTACGCCAGCGGTCGGCGACAGACGTCCATGGGTAATAAAACAAAAACCAGGAAAGCCTGCGCCTAGCAACCGATCGGCCTGATCTTCATCGATAACCACCGCCACCCGCGTGGGGTCTTCCACCTCGGAGCAATGGTGACACTCAGGCCCTGCCGTGAGCCTCTGGCAGCGCTGACAATCCGGGCTCTTGAGCGCGCGCTGCAACGCCTCAGCCAAATCTCGCCCGTTGCCATGCAACAACAGCCATTGGGCCCAGCGCCCGGCAGCACGTTCACCCACCCCTGGCAAACGCTGCAGCTGCTGGCGCAAAAGCTGTAAAGCGGATGCCGAGGACGCCATTAGAACGGCAGTTTCATACCGGCTGGCAAGCCCATACCCGAGGTCAGCTTACCCATTTCTTCTTGATTGCGCGTTTCAATCTTGCGGACCGCATCGTTGACTGCTGCAGCCAGCAGGTCTTCCAACATTTCTTTGTCTTCAGACATCACCGCATCATCGATTTCAACGCGTTTAACGTCGTGACGACCGTTCATGGTGATCTTCACCAGACCAGCGCCCGATTCACCTTGTACCTCTGCATTGGCCAGCTCTTCCTGGGCCTTTTGCATCTGCTCTTGCATCTTTTGGGCTTGTTTCATCAAGCCGCCCATTCCACCTTTCATCATACTGCTATCCTCATACTTCAAAAAAACAGCCCTTTTATGATGGCTGTATTGGTTGAATACTGTGTTCATCGACGGTGGCGCCGAACTGCTCTAGCAACATTTGCACTGCCGGATCGGCGCGCAGGGCTTGCGCCGCGCCATCCCAGGCTTCACGCTGCAAACGCTGACGGCGCTGATCGGGCGTTTCACCACGCGGCGGGCGTATTTCAACATGCACCACTGCCGAGCCCAAGGTTTGCGCCATAGCCTGCTGCAAACGCTGCCTCTGGGCGTCGTTATACAGGGCTGAATTATCCGGATCCAGATCAAAATAATACTGGTTATCGGCCACTTGAACCAAGGCGCAACTGCGAGCGATGGCCGCCGTCATTCCAGCAAGGGGCAGCTGCTCTAACCATTGCCACCAAGTATGGGGCTGAAGCTCCGGCTGACTTATCTCTGCAGCTCGCTCAACGATCGGCTCAGGATCCACTTCAGATTCTGACGTCAGCTCTGGCTCCAGATTCGGCTCAGTTTCGCTCGCAGGCGCTGGCTCAGGTACAAACTCTGGTTCAGGGTTTACTGCAGGCATCGGCTCCGGTGCACACTGTGGCTCAGGAGTCTGCTCTGGCTGCGGGCTCGGTTCAGGCTCGAGTGCCGGAACTTGCTCTGGTGCCAGTTCTTGGGGCTGTTCAGGCTCTACCACTGGCCCTAACGTCTGCTCTGCTGTCGATTCTGCAGTTAACTCAGGCACAGGCGTTTGAATATCCGTTGCGCCCTTTTCATTCACTACAGGCACAACCGATTGTGTTAACTCAGTGTTTTTTTTTTCGCCTGCGATGGCTGGCTGAGCTTCAAGACAAGAGTCTAACTCCAACGACTCCGGCGCCGCTGGAGCGGGCCTAAATGCCAGCATACGCAACAGCACCATCTCAAAACCCTGGCGTGGATCCGGTGCCAAGGTTAAATCTTGGCGACCGGAACCGGCGATTTGATAACACAGTTGAACATCTTCTGCCGTCATATTGACCGCCAGTTTTAAGATGGCGTCACGATCGCCTTCGGCATTATCAATGGCGTCCGGAGCCACCTGGGCAAGGGCCGTTCGGTGCCAGATGTGCATCAGTCCCTGCAGCACTTCATCAAAATCCGGACCATGCTCGGCCATCGCTGCCACTTCTGCGAGTACGTCAACGGCATTTGCGGAGGCCATGACCGCCGCTAAACGAAATAGCCGACCACGATCCATGGTGCCCAACATGGACACCACTTGCTCTTCTTTCACCTCACCATGACCGTAGGCAATGGCCTGATCGGTCAGTGACAAGGCGTCGCGCATACTGCCTTGGGCAGCACGACCCAGCTGCCACAGGGCTGGCTCGTCATAGCTCACATCTTCTTGCTGCAACACATGGGCGAGATACTCGACAATACGCTGCGGCGTCATGTTTTTCAGACTGAACTGCAAGCAACGCGACAACACAGTCACAGGCAGTTTTTGCGGGTCTGTGGTCGCCAGCAGGAATTTGACGTGCTCAGGAGGTTCTTCCAGGGTTTTCAGCAGCGCATTGAAGCTGTGTGTCGATAGCATATGCACTTCGTCGATCAGATACACCTTGTAGCGACCGTGAGTCGGTGCGTATTGCACGTTATCGAGCAGCTCACGGGTGTCTTCCACCTTAGTACGCGAGGCGGCGTCCACCTCAATCAAGTCGACAAAGCGCCCTTCTGCGATGGCGCGACAGGAGGAGCACTCACCACATGGCGTCGACCCAACCCCTTGCTCACAATTCAGGCACTTGGCCAGAATACGCGCAATGGTGGTTTTCCCCACCCCACGGGTGCCGGTAAATAAATAGGCGTGATGCAGCCGCTGGTCGTCGAGTGCATTTATTAGGGCTTTAAGGACGTGCTCCTGACCGACCATCTCGGCAAAGCTACGCGGCCGCCACTTTCTCGCAAGTACCTGATAACTCATGAATTTTCCGCTATCGGAAAGATATGTTGCGCCATCTTAGCGCGTCGTGAAGACAATGTCAGGAAGGATTTGGAGATGACCCCTTTCAGCCACACCCCGGCACACGAGTCCACTGCTACCGTTGCTCCCTTCCGGGCCTGGCGGGGTTTACAGCTTATCGTTGCGAGGGGACCAAAAGGGGCCACCACAACGTTCCGATCACTCGGAGGACGCGAACAATACCAAAACTCTGTGAAAAATCAAGCGTTTATCCGCCATCAACCAAAGCTTCTGCAGAATTGATGTGAATTCCAACAAATTGCTCAATCTGACCTAACGGCCCCATGGCCTGCGGACGAGTGAGATAGTCTGCTTCAGTACCTGATACTCGCACATCGACCCGCCCCTGATCAAAAAATGCCCGCAGCAGCACCTGCCTAGCAGACGCGATGCGCTGCAATTGATCCACCGACACATCAAAGCCCTGACAGCGATAACCATCTCGCTGCAGAGACTCCTGAGGCAGATGCTTAAGTTTGACGAATTCTCCGTCTACCGATAACACCAATGGGTATTGCTTCAACAGCAAACGTTCGCCCTGAGCGCAAAACAACAGCTGCCACTCTTGTGCATCACTGCGCCGAACCGACAGGGCCAGATCAGGATTGTGGTAAAAGGGAATGGGTTGCGCCATCTCTTCCGCGCTGTATACGCTGACAGGCACCCCACAGAAGCAAAACAACAGAAAAATCAGCATCCTTGGCATATCAACAATTCCTTTGTGCGACAGTTTCAGCATAGTCGCAGGCCAGGAACGGTGACAAGGCTAGAGTCAGTTATTGGGATGATTGCGACGCACGTCACGCCAATGAGCTAGTCATCGCCCAGGTGCAGCCAGTGACGCAGCGCTTGCTCAATCACCTCAGCGCGATTCATATCCAGCGTTTGACAGGCCTGATCCAAATGTTCGATCACGGCGTGAGGCAACTTCACTTCGACCCGCTTCAAGCCACGCTCCTTATCACGCCGCCTTTGGGTACGTTTATTGACCCGGCATTGCAACGAGCGATCATACGGATTGCTACGCGGCCGCCCCGGGCCGCGATGGGCAAACATATCAATGGTGGTTCTATCTTCAGGCTGTACAGACATACGGACTCCAAGGGGGCGCACATTATCCAAGCCTTAACGCTGATTGCAACTGACTAATGGCAGTAATTTGCGTTGCCGACGGACCTATAACCTAGATACCATCTATCAATAGACGGAGTCATCGACATCGAAGCGCCCGCTCGCAGCATAAGGAACCATGACGGCAATGCCAACTCTCGCCAATACCCGCTTAACAGCCGAACAACTCACTCACAGCATCGAACGCCAACAGCTGGCATTTAACAGCACCGAAGACATAGAAGCCTTTCACGGCGTGCTCGGCCAGGAACGTGCCGTCAACGCCATTCAGTTTGGCGTTGCCATGAAACGCCCGGGCTACAACATATTTGTAATGGGCGAAACCGGCACCGGACGCTCATCTTATGTACGCGAGTACCTACGCATCGAAGGTAAACGCCAAGCAACACCCGACGCTTGGTGTTACGTCAACCACTTCAGCAACCCTAGAGAACCCAGAGCCTTAAAGCTGAGGCCTAGCGAAGCCAGTGTCTACATTGAGCACATCAATGATTTGATTGATCAGCTACTGGCCACCTTTCCTGCGGTATTTGAACACCCTTCATATCAACAGCAAAAGGCGGCGATTGATTATCTGTTTAATCGTCGCTATGACAAGGCCATTGAACAAATAGAACGCGAAGCGCACAAGCGTGGCGTTGCCGTCTACCGAGACTCATCAGCCATCAGTTTCACTCCCATGCGTGAAGGAAAAGCGCTGGATGAGTCTGAGTTTGCACAGCTACCCGAGGCAGAGCGAGATGCCTTCCACAACACCATTGCCGAGCTTGAGCAAATGCTCGGTGAACAGCTATCTGAACTGCCACAATGGAAACGTGAATCCAGTAATTCTCTGCGCGAGCTGAACCAAGAAACCATTAAAGAAGCCGTGACGCCATTACTGAAGCCACTGAGGGAGCAATTTGCCAACAACGACGAAGTCACCCAGTACCTCAATGAAGTGGAAGAATTTCTGCCACGCCTAGTACTCGAGGAGCTGGTTGAAGAACGGCTATTGGAACTGCGCGAGGAGTACAACAAACGCACGTCACTGGAAGACGCCCTGCTGCCCAACCTCGCCACGCAGCATCAATCCGACAGCGGCGCGCCTGTGGTCTATGAGCCACACCCTAGTTATGCCAACCTGTTTGGCCGCATTGAATACGCAAACGAACAAGGTGCCTTGGTCACCAACTATCGCCGTATCAGCCCTGGCGCACTGCACAAAGCCAATGGCGGCTATTTGATTGTTGATGCAGAGAAAATTCTGTCGGAGCCTCTGGTGTGGGATGCACTAAAGCGCGCCTTGCAATCGGGCCAGCTCAAAATGGAATCCCCCTATGCTGAGCTTGGCATGCTAAACACCACCACACTATTGCCGCAAACCATTCCATTGAGCTTAAAGCTGGTATTGATCGGCTCACGCCAGCTCTACTACCTGCTGCAGGAATACGACGAAGATTTTCGTCGACTGTTTCGCGCCGTGGTTGATTTTGACGGCGACCTAAGTGCCGACAAAGAGCACGTTATGGCCTATGCAAGACTGTTACGCAGCCGCATCGACGAACAACAAATGGCCCACATGACCCAGGCCGGCGTACTGCGTATGCTCGAGTTCAGCGCCCGCTTAGCAGAGCGCCAAGATGCCATTAGCGCCCGCATCGGTGAGCAGTTTGACTTGCTATCAGAAGCCGACTTTTTACGCCAGCTCGCTGGCGATGCCAATATCGATGATTACCATATCGAACGTGCACTGAATGCCAAAAAAGACCGCACCGGCAGGGTCTACGATAAGCTGTTTGAGCAAATGCTCGATGGCACCGTGCTGCTACAAACCGAGGGCGAAGCCATCGGCAATATTAATGGCCTCACCGTCATGTCGCTGGGCGATACCAGTTTTGGCTCTCCTGCTCGTATCACCACCACGGTTTACCCAGGCAGCCGAGGCATCGTCGATATCGAACGTGAAGTCGCATTAGGGCAGGCCATCCACTCCAAAGGGGTGATGATCATCAGCGGCTTCCTTGGTCATCGCTATGCGCGCGATTTCCCTCTGGCCATTACCGCCCACATCGCCATGGAGCAATCTTATGGCTACATTGACGGCGACAGCGCGTCGTTGGCAGAACTGGTGTGTCTAATTTCGGCCCTGATTCGCAGCCCTATTGACCAATCCTATGCCGTGACAGGCTCCGTCAATCAATATGGCGAAGTGCAAGCCATTGGCGGTGCAAACGAGAAAATTGAAGGCTTTTTCCGGCTCTGCCAAGCCAGAGGCCTGACCGGCAAACAAGGCGTTATTATTCCCGCTGCCAATCAGCGCAACCTGGTGTTAAGTCAAACCGTGATTGATGCCGTACAGCAAGGACAGTTTCATATTCACGCCGTCGACCATGTCGACCAAGCACTGACCCTACTACTGCAGCGACCTGCCGGTGCATTAGGAAAACGCGGTCACTTCCCCAAAGGTAGCGTGAATGCCGACGTAGTCGAGCAACTAAAACGCATGCAACTCAGCTCAACAGAGGCAGGCAAACCGAAAGGTAGCAAAAGTAAAACTGGCAGCTAGTCGCGGCCTTTTACGGCGCTATCAATATGAGCAAACAGCTCTGGCCACTTCACCGGCTTAGCGACAATATCGTTAAAGCCACTTTGGTGGCAGAGCTCGCGCTCCTGATCGGATACTCCCGCGGTAAGCGCCAAAATTGGAGCTTGGCAGCCATCAGCGCGTAGCTGACGTGTCGTTTCGAAGCCATCCAACACCGGCATGTGGCAATCCAGCAGAAAAATATCAGCTTGCTGCCACTGCCCATCATCGAGCAGTGCCTGACCATGCTCATAACTCAGCACCTTGCCTCCTTGGCGCAGGAGAATACGCTCGAGTACAGTTCGACTGGTGGCATCATCTTCACAAATAGCTACGACGATGCCATCCAACCGAATCTCATCGCCCACCGCGGTTGGATCGCTGGGCGCTGTCACAGGAGTCACCGGCACCTGCACAACAAAGCAACTGCCGCTGCCCTGCTCACTGCTGGCCCATACTCGCCCCCCCATCAACTCTGCCAAATGGCGACATAAATTAAGCCCAAGCCCGGTGCCGCCAAATTGACCCGCCACCTCGGCCGACCCTTGCTCATAAGCCTCAAACAAGCGCTCTAACTGATCTGCGGCCACACCTATGCCACTATCTTCAACCTCAAAGCGCAGCCAACCTTGATCCGCATGATACTGACCACGAATAGCGATGGATCCACCCTCAGGGGTGAACTTGACGGCGTTACTGACAAAATTCAGCAAGATTTGCTGCAGCCGATTGGCATCCGCCAACAGCTGCGGCGGATCTTCCGGCGTCATGTGACATTCAAACGACAGCTGTTTTTGCTCGCTGTTGGCAAAAAAAACGGATTGCACGCGCCGCAGAATTTCTAGTGCCTGAAAAGGCTTAGGGTTTAGCTCTAGTTTGCCCGCCTCGATTTTACCTAGATCGAGCACATCATTAACGATGGCCAGTACCGCATCGGCGGCATACTGGGCATCTTGCACTAAGGTGCCTTGTTCTGAATTGAGATCGGTTTGCTGCAGCAAACCGACGATACCAATCAAGCCGTTTAAAGGGGTGCGTATTTCATGACTCATATGAGCTAAAAAACGACTCTTGGCAACCGATGCCTTACTCGCTTGATCGGCCTTTTGTGCCAGCTGCTGAGCGGCCAGAATATCGCGATAACCACGCAACGCTGTGGTGAGCACCACACGCAAGCGCTGAGCTGTGGCATCGGCTTTGGATAGGTAGTCATTGATTTCGTATTCATCGATGACTTCGCGCTCAGGCGCCGAGCCAGGTTGCCCGGTACGCAAAACAATACGAATACGATGATTCTGCAACTGCTCTCGAATAAAACCGACCAGCTGCAAACCCGCGTCATCAGATTCCATCACCACATCTAACAGCAACATGGCGATGTCATCACGCTTCGACAGCATCTCTCTGGCGGCAGCAGCACTGTTGCATTCTAGCAACTCCAGCGGCCGCCCCTGAAAGCGATATCCACGCAGCACTAACCGACTGACCTGCAGCACCGATTCATCATCATCGACCATCAGCACCGGAATGGTGTCTGGCAGAAATTCGGCCAACTGGCTGCTTGCCATGAAGTCCCCTCAAACGCTTAGAACACAGCCAGTCATCCGAAACCAGCTGTCTTCAGACTATAGCGGATTCACACTCCAAGCGGGAGCAGAGCAGCAACAATTCCCTTAGTCAGATCCCGCCAGGAGACCTTCACGCAGATCTTCTTGAACCGGATCTTCTGACAACCAGATGCCAAACAAGGCCTGCTTGAAGGCTAGACCAGCCACCTCGGACTTAGCTTCACCGTTGCGATAGACAGTGACACCAACATCAGGGCGATACACCAGATCAAACACGTCACCTTCGTTCACTTCCTCAGCAAAGGCCTGAATCAGTTGTTCGACATCGGCTTCGATGGGTGCCAGGTGGCCGTCGGTAGAACGAACGAAGCCATCGCGAGTGGATTCAGCCATACGCTTGCCGGTGATCAAGCTAGATATAATATGCAGGCGTAAAGCCATAGGCTGATCTGCAGTGACAATATCATCGGCATCATCTTCCTGCTCAGGCAGGTACAAGGAAGCCACGTATAGGTCTAGAAAGAACTTAGTACGAACACCGGCACCATTAAGCGTCAACGGCTTTTGATCAACGACAAACACATCATCGACATTAACACCACCAACCGTTTTGGCCTGCGAAATGACTGGCCAAGCAAGTGCCGCGATCACGAAAAGTAGAATGCGCATCATAGGTAATCCTTTGTTGTTGTTATGGATATTGGTAGAGAACAGGCGACCGACAGAACTGGCCAGCTGGACGCCCGTTTATAGGTGCTCAGCCAGCAAAAAGCAAGAACACGGCTTAGCCACGCCAAGCCGGAATAAATATCAGCAAAGCAACAACAACAGATATTAAGGCAGACACCAAAACGGCGGCGGCGGCCATATCTTTGGCCTGACCGACCAAGGGGTGCTCATCTGGATGCAAGGCATCAGCCAAGGCTTCTAGGGCTGAATTCATGGCTTCAAACGCCATCACCAACGCGATACAGAGCAGCAACACAGTCCACTGCATCGCTCCTAGCCCCGTGCCAATAGCTAGCAAAATGACGACAACCGCAGCGCTTAGGTGAATGCGAAAGTGCGACTCTCGCAATGCCCAACGAAGGCCCGCCAATGCCGCTAACAGCGCCTGATAACGGCGCTGCCACCAGTGACGCATCAGCGAAAGTCTTTAACGTTTTTGGTCACGTAACGCAGGGTTAGCTCCACCAAGTTTTCACCACTGTCGTAGAAACGATCATCGAGCCCGGCAATGTCATCGGCATGATCACTTTCAATTTGATCAAACAAATCAATGCGCTCATCTTCGTCGACCGGGATATGGCGATCAGGGAAATAATCAATCAGCGTGTTAAGTAACTGAGACGATACCTTAGCGCGAATGCGCTCCAGTGCTTCCAGGGTATCCAACGCTCTACTGCCAGCGTCATGATGAACAAACTGGACAAAGCCGCCGTTCTCCATTTCTCGCAACAGCTGATCCAAAAGGTACACGGTTTTTTCCGCGTCGTTGAGCTTGTCGTAGCCGACTTCGGCTTCTTTTTCATAGATCACATCAGTGATCTGCAGGAAGGAATCAGTCTCATCAGCGACGTCTAAGGCCGCTTGAATCTCCATGTTCATAGAGTCCTACTCATCATTCTCTTTGTTGCCATACAAGGGTGTACTGACGGCTACGACGGGCAGTCAGCGAAACCACAATAGCCTACCCCATTATGTTTGACAAAGGTTTTACACCGCCATCAATCTTTGTTGTAAATACTGCCCTGTCGACTGGGGCTGCTCCATCGGAAAACAATGTCCTTGGCCAAAGCTGTGCCACTCAATTTGGGCATTCTGTGCCGCTCGCTTGGCGGATTTACGAATAAAGAAGTAGCTATCGTCAGCGACCCAAATATGGGTAGGCACTTGCAAGCGACGTACAGCAGACCACAAGCCACGTGGATAGGAGCCAAAAATAGAGGCTTCCCAGGATGGGTCACACGCAAGCCCGACTCCCTCTGCGCACGGCTTACTGCCAAACTGCACAAATTCATGCAGCGCTTCAGCCTGCCAATGTCGATACAAAGATTTTCCCTGCAGCGACGCCAGCATATTCTCGTGACTGGGCCAGAGTCTGCGCCTGGCAGCCACCGAGCGAACCAAGCGACTGCGTCGCCACAACCCGCTTTTGCGCATCAGTCGTTGCGCCCACACCACTTCGGGAGAAAACAACACAGGATCCAGCATATCCAAACTGATAAAGCGCTGGGGCTGCTGAGCGGCCATCAACAGAGTTAAAACGCCGCCCATCGAATGGCCGACACCGGCTACCGGCTGCCCATCGGCCATAATATCAATCTGCCGGCCGATAGAGGCAGCCATGGCCTGCCAGTCTGGCATTCCCTTGGCTGGCTGTACCGACCCTCCATGACCGGGCACATCAGTGAAAATTAAACGCCAATCGAAAGGCAGCTGCTGTGCCATAGGCCACAGGGTTCGACCGCAAAACCCATTGCCATGAAGGAAATGCACCAGCTTGCCAGAGCCTGGTCTTTCCCAGCCGGAGAGAGTGCCATCAGAGCTTTGCCATGGGATGAGTGTTAGAGCATTTATTGTCATTTATTATGTCGATCAGCCGATGGCTGGCCATAATAAAAAGGCTTCATCTAATGAAGCAAGATGGTTTTTCCAAATCCTACATTGCTGACGCCAGCATTCACTGCTTCAATGCTGGGCTGATGCGAAACCGGTTTCCCATCATATTGTCAAGCAATTAGGTTTGAAGACCAGAGGTAATTATGAATACAACGGCCGTTGTTAACAAAGCATTGGAAGCTAACCGTCGTTTCACCGATCTACAGGACGCACAGGCCAACCTGGAGCAAGCGCGCCGTGATTTGGACGCGCGAGTCATCAATGAAGATGAATATCACACCATCGCCGATGTCTGCCTGAAGATCATTCGCTCCTGCCGTGACTAACCAACGTTAGGCAGCGCAAGGAACGCCGCTGTGAAAGCGAAACTCCGGATCGGGTGAGGCAATTAGCTCGTTTTCAAGACGTCGGAAGAATTCGATTCGATCATCGATGCAAACACTCGAATAGTTGCGCGCCAGTGTCAGGTAATCCTGATAGTGGCGCCCCTCAGAGCGCAACAGCGAACGATAAAACTTTGCCAGCTGCTCATCCAAAAATGGAGCCAATTTGGCAAAGCGCTCGCAGCTACGCGCTTCAATAAAGGCACCGACAATGAGCACATCAATAAGCTCAAATTCACCGCCTTTGCGCACAGCGTCACGCAAACCTGCCGCATAGCGCGATGAAGACACCTGGCGATAACGTATTCCGCGCTCGCTCATAATGTTCACCACCTGCTCAAAATGCAGCAACTCTTCGCGCGCCAATTGACTCATTTTCTTCAGTAAATCGTCACGATCAACGTGCTTGTACAGCAAGTTCATGGCGGTTGTGGCGGCTTTTTTCTCGCAGTTAGCGTGATCAATCAGCAAGACGTCTTGCTGTCGCAGTGCTTCTTGAATCCAAGCATCGGGGGTCTCAATGGCCAGAAAACCACGAATTTCTTCCAGCACCTGCGCCATACTCATAAACCGCTCCCGCTCAACGCTCTACCACTACTATTCACTATCGATAACACACATGGACTACAGCCCAAGTGCGGCGCGCAGTGTAAGCATTTCGCCGGCTGGAGACAACGCCTGCAAATGAGGTAACAATACCAACAACCGGAACAGCTAGCCTGCCCTGGCTGCCCAACGCAGCTGCTGCAATGACAGCCCAACATCGAGGTCCGTACGCAAACGTACCAGTAAACGTGTCAGCAGCGCTTGGCGCCAATGTTGCTGCAACTGTTGACTCCAGCGCTGGTCAGTATGCTGATCCATTTGTACCAGCACGCTGTCCAGTGAATGGAACTGATCCAATAATTGAGCGGCGGTCTTACGGCCAATGCCAGCAACACCCGGCAAGTGATTGGTGGTATCGCCCATCAAGGCCCAAAAGTCGATGAGCTGCTCTGGCTTGAGGCCAAAGTAGTCTTTGATTCTCGCCTCATCCCAATCGTAGCGATCGAAGTGATTGCGCACCTGAATGCCCGGCCTCACCAACTGGCAAAAGCCTTTATCTGTCGACACAATGAGCACTTGCAAGCCATGCTGATAGGCCTTCAGCGCCATACTGGCGATCACATCGTCCGCTTCCCAGTCGGTCATCGACACACATGGCACGCCATTGGCGATCAAATACTGCTGCAGTTCTGGCAATGCCGCCGCCAACGCTTGCGGCATAGGGGAGCGATTGGCTTTGTAATCCGGCCACAGCTGATGACGCCAGGTCGTCGCTGGCCATTCAAACACCACCACCACATGACTGGCCTGCCATTGCTGAGCATGACGATGAATCACACTCAAACAGTGACTGCGAGTTGCATCCAGCGGCATATCGCCTTTTTCTGCAGCGGCATAGATACGACGAATCAGGTTCATGGCATCAATCATCAACAGTCGCATGCTGACCCTCCTCTTTCTGCTGCGCTTGCCACAACTGCCAATACGCACCACGGCGCTGCAGTAGCTCTGCATGACGCCCCTGCTCCACCACAGCACCTTGCTCCATCACCACAATGCTATCGGCGTCAGTAATGGTGGATAAGCGGTGTGCAATAATGATGGCGGTACGACCTTCGGCAACGGAGTTGATCGCCTGCATAATGCTATTTTCGGTACGCGAGTCGAGTGACGAGGTGGCTTCATCAAAAATCATAATGGCTGGTTGTTTTAGCAGCATGCGAGCAATCGCTAAGCGCTGCTTTTCGCCGCCGGATAATTTAAGGCCACGCTCACCTACCAAGGTATTCCAGCCCTGCTCAGCATGGGCAAGAAGGCCATCGAGCTTTGCCATGGATGCAACCCGATCAAGCTCAGCGTCGGATGCATCTGGGCGAGCATAGAGCAGATTATTTTTAATGCTGTCATTAAACAGCACTGTGTCTTGCGGCACTATGCCCAGCGCTTGTCGCAACGATGTTTGCGACACTTCCGTTAACGACTGACCATCGATGCAAATCGATCCGGATTGCGGCTCATAAAAGCGCCACAGCAAACGCGTCACGGTCGACTTACCGGCTCCACTGGCGCCGACTAAAGCCACCGTCTGGCCAGCGGCCACGGTCAGGTTAAACCCCTGCAGTACCGGCCGGCCATTCGGATAACAAAAATCCACCTGACTGAACACGACTTCCCCCGACGTCACCTCAAGCTCGGCACCGGCGTCATCACGCACCGCAGGCTGCTCATCGAGTAATTCGAATAAACGTTCAATATTGGCCATCGACGCTTTGATTTCACGATAAACGAATCCCAAAAAATTCAGCGGCAAAAACAGTTGAAACATAAAAGCGTTGACTAACGTAAAATCCCCCACCGTCATGGTGCCCGTCATAACGTAATAGGCCGCAAACACCAGCATAAGTGTCATCGCGACACTAATAATCAGTGCCTGGCCAGAATTGAGAGAAAACAGAGTTAATCGATTTTTCCGCCTGGCCTGCTCCCACTGCTTTAAAGCGTCATCGTAAGCCTCAGCTTCGCGCTGCTCAGCGGTAAAGTATTTTACATTTTCATAATTCAACAGACTGTCCAACGCTCTGGCATGGGTGGTGGAGTCCATTTTATTGGCCTGACGAACATATTCGGTGCGCCACTCAGTCACCTTGACGGAAAACCCCACATAAGCAATCACGGCCACTAAGGTAATAACAGCAAACACTGGTGGATAATTAACCAGCAACAGACCAATAACCAACACCAACTCGATAAGCGTTGGGCCGATATTAAAAATAAAAAACCGCATTAAAAAACTAATGCCATTGGTACCGCGTTCAATATCCCGTTGCAAGGCGCCTGTCTGACGATCAAGATGAAACGCCAGACTTAACTGATGCAAATGCTGAAACACTTTCAGTGCCATGCGTCGCATCGCTCGTTCGGTCACGCGGCCAAACAATACATCCCTGACCTCACCCACAAACACCGATAAAAAACGCGCACTGCCATACGCCAGCAATAACCCCAATGGCAACCACAACCAGCTGGGTTGCTCGGCTGCTTCCGCCGTTGCCAGATAATCCACCTGGTACTTCAATAAAAATGGCATGCCGACACTGACCAGTTTGGCCAGCAGCAAACAGGTCAGCGCCAACACGACACGCCAGCGATACTCCAATAAATAGGGCCAAACCGTCTTCAGCCAGGTGGCAATACGCAACCTTTCAGGCACTCGCTCTGGCTCGCGGGCGTGCGCTTTCATCAAATTGTTACTCTACAGTGATATACAAGCGCCACAGAGTAAGGACCCGACCCTTGTGATTCAACGTATTTACCACTTGAAACGTGCTCTGCCTGAACTGTTTGAGCTAGAACGGCTATTGGAGCACGGCCAGGCGCATTTGCGTGTATCGGCCCCGGCGCACGTTCAGCAAGCCATCGATGGGCAGACCATCGAGCTGCCGTTTTACACCATAGAAGCCGGCAGCATGGCACCGTTAGCGCCCACCTTGATCTTGGTCGGTGGTGTACACGGCATAGAACGCATTGGTACCCAAGTGATCCTGGCCTTTATGCGCACCTTACTAGAGCGTTTGCAATGGGACCCGGCCATCCACGAACAATTGGCCCAGGTTCGCCTATTGTGCATTCCTATCGTTAATCCCGCGGGTATGTGGCGCAATCAACGCGCCAATGCCAACGGAGTCGACTTAATGCGCAACGCGCCCATCGATGCCCAAGGCTCCACCCCCTGGCTGGTAGGCGGACATAGAATCAGTCGCCATCTACCTTGGTTTCGTGGTCGTAAAGATCAGCCAATGGAAATCGAAAGCCAAGCGCTGGTCGCAGCGGTAGAAGCGGTTATCTCTCGCCAGCCTCACTGCATCAGCCTGGATTGCCATTCTGGCTTTGGCGTTCGCGATCGCCTGTGGTTTCCCTATGCAACATCGCATCAACCCTGGCCTGGCTTGGCCGAAGCATTTGCGTTCACTCAGCTCTTTGAGCGCACCTACCCCAGTCACACTTACTTGTTTGAGCCGCAATCCTTGTCGTACACCACCCATGGCGATATCTGGGACTATCTGCATCAGCGCTACAGCAAGCAGCATCCGGATGGCTTGTACTTGCCGCTGACACTGGAAATGGGCTCATGGCTATGGGTGAAAAAAAATCCTCGCCATTTGTTTCGTTATCACAGCCTATTTAACCCTATCAAGCCGCATCGCCAGGCGCGCATCCAGAGGCGTCATCTGTTGTTGTTTGACTTTCTGATGTCAGCGGTGCGCAGTATGCCCACCTGGGCACCGAGTGACGTTGAGCGCAAAAAGCACTTGCATTATCAAGCTCTGAAACGCTGGTATCCCCATAGCGGCTGGGAAGTTACTCGAGACTGAGCAGAGACCCGTTAACGGGCTGCAGACAACTGCAAGGCCAAAAAGGTTTCTATTTCATGACGCTAACATTTGCGGCAAAAGTGCGTATTATGTCGCGCTGATTGATGGCGATTTAGAGTTGTATAGATTCATGTATCGAGCCGTATTGACTGCCGGCACTGCCTGGGCATTGCTGGCCTCTCCTCTCAGCCAGGCTGAGTTTCAAGCCCATCTGGGCGCTACCAGCGAATACATCCGCGACGGTATAAGCTACACCCGCGGTAAGCCGACCCTGCAAGCCAGTCTGAGCTACCAACATCCTAGCGGTCTTTATATGGGCACCTGGGCCAGCGGCGTGCAACTGAAAGAAGACAGCCCAGACTACGAAATCGATGGTTATTTAGGCTGGTACACGCCGTTAACCGATCGTTTTGCACTGGACACCACCCTCACTCACTATCGTTTCCCGGGCGACAGCGACGTTGAAATCGATGCCTATAATGAGGTGACGGTGCGTGCCTTGTACGATGATGCCTTGATGATTGGCTGGCGCAGAGCGAAAGACTTTCTTGGTTCAGAACACGACAAGAGCGCCCTGGAACTGGCCTACACCCTACACACAGGTAGTTTCTCGATTGAGATGCTAACAGCCAGGCACAAGTACCACAGTTTTGATGACGATTTTAACTTTGGCAATGAGCAACGCGACAACTACTGGCAATTTCGCCTCGGTGTAGGGCGCAGCTACGGCGCCTATGACTACCAACTGTCGCTGGAGCGCACCAATTTGGGAAGCGATTTTGATGGCGGTACCAATTTCCTCCTCACCATCCAACGCTACTTCAACTTCTAAACCTGCTCTAATCCTTGTGCGCGGGCTGATTCGCTCGCGCTTTCATTGGGGGCGATTTGCGCAGCTGGTCGAGCAGCGCTGGCCGCAACACTTGTTAATACAGACGGAGCTGCCCGGTAACGGCGAGCTGTGGCAGCAAACCTCACCAGCCTGTATTGCTGACATGACAGAAGCGCTACGCCAACAGCTGCCCAATCACCAGCCAGCCATCATGATCGCCATCTCCATGGGCGCTATGGTGGCGTGCGACTGGGCCGCGCGTTACCCGCACGAGGTTACTGAGCTGCACCTGATCAACACCAGCTTCGCCAATATGTCGACGCCTTGGCAGCGTATGCGCCCCAGTGCCTTGTGGCCGCTACTGAAAGCCGCTCGTCATTGGCAACACGACCCAGCCGCGCTAGAGCACACCATCTGGCAGCTGACCGTCAATGATGGCAGCGATAACACACCAGAAGTCGCCGAGCAGCTGGCGAACTGGATTCAATTTGCCCGTCAACACCCGCTGAAGCCCAGTAATGCCGTTCGCCAACTACTGGCCGCCAGTCGCTTTCGAGCGCCACTGCATATGCCTTGCCCCCATACACGACTGTACGCTGGCGCTATGGACCGGCTGGTCAGCTGGCAATGCAGCCTCGCCATCAGTCAGCGCTGGTGCTGTCCATTAGTGAGTCATCCAACAGCGGGTCACGATCTACCACTGCAGGATCCCCATTGGCTGTTGCAGCAGCTGGCTCTACAAAGTGCACATCTGAGCACAGAGATTGACGAGACCAGCACAGCTGTGGCGGCAGGTCGCTAAGCCAGAGAGCAGCATCCGGAGCAATGCCGTCTGGAAACAGCACCTCACCGGCGCGTGACAACTGCCGTGGAAAGGCCGCCACATTGGCATAATAAGCGAATAAGTCTTGCTGCCTAAACAGCAACAGCGTCAGGTACTGACGATACTGCTCTCCCCTGACACGCTCCAGGCCAATCAAGGAGACGTCCTGCCAGCGGCCAAAAAAGTAATAGGACACGACATGATCTGCCTGCTGATCGAGCAGCAGCTCGGGGTACTGCTGCTGAAGATAGTGTTCTGCCCATTGCGGCGTGACCATAGCCTCAACTTGATCACCCGCCCAGGCAAGGGCATGTAGACTTAGGCCCAGCAGCCAAATCAGCCCTCGCTGCATCAATACTCCGGATACGTCAGTGTCAGCTTCTGATTGAGGTATTTTTCCAGATCCGGCAAGACAAAGGCGTCATCTTCCGATACGAAGCTAATAGAAACGCCCTTGGCACCGGCACGACCGGTACGACCAATACGATGCACATAGTCTTCTGGATCTTCTGGCAAGGTGTAATTGACCACATGACTCACGCCATCAACGTGAATACCACGCCCGGCTACATCTGTCGCCACCATGATGTTGACGTCGCCATCACGGAAACGCTCCAGAGTTTTAATGCGTTTTTGCTGGCTGACTTCTCCCGATAACAACAGCGCTTTGTGGCCCTTTTTGTTGAGCTTGTCACACAGGTTGCGGGTTAAATCGCGACGGTTGGCAAATATGATGGTGCGCTCTGGCTTTTCTTCTTCCAGGCTACGCAGCAACAAACCAAATTTTTCCGATTCAGACACCAGATACAGACGCTGATCTACCCGATCCGTCGTCACCTGCTCAGGCTCAATAATCACCTTCAGTGGGTTTACGGTCCATTGATCGATAAGAATGCGAACGTCGTAGTTAAAGGTGGCGGAATACAGCAGCGTCTGGCGCTCACCTTTCGGCGGGGTCGAGCGCACAATACGGCGTACGTCAGGAATAAAGCCCATATCCAGCATGCGATCGGCTTCGTCCAACACCAGCACTTCGACCTGATCCAGAAACACATCCTGACTGCGCATAAAGTCAATCAGACGCCCTGGTGTGGCCACCAGAATATCCACCACTTCATCGCGCAGCCCTTTACGCTGCTCTTCGTAGTTCATACCGCCCACCACGGTATGCACCGTCATGCCGGTGTAGCGCGCTAAACCCTCGGCATCCTTACCAATCTGCAGCGCCAGTTCGCGAGTCGGGGCAACGATCAAGGCCCGTGGTTCACTGGCATAGCGCTGTTGCGGCTTCTCGGTCAGCAGCTGATTCAAAATGGTCAGAATAAAGGCCGCCGATTTACCAGTACCGGTTTGAGCTTGGCCAATGGTATCGCGGCCACGTAACGCCGCCGGCAAACTCTCCGCCTGGATCGGCGTACAATACTGGAAACCCAGTTTATGAATACCACGCATCACAGTGTCGGGCAGACCCAAATCATGGAAGCGAGTTTGACCAGGCACTTGCTCGACTTGAAACTCGTCCAACGACCAATTCTCTGGCCTTTCAACCCGAGTAGCGGGCTTATCGGTTTTACGTTTACGCTGCTTCGGGCGCTTATCGGCTTGCCCGTGCGGCGCCGCTTTGTGATGATCGCGGGCCGGCTGATTGTCTTCCTTGGCATGGGCTTTTTTCTGACTGCGGCTGGCCGCCTTGTTGGCTGGACTGGCGTTTTTCTCAACGTCAGTACGGCGCATAAATCGTTTAAACAAAGTGTTCTCCGTTATATTTGTGTGGCGTCAAAGCAGTATTGGTCGAATACTTGCCAACGCTGATAATAATCGAGCAGTGCACACTTCAATTGCTCTGCTCTTGGCGGCAAGCCCTCATCCAAATAACGCCTAGCTTGCTGTTCAACCGCTAGGCGAAAGGCTTTAAGCCCTTGTTCAACGGCATCACGATCGCCGTCTAAATTGTCGGTACTGACGCGAAAACGTCGCCCACAAGCCACCGACAAAATCCACTCCAGTGCCTGCGGTTTAACCTCTACCTGTTCAAATGCTCGCTGCTGCGCTTCACTGCGCCCGTCAGGTTCATACCAATAGCCAAAGTCGATCAGCAAACGACGCTCTTTGCCAGCGATGCACCAGTGGCTAATTTCATGCAAGGCTGATTCGACAAACCCATGGGCAAACACCACCCGATGGTAGGGGGTTTGACCATCTGCAGGCAAGTATATCGGCTCATCCTGCCCGGCCACTAACCGTGTATTGCACGCCTCACTGAACAAGCCATCAAATAGCTGGATCAGATCATCCACGTTTAACTCAGCTTTCACTATTCACTCTTTTATTACTTCGGTGCAGAATGCCCGCCTTGTCTAGCCGGAATATGTTATGTCGTTCAGCCGCCACGAAATCAAAGCCCTTTCCCGCCTCACCTTCCCCATCCTGGCTACTCAATTAGCACAGATTGGCATGGGCACGATAGATACCCTTATGTCCGGCTACGTCAGTACCCGCGATCTGGCCGCCGTTGCCATTGGCACCAGCTTTTGGACGCCGGTGTGGCTATTTTTGGCCGGTGTATTAGTCGCACTTTCTCCGATGACAGCACGACTCAACGCCGCAGCTCGTGGCGCCGACCTACCCCACTTGCTGGCAGCGGCACTGTGGTTAGGCCTAGTGGCAGGGTTTCTGGCAGGAGGATTTCTCTACGCCATGGCGCAATTGCTTGGCGTTTGGGTCGATGACCCTGAGACCGCCAGCATCGCGGCGGCCTATCTTACTGCAATTGCCGTCGGAATGCCCGGCGCCGGTGTATTTTTAGCGTATCGTTTTTATGCCGAAGCGCTGGATCAGGCCAGCCATGTCACCCTGGTTATGCTCGGTGGTTTGTTACTAAACATTCCCGTAAACGCCTTATTTGTCTACGGCGGCTTGGGCATACCCGCTATGGGCGGGGTTGGCTGCGGTGTCGGCAGCTCGGTGGTATTTGCCTGCATGGCGCTGGCGATGGCGATTAATACCCGAAAGCACCGGTTAGAACCTGAATTTCGGCTGTGGCGCCGTATTTTCAAACCTAAATGGCAAAGGGTTAGACAGCTGGTGAGCATTGGCCTGCCTATTGGTATCGCCATCTTTTTTGAAGTCAGCTTATTTTCGGTGATTGCATTGTTCTTAACCGACCTGGGCCCCACTGTGGTGGCAGGCCACCAGGTGGCGCTTAATGTGTCGTCGTTAACCTTTATGGTGCCCCTCAGTGTTGGCTTGGCCCTCACGGTACGGGTCGGACATCATTTAGGCGCTGGCGCAAACGATCTGGCACGGCGCACCGCTTGGCTAGGCATTCGTCTCAATCTGGCCTTTGCCGTTTGCAATGCTAGCTTGATCGTATGGCTATCCTCCACCATCGCGTCACTCTATTCACCCGACCCTGAAGTGGTGGCACTGGCGACCTCACTGCTGTTATTTGCCGCGCTATTTCAACTGTCAGACTCGATTCAGGTATCTGCCGCCAGTGCGTTACGAGGCTATCAAGATACCCTGCCAGTCATGGCCATCACCTTTATCGCCTATTGGCTGGTGGGGCTGGGATTAGGTTACTGGCTAGCCTTTGATGGCGAGGTGATAGGCGGTCCATTGGGTGCCAAAGGTTTTTGGATAGGCTTGGTGATTGGTTTGACGGTCGCCGCCATGGCGTTAAGTTGGCGCCTGGCGCGAGTGGCCAGACGCCAACACCTATCAGGGACAGGGATTGGATAAGCGAGTGTGCACACCGTCAATCGCAGCGATGGCACTGTCACTTAAGCAAACGTCAACGCTCGACAGGTTTTCCTGTAACTGCTCTAAGTTGGTGGCGCCGATAATATTGGCGCTAACAAAGGGCTGCTGATTAACAAACGCCAGCGCCAGCACCGAAGGCGACAGCCCTTCCTGGGCGGCAATATCGACATACTGAGCGATGGCACTGTCAGCCTGTTCACCCATATAACGCTGGAAGCGGTCAAACAAGCTCAATCGTGCGCCTTCTGGGCGCTGGCCATTCAGGTACTTGCCGCTCAAGGCACCAAAGGCCAGCGGTGAATAGGCCAGCAGACCAACCTGTTCACGGTGAGACACCTCTGCCAAGCCAACTTCATAGCTGCGATTGAGCAGGTTATAAGGGTTTTGCACGGACACTGGCCGGGCATAGCCGTGCTGTGCGGCGACACTCAGCGAGGTCATCACACCCCAGGCGCTTTCGTTGGAGAGCCCGTAGTGGCGAATCTTGCCCTGTTGCTGCAGCTCATGCAGTGCCGCCAAACTTTCTTGCAGCGGGGTAAATTCCTCGTCCTGCGCAGCCTTGTAACCCAGCTGACCAAAAAAGTTGGTGTTACGAGCCGGCCAATGCAACTGATACACGTCGATATAGTCGGTTTGCAAGCGCTGCAGACTGCTATCAACGGCCTCAACAATGTGCGACCGCGTCAGCTGTGGACCACCACGAATGTGCTTCATCCAATCACCCGGCCCAGATACCTTGGTGGCCAGAATCACCTTGTCACGACCACCGCGTGCAGCCAGCCAGGTGCCAATATAGCGCTCGGTGGCACCTTGAGTCTCAGCTTTGGGCGGCACCGGATACATCTCAGCGGTATCAATAAAATTCACGCCATGATCGAAGGCCATATCCAGCTGAGCATGAGCTTGCTGCTCGGTATTCTGCTCTCCCCAGGTCATGGTCCCCAGACAGATCTGGCTCACTTGAATCCCTGAATCCCCTAACGGGCGATATTGCATACACACCTCCATTATTGACTAGACGGTCAGTTTACTGCCCCCTCGTCCATTCAGCCAACTGGCTCGCTGTATAGAATGGCCAAGCCCACGATCGCCATAACCAACCGGTTAGCGGCGCTCAAAGATCCAAATAGATAACGGTATAACTACAATTCCAGCTGATGCATCTGGCGCCGATATTGGTTGGCGAGTTGCCGATCTGGCACAGCATTTAAGATTATAAAGATGGCCTCTCTCGCCGCCGCAGCGTGGTCAGAGGACTGCGCTAACACCATTAACTGATCCAACGCCTGGCGGTACTGCTGCTCACGAGCCAAAACGAGCGCGTCGGCAATGACAGCCGTTTTACCGCCGTAGGTCTGCAACGCCAATTGGGCACGCAGCTGAATTACCTCGGGTTCACGATGCAGGCTGGCGCCGTATATATCGAAAGCGTGAGCGACAGCCTCGAGCTTTCGCGCTTGCAATAAAGAATCAAGCCAGGCGACAAACAGCTGCGGTCTCCATAACCCTTGCTGATGAGCCTTTTGCCAAGCCAGCTCAAAGGTATGAGACGCTTTATCTAGCATGCCTTTAGCCAACCAGTCCTGACCTTCCTTATACAAGGCATCACACTCGCTAGCACACCAAGGCTGCAACCATTGCCGCAGCACCTGCTCAGACTGCAGTCCGCTGCATTGTTGCACCAGCAGTTTATCCTTAAACAACAGCAAACTCGGCACGCTACGCACCTGCAAACGCTGGCAGATATCCGCCTGCTGTTCTGCATCGATACTCACTACACGTAACTGTTGAGCAAATTCAGACTGCAAACGCTTCAACACTGGCCACTGCAAACGACACGGGGCGCAGTTATCTGCGCCGACATACAGCAATACCGCCAGCGACATTGATGCATCTAACACATCTTGATCAAAGGCGGGTGATAACACAGGTGACATTGGCTGCTGCAAAAACCAGCACCTCCACAAATTGAGAAATTGCCGCGAAAAGCACACATTCTACGGCAAATACGGTATAACCCTGGCAATACGTAAACTAAGGCCAGATATGAAAAGCCAACACTGGTGGGTGTCCACCGCATTGCTGCTGCTCTTTGCTGCCACCTTACTGGGGCTATGGTGGTTTCAACAACAGGCAGTTAGGCCCTTTATGCTCGCTACCGACCACCCAGATTACTGGCAAGCGAGCAAGGTTGAGCAACGCCTACAGTCTCTTTGGCAGCAACTGCCCGCAACACAGCAGCCAACGTTAATGCACTTTTGGAATCCCGACTGCTTGTGCAATCAAGTCAGTCAGCGCCACTACCAAACCCTGCTAAATCGCTTTGATGCGTCAGAACTGCGTGTTGTGGTGGTGGCACCGCATACTATTAACGCGGTACAACAGCAGCGTTTGCAAGAGCTTAACGGTGATCGTATTCAAGTCCTCACCGCGACCGCCGACTTGGCCCTACCCGCCAGCCCATCACTGGCGTTATTCCATGCCAGTGGCAAGCTCGGTTATTTCGGCGCCTATGGCTTTGGCGCCTTGTGCACAGTAACCGACGATCAGCTCTTCCCAACCCTGGTAAAGCGTTTGCAAACCGAACCATACGGCCCCTTTATGAGCATTACCGGAGATGGCTGCTTTTGTCCCTGGCCAGTTGGCGACGCAAACGGTTCAAAGCCGAAATAACCTCGCTGCGCGCCGCTCCGGGCTGAGCATCGCCCATGTAAAGATACTGATACAGCTGTTGCCGTAGTTGCTCAATTTGATCTGTACGTTTGGGTATTTTTTCAGCCAGCTGCTGCAGCTGTTGCTCGGGAGTTTGACCCACCGCATCGACGCCATGGCGCTGCATGGCCTTTTGCAACAACAGCCAAGCACGACTAAACCGATCCCGATAACGCGGCCGCTGCTGCCACCAAAGCCAAGCAGCCGCCAAGGCAAACAAAGCCGCTATCATAACGGCCAAAGCGTACAACCACTCTTTATAGCTTTGCAGCCCGATCCAGCGCTGCAACAGCTCCTGCTGCCGGCCACGATCATAAGACAAGACAAAGCGGTGCCAATAATAATTGATCTGATCCACTTGCATGCGTAACTGATTCACCCAGCCAATATTTCCGTAACCAAACGGCGACAACAAGCCCCCAGACAAGCTACGTTCATCGACCGACAAGGCATCCCGAAGACCTAATTCAATACGCTCAGGCGCCACCGCTGCCGTCGGATCGATTGACCGCCAGCCAACGTCTGCTTGCCAGTACTCGACCCAGGCATGGGCATCAAACTGACGCACGGTCAGATACCCTGCTTCCGCGTTCCACTCTCCGCCCTGGTAACCGGCAACCACGCGTGCAGGAATGCCAACAGAACGAAGCAGAAAGGCAGTAGCCCCAGCATAATGGGCACAAAAGCCGCGGCGAGTATCAAACAAGAACTCATCGACATCATTGTCACCCAGCACGGGTGGGCGCAACGTGTAAAAATAGTTCTGCTGAGCAAAGTGTCGCAATAGGCTAGCAACCAGCGTATCGGCATCGCCATCATATTGCTCCTGAGCCCAGCGCCGAGCGCGCGGATTCATTGCTGGCGGAAGTTGAAGGTTTTGCCGTTGCACATCGCCATTTAGACCCTGTTTGGCAATGCTGAGATCCGGTACGGATTCAGCCCGGTAACGAACTCGCTGGCGAACCTTAGTACGATATAACAGCCGATCATCCGAAGTCAGGCCAGTACGCTCATCCACTGCTCCGACGCCACGTAACGCAAATAACCAGTGCTCATCGGTCGGCTCTTGTATCACCTCATAACGAACCACATCTTCCCGGCCAGCGGCTGGACGCCACGCATTTGGCGGATACACCGCCAATTGATGCAAGCCACTGGGGTGCCAACGCCGGCCATCGTAGGCATCCAGTGTCAACGCGCGCCAATATAACTGGCTTCTGGCAGGCGGCTTACCAGATTCAAACGTCGCCCGAAACGCAAGTTCCGTAGACTGACTGAGCTGGGCTATATCGCCCGGTGCCATCGTGCTAGCCAGCCCAGTTCTGGCTTGATCGCTTTGCAGCGCCACATTCCATAACGGCCCAAGACGCGGAAACAGAAAATAGAGCACCAACATAATGGGTACCGATGACACCAATAGATGCAGTGACAGCCGTGCATGAGATCGCTGGCCGCCACTGTCGTGAATACTGATGAGCGCCGTGGTGATCAGCCAAACCGCTAGCACTCCCAATACGCCAGCCAGTAGCTCTTGCTCAAACAAGAACCCTGTAGATAACGTGAAATAGGCCATGAATACCACTACATAGCCGTCTCTCAAGGACTTCATTTCTAGCAACTTGAGCGCCGTCGCCACCACTAAGAAAGCCCCGGCACTTTCTAGAGAAAAACGCCCTTTAAAGGTGCTGGCAATCGCTATAATCGCAGCCAGAACAATGGCCGTTTTCAATATTTTGCTTGGATACGACCAACGCCCAACATGTACCGCCCAGCGCCACCCTGCCGAAAGTGCCGCCAAACACCAAATCCAAACCGGCAAATGACTGGCATGCAACACCAAGCTCACCGCAACAGCACACAGCAGCCAAAGAATGGCGCTGCGTGGAATAGAATGCACTATCATGCCGTCTCCTGATTGAACACAGCCAGTGCTTTTAAGCAGGCCTCCAAGTGCAGTTCAGAATGGTGCTGTGGAAGCGTTTGTCCGGGCAAACGCAAACCATACTGCCAACCTTGCTCATGCGCTTTCAGCACCCAGGCCGTTAGATGCGACAACCTCTGTTCCTGAGGCAATGGGGCTAAGACGTCCCAATCAAACCAACAACTCGCCCCTTCATCACTGTCAAAATCCTTACTGACTAGGCCTCGTCCCCTGGCTAACTGCTTCCAGGCGATCTGGCGCATAGAATCTCCTGGCTGATAGGAGCGCAACCCATGAAAATCGTGCTCACCGCGGCTTTCATGGCTAACGCCCTCCAGCCACTCGCCTTCACTACCGCCAGAAAAGCGAAACGGAATCCAAACAGGCTGGGGGTACACCACCACCGGGTAACGTAAACGAATCCAACTCCAACAGCGAAACAGGCCTAATGGGTAACGGCTTTCTAATAAAAAACGTTCAGCCTCAAACCAGCCGCGCTTACCTGCCTTGAGTGTCAGGGTGACCACACTTTCATTCACCGAAACATCAACATTGCCCATAACATCGGCATCATTCGGATAACGCAGCAGTAGTGATTGATGGTATTTGCCGCGAGCACTACTCAACCGTACTGGCAGCTCGATACTGTCGCCAACAAAGACAGGTAACGCATGGCCCGCCGTTAACGTGAGACCGGACAAGTTAGAAAAGCTGAAGTGCATGGCACCAATACCCGTACTAAACAGCCAAAATGTCAGGCCATGCACCAGGCTATTTTGATAATTAATGCCAGTCAGCAATAGCAACAACAGCAAGCCACCGTAGAGCCAACCAATGGCCGAAGGAAAGATAAAAATCGACCGGTGCCCTAAGGTAACACTGGAGCTGGCGGGGATGCGCCGTTCCATCCAACGCATCCAGCGCTGGCGCCAACGTTGACGCAGACTACTCATAACAACACGGGCACTTTGCTTAGAATCTGTTGCGACACCTGAGATGAACTGCCGTCGGCCGCTTCCGCCAAACGATGATCGACCACCGCCGCCAACACCGCTTGAATATCCTCTGGCAATAAATACTGGCGCTGATGCATCACCGCCCAGGCTTTTGCTGCCCTTAATAACGCCAAGCCACCTCGTGGTGACAAGCCGTATTGGTAACCCCCATCGTAGCGAGTGAAGGCAATAATACGCTGTAGATAATCCAACACCGACCCTGATGACTTAACGTCATCAACACTGTGCTGCAACTGCTTTAGCTGCTGCAAATCAATCACCTGACTGACTTCACTGGCCAACTGGCGATGATCACGCCCCTCAAATAAGGCGCGCTCAGAGGCTTCATCGGGGTAGCCCAATCTAATACGCATCAAAAAACGATCCAGCTGAGATTCAGGCAATGGAAAGGTGCCCGATTGCTGCACTGGGTTTTGCGTCGCCACAACAAAAAATGGTTCTGGCAGTGGGCGGGTTTGCCCTTCAATAGTGACCTGGCGTTCTTCCATCGCTTCGAGCAAGGCACTTTGCGCCTTGGGAGTCGCACGATTAATTTCATCAGCCAGCAACAGCTGACAAAACACAGGACCAGGATGAAAGCGAAAACGCCCCTGGTCACTGCCAGATTCACGTTCAAACACGCTAACACCCAACACATCGGCGGGCAGTAAATCACTGGTGAACTGCACGCGGTTGTAATCCAGCCCTAATACACCCGCCAGAGCATGGGACAAGGTAGTTTTTCCCATGCCTGGCAAGTCCTCAATCAGCAGGTGACCGCGAGCCAGCAAACAGCTCATCGCTAATTTCAACTGCGACTGTTTGCCAAGAATTATCTGATTTAATCGGTCAACGGCGGACTCAAGCTCACTGCCCATGAAGTACTACCTACTAATGAAAAGACAGTAAGAATAGGTAAACGACCGACACAAAGAAAGGCTGGAACGGTCAGTACCAACCGCTTGGCAGAAAACAACAAGGCGACGATTACCCCCCCTATTCAGCGCTCACAAAATCCTCTGCAAAACTGTTTGCATTCTGCAAATGCCAACAGTAACGCTCGGCCTTAAAATTGTATCTCATTGTTTTATAAGACATTTTATAAGTGGCACGGAGTCTGCAGAAGCCCTAACACTCATCAACCGGAGATACGGCCATGTTAGGAGATAGAACAATGCGACTCGAAACTCACGACAGCGACAGCGGTGAGCTCATTATTCATATTGGCGGAGATATGGATGCAAAAGGCTGCAGCCTGATTCGCGACGATATGGAAAACATCGCCAGCAGCGCACAGGGGCGATCTGTGATCATCGATATCAAAGAAGTCAGCTTTCTCGACTCATCCGGCATCGGAGCCATCGTTTACTTATTCAAACGCGTGAAAGGTTCTGGCGGCCAGTTGGCGATCAGCAATGCCACCGGACAACCACTGGAGTTGATGGAGCTGCTGCGAATTCAAACAGCGATTCCAGTGCAACCTATGGTAGCGGCGCAGGAGGCAGGATGATGGCCATTGGCAAACTGGGCTTGGCCCTAGCAGCACTAAGCCTAGCTGGATGTGCCAGTTGGCCAGAGGATGGCCGTGGCGGCATGGCTGAGCACTTTCCCTACTTGGATGCTGAAGTCATGCCGGATCAACCTCTGGGCCCAGAGCATGGGCTCAGGTTTGAGTTCGAGCTGGTCAGGCAGCAACTCGATGTCATGATATTGGAAGGCGCCAGGCTCTGTTTTCCTGCCTCTGTGGTACAGGCAAAAGAACGTCAAAACCGCATTGCCCGGGAGCTAAAGGGCGGATTAGTGTTCGATGCTGCCAACGACTTAATTGTGCAGCGTAAATCGCTGTTGCGATTGGAAAAGCAGTTGGATCAGGTTAACGCTCAGATTGACTGCAATGAATCAACGGCTCAACAAGTGGCCGCCAAACAGGATTTTGGCCAGCAAATTTTTGCCCTACTCAACAGCGATAACCAGTTTGCTACAAACTCGTCCGATATTAATCCCAAATATATGGGGCGCCTAGCAGAAGCAGCTTACCTATTAAAGAACCAACCGCAGTTTCATCTCAAAGTGACTGGCCACGCCGACATGCGCGGCAGCAATGAGCAAAATGACCTATTAGCCATGGCACGGGCGCAACAAGTACAGCGCTATTTAGAAATCTTTGGCATCGCCTCTAATCGCATCGAAGTGGATGCCGTCGGCTCTCGCGACCCTCTGTTTCAAGGTGACATGAGCCATATTCTGTTAACAAATCGCCGCGTCAGTATCGAACTGATTCAATCTCCCCACACGCTGAGCATGGGCAAGGAGTAGCAACATGAAAACGCGGACAATACTGATTGTAATCGCCTTTTTATTTCTGTGTATCGGTTCATCAACTTACGCAGACAACATCCAAGTTGGCGACCAAATTCGAATCCTACTGCCTGGTGAACAGGCGCTGGAACGTCCGCTGCAAGTTGATCGGCAAGGCAATATTCATGTCCCCGAAGTCGGCGCCATTCAGGTGACAGGCTTAACTGAGTCTGAACTGCAACCATTAATTGCACAGCGCATGCAAAGCATTTATCGAGATTTAAAACACCTCAAAGTGTTTGTCAGTCAAAAACAATTACTGATTAACGTTCAGGGATACGTCAAAAAACCCGGTGAATATACCTTGGCGTCTAACGCCTCGGTGCAGGTCGCCATTCATGCCGCAGGCGGTTTGCGCGCTGGCGCGCAAATGGATCGAGTGCAATTACTGCGTAGCGGTGAAAAACAGTTCTTTGATTACAAAGCATTTCTCGACAGTGGTGATTTTAATCGTCTGCCCAGCTTGCAATCCTTGGATACGTTATTTATTCCCGCATCGCCCATGATCGGCAATGTCGAGCGCGAATTTGATCCTGCGGCATTGGCCGATGGCGGTGACGCAGCCGAAGACCGCAAAGCCATCAAAGTGTTTGGCGAAGTCAATCGTCCTGGCAGCTTTTCTTACAAACAATCAATGAGCTTGGTGGATATATTAATGCGAGCTGGCGGCGTGACGCGCTACGCCGGCGTTGAGCAAATCCGGGTCATTAGCGATCAAGAGCCCAAATTATTTAATCTCAAGCGCTACCTCGATAGCGGCGACGAACAACTGCTGCCGACCATGGTCCCTGGCGCTACCATTTTTGTACCGCGCCAGGAAGAAGAAATTAAATCGGGTGCCAATACCATTTATATCATGGGCGAAGTAGCGCATCCGGGGGCTTACGAAGGCAAACAAGGCGCTACCTTTATGGACATTTTGGCCAACGCCGGCGGCCCTACCCGTTTTGCCGAATCACGCCAAATTCGAGTATTAAAAGCCAGTGGTGAAGTGATTCGCTTTGATCTCAGCGGCTATACCGAAGGCACAGTCGCCCAGCAGCCGCCGAGCATTCGTCCCGGGGACGCGATTTTTGTGCCCGAAAAAACCGACATGAATGAAAAGTCCTGGCTGAAGGTTGCCCCCGACAGAGCGGTTCGCATCATAGGAGAAGTGGTTCGTCCTGGCCGTATCGAATGGTCGGATGAGATGTCATTACTGGATTTACTGGCCCATGTCGGCGGCCCAACCTCAAGAGCCGACACCAGTAATATTGAAGTGGTATCGCCGCAAAGTAATGGTGCCACCCGCTCTCATGTCTTCGACCTGGATCGCTTTATTCAACGCGGCGGTCACGACCGTGAGCTGCCGGTTATTAAAGCCGGTGCCATCGTACGCGTGCACGATTTACCACAAGATCCGGCTGACAATAAATCCCAATGGGTACGCCAGAGCTCTGAACGCTCCATTTATGTATTTGGCCAAGTCGGCGCACCCGGACGCTATCGTTTCACTAACGATATGCATTTTTTGGATATTTTATCGGCAGCCGATGGCCCTACCGCTATCGCCGATATTCACAATATTCGCATCACCCATCGTAACGGCAAACACGCCAGGGTAAGTAAATTAAATCTGGCCCTGTATTTTGAAACCGGTGACCCTAATCTGCTACCTGAGGTCCGAACTGGGGATACCATCTTTGTGCCAGAGAAAAACCGTATCTGGCTCGACCAACCAAAAGAACAAACCGTTCGAGTGTTAGGTGCCGTCAATAAACCAGGCCGCTATCGCTTCAGTGACAATATGACGCTGCTCGACCTGTTGGCCGAAGCCGGTGGCACCTCGAGCAGTGCGTACATCGAAAAAATTACCGTAGTGAATTTGTCCTGCTGTCGTGACCAGGCACGCTCATTTGATCTAGCAGACTTTAGTCGCCATGCCAATTTCGCAGCCCTACCCGTGGTTCGCGCTGGCGACACCATTTTTGTGCCTAGCCAATCCGACAGCACGGCGGAAAAGATACGTACCGGTATTCGTGATGTGGTTCAGTCCGTCGCCTTATTTACCTTACTGGGGATTCTGTGATGCCAATGCAACCTTACACCATGGAAATCGAAGAGATTTATCAGCAAACCCTGGCACAGGGCGTGCGTAGCCTAGCCATTACTGCCTGCAATCCGGGTGAAGGCGTCAGTACCACCGCCCAGGCTTTGGCGCAACGCAGCTTATTGGCCGGCAATAGTACCTTGCTGGTCGACATCAACCTCTATAACCCCAGCCTGCGCAGCCTGGCCCTCGATGAGCCATCGCTCGGCCAACCGGGTATTCCACAACTGGTCAGTGCTCCTGGACAAGGCTTGGCACTGACAGGGGTCGTCGCCCCGGTAAGGCGCGAAGATATTTTGCGTTTGCGCCGCCCCCAGGCGCTACGCCAGCAAATACAAACCTGGCACCAGGAGTTTGATGTGGTGATTTGCGATACCACACCGTTTAGCCGTCTTAATGCCAACAATATTCCTGCCGAGCTGGTAGCAGGTTCATGTGATGGCTGTTTGCTGTTGGTATTAGCCGGGCATACCACTCATGCCATGGTGACTTCTGCCATGAACAAGCTGAATGCCAGCGAAGCGGCGTTGCTGGGGTGCATTATCAATGACCGTTTTAATCCTCCGCTGCGCCAAGAGCTCATACGTGAAGTGAACCGTTTACCGCAGATACTAAAACGTCCAGCGGAAGCCCTGCGGCGCTGGCTGCGTCACAACCCTTTGCTGTCTATGGAGGTATAGCCATGACCACGGTACTACTGGAATTCGAGCATCATATGGCGCTCGACAGCATTAGCGACTTCCGCCATCAAGTGGAGCAGGCGCTGACTCATAGGCCCATCATCAACGAGCAGCGCAATGCCATGTTGGTGTGCTTATCTGAAGCCGGGGTCAATCTGGTAGAACACAACCCGAATGCCAGCCATATACGCATGCAGTTTGGTCTCGACCATAGCGATTGGTGGATGCGCTTAGAAGATAACGGCCACGCCTGGGACCCGACACTGGCTGAACCTGAGAATAATGAAACAGACTTGTCTACCTCCGGTCGCGGCCTGGGATTATTACAACAGCTTACCGACAGCCTGCATTATCAGCCGGCCCAAGACGGTCACTGGAATCGCCTGGACCTTAGATGGAAGCGCGCCAGCGCCAATCAAAAGCCAACCTTGTTAGTGGTCGATGATGACCCCAGCCAACGGCGTTTAATTGAAGCCTACCTAGCCGAGGACTTTAACGTCCACAGCGTCGCTGACGGTGCTCAAGCATTGATTTTACTGCAACGACGTTCGGTCGACATGGTGATATCGGATATTCGTATGCCCGGCATGACCGGCCTGGATTTGCGCCAGCAATTGGCCCAGCAAATGGCCACCGACACCCTGCCCTTTATCTTTTTGACGGCAGCCAATGACAGTCAGGTGCAGCGCCAAGCCCATGCATTAGGCATTGATGATTTTTTGCTAAAACCCGTCAGCAAACAAGCCTTAGTCGGCACCGTCAATCGGGTATTAGAACGCTCCCGGCAGGTGTACACCCAGCTCACCGAGCGCATTAACACGCGCATCAGTCACACCTTAACGCCGCAATTACCCAGTCAGTTGCCCCATTGGGACATCGCCATCGGTTGTCGCAACGCCGGCATCGGCGGCGGCGATTTATTGCTGCACAAGTGCTCAGAACAGCGTTCATTGCTGACCCTGGTGGATATCATGGGTCACGATGAGGTCTCGAAGTTTTTTTCCTATGCCTACTGCGGCTACATTCGTGGTTTATTGCACAGTATGGACATCAACGAACTGGCCCCCGCGCTGTTCCTGCGCCAGCTCTCCAACAGTGCCTATCAAGATGAACTGCTGTCGCAGCTAACTCTGACCTGCGCAGCCTTGTCGTTAGCCGATCACGGTCGCATCGATATCGCCTGCGCCGGCCACCCGGCGCCACTACTAATTAGCGCGGACGGTGTGCAACGCTTACCTGTGGGTGGCATGTTGCCGGGTCTGATGGAAAACAGTCGTTATGACAGCGGTCATTTTTGTGTCAAACCCGGTGAGCGCATCGCTTGTTTCACCGACGGCCTATTTGAATCCGCCGCCGACGACAGTAGCCGCCGACAACTGCAGCACACTATAGAAACGACCTTAGTGCGCACCTGCAAACTGCCACTGCAGCAAGCGCTAGAAGAAACCATGGCGACCTTTGATCGTCTGGCAGGACCAACACCGCTGGACGACAGTTTGCTAATGCTGCTCGAGCCCTGCGATCCAGCAACAACGTCTAACACTCTAATATCGTGAGGTATCGCCTATGTTGTTCGCCGCGCGGAAAAAACACGTATTAGTCATCGACGACGACCTATCGTTGCAGCGCATTTTGCAGTTTCGGCTATCACAGCTGCACAAACTTAAGGTGTCTGTGGCCACCTCCGGGCTCGACGGCCTAGAACTGGCAAGGCAGCAGCTACCCGATCTCATTCTACTCGACTGGGTCTTGCCGGACATCAGTGGCACCGATGTACTGGAGCAGCTAAAGCAAACTCCGGATACCGCAGGCATCGCCATTGTCATGCTGACCGGCAGAAACCTGCTCGGTGATGTGGAACAGGCCTTTGCTCTCGGCGCCGATGGTTATATGACCAAGCCGATATCCATGTCCAAACTGAGCGGTAAGATCAATGCATTATTGCTGCGGCCGGCGGTATGAGGTTAATTCCAAGGAGAGTGACACCATGAAGGATCAAAGCAAGAGCATGCTGCTATGGGCATTACTGATATTCAATGCCCTGATCTTCAATGCGTCACTGCTCGCACAACCACCGCTCGCACAACCTCTCAGCGTCGGGATTGTGCCGCAACAAGCTGCCAGTAGTTTGGCGCGAAAATGGGGCCCTTTGATTGCTTATCTCAGTGAGCAAACAGGCTTAAGCCTGCAATTTGCTACGGCTCCCAGCATTCCTGAATTTGAACGCCGGCTGCAGCAAGGTCAGTACCAATTGGCCTATATGAACCCTTATCACTTCACTCAATTCAGTGAGCAACCCGGCTACATGGCTATTGCAAAAGCACGCAACAAGCGCATCCGTGGGCTGATCGTGGTGGCCAAAGACAGTCCACTGCAGTCCTTAGATCAATTGCAAGACAGCACCCTGGCCTTTCCTGCTCCCAATGCTTTTGCTGCCACCTTGTTGGTGCAGAGCCAGCTCAATCAGTTAAAGATCGACTTCAACAGCAAATACGTGTCTTCCCATGATTCGGTTTATCGATCCGTCGCAAAGGGCCTGTATCCCGCCGGTGGAGGAATCCAGCGTACCCTAAACACCCTTCCTGAAACGGTGCGCGCTCAGCTGCGAATTTTGTGGACATCGGCCGGTCACACGCCACACGCCATAGCTGCTCACCCTGAGTTAGCCCCTGAAATAGTCACTAAACTGCAATCAGCGCTGATACGGTTGGCTGATTCCGCCGAAGGTAGAGCTTTACTGCAAGACCTTCGTATTCAAAGCTTTGAAACAGCCAGCCACAGTGATTGGGACGATGTACGGGCGCTCAACCTTAACGCCAACATGGCAAGGAATTGACGTGAGTTTTCGCACTAAAACGATTTTGGGCATCGCCATTATTGAAAGCGCTTTGTTGCTTATATTGACCATCAGTGCGCTGAATTATTTGGGCCAGTCTAACCTCGACCAGTTGCATCAGCGTGCCCAATTAACCACGCAATTGTTGGCCCAGGCTGCCAAAGAATCACTCATCGCCACCGATATCGCCACACTAAAAAGCATTACCGACGAGGTGATTAAACACTCGGATGTCACTTACATCGATATTCGCAACAGCCATCAGTCTTTAGCCCAAGCTGGCCAAATCCCATCCGACAACGAATCAGAGGAATCTGGTTTGCACAGCAAGGTACTGCACACCCGCATTGATATCGACGAAGGCGGATTGATATTTGGCACCATCAAAGTGGGGTTTTCCACCAGCAGCATCGATACCTTAGTCACCGACGCTAAGCGACACATTATGGCCATTGCCGCGCTAGAGATCGTATTGGTGGCGCTCTTTTCATATTTGCTGGGCAGCTACCTTACACGCCAACTGAAACAGTTACAGCACGCCACCGACACCATTTCGCGTGAAGGCCCAGGCCATCAGCTCAAGATTCACGGCAACGACGAGCTGGCCGCGGTGGGGCGATCATTCAATGCCATGTCGGCCAGTTTAAAGAACAGCTACGATGACCTGCACGCCAGTCTGGCGCAAGAAAAAGACACACTAGCCATGGCGCAGCGTGCGCAGGATAAAAACGACGCCATATTAAATGCTTCTTTGGATGCCATGATTATGATTGATCAACATGGCCATGTGGTGGATTACAACCAAGTCGCCGAGCAAACATTTGGCTGGTCAATCGATGAAATCAAAGGCCAAGTGCTAGGTGACTATATTGTGCCGCCCGCCCTTAGGGATGCTCACAACCAGGGTATGGCGCACTATCGACAAACTGGCGAAGGCCCAGTCCTAGGACAGCGGCTCGAATTGCATGCGGTGCGTAAAAATGGCGAGCAATTCCCGATAGAAATTGCCATATCACCGATAAAGACCGATGGTACCACCCTATTTACTGCCTTTATTCGCGACATAAGCCGACGACATATCGCCGAAACAGAGTTGCGCATAGCGGCCCATGCCTTTGAATCCACTGAAGCCATCATCATTACCGACCCCGAAGGCCATATTATTCGGGTCAACAAAGCCTTTAGTCGGATCACAGGCTATACACCTGACGAAGTATTAGGCAAAAAACCACGGAGCTTATCGTCTGGACTGTACGACGAATCCTTTTATCAGGAAATGTGGAATCAACTAGCGGACCAGGGTAGTTGGACCGGAGAGATATTTAACAAGCGCAAAAATGGTGAAATATTTCCAGAGCATTTAAATATCAACGCCGTCATCGATAGCAATAACAACATCACCCATTATGTTGCCCACTTTGTCGACATCAGTGAACAGAAGAATTATGAATCGGCGCTGGTACAAGCACGCCGCGATGCTGAGCAAGCCAGCGAGGCCAAGAGTCGTTTCCTGGCGGCCATGAGCCATGAAATACGAACTCCAATGAACGGGGTACTCGGCGTTCTGGGTTTACTGCGCGACACACCACTCAATGACATGCAAAGGAAAATGGTTAAAACCGCGCGTGATTCAGGCGAACATCTATTAACCATTATTAATGACATCCTTGATTTCTCCAAAATGGAGGCCAACAAGCTGTCATTGGAAACGTCAGATTTCAGCATCGAAAAAATCATCAAACAGGCGCACGAGCTGCTACTCCCCCAAGCCAAGAAAAAACAGCTCGACCTGCATTACTGTATTGATGACGAGGTCCCGAGTCGAATCAACGGTGACCCGGATCGGCTACGACAAATTCTGATTAACTTAATTAACAACGCCATTAAGTTTACGACTAGCGGACATATTGCCATACGGGTTTCGTTAGATACGATGCACGATCAACATGCCGACATTCGATTTGAAGTTGAAGACACGGGTATTGGCATCAGTTCAGACGACCAGGTCAGTCTGTTTGAAGAATTTACCATGGCCGATCAGAGTCTATCACGCTCGGAACAAGGTACTGGTCTTGGGCTCGCCATTTGCAAACGTTTAATTCAACTGATGCAAGGTTACATTAGTGTGCGCAGCGAACCTAGCATGGGCAGTACCTTCTTTTTTATTGTGCCACTGCAGCTGGCGACAACGGATCATCCGGATGTCGATACCGATCAGCAACAAGCCTGGCTACCGACCCCAGGACTCAGAGTGTTATTGGCAGAAGATAATTCAGCCAATCAATACGTCTTCAAAAGCATTCTCGATAAAGCGCAACTGGTGGTCGATATTGCCGCCAATGGTGAAGAAGCCGTCGAAGCCTGCCGATTACGGCCTTACGACATTGTACTGATGGATATTTCTATGCCCATCATGGACGGCATTGAAGCCACCAAAGCCATACGCGAGCTTAACGACACCATTTACACCTTGCCCATTGTCGCTCTGACCGCCCATGCCCTCGATGGCGATCGGGAGCGTTTTTTAGAAGCGGGCATGAACGACTACCTCACTAAACCCTTGACGGGCCCGATACTATTAAATTGCATCGCCCGCTGGACCCACCCTACCTTGCAGCCCAGTGCCGATATTGCATCTAGCACAACACCCGACGACAGCGAAGAGAGTTCACCATTGAACGTTATTGACCCCTCTGTTTTGGAGCAACTGGCCCGCGACACTTCGCGCGAGCTGATCCCTAAACTTACCCGGCTGTTTATTGAAGATTCGAAGCAGCGTTTGCAAACCCTGCAGCAAGCGCTGCAGCAAAGTGACTTAACCACCCTCGAATTTCAGACCCACACCCTTGGCAGCAGCGCTGCTTCCCACGGTCTGCCTAAATTGTGCCAGCAATGCCGAGACATCGAGCACCTTTGCCGCTCTGGAGAACATCAACAGGCGCTGCAAATGGCCGCTAAACTGGCCGACATCGCCAACGACGCGTTTCAGCAGCTGCAACGGTTTGTCGAGCAAACATTTGAAGATGCAAAGCCAGCGCGAGCCAGTGGCAGCGACTATGATTAATAGGACAAGGATTGACAGCAAGCGAGCGTGCTATGACGGAGATAAACCGGGTATTGGTGGTCGAAGATTCCGCCCCATTGGCAGCCATCTACCTAGAGTATCTGAAAGATCAAAAGCTGAGTCTTAAACACGTCGAATCTGGCCAAGGCGCCAAACAGGCGATCAGCGCCAATCCCCCTGATGTAATTTTGCTGGATTTAAAGCTTCCCGACATGGACGGCCAAGAGATTCTTGAATGGGTGCGAGAGCAAGGGTTTCCCTGCGCTATTTGCATCATTACCGGCCATGGCTCCGTCGATCTGGCAGTGGATCTGATGCGCTTGGGCGCCAATGACTTTTTAGAAAAACCCATCAACGCCGCCCGCCTGAAAACCAGCGTTAACAACTTACTGGAACGCAATCGCTTACAGCACCTGGTAGAAGACATCCAAACGACGTTTGACCGCCAGCGCTATGAAGGCTTTATTGGTGCCAGCCTGCCCATGCAAGCAACCTATCGCATCATTGATGCCGCCGCCCCAAGTAAAGCGACCGTGTTTATTACCGGTGAAAGTGGCACCGGCAAAGAAGTGTGTGCCGAAGCCATTCATAATCGCAGCCCACGCAAGGATGGTCCCTTTGTTCCTATTAACTGTGGCGCTATTCCCCACGATCTAATGGAAAGTGAAATTTTTGGTCATGTAAAAGGCGCCTTTACCGGTGCCGCCGCCGAGCGTAAAGGCGCTGCCGCTCAGGCCGACGGTGGCACTTTGTTTTTGGATGAAGTGTGTGAAATGGACTTAGAGCTGCAGAAGAAGTTACTGCGTTTTATTCAAAGTGGTCGCTTTCAAAAGGTCGGGTCGAGCAAAGAAGAGTCCGTCGACATTCGAATTTTGTGCGCCACCAATAAAGATCCCATGGAGGAAGTCAACGCCCAGCGCTTTCGCGAAGATCTGTATTATCGTTTGCACGTAGTGCCCTTGCATCTGCCGCCACTGCGCAGCCGGGGCGATGATATATTAGCCATTGCACACTATTTCCTAACCAGCTTCGCTAAAGAAGAAGGCAAGCAATTTGAAGGTTTTTCGCCTGAAGCCGAAGTCATGCTACGCCATTACGATTGGCCCGGTAATGTTCGCCAGTTGCAAAATGTCATCCGCAATACTGTCGTACTACACGACGACCGTGTCGTTCGACCGCACCATATTCCACCACCACTGGATCAAGTGTTATTGGAAAAGTCTGCTCAATTATCCAGCCGCCACACAACAGAGCCACTAGCTCAGCAACCGAAGGCAGATACTGGTGCAACACCATTAACCATTCGCCCTTTGGCCGACGTTGAGCGTGAAGCCATTGAGCATGCTATTGCCGTATGTGAAGGAAATATCCCTAAAGCGGCAGCACTATTGGACGTCAGCCCTTCGACGATTTACCGCAAAAAGCAAGGTTGGGAGCAAGATGTCATACCCAACCAAGTCTCAAGCGGATAAACATTCACGCCACTTTATCCTGATGACGGCCTGCCGCCATGAGTTTACGCAGCCCCTGCATCACACTATTTTGTGCGACAACACCGAGTGAACGATTGGCTTTAGCTGGATTGCCGACCGAGACACGAATATCGCCCTGACGCGCTTTTTGATGGCGAATGCTGGTAGTGTGATCAGCAAGACTGTTTAACATGCGAGCCATCTGATTAATGGTCACCGATTCGCCCGTACAAACGTTAAACACCTGATGTGTGGTATCGGCTTTTTCCATAGCTGCCGCTAGAAAACGCACGACATCGGCGACATAAATAAAGTCGCGTGTTTGCTCACCGTCACCAAAAATGGTCAACGGCTGTCGCCTAGTTAACTTGTCGACAAAAATCGAAATCACCCCTGAATAAGGGGAACTGGGGTCTTGGCGCGGCCCAAACACGTTAAAAAACCGCATGCCCACGGTAGGAATGGCGTGCATCAACGACGCCACCCTAGCATGCAGCTCAGAGCCCAGTTTATCAGCACCGTAAGCCGTTAGCGGCCGAACCCCTGATGATTCTCGTAGCGGCATATCGGCATTGTCGCCATAAACCGCCGCCGAAGATGCATACACAACAGGGACTTTGTTAGGCCTGGCTGCTTCAAAGACATTGACACTGCCGGTTAAATTTATCTGATGAGTTCGCGCCCAGTCTTCATTAGAACGCTGAACCGATGCCACGGCAGCTAAGTGAAAACAGCCATCAATATTTTCCATGCAAGCACGCACAACGTTTAAATCTGTGACATCGCCGACACGGACATCACAGGCAGGATTAACGTTATGCATATGCCCGCTGGACAAGTCATCCAATATACGAACCTGATGACCCTCGGCTAATAAAAAGTCTGTTAAGTGAGAGCCAATAAAACCGCATCCACCCGTGACAAGATAATGTGCCATATTAATTCCTCGTAATTAATATCAGTGCACAGGGTGAATGGCAAACGACATGCCAGTAATGATAAATAATCCCAAGCCCGCTATTTTTCTGGGTTCAAGGCAAAAACAGGCAGCAAGCATTAACATATCAACAGCCAACAACGCGGATAACTCGCAGTTCGCAACGCAGTCTGCAATAAGTCACAACCTATTTTTGCGAAACGCACGTCTGCCACGCCCATATTGGAAAAAATACGCGATATCTCACCGATAACAACGCCAGTCTGGCCACAAAGATATAGGCACCGAAGTTGCTTGTATGACGTCACTGCGATTGAGCGTAACGCGACACTGCTGTGTCGCTGATGTGCTCAGGAGATTCAGTCGAGGTGTCGCTCAATGCTGCTCTAGCTGAGGGTTAAGGGTTAACCATGCAGAAGCGGCAACAACGATAGCGCTCTGCTGGTAAAAAGTGCTGGCGAATTATGATCTACAAAAAAGATTAAAAGGAGCGATATATGGTAATGACCATGCACAAGATCTGTATCTTGCTCGATAGCAGCGGCATGGGTGGCATAGAGACCCATGTTCAGCAATTGGCCAACGGTCTGGCGATGGCCGGTCAACAGGTCACCGTGGTGTTGTACCAAAACATCGACCATCACCCTCTAGTTCACAGCTTACAGCAGTCACACCCAGAGATTCGCCTTTGCCAGCTGGATGGAACTATCAGTGCGCTGTGGGCATTTCTTCGTCGTGAATCGCCGTCGATATTACACACCCATGGTTACAAAGCCGGCATTCTCGGACGACTTTTAGCGATACCTCTGGCTATCTCTGTGGTGAGCACCTATCACGCCGGTGAACTTCCCTCTGGCCGCGTTCGCGCCTACGACCTGCTCGATCGCTATCTTGGCTTTGCCGCCGCCGCACGCTTTGCCGTCAGCCATGAAATACGCCAGCGCCTGCCCTATCCGGCACGAGTGCTGGACAATTTTGTCGATACCCGTGGTTTACACAAGAGCCAGGGCCAGCAGCTGGCATTCGTTGGCCGCCTGAGCCATGAAAAAGGGCCAGATCGTTTGTTAGACCTAGCCCGACAATTTCCAAAACAGAGCTTTGATATTTACGGCGATGGACCACTGGCCACCACATTAACCCGTCAGGCGGCAGGCAATGTGACCTTTCACGGCCAAAGCGATATGCGCCACTACTGGCCGCATATCGGTGTATTGATCATGCCATCACGGTACGAGGGTTTGCCAATGGCAGCACTGGAGGCCATGGCACGCGGTATCCCAGTCATAGCCTCTAACGTCGGTGACCTTGGCCGTGTGATCGAACATGGTATTAACGGTTGGCTGGTGGACCAAGACGACGCCAACGCCTTTGAAAGCGCGTTACAACAGTGGCTGCAACTGAGCCAAACCGAACGTCAGCAAATGCAGCAGCAGTGCATCACCACCATTCGCTCGCGTTTTTCCACCCAGGCAGTCATTCCCACCCTGTTACGTACCTATTGGCAAATTGCAAAAGCGCCATCAACGTGAGTTGCAGATTGAGGATCTAGCACTCGATAGATCCTCAATTGGTTCCAATATAAGTTTATATTTCTCTGATATTTCAACAACATAAAATCAATTTTCGCACCTGGCCTGGTCCTTGCTCAAGCTTATCTAAAGCGGAGGGATCAATGTGAAAATGACCACCAAGCCAGTCACCATACTGTTTGTACATTACGGCGATAACTGGATCCGTGGCAGCGAGGGCTGCCTGCTGGACTTGATCAGCCATCTGGATGCCGACCGCTATCGGCCGCTACTCTGGTGCAATAGCCAAGCCTTAGTCGAAGCCGCTCAGGCCCTTCACATTGAGGTGGTGCGCGACGATTTTCCGCTGTTATTGGGCTGGCAAGCACCGCGTTTAAATCTGCGTGGTTGGAGCAGCCTAATCAGCAAGGGTAAACAACTGGTTGAACAGCATCAGGTCGATCTGATCCACGCCAATAGCGCAGCGCCCATGCAGTGGCTCAACGTCGTCGCCCGCCTGTGCCAGCGTCCTCTGCTCACTCATTTGCACGCCCGCTATCCGGCCCGCGATCGCCTTACGTTGGGTTTGCATCACAGTGCCATGCTGGTAGGAGTCAGTCAGCCGGTCGTTGATCATGTGCTGCAAGACGGCATACCCCAAGAGCGTACCCAAATGATTGCCAATGGCATCGATACCCAGGCGCTGTTGGCGCAGCCCGTGGTGGATCTTCGCGCCCAGCTCAAGCTTGATGCTGGCGACTTTTTACTGGCCACCGTTGGCTCTTTGATCCACCGCAAAGGCATCGACATCATCATCAAAGCCCTACATCAGCTAACGCTGCAAGGACTGCCTGCCCATTTGGCCGTTATCGGCGATGGCGAAGAACATCAATCGCTACAGCAGTTAAGCCATCAGTTAGGACTAAGCCAACGGGTGCATTTTATCGGTGAGCAGGATCAGATCGCGTCCTTGCTGCGCGGTGGCGTGGATGTGTTTGTCAGCGGTGCCCGAGAAGAAGTGTTTGGCTTGGTACTGGCAGAAGCCGGTTTATGCCAATTACCTGTAGTAGCGCCCAGAGTGGGCGGCATTCCCGCCGTGGTGGACGATGGCCAAACCGGATTACTGGTTGCCAGCGAAGATCCGCAATCTATGGCCAACGCCTTGGCTTTACTGCAGCGCCATCCACTGCGACGTCGACAAATGGGACTGGCGGGCAAGCGCAGGGTCATGCAACGTTTTACCATTGAACGCAACGTCGAGCAGTTTGATCACTTGTATCAACGACTGCTCAGCGATAAGACTCAGCGCATGGGCTGGACCCGCCATTGGCAGTTGGGCACTGCACTAAAGCTGGCACTGACGTCGACCTGGAAGGCACTGCGGCAGCGTTTTTCTACTACCAAACCTCGTCATATCCTGGTACTCGACCCCACCGCTTTTCCGGGCGGTTCAAAAGTGGCGACGGAAACCGCGTTGTCATTGCTTGATGATCAACAGCAGCGCGTTAGTGTGCTCACTGCTAACCCAGCTTCTTGGAGCAAGCCACAGCTCAACGTCATCGGTTTTTACCAACTCAGTTGGCTGGCCCAACAAGATCAAGGCATGGCATTTTTTCTGCGTCACGCTTATTTGTCAGTTGTCATTATCTGGTCACGACTGCGTTTAGGTCGCATTGACCTTGCCGTTGGTGCCTCAGGGCCTGGGGTTGATCTGGCCCTTTATCTGCTCAAGCCTCTGCTGCGCTTTCCGATCTTGCAACTGATCCACGGACCGGTGGCCGCCTCGCGCACCTTGGCTCGCTGTCTGTTGCAGGCCGATCGTGTGCATTATCTCAACAGCAGCCGCCAATCACTGCTGCAGGCGCTGCAACGCCTGCAAACGGCAGAGCAACCTCTGTCAGAATCGCTGCCCGCGCACTTTATCGAACTGCACAACGGCTTGGCGGCTGATCAATGGCCAAGCCCATGCCAGTATCAAGCGCCACAAATTTTCTGGGCTGCATCATTGTTAAAATGGAAAGGCCTAGACACCCTATTGGCCGCGTTACAGCACCTACCCCAGCGCCCAGACACCCATATCTGTTATATCCGCCCGCAGCAAACGGCCTTGCCTGTCAGCCATGCACCAGTCGAGCTGGATAAGGTGCATTGGCATGAAACCCCCAATGATCTTGATCGTATTCGCAGCCAGTGCAGCATTTTTATCTCCACCAGCCATCAAGAACCCTTTGGCCTATCCATCCTGGAAGCGCTGGCGGCGGGTCTGTGTGTCGTTATTCCTAATGACGGTGCCTATTGGAGTCAGCACCTGGTGGATGGCCAGCACTGCCTTATGTATCAGCCCGGCGATGAGCACGATCTGGCAGAGAAAATTGCCGCGATCAGCGCCGACTTAGAGCGTCTTAGTCGCATAGGAGAGAATGGTCGAGCACTGGCAGAGCAGTATCGCGCCGAGCAACGTTTGGCGCCATTACTGTCGGACCTAAGCACGATTGAGGCGACCTCCGACACCGCCATCGGCGCGCGGAGCAGCCTATGAAGCTGTCACGGGTGATGCATCACGCCCTACTCTACGGCACTAGCATTGCGCTGATGAAAGGCGTATCGCTACTCATGCTGCCCTTTATTGCCCAACAGCTGTCTGCTGACGACTTTGGTCGATTGGAAGTTGCCGGCAGCCTGGCCGTGATTGGCAGCATCATGATTGGACTGGGGCTAGAGGATAGCCTTTATCGTTTTGCCGGCGCCCACAGCGAGCAGGATGCCAGACGGCGCGTTGCTGCGGTGATTTACACCCTAACCTTAATCGCCGCACTGATCGTCGTGCCTCTCGCCTGGCTGCTCGCTGCCCCTCTGAGTACTTGGTTACCCGGACAGCTCGGTAGCTACGAAGTCACCCTAGTGTTGTCGCTTTTGGCATTAGAAGGCGCGATCGCTGTGCCACTTGGCTGGCTACGTATGCGCGATCAGGCCATGAGCTTTTTTACCTTAACCACAGGTCGTGCCGGATTGCAGGCACTGTTGACCCTGCTGTTGTTAAGCGAGGGAAGACAAGTTGCCGGAGTATTGGAAGCGGGTGTGATCAGCGCATTATTGCAAGCGCTTGTGCTGGCCTGGTTGCAGTTACGCGACAGCGGCATCGGGGTAGATAAAGCCATTATCCGCCAAGCGCTGGTATACGGCTTGCCACTGGTCGCCAGTGGTTTACTTGCCTTCTCCGTTAGCGGTTTGGATCGTTGGATCATCGCCGATCAGGTTAGCTTGGCCGATGCCGCTCACTTTGGCATTGCCGCCAAATTTGCCCTCGCTACGGTGCTGCTGCTGCAGCCCTATGGCATGTGGTGGATGCCAAAGCGTTTTGAGGTGTTGTTTGGTGAGGGTGGCGCCGAGCGAACCGCCTACTTTAACAGCCTAGGTATCACCTTAGCGGTGATTATGACGGTCGCCGTTGGCCTTGCCGCACCGGTGATGATTCATTGGCTGATGCCCCTTGAGTACGCTCCAGCCGCAGGCTATGCCGTGGTGCTGGTGGCAGCAGCAGGGCTGAAAGAAATCAGCGAGCTGGTCAGCATCAGTTGCTTGGCAGGCAAAACTACCGGCACCCAAGTGGGCATTAATGCCCTCAGTGCAGGCTGTGCCGTTGTCCTGATGCTCAGCTTGGCGCCCAACTACGGAACCTGGGGTGTGTGCGGGTCGTTATTGGCCGCCCAGTTGGTCCGTCTGCTGGCATTTGCCCTTATCGGCCAACAGCTGCACGCCTTACCCTACCCCAGCGCGGCACTGCTACTGCTAACAGTGGTTGCGGTGGCCACCCTGTTATGGTCAGACCATCGCCAAATTGATGCGGCGTATTTCCTACTGTCGGCCGCCTCGCTAGCGCTGGTTATCTTATCGGCTCTGGCGCTTAAGCTATTGCCGCTCCCCCTTATCGCCAAGGCCGAAGAAGACAGTGAAGCCAATAAAGTCAGCGGGGTCACCTGATGGACTTGAGTTATAACCACCGCCGTTCACAAATCCTATTAGCAGGCGCCATTTGCCTGCTGATAGCCGGGCTGTGGAAGCTAGTGCCCCATCCAGCGGTGGTCGTAGTCATCGGGCTACTGCCACTGGCGGGCTTGGTGGTGCTGGATAAGTCGTTTTTTATGATTTTGCTGTTTGTGGCGTTTTCGTTTTTCCGTTTGCATGAGGTATTTCCCCAGCTCTATTCCTTGAAAATACCCCTACTGCTGTCACTGGCCTCGTTGGCCGCGCTGTTTTGGCATGTTGGTTTTAGCCGCCAGTACCAGATGTATTGGCGCCCGGAACTGACCACTCTCAGCATCTTTTTTGCCCTGGTGGTTATCGGCGTGGTGATGGCCAGCAATCGCCCCATCGCCCTGGCTTACTTTAAAGGCATCTATTGGAAAATTGCGCTGATGACCTTTGCCATCGCCTGGCTGTCACGCACCGCCAAAGACTTTGCCCTGACCTCCCGCGTGATTACAGTGTCGGGAATTCTGGTTGGCTTAGTGGCGCTAAAAAATAAGGCGACCGGCATCGGCCTGGTAGAAGGTACCCGTGTCACCATTAGCCGCGATATTGGCTCTGTATTGGGCGACCCTAACGATCTGGCCTTAGTATTGATGTTTCCCACCTCTTTTGCCGTCAGCCTGGTGTTAACCGAGGGCATCGACAGAGGCACACGGCTGCTGGGGCTAATTAGCATTCCTATTTTGTTCAGTGCCGTCATTGCCACCCAAAGTCGCGGCGGACTGCTCGGCATCATGGCCATTTTTGGCCTTTACGGTTATCGCCGCATCCAATCAAAAACCCTGCTATTCAGCCTGGCATTGATTGCCAGTGCGGTCCTCTACCTCGCAGCAGGCATCTCCGGCCGCGCCTCTGGCGGTGCCGGCGAAGAAGGCATCGATGCCTCGGCCATGGGACGCCTTTACGCCTGGGAAGCCGCCGTCGGTATGGCGGTTCATAACCCCTTTACGGGAGTGGGAATCGATAATTTTTATTCCAATTATTTTTATTACAGCCCGCATTGGGATGGTTTGAACCATGCCGTGCACAGCACTTGGTTTGGTGTCTTGGCAGAAACTGGTTTTCTCGGTCTGACGGTATTTCTGATTCTGATTGCCCAGCTTACCCGTACCGCACTGCGCACCCTCAATCGTGTTGAAGCAGCACGCAGTCAGGTGCAGCCAGCTATTCATGCCTCTGCCATGGCGGTGCTCGCAGGTCTAGTCGGCACCATAGTTTCTGGCACCTTTCTCACTCAGGGATTTACCTGGCCTATCTACATTCTGGCGGCGCAAGTCATCGCCATTGCCCGCTGGGCCGACACTCATTTGAGCGACACCAAGGAGGCATCATGACGTTAAAAGAAGATGCCCTGACGGGTGTTGTCTGCTCGACAGCAATCCAGTCCCATACGACCGCTAGGCGCTGGCTCTATCTGCCACTGATCGCAGGCCAAGCCGTCGCAACGGCGGCTCATATCGGGCGAGAGCAAGCCTCTTTGTGTCCAGTCACCAGTCTGTTAGCGTTAGGATTAGCGGCACTGGCATTAGCCGCGGATAAACGCACGGCCAATACTCTCGATGTGGTATTGGCTCTGGCGTGCTCTTTGGCGTTTGTTGTGCCAAGTCAGCAAGGTGGCTGGCTGATACTCTTGCTGATCGGGGCTCGCCTAGCGGCAGCACCTCAAACGACAGCCACTCAATCGACAACCCCACCAATCACAAATGCAAACCGACGCCCAGGCCAGCTGCTGTTACTAACGGCAGGTTTAAACCTGGTCTGCACTTACAGCCTCAAGTGGTTTGCCAACCCGATTCTCAGCCTCGATGCCTATGCCTTAGCCGCCCTTTTAGACCTGAGCGGAATCCACTATGAACGTCTTGGCAATGTTATCGCAGGCCCTGGCGATCATCAGCTGCTGATACTGCGCGGCTGTAGTTCATTGCTGCTGATGAGCAATGCTGCACTGGCCTGGTGGGCCGTGATGTTATTTCGTGGTCAGCGCATCACGCCACGCACCCTGGCCCTATGTGCGGCACTATTGGTTCTAACGCTGGCGCTAAACCTAATGCGTTTACATTCCATGGTGATGCAACTGCACTGGCATCAGTGGTGGCATTCAGAGACTGGTATGCAGCTATTCCAACTGCTGTCAGCAGCGATCGTGTTGGCCTTATTAGCATTGGGAGGACGTTATGCCCAGGCGCGCTAAGGTGTTCTTTTATCTGCCGATCTTAAGCTGTTTGCTGCTGGTGTCAGTTGGCTTAGTGCTGCGTTTCTTACCAGCATCGAGCACAGCAGCCGTACCCGAGCAACAACGAGAACTGCGGCTGGCTCAGTTCTTAGCCCAACATCAATTACAGCAGATCAAACGTGTGCATTTCACCAAGGATGCCGGCATTACCGGCGTGCAAGGTTGGCTTCCAGCCTGCGCAGGGTTTGTGCATGCCACTGTGATGCCATTGGGTGACGAATTTTTAGGATTGTGGCAAGACCGCGCTGCACGTGCTGGCACAAACACGGCCTTCTGGTTTCGCCAGCGCCTCTATCAACATTTCCCGCGCCTGCCGTTTTGGTTCAACAGCATGCGCCACGCGCTGTTAAAACGTCTGGATTTAACGGCCACTCGCTCTGATCAGCCGGTGATCGCCCTATCGTACCCGGCCAGCTGTCAGCAGCTCTTTCATATCCCCTGGTCGCAGCTATCGCTGCAAGGAGCTCCACTATGAAACCTTTCCTGCCCCCACTTGTGCTGTTTGGGTTATTTTCCTGGCAACATGCGTTAGCGGTGGATGCCGACTCGCCCACCATAGAAAACCAAACCGTCGATGAGTCCATTTTGCAAACCGTGCAAACCGAGCTTTCGGAGCAAAGTGAAGTGGATCCGGCTTTTCTTAATACCGACTATGACCCTTATTTAACGCTTAATCAGGACGCCAATGTGTCGGTGACCTTTCTCGATGAAGGCGCCGGCTATCGTAATTCGTTAGGCTGGTTCACCTTTACCGAAGGGGCGTTCGATGATTTAACCAAGGGCGACATCGATACCGACAGCTCCGGTGTTATCTCCCTAGAGGAGCTCAGTGCCATCGACGGCGTCGAAACCGGCTGGTTGTTTGCTAATGCCTCAGAATCTGGTGGCGGCGGTTCTCTGCAAGTCGGTGATACAGTACAAGTCGGCACAGGAACCTTGGAAGCCAATACCTCGGTGAGTTTTTTCCTCGCCCAAAACGCCTACACTGGCGGCGATACCGTCACTGATGGCGTCTATAGTGGTGACACTCAGATGTTTTATGGCCTTGATTTCCTGAACCCTGAAGCCGACTTCACCAGCACCATAGTCAGCAACCTCACCGATGCTCGCCACGTTGCCATGATGTTTGAAGACGACAGTCAAGAGCAGGTAATTATGGGCTTTGAAGATCTTAACCGGGTCGACTCAACGGCCAATGATTATGGCTATCGCTCGGATAACGACTTTAACGATGCAGTGTTTATTGTCTCCTCAGACCCGGCCACGGCGTTTGGCGATTCCAATATTGCCACTGCGCCGCTGCCACCTCTGGGCCAGGGTGTGCTCGGGCTGTTATTGGTCGCTGGGTTATTCAGCTTCGCCTTTAACAAAGACTCATCCTTTACCATGCTGGCATGACGCCCAGACACACCACAAGGACGTGGTAAAGGGTTAACACAAGGCACTCACCGCACACGGCCATAGCGATCGCCAAAACCGCTGCTTGGGTTGCCCATCAATATCGCTGTGTCCTTTTATCACTTTTCTCATCACCCAGCTCTTTTCAATCCGTTCGCCTCATTCCGTGCATCGCTGAAATCGCATTGCAGATTGCAAAACGCCCCCATTGCAGACCGCAAAATCGCCCCTAAATTTATGCTATCTAGCTGTTTTATATAGGTTTTTCAATATTGGCCCGATCCCTGCTCTAGCTCTGCATAGATGTTAAGAGGAGTGCCATTATGTGTGGAATTTTCGGTGCCATTAACGGTGACTCAGTCACCCCCAGTTTGTTAGCCGGCCTTGAAGCACTGGCCTATCGCGGCTACGACTCCAGCGGCATTGCTATTGCCGCGGCTTCTGGCCTTGAACGTCGTCGCGCCCAAGGCAAGATAGGCAATCTGCAGCAGGCCGTTCATCAGGCGCCGCTCGATGGCACCACCGGCATTGGCCATACCCGTTGGGCAACCCATGGTCGCCCCGACGAGCGTAATGCCCACCCACATATGACCGATCAGGTCGCTGTGGTGCATAACGGCATCATAGAAAACTACCAACAATTGCGCAGCGAGCTGAACCAGCAAGGGGTGGAGTTTTCTAGTGACACCGACAGCGAAGTCATTCCCTGCCTGATCAGCCAAGCCTTGCAACAAGGAATGGATCACTTTCGTGCCATGCGCACTAGCCTGGCACGGCTTCATGGCAGCTTTGCCATCGCCGCCATTTTCAGCGACAACCCAGATTACATTTATGCCGCTCGAATGGGCAGTCCATTAGTGATAGGAAAGACCGAAGGCGCCCATTACCTCGCCTCTGATAGCAATGCACTGGGTGACAAAGCAGATTACGCCTGCCACTTGGAAGACGGGGATCTGGCCTGCATCTCCCGCCATCAGGTCATTATCGTCGACCGCCACGGCAGAACTGTCGAGCGAGAATTCAGCCTGTTAGAAGAAGGCCAAGGCGATCACGGCAAACAGGGGTTCGCCCACTACATGCTGAAAGAAATTCACCAGCAACCGGACATCATCGACCAGCTGCTGAACTACTACCGCCATCAAGCGGCGGGCCAACAAGCGTTGGCACGCACCTGCCAATTGCTGCGTAGCAAGCAACGGCTGGCCATGGTCGCTTGCGGCTCATCCTATTACGCTGGCATGGTCGGCAAATACTGGCTGGAGCACAGCGCTGCTATGCCGGTAGATCTGGATATCGCCTCTGAGTATCGCTATCGCAATAGCCCAATGACCGCCGACAGTGCGGCGCTATTTATCTCTCAGTCGGGTGAAACCGCCGACACCCTCGCCGCTCTGCGTTACAGCAAAGACATGGGCATCAGCACCTTGAGCATGGTCAATGCACCCGCCAGTGCCATGGCACGGGAGAGCGACAGTTTCTTGCAAACCCGGGCAGGTGTCGAAATCGGCGTCGCCTCGACTAAGGCCTTTACCGCACAGCTGACGCTACTGGCGCTATTGACCTTAGAGCTGGGTAAAAGCAACCAGCAGATCGACACCTCAACCCAGATTCAACATTGGGGCGCACTGCACCAACTAAGCCGCCAGATGCGCAGCCTATTGGCTGATCAAAGCGCTATTGAACGCGTCGCCGGACGCTTAAGATGTGCTCGCAACGTACTTTATGTCGGCCGTGGCATCGCTTATCCACTGGCCTTAGAAGGTGCATTAAAACTTAAAGAAATCAGTTATATACACGCCGAAGCTTATCCTGCTGGTGAACTTAAACACGGCCCTATTGCGCTGATCGACGATGAGCTGCCAGTGATTGTACTGGCACCGCCTGGACCACTGCAGGAAAAAGCCCTGGCCAATCTCAGAGAGGTCGCTTCGCGCGGTGCCCAGATCATTTTGATCAGCGATCAGCACGGTGTTGATCTTGCCGCTGACAACATCCAAGACGCCATTGTGATGCCAACTTGCGATGTGATGGCGGTGCCTTTGCTGTACAGCCTGCCACTGCAGCTACTCGCCTATCGAGTGGCCCTGATCAAGGGCACTGACATTGATCAGCCTCGCAACCTAGCCAAATCCGTGACGGTGGAGTAAGCCTTATGACTTCCATGACCCAATGCCGCCAATGGTTAAAAACCAGCCCACATCCTCTGGCAAAAGCACTGTTGCACCTTGCCAAAGGCATTAGAAACCCAGAGCTGCCAGCGCCCAAAGGCGTGTTTAGCTTGCTGTATATGGGCTACAGCAGCAGCCGATCACTGATTACCGCCCTAACCCGAATACTGTGGTGGACGCCGCTGTTTAAAAGCCGGCTCAACCGCTGTGGCAGCAACCTGTACTTATATGGAGGGCTGCCCTATCAAGCCGGCCCGCTGGAGATCAGTCTCGGCAAAGACTGCCGTATTTCTGGTCACACCACCATCACCGGACGCTGCAGCGCGCCCCAGCCGCCGACCTTAATTGTGGGCAGCAACGTCGATATTGGCTGGATGACCACCATCGCCGTCGGCCAGCGCGTGGTGATTAGCGACAACGTCCGCATTGCTGGCCGGGCATTACTGGCAGGTTATCCTGGCCACCCATTGGATCCCAAAGAGCGGGCTGCAGGGCTTCCTGAGCATGATCATCAGGTTGGCGACATCGTCCTCGAGCCCGATGTCTGGCTGGCAACCGGCGTTTCTGTCATGGCTGGCGTCACCATTGGTCGTGGCACTGTGGTGGCCGCAGGCAGCGTCGTCACTCATGACTTACCCGCAGGCGTGTTGGCGGGTGGTGTGCCTGCCAAGGTCATTCGGCCATTGCAGCAACAGAACATCAGCAAGAGGGCGGTGGCATGACTCGCGATCTGATCGTATTTGGCGAGGACTGGGGGGGCTTGCCATCCAGTACTCAACACCTGGTGCGCCGTTTGTCCCAAAGCCGTAAGGTATTGTGGATCAACTCCATTGGCCTGCGCCGCCCCAAGTGGCAATGGCGTGACGTCAAACGTGCGCTGAACAAGCTCTATCGTGGCAGCCAGCGCAGTGCGAACGCCGCTGCCAATGAGCAGCCCTGCCAGCTACAGGTGGTCAACCCGCGCACCCTGCCAGCACCGCGTGGCCGCATCGAGCGCAGCCTTGCCCAGGCCATGTTGAAACACCAGCTGCAGCCACTGCTGCAACAGGCCCAACTGAACCAGCCCATTTTATGGACCTCTCTGCCCACCGCAGTGGATATGGCCGGACAACTGGGTGAATCGGCGTTGGTGTACTATTGCGGCGATGACTTCGCCGCCCTAGCCGGCGTTGATCATCAGGTCGTGGCCGAGCGCGAACACGAGCTCATCGACAAAGCCGATCTGATCCTTGCCGCCAGCCCATTGTTGGCAAAACGCTTTCCGCAGCAGCGCACTAAGCTATTGCCCCATGGCGTCGACTATCAACACTTTGCTACCCCGGCCATCAGAGCTGACGATTTGCCCAACGATGGTCGCCCTATTGCCGGCTTTTACGGCAGTTTGTCCGAATGGATTGACGTTGAGCTGCTGGCTGCCACGGCCAACTTGCTGCCGGAATGGCATTTTGTTTTGCTCGGCCAAGCCGTTGTGGACGTCAGTGCACTGACCCGTCTCGATAACGTCTCTCTGCTTGGACCCAGGCCGCATCAGCAATTGCCAAGCTACAGCCAACATTGGACTGCATCGCTGTTGCCGTTTCGCAACAATGCCCAAATCCAGGCCTGCAACCCGCTGAAACTATTGGAATACCTAGCCGTTGGCCGACCCGTTATCAGCACCCCATTTCCGGCCTTAGCACCTTATGTAGGCAAGGTCGATATCGTCACAGACGCTGGCCAAATGGCGGCAGCACTGCAGTATTCCCGGCGCTTAGGATGGGATGTGAGCCGCCAACGGCTGGCCGCCAGCCATGACTGGAATGACCGAGCCGAGCAGTTATCAAACTGGCTGGAAGCGCTATGAACAGCCTGTCCTATCGCTTTTATCTGTTACTCGATGGCGCCTGGCGGCGACGCTACGCCATCGCCGTGCCGATTTTGCTATTGCCATTGCTAGGCTTGGCGGTAGGAGGACTGACCCCCAAACGCTATGCCTCCCATACCAGTATGCTGATTCAGGAAACCGCCAAGATGAATCCCTTTTTGGAGGATCTGGCGGTGTCGGCCATGTTGAAAGAGCGCATTGAAGCATTAAAGACACTACTGCACAGCCGCCATATTCTCGGTCTGGTGGCGAAAGAGCGTGGTTTAATCGACGACGACACCAGTCCAGCACAACATGATGAAGTCATTTTTACCCTATCGACCGGCTTGTCGGTACAGATGGTGGGGAAAGATTTGATCCGCATAGACTATCGCTCGTACCAGGCGGAAGGCGTGAAAGAAATCCTAGAAGCAGTCAGCAAACATTTTATCGAACAGCTACTGGCACCCGAGCGCTCGTCGATCAAAGACTCCAGTTACTTTCTGGCCGAACATTTAAAACAGCGCCGCACCGAACTGGAAGCAGCTGAGGCGGCCCTGGCAGAATTTAAAGATCAACACGCCGGCGAGCTACCAGAGCTGCAAATGGCGCACTTTTCCAGGCTGGCACAGCTACGCCAACGGCTAGCAGAAAAACAAGCCGAGATGGCCGGCGCCAGCAAAAGCCTGGGCGGCCTTGATCAGCAATTATCCAAAACCAATCCAGTGGTCGGCCGCATCGAAGAGCACATCGTCGCCATTCGCGGTGAACTGGCTCTGCTGCGTGCTCGTTACACCGATGAGCACAGTCAAGTGCAGGGGGCTTTACGTAACCTCAGACGGCTAGAGCAAGAGCGCAAAGCCATTCTCAGTGACAGCAATCAGACCATCAATACCGAGCAGTTATGGGACATAGCCAGCAGTGTGGTCATGCAGGACGATCAGCAAGGCAGTCAGCCGCTATTGATTTCCCAGCTGCAACAATTGCAACTGGCACGGACTAAGGTCGATGGCCTGCGCGAAGAAACCGCCAGCTTGCAACAGATGATCGCCGAGTTGGACAAAAAAACCGCCGGATTTGGCGATCACGAGCGCCGTTTAAAACAGCTAGAACGCGACCATAAGGTCAAATTGGAGCTGTACGAAGACCTGTTACAACGCTATGAAATGGCCCGTATTACCGGCTCATTGGGTATCTTTGAGCAGGAAAAACGCGTCAAAGTTATTGATCAGCCTTTCACCCCAACGGCGCCGACCAATTTACCACTGCTGCTGTACGCCATCGCCGGCATTCTCGGCGGCATTTTTCTTGGCTCCGGCCTAGCTCTGGTCCTGGAACTTACCGATACCAGCGTCAGACGCAGGGATCAGCTAACGGCATTAACCGGCACAGCCGTACTGAGCCGGATACCGCCGTTAGCCGTGAGCGACAACGGTTTGGGCGAGTTAATCGAAGGCGCAGTGATGGATAACGCCCGACTTGAAGACTCGATGACACCGGCGCCCTAAGCCATGACTCGTGCGCTAACGGCCCATTTCCGATCCACAAAAGGCCGATCCACTAATAGCAGCAAACCGCACTGGCCGGCACTGCTGGCGCTGATGCTGCTGTGCTTAGCTCCCTGGCTATTGCTGGCCTGGCCCGAGCCAGGCCGGCAAGTGATGCAGTTTGATCAGCCACCGCCACTGACAGACAGCAGCCAACTGCACATTCAAGGGTACAATCATCACGCTAAAGAGCGCATCTTAGTGATTCGCTTGGACGACCGTGCTCAGCCTAGCTACAGCGATCGCATTAACTTAGAGCGGGTGATCCCCGCTGGGCGGTTTTCACTGCAGATATCATTAACTGCCCTACGCACGCCATCAGGCCGTAGTTTTGATAGCAAACAGCTAAAGCAAATTATTGTTTTCCCAGGCGATGGTCAGCCTGGCATGGACATCAAGCCCATAAAGATCCTGCAACCACCGCCCTTACCCAACCAGGCTCTGGGGTGGGATCTAGGCCCCAAAGACAGTGCCGTATGGCCGGGTTTTAGCGCCATCAGCCCTGAGCATTCGCTAGTGCAAGGCAAGCATCTGCAGGCGATTGATCGTGGCCGCCGTCAACACGCCGCCGATGCTCTCGTGCGAGACGGCATTCGCGGCATTGAGTCTTTGCGACTGCCATTGGCACCAGGCCGGTGGCGCATCACTTTATGGTTACGTGACAGCGGCGAGTGGGAGTATGTGCCACACCCATTGACGCGCCGCGTCAGCGCCAATGGCCAAACCGTCTACGCCGTTGAGCACAGTCCATTGGAGTGGATAGAACAGCAATATTTGGCAACTAGAGAGCAACCGGTAAAGCCTGGGGTCAGCAGCTGGCCGTTGTACGGCCAACGTCCACGTCAGACATTCAGCTTTGAACAGGATGTTGAGCAGCAGGGTCTGCTGCTGGAATTTTCCGGCCAGCAGCCAGAAGCCGGGTTTGTTGCTGCCATTTTGGCTGAGCCCGCCAACCAAGCCAGCGCCTACCAACAGGTTCAACAAGAACGGGCTCGTTGGTGGCAGCAAAACTGGCCAGTAGATGCTTGGCCTGCTGCTGTTAGCGCCGATCCGCCTGGCCCCATCACCCTGACCAGCACTGCCAACAACTGGATTCGCTGGCGAGTAAAAGTGCAGGCCAGCCATAACCAGCTGGCAAACCTTGAGTGGCAAGCACCCTCGCTCAATGGTTTACAACTCAACGGCGAATTGCGTTTTGCTCACTGGCGACTGCGTCGAACGGCGTTATCGTCAACCTTGCTGCGCGCCGACAACCGGCTGTTACGCAGCGCCTTGCCAGCGCAGACTCAGCACGCGAAAAAAACACCAGTGCATACTTTGGAGTGGCGCATATCTGTGCCCAAACAAACACCACCGGGAGTGTATCAAGGCCAGCTGAGCATCGGCAGTCAGCAGTGGCCGATTCGAGTGCAGGTGTTAGATATTCAGCTGCCTGAGCCTGACCGTCCAGTCGGGGCTTATCTGGAATCTCCTGTGCACTTTGACTGGTTCCAACAACAGCTACCAGGCTATCGACAAAAAGCGCTGGCCTGTGATCTGGCTTTGTTGCGCGACTTTGGTTTAACCGGCATCGCCCCGCCGTTCGACACCCCCAGCGACGAGCATGCAGAGACACTGCAGCAGCACCTGTCGCTGGCGTATGAGCTGGGTTTTCATGCCCCCATCCTCGCCTACACGCCGTTTAAACGATTGCAGGCCAGCTTAGGTTTGCAAGGTGCACTGCAACAGTTACATCGCACTGAGCAATGGTTACGCCAACAGGGCCTGCAGCCGCCAATCTGGGTCACCGCGGATGAACCATCAAATCCGGGCAGTGAGCACAATCTAGAGCAACAAAGGCGCTATGCCGAGCTCTATGCACCCACCGCCAAACGGGCCGGTCACCTCAATCATGACACGGATGAGCCGCTGGCCAGTGCCTTTGATCTGGTGTTGATTAACGATGGCTACGGCCTTAATTCAAAGCGGCTGCAGCAACTGCAACAGAAGGTGTGGCTTTACAACCTAAACGACAACATTCGCCTCGCCGCAGGCTTTTATTTATGGCGCAGCGGAGCCCAGGGCTATCTGCAGTGGCATGCACGCATGCCGACCGCCGATCCTTTTGACCCCACCGATGGCCGTGAGGACGATGCGCAACTGCTCTACCCCATGCGATCGCCCTGCCCATTAACGGCTGATATCGACGCCGACCTGTTAGATTTGGCTGACGGCATCCAGGATTTACGCTGGTTACTGTGGCTAGAGCAGCAAGCGCCGAGCAATGCCAGCGCTGATCAGCTGCTACATCAGATTCAGCAAGCAGTGAGCCTCGACTGGCAAGATGCCAAGCAGCTAACACTGGCTCAGCTCACAGACTGGCGTCTGCGCATGATTGCATTAGCACGCCAGAGTGCAGAAAACTAAGACCTTTCAACATTGCTTTGCATTCTGCAATTTAAGCCGGCGCCATCGCCAACTCAGGCTTAACAATCCGGCATAACCCATTGATTTTTAAACCAATGACAATCTCCTTATAGGTTGGCACAAGCGCTGCAATAGTGCTGTCACACCTGATTGAAGGAGACCGCCCGTGATTACCAGCGTACAGATTGTTCAGCATTTACGTCCCGGCGGCATTGAGACCATGGCGCTAGACCTGGCTCGTTTTTCATGCCATCCAGACACCCTCATCATCAGCCTGGAAGGCGACAAAACCAGCGCTCTACAGCACTGGCCTCGACTGCAACAGATGCAGGATCGGTTAGTGTTTTTAAACAAGGCCCCTGGCGTTCAAATCCAGCTTGTCCTGCAGCTGCTGCGCCTGTTTAAACAGCACCAGGTGCTAACGGTACACACCCATCATATTGGACCGCTGTTGTATGGAGGGTTGGCTGCACGCCTAGCTGGCATCAGCCACTTGATTCATACCGAGCACGACGCCTGGCATTTGGAAAATGATAAGCAACGCCAGCTGCAAGGTCGGCTGTTAAACTGGCTAAAACCGACCTTAGTCGCCGACTCGCACAGCGTTGCCAATGCACTGCGACAGTATTTCCCGCAGCGAGCCATTTTAACCATTCGCAATGGCATCGACAGTGAGCAGTTCAAGCCCGGCAATCAGTGCCAAGCGAGGCGCAGACTGCATCTTCCCCTGAATACCTTAATGATCGGCTGCAGCGGCCGCCTGGAAGCGGTCAAAGGTCAGCATTTATTGATCGATGTATTGCCTCAACTGGATGAAAAAGTGCATCTGGCCTTTGCCGGCGGCGGTTCGCTACAAACGGCATTAGAGCAACAGGCACAGCAAGCCGGGCTGGAAAAACGCGTTCATTTCTTGGGCCACCTTGATGATATGCCGACCTTCTACCAGGCCATCGATGTGTTTTGTTTACCGTCTTATCAGGAAGGTTTTCCACTATCGCCGCTGGAAGCCCAAGCCTGCGGCGTGCCCAGCATAGTTACGGATGCAGGCGGTTCGGCAGAGACCATCTGCCCGCACAGCGGTGCCAGCATATCGAAAGGCGATGCCGCGGCCCTTACCGCCAGCCTTATCACCTTGCTGAAACGCCCACCGGCGATTTCACCGCGCCAGTTTGTCACCCAAACCAGCGATGTGCGCACCATGGTGCAAGCCTATGAAGCGCTATCCGGCGAGGGGGTGTGATATGTCGGAATTAGCCTTGAGCATTATCACCTTATTAAGCGGATTTTTGGTGGTGTACCACCATGCGTTATACCCACTGGTCCTTAAATGGCTAGCCCGAAAACGTGCTCCCGCTACCACAGAGCGACCCGCTAAAGCCTGGAAACAGTCACCATTGCCTAGCGTTACGATCATTGTGCCGGCTTTTAACGAGCAGTGCTGGATCGCCGAAAAGATTCGAAATCTGGCCATTCTCGATTACCCAGCAGAGCGCTTTGAGGTGATCATCGCCTGTGATGGTTGTCGCGACCAAACCGCAACACTGGCATTGGCCGCCATTGCCGAGCCTGTATGCCAAGGCATTCGTTTTAGCGTTAAAAATTACGTGGTTAACCGTGGCAAGGTGGCACTGATTAACCAGTTGGTGCAAGACAGCGACAGCGACCTGATTCTATTAACGGACGTGTCTGCACTGCTGTCGATCGATGCTCTCCGCCTCGCGGCACAGCACTTTATTGATCCCAGCGTTGGCGTGGTGAACAGCCGCTATCGTTTATGGCATAACGACCTCGCTGGTGAAGATCTGTACTGGCAGTATCAGTGTGAGCTCAAACAACGAGAAGCCAGCCTGGGCTCAACCTTAGGCACCCATGGCGCTGGCTATGTGTTTCGCCGCCAGCTGTACCAACCCCTCGCCAGCGACACCATTAACGATGACTTTATTCTGCCGATGCAGATCGTGGCCCAGGGCTATCGCTCAATACAAGAAAGCCTGTTTACCACCCTGGAAATGGAAAGCAGCAATGAGGATATGGATTTTAAACGTCGCATTCGCATCAGCGCCGGCAACCTGCAGCAACTGATTCGCCTGCGTGGACTATTGCATCCAAAACACGGCGGTGTGGCCTTTACCTTTGCATCGGGCAAAGCGCTGCGAGTACTGATGCCGTTTTGCATGCTGGCAGCGTTACTGGGCAGCATCAGCCTAGCTTTTAGCAGCCCATGGTTTGCCCTGTTAGCGCTATTGCAATTGGCGCTCTACGGCTTAGCGGCCGTCAGTGGTGTACTGGGCATTGGTCAACATAAAGCCTTAGCCGCGCTGCGCTATTTAGTCGCCGGGCATTTGGCCGGATTGTGGGGCAGCGTGCGTTACGCCTTAAGGCTAGAACGTGGCCGCTGGTCGCGAGTGGCCCCAAACGGAGGTCAACTCTAATCACCAGATCAACAAGGACGGTGCGACGGCAAGTCGCATGGCTTAAGGACGTGCCCATAGCTCGATAAAGACAGTTTTAACCCTTTAGCATTTGCTGGGAGACACCACTATGCAGACGTCCTTGTTCACCATCGACCCCAAAACTGCCGTCGGCAAACGGCTGTTTGATGTATTTTTTGCCAGCATTGGTTTACTGCTGACCTTGCCTTTGTTCCCGCTGATCGCCTTGGCCATTCGATTAGAATCGCCTGGGCCCATTTTTTATCGCCAGTTACGCATTGGCAAGGCAATGCCTGAACGCACGGATCTGTTCCATATGATCAAGTTTCGCACTATGGTGCAAAATGCAGAAAAACGTACCGGTGCAACCTGGGCCAGCAAAGCCGATCCCCGTATTACCCGGGTTGGGAATTTTTTACGTAAAAGCCGACTCGATGAACTGCCACAGTTTTTTAACGTGTTAATGGGTGACATGTCTCTGATTGGACCAAGGCCTGAGCGCCCCGGTTTTTATCAAAAACTAGAAAATGCCATTCCCTACTTTGCCGAACGCACCTATGGCGTCAGTCCAGGCATCACCGGATTGGCCCAAGTAAACCAAGGTTACGACACCTGCATTGAGGATGTTCGCTCCAAGGTAGGCTTTGATCATCGCTATGCCTTGGCTCTGGGCGACCCTTGGTCTTGGTTAAAAATGGATTTATTTATAATGATAAAGACCATCGCCGTGATGGTATTGGGCCGAGGACAATAATGATTCAACAGCCAAGGCCACTCATTAACCAGGAGACTTTTTCGCCTCCAGTAACGCAATTTTTGCCGCCACCTGCTCTGGCATACCGGCATCTGGCGGCAAAAAATCGGGCTGCAGCTGATTTAACAGCGTGATTAAGGGTTGTACCCGCCCGCCGTGCAGCACCGCCACCCGCGCCAGCGCCTTAGCATGCAGCCTGCCCTTTACGCTAAAGGCGTGTTCTACATAAAAGTATTTTTTATCCAGATGCAGCACCTTACTGCTCACTTGCACCTTGGCCAGCGGCGGTATTTCGCGAATAAAGGTCAATGTTTGACTGGCCAGCACCGAGCGCCAACCATGGCGGACAAATAAACCCGCGGCCCCTAATTCAATAAACAGCTTAGTGCGTGCCAGATCCAGCCACTTAGGGTAAACACCGTTGGTCAGGTGCAAATTAAAATCACAGTCCCAGGGCATGACACGAAACTGCATCTCACTGGCCGCAAGAATGTCATCCAGAGGCCTTTGTTGCGCTGGCCATTGCCACAATAATTTGGCGTAACGAAATGAATGCATACTGTTAATCCTTCACCGTCGTTTTGCGCATCAAGCCTTCTTGCGCCACCGACGCCACCAGTTCGCCCTTTTGGCTAAACAACTGGCCGCGACAAAATCCACGTGCACCACCGGCATTAGGGCTATCGATGGCATACAGTAACCATTCATCCATGCGAAATGGGCGATGAAACCAAATACTGTGGTCGATGGAAGCCACGCTTATATCTTTCTGCGACACCGACACACTGTGAGGATGCAGCGCCGTGGTGATCAAATTAAAATCCGAGGCATAAGCCAGCACCCTGGCGTGATCGTGAAAATCATCACCCAGTTGATCGTCAGCGCGCATCCACACATATTTCAGCGGCTCTTTTTTTTGCGGCGCAAAAATATTAACCGGGTCGAGCACTCGCTGCTCGATGGGTTTGTCGGCGGTATAGATGTCGCGTACCCGCTCAGGGAAATAATCGCGAAACATACGTGCCAGCTCCAGCTGCGAGGCAATGCCCTCAGGACCTTTGACGTCAGGCATAGGGGCCATATGTTCAAAGCCCTCTTCGGGGTGCTGAAACGAGCACATCATGGTTAGGATGGCTTTGCCATGCTGACTGGCTTTTACTTGGCGGGTAACAAAACTACGGCCATCGCGCAGCACATCGACTTCAAATTCGACACTGTCTTCGACCCGGCCTGGACGCAAAAAATAAGCATGCAATGAATGCGGCGCCCACTCACCGGCAGGCAAGCTTTGCATCGCCGCCGATAAACTCTGACCAAGTACCTGGCCACCAAACAAGGCGCGAAAGCCTAGATCCTGGCTATGCCCACGAAAGCGATTCACGCCAATAGGTTCCAGCTGTAACAGCTGCAGTAATTCTTGTAATACGTCGCTCATGATACTGCCCTCAGCTCGCAATACACCCTACTTTACTAGGGCCAATCGCTGTGCCATTGGCTGACCTGACAAACACCTGTGCAGGATAGCAACAGACTGTTGCCAGGCAGCATCCGTGAACGTTAAGCACCCACCGCCAAAAAGGCCTCAACCAGCTTGGCAACTCGTTGCTCACTTAGGCCAGCAATATTAATGCGCCCGCCGCCGACCAGATAAATGCCATGCTGCTCACGCAGCTGCATAATTTGCTGATCCGATAATCCGGTGACCGAAAACATGCCGCGGTGCTCAGCAAAATAATCAAAGCGATTACTGTCAGCGGCGGCCTTAAACTCACTGACCAGTTGCTGGCGTAGGCTCTTGATGCGCTGTTGCATGTCATCCAGTTCTGCTTGCCAGCGCTGCGTCAGATGATCATCAGCAAGAATCATGGCGACAATGGCCGCGCCATGATCCGGTGGCATGGTGTAGGTAGAGCGCGCAATACGCTGCATGTGGCCTTTGGCATAGTGTGCTTGGGTCAGCGATTGACCGATCACCATGGCGACGCCTGTGCGCTCACGATACAGGGCAAAGTTCTTTGAGCAAGATACCGCCACCAACACCTCGGGCAAGGTGTGCGCTAGTAAACGAAGGCCTGCGGCGTCGGCGTCTAGGCCATCGCCAAAGCCCTGATAGGCCAGATCAACAAAGGGCAAAAAACCTTGTTTTAACGCCATATCGGCAATGGCCTGCCAAGCCTGGGGCGAGATATCCGCACCCGTAGGGTTATGACAGCAGCCGTGCAACAGTAACACATCATCAGGGCCCAGTTTGGCAATGCAATCTAGCATGGCTTGTTCGTCCACGCGCTTGCTGTCTGGATCAAAATACGAGTATTCCAACACCTCCAAGCCGCAGGCTTCCATCACTGGCTGATGATTAACGTAACTGGGGCGACTAATCCATACCTTGGCTTTGGGGCGGGTATAAGCGATCAACTCCCCCAGCATACGCAGCGCACCGCTAGCGCCGGGAGTTTGAATGGTCGCCGTACGCGCCAGTGCATCCGTGCCTTGCAGCAGAAACTCGGTCATGGCCTGGTTAAAGGCTTCATTGCCCGCTAAGCCGACATAGCCTTTGCTGTCTTGCTCTTGAGCAATGCGAATCGCCGCTTCACGCACCGCCGCCATGACGGGGGTATGACCGTGGGCATCACGATAGACACCAATACCCAGGTCCATTTTGTCGTCACGCGTGTCCTCGCGAAACGCCACAGAAATCGACAGTATCGGATCCGCTGCTGGCACATCCAGTTGTTCAAACATCTACATTATCTCCGTTTCGAAAGCAGGCCGCTGGCAAACAGCACGCCTAAGGTGACGAAGAATAACCCTGCCAGGGTGCTTTGCACGACTGTTTCTTGCAAAACCACAGCAGCAGCCAAGGTTGCCGCCACTGGGGTTAATGAGCCAATGGCAGAGGTCATCTCAGCGCCGAGCTGACGTATGGCATAGCCATACAGATAGCCAGCCCCCAAACCCACCAATATTCCTTGCACCAGCATTTGTGGCAGCCATTGTTGCCACGACAACTGTAAAAACGAGGGTGCATCGCCTGTGAACGCTGCATACGCCAGCAGGCCAAAGCCACTGGGGACGGTAATCCAGGCGGCTACGTCCAGCGGTGCCAGGCCGCTTTGCCGCACCGATATGGTAAACAGCGCCCACAATAAACTGGCCAATAAAAACAGTCCCTGACCCAGCGCCAAATCAGCGTCGCCCTGCAACCAGCTGCTGACGATTAACAGCAGTACGCCCAGCGCAATAGCACTTAAACCAATGCGTTTGCTGGCAGATAAGGGCTGGGCAAACAGCCACACCGCCAATAACGTCACAAACAACGGCGCCACACCTGGAATTAAGGTACTGCCGTGGGCCACGGGGGACCATTGCATTGCCATGGCACCGAGCAAAAAGAAAGGCACACCACTGCCGATCAACATGCCTAATCGCCAAACCCTAGGCACCGCCAGAATGGTCTGGCGCCGACGCCAGAACCAGGGCAGCAAAATAATGCCAGGCACAGCAAAGCGAAACAGCGTCAGATCAAAGGTTGCCAAAGGCGACAGCGCTCCGAGGCGCAACGACATAAAGTAGCTGGCCCAAATCAACACCGTGGCCAGTGCCGCCAGATAACCTAAACGGCGATCATTGGCCTGATTATCAATGGGGACGACGGTTTTCCAACTCTGGGTACTGCTCACTGACATGGTTTGTCCTCATACTTTTTTATAGTGTGAGGGCAAGGGCTTGAGTGATGACGGCAAGTATTCGCGCCCAGCATTGATTTTGTGCCAAAATATGCCAAATACTGAAGAGTGATTAGCATATGCAGCCACTGGATAGAATTGACCAGCAGATCCTGCATTGGTTACAGCGCGATGGCCAGCTCACCGCTCAAGAGCTGGCCGACAAGGTTGGGCTGTCGCCCTCACCCTGTGCCCGGCGTATTCGCAGGCTGCAGCAAGAAGGCTGGATTGTGCGCTATCGGGCGGAACTCAGCCGCGAACAGTTAGGCCTCGACATCACGGTATTTGTTCATGTGCGTCTCAGCCAGCACCAGGACGCCATCATTGAGCAATTTGAGCAAACCGTCAGCGACATGGCCGAAGTTATCAGCTGCCATACGGTATCGGGTGCCTTTGACTATTTGCTACAAGTGGTCAGCAAAGATTTACGCCACTACGAGTCCTGGGTGCGACGGCTGCAAAAATTGCCTAACGTCAATACCATCGACAGCAGCTTTGCCATTCGCCAAGTCAAAGCCGGTGGGCCCTTGCCGCTACTGCCAAACTGAACATCAAGCGCCGCTGTGAGCTCAATAGCGATCTAACGAACGGAAAGAACCTACTGGGACCGCATCGCTAAGCTGCATCTCAGCGCTGATTCCGTATAATGGCGGCCCCGTTTTACAGGTGGTGTTATGTACCCGGTTTATCAGCACAATGTCCTGCCCGAGCAATACGATGCTCTATTGCACAGCAAAGCCACAGAATTGGCCGCCAAACTGGCCCCCTACCAGGCTCCCGAGCTGGAGGTATTCGCCAGTGCGCCGCAAGGCTTTCGGCTACGTGCCGAGTTTCGCCTATGGCATGACGGAGATCGCTGCTTTTATGCCATGTACGCACCGGGTGACAAAACTCAGCCCTATGAGGTTAAGCAGTTTCCAATTGCCTGCCCACTGATCCAGCAGCTCATGCAGCGGCTGTTAACAGCCATACAACCGAGCGAGATCTTACGACAGCGGCTGTTTCAGGTGGAGTTTCTCACCACTTTAAGCGGTGACGCGCTGATTACCTTGGTGTACCACAAGCCACTCAGTGACGACTGGCAGCAGGCCGCCGAACAACTGCAGCAGCAGCTGGGCGTCGCCATTATTGGCCGGGCGCGCAAGCAAAAGCGGGTATTAAGCCGCGATTATGTTACTGAAACCCTGCGGGTTGATGGCCAGAGCTTTCATTACCGTCAAATTGAAGGTGGATTCACGCAGCCTAATGGTGAAATGAATCAACAGATGCTGAGCTGGGCGCGACGCTGTGCTGACGGCATCGGTGGTGATTTATTGGAGCTGTACTGTGGTAACGGCAACTTTTCCATTGCCCTAGCCGATCGCTTTCGCAAGGTGCTGGCAACAGAAATTTCCAAAACCTCGGTTCAAGCCGCCCAGGTCAATATCGCCGATAACGGTATTGAAAACCTGGATATTATTCGCTTATCGAGCGAGGAGTTTGTGCAAGCCCTGCGCCAGCAACGAAGCTTCAGACGCTTGCAGGACATTCATTTGCAAGATTATGATTTTCGTACTGTGTTGGTTGATCCCCCGCGCGCCGGACTGGATGACGAATCGGTACGCCAGATACAGGCCTACGACAACATCATCTATATTTCCTGCAATCCAGACACGCTAGCGGCGAATTTGGACATTCTGCAGCACAGCCATCGCATTGAGCGGGCGGCACTGTTCGACCAATTCCCATACACCCACCACACCGAAGCCGGTGTGTTTTTAACGCGACGATAAACTATGACCTCAGACATGCAACGCGACAAAGACGGCCAAGCATTGCATCGCTCTGAGGCAGAAAAGCGCAAACTCGAGCATCAAGCGGCGCGATTATTTATGCGCCGCTATGAGCAAGAACAACAGCAAACCGTGCGCCATATTTGGCATAACGACCCTGCCAAACCCGATGTTTCCTGTTTTTTACAAGGCCAACAACTCGATTTGGAAATCGCTCATTTATACGCAAGTGAAGACGAGGCGAAATGGGTCTCCGGGCGCCAACAAGATGACCCCATCTGGCGCTATTTAAGTGAATTAGCGCAGTTAGACAGTAACGCCAAACTTCGTCATGCACTTGAGCGCCTGTTAACTAGCAAAGCGCAAAAGCACTATGATTCTGAGCGGGTGTGGTTGGTGATCCGTAATGCCAGCCCATTGTGGCATCGGCAGCAGTTTATTGAAGCATTGCCCAAGCTCACGATCAGCGGCGGCGAATTTGAAAAGATATGGCTATTGCCCGACTTTTTAGGTGAACAGCCGCTAATTCAGCTGTGGCCTAGAGTATAACGTTGCGCGACTAAGCAGATGGGTCGTGATGGGCCTTGCGATAACGGCCTTTATCCAAATACATGGCCTGATCAGCCGCCGCAATCCAACTATTCGGACCACTGATATCCGGATAACCCACAAATGCGAGGCCAATACTAAATGGCACCGCCACCTGACAGCCGTCATCGGTATCGAAGGTCAGTACTTCGCGGCGGATTTTATCCACCACATGCTGAGCCTCCGGCACTGTGGTCTGCGGCAACACCACCACAAATTCATCGCCCGCATAGCGAGCTAGCGAGTCACTGATACGAATAATTTGCTGAAGTTTTTCTGCCAATAACAACAGCGCCTGGTCGCCGGCAATATGACCGTGATTGTCATTGATCTGTTTAAAGTCGTTCAAATCGATAAATAAGATAGTGCTTGGGGTTTGATGACGACGGTATAAATTCCATTGTGCTTGCAGCTCTTCATACAGTGCCTGACGATTGAGGCAGCCCGTTAAAGGATCACGACGCAACTGCTCCTGCAATGCTTGGCTAGCCTGTTGCTCGCGCTCCAGCGCCCGCTCCACTTCGCGCCGTGCTTCCATTTGCTCGGTCACATCCGTCGCCAAGCCAATTAAAAACTTTAACTGGCCTTCATCATCTTCAATACCGTGACCGATATCGTGAATATGACGAATATGGCCATCGGTATCGCGAATGCGATAGTGTAGCTCCCACTCACCTTGGCGTTTTTGGCCCATGGCGGCTTGTATCTCTTTTCTATCCTCGGGTAATACCGCATCAATCAGTGCTTGTGGATTTTCATACAGCATGTCACGGCTACGCCCCCAAATGCGCTCATACGCTTGATTCACGTACAAAATCCTATCCGGCCCAGGCGTCGCCATCCACACCACAGAACGAATGGTTTCAGCGATGGTGCGAAATTTTTGCTCAGATTCTTCCAGCAAGTGCGCCGCCCATTTGCGCTGGGAAATATCAATCACATTGGAGATAAAATAATCCGGTTTGCCGCGCTCATCACGTACCATATTGACCGTTAACTGGGCCCAAATAATTTGGCCATCACCTCGCAGATAACGCTTTTCCATATCGTAACTGTCGGCCGCGCCTTCAATTAACTGACGCAACTGATCAACATCGCGGTCCAAATCATCAGGGTGGGTAATCTGCTGAAAATCCAAATTGAGCAAGGCTTCACGGGCGTAGCCTAAAGTGCTACACAGGGTGTCGTTCACCTCCAAAAAGTGCCCACCTAAACTGACAATGGCAATGCCGACGGTACGCTGTTCAAACAAGCTGGCATAGCGCTTATTTAAGTGCCGCAGCGCACGTTCTTCATCTTCTAGTCGACTGGTATCACGAATCGCCGCCAGTGCCAGTTCGCGGCCGTGCAATTGAATTAATGACAAATGTATTTCTGCCGGCAACGAGTGCCCACCGGCATGACAAACGCGGATACGATTGCGCATTTTTTGCTGACCCGCAGACGAAAAGAACAGCCCAACCAGGGAATCATGATGCAACCTAGCGCCTTCAGGCACTAGGCAAGAAACGGACTGACCGTCCAGTTCTTCGGTGTGATAACCAAGCATCTGGTGAGCGGCCAAGTTTGCGCGTTCGATAATGCCGCGAGTATTGACGACCAGCATGGGATCGGGACTGAGCTGAAACAACTCATCAACGTCCTTTTTTACATCAGCCACTGAGCGGGCCTTATAGTAATAGCCACATGCTGCCGCAAAGCCAGCGACCAGCAATACAGTGAACGCCAGCAGCACCCCATCCATTGGCAAACCATCCAACTGTTCAAGACTTTGTCAGTCTAGCATGCAGCGACTGGGTCGCTGCCGGCATTGGCTGCGTTTTCGATGTTATTCAGTCGCTAACACTACGCCAGCTAACACCTTGTTCATGCGGATTGATTTTGGCCACGGGCACATGGCCTTCAAAGCCAAAAATCGAACGCCAGAACCAGTCATCATCCAATTCATCACGACAGCGATTTAACTGCTGCTGATAAGCGGCGGCGCGGCGCTGAACTTTCTTGGCCACCTTGATCAACCAGGGCTTGTTTTTGTAGCTGCCACGCAAATAGCCTCCGGCCCCTTCGTGATAGGCCAGATACAAACGATAAGCGTCATGGGATTTAACCCCTGTGCGCTTGACCGTGCGCTGGTTATACCAGCCAACAAAATCGACAGCGTCTTCAAAATCATCACGATCGGCACTCCAGTTGCCGGTTAAACGCTGGTATTCCTCCCAGGTGGTATCCAATGCCTGGGCATAACCAAAGGCCGTCGATGGCCGTGGACCTGGAATAATCCATAAATACCATTTGCGCGGCGGGCGACTGTCATCAATAAACTTGGATTCCTGATGAAGAAACGCCATGGTCACAGGCTCGGGGATGCCATAACGTTCGCGCACCGACTTAGAGGCGTTGTACCAATCGTAATACTCGTCGTAGATATCGCAGACGTCGTTAATATTGCGCGGCTGCGGCGTTGAGCAGGCCGCCAACAGCACACACACCAGCAGCAGCCCGAATCGCATTAGAGCAAATCCCGATGCTGTTGTAACAGCGCTTGCAAGGCATCTTCATCAAGCACCTCAACGCCCAATGACTGAGCCTTAGTGAGTTTGCTGCCCGCTTTTTCACCGGCCACCAAAAAGTCGGTTTTGGCCGATACACTGCCGGTGACTTTAGCGCCCAACGCTTGCAGCGCAGCCTTGGCCTGATCGCGACTCATATTGCTTAAGCTGCCGGTAATCACTGCCACCTGCCCCGCCAACGGCAAATCATCAGCGCCTTGGATGTCTGGCTCACCTTCTTCCCATGTCAGACCGGACGCCAACAGCTGTTCTATGGTGCTGCGGTTATGCGCTTCGGCAAAAAAGTTAACGATATGACTGGCGACAATATCACCGATATCATCCACCGCCACCAGCTGCTCGTGAGTGGCCTCCATAATGCGTTGTAAGAAACCAAAATGAGACGCCAGGTTTTGTGCCGTCACCACACCCACTTCGCGAATGCCTAAGGCATATAAAAAACGCGCCAAGGTGGTGTGCTTACAGGCTTCAATGGCATCGAGTACATTCTGCGCCGACTTTTGCCCCATTCGTTCCAGCGCCACCAAAGGCTCCAACTGCAAATGAAATAAGTCGTCGACGCCATCAATCAAATCGGCGTCCACTAACTGTTCTATCAACTTATCGCCCAGCCCCTCGATATCCAGAGCCTTACGCGAAGCAAAATGCTTAATCGCCTCTTTACGCTGGGCCGCGCACACTAAGCCGCCGGTACAGCGAGCAACGGCTTCACCGTCAACACGTTCAATATGGGATTCGCACACAGGACACGCCGCTGGCAGCTCAATGCGCTGCGCATCCGCAGGCCTATCTTGCACCACCACAGAAACAATTTGTGGTATCACATCGCCAGCACGACGCACCACCACGGTATCGCCAATGCGAACATCCAATCGTTCAATTTCGTCCATGTTATGCAAGGTGGCATTGCTGACCACCACACCGGCCACAGCTACCGGCTCTAACCTAGCAACTGGGGTGATGGCTCCAGTGCGGCCAACCTGAAAATCGACACCATTGAGGCGCGTTAACTGCTCAACGGCCGGAAACTTGTAGGCGATGGCCCAGCGTGGCGCGCGAGCCACAAAACCCATGCGCTGCTGCAACGCTAGGCTATTGACCTTAAACACACTGCCGTCGATTTCATACGCCAGTTGGTGACGTTTATCGCCAAGGCGCTGATAAAACGCCTGCGCTTGCTCTAAGTTAGCCGCCAGCGTCAGCTCATCGTTGACCTTAAGCCCCCAGCTGGCAATGCACTGAAAAACATCAAATAGCGTATCCGGACGCTCAAAGTCATCACTGACCACACCTAAGCCGTAAGCGCAAAACTCCAACGGTCGCTTGGCAGTAATGCGAGAATCTAACTGACGTAACGAACCTGCGGCGGCGTTGCGTGGATTGGCGAACACTTTGCCGCCTTGCTCCCTGGCACGCTCGTTGTATTTCTCAAATCCCGCCAGCGGCATATAGACTTCACCGCGCACTTCCAGCCTGGACGGCACCTCTCCTTGTAAGCACAGTGGTACATTGCCGATGGTGCGCACATTGGCACTGATGTCTTCGCCAGTGGAACCATCACCACGGGTTGCCGCGCGTACCAGCTTACCGTCTTCATACAACAGGCTAACAGCGGCGCCGTCGAGCTTTGGCTCACACACCAGAGCAATGTCGTTGCTGTCGCCCGCCAGGCGCTGCAAACGCGCGTAGAAATCGGCAAATTCCTCCGCGTTCATGGCATTGTCGAGGGACAGCATGGGCTGTTCATGTTCGATTTGAGAAAACGCTGATAGCGGCGCCGAGCCCACTCGTTGACTGGGCGAGTCACTGCTTAGTAACTCGGGATAGGCCTGCTCCAGTTGTTGCAGTTCACGCAGCAAACGATCGTATTCGGCATCCGGCACGGTCGGATTATCGTCTTGATAGTATTCGCGATTATAGCGGTGCAGACGCTGGTGTAATTCGGTGACGCGCTGCTGCGCCTGGGGGTATTCGGGCAGGGTTTGATCTGTCATGTGGTGTCTTTTGCTAGGGCCTGTTAACACGATTTAGCTCTTTGCTACTGGAATCCATTTTTTATTGAGCAAGGCATAAGGTACGCCGTTTAACCCGTTAAATAAGCAACGAACAACACAGCTCAAGGAAAAATGGGCTCCAGCCCGTTGGGTTATCTCTGAAAATCCCTCAATCTGCGTTACTCATCCTTCATTTAGCTCGTTAAACATCACTCTTCGCGCCTGAATTGAGGGATTTTCAGTTCATAACAGCGTGATCGAAATAGTGTGACAGGCCCTAGGCGGTGCCGGCGGGCACCGCTGGGCTACACGGCTTAGCCGCGCTTGCGGACCTGCAAGCGCTGGCGTCGTTCAAAGTCCATGATTTGCGCGCGATCATGCTCAATGGTCTGTGGCGTTAAGGTACTGTGTTCACCGTCCATCAAATCGCCACCCAGCTGGCGCGACACCAGCTGGGCCATTTCCGACATGGCTTCATAGGCCTCTAACGGCTTATGTGCACCGGGCAAGCTTAAGAAAAAGCTCAGCCCAGGATAGTGCTGCTCAGCCATGTCTTGTGGCACAAAACTGCCTGGTTCATGGCTTTGGGCAACGGAAAACTGCACACAACCCTGACCATCGGCTTGCTCATAACGATGAAAAATATTTTTTTCGCCATAGCGCAAATCACAGCTGTTGAATAAAAACAGCACATCGCGACCACTAAAGCCTTGCTCATCATGAGACAGAACATGGATCACCAGCACCAACTCAGGATCAGGACGTTCACTTAAACGCTCGGCATCGGGGGCAGCAAAATTAACCGGTTGTACCAGAGCGGGATCGGCTTCTGGCAAGTTCTCCACTTCCTGTTCAAGATGCGGGTCTTCAATAGTATCCAGCGTTTCAGGTTGTGGCTCAGGGTCGTAATGAGCGTGTTCAATATCAGCTTCGTCGGCCTGTTCCTGTGCCATTGAGAGATCACCGTCCGTGTAGGCGGGTTTATTGGGGGCGCTGTCGACATCGTCGCCCAGCTCCTCCACTTCCATCAGCACGGGCACAGGCTCGTCGAGATTAACCGGCTTTACCTTAGGGATTTGTGACACCGCCTGGGGTCGCTCAGCAACAGGAGCGTCAATATCAAGATCAAGCGATGGCTGCGACGTCTCGCCCAACGACAGCGTTGGCTCCAGTCGTTCATGACTGGGCTCATGCTCGGCTTCTTCATCCCCGACAACACGTGCACCACCGCCCGGCAACTCTGGGTTGTGACCGTCTTCGGGAAAGCGAAACTCATTGGATACGTCGAGCCGTAAGGCTTCTGCTCGGGCTCGTCGCATGCGTCTGAATCCGTCGATAAGGATCACCACCATGCCCAGCAACCCCAGCAGGATCATGACGGTGCGCCAGCTCCATTCCATATTCTGTACCTTAAATTATCACTTCGTTTGATTTCACTGGCCCGCCGGAAAACAAACAACATCGGCGAGCACATACCAAGGAGCCTTGGTGTAGCAGAGTGTTACACAACCCAACCGGCGAATACAGACCCCGTCACTACCTATTCGTGTATGAAGAGTAGTTTTACTTTTTCTGACTGAGGCTTTTTCCTGATCTGACCACTCGCGGTCAGAAAAGTCCGCCGTTAGTCAATCATTTCTGCTGCTTCTTCAACGTCCACACTCACTAAACGCGACACCCCGGGTTCTTGCATGGTCACGCCCATCAATTGATCGGCCATTTCCATGGCAATCTTGTTGTGGGTGATGTAAATAAACTGCACTTTATCGGACATGGCTTTCACCAAACGGGCGTAACGCCCCACGTTGGCATCATCCAAGGGGGCGTCTACCTCGTCCAACATACAAAAAGGTGCCGGGTTCAGCTGAAAGATAGAGAATACCAAAGCAATAGCCGTCAGGGCCTTTTCACCACCGGACAGCAAGTGAATGGTGCTGTTCTTTTTGCCCGGCGGGCGCGCCATAATGGCCACGCCGGTATTGAGCAAGTCATCGCCCGTCAGCTCCAGCGACGCATGACCACCGCCAAACACTTTAGGAAACAGCTCAGCCAAACCGCGATTCATGTGATCAAAGGTTTCTTTAAAGCGAGTGCGGGTTTCGCGATCAATTTTGTGGATCGCCCCTTCTAAGGTTGCCAGCGCTTTTTCCAGATCTTGGTTCTGCTCATCCAGATAGCGTTTACGCTCAGATTGCGTCTGATACTCTTCGATGGCGGCCAGGTTAATCGCACCTAAGCGCTGAATGCGCTCGCCGATACGCTGTAATTCGTGCTGCCACTGCTCAGAATCCGCTTGCTCGGGCATGGCTTGCATCACGTCATGCAGACTAAGGCCACTTTCTTTGAGCTGATCGACCAGCGCCTGACGGCGAATATCCAGTGCTTGGCATTCCATGCGCACTTTTTCTAGTGCATTGCGCACTTCTAATGCCTGCTTCTCGGCATCACTGCGCTGCTGCTCCAGTTCACGCAAACGACTGTCGACCTGCTCCAGTTCACGTCGCCGCGCTTGCATCTGCTCTTCGGCTTGCAGGCGCTGCGCCAGCTGCTCTTCCAGTTGCGCTTTTAACAATTCCAAATCGGCAGAGTGATCGCGCGACTGTTGTTCGACAATGGCTTCGCGCCGCTGACGCAAGGTGCTGAGCTGCGCAGCCAAACGTTCAATGGCCTGCTTCAGGCTGTTTTCACTGCCATTCAGGCTTTGCAGTTGTAGCTGCAACTGATGACGCCGGTCTTTGTGCTGACCTGCCTGACCACGTGCCTGCTGCAATTGCGTTTGCACCTGCTCACGGCGCTGCTGCAGCTGTTCGCGCTGATCGGCGTCTTCATCCACTGCGGCCATGGCTTCATGCCATTGCTCACGCAGCAACTCCAGCTGCTCGCGTTCCAGCTCTTGCTGTTCGTTGATTTCTTCCAGCTCAGTTTGCAACTGCCGCCGGCGCACATCAAATTGTTCCGCCCGTGCCTGTTTGCCCGCCAACTGAGAGCGCAGCGCAATCAGTTTTTGACTGGCTTGCTGCAACTCACGCTGAGCGTTTTCACGCTGCTGCTGCTGACTGCGTAGCCTGAGCTGGTCACTGTCGAGATCAGCTTCGGCTTCTTCAACGTCAATATCCAGTTGCTCAATGACATCGGCCAGCTGCTCCAGCTCTTGCTGCCTGGCCAGCATGCCGCCTTCATCACCCTGCTGTCGGTTGATGCGCAGCCAATCTGGGCCGATCCAAATGCCATCGGGCGTAATCAAAGATTGACCGCTACTCAGACTATCACGCCGGGCCAAGGCGGAGGCCAGATCATCGGCCACCAATACCCCGTGCATCAAATCACTGAGGTCAGTTTTGGCGCTGACCTTAGCCTGCAAAGTGCCAGCCTCAGCAGCCACGCTCGCCGGTCGACCCTGGCATAGGGTCAATAAACCATCGTTTAAATTGGCCAGCCAATGCTGCACCGGATCAAGGGCATCCACCATCACCGCCTGCAGATAGTCGCCCAGTACGGTTTCCACCGCTTTTTCCCAGCCGGCTTCAACGTGCAAGGTTTCAGCTAAGCGCGGTTTGCGTGCCAGCTGGTGGCTTTCTAACCAATGACTGACGGCTTCCGACCCTTCACCCACCGCTGCAGCTTGCAAGGCTTCTAAGGTGGTTTGACGATTCAGATGTTGTTGCAGTTGCTGGCGCTGCTCATTGAGCTGCTGACGACGTTGTTCGAGCGTCTCTTCACCTTGCTGCAGCTGGCTTTGCAGCTGTTCTACCTGCTCTTGCAACGACTCCGAGTGCAGCTCTTGCTCGCTGCATTGCTCTTGCAGCAGTTGGATTTCTTCCAGTTCAGGATTGTGCTCCAGCTGATGCTGCTCATCCTGCAATTTGCCACGGCGCTGCTGCAGACGCTGCAGCTGTTGTTCGATATTTTGGATCCGGGTTTGCGCTACTTCCGCTTGCCGCGTTGGCTCGCTAGCGCGCTGGGTAAACTGATCCCAGTCGTCTTGCCATTGCCGTTGTGCCTCCTCGGCTTGCAGTAAGGCCTCACTGGCTTCCTCTTCTGCCGCTTCTAGCAACTCCAACTCAGGCTCCAGCGCCATGCGCTGTTCACTGACGTCCTCGAGCTTAATCTGATCCTGCTCCAGCTCTTTTTGCGCTTCTAACAAGCTGCGCTCAGCATCAGCCAAATCACGATCCAGTTGCAGCGACAATTGCGACTGGTGCTCCACCTTTTGTTCCTGTCGAGCGATTTGGGCACCGACTTCATAAAAGGCCGTTTGTGCTTGATTAAAGGCGTCGGTTTTGTCGCTGTGCTGCACACGCAGCGCTTCGATATCGGCGTCGGCCGAGCGCTGGGCCGCCATATGGGACTCAAAGGTCACCTGCAATTGGCCGATTTGTTGCTCACGCTGCTGGTAGTCGGTATCTAGGGTCTGCCATTGCAACGCCTGCAGCTGGGCCTTTTTCTCACGTTCTTGCGATTTCAGTTCTTTGTATTTTTCCGCCGCCTGGGCCTGGCGCTGCAGGTGCGCTAATTGGCGATCCAGCTCTTCACGAATATCGCTTAAGCGCTCGAGGTTTTCCTGAGTGCGGCGCATGCGGTTTTCGGTTTCACGACGGCGCTCTTTATAACGAGAAATGCCCGCCGCCTCTTCGACGTAAACACGCAGTTCTTCTGGCTTGGCTTCAATCAGCCTGGAAATCATGCCCTGTTCAATAATGGCGTAAGAGCGTGGCCCCAACCCCGTGCCCAAAAATAGATCGGTGACATCTTTGCGCCGACACTTAGTGCCATTGAGGTAATAGCTCGACTGACCATCGCGGGTGACCTGACGACGTACTGCGACTTCGCTGTATTTGGCGTATTCGCCGCGCAGCTTGCCTTCGCTGTTGTCAAAAATCAGATCTACGCTGCATTTGCCCACCGGTTTACGTTCCGACGAACCGTTAAAAATCACGTCCGTCATGGCGTCGCCACGCAGATACTTGGCGGAGCTTTCGCCCATCACCCAGCGCACGGCGTCAATGGTATTGGACTTACCACAGCCATTAGGGCCGACAATGCCGGTCATATTGGTGGTAAAGGGGACCGTGGTCGGATCGACAAAAGATTTGAATCCGGCCAGCTTGATGGCTTTAAGTCGCATAATCTGTGGGGCTGCCTTTTTTCCCTGGGCGTTTCCTGATCAAACCAGCCCGAGGGCGGTTAATACGTGTTGGCGTTGGTGCTGACCGTAGTTATGCACGATGGGCGCAATGGCTGCAACGTCTCGTTGCAACACCGCCTGCACCAGCTGGGCAAAAAACCGCTGGGCATTGTCTTTTTCGCGCTGACTGTGTCGCATGGCTAAGGCATAGGTACGACGCACCGCTGGTTTCAGATCGAACAGCACTTGATTGAGGTAATCGTTATCGACCACCGCCATGGCAGCCGTCATCAAGGCAAAACCGTGGCGAATAAAGTCGTCATAACCAGCCTGGTGCTGGGCTAACTGCTCAGCCTTAGCCAGCAAAGGTTGCAACTGCTGATCGTGCCATTGCTGCGCCAGCTGAGAGGCCAGCATAATCAGCAGATGTTCAAACAAATCGTACAGACTGTGTACCCGACGCTCATTGAGCTCTGCCACAAAGGCACCACGGCGCGGCAATATGGTCACCAGATGCCGCGCTTCGAGCAGCAATAACGCCTCTCGTACGCTGCCACGACTGACGTCCAGCGCATTGACCACTTTGACTTCCTGAATGCGCTCACCAGACACCATGTCGCCATCGATGATGCGCTGCTCAATATGCTCAGCTATTTGCTCGGCCAAACTCTGGGCCCGGGTCAGACTCATACATCAGCACCAATTACGGGAGGGGGATCATAGCACAGCCACTGCTGGCGCCGAACCACAGTACTGTGGCGCTATCGTCCCTGTTGGAATGTTCGCTGTCGTGGCAATATTGTCAGACAATCCAACAATAATAAGGATCTGATATGCTCCAGCACTTGTCCCATCAGCAGCTGCTGCGCTGCAAGCAATTTGCCTACTGCCTGGTAGTGGTACCACCGCTGTTACTGCCCTTATCACAATGGCTTTGGACACAGTTCGGCCATGCCGATCTGTTTGCCTGGTTTACCCTGGCGTTTGTGTATTTATTGGTACCGGCGCTGGATCACCTGATCGGTAAAGACCCAGTCAACCCAGACGAGCAACAGGAGGTGCCGCAGCTATCCGAGCAAAGCTATTACCGCTGGCTAACCTTGTTATGCCTGCCCATGTATTTGGCCTGTATCGCCTTTGCCGGCCAGGTGTTTATGACTACCGAGTTTGGTTTCTTCGGTCAGCTGGGCTGGCTGATGTCGATGGGTACCGTTGGCGGCATTGTTGCCATCAATGTTGGCCATGAATTGATTCATAAAGACACCACCCTGGAGCAATGGGCCGGCGGTTTATTGCTGGCGAGCGTTTGCTACGGCGGTTTTAAAGTCGAGCATGTGCGTGGCCATCATGTGCATGTTTCAACCCCTGAAGATGCTTCATCCTCACGTTATGGCCAGTCGCTGTATCGCTTTTTGCCCCACGCCTATGTGCACAATTTTTTAAATGCCTGGCGCTTGGAAGCTCAGCGCTTAAGCCGCAAAGATCACTCTGCATTGAGCTGGCGTAATGAACTGATTTGGTGGTATGGCATCAGCGCCTTAATGGCCATGGCCTGTGGTCTGGCTTGGGGCTGGCTGGGCGTGTTGTTTTTTCTGTGCCAGAGTTTTTTTGCCTTTACCTTGCTCGAAATTATTAACTACATCGAGCACTACGGCTTGCACCGTCGCAAACTGGACAACGGTCGTTACGAGCGCACCAATGTCGAACATTCCTGGAACAGCAATTATTTGCTCACCAATTTATTTTTGTTTCAACTGCAGCGTCACTCGGATCATCATGCCTACCCCAAACGTCGTTACCAGGTGCTGCGCCATCATGAACAGAGCCCGCAATTGCCCAGTGGTTATGCCGGCATGATTTTATTGGCCATCATTCCGCCGCTGTGGTTTAAAGTGATGAACCCTAGGGTGGAACGATATTACCAAGGTGAAGAGCACCAGCTGCACGATGCATAAAGTCAACCATCGAGCGTACTGCTAACATCAGTAATTGGCATTGCCGCTATTGGCGGTAATGCTGCTGTAGCTCTTCCACAGTTAACGGCTTACTAAAATAAAAACCCTGAATATTATCGGTTCCCAGCCGCTCCACTAGGGCCAGCTGCTCGGCGGTTTCAACGCCTTCCGTTACCACCTTCATACCCAGATTATGGGCCAAATCGACCATGGCTTTTAGCAGCGTGCGATCTTGCTCATTTTTATCCAGGTCTTTAACAAAGGCCCGATCGATCTTTAAGCAATCAATGGGAAAACGTTTTAAATAGCTCAGCGACGAATAGCCCGTACCAAAGTCATCAATGGCCAAACGAAAGCCCAAAGCTTTGATGTCGTGCATCAAGGTAATGGCTTTATCCACGTCCTGCATCAGCAGACTTTCGGTAATCTCCAGCTCGATATGATTTGGCTCAACGGCGTAATGCTGCAAACATCTCTTTAACATGGGCAATAATCCCGGGTGGCGAAACTGCCTCGCCGATAAATTAATGGCAATCGACAGAGGTTGCTGCTTTGCCCATTGCTCGTATTGACGAAAGGCTTCTTCGAGCACCCACTCCCCTAGCGTTACAATCAAGCCACTGCGCTCGGCTACTGGAATAAACTCTGCGGGTGACATCAAACTGCCGTGCTGGCGCTGCCAGCGTATCAATGCCTCGACGCCATGAATCTGATGATCATGGGCGGTAATTTTGGGCTGATACATTAAAAACAGCTGCTGTTTTTCAATCGCTTCACGCAAGTCATGCTCGATCTCGACCCAGGCCTGCTCACGTTCATGAATGGCATCGCTGTAGCGCACAAAACCGTCGCCATCGTTATTACGGGCACGACTTAACGCCGCATCGGCGTTCGCCAGCAAGGTATCTGGACCCTGACTTTGCTCAGGGAAGAAGCTAATGCCAATGCTCACGGTCAAAAAGAACTCGCTGTGTTTTAATTTGACCGGCTCCTGCATGGCTTGAACCAAATCACGCGCCAGATGATCAGCAAAACTGGGCTCAGGCAGCTCATCGAGCAAAATAACAAACTTGGCCGCTTCTAATCGATACAAAGCATGCTGCATACCGTCATCACGATAGTGTTGCAAAAAGCTGCCCAGTCGCTGCGCCACGGTGACAATCAACTCGTCAGCAATGCCCTGACCAACACTCGAGGTAACGGCGTCATAACGATCGATTTGCAGCAGCAACAAGGCCACCGGATTCGCATCATCCAAGGTGACAGCATCCAGTTGCTCAAATAAACAACGGCGATTCCTAAGGCTGGTTAATGCATCGTGATAAGCCTGATGACGCAGTTCCCGCTGGGCCTTTATTTCATCAGTGATATCCGTGATATAAAGATGGCAGCTGGATAAGTCCGGCAATAGAGATAATGAGTACTGCAGCCAATGAGACTCTTGCCAGGGCTGCTGCCACTCCACCAACGCTTGGCCTTCTACCTGGGCTTCTAACAAGCGCTGCTGAAAATCTGCCGGCAATAAGCTGTCGGCGCGGCGCGACTGATTGCCCAGTTGCTGCATCAATTTAACCGTAGCGGGATTGCTGTATTGCAGCTCACCGTGCCAGCCAAAGCGCAACACCGGATTGGGATGACGCTCTGCCATCATGGCCAGCCGCCGGCGCTCGGCACTGTCACTTAGATAGCGATTAACGTAATAACCAACAAACGCTGCAATAATCAGCACCAGCAAACTGAAAATAACCACCAGCGTGGTACTGAGCTGTGTTTGATAGCGGGTTTCTGCCCCGGCCATATGGGCTTCAGAACTAAACTCAGATACCAGACGCTCAAGATCGGGCAGCACCTGACGCCTAGCATTGCTGATATTTTCGAGCAGCACACGGGCCTGATCCCAATCGACTCGTTCGGCGCTCATTACTTGATCGAGTTCCCCAGTCAACTGCTGCAGTTGCTGGTACGACTGCTGCAGTTGCTCTAGCGCCATGCGGCTTTCTAAGCCCTGCGCCAAAGCTTGCAAATGCAGACCTAACTGAGCATCAACCGCCGCCACCTTTGGCATAATGCCAGCCTGATCTATGGTAGCGTAATATTCGTACAGCAACCGTTCATGCTCAACCATGGCAAAGTAGAGCCCATGCATATGCTCGAGCAAGGGCAGATCTTCATCTACTAAGGTGCTGGTAACCGCAGCGACGCGCTGGCCGCTAATAAGGGTTGATACTGAGATGGCCAGCCCTAGCGATAATACCAGGGCGTATACCAACAGGATTTTTTGGCGCAGCGACACGAAGGCATCCTTTTACCGGGCTGTGCCGCTAGTATAGAAGGGCTTTCTGTCGCAGTAGCAGCTATATCGCCAACGCGAAAATGGCCTGATGGCTATTCCGGCTTATGCAACAGCGCCAAATAAAAACCGTCCATTTGTGCGCCGGGCCATACCCGTATCGTATGTTGGCAATCCGCGTGCAGTGCTTTGCCTTGCCACTCGGTAATGCCAGCCGACACATTGTGAATGCTGTCTGGCAGCTCAATAGGAATCACCTGGGCGGGACGTTTTTTCAACAGCTGACTCACCACCACTTCATTTTCTTCCGGTGAAAATGAACAGGTGCAGTACATCAATACCCCACCTGGCTTTAACGCATCAAAGGCACTTTGAATTAAGCGACGCTGCTTTTTCGAACACTCGGCCACTTTGCGTAACGACCAATGCTCAATCGAACTGGCATCGTAGCTTTTAAAGCGAGATTCCGATGAGCAAGGTGCATCCAGCATAATGCGATCAAAGGTATCAGGCTTTAAGCTGCCAATGGCACGACCGTCTTTCATATAACACTGAGTATTATCGACGCCCATGCGCTCAAGATTGGCGCGCAAGCGGAAAAAGCGATTTTTAACGGGCTCTACTGCACTGATGCGACCTTCATTGTTCATCATCTGCGCCAGTAAAATGGTTTTACCGCCGGGAGCTGCGGCCAAATCCAGCACCCAATCATCGGACTCTGGCTGCAACAGCCAGGGTGCTAACATGCTCGACAAACTTTGAATATAAATATCGCCCGATTCAGCTTCTGCACTGTACGTCAGCGCTTCACGCTGCTGGGCATCCACCTGCCAGGCAAACAAACCAATCTCATGACTCCAATCGACGGGCTGACAATCCAAGCCTTGCGACTGCAAACGCTCGATCACAGTGTCGTGATCAGGCCTTAGGGTATTCACCCGAAAGGTCACCGCCCTGGGCTGGTCAAATGTTCGACGTGCATCCGGGTGCAGCGTCTGGGGGCATAACTGCTCAAATCGCTCTTCAAAATCACTGGGTAACATGCGCATTCACACTGACTCAAACGGCGGTATATTAACAAAATACTGCCCCCACTTCAGACTGGCCACAGCAACCAGCCGATGGCCGTTATCAAAAGCACGACCAACAGCACCTGATGCCGCTGTATAGATTCGTTGAAAAACCAAACGCCCCACAGCAAAGCGCCTAACATGCCGACGCCACGTTTGATGGTTTCAATAACGCCGGCGTGAAGGCTTTGCAAGGCATACAGCTGCAGCGATACCGCCAACACAAATACCAGCACGGCCAACAACAACGGCTGCAGTGGCACACGACCAGGTGCCGCCTGTGCCAACTCACCACGCCACCACAACAGCAGCGCCAGTAATATCAGCATGCCCGTACTTTGCACCCAGGCGTGAGCCAATGGTTCGATATACGCCAACGCCCATTTATCGAACACCGTGCCCATACCCCAGCCCAATGCCACCAGCAGCATATAGCCCAAACCAGCACGCCAGCGAAGGTGGGCACCACCCTGCAGCAAAAACAGCAGCACCACGATGGCCACCATAGCGGCCACTTCCCGTACCTGCAGATGGTCATTTAGCCACCAGCTACTCATTAACGCCGACACCACAGGACTCAGGGCCAGCACCGGCATTAATAACGCGATTTGGCCAATCTTTAGCGCTTGGATAAAACACACCGCGGCCATGGTCGACACCAATAGACTGCCAAGGGCGGGCCACAGATAGCCGGCGGCTGGCAATAGCGGCTGGCTCCACAGACATAACAGCGTATAGATAGGAATTACACCGACGCTTAGCCATAGCGCCAACGGCAGTGGCGGCAACTGCTGGGCCAGCTGCTTGCGCTTTAAATCAAACAGCGACCAAGCGCAGGCGGATATCAAAGAAAATAATAGTGACACGAAAAGTAGCCGAAGACGCTCCAACAGAATCAGAATTTAAGGTGGAGATCACCATCCAACAACATGCCTGTGTCGAAGGCAACCATTGCCAGATTGGCACAATAACGAACAACAGACACTATGCCCAATAACACCAGCCCACGCTTAAAAGTGCAATTGACACTCCAATGCTAGCCAAAAGCACAACAGACGATTCAATCAATTGATAATTGCACCCTACTGTGCTGCCTCATCCCAAGGCGTTTAGCACCCGTTCGACCATGCCGCCCTTAAACTCAAAACGGCTCAATTAAGACGCCAACATGAATGGTTAACGAGTTATATAAATTATGCTGAACACAGATTGAGGGATGCTCAACCAACGTAGGGCTGGAGTCTCTTTTTCCTAAGCAGTGTTATTCGTTACTGATTTAACCGGTTAAGCAACATCCCGTAAGTCTTACTCCATAAAAAGCCGTCGCCAGCAGCAAAAATCTTAATAGCGCTAACAATCCCTAGCGCAAATGCAATTTAATATCCGCCACCGGCGCCACTTGACCATGAACATATAATTCTTGCTCACCCAAGGTGACCTGTATTTCACTAGGGCGTTGTAAAAAGCGGCCTTGTTGCAAGCGGATATGCTCACCATAGTGACAATAACGCTGCAAATACGCTGCTGCCGGGCCCGCGGCACTGCCGGTCGCGATATCTTCGACTTGACCAGCTGGATCCCAGGTGCGCCCCTCGCCCTGGTGAATATCCAATAAATAAGCAAATTTTGCCCCAACCGGGCGCAATAATTCCGTCATGGCTTCGGCACTGATGCACTGACGTGCTTGCTCAATACCCGATTGCAAAGGCACGATCACATAGGGCAAACCACAGGACACCTGCTGCACAGGTAACTGTGCGCCATGCGCTTCAGTTAGTGAAAAAGCCTTCAGTAACGACGAGCGCTGTTCAGCTGTCATGATCTGGCCAAATGCAGCCATAGGTTGCTGCATAGTCACCTGCATGCCCTGGTTCTCTTCTGTGCTGACACAGATAACGCTGTGATTTAAATGCAAATGCCAATATTGGCGTTCGTCGCAGCCAAACCACCAACGCAGCTGTGCCGCTGCGCCTAAAAGAGGATGACCGGCAAAATCCAACTCTTCTTCCATGGTAAAAATACGAGCCCGATAATGACCCGATTCACTCATGGGCGCTAAAAAAATAGATTCAAACTGGCGCATTTCCCGAGTCAGCGCCAACATGGTATCGGCATCAGGCAGCTGCTGTTGATAAAACACCGTCAGACCATTACCGGCCAAAGGCCGACTGGCAAATACATCCACCAAGCTGCAACGCATACATTCCCCTTAAATACTGTGGAAAAACACCGCCACTAACAGCAACACAAACACATTGCGCGGTCGCCTGTCTCGGCGCAGCCACAAAAGCCCCGCGAGGGCCAATAATGCACTAAAAAAGCCACTAATGGCCGAAGGCAGCAGCACACTCAACCAAGTCGCCGCCAGCAAGCCTACCACAGCCGCATTCACACTTTTTAATGCAAACAGCAAGATTGGCTGCTGTTGCAGCCAATTCCAATGTTGCAGTAAGGCAAACAACAGTAAAAAACCTGGCAAAAAGATCGCCAGCAAACACAACAGCGCCACTGATTGCCCAACACCGGTACCTAGGGCAAAGAAGTAGGCCACGCTAAATAATGGCCCAGGCAAGATTTGCGCAGCACCGTAACCGGCATTGAACTGCAGCGCTGATAACAGGCCGGCATCCACCAGTTCGGGCTGCAATAACGGCAGCACCACATGGCCACCACCAAATACGGTGGCGCCGGTACGATAAAAAAGCCCAACCAGTTGCTGATGAATATCCGTATGTGGCCAGCAAGACCACAGCAACAACGCCAAAAACAGCCACAGCAACAGCATGGATGGCCGCGTCTTCAGCGGTGAGAGCCCAGACATATGGGGCTTAGATAACGTTGCCAACACTGACGTATCCAGGACACCTGGCTGTCGTGCACGCCAAACCGCCCACAGGGCCACCACTACCATCAACCACCACTGCCCCGACGGCCACAACAGCATCGCCAGAGCCACCGCAACAGCCATCTTTCGGGTTTGCGCCGACTGGCAAAACTGCTGGGCCATACTCCATACCGCATCGGCAACCACGACCATGGCAAGCCATTTGAGTGCCAGCACCAGAGACGTATCTGCCCACCATTGCCAGCTGCTGCCCAGCAACATCAGCACAATGAGCGAAGGCATGGTAAAGCCAACAAAAGCGGCAAAAGCACCGCGCCATCCAGCCAACTGGTAGCCTATGGCCGCCCCTAGCTGACTGCTGGCTGGGCCCGGTAAAAACTGACTCAGTGCCAATAGGTCGGCAAAGCGTTGCTCAGTAACGAGCTGCTGTTGCAGCACAAAGTAGTGGCGAAAGTAGCCAATGTGAGCGACGGGACCACCAAAGGACAAGCATCCCAAGTACAAAAACTGCCGTAACACCCGCCCAGCGGACACTCCCTCAGACATAAGCCATCACTCCTTTTTGATGAAAGCCACACCCAGCTTGTTGCGGCTCAGGCGCCATCAGTGTGACGAGTCAGGCTACAGCCAACAACAGATTTCCTTTCTCTTTTCAGCCACAAACTCCATACAACCTATCCTGGCTCCCCAACCTAGTGATCCAACCTCTAGGCCAGAGTAGTCAGGCGCCCATGCCCCATGTTTCTTCAGACATACCGACAATTGGTCAAACTGCGCTATTATTTAGAAATAGTGGGCCACCTTGGCCCAGGAGCCATATCATGGTCCAACACCCCAGCCCAACGATTGATGGCCACTTTCTTAAGCGTTTGATTCATCAACTGCCCCATCTGGTGTGGATGAAAGACCCAGACGGCTACTTTTTGGCTTGTAACGCCAAGATTGAAGAGTTCTTCAATGCCACCGAAGCCGAGATCATCGGCAAAAGCGATAAAGATTTTGTTGCCCCAGAACTGGCAGATTTCTTTCGTGAGCATGACCTTAAGGCCATGGCCAGTGACACCCCCCTGGTGAACGAAGAGTGGATCACCATGCCCGATGGTCGCCATGTGCTGTTGGAGACCACCAAATCGGCGGTGCGAGATCAAAACGGCCAACTGCTGGGCGTGCTCGGCATTGGCTACGAAATCACGGAACGCAAGCATGCCGAAGAAAGCATGCGTGTCAGCCTCAGCCGCTACCAGGCCCTGCTCAGCTCAACCCCTGATGGATTTTGGGAGTTCAGCAACGACGGTCAACTGCTTGATGTAAACGACACCTATTGCCGCCTGTCGGGCTATGAGCGTGATGCCCTGTTAGGTATGCATATCTGGGATCTGGACGTACTTGAATGTGCCAGCGAAGTACGCCGGCACATTCACATGCTGACGCAGATGGGTGGCCAGGTATTTGAAAGCGTGCACCGGCGTCAGGACGGCAGCCATTGGGCCGTCGAAATCTCTGTTAATTATTCTCAACTCAATGGTGAGCACTTCTTTGCCTTTTTGCGTGACATCAGTGATCGCAAGCAGAATGAGCAGCAAATTGAGCATATGGCTTACACCGACCTGCTGACTGGCCTGCCAAACCGTGCCCGACTAGATGAAGTGCTAAGCCAGGAAATCGCTGCCGCGGATGCTGCCATGCACACCACCGCCGTCGCCTTTGTTGACCTCGATGGTTTAAAAGCCATTAATGACAGCCTCGGCCATGTGGTGGGCGATCAACTGATTATCGCTGCCAGCCAACGCATGCGCGGCAAGCTCAGGGGCAACAATACCCTGGCGCGTTTGGGCGGTGATGAATTTATTGCGGTGATGCCTGCATTGTCATCACGAGCCGATGCCTTTGCTGGGCTTAAGCGGCTGCTGGCGGTACTGGCGCAGCCCTTTGATATCCAGGGTCATAACATTCGCATCAGCGCCAGCATTGGTGTGACATTTTTACCGCAAACCCAACCCATCGACGCACTGCGTTTAATTCGCCAGGCTGATCAGGCCATGTATGACGCCAAACAAGCCGGGCGCGATTGCTTTCGGGTGTATCAGCACGATCACAATGAACAAGCCGACCGCCGTCAACGCTGGGCGATAGAACTTAACCAAGCGATACGACAACAGCAGCTAGAAATGCACTACCAACCCAAGGTTAATATGCGCTCTGGCAAGGTAACCGGTTTTGAGGCTCTATTGCGCTGGAATCACCCACAGCAAGGAAAACTCTATCCGGATGACTTCCTGCCCGATATTGATACCCACGACATCATTACCGAGCTAGGGGACTGGACCCTCGAACAAACGCTGAAACAGCTGGCTCAATGGCAGCCCCTCGGTATTCGTTTGCCCGTTAGTGTCAATATCGCCTCGTTGCATCTGCTGCAAACAGATTTTGCCGATAAGCTTGCCCTTAAACTGCAACAGTATGATCAGGTACCAGCCTCACTGCTGGAGTTAGAAGTTATTGATTCCACTGCACTGTCACGCAGGGCCCAGGTCAATGACAGCATCCAGCGCTGCCATCAGCTGGGCGTTCGTTTTTCTTTAGACGACTTTGGTGCAGATTTTTCCGCCATCAGCGAGCTCAAGCTATTGCCTATCAGTACACTCAAAATTGATCGTTGTTTTATCCAGCAAATGATGAGCGATACCCGCCAGTTATCGATTTTGGAAGGTGCATTAAAATTGGCCAACGCCTTTGACAGAACCTTCATTGCCGAAGGCGTGGAAACGCTGGAACAGGGAGAGTTGCTACTGTTATTGGGCTGTGAACACGCTCAAGGTTACAGTATCGCCCACCCCATGCCAGCCGATCAGGTGGCCCCATGGCTGCTGAGTTATCAGCCGATCAGCCACTGGCTAAACGCCGCCAGCCTGCACAGTGCCAGCCTTGAAGCCGTCATGGCTTTGGTCAGTCATCGTGTATGGGTCAGCCAACTGGAAAACGCACTGCGCCACCAACAGCCTCTGCCGGATCTACCTCTGACACAATGTCCACTGGAGCAGTGGTTACAACAAGGTGACCACCAAGGACATGACGCCAGCGCGATAGAGCAATTGCACCAATTGCACCACCAAGCTCATACCTTGGCAAAACAGCTAATCAACTTGAACGACCCTCATAGTGACGCCCAAACTGCATTGATACTGAAAGAACTACAGCAACATAATCGGCTACTACAAAATGCACTGCGCCAAATAGCCGACTCCTACCAGCCAGCAACGGATATTAGCCAGGCGATTTAATTTCCCCAACCAAGGTCTGACATGCCCATCCCAAACGGGATAAACCTCGCCTAGCAGTCAACGGGGCGCATTTCAGTACAGCAACGCGCACAACCATACGGCATTCGCTAGATCGTTTGACGGCAACATGTAGTATTCAAGAGTTCAAGCCCCCAGCATCGTGCTCGAAAAGTCAGCTTGCTTGATTACACCCAATCGACAATAGTTGCGGAAATCGGTCGGTTTATTTGTTTTAATAGCGCCCCTTTTTTTCTGGCAATAGAATTTCTCATCATGAAAACTCTCTATACCACAGCTGTGCTGATGATATTTTCGCTACTCGCGGGGTGTGCGAATGAAAGCCATGTACGCAAATCCGTCGTCAGTGTTGATAGCTATCGTAGCAACTATCAGGGACAAAAAACGAGCATAGTGATAGGTAACTTTCAGAATCGCTCTGGCTTTCAACAAGGCATCTTTTCGGCGAACAATGATCGTTTAGGCAATCAAGCAAAGACGATTTTAAAAACCCATCTGCAGCAAACCAATCGTTTTAGTGTTGTTGATCGTGAAAACATGCAACGCATGCAAGAAGAAGCCAAGCTTCGCGGTGTCTTACAAAATATCAAAGGAGCACGCTACACCATCTCGGGAGACGTGACCGAATTTGGTCGCAAAGTCACCGGCGATCGCCAACTGTTCGGCATATTAGGGGCAGGCAAAACTCAAACCGCCTACGCCAAGGTCAGCCTTCTGGTGCTAGATAACAATACATCAGAAGTGGTTTATTCAACCCAGGCCGCTGGTGAATATGAACTGAGCAACCGCGAAGTAGCAGGCTTTGGTGGCACGGCTGGCTACGACTCCACCCTGAATGGCAAAGTTCTAAACTTCGCTATCAAAGAAGCCGTAAACAACTTAGTTAACGACATCCAGAATGGCGTTTGGACCGTTTCACAATAATGAATAAAGTATATATGCGTAGTATTTTTCTTGTACTTGCCCTTTCTATCAGCGGCTGCGCCACAAAGAACGAACACTATTACTGGGGCAACTACGAAGCGCTGTTACTGCAGTCTTATGTAGAGCCTGAAAACACTGATCCAAATGCACACATTCAAACCTTGGTTGAAGACATTCAAACGGCTCAGTCTCTTGGCAAGCCCGTACCGCCTGGGGTGCATCTACACCTAGCTTACCTCTACGCAGAAACAGGCGATGGCGATAAAGCACTGGATGCTTTCAACGCCGAAATTCGTTTGTACCCTGAATCTGAGTACTTTATCAGCGGACTGCTTATCCAGAGAGGAGGCCTCTAACATGAGATTTATCAGAACCACCTTACTGTTTCTCGCCGCCATTTATTTAAGTGGCTGTGCCACCGTATCGGAACCATATGATTACACCGCACTACTGGAAGCAAAACCTTTGTCTGTGGTTGTTATTCCACCAAACAATGCGTCGATTGAGGTAAATGCTCCATACATTTATCTGTCAACCATATCAAAACCGTTAGCAGAAAAAGGCTACTATGTTTTCCCTGTGGCAGTGATAGAAAACTTTATGCGTCAAAATGGCCTACCAACACTGGCCGATATGAATGCCGTTCCATTAGACAAAATAAACGAGCATATTGGCGCTGATGCCGTACTCTATATTAATATTGTCGATTGGGGACAAAAGTTTTTAGTAACATCATCACAAACCGTGGTAAAAGTAGACCTAAAGCTGGTTAGCACCTTTGACGGACAAGTATTGTGGCAAACACAAGCTGCTGCTGTGCACTCGTCAGGTGGCGGTGGTGGCGGTGGGATTATCGGCGCAATAATCAGTGCCATCACAACTCAAATTGTTAGTTCCAGCATTGACCAAACGCCAATTGTCGCTCGCAACGCCAATCAAACTGCTTTTGACGACAAACGCAGAGGATTGCTGCCAGGCCCCTATGCTCCGGAGCAACCTGCTCCACAACCAGCCAGCACTAAAAAATCTGACAGAACCTCACGCCGCGCGCTGTAAGTCCGACGGACCTGGGGCTATGCCCCAGGTCTTGTTGCGCCTAGGTTCGCTTTCATGGCTGTTCCGACAGCCCTCGACAACCCTTCCACGCCGAACAACTAGGCACGATGACCATTGCTAGAGTGGGTATCCGTGTTGTTTCTCATCCTTCTCTTTTTAGCGACAAGTGTTATCAAACGCCCCCAACCAATACTCATACTCTTTTTCGCTTGCCTTCCAGGCTGCTAGAGTGCTTTTTAGCTTGTTTCTATTACAAAATTGAACATAAGCATTAAGTCGAAGTACAAGGTTTTCATCATTGTCCAACCATAGACTCTCTGCCCGAGCCATATTTACTTCAAAGCTCGACTCATCCCTCTGGTAAATCGAGGCATTGGCTTTAATTAGGTTGCATAAATAATAGTCTGCAGAACAAGAAGGCATCATGCCAAAATAGCTCATCAACTTATGTAAATCAGGACTACCATATTCTATAGCCAATAGGATGACATAAAGAGCCTGAGAGTAGTCATAACCCGCATTCAAATTAAGATCGTTCATACGGATCGAGCCTGCTTGAGCTATCCTAACAAACTCACACTCAAATATTTTCTGGTTGTTTTTACCACAGTATTCACTCGCTTTCTCATAGCCCAAAAATCGGGCCAGAGTAAACACCTTGTCGCCATAATCAACATCACTGGTATCAATCAAATCATAGATACTTGAATCACCTTTGGCTTGACTGACTGCTTTTAGAAGTTGATTGGTACGAAACAGGTAGGAATTCTCATTAATCCCGTGCATGTCATCACAAATACCGTTTTGAACCTGGCACGCATAATGATAATAACGAGCAACCCTTGAGTGATAGTTGTGATGACACAAGGCTTCTACATTGTCGGTGACAAGATAAAGCTCTCCCTGCATTATGGACCTAGTGGCATGATCAGTCTCACCTTTTATGAGACTCCTAGCCGTTTCGACATAACCTGCCTTCAGCCTACTGATAAAGGCGTTTAGCTCAGGCCCCTCAGCCACTTTCTCTATATCAATAGCATCCATACTTTCGTTGCTGGAATAGCAGTAATCTGATAACAACAATGCCACTCCAAAAAGAGCAAACAACATTTTATTTTTCATTGCCTTTTATACCCCGGCATCGGCTCGGCGCATTTAGATCCGTTGGATTTTTCGCAGTTAATCATGACCGCCTTGCTTGCTGCTAATTTCATCAAGCCATTCAGCTCGATTACGAATCGGAGAATCTATAGAGCTCCCCAGCAGCAACAATCAATACAGCACTTAGAAGTTATTAGATTAACTGACTAAGATGCGTCATTACCACTAGTTCAATAGCTGTCGACAGTGTCGAATACCGGCAGTCCGATGCGGTTTATCATCATAAACAAAACAACGTCGCTTTTGTTTCAGATGCAGCGCGGTACCGACCAAGCCCTTAAACTGATGCTCAAAGTGTTGCGTCATCACCAACCAGTGGTGTGGATCGATCCCGAGTCTTTGCAGTGCTGACGGCAAGGTTTGATCGATATACCCGCGCTTGCCTTTGCGTATCTGCTTACCGGTCCAATCAACGAGATCGATGTAATCCGTTAACTTCATTGGAATACCTTCAGGCATATCTTGTCGTGGATTACCGACAAATCTCATCAACTCGGGAACTTGCTGAAATCGATGGTTAGGCGTGCTAGCTCGCTGCGCTTGTTTACTGCGTTTTTTAATCGAAGTGTAGTCTGACGACTCAGGCGTCTTGGCCATACTCGCGCGCACCGGATTTAAGTCCACGTAGGCCATACACGCTGCCAATGCTTTCTCATCTAGCAGAGCTTGAGATTTAAAACGCCCTTCCCAGAAATGACCAGTGCAGCCATCTTCTTCATTAGCCATGCGAGCAATACGTTCATTTAAGCGGCGCATAAACCAGCTAATTGAGGTTAACCGCTCACGCCACTGCGCTGCGGACTTTTCCACCAACTGCAGCTCAACGCGACTCAGCGAATCACCCAACAAATACCGCTGGGTAAAGACCGTACCCTTATACAGCTGATGCCACCGTTCAATGACGTCACGCTGGGTCCAATCTTTTGCTTTCTGCTGCGATACATGCAACACCACATGGAAATGGTTCGACATAATCGCATAGGCCGCAATATCGATGGCAAATACCTGGGCTTGCTGTAACAACAGCAACTCGATCCAGCCACGTCGATGCTCGAAACTGCGCCCAGCGCCATCTTCGCCGCATAAAAAAGCACGCCGAACACAGCGAGAGACACAATGGTAATAAGGCGTGGCCTCTAGCGACACCAGCTCCTTGCGAGGCTTAGGCATACGTGACTCCTCATCCATCCTGGATAACAAGAAGCATAACCGCTTAATTAATCAACAACCATCAGTCAACTTTCTTATCATGACTGTCTTGATTAGCAGTTTTGGTGTCCGACTAGTTTTCCACCCTAACAAGGGCCACCTAATCGTTAAGGTGGCCACTGCTGGAGCGGATGTAAGCGCTTTTAAGTTCTAGTGAATAGTTAACTGTCGATTCAAAGGCTGAAGTTAAGTATTTTACAACATCATATCTCTAGCATTGTAAGAAACTTCTTTTAATAGTTTCTTACCTTTCTTGGCCAGCGATATTGAATACTCATCATCCACATCCATGCTGCCATATTCATATATTTTAATATCTAATTTTTCAGGATGAGGCCAAGATACCTCGGGTTTAATAGAAGATACATCCACAAAATCATACTTGCTAGATAAAATGACTTTGTCATTCACATCATAAACATTAATATAAACCGTCTTATCTCCCCTCCGAAACATACTTCCACTTTCGCGCGTAAAAACCCTAAATTCTCCTTTGTAAATCCAGCCAGCTTCATGAGCCGGGATATTGTTTGGATAGGTGAAGGTTTGAAATGAATACTGCCCCTTACTGCAGCCAGTTGAAAGCACAACAAACACAAGCGTAACCAGATACAAACCAATCTTCATGGACCCACACATTTTCTTTCTCACTAAGGGTTAGAGTTTAAAATACTTTTTAATAACTTAGCTGATCCCGCAGTGATCAGCTAAAACCGGCCACCTCTAATCAGGTGACAATATTTGTTGTAGCACTACTTCCCTCAAGTAGTCATAAATAATGTCATCAGCATCGAACCTGCCGTTTGGGGCACCCGGATATTCAACTTCGGCATGATCAAAAGCTCGCTCTAAATCGTTATGACAATCATTTACAAAAGGAAAGTATAGGCCATTATTCCAATTATCAGCAGCGTCAATGCGGTCCATAAATTGTTCCTCTGTCATACCCAAGGGCAACTGAACGACCTTATAAGGGTTGTTTAATCCTCCAACCCCGTCGCCTAAAGTATAACCCGACGAACCATTTGCCCCGCGACCTCTACCTGTTTCTGTAGAATAAACATACGCGTGGTTCAATCCAGCTTTTCCCCATGCATCACTAGAATACACTCGTACTTCCAACCCATTCGGATCCACCAAATTCATCGGATTCTGATACACATACCCAAACGTACTTAATCCACCATTAAGTCCAATCGGATCGCTTTGCAGGTAACGTCCTAACTGAGCGTCGTAGTAACGATTCCAGTTATAGTGCAGGCCACTTTCTTGGTCATAGTACTGTCCTGGGAAGCGGATGTTAAAGGTAATCTGGTTGTCGCTGAGGGTGCTTTCACCAAACGCTTTTTGCTCAAGGCTCCAGACTTTATTTTGCTGACGGTCGCTGATGGCTTGTGGCGTGGCTAAGTGATCATTGTGCACGAAATACAACTGACCGTCTGTGTAATAGCCCAGCAGCTCGTTGCCCAGCCACAGGTATTCTCGGGTGGTGACGGCAGCTCCGCCGTTTTGAGACACACGCTCACTGATCAGTTGGCCTTGCAGATCGTAGTCGTAATAGGTGATCTGATCGCCTTGGATTTTTTGACTGCGCAGGTGATTCGGTAAGTAACGATACTCCGTGCTGCCTTCGCTGGTGGTCAAAGTACGGATATGACCGGTTGGGTCGTAGCTGAACTGACGCTCACCCAGTTGCGTGGTTTGGCCTAAGGCATTGATCACCACGGTTTGTGCGTTCACACCTTGGATGCTGTCCAATTTATGCGAATTGCTGGCGTAACCGTAAGTCGTGTTGCCTGGCTTATCACCACCCTGATTATCGTGACTTAACCGATTACCAATGCCGTCGTAGCGGTAATCGTCCTGCTGGCCGTGTTGCTTGGCCTGGGTTAAGCGCGACAATAAATCGTAATCAAAACCGTGCTGTTGGCTGCCCCAGTCACCGTCTTGTTTGATCGACGTAATGCGGTTAATGGCATCCAGGGTGTATTCACGCTGACGCAGTGGATCGATGGCCGAGGTCGACAATAACTGGCTGCCGGTGATCTGACCGTCTAACGCATAATCACGCTGCAGGTTTAAACCGTTGCCGTAGGTTAATGCATTAATGGCACCGCTAAAGGCTTGGTAATTCACCTCCGACACCAGGGTTTGCTGTGGTGCGGCACCATTGGCTTGCCAAGTTAATGCAGTGATTTGACCAGCGCTGTTGTAAGTCGGTTTAAGCTGAGCCCCACTTGGGTACACCAGTGCCTGCAGTCGACCATTGGCGGTGTAGTGCCACTCGGTATTTGCGGTGTTAGAACTTGAAGAATCACCTTGCGACAGAACACGCTTCACCACCTCACCCGCGGCGTTGTAGTGATACCTGGTCACATGACCCTGACGGTCTTTGACTTCACTTAAACGACCCACAGAATTAGCACTGCTGCTCAGGTCGTAGCGGTATTCCACTGTGCTGCTGTCGTGATACGTTTCCAGCGTTAACCGGTTTTGCGCATCGTACTGGTAGGTCGTGATCTCATTTTGAGCGTTTTTGCTTTGAGTACGGTTACCTGCCTGGTCGTAAACAAAGGTGGTGGTACCAGTGTCTGGGCTGATGATTTTTTCTAAATCACCAAAGTAGTTGTATTGGTATTCGGTTTTTTTGCCTTCCGGATCGGTGACCGAGGTAATCTGATCTTCAGCATTGTAGGTATAACGGGTTTCACCGTTATTGGCATCGATGTATTTGCTTAACCGACCGAGGGCATCAAATTCAGACTGGCTTTGGGTGCCCAGCGCATTGGTGTACGCAATGGCATTGCCTAAGGCATCGTATTTTGTCTCATCACCCGCATGAGTATCCGGCTCAATCGATTGGCTTAAACGGCTGAGCTGGTCGTACACGGCTTTATGCTGACGCTGCAACGCACCATTGGCATCACGAACATCGGTTTGCTCAATATTGCCAGCCAGATCCACAGTCAGATCAATGCGGTTGCCCAAAGCATCCGACACCGATGTTAAGCGACGTGCATCGTCATAACCGTATTGCACCCAAGCGCCATCGGCTTGCGTCACTTTTTCTAATAAACCTCGGGCGTCGTAAGCGTATACCGTCGTGCGATCGACCGAACCATCGGCACTGAATAAGCGCAGCTGGGTTAATTGACCATCGTGGTTGTATTGCTGTTGGTAAGTGGCGCCATTGCCATCTTGCCATTCGCTGATACGGCCATAAGCGTCATAAGCCAGGACTTTTTGCTGTAACACACCCCCAACCCAGACTTCACTCAAGCGTGAGCGGTCGTCGTATTTGATCTCGGTGATGTCATCAACATCGGTGTGCGGACCATCGACCGACGCCAATAAACCTTGCTCGTTATAGGCGTAAGTGGTGGTGCGTTTGGGGCTGCGATTAGCAGTGATCTCCACTTGCATCAGACGACCTTGGTCGTCGTACTTCATGACACGATCCCACATATTGTAGAGCCGTTCACTGGTCATCAAGCCTGGAAAGCGACTGTCCCAGCTGTAATTGGTTTTATGTGTTAACCGGCGGCTGCCATCCATGTAGTAGGTTCTGTCTATCGACATGATCTGTCCGGTTTTGCGATTCACGCTTTTGTTATGCGGAACTCCATGTTCATCCGTGATGTCGATATAACTGTCATGGTATTCAACGGAAGTGCTTGGCAATGCACCACTGCTCAGCTGTTCTGAGCTGGCACTGTCACCGATCACTTCCACCACGCGGCCATGCGGGTCGTTAATCACGGTTTTTTGATGCCCCAGAGCGTTGGTGACTAACGAGCCCACGCCTTGGTAATCAATGGTCACTTTTTCTGCACCACCGGCATGGCGACTCTCGATGGCCAAGCCTTGATGGTCGTATTCCCAACTGGCGTACTCAACGCCACTGGCATCAATAATGGCCTCTAAACGGTAGATCTGTGTGACGGCATTGCCGTTGGCGAAATTGGTGATATCGATGGTTTTATAGCGGTAGGTTTCCCATCCTTGTGAGCCGAGCTGAGTCCCAGTTAACTGACCTTTATCGTCAAAACGGAACTGCACATCGTCACCACCACGGGTGCTTAAACGCACCAAACGTTTATGTTCCGGGTCGTAGTGGAACTGCAGTCGATAGCCTTGGTAGTGAGTGATGACATCAATACGGCCCAGGTCGTCATACACTAGGGTTTGCCAGCCACCTTGTGGATGTTCAATGCGGGTTAACTGACCGTCACCATTAAAATACTCTCGCTCCGCATTTTTCTTAACCAAGATCGCGCTGCCGTCTGCTTGACGAGTCACTGTGCCCAGGCTGGCTTTAAAGGTCGACTCTGAACCGCTAAAGCGAATCAGCTCGCCCTGTGAATCTTGATAAAATGCTGTATATGCCGAGGTAAACTTAAGGCTGGCTTCAAAGTTATGGTGCATATTACCCAGTGGAGGGGGCGCTTTTTCTTCGTTAGCCCCTGCATAAAGCACTTTACTACGCTTGGTATTCACATCAGATAAATATTGTTTGTTCCATCCCGTTTTATCTTTCACTTTGCGCCAACGGATTTCATTACGAGTAGATCTCGATGGCATCGAACGGTAAAGGCGATTAAAAACTATTGGGAAATGACCTTGGCCTAGGACTATATCCGGTTCAAAGTGTTGGACTTTTTCGCCAGTTGTGACATCAATTGGGTTGCCTACTTTTTTTGCGCTGCACATCTGCTCGGGAGGCAGCTCTTTTCCTAGAGGTAAGACACACGACCAAGCTTCATAGTCAAATTGTTGTCCATTGGGGCAGTAGGTAATGCATTTATTTTCTTCGCTATCCCATTCAAACGGACTGGTACATGCTAAACAGTTGTATTCCATAACACGGGCTCCGTTGCCGTGCCTGGGAGGATAGCCACCCGTCTCTCTCCACCGATAAAAATCATGGTACCGTGTGATACCGCTTCGTTTACGTCGGTAGTCTGCCTCTCCCGACCCGTTCGATTCCCAACTGCTCCATGAAAGCCCATATGACAGAGAATTAGCGCCTTCAATGATGGCGTTAACCGGATCACTGCTCGTACAGTATTTATGGGTGGCCGGGTCATCGATGCCACTCGTTGCACAGTAGTACGCTCCTGCCGAGGAACAAAAAGTACCGATGATTTTTTCATCCGCCTGCGTCCCAACGGAGCCTATTAACATAAAGCCTAATAACAGCCACCTGACCGTTGAGCGCATCCACCTATCCTCTGAGCAAAAAAAGGCGCGCATCATAGCAAAGGTATTGCTCACTTCTAAGCCCAAATGGCTAGCTGAGACGGGCAAAGACCTGCCAGATGTGACGAATAGGTATGGTTAGGGAACTTATGGCGTAAGTGGGGAACTCCGCTCAGTGTTGAGCGGGCCAAGGAGCCGACGCCTCGTGCAGACTGTTAGGGCTAGTGCCCACCCTGCTTACGCTACCGAGTAGATCGACGCTGGGCTGTCGCTGATAAGCCAACGCTGCTCAACAAAAGCTTTAAAGTGAACATTCAATCATTCAGGTTGAGGGGTTTCTAGCAATAATCCAAAGGGCTGGAGCCTGCTTTCCTTGGCGTTTATTCGGTGCTGGTTTAACCCGTTAAACGGCACACCTCATTCCACACTCAAGAAAAACAGGCTCCAGCAGCAAAGACCAAGACAGTATCAATAGGCATCAGCCTTGCGCTGTTTTTAATGGGCTCTTTTTAAGGGCAGGCTTATGCAGCCGGCACAGTAAATTTAAAAAACTCGTCGTAGCTGAGCACTGGGGATTCATTCACTAATTGCATCATTTCATCGGCACTCATGGTCGATAACGGTTGTGCCATGCTGACTTCGGTATTGGTTTGCATCGCTAATACCTGATTAGAAAAGCGTGACCAGTCAGCTGCAAGCTTGCCTAGGTCATTGTACAAGGAGGTCCAGGCTGACACACTAGCATCCGCGTCAGCCACCTTCACATCGTCACGGGCTTGATCGATGTTATTGCGCACCCGCTGCCATTGCTCGGCAATCACTCCAAGACTGGCATGAACGTCTTTCATATAGTCTTTTAAGCCTTGACCCAGTTTTCCGTATTGATCCAGTGCTAACACATCGCTTTGAAAGTCGGTAAGCCTTTGCGCTTGAATTTTCAGCTCGCCTTTGTCTTCGATAATTTTAACCGTAGCATTAATGATCATGTTCATCCCAGCCCAATAACCGGGCACTAAAAACACCGACAGCACTCCTTTCACCCAGGTGGGAGCTGGAATAAAACCAATGGCGACATTGACCATCGCCGTTGCTGTGGTTATTCCCGCACCGCCTATTATTTTTAACACCTGATCTGATATATCTTTATTAAGCTGCTCAATTTGAACATTAATATCTTCAATGATTTTCTCGTCATGATCAGATATGTCGTAGGCACTTTTGATTAAGCCCTCTAACACACTATGCTGCTGCACCACATCGACACCAAAGCCTTGTACACGCTTTTGAGTGGTTTGCACATCATCGACAAAAGAACCCACATCCAGCCCAAGAGCAAACAAGGCATTCTTCACGCGTTGCTGAGCTAGTGTATCGGCAGGATTGTTGGCCAAGTGCGCCGCTATGGCTTTAGCCTCAGCTATCGAACGTTCAATGGTGGGACCTTTAATTTTAACCAGATCGGGCACCACGTCTAAGGTGGCAGGGACATTGCGGCCAAAGCTCATTATGTCTTGGTGGAACTTGATATCCGCTTCAATAAGCTGCGGATAATCCTTGGGCGGGTTGCGCAGATAAGGAAGATTCACCCTAGCCGCTGCCAGTGAGTAGCCCTTCACCACCTGTACGGCGGTAAAATAGTCTTCTAAGTTGTTGGTTGCTTGCTGGATATGACTGCATGCTAGATCGAGCGACATAATGTTTCTCCCTGAAACAGATTTGCGAATGGCCAACATCAGTGGCCCTTCGATGTTAGCAATGCTCGTGCAATCCATGTCGATTTCTTGCTAACCGCATGTTACTTGGCAGGCCTTTCAGCCGGTGTAATCCTTACCATACAGCCACCGACAAAGCGGCGCAGTTGGTCTTATTGTGCGCATCTTTACTTTTCCAACGCCACTGGCCACTGCCCTAGGCGCCGGCCTTATGGCATGATGGCGCCTTTTACAACGTACCCGTGCCATCATGTACAAAATCTTTATTGCCACCGTTATCAGCGCCGTATTTATCAGTGGTTGTCAGCGCCTGCCGCAACAACAAGCAGGTAACGCTCAACAACCTGCCAGTGCCGCTAGCACCCTTGCCTCACGTACCCCATCGCCGTCGCTGGCTGATGATCAGCCTCTAAGCCAGCACCCGGCTGTCGGCCGACTGCTAAAGGCACCCGATATGCTGCTGCTACTGCAGCATCAGCACAGTGGCGAGATGCTGCTGCAGCCATTAACGATGCGCGCTCAGATGCTGTCCTACGGCCAGCCGGAGCTTAAGGTTATTAAGATAGTTCCCGAAGGCAGCGAGCTTAAAATTGCCGCGATTCAGGGCGATAAAGTGACGGTGACCTTTGAGCAGAAGCAGGCTGTTTTGGGTGGCGCACTGGCCGGCCCGAAAGTGGTGGACTGGCTGGTTAGCAGCGCAGATTGCGATGCCCTCAGCCACTGCCAGCCATGGAAAACTGAAATTCAGCGCTGTCTGGCCAAGGGCCAGTGCCAAAGCTTTGTGCAGTTTGTGCCCACCGATGCCAGCGGCCGCGCGTATCCGCGCCACCGCCCACCGTTTAAGCCCGACTGGGTGAAAGCCACCTTGGCACCGCTGCAAACCTTTGCCCGCCAACAAGCACTGCAATTAGACACAGACGACACCATGCTGGAGGCGATTGTTACCTCTGATGCCGTTGCAGTGGCCAATTTGTTTTTTCACCAGCATCAGTTTCATTTAAAAGGCGACGGCATTTACGCCGCCGACTGAGAGGCCTGTCGACGACTGGGCATCTTTTGTATGCCCAGGCCGGTGACAATCAGCACCAAGCCAACAAAAGTGGCCGAATGAATCGGCTCGCCTAATACTTGGCTGATAAAAATTAGCGACAAAAATGGCGATAAAAAGATCAGCGAGCTGATGGCCGCCGTGCGCGACGTTAGGCTCATGGCGGTTTGCCACAATAAAAAAGTGACGCCCATTTCAAACAGGCCAACATAAATTGCCGCTAAGCCGCCCTGCCCCCACAGCGCCATACCCGGCCAGCCATCCCACCACAGCGCCACCAGCCAAATAAGCGGCGTGGCGATGGCAAAACCACTCCATAAGCTAACGGTGGGCGGATGCTGAGCTTTGGTATTCCAGATCCAATACAGCGCCCATAACAGGGTACTAAGCAGCGCCAATCCAACACCGAGCGGACTATCAAACTGCAGTGCCAACGGGTCACCTTTGGTGGCAATTACCACCACACCGATATACGCCAGCGATAGTGCCATGATGTCGCGTCGCAGTAGCTTCTGCCCTAGCATAGGCACGGCCAATAAACTCATGGTCAGCGCCCAGGTGTAATTAATCGACTGGGCCTGCTGTGCCGGCAGTTCGTCATAGGCCTGAAACAAAATCAAATAATACAATAATGGGTTAATCAGCCCCTGGCGCAGATAAAACGCCGGCTGCTGCTTAAAACCAGACAACGCCTGGGGCAGCCGCCGCTGATACGCCAGATAAGCGGTTAAAAACAACAGCGATGCAAGGCTGGCGATGGCCAATAACCAACGCGGTGTTAATTGTTCCAGCGATAACTTAAAGGCGGTGGCCACGGTTGACCATAACAATACCGCCAGCAGTGCTAACACCACGGCACGACGTTCAGATGACATCTTCTCTCCTTTTCATACCTTTTACAGAGCACTCCAGCAGCCAAGCAACCTGCGCGCACGGCCTCGACGGTATCACAAAAAACCGTTGTGAATCAGACTGTTCGCGAAAGCTCATCATTGAAATCCGGTTATGCCTCCCCCACTAAGGCGATAACAAGGAGGCACTTTATGTCTGAGCAAGCACACGAATACATCAGTCGCGACGAAAATCAGGGCACGGGCATTATCCAAGCCAGCGAGATCCTACCCGATCGCATTCATGTTCTACCGGTGAATGGTCGGCCGTTTTTTCCGGCCCAGGTACAGCCAGTGATTGTCGACGCGGCATTATGGTCAGAAACCCTGGAGCGCGTCAGCAATACCGAGCATAAACTCATCGGTTTGTCGTTTATTGGCGACAAACCCAGCAACCAGATGCCCGACGCCAATGAACTGCCGCTTATTGGTTGTGTTGCTCGCATCCATAAGGTTCAAACAGAAGACGGCCGCATTCAGTTTATCGCCCAGGGCATTCGCCGTTTTCGCACCTTAGAATGGGTCAGCAGTAAAGCGCCCTTTATTGCCCGAGTGCACTACCCCAGCCATAACGCCGCCTTTGACGATGAAACCAAGGCCTACGCCATGGCGATCATCAACTCCATTAAAGAGCTGGTGGCACTAAACCCACTGTACTCTGAAGAGTTAAAGCACTATTTAAATCGCTTTAGCCCCAATGACCCATCGCCGTTAACGGATTTTGCCGCGGCCATCACCACGGCAGAAGGCCCTGTTCTGCAAGAGGTGCTGGAAACCATTCCATTGCAAAAACGCATGGAAAAGGTGCTATTGCTGCTGAAAAAAGAAATCGATGTGGCCAAGTTACAGGCCGAAATCAATGAAAGCGTTAACAGCAGTATTAGCCAGCATCAGCGTGAGTTTTTTTTACGCCAGCAACTGAAAACCATTCAGAAAGAACTGGGGCTATCTAAAGACGACAAAACCGCCGACATCGACGAGTTTAAACAACGGTTAGACAATAAAACCCTGCCTGCCGACGTGCAAAAGCGCCTGGATGAAGAGCTTAAAAAGTTTTCTATGCTGGAGACGGGTTCGTCTGAATTTGCCGTTACCCGCAACTACCTCGACTGGCTCACGTGCCTGCCCTGGGGAAAAACTTCAGAGGATCAATTTGATCTGGCGCACGCCAAACAAACGCTGGACGCTCACCATAGCGGCTTAGAAGACGTTAAAGAGCGCATATTAGAGTTTTTGGCGGTCGGTGCTTATAAAAAAGAAATATCCGGCTCCATTATGTTATTGGCCGGCCCGCCCGGCGTAGGTAAAACTTCGATTGGCCGTTCGGTCGCCGAGGCCTTAGGGCGTAAGTTTTATCGTTTTAGCGTGGGTGGCATGCGCGATGAAGCCGAAATCAAAGGCCATCGCCGCACGTATGTGGATGCCATGCCCGGCAAGCTGATACAAGCGCTGAAAGATGTCGATGTTGAAAACCCGGTTATTATGCTCGATGAAATCGACAAAATGGGCAGCTCGTACCAAGGCGATCCGGCCTCTGCACTGCTGGAAGTACTGGACCCGGAGCAAAATAAAGAGTTTCTTGACCACTATTTAGATGTGCGATTTGACCTGTCTAAAGTGCTGTTTATTTGTACCGCCAATCAGCTCGACAGCATTCCTGGGCCTTTGCTGGATCGTATGGATACCATTCGCTTGTCGGGCTATATCGGTGAAGAGAAACTGGCCATTGCCCGCACTCACTTATGGCCGCGCGTGTTAGAGCGCCATGGTTTGAAAAAGTCTCAAGTCAGCATCAGTGATGCCACTTTGCGAAAAATCATTGATGGCTATGCACGCGAATCTGGCGTGCGTAATTTGGAAAAACAGCTGCAACAAATTGCTCGCAAAGTGGTGGTCAAACTGCTGGCGGGTGACAAAAAGGTAGCGGTCAGCGGCAAAAATGTAGAAGAATTTTTGGGCCAACCGGTATTTCGCCAAGAGCGAATCATTCGTGGCGTTGGCGTAGTCACTGGGCTGGCCTGGACCTCCATGGGCGGTGCGACCTTGCCAGTTGAAGCCGCCAGCGTGCACAGCAGCGGTCGCGGTCTGAAGCTCACGGGTAAATTGGGCGACGTCATGAAGGAGTCTGCTGATTTGGCTTACAGCTTCGTATGTCAACACAGCGACCATTACGGCGGAGCCAAAGACTTTTTTGATCAACGCCTTGTGCATCTGCACGTACCCGAAGGTGCTACCCCCAAAGATGGCCCCAGCGCCGGGGTAACTATGACCACAGCACTGATTTCGCTGATGACGGGCAAGCGCATCAAACGACCGCTGGCTATGACCGGTGAGCTCACCCTCACAGGGCAAGTGCTGCCCGTGGGCGGTATTCGCGAAAAGGTGATTGCTGCCAGGCGTTCAAAAATCATGGAGGTGATACTGCCAGATGCCAACCGCCGCGATTATGACGAGCTGCCCGAGCATATTCGCAGCGGCATGACGGTGCATTTTGCAAAACATTATGACGATGTGTACCAACAGGTATTTGCGCTTTGACAGTGCCGGGGTTTCATGCTGCTATACGCGCCTTTTAGAAGCCCCCGGATACTGCAATGACAAAGGTGATGAGTACTTTGTTGTGCCTGCTGATGCCAGCGTTGGCGTTAGCCGGCTCTGGCATTGATCAAACGTCTGCCGATCAACCATCAAACCGTGCCAGCCAGTCAATACCCGACACTTCGCATCAGAGCGCTGGCACACCGCCACCCAGTACCGCTAGCGTGCAATTTCCTAAGCAACTGACCTTTGCCGCCGCCCAGTGGTGCCCCTACAGCTGCGCCGATGGCAGTGGCATCGTCAGCGATTATTTGCATGAAATTTTTGCCCAGCAAGGCATCGAACTGATCGTTAAAACCATTCCTTGGTCACGGGCATTACAAGAAGCCCGCTTTGGCCATATTGATGGTGTTTTAACCTTAGTACCCGGCGAAGCGCAGGCGCTACTGATGCCAGAGGTCGCCACCATGCATTATCAAGATTGCTTTTATACTCGCCCGGGCAGCGACTGGCAGTTTACAGGCGTAGAGTCCCTACCCCAGCAGGTATTAGGTGTGGTGCAAGATTATAGTTTTGACGGCGCCATGGATGACTACATCAAAAATAATGCTAATAATCCGCAGCGTTTGCAAAGCATGGTCGGCAGCCAGCCCAGCCTGCGTTTAATTAATATGCTGCAACGCGGCCGAATCGATACCTACCTAGACGATAAAAGGGTCATGTCTTATAGCCTAAAACAGCTGCAACAGGCACCCAATGCGCTGCTTAATGCCGGCTGCTTGGCGAAAAAACCCTTGTATTTGGGCTTATCACCCCAGCCTGCTTGGGCCCATCATTTGCTCAAACAGTTAAATAAAGCGCTGGCATTGCCCGCCAATCAGGCTTTATTGCAAAAAATTGCTGCGAACTATCAATAACACAGATGCGAGCGCCGCATCACTGAACGATAGAGCAAACCTATTTAATAATCTGAATCAGCTGCTTAAACACATCCCCTTGGGCCTGTTTTTGCAGCTCAAACAACGCCATTTCCACCGAGGTAATATCGGCGCCCATGGTCTGCATTTTATCTAAGGCTAAACGGCGATTAGCGTCACTGCGTGAGCGAATGGCATCGGTGACTAGGTGCACTTGATGACGCTGCTCTAATAAATCCATCACCGTTTGATAAACACAAACATGGGCTTCGATGCCGGCCACTAACCATTGATGGCAATGGCTGGCATCAATGGTCTCTAAAATAGTGCGCTCACCTAAACCGCTAAAGCTGCTTTTAGACAAGGGTGCACTGGGGAGCAATGGTCGAATTTCTTCACGCGTAGGCCCAAGTTTGTCGGGCAACTGCTCCATAGTGATAATGGGCAACCCCATCAATTTGGCACCACGAATCAAGCGCGACAATGACTGTAACATGCCATCATAATCGTGCATTTGCTCTGCCAACTTGCCTTGCACATCAATAATCAAAAGGCCGGTGGTTTCCGGATGTAGTCGGGTAAAACTGCTCATTGGCATTGCCCTCTTGTCGCAAACAGATTCACAAATGGTATACGCCGCATTTACCTTAGGAACCTCTGAATAGTAAAACACCCAGCCATGGTGTAAAGACAGGCTATCAGGCTTTGGCGCGCGACTGTCGATCAAGTAGATAAAATAAGCCGTGATAAGGAATACCAGCATGATGACTCAAGCCAATTTCACAGGTACGACTGGTCGATACTCCTTGCTGACAAGCAAGTACCTGACCTTTTAATGGCGCCAAGGCCGCCGCATTAAGTTCAGGCTGGACAAAGCCTTTATCGCCTGCAAAACCACAGCAATGAATATCCTCGGGCACAACAATGTTATCGCTCAATTGCCGGGCCAATGCAATCATCTGCTGATCTTGGCCAGACTTTCGACTAGAGCAAGTAATATGCACCGCCAGCGGCTCTGTGCTGCGCTGTAGCTGCAATCGAGGCAATAAATAGCGTTCGGCAAAAGCAATGGGATCTAACAACTGAATGGCCGGGTCGAGCCGTTGCTGCATACGAAAGGCACAGGGACTGGTATCTATCATCACCGGTATTCGGCCGCCGTCGCTGGCAGCCAACAAGGCGGTATTCAGCTGCTCAGCCATGCGCTCGGCCTGGCTAAAGTGGCCTTTGCTATCGAGGGGCATGCCACAACAGTATTGCTCTTGCTCAGCTAATAGCTGCAACGTTAAGCCCGCTTTGCGCGCCAAATGCTGCGTCACCTGAACTAACGATCGCCTGTCCTGCTGGGCTTGTGGCGGTGCCATCGTACGACTGGCGCAGCTAGGGAAATAAATGATATCGGCCTTTGCCTGACTGGACGATGCCGCTCTAACATCACGCTTAGCCGCCGACGGCATGGCGGGGTGCCATTTGGGAAGCTTCCCCCCGCTGATTTTATGCGCCACTGTGCTGGTCGCTTCCAGCTTGCTGCTGCCCAGCACACGCTGGGTGATATCGACCAATTGCAACGCCTGGCGGCTGGCTTCACTAACGGTAGAAAAATGCTGCGCAACCCAATCGGCGCTGCGCTGATATTTATGATTACGCCTGGACCTTAGCTCACGACTGAGATCACCGGTATTAATCCCGACCGGACATGCCAAACTGCACAAACCATCGGCTGCGCAGGTATCCACCCCCTGATATTGATAGTCGGCCAATAACTGTTTGAAATTATCATTTAAACCACTACGCCGTTGCTGTTCTAGCTCGCGCATCACCACAATGCGCTGTCTGGGCGTTAACGTCAGATGACGAGATGGACACACCGGCTCACAAAAACCGCACTCTATGCAGCGGTCAATTAACTCATGAGCCACGGGAATGGGCTTTAAGTGTTCAATATGAGTACGCGGATTATGGCTCAGCACCACATCCGGATTTAATATCCCGTGTGGATCAAAGGCCTGTTTGATCTGCCACATCATATCGTATGCGGCTTTGCCCCACTCCATTTCAACAAAGGGCGCCATATTACGGCCAGTGCCATGCTCGGCCTTTAACGAACCATCGTAACGACCGACCACCAACAGGCACACATCGTCCATAAATTTGGCGTAGCGCTTAACTTCTTGAGGGTCGGTAAAGTTTTGGGTAAATACAAAATGTAAATTACCCGCCAGGGCATGGCCGAAAATAATCGCCTCGCTGTAATGGTATTTTTTAAACAGCGCTTGCAGCTCTAACACGGCTGATGCAAGTTTTTCGACTGGAAAAGCAACATCTTCGATAATGACTGTGGTGCCTTTTTCTCGCACCGATCCCACCGCCGGGAACAAACCTTTGCGAATATTCCAGTAGCGTTGGCAGGTGGCGGCATCTGTGGTAAAGACTGTTGGCAGCAAGGTATCAAATGGAGCCAGAGCTGCTTGCACCTGCTGCAATTGTGCCTCCAGTTCAGCATCACTGTTGGCTCTCACTTCAACTAAGAGCGCTGCTGCTTGCTCGCTTAGCTGCTGTAAATACTCTGGCATGCCAGCTTTTGTTTCAACGCTGCGCAAACCGGCCCGATCAATCAACTCAACCGCTGCCACCTGAGTGTGGCTTAACGCCGTGACTGCCCGACTGGTTTGCTCGATATCGGCAAACAATAATAATGCCGAGGCCTTATGGGTCTGTTCTTCGACTGTGTTGTAGGTCACTTCGGAAATAAAACCTAAGGTTCCTTCTGAGCCCACCATCAAGTGCTGAATAATATCGATGGGATCGTCAAAATCAGTAAAGGCATTTAGACTGTAGCCGGTGGTATTTTTTATGCTGAATTTCTTGCGAATACGTTCGGCCAAACGGTTATCCTGCGCCACCTGATCACGCAATGATTCAATGGCCGCAATTAACTCTGGTTGTTGACGGATAAACTGGCGACGCGAGTGGCTGTCTGCTGTGTCTAATACGCTACCGTCGGCCAAGATCACACGCATACTGGCGATGGTTTGATAGCTATTATGTGCCGTACCACAACACATGCCCGAGGCATTATTGGCGACTATGCCACCGATTTTGGCAGTGTTAATCGATGCCGGATCTGGGCCAATTTTACGCTGAAAAGGCGCCAACCAGCGATTGGCTTGGGCACCAATCACCCCAGGCTGAACCTTAAGCTGCGCGCCTTGGGCAATAATTTCGTGATGATTCCAGGCTGGGCTTAAACGCACCAAGACCGAATCCGTCACGGCCTGGCCAGATAAACTGGTTCCCGCCGTTCGAAAGGTTAAAGCCACTTGATGACGCTGGGCCAAGTTCAGCAGCAGCACCACTTCGCGTTCGTCATCAACATCAATCACCGCCTTAGGCGTTAAGCGATAAAACGACGCATCGGTACCATAAGCCAAGGTGCGCAGCGGATCTGTAATAATACGATCAGAATCAAATTGCGAACACAGCTCAGCTAAAAAACGATCAATATTCGAACTCTGCCCATTCATGACGGCTGATCTCCACTAGCATGCTCATCTGTTTGAGCATTTAACTGAGTCATAAAGTCACTGTCATCAAGCAATAATACCCATAATTGTTTTGGCCCATGGGCACCGTAGGCCAAGGTTTGCTGAATATCGGCAGTTTTACTGGGGCCGGAGATCAGCAATAAATTCGTTGGCATAACAGCATCGCCACGGCGCTGCACATAGGCATTAAAATCCGCCAGAAGCGTTGAACGGCGCAGCAACACAATGCTTAACGGCGGCACCAGAGATAACATTCTGGGCTCATCGGGGCCGGTTTCCACCACTAAGCTGCCGGTCGCGGCTAAGCCGGCTTGGGCCACAGAAAACCCCACATCTATCTGATTAAATAGCTGTTGCTTATCGAGTTGCTCGTCGTACCAACAAACATTAAGCCCCTGTTCAACCGCCGCTTGATACAGCTGCTGCCCTTCAGCACTGCGACCGCAGGCCAAACTGCCGCCAAGCGAAGCTAAGCGCTGTACGACAGTGCTCAGCCAGTCGCTGGGGTGGCAATAAATCACCTGCGCATGGGCATTTTGCAAATGCTCACAAAAATCATCCAACGATGTCTGGCTGGGTGAGCGTAGCGGGACTTCAGCTGGCTTGGCTTGCTGCGCTTGGCCCTGACGTAAGCGCTGTAAAATAGCATTGCGTGCATCGCTCATGATGGATCCTCCGCGCTCGTCGGCTGCTGTTGAATGCCCGCCGCTTTTGCTAATTCGTGCAAGCTTTTTGCCGCCGGTGTTGGCATAGTGCGAGTCGCCGTCCAAGCGCCTAAACGATTCGGCATTAACGAACGGCAGCGACTTAACGCCCAGGTCATGCTGCGATACACAGGCCCATACTGATGAGCCAAGGCCCAACCCTTCCATAGTAAGGCTTCGCCTAAATGGCGCTGACTGCCTTTGCCGGGAATATCCAACTCGCTGATGGCCGCTGTCGAGTTGGCTTCGTGGCGTAATTCACGAATTAATTTAGGCAGTGGAATGCGCACCGGGCAGGCCTCGCCGCAGGCGCCGTTTAAGGTACAAGCCGACACCAGTTCGCCTTGTTTATCCAACCCTTGCATCTGCGGCGTCACCACTTGGCCTATGGGGCCTGGGTAAGTCGAGCCATAGGCATGGCCGCCAATGCGTGCATACACAGGGCAATGGTTCATACAGGCGCCGCAGCGAATGCACTGTAAGGTCGGTTTTAATTGTGGGTGATTAAACATGCGCGAGCGGCCATTATCGACCAATACCAGATGCACTTGCTCAGGGCCGTCCAATTCACCGGCCTTACGCGGCGACGAGATCATATTAAAATAGGTGCTGATGTGTTGCCCGGTGGCGCTGCGGGTCAGCAAGCTGAGCAAGTCAGGCACGTCGGCTAAATCGGCCACCACTTTTTCAATACCGGTAATCGCAATGTGTATTGGTGGCGCCGTGGTACTCATGCGACCATTGCCTTCATTTTCAACCAAACACAAGGTGCCGGTGTTGGCGATGGCCATATTGACGCCTGAAATACCGGCATCGGCGCTGGCAAATTTATCGCGCAAAATCGCTCTGGCATTGCCTATCAGCTCGTCGACATCTTCGGTGTAAGGCACGGGCTGACCATCGCTGCGCTCGGCGCGAGTGTGCATTAAGCGTGCGATTTGTGCCGTGGTTTTATGTATGGCGGGCATAATAATGTGCGACGGCATTTCTTTCGCCAGTTGCACCAAATATTCGCCCATATCCGACTCTAGGCATTCGATGCCCTGCTTTTCTAAATAATGGTTAAGCTCAATTTCTTCACTCACCATGGATTTGCCTTTCACCACAGTGCGCGCATTATTCATGGCTAAAATAGCGTGCACTTTTCCGCAGGCTTGCTCGGCGGTTTCGGCCCAGTGCACTTGAATGCCATTGGCTGTGAGGTTTTTTTCTAGGGTTTCGAGCAAATCGGGCAGCTGCGCCAGGCTTTGCTGACGAATGGCTTCACCGCGATCGCGCAAGTACTCAAGTTCGCTAGTGTCTTCAAATACCGAACGGCGTTTGGACTGTAAAAAACCCGTTGCGCCTAAAAAACTGCCACGCAGCTGCTCATTCTCTAACGACAATTTTGCCCGTGCTTTAAAGTGACGCTGGCGCAGATCGGCAAAGGCTTTTTCATCATTATCGACATCCGCCGCCATCATGGCTGGATCATAGTTTTGTACCGTCATAGTGATTCCTCCTGGCGCTGGCGCAACAGGCTAGCAATATGACGTGTTTGAATGGGCCGCCCTTGTTTGGCCAAAGTGCCGCCAATATTCATTAAACAACCGCAATCGGCACTGACTAAAGTATCAACGCCGCAAGCCGCCACCGCCTCGGCTTTATCAAAGGCCATGGCAGCGGAAATATCGCCTTGTTTTAACGCAAAGGTGCCACCAAAACCGCAGCATTCGGTCACACGATCTGGCTCTATTACCTCAACACCGCTGTTTTGCAATACCCGTTGATGACACTCCGCCACGCCCATGCTGCGCCGCGCACTGCAAGAGGTATGCAATACCACAGACTCGCCAGAGGCCGGCAACGGCGGTAAACACAACACCCGATCCACAAACTCAGTAAATTCAAAGGTGCGCGCTGCCAATGCTTTGGCTTGCGTCTCTTCCGGCTGGCCTTCGAATAAGCGCGCATAATCACAGTGCAGCATGGCGGCACAGGAGCCCATCATCACCACCACAGGAATGTCGGCACAAAACGCCTTTAACTGCTGGCGCGCCACCTGGCGCGCCTCATCATCAAAGCCCGAATTAAACGCCGGCTGACCACAGCAGGATTGCTGCTGTGGAAACAACACCTCAATGCCCTGATGTTGCAGAAATTGAATGGCATCCATACCGGCTTGCGGATCAAAACTGTCCACTAAGCAGGTACCCATCAAATACACCTGGGACGGTAGCGACGGATAGTGACGAGAAGAAGACGATGTCATGTTAATGCGCTCACGGTTAACAGGGGCAGCCCCTTAATTGGTAAGTACCTAGCACTGTGGCGCTATAACAACCATAGCCATCAGAACCCATCTCTAATTGGTCTTACCATTTGTCCAATTATCATTTTGTGTTACGTTACGCAGATGCCAAAGCGAGGTCAATAACAGCCGTCAGAATCGGCCATGTCAGGGATACGACCTTAGTGGCAGACAATCAGCCAGCAATAAAGGTAGCAGCCAGCATGTACTCGTCAGCCGTAAAAGCACGCAAAGTGTCCGATGTTCTGGCAGAGAAACTGGAAAGTATGATTCTGGAGGGCAGCCTGTCACCGGGTCAGAAGCTACCTGCCGAGCGCGAACTGGCAGCGCAGTTTGACGTCTCACGCCCATCGCTACGCGAGGCACTGCAAAAGCTGGAGGCCAAATCACTGGTGGTGCGCCGTCAAGGTGACGGCACCTTTATTGCCGACGATATTGGCATGTCCTTTGTCGACCCACTCAGCCAATTATTTAAAAGCCATCCAGAATTTAATTACGACTTATTAGAATTTCGCCACGCATTAGAAGAGGTCGCTGCCCACTATGCCGCGCTGCGTGCCACCGAGGATGATCTAATACTGATCGAACAGCGCTATCAGCAGTGGCTGGATGGCCACGAGCGCCGTATTGGTGCCGAGCAAGAAGCCGAGTTGGATTGGCGCTTTCACCTGTCAATTGCCGAAGCCTCCCACAATGCGGTGCTATTGCACTCGATGCGGGCGTTATTTGATTTATTTAAACAGACCATCGCTGCCAATTTAGAATTTTTGTACATCAAAGAAGATCGTCGCGCCGCCATTCGCCATCAGCACGAGAAAATGAAAGACGCCGTACTGGCGCGTGATGCACAGGCCGCTCAACAGGCCGTTAACGACCACCTGGCCTTTGTTGAAGAAACCCTACAGCAAAGTAGCCGCCATCAAACCCACGCCCAACGCTCGTTAAGGCGCATAGGGTTGATGCGGCGGGATTAACGACTCACGGTTTACTGATCCGCCCACTGCCACTGACCTTTATACCAGGCACTGGCACAAAAGCCCTGCCTTGATCATCTGCAAATTTATGGGCAACGGACAAAGTCCTGAAACCTGCGTTGCGCTGAACAACAAAATGCAAATGTGGCCCGGTTGAATACCCCGAGGTACCAGAGCGCGCTAAAGCATCACCCGCCTTGACCTGCTCGCCGGGTTTGACCATGGCAGAGCCCTGCAGAATATGCGCATAAACAGCATAAGTGCCGTCCTCATGTAGCACGGATACGTAATTGGCTTTGTCTAAAAAGAACTGCTGGGCATCGCCTAAGTGATAATCGTCTTTTACCCAAATCACGGTACCGCTGCGAGCTGCATGAATATAGCTACCAATGGGCATAGCAATATCAATGGCATGATAACCACTGGGGTGGTTATGGGAGAACTGGCCACCAAAACCCTGAGTCACCTGAAAAAACTGCTGCTCAGGCAATGGAATGCGATATAGCACATCGCTGTGTTTGGCCTTGGGCGAGCCGATGACGTAGCCCAGTTCGTACGCAGGCCATGGTGCATCACGTTCAGCCACCAAGGTATGACTGTCTGGCTCTAACATCAGCACTTTATGGCCACGCTCAAACATATCGGAGCGCACCGCAGCCTGCACCGGCGCAAAATACGGGTTATGTAACCATAATTGGCGCAGCTGGCCTTGGCGTTTTTCGTATAGCTCGGGGGTGTGTTGCGCTGGCTTGGTGATGTTGACTTCGACGGCTTCAACTGGATGATCTTTTTCTGGCTTTTTATCGCTAAAGACCCAGCGACCGTTTTCGTCTTGATAGCGATAAATCTCGGCATTGGCTGTGGCCACCAAGCACAATAGGCAAGCCAGCCATAGAGTGCGCAGTCTTTTAACTCTGCTACTTTTCACCATCTCCACCCTACCATTCGTTGAACTTAAAACCGCCAGGCAATTAAGCGGCTGCGCTTTTGCCCTTGCGCCATTTCAACCACACGTACTTCAACAGCATTAACATCCTTAAGCCGCCCTTGCAGCGCTGGAATGTTTTTATGACTGGCAACCAAGCTGGTAAACCAACCGACCTGACCGGCAAACTCGACGCTTTCATCGATCATTTGGCGTAAAAACTGTGCTTCACCACCGTCGCACCACAACTCATTGTGCTGACCACCAAAATTGCGCTGACCGGTTTTTTGCCCCAGATTTTTCCATTTGCGCTGATTATGCCGCTCAGCTTCAGCCGCATCGCGATAAAACGGTGGATTACACAAGGTGGCGTGTATTTTTTCACCGTTTTTAATAATACCTCGCAAAATGCCCCTGCCTGGCTGCTGGCGAATGTCGACCTTGCCACGCAATATCGGGTTAGCCTCAACAATGGTTTTAGCACTCTGCACTGCCACTGGGTCAATATCTGCGCCTATTGCCCGCCAGCGAAAGCTGCGAGCAGCAAGTATCGGGTAGATTAGATTGGCACCTGTGCCTATGTCTAACACAGTTACCGGCTTGGGCCAGTCCAGCTCGGCAATGATATCCGCCAGACTATGAATATAGTCTGCCCGCCCAGGAATCGGTGGGCATAAATAGCCCGCTGGAATCTGCCAATGATCAATCTGGTAATAGTGTTTTAATAAGGCACGATTCAAACACAGAACCGCATCGGCATGGGTGAAATCAATGGTGGTCTGGCCGCGTTTACCCAGGCGAGTAAATTGCTGCAGTTCAGGCAGTGCCTGCAGCAGCTCAGCCATGGGATATTCGCCTTGATGGGGGTTATTGTGATGCATTGCAATTATCCAAAAAAAGAGCGGCAAAGCCGCTCTTTTTTATTTATTCCCACTCAATGGTGGCCGGTGGCTTAGACGATACGTCATAGGTCACACGGGAGACATGCTCGATCTCGTTAATAATACGGTTAGAGACTTTTTCTAACAGCTCGTAAGGCAAGTGCGCCCAACGTGCCGTCATAAAGTCGATGGTTTCCACCGCACGCAGGGCAATGACCCATTCATAGCGACGCTGATCGCCCACCACACCGACGGATTTTTGTGGAATAAACACCGCAAACGCCTGGGACGTTTTGTGGTACCAGTCGGCATTGTGCAACTCTTCAATAAAGATGGCATCGGCTTCACGCAGAATATCGGCGTATTCTTTGCTGACCTCGCCCAAAATGCGCACACCCAAGCCTGGGCCTGGGAACGGATGGCGATACACCATGTCATATGGCAGACCCAGCTCTAAGCCAATTTTGCGCACTTCGTCTTTAAACAGTTCACGCAAAGGCTCGACCAGGTCCATTTTCATGTCGTCAGGCAAACCGCCGACATTATGGTGCGATTTAATCACATGGGCCTTACCAGTTTTGGCCGCTGCCGATTCAATCACGTCTGGGTAAATGGTGCCCTGAGCCAAGAAAGGAACGTCTTTTAACTTGGCGGCTTCTTCATCGAATACCTCAATAAAGGTATTGCCGATAACTTTGCGCTTGGCTTCTGGATCGCTAACGCCCGCCAATTTGCCCAAAAACAGCGCTTCGGCATCGGCACGAATGACTTTAACACCCATGTTCTTAGCGAACATGTCCATCACCATATCGCCTTCGTTTTTACGCAGCAGACCATTATCAACAAACACACAGGTCAGCTGATCACCAATGGCTTTGTGCAACAGCGCTGCCACCACGGATGAATCCACGCCGCCAGACAGACCTAGCAACACTTTATTGCTGCCGACCTGAGCGCGCACGCGCTCGATTTGGTCTTCGATGATTTTGGCGGGCGTCCACAGCGCGTCACAGCCACAAATCTCCAGCACAAAGTGCTCTAATAAGCGCTTGCCCTGCAAAGTGTGAGTTACTTCTGGATGGAACTGAACACCAAAGAAGTTTTTCTCGGCGTGGTACATACCGGCAATGGCACAGCTTGGCGTGGAGGCCATCAGTTCAAAGCCTTCTGGCATGGCGACGACCTTGTCGCCGTGGCTCATCCATACGTCGAGCAAAGATTTGCCAGAATCGCCATCCACATGGTCTTTAATGTCATGCAGCAAACGGCTATCGCCTTCGACTTGCACCTGGGCATAGCCAAATTCACGAATGCTAGAGCCTTCTACTTTACCGCCCAGCTGCTCGGCCATAGTTTGCATGCCGTAGCAAATACCCAGTACCGGCAAGCCCATGTTAAATACCAGCTCAGGGGCTCGCGGTGAGCCACCTTCAGTCACGGACTCAGGACCACCGGCCAGAATAATACCGCTAGGGTTATACTCGCGAATTTCTTCTTCGCTCATATCAAAAGCGCGAATTTCTGAGAACACGCCAATTTCGCGCACGCGTCGAGCGATCAACTGGGTGTATTGTGAACCGAAATCAAGAATCAGAATGCGCTGAGCGTGGATGTCTTGGGACATAAATAATTCCAATCGAGTAGAAGCAAAAACGGGGATGACACGTCATCCCCTGAGTTCTTAAACCGCTGACCTAAGCAACGGTCGGGCCACGAAATTAGCCTAGACGGTAATTAGGGGCTTCTTTAGTAATCTGTACATCGTGCACGTGAGACTCACGCATGCCCGCTGCGGTAATTTTGACAAATTCAGGCTTGGTACGCATGTCGTCAATGGTGGCACAACCGGTATACCCCATAGCTGCACGTACGCCGCCCATTAATTGATGCACCACCGCAGAGGCCGGGCCTTTAACGGCAATACGGCCTTCGATACCTTCCGGCACCAGCTTATCAACGCCGGCTTTTTTATCCTGGAAGTAACGATCGGACGAACCCTGGCTTTGACCCATGGCACCCAAAGAGCCCATGCCACGATACGATTTATAAGCACGGCCTTGGTATAGTTCAACTTCGCCCGGCGCTTCGTCGGTGCCGGCCAGCATGGAGCCGACCATAATGACACTGGCACCAGCGACGATGGCTTTGGCAATATCGCCTGAGAAGCGAATACCGCCATCGGCGATCACAGGCACACCGTACTCTTCCATCGCTGCGGCCACATTAGCAATGGCAGAAATTTGTGGCACACCCACACCGGCAACAATACGAGTAGTACAAATAGAGCCTGGGCCAATGCCGACTTTCACAGCATCGGCACCGGCTTTGGCTAGATCAATAGCCGCTGCGGCAGTAGCGATATTGCCGCCAATCACTTGCACTTGTGGGTAGGTTTCTTTCAACCAACGCACGCGATCCATCACACCGGTGCCAGAAGCATTGCTGGTATGACCATGGGCAGTATCAACAATAATCACGTCAACACCGGCATTCACCAACAGCTCACAACGCTCTTCGGTGCCAGCACCGGTGCCCACGGCTGCCGCCACCAACAAACGACCCTTATCGTCTTTAGCGGCATTAGGGTAAGCGCGGGATTTTTCGATGTCCTGCACCGTCATCAAGCCTGTCAGCTTGCCGGCGTCGTTTAACACCAGGACCTTTTCAATGCGATTTACGTGCAGCAGTTTTTGCACTTCGCTGGGGCTAGTGCCCTCTTTGACCGTCACTAGACGATCGCGCTGGGTCATGACGCTGGACACGCTGGCATCGAGGTTGGTTTCAAAGCGTACGTCACGGCTGGTGACGATGCCCACCAGCTCGCCGTTATCGACCACCGGCATGCCAGAAATATTGTGCTGCTCGGTCAAGGCCAGCAGTTCACGAATGCTGGTGCTGCTGCTGACGGTAATCGGATCAACCACCACACCGCTTTCGTACTTTTTCACCTTACGTACTTCAGCCGCTTGCTGCTCAGCAGTGAGGTTTTTATGGATGACACCCAAACCGCCTTCCTGGGCCATAGCAATCGCCAGACGGGCTTCAGTAACGGTATCCATTGCCGCCGAAATCAAAGGCACATTCAAGCTGATGTTTTTGGTCAGACGGGTGGTCAGGGAAACCTGGTTGGGCAAGACTTCAGAGTAGCCGGGGACTAATAGCACATCATCAAAGGTGAGTGCTTCCTGAGCGATTCGCAACATAGAGTGCCTTCCAGAACGGGAATGTAGAAGGCGCGGCATTATAGCCGAAAGCAGGCGCCAATTAAAAGCACAAATCACATGGCCAGGCCGCGCAAAAACCTGCACAAACGGTCATGAAATGCTGGACTCGATCAGTACAGTACAAATCAAACAAGCCCCTCCGAGGTTACCATCACGCATTAGCCAATGTGCGCCAACCATGACTTCGCGCAGTAGCCGCCACTCAGTCCCGACGATAAACTCTGCCCTCCCCGTCAGGGGCTACATCTATAGCTAATCAAAGGATATGAAAATGAAGTTAATCGCTAAAGTGGCCGTCATTGCCAGCATCGCTGCCATGTCTTCCGGCTGTGCTCTAGCACCAACCCCCGTTGGCACAGGCATGCTGCTCACCGACGTCAAGTACCAAGGCATGGCTGATGACAGCAATGCTGACACATCAAAAGAAGGCCGCGCTTGTGCAACCAACATCCTAGGCTTGATCGCTCAAGGCGATGCAAGCATCAACGCTGCAAAAGCGGCCGGTGGTATTAAGAAAGTAGCAACCGTTGACTCAGAAGTGAGCTCAATCCTATGGTTCTTCTCAAAATACTGCACCGTCGTTCGCGGTAGCTAAGTTCCCAACCGGCGCTACAGCAGCGCCGGTTCATTCACACAGGACTGATCACGCAAGAACTGCAACAACGCCTGGCGCATGTGTGGCAGTTGATAACTGCCTATGTGAGCACCCTGACTATCCAGCCAGCAAGCTGGTGCAGCTAAAACGGAGTATACCTCCCGCCCCTGCTGATAGGGGATCACCTCATCATCTGGACTGTGCATCACCAAAACAGGCACGTCAATTTGAGCGGCGTAGTCTATTGGGTCCCAGTCATCCGACAACAACCAAGTAGCCGGCCATAATATATAACCAACCCAGCTGTGACTCAGCGCATGGCGCGCCACCTGACTATAACGAGCCAGCGGCGCCTCGACAATTAGCGCATCAATGCCATACCGCTGCTGGGCCTTGGCAACAAAGGGCACGGACAAGGCCGCGCCAATGCTTTGCCCCAGAACCGCCAGCTTTTTCTGCGGATAATGTTGTTGCAGCCAAGCTGTGGCCGCTTCGATATCCATAAACACCGCAGGTAGCATAGGGCTACCTTCCGATGCGCCATAGCCGCGATAATCCAACGCCAACACCGACACGCCCTGCGCCGGGAGCCAATCAATGTTGCGAAAATGACTGGAAATGTTTTCTGCATTGCCGTGTAAAAACAACACTACCCAATCGCCGGGCTGTTCTGCTGGTAACCACCAAGCATGCAATTGAGTGCCATCTTCGGCAGTTAGCTGAATATCTTCATAAGCCAAACCGACATTGGCCGGGGTTTGAATCCACACCTGCTGCGGGTAAAAAAACAGACTGCTTAATGAGCCGCAGCCAGCTAATGCTAACGCACACAACAGTACACCGATACGCAATACACTTTTCACACACATGCTTAACAGCTCTGACTAAACCACCATTGCCACCGCCCCAGCCTCAATAATATTGCTGATAGCTGATATGCCACTCATTCATGCCCATTTGACTAAACCACTGACGTTGCCAATGAAAACGCAGCTGCGATTGCTGGCTTAGCCTTGCGGTTATCGACGCAGTCAACTGTTTGCGCTCATACTCAGCACCAGCCAGTACGGGTTGCCAGTTAGCCTCCAACTGAGCATTGGCAACGCTGCTTTGATACAGCCAGCCGACTCTGGGCCCCAGTGTTAGCTGATAGCCCTCATCAATTTGATTATCTGCCAACAATTGGGCTTCACCCAACGCATAAGCTCGACCACCCGCCAGATTCACCGTTTGACCAAAGCCTACATGCAAATAGCCGTGCAGTTCCTGCTGTTGGCCAATAAACCGTTTAACGCCAGTACTGACCCCCCAAGACCAAGGCTGCTGATAAAAGCCACGAGGACTTAAAGACAACACATCGATCACGGTAAAGCGCTGCAGGCGCACGTCACCATCTTGCCACAGGCGCCATTGACTGGAACCCATTTGAATTTGTGAACCGGGAACATAACCATCGGCTAAATCCAGCACATCGTGATAAGCAGGGCGCCAGAACACATCGACAAAATCATCTTGCTGATGACCAGCACCGATTCCCATACGGCGCGATAAATGACCATCATCGTCGCGCACCGTCGGCACCTCAACGTCGGCAAAGCCGCTATCCATTGGTCTTTTTGCCCGCGCCGACAACAGCTGTAAAGTGCGACGTCTAAGCTCTGGACTGGCCTGTTTTTTCTTCACTGCCAAATAGCGTGCATAGGCATGGGACAGCTCCAGCGCCTGAACTTGCTGCTGATCACTAAGACCGCTGAGCAAGGCTTCGATATCGCTCTGCTGGTCGACCAGATCTTTCGACACCTGCCGAACACGCTCAGACACTTGCTCACTGGCCGAATTCAACTGCGCCGCGGCCGATGGGCGATATACCGCCCCAGCAACAAAATTCTGGTCTTTCAAAGCGCGGATCGTATCCACCGGCACGGCAGTTAAAAAGAACTGTTGTGCTAAATTTGCGCGCTCGCTGGCAGCATCAATTAAAGCCAATAATCGATAGGAACAATTTTCGTCAAAAAAGAAATAGTCGAACTCAGTGTCCTGAGTTTCCCAGATATGGCGAACAAACTGGTCGACTTCTGCCGGTGTCAGAGTTAATGGATACTCCCACACATCGCGGTATTCCATGTGCTGATACTCATTGGTCTTCACATAATATGGCAGCACAGACACCACCCCGGGATAGCCCCCCGTTAGACCCTTGTAACTGAACACCAGCTCATTATCGGTACTGTCGGCATTAGCTGCAAAATTTACGCTGTATGCCAATAATTTGCTGCTGTTCGGGTCTTCACGATCCAACCGCACTAAGGTGTGGCCATACATAGAGGACGGCGAGTTAATGTGCGAGGCGGGAAAGATTAACGTCAGAGAATGAGCATTTAACTCACTTCGCCAGCGCTCAAATTCAGGGCACGATTGATCAATAAACTCGCGATCAGGCAGCACTCGTTTTAACCAATGATAACGCGCCGGAAAACGGCATTGAGCCGATTCATTTGCTGCCAAGCCAGTTTCAGCAAAGGCTTGCAGCGACGCCGTTAGTTCGGCAGAAGCATTATATTTGCCATCAGGGTGTAAAAAAAACTCTGGACTATCGTTTTGACTGTAGGTATTGCCATCCCAATGCATTCGATAGTGCAATAAATGTTGCCATTGTTTTTGCTCAGCCACTGCCTCTAAAGAAACAGAAGCATTCGCCCAAGTTGGCAAACTCAATGATAAAGCCAACGTAGCCAAAACCCAACGCACGCAGACTCACTCCATAGTAGATTTCATTTCGACACACGCATAAAAAAACGCGCCAGCGGCGCGTTTTTTTCGCAAGCTATCAATTAGCCGACGTATTTTTTCAGCTGCTCGCTGCTCGCCATTGCAGTTTTCAGCGCTTCATATGCAGAGCCTGAAGTCGCATCAGCGTGGAACATGCTATCAAAGTTTGACTGAACAGTGCTGTTAAACGCTGCAGAATCATCAGCAGCAACACCCATTACTTCAGCCAGAGCAGCCAGAGTTTCGCCTTGGCCTTTAGCAGCGTCCAAGGCCAGCTGATCCATATTGTCGTCAATGAAAGCCTGAGTTTGCGCCAGAGGACCATTAGCATCCTGACAGTTCAGGGTACCAGAGGTCATACCGAAGGTCTGGTTACCTGAAGTACCATTGGTCGTTGCAGCCAGTACATGCTCATGCCATTCGTTTGCGTCAGGGAATACTACCGCAGTACCCAAACCACAACCTGCTGGTCCATGATCAGCCATCGCAACAGAAGAAGCAGCAACCAAAATGGCGCCTGCAATCATTTTTTTCATAGTACCTTCCTTTTCTTTGGTTAACTCAGCTGAGCTGAAGTGCTTTTTAAATTAGCCGCATAGGCCGCTAATGTCTACGACCCAAAAGGGTAACTAGGCCATATTGTCGGCAAACGCCTGAACGCGACCTGAAGATGTGAACCTGTTACTCTTTTATCCCAAATTATTGACAGAGCCATGACAGCGTATGAATTCACGTGGTAGCGAGCATGCCGTATTCAGCGTCAGCCAGCTGAATGAGCGCGCCAGACAGCTACTGGAAATTTCCTTTGCCCAAGTGCGCGTTGAAGGCGAATTATCCAACCTTTCCAGACCCAGCTCCGGCCATTGGTATTTCACACTAAAGGATGAGGCGGCCCAGGTCAGATGCGCCATGTTTCGCTCTCGTACGTCACAGCTGAAGTTTGACCCTAAGGTGGGCGACCGAGTGGAGTTGCGCGCCAAAGTGAGTTTATACAGCGCCCGCGGCGATTATCAGCTTATTGTCGACAGCATGAAGCCCGCAGGCGAAGGCGCCTTATTACAGGCGTTTGAAGCCCTGAAAAAGAAATTGCTGGCAGAAGGTTTATTTGATGCCAGTCGTAAACGTGAGCTGCCTCCTGTTCGACGCATTGCCTTAATCACCTCCCCCAGCGGGGCCGCCGTGCACGATATATTAACGGTATTAAAGCGCCGGGATCCGGGCATAGAGGTCGATATTTATCCGACACTGGTGCAAGGCAGCAGCGCTGCGGCCATGATTATCGCCAGCTTGCAACGGGCCAACCGCGATCAACGTGCGGACGTTATTTTGCTGTCGCGCGGCGGCGGCTCACTGGAAGATTTGTGGTGCTTTAATGACGAGCGTTTAGCGCATGCGATCGCAGGCTCCCAGCTACCAGTCATCAGCGCCGTTGGCCACGAAATCGATACCAGCATTGCAGACTTGGTGGCCGATTTGCGTGCGCCCACGCCCTCTGCGGCCGCCGAGCTACTATCCAGCGACCGCTCGCTACTGCGGCAAAGACTTTCGCAGCTGGCCAAACGACTATGGCATCAGCAGCAACAGCAGCAACGTTTGGCCAGTCAGGCACTGCAGGTGTTGCAGCAACGTTTACGCTCTCCCCTGCGACAGCTGCAAGACCAAAATCAGCGTCTCGATCAGTTGGAAATACGCCTGCAACGTGCTTGGCAGCAACAGCAAAAGCAGCGTCAGGAGCGCCTCACAGCCCGTAGCACGCGCTTACAACTGTGTCATCCAGAGCGCATTATTGCTCAGCAACAACAACAGCTGAGCCAGTTGCAGCAGCAATTATCCCGTGCCATCAACAACCATCTTCAACATCAGCACGAGGCTCTGGCACACAACGTACACCTGCTGAATAGCCTAAGTCCGCTGCAGGTACTGACACGCGGCTACGCCATCGTGCAAAACCAAGAAGGCGCCGTGATTCGCGACAGCAACGACGTCGCCGTGAACAGTACGGTTATCACACGGCTTCAGCAGGGGCAGCTGCATTGTATGGTCACCAAGGTGGAGTCAGCGACATGAGAGCATTTGCCCTACTGTGCTGGCTTATCAGCAGCTATGCTATCAGCTTGCCCAACCATGAAGCCATTCCAGGTGGCCTGTGGAAGCTAGATCTGCCTAATAGTGAGCAGCCACCTCATGTGGCACTGGACGGCAAGCCTGTCATGACAGTTCGCAGCCAGAAAGGCTGGCATGCACTGATCGGTATTCCACTGACGCAAAGCCAATCCATTACGGTCACCGTCAACCATGCCCCCGTCACCCTGGACATTAAGTCACACCAATATGCCGAGCAGCGGCTGACGGTAAAGCGTCAGCATGTTGAGCCGTCGCCACAGGCACTGCAACGAATTCAGCAAGAATTTGCCCAGATGGCGCCGGTTTATCAGGGATTCAGCACAAAAAACACCCCTCACTGGCCTGAATTTCGCTGGCCTATCACAGGTCCGGTCAGTTCGCCATTTGGCTTGCGCCGCTTTTTCAACGACCAGCCACGCAAACCCCACAGCGGCATTGATATCGCCGCCGCCAAAGGTACACCGATCCAGGCACCGGCCAGTGGAAAAGTCGTATTAGTGGGCGACTTTTATTTCAATGGCAACAGTGTATTTATTGATCACGGCCAGGGGCTGATCAGCATGATGTGCCATATGGACAGCATCAGCGTGAACACAGGCGACACAATAGCCGCAGGCACCATCATCGGTACGGTTGGCGCCACCGGGCGCGCCACAGGTCCACATTTACATTGGACCGTGAGCTTGAACAATGCCCGTATCGATCCCACACTGGTAGTGGGCGAACCCATGGAGAGCAGCCGCCGTGAAACATCCAGCCAGCACTAACCCCCTCCCTAGCACCGGCGCCAGCTGTGGCTTAAAGCCTGATTCAGAGGCTTTAGAGGACGACGTTGGCTTTGATTTTTCTGCCGCTCCTCAACTGCTAAAGCCAGAGCCAGCAACAAAAAATAGGCTCTCCGTCAGCGCTGCCTATACTGGCATCAACCAAGACATGCCCTAGTTTCTATGAAAAAGAAAATATCCGTCGACCAGCTGCGACCCGGCATGTATGTGGCGGATCTCAACTGCGACTGGATTCCACACCATAACTACCAAAAACAAGGCCGTGTACCTGACGAAGCCACCATTGATGGCATACGTAAGCGCGGCATTAGCGAAGTTTATATAGACCCAGAACGCGGCTTGGATGTGGATGGCATTCCGGAAACAGAAGTTGAGCAGCACAACCAACAAAAACTCGAAAAGGCCGCCCAGCTAACACCAGATCAAACTGCCAAAGTCAGCAGCCAGCAGGAGCTGCGCAAAGCCACCAAGCTGCATGATGAAGCCAAGGGACTGGTCAGTAATGTACTGCATGATGTGAAGATGGGCCGACCTATTGAGGTTGAGGCATTTGAAGAGCTCTCCGGCGGCATGGTCGATTCGGTATTACGCAATCACAACGCGCTGGCCTGCTTGGGGCGCATTCGCCAAAAAGACAATTATTTGCTCGAGCATTCGGTCAACCTCGCGGTATTAATGGGCATTTTCGCGCGCTCTATGGAACTCGACCGAGACAGTATGCAACAAGCCGTATTAGGCGCCATGTTACATGACATTGGCAAGGTCATGATTCCCGATGATATTTTGCACAAGCCGGGCAAACTCAGCGACGAAGAGTTTATCGTTATGCGCCAGCACGTCGCCCACAGCCGTGATTTATTGCAACAAACCCCAGGCATTGCACCACTCACCGTGAACGTGGCGGCACAACATCACGAACGCATTGACGGCAGCGGCTATCCAGAAGGCTTACATGGCTGCGATATTTGCCGCGAAGGAAAAATGTGCGCCATTGCCGACGTCTATGATGCCATCACCGCCGATCGGGTCTATCACAAAGGCCTGCCACCGACAGCAGCGATGAAAAAGTTATTGGAATGGAGCGGCACCCATTTAGAAGAAAGCCTGGTTCATCGCTTTATTCGCTCAATGGGCATTTATCCGGTCGGATCACTGGTGAAGTTACGCAGTGGCCGCTTAGCGGTAGTCATCGAAAGTGGTGAAAGCGATCAACGCACGCCTCTTGTAAAAGTGATTTACCACTCAGTTAAAAAACAGTATTTACCGGTAGAGCTGCTGGATTTATCCCGCCCCAGCAATCAAGACGAAATCATTCAGGCCGTCGACCCCAATCGATATCAAATAAAACTGAATGATTTTATGGTGTAAAGCAACATCCCCTACTGCCGTCAGTATCAAATCTAGCCATACAAAAAAGCCGCTTTGGCGACAACCAAAGCGGCCTTCTTAAAGCACTAGCGAGTAGGATTAAGTCCCCATCGACCAGCTGGTACCCTCAGGGCTATCGCGCAAAACAACACCAGCAGCGGCCAGCTCATCACGCACCTGATCTGCAGTTGCAAAGTCACGGCTTGCTTTGGCATCGGCACGTTTTTGAATCATCTGCTCAACCCAAGCAGCGTCAACATCACCACCTTGCAAGAAAGCTTGTGGATCATCTTGCAAACAGCCAAGTACCGCGCCCAAATAGCGCAACTGAGCCGCCAATATTTGTTGCTGCTCACCGCCCGCCTTATTTAGCGCACGCACCAGCTCAAACAGCACAGCAATGGCTTCAGCGGTGTTGAAGTCATCGTCCATAGCAGCATAAAACTGCTGTGAGAACTCATTTTCAACATTCGCTGGTGGCACATCCGCACACTGCGACAACGCGTTGTAAAACCGCTCCAGTTTTTGCTGAGCGTCTTTCAGGCTCTCTTCGCTGTAGTTAATCGGACTGCGATAATGGCTGGCCAATAACATAAAGCGCACCACTTCGGCCGGGTATTTATCGAGAATTTCCCGAATGGTGAAAAAGTTGCCCAACGATTTCGACATTTTCTCACCATCCACCCGCACCGCACCGGCATGCATCCAGGTATTGGCGTAGGTTTCACCGGTTGCAGCTTCCGTTTGCGCAATTTCATTTTCATGATGCGGGAACTTAAGGTCCGGGCCACCGCCATGAATATCGAAATTGTTACCTAAGCAGCAGGTCGACATGGCCGAGCACTCAATGTGCCAGCCCGGGCGACCAATGCCCCAAGGCGACTCCCAATGGGGCTCATCAGCTTTAGCGGCCTTCCACAACACAAAATCCAGCGGATCGCGCTTATGCTGATCAACATCCACTCGGGCACCGGCTTCCAGTTCATCCAGAATTTTGCCCGACAATTTGCCGTAACCGTCGAATTTACGCACCGAATAATAAACATCGCCATTATCGGCAGCGTAGGCAAAACCGCGCTCAATCAGCGCTTCGACCATAGCAATAATATCGCCAATATGGGCGGTCGCACGCGGCTCCGCATCCGGCGGCAAAATACCCAAACGCTCGGCGTCGACGTTCATTTCGTGAATAAAACGCTCCGTCAACGCGGTATACACTTCACCATTTTCATTGGCGCGCTGAATGATTTTGTCGTCGATATCGGTAATGTTGCGCACATAGTTCACATCATAACCGCGGTGGCGCAAATAACGCGCAATGACATCAAAGGCCAGCATCACCCGGGCATGGCCCAGGTGACAGTAGTCATACACTGTCATGCCACAGACATACATGCCCACCTTGCCAGCAGTCAGTGGCTGAAAAGCCTCTTTTTGGCGAGTTAGGCTGTTGTAAATGGTCAATGACATGTATTACTCCTTTTCTGAGGTCGGTTGTGACAAAGATTTGTCCTCACGCAAACCGATGGTGAGGTTAAAAACAGGCTTTTCTGCGCTGTGATCAAAACGATCAGCGACAAAATAGCCTTCGCGCTCAAACTGATACACTTGTTCGTTATTGGCCTGGGCCAGAGCAGGCTCGACCATAACAGTGCGTACCGTCAGAGAATCAGTGTTGACGTTGTCCATAAAGTCGCCTTCACCTTTATCCGGTGTTGCGCTAGTGAACAAACGCTCGTACCAGCGCACTTCGGCCGCCAGCGCTTCGCTGGCCGACACCCAGTGCACTACACCTTTAGGCTTATCACCATCCTCTGGATCCTGGCCCAAAGTATTATCAATGAGCTTGGCTCGCACCAAGGTCACATTACCCTGATCGTCTTTATCATAATCAACGGCTTCAAGCACATAACTGTGACGCAGGCGAATACGTTTGCCTGGGGTAAACTTTTTCTTGAATTTTTTACTGTATTCTTCTTTAAAATCTTCCTGATCAATAAAGATTTCACGGGTAAACGGAATTTCCCGCTGGCCCAAATCAAGCTCGTGATGATATTCCGCCGACAGCATTTCAAGGTGATCTTGCGGCAGATTTTCGATGACCACTTTCAGTGGATTCAAAACCGCCATGGCACGCGGCGCATGTTTATTTAAATCATCACGCAGAGCATGCTCTAACATGGCGACGTCGACCATACCATCACTGCGACTCACGCCGATCATCTGGCAAAAGTTGCGCACCGAGCGCGGGGTAAAACCACGGCGGCGCATGCCCGAAATCGTCGGCATACGCGGATCATCCCAACCCGCGACAACACCATCGTCCACCAAACGTTTCAACTTACGCTTGGATGTGACGGTGTAATTCAGGTTAAGACGACCAAATTCGTACTGACGTGGTTTGGCTGGCACTGGCAAGTTTTCGATAAACCAGTCGTACAAAGGACGATGATCTTCAAATTCCAGCGTACATACCGAATGAGTCACGCCTTCAATGGCGTCGGACTGACCATGCGTAAAATCGTAGGTCGGGTAAATGCACCACTTATCACCGGTTTGGTGATGATGAATCTTACGAATACGATAAAGAATCGGATCACGCAGATTCATATTGCCCGCCGACATATCAATTTTTGCGCGCAGAACATGCTCACCATCGGCGAATTCACCAGCACGCATGCGCGCAAACATGTCGAGGTTTTCTTCAACACTGCGCTCACGGAATGGGCTAGGTTTTCCCGGGCGATTAAAATCACCCTTGTATTCTTCCGTTTGCGCTGCCGTTAGGCTGCAAACATAGGCCTTACCCGCCTTGATCAGCTCCAAGGCATATTCAAACAGGGTATCGAAGTAATCCGATGAATAGCGCACATCGCCCTGCCATTGAAAACCTAACCAGCGCACGTCGTCTTGGATGGCATCAATGTATTCCTGGCTTTCTTTTTCCGGGTTGGTGTCGTCAAAGCGCAAGTAGCATTGACCACCGAACTGCTCAGCCAAGCCGAAGTTCAGGCAAATAGATTTAGCATGGCCAACGTGTAAGTAGCCATTTGGCTCCGGTGGGAAACGTGTGACCACCTGGCTGACTTTGCCACTGGCGAGGTCTTCCTCAACGATTTTGGCGACAAAATTATTACTGGTTGGAGCAGTATCAGTCATGGATGTCCGTCTTCATCTGGGTTTTGTCCCGGCGCTGCGGGAGCGGCAAAAAGACGCTATTATACGCCCTCCCCCAGCTTTGGGGATACCGCATTTGAACTGGAGAAGCGTATATGATTCGTTTGCAGACCAATTTTGGCGACATCACCCTGGAACTTGACCATGAAAAGGCGCCGAAAACGGCCGCGAACTTCGAAAGCTATGTCCGTGATGGCTTTTACGACGGCGTCATCTTTCACCGTGTGATCGATGGCTTTATGGTGCAAGGCGGCGGCATGGAGCCGGGCATGAAGCAAAAAGAGACCAAGGCACCGATTGAAAACGAAGCCGACAACGGTCTCACCAACGACGTTGGCACCATCGCCATGGCACGTACCATGGACCCACACTCGGCTAGCGCACAGTTTTTCATCAACGTTGCTGACAATGGTTTCTTAAACCACACCAGCAAAGACATGCAAGGCTGGGGCTACTGCGTGTTTGGCAAGGTAACCGATGGTATGGATGTGGTTAATCGCATCAAGGCCGTTAAAACGACCATGGCTGCCGGCCATCAGGATGTTCCGGTCGAAGACGTGATCATCGAAAAAGCTGAAATCATCGACTGATGACCTGCTTCTTCATTTCAGACCTGCATCTGGAAGCTGCGAAGCCTGCTATGACGGCAGGCTTTGTCGACTTTCTGCACAAGATTGAGCCCCAGGACCAGCTTTACATCCTGGGAGATTTCTTTGAAGTCTGGATGGGCGATGACTATCAGGACGAGCTCACCCAAAGCGTGATTGCGGCATTAGGACAGCTAACCCAACAAGGTACGCAGCTGTTTTTGATGCACGGCAATCGCGACTTTTTACTGGGTGAGCAGTTCTGCCAGCAGACCGGAGCGACACTGCTTCCCGATCCGTATGTGATCGAGCTGGCCGGCCGCAAGGTGCTGCTGATGCATGGTGACAGCCTGTGCACCCGCGACACTGAGTACATAAAGCTCAGACAAATGCTACGCAACCCGGATTGGCAGCGCCAATTTCTGGCACAATCACTCGAACAGCGGGTGGCCTTTGCCCGCCAGGTGCGCAGTGAAAGTCAGAGCGGTCAGCAGATGAAAAGCGATGACATTATGGACGTCACTCAGCAGGACGTGGATGCCGTGATGAGCCAGCACCAAGTCGATTGGCTGATTCATGGCCATACCCACAGACCCCACATTCACCGCTGGACCCACGAGGGAGTGGCGCGCGAACGCTGGGTATTGGGGGATTGGAGTGAACAGCAAGGCTGGTGCATAGACGATGCTTGCGGCACCTTCGAGCTGCGCTCATTTAACTTGTCTGCTTAGACCTTAAGGCGCAAAGCGCTGGGGCTCAGGCTCCAGCACTACCGCAAACTGCGACTGCACATCGGCTTGCACCTGCCAGCTCAGCGCCTCCACATCAGCCAAACTGGCACCGCCATGATTGACCAACACCAGTGCTTGCTGGTCATGCATGCCCACAGCTCCCAAGCGCTTGCCTTTCCAACCCGCACGCTCAATCAGCCAACCGGCCGCCAACTTAACACCATTTGCAGCGGGATAGTGCGGCATATCAGGAAAGCGCTGCAATAGTTCCGCGGCCTGTAACGCACTCACCACGGGGTTTTTAAAAAACGAGCCAGCGTTAGCTAACTGCCCTGGATCTGGCAGCTTGCTTTGACGGATACGACACACTTCATCAATCAGTTCGGCAGAGTTCACTGCGCGACCTGCTGACCACTGTGCCAGCGGGCCATAGGATAACTGGGGAGCAAAGGTGCGCGATAAACGAAAACAGACCCGAGTAATAACCAGGTCGCCGCGCAGCTCACGCTTAAAGACGGAGTCGCGATAGCCAAAACGACAAGCGGGATTATCCCAGCGCGTAAGTTGCTGACTGCTAAGCCGAATGCCCTCCACCCAAGCCAAACAATCGGCCAGTTCAACGCCATAAGCGCCAATATTTTGGATTGGTGCGGCCCCCACACTACCGGGAATAAGCGCCAGGTTCTCCAGCCCATGGCCGTATTCTGTGCTGCTCAGCACCCAGTCATGCCAGTTTAATCCGGCCTCTGCCACCACCCACACATGCTGCTTATCGCTGTGAAGCAGATAATGCTGCTGCATGGCGCTTTGCAACACCAACGCAGGCACCTCAGCCGGTGCCAATACATTGCTACCAGCGCCGATGGCAAGTACAGGCACCTGGCGCTTTTGTGCCCAGGCTAACCAAGCCAACAACTCAGAGACTGAATGATAACGAGCAAAAAAACGCGCCCGTGCTGACAGCGCCAGGGTATTAGGCACAACGTAATTGGAAAGCGGGGTCACAAGCGGTCCTGAATATCGCGCAGCAATTGATCACACGCTTGCTCGATCAGGTCCAGTACGTGATCAAAGCCTTGCTCACCACCATAATAAGGATCTGGCACCTCCACCTCGTGGCTGCGGCCATAGGCTTGCAGTAATAATTGCGGCTGAGTCTGATCGCCTCGCCCGTGATACCAAGATTGCAGCACACTGAGATTGGACTCATCCATCGCCAACACATAGTCAAACTGCTGCAAATCGGTGGCACAAGCTTGGCGCGCCCTGAGTCCAGACAAATCGTAACCACGTCGAGCGGCAGCCTGCTGTGAGCGCTGATCTGGCGCTTTACCAACATGCCAGTCGCCGATGCCAGCTGAATCCACGCGAATACGATCCGCCAACCCAGCCTCGTTCACTTGCCGCTGAAACACACCATGGGCGGTCGGTGAGCGGCAAATATTGCCCAAGCAAACGAACAACACGGAAATCATGAAGCCGACTCTTTTGCCTCTTTCGCCAGCGCCAACTTTTCCTCTTCCGGCAAACGCCTGGCTTCGGTATCCAGCATCACAGGCACGCCGTCCTGAATCGCAAACCCTAAGCCATCAAAGGTGCAGATCAGCTCCTGCTGTTCTTTGGCGTACTTGAGTTTTCCTTTGCATACCGGACATACCAGCATGCTGAGCAATTGTTTATCCATGGAGCGGACCTCGTCTATTAAGTACTGCGTTCAGACACGCGCAGCAATTCTGTTTCTAAACGGTCTTTGACCGAATGAGCCATGGCGGTACCGACTTGCAGATACCACATTTTTTGCGTTGCAAAGGGACGTATTTTAACCCAGTCCTTTTCCGTCATGACAATGGGCAAGTTATCGCCAAACTCAAGATCCGCCACACTAAAATCATGATGGTCATCAAACCAGTGGCAGTGCACGCAAGCGCCCTGCTGCTCTAAGGTGGCCAGAAAACGTTGCGGATTGCCGATACCAGCGACGGCATGAAGGGTTTGTCCGCGCAACACCTTGGGCGAGTGACGCGCGCCTGTTTTTGCATTCACCAGCGCCGTTGGTCGCACCTGGAAATCAACGCCGTTACACAGCTCAAGATCCACGTGCTGGCGTCGCCACAGAGGTTCACGCAAAGGACCCACAGGCAGCAGCCAGCCATTGCCAAATTGACGCTGTGCATCGATAACCAAAATCTCAAATGTCCGTGTCATGGCGTAATGCTGCAAGCCGTCATCGCTAAATATGATATCAGCCTTGTCGGCCGCTTTGGCCACGGCGCGATCACGCCGAGGATCCACCCACACCGGCACATTCAGCCGTTGCTGCAGCAACTTTGGCTCATCACCACATTCACTCACAGGGGTGTCATCATCGACCAACAGCGGGTAGTGCTTGGCCTTACCACCGTAACCACGACTGACAATGGCCGGTCGCAAACCGAGCTGCCTAGCTCGATCAACCAACCAAATAATCAAGGGGGTTTTACCTGTGCCACCGACGGTCAGGTTACCAATGACCCACACTGGCACCTCACCCTCTGCTTGGCGACGATCAATGCCCTGGCGACGCCAACGCAATGCCACCCAAGCCCAACTAAGTGGCTGCAACGGCAACAACCACGCGTTGCGCCACCAAGACTGATACCAACCGGAACTGATGCGCTGCGCCAGCCGACTCATTCACCGCCTTCCGCATACTGCAGACGGTGCAAACGAGCATAAGCGCCTTCTTGCGCCAGTAAATCCTGATGGCTACCTTGCTCAACAATGCGCCCCCCTTCCACCACCAAAATACGATCGGCTTTTTCAATGGTGCTTAAACGATGGGCTATCACTAACGTGGTTCGATTTTGCATCAACTGCTCCAACGCTTGCTGAATATGGCGTTCAGACTCGGTATCTAGCGCCGAAGTCGCCTCGTCCAGAATCAACAGCGGCGCATCCTTCAACAGCGCCCGTGCCATGGCCAGGCGCTGGCGCTGACCACCGGACAACAGATTACCGCCTTCACCCACCGGCGTGTCGTAACCCTGGGGCAACTGCAAAATAAAATCGTGGGCACAGGCCGCTTTAGCAGCCGCTTCGATCTGTTCAAAACTGCGATCCGCTAGTTCACCATAGGCGATATTGTCACGTACCGAGGCATTAAACAGGGTCACCGACTGGCTCACGATGGCGATATGGGAGCGTAAATTCTCTAGCTGATAGTCCTCTAGCTTGTGACCATCCAACAGAATTTGTCCTTGGGTATGCTGATAAAAACGCGGAATCAAATTGACCAAGGTACTTTTGCCACTGCCAGAAGGCCCTACCAGCGCGATGGTTTCACCGGGCTGCACCGACAGGTTAATGTCAGTTAACGTTGCCTGCTCGGCGCCGGGATACTGAAATCCCACCCCTTCAAAGGCGAGTGCCCCACGAACATTATCACTGGCATGCTGGCCCTGATCCGTTTCCAACGGCGCATCTAAAACAGCAAAAATAGACTGCGCCGCGGCGATGCCTTTTTGCACAATGGAGTTAATATCTGTCAGCGCACGAATCGGCTTCGCAATCAGGGAAGCCGCCGTCATAAACTGCAAAAACTCAGCGGCCGTCATACTGCCTGCGGCGACACGCCCGAACATCATGTAGACCATAACGCCCAAGCCGACGGCGACAATTTGCTGGTTGAGCGGAACGTTAATCGCGTTGGTCAGGGCAAATTTGAGAGTTTGAGTCTGGTTATAGCGACTGGCGGCTTCAAAGCGCTGACGTTCAAACGGTTCGCCACCAAAAGTGCGCACCTCACGATAACCATTGACCGCTTCATTGGTTACCTGGGTGACTTCACCCATGGAGTTTTGAATACGCCGACTGTAGCGGCGAAAAAAGCGACTGGCTAACGACACCACTATGCCAATAACAGGAACCAAAGCGAAGAAAATCAACGTCAGACTGGCATCCAGCCAGATCAAGTAGGCCAACAAACCAACCACCGTAAGACCTTCTTGCACTAAGGTGGTAATGGCTCGAGTTGAAGCACCAGTCACCTGCTCAACGTCAAAAATAACGCGCGAAATCAAGCGGCCCGAGGATTCTCCAGCGTAGTATTCACTGGGCAGCTTGAGCATTTGATTAAACAGCTGGGTACGCAAACTGTGTACCACGCCACGAGCGACCACGACGACAAAGTACTTGCCGAGAAAGGTACCAATGCCGCGGTAGAAAAACACTCCCACCAACAGCCCAACCAGCAGCTGCACTGCCGAGTCGGACGGGTCTCGTAGTGTTTTTTCAACCAGCCCCATCAGATGCGCCATCGCCGGTGCTGAACTGGCGTATAACGCAAAGCCAGCCACAGCGATCATCAAAGCCCACTTTTGTGGCCAGACATAAGCCAGCAAACGCCGGTATATCTGCCCCGTCGACGATGTGCTCATGGCTATTCTGCGCTGCGTGGCTGGCGAGTGGTAATGCTCAAGTTCACCAAACCCACCTGGCCTGCGGCGTCCATCGCTCGAACCACGGCCTGATGTGGAGTATTGGCATCGGCGGTAATCACCACCGGCGCATCATCACGACCCGCCAGGGCTTTTTGCAAGCCACGCTTCAAGGTATCCAGCTGCTGATTGACCAGCGCCTGATTGTTTATGCTGTAGTCGCCCTGGGCACTGATAATAATTTCCAGCACCGCTTTATCATCGGGCGCAGCTTGCGCCGATGCTTCTGGCAAATCCAGTTTCAAGTGATTTTCTTTGGTAAAGGTGGTCGATACCATAAAGAAAATTAACAGCAAAAAAACGATGTCGATCAGTGGCGTCAGGTTGACTTCCACTGGCTCGCGGTTCTGACGCTTAAAATTCACTGCTTGGCCTCAGCTGAATCGGCAACTTCACGATCACCATGCAGCACATCCACCAACTTCAAGGATTCTTGCTCCATGTAAACCACCAGCTCGTCCACCCGGCGCTGCAAAATACGATGACAGATCAATGCAGGAATGGCGACTACTAGGCCTGCAGCCGTGGTGATCAAGGCTTCTGAAATACCGCCGGCCAGGACATTGGCTTGACCGGTACCCGCCACCATGATTTCAGCAAAGACTTTGATCATGCCAATAACAGTGCCTAATAGGCCCATCAGAGGAGCGACCGCAGCCACTGTGCCCAGTGCATTGAGGTATCGCTCCATTTCATGAATCTCATGGGACGCCACTTCTTCAATGCTCTCTTTCATGATCTGGCGACCATGACGCGAGTTCATCAGGCCCGCCGCCAACACTCGGCCAAGGGCACTGGATTCACGCAATTCACGCATACGCTGGCTATCGAGCTGCTTATTCTTCATCCAGCCCCATACGCGTCCCAGTAGGTCCGCCGGCGCGACTTGCGACGGACGCAAAGACCAAAAACGCTCGACCGTGATAGCCAATGCCAGAATCGACGCGATAATGATGGGGACCATCATCCAACCACCGTTTTGGATGATTTCAAACATATTCCGTTACTCCAACGCTACATAGAACAAATAAAAACGGCGCTACTCTAGCACAAGGCCGGGGCCTGCATAAGGCCTTCAAGGTGGCGAAAAGTGCCTGAAAATCAACGATTTTTCCAAACTGATAAGGACGTCATATCCAGTCCGTGAAACTGACCATTTGGCAACAGCACCACACCACCATTAACATCCGTGCGCCATACCCGGATACCTCGCTGCTGCAGTGCCTGCAGCACCTGCGGATGGGGATGGCCAAAACGATTGTGCCAACCACTGCTGATCAGTGCAAAACTCGGCGCCACCGTCTGTAACCAAACCTCTGAGCTACTGCTGCGGCTGCCATGATGACTCACCACCAACCAATCGGATTTCAGCCGTTTGTCGTAGCGCCGCACCAATTCACGCTCAACTCGAGCTTCAATGTCGCCGGCCAACAATATACGCAGGCCATACCAGCGTAGCTGCATCACACAAGAATGATTATTGTCGTTATCGCGCTGCTCTATTGGTATGGAAAAGAATCGATAACTCAATTGTGCACTCAAGGTATACCAAACACTGATACCACCTAGGTGACAGCTACGAGCCTCCGGGTGCACCTGCCCAGACCAAAGAAAATCGGGCTGATACCAAAATTTCAGCCCCTCATAGCCTCCGGCATGGTCATTGTCGGAATGACTCAACACTAAGGTCGATAAGGAGGACACCGACATCTGCCGCAAGCTAGGTGCCACCACCGCTTCACCTATATTAAAGCGCGATGACCAACGTGCACCGACGTCGTACACCAAGGCCTGGTCGGCGACAGCCACCATACTCAGCCCCTGCCCGACATCCAGGAATCTAATTTGCGCCGTCGGCGTCACCGGACTGGCGGCTAACATTAGCAATAAGGCTGTTCCAAGCCAGGCCAACCTAGCCGGCAGGCCTAACCACAGCAACAGCGCCCACCCCCACCACAGCAGCAACACAGTCATCGATAACGGCGGCCAGCTCACACTGTGCATCGCCACCCATTGCAGCCACTGCTGCAAGACATCCACCAACCACAACAGCGACCGATCCAGCCACCACACCAGCGCGCCGTCCCAGCCAAACCCAGCGAATACCGCTCGCAGCAGCAACGCCGGCAGCAATAACAGTGACACTAGGGGGACAGCGATGATATTCGCCAACCAGTGCCAAACACTCACCGGCTGCAACCACATCATTAACAATGGCAGCAGCACCCACCAAGCCAGCCATGATGGCAACCACAGCCAATGCCAGCGAGGTGTTTTACGCCCCTGAAACATCAGCACCAGTGCCGCCACCACCAATAAGGACATAAAAAAGCCAGCCAACTGATGGGCCAATGGATTCATCAGCAATAACGCCACCGCTACCCAGGCCAATAAGGTGATGGGTGACCAGCGACGAAGTCCAAGCACTAAAAGTGCGGCCAAGCACGCCATTAAACTGGCCCGCCAGATAGCAATCCCCGCCGACGCCAGCCCAATATAAATGGCCAGCACGACTAGCCAACCCAACACAATCGGCATCATGTGCCGGCGAGGGCTGGCCACAGCAAAGACAGGCGACGGAAAAACTGCCGCTGATAATCGACCCAATAACAGCGCCAGGCCCCAACCCAATGCTCCGACCAGGGCCAAATGCAAACCACTGACCACCAGCAAATGCACGGTGCCCGTTGCTTGACCTAAATGCCATAAAGAAGACGGCAGTGATCCAGTCTCGGCGAACACCAAACCGTCCAGCCAGGGAATCAGCGACTTGGGCAACTGCGACAACAGCTTTTGGCGAACTTGCTGGCGCACTGGAGCTTGACCACTCTGATGCCGCCTTATTTCTCGGATGTAGCCACTGGCATCGATGCCGTTTGCTAGCAACCAAACCTCATAGTCAAACGCCAAGCCGTTGCGCAAGTTGCGCGCAGCCCTCAGCTTGACCTGCATCTCTAGCTGATCACCGACCTTCAGTGACAAGGGTCCATAGTAGCTGGCACGAATGCGCCTAAGCCTGGGCTGCTGATTATCCAGCTCTGCGTTCAAACGCAGGGTTAAACGCTGCACCCTATCGTCAGCTACGACTTCCGTCACTGTGCCCGCCAGCCAACGCAGGTGTTGATCCTGCGCCAACGGCAGCCGATGCTGCAAAGCCTGATCGACCTGCCAATGGGCCAGCACCGTACATAACAACATCATCAGCCCATGCCAGCGTGGCCGATACCAAGGCAATAGCAGCAATAACGCACAGGCCCATAGACTGGCCTGCGCACTGCCCAACAGCAGCCCTGTCAGACACCACCAAGGCAGGAATCGATAATTGCCCTGTAAGCGCCATTGTCGTATATGGTTAACAAGCAGCAACACCGCGCCATCCTTGGCTTTTGCCTGTTTTTGCGGGCATAATCCCCGCGCTGTCTGTATTAGGCGATTCCTATGCCCAAAAAGCTGATTAAAAAATTATTTCCGTCGCCTGAGCAGGTGCAGCAAAACAATGCGTTGCGCATACTCAAGCCCTTATTCAGCAAGCCCAATTTGTGGCATCTAAATCGACGTTCCGTTGCTCGAGCATTTTTGGTGGGTTTGTTTGCCGCCTTTTTGCCACTGCCATTTCAAATGGCCATCGCTGCCTTTATCGCCTTTTACGTCAACGCCAATGTGCCTATTTCTGTAGGGCTGGTTTGGGTCAGCAACCCCATCACCATACCACCGCTGTTTTACGCCACCTATCGGTTGGGAGTATGGATGCTGGGCGTGCCAGACCGACCATTTTCTATCGAATTATCACTCGATTGGCTGTTAACGGAATTAGGGCAGATATGGCAACCATTGTGGGTTGGCTCACTCACCGTCGGCATCGCCTTGTCAGTAACGAGCTTTTTGGCGGTCAGAGCGGCTTGGCGCTGGCATGTCATCAGCAACTGGCAGCGCCGACGACAAAATCGCCAGCGCTTGCAGCGCGACTAAGCAGCAGTATCCGCCTCAGTCGATGGGCTTGAGGTTAAGCTCGGACAATTGCAAACAACGATCCAAACGTTTGGCCAATGATACGTCGTGGGTCACCAATACAAAGGCGGTATCGTTGTCTTGCGCCAGCTCCATCATCACCGCCTCGACCTGAGCAGCGGTTTTTTGATCCAGATTACCCGTCGGCTCATCCAGCAATACCAAGCGCGGCCGATTGACAATGGCACGGGCAATGGCGGTGCGCTGACGCTCACCACCAGACAACTCGGCAGGCTTATGCTCCGCTCTGTGATCAATGCCCATTTGCTGTAGACACTCTAACGCTCGTGGTTTGGCCTGACGTTTTGGCTGCCCGGCCAGTAACAACGGCATCATCACGTTTTCAAGGGCAGTAAATTCCGGCAACAAATGATGAAACTGGTACACAAAACCAATTTCACGATTACGCAGTGCGGTACGTTCAGCATCGCTAAGCTGAGACATATCTTGCCCGGCGATAAAGACTTGGCCCTCGTCCTGCTGATCCAATCCACCCAATACATTTAGCAAGGTGGTTTTACCCGAACCCGAGGCGCCGACAATAGCCAGCGACTCACCCGCATTCACCACTAAATCAACGTCCTGCCATACCGTGACGGACTGCGGCCCACTGGTGTAGACCTTTTTTAAATCTCGCGCTTCCAGCAGCGGATGCATGCTTGATTCCTTATTCATAACGCAATGCCTCGGCAGGATCGACCTTGGCCGCCCGATAAGAGGGGTACAGGGTTGCCAAAAAGCTCAGCAACAAGGACGCACTGGTAACAATGGCCACGTCTTGCCACAGCAGTTGCGAAGGCAAATAGGAGATAAAGTAGACTTCAGCATTTAAAATTTGAAAGTCCATTGTTTTTTCCAGCCAGGCGATGACATCAGAAATACTTAACGCCGCCAGAATACCCAAGGTGCTGCCAAGGGCGACACCGACGACACCAATGGCCAGCCCCTGCACCATAAAGATCTTCATAATGGTGCCAGGCCGTGCCCCCATAGTGCGCAGAATGGCAATGTCGGCCTGTTTGTCGGTCACTACCATGACCAAAGTAGAAATGATATTAAACGCCGCAACGGCGACGATAATCAGCAATAAAAGGCCAATCATGGTCTTTTCCATACGAATGGCCTGAAACAAATTACCGTGGGTGCGCGTCCAGTCACTTGGGCTAAAGTGTCCATCAAGATGGCTGACTAATTGCCAGATTTTTCCGGGGGCATCAAAAAGATTGTCAAAACGAATGCGCAGCCCCTGAACCTTGTCACCCATGCGCGCCAACTTGCCCGCATCGGCAATATTGATCACCGCCAAACTGCCGTCGAGCTGCGCACCAACAGAAAAAATACCCGTCACTTCCAAACGACGTATGCGCGGCAAAACCCCCGCTGGCGATAAGGTTGCTTCCGGTAACATCAGGGTAATTTTATCGCCCACCACCACATTGAGTTTGCGCGCTACCAGCTCACCCAGCACAACGCCATAACTGCCTGCGGTCAGGCTTTGCAAATCACCACTGATAATGTGTTGAGGTAAAATTGATACCTTGGCCTCTTGCTCCGGGTCGATGCCGGTCACCATCACGCCCTGAACACGACCGCCATAACCCAACATGCCTTGCAAACGTGTTAGCGGTGCGCTGGCCTCCACACCCGGAAAGCGCTCCACCTGCTGAGCCACGGCTTGCCAATCGGTCATGCCGCCGCGCTCATAAATCACTCCGTGGGGCACCATGCCCAAAATGCGCTCACGCAATTCACGGTCAAAACCATTCATTACCGACAGCACCAAGATGAGGACAGCAACCCCCAAGGTCATACCCACCATGGATGAGGCAGAAATAAAAGAGATAAAGTGATTGCGCCGTTTAGCCGCGAGATAGCGCAGGCCAATCCAAAACGGCAAAGATGATTGTTCCGACATGTGTTCCTCAACTGTGTGGCTGCGGCAAAGTGCCGTCTACTGCTCGAAATAACGACTTGCTTGCAGGCTGACATGGTACAAGCGCGTTATGACAGCAGTCTGCCTACTGATTATCAGGCGGCATAATGCCGTCCAAGATAAAAAATAGCGATATCAAGCTAGCCGGACATTGTACAGATGCGTCATGCCGACTGCCTGACTACCGATATTCGCCTGCTTAATGCCGCCTACTGCTCGAAATCGCGACATCTCGGCAATCGGACATTGCATTGATGCGTCATGTCGACTGCCTGACTAGGATATTTGCCGGCTTAATGCCGTCCATTGCTCGAAATCGCGTCATCTCATTGCATTGATGCGTAATGTCGACAGCCTGACTACAATGCGCGGCATTCTAACAGCGAGAGGCCATCATGCCAGCTTTCTCTGAACTCAATCCCCCTGCTAATCGCCGTATGCCAGCTGAGTGGGAACAACAACATGCCGTTCAGCTCACCTGGCCGCACCAGCACAGCGACTGGGCACCTATCTTGGATCAAGTGGAGCCCGTATTTCACGCCATTGTCAGCGCTATTATTGGTCGCCAGCAGGTGCTTATTGCCTGCCACGATGAGGCATTACAGCAACGCTTAAGCCATCACTACCGTCAGCAAGCGGATGTACATTGTTTTATCGCCGCCAGCGACGACAGCTGGGCGCGAGATCACGGTCCAATTAGCTGCTATCAGCAAGGCCAGCTGGTACTGCAGGATTTTTGCTTTAACGGTTGGGGCAATAAGTACCGCAGCGAGCAAGACAATGCCATTAGCCAAGCACTGGCACAGCAACAGGCGTATCCGGCGAATGCACTCGAGAGCCAGTCACTGGTATTAGAAGGCGGCAGCCTAGAAAGCGACGGCCAAGGCACACTACTAACGACCGAGCAATGCCTGTTAAACCCTAATCGCAACCCTAGCCTTAGCCGCGAGCAAATCGAGCAGCAACTGCAACAAACTCTGGGGTTTTCGCGTTTTCTGTGGCTACAACATGGCCATTTGCAAGGCGACGATACCGACGCTCACATTGATACTCTGGTTCGCTTTGCCGACGCTGAGACTCTGGTGTACTGCCAGGCAAGCCAAGACGATGAGCATTACGACTCGCTGCATGCCATGGAACAAGAGCTGCAGCAACTGCGTACCGCTAACGGCGCCGCCTACAAGCTGATTGCACTGCCTTTGCCGGATGCCCAGTACAACCAAGATGGCGAGCGCTTGCCGGCCACGTATGCCAACTTCCTGATTATTAATGGTGCGGTATTGGCACCTATTTACGGTGCGCGCCAGGACAAAGCTGCCATTGAAGCATTGGCCCAGGCCTTTCCGCAGCACTTAATTATTCCCATTAACTGTCGCCCAGTGATCGAGCAATTTGGCTCGCTGCACTGTTTGACCATGCAGATTCACACTCACAAGGAAGCCCTATGACCGTTACTCTTGCGTTGGTGCAACAAGCATTTTTAACCGATAGCGCCACCACCTTGGCGCGCACCGAGCAGCACATACGTGCAGCTGCTGCCCAAGGGGCCAAACTGGTGTGTTTGCAGGAGTTACATGCTGGGCCGTATTTTTGTCAGCATCAAAACGACGCCTTGTTTGATTTGGCCGAACCCCTGGATGGTCCTACCGCCCGCTTATTAGGTGCATTAGCACAAGAGCTGCAATTAGTGATTGTTGGCTCCATTTTTGAGCGCCGCGCCAAGGGCTTGTATCACAATACCGCGCTGGTGTTCGACTGCAGTGCAGAGCTGGCCGGCTTTTATCGAAAAATGCATATCCCTGACGACCCGGGTTTTTATGAGAAGTATTACTTCACCCCAGGTGACGCCCAGCAGCCCGGCTTTCAACCTATTTCTACCTCCATCGGCAAACTCGGTGTATTAGTATGCTGGGATCAATGGTATCCAGAAGCCGCCCGGCTGATGGCGCTGGCCGATGCCGATTTACTGATCTACCCCACCGCCATTGGCTGGGAGCCAACCGAGTGCGACGCTGAAAAGCAGCGACAACGCGACGCCTGGATGCTGGTACAGCGCGGCCATGCCGTAGCCAACAACCTACCCGTTATCGCTATTAACCGCGTTGGCCATGAAGCTGACCCAACGGGCCACAGTGACGGTATCGTTTTTTGGGGCAATAGCTTTGTTTGTGGCCCACAAGGTGAGCTGCTATTGCACGCCGACCATCAGCAAGAGTCACTGCTTATGACTGAGGTTGACCTCAAACGTTGCGAGCAGGTGCGTCGTATCTGGCCGTATCTGCGCGACCGTAGAGTTGACGCATACGCTGATATGGTCCGTCGCTATCGCGATTGATTGGCGTAATTATCGCTACGGCTGACTTGTACTGCCCCGTCCCTGCCCTAGTATTGAGCACATTCATCATGGCCAGGGACGCATTGAGCCTCTGGACATGCCATGCCTGCGTGTAACACGGCTACGTGGGCTAGGGTCACAAGGAGCGGTTTATGCGCCAGACACTTATCTCTGTTCGTGCCACTTTCCTACTGGCCACGGCGCTATCCACCGCCAGCCAAGCAGACATCACTGAAATACCGGCCGAAGAACTGACCGAAGAATACATTCGAGATACCACGGTATTGGTTCCAGTCGCCCAGCCAACTGCACCACGCACCAAGGTAAACGCCAGAGTCCGGGCCAGTGAAGCGCCCTACTCAGAAAGTGACAACGCCCAACAGGCCATCACCAATGAGCACGGAGTGCTGCTGCCCACGGACATGAGCGAGCAAACACAATTACAGCTGCAATACAGTCTTTCGCGGCAGTTCGACAACCCCGCGTTAGACCCGAACTTGGCCCAAAGCGAACAGTTTTTACGTAATGCGCTGAACTTACCGGCCGGCCAGCCCATTGATCTCGACAACCTATCCTTTCCCACCAACATCATCCCGGATCAAAACCTCAGTAACGGTTTGGGCTACCTGTTAACACCAGGACAGCTGACGATTTCCATTCCCAATAACCATCAATACCCTGAGCGCAACTACAGCACTCCAGGGGGTGAATACAACATCAATGTCACCGATCAGCGCATTGAGTTCACCCTCGATATTAACGCTGGACGCCAGTAGTCAAAACAGGCCAGAAAGAACGTCGATGAGTCACATTTTTTAACACTAAAACAGCGTGTAGGACTGGCCAGGAACGCAAACAAAGAGCGAATAACACCTTAAATCAATCAGTTAATAAGCATCGCTGAGTCTTGGCAAGAAATCATACAAGAGTGGCGATGTGTCTATTTTTTCGGTAAGGTCGGAGCATTATAAAAATAAGAGCGACCATGCCATGGACTTCTCACCCTTTTCCGTAGCCGCATTGCGCGCTGCCCCGGAAACCCTCTGGGTCGGCCAATACAAGCTCGAATATTTAGCCTTTTGCCACGCCGATAATCAGCATCGTACGCCGGTGGTGTTTCTTGGAGGCGCGTTCCAGAGTTTCGGCTCGTTCCGCCATGAGGTGGAGCGTGTGGTGAGCACCCATCCGGTCATCTTGCTCGATTTGCCATCCCAAGGCAGCAACCGTCAATTGGCGCCAGAACTGGCCCTCGAAGACTACGCCGAGCTGCTGCATGCCATTATCGAACAGCAACAGCTATCACGGGTGATACTGCTGGGCATTAGTTACGGCTCTGCCATGGCATCAATTTATTCAGCTCGCTACCCTCAGCGAGTGGAAAAACTGCTGATTTCTGGCATCACTTGCTTTCGCCGTCATAGCTTGATCACCCTACTGGAAGACTCGCTGCAGTTATTAGCAGCGGGCGAAATGAACGCGTTTGCCACCACCGCAGTGTGCAATTTGATCAATCACAGTCGCCTGCAGCAAACCGAAGTTAGCCCCACCTATCGCAAACTACTGTACCGCCAAATCGCACGCCTAGACGACAACGAGCGCTCACGATATGCCCAAAACACTCGGCGCTTGCTCGATTTTACTGGCTTCACTGCGTTTCCTCAGGTGCCCACCCTAGTGGCCACAGGCGAGTACGACAACTTCACCTTGCCAAGTGAAAATGCCGCCTTTGCCGCCCAGTGTGATCAGGCCCGTTTTGCCATTATTCATAACGCCGATCATTTAGCCCAGTTTGAACGCCGTGGACCAGCCTGTGATCTGTTCCATCGCTTTATGTGCGACGACAGCATCGACAACATAGACGGCATCACTGTGTGCGAAAACCATCATCTTCAACCGACGGATCTGCGACTGCAAGGGCGACAAAAGCCGCTGCAACAACCGTATCAGTTGCACGATGACGCCAGTGGCAAAACCCATCAGGTACGTATCAGTAACATCAGCTTTGCCGGCTGCGTCATTGCTCAAACACAGCCAGATTTGGCATTAAATGAGCACTGCCAGCAGCTCTATCTCGAGCTGCCGGAAGCCGGTGGCCGTTTTCATGTGCGCATTCTTGAGCGTGACCGCCAGCAGTTGCGCTGTCTGATCATCCAACGCGACCTCAGCCAAGCCGATAAGCTACTGAACTATTTGCAGCAGCATCGACTGATGATTCGCCAACCCGACAGCAACGTAGAAGAAGGCCAGTTAGCCTAGGGCCGGTTAACACTATTTCGATCACGCTGTTGTGAGCTGAATAGTGTTGGCCCTAGCTTTCAGCGTTAAATTCGCTTCAGCGGTGGCAGAGAGTCCAACAATAAACGACCGTAACGCTGGGTACCCAAACGACGATCCAGAATACTGATGCGGCCACGATCCGTTTCTTTGCGGATCAAACGACCGCAGGCCTGCACCAGTCGAATCGAAGCCGCCGGCAAACTTAATTCCATAAAAGCATTGCGGCCGCGACTTTCCAGCCACTCGCTGATGGCCGCTTGAATTGGATCATCAGGCACAGCAAAAGGGATTTTCACAATCACCACATGGGTAACGTAATCGCCTGGTAAGTCGATGCCTTCAGCAAAACTGGCCAAACCAAAAATCACATTGCCCTGTCCATCATCAATGCGTTGCTTATGGCGACGAACAATTTCAGCTTTGGGCAAAAAACCCTGACACAATAATGAATCGTACCAGTCCGACAACAAGGTATCGCGGGTCGCTTCCAGCTGGGCACGAGAGCTAAACAACACTAAAGTACCGCGCTTTAAATCCACCGAGTCTTTTAGCCATTGCTCAACATCAGATTGAAACTGCTCACTTTTTGGATCAGACGCTAACGCTGCCAGCTCGAGCTCGCCGGCGGCGGCATAATCAAATGGGCTGGCGACGCGATGAAACGACGCCCAATTCGGCAAACCAGATTCCCACTGTAATTTGTTAAAGCTGTTCAGCGCCGTTAAGGTTGCCGACGTCACAACAGCACCATAACAGCGCGACCATAGATTGCGTCGCAGTTGATCCGCCACGGCGATGGGAGAAGCACTGATGCGAATATCCCAATCATCGCCCATAGGAACACGGCTGAGCCACCGCGCTACTGGCAAGGCACCCTCTTCTTCTTGCGCACATAACCAGGACAGAGCCTCCGACAACTGCTCCGCCCTGGCCAACATCATGGCCATGGGCGTTTGCCAGTTCTCCGCCACGTCGATGGTAAAATCTCCCGTCTCTTTTGGATCTAATGAGGTCTGCAAGCTGTCATTGAGCTTATCCAAGGTCTGCAGCAATGGCTGCAACGGGCCTTTAAGGTTACTGAGCAAATCGCGCAAGTTATTAGGCAACTCGCCAAACTCATAACGCAGGCGGTCACGTTCGCCAAGCTGCTCCAGCAGTAAAGGCCAGAGCAGGCTAATGCCTTGAATTAATTCCTGGATTTGCGCCGGAGCTTCGCGCAGTGAATGCATTAACGCCGGCGGAATGCCGGCGTCGGCAATAAATTGCTCCAGCCCTTTTTCCAGCTGTTTTAGCCACTGGCGTTGACTGCGCGCACCGATTTCCAAGCGAAAATGATTTAATGCTTTATCCGCCAGATGATGCCCTTCGTCAAATACGTAGAGGGTTTTATCGGGTGCCGGCAACACCGCACCACCGCCTAACGATAAATCGGCCAGTACTAAATCATGGTTAGCGACAATCACGTCGGCATTTTCCATCGCCTCACGGGCTTTAAAAAAGGCGCAATTGCTAAAATGTGGGCAACGGCGATTAGAGCATTCTCTGTGGGTGGCTGTGACATGATGCCACTGCGCCGGCTCAATTTCATCGGGCCAACGGTCGCGATCCCCATCCCAGCTGCCTCGACCGTAAGCGGCCAACAAGCTTTCGTACAATTCTTTGTCTTGCTCTTCTGGGCTTTGCTCAAATAAATCCAACGTAGTGGATAACATGCCCGACAGTTGCTGCAAGGCTTTATCAAGCTTTAACAAGCACAGATAACGACCACGGCCCTTCGCTAAAGCAAAATTAAAGGGCAATGACAGTGTTTTTTTAAGCGACGGCAAATCTTTATCTAAGATTTGCTCCTGCAGCGCCACCGTCGCCGTCGACACCAGTAATTTTTTTTCTTTGGCGATCGCGATGGGCAAGGACGCCAACAAATAGGCCAAGGTTTTACCCGTGCCCGTGCCCGCCTCCACCACCACAATGCCCTGATCATTATTACGCTGGCCTTTTTCATCTTCACTAATGGCAGCCAGAGTTTTGGCGATTTCAGCAATCATGACACGCTGGCCATAACGCGGTTTCAAGTCCATGGCAGCAATGCATTCACGGTAAAGGGCCTGAATGCGTTGTTTGGTTTCGTTAGTGAGCATATTAATCCGTCAGACTTTGCCAGCCGCGATTACGATGGAGAGTTAATGGCCAGCCATCGACCTCAAGTTCAATGCCATCTCGAGTGATGTGCTGTAAACGCACGCCCTCTGCAATGGGATCGCCCTCGGACCACAAACGACCGTTCATGGTCACCTGCCGCTGACTGGCAATGCTGGAATAGATGTGACCTGTGATAATTAAATCGGGCACTTTGCGCAACGAAGACAGCGGCGGCAACGTGCGAGTTTGCACCCTTGGCTGATGAGCTGCTGTGCCTGCGCTCTCTGTTTCGCCATCAGCCTGTGTGCTGGTTGGTATAGCATTGGCTACCTTAGCGCTTTTTAGATTGGCACTTTCTAGACTGACCGTAACAACCGGCCTGCTGGCCAGGGTTGCAGTCGTAACCGTCGTGGCTGCCTCAGGTGGCGTTACAGACGTTACGAGCGTGGGCGTTTCGCTACTCACTGAGCTTTCTAGCATGTCCTCAGGCGCGGCAGATGACACGTTAGACGCCTTTAAGTCATTCCCTGTGGCCATCGTTGCCGGCACAGACTCAGTTGTTTTAAATGCCACTTGCCCAGAGCTATGCCCAAGCAACACCAGCGCCAGCAGCAATACCAGTGATAACAACAGCAACAGCCAGTTAGGCCAGCGCCGCGAGGCTGGCGGTGTAGCAGCGATGACCGCAGCAGCTGGCGTCAGTTGTTGTTCATGCTGTTGCTGAGATTTTTTTAGCGCTTCAAGAATATATGACATTAGGGCTCCATCCCCTGCAGCGCCAGCAAGGTACGCGGACCCACAATGCGATCGGCATTGAGTCCGCGACTGGCCTGAAACTGTGCCACACGATTGGCCAGCAGCGGATCGTATAACAACTCGGGCAAGGCTGTATTTTGTCCTTGCGGCGAGATGGTTTGCCACTGCTCCCCCCAAGTCATGCCAAATTGACGCCGCAACCAAGGCACCAGCTCACCTCGTTGCCCGGGGCGCAGTAAGCCGTCATAGCCTTTAGGTGGCTGCCATAAAATCAACGCCTGTCCGCCGTAAGGGGTTTGTCCTAAGTCTTCAATGCTGTGCCAGCCGCCGTCGACACCCCGCACCAGCAATGCTGAAGACAGTAGACGCAGCTCGGATAGAGGCCAATCGACCCACAAACATTGCCAGCCTATGGCGGGCAACTCATGACACTGCTGTAATGGCAGTGATTGCGCATGGCTCAATCGCACGACCGGGTCCGTTATTGCAGCAGGTGTCTCCGGCTCGACGTCAACCACATCCACAGAGTGCGCTTCAGGCAGGCGCCAGGGCATATTGGCCCACACCAATAGCAACAGCCCAACAAGGCAAACCAGAGCCACCATCCAAGGCGTTGGCGAACGCCGGGCAAGGGATAATATTTCGCTTTTGGCGCCACGTACCTGAGCCATGCCGACGTTAGACTTAGAGTGGGCATAAGCCCCTAATAACGCCCGATCGGCCAGCGCATTCAGCAATCGAGGCACGCCGTTACTGGCACGCCATAACGCTCTTGCCGCACGACGACTAAAACACCCCGGCTGCCCTCCCGCGGCCTGCATGCGATGATCAAGATACGCCAGCGCCTGATGCGCTTTTAAACTGGGTAAATGATAACGCGCAGTAATGCGCTGATTGAGCTGGCGCAGATTGTGTTGCTGCAGCATGGTGCGCAGCTCGGGCTGGCCCACCAAAATCAGGGTCAGTAACTTGGCCTGATCTGTTTCTAAGTTGGTCAGCAAGCGTATCTGTTCTAACAGCGGTGGTGGCATCGCTTGAGCTTCATCGATCACAACGATGACCCGCTCCCCCTGAGCATACCAATACAACAACTGCTGATTAATGGCGTCGTATAGCCGCTTATGACTGTCGTCAGATTGATAGGGAATGCCCAGCTCGTCACATAAGGCTTGCAACAGTTCCAGCGCTGACAGATGTGGATTAAATAGATAGGCAGTGCGCACATGGGCAGGGGCTTGGCTTAAAAACGCCCGACACAGGGTCGTTTTGCCAGTACCGACTTCACCAGTCAGACAGATCAAGCCGCCGTGGCCCGTCAAACTGTACTGCAGATGCGCCAGCGCTTCCTCGTGCGCCGGCGACGGATACAGAAACGCCGGGTCTGGGGCGATCGTAAAAGGGAATCGAGTTAAACCAAAATGCTGTAAATACATGCCAGACCGACGGGCGAAAAACCAAGCCGCATCATACCGGATTTATTCAGCAAGATTGAGTTTAACCGCTGGGTATTGAACGCTCACCAGGCATAAGACCAGTTAAATTGAAAGCGAGCCTGGCGAGCATAGTGCGGGCGGATATCATCGGCGGTGACACTGATGCCCCACTGCTGTTCGCTCCACTGCCCCGACCAGGCCAGCTTTAACTGGCGATCGCTGTACAGCGCTGTTTGCACGCTGCCCAGCGCCAGTGGCCAATCACGTTGAATGCCAAACTGCTGATAACGATCGTGACTTAACGCCGTTAAGGTGAGGTGCCAGGGAATAAAAGCCACCGCTGCTTGGTAACGACTGTGAATACGACGCTCAATGCTTTTTTGCCCTGAACGACCGGATGCCACACCGCTACTACTGCACGCCTGGGTACCGGTATCGCCAAAGTTAATACAGCCCTCAGTGAAGGCTGCGTCAGTGAGCCACCAACGATTCAACACATCATTGGCCGTCATTTCGATACGCCAATCGTTCCAGTGACGGCTGAGTTGCAGATCCAAGCTCACCCCTTTGCCAGCAGGTACATCAGCGCGGTAATCAAGAATCTTGTCGTCATCAAATTGATAATCCAGCGTAGCGGATGCCTTGCCGTCCTTGATGTTGCCATTGAGACTGCCAAATTGGTAATGATTAACCCAATAACCACTAACAGCCGCTCGCCAGTGCCAATCTGCTTGCTCGCCTGACCAAGCCAGCTTTAAGCCTTCGGCAATAAAGTGCTCACCTTCCAGCTGTAACTTGCCTTGGCCCTGATGATCGTAGCCTTGTTCCAGGTCACGATAGAAGCGCGCGGTGGCAGAGTTAAAGCGCAGCGCATAATAACGTCGCTGCAACCAACCGAACTGCCAGTTTTTTCCGGCCACACCGATTTCACGGCGCAAATCAGCATAGGCATGATCACCACCTTGAAAAGCACTGCTCCAGCCGTATTGCATCGAGTGCAAAGGCACAGGAGCGCTGCTAGCCAGCATATCGGCCTCAACATAGATGCGTTCAGCGCAAACATCGGAGCCAACCATACAGGCCAGCAGTGCACACAATTTTTTCATTAACCGCCCAATACAATAAAATCGCCGTCGGCAAAACGAGCCACATAAACCCCGGCTTGTTCTTCACGAATCACACCCACCAGCACATTGCGATAGCTGATATAAGCCACCGCTTCACAGTCCGTCGCGATATTTATCTGGCGCTTCAACATGCCACAAGCACCTTCTGCCTCATCCGCTTGCTCATCACGCACGTATTCGACCCGACTGGCGATGGTGGTTCCAATGCTTTCACCTGCCTCATTGCCCAGCAAGGTGACGCCACCACGAAATACCAGCAACGCACCTAGCTCCGTCGCTACCGTAATATCATCGCCGTCCTGACTGGTGGCACCGGATAAACGGGTTAAATAGGACAGATAAAAGCTTTGTGCCCGCTCGCCGGTGGGCAACTCGCTGGCCAAATAGTCATAGTCATAGCCCGCCGCCAACGCCGCTTCCCACACATCGGCCTGCTTGCGAGTGAGCGTTAGTTTGGCAATCGCTAACGGCGCACGACTGGCGCTGCTGCCCGCTCCATCGATTAGCTCATGGGCCAGCAATGCTGATAATGAATCAATTCCCTGGCTAACGGCCGCCACCAAACGTCCATCGAGCTGTTGATCAAAACCATTGTCCAACGCTCCGTGCTGGCTCTGGTCGTATTCAATCTGGTAAACCCCGCGCGATGGCATAAAGAAACTGGATAACTGACCGTCATCAATAATGGATTGAAAACTCACCTCAGCATCCACCTCGGTGCGTTCAGGGCAAGATTGCACTTCATCGTTGGCCCCTAATACACATTTTCGCAAATAGCGTGTGCCATCCAAATCAAACAGCTCAAAACGATTGGCACCGATTCCTTCGGTGTAAATATGCAGATATTGCAGCGGCACTTGCTGGCCATCAATTTCGGCAGTGTCGGGCGCGATGCGCAAACGGAATAAATCGGGCTGCACCTCTGGCACATCGGCTACAGGCCTGACAACAAAAAAGTCATCCAATTCTGGCCATACGGAGTCCGAATAATAATCGGGTGCGCTGCTGGCTTTTGCGCTTAAGGTCAACTCGACCTGATCGCGCAGCTCGACCTCCTGACCTTCTTCGTCCACGACACCTTTTACCGGCCCCTGCACCAGTAAACCAAGCGACAGGGTGGTGACGTTGTAGTGATAACGCAGCTCAGGTTTCAGCGGATCTTTTACGCCGATCAAGGACGCTTCGAAAACCAGCCGCAGCTGTTGCTCTTCATAACCGATACGCACCTCCGGCCAATCAAAGCTGTAGCCCAAGGCATCCTCACACAGTATTTGCGTGCACACATCGCCATCCAAGCTGGGATAAGCAGGCAACGGACGCCCCGGGGTTGCGTCATCAAAAACGATACGCAAGCGGTTTTTTTCCTGCACCGGATCACCTGAGTCCGTCGTGCTGGCCACTTCATTAAACCGCAGCAACTGACCATCGACTTGCAGCTGCCCCTGGATAAACACATCAAAGGCGTAATACTGGCCATCATCTTCGCCAGCCGCATCGAGCAGTGCTGGGGCAAAACTAAGAGTGAGATCATGGCCATTATCTTGCACACGCAACTGCTGTGTTTGGGCATCGTACTGAGCTTGTACAGAAGCCGGGCACTGGCCATTTAAGCAGGCGATATAATCTTGCGACATCGCCAGTAGCTGCTCACGCGCACTGGCAAAGGCAGGCCCTAAGCCCTGATACACCTCATCAAGGCGACCGTAATAACCACGCACCCGATCAGCATACTGCGGATCGACAAAACTAGGCAGACAATCCACACCAACACCGTCGCGACCGCAGGTATTGTCGGCATCACCGGCAAAATTAACGATGCGATCATTTAAATCACGAATAAACACTTTTGCATTGGCCAACGAATCTAGCCACAAACCGACGTCTGCGGAACTCACTGACACTTGCGTTAATTGCGCCGATTGCTGGGCATCGCGTTTTTGCGCTAACCACTGCAACGCATCGTCAACCTCAGACGGCAGCTGCGATTGCAGCGACCTTTGATAATCAATATTGTCAGCCAACAACTGATAGGCAGCCTGATAGATATCAAACCGACTGATGCGAGCATCATCGCTTTTTTCCGGTAGCTGACCGCCATCGTTTAACATTTGATCGATCAGCTGATTTAACCACTGCGGCACACTCAACTGCTGCTGCGCAGCCAAGTGCTGTGCGGCGGCCACCAAGGCTCCCTGGGCGATGGATTGGGTTAAACCCGCACTGTTCATTTGCGTAGCTTGCGACAACTGCGATGGCGACAACGGCTGAACCGCGATCACATCGCCCACATCGAGTAAGCGCGACACCCACAAGTTGCCAAATTCGATGCGATAAGCGCTGTACACACCGGCGGTCGGTGTGCTCGGCTGATTCAAATCGGCTGATTGATCATCGATGTAATGGGTATACGCCACCGCACTGGCAAGATGAGTCAGCCAGTTCACATGAATGCGCATATCATTGGCAATACTGCCAACGCCAGCACGCAGCTCTAATGGCTGCGCCTCATCGTAGCTCAGCGCACCTAAATAAGGCACCTGGCCACAGCCGCTGACGATTTCACAGCGCTGAGTGGTATTGCTGTCGCTGCGTAAAATAAAGATAAATGGCTGACCGCTTTTTTCCGCCGCCGTTGACACATCAAAATAGGCGGTAGCCGCGGTACTGGCTTTATAACCCTCAAAAACTGTCTCACCCGTTTCATCTTGCTCTTCACTGGGCTGCCCTTGATTATTCAGTGGCACAGCAAAGACTTGGGCCGAAGAAATATTCGATGCCCCGGCATAGCCGTTGACCTTATCAGGCGTTTTTTGACTGCCGCCAGAGGATGATGAGGAATTACCACTGCAGCCGGCAACCAGAGCGGCCATCAGCAGCGCACAAGAGGCGAGACGAGAGGACATAATTATTCTTCTAATTGTGAGTGGTGGCTGGGATTGTAATAACAATTGTTGCTCAGACTAAAGCCTTACCTGGGATTTACATAGCCATAAAGACAAAAAACCCGGCTTACGCCGGGTTTGTTATCACTGTGTCGCTTTAAACTTTAAGCGATACGCATGCAGCAGTGGCTCGGTGTAACCACTTGGCTGCTCTTTGCCTTTAAAGATCAAATCAGAAGCCGCCTTAAAGGCAATCCCGTCAAACCCGGGCGCCATATTCAGGTAACTTGGGTCACCGGCATTTTGCTGATCAACAATGGCTGCCATACGCTTCAAGCTGTCTTCAACCTGTTCACGACTGCAAATGCCATGCTCTAACCAGTTGGCCAAATGCTGAGATGAAATACGCAAGGTGGCTCGGTCTTCCATCAGGCCGACATTGTTAATGTCAGGCACTTTAGAGCAGCCAACGCCTTGATCGACCCAGCGCACAACATAACCCAGAATACCTTGGCAATTGTTGTCGATTTCTTTTTGAATGACCTCAGCCGACAAGGCATCAACCTGCTCCTGTGTCATGACAGGAATGGTGAGAATATCGTCAACGGATGCCATTTGGCGTTGTTTTAATTGTTGCTGCACGGCAAACACATCTACTTGATGATAATGCAACGCATGCAACGTAGCTGCCGTTGGCGATGGCACCCAAGCGGTGTTTGCACCGGCTTTTGGATGAGCTATTTTCTGCTCCATCATCATGCCCATCTCATCGGGAATGGGCCACATGCCTTTACCAATCTGCGCACGACCCGATAAATCGCACTGTAAACCCACATCGACGTTCCAGTCTTCGTACGCATTGATCCAGGTTTGCTGCTTCATCTGCGTTTTGGCAACAAAAGGGCCAGCCAACATGGAAGTATGGATTTCATCACCGGTGCGATCGAGGAATCCGGTATTAATAAAGACCACTCGATCTTTGGCAGCCTTAATACAGTGCGGCAAATTAACCGTAGTACGACGCTCTTCGTCCATGATGCCCATTTTAATAGTAAAACGCGGAAGCCCCAGTGCGTCTTCAATGCGGCCAAATAATTCATCCGCAAAGGCGACTTCTTCCGGACCGTGCATTTTCGGCTTCACAATATTGACTGAGCCAGTGGTCGAATTACGAAACGGCGCATTGCCCTTTAAATCATGCACGGCAATCAAGGTGGTCATCATGCCATCCATAATGCCTTCAGGGACTTCGCTGCCATCGGCCAGCAGAATCGCTGGGTTAGTCATCAAATGACCCACGTTGCGCACAAACAACATGGAGCGGCCTTTCAACGTTAAAGTGCCACCTTCTAGCGCGCTGTATTCACGGTCTGGGTTCATGGTACGAGTAAAGGTATTGCCGCCTTTACTGACCTCTTCGGCCAAATCACCTTTCATCAAGCCAAGCCAGTTGCGATAAGTCACCACTTTGTCAGCGGCATCGACAGCAGCAACCGAATCTTCACAATCCATAATGGTGGTCAGTGCAGACTCCATCAGCACGTCTTTGACACCCGCCGCATCGGTTGCACCAATAGCACTGCTGGCATCAATCTGGATTTCAAAGTGCAGGCCATGGTGTTGCAGCAAAATGGCATTAGGCGCCAACGCTTCACCTTGATAGCCTTGCAATTGCTGCGGATTTTTCAAACCAACATTGCTGCCGTCTTGCAAACTGACTTGCAAATGACCATCAACAATACGGTAAGCCACACTGTCGACGTGACTGCCACTGGCCAGTGGCGCCGCTTGGTTCAGAAAATCGCGGGCAAAAGCAATGACTTTATTACCGCGCAACGGGTTATAACCGCTGCCCTTTTCTGCACCGCCCTCTTCACTGATTACATTGGTACCGTATAACGCATCATACAAAGAGCCCCAACGCGCATTCGCTGCATTTAGAGCAAAGCGGGCATTCATCACAGGCACCACTAACTGAGGGCCGGCCATTTGGGCAATTTCTGGTTCAACCTGAGCCGTGCTGGCGTGGCACTCACCCGCCTCAGGCAATAGGTAACCAATATCCTGCAAAAAGGCTTTATATTGCTCAGCGTCGTGCGGCTGCCCTTGACGCTCAACATGATAAGCATCGATTTTGGCTTGCAGCTCATCACGCTTCGCCAACAGTGCCTTGTTTTTGGGTGCCAGCTCATTGGCAATGGCATCAAACTTGGCCCAGAAGTCATCGGCTTCAATGCCGGTTCCTGGTATCGCCTGCTGGTTGATGAAGTCGTACAGCTCCTGAGCGATTTGAATACCGCCCTGTTGCACATATGCTGTCATGATTAAGCCTCAATCTTCAGATGGTTTCGTTAACAAACCATGCCCACTTGTGTGTATCGTGCTTGCGAAGGGGTCCCTGCAGGCACTTTCCGAGAGTTGGCGAGTATACATGCCGGCCAAATCATGAACCATTCGCGTACGTGATTCTGCCCATTCACCTCATAGATAGTGCCCAGCGGCACTGGCCTGGCAACCTCTAACAAACAAAAACTGAATGCGTTAAGCGACAAAGATCATTATTCCCGACCAGCAACACAGCTTATCGCCTGCCATCATCTGCTAGGCACAACGATTCCTGTTACAGTGCTGCGCTTTTGGCGGTCAGATTATGGATACCCTTGCTGCACTGATACTGGAAGCTGGCCGTTCGGCGGTTGAATTGGCGTTGTTTATTTTGCTGCCCATTATGATTTTGATGCTGAGCCTGATGCGCTGGCTAGAAGCCCGAGGTATCTTGCATCGACTAGTGCAGGCTCTGACACCCTTGCTGCTGCCATTTGGCCTGACGGGGTTGGGTGTGTTTGCGTTTTTGCAGGTAGGCATGGTGAGCTTTGCCGCGCCCATGGCGACTCTGGCATTAATGGCCAGAGGCGGCAGTAGCGATCGTCATATTGCCGCTACCTTAGCCATGGTATTAGCCATGAGCCAGGCCAATGTACTGTTTCCGATGGCCACTCTGGGGCTCGATATTGTCTTTACCTTAGTCACGGCTGCTGCGGGTGGTTTACTCGCCGCTATGCTGGCGTATTACCTGTTTGGCCGCGACTTATCCGCCCACCCACCGCTCGACTACGACGAGCCACAGCCAGACGACATACAACACCATAATCTGCTCGACATTATTCGCCAGGGCGGCAAAGACGCCTGGGATATCAGCATGAGCGCATTGCCATTATTAGTGGTGGCCTTGGTGGGGGTAAAAATCGTCGACCACAGCGGGGTGATTGCCTGGCTGTCGCAAGGATTCACACCAGTATTTACGCTGCTGGGCTATCCGGCGGACAGCCTGGCGCTCATTGTGACCAAGTACATTGCCGGCGGCACCGCCATGATGGGCCTGGCGATGGAGCAAATGCAGGCGGGAGTATTGGACTCGACTCAACTAAACCGTTTGGCGGGCCTGTTGTTATGCCCGTTAGATGTGGCCGGCGTCGCTATTTTGGCATCGGCCGGCAAGCGGGTGATGGCCGTGGCCAAACCCGCTGTTATCGCCGCACTGCTGGCCGTTTTTTGCCGCGCAGCAGTGCATATTTGGATGTTCTGATTTACATCAGAGTTTCAAAGCTACCGTCGATATAGCGCACTACCCAGACACCGTTCTCGTTGCGAACATGGCCGTAGACGGTGTCACGGAAGTTAAGACTAAACTGCATGTCTTCCAATTTAGTGGTGGTTTCAAACTCTGCCTGATTAGCCAATACACAGCGCTCGTAACTGCCTTCATCGTTTTCAACATAACGATAAGGCATTGGCTCCAAGCCACGGTCTTGAACCCCACTTAACGTCAGACTGCTGTCTACTCGATCGACAGTGCCGTCAGCCAAGGTCAGGTCAACACCGTCCTGGTACAAGGCAATATTACCGCGAATATCAAAAGTACGATCGGTGATATAACTCACCAATAGACGATCAACGGAACCACCACGGCCAACATAAACATCTCCCGTTGAAATACTGCTGTAGTCATGGGACAAAGCGGCGGCAACGGAATATTCCTCCAAATTACGAGCCTCAATATTGGCGTCCAATAATGTTTTTGGCTCGCCACTAATGCCGTATTCGAGTGAAATTTCTGAGGTGAAACGCAAAGAGCTTAAGCCCAATACCATAGGCTCGTATAACGTGCCATCAAAACTACCGCTGTTAGCCAATGGCGCCAGCGACAGACATTGATCTGAACCTTGCTCAACCGGCCACTCAACAAAATAGGTTCCTCGTCCAGGCACTTCAATACGAGAAAATGCGCCGGCTTTCCACAAGTCGTTAATGGCATCCTGACTATCACGTTCATCCAACGCACGTGTTTTTGGATCACAACGCTCAACCACCCAAGCATCGTTTTGCTGGACTAAATCGCAGGATTCAATATCGAAGGTCAGATAGGTTTCTGTACGGTCATCATCGTTATCGCGATCGTCATTATCGACTCGCTCAACGGTGGGATAAAAGCGATAGCGCAGCGCATCTCCACCCTTAACAATGAAATCAATGTATTCAACGTCCTGACCATTGAGGGTTTCATTCCCTAACTGGTAACTCACCAAATCAGATTCGACACTGCCCTTGTCATACTGTTCGCCCGTTTGCGGAGTAAAGAAACCGTTAAACGACGAGAATTTCTTGGTAGGGTAAAAATCTATGGCATTGTCCGCCGTTGCCGACAGCACCACCGTTGACAGCTCATCATCATCGCTATCATCGTCACTCACCACATCAGAAATACGCCCTCTCAATACCACAGTATCAATATTGAATCGACGTTCGCTATCCGGGTTTTGTGGATCCTTTACTCCACGTAGGAATAAACGATACGAACCATCAAGCTGCAGTTCCAGCTCGGTTTTCAAATCAGTGACATCGTACAGTTCAAAGTCCGACCAGCGAATTTCATAACCCAGAACTTCCTGACCCGGCTGAACACCAGCAGAGGCGTTGGCATAATACAGACGCACACCGGAAGACGATTCAATCGGTTCTTTGTCATCGTCTTTTTCATAATCATGATCAACCACAAAGCGCAAATCACCTTGCTGATACTGACCTTTGATTAATACATCAATGGCTGTTGATTCTTTGGGCTCATCTTCTTCATCCGTGAGATTTAAATCCGCTGGTACCTGATCAACAATGATTGCGCCATTGTTCAGGGATAATTGACCATTTTCAAAACTATCCACCTGCTGCAGCCAAGGCCAATCACGACCGCTAGCTGAACACAAACTGGCATTGGCATGACAATCCACATACAGCTCTTGGGTTTGAATAAAAGACTGCACGATGACATCAAGGTTATCCGCATGCTCATCGCCCAAGGCTTTTAATCGATCGACGTAGGCATCTAAATGCACACGATAGCCATCTTCAAAAAAGTTTTGCTCTAGGTCTTTTAACGTTTTAACAAACGCCTTGGTTCGCGCCAGACCCAGATTTATATCATCCTGATCACCAGAGCTAAGCAGTTCTGTGACAGCGGCAGGTGTTACTTGGGTCAGCTCAGCGCCTTGCTGTAAATCTGTAATATCTTGCTGAAACTGCGCCACCACAGCATCACGATACTGTAATGCGCGTGATTTAAGTCCCGACAGCTGACCCAGGTTCTCCATGGCTGCTTGATAAATCGAGGCCAGCGACAGCTCACTATCACGGGTCAGCAGTTGACCATTGTTCTCCACCAACTGTTGCGCCAACGACTCTAGCTTTTCAGGCTGATCCAATTGCAGCGCTTGCATGGCCGCAACGATAGCCCCATAGCGCAATCGATCCTGGTTCACGACACTGTCAGTACCATCCCATTGCGATGGCTGAGTTAAATCGGCAGGTGTGCTGGTCTGAATATTAATAATGCCAAAGATACGCGACAGCTGAGAAATAGATTGCTCGACGGAATAATCACTATAGTAGCCTGTGGCCACCCATTGTCCGAGGGAACCATCGGCATTTTGCGCGTCGTACAAATAGCGTCGATCAAACGCCAAGGCGGCCGCCAAATGAGTGAGCGGTGTCACCTTAATATGTTCTTTTGAACTCAGATCTCGTACCACAGAGCGCCATTTAAGGTCGGTGGTCACAGCAAAATTGTCACCAAAAGCGGTACCTGAGCAACCAGCTACCCATTGGCAGCGACGCAGCGTCGCTTCAATATCACTCTCAGTTCGCGCCACCTGGCCCATCACCTGAAAGAGGTGTACCTCTGACGATGGCACCCGAACACGTGCCAATCCGTTTTCGTCCGTTACATACTTGGTACTGCTAAGGCGCCCTTCCTCATCGACAGCCGGCAAGCCTGACTCTTCCACGCTCACCGACCAAACCAGAGCTTCATCAAAATCTTCCTGCCCTACCTCCAGGTAAGCGGCAACCTGACTACCACTGGAATCGTTGTCGCTGCAGCCACTTAACATCAGCGCTAGGGCAACGCCACTAACGGCCAGCTTATTTCGGTACTCCATCTACACACTCTCTATACTTCGGGTCAGTGGCCTCAGACCAACATCGGAGGCTGAAATTCACATGCCAGCAGCAACAAGATCAACTGGCGGCGCTATCATAACAGGGATTTTAATCGCCGACGCCCCATACAAGGACAGATGCATAGCAGCGTCGAGTTCGCTATCATGCGCGCCGCCTTAGATCCTGCCAATTGAGAAACACTATGCAACTGTTTGTTGATCAACTCACCAATGTCGACTTTAGCTACCTGGACCCACAGCGCGGCGTGGTCGGAGAAACCTGGTGGGCCAGCGCCACACTGGATGGTGCTTTAGACGAGCAAGGCATGATTTGTGATTTTGGTACGGTCAAAAAAACCTTGCGCCACTGGCTTGATAGCGAGGTTGATCATCGCTTGCTGGTCCCTGTGCAGGCAAAAGAACTCACCCTAAGAGAGAACGGCGATCATATCGAACTGGTGTGGCAATGTAGCAAAGGGCAGATTTCTATGTCCGCCCCTCGCCAAGCAGTGGCGCTGGTCGACAGCAATCGCATCGACAGTGACAGCGTCGCCAACTGGTGTCGGCAGCAGCTGCGCGATCACTTCCCGGTCAATGTTGAACAACTTGCTTTGCGTTTTGACGCCGAAGTCATTGACGGTGCCTATTACCATTACAGCCATGGCCTGAAAAAACACGATGGCAATTGCCAACGCATCGCCCACGGCCACCGTTCTCGTATCCTGATTCAACTGAATGGCCAGCGCCAACCTCAACTAGAACAACAATGGGCAAACACCTGGCAAGACATCTATTTGGGCAGCCAAGAAGATCTGGTGCATTCCGATAGCGATCGTCACGATTATGCGTACCAAGCCCAACAAGGTGAGTTTCGCCTGAGTATGCCAGCCCAGCACTGCTATTTGATGAACAGTGACACCACGGTGGAATTTATCGCTCAACACTTGGCGCAGCAGATTAAGCAGCAACACCCTCAAGCCCATGTACTAGTACAAGCGTTCGAAGGGGTGAACAAAGGTGCTATTGCCAGCGCCTAATCGCTAGGGCCCGAAGGGCTGGCGTCCGTTTTTCCTTGAGTCGCGTTATTCGTTGCTTATTCCGCTAAACCACACGCCTCATGCCTCACTTCAGCAGCAAAGGGCTAAATAGTGTTAACAGGCCCTAGGCCGCTTGCTCCATAGACTGGCGCAAGCGGCGCTGGCCTATCACAAATAGCAATAAGGCAACCGGCAGCAACCACCACAACCACTCGCTCAACTGATCGGCATACTGGTTACCCAGCCAATAGGCCGTCGTAAATAAGCCCGCTGCCCAAACGGCAATCGATACCACATTCGCGACGGTAAAGGTCCCCGCCGGCACCCGTGCCAAACCGCATGCGATATAACCAAACGAGCGCAGACCTGGCATGCACCGTATCAACGCCAATTGCGGCCAGGGCGCATGCTGCAGTGGTTCTATGTGGCGTTGAATCAAATCATGCTGCAGACGGCAGTTCAGCCAAGGCCACACCAGCGCTAAGCGGCCAAACAAATAATGCGCGCTATCGCCGACGAACATGCCAAAGCAGGTGGCGGCAAAGGCCAGCTCTACCGATAACTTGCCACTCGCCGCCAGAAGACCCGCACCAATAATGGCCAGATCCTCCATGGCAAAGGTCGATACCACAATGATCAGCATCAGCCAGGCAGGATGACTGGAATAGCTCAGCAGTGAATCGAGCATAGTAACTAGCGTCCGCGAAACTCAAAGGCGCCATTCTAACAGCTATCGATACTGTCGCCAGCGCTGCGAAGTTCAACAAAATCCGGTAAACTGCGCGCCTTTCATTCACGCTCAGCCGGGAACTGCTATGTCCACCGCGAATCTGGAACTGTCTGCGTTAACCGCAATTTCACCCATTGATGGCCGCTACGGCAGCAAAACCAGCGCTCTGCGCAGCGCTTTCTCCGAATTTGGCCTGATCCGCGCGCGCGTGGAAGTCGAAGTTCGCTGGTTACAGCAACTGGCACAACATCCACAAATTGCTGAAGTACCTGCCCTGTCTGATAGCGCCAATGCCGCCCTCGATGCAATTGTGGCTAACTTTTCAGTCGCTGATGCCCAGCGTATTAAGGACATCGAAGCGACCACCAATCACGACGTCAAGGCTGTTGAGTACTTTATCAAAGAGTGCTTTGCCGATCTGCCTGAGCTGCAAGCCATCAATGAGTTTGTGCACTTCGCCTGCACCTCAGAAGACATCAACAATCTGTCCCATGCACTGATGCTGCGCCAGGGTCGTGACCAGGTGCTGCTACCTGCCATGCGTGATATTGCCAATGCCATTCGCGCTCTGGCTCACGAACACGCAGAATTACCGATGCTGTCACGCACCCACGGCCAAACCGCCTCCCCAACCACGCTGGGCAAAGAAATGGCCAATGTGGTGGCACGCCTGGAGCGTCAAATTAGCCAGTTCGAAAGCGTTGCCTTGTTGGGCAAAATCAATGGCGCCGTTGGTAACTACAATGCGCACCTATCGGCCTACCCAGACATCGACTGGCAAGCCAATGCCCAGCAGTTTGTTGAGTCATTAGGCCTAAGCTGGAACCCTTACACCACTCAGATCGAGCCCCATGACTACATGGCCGAGCTGTTTGATGCCATCGCCCGCTTTAATACCATTGTGATCGACTTTGACCGCGATATTTGGGCCTACATTTCGCTGGGTTACTTCAAGCAACGCACCATTGCCGGTGAAGTGGGCTCGTCAACCATGCCACATAAAGTCAACCCGATTGATTTTGAAAACTCAGAAGGCAATCTTGGTCTGGCCAACGCCGTGTTTGATCACCTAGCGGCCAAACTGCCGGTTTCGCGCTGGCAGCGTGATCTGACCGACTCCACCGTCTTACGCAATATGGGCGTCGGCGCCGGCTACAGCTTGATTGCTTACCAAGCCACCATGAAAGGCATCAGCAAGCTGCAAGTCAACGCCGAGCGCGTCAGCGAAGACCTCAACAACGCCTGGGAAGTACTGGCAGAGCCGATTCAAACTGTGATGCGCCGTTACGGCATCGAACAGCCGTACGAGAAACTCAAAGCCTTTACCCGTGGCAAAGCCATCACTCAAAGCGCCATGGCCGATTTTATTGCCAGCTTAGAACTGCCGGATGCCGTCAAAGCAGAGCTCAATGCGATGACGCCGGCTAGCTACATAGGCAACGCCGCCGCCCAGGCAAAAGCCATCTAATACCACAGGGCAGCTACGGTTGCCCTTTTTCATGCCGCTACAGAAGTAATCTCATGCACGTACTTGGTGATATCAGCGTAGAAACCTTTCTGCGCGACTACTGGCAAAAAAAACCACTGCTGATTCGCAACGCCTGGCCAAACTTTCAACCATTATTGGACGCCCAGGAGCTGGCCGGCTTGTCGTTGGAAGACGACGTCGAAAGTCGCCTCATTGTCGAGCACAGCCAGCAAGGCCCTTGGCAACTTCAATGTGGTCCATTTACCGAAGACGATTATCGCCAGCTGCCGGACAGCCACTGGACCTTACTGATTCAGGCGGTGGATCACTGGCTGCCAGATGCCGCTGACATACTCGATCAGTTTCGGTTTATTCCAGGCTGGCGCCGGGACGACTTAATGATCAGTTACGCCGCCGACGGTGGCAGCGTCGGCCCTCACTACGATCAGTACGATGTGTTTTTACTGCAAGCCGAAGGCCAGCGTGAATGGCGTATCGGCCAGCATTGTGACAGCCGCTCAGCCTGCCTGCAGGGACCCGCCATCCGGGTACTAGAACAGTTTGAACAAAGCGACAGCTGGCTGCTAAACCCCGGCGATATGCTGTACCTACCGCCACAGCTGGCCCATTACGGCATCGCCCGCGGCGAATGCATGACTTATTCCATTGGTTTTCGGGCACCGTCAGCACAAGAGCTCAGCGAAGCCCTGGCCGAACAGCTAGACCAACACAACGACGATGACTGGCGCTACCAAGACAATGACTTGGAACTACACGCCAGCGACGCCGAGATCACGGCCGACGACGCCAAACGACTACTTCGCACCCTACAACAAGCCCCCATAGAGCAACTACAAGCCGCCCTTGGCCAGCTAATGACGCAAGCCAAATACCCAGAACTGGTGCCGGAGGAAATGCCCGAGGCTCATCTTGGCGAAGCCGAGCACTGGTTCAGGCCCGGTTTTGTCCGCTTTGCCTTTAGCCAGGCGCCTCAGCTGCAATTCTTCGCTATGGGCGAGCGCCTTGAAGTACAAGCCTCTGATGTAGAGCTGGTTCAGCACCTGTGCGAACAGCGACGCTATACTGCAAAAGTATTACAGCAATTGTGCCATAGCGAAACCGGCCGCCAACTGCTGACATATCTGACCCAGCAACAGTGGCTGCAGCCTGAGGAATAAAGATGGAAATCGTCGTCGCCAGCTGGCAGCAACACCGAGAAACCTTGCAACATATTCGCCATCGCGTGTTTATTGAAGAGCAAGGCATTGCTGAACGCGATGAATGGGACGACGACGATATTCATGCGACTCATATGCTCGCCTACGATGGCCACCGACCAATTGGCTGCGCTCGTTTGTTAAGCAATGGAACCTTTGGCCGACTGGCCATCTTGCCGGAGTATCGAGGTCAGGGCTGGGGCTCACGGTTATTACATGCCGTTGAAAAACACGCCATCGAACATCTGCACTGGCGCCAAATAAAAGCCTGCGCACAAGTCATTGCCTACGATTTTTATCGAGCACACGGTTATCACGCTGATGGCGAGTTCTTTTGGGAAGCCGGCATTTGCCATATTCGCATTATCAAAACCCTAGGACGCTCAGACAGCACAAATGAGCAATATGTTCTCGGCCAAGATGCGACGCCGTATTTAACGGAAAACGATGCATCCGCAGCAGGCTACTTGCAAATGGCGACCCTAGGTGCATCACGCGAGATATTGATGAGCATTGCTGCATTCGACCTAAGCCTATGGCGTGACCGTCAGTGGCTAGAAGCGCTGAGTCGATTTTTACGCCAAAGCCGCCAATGCAAACTCAGACTGTTGGTTGCTGAGGAATACCCCACCATCGGTGAACACCCGCTGATGCAATTACAACAACGTTTAAGCAGTCGCTTCCAATGCCGTCTATACAGCGGACTGGAAAAAAATGCCGAAGCACTGTTTTTACCCCATGGCTACGTAAGACTACAAGACGGAAAAGTGAGCGCGTGCTTTAGTGACCGCGCCAGCACCGCAAAAGCCAGGGAGAAATTTGAAGAAAATTGGAAAAACAGCCAGTCGCTGCGTGAAGGGCGGCGACTGGGAATTTAATTAAATCCAAATATACACCAGCACATGGAAGGCAATAACGATGCCCGTTAGACGCTTACGCAAACGCGCATAGCGCTCACTGTAATTGTCAGAAATACTGGCATCCGTATCCAGCCACAGCAACAAACCATAACCGATAACCAACAACGGCACCGCCACTTCAAACGGAATAAAGTACACCATCAACGCCCACAGGGATGTGCCTATGGCCAGCAGCAAATCGATTGAACTGGGCCTGTCTGCTTGAGACTGCAGCGCCCCCCAACAGGCACCTGCCATAAACGCCAGAATAACAACGGAATATAATTTAAACAGATCGGCACTGCCTTCAATGCCCAGCAGTATTCCTGCACAGGCTAAAGCAAAAGGAATGGCGCCGGCGTATCCCAGACGTTCGGTTAAATCGAGCTGTGCTAACCATAGCTTCATACTACTCCTCCTGTGCCAGAATCCGAGCAACCCGCTCAGCATCGGCCGGTGTATCCACCCCGTGCCCAGGCGCCGATTCAATAACACTCATGTGTATTCGAGTACCGTACCAAAGAGCGCGTAACTGCTCCAACGATTCAGTTTGCTCTAAAGTGCAGGGTTCCATCAACTGATATTGTTGTAAAAAAGAAACCCGATAACCATACATACCGATATGACGATACACCGGCATTTTTGCACTAACGGCCTTGGATGCTGCATATTCGTCGCGATCCCAGGGAATTGGCGCACGAGAAAAATACAAGGCAAATTGATGCTGATCCAACACCACCTTAACGACATTTGGATCAAAGACTTCCTCGGCTGTGGTAATGGTCGTGCATAAGGAACTCATGCCCGCTTGCGGATTATTCAGCAAGCCTGCCGCCGTGGCTGCAATTAAATCGCGCGGCACTAGAGGTTCATCACCTTGCAAATTCACCACCACATCATCGGCCTGCCAACCACGTACCTGTGCCACTTCGGCAATACGCTCTGTGCCATTATCATGATCTTCCCGGGTCATGACCACATCAGCACCAAAGCCTTTGGCGACCGCCGCAATGCGATCATCGTCTGTCGCAACGACAATTTCTTTGACCCCGGTGGCCGCTGCACGCTCATACACATGCTGTATCATCGGCTTGCCCGCCAGTTCTATTAAGGGCTTCCCTGGAAGTCGGCTAGAGCTATAGCGGGCTGGAATTACAATTTTATAGTCAGTCACAGTCATACCTTGTAATAATCTCGATACCAGCGAGCAAATTTCTCTAAACCATGGGCCAGCGAGGTATTTGGAGCAAATCCCACATCGGCCATTAAATCATCGACGTCAGCGTAAGTCGCCAATACATCACCTGGCTGCATATCCATGTAATTCTTAACGGCTTTTTTACCCAGTACTTGCTCAATGGTGTCGATAAAGGTGCCAAGCTCTACACTGTTATGATTGCCAATATTATAAATTTTATACGGCGCACTGCTGCGACTGGCATCGCCTGCAGAAACCGTCCAATCTGCTTGCGCTGAAGGAATCTTATCCGCGACACGGCATACGCCCTCAACAATGTCATCGACATAGGTGAAATCACGCTGCATCTTGCCGTGATTAAATACGTCAATGGGCTCTTCAGCCAAAATTTTGCGGGTAAAACTGAAATAGGCCATATCGGGTCGCCCCCATGGACCATACACAGTAAAAAAGCGCAGACCAGTCACCGGCAAACCATACAAATGGGCATAGGAATGTGCCATCAGCTCATTCGACTTCTTGGTCGCGGCATACAAAGAGACAGGATGATCCACTCTATCGCCAGTGCTGTATGGAATTTGATCATTCAACCCGTATACAGAACTGGAAGAAGCAAACACCAAATGCTCTACCCCGTGCTGCCGACAACCTTCGAGGATATTCACAAACCCAACCAGGTTACTGTCAACATACGCCTGGGGGTTGGTAATGGAGTAACGCACCCCCGCCTGGGCGGCCAAGTGAATAACGCGATCAAATCTATGCTGGGAAAAGAGGGCTGCAACGGCTTCACGGTCCGACAATTCCAGTGGCAAAAAGGTAAAGCCAGCGTCCTTCTGCAGCCATTGTAAGCGGCCATGCTTAAGGCCAACATCGTAATAATCATTAAGATTATCAACGCCAATAACTTCATGACCCTGTTTTAACAAAGACTGCGCAGTGAAGGCGCCAATAAACCCTGCGGCACCGGTAACCAAATACTTCACGAACGAGATTCCTCAGAAGACTGCTCAAATTCTGGCAACATGGCTTTAATATAGGCTTCTGCCAATGGCATACGACTGCCGAGAAGGACATCCGCCACCTCTCGTGCAACTCCGCGCCCACCTAAACTATCGGTAATTAAATCAGCATGTTCGCGCACCAGCCAATAACCATCCGCTGGAGCGATGCTTAAACCTACTTTTTTCATCACTTTTAAATCAATGACGTCATCACCGACGTAACACACCTGATCCGCCGATAACCATAATTCATCCAACAGCTGGGATAATTGCTGCCATTTATCATGACAGCCAGGATAAAAATGAGAAATTCCCAAGTCAGAAGCGCGCTTGGTTAAAGGAGCGGATGATTTTGCTGAAATAATGGCTGGCAATATGTCGTATTCGCGCAACAGCTTTATGCCGACGCCGTCTTTGACATTAAAATGTTTAACTTGTTCGCCATCGGCGGAATAAGTAAGGGTGCCATCAGTAAGAACGCCATCAACGTCAAATACAACCAGCTTAATTGCGCGTGCTTTTTCTTTGATTGGTTCAGGAAGGTGTGCCATGATCTTTTCCGAAAGTGCTTGTGTGGGTATTGTACCGCGTGATCACAAGTTCGGAAAAGATGGCATCCCCAAGGGGATTCGAACCCCTGTTACCGCCGTGAAAGGGCGGTGTCCTAGGCCTCTAGACGATGGGGACACTAAGAAAAGGTTTTGGTGGAGCCTAGCGGGATCGAACCGCTGACCTCAACACTGCCAGTGTTGCGCTCTCCCAGCTGAGCTAAGGCCCCGTCTCAAAACGTGGGCGTATAATACGTAGCGGCCTGGTGGGTGTCAACAACTATTTTAAAAAAAATTCTCTAAAACAATCACTTAGCCCACCAGAGCTGCTTTGATGGACTATCCGATCGCCAGCTCCTGATTGATCTTGGCGTCCAAATCACGGTAGCTACGCTCCATCTTCTTCAGCCGCTTCTTGCCGACACCGCCGAGCAAGTCAATGGCATGGCGAATACGCGCACGGCTAATATCTGGCCCGAGCAATGCCATGGTATCAAGCACGGAAATCGTCTGAGCAGTGCCTGCTATTGCCATAAAGAATGGGAACAAGAAATCTCTGACCTTCAACTCCTGAAGTTTTGCCAACGCAAATAAACGCGCCTCGATTTCAGCTTTATCCCAATGGCGAATGCTTTCTAGCTGCCATAAACCAAACTGCAGCGTTTCCAGCAAACGCTCTTCATCAAAGGCTTTGTGTTCAAAATCCGACGCCGTTAATGCCGGCATACCGGACAAAAAGTGCCCAGCCAATGGCGCCACATCCGAAAACACTTCTACCCGAGGCAACAAGTGAGGAATCAAGGCCTCTACACGCTGCTGATCAAAACCCCATTGAGCAAACCGCTGAATAAACTGCTCAGCATCCAGCTCGCGCAGCCACAAGCTGTTTAACCAGCGTAATTTTTCAACGTCAAATACTGGACCACCGAGAGACACGCGCGAAATATCAAAATGCTCGAACATTTGCTGGCGAGAAAATTTCTCAGATTCGTCCGGCATCGACCAACCCATGCGCGCCAAATAGTTCAGCAAGGCTTCAGGCATAAAACCCATGCGCTCATAAAACAAAATCGACGTTGGATTTTTACGCTTACTGAGCTTACTTTTATCGGGATTGCGTAGCAGTGGCATATGGCACAGTACCGGCATATCCCAACCAAAATACTGATACAACAACGCATGTTTCGGCGCTGAGCTGATCCACTCCTCACCGCGAATAACGTGTGTAATTTGCATCAAATGATCGTCCACCACGTTGGCCAAGTGGTAGGTCGGCATGCCATCTGATTTTAATAGAATCTGTGCATCGACTTGCGCCCAGTCGAGTTCTATCGGGCCGCGTAACATATCATTAACAACACACACACCCTCTTCCGGCACCCGCATACGCACCACAAAAGGCGCGCCTTCGGCTTCACGACGCGCTTGCTCATCCGCCGCCAATTCAAGATCGGACGGTTTTAATGCCGTATGCTGGCCTTGCTCCTGCCGCTGGCTACGTAATGTTTCCAGCTCTTCAGGCGTGCGATAGCACTTAAAAGCGTGCCCTGATGCCAGCAGCTTTTCAACGTGCTCAATATAAAGCTGTTTACGTTCACTTTGACGATAAGGGCCATGCTGACCACCAACATCCGGACCTTCATCCCACTCCAGACCTAACCAGCGCAAACTATCAAGAATCGTTTTTTCCGAATCCTCAGTGCTGCGGGCCTGATCGGTGTCTTCTATTCGCAGAATAAACTGTCCGCCATGCTGTCGGGCAAAGGCCAAGTTAAACAAGGCAATATATGCGGTACCTACGTGGGGGTCGCCGGTGGGTGAAGGGGCGACACGGGTGCGAACGGTCATAGTGATCCTATTGCTTCAAGGGTATTCAGCGGCGATTATAGTGAAATCACCTCTGGGAAGCATCAGCCTTAGTTTCAGCCGGTGTCGTTACACAGATTGGCTGACCTGGTGCCCAATCTCACGTTCCAGTTCAGTGAGAATATCAACTACCCGATCACTGGCCTTTTCCATTTGCTGTAGGTGATGAATGGCCTGACCCGAGTTGCCATTACGATGGCATTCGATCGCTTTAAAGCCATGGCGATGGACCGCGGAATGAGGTTCTTCAAGACGCGCATAACTGTTTAAGTGCCGATAACGCTCGTGCCCCAAACCTTCATGATACCAACGCCCTAAGCGGCAACTATGATCATCTGCGAGATTATGCTCTGACTGCACACCCTCGCTCCAAATGGTTTGATAAGCACGGGCCTTCCAAACCACATGATCCAGCTTAACGGTTTCAATAAAACTGCTGTTAGCAGTAACGGTGAAACTGTCCGACACATGGCGAGACACCTCACCAACCGACAAAATCTGACCCGCGACCTGATGCACATTGTCAGCCAACTCGCGACTTTGCGTCCCCACAGTATTGATACCATTCGCCACAATATCGACCTCACCCCCTATGGTCGAAATCAGGGTGCCAATCTCAGCTGTGGCTTCAGCGGTGCGCTGAGCTAAGGTACGGACTTCGTCGGCCACCACCGCAAAACCTCTGCCCTGCTCTCCGGCTCTGGCAGCTTCTATAGCTGCGTTTAGTGCCAATAAATTGGTTTGTTCAGATATTCCCTGAATTAAACCAACAAAATTTTGAATACCACTAGCGACCTGTTTTAACCCACTGACCGCTTCCGACGCTTCCGTTGTATCCTGGCCTATGTTTTTAAGCTGTACCATTAAATGGTCAAGCGCCTGATTGATACCAGCGACTTTATCAATGGCCCCCACTACCTCAGCATTTTTTTCTTCCATTTGCTCGGCACTGGCCGCCATGGTGTTACGAATAAGATCTAACGCTCTGGCTGAGGAAAACCATAAATCACGCAATGTCTGCAGCTCATCTAATTGCTCAAGTCCGTGTTCGGTGCGCATGTCGGCCACTTGTTTTACTTTACGCAACAGCTCGTTTTCTCGCTCTAAACGCAGCAGGCGCTCCTGTAACGCATCAACATCGACAGCCACCTGCTCTTTTTGTTTAAACCACACGCCGAGCCTCCTCATCGCAACAGGGTATTAAGCCCAGCTTAGCAGTCAGACCGTGCTCTGCCGGCGAATTCCAGGCACAAAAAAGCCGGGGCATGCCCCGGCTCTTTAAGATCAGGCTAAATTACCAGCCAGTCACTTCTTTCAGTGCTTCACCAATTTGCGCCAGAGAACGCACGGTTTTAACACCTGCATCTTCTAAAGCCGCAAATTTCTCATCAGCGGTACCTTTACCGCCAGAGATGATGGCACCGGCGTGACCCATACGCTTACCTTTTGGTGCAGTCACACCAGCAATGTAAGACACAACAGGCTTAGTCACGTGCTCTTTGATGTAAGCAGCCGCTTCATCTTCGGCCGAACCACCGATTTCACCGATCATAACGATGGCTTCAGTCTTTGGATCGTTCTGGAACATTTCCAGAATATCGATGAAGTTAGAGCCTGGGATCGGGTCACCACCGATACCAACACAGGTCGACTGACCGAAGCCATAATCTGTGGTTTGCTTAACCGCTTCATAAGTCAGGGTACCGGAACGAGATACGATACCGACTTTACCTGGCAAGTGAATGTGGCCTGGCATAATGCCGATTTTACATTCACCTGGAGTGATCACGCCTGGGCAGTTAGGACCAATCAGACGAACACCCAGCTCATCACACTTGACCTTACACTCCAGCATATCCATCACTGGAATGTGCTCAGTGATACACACGATCAGCTTGATACCCGCGTGAGCAGCTTCCAGGATAGAATCCTTACAGAAAGGTGCTGGTACGTAGATAACAGACGCTTCTGCACCAGTGGCTTCGACCGCTTCAGCAACGGTGTTAAACACTGGCAGACCCAGGTGCTCAGTACCACCTTTACCTGGCGTTACACCACCGACCATTTTTGTGCCGTAGGCAATGGCTTGCTCAGAGTGGAAAGTACCCTGACCGCCAGTGAAACCCTGACAGATAACTTTGGTGTCTTTATTAATCAGAATTGACATGTCTTAGTTCCCCGCTGCCTTAACTGCTTGAACTGCAGCGTCTGTTAAACTTTCTGCCGCGATGATATCGAGACCCGACTCATCCAGAACTTTTTTGCCCAGATCAGCATTGGTGCCTTCCAGACGAACAACGACAGGAACGTTCACGCCAACTTCTTTAACCGCACCGATGATACCTTCAGCGATCATGTCACAACGCACGATACCACCAAAGATGTTCACTAATACTGCCTTCACTTTGTCGTCTGACAGGATCAGTTTGAACGCATGGGCCACACGCTCTTTAGTCGCACCGCCGCCAACGTCCAGGAAGTTAGCTGGGAAACCACCGTGCAGAGCCACCATATCCATGGTACCCATCGCCAGGCCAGCACCGTTGACCATACAGCCAATGTTGCCATCCAGAGCGACATAGTTCAGATCCCATTCAGCCGCTTCGGCTTCACGCGCATCTTCCTGCGAAGGATCGTTCATTTCTTGCAGGTCTTTATGGCGGTACAACGCATTGCCATCAACGCCGAGTTTGGCGTCCAAGCAGTGCAGATCACCGTCTTCTTTAATGACCAGCGGGTTCACTTCGATCAGCGCCAGATCTTTTTCAATAAACAATTGCGCCAGACCCATAAAGATCTTGGTGAACTGTTTAATCTGATCACCTTGCAGACCCAGTTTAAAGGCCAGCTCACGGCCTTGGTAAGGCTGAGCACCGGTCAGAGGATCGATGGTCGCTTTAAGGATCTTTTCTGGCGTTTCTTCCGCCACTTTTTCGATCTCAACACCACCTTCCGTCGAGGCCATAAACACCACTCGACGGGTAGAACGGTCAACCACCGCGCCCAGGTACAGTTCATTCGCGATATCGGTGCAGCTTTCTACCAGAATACGGCTAACAGGCTGACCATTTTCGTCAGTCTGGTAAGTAACCAGGTTTTGACCTAACCACTTTTCAGCGAATTCTTTAATCTCTTCTTTGCTGGAAACCAGCTTCACGCCACCCGCTTTACCACGGCCACCGGCGTGTACTTGTGCTTTAACGACCCACTTGTCGCCGCCGATCTCATCGGCTGCTGCTACAGCTTCGTCTGCAGTTTGGGCTGCCACACCTTTTGACACAGGCAGACCATACTGAGCGAAAAGCTGCTTGCCCTGATATTCGTGAAGGTTCATCGCTTTCGTCCTGTCTATCAGTTTTGTCGGAGTACCCGACGTTTGGATGCTGAACAACCGAACGACCGCCGGAACAGCCGGCGGTCGGTTCAGCCATAAAACAACGGCCCGGTTTTCCGGGCCGCTGCCTTATTTCTTTTTAGGCCGACGATTCGCTTTATGAATCGCAGCGTTATTGACTGCCAAAGCCGCCTCATGAACCGCTTCAGAAATCGTTGGATGGGCGAATACCATCATACCCATATCTTCAGCGCTGGAGCCAAACTCCATCGCCACTACCACTTGCTGGCACAGATCACCGGCGTTAGGACCAATAACGCTGGCACCTAAAATGCGATCCGTTTCTGCATCAGCAATAATTTTAACGAAACCATCAGTATCGGCAGCAGCCATAGCACGGCCATTGGCCGCAAATGGGAACATGCCAACGTTGTAAGATTCACCGGCCGCTTTCAGCTCGTCTTCGGTCTTACCAACCCAAGCAATCTCTGGGTGGGTATAAATCACCGAAGGAATCACGTCGTAGTTCAGCTGTGCTTTATGGCCAGCGATACGCTCAGCCACCATCACACCCTCTTCTGATGCTTTGTGCGCCAGCATAGGACCACGCACCACATCACCTACGGCCCACACGCCTGGAGCGTCGGTTTTGCAAGTTTCATCAACGTGGATAAAGCCACGCTCATCCAGCTCAATGCCAGAATCACCAGCAAACAAACCTTCGGTGTAAGGACGACGACCTACTGCGACAATCAGCTTGTCGAAGGTTTCTGATTTTTCGCCTTCAGCGTCTTGGAAAGTCACGGTCACTTGACCGTCTTTCACTTCAGAACCGGTTACGCGCGCGCCAGTACGGATATCCATACCTTGCTTGGTGAACAGTTTTTTCGCTTCTTTAGCTACGGTTTGGTCAACCAGATGCAGGAAGTTGTCCTGCGCTTCCAGTACCACCACTTCAGAACCCAAACGGCCCCAAACGCTACCCAATTCCAGACCAATAACACCGGCACCGATCACACCCAAACGCTTAGGTACTTCGGTGAATTCCAGTGCACCAGTCGAATCAACAATAATGTCGTCCGTTAATGGCGCCGGCGGAATATTAACTGGCACAGAACCGGTGGCAATGATCACGTTGTCAGCGTCCAACACCTCGGTGTTGCCAGCATGACTGGTGAACTCTACTTTTTTACCCGCCAAGATTTTGCCAGTACCTTCCAAAGGCGTGACACCGTTGGCTTTAAACAGAGTCGCAACACCCATGGTCAGATTTTTTACGATCTGATCCTTGCGCTTCAGCATGTCAGCAACATTAATGCTGACGTCGCCTACGCTGATACCGTGCAAAGAGAACTTTTCTTTGGCTTCTTCGTATTTGTGCGAGCTGTCCAACAAGGCTTTAGATGGAATACAGCCGACGTTCAAGCAAGTACCACCAAATACGGCTTTGTTTTCTTTATCCAACCACTTATCAATACAAGCAGTATTCAGACCCAACTGGGCGCAACGGATGGCTGCCACGTATCCTGCTGGACCACCACCGATTACAACCACATCAAACTTTTTGCTCATTACAATTCCTTAACTTTAAATTAAATGTCCAGCAACAAACGAGCCGGGTCTTCCAACAGCTCTTTGATGGTGACCAGGAACTGCACTGCTTCCTTGCCATCAATCATACGGTGGTCATATGACACTGCGAGGTACATCATCGGCAAAATTTCTACCTGACCATTGACCGCCATCGGGCGCTCCTGAATCTTATGCATCCCCAGAATCGCAGTTTGCGGAGGGTTCAGAATCGGCGTTGACATCAGCGAGCCGAAGATACCGCCGTTGGTGATGGTAAAGGTGCCGCCTTGCATGTCTTCGATGCCCAGCTTGCCTTCACGGCCACGCTTAGCAAAATCACCAATGGTGCTTTCGATTTCTGCCAGACCCATGCTGTCACAGTCACGCAATACCGGTACCACCAAACCACGATCAGTTGACACCGCCACACCCACATCTTGGTAACCGTGGTAAACCATGTCATTACCGTCGATTGATGCATTCACAGCAGGGAAACGCTTCAGTGCTTCAGTCGCAGCCTTAACGAAGAAGGACATAAAGCCAAGCTTCACACCGTGAGCTTTTTCAAACTGGTCTTTGTACTTTTTACGCAGATCCATCACTGGCTTCATGTTGACTTCGTTGTAGGTCGTCAACATGGCAGCATTTTGCTGTGCCTCAACCAAACGCTTAGCGATGGTGGCACGCAGACGCGTCATAGGAACGCGCTTTTCAACACGCTCACCCGCTGGTACAGCAGGAGCCGCAGCAGCTGGCGCAGGCGCAGCAGCCGGTGCCGCTTTCGGCGCAGATTTCAGATGGTTCAGCACATCTTCTTTGGTCACGCGGCCGTCTTTGCCAGTGGCCTTGATGTCTGCAGGGCTGATGCCTTTCTCTTCTGCCAACTTACGGGCTGCTGGGCTCAGGATAATGTCGCTATCGCTGGCCGTTTCGGTCGCCGCAGGCGCTTCTTCCGCAGCCGCAGGTGCCGCTTGTGCAACTTCACCAGCAACGAAGATACCCAATACTTCGTCGCTCAATACCACATCACCCTCTTGCTTGAGGATGTCTTTCATCGTGCCGTCAGCCGGGGCAACCACTTCCAACACTACTTTATCCGTTTCGATGTCTACCAGCAGCTCATCACGGGCAACCGGTTCACCTGGCTGCTTGTGCCAGGTAGCTACCGTGCCGTCTGCGACGGACTCAGGAAAGGTAGGTGCTTTAATTTCGATGCTCATTTCGAGTATTTCCTTCGTATTCTGCGTTTGCCTAGCCCTGAAGCCCCAGAGCGTCACGGATCAGTTTTTCTTGCTGCTCAAGATGCAGCGCCATGTAACCAGCAGCCGGTGATGCCGACGCCTTACGACCAGCATATTGCAAGTGAATGCCATCATTGATTGACGACAAGACACGACGCATATGGTGCTGGCTGCTGTACCATGCACCCATATTCATTGGTTCTTCTTGTACCCAGAAGACCTCTGAAACGTTGCTGTACTGAGACAATACCGCCGACAAATCATTGCCTGGGAATGGGTATAGTTGCTCAATACGCACAATCGCAACGTCATCAATTTCTTCGCTACGGCGACGTTCCAACAAGTCGTAATACACCTTGCCTGAACACATCACCACGCGCTTGACCTTGTCCTTGTCCAGCTCATCGATCTCGTTGATCACGGTCTGGAACTTACCGTCTGCCAGTTCTTCCAGTGTGCTGGTCGCCAATTTGTGGCGCAGCAAACTCTTAGGTGACATCACCACCAACGGCTTACGCAGCGGACGAATTACCTGACGTCTCAGCATGTGATACACCTGCGCCGGCGTCGATGGCACACAAATCTGTACATTGTGCTCAGCACACAACTGCAGATAGCGCTCCAGTCTAGCGGATGAGTGCTCTGGACCCTGACCTTCGTAACCGTGTGGCAGCAGCATGGTCAAACCACACAGGCGACCCCACTTATGCTCACCACTGGAGATAAACTGGTCGAATACCACCTGAGCACCGTTAGCGAAATCGCCAAACTGTGCTTCCCATACCACTAATGCATTTGGCGTGGTGGTAGCATAGCCATATTCAAACGCCAAAACGGCTTCTTCAGACAGCAGCGAATCGTACAGATCGAACGGCGGCTGACCATCCGCAATATTGGCTAGCGGTACGTAGCGGCCACCGTCTTTTTGATTATGCAAAACCGCATGGCGGTGCGAGAAAGTACCACGCCCCACATCCTGACCCGTAATCCGAACCGGATGACCCTCTTGTAACAGAGTGGCGTAAGCCATGGTTTCAGCGAAGCCCCAGTTAATCGGCAACGCTCCCGCTGTCATTTTGCGGCGGTCTTCCAGAATCTTGTTGACCTGGCGCTGAACGGCAAAACCTTCCGGCACTTCCAATAATTTATTGGATAAATCCTGTAAGGTTTTTAAATCAAAGCGGGTATCTGAGTCCGCCGTCCACTTATGGCCAACATAAGGCTTCCAATCGACAAACAGCGCTTCGTTTGGCTCTTTCACCAGTGAACGAACAACATGCTGTCCTTGATCCAAAGCGCTACGGTACTCTTCTTCAAGATCTTTGGCCGTCGCCGCAGTTAACACACCCATCTCGATCAAACGATTAGCGTACAGTTCACGCGTAGTCTTTTGATTTTTGATTTTGGCGTACATCAATGGCTGGGTGCCGGATGGCTCGTCGGCTTCGTTGTGGCCACGACGGCGATAACACACCAGGTCGATCACCACGTCTTTATTAAATTCGTTGCGATAGTCGACAGCCAGCTGAGTCACAAACAGCACAGCTTCTGGGTCGTCACCGTTCACATGCAAAATCGGCGCTTCAACGATCTTAGCAACGTCGGTGCAGTATTCCGTTGAACGAACGTCTTCACGCTTGGATGTGGTGAAACCCACCTGGTTATTGATCACGATATGAATCGTGCCACCGGTTTTATAAGCACGGGTTTGCGATAACTGGAAGGTTTCCATCACCACGCCTTGACCTGCAAAAGCAGCATCACCGTGAATCAGTACAGGAACAACTTGGTCACCCTTGCTGTCGTCGCGGCGATCTTGACGGGCACGCACAGAGCCTTCAACCACGGGCGAAACAATTTCAAGATGCGACGGGTTAAATGCCAGCGCCAAATGCACTTCACCGCCCGGCGTCATCACATTAGAAGAAAAGCCCTGGTGATATTTCACATCACCGTGAGAATCGTACTGAGCTTTACCGTCAAACTCATCAAACAAGTCAGAGGTTTTTTTACCAAGGATATTGATCAGGGTGTTAAGACGGCCGCGGTGCGCCATGCCGATAACGAGTTCCTTGGCGCCATAGGTTCCGCTGCGCTGGATTAATTCATCCATCAGCGGAATCAAGCTTTCACCACCTTCCAAACCAAAGCGTTTTACGCCGGGGTAACGCGAGCCGAGATATTTTTCCAGACCCTCAGCAGCCGTTAAGCGCTCGAGCAGGTGCAACTTAACTTCTTCGCCGTATTTAGGATGAGAACGCACACTTTCCAGTCGTTGCTGAAACCAGCGCTGCTCAGCGGTGTTGACGATGTGCATGTATTCTGCACCGACAGAGCCACAATAAGTCGCCTCCAGCGCATCAACAATAGTCTTTAAATTCGCTTCATCGTGTCCAATAAATAATGACCCGGTCTGGAACTGAGTATCCAGATCGGCCGCAGACAAGCCGTGGAAAGTCAGTTCTAAGTCGGGGACATTTTCGCGCTCCATCAGCTCCAGAGGATCCAGCTTGGCGTGCTGATGGCCACGTCCACGATAGGCATTAATCAGCTGTAATACATGAACCTGCTTGCGCTCATGCTCTGAGCTAACACTCGCCGCCGATGCCGGACGGGCGCGATGCTGGTTCTTAGATAACAGCAGAAATTGTTCGCGAATAGGTTTATGGGGAATATCGACGCTGGACGCTTCGTCGACGCGGGGGAGTTGGTCAAAATAATTTCGCCATTCTTCGGGCACCTCATTAGGATCTTTGAGGTAGGATTCGAAGAGCTCCTCCACATAAGCAACATTGCCCCCCGCTAGCTGCGAGGTGCTCCAAAGTTGCTCCATTGTCTGCTCGTGCATTGTGTATGACACCCTGATCATTGTGACTGCGAGAGTAACACCACAGAGTGCACGCACCAGCTCCAATGCAAGGCATGGTAGAGGGTCAACCGTGTAGGTCGCGTTTCCTCTGAGGTGCGACGAGAATGACTCGCCCCCTCAAGTTTAGGACTAGCTTAGCTTAGTTAAGAATGGCGCTTTGTGGGCGCCATTCTTGAAAAATTGTCAACGTAAGAAGACCGTGTGTCCAGCCCACTTACGTCTAATATTGCCAGGAACCGAAACGTCCGCGTTATATCTGCTGTGACAGCAACATATTACGGATGTGACCAATCGCCCGGGTTGGGTTCAACCCTTTAGGACAGACATTGACACAGTTCATGATGCCACGGCAACGGAACACACTGAACGGATCACTCAGTTCCGTCAGACGCTCTGCTGTGGTGGTATCACGACTGTCTGCCAAAAAGCGATAAGCCTGTAACAGACCTGCCGGACCAATAAATTTGTCCGGGTTCCACCAGAAAGAAGGACAAGAAGTGGAACAGCATGCGCACAAAATACATTCGTACAAACCGTCCAGCTTTTCGCGCTCTTCCGGCGACTGCAACCGCTCGATTGCCGGCGCCGGGGTATTATTACGCAAGAAAGGTTTCACTTTCTCGTATTGTTGGTAGAACAGGCTCATATCGATAACCAGGTCACGAATCACTGGCATACCAGGCAGAGGACGCAGCACCAGCTTGTCCATTTTGCCATTGGTTGCTTCAGAGATTGGCGTAATGCAAGCCAAGCCATTCTTACCATTAATATTCATACCGTCTGAACCGCACACACCTTCACGGCAAGAACGACGATACGCCAGTGTTGGATCCTGCTCTTTTACCAACGCCAGCACATCTAGAATCATAACGTCACGATTACCAGGAACTTCAATCTGGTAATCACGCATGACCGGTGCTTCGTCGGTCTCAGGGTTGTAGCGATAGATACTTACTAACATGTCATCACTCCCCGATTAGTAGGTACGAACTTTAGGTGGAAATGCAGGAACGGTTTTTGGCTCAAAATTCACCGCACGCTTACCAATAGATTTGGTTTGCGGGAAATACAGTGAATGGCACAACCAGTTCTCATCATCACGCTCGGTATAATCGTTACGAGCATGAGCACCACGAGATTCTTTACGCTCGGCTGCAGCGACTGCTGTGGAATACGCTGTTTCAAACAGGTTATCCAACTCCAGCGCTTCGATACGGGCGGTATTAAAGGCTGAGCTCTTATCTTCCAACACGGTATTTTTAACGCGCTGACCGATTTCTTCGAGCATTTTCAGACCTTTTTCCATGCTTTCGCCTTCACGGAATACACCGAAATAAAGCTGCATGGTTTTTTGCAGATCGGCACGAACATCTGCCACTTTTTCACCCGTGGTAGAGTTATTCAGACGATTCAGACGTGCCATTGCACGCTCGATGTCTTCTTCGCTGGCATCTTGAGTTTCAAATCCATCACGGAAATTCTGCTCAACTTGCAAACCTACCGCACGACCAAATACCACCAAGTCCAGCAGTGAGTTACCGCCCAAGCGGTTGGCACCGTGCACGGATACACAGGCAATTTCACCAGCCGCGTACAAACCTTCAACGACAACATCATTGCCATTTTCGTCTTGGGTCAGCGCTTGTCCACCGATATTGGTCGGAATACCACCCATCATATAGTGACAGGTTGGCACCACTGGAATCGGCTCTTTAACTGGGTCGGCGTGAGCAAAGGTACGAGATAACTCAAGAATACCCGGCAATTTAGCATTAAGGGTTTCTTCGCCCAGATGATCCAGCTTCAGGAATACGTGATCGCCGTCTTCACCACAGCCACGACCTTCCAGAATTTCCATCACCATGGAACGCGCAACCACGTCACGGCCCGCTAGGTCTTTGGCGTTTGGAGCATAACGCTCCATAAAGCGCTCACCGTCTTTATTGATCAGGTATCCACCTTCACCACGACAGCCTTCGGTGACCAGAACACCCGCTCCAGCAATACCGGTTGGGTGGAACTGCCACATTTCCATATCTTGCATTGGCACGCCAGCGCGCAACGCCATACCAACACCGTCACCGGTATTGATCAGTGCATTAGTAGTCGACTGATAGATACGACCTGCACCACCCGTTGCCAGTACCGTCGCTTTGGCTTTGATATAAACGGTTTCGCCCGATTCAATATCAATAGCGATCACACCCGCCACCTGGCCTTGAGCATTTTTTACCAGATCCACGGCATACCATTCATTTAAGAAGGTAGTGCCGCCTTTCAAGTTGCCCTGGTACAAGGCGTGCAGCAAGGCATGACCGGTACGGTCAGCTGCCGCACAGGTACGCGCTGCCTGGGTTGGATTATCCGGACCCTTTGACTGACCACCGAATGGCCGCTGATAAATGCGGCCTTCTTCGGTACGAGAGAACGGCAGACCCATGTGCTCTAATTCGAATACCGCTTGTGGACCGACAGAGCACATATACTCAATCGCGTCCTGGTCACCGATATAGTCCGACCCCTTGACGGTGTCGTACATGTGCCAACGCCAATCATCATTCGGATCAGCAGACGCAATCGCACAGGTAATACCACCTTGAGCAGACACAGTGTGCGAGCGCGTTGGAAATACTTTAGTAATACAGGCGGTTTTTATGCCTGCTTCTGTCAATTGCAGTGCAGCACGCATACCTGCACCACCACCACCGATCACGATGGCATCAAAGGACATAGTTCGAATTTTTGCCATGACTTACACACCCCAGAAAATATCAATACCCCAGACCAGATAGGTGAACAGGAACGCTGCACACACAAACTGGAACGCAAAACGCACACCGGCGCTTTTGAGGTAATCGGTCGATACGGTCCACATGCCCACCCACGCATGGGCGCACAGTGAAATCAGGGCGGCCAGGGAAAAGATCTTCATCCAAGTTTGCGCAAACAAACCTTGCCATTGCGAATACTGCAAATCAGGCGATGCGATCAAAAAACCGAGCATAAAAAGAGTGTAGAGAGCCAACACCACTGCGGTGAGACGCTGGATTACCCAATCGTACAGACCACTGCGGCCTAAATTCGTAATACTTGTTACCATACCCAAACTCCTGCCAAGACAGCGACGATCACACCACCCACCAACGTGATGATGGCACCGGTACGACCGCCCTCTTTTGTTTCGCCTATGCCCATATCCATTACCAGGTGCTTAACACCGGCGATAAAGTGATAACCCAAGGCAGTTACGATTCCCCAGGCAATGAACTTGACAAGACCATGGTCAAAGGACGCTTTAAAGTCGGCGAAGCTGGCTTCAGATTCGAGCGACATAGACAAAGCAGCAAGCACAAATGCAACGGCGAAAAATAAAATAACGCCAGAAATGCGGTGCAAAATGGATGCTTTGCCGGGCAGCGGGAGCTGAATGGTAGTCAGGTCTAGATTTACTGGTCTATTGCTATTCACGGCTCTAAACACTCTCTTTTTGGCGACCCTGGCTGTTCCACCGGGTAGCTCAGTCTCAACAATACAGCCCAAATCGTGTACAACTCTTGCACAAGTTTCGGGTTGCGACAAATTATAGTCACCAGAGGTCAGATTTACAATCGACAACGCCCGGCAAAAGGCCGCCAGCCCTCAATTCCAGCCCTGGAGTGGCCTCACTTGCAAGCACAGCATGACAACTATACTAGAGCAACTTGCAGATCCCGACGCGTCCGCTCGGCAATTGACAAACGAGCATCAGCCCATATAGTTGGCCCCTCAAATTTAGGCAATGCCCTGTTTTTTCAGGGGTAAAACGATAACAGCAGGAGGCCGAAACATGGCTGACAAGAAAGCAACTCTGAAGGTCGATGGCATCGACGAGGCACTGGAACTTCCCGTCTATGAAGGCACCGTTGGCCCTGACGTCGTTGACGTTCGCAGCCTGACTGGAAAGGGTCTGTTCACCTATGACCCCGGCTTCGTATCCACTGCCGCCACCGAATCTAAGATTACCTATATTGATGGCGCTGCCGGTGTGCTACTGCACCGCGGCTACCCAATCGAGCAATTGGCTGAGCATTCCGATTATTTAGAAACTTGCTATCTGCTGCTGCACGGCGAGCTGCCGACTGCTGAGCAGAAAAGCGATTTTGTCAGCACCATAAAAAATCACACCATGGTGCACGAGCAACTGAGCCATTTCTTTAACGGTTTCCGTCGCGACGCTCACCCGATGGCGGTGATGTGTGGTGTGGTTGGCGCACTATCAGCGTTCTACCATGATTCTTTGGATATTCACGATGAACACCATCGTTTGGTGTCAGCACATCGCCTGATCGCCAAAATGCCAACCTTGGCTGCCATGGTATATAAGTACAGCATCGGCCAACCGTTCATGTACCCACGCAATGAACTGAGCTACTCAGAAAATTTCCTGCACATGATGTTCAATACGCCGTGTGAAGAAAAAGAAATCAGCCCAGTACTGGCCAAAGCCATGGATCGCATTTTCTTGTTGCATGCTGACCATGAGCAAAATGCCTCGACGTCAACGGTACGCCTGGCTGGCTCTACCGGCGCCAACCCATTTGCATGTATTGCCTCAGGCATTGCTGCACTGTGGGGACCTGCTCATGGCGGCGCCAACGAAGCCGTATTGAACATGCTGAATGAAATTGGTGACGAATCAAATATCGACACCTTTATCGAGCGCGCCAAAGACAAAGATGATCCATTCCGCCTGATGGGCTTTGGTCATCGCGTCTACAAAAACTTCGACCCTCGCGCTCGCGTGATGAAGCAAACCTGTGACGAAGTATTGGCAGAGCTGGGCATGGAAAATGATCCGCTGCTGAAAATCGCCATGAAGCTAGAAAAAATTGCCACCGAAGACGAATACTTCATCAAGCGTGGCCTATATCCAAATGTCGATTTCTATTCTGGCATTATTTTAAAAGCCATCGGTATTCCAACCGAAATGTTCACCGTGATTTTTGCTACCGGTCGCACCCCGGGCTGGATTGCTCACTGGAACGAAATGATCAGCGAAGGCTACCGCATTGGTCGTCCGCGCCAGCTTTACACTGGCTACGACAAGCGCGACTACCCCGCTTAAATTAAAAGCCGCTCTTAGAGCGGCTTTTTTGTTTCCACCTTCACTCTTGTTAAGGATTAAACATGGCCAAACTGAGTTTTATTGGCTTAGGCACCATGGGCTACCCCATGGCAGGACACCTAGCAAAGGCCGGACACAGCGTCCGTGTTTGGAATCGCACTTACAGCAAGGCTCAGCAATGGGCAACGGAATTTTCAGGCGATGCGTGCGACACCCTTGCCAGCGCCGTTAGTGATGCCGATGCTGTGTTTATGTGCGTAGGCCGCGACAGTGACGTGCGCGACCTCATCAGTCGTGCAGATGGCTTATTAGCCAATATGAAAGCGGGCAGTTTATTGGTCGATCACACCACCACCTCAGGCTCCCTAGCACAAGAAATGCACCAACTTTGCCGCCAGCATCAAGTCGACTTTATTGATGCTCCGGTATCCGGCGGCGAGCAAGGCGCGATAAACGGCCAACTTAGCCTCATGGTTGGTGGTGACAGCGAGCCTTATCAACGCACTAGGAAACTGACCGCCCCTTATACCAAAGCCATTGAACACATGGGGCCAGCCGGGGCCGGCCAAGCAACAAAAATGGTCAATCAAATTTGCATCGCTGGCGTGCTACAAAGCTTATCCGAAGGCCTACTCATGGCACAAAAACAACACCTGGATATCAGCAAGGTGGTGAGCGTTATCAGCCAAGGAGCAGCAGGCAGCTGGCAAATGGTGAATCGCCATCAAACCATGCAAGAAGATCACTATGAACATGGCTTTGCCATCGACTGGATGCGCAAAGACCTAGGCATCTGCCTCGACGAAGCGAAGCAAATCGGCATCGGCTTGCCACTGACCGCCCTGGTCGACCAGTTTTATGCGGAACTGCAAAACCTAGGCAAGGGCCGCTGCGACACATCAGCCTTATTCTACCGACTACAACAGCTCAACCCAGACACAGAATAATCTGCTGGCAACGTCGGGCCAGCGCCTGTCGTTGCTGCTATCAAACACACCGAGCGGGCGCAATGTGTCCAACCTCAGCTATGCTTAGCGATTAGCAGTGTCATTGTCGGCCATCAAGGATAGCAGCATGAGCAAACCCGACCGTCGCAGCTTATCAGCGCAAAGTAATGGAGATGAACAACCCGACTGGAGCCAGATCAGTGAAACACTGACACTACTGGCCCTCGCCGTCAGTCAAATAGACACCTCGCTACACGAGAGCAACGACAGCATTGGCGAACTGACGGAGCAATTTTCTGCCATTGCCGATTGCGCCCAGCAGCTGGTCGCTCTTAGCGATGCCGATCATTACCAGCAAGTCAGAAGCCTGGCTGAGTCCATTCAAGGCAGCATTCAAAAATCCGTGGTGAGCTTTCAGTTTTATGATCGCTTGTGTCAACGCCTGGAACACGTTGGCGACAGCCTAGAAGAAATGGGGCATTTAATTGCCAGCCCCAAACAACGCTACCAGCGCGCCGCCTGGAGAACACTGCAGAGCGATATTAAATCCAATTACACCATGGAAGCAGAACGGATCATGTATGAATACATTTTGTCTGGGCACAGCATTGCCGAAGCCCTACAAATATATCGCCATCACTTTGAACGCCGTGACGACGATACCCAGGGCACCAATGACGAAATCGAGTTTTTTTAACGAACGATTTCAACCTTTTGGCCCACGACCAAAGAGCTTAGCTGCTGGTGAATCGCATTTTGACCGAAAATGATTTTGCCATCGACCCGGCAATGCTGTTTCAACACGTCCAAAAAATCACCCTCTCGCTCAAGGCTTTGCATATCTCGCGTCGGAATAACACATCTGCCGCATAGCTTGGCGATATCCAAATGACCTTGCGGCAACTTCAGAGAACGCCACTGATATTCATCCAATGCAGTGAGCTCGTCACCCGACAGCACCACATTGGGCCGAAAACGCCTAACATCGACCGTGCGACCCAACTGCTCACTGAGAAAATCAACACTGCTTTGATTGACGACCAACAAGGGAAAACCATCAGCAAAACCGACCTGACGATCGCCAGAACTGTAATCAGGGTCGACCAGACGCTCACTCACATCATCCATGAACACCAAACGACAAGAGCGACCCAAATACTCCGATAAACGCTCATTGATAGATTGAACGGCCAATCGAGCGGATACCACATCCCCCCAGACTTCGACATCGGCGCGCTCGTCAGTCAGCTCCACAGCAAAGGTCTGCTGCTCTGGCAAGGTAATAAGCAGCGTCTGACCATCAAAGCCTGCCTCAATTTTAGCCATCTGCGGCAACTGTCTCTGGCTTAAAAACTTGCCCTTATCATCCACCACCATATAACGACGATCACCCACCGGCCCCAGTGCATCCAGCTCAAACGCATCGACCTCAACGGGTGCACACGATTTAATTGGGTATATAAATAAGCGTTCAATTGTGGCCATCGTTTTGCTCCTGCAATAAAAAAGGCCGGCAATGCCGGCCCGATATTGTGCGATAAGATAAACCTTATAGCTACTCAGAAGCAGCCTCCATACCCAATTTAACCCGGATTAAACGCTGCACTTCGGTGGTCATGGCTTCTGGTGCAAATTTGGATAAAAAGCCATCACAGCCCACTTTTTTCACCATGGCACGATTAAAATTACCAGACAGCGAGGTGTGCAGCACAATAGTCGTGCCCTTCAACTGTGGATCACGACGAATTTCAGTGGTCAGCATATAACCGTCCATCTCTGGCATTTCAGCGTCGGTGATAATCATCATCAGGTCATTTTCTAGATCCTTGCCCTGTTCCTTCCAGTGCATCAGCATTTGGTACGCCTCAAGGCCATTGTTAGCCTCAACGATATTTAACCCCATGGGCGTTAGCACTTGTTTCATTTGCCCCAGAGCGACATGGGAGTCGTCGACGATTAATATGTCCTTACCTTTAATGCGATCAAGAAGTTCCTGATCGTATAAATCGTTAGATAGATCCAAATCATAGGGAGCAATTTCCGCCAGCACCTTTTCCACATCGATGATTTCAACAATGCGCTCCTCAATACGAGTAATGGCAGTGAGATAATGATTACGACCAGAGCCACCAGGCGGCGGTAGGATTTCATTCCAATTCATATTGACGATGCGATCAACTCCACCCACCAAAAAGGCCTGCACCGTCATGTTGTATTCGGTCACTATGATAGTGGCTTCTTCTTCGGCCACTTTCAAAGGGCCCATCTGGATGGCATGACGCAGGTCAACCACCGGTACGGTTTGACCGCGCAAATGCGTCACCCCGCGCACCACCGGGTGACGATCAGGCATCTTGGTCAGAGCTGGCAGGCGCATCACTTCCTGAACCTTAAACACATTGATGGCAAACAGCTGAGTTCCGCCCAAATGGAATAACAGCAGCTCCAGTCGATTCTGCCCCACCAACTGTGTTCTGGCATCAACGCTGCTCAGGACTCCACTCATACTGTGCTCCGCCGTACAATTTTCACTAAAGTGTAGACAAGCGCCACAAAAAAGCCCGCGAAAGCCGTTACACTGGTAGTAATCACTTGACGGAATCACCATGCAACCAGAATCGTCTCCATTGCTGGCCCGACAACCGATCCTTGATGCCAACCTGCAGGTCGTGGCCTATGAACTGCTGTACCGACCACTGCCGCCGATAGATGCCCAGGCACAGGCACTGGACGGTGATGAGGCAACACGCAATGTGATGGTCAGCGCCTTTCACGATCTCGGCATTGAGCAAGTCACTGGCGGCCTGCCAGCCTATATCAACTTCACCGAGCACTGGCTGCAGAATCCACCACTACTGCCCCCCGATGCGCTGGTGGCCGAAGTGATCGAATATACCGATGCCAGCAGCGCCAACATTGAAGCGCTGCAGAAGCTGCGCAAATACGGCTACCGCATTGCTTTGGACGATTTTTCGGCCACCGAAGCACAGAAGCTGCTGCTGCCCTTGGCGGACATCGTCAAAGTTGATGTGCGCCTGCTCGATAACTTGCAGCAAGTAGAAGCGCTGCTGCACCAGTTTTACGACGAGCGCCAAATTTGGCTGGCGGAGAAGGTGGAAGATCACGCTGAATTTGAATTCTGTCGCGACGCCGGTTTTACCCTGTTCCAGGGTTACTTTTTTGATCGGCCAAAGCCTTTGTTTGGCAAACGACTGTCCGACAACAAGGTCGCGGTACTGCAGCTGTTACAAGTGCTTAACCAACCCGATGTCGACATGGACGCGGTCGAATCACTGCTGCGCAGTGAACCACAACTGAGCTTTAAGCTATTGCAGCTGGTCAATTCCGCCGCCGTCGGCTGCGTCACCACCATTTCTTCCATTCGCCACGCCCTGGTATTGGTTGGCTTGGATCGCATCCGTTCCTGGACCAACATACTCGCCCTGGGTCGCCTGGACGACAAACCTCTGGCACTGCGCGAACAAGCACTGGTGCGTGCCCATTGCTGCCAACTTCTGGCTCAGCATACCGAACTGGAGCGCGATTCGGCCTTTACCCTAGGGCTGTTTTCCTTGCTTGATGCCTTTACTGATCTGCCGATGAGCGACATCTGCCAGCGCCTGCGCTTTAGCCAAGAGCTAAGCGAGGCACTGCTGCAACAGCAAGGCCATTACGGCTGGCTACTGCGCACGCTGCACGCACTTGAGCAAGGCGATTGGGACAGCCTTGAGTGGCCATTGCTGCAAAGTCACGCCATCGACCGTAACGTCCTGCAACAAAGCTATCGCCAGGCCATTGATGAGACCCGCCAGCTACTCAGCCAGCTGGGCGACATTACTCAGGGTAACCGGTGATATCGCGTATCGAGCGATACAGCGGCTGCATACGACGGTACATTTTCTGGTACACCTCACGATAGAGGCGATCATACAAACGCACCGTCGGCAGATGCGGCTCAAATACTTCTCCAACGCGCGTCATAGCATCGGTGGCCAATCGATAATCATCGTACCAGCCCAAGCCAACGGCGCAGTTGATCGCCGCGCCTAATCCTGATGCTTCATAGGTATGGGGCCGCTCGGCTGCCATGCCAAAGATATCTGCCGTCAACTGCATCGCGGCATTACTTTGTGAACCGCCACCAGACACCCGCAAACGGGTAATCGGCACTCGACTACGCCGTTCAATTTGCTCTTTACCCTGGCGCAGCTCGTACGCCAGCCCTTCCAAAATAGCGCGATACACATGGGCCCGGGTATGCACATCACCAAAGCCAATGAGAGCCCCTTTACCCTCTGGCCCCGGCTGGCGCACTCCGGGTGACCAATAGGGCTGCATCATCAATCCCATGGAACCTGGTGGCACTTGATTAAGCAGCTCATCAAACAGCTGCTCGGCTTCCAATCCCAGCTCCGTGGCTTTGCGCTGCTCATAGTGAGCAAACTCCTGCTTAAACCAGCTCACCATCCAAAAGCCGCGATAAACCATCATTTCAGTGTTGTAATGGCCCGGAAGCGCAGCGGTATAGGGTGGAATAAAGGGCAAGGTTTCAACGTATTTGGGAGTGGTGGTATTGATGGTGGCCGTGGTACCAAAACTCAAACAGCCGATGTGAGGGTCACTGCCACCAGCACCTAATACTTCACACGCTTTATCCGACGCAGCCGCTATCATGGGCAGCCCCTTTGGTAATCCAGTGAGCTCAGCAGCCGTGGTCGATATGTCGCCTAAACGCTGCCCCGGAGCCACCAGCTCCGGCATCATATGGCGCTTGGCCGCCAGCAGCTTCCACTTTAAATCGGAGGCCTTCGCCCAGCATTGGCGGCGATAATCGTAGGGCAAATAACCAACAATAGAGCCTGTTGAATCGCGCAGCTGACCGGTTAATTGGTAGGTTAAATAAGCCGACAAATTGACGTAATGTGCGGTGTTTCGCCACACATCAGGCTCGTGCTGTGCGAGCCAGTTATCGCGCGCTTTGGCACGTAAATCATCGATCACAGGACTCAGCCGCAATGCTTTAATGGCCAATCCCCACAGGCCTTTTACTGGCCCCTCAGGCGTCGCCTTGCGCTGATCCATCCACACAATCGCTGGCCGCAATGGACGCTTATCGGCATCCAAGTTAATCATGGTGTAGCGCTGGGTCGTCAAAGACACGCCGGCAATTTGCTCGGGCTTAACAATATTTTGCGCCCATAACCCTTGAAACGCCTGCTGCAACGACTGCCAATAATAATCTGGCTGCTGCTCGGCCCAGCCCGGATGCTCCGACACATACGCCTGCAATGCCACTTTGCTCTTTGCCACCTCGTTGCCGTGGCGATCAAACACCAGCACTCGCACACTTTGTGTACCATTATCAATGGCCAGCACATACTGCGACATAAGCTACTCCGGCACGCTGTAATGCTGCTGCCAGATCGCCTGATAGCGCGCTAACTCTTGCTGCCACCGGGCTTCACTCCAGCCTAACGCTTCGCTGCAAATACGACGAATGCGATCTTGCCAAATCAAGCCGCCGGCCTCGACCAAAAGCCCAATACGAGTACGGCGCAGCAATAAGTCATCCAGATGCGCAATCGCCTCATTGGCCGCACTATAACGCAACTCAGCCCAGGTACAGCGACAGCCCGGAATTAACTCCAATTCATCGTCTCTGACATCTTGTAATAACGTCGGCAAATCCACACCGTAATGTCCCAACAAGCGCTTTTGCAAATACCCAGGCAGCGAGCGAAAGCGAGCGTCTTGCGGAGCGGCAACGGGGGTAAATAATCGTGCATCAAACTCACCGTCGGGGTAGCGTTTGATATAACCTTTTGCAGCGTTCAGCACATCCAAAGCAATTAAACGAAAGGTCGTCAGCTTACCGCCACTAACGCTGACCAACCCCTGATCATCCCAAACGCTGTGATCACGTTTTTCTTTTGATGGATTTAATGCACCCGACGACACCAGTGGGCGTACGCCAGCCCAGCTGGAAATAATATCTTTTTCCTGCAGATCCGCTTGCGGAAATTGATGGCGCGCCACTTTCAATAGATATTCCAGCTCGTGACGCGTCATTTTGGCTTCTAGATTATCGATACCGTTATTATCTAAATCTGTGGTACCAACAACGGTGCGCCCTTCCCACGGGAAAATAAAAATCGGCCGTTTATCATCCGGATGCATGGCCGTAAACGACTGCGCCACGGGCAAGCGCCAGGACGGCACCACAATATGACTGCCGCGAGCCGGGCGAATACTGGCTTTGGCCTGCATTTGTCCACGTAGTTGATCGGCCCAAGCACCGGTGGCATTCACCACCACATCGGCGTGCAGCTCAAATACCTCACCGCTTTCACTGTCCGTAACCTTGGCCCCCACCACGCGACCTTGGTCTTTGATCAGCTCGCTGACACCGACATAATTGATCGCCACCGCGCCATCACGCTGGGCTTCACGCAACACCCGCAACACCAGACGTGAGTCGTCGGTCACGGCATCGGCAAACTGAGTTCCACCCAATAAAGACTGTTCGCGAATTAATGGGCTTAGCCAGCGAAATGACGATGTCGGATGAAACTGGCGATAGCGCTTACCAGCAAAAAAGTCATAAATGCGTAGCAGACTATTAAACACAAAAGGTCCGGGAAAACCGCCTTGATAATGCGCCATCAAATAGCCCATGCGATCGACCAAGCCAGGCGCTTCTGACATTAACCGCTCTCGTTCCTGCACCGAATGCAAGGTGGTTTTAATGTCACCGGCGGCGATATATCGCAAGCCGCCATGCACCATTTTGGAGGAGCGACTGGACGTGCCCCAGGCAAAGTCCTGCCGCTCTAATAACAGCGTTTTTAGTCCACGTCGCGCCGCTTCACGTGCAATACCCGCACCCGTAATACCGCCACCGGCGATAATCATGTCCCAATGCTGAGATGAATCGCGTAATAGCGCCAGTGCGCCATCACGTCCTTTGACTTGCCACATATCGTTTGTATTGGTCATCGATCCGTCCATATCTAGAACGAAAAAAGGGCCGGCAAAGCCGGCCAGAGTATGAGAATGTAGTTAGATTATTTGCTTTTATGGGTTGTTATTCGGTTATTCATCCACCAACAAGGTGTGCGGATTTAAACGTTTATCGGGATCGAACTGCTGCAGCAAATCGCGAATCACCGCCATGCCCAGCTCGCCCTTTTCCGCCAGTAAATAAGGCGCGTGATCCTTACCCACACCATGCTGGTGTGAAATCGTTGCTCGCCCTTTAGCAATTTGCTCTGATGCCTTGCTTTTCAATGCCTGCCAGCGCTCGAGGGTTTTTTCATAGCTATCGGCACAACGGAAAAAATAGGTGGTGTAAATACTCGAGCCCTGGCCATACAGATGCGATAAGTGAGTAAAGGCCATAACCTGTTCACCCTCATCGTCCAATGCCGATTCCAACGCGTTTTCAATGGCGTCTATTAAATGATCGACATTATCCCAATCCGTTGCCGTCTCCAAGGTATCCACGGCAATGCCCTGTTGCCAGGTGGTTTCACGCAAATAGGGAAACTTAAACCGTCCTTCAGCCCAAATACTGCCCATCATATTGGCAATAACCCCACCAACGCCGCCATGGGCCGACAACACCTTACGTATTTGTTTCAGCGAGGTACGATTTTGGTACTTAGAACCGGTGACACCAAAGGTCAGCATACAGCGCTGATCGTCTAAACCACGAAAGGTTAAATACCGCTCCAGCAGCTTAAATTGTGACTCCGACGTCCCTAAATGCGCGTGGGCACGGGTCTCTTTAGCGTTACTAACACGCATCATCGACAGTGGAATTTTTTGCTGCACCAGCTCACGCACGGCGGTTTTTGCCTGCTGCCAATTGGGCATAAACATAACAAAGAATTTTTCTTCTTCGGCCAGCCGCGTCACCCGCACTTTGACCTCGGTGAAGATGCCCATGCGCCCTTCTGTGCCCATGGTGACTTCACGCATATCTGGGCCGGCAGAGCTAGCTGGAATGGTGGGAATGTCGAAACTGCCACGTAGGGTTTCCATACGGCCACCAGCAAACATCTGCTCAATGCGCCCGTAGCGCAATGATTGCTGACCACTCGAGCGTGAAGCAATCCAACCACCTATGGTGGATAATTCCCAAGACTGCGGGAAGTGGCCCAGGGTGTAACCACGTGCGCGCAGCTGCGACTCCACCTGAGGCCCTGGCGTCCCCGCACCAAAGGTCGCAATCTGGCTTTCTTCATTGAGATCCAATAGCTGATTCATGCGCCCCATATCCATGGTCAAGATGGCACGCTGACTGGCGGTAGGAGTAATGTGGCCAGCCACGGAGGTGCCCCCCCCATAAGGAATGACCTCAAAATCGTGCTGGCAAGCAAAATCGAGCAGTTCACGCACTTGGGCACTGGTTTCCGGAAAGGCGACCCCGTCAGGGAAGGTTCCAAATTTGCCACTGCGCATGGCCAGCCAGTCCGGAAAACTTTGCCCACGAGCGTGACGTACACGCTGTTCGACATCGGTACTGATTAAAGGATGCTGAGGTAAACGCGATGCCGGCACCTGCGCCATCACTTGTTCTAAGGTGGCATCAGGCAATGGCTGACATTCACCAATGACAGAGCGAATTAATGCGCCGCCATGGGGTGACACTGCTTTTACATAGCCGTCATCGCCCCAACCATTCCAACGTCGTGCCATAAATTCGCGTTCCTTTACTGTCTTAGCTAGTGCTGTGTGAACTGGTGTTACGTTGGTTTGCGCAGTGTTAGTAACTCGCGTCGATTACCCTAACGCACCAGACCTCAGTCATGGGCCAGTTATTAAGCAAGAGATCGATAACAATGCCAAGTACGACAAAAATATGATTTTTGCCGCAATGCATGCCAGTTTACTGGCGTCATTCTCGCCTGTTTGAATTTGATGCTCAGCCAGTATACTGAGGCAATAACCACAATCACTGACCCATTCGGACACCCACGGAGCAAATTCAGCCAACTGGGTGGCGAACACGGAACTGCATTCATGAGCACATCGGATCTGGGCACCGCATCGGCTAATGCTATTCGCCAGTATTTGCGCGCCGCCAAGGATTATCACATCGACCCGGAAACCGCCCTGCAAGCCGTTGGGCTGCCAAGCGGTATTTTGGATAACAGTGTGGCCCGAGTGCGCGGGCGTGATTTTCAGCAATTGATTCGCTGGCTAGTGGAAACATCAGCCGATCCACTATTTGGCCTTAACAGTGCTCAGTACGTTCAGCCTGGCTCATACAGCCTGGTGGGCTATATGGCGATGAATGCTCGCACGGCTCGTGAAGCGCTGCACCTAACACCGGAATACGAAGCCATTGTCGGAGATATGGGCATCACCCGTATCGAAAAATACGGCAACAACATTGCCATGCGTTGGATTTGCCAGTACGACGACCCCTTGGTACGACCCCATATGATTGATAACGTGCTCGGCTCTTGGCTGACCTTTGCCCGTTGGCTGGCCGACTTACCGGACGGTAAGCCTGAGCGCGTACTGTTTGAGTCGCCCACCCCACCCGCACCGCAACTGGCGCGCTATCAACAGATATTTCAGGCACCGCTGGAATTTAACGCCCGCCGCAATGCGCTGATTATTCCTGAACAGGTATTGGATACACCGCTACGCCAACCCGACCCTGAACTGTTGCGCACATTGGAGCAGCAAGCTGCCAGCGTCATGGCCGAAATCCGCCAACGCCACCCAATCGTGATGCAAACCCGCTCACTGCTGCGTACGTTAATGGCCGATAGCCTGCCAAGGCGGGAAAAGGTGGCCCAGCAACTGGGGCTAAACGAGCGCACACTGCAGCGGCGACTGCAAGAAGCCGGCACCGGTTATCAGCAATTGCTGGATGATTTGCGCCGTGAAACCGCCACTGATTGGCTATGCAACAGCCGTATGGCGATTAGCGACATGGCCTGTCGCCTCGGCTTTAGTGAAGCGCGCTCATTTCATCGTCGTTTTAAAGCCTGGACCGGCATGACGCCAGGCGAATATCGCCAGCGCCATCAGCCTGAGCCTTAACCTGCGCTGAGACGCTGCTGTAAATGCTGATAAACCCGCTGCGGGCTGATATCGCGATAACAAGGCGGCTGCACACCTTGCTCATCGGGTTGTAAACACTGCTTTGACAGACAGGGCGCACACTGGCGCGTACTGCTCATCACCTCAACTTCCGGCCCCAGCACCCCGGTCAATTTTGCATCGGTGGCGCCATAAATCGCCACCGCCGGTACTGATAAAGCCGCGGCGACATGACTAAGACCCGTATCAACACCCACAATGGCTTGCGCATGGGCCAGATAAGCGTTAAGGCTGTCCAGCCCTAGTTTTGGCAATACTTGTACGCCAGTTAATCCGCCGGCCAGCCGCAGCGCTCGTTGATGCTCTTCCTCGTTCCCCCAAGGCAACACCACCTGACGCCCAGAGCCGACCACCTTCTCAGCCAGCTCACGCCAGTACTGCTCTGGCCACAACTTAGTCACCCAAGTAGTGCCATGCAAAAACAGCCAATAATCGCCATCAATATCCGGTCTTTGCCAGCGCTGACGATCAATACCGTAAGACAGCTGGGCAGGCAGCTCATAGCCCAGCACCGCGGCAAACAGCTGTCGCACTCGAGGAATGGCATGCTGACCACGGGCAATCGCCAGCTTGTGCTGATACGCCATGGCCGCCAGCGGTTCACGACAAGAGTGCTTGTTTAACCCATAACGAGGCCCACGAGCTAAACGGCTAAACAGCGCACTTTTGATCAGCCCCTGGGCATCGATGACGGCATCGTATTGCTGTTCACGCAGTTGCTGGATGAATGCCCTCAGCTCTTGTCGATGCTCGGCGTTAAACAGCTGCTTTCGCCAGCGCCGCCAAGCGACGGGGATCACCTTAGTCACCACCGGATGCCAGCCAGGAATGGCGGCAAAGGCTTCTTCCACCAGCCAGTGAAATTCGATATCTGGGCGCAACCGCCTAGCATCTTCCAGCGCCGGCAGGGTATGAAACACATCCCCCAGAGAAGATGTTTTAACGATCAGTACTTTCATTGCTGCATCCAAAACCCAGAATAGCGGCGCGCAACTTTACGTGATTCTAGCGGTGAATCAAGGCAGCAAGCTTGACTTTGCTGAGTCCCAAGGCAACCATCCGCGCCGTTAATCAATGATTGGGGCAAGGCGTGCTGTCTTCTTGGAAGTTTTGGTTAGGGGCCGGGCTACTACTGGGCCTGATTGTGCTGGTGGAAAACAGCTTTGGCTGGCTGGCGGTACTGGCGGCCTGGCAAGCTATCCCGCCGCATGCACTGGCGATGGCCGTTGGTCTGATGCTACTGAGCTATGTTCTGCGTGCGCTGCGTTTTTACGATTTTTTCCACCACTACTGCCAAGGGCATTTTGCCCGCCTGCTACATATCACTGTGCTGCACAATTTTTTTAACAACCTATTGCCCATGCGCAGTGGCGAAACCGCCTTCCCTTTATTGATGAAAACCCATTTCCAACTGCCTTACCGTCACAGCGCACCGGCACTTTTGTGGCTGCGACTGCTGGACCTGTATGCCTTGCTGGTGTTGGCGGCGATGAGTTTGCAAAACCTGCTGCCATTACCCACTGCGGTTCGTTACGGCCTAATGGTGGGGCTGTTACTGGCCCCGGTGCTGCTATTGCCCGTTCAAACCTGGCTAGAACAACGTTTACGCCAGCACCCAGCCAACTGGGCAAACCGCGCAGCCGAGCTATTACATGCCATACCAAAATCAGCCGGACCTTTTGTTCGTGCGCTACTTTGGACATTTGCCAACTGGACACTCAAGCTGGCGGTATTTGCCTGGCTGCTTAGCCAGTTTTTACCGCTACCTTACTTTCAGGCCTGGATTGGCGCCACCAGCGGTGAAATGAGCAGCGTACTGCCGATTCACGGCATTGCTGGGGCCGGCACTTACGAAGCCGGAATATTGGCCGGCCTGCTACCCTGGGGTATTGAAAAAACCAGCGCCCTGGCGGCGGCAGTCAATCTGCATCTATTTGTTTTAGGTTGTACTTTTTTGCTGACAGCTCTGCTATTAGTCGCGCTTCGCCCTTGGCTAAGCCGCAGCACTAGCAACACTGCAACAGAGTAATCCAGCCGCCGTCTGTGTTTTCCCGATCCGGCCTTTTCGGTATGATCGCGCTCTTACTTTGACGGGCCTTTGCCCGTCGCTTGCTTTAACCGTTGGCACTGCACGATCGGCAGCTGCCCTGACAAAAGTGGAATTCGCTTTGAGCCAATCACCCAAACCTTCACTGTCCGTTGTTATCCCTATGTACAACGAAGTCGAAAACGTGACTGCCATGGTGGCCCGAGTCCATGAAGGGCTGGCCGATTACCAAGGCAGCTGGGAACTGCTGGTGGTCGACGATGGCAGCTCAGATGGCACTCCACAAGCGCTGCACCGTGAGACCGAAGCTTACGGTCGTCATGTGCGCGTGATTGAACTGCGCCGCAACTTTGGCCAAACCGCCGCCATGCAAGCCGGCATCGATGAGGCACGCGGTGAGCTGATTGCCACCTTAGATGGCGATTTGCAAAATGACCCGGCCGATATTCCACGCATGGTGGATCACCTGCTCAGTAACGATTTGGATTTGCTCACTGGCTGGCGTAAGAATCGTCAGGACGACTTACTGTTACGCAAAATCCCATCTCGTATTGCCAATCGCTTGATTGGCAAGATCACCGGAGTGCGCATCAACGACTACGGTTGCTCACTGAAAATTTATCGAGCGTCGGTCATCAAGCAAGTTCGTTTGTACGGCGAAATGCACCGCTTTATTCCGGCTTGGGTAGCGGCCGTTGTTCCACCGAGTCGCATCGGTGAAATCGTCGTCAATCACAATGCTCGAGTGGCGGGTGAATCCAAATACGGCATTTCACGTACCTTTCGCGTCATACTCGATCTGTTGTCGGTGTATTTCTTTATGCGCTATCGCGCAAGACCAGGGCATTTCTTTGGCTCCATTGGTTTAGCGCTGGGCTCTATCGGTGGTTTATTAATGCTTCATTTAGGCTTTGTAAAGCTTGTTTTGGGTGAAGACATAGGTACCAGACCACTGTTTTTAATTGCCGTCGTCTGTGTCATTGCGTCCTTGCAATTCCTGACAACCGGGGTGTTGTCGGAGCTGATCTCACGCACCTATTTTGAATCATCCAAACGCCAGCAATATGCTATTTATCGCCGCGATAACGACAGTGACAGCGATCAAGTTAGCTGGGCTGAGCCAACACCAGCGCCAACCGGAGACGAGACAGACTCATCCCATGCGTAAGCTGAATTTCCCCTGGTGGTTATTGCCGGCATTAGCCGGCTTATTTTTGCTTAATCTGAATGGTTATTTATTATTTGACCACGATGAGGGCGCCTTCAGTGAAGCCACGCGCGGCATGTTTGAGCGTGGCGACTTTATCACCACCTATTTGAACGATCGCCTGCGCTTTGATAAGCCGATACTGATTTACTGGCTGCAAGCGGCATCGATTTATGTATTTGACATTGAGGTGTGGGCGTTTCGCCTGCCCTCCGCCTTAGCGGGTATCGCTTGGGCATTGGCGATTTTCTTTTTCTGTCGCCGCCATATCGATGAAGCAACGGCTTCAGCCGCCGCGTTAATGACAGCTACTGCCCTGGGCATTAATACCATGGCTCACGTGGCCACCGCTGATGCGGTATTAAATGTCCTACTGGCGGCTACCCTATTGGCCATGTATCACTACAGCCAGTCACCATCACGACGTGTATTACTGGCCATATACGCATTAATGGCGCTCGGCACGCTCACCAAAGGCCCAGTGGCTGTCGCTATTCCATTTTTAGTCGCCTGTATTTATTACCTCAGCTGTGGCCAGCACAAGCTACTGCTGAAAGCACTGTTTTATATTCCCGGCTGGTTGTTATTTTTGGCCATCGCTGCCCCCTGGTACGTACTCATTTATATGGATCAGGGCCAAGCCTTTATTGATGGTTTCTTTCTCAAGCACAACGTTAATCGTGTGACGGATGCAATGGAGGGCCACGATGGCGGCCCTTTGTATTACTTACTGATACTGCCCTTTGTGCTGGCACCCTTCGGTGGCTTGTTAGTACGGATTGTGCCCAGCATTCGCCATATACGACAAGGCGATCTGAGCCCAGGGCAAAGCCTTGATCGTTTTTTGTGGATTTGGTTTTTGCTGGTGCTGGTGCTGTTTTCATTTGTCAGCACTAAGCTGCCCCATTACATCATCTATGGCTGCACCCCACTGGTTATCTTAATGGCGCGCTACCGTCACTGGCTCAACAGTCGCTGGCTGGCGGCGGCCTTTCCGGCGGTATTTTTTGCTGTCATGGTGGCCTTCCCCTTATTGGTGCCCATCATCAAGGATTCACGCACTGACCCGTTTGAGATCGCCGTCGCAGAGCGTGTCGCTCAATTAATCGGCAACGAATTTCTTATCGCCGCCGCCGTTGCAGGCCTTGCCTCCATGGTGATTATTTTGGCCGTGCGCCGGCTAGCTCCCTGGCTGGCACTGATTATAGTGGGCGGCATTCAAGCCATGTTTGTCTGGTTGGTGTTCGTGCCCTTCGCCAGTGAGATGCAACAGCGTCCGGTATGGGAAGCCGCACAATTTGCGCGCTTGTTGAATGAGCCCATTGTGACGCAATCCATTAACAAGCCGAGCTTCAATGTCTATTTAAACCGGGTAACTGAGCGGCGCGATCTCAAGGTCGGAGAAGTAGGCTTTGCCCGAGAAGACAAGATCCGCGTTGAGCACTATGACACCCTGTTTAAATCAGGACCGATTATGCTTATCCGCCGATTGCCAGACAGCGTCCCTGGTGATGCTCCAACCGCCGATGGCACAATCAACTCGGAACAAGGCGCCCCGCATGAATAACGCACTCATTGCGATGGCCACCACCTTGCTGCTTGCTGCACTGACCTTATGGTTAAGCGATGCCCAAGTTGAGCTGTTTTTGCAGTTAAACCAAGCCAGCTCACAGCTGCCAGATTGGCTATGGGCCAATTTGACACTGCTAGCCGACACTCTATGGGCAGTCGCCGCCCTGTTGATCGCCGCCAGCTTTCGACCTCAGCTGTTTGTTAAGGCGTTATTGACGTTTCTGCTCGGTGCACTGATCGTACACTTGGCCAAGGCCGGCTTTGATGCATCAAGGCCGGCTTTGGTGCTGGGCAAAGAGGCCTTTCATATCATTGGCCCCACGCTAAAACACCACAGTTTCCCATCGGGCCATGCCTTTACCGCCATGGCGACAGCAGGCTTGTTAGCACTGACCTTTCCACGCGCTGCCATTGCGATATTAACCATCGGCGCCCTAGCAGCCTTTAGCCGTATCGCTGTCGGCGCACACTGGCCACTGGATGTGTTAGTCGGGGCGGGATTGGGCCTACTAACCGCTGTTGTCGGAGCACTGAGTGCTAGCAAGATAGCCCTGTTTCAACACAACGGCTGGCGCATGACTGCGTTAGTGTTGCTCACTCTGGCCACCATCGCGCTCATTTTCCATGATGATCGCTACCCCATGACTCAAGCACTGACCGTGCTCAGTGCCGTCGTTGCATTGGCCATTAGCGTGCAGCGTATGTGGTGGCCGTTGGTCCGTCTTATTCGCCAAACAGATCAAAGCTGAGGCCACCGTCTTCTGCTTGATCAAGCCAGCCGGCAGGCTTGCTAAAAGTCTGCTCCATTTGCCGCGCCAACTTGTCAGCGATTTTTCGCCGTGGCGGCTCTGCCAACATAGCCTCTAAAGCCTTTTCATCCTGCCCTAAACAAGCTGCCATGGTCGCCACATCGAGGGCGTTCTCAGCTAACAACTGCTGTGCTTTGTGCCAGCGCACATCTTGACCATTCATCACAAATCCCCTCGACCCAGAGTCATTGATTCTTCTGGATTAACAATATTTTTCTTTTTTACCTTTTCGTCACTGCTTTATAGTGACCGGCACGTGGCGGAATCTGCATTCAATGGATTTCACACCTGGCGTAACGCGGCTGCAATATTACCTCAATCCAGCCGCGTTATGCTGATGGAAATTCCGGCCGGTTCCGGAGCAAACAACACACCTTTAATAAGAGTTTTATTATGCGTCGCGTGGTGATCACAGGTATGGGTATCGTCGGATGCCTTGGTAACAACAAGGATGAGGTGCTGGCATCGCTGCAAGCCCAGCGCTCTGGCATTCGCGCTATTCCGGAGTATCAGGAGCTTGGCTTTCGTAGCCATGTTGCCGGCCGGCCAGACATCCAGCTGGACGAACACATCGACCGCAAACTGAAACGTTTTATGGGCGACTCAGCGGCCTACGCGTATTTGTCGATGAAAGAAGCCATCGCAGATTCAGGCCTGAGCGAAGAGATGGTCAGTAGCATACGTACCGGCCTGCTAACGGGTTCTGGCGGCGCCTCCACCAGCGATATCGTCGAAGCCGTCGACATTTTGCGCAGCAAAGGCATTCGCAAAGTTGGTCCCTATCGCGTTACCCGCACCATGGGCAGCACCACCTCAGCCAACTTGGCAACGCCCTTTAAGATAAAAGGCGTTAACTATTCCATGACCTCAGCGTGTGCCTCCAGCGCCCATTGTATTGGTCATGCGATGGAATTGATTCAGCTCGGTAAACAAGATGTGGTATTTGCCGGCGGCGGTGAAGAAGAACATTGGGCACTGAGCATGCAGTTCGATGCCATGGGCGCCCTGTCCAGCAAGTATAACGACACGCCAGAATCGGCCTCACGCCCTTACGACGCCAACCGCGACGGTTTTGTCATCGCCGGTGGCGGTGGAATGCTGGTGGTTGAAGAATACGAGCACGCCATAGCTCGCGGTGCCCATATTTATGCCGAACTCACGGGTTATGGTGCCACCTCTGACGGTGCCGATATGGTAGCACCATCAGGAGAAGGCGCCGTGCGCTGCATGCAGATGGCGTTGAACATGGCAGGCAATCCGCAGATTGACTACCTTAACACCCATGGCACCAGCACCCCAGCCGGCGACATTACCGAATTAAACGCCTGTGGCCAGGCCTTTAATGGCCAGTGCCCACCGATCAGTTCAACCAAATCGCTGAGCGGTCATTCGCTGGGTGCAGCTGGCGTTCAGGAAGCGATTTATACACTACTGATGATGCAGCATGGTTTTATTACCGGCAGTGCAAACATCACAGAAGCAGACGCAGGAACCGCAGGTTACGACATAGTAACCCGCAACCGCGAAGCGGAATTACGCACGGTAATGTCGAACAGTTTTGGTTTTGGCGGAACCAACGCAACTTTGGTTTTCCAGGCGTTACAAAAATGACATACTCGGGCGTCTCTACGGGCTATTAATGCCTGTCAGACTCAGGTCTGACGGCGCCCCCGCCCCAACCAGGCGTACCCTGCGCAGTTCTGTTTCATCGGACTTTGGCTGCAGCAAGGTACGTACTTTGTTTTGGATGGATATCGGACATAATGACAGCACACACCAGCGACAAACAAACTGACCAACTCTTTTTAATCGCCGAGCAATTATCGGCTGATTTTTCCCTGTTCCCAGAATACGAAGACAACGCTGTCGACCACAGCGTGCAGGGACTGGTCAACCCCACCGCCTGCCAGGCTGAACTGGAGCGACTACAACAGCTCAATATTGATGATTATATTGAGCAGGTGGTTTCCCCCAGTGAAAACGCCTCACGCCCCAGTGCCAAGGCCATCGTAAAACATCTGATTTTACGTACCATCAGCGAATTTGAAGATGGCCCACTGTATACTTGTGAAGCAGAAATGGACTTTGCTGGTGACGTTCGCAGGGTTGGTTTTATTTGCCAAAACCGCGAGCACAACAACGGTGTTTGGGGGCCCCAGCACCATAATCGCGCCGCCCAGCAAGCACGTGCCTTTGCTCGTCGCGCCATGCCCATTATCACCTTTATCGACACCCCCGGGGCCGATGCCGGCGAAGAAGCCAACGCCAACAACCAAGCGCACTCTATTTCTCACCTACTGACTGAAATGGCCAACAATGATGTACCGACCTTAGGTATTATCTGGGGTGCAGGTTATTCTGGCGGTGCCATTCCACTGGCCACCACCAATATTTTATTGTCGTTGCGCGACGGTATTTTCAACACGATTCAGCCGCAAGGCCTGGCCAGCATTGCTCGCAAATACAATTTGTCGTGGCAGGAGTGTGCCAAGTACGTGGGCGTCAGCGGCTATGAGCTGCGCAAAGCGGGCATTATTGACGGCATTATCGACTATGCGCCGACCGATGCCGACGAAAAACGCTATAACCTGCATCAAGCCATTGTCACCGGCATTCAATCCATCGAAGCCAGCGCCATTGAATTTGCTCGCACCAACCCGTATTTGATGGATCACTATCAGCGTTCGGTTAAACGCTTTTTAGCGCCTTCGGAAAAACTGGTAGCTCTGGAAAAAGAATCTAATTTCTTTTTAGCACCAACGCCGACAGAACATTTAAATATCTTTGGCCTGACCTACAAGTACACCCGCTACTTAACCCTGCGTCGCCGTATTCACGCCACCACGGTAGAAAACTACGGCCGCCTGGCAGATAACGAGGTGCCAGAGGGCCAGCTGCAACAACGTACTGAGCGTGAAGCCCAGCGCAAGTTCCGCAACTGGCTGCAAGCCCCAGAAAAAATTGTTTATGACGACACCTTGCATAAAAGCTGGAAGTCATTCTGGAACAAGTACGAAGAGCGTGATGAAAGCCGCTCGACCATTGCCCGTTTGTTTTTAGGTGAGCCTAAAAACAACTATTTAAAAGCCAAACAAGAGCTGTGCTTCAATTTGGGCCTGTACTTGTTTAATCGTTGGAAATCCGATGCCAGCGTCAACTTCCAAGGCCTGCTGAACTACCTGGAAGACTACAAGCAAAGTCGTTTTATGCTGCGCGCCAACGACATTCTTGACGGCGTTGCGGTGGCAGACTTTATCGAAAAAAATCCGCATCCATTAGCGGTGTACATTCGTGAAAGTTTGTCACACGAAACACGCCAGGACATCACCCAAGCGGTGAACCAGGAGCGTAAAAAAGGCGACCTGAAGCAGTCTCTGGCGTCCGCTTTAAACAGCGTATTAAGCAGCGATCTTATTCCTGAAGACATTCGCACCGAGCTTAAATTATCGACTCGCACACAAGCACTGGTTACCAGCATTGTCAGTGTCAAAGTCGAAGCCAATCGTCGCATTTTAGAAGAAGCACTGGCGCCTTATATACAGTTCCGCCAAGAGAGCATTCAAGATCCAGCCCACCCTGACATCACTATTCTTGATGCCATCTTACACGATGAACTGCGTTATGAGTTTTCCCAGGTGTGTCAGAACATGTTGGTGTTCGGCCAGCTGTATGACAACTTTATTAACAACCTGGTCAACGTTGCCAAAGAGGCTAACGAAAATCGCAGCTTGTCGCGCGAAGCGGTAAAAGAGTTGCTAGACAAGTCGTTGGCTCAAGCGACTTCGGGTGAAACCTACACCGAACAGGAGCGTGAATCTTTTAACCATTGGCTCAGCTACTTTATTAAGAGCAACAGCCGTGGTGACTTCCTGAAGTCGGTAGAAGAGTGGAAAAAACTGGCCTTCCCTCGCCTGTCAGACACTTTGTTTGTTGTTATCACCTTTATTTTTGAAAAGCTGCTGGGTGAATACCTGGCCGCCGAGCAAGATGGCAAAAGCTATAATGGTCGCATTATGCCGGTCTCCATTGGTCGTCGAAAAGACTTTTGGAACCGCCTCACCATGGCCTACCACGACCTGCTCATCCAACAGGTGTTGGATGATACTAAGCGTCAGAAAAAAACGTCGGCTAATGCCCTGGTAGAACGTTTCTTCAACGACTTCGAAGAAATTAACGCCAGTCTGATGTCTGCAGATCCAGTGGCCTTCCCAGGCTTCCGCTCTTCTATTGAGGCGGCACTGAACAAAGACATCAAACCTTGCGGCGTAATTACCGGTCTTGGCACCATTAAAATTGGTGAGCGCGAGCAGCAGGTCGGTGCATTAGTATCCAACCTGGATTTTCAGGCCGGCGCCTTTGATATGGCCAGTGCCGAGAAATTCTGCAAACTGATGGTCGAATGTGCCAAGCGCCAGCTACCGATTGTTTGCTTTGTCTCATCCGGTGGCATGCAAACCAAAGAAGGCGCTGCCGCACTGTTCTCCATGGCCATCGTCAATGATCGCATCACACGCTTCGTTCGTGATAATGATTTGCCGATCGTTATTTTCGGCTTTGGGGATTGTACTGGTGGCGCTCAAGCCAGCTTTGTTACTCATCCTCTGGCACAAACCTACTATTTCTCCGGCACTAATATGCCGTTTGCCGGGCAAATTGTTGTACCGTCTTATTTGCCGAGCACCTGTACCCTATCGAACTATTTGTCGGTGTCGCCCAAAGCAATGGACGGCTTGGTACAGCATCCGTTCTTTGACAACCTAGATGAGCGCTTGCGCGCCATTGACCCAGATATGCCGGTTGCACGTCATACCGTCGACGACGTGTTAGACCGCGTTTTGCAAGGCTATGTCAAAGCTGAACGTTTTGCTCCTGATACCGGCGAAATGGCTAACCAGAATAAAAAATACGGCAAGATCGATAAGGTTCTGGTCCATGCCCGTGGCTGTACTGCGGTAAAACTGGTACGCAAAGCTCAGGAAAACGACATCAAAGTGGTGTTAGTGCAGTCCGACCCTGATATGGAATCCGTGCCCGTTGATATGTTGGGGCCACAGGACCGCGTGGTCTGCATCGGTGGTAACACCCCGGATGAGTCCTATCTTAACGCCAAGTCGGTACTACGCGTTGCTGCCCATGAGCAGGTAGATGCATTGCACCCAGGTATTGGCTTTTTATCAGAAAGCAGCCAGTTTGCCGCTCTGTGTGGTAATCACTCAATTAATTTTGTTGGCCCACCGGTATCTTCTATGGAAACCATGGGTAATAAATCCAACGCGATTAATACTGCCATGCGGGTCAAGGTGCCCGTCGTTCCTGGCTCGCACGGGATTTTGACCAGCTCAGCCAACGCCGCCAACGTCGCCGAAGAAATTGGCTACCCAGTGCTGTTAAAAGCCGTGCACGGCGGTGGCGGTAAAGGCATTCAAGTGGTGGAATCGGCGGATAAAATTCACGCCCTATTCCATCAAATATCTACCGAAGCCAAAGCCGCCTTCGGTAATGGTGATGTCTATTTAGAAAAATACGTCACCTCACTGCGCCATATTGAAGTTCAGGTACTGCGTGATCGTCACGGCAATACTCGTATTCTGGGTCTGCGCGACTGCTCAGTGCAACGGAATAACCAGAAAATCTTCGAAGAGTCTGGTTCGACCATGTTGCCACGTGAGCTAGAACAGTCTGCTTACGACTACGCCGAGAAGTTGGCCGATGCGGTCAAATACGTTGGTGCGGGTACCGTTGAGTTTATTTTTGACCTCGACAACCGCGCTATTTATTTCATGGAAATGAACACTCGCTTGCAGGTTGAGCATCCTGTTACTGAATTGGTATCCGGCGTTGATATCGTTAGCCAGCAGTTCCGTATTGCCGAAGGCGGTGATATTTCGGATATCCAGCCTAAGTCGAATGGCTATGCCATCGAGGTGCGGGTTAATGCCGAAAAAGCCGTTATCAAAGGCGATAAAGTTGAATTTGTGCCTACCCCGGGCACCATTCGCGATTGTGTACTGCCACAGCATGATCACATTGAACTGATCTCCATGGCAGCGCCTGGCAAACAAGTATCACCTTTCTACGACAGCATGGTGGTGCAGATCATTTGCTACGGCAAAGATCGTGACGACACCATTAAAAAGCTGCGCAGTTATTTAGACGAAGTTCGTATTACTGGTGTGTGCACCAATATTGCGCTGCTTAAGCGCGTGTTGGATGACGATGTTTTCTGTCATGGTGAATACGACACAGGCTATTTGCCACGCTTGTTAGATCGCCTCGATATTGATGCCTTAATTGCTGACATAGAGCAATCTGCCGACCTCAGTGCCGACGCTGTTGATGCCGGCGCATTAAAAATTGAGGGTTCTGACGAGCTAAAAGTATTGTCTCCGTCCACCAGCATTTTCTACGGCGCTTCATCGCCCACAGAGCCTGCTTTTGTTAAGGAAGGCGACATCATCGATGTCGGTCAAACTCTGTGTTTGATGGAAGCGATGAAAATGTTTACACCCATGACGCTGGCGCAATTTAATCGTGCCGATGCGGAACTATACCCTACCAAACAGCGCTATAAAGTTACTCGCATTATGAACACCGACGGCCAACAGGTGAATCAAGGAGATCTACTCTTTGTTGTGAAGCCCGTCGCACAAAGCGCCTAATTTTTAGCCTACCTAACAAGCGCCCCACGAGGGCGCTTTTTTGTGCGCTTAAATCGAGCGTCACTTTCATGTCTGCACCATAATAAAACACAGCTCGGCCGTAATTGTCCGTTGACCTCGCTGCCTGATACGTGTGTATTAGATACAACGCAGGAGTAACGAGCCACTGAGGCGCTTCAGTTAGGGTCTTATTACTGCCAGCGGCCTGGGTTTGAAGTGAGCAGTGCAAAACCTGCCTCCGCAGCAATAAAAATAAATGACATTGGCACTGTATTTGATTACTTGATGCCAACGACAACGCATCCGCCCAGCTAAAGGGCACTTTAAAACCACGGAGAATCACAGTATGAAAAAACTGGCGTCTATCCTGACAGCAACCCTCGCCATAGGAGCAGCGGCGTCTGCCACTGCTGGCACGCTGGAAGATGTGAAAAAGCGCGGAATGCTGTCATGCGGCGTAAGTACCGGCTTAGCAGGTTTTTCGCAAAAGGATGAAAAAGGCAACTGGAGCGGCATGGATGTCGATGTCTGCCGTGCCGTGGCCGCAGCGGTATTGGGCGATGCCGGCAAGGTGCAATACAAACCTCTGACCGCCAAAGAGCGCTTCACTGCCCTGCAATCCGGTGAAGTCGATGTACTGTCACGCAACACCACCTGGACCCACACCCGTGACACCTCCCTAGGGCTCAACTTCGCCGGCGTGAATTATTACGACGGCCAGGGTTTTATGGTATCCAAAAAACTGGGGGTTAAAAGCGCACTGGAGCTGAATGGTGCCGCAGTATGCATTCAGGCCGGTACCACCACTGAGCTCAACCTGGCGGACTACTTCCGAGCCAACAAAATGGAATACACCGCCGTTACCTTCGACACCTCAGATCAGACCCGCGCCGGCTTTGAAAGCGGTCGTTGCGATGTTCTGACCTCAGACCAATCCCAGTTGTATGCCATCCGCATCGGTTTGAAAAAGCCATCTGAGGCAGTGGTACTGCCAGAAGTCATTTCCAAAGAGCCGCTAGGCCCCGTGGTACGCCAGGGTGATGACGCCTGGTTCAACATTGTGAAATGGTCGCTGTCCGCTATGGTTGAAGCAGAGTATCTGGGTGTCACCAGTGCCAATGCAGCAGACATGGCTAAGTCTGGCAGCCCTGAGCAGCAACGTCTGCTGGGTACCACTGGTGACTCTGGCGAGAAGATGGGCCTTAGCAAAGAGTGGGCAAAGAACATTGTTATGCAGGTCGGTAACTACGGCGAAATATTCGAGCGTAACGTAGGCATGGCATCACCGCTGCAAATTGCACGTGGTCTGAATGCCCAATGGAATAAAGGAGGCATCCTCTACTCCAACCCGATCCGTTAATCCTGTGTTCTACCCATCACCCGCCCATTGGCGGGTGATTTGTGTTTGAGAGATAACGATATGAGCGGAGCAAAACGCCCCCTGCCGCAGTCTTCCAAGGCGCCGGCGTTCTACAACAACCCCAATGTGCGGGCAGTGTTTTATCAACTACTGTTGGTCGCCACGCTGGGCTATTTCTTTTTCCTGATCGTTGCCAACACGCTGGCCAATATGGAAGCCAGAGGCATCAAAACCGGCTTTGATTTTTTAACCTCAACGGCCGGCTTCGACATTTTAATGTCGCTGATTCCCTATGAAGCCACCGATACCTACTTGGACACCTTTTTTGTTGGCTTACTGAATACCATTCTGGTCTCCATCATAGGCATTATTCTGGCGACCTTGCTGGGGTTTATCATGGGAGTCGCCTACTTCTCCCGCAACTGGCTGGTGTCTCGCCTGTCCATCGCCTATGTTGAGACATTTCGCAATATTCCGCTATTGCTGCAAATATTCTTTTGGTATTTCGCCGTATTGGCAGCGCTGCCCAGTGCTCGCAACAGCATGAATTTCGCCGATGCATTTTTCCTTAATGTGCGCGGCTTATACCTGCCGGCTCCCATTGAAGAAGCCGGTGCCAGCGCCTTCTATGGCGCCATTGTGTTAGCGATAGCGGCCATTGTCTGGCTCAGACATTACGCTAAAAAACGCCAAGATGCTGAGGGCGTACAGCTGCCAGTCTTTCGCCTGTCACTGGCCATCCTGTTGACCTTACCCCTACTCGCAGCACTCATTACTGGAGCACCGTTTTCGTTCGAATATCCTGAGCTGCGCGGATTTAACTTTCGCGGTGGCATCACCATTATTCCAGAGCTCATGGCGTTGGCACTGGCGTTGACTGTCTACACCGGTGCCTTTATCGCAGAGGCAGTGCGCGCCGGTATCCAAGCAGTTCCACACGGACAAACGGAAGCGGCACGCAGTATTGGCTTAAAAGAAAGCAAAATCATGAAACTGATTATTGTGCCCCAGGCCATGCGTGTGATCGTGCCCCTGCTCAACAGTGAATATCAAAGCTTGGTGAAGAACTCCACCCTGGCCACCGCCATTGGCTATCCAGATCTATTTACCGTCTTTGTTGGCACCTCGTTAAACCAAACCGGACAAGCCATTGAAATAGTGTTTATGACCTTGGCGGTGTACTTCGCCGTTAACATGACCATTTCATTGCTGATGAATGTCTTTAACCGCAAAGTCAGTCTGGTGGAGAGAAAATAATTATGAATCACTCAACACCAAATACAGATGCACGGGTTTTTGTGCCTAAGCCAGATCAGCCTGCGCCCGTATCAACCACAGGCCCAATCGCCTGGTTACGCAACAACCTGTTTAATGGCCCTATCAATAGCGCCATGACGCTGATCATTCTGGCATTTTTCTTTTGGGCCATTCCACCACTGCTCGACTGGCTGATCTGGTCGGCCGATTTTTCCGGCAGCAGCCAAAATGACTGCTCCCGTGACGGTGCTTGCTGGGTGTTTATTCAAGCCTGGTCACAACAACTGTTTTATGGCTCCTACCCAGACGGCGAAATCTGGCGCGTAAACCTCAGCTTAGTGCTGTTGGCCGTGGTTTTGTCATCGCCCTATTGGCTGCCCCATACACTGCGCAACCGTTTGGATCTGGCCATGCTGGTGGCTTATCCGTTTGTCGCCATCGTCATTCTAGATGGCCGCTTATTGGGGCTCGAACAGGTCAGCACCGATTTTTGGGGCGGTTTTTCCCTTAACCTGTTGCTCGCTTCAGCCAGTATTATTCTCGGCATGCCGCTGGGCTTTTTATGGGCGTTAGGACGGCGCTCCCATATGCCCATGGCACGCAGCATCAGCGTGATACTGATTGAGTTCTTTCGTGGCGTGCCGGTACTGGCATTGTTCTTTATGGGATCAGTGATGCTGCCGCTGTTTTTTCCAGAGGGCACCAACGTCGATAAGCTGTTACGGGTCTGGATCGTATTAACGCTCTTTATGGCGGGCTACATGGCTGAAGTATATCGCGGTGGTTTTCAAGCCATTCCTGCGGGTCAATACGAAGCCGCCGATGCATTGGGATTAAGCTACTGGCAGACCACATTGCTGGTGATCCTGCCCCAGGTCATTAAGGTCTCAATGCCGAATATTCTGGCTACCGCCATCATGCTGTTTAAAAACACCACTTTCTTACTGATTATCGGTATTTTTGAGGTGCTTAGCACGGCACAAACGGCACTAACCAACTCAAACTGGCTCGGCGGCTACGCCACTGAGGCCTATTTATTCGTCGGTATTGTCTATTGGATATGCTGCTTTGGCATGTCGCGCGTCGCCGCCAATATCGAAAAGAAACTCGACACCAGTCATAAGTCCTGAATTATTGGAAGTTCATTATGAATCAAGTATCTGACACGCCCAACACCGACGCTCAGGATGACGTTATCACCATCTCGGGATTAAATAAGTGGTATGGAGATTTCCACGTATTAAAGGACATCAACCTGCAGGTCAAACGTGGCGAGCGCATCGTTGTCTGCGGCCCGTCAGGCTCTGGTAAATCCACCATGATTCGTTGCATCAACCGACTAGAAGAATTTCAGCGCGGATCGCTAGTGGTGGATGGTACCGAAATGATCGACGATGTTAAAAACATCGAAACTATTCGCCGTGATGTTGGCATGGTGTTTCAACACTTTAATCTGTTCCCGCATCTAACCATTTTGGAAAACCTGACTCTGGGGCCTATCTGGGTTCAGAAAAAGCCCAAAGATGAAGCCAATGCCATCGCCATGAAGTATCTGGAACGGGTAAAAATTGCCAATCAGGCCGATAAATACCCAGGGCAACTGTCGGGTGGTCAACAACAGCGCGTCGCCATCGCACGTTCACTGTGCATGTCGCCGCAGATCATGTTGTTTGATGAGCCAACCTCGGCACTGGACCCCGAGATGGTCAAGGAAGTGCTCGACGTAATGATAGAGCTGGCCGAAGAAGGCATGACCATGCTGTGTGTTACCCACGAAATGGGCTTTGCCAAAAAAGTGGCCGATCGCGTGATCTTTATGGATGGCGGCGAAATCGTTGAGGAAAATACGCCAGAGCCGTTCTTCGAAAATCCACAAACCGATCGTTTGCAGCTGTTCCTAAGTCAAATTTTGGAGCACTAAACCTTATAAAAAAGGCGCCATCGGCGCCTTTTCTTTTGCCTAACACCTAGCCACTAAAAACCCAAGATAATTTGATGCTGATCGGCTAATTCTGGCTTGCACAAGGTGACTCGTGCCGACAACGGCTGCTGTTTTTCATCCTTGCTGGCAGCTAGGTATTGTTTCACCCACTGCGCCCGCAAGCTCGCCAGTTCGCTCCAGTTTTCCGGTGCATTTTCCTTGGCAAACTGAGGGCACACTTTTAATTCCAGCTCAGTCTTGTTTTGCATAATGCCAATCACTTTATCCAATTGTTGCTGCTGAGTGGTATTTAGTGCCTGTTGTTCGCCATCGAGGATCAGCGCGTCTAACCGTATCGCCATCAACTGCGAGCCAGCAAAATCGGCAATGCTGAGTAAGGTTCCATAAGGCACCAAGCTTTGTTTGAGGTAATGCATAGTGGCGGTGCGTAAGGCCAAGCTGGCCAGCTGCCGACCCAGGTCGTTTAGCCCGACATCCGGGTCTGACAAATCACCGGATAACGGCACGTTAAGGCGAATATTGCCGCTGTCGTCACGTAATAATGACAGGGCAGTATCCACCGGCATGGCGATTTGCTTGCTGACACGGTCAATCACCGCTTCGTCTTCCGGCTCAAAACGCGCGTTACGCAACAGCAGTGCAACATCGCCTTGCAACGCACCCTGCTTAAAGCCCAACTTGGCATCGACGTTAAGCTGGCCGCGACTGGCGTGATAGCCCATCGCACGCGACAAATAGCCATTCAGCGGCACTAAGTTCAACTGCGACACAGATACAACAACATCGCCTTGAGGATAGATCGCCTGCTCTGTTTTATAACTGCCCAGCTCGCCGTTGATGTCTATCTGGTTGTATTCATCCAGTGCCAGTTTAAGCTGCAGCTTGAGCGCTTGGACCAACTGCTGTTGCTGCGCATTGATGGGGCTAACCTGCAGGCTTTGCAGTGTAATATCTGTATTAAATGCGGGGGCAACGCTGGCATCTCGCATATGGATAACAGACGGTTGGTCTCCTTGGCGTATCCCCGCTACAAACAGCTTAAGCGAATGACTGGAATCGTCGGAGGACTCTGCTGGCGATTCTGCCTGCTCAGCAACGTCATTGCTGGTTTCAGCTGTGGTTTTGTCTGTTGCTTCCGCTACCGTTTTTGTGGTCGGTTCCATCGTCGGTTCGAGGGTGTCACTAGAGTCGTTATTAACCTGCGCCAGCGCTTTTATCTGACCGTTTTTATCAATATCCAGCCACACCTCAAGCCCTTCAAATTCGTGCCAGCCACTGTTCAGCTGCGCAGGCGTTAGCTCTACATCGGCCACCTGATAGTTGGGCAAAGACATCAATGGCTGCTGCTCTGTACCCAGCTGTAAGTCAGTCAGTGTTATTTGAGCCAGGGCCAATGTCTGTGACATCTGTTGCCAGCTAATATCCTCTAGCTGCAAATCTTGCAACGTCAGAGTTGGCGCCAGCGGGCTATTTAACGCCAGCTTTTCTAACTGCAGCTGGCCTTGCCAGTGCGACAGGTCAGCGCTGAGTTGGCCATCCAGCTTGAGTTCAAATTGCGCTGACAACTGCTGTTCTAACTCAAAGGTGTGAAGCTGCAACCGCAGGCTATGACTCAGCGGCCCTTGCAATGGCCACTGCACGTCCTGGCCAGACAGGCTAAGGGTTAATTGACCCTGATTATTGGCAGGCAGTTGGCTATGCCAGCCCAGTTGATGCTGATTCAGCTGCCATTGATCGACGCTAATGCGCCATTGGGGCTCAGTGGTGGTTGTATCGTTTGGCTCAACTGGCGCAGCTTCACTCGCAGCAACGGGCAAAACTAAGCCCGCCAGCTGCAATTGCTCATTGTCTATGCGCAGCTCAGCTTTCACTCCGTTTAGTGCCAATTCACGAATATGCAGGTGCTGTTGCCACAAAGACGCCAGGTCGTAACGCAGTAACAGCTGGTCTAATACCGTAACCTCACCGAGCGAATGGCCAGGGTGCCGCAACTCTAACTGTTGCAGCGATAACTCGCCTTTAAAGGGCGAAAAATGCCAGTCTGCTGCGGCTATCTGATAGCCCTCGCCCTGGCTCTGATACCAACGATCGGCCCACCACAAAGCAATGCCCGGAGCCAGATACAGGGCCAGCAAAGACAGCAGCAACAACAATAAAAATAGGGCCAATAACCATGACGAGACACGACGCACCCAGCTCATAGCCTTCTCATTTAATGACAATGGGCGGCCACTCTAGCACGCTGCATCACTGCACCCAAGACAGTCTTTACCACAACAAGCATCACCGCCAGGGCAGTTTAGAGCGGAGCAAAACCTGTACTTAAGATTTGTCATTATTCAATCAGAGGCTGCACAAGTTGGTTAGCCGTAACGCTAAGAAAGGCCCAACGAGAGATTGCTGGTCAGTCAAAATCATTGCTAAAACTGCGAATTTTTAGTGCTCCCTAATAACACCCAATAACACCCAATAACATCCTAGTTTTGCTAAGGGCTTCCGAGCCAGCGATGCAAGGTGGCATACAACTGAGATAACTCAATGGGTTTAGCCAAATGATCAGAAAAACCTTGCTCACTGTATCGCTGCACATCGTCAGCCATAACGTTGGCGGTCAACGCCACAATCGGTGTGTTATAGCCTTGGCCTCGTAGCGCCGTTGTTGCTTGCATGCCATCCATCACTGGCATTTGAATATCCATAAAGACCAGATCAAACGACTCTTCAGAAGCCAGGTCTACCGCTTGCTCACCGTTCACTACCATTTTCACTTCGGCGCCGGTCGATGTCAGTAGCTCCTCAACAATCAACTGATTAATATCATTGTCTTCAGCCACCAAAATACGTTTACCCTGACAATTTGGCATACTGGTTTCGTCATCCGCTAACGCCGCCTCCGTCTGTTGCTCTGCCACTTCAGGCAAAGGCAAAAACACCGTTACCGTAGTGCCAATATCGACTTGCGATTGAACCTCAATTTGCCCTTGCATCAGTTCGACCAATCTCTGGGTAATGGCCATACCCAAACCGGTGCCGCCGTATTTACGGGTGGTTGATTTGTCCGCTTGCTCAAAGCGGGTAAATAGTCGACTAACGGCCTCCTCGCTCATGCCTATGCCGGTGTCTTGCACCACCACAATCAGGGTGCCCTGCTCAGACTTTAGAAAAATTCGCACATGGCCCCGATGGGTGAATTTAATAGCATTAGAGACCAGGTTCAAGATCACCTGTCGTACCCGGACACTGTCTCCTAACCATTGCTGATGAAGAACTGAGCCTGGATGCAACGACAAACTTAAGCCCTTATCGACCGCATTGGCGTTTAAATCTGAAATAATGTTTTCAGCCACCTGGTAAATATCAAAGGCTTTTTCCTCAAAGCTCAACATGCCCGCTTCGATTTTAGAAAAATCTAAAATATCGTTAATAATGGTTAGCAATAGCTTGGTAGAGGTTAATGCACGCTTTACCAGCTCTCGACTTTCAGCGTCAATGGTCCTTGCACTCAATATTTGCAAAGAGCCATATATACCGTTCATGGGCGTTCGAATTTCGTGACTCATATTGGCCAAAAACTCACTTTTAGACTGGCTGGCCTCTTCTGCTCTGGCCACGCTTTCTTCCAGCGCCTTTGCGTGTTCAATACGCTCACTGATATCACGCAGTACACCGACAAAGGTCATGCCGTCGTCAGAGATTAAACTAGACACCATCAGCTCCACCGGAAATAAGCGACCACTGGCATGCTTAGCGTATAAGTCGCGGGTCGTGCCGACTGCTACAGACGGCTTTGATGGCTGATAACGCTTTAAATAATCATCATGATGTTGTGCATCCACATCATTCATTAGAAACTTGATGTTTTTGCCCACCACCTGCTCGGATTTATAACCAAACATTTGCTCGGCAGATTCTGAAAAGGTATGAATCTCACCATGGCTATCAATCACAATGACGGCATCGGCTAAATTTTGCAGAATACTGGCATTGTATTGAGATAAGCGTTCAAACTGCTCATCACTGTATTCGCGCTGTTTGGCTGCGATATCGCGCTCGGTTTCAACAATGTCCTGGCGCAATCGCTCTCCTGCCAAGGCAAACCACAGAGCAACGCCGTAAGCCAGCATCCGCAATACGTGCCAGCCCCACCAGGGCAGATCCCACAAGGCCGATTGCTCAAACATAATGGCGGCGGCGCCAAACATGCTGCAATGCAGTACAAACAATAAATCTTCAATATTGCGATACTGGCGATACGACAAAAACAATCGCACTGCTGCCAGCAGTAACAACAAACCGCCCGCTAGATTTAAAAACTCGGCTGCCAGAGTAAAGCGACCATCCTCCACCATAACGGGCACGGCCTGGGGCGCTAACACACTGAAGAGAGACAAACACAACGATAGGCCAGCGGCTAGCCAGATAAGCTTGGCGGAGTGCCAGCGATGTGGCAGCCACACCAGAGAAAACAACAGCCCACCCACAAAGGTGGCGTTGGAATGCAGCCAGACAAATAACTGCCCCGGCTCGACCAAGGCATGGGCACCGTCTAACAGCCCCATGCCCACCAGCGCAGCGGCAATGGGCATATTAAAATGCGTGCCTTTGCCATGCAGCTCCAAACGCCACAGAATATATGCCACAGAAAGGGCGATAAAGCTGCCAGCAACTTCCAGCGCACTATGAACTGGCAGATGCTGCCAGCGCCACTGCGAATAGACAGTACTGCCCAGCACCAAGGCTCCGATATGAAACGCGCCACTGGCCAAGATAATAACAATGATGACTCGTTCAGCACTCAAACGGCGGGTGATCATGCAGCAAATCCTTTATGACAGATACAAAAGCGCTGAACGCCTTCGTATCGACACTATAGTTGCTGCACACGGCCTTGCCAGAGTGGAAGATGAGCCAAGCGGCGCCCTAGGCACCGCTTGAAAGAGAATGGATCAGTAGTCGGGCTCGACCAGATGGGGGATACGACGCACTATGTAGGTGTACACAGTGGGCACGACGTAGAGTGTCAGCACCGTACCAAAGGTCAGACCACCGACGATCACCCAGCCAATTTCCTGACGGCTTTCAGCACCGGCTCCGCTAGCCAAGGCCAGTGGAATGTTACCCAGCACCATGGCACCTGTGGTCATCAGAATCGGCCTTAGGCGCAACACAGAGCCTTCAACAATGGCGTCAAACTTATCTTTGCCCTGCTCACGCAACTGATTGGCAAACTCCGTCATCAAGATGCCGTGCTTGGTAATCAAGCCAATCAGGGTAATCAGGCCAATCTGACTGTATACATTCAGCGTTCCGCCAGTCATATGCATGGTCAATAAGGCCCCCAGGATCGCCAGAGGCACCGTAAGCATAATCACCATCGGCGAGCGGAAGCTTTCAAATTGTGCCGCCAACACCAGATAGATAAACACCAGCGCCAATACAAAGGTCACCATCAGGGTATTGCCAGACTGAATGTACTCCCGAGCCTGACCACCGTAGTCAAACTGCACACCTTGAATGCCCAGTTCGGCGGCGGTTTCCTGCACTTGCGTGCGCAACCACTCCAGGGCCTCACCTTGGGTAATGCCTGGCATCAGGCTGGCCTGAATGGTGGCCGAGCGCAGCTTGTTAAAGTGGTTGAGTTCCTTCGGCGCCACGGACTCAGTCACCGTCACTAAATTCGACAGCTGAATCATGGCACCAGAACGATTGCGCACATAGATTTCGCTCAGGGATTCCGGCGTGGTGCGAGCGCTGTCTTCGACCTTAACAATAACATCGTACTGCTCATTGCCCTGACGATAGCGATTCACTGTGGTGCCACCTAGCAAGGTCGACAAGGTACTGGTGATATCCGACACCTGCACGCCCACCGACGCGGCTTTATCACGGTTCACTTGCACAATCAGCTCAGGCTTGTTGAGCTTAAGGTCAACATCCGGATTGGCCAATTTACCGCTGGCGTACACCTTGCCCATCACCGCGCCTACCAGGCGCTGCAAATCAGCAAAGTCACCGGTCGATTGCAATACCAACTCCACCGGACGGGCAATGGGGCTTTGTCCCAATGACGCCGGCAATACAGGAAACGACATAATGCCCGGAATACCGGCAAACATAGGTCCGCCTAATTCACCGGCAATGGCTTGCGCCTGGCGCTGACGCTCATCCCAGTCTTTAAGGCCGGCAAAGGCAATAATGTTGCTTTCGCTAGGGAATAAACCGGTGATGACAAAGTAGCGCTCGACTTCATCAACGCCAGCAAATACACCTTCCAGCTGACGACTGTAGCGATCCAAAAACTCCGTGGTGGAGCCTTCTGGGCCGATACCAAAGCCAATAATGGTGCCGCGATCTTCGGTCGGTGACAGCTCCGACTTTAAGCCGGTAAAACTGAAATACATGCCCACCAAACACGCTGCACCCACGGCTAATACCAGTGGCCGTGCTTTTAATGACGCCTGCAAAGAACGGCGATACGCATTACCCAGGCCATCTAACATGCGCTCACCCCAGAGGTAAAACGCACCGTGATCATCGCTGTGTTTAAGCAAACGTGAACACATCATTGGCGATAAGGTTAATGCGACAAAACCCGATACCAAAACAGCCCCTGCCAAGGTCAGGGCAAATTCGGCAAATAATTTACCCGTGCGCCCCTCGGTAAAGGCGATGGGGGCAAATACCGCAGCCAAGGTAATGGTCATAGCGACAATGGCAAAACCAATTTCCTTTGAGCCTTTAAAGGCTGCTTGAATCGGATGCATTCCCTCTTCCACATGGCGATAGATGTTTTCCAACATCACGATGGCATCATCCACCACCAGACCAATGGCCATCACCATGGCCAACAGCGTTAAGGTATTGACCGAATAGCCCAGCACATACATAAAGATAAAAGCACCCACCAGAGAGACCGGAATGGTCACCAAGGGGATCAAGGTGGCACGTGCCGAGCGCAAAAACAGGAAAATCACCAAAATCACCAATACCACGGCTTCTGCAATGGTGGTGTAAACGGCATTAATAGAGCGATCGATAAATACCGACGAATCGTACGCCACCTGAATTTGCATGCCCTCGGGCAGCATGGCTTCAATGGAAGGGATCATGGCGCGAATACCGGCTGACACATCCAGTGGATTCGCCACCGACTGTTTTACCACCCCCAATGCTACGGCGGTTTTGCCATTAAAGCGCACACTGCCACGGTCTTGCTCGGAGCCGATACGCACACGCGCAACGTCGGATAAACGTACCAAATAGCCGTCATCTTCACGCAAAATGACCTGCTCAAACTGCTCAGGCTTGGTCAAATCCGTTTGTGCCAACACAGTAAATTCACGAGTTTGTGAACGAATGCTGCCTGATGGCACTTCCAGATTTTGATTACGCAACGCTGTGGCAATATCGACCACAGTCACACCAAAGGCCGCCATACGTTGCTTATCCAGCCAAATGCGCATGGCATAACGACGTTCACCAAAAATGCGTACCTGGGCAACACCGGTCACGGTTTGCAAACGGTCTTTAACCAAACGATCGGCAAAATCCGTCATTTCCAACGGCGTATGATTGGGGCTAGAAAACGCCAAATACATAATCGGTTGCGCGTTAGCTTCTACTTTGGCCACCACTGGCTCATCGATATCATCCGGCAATAGGCCACGTACACGCCCTACCCGGTCGCGCACATCGGAGGCAGCGGTATCGGCATCGCGGTCGAGATTAAAATTAATGGTAATCTGACTTTCGCCGGAGGCAGAGGAAGACGTCATAAAGTCGATGCCTTCGATGCCCGACAATGAATCTTCCAATACGTTGGTCACTTGGGATTCAACAATGCTGGCATTAGCACCGTCGTAACTGGTCTCCACCGAAACCGTCGGCACATCAATATTGGGATATTCACGTACCGATAAACGATCATAAGCAATCAGTCCGACCAGAAACACCAGCAGACTCATCACCGTCGCCAGCACTGGGCGACGAATGGATATTTCCGATAACACCATAGTGCGGGCTCCTTAAGGCTGCTCTGACTGCGGCAAATTAATGGCCGCCGCTGGCGCACCAGGCTGCAGTTTCATCTGCCCTGCCGTAACGACGATGTCACCGTCCTCGATACCGGTCAGAATCTGTGCCCGACCTTGCTGGCGTAAACCTACCGTCACTGGCGTAATGGCAACCATGCCATCGACCAATTTATAAATCAGTTGATCACGCCCTTGTGGCACCAAGGCTTCTTCTTTCACCATCAGTGCATTATTGATATCGGCCAACGCCACTTTAACTCGGGCAAACAAACCGGGTTTTAAACGTCCGGAGTCATTATTAATGCTGGCCAGCACTTTAAAGCTACGACCATTCACATCAACGGCAGGAGAAATTGCGTAAATCTCGCCAGAGAATTGCTCACCGGGTAATGCATCGACGCTCATATTTACGGTTAGACCTGGAGTCAAATCAGCGACATAAATTTCGGGCACACGAAACTCAAGCTTTATCGGATTAACCGCCACCAATGGCGCCAGCGCTTCGCCAGGCGACACGTATTTGCCGACACTGACTTCCCTAAGACCCATCACGCCATCAAACGGCGCTGTTAACGTCATTTTTCGTACCCGCTCACGCGCCAGTTCGACCTCAGCTTCATCAATTTTTAGCTTGGCCAAGGCGGCATCGCGGTCGGTGGCACTGCCGACGTTTTTCTTCAGCAATTCGCTGGCACGCTTATATTCCAGCTCATTCAGTTTTTTGCTGGCCTGAGCCTGGGCCAACTGGGCACGCTCAATGGAGCTATCGAGGGTAAACAGCACATCACCGGCTTGCACCGCTTGGCCCTGTTTAAAGTGGATCTTGCTAATCCGGCCGGCCACTTCGGCGCTAATGGTGACGCTTTCATCAGCACTTAATGAGCCCACCACCTCAATGGTGCGCGATATGGTTTCACTGCTGACACGCTGCGCCTCGACTGGCATGGCAGGACGTTCAGCGTGACTGGCTGAGACAGCTGTTAAAGCCATCATCCACAGCAGTGTTTTTAATGTAATTTTGTGCATACCTTTGCCTCTGCAATGACGTTGCTTTGTATTCTCCAAACTCGACCGCGGGCGAACCTGGAAGGTTTTGCAACCGGTTAAAACCGCTAAACGCTGACCGCCGGCCAAGTGACAACCACAGACACCGAGCTGTGTGTGAACTCCATAGGAGGTTGGAAGCGCTTTTGTGTGGTGATTAATGATTGTCTCAAAAATCATCCCGTCTACGATGTTCAGCCTAGATCGACAACAACGGGAGGCCGTACTCTACCCGTTTTGTCTGCCTGATGCCGCTAAAAAACAATCTGTACCAACCGCTGAACAATAATAAACTTATCGATAATCGCCATGATGTTATTGGCTCTCGGCACGACAGTCATCAGGATTACGCAACGGGCAATCCTGCAAGGATAGACAGCCACAGCCAATGCAGCTGTCCAATTGCTGCTGCAACAGCAATAAATCAGCGATTTTTTGCTCCAGCAGCTGTTGCCATTGCTTCGACATGGCCTGCCATTGCTTGGCCGTCGGCGCATCATCTAACGGCAATACCGACAGCGCCTGCTGAATATCATCCAGAGCAATGCCGGTGCGTTGCGCCACCTTAATAACCGCAATTCGCCGCAGTACGTGGCGACTGTAGCGGCGATGATTACTGGCATTGCGCTGGCTTTTGATCAGCCCACGCTGTTCGTAAAAGTGCAAGGCAGATACCGCGATATTACAACGCTGGGCAACCTCCCCCACACTTAAGGTGGTTTTGTGGGCAGCAACGGGCTTAGCCATCAGAGTTGACCTCAAGTTAAGTTGAGATCTTATGTTAGCGCCTGTCATCATTATTGAGAAGTTTCACTATGCAGCACACATCCAGCATCGCAGCGCTTAACAGCGCCGCTAAAGTGAGCGGGCTAATTATCATCACCATGCTGATCGGTCTGAATTTACGCCCGGCATTGGCCGCCATTGGACCGCTCACCAGTGCCATTCAAACCGACACCGGCATGAGCTTCAGTGCCATGGCCTGGTTAACTCTATTGCCTGTTTTAGCCATGGGACTGGGCTGCTTCATGACGTTAAAGCTGCGCCATTATTATTCGCTCAAGCAATTGGTGCAGACATCACTGGGCCTACTGGTCATCGCCAATGGTTTACGTGCGCTGGACATCACAAGCCTGGCGCAACCGATTTTATTGCTCACTTCACTGCTGGCCGGAATAGGCATTGCGGTTTTACAAGCAACCCTGCCCGTGGTTATTAAAAGCTTGGCCGGTGACGACAGTGCCCGGGTGATGGGTTTTTACGTCAGCGCCATTATGGGCGGTGCCGCGGTGGCCGCCAGCGTAACACCTTGGTTAGCCAGTGACGGGCTGGACTGGCGCCTGGCACTGGCGAGCTGGAGTCTACTGGCATTATTGGCACTGGCCTGCTGGCAGCAGTGGTCATCACAATTAGTGCAAAAAAGTAATGGTAAGGCCTTGCACCATGGCGTCGCCAAAGGTCGCCAGGCTTCACTGATTGCCACCTTCAGCATGGCTGCTGCAGGCTATGTGTGCATTCTGGCGTGGTTACCTCCCTTTTTATTAGACTTGGGATTCTCTGCAACTCACGCGGGATTATTGCTGGGCTATCTAACCGCCGTTGAAGTCGCCGCCGGATTTATTTTTCCGACCCTGGCGTCCAAAAACCTGGATCGACGCTGGGTATTAACCCTGGTCATGCTGCTGTCTGTGACCGGATTTGTATGGCTGGCGCTGATGCCGCAATGGGCGTCTATTCTGCTCCCGCTCACATTATTGGGTTTGGGCATTGGTGGGCAATTTCCGATGGTAATGATCGTTACTATGGATCACCACCCCAACGCCGAGCAAGCCGGTTCGTTAGTGGCCGTCGTGCAAGGCTATGGCTATAGCTTGGCAGCCTTTATGCCATTATTTATGGGTGCACTGCGCGATCAACTGGGACAATTTGAGCTGGCCTGGCTGGCACTGGCGGGTATGTATATTGTCGCCATTGTATTGGTCAGTCGCTATGACCCAAAACACTACGAGACGCTACGAACAACTGGCAAAGCAATCTAACAGTTTTAAGAGTGTCTATTTATGTACGGTTGCGCTGTAGCAGTTCCATTCTAAATAAATGCACGTAACAAAAATCGCAAGGCCAATGCCCTGCTTGAGGAGTCTTATCCCTCACGCCGGGCAAGCGACTGACTGAAAGCGTACATCGAGGCAGTTTCCGCCAGGCGAAAAGTAATAAAAAAGCGCAGCTTACCTGCAGTAAGTGAGCATTTTTTTTGAGCTTTTCAACGCAGCAGAAACAACGCAGATAGCTTTCAGCCTGCTTTGCGCTACGCAGGCCGCTTCCCTTCGTTGCCAATGCTGTGATCGCCGCAACACCAACAGCCTGCATCCCGGCAGGATGTTGGCTGGTGCTACCATCCGTGCAGCCCCTGCGGGCACAGCCATTGTCAACTTAGGCGGCCTGCTAAGGCGCGGAAAAGCTGGCACGTTTTTCCACAAGGACATTAGAGAAAAAGCAAAGTATTCAGCGTCAAATCATGGGTTTGGCATGAACCTCTAGAACGGCTCCAGCCGGAAATACAGGTATACACGCTAAAAATCTGTGTTAAATCTCAATCGGAGATCTCATAGACATTGAGAGTGTAGAATTCGAACTTGTCAGGCTGTCAGAAAGGAACAAAACTTATCAAGGTTATCGATCATCCTATCGCCCATCAGCCTAAACGCTTGATCGGGTATCTGCATGGTATAACTATAGATTCCAATCGCCGTATAAAACTCTAACACCTTTTGCAGCAATGGACTTGGAAGGGCAATTCGATATTCCTGTTGATAACCCTCAAGAAATTTATCCCGAAGAGCATCATCCTGCGCCTCACGATTAAAGAACTTCACCAGATCCATCCATGCGATTTCGTACTTTGATCGTTCAAAGTCTATTAGCACCGGAACATTTCCCACCAGCTTTATATTGCGCAAGCCAAAATCACCATGCAACACGACTTTAGGCAGCGCTTCATACTCCTGCTGATATACCGCCTTAAACTCTAATAATGCGTTATAGATTCTGAGCACCTTGGTAAAATCCTTGTGCAAGCTTACCCTTTTCATTGTCTCATCAATTCTGGAAAAAAGCGTTGGCGAATCCCCTGACAAGCCTTTAACTTGCTGTGTCCTTTCTTGTGTTGCCACCCTGTGAAAGCGTCCAAGCAACTTTCCACACTCATACGCCGTCGCTATCGACATCTCAGAGACATCCTGCATGTCACAATACTCAAGTATCACGGCACTGATGCTGTCACGCTCAAATGAGCCTAGAAGCACAGGATTCTCTACAACCTCGAGCAAGGCTAGCTCCGAATAGTACCTTTTTTCACTGGTGTAGAGCTTAACAAAGATGCGTCTACTCAGTTTTTTGCTATGCCCAATATAATGTAGGTTCTTTGACTCATAATCCAGAAGAGCCAAATCACAATCATATTTCCTATTTATTTCTTCTATTGTTTTTATATGCACCAGACATCCATCATTAAATTTCTAGAACAGTACCCATGCTCATTGGGCCGATCTCGTTATACATGTTCATCGCAGCGCATTCCATACCATAGACACGTCTGATCACCCCTCGTCCCAAAGTAGCACAGCCCAGATGATCGCCGCACGATCACGCACTCTTATTGCGATTGAGCAAGGAAAATTGACCATTCAGACACCTATATATGTCCTTATGGTTCCAGCTAGGTCCAGCCGAGGCATTGAGTAACGCCTTTTCGTGAGGGTAATATCAAAAAAAAGGCTATAGCAGTGATATTCGAATGCTGGCCCGGCCAGCACTTATGTGCTTTCCTGACCATGTAAAACTCCCGCTGTTACTGCGGGAGTTTTACCATCACATTACTGGCAGTGAAGACCACTAAAAGGCTTCGCTTCCGGTGTCATATGAATGCTGGTGGTAAAGGTTTGCATGCCAAAATCAAGACTAAACAAGCTGGCGCGATAGCCCGATTCAGGGGCTTCTAGTGGCTTCGAAAATGCATAATACATTTTAGAGCGGCCATCACCATCCGGATCTTTAAATTCAACTTTCATGTGTTTGGCGCGCAACGTCTTACTCTTCCAAGCCTCATCGCCAGTCACATTTAAACGATAATCCAGTGTCTCGTTATCAGCAGTCCAAAACTCAACGTTCATGGGAATCTTAGAAGAGTACACAGTCAATACGTTGTTTTCGCGATCGGCTTCCCAAAAGATGTGAGGCGCTGAACGACGGCCATCACGATCCAACACCTTACTCGCAAATGCAAAGCCCGACATAATGGCATCTTCTGGAAGATTGTGACTGGCATTGGGAACAAAACGAATGTTCTTAGGGCCAGACACTTGGTCCCAGTAGTTCAAACTGTTGGTATTTTGGAAAAACTCATCCGAGGTGCCATTCAAGATGAATTTTGGCAGACCGGCCATTCTGTCTTGGTATTCAATAGGATCAACAATTTCTAACAGTTTTTGGCCGTCTTCGGTTTTAAAACGGCATGGCAAGTTTTTGCTGGTATAGGTGTTCAAAATTGGATAATAATCGCCAATGGCTTCGTACTGGTTTTCCAATGATTTATCAATATCCAGTACGTCAATCACCGCCGGTACAATGCCCTGCACACGGTGATCGACAGCAGCGGTCAGCCAGGTCGTCCAACCACGCTTAGAACCACCCACCATGGAGAAACGGTCAACATAAAGACCATGAAACTCGTCCAGATACTCGGTGCTAGCATCCATGGCTTTAACAACGGATTTCACCATAGGCAAATACAGAGGCCATTCTTCATTGCCCGTATCTAGGTAAAGCTCAAAAGAACGGGATACTAAATTATCCTCCTGCATTTCTTTTGCGTCTTCACCATCAACTACATAAGACCAAGGTTCGTTTGGTATTTGACGCACTTCAATCACGATTTTATTGAATTTCGCCGCAACCTTGCCGAACAAGTCATCAAACTTCGAGTCACGCAAATGCGTTCCACCCGCCACGTAAATAATCGCAGAATCGGTACCGAGCGCAAGCTTACCATGAGGATTGTCCGCCAATTTCTTAGGGAAATAAAACATGACATCATGTTGCCAAATCGGGCGGGTCGTTTCTTTCTCAGTGAGCCATTGTTGAGACGTTACCAGTATCTCATGGCCAACATAATAGTCCTTGTCTTCGCTGCGAACATACTCCCAATCGAACTTGCCATCGTCTTTTGCCAAGTATCGGTCTAATGCCGTTTCCGCTTGTGCGAATGCGGTTAGCATCAGCGTGAAAGCCAGCAGCACTGCCGACCTGAAAAACTTCACTGTATTCATGGTATTCCTTATAGGTTTTAGTCAACTTGGTCGAAACTAGACTGCCAGGAAACCTCTGATTCACTCGCGGCCCACGCTGAATCACCAGAGGGCTCAATATCAGCAAGCTGGTTTGCCGCTCTCAAAAATCGGCGACACAGAGCCGGGGGTCTTTGGCCTTCCCGTAGAGCTTAAGTGTCATGCTTCCAGAACGTCGTTAGCGATGTTGAAAAGGGCTGGCCATCTTCTACCATCGCCGCTTTGTTGTGAAAGCCAGCTGCACTCGCGCAGAGCTGTGCGGAATAATTCAGTGGTTCCCTAGTGCCCAGAATTCGGGCGGGATTATAGTCAGATGAAAAAAATTAAACAGTAAAATGCGAAGACGTTTTGGCCAGGCATATAACAAAACAACGCTACACTTCAGGTAAAACAACACTCAATACAGGGGCTTCATTAAGAACAGCCATCTTAAGCTGCCGCACTTGTAGCGGCGAAATCCGCAGCGGCAGGGTCAAATGGAGACCACAGCCAACAAACAACAGATTTTAGCCAGAAGCCCTAGTATCACTCTGCATCAGACTGCCTGCAGGGTTTCTCTCTGCCGTCAGGAACCCATCACCAGAGTGAACAACCAATATCGCAGTTATTTAGGTTACTAAGACGGAGATTTTGCGGGGGCCGCTGCCACAAGCAGTAGTTATTAAACCCAATGGCCGCTGAGGTCGCTAAGCCAGCACATTACGAGAAACTGCGCAACCAATAGACAAAGACTGCGTAGCCTTAACCCGAGAAACCCGAAGCAACTATTGACAACCACTACAGTACTGGTGTTTCGGCCGCAGAGCCACGTATAATCGCGGCTTTTTATTTGCCCCCTTAGGTGATGTATGTCCTCATTTCGACGCAGCGATATTGTAGCGCTGGGTTTTATGACCTTTGCGCTGTTTTTAGGTGCTGGTAACTTAATCATCCCACCCGATGTCGGCCGCCAGGCTGGTGTTGAATTTTGGCCGGCCACATTGGGCTTTCTAGCGACCGGGGTTGGGCTCCCGTTGTTAGGCGTTGTCGCGGCAGCCATGTGTGGTGGCGGCCTGCGCGAGCTAACGCGACCGCTACCAGCCTGGGCAGCCATTGCTTTTGGCTTGGCCATTTATCTTTCCATTGGCCCACTGTTTGCCATTCCTCGTACCGCCACCGTAGCGTTCGAAATGGGTACCGCTCCGTGGCTTAATAGCAGCAGCGAATCCGCCACCGCGTTAATGCTGTATACCCTGGTCTTTTTTGTTGTCAGTGCCTTTTTGGCACTATCACCCGGCAAGCTTATGGACCGTATTGGTAAATACATTACGCCAGCACTGATCGCAGTACTGGCCATCATGGCGTTTGGTATTTTACTGTTTCCACAGGGCGAGACAGGCACGAGTGGCACAGCCGTTGAGCACGGCGCCTTTGCCTTTGGCTTTATGCAGGGCTATCAAACCATGGATGCCTTGGCTTCGGTGGTGTTTGGTATCGTTATTATTCAATCGATCCGCGATCGCGGTATTAAAGACAAAGCATCCATTGCCCGTTATACCTTAGCGGCCGGTGTTATCGCAGCGGTGTGCTTGTCATTAGTCTATGTGCCACTGTCTTGGCTAGGAGCGACCAGTCATAGTGTTGCCAGCCAGTACGACAACGGCGGTCAGCTGATTGCCCTCTACATTACCGAGATCTTCGGCCCTGCTGGCCAGCTGATTTTAGCCCTGGTGATTACCCTTGCCTGCCTAACCACAGCGGTAGGCCTGCTGACCAGCTGCGGCGAATACTTTAACCAGTTAATGCCAAAAATCTCCTACAAAGTATTTGTAGTGACTTTGGCTCTGTTCAGTGCCCTTGTTGCCAACCAAGGCTTATCTCAAATCATTCAACTGTCGATCCCAGTATTGGTCGCTTTGTACCCACTCACCATGACCCTCATAGGCCTGTCATTAATACGCCCTTGGATGCGTGACCCTGAGCGTGTATTTGCCTGGGCCATGGGTGTAACCGCAGTGATTGCACTGTACGACGGCTTGGCTGTGGCTAAGCTGACCCCTATCGGCTTAGAGAGTTGGTATCAGCAACTGCCCATGGCCAGTAGTGGCATGGCTTGGCTAACGCCAGCCTTAGCAGCTATTGCCATCGGCTGGGCACTGCAACGACGTGAACCGGAAGCCATCGCCAGCTTGCGTTAACGGCAAATACTGGCAGCTCGACCTACGAGCTGCCGCTCCTCTACAAACTGCCTCTTTACAAACTATCCGCAAAGAACCGCCCGCTAAGAACCGCCTCCCCATGCCTCATATCGATAAGATATGTCACTTATTGTGTAACCGGGAGCCATGCATAATGATTATTGGTATCTTCCGTGCACTGCAAGGTAAAGCCATTTTTAAGATAAAAGCCATTGGCACGACTGCCATCAATTGCGGTTAAACGAATCGGAAGGGCCTTATCTTGTGCCAGGGCGATGAGCGAGCGCATAACGCTACCACCCAACCCATTACCCTGGTAGGCAAGATCTATATACAAATGCACCAGCCATAGGTGATCATGTTCTTGTTTAAGACTATAAAAGCCCAACACCTGATCGCGTTGCTGCAGCTTGGTAAACGAAAACTCGTGGTAATAGTCGTAAAAAATTTGTTCTAGCTGCTTAGCATCAAAGCGGCCAATGGCTGTTAAACTGTCTTTTAACGCAGCCACATATATTTTTGCCAATACTGCTCTATCGTCAATACTTGCCAGCTGCTCTGAGTAGTCCGTCACTGGGAACCTTCACTATTGATAATAGAGCGGCAATATTAACATCGCAGATGTCTAACTTTTAATGTGCATCATTCGAATACAATAGTGAGCGGTGCATGCATACCTGAGGTTCGCCAGTCTTGCCAATGCAGCGTCAAGGCCGAGCCACCGCCAACGTAATGTTCGTCGAGTAAATGATAAGCAGCATATCGATAGCCACGCTTATATTCGTGTACTAAACGGGTAATAAAGCCACGGCCGTAACTCTTGCTTAAACATAAGTAGACCAACTGACCCGCCATTGCCTGGTGTACCGCCTTACCAGCATTTTGCTCACTCCAGGCAGAGTTGTTGAGTTCAACAAATTGTTTAACAGGCATGAGCTGGCTCTGATTCATCAAATGCTGGCGATTGCCTTTATGCTGTTCTATCACAAAGCGCTGTTGAACATCCTCTTCAAGGGTCTCCATTTGCTCTGCCAAGCCCTCATTCAACCAGGCCGGCATAACTTCTGCGATGGAGTGCAAGATGGCATGACTGGTTTCATGCTTAATGGTGCGATAAGTGCTCTCCAATCCCCCTAGTCTGTCAGGGTGAATAAAGACCACTATTTGATGTCGTTCAGACAAGTAAACACCTAATGAGGGCGGGACATTCCCCTCAACATGCTGTGCCAAATAGCGGCGGTATTCAGATAAATCGGCCACCACATGAATACTCATCGGCACCTTGCGGTAAAAATCGACGTACAGCTTTTGATCATAAAAGCGATACACTCGATTAACGTCTCGCTCAATACGCTGTGCTTCTAATGGCGGTTGTTGCTTTGTTTTTTTTAGCAAGGCATCCGAGAACGTTAAACGAATATCAAAACCGCGCCATTTCTCACCCGGTGCGATGTTAACTTGTTCGGTTTGCGCCTCCGCTGGAGGGCGATCGCCAAAGTGCACCTTGCCATTGGCATCCGTCCAGCGATACACACCCGCATTGGCAAACAAACCATAACTAATCAGGGCGATTACGGCTGCGATCCGCAGGCACATACAACTGTTCCAGTAGATACTGTTTAAATTCCTGCGGCCAAGGCTGATCGTCGGCTGCTTTTTTCATGCACAACAACCACGCATCACGCTCACTTGCACCAATATCTAAATGCCGATGTGCCACAGGGATACGAATCGGGCCATACTTTTCCCGAAACAACTTGGGACCACCCAGCCAGCCGCATAGAAACAGCGTTAGCTTATCGCGCGATTCGGTTAAATCCTGTGGATGCATCTCGCGAATAACTTGCACCTCTGGCAGGCTATCCATATACAAATAAAAGGCATCCACCAAGCGGCGCAGACCGGCCTCACCACCGGCCTGCTGAAACGAGCTATCACCATCGCCATACGCCATCAGGCGAACTCCTCCATAAAATCCAGAGACGCTTGGTGACGAATAGTGCGCCTGTGATTAGCCCACAGCTCTTTAACCTTCTCTTGATTGCACTGCTGACGATCCACCAACACCCGTGTTTGCAATTCGCCTTTTTTCTGACCGCTCACCAACGGGACCTTACTGAACACAAACTGATTGGAGATCAAGTCCATAAAGGGCCCTGATTTACTGGTCGGCATAATAAACAGCAGCTGTAGCCCTAGGCTCTCGGTTAAATAGTTGATCACTTCCTTAGAGCGAGTTTCATCCATTTTGGAGAAGGCCTCATCCACCAATACCATGCGCAAATGGGTATCGCCTTCATTAAAACGAAATGCCGAGGTGATAGCTGCCGAGCGGATAATATAAGCCGGTGTTTCAAGCTGACCGCCAGAACCTGTACCATATTGACTCAAAGCAATAGGCTCCTTATTGGCCGGCTGCTTATAAATTTCATAAGCACGATAGTTGCGATAGTCGGATATACGCTCCAATTCGCGCATCGCTTTTTGCTCGTCTTCGTCCAGCAACATCGACATCATCTGATCACGCACCCGTTTAGCACTGGCGGTCAGGTCGGCATTAAACAAGGTGGCACCATCACCAAGACTGGGGTTTTTGATGATTTCTTCAAAGAACTGCCAGTACTCCTTGTACTCTGGCACCCAGCCCCAATCAAACCAATAGCGCTCGCGGTCAGCACCAAATTCATGATGCGCCAGCTCCTTATTAAGGTCCTCAAGGATGCGCTTACCATCGTTAATCGCTTGATAAATCGAATGGCACAAATTGGTCACAAAGGCGTTATTAAAGCTCTCTCGTAGCTGCACCAGCTGATCTTGTTTTTCCACCAAAATATTGTTTTTCAGCCGGTTATGCACTCGCTCCACTTCACGTTCCAGTGCACAAACACAGCGGAAAAAGTCAACGCCGTGCTCATCACGATAATCCGGGGTATAAACAATGGCATCCACCGTCTGACAGTTCAGATTGTGTTCATTGATGTTGCGTTCAATCTCATAAGCGGTCGAGTTGAGTTCCTGAGCAATGGATTTACGTTGATTCTCCACGGCCTCCACCGGACTGTTTTGCGCTTCTTCGTCGGCTTGCTGCAAGCGCTTTTCAACATCAAATTCTGGCCACACCGACACTATCTGACGCAGGCTCTGCTCTTTTTGATCAGCGTAGTCCGATGTTTTTTCTTGCATATCACTGAGATTGCGACACAGTTTTTCACTGTCGTTAAGCTGTTGCTGTAAACGCCCCAACTCACCATCCAAGTCTTTAATTAATGCATCCAGCTCATCGGCCTTATCTTTTAACACTTGGAATTCTTGCTCCAAATGAGAAAAATCGGATACATCCACCTGATTCAGTGACTGCTCTGCACGCTGCATTCGATAATGCACGTCCAGCATGGCTTGTATCTGATCGGCAAAGCTCACATGACGAAGCAGATTAATCGCGTCCAATAGCTGCTCTGCTTGGCGCAATTGAAAGCTGGCGTCGTTAGCCTGCTCGGCAATTGCATCCAATTCACTGCGCTTGGCTTCCAACGCTTTTTCTCGCGCCCCTAAACCAAACACCAACTCACTGTCGTCTAGGTCGCAGCGATAAATCGAATAAGCACCCGAGCCTAAGCCGTCACGGGTCACACCACGGCGAGTCATACGTAGGGTATCGGTATCCTGTACCTGCTCGACAGTGCCATAGCTGGCCTCTAAAAATGCCCGCGCCGTCGCATGATCAAAATCCATCAAGTGGATAATAGAATTCGCCGGCAAGCTGCGCCGCTCAGCATCGCGACGGGCTTTTTCCCCCTGAATCACCCGCGCCCGGCTGCCACCAGGAATGGCCCGGAGAATTTGTGCGGCTTCAGCCTCGTATTCACGCTCAACCAAAATACTAAAGCGGGCACCGCCAATATAACCCTCAATGGCGTTTTGCCACTGTGGATCACGCACTTCGACGTAATCCGCTAACACCCGAGGCTCAGCCTGCGGACATTCGCGTTTTAATACCTCCAATGCTTGGCGAACATATCCAGGATAATTCAGCTGCCGCGCTTCCAAGCTATCGATATCCGATTGCTTCTGCGCCATGCGCGCCGACATTTGCTGTTGCTTCTGCTCACGCCGATCAACCAACTTGGCAACCTGATCACGCAAACTCTGACCGCTGCTTTCCAGCTCTGCAGAATGAAAGCGTTCACGCCACTGATTGAGTGCACTTTGCTGACTGCGAGCCTGCTCCAAATGGCTTTCCAATGGCGACAAATCCAGGCCGTCACGGCCCATTAACTTGCGCAAATCCACCGAGCCCTGGTCTTTAATCGCCAGCACATCGCGCGCTTGCTGCAATAGTTTTTTCTGCCCAAGGCCAGGTACATCCATCGCCAGGGCAGATTTTTGCAGCGCACCATGTACCAGTTCCGTTGCCCGCAAGGTAGCCTGCAGTAACTGCTCTTGCTCCAATAAAGGCACAGACAGCTGCTGTAGCTGCAGCTTGCCATCTTGTAAAACCTGCTCGGCGGCGTCTTTATCTTGCAGCGCATCAATGCCACGGCGCTGTGCCTCCATGGTAATCAGCTGCTCACGCAATTGTTTGCGTCTATCCTGAGCTTGCTCTCGTTCTTTTTCCGAGCGAGAGAAACGCTCTCGTATATTTTGTTGCTGCTCTTTGGCGTCCAGATAATTGCGTTGATCATGCAAAAAACGACTGCGTGCAGCGGTGTACTCCAAAACGTTGTAATCAATCCATTGATCAATATAACGATTCGAAGCACCACGTGTGGCATTCAACCGCTCTATGGTTTGAGCCAAGGTATTGGCATCTGATTCCATCGCGTGAATGGTCTTCATCAGATCCGACACACTACGAATAGCATCACCTAGATCTTTGGCTTCCAAAATTTCGTTCTGCACAAAGCCATTAATACTTTTCACCGGCTTATAGGCCATAAAGCGTGAAAAAGTACGTGCAGCATTCATAGCTTCGCGTTCGGTTACCGCATCATGGCGCCCACGCAAAGCACCGTATAGGCGACGCAAATACTGTTTTTTAGTGTCGTATTTTTCGACATTTTCGCTTAACACTCGAGTACGCAAGCGCTTGGCAAAACGCCCTAACTCCAGCACCTGACGACCGTCGTCTTTGTCCTGAGTAAAATCGGCCAGCCCCAGCTGCTCTCCGGCTACAATAAAAAACTGCAGATCATTTTGTCGTGCGACGGGTTGCGAGCCCGCACGATCGATACTGGCACTGACACCAATAACCGCAGTAAAAGGCTCACCACTCTCCCCTAAGGTTGGATGAAACACCGCCGCCAGATACCCCACCGCACCATTGGGGCGGGCGTAGCTACCATCGTCACAACCGAGCACGTACGAAGCCAGGGTACGTACATTTTTGCCGCGCCCGCGCTGGGTCGCTTCGTCTTGCCCTGGGTTGTAATGAAATAGCGTATCGTGAGCGGCCGTCATAATGGTTTGAATGGCATCGGCAGCGGTAGTTTTACCTGAGCCATTGCCACCCGAAAGCAGATTAATGGGGCCAAAATCGAATTCACTGGCTGGAATATTGCCCCAGTTCACGTAAATAAACTTTTTTAGAAACATCGGGCTTATTCTCCAAATAAACTGGCCGGAGTACTGCGTTCGGCCACCTCAGGGCTGGCGTCGTCATTGGCCATCGCTGGCTGCTCAGCCATAACATCAACGTCTACTGGCGAGCCTTGCTCATCAATCGCCACGGACTCGTCTACAGCCGCTGCTAGGTTATCTTCCTGATTAGACGTGAGCCTTGTGACGTCAGAGTTTTCGCTGCTGTTGTCACCATTGTTGTCGCCCTCGTTTTGGCCTTGCTGTTGGTCAGACGACAGCGCCTGTTGTTCGGCTTTTAAGGTATCTTCCGGCGAAGGAACCGTGTCGTCATCATCTTGACTTAACTCCGACAGCACCTCATCACTGACATAGCTCATGATCATCGGGCGAATACGCAGCCATAAATCACCATCCGCCAATTGCTCTTCGTTGGCCAACTGAATCAGACGCAATTGTTTTAACCGCTTAAACAGTTGCTTACGTTCTGTCAGCTGCTCTGGCAAGGTACGCTTGAGCAAGTTTTTCATGGCAATGCTGAGGCTTTCCAGCGATACCATAACGCAGCCTTGCTCATCCACCTGGCCTTCACGCAAGGCTTTATCGTATTGAGCCCTGAGCACTAAAATAAGCGCCACTTCCTGCTGGTTCAGCCGTAATCTAAGTGCCTGGCCACCGAGCTGTGCGGTTTCTTCCATACCTGGCACTTGAGCACCCGGCGGAAATAAACGCACAAACTGAAAACGTCGATCGTGCTGCAAGCGAATGCCTAACACGGATAAATAATCGGCCACTAGCGCCTCTAAGCGCACAAAACGGTCGTATAACTGCTGTTCAACTTGGCTTTCATCACGGCAAACCACACCGTAATCCAACAAACGAATGAGTAATTCGGAAAAATCACGCTGGTCAAAACCCTCTTTTTCCAATTCACGTTCCAATATTTCCAACATAGGTCAGGACTCTTTCTGTACCAGCTCGAGGGTAAAGTGGTCTTTTTTAATAAAATAATCACCGCCATCTGTGGTAGCGGTGTCGTCAGGCTCAACGACAAACTGAAATTCACTCGATAAACCATCCGCCGCACCTAAACCAATAGCATGGGCGACGGCGAGAAAATCTTGCGCTGATTGAATCGGTAAATCCCGGGTAGATACTTTTTCGCCTTGGCTTAAATGGCTGCGAATATAACCACGCACCGCTTCCTGATTAACCAAGAATGCCCGGTCCAACACCTGTTGAATATAAATATCGCGCCGAGCATCCATATCAAAATCACCGCTGCCCTCATCCAGACCAGCATCTATGTGTCGTCTTTGCCTAGTGGCGGTTAAGCGCACTTGGGCTGGATCGAGCAGCGATACTTGCGGCACGGTCATTAGCCCAGCCACTCGTTGCAGTAGCGCGTCCTGCTGTGGCCGGTCGCACTGGGCCAGCTGTTTGCACACGGCTAATACATCGTTGTGTTGCTGCGAAGCCAAATAGCTCATTTGACGAATGATAATATCGGCACGCTTGGTAAAACTTTGCAGCGCACGACGCAGCGCCGGCAGCATAATATCGCTGGCATTGCGCAATCTTTGTTCGATGCCATCGAGTATTTGCCACAATACCGATTGACCCGGCTCAATCAGCTCCGGCAACACTTCACGTAAACGTGCTTCTGCAGCGGCTTTAACGCTTTTATCCTGTTTGCGTATTGCTGCAATCAGGCGTTGTATTTGGTCGCGGTGTTTCTCGACATTATCGGCCGATAAGCGTACGGACAAATCTGGCTGAAAGCGCTTTTCCATAAAATCAAAAAAGGCTTCACTGGCACGTTCGACCAGCAGCTGATCTTCCATCTCACGCACCAGATCACGCTTACGCTCTTCGAGCTCAGCAATCACGTCGGTGAAGTCGCTGATAATGCGCTCAGAATACTCGTAGGCATCGAGCAGATCATACACATCACCACGCTCCAGATAAGCTTCGAGGGAGTTGCGGGTATTACGAGTATTGCGATGACGGGTACGCGCAGAGGTACGACTGTCGGCCAGCCATGGTTCGGTAAATACCCGGCCATAGCGAGTAAAGGCAAAGGTGCTTTGCAAGTTGGCTTCATCCACCTGCTTTTCCAGCCAGCCGTGCTCCAATAACAGATTAAGAATCCAACCGGCTTGTTCGCGACTGTTGCGAAAGCGGCTGTCTTGCTCCTGCTCGTCACCGGGTTCGGCCAATAGAGGCGCTCGTACCAGCGCTTCTTGAAACACTTCGATCACAGTGTCGCGGCCAATGGCCTGGCCGTAGTCCGCACTGCTGGAGCTGTACAAGCGTCGGTACAACTCACTCAGGCACTGCTGAACCTGGGCCCGGTATTTGCCGGTCAGAGGGCGAAAGAACTGCAGCCGTTCCTGATCAAAAAACATACACAGCCATAAAATAAAAAACGTTATCGAACCGGCAAGAGTACTGAAAGCCTGCAACAAGTGCCAGTGCCAGCAACGCAAACAGTGACCCGCTCACCATCATGACAGTTGCGCAAAAGCCCAGGCCCTGACATGCTCAGTGTTGGCCCTTATCCAGTGCATGGGAGCACGACATGCAACAGCATCTGGAAGCGCAGGAGAAAGCGCTGTTTTTCCCTATTGGTACGGAAAAATTTATCGAGCTATCGCTCGCCACCTTTGGCCTGTATAACCTCTATTGGAGCTGGGCCAACTGGCAGCAAATCAGCCGTTACGACGACATCAATCCCACTCGTGCCATGCTGTTATGGCCATTCAGCCAGTGGCAGCTCTATCAGCGCATTCACCAACAGGCCGTGGCCGACGGAGACAGTCCCAGATGGCAACCCTGGCGCGCCTATTGGCTGTTTATTTTGCCCTTGCTGCTTAGCCTGTGGTTTATGGCCAGCGGTCATCTTTCGGGTGGATTTCTGGCTCTACTGCTGACCTTGCCCAATGCCCAGATCAACCTAACCATCAATCGCTTGCATGATCGCAGACTGCATTTTTACGCTCAAAATACCGACCTGACCGCCATCGAGTGGGGAATCTTAATCATCGGCATGGTGAGCTGGCTCAGTCTGATGATTGTCGCCCTCGCCTATTGATAGGCACGCCGTTCGCAACCATCCAACACCGGACTAAGGCAAGGAGAGCAGCATGGGCAGGGGCTTACTGGCTTCACTGTTATTACTCTGTTCAATGCTCGAGCTGCAGGCACAGCCGTTAACACCGCAGCAGCAATATGCTTTTGGCAGTGAGGCCAAATCACTGCTCGATCCTAGCCAGCAACTGCAGCTTAACGATGTGCGCCAACGCACCGACTGGCAAACCAGCCAGTCAGAGCATCCCAACTTTGGCTACAGCGACGCTGCCATCTGGTTTCACCGCCGCTTGGATGTCGGCACTGTGCCCTGGTGGTTATGGATACGCTATTCGCTGTTAGATCGAGTCGATCTGTACGTCTGCCAGGCTAATGACTGTCATCATCAGGCCGCTGGCGACAGCTTGCCGTTTCAACCGCGTGCCTTTGATCATCCCGATCTGATCTTGCCGATCCAAGCCCAGGGCGAGGTCGATGTCTATATACGCCTTCGCAGTCAGGGCACCAGTCAGCTGCCCGCCTGGCTGATCAGTGATGCCCAGCTGCGTCATGATTTGCTCAGCCACAACCTGCTCCGTGGTGGTTTTATGGGAGCACTGCTGGTCATGGGACTGTACAACCTGTTTATTGCCCTGACCACACGCGATCGCAGCTACCTGCTCTACTCTGGTTTTGTGCTGTCGTTTTTACTGCTGCATATGAGCTATGAAGGCTCGGCCTTTCAGTTATTGTGGCCCAACTTACCGCAGCTCAATCAATACGCCCTGCCCATGTTGTTTGGTGTAAATCAACTGCTGTTGTGCTTGTTTGTCGCGCGTTTTCTGCGCCTGTCACACCACAGCCCGATCATGAATCGCGGCTTTAGTGTATTTGCTGGCCTTATGGCGCTATCGGTTGCACTGAGCCTATGGCTGCCCTATGGCTCACTACTATTGGCACAGAATGTACTCAGCACCCTGATCACGCTGTCGGCACTGACCATGGGAGTACGAGTTTGGCGCAAAGGCGAAAAAGCAGCGCGATATTTCTGCATCGCTTGGCTGATGTTTATCGTCGGCATGGTGTTTACCAACTTACGCTCATTAGGCTGGCTACCGACCAATGCACTGACCTTGTTTAGTTATCAACTCGGCTCCTTTGTCGAGATCATCTTATTATCGATGGCTCTGGGCGAGCGCATCACTCGGTTGCAACGCAATGAACTACGCGCCCGACAACAGCGCTTGCAAAGCCAAGAGCAAGCGATTCAGTATTTACGCAGCTACGAAGACCTATATCACAACGCCTTATCGGGTCATTTTCAGATTGACCAGAGCGGCCGTTTTACCAAGTCCAACCCCTCCTGGCGGCGCATGATAAATAAATCGCATTGCGATACCGATCAACTACCGAGCTTTGATGAGCTATTCGAAAAGGCCAGCCTGGATCAGTTTTGGCCACGCCTTGAACAACAAGGGCAAATCCAAGGACACACGCTGATTACAGGCGCAGGCTCGCAACGTCGCTGGCTAAATATCAGTATGCGGCAGCGCCGAGATGGTGAGTTGGCTGGCTCAAGCGCCGCCTGGATTGGCTCAGCCCAAGACGTGACAGCTCAGGTTCAACAACGGGCGCGACTGGAGCAAATGCAGGCCGATAAAACCCAGTCATTAAAACAATTAGTAATGGGCGTTGCTCATGAAATGAATACCCCACTGGGCAACGTGCAAATGGCACAAAGCTACCTCAGCGAAAGCATCCAGGCGGTACGCGGGGAAGGTCTAAAACAACAGCTGCTGGACGGCTGTCAGCATATTGATCAAGGCATAGCGCGGTTAAAAGACCTGAATCAAGTAATGCGCAGTGCAGCCTTGCTGGACGGCCAACATTGGCGCGAGCTGATGCACTTGCGCTCCTGGTTTCGCCACTGGCGCAACGAAATCCTGCGCCTCGATCCACAACTGCAACTCAAAGTGAAGGTCACCAGCTTTATTCAACACTGGTACGGCGACAACGATGCCCTGGGCAGAGTGTTAAATCAGCTGGTCGATAACAGCCTGCGCCACAATTCAGGGCACCCCCTGGATATCCGAGTCAGCGTTTACGATAGCGATGATGCCCTGTGCATTCGCTACTCCGACAATGGCTGCGGCATAGCCAGCAGTGATCGCGAACGGGTTTTCCAGCCGTTTTACACGACCTGTCGCAGCCAAGCAGGCAGCCGCGGCCTCGGCCTGTATGAATGCCATAACTTGGTCATCGATGTATTACATGGACAGCTGCACTGGGGCGATGGTTTGGGCTTTGACTTGATACTACAGTTGCCGCTCAGTGAGTATCACAACGATGACGAAGCAACCACTGCCGACCAGCCTGATAGCGCTGTGATCTGACAAGGGCACACATTGCGCGGCCCGTCCGAGCACTCAGCCAACATCAGCCAGGCACACCCGATTACGGCCCGATTGTTTGGCTTGATACAAGGCCTCATCGGCACGCTGTAACAGTGACATGGCCGTGTCGCCCGGCTCGGCCAGGGCCACACCGACACTGGTCGTTACTGTCACATTGTGACCATCTTGATTATCGACTGTCATCGATTGCGTCGCCTGACGCAAACGCTCCGCCACCTGTGCTGCACCACTGGCGGACATGGCCGGCAGCAATAGCGCAAACTCTTCACCCCCATAACGAAATATCAGTTTATGATTATTGAATACGGACTTGAGCATATGAGCAAAGCCTCGCAGTACCTGATCGCCCACACTGTGACCGTATTGATCATTGATGCGCTTAAAATGATCCAGATCGATCAGTAATAAGGCCAGATCACCACGCGCCTGTTGTGCCAGCTGCAGTTGTTGTGGCAATTCACGATCCAGCACCGCACGGTTGTATACATCGGTGAGGCCATCCAACTCGCTTAACAAACGAAAGTGCTGAGTTCGCTCAGCCTGCTGTGCCAGGATCTGCTCCTGCCACTGCAACCAGCGATAAAAACCGATGCCCGCAAAGATCAGCCCAAAGGCAAACATCGCCTCAACCGTCTCGATAACGACATCTACTTGCTCGGTATAACTGACAAATTCGTCGATCCAGTCACTGACGCTGGAGACACTGATAAAAAAGAAGCCCAATACCAACGGCCGTCTGGCATGCTGGGTCAAGGAGCTGAGTTGGGCCATGCTCATGCCTGTCACGAAGATAATAAACTCAGCCAGCTTGGACACCACATCTGCATCGACCTTGCTTTTAAAATCGTAACCGAACGATAGGCAAGCCAGCGCCCAAGAAGCAATCAACATTAGCTGCAACAACAAGCCACGCCGCTTGCGGCGCAGATGGGCGTTTTGGCCCAGATGATCGACTTGGGGTGATGGCCTGACAGGCATAACGGCTCCTGATGCCTATGCAATAGCCATCAGCATAGCAATACAGACCCACTTTCCGCAGGGAGGCAGTGCTCATTTGCAACGCTTGTACTCTGCCAGAGAGCACACCAAAGGACGGGCCTTGCTAACAAGGCCCAATAGTGCCAGCGATTGAATCACCGGCGGAGACTAACGCTAGGGTTATAACGTGGCAGCTAATTCGCTGGCCAACTTAATGGCACGCTTGGCGTCCAGCTCGCCAGCAAACTCAGCACCGCCCACCAAGTGCAAGGCAAAGGTTTTGCTGCTGTCTTGCTCCAACTGCTGGTGAAGTTTGTTCACCGACACTTGGCCTGCACACAGCACCACATGGTCAACATCGAGTACGCGGGTTTCTTTTACTTCTTCACCCTCTTTGCCACGGGTAATGGTGATGTGCAAACCAGCGTCATCGACCTTGTCGTAGCTAACGCCGCCAATGGTTTCAACGCCTTTCATCGCCACAATGGCGCGGTGCACCCAGCCAGTAGTTTTGTTGAGCCCTTTGCCAAAACGCGAGGCTTTACGCTGCAGCATATAAACTTTACGTGGCGACTCTTCAATATCCGCCGGTTTTAAACCGCCGCGCACCGAGTTGCTGCCATCAACGCCCCACTCTTTCATCCAGGCGTCTTTATCGAGGGTAATGGATGGGCCTTCGTGGGTCAGGTACTCGACCATGTCGTAGCCGATACCACCGGCACCCATAATGGCGACTTTTTTACCCAGCTGCAGGCCTTTATCCAACACATCTTGATAAGTGACCACCTTGGCGTGATCCACGCCCGGCATATTCGGCACACGTGGTTCAACCCCAGATGCCACCACCACTTCATCAAAACCTTCGGCTTTTAATTGCTCAGCATCCACCCAAGTATTGAGGCGCAAGTCGATATTGTGCACCTCGATCATTTTGTGGAAATAGCGAATAGTTTCGTAAAACTCTTCTTTACCGGGAATTTTCGCGGCGTAATTAAACTGACCGCCAATATTGCCGCGCGCTTCAAATAAGGTGACCTTGTGGCCACGCTGAGCCGCGACATTGGCACAAGCCAAACCTGCAGGACCAGCACCGACCACAGCGACTTTTTTCGGCTGGGCCACTGGGGTATAGAGCAGCTGAGTTTCATGGCCAGCGCGCGGGTTGACCAAACAGCTAGCGCGTTTGTTTTCAAAGGTATGATCAAGGCAGGCCTGGTTACAGGCGATGCAGGTATTAATTTCATCAGCGCGATCTTCGCGCGCTTTATTGGCCCACTCAGGGTCGGCCAACAAAGGCCTGGCCATAGAAATCATATCGGCCTGACCACTGGCAATAATGGTTTCACCTACGTCAGGCATATTAATGCGGTTAGACGCCACCACAGGTACAGACACTGCAGCTTTGACCTGAGCCGTCACGTCGGTAAATGCAGCCCGTGGCACCGAAGTGACAATGGTCGGCACCCGTGCTTCGTGCCAGCCGATACCGGTATTAATCAGGTTAACGCCGGCTTTTTCCAGCTCTTTTGCTAGCTGAATCACTTCGGCCATATCTGAGCCGTCTTCGACCAAATCCAGCATCGACAGGCGGAACATTAAAATAAACTGCTCACCCACTGCAGCACGAATGCGACGCACCACTTCCAGCGGGAAGCGCATGCGATTTTCGTAGGACCCACCCCATTCATCGGTACGCTTATTGACGCGCTTATTCAGCATCTGGCAGATAAAATAGCCTTCCGAGCCCATGATCTCGATGCCATCGTAGTTGGCCTTTTGCGCCAGCTTGGCGCAACGCACATAATCATCGACGGTTTTTTCGATTTGCTTGGCGCTTAATTCTTTTGGTTTAAAGGGCGTAATGGGCGATTTAATCGCCGATGGCGCAACGTTAAACGGGGTATAGCCGTAACGTCCGGCATGCAGAATTTGCAGCAATATTTTGCTGTCTGACGCCGCCTCATGCACCGCTGAGGTGACTTTTTTATGGAACGGCACCTGCCAGCCACTGATCAGCTTGGAGCCAAATGGCAGCAAATCGCCGCGGCGGTTAGGAGAAAAACCACCGGTCACCATCAGGCCGGTGCCACCACGAGCGCGCTCAGCAAAGTAGGCAGCCATTTCGTCAAAGTGCCAAGGACGATCTTCCAGCCCGACGTGCATGGAACCCATCATGATGCGGTTTTTCAGTTGGGTAAAACCCAGATCTAAAGGTTCAAACAGATGGGGATACTGACTCATCAAAGGCTACCTGCACATTTATTGTTGATGAGCGCAGTTTACCCTGACAAAACGCCGGGTAAATGACCCAAGTGCGCAAATAAGATACCTAAGTGCGCACTTTGGCATATCTGGGTTATAGCGAGACGCTAGTCATCACTAATTTCAATACTGGGCATGACCTGACGGTTTTGTGCCTGGTGCATCAAGGCCACGGCTAAGTGGCGCGCGGCGTGGCGATACATCATCGACACCTCGGAGCAATCATCGGCGGCAACCACTGGAGTGCCGGCGTCACTTTGCTCACGAATGTATTTAGACAACGGCAGTGAGCCCAGCACTTGGGTATCGTAGCGCTGCGCCAGCTCATCAGCGCCATCTTGGCCAAAAATAGGCTCGGCATGGCCGCAGTTGGAGCAAATATGCATGCTCATGTTTTCAATCATGCCCATCACTGGAATGTTCACCTTATTGAACATTTCAATGCCTTTTTTAGCATCAGCCAGAGCAATGTCCTGCGGCGTGGTCACAATCACTGCACCCGATACCGGGAATTTCTGACTTAAAGTCAGTTGGATGTCACCGGTGCCCGGCGGCATATCGATAATCAAATAATCCAGCTCGCCCCATTGGGTTTGAGTCAGAATTTGCTGCAATGCACCGGCAACCATAGGCCCGCGCCACACCATAGGCGTCGACTCAGTGACCAAATAGGCCATCGACATGGTTTTAATGCCGTGGGCTTCAATCGGCACAAACCATTTATCATCGATAGTCTCAGGTCGCGTACCCTCGTCTACGCCCAGCATAATGCCCTGACTAGGACCATAAATATCGGCGTCTAACAAACCCACTTTGGCGCCGTCTTTGGCCAATGCCAACGCCAAATTCACAGAAGTGGTCGATTTACCGACGCCACCTTTGCCCGATGCCACAGCCACAATGTTTTTGACCTGCTCAATGGCATCAGCGCTGTTCTGGCTTTTGTTTTCCAGCACTTCCCAGCTGATTTTGACATTGGCGGATTGGCAGCCATCGATGTTTTCAATGGCCGTTTGCAGCATTTGCTCAACGCCATTGGCCAAAAAACCACTTGGATACTGCAGGTGCAGATCCACTTCGATCTCATTGTTATTGCTAATGCTCACGCAACGCAGAGCACCGGCACTGAGGAGATCACTGTTTAGATACGGGTCGGTATAGCCTTGGATGGCTTGCTCAACTTGAGACTGGGTAATTTGACTCACGGTGCATCCCCTTAGATCACAACCTTTACTCATGATGGCGCGATTGTACGCCGCCCAGCGGCAAATGCCAGACTGGACGGGCAGGACTTCAAGATAACGGTATAACCAGCCATCAAGGTAACCTAAGAACTAGTCAGTACAAGCCCAACTAAATCCTCTGATCTCACACCAGCTTCCTGCATAAACTCCAAGAAACACCAGACTGTATCACCTACATCGTCATACTCAGTTTCTACATACATTACACAAATCAGGGAACGAACAGCATTGCCTACTACAGAGCTTGGAGACGGCGTTTCCTTTATTTGATCCAGAAACTGCCAACAAGCGACTCGATGCGCCACCAGAACACTCTCCTCCCCTCCGGAATGCCAGAATACTCTGGCATATGCATACGCATTAGTGACCTCACCCTCGAAATGTTCCGACACTGCTTCTAGCAGCGTCAACAACACTTGCATTCCGCACCTGAAGTCATCACCCACTTCAGCAATGATGTCGTCTTTAACAGGGTTGCTTCACCCATAAATCTCCAACAACCCCATCAACTAAGCAGAAAGGCTGCAAGACGCATTATCCTGCAACCACTGACGAATAATACTTTGCATATCCAGTTGCAACCGCTCAGGGCCTAGGTCCGTCATATCATTATGGCGAGCGTTAGCCATGTTAATAATGCAACTCGCATAGAGTTTTTGTTCGCGCGGGTTGGGCAATACACCCTCATTGGCATCAAAATCACTGGCACGCAATGACAACACCTTAATCTTGTCTGACCTTGGTAGCGGCACTCGGCGATGATCTAGGGTAATAATGGCTTCCACATAATCAGGTGACTGTCGAATCAGCCAGGCAGAAATATCGCCCCCATTGGAATGCCCCACTAAGGTTAAATGATCAAAGTCATAGCTGGGGTATTTGCTGGATAAGACTTGCCGAATAAAACTTAGCGTTTGCGCACCACGCGCCCAGTTTTCTGCACGAGTTTCAAACAAGTTGCCAGTGACAGATAAAGGTGGATCACCTGCTAACTCGTCTCCTATCGCAACCACTAAAAAACCTTGCTCTGTTAATACATCCACTAAAAACTGATAACAAGTATGAGAAACACCATAACCAGCACTCACAAAGGCTACTAGGCATTTTGATGACTGCATGCACTGTTCACTGGCAGCCGGATGGAAAATTTCAACAGGAATAGAGCGCTGTCGCGTATGATCTATAACCTTTTCGCCATTAGCCGCAAAACTGAGCATTATGAGAGCGATCGCAATAAATTTTTCCATAATTTCACTTAGAGTTTAAAAATACTGCGCAAAAAACTCGGCCGATGGCTCACAGGGCGTGCTGATATCAATCAATACGCCATCAGGGTCAGCCATCAAAAAACGTCGCTGGCCATAATCCTCATTCCGTGGCTCCTGCACGATCGGCCACCCTTTGGAAAGGGCGTATTGATACCGCTCGTCAACATCATCCACAACAAACACCAGACAAACACCTTGCGGAAGCTGTTGGAAACTCGTCGGTACCAGCTCATGCTGTTGAGGTTGCAGCATCAGGCACACATCGCCGCTGTCCGGATCCGCTAGCTGGACAATCCAGTCTGTGTCAAATACTGCATTGATCCCCAATAACTCTTGATAAAAGGTTTTTGAGCGAGCAAGGTCGCTGACGTAAACAGCGGTCATCATCCGGTTAATCATATCTTCCTCCCTGCAAGTTATTTTCCTGATTACTAACGCATGCCTCTACTGGCTCACTGAACCCTTCTTCTGCTCCAGTATCTTTTTAAGCGGCGAATCACTTGGGTATAACACCTTGGCGCTGGGCACTTCCAAAGCAGCAACGTCTAGATGAGTATCTTGATCGTCAAAGAAAATATGAGGCTTAAACGCTTTCAAGAACCGACCCTTTTCTAGCCCGCCGAGAAAGAATGCCTGATCTATATAAACGTTCCATGCTCGAATGGTGTTGATGACCCTCATTTCTGCTGGGCTATTCCTGGCAGTCACAATCGCCAATCGAACAGGAGAATGCTCGATCTGCCCTGGCAGACGCTCTTGTATATTTGACAATTTTTTGAGCAAGTTTGCATGCGGCCCTTCTTGTAGAGGAACTTCCTTCTGCAGGTCTTCCATTTCCAGAAACTTATCTAACCCGTCTCTTTGATAGATCAGTTCACTGTCTTCATTGAACAGTACCGCGTCAGCATCAAAGGCAATTCTCACCTGATCACTCCTCAATCCGCATGAAGACTTGGGTGGTTCTTTTACAATCGCACCGGCACAAACCTTACTATCAACCACACTTTGGGCGTCCTGCTCATCCGTGGTCAAAAAGAGATCAACATAGAATGCCTCAAGATAATCGGAGCTCGGCTCCCCGGCAGTAAATGCCGATCGGGTAATGGCGAGACCTCGTCGCTTTATTTCTTTCAGGACTCTAAATCCTGTTTCCGGGCTATTTTTAGAAATAATAACGACTTCGACAATTGGGTCCGGTGCAGAAGCATCCTGATGCTCATTGAGTGCCAATAGCGCCTTAACCAGAGGCATACCGGTGCCATCTTCCAGCGGCTCATCTTCATGCTGGAGCATGTAATCCCTGTATTCAAGAACAGCCGTTTCCGGGTCCTGAGCCCGTTTTTCTCGAAATACACGATCAGCCTCTGACAGATCAAACAACGCCGTTGCTGAAACACCCACCACCAAAGTTTCTGATAAATCGACCGGCATCTTTCCCTAACCCCCAAAAAACTGATTACAAGCGCTAGCGATTGACCACAGCGCTCAAGGTGTCTACACAATTACCGTATTACTTTACACGCTGACTTAGTGCGCTTCGCCGATACACTCATGCCCATCATCCACTTTACGCATTACTAGCAACACCTGGCCAACATCAAAACCCCATTTGCTCATGGTGGTTTCATTCACCACTACGCCATCGGCGACTTTAAACATCCAATCATCCATAGTTAGATCTATGGTGTCGCCCGGTTGGCCATAGCGCAGCAGGTAATTCATATGAATGGCATTGCCGGCAAAATTCATAACAGTAGCTTCTGGCACATCGCTGGCCTCGGCACGGTAGGCGCGCTGACCATCGCTATTTGTTATTGGCGTTAACGTCCAAATGCGGGTTTCAATACCGTCGTCAAACTGAAACACCTCATCTAATGTGCCAACACCGTCGGCGTCCCAACTGGCGAGAATGCGAGCATTAAACTGGCGAATCTGTTCACCTTTCCAATCGCGTACCACACCATCGGCGCACAACTTGCCATCGAAAAACTGGCGAGGGTCAAGCTTAGGCTGGCGCTGTGCGTAATCCTGCACAGACACCGACGCACAGGCACTCAGCAGCAAGGATGCTGTCATAACGGCTATCGGTTTAAGCATGAAACTGCCCCTTTTAGTTTGCTGTGCCAACAATGTACACTGCAGACACCATTCATGACCACTTTGCTGCTATGCCGCAACTTGAAGCCTTACCCAAACAAGTAAAAAAAGCCTACGGGGTGTATTTATTATCACCTCAGCACCCCCTTATTCGACGTTTAGAAGATATTGCTAAACCCCGTGTCCACGGCCATAAAACCTGGGAGTCGAGTTTTTTACTGATGGACTATCTGCGGGAAAAGCCGATTAAAAAGCGTCGTACACTGTTGGAGCTAGGCTGCGGCTGGGGACCTGCCAGTATTTACTGTGCTCGCCAGTTTAAGTCCAAAGTGACGGGTGTCGATATTGACCCTGCGGTGTTTCCTTATTTAGACGTAATGGCCGCCTATAACGACGTTAAACTCAGTAGATGGGAATCGGCCTTTGATGATATCAAGGTAGGTGATCTGCGTGACTTTGACGTTTTGATCGGTGCCGACATTTGTTTTTGGGACAGCCTAACTGATGAGTTATTCCGGCTAATAAAACGTGCCAAACGCGCCGGTGTAACAAGAATACTGCTGGCCGACCCCGGCAGACCGACCTTTGAAGCGTTAATAGAGCGCTGTCAGCGCGCCTGGCCCAAGGCCACCACACATAGTGTCTGGTATGCCACCGAGCCCAAGCGCAGTACGGGCCATATTTTGGATATTAGCTTTTAAGCGCCCATATTGAGTAGATAGCCAATCAACAGCACTTGAGGCACCGTCACCAGCGGCAGGAATAAAGCAATCTTCCAGCTACGGGTGGTGTCTTTCAGCGACATGATTTCAGTGTAATCTGTCGCCGCGCCAGCCATTAAAAAGGTAAAGGCATTGCCCGGTGCACCAGCACGATTCACTAAGTCTGCGGCAATGGGACTGCTGCCTTCTGAGCACACTTCTAAAATGGTGGTCGCCAACAAGGTCATAAATAAACCGCCTGCGGTGGCACCAAACCAGGTACTGAACATTTCTTCTGGCACAAAGGCCCGCACCAAGGCAATTAATACGATGCCAAATACCACCCAACGCAATACCATGCGCGAATCTTTCAGCCCTTCCCAAAAGAGTCCGGCCATGGCTTTGGGACTCCAGTCGTAGCCGCTCCAGCTGCTTTTTAGCGTTGGCCAAAATGGCAATTGCTGAAACTCGACCTGGTTTGGATTGGCCGGCAACACTTGGCGATCAACCAGACGATCAAAGATCCAGCCACTGATCAGTGCTATGACCATAGACCCGGCAATAAAGGTTAATGTCAGCGGCAATCCAATCAGGCCAATTAAAATCAAAGTGAGGGTCAACGAATTCCACGGACTGGCGATTAAAAACGCCATCACCTGTCCCAGGCTGGCACCGCGCTCATACAGCTTCATACCTATCATTAATATGCCGTGATTGCATAAATCGAGCAGCAAACCCGCGGCCGTGGCACGCACTAGCCCACGTTTACTGCCGCCACGCCCTAGTACTGACATCACCAATTCTCTTGGCACCCTCGTCAGCAAGCCAACAAAAAACGCCGCCATTAAAATGCCCCACCACATGGCATTGACCATTTCAAAACTGGTGTGAAACATCACCGCGAGCCATTCTGGCAAGCCATCGTGTCCTAACGCCAAAAAGCCCAGGTAACCCGCGATGACAAAGGGCAAGCAGGTCCACATCACCCAGTCGATGCGTTTTTTACCTTCTGTGCCGCAGCAGCCAGCATCATCATTTGCCTTAGGAGCCGTTCCGCAACAGCTGCCTTGTTGTTTTTGCACGCTGTTGTCATCACAGCCACTGCTACTGTTTGCCTGGCTTGCACAGTGGTCTAATGACTGAGCCTGGCATTCACTCGAAGCCGCAGGCTGTTGATCTTTGCCTGAACAGCAAGATGTTGTTGTCTCAGTCATGTGAGTGCTCCTTATCGCCGGGATCTGTGCCTTCGATTAAATGACAAATGTGGGTACCGCAGGGCTGGCAATCGGGTTGATGCTGCCATTGCTCAACGGCCTTTTCCATACGTTCAACCAATTGCTGCATCGCCGCTAAACGACTGCGCGCCTCGCTTAGCCTTGGCTCTATCAGCTGCCGTACCGTCGGACAGGGGGATTCCCCATGCTCAGCCTGGGCCATGACTTGGCCTATATCGTCGAGGGTAAAGCCCAGTTGTCTGGCCTGTAGAATAAAGCTCAGCCGGCGGGCATCACTATCATTGAACTGGTGATAGCCATTGCTGCCTTTAGCCGGTGTCAGTAAACCAATGCGCACATAGTGGCGAATGGTATCGGCGCCGGTGCCAGACAGCCTGGCCAGTTGTTGAACTGTCATCGTGACTCCTTCGGCTTGCCACCTTGGGCAAACCTGTCATCAGTAAAACATTGCGCCAAGCCAGCGACCCGCGAGCCAGATTCAATGGCCAGCAAGGCAGCAGTGAGTGCCGCAATCGTTATTCACCTGTTCAGGTTAAACCTATGAGCTACTCACAGGTCAAGCCATGCCATAAACTTTTTCACACCCGCGGCTAAGCGCCAGTAATGCTGATTCCGACTACACTGAGGGCCATCAGGCGTGTAAATCCGGCGGTGGGATGATCACAATTCGCAAGCTGTCGCTACTGGCGACTCTGCTCTACTTAATATTGCTGTTTCTCGGCCTTATCGCCGTGCGTGCTTGGTGGTTTCATCCGCAGGAGCTGGAAATCGTACGCTCTTACCAAGAGCACGAGATCAGAATGGTTAACCGCCAGCTGGAGCAGAAATCAGAGCACTTATTGGCTTTTGTGGTGGATTATGCCCGCTGGGACGACACTTATGACTTTATCCAGCAAGCATTGCCGCTCAACCCAGAACACCGCTACGTACACACCAATTTCATCGCCGATACCATGATCAATTTGGACATTCAACACGTATTGCTGGCCAATGCCGAAGGTGAACTGCGCCTTTCCATGCGCCATATTCTCGGCACGGAGGAGCTGCAGCGCTCATTACCCTCACTCGAATACTGGCTAACGATGCAAATCCGCTCTGGCGACCCCAAATTTGCTTACCAACCCACCAGCTTCCAGAGCATTGATGGCCAAACCTTTATCTTAGCGGTGGCAGAAGTACTGCGTTCTGACGGTAGTGGCGATATTCGGGGCTATTTATTGATGGCACGTCGTATTGACGACAGTTTTTGGCGCGCGCTCAGTTACGGCCAGCATCTGACCATCGAATCCAGCATCAATCCGCCTGCCGACTGTCAACCCTTGTATGTCAAACTGCCTGCGGCACAAAAACAGCATCAGCGCTGTTTGATGGATGTGTTTGACAAGCCCTCTATCATGCTGACCTTTGATCATGGCAATGTGCTGCCACCACTGTTCCAACCAGCGGTATTTGGCTCCTTTGTGGTGTTAGCGCTACTGCCAAGCTTACTGTTTCTGGCTTTTTTAAAAGTGATTATTCATCCCATTGTGCACGCCACCAATCATTTACGCGAAAATCGCCGCGAGGGTGTGTTCTCGCCCATTCGATTTAGCGACCCTTTTAAAATAAAAGAGTTAATTGAGCTAAAAAACTCCTACAACGCAGTGGTGATTGAAATCAATCGACAAAAAACCATGTTATTAGAAATGTCCAATACCGATCGCTTAACCGGCATTAATAACCGTCGCAGCTTTGATGAAGGCTTGTTAAATACCTGGCAGCGATTACATCGCCATTCAGATGGCATGGCACTGGTGCTGTGTGATATCGACTATTTTAAGCGCTTTAATGATCACTATGGACACTTGGCTGGCGACGATGCCTTACGTCGCGTCGCAAAGGCCTTGGCACGCTGTGCCAGGCGAGCAGATGAACTGGCGGCACGCTACGGCGGCGAAGAGTTTATTTTAATTATTTATCTGCGCAATGCCGAAGATCTCGACAATCTTCGCCATCGTTTGCAGCAAGCCATCGCTGAACTGGAAATTGTGCACGGATTTTCCGACGTCAGCGATTACCTAACGGTATCTTGTGGCATTGCCTGGATTCCAACTCCAGGCAATTGGTTGCATCAAACAGAGCCTGAGCGCTGGGTCATGGCCGCAGACTACGCCCTATACAAAGCCAAAAGCGAAGGTCGCAACCGCTCCGTTGTGCACACTCTTAGCTGTGAGCAGGACTGGAATTTTCCGTCACAATGGCTGCAATAACGGCCTTAGCCTTAGCTCTTGCTGAATCAACATCGGCGGCTTTGGCCAACGCCACGCCCATGCGTCTTTGACCACGAATCTCAGGCTTAGCAAATAATCTCAGCTCGGTATCCGCTTGTGCCAGGGCTTTACGCAACCCTGAATAAGTCATTTGGTTGCTATCGCCGGTGGGCAATAACACCGCTGATGCGCTGGCTGACAGCAGCTCTATATTGGCAATGGGCAAGCCTAAAATCGCCCGTGCATGTAAAGCAAACTCGGATAAATTCTGCGAAATCAGCGTCACCATGCCAGTATCGTGCGGACGCGGAGAGACTTCGCTAAAGATGACCTGATCGCCTTTAACAAATAATTCAACACCAAATAAGCCCAAGCCCCCCAAGGCTTCGGTGACGCGTTCGGCGACTTGCTGAGCTTGTTGCAGCGCTGTGGCAGACATCGCTTGTGGCTGCCAGGATTCTTGATAATCGCCATTGTGCTGGCGATGGCCAATGGGCGCACAATAGTGTGTTTCGACGGCACCTGTTGCATCGAGGCTGCGAACCGTTAATAAGGTAATCTCAAAATCAAAGTCGACAAAACCTTCGACAATCACCCGACCACCGCCAGCGCGTCCGCCCTCTTGCGCGTATTGCCAAGCAGCTTGCAGTTCATCTGCGCTGTTTACCAGACTTTGGCCTTTGCCAGACGAACTCATCACTGGCTTCACCACACAAGGAAAACCAATGTCTGCGGCGGCATCGGCAAATTCTGACCAGTCGCTGGCAAAACGATAAGCCGATGTCGGCAGCTGCAGAGTTTCTGCCGCCAACCGGCGAATGCCTTCACGATTCATGGTCAATTGTGTCGCCTTGGCGGTCGGCACAACACAAAAGCCTTGCTGCTCCAGCGCCACCAACTCATCGGTAGCAATGGCTTCAATTTCCGGCACAATTAACGCGGGCTGTTCAGCTTCAATCACCGCGCGCAAAGCCGCACCATCGAGCATATCAATGACATGGCTACGGTCTGCTAGCTGCATGGCAGGAGCATTGGCGTAACGATCGACAGCAATGACTTCACAGCCCAAACGCTTCAGCTCTATCACCACCTCGCGCCCCAGCTCACCAGCACCACACAGCAGTACCCGAGTGGCAGTGGGGGAAAACGGCGTACCTATCAAAGGATTTGTAGCAAAAGGATGGCTTACACTCATGTCGATTCCTTAACGGCGGTAAAATTAAAAGACGCCCGTTCACGCTCAGCTACCTGCTTTAACACCTGGCGTTTATCCTCATCGTTCAAACGTCCCCAAGCCGTGATTTCGGCTGCACTACGATAACAGCCCAAACAAATATTCTGATCGTCTAATGCGCAAATACTGACGCAAGGCGAAGCTACCTGACTCATAATTCAATGACCTGCAAATCCTGATTAAATCGTTTGGCATTGGCAACATAATGAGCAGCGCTGGCTTCTAACAGCTGGCGTTGCTGATCTGACAAACGGCGTTTAATGCTGGCCGGCGCCCCTACCACCAATGAGCCGTCGGGAATATCCATACCTTCAGGCACCAAGGAGTGAGCGCCAATAATGCAATGGCGACCGATTTTCGCCCGGTTCAACACCACCGCATGAATGCCAATCAAGGAATAGTCACCCACCTCACAACCATGCAGCATGGCATGATGGCCGACGGTCACACCGCGCCCCAGAGTTAAAGGAATGCCGGCATCGGTATGCAGTGCCGCCGCGTCTTGCACATTGCTTTCTAGACCCACGGTAATGCGGTGATGGTCAGCGCGGATAACGGCGCCAAACCACACGCTCGTGCGATCTTGTAACTCCACATCACCAATGATGCGGGCGTTATCGGCTACAAATACGTCCTCACCACGACTCGGGCGAAGCTTGCCAAGCTGATAGAACATAAGACTCTCCAGGGCTTAGCCGATGCGATAGTCGATCTGGCAATCCCAGTAGTGATTCATAAATTCGGTAATCATCATGGCGGTCAGTCCCCAAATATGAAACGACTGATAGTCAAAGCTGGGGATCCGCACATTGCCGCGCTCAAAGTAGGTCACGGGCGGTTGCTGAAATAAATCTAAGGGCGGCAAAAACACCGCATCCAACTCGCCGGGGTTGGGAATAAAGCTCAGGTCGGGAGGAATCACCGCCAGCACTGGCGTCACCAAATAACCAAAACGCGACACCACCTGATTCAGCTCGCCGATAACGGTGACATCACTGCCCGATAGCGCCACTTCTTCTTGCGCTTCACGCAGCGCAGTGGCGATCAAATCGATATCTTCCGGGTCCTGTTTACCGCCTGGAAAGGCAACCTCGCCGCTATGGGACGACAACTGGCGTGAGCGTTGTGTCAGCAGCAACCTGGGATTTGGCTCATCGGTCAGTGCCACCAGCACGGCCGCGGCTGCCAGACCAGGCTGATGGACTTTGCGCCGCGGCTGCTGTCGCCAGCGCTGCTGTAAATAGGGCGTTAACGGGAGATTCATGGCGGCCAGTTTACTGGCTTTCCTGTTCGCCCTCCAGCCTGCTCTCCCTGACCCCCTCTCTCTTGTCCTTCCCAGTCCTCTCTCCCGTCCTTCCCAGCCTGCTCTCCCTCCGTTCACGCCCTGCCGGCATGGCTTATGCCAGACTATTAAACAAGCCCACACAAAGTATGCGACTGACATGACACTGGGCTCAAAAAGACAGCCGCACATGCACTGCTCGACGCTGCAGAACTCATTATTTTTTCGTATTCTGAACAGGTAATCAGATAACGGTAAACCTTATGACCCTAGCCAGCCCCACCGATCTCGGTGAGCTGACTGAGTTACCCGACCCGGATGAGCTGCACCGCATGGCAGAGCAGCAACCCGAAGCACTGGAAGCCTTGCGTCAACATATGGTTCAGCAGCTAATCGATCAATCTCCACAACGCTTAAAGCCGCGGCTGCAAGGTTTGCAATTTCGCATCGACATGGAACGTGAACGCTGTAAAACGCCGATGGCCGCTTGCTTGCGCTTATCCACCATGATGCACGACTGTCTGGCTGATTTGCACGACAGCCTGCTCGGACGCTACGAGCCGGCGGTAGATAGCAAAGCCAGCGTCACCTGCATGCATAGCCGCACACCGCTCACCCAGGTCGACGACTGACCTGGGCTTTCTTCGTTTGTTTTTCATTCATTGCCCGCCACCCGCCAGCACCGCTATGATCCTGGCAAGCAGCTAAGGCTTGTTCACCCTCAGTCGTCATGCCCTAGTCTGTGCGACCTGCATCCTTGCTTCCAGGAGGTTTATGCATGAAGTTTTGCAGTCAGTGCGCCGCCCCAGTGCATTTTTTAGTGCCTGCCGGCGACAACCGTGAACGTTTTGTGTGCCAGCAATGCGACACCATTTTTTATGACAATCCGCGCATCGTGGCCGGTACCATTCCCATCTGGGAGGATCAGGTATTGCTCTGCCGCCGTGCCATCCAACCGCGGCGCGGCTTTTGGACCTTGCCCGCCGGATTTATGGAAAACGGTGAAAGCACCGAACAAGCCGCCAGCCGGGAGACGTGGGAAGAAGCCTGTGCCAAGGTCGAATTGGGGCCGCTATTTAGCATGATTACCGTGCCCCATATTAATCAGGTGCATATTTTTTTCTTGGCTCAACTCAGCAGTAAAGACTTTGCCGCCGGTGAAGAAAGCCTAGAAGTGGCGCTGTTCGATGAACAAGACATTCCTTGGCAGGAATTAGCCTTTGCCACCGTCGGCCAATCATTGCAGCGCTATTTTGCCGATCGTCAGCAGCATCAAATCATCACACCACACGTGTTTGATATTTCACCGCAGCAGGCTTTGGTGAAACACATTTAGCCATCTCACCGCTGTAGAGCTAAACCGACAGTAGCGGCCACACTTCATAGGCAGGTTCTTCATAAGGATGAGCCTGCTTTAATGCCGCCACAGCCGCCACCAGGCAATCATCATCAACTAACAGCTCCACTTTAAGCTCGGCCACGTGCTCAAGCTCCCCCACGTCACCGAGGGTGGGATTTGCCCCCGCCAGCGGTCGAAACTGCCCCTGTCCCAAGGTCTGCCAGCAACATTCCGCGTAATTGCCAAGGCGGCCAGCTCCCGTAGCAAAGACTGCCTGCTTGACCTGTTCGACATCAGCCTCGGGTACATAAAAAGCCATTTTGTACATGTGTCCTCCGACATCGCCACCACGGCTCAGCCTTCATTCTTTAAGTTTTTTATCGCCGGCCGATAACACATCTCAGAATCAGCCCGGCCCTGATGCTTATGCATTATCCGGGTTCCTGAACTAAGATCATATAACTCAATAGCAGGACTGGATGTTCAGCATGGCCCGCCAGGCGCTCTCTATTCAACGCAAAGTGTATCTCGCCCTCAGCCTTATTTTTGTTTTGGTACTGGTGGTGGTGGTGAATATTGCCATCAACGCTGAGCGCCAACTCAGCCGTGACATGGTGCACAGTCAGCTTGAAGGCCGAGCATCTGGCTACCTAGACACTATGAACCTATTGATGATTTCCGGCGCTATGGGCAATCGTGAAATGGTGCGTGAAAAAATGCTGTCGGATAACAACATTACCGAAGCACGCATGATGCGAACACCTTTGGTCGATAAGTACTTTGGCAAGGGCCATGCACACGAATATCCACAGGATGCCCTCGATCGCCGCGCCTTGGCGGGCGAAGCCGTTTTCCTAGAGGAGTACGGCGATGATGGCCATACCATTACGTATGTCACACCCGTCATTGCCGAAGAGAATTACCGTGGCACGAATTGCTTAACCTGCCATCAGGCAAAGAATGGAGACATCCTCGGCGCTATTCGCGTGACTTATAACCTCGATGAGCTCGACAGCACCATTCGTTCCAACATGCTCACCATGAGCATTGCCCAAGGCGCACTCTTTATTGCCGCCTTAGTGGTGTTATCGCTGTTGCTACGGCGGGTCATTTTAAAACCCGTTAAAAAAATGCACTGGGCCCTGCAACGGATGGAAAAAGATTCGGATTTAACCCAAAGGGTCAAAGTGAAAGGCAGTGATGAAATTGGTATGGCCGCACAAGCGCTTAACCAGATGATTAGCCGCTTTTCCGAATCACTGAACGAAGTGGTGAAAGCCGCCGATGAACTGGAAACCTCCGCCCATCACATTGATCAGTCATCGCGACAATCCCTCAGTGCCGTTGATCAGCAGCGCCAGGAAACCGATCAAGTCAATATATTGATCGAACGTTTGCACGAATCCATTCATGGTGTGCAGTACAACGCCGAGCAAAGTTCAGCAGCGTCACAAAGCGCAATCGACATTGCCCATTCAGGCGTTGCCAAGACCGATCAGGCCGCCGCCACCATCGAGCGTATGAATAAAGCCATCACCACTACCGCCACTGTGGTGTCGTCACTCGATGAGCGCAGTGCTAATGTCGGCAACGTGTTAAGTGTGATCAAAGGCATCGCCGAGCAAACCAACCTGTTGGCCCTCAACGCCGCCATTGAAGCCGCCCGCGCTGGCGAAAGCGGGCGTGGTTTTGCCGTGGTGGCGGATGAGGTCCGCACCCTGTCACAGCGCACCCACGAATCGGCGCAAGAAATCGAAGACATGATAGGCCAACTGCAAGAAGAAGCTCGCCAGGCCGTGAGCGCCACCAATGACGCTCAAAGCACCTCGGCCGATGGCATGGCCCAGGTTCAGGATGCCGCCAGCGCGTTGCACAGCATGGTCGCCCAAGTCGAAGAAATGACACGATTAAACCGCGAAACGCTAGAGCGCATGTCCGAGCAGGTAACCGTCGGCAAAGAAGTGGCCGCCAGCATTGAAACCATTTCCGAGCATTCGGTGAATACCACCCAAAGTGCGGCCAAAACCACGGAGATTGCCAGTCGGCTGGTAGATGTAGCGAACTACCTGGCCACGCTGGTGAAGCGCTTTAAGCTGTAACACAAAGCGCCGCAAACTAACTCAGCAGCAACTCAGCCATTGCACTAGCCGCAGGTCAGCTGCTCGAGTTCTATCAAGATCGCCAGTGCCTGCTGGCGATTATCACCGCAAATACTGGCTTCGGCCTGAAAACCTAAGCAGGTCGCAGGGCGAGTTGGGTCGCCAAATAACCGACACAGCCCGTGCTCGTCCAATTGCACACACGCCACACCCGCCGCTTTACCGTTAGGCATGCCAGGGATGGACTCACTAATGGAAGGTGCGATGCAACAGGCACCGCAGCCGAGACGACACTGCATGATTAATACCGGTATTTATTCAGTTGGCGGCGCTTGTGCAGGCGCATTTCTTTCAGCACCGTCAGATTGTACCTCAATGCATAGCTGCGATAACGCCGAAACACAGTTTCATCCTGCTCTATGTTCTGAAAGGTTTTCCAACGCCGGTTTAATGCCCGAATCGGATAGTCCTTTTCCAGCTCTTGTCGTTCCGTATCCGACAGCCCAGGCGTGACCAGTTCATCCGGCAACTGAATGCCGACAAATTCGATGTTATTGTCCGCCACCGCTTGCTTGGCATCCATAACCGGATTGCCCAGCTCTGCAATATCATCCAGCGCCAGTGCTGAGCCACAGCAGCTCAGCAGCCACAGTAAAAGGATTCGCATACACTGTCCCCCTGCTACTGACACTAATGATAACTCCACAACCGCCAGGACACACCTTTGCACACCATCACCAAGCTCTCCCTTGCGCATGCCCCGGTGCTGGGATAGCCTCTGCAGCCGTCTGACTTCAGGAATTCGATTATGAAGCTGTGCTACTGGCTAATGCTGTGTTTGAGCTGTGCCCCTGCGCTCTGTAGCGCCGCGGACGAACCGACTAACTTTCGTGTTGGCGTCGGCAGCTGGCAGCTGTCGATCGACCCTGGCCAACCCAGCAGTGACGATAGAGGCATCGCCTTGATGGCAGAGTTTCCACAATCGGAGCACGCCGGCTCTCGTTTTTTGTATTACCGCCAACAAGGTGAGCAAGGCTACTGGCTGCATGGGGTAGAGACCCAATTATTTTGGGGCTGGGGCCTGAATCAGCCCGGTTGGCGGCTCTTTTCCGGCCCTAGCTGGTACTGGCAAAAGTCGCACTCCGATCAACAGTCCCATCAAGTACACAACGGCTGGGGCTGGCACCTGGGCACAGGCTGGCAATGGCAGGCTTTGATCCTGGATGTCAGTGCCAGTTACCGTTTGCCTGATGAGTATCGAGTCAACGGCAAAACGCCGGATGTCACCACCACCAACTTGATGCTCAGTTACCGTTTTTAACTAGATTCACTTAGAGGAGCCACCATGACCACCCCGGTTGCGGTTAAATACATGTCGCGTTCAGAACTGGAAAGCCTGATGTACAGTCTGACGGCAGCAACAGACAACTCACAGGCTCAGCTATTTGAAGCCATTGCTCGACGCTTATTAGAGTTAATGGAGCAATCCGCCTCTTGATCCCGCTCGACAGCATTGCCATTGTTCATCAAGGCTCAGACTGGCTCGCCATCAATAAGCCCGCCGGCGTCGATATGCACAGCAATAATCAGCCAGGTTTGATTGCCCAACTGAGCGAACATTGGCAACGCCCGCTATGGCCCTTGCACCGCCTCGACAGTGTCACCTCAGGCATCTTATTGATTGGACTGAGCGCAGACGCAGCCAGGCGCTTTGGCCAGCTGTTTGAACAGCGCCAAATCGAGAAATATTACCTAGCCGTGAGCACCGCCAAAACAAAGAAAAAACAAGGCTGGGTCAAGGGCGATATGAGTAAAAGTCGCGGTGGCAGCTGGAAACTCGAACGCAGCCAGCAAAACCCGGCGGTGACTCGTTTTATTAGTCAGCATGACCCCAGCAAACAACAGCGTCTGTTTTTGCTCCAGCCCCATACCGGCCGAACGCATCAACTGAGAGTGGCGATGAAATCCTTGTCAGCGCCCATTCTTGGTGATCAACGCTATGGCGGAGCACCGGCTGAGCGTACCTATCTGCACGCCATGGCATTAAGGTTCAACGACGGCAATGACGACATTGAACTCGTCTGCCCACCAGAGGAAGACGGCTGGGGCGCACTACCACAGCCATGGCTCACCCCCTGGCACTGCTTTTAGTGGGTCTTACCTGCCCACTAATCTCGCCTTATTGCGCCCCCACCAAGGCCGCCAGTTCGGTATAACCGCCGACATAATCACGACCATTAAAGATTTGTGGCACGGTTTCTACCGGTTTACCGACGGTTTTCTCCAAATCCGCTTTGCTGATGCCCTCGACATTGATATCCACATATTTGTAGGGAATCTCGCGGATATCGCACAGCTCTTTTGCTCGCCGACAGTAGCCACAGCCTTCACGTCCGAATATGGTCATTGGTCCCATTATTTTTGCTCCTTCGTGCCCGGTTGCTCTAAATAGAATACAGGACGTAGTCTGAGCCAATTAGCCAAAGCCACCAATCGAAAAAACTAATAAGGTCGATAGTAGGCTGACAGCGCTCACTATATGAATTACTATATTCCCAACAAGGAATATAAATACCAAAGCGGAGAGCAGTCATGGCTTTCAATCAAACACTCAAAGGCGCTATCCAACTGCTGTATTTGCTCTGGCTAATCAACTGGGCATCCTTCGGCCAGGCCGAGTTACTGCAAGCGCAAACACAATCCATTACCCAATACAGCTATATTGATGCCAAGCTGGAGCCGGTGTTTGAAAGTACCATTGCCGCCCAAACCGCCAGCATCGTGAGTGAAATAAAGTTTGATGTGGGTGATGCAGTCCAGCAAGGCGACTTACTGCTGGTGCTGGATGACACCGAGCAACAAGCCGGAGTCGCCCAGGCCGAAGCTGACCTGGCCAAAGCGCAAGCGCAAGATGAACAGGCGCAATTGTTACTGCAACGCCACCAGCGGCTGCACCAGCAAGGTACCTTATCGAAAGATGAATACGACGGCACCTTGGCCGCCGCTAAGAGCACCAAAGCCTCCGTCAATGCTGCCAAAGCCAGACTGGTTCAGGCCCGTCAGCAACTCAGCTACACCCATATTCGCGCCCCCTATGCTGGCATCGTTAAAGCCGTGCACGTCGATTTAGGTGAGCGCGTCGCACCCGGCCAAGCGCTGATGTCGGGGTTTGCTCCAACACCGCTGCGTGCCGTCGCCGATGTGCCACAATTTTTGGCTACGCCACCCATTGAGGTCGAGATTATCAGTCCACAAGGCCGTGTGGCTGCCAGCGACAGCGTGCTGTTTCCCTATGCCAGCGCGGATCATCATAGCGTTCGATTGCGCGCACAGTTACCAGAATCGTTAACTTTGATGCCCGGCAGTTGGGTAAAACTGGCCATTGATCAAGGTCAGCGCCAAGTAGTGCTGGTCCCTTCCAGTGCCGTGTTTCAGCGCGGCGAAATTCAAGGGGTGTTTGTGCTTGATCAGGGCCAAACGGTACTGCGCCAAGTGCGTATCGGCGAGCACCATGTGCTCAACAATGAAGCTTGGTTAGAGATCAACGCCGGCTTGAGCGCGGGAGACACCTTTCATAGCGATGCCTACGCCTATCTGGCCAGCCTTGGAGAGCAGCCATGAAGCTTGGACTGTCTGGTCGCATTGCCGCCAGCTTTCAAAACAGTGCCCTTACCCCGCTATTGGCGCTATTGGGGCTGCTGCTCGGCGCCTTTGCCATCATGGTGACACCGAAAGAAGAAGAACCGCAAATCGATGTTACCTTCGCCAATGTATTTATCAGCTTTCCCGGTGCCAGCGCCAAACAAGTCGAGCAGCTAATCTCGATTCCAGCAGAACAAGTGTTATCTGAGATAGCCGGCGTTGATGATATTTTTTCCATTAGCCAGCCCGGCCAAGCCATACTCACCGTCGCCTTTGAAGTGGGTATTCCGCGCCAGCAAGCCATCGTCGCGCTGTACAATCAAGTGCATTCCCATCAGGACTGGTTTCCCAGCCAGCTGGGGGTGCAACCGCCGTTGGTCAAACCCATGGGCATTGATGATGTGCCGATTATGAGCCTGACCCTCTGGTCGGACGACACCGACGTCAGTGGCGCCCAGCTCACCCAGGTCGCACACACGCTGGAGGATGAACTCAAGCGCATTGCTGGTACCCGAGATATCTACAGCATTGGTGAGCAAACCACGGTGGTTGATATTGAACTCGATCCCAGCCGCATGAATGGCTTTGGCTTGGCCTTTGGTGACGTGCGCCGGGCACTACAATCCGCCAATGTCGGCGGCCAGCTGCAGTCGTTGGTGCAAAACAATCGGGTCATTCGGGTCCAGGCGGCGGACTTTTTGCGCTCAACGACGGATATAGAAACCCTCATTGTCGGCAAGACTGACACCGGCTTAGTCTACCTGCGCGATCTCGCTGATATCCGTCTTGCTGCTGATACACCCAGCCAGCAAGTGCTGCACCAAGGCAAACATCACGGTGCGCAACCCGCCGTCACCTTGGTCATCGCCAAACAACCGGGCACCAATGCCATTGATATCACTCGCAGCGTGCGCGAACGATTGCAACAGCTACAAGGCACGCTGATCCCTGACAATATCCAGGTCACCGTCAGCCGCGATTATGGCCTCACCGCCAAAGCCAAATCGGATCAATTGATGGCCAAGTTGCTGTTCGCCACCGCCGCGGTGGTGGTACTGGTATTAGCGACCATGAGTTGGCGTGAAGCGGTGATTGTTGGTGCCGCGATTGGCATTACCTTAGCCATAACTTTATTCGCCTCCTGGGCCTGGGGCTTTACACTGAATCGCGTGTCGTTGTTTGCGCTGATTTTCTCTATCGGCATCTTGGTCGACGATGCCATCGTGGTGGTGGAGAATATCCATCGCCATATGCATTTGCAGCAACAACCGCTTAGCCAGATTATTCCTGTGGCCGTCGATGAAGTCGGTGGTCCCACCATTCTCGCCACCTTTACCGTGATCGCAGCCTTGATGCCGATGGCGTTTGTCTCTGGTTTGATGGGCCCTTATATGAGCCCGATTCCCATCAATGCCTCGACCGGCATGCTGATCTCTTTGCTGATCGCCTTTATTGTCACGCCCTGGTTGGCGTTAAAACTGTTAGCACGATCGACGAGCACACCCTCGCAGCATGCAACGACGGACCACAGCAATCGCAGCTATCGGTTATTTGATCGCCTGATGCGCCCCTTTATTAACCATCGAGCAAAACGTGCTGGCCTGTTTGCCGCCATTCTCGTGGCCATTGTGATGGCAGCCGCGCTGCCGGTGGCGCAGTGGGTAGTGCTGAAGATGCTGCCGTTTGACAATAAATCTGAGTTTCAAGTGGTGGTGGACATGCCGGAAGGCACGCCAATGGAACAAACTCTGGCTACCTTGCAAGCACTGAGTGCCGAGCTGCGACAAATACCAGAAGTAGAACATTTGCAACTGTATGCCGCCACTGCCGCACCGATTAACTTTAACGGCCTAGTGCGGCAATACTATTTACGGGCGTTACCGCATCAGGGCGACATTCAAGTTAACCTGATTGATAAAACCAAACGCCAACGCTCCAGCCATGCCATTGCCCTGGCCGTGCGCCCAGCGCTGCAAGCCATTGGTCGCCGCTTCCAAGCCAATGTCAAAGTAGTTGAAGTGCCACCTGGGCCCCCGGTGATGGCCCCCATAGTTGCAGAAGTTTACGGCGCTCACTATTCGCAGCAAATCGCCGCTGCCAAACAGCTGCGTGCATTACTGGAAAGCACCGACTCTGTGGTAGACGTCGATGACTGGATTGAAGATCCACAAACCCGGCTCAGCATCCTTGTTGATCGCCAGCGCGCAGCGCATCTTGGCATCGACCAAGCCACCCTAGCGCAAGCCATCAACACCGCCTTAGGCGGTGAAGATGTCAGCTATTTACACCAGCAAAGCAAATACCCAACCCCTATTCGTTTGTCCTTTAGCGATGCTAATCGCAGTCATCTGAATGCATTATTAGCTATGAAGGTACGCTCAGCCGACGACCAGCTCATTGCCCTCGGTGATCTGGTCAGTGTGCAGCAAGGAAGCATGGAGCAAACGATTTATCGCAAAAACCTACAGCCAGTGGTGTTCGTAACCGCCGATATGGCCGGTCCACTCGACAGCCCCTTGTATGGATTATTTGACGCGTCATTCGCCATGGCCGATCACGGCCTCGACTGGCCACAGTTCTTTATTCAATCACCGCCTCTGCCACTTGAGAACAGTGTCAAATGGGACGGTGAATGGCAGATCACCTACGAAACCTTTCGCGATATGGGCCTAGCCTATGGCGTTGGCATGCTGCTGATTTATCTGTTGGTGGTGGCGCAGTTTCGCTCTTATCTAGTGCCATTGATCATTATGGCCCCCATCCCCTTGACCCTGATTGGTGTGATGCCAGGCCATGCACTACTGGGAGCGCAATTTACTGCGACATCCATGATCGGCATGATTGCACTGGCTGGTATCATAGTGCGCAACTCCATATTGTTGGTCGACTTTATTGGCCAACAACGCAGGGCCGGTATGTCTTTTGAGGACGCCGTGGTCAGCTCAGCGGCTGTCCGTGCCAAGCCCATTATACTGACCGCCGTAGCGGCCATGGTAGGCGCCTTCTTTATTATCGATGACCCCATCTTCAACGGTCTGGCCATTGCCTTGATATTTGGCATCCTGGTCGCCACGGTGTTAACGCTGGTGTTGATTCCCCTGCTCTACTACGCCGCTATGTATCGACGTCAGTAAGCTGTTGTTCACTTGGCCCGCCAAGCACGCGCGGGCTTTTCCTTCAAAGGCCAGCTTCGTCTACACTGAAAGCGTTGATACCTGCAGAGTGCGTTGTTTCATGGCAGATACCGCCTCCAGCACTGAAGATTCAGTGTTTCATGGCATTCGGCGCCAGTCGTTGGTGTGGCGCATCATTCTTTACTTTGCTGTGGCATCGCTGGCATTAGCGGTTTCTGTGGGTGCTGCCATTGCCTACTGGAACTACCAGCAACAACTGCAAACCTTTGAACATCGCCTCGACGATATTCGTTCTAGCTACTTAGAGTCGCTTGGCTTTAGCCTGTGGTTTTACGACGAGGTGCAAATTCGAACCCAGGTGCAGGGCATCGAGAACCTCGATGCTATCGCTTATGTCCGAGTCACCGATAATTTGAATCTGAATATTGAGCGCGGTACTCGTCCCCATCGCGATCATATTTATGAAATGGATATTCAATTCAACGAGCGCATGTTGGGCAAACTAGAGATCGCCTTTGACCGTGATGCTGTGCTGGATGCCGCCTATCAAACTGCCGTATCCAGCATTATTGCCCAGCTTATTAGTATGTTATTACTGGCGACCTTGTTAGGAACTGTAGTGCACCGGCTGATTAACCGGCGAGTACGCTCCATGGCAGAGGAGGTCAACGACCGCCTCAGGTCAGAAAACTATGAACCCTTATCTATTCGCCAAAGTCACGCTGGCGATGAGATCGACACCCTAATCGAAGCCTTCAATTCACTCAGTGCTCAAATGAACAGTGAGCTGGAACAGCGTACCTTTGCCCAACAACAACTGAAAAACATCAATGCTGAACTCGAAGATCGAGTGAAAGAGCGCACCATTAACCTGCAAAAAACCGTCGATGAGTTAAACCATACGCTATCCGAGCTGCATAACACCCAGAGCAAGCTGATCGAAGCAGAGAAGCTGTCATCATTGGGCGGCATGGTGGCCGGCATCGCTCACGAAATAAACACCCCCCTGGGCCTTTGCATCACCATACATTCTTACATTAACGACAATTACCAAATCGTGCGTGAGCGCTTTGATAGCGGCAATATCCGTAAACAGGATTTTATCGATTTCACCGATATGATGGATGAAAGCCTGGGCATTTTAGATAAGAACTTGCAACGTGCTGCTCACCTGATTAAGAGTTTTAAGCAGGTATCGGAGGATCAAACCGGCGAGCATATTCGCGACTTCTTATTACGCGACTACTTGCAGGAAGTGATGGAAACTCTGTCGCCCAAATTTAAACAAACCCAGCACCAAGTCACCATTGATTGCTCTCCCACCTTACGTTTGCAAACATTACCCGGTGCCATTTCCCAGGTGATTACCAACCTGGTGATGAACTCGCTGCTGCATGGTTTTGAAGGCCGTAATGATGGCCATATCGAAATGATGTGCGCCGAAGAGCGCGGCAATGTCATTATTCGCTATCGCGACGACGGCAGCGGCTTGTCAGCTGAGGCTAAGCAGAAAATATTTGATCCTTTCTACACTACCAAGCGCGGCCAGGGCGGCACTGGCTTAGGCATGCATCTGGTGTACAACATTGTCAGCCAGCGCCTACAAGGTGAAATCATGATTGAAGAGGTCGATAGCGGAACGGCGTTTCGTTTAGTGATCCCGAAAAAAATCAGTGCCAGCGACGATGTCGATCAGCTTAATGACGCCCAAGGGCAGGCGTAATCTCAACTGTGCAACCACACACAATCATTGTGCGACCTAGGCCTAACTGCTTGCCCAAGGGTTTGCGACACTTAGGGTCTGAATAGTGTTAACAGGCCTTAGCCTAATTCATTGATCGAGGTTGCCCATGTCGTCTTCCGTGCTGTATTTGTCCCACGGTGGTGGACCACTGCCGTTACTGGGCGACGCTAGTCACCAGGATATGCTAGACACCCTCCACAACATCACCACGCGGCTAGAGAAGCCCAGCGCCATTGTCGTTATTAGTGCCCATTGGGAGACTGACGTCATTCGAGTGACCAGCGCCGCAGCGCCGCCTTTGCTGTATGATTATTACGGTTTTGAGCAGGCTGCATACCAACTTCAGTATCCGGTGGCAGGGAATCCTGAACTGGCCAAAGCGCTGATCATGCAGCTGAAAAAAGCGAACATCGCCTGTGAGCCTGAGCCACAACGCGGCCTAGATCACGGCGTATTTATACCGCTGCTGTGTATGTATCCGAATGCTGATACTCCCTGCATACAGTTATCATTGCAGCAACAACTTGAGCCGGAGTTTCATATCAAACTCGGCCAAGCATTAGCGCCGTTAGCACAGCAAGATGTGTTATTTATGGGCTCTGGATTTTCCTTTCACAATATGCAGGCGTTTTTTAGGGGCACAGACAACGACGATAAAAATCTCGAGTTTGAGCACTGGCTACAGCACACCATGACGTCGACTGATATCACCGAGGAGCAGCGCTATCAACGTTTACTGCAGTGGCAGCAGGCCCCCTACGCACGTTACTGCCACCCTCGCGAAGAGCACCTTTTACCTCTGCATGTGTGTTATGGCATTGCAGGTACGCAGAGTACACAAGCCTTCCAGGCAGATATTCTGCATAAACGCGCTAGCTTCTTTTTATGGCAGTTGTAAACTCAGCAGAGATAAGCCACAAAAACTCGCATTGACTAATGCATCAATGCACCTTTTCGATCATGCATTCAGTAACTTGGCTTTCAGGGTTTCAAATTCAACATCGTTAATGGCTCCCTGATCCAGCAACGCCTTGGCTTCGGATATTTTGGCCAAGATATCCTGTCCATTGTCGTCTTCGTCCCCAACAGAGCCAACGCTCAGTTCCATGTGGGTTCCGCCACTGGCTGCACGGTGCTGTTCCATCTCCCGCACACGATGTTTTTCTTCCCAGCTTTGCTCTTGAGCCTGCGCATAACGGTACAACTCAGTGGCCGCCTCTGAATCGACGTTAATATCAAAAGGAGCACCTTGACGATGCGTGACATGAATAAGACTGCCAGCAAATGTCGGAATAATATTTTGCTCTACTTGAGCATCACGTACGTCTTTCCATTGAATGTCAGCCATTTTGTAGCCGCCAAACAAGGGGCGCTTAAACAACAGCACACGACTATCCGTGATCATTAGAACGCTACGACGATGAAACAAAGCAAAAGGGCGCTTTTCATGCACGCTGCATAATAGCTGTTCGCCCGCCATTAATGTTTGCTGAAACTTTTGCTTATCAGTATCGAGTCGCTTGGCCCCCTTCACCAACATAACCACATGCAATAAGAGGAACGGTATACCGACAATAGAAAACAGCATGACCATACTGTAAAGGATAAACACGATCGAAGTGGTGATAGCCGCCATTGAATTGCTCCCTGCATAGCGTTTTTAGAACAGCTAAGGATTTTGTGCAGAAAAGCCTGCTAAGTCAACGCAACAAAGCTCGCCTAAGCAATCAAACCAGTGCTCTGGAATCAACTGTTGCATTTTTACGCCTGTCTAACAGCAAATAAGGTCAATATGATACAAGACAGCAAGCACGCCTAGGCCGTAGAAAGGCCAGCTAAAACACCAAATGTTCCCGCACGGAGGCAATCATGCAAAGCCCCAAACCAATACTACTAGTGACTGCTCTACTGAGTGGCTGCGGTGGTGATAGTGACAACAATACAAACATCGAAACATTGCATAACCATGATAGATTGACTCTCGGCACGTTGGCCCAAGCACACACTATTTTGGATACTTTGCGGTTTTTTTATTTACCCGAGCCCAACCAAGCCGCTCTGGCCATCGTCAGTGCCGATATTGCTGCCCTAGATTCCGGTCAAATTAGTGTTAGAAACTACCAAGGCAATGCGCCGATCGCCTTGAAGGCATCTGCACGAGACTTCTCAAGCACAACGGTGGGGACATGGGATATGGGAGCCGAACGCCGCCTACAGTGGGTGTATTTCCCTGCCAATAGCGCCACAGAAGTGACGCTGGATATTTATACCAGTCGTGGAGACCAATCTCTTCCTTTCGCGTTTGCATTACTAGAGCCACAGCGATCGACATTAAATCTAATCGACGGAGAATCCCTGGTGCATGGTACCCGCACTGTTACACAACGCTGTCATGGTGGATTCACCGGCGAAGCATTACCTGCAACCACGTACGACTATACTTGGCAATTTATTGTCAATTTCAGAGACGGCTATTTAGAAGATGCCACAGGCAATAGAATCGCGCTGCAAACGCAAATCGATAACCGCTTTAGCACGAGCCAAAGCGTGGTAGATTTCAGCGAGCGTCCTGAAATACCGATTACCTACCAGTACGACCCAGCTCAAAGCACGGTAACCGCTGAAGGTGAGTCTGAAGCCTTTGATATTGATGACGGCCAAGCCAGCTGTGTTATTGAGTATCGCTACCATGGCCAGGTGGTGCTTTAACACTGAGTCCGGTAACCATACTGCTCAGTAACTGAGTTGAACCCCACAAGCCCAAATTATGTTGGGCTTGTCTCATCAAAGCCACGTTGTGTGCGATACTAGATCACCATACTGATATCCACACAATGAGACCGATATGGCAGATACCCACGAGCACTTTGGCATTGGCTACGCTGAATTTGCCCGTCTGATCGATCATTTACATGATGAAATCGTCATTTATGATCGCCACTATCGCATTGTCTACGTCAATAAAGCCTGTGCCCGCCATTATGGTTTTAGCCAAGCAGAAATGATTGGCCAGGATTTTCAACATTTTGCCAATGAAAATCGCTGCTGGAACAACTCGGTGTTGCCGACTGTGTACCAACTTAAAAAGTCCCTTTCGACGGTGCAGCGCACGGCGATGAATACAGAGATTCTGACCATTGCAACGCCGTTGCTGGACGCTCACGGCGAAGTCGACTATGTATTGATGAATGTGCGCGATTTATCCACCGACGCCCATGTTCAGCGCTTGCAAGACATTATTAATCAGCCGGACACTCTGGTTGAACCAAGGCTACAGGGGCTGGTTCATCGCAGCGAATCTATGCAGCAAGTGCTGCAACTGGCGCAGCAAATGTGTGATTCAACCTCACCTTGTTTGATATTGGGCGAAACCGGCAGTGGTAAAAGCCTGCTGGCCAAATACATTCACCATCATAGCCCACGTCGCGACGCGCCCTTTGTGGTGGTGAATTGCGCCAGCATCCCTAATGATTTATTTGAGTCGGAATTATTCGGTCATACGCGCGGCGCCTTTACCGGTGCCATGAAAGATAAAACCGGGCTATTCGCCCAGGCCGAGGGCGGCACTCTATTTTTGGACGAAATCTCAGAGCTGCCACTGGCTATGCAGGCAAAATTACTGCATGCCGTGCAAGAGCGCGAATACCGTCCCGTAGGCGCCAATGCCATGCGCCAAGCCGATGTTAAATTACTCACCGCCAGCAACCGTGATTTATTCGCCATGGTGCATAACGGCGCCTTTCGTGAAGACTTGTACTACCGCCTCAATGTGTTTGAAATTCAGTTGCCGCCGCTGCGCCAGCGCCGGGAAGATTTACTGCCACTGGCATATTTTTATCTCAGTCACTTTAACCAACGTTACCAAAAGGCCCGCAGTCTTAGCGATGAAGCACTGAATGTGATGCAAGCCTACAACTGGCCCGGCAATGTGCGAGAGCTGGCCCACGTGATCGAACGCTTAGTCGTGACCGTGCAAAGCGATGCCATCACAGTACAGGACTTACCCGCCAGTTTGTATGAAACCCACGATTTTGACCGCCCTGCGGCTGCACAGCCTTTTGCCAACTGCGACGATTTGGACAAAACCCTGGAGCAAGTTGAAAAGCGCTTGATTCAGGCCGCCGTAAAGCAACACGGCAGCAGCCGCCAGGTCGCTGCGGCACTGAATATCAGTCAAAGCAAGGCCACACGCCTGATGCGTAAGTATTCGAGCTAGCAAACTCCTACCATTGAGTCACAATCAACTCACTGAGTCATTAATGACTCATTTTCTCAGCCATCTGGCTGACGATCGATGCCAGGGCCATCTGGCTGTATTCACCGCCTATTTTCGAGTCAAAAATGACTCAAAATGAATAGATCCAGAATCCCAAATGCCGCTCAACCCCTTGTTTTAACAGACTTTTCCAGAGAAATTCCAAACTGGCACGGTGACTGCTAAAGCCATTGATTCAGCCTAAGCTGATATCACACCGTGCAGACATGTGCTCGGACAAACACCATCTACCTGAATTTGAGGAATAGAAGATGGCGACGAATAACAATAAACCTCAAGTGGATCGCGGTATTTTCTTCAGCTCGCTAGCGCTGCTGATGCTAATTATCGTGCCACTCGCCCTCTACCCAGACGCCGGCTCCGATGTGCTGGGCAAGATTCTGTCTTACACCACCCACCAGCTCGGCTGGATCTATTTGCTGTTTGCCCTCATCGTTATGGGCTTGTTGGTTTATCTGGCGTTTGGCCGTTTTGGCCATATTCGCTTTGGTGAAGAGCCGCCCGAGTTTTCTACCTTCTCCTGGATCGGCATGATTTTTACCGCCGGCATTGGTTCCAGTATTTTATACTGGGCACCGCAAGAGTGGGCCTACTATTACAAAGCACCGCCCTTCGGTGCCGATGCCTTCACTCCAGAGGCCGCAGAACTGGCGATTGGCTATGGGTTTTTCCATTGGGGCTTAAGCGCCTGGGCCATTTTCTGCATTCCCGCCCTGCCCATTGCCTATCAGTATTTTGTGAAAAAGCGTCCTTTTTTACGTCTTAGCCAAGCTTGCACTGAAACTCTGGGTGAAAAGCATACTCACGGTTGGGTCGGCAAGGTCATCGACATTGCGGTTATTTTTGGCATTTTAGGTGGTCTAGGAACCACCATAGGGCTGGGCACACCTATGGTGTCTACCCTAATAGGCAGCATATTTGGCGTTGAAGCCGGCTTTGGTCTTAACCTGATTGTGATGGCCATTTGGGTGTTGATGTTTTCTGCCAGCGTTAGTCTCGGCCTGCAAAAAGGCATTAAACGCTTAAGCGATGCCAACATGTTATTAGCACTGGTATTTTTGGGTGCTATTTTGGTCGTTGGACCAACAGCTTTCATTATTAACAGCATGCTCTCTGGCATGGGCTTTATGCTGGATAACTTTATGCATATGAGCTTGTGGACGGACTCCATCGCCGAAGGCGGTTTCCCTCAAAACTGGACCATCTTCTACTGGGCTTGGTGGGTATCTTGGGCACCCTTTGTCTCTATTTTTATTGCTCGTATTTCTCGCGGCCGCACCATTCGTGAAACCATCTTTACCGTAGTGGGTTTTGGCAGCCTGGGCTGCTGGATTTATTACGCCGTCTTAGGCAACTACGGCTTATATCAAGAGGTAAAGCAAGGAGCTGAAATCACACAGGTTCTGGCCGAACAAGGCGGTAGCGCCACGGTTTTGGCCGTGCTGTCGAGCCTGCCATGGCCAACCCTAGCTGTGGTGGTGTACACCATTTTAGCCTTTATCTGCCTGGCCACCTCGTTGGATTCCGCTGCTTATACCTTATCAGCCATTGCCACCGATGACCTTGAGCAACACCAAGACCCTGCCCTTTGGCACCGGATTTTCTGGGCCTTTGCACTGGCCGCACTGCCGTTAACGCTGATTTTAATTGGCGGCGGCAAAGAAGGTAGTTTAAAAGCCATTCAGACCTGCTCCATTGTGTTAGCACTGCCACTAACCCTGGTATTGTCTTTGGTGATTTATAACTTCTTTAAAGTATTAAAACAGCCCCACAGCGACAAAGATGTGTGCGCTCCAGGAGCCGAGCATGGCTAACACCATTGAGCGCATCCGCATCGAGCTGTACAACCCTGCAAAAGAACATATTCAGCTTGGGCAGCACAGTGGCGTCGTGGTCGAAGGCCTGCTGCTATGCCGTATTACCACTCGCGAAGGTATCGAAGGCTGTGCCGGTTTAACCACCTACACAGAATATGATATCGACCGCTCGATTTATGCCAGCGCCTGCAGTGCCGCACGAGCGGTACTGGGTATGGACGCCAATGCACGCGAGCAAATCAATCAAAAACTGTGGCGGCGCTATGATTTTTTGCGAGCCCAAAGCAGCTCATTGATTGATTTGGCATTATGGGATGCCGCCGGCAAGGCGGCCAACCTACCCTTACATCAACTATTGGGTAGCGCGCGCCAGCGCGTGCCCGTTTATGCCAGCATTCCGACTTTCGCCAATATAGACGCCTATATAGACCAGGTCGGCAAATTATCGACTCAGCCCTACCACGCCATCAAGATTCATCCGTTTTGTGAGCTAAAGCAAGACCTAGAGCTTATCGAGGAGTTAGCTAATAACTTTAACGGCCAGCAAACCTTTTATTTTGATGCCGAAGGTCAATACAGTCGCGAGGCGGCCGTCAAAATAGGCCAGGCACTGAGCCTCCATGATTGCTTTGAGTTTTTTGAAGCACCCATGTCCGATATGGATTTAGACGGCCATGCTTGGCTTAGATCGCGGGTCAATATTCCACTGGTGATGAGCGGTATTGAGATTTTCTCACCGGCGCTACAGGCCCACGTTATTAACCAAGGCTGCTGCGATCGCCTGCGTTTTGATACCAGCTTAACCGGCGGCGTGACCGTGGCGAAAAAGCTGATGGCCCAAGCCGAAGCAGCCGGACTGCCCTGCGAAATACAAAGCTGGGGCTTTGCCACCACACAAGCCGCTAACTTGCATATGATGCTAAGCAGCAACAACGCTACCGGCTTTGAACAGGCCGTACCCTTTGAGCCCTATAACTGGGGCACTCACGATGGCTTTGTCATGGATAACGAAGGTTATGTTAGCGCCAATCAAAAGCCGGGCTTAGGCGTCGACTATATTGATGACATTATTCAGCCCTGCCGGGTGGAAGTGTGCGAGGTAACGAGGTAAAACTTTATACCTATGTGAAAGGATGCTGGCGTGTATACGCTAGTATCCTACCTTCCAAAAGGCTTGAGCTTCGCTTTAAACAGCAGCCAACACCTGCATTTTCGTTTCTTGAAACATAGATTTTGAGTAAATCGTGCTACTAGCACTACTAACCGTGATTTTCACCAGCGTTTATACCCCCAGCTCGAGCACTCGAATTTGGTGCTCTTCCCTGACGAGGATGAGTAAAGCGTTGACATAAGCACGAACGCCCTACCCAAAATACCTGCAACACAACGCTGTTTTACGATTACACTTTGCAGTTGGCTGCCGTTTTATGATGAGTTACCTCACCCGCCGACTGCACCAAACGACTTTGCCTACAATTTGCACTTGCTCATCGTCCGGATCCAGCGCCCAAGCCGGAAAGTTGCTGTTGTCACTTATCACCTGAATACCAGAGCCTTCACGACGCAGACGTTTCGTTATCAAACCATCAGAATGATTCAGCACATAAATGCCGTTATTTTGCAGCTGCTGCTGAGCTAGATCGACCAGGATCATATCGCCATCCTCCAGCGTTGGCTGCATAGAGTCCCCACTAACATGAATAAACAGCAGCCGATCACCAGAAATACGCAGCGTTCTGTTCAACCATTGGCGGTCGAGGACAAACTGCTGCTCTAGATCTTCGCTAAAACCGCTGGAACCAAAACCCGCACTGGCCTGAACATCCAGTACAGGAGCATAAACTAGGTCATTTGCAGCATTGGCTGCAGGGGTCATACCCTGGACACGATCGGCCTGATCCCCCGTAAGCAACCAGGTAATATCGACATTCAATTGCTCATAAATGGTCTCAAGATAACGCATCGAAGGCCGAGACTGACCGCGACAAATTTTATAAACATGGCTTGGTGATTTGCCCGTTAGGCGGGCAAACTGTGCTTTATTGCCATCGCAAAGGGTATCGATCACATAATTAAAGCGCTGACTCAGGCTCATAGGACGCAGTTCGCATAAAAGTTCGCCATGATACGGCTAAGCAATGGGAATGTCAGCGCCCATTGATACAGCATTTAGAAAGGTATGCCAGCTGCAATAGTGATTGCTTAAGCTAGTATCTGCTCAACTGATACGCACTGTAATACACCAAAGGCACGGACAACAGCGTCCAAAACCAGGGCTGCAAGAACGATCCAAGGCCCGTTGGCAACCAAGCACCAAAGCAAAGTTATGCCTTGATGCCTGAAAGCACCTATGCCTATAAAAGACGAGTTGATACAGAGGACCAAACTATCGCTTTAATCTTTCACCACAGTGATAACAATTATCTCTAGGCAAGGGCAAACTTAGCGTGGATAGAGAGCGAACTATTTAAGACCGTCGACAATCAGGACTTGGACATGATAACAAGCCAAGCGAACCATTTAAAATATGACACCCACCTGCAATCCACGCGGTTGTACAAACTTATGGATTAGGTTCTTCATGTTTCCGCCAATCAAAAGCTTGGATTAGTACTGGCATTCATTGACGACATAACTCACCCGATTGAGCAAAAATGTACTCGACCACTAACCCCCTCATTACCGGCAACACACAGACGCATGACCAAAGCAACAAACTGCTCCTTACATTGACGACACTTAACCAGAAACAGCTGTATTGAAAAACCGGGAGCAAAGTTACTTTTCAGCAGACGCTCGACCCACCTCTGCTTCATCTAAAACCTTACGAATCAGATTGTGCTCTACGTCTTTTCTCCAATTGCGCCCTTCAATATTGTCAGGATTCGAACGAAATACATTAAACCAAGACCGCGTTGTCGATAAGCTGACATCACGCTCAACTTTAACCTGTTCTGCTGGATCCGAGTACATTACCGAGTAGCTAGTGGATTCATAGTAAGGAATAAAACCTATCGATAAAAAATGCAACAACATAGTAAAACCACTCAAGATTTTTGGAGTATTACTCTCTTCAATCTTTATCGTCGCCGCTTCGGCATCATTAGACGGGAAGACCTTATAGCCACGACCCCTAAAATGACTAACGACAAACTCTATACGCTCCTTATTTGTGCATTTACTACGCACTCTATAGGCAGATGTGTCACTCACATGACATTGCATATCAGCATCGATGACCAACGCTTTTGGGTAATAAGTAGCTTCTCTGGAAGCCTCCTGAGGCTCCGGAACCTCTAGCAAACTCTGATCAGAGATCGAATAGGTCGTACATCCAGAAGTGATTAACACAAGGCATACTATAAAAAGTCTCATAACTACCTTCATATGTTTAATGGTTAGCACAATGCACTGAAGCGCTGAGTTGAAATTCAAGGAAACTACTACGGCTCAACCTTCAAACAACCAACCCATCCAAACTCCTCTTTTCGCGAGATCAAGCATTTGGTTACACTCACGCCCGATTCGCAAACGTTAAGCAGAATTAAACCTCGTTGCCCATGTCACACAAGCAGCGCAGCCTTTAGAGCATCGATCGAACGGTAATGCCTCCATGCTGTCTGGCTTTGGCACGGCACACGACCTTTCATCTGAAACAGCTAATATCTTAGCATAGTAACGTCGATCAAGGCCTAGCACGAAAATGCCACTCATACATGCCCACATCGTTATGAATAGAATGGCGCACTGAATCATCAATGGCATCGGAATCCTGATTGTATAAGCCGCATAAACTCAGCGCATTAAGCACATCAACCTCTATCCCCAGGTATTCGTACACCACCCGGGCGCAGCACGGCATACGCTCACCACTACCCGACACTCCCAATTTTAAACCGGTTAATCGTGAAATTCGGTTTTTAAAGGAAGGGAATAAAATGGTTTGAGTTATTTCATGGCCACTGAGCGCTTCGTAATCGGACATGAAAATGCGGTCGGTTAAATAATGCACCGTACCCAAATATTTACCATGAAAGACTTTGTCGGTGGGTGATTCTTGCAGCCTCTCAGTGCGCTGATACACCATTTGCTCGCCCTGCTTTTCGATGCACACGAGGGTACGCAGTATTTTGCCTGGACACGCCATCGACTGGTAATACTCGAAGTAGAAACCGAGGTAGCGCTCCAGGTTGTGATTAGCACTCCACTGCTGCAACTGTTGCAAGTGTGGCCATACAGCATGATCGGTTACATCTTGCTCAGCACGTTTAGGCCTGACTTTTACCAACCGCTCAAACTGATTATGGGGCAATAAAATATCGTGTTTCTCTACCCCAAAAAAATTGCACAGCTTCATCAGCATATTAGCCGATGGGCGACTGCGACCATTTAGGTAACGATTAAACTGTGAACGATTGATATCTAACCGGCGGCAGACGTCGGCAATGGATTTATAGTAACTGCACAGCAAGCGCAGATTTAGCGATAAGTCGTCCGGCATCACTGTCTCAGATGTTGTCTCATTAAAAACATGCTCACTCACAGCCAGCGTAAGCTGGGCGAAGGTCACTTCGCGCGGCACCGTCGTTGCCCACCCAACGCCAACATCGCCTGAAACTGCCTCTACTCAAGGGGCTTAAAGGTGTCAGGGCACGGCAACGGCACGCATCTTAAAGAAAGCGCATACAAACGCACACCCTCAGCCTGATGCTAGTCGACGCTCATGTAGCACCAACTAGCATCAGTTTAGATCAAGCAGCCAAATGTTGTCAGCATCGATTTTTTGATTGCATTAGCAACTGGTGATTTACGGTCAAACGCACCTGGCAAATCGCCTGGTGATACCTGCCATCGCCATAACAATAAAAATGTGCACTGAGGGTGCCACGGGAGGAATTCATGCTCGATCTGCTCAACGATCTGCTGTGGGGCAAGCTGCTGATTGCAGTCTTACTGATTCTGGGAGTCTGGTTTACGCTGGCATCCCGCTTTGTTCAATTCCGTTATTTTGCCTCGATGTTCCGCATCCTGGGCTCGAGCCAGGCCTTTAAGCGCGACCCTAATGGCCACTTAAGTTCGTTCCAAGCGCTGGTGTTATCGGTCGCTGGCCGTGTGGGCGGCGGTAACATCGCCGGCGTAGCGGTTGCCATCGCAATGGGTGGCCCGGGTGCCGTGTTCTGGATGTGGGTGGTCGGCCTGATGGGCATGGCGACCAGCTACTTTGAGTGTACCTTGGCACAAACCTACAAAAAGGCCGAGCCCGATGGTACCTATCGCGGCGGTCCTGCGTATTACATTTCCCGCGGCCTGGGCCAGAAGTGGAAATGGCTGGCAGCGGTGTATTCGGCACTTCTGCTGGTGACCTTTGGCTTTGGCTTTACTGCGCTGCAATCTTACGCCGTGTCCACCTCGGTTGAAGACGCCTTTGGTGTACCGGCCTATTACACAGGTATTGCTTTGGCTTTAATCGTTGGCCTGATTATCTTTGGCGGCGTCAAACGTATCGCCAAAATCTCTGAAGTGCTGGTGCCGATCATGGCGCTGGGCTATATCGGTATTACACTTGTGGTACTGGGCCTGAACTTCGATGAAATTCCTGCTGCCCTGACGCTGATTGTTAAAAGTGCCTTTGGCCTTGAACCTGCCATCGGCGGTGGTATTGGCGCGGCTATTTTAATGGGCGTTAAGCGCGGCCTGTTTTCTAACGAAGCCGGCCTTGGCAGCGCGCCAAACGTGGCCGCCGTTGCTTATGTGCCACACCCTGCCAACCAAGGCATTGTGCAGTCATTTTCGGTCTTTATTGACACCATTATTTTGTGCTCATGTACGGCGCTGATTATTTTGCTGAGCGGCGCTTACGACCCAGCATCGGCCGGCACTCAAGGTGGCGTAGCGCTAACGCAAATGGCACTGGCTGACCACATTGGTGAATGGGGCCGTATGTTTGTCAGCGTGGCTCTGCTGCTGTTTGGCTTTAGCACCATCCTGTACAACTACTACCTAGGTGAAAACAGCCTGAACTACTTCAGCGAAGAAAATCAGAGCCTGTTTAATGCTTTCCGCGTGGCCATTATCTGCCTGTGCTGCGGCGGCGCCATTATGGACCTGGGTACGGTATTTGCCTTTGCTGACGTCACCATGGGCTTGCTCGCGTTGGCCAACCTAGTAGCACTGGCACTGTTGTTTAAAACCGGTCTGCGCGTCATGAAAGACTACGACCAACAGCGCGCCAGTGGCATTAAAGTGCCGGTATTTGATGCAGAGAAGTTTGCCGACTTAAATATCGACAAAGCGGCCTGGAAAATCGAAAGCAGTGACTTGCCTGCCGATGCTCAAAACAGCCAGACCACAACAACGGCCAATGCCAATTAATAACACCAAATGATTTTTACCCAGCCGAGGCGAGAAATCAGGGCCCGATAAGCCAACCCTCAGCTGAGTTGATTTTCAGACCCCAGGAGGCCTAGCCTCCTCTTTGCCGGCCCGGCTTGGGCCGGCTTTTTTAGTCCTGGAGACTTCATGACCACCCGACTTGAGCACGATTTACTCGGTGATTTAGCCGTTCCTGCCGATGCCTGGTACGGTATTCAAACCCAACGCGCAGTCAATAACTTCGCTATTACCGGCGTTGCTATTAGCCACTTTCCGCAGCTGGTAAAAGCCCTGGCACAGGTAAAACAAGCCGCTGCCCAGGCCAATCGTGATCTGGGCATTCTGGCTCCTCACAAGGCCGAAGCTATTATTGCTGCCTGTGAAGACATCGCTGATGGCGCACTCAACGATCAATTTGTTGTGGACTTAATTCAAGGTGGCGCTGGCACATCCACCAATATGAATGCCAATGAGGTGATCGCGAACCTGGCATTGCAAAAACTTGGGCACGGCAAGGGCGACTACCAGCATTTACATCCTAACGACGACGTTAATTGCTCTCAATCGACCAACGATGCCTATCCGACAGCCGCCTGCTTAGCCATTCAATTTGCCGCCGAACCCCTGGTTGAGTCTATTCGCAGCCTAGTTAACGCACTGCAGCAAAAAGGCAATGAATTTGCTGACGTTGTCAAAATGGGTCGTACTCAGTTGCAAGATGCAGTACCGATGACCTTAGGACAGGAATTTGAAGCCTTTGCCGTTAACCTGTCTGAAGATATTGACCGCCTGCATGAAGCCTGCCTGTTGTTATGTGAGGTAAATCTAGGCGGCACCGCCATCGGTACTGGCATCAACACCCATGCCGATTATTCTGAATTGGCGATCAACTATCTGGCCACACTGTCGGGCAAACCTATGGTACCGGCAGCCAACCTGATTGAAGCCACCTCAGACATGGGCGCCTTTGTATTATTCTCCGGAGTATTGCGCCGCTTTGCCATTAAACTGGGCAAAATGTCGAATGATTTGCGTTTATTATCGAGTGGCCCGCGCACCGGTTTTGGTGAAATTAAATTGCCACCCATGCAGCCTGGCTCGTCCATTATGCCAGGCAAGGTGAATCCGGTTATTCCCGAAGCCGTTAACCAAACCGCCTACCAAGTCATGGCCAATGACCTGGCGGTGACTCTGGCAGCTGAAGCGGGTCAGCTGCAATTAAATGCCATGGAGCCACTGATTATCTACAACCTGCTCAATTCCATGCGCATGCTGGGCGAAGCCTGCCACATGCTGGAGCAACGTTGCATAATCGGCATTGAAGCCAACCGCGAACGCTGTGCCGAGCTGGTGGATATCAGCATTGGTAGCATCACTGCCTTGGTTCCCCATATTGGCTACGCCAACGCATCACGCATCGCCAAACAAGCTCTGCACACTGGCGGCACAGTCAGAGAGCTGATTTTGGCCGAAGGATTGCTAAGCGAAGCAGAGCTGGAACAACTGCTCAGCCCGCAGTCGATGCTGGGGCATCGCAAATCATAACAACAACAAGGAGTACAGTATGACGAAGCAACATATCCTGGTCATTTATTGCGGTGGCACCATTGGCATGACGGCCTCGGCGCAGGGTTTTGTGCCAGCCAGAAATTTTGCCGACGCCCTTAAGCAACACTTGCCCGACGATCATAGCTTGCCTCGTTATACCTTGTTGGAGCTTGAGGAGCTGATCGACAGCAGCAATATTCGCTGCGACCATTGGCTTTTATTAGCCCAGCTACTGCAAGACAACTGGCATGACTACGACGGTTTTGTATTGCTACACGGCACCGATACCATGGCCTATACCGCTTCTATGTTGTCGTTTTTATTAGCCGGGCAAGACAAGCCTGTGGTTATTACCGGTGCTCAAATTCCCTTATCGCAGCCTGGCAGTGATGGCTTAGATAACATCCTTAATAGCCTAGTCGTGGCCAGCCAGCCGCCATTAACTGAAGTTTGCATTTGCTTTAATCAACGTATTTTACGTGGCAATGCCAGCACCAAAGTTAGCAGTTCGGACATGGACGCGTTCAATAGCCCCAACCAAGCGGATTTAGGCCGTGTCCGCAGCCAAGGCAATCAGGTCGATATTGAATTGGACCTCACCAAGTTACGCAAATCATCAGACAGCGCCATTCATTTACCCGATTTACGTCCAGAGCGCGTCGCCGTGCTGCGTTTATTTCCTGGCATGACCGGGCAAATGCTGGCAAGTCTCAGCGCCAATGCTGAAGGCCTGATAATACAGAGTTATGGCGCTGGTAATTTTCCGGATGCAAATCAGAGCGTGATGGACGCACTGCACAAACTGCAGCAGCAAGATCGGGTGGTGGTAAATATCAGTCAGTGCAACCATGGCGGTGTTAAGCAAAGCACCTACGCCAGTGGTGCGGTGTTAAATCCGTTAGACGTGGTCGACGGAGGCACCATGACGTTAGAGGCAGCCTTTTGCAAACTGCATTATTTGCTCGCCACAGAAACCACTGCCAAGCTTGCACGGATAAAAATGGTAGACGATCTACGTGGAGAATTAGGACTCTAATATCCGTCAACAAGCGAGTCGCGCGCCAATAAAAACCGAACGTCGACTAACTTATCATAAAAGTATCAAAACTCGCGCCAGCTTGTTAAAAACCCAATGAGCTGGTGTAGCTCCCTACAAACAAAATATCGACAAGAGCAATCGAATGGAAAAATAGCTAGAAAACCACTAGAATATTGGCCTCATCGTATCAAGGACAGAGACTGTGCAGACCAAAAAGACTGCTGCCGTACTGGCAACCGCACTAGTAGCAAGCTGCGGCGGAAATGGCAACAACGAAAAAAACGATTGTAATCCGCCGGTGTTTTTAGAAGAAAGTATTCAGGGTATAACAACAACCCGTACAGCGATTGCACCCATTACCGACCTCGCCGCAGCGACATTACATATCGACTTCGATTTGAATGAGCAGCAGCTGTCATCTTTAAATCGCCCCAAAGCTAACGATTACCGTTTCTCCTTCTCCTTGTTTCCAAGAGCTCATGCACAAAGCTGCCAACCTAATATGCTGCGAGAAACCATCACATCAATAAACATCACCAGCACCGCTCACTACGATGAGCTGCATATGCCTGGCGATAGCTTAAACGACGTTTTTAGCAACGACTTCACCTCGCAAAGCCTTGAAGAATCACTGTATAGCACCGTTCTTTACCAGTCTGGCATCAATCTGCGAATGAAAACGCTACCGACAGTGGACTTCGAACATACTTTCAAAATTGAATTAACACTCGACAATGGTCAGTACCTTGTGGCAACAGTAGAGGATGTTAAGTTTGAACTAGAGCAATAGACAATGAAGCAGAGCAGCCAGCAACAAGCCACTCCGCCTTCTACTTCCGATTGCCATGCGCTCAAACAATAATGACAGCCTACATAACAACGCTGTTCAATCAGTTTGACCGCACAAAGTCGATAACAAGCTAATACTCTCCCACACAACTCACTGGGTTCGCTGCTATTTCTGTGCCGGCCCAGAGTTGTATAACCAACTCCAGGCACAATAACTACGCTGCTCATCCTGATGATATAACCAATAGCGATTGCAGTTATCGTCATAACTGTAGTTGCCAACATTCACCACATAAGGCCCTAAATTCACCCCTTGCAGTGACTGATAGCGCCCTTCATACAACAACGAAAAATGTAAATGCGGCCCAGTTGAACTACCTCCCTGACACAAGGCCGTGCTGCGATCATTGGCGTAGGTACCAATGCGGGTATTGATATCCACCCAATCACCGTCGCTCACTTCGATGTCTTCCATATGGTAATAATTGGTTTGCCAACCACTGGAATGGGTAATACGCACATTACAGCGAGAATACACAGTGACTTTACCTGAATGCGCCGCCGTCACACTGTAAGTACGACCGCCCCATCTTGGCCAATCGTAGGACACGTCCACCGACGATAATGGATAACCTGAACCCGAGTTAGCATGGGCACCATTGGCCTTCCATGAATAGCCCTGACGCCATGGCCACTGCATCAAATCTCGTGGTGGCGTCGATGCCTGGCGTAATAACAGAGGTACCGAGTAAGTAGACTCAAATGCTTTGGGGAATAATTGCTGATAGCTCTTAAGCACGCCTTGCAGTTGAGCATTCGCATCAACATCAGCCGCATTTAAAGATTGCCACACGGCCCAGCTCGCAGCACTGAATGGCGACGACAAAACCCGCTGACTGTCTTGCTCAAAAAGGTAAAAATACTGCGCTAAGGTCAGCATTTGCTGGCCTAGCTGCTCGGCCAATGGCTGCTCGCTACGTTCACCCCACAAAGGCCTTAACTCATTGCTAGGCGCACTGATCTGCTGTCCATTAGCCTCCAGTAACGCCAGTACCAATTGTGGATTCAGGCTAGCAACACCCGCCCAATGGGACAAAGCTTCGGCATAAGGCAGCCATTGTGGCGCTTGCTGTTGTAGATAATCTTGCCAGGAAAACGGCGTCGAGCGCGGCGCATCAACAAACTGCCCCGTCGATAGCTGCTGTGTTAATGACAATGATTCGACCGTAGCGACAGAATTTACCGGCGTTTGCGCCTCAAAGGTGTGTAAATCCAAGGCACTGACGCTCGCCGCTAAAACAAATTGACCTAAACCTAAGCCAATCATAAAAGATTTTTTCTGTAGAAGTGTGTCCATTCCATGCTCCTAGAGCGAAGGGTTCTCCTTCACTCTAGGTAGACATAACACGCCTGCTAAAACGCCCCTGCCGCTTTAATAACTAAGTATGGCAATCGTTGTTTTAATATCTGCTCTACGCCAACTCAACCAGACTAACTTTCAACAGCTATCACAGAATGCGCAATATGATCTGAGCTTTTTTTCTTAGTATTTTATCGCTTAGGCAATGTCGGCCACCAGGTAGCAACGAGTGCAGGATGGCAGGCACCTTCTATCGCTATATCGTGTTGGAAGCGGTTTTACATTGAGTTCACCTACCAGACCTTACCCTGCAGCTCTATCACTCACAGCATGAGACTACGATATGAGCAAGCCCACCTTCATTAACAGCAACCGCTCCATTGCCAACCTACTGTCATTAGCGCTGCTGAGCGTTAGCATACCTGCTGCTGCCAACGTTAGCGATACTGACAGCCAAAGCGATAGCGTCCTTGCCACAACTAGCGTCAGCCACTCGGGCGCACACACCCATACTGATCTGTCCAGCGCAACGACGCAATTGAATGCATCGATCCAAGACCTACTATCCCAACATCAGTTGCCCGGCCTGGTACTAATGGTCAAACACCGCAACCAATTGCTGCATTACCAAGCCTATGGCCAGGTCAATGTCGAAGAACCGAAGCCCATGAAAAAAGACGCCTTGTTTCGCATATTTTCAATGAGCAAACCCATCACCACCGTGGCGCTACTGCAACTGGTAGAGCAAGGAAAGGTATCACTAAATGATGATATTCGCCGCTACCTACCAGACTTTGAGCGCTTTGAAATAGACGGCCAGCCGCAAGTCGTGACCGTGCATCATTTATTATCCCATACCGCAGGTTTTGGCTATGGAGGCGGCATAAGCAACTGGGTTGATATTCGTTACTTATTAGCCAACCCGTTAAGCCGGAACAATACGCTAGACGATATGGTGGACGATTTATCTGGCATAGGCCTTAAATTTAAACCAGGCGAGCGTTTTGAATACTCTATCGCCAGCGATATACAAGGCGCCATTATTGAAAAAGTCACCGGCCTTTCTTTAGATGTGTATTTGCAACGCCATATTTTTGCCCCATTAAATATGGAAGATACTCGCTTTTATGTGCCCCAAAGCCAAGCACACAGATTAGTCGACATGTACGAGTACGACGCCTCCACCTTTGAAGAAGCCTACACCTTTAACCAAGAGAAAATTCAGCTGATTGAACAAGCAAAAGACAGTGAGTACCTTCATCAGCCAGCACTGCTATCGGGTGGTGGTGGTTTAGTATCTAACGCTCAAGATTACAGCAACTTTGTTGCCATGTTATCCGATGGTGGCCGCTTTAATGGCCAACAAATTTTGTCGCAAGAGCTAATCGATACAATGCTGAGCTCGAAGACACAAGGGCTAGAAACACACTTTTTACCCAGGCTGTACAAGGGCGCCGGCTTTGGCTACGGTGTAGGCATTCAAGAAACGATGACCGAGCATCGCCAGCCTGACTCCTTCTTCTGGGCAGGCATGGGTGGCACGCTATTTTGGAGTGACCCGCAAACGCAACTGCAAGTGGTCGCCATGATGCAAGTAGAAGATGGCTGGATTGCGCTGGAGAAGTGGCTAATTCCTCAGATATACCAGTTTATTGATACACGATCGATGACAGGCGCTCCACCGGCAAACAAGGCCACACAAAACAGGTAACAGATGGCAAATATTCTAGTAGTAGAAGACGATATGGATATTGCTCAAGGGATTGCTGAGTTCCTGCAAGACAAGGGCCACGAGCTTGATTTTGCCTACACGGGCAGGCAAGCCTTAACAAGGCTTGAGCAGAGTCACTATCATCTTGTGCTACTGGATATCAACTTGCCCTTTATTAATGGCTATGATATTTGCCGGCAACTGTCGGAACATGCTCTAGGCCAGGCGCTGGCAAAAATTCCCGTCATTATGATGTCGTCACGCAGCCATGAGCAAGATATCCTTCAGGGCTTTGAATCTGGCGCTTGGGACTATTTGAAAAAGCCCTTTTCCTTTGCAGAGCTATCGGCACGTATCGAGGTTGGACTATTAAAAGCTGCACCAAACACCGCCCAATCGCCGACCACCCATGCTCACACGATCAGCTATCTGGGTGCCTCTCTGAACGAAGCGGCGCTAGTATTTAGCTATCAGCAACACGATATGCAGTTGCACAATATCGGCTATCAAATATTGAAACTGCTGATTGAACAGGCGCCAAATACCGTTAAAACCAGCACTATTCATACGCAATTATGGCCCGAAGAAACACCAGATAGTGACCCGCTTAGAGCTCATATCTACAAATTGCGCAAGCAGCTTAAAGCTGAATATCAGCAAGCTTTTATTGAGACAGTCAAAGGCGTTGGCTACAGGTTTTCTGTCGATGATCAGCCTAATGTATAAAAAAACAGCAAAGCCAACACTGCTAACTAGGGTACGCCAACATAGCCTATGGCTAGCAGGGATTTTGTTCAGCCTGTTTTCATTGCTAACTCTTTTTATTGTATTTGCCTTGGAAGATGCGTTTTTGAAAGATCAGCTGCTGCAAACCTACCAGAGCCTGAAACAAGGCCATGCATTGCCTGAGCACTATCGCCTTATCACAGATTCAGAGAACTTTCAGATTGCGGGCGCTGAACAGCTCAAGTATTTTGAGTTTGATGATAACGCCGGGGAATTCAAGCAAGGCAATCAGCATTTTCATTTTATTAAAACCGACTTAGGCATACTGCTGCTGACTGGCTCCAAAATGAGCCTTGTTGGTCGGGCCATTGATGATATCTTGTTACTACTACTGGTGATGCTAATACCCACTTTAATAATAGCCTTCTGGTTGTCAGGCAAGCTGGCTAATCAAGCACTTAAGCCCTTTACCCTGATGCAGCGAGCACTGACAGGTAAAGAGCCGCACATTAATCAACTGAAGGTCGTTGTTGCCAATATAGAAGAGCAAGATTTACAGGCCATTGCCAACCAGCTCATTCATGCATTACAGCAACAGCAGCAAGCGTTGCATGCGCAAATTACATTCAACCAAGGCATGGCCCACGAAATACGCACGCCCCTTCAAGTGATGTCACATTCCATGGAGCTGATTAATGCTTCATTGCCGCAAGCAGCCAAGCTGGCGTCGTATCAGCGTCTGGACAAAGCCCTTATAAGAATGAATAGAATCAGCACCGCTCTATTATGGCTAACCTCTGCCGCCAAAGAAACGCACACGACGAATGTCAACGATATAATACAAGCCATGCTAAAAGAGTCAGAGCCGTTGATTCAAGCGCACAACCTGGATATACACCTAACAGAAAACCCCTCTACTCTAGAGTTACCTGCGCCTGTTGAAGTACTTGAATTGGTAGTGCTGAATCTATTGAATAATGTGATTCATCATGGTCAATCAATCAATGGCCATATCGCCTGGCATATCGATATTCAGCCAACACAGGTTCGCTTTAGCAACGCATTTAGCGGCTCATTTGACAACTCAGTTAGCCACTCGGCAAGCCAGCCAGAACCTGGCGAAGCGACCATACCCACGACAAAGACGGCCAGCTTTGGCTTAGGGCTACAGCTAGTAGTGGCGTTAATGCAGCGATTTGATATTGCCTGTGACATACAAAATGGCAACGGCAAATTTTCCGTAACCCTAAGCAGCAAACCCTATCAGCCATCGACGTAAAACAGTACACGTCGAAGCAGAAACAAATCTAACACTTCACACCCACAACAGCCGCTATAAGGCGTCTATTCACCGCGCTTGAATAGCTTTTACCAGGTGCATGTACAACGCTGGCTGCCGCCTTCAGCATCGAGCCACCTCAAGGAGACCTCTCCAGCCTGGATTTTGACTATGGGTATTTACTGGCAAGTGATGGTTACTCATAGCTTATTCCAGCTTAACCAAGTCAGAAATAGAGAAATCACCTCAGCCCAACTGGTCGGCAACAAACTTATTATTCCTACCGTTATGCGCCGCACAATCACTGCTCAGCGTGTGGCGACTCGTCTGGCATTGCCGTGCATTCGCTGTAGTAGCCGCCCCGGATATTTAGGGGCGGTATTTAATTGCAGTGATTGATCACCGTAACTCACACCCCGTAGCTATTTTCGTCATAAATCAGAGTTCATATATTTCATCTACATGATGTGTGACCCAAGTTACCAGCAAGATGGCGCTTCGGGTTGTTTGATACTTTGTGCACACTCTACCATCGTACAATGCATTATCACCGACCACTTGCACTCCGTTGTCTTCCGTTATAAGCACCACGCCCCCCGAAGGAGCTTCACAACGATAGGTGACGGTCTTGCCAAAAACAGGCAAGAATGGGGTTAAAACAGCTAGAAACATTAGTACCCATTTTTTCAATAGCAATCCTCCTAACATCCTTTTCAACTACGCAGGATAAAGCAGAACCTGCAAATGTATACACCTGCATAGCGCGCCATAGCCAAGGACTTAAGCATTAGCCATAACTGGTCTGTCAATCAGTTATCTTTAAATACTGCTGCCAAGCCTGGTGATATGTCTGCTTGGCTTGATCAAGTTCAGCCTTGAGTTGACGCACATCTGGGTCAAAGGGCTCGATGGCCATTAACCACTGTTCATCCAGCCATTGGCGCATGCGGACAGCCTGCACAGATTGCTCAGCTTGCTGCTGCGCTTGCTGTAACTGCTGTTGCCATTGCTCACGCTGCGGGAGAGCATGCGACTCAGCAGCCAGCTGCTGACGTAACAATGGAGCATCCGTACCCGCCATCATCATTTGCTTATCCAATAAACGGATGTAATCCTGTTCAGCATCGTACAACGCTGGTTGATGTTGGGCAGCCTGTTGTTTTAAACGGTCGTAACGTCGTTGCAGTTCAACCACCTTCATGCTGGCTTCACCTTGACGCTCCATGATGGCTTGCTGCTCATGAGTAAGAGCACAGGTGGAAAAAGAACTGGAAAACAAGGCCACTGCCAGCACAGCCTGAAGTATCGAAGATTTCATCGTTATTCCTCCCTATCAACCCGGGCATAATAAAACCAGGGCACCAGAGCACTCTTTGAGTCATCTCTCAATAAAGGATTCTATTCCTATTAAAGTCCCAAAAGAGATGCCTTATTGATCCATATCAACAAGGCATCTAAGTTAGAGACCCCTGACTAGAGCCACATAGGTTCAAAGACAGTTTTAATCTTTGTTTATGGCCTAAGCGGTTACGCTATTACCGTAAAGCTCAGGCTTCATAGAAGACGCCAACGTTCACCTTCAACCCTTTACTGACGTGCACCGACATGAATAGCCGAAGCAGTCATGGCTGGTACCACAAAGTCAGCATAACCTGCGCTATCGACCTCAATAAAAGACCCACCGCACCATTTTTGGTTAAAACTGTAGTCACTCACCGCTACGTCACAATAGCGCCCTGCCGGCAGACCGGTTTGCAAACGCTTAGCCAGTGGCTGGTATTCTCGATTGATCACCACAAAGCCGCGACTGAGGCCATCGTTTGCCACCCGCGCAAAAGCAATCTGGTTGTTATCATTGTGCCAGCCATGGCCAATAGCCCAAGCATCCTGAGTAAAATTATTAAAGCCCACCATGCCAGCAATAGAGGTCCAGCGATGTTCACAGACCCAGCGACTGTGAGGGTTATTGGCGCAATCAACATCTTGAGTGCGACCATTAACCGACGGCGGCCCCACCCAATCATTTTTATCGTAGTTTTTCATTGAGCCGTCTTTCCAGCCGTACACCACATCACGATCCCAGCGATAGCTCGACATAATTCTCGGAGAGCCGTAAGGCCAAGCCAGCATAAAGACATTAGCCAGATTATATTCCGAGTTTTGACCGTCATGATCACCATCATAAAAGTGCGTCAGAATGCCACCAATAGCATTATCATGGGTAGCATCATAATACCCGCTGCCATGACCACGCTGATTGTCATGGTTATCGGTGAACACTAAGGCAAAGGCGCTATCAACCAAGCCCCACCCCGAGGAGGCCACAGGAAAGTTGTATTTGAGAAAATGCGAAATCGTGCCATCGCCATCGCTGCGAAACTTTTTGCCCAGCTCACGTCCGTAGTCAAACTCGGTGATCTGCATGTTTTCACCATGCAGCGAAAACATATGCTCTTCGACCCGTATTGCCTCGTTCGGACCCTTACCGCCAATCACTTCCTGATAGACAAAGGGTCGACTGCCCTGGGCGAACCAGCCGTCGTCCGATTTAAGATCCTGCACCGCGGAGAAAATAACCTTTAAGTCTTCTACCGGCACGTGCTTAGCGGTATCTAAGCGAAAGCCTGCTACCCCAAAATCAATAAACTGGTTTAAATAACGGCTTGCCATGCGTCGAACGTGCTCGGATTCCGTTTTTAAGTCGGGCAAGTTACTAGTACGACAGTTATGCACTTGCCAGCGATTGCCATAGTCCTGAATGCCGCAATCTGGGTGAAAGTCATTGCTGCTGAAAAACTCGGCTGGCTGCTCTGCGGTTGCGTCAAACAGCTTAAAATCCGGAAAGCGGTAATAGCTTCCATCTGACGCGACATCTTCACCTTCTGCCATATGATTGATGATGACATCGACATATATTTTTACGCCATGATCTTGCCAGCAGCTGCGCACCATGTTTTTAAATTCATCGACTGTGCCACTGCGAGACTCACTCAGCTTATAACTGACTGGCTGATATCGATGCCACCACGGATGATCGATGCGGCCGTTGGCATCAAAATAGGCGTCTTCCACAATACGATGCACCACAGGTGGCGACACCTGTACGGCGTTATAGCCTTTATCCTGTAAATACGCACACTCTTTTTCAATATCAGTCCACTTCCATTCAAATAGATGAACCGTGACATTTTTAGCCGGTGGCATTACCGCAACATTTGCAGTCGCCAGCGAGCACAACATTATCGCCAGTATAATAACCGGCAGGCGTATTAGCATCGCTTTCATTTTTTACATCCCATATTTGATTAAATCGTCAGGCGGCACAGTGCCGACTGAAAGCGCGCTAAGATATACCCGCATTTACTCAAACTCGGCACGTCTTCCCATAGATTCAGAAAACCTGCTGACACTACTATTTATGCAGGACCGCATTAAGCGAAGATTTAGCGATAACTGACGAAGAGTGCCGATGGCAGATGGCAGATAGCAGATAGCAGATAGCAGATAGCAGATAGCAGATAGCAGATAGCAGATAGCAGATAGCAGATAGCAGATAGCAGATAGCAACCATCGCGATATTGGATTTGTACCGCCAGTCAAGGCATGATTGGATAGAGATTCTTCGTTTATGCATGCTCAACCACAACTCCGTTAGTGAAGGAACCTGCCATATGTCTTCCCGCAAGCCCTCACATCGATTGTTCGCCTCGCTGTTTATCGCAGCCGGTAGTATGGCCTTTTACTTTCTTTCCTTAGTGCCACTGCTCAGCTATTGGCAATCAGGCCAATGGCAATCGGTACCCGCGACCATTACGCACTTGGAACTGGTATCCAGCACCAGTGACGGCAGTACCACATACCGGGTAGAAGCTGATTATCACTATGAATTTAATGGCCAGCGTTATCGTAGCGATAACGTGTCGTTATCCAAGGGCTCAGACAATATCGGCGATTATTGGCAAGCTCTACACCGGACACTCAGCAAACAGCGCAGCAGCAATCAGGCAACCGCGCTGGTCAATCCAGACAACCCCCAAGAGGCACTGCTAGATCGAACGTTACGCCCAGGAGTATTACTAATGGGCAGTGCCTTTTTTATTATTTTTGCCGGCGTCGGCGTTGCTGTGATGCGAAAACCTAAAGACACGACCTCTGAGGCTCATCAAGGTGACATCTATAGCGATCAAAAGGGCAGCTATAAAATATTGCTGTTTATTGGTGCGGCTTTTTTAATCCTCGGCACCGGTATTAGCACCACGGTACTGCTATCGGAACCATCATTGCAACCTAAGGCACTACTCATACTTATCTTCCCTGCTGTGGGGGCGGCGCTAGCCTGGCAAGCACTGCGCATGCGTAAGCGCTTCTTAAGCCTGGGAATGACGCCACTATCACTAGACCCGAATCCCGCTTCAGCCAATGGCCACATAGCGGGCAGCATCACCATTAACGGCACACTAGAAGCTCCGTTAACTCTGACGCTGCAATGCATTAACCGCTACACCACAGGCAGCGGCAAAGAGCAAAAAACCGAAGAACGCGTTATTTGGTCCGACAAGTCGGTTAGCTGGCCTGGGCCTGAGCTACAACAGCATTGCTTTGCCTTTCAAACAGAGGGTCAAAGAGCCACTGGCGCGGCTCGCCGTGGTAGCATTCTTTGGCGCCTGCGAGCCCAGGGAAAGGTAAAAAGCGATAGCAGTAATCAGTTAGAAGCGTTAAATCGCAGTTGGCAAATTCCTGTTAGCGAAGCTCACGCGCTTACTAGCTTGAATATTCCTGAGCGCCTGGCGCAACAGATCAGCAGTCAATTCGACAGTGATGTTACTGAAGAATTTGCTATCCAGCAGCAAGGCCAAGAGCTTTATTTCGTTAGCGCCGCCGGGCGCAATCTAGGTGCGAACCTTGGCATAATGTTAGCGGGCGGCGTTTTTCTCGCCAGTGGCATATTTTTGTTTAGCGAAGCCATGCAAGAAGGCGGAGCCTTATGGTTTATGGCTTCCGCCTTTTCATTGACCGGGCTGATTATTGTTTTATCAGCACTGTGGACCATGGGCCGCAAATTGGAAACTTGGATCAGCCCAACCGGCATACGAACATTGCGTTCATTGTTTGGCCAAACGCTATACCAACGGCAATTAACGTCTGTTACTCCAACACAGCTCGATAAGAAAAAAACCTCATCCATGCAATCAGGCAGTGAACACAAGGAATTTTATAAACTCTATATCGAAGATGGCGACAAAAAACTTACCCTGGCCGAAAGCATAGAAAGCAGTAATTCTGCCGATGCCCTGCTTAATCGCATGCGCCAAGCGCTTACGGGCCACTTAGATGATGAGCTGGGGCTTTAGCGCTGCTGACATAAAACGGCGCCGAGCGCCGTTTTTATTTGCTGCAAGTTAAGGGGCAGTAAGATACAAACCAGGACTGTCTGGGTGGAAATTTTTGCCCGTCAGCGTTAATGAAATAGGTGTATCACTGGTGTGCTTTCTCGGCATCACCGCCATTTGCGGACCTTCGCTATAATCGGGTTTAATCAACTGATTTTGCCATTGCTGCCAGGCTCTATCGGCTTGCGGGTAGTTCGAATCCACAGCCGCCGCCAATGCCAAACGCAAGTTGGTTGGAAAACCCTCGGTCGAATGCGCATAACCAATCATCTGCCCAGGCTTAAGGGTTTCATAGGTATCATCAAGCTGGGCGTAAGTGCTGGCCTTGATAGCAAAAGTTTCAGTGGCACACGGCGACTGAGACAAATCAATAGCAGTGGTTTTTTCAAATACTTCGGCAAATGAGCCAAATAAGGTTGCCAAGCCCGAGTCATTACGCTGCATTAATTTTAAGCCATTTTGCACACTGGCCAGCATCCAGCAATAACCCGGGTCTACCATACGCTCAACACTAAAGCGCGCACGTTTATCCAGCACCTCTGCTGCTTTGGCAAAGCCTAAATCACGCAAAAATCCGATTGACCAAGTATGAAAATCATCCTGCCACACACCTGAGCCTGTGCCCTTATGATACACCAGCGCATATTCACCAGTGCGCACGCCAAAGGTATCGATCAGCGGCCCGGGCTCATAGCCTAACCGGGAAATCACCTTGTCACTGTCACGATCGGTCTCGGCCTTGGCGACGTAAAGGTTATAGAGGTACTCCAGATTGTTATTCACGATCTGATTAAAGTATTCTTTATTGGCATCGGTGTCTGGTGAGATATACGCTACTTGTCCCAAAGAACGCAGCACCCAAGCCTCTTCACGTACCTGACGACGGCGCAATATGCCCTGCTCTTTGCGGCGATACCAAGGGTTGGTATAAAGCAAATTAAAGCCTGCCCAAAATTGCAGTTCTTCCAGATAATAATATTCACCTGTCAGCATATAGGGTAAATACGCCAGCGATGGTTGATGGGCACCATCCGGCTCATAAGGGTTATTACACTGAGCACAAGCAGGAAATGCCTGTAGTTCGCCTGACGCTGGGTCGGTCATATCGCCGGGTGTGCCAAACAAACCGGCGTAGGGTTTTTCGTCAATACGCACAATATTGTCACTGCCTTTCATGCGAAAGTGAACCGGCCAGGAACCCGCTTGTGTGGCATTGCCTAACATGGCCGTTTCGGCGCGCTTATCCTGGCTCAATAAATAGCTGGCAGTCCAACCTGGCAACGGCCCCAGATCGACTCGGCCGCCCGCCGCTCCCATGGGGGATTGCATCGCCCCCTTGGCCATCAAGCCTTGATGTTGCTGATAATGATTAAAATGAGTTTGGATGAGCGACTCATTGACCATCAAACCAGATTGATAACGCGGCAAGGCACCACTGTCCATTAAATAGTCAGCATTAAATATCACATGCATATCGTCCTTACCCGCCAGCAGAAAATCCTGTTTCCAACGAGCATTGTGATAATGAGTCAGGGCATTTTTTTGCAGCAATACCTGCCCTTGGTGCATCACCTCAAGATCATATTGATAGTCTTGTGGATGAGCTTGATAGGCATAGGTATTTTCAACCAGTAGCGCCAGCTGAGCTTTTTCAGCGTGCCGACCATACAGACGCAAATAAAAACGAGCATGCAAATGCGGATGCGCCTGCCCCTGCTGATTGACAACGGGACTGACCAAAATAAATTCATTGACCAGATCGCCTTGCAACCATTGCTGTTTTAACTGCCCTTGTTGCACAGCACCTGCCAAGCTGGCTTGATAATCACCCTCTGCTAGCGATAAACGTACCGTCACATCAAGGTCTGCCAGAGGAACGTCTGTTAAATTGAAGGTTGACGTCAATGCTGTTGCGCTGTCTTTCACCCGAAACAAAGAAAACGCCTCAGTAGGTAATTGCAATGTCGCTTTGGCACTAATAATGGCATGGCGAACAGAGCCATCTGGGTGGCGCGCTTTAATATCGACTTGAGAGTTTAACCACTGCCCGCTCGCTGACTGTAGTGCCAAGGTTTCTCCTGAGCGCACCTCACCTGGCTTAAACACATGACCAAAGGTGACATAATCCACTGCCCCGGCCTGACCGGCGTGAGTCAAACCGATATCGGTGACGCGTTTAATTACCGCCTCAGGTGTCGGATTTTCTGGCTCAGGATTTTCTGGCGCAGGCGTTTCTGGATCAGGGTTTTCAGGCTCAGGATTCCCAGCATCGGGTATGCCTGGATCTGGAGTCTCAACCTCAGGAGGAACGGGGGTTGGATTCTCTGGCGACGGCACTTCTGGCTCGGGAGTTTCTGGCTCGGGAGTTTCTGGCTCGGGAGTTTCTGGCTCGGGAGTTTCTGGCTCTTCAGTAATAACATCATCCGTACCTGTTTCGGGCAGCACATCGGCACCGCCATCTGTACCATTTCCCTGGCTGTCCTCAACAGGATTGCCCTGACCATCGCCAGTACGACTGCTGTCATTATTATCGCCGCCCATACACGCCGAAAGTGCACTAGCGAGCACAGCTGCACTCAGCAGCCGAAACACAACGGAACTCATTGATCATCCTCTAATACGCGTCTTTACAACTGATGCTTCACAGCTGGCTGCAGCCCAGCAAGATCTGAAAGGAGCGAAGTGTCGCACCCAAATGAAGCCGATAAGATATTCAGGCTTTGAAAATGTGATTTACCTTCACCCGAGTTTCACAGCTTTGTGAACTAGGGCACCTCGGAATAATTCGTGCTCGCTCTGGATCACCAGAGGGCTCTAGGTCACCAAGCCGGTTTGCCGCTCTAGCGAGCCAAAGCCTGCTGTACTCGCGCAGAGCTGTGCAGAATTATTCAGAGGTGCCCTAATTCAGAACAAGCGGCTGTCTGCCAGCAACCACAGCGCCACCACCGCCAAACAAATGGCATAACAGGCAGATTGCAACTGCCGATATCCAGGACGATCGGAGAGCTGCGAAATGGCATGGCCGGCCTTGATCCACAGCAAATGCATAGAAATATTCAGTGCCGCCAGCCAGATCACTAACACCCAAGTACCCAGGCTGCCAAACTGTTCCAACGCTCTCTCCGAGAACAGCGAGAACATCAGGACAACCAGCAACCAGCCTTTGCTATTAAAGATCTGGATAACCAAACCATCGGTAAAGCCCAGTGGTTTGCAATCGTTAGGCGATGGCGAGCGCGCCGAATGCCAGAAGGTCCAGGCAAGATACAGCAAGTACAAAGCACCCATCACTTGCAGGCCACTGACCAATACCGGATACCGTATCAGTACTTGACCAAAGCCAAAGCCGATTAAGATCGATTTAACAATAAAAACACTGTCAATCCCGGCCAACAGTGGCAATGATCGACGCACACCGCGCTGGGCACCACTGACGGCAAATACGATATTGGCAGGCCCTGGGCTAAACACCAGCGGAAACATAACTCCCAGCCACAAACTAAATAGACTCATAACGACTCCTGCAATTACTACCATCGAGTCCAATAGCGCAAGCAACTTGCAATTAGTTGAACTCATTTACGGCAGTCAGCTTAGTGACCTAAGCGAGGACAGGCTTGTACGAATGTGCAGCGAGAAGATAAAAAATGACGAGCGACATCAGCCGCCACTGGCGTAGCGCGATGGTGAAATGCCCATGGCTTTTTTAAAGTTACGAGAAAAGTGGCTTTGGTCAAAAAAACCACAATCAACCGCGACATCAGCACACGACTGGCCCGTCAGCAAACGCCGCCGTGCTTGCTGGATTTTTAAGGCCAATAAATATTGATGCGGCGCCACACCAAAACTGTGTTTAAACTGCCGAATCAGCTGATAGCGACTTAAACCGGTGAGCAGCTCCAACTGTTCAGAAGAGACGTTATCGTGCCAATGATCCTGCAAATACTCACGTGCATGTTGGATCCTGGCAGAGCTGGAAGTAGAGGTTCTTGACGCATAACAACCGCCGTAACGAGAAAACAACTGCAATAAGGTTTCATGCAATACAGCCTGCTGACTCAGTAGTAAACTGCCGCTCTGCCAAGCCTGATGCAACTGCAGCAAATTGCCAAACAGCTCAGGATCAAAAATGACGTTATGCAATAGTGTGGGTGAAAACCCAGGCAACTCGTCGGCGAATGCTCGGCTTAGCATATCGGTATCGAAATAAAACATTCGATAGCTCCAACCACTATCGCAACCGGCAAAGCCCGTGTGCACTTCCGCCGGATTAATGGCAACAATATGCTGTTGCGGCACAATCACCCGGCTGCCACGATAATCTAGGCCTTCAGCGCCGCGCTCAATAACACCAATGGCCAGCTCATCATGCCAGTGACGGCCAAATTCGAACTGGGTAAAGCTGGCTGCTAATAGCTCTATACCGGGCCAGTGTTGAGGCCGCCAAACCCTTGCCTGTTCCATGAATCAACCCAAAAACAAGCAAGATAGCAGCACATCAAGCCACACCATAGCCACAGCAGCCTGCAAAATCACCAGCACAGTCGCGGCTATAAAAGTTACTGTTTAGTGAGGGTAAATTTGGCACTGACAAACCAAATGCTGGTCGTCGATTCAAAACCAGAATCCGAGGCCACGATGGCCCAGGCTTCACCCTTGTCGGTGGCGGTCAGTTCAATCGGCTGCTCGGTCACCACGGTTTTTAATTCATAAGGCGTTTCAGGCTCATCACAACGCTGGCTGTTAGCAAAATCACCCAGAGTTTTCACCCGCTTACCCGACACTTGCTGGTTGCCTTTGTCGATATTCATCTCATAGTAAGAAGCGCCGCCCACTTCGGCTTTGGGCTGCATTTCCGTAACACCCGCTTTAATGTAGACACTCTCTCCGGGCGAACCACCAACACCAAAGCAACCCGATGCCACATTAGTCGCAAAGGTAAGGCTGATGTCCGCTTTATAGACTTGATTTGCCGCTAAACCTGTCAATTTTCGTTCGGCAAACATAAACAAGTCGTCACTGCGATTAGTGCCACGAATATTTAATCCACGCGTTGTTTGCAACGGCTCAGGCAAGGTTCCAACACTGTGTCCTAGCTCATAAATATCAACGTTATCGCTGGGGTAATCGGCAAAGCCGACATTCCAAGGGGCAGATACATCGTCAAATGTCAGGCTGAATTCCTTTTTATCTCCGATCACGATCGGTACCGGTGAATCGTTGCTATCGCTACCACCGCAGGCACTAAGCAGACATGCCAAAGGTAGAGTCAATAAACTGGTTCGCATGGTTGTTCTCCAACGGTCTACAAGCGTTAATAAACAGGCACTAACTAGCATAAAAATCGTAATTTACGCGCCCAAGCAAACCATCGCTCGAGCCAATTCCCAACTACCCACAGGTAGGCTTTACATCGACTTTGCATCTTAACTTGTGGCCGGAGCCTGACTGGCGGTTTGCGGCTTCACCAGAGCCTGCCCTTGCACGAACAAGGTATTGGGTTGATTTTTACCCGTTATTTTCCACCATAAAATGCGACTCAAAACTCGCAGCAGTATCAAGCCATCACTTTGCTCATTGGCCGTAACTGGGCCCGTCGCATTAGCAACATTGACCTGCATCGCAGGTGGCAGCCTATCCTGCCCAGAACGAATAAAAGTATGAATAATACCGACCATAGGGAAACCGGCTCCCACGGTATTGGCAATAGGGGTATGGCAACAACGGCTATACCAGCGATATAGACCCTTAGCACTCAAACGCATGCACGCCAGTTGCTGCTGCCCCTGACTGAGGTGAAACGCGGAGGGAGGCACTTGTACAATTTCGGTACCCGACGCTGCGTTCAAGCATTCTTGATCTGACAGCCAATGGGCAAATTCCTGACAGTCCTTGCAGTAACACACCACATGATTGGTTTTAACCGCAGGCATAGCTAGATGCCCCTGGATCTGACCACAGCGACACCCCAGTTCAACTGACGACATAACTATCCTCCCGATAAGTATTGGGATTATGCCATCATTGAGTGGATTAACAGCAAGTCATATAACGCCGGGTTTGAGACTTGTAACAGCTTGTTCCAACACCAACGTACCAGACATTGTTCAGACTGAGTTACACTGGCATGGTGACGCGATAGGCAAACTTCAGGTTTTAGTCTGATCGTCAGGAACTAGAGACAACCTTTCCGGTCATAAGCCATATCAATTCTGTTCTCCTTCCTCTCTCTCCGAGCCAGAATTGACTCTCTTTGGGCGCCAATCGGCGCCCTTTTTTTGCCACCTAACAGATGCTCTGACTGACCCAAGCAAGAACGGCTACGGGGCCTCTCCCGCTAACAGTGCTTGAATCTCGTCATCATCAGGCAAGGTCATGCTGGAGTTGGAGCTGACGACTTGTCCTTGACGATTGATCAGATACTTATAGAAGTTCCACTTGGGAGCCGTATCTTGTCGGGCCACTTCGGCAAACAACGGGTGGGCGTTGTCACCACGCACAGGCACAGTCGCCAGCATGGTGAAGGAGACACCAAAGTTCTTGAAGCAGATTTCCGCAGCTTCTTCTTCATTCTTGGCTTCCTGATTAAAGGAATCAGACGACACCCCCAGCACCACCAGACCTTGCTGTTGGTATTTTTGATGTATGGCCTCCAGATCGCCAAACTGATCGGTGAAGCCACAATGACTCGCCGTATTGACCAGCAATACCGGGTGACCATCCACCACATCACACAAGTTGAGCATGTTAGAGCTGTGCAATTGTTTCATCTTATGCTGAAAAATCGCCGGGCACTGCCAAGCACTCGCTTTTTCTACAGCGCCCTCTGAGCCATGATTGTCTGCCGCCCAAGCGCCTGCACTCAGGAGCCCAGTCAACAACAAGCACACACCGCCACGTAACAGGGTCATATCACACTCCACTGGTTATACAATATTTGTACATTGATACAAGAGACGTGCAAACACTGCAAGGATTAAACGATGCACAGGCCAGCGGGTGCGTCCGTTAAGCAAGCACCGGGGCGACAGATCTGGTAAAAATCGTTGGCCAGAAAGAAGTCATCCACTGCGCCTGGCAGCTGAGTAATACTACCCATACGCTGCATACCGAGCTTTGTTAATAGCGCAGCCGAAGCGCCATTATCTGGCACAACCGTGGCAGTTAGCGCTGGCAGGTCATAGTCACTGAGCGCTTTTGTTACCAGTGCTTGCACCGCCTCAAATGCATAGCCTTGACCTTGCTGAGCCGGTGCCAGGGCATAATACAATTCATACCAGTCTGGATTCAGATCAGAAGGGCCCAGCCCACACCAACCAATGACCTGTTGTGCACAGGTAATGGCAAGGTTCAGCTTGATTATCGCGCCAGGTCGATTTTGTCGATAACAATCGCTAGACCAAGCAATAAGCGATTCAACTTCTGTCAAGCTGATGGATTTATCCGGTAAATAGCGCACCACTTGCGGATCATTTGCAATGGCAAACAGCGCCTTGGCATCATCCGGTTGGTACGGCCGCAGATACAGCCTTTCGGTATGTAGGTGACCATCAAGGTAAGAAGAAAGGGTCATTACTGCGCAAGCTCCGTATTCTGTTGTAATAATTCAATGGCCGCCTCGAGCGTCAAATCTCGCTGCATTAAACGCTCTTGCGGCTCAAACTGCGGCAAGACCTCAAACTGCACCGGCTGACAAATGCTGCTGCAAATGTTCCACCAACAACCGAATTTTCACCGATGAGCGCAAGCTGGTGGGATACAGCGCCCAAATGCCCTCTTCTTGCGGCTGATAGTCGCTTAACAGCGCTTCTAACTGGCCATTAGCCAGCCAAGGCGCCACGTAATAGTCCGGCAGTTGCACTATACCCAAGCCCTTTAAAGCCGCATCCAGCAGCGCAGGTCCGCTATTTACCCTCAGACGGGCATTAATGGGAACCGCACGACCATTGGCAAAGCGCCAATAATCCAAGGTGCCCGATAAGCAATGGTGCTGGCTCAGTTGTTCAGGTTGCACGGGCCGGCCAAAGGCCTGCAAATACTCAGGTGACGCACAGGTGAACAAACGTCTTACTGCCAACCGCCTTGCTATCAAACGGCTGTCTTGTAATGGCCCTACGCGAATCGCCAAGTCAAAACCCTGTTCCGCTAAATCCAGGGTTTGATTGCTCAGCCAATAATGCAGCTGCAACTGCGGATAACGTGCGGCAAAGCTGTTCATTAGCGGTGCCAAGTGACGTTCACCATAACTCATCGGCGCCGTCACTCGCAGGCGTCCCATAGGCGTTGCCTGCCATTGCCCCAGGGCGCGTTCGGCTTCTGCCAGAGAATCCAATAACGGCCGACAATGACGCCAGTATTGCTCACCGGATTCCGTCAAGCTAACTTTGCGTGTCGTGCGCTGCAGCAGTACCGCGCCCAAGCGTTGTTCTAATGCCTGTATCTGCCGACTGATATGAGCCGTAGACACCCCCAGCCAGCTGGCGGCACGGGTAAAACTGCCCTGCTCTGCCACCGCCACAAACTCACGTATTCCCTCCCACTGGGGCAAAGGCATATCCGATTGATTATTACTCATCTGTAACACTCAATTTATGAATTTCGTGATTATTACTCAAAACAGAAATATTACACTGATAGCTTCATTATTGATTGCACAGGAAGTTGTTTATGTCTGCCCAAACCCTGCATTGCCGTGCCGCCGTCGCTTGGGGACCCGGCCAGCCGTTGAGCATTGAAACCGTGGAAGTCGACCCACCCAAAGCAGGTGAAGTCCGAGTACGCATTGTCGCCACCGGCGTTTGCCATACCGATGCTTTCACCTTATCGGGTGACGATCCTGAGGGCGTATTCCCGGCCATTCTCGGTCATGAAGGTGGCGGCATTGTTGAATCCGTGGGCGAAGGCGTTACCAGCGTCGCCGTCGGTGACCACGTTATTCCGCTGTACACACCTGAGTGTGGTGAGTGCAAATTCTGCCAATCGGGCAAAACCAATCTGTGCCAAAAAATACGGGCGACCCAGGGCAAAGGCTTAATGCCCGATGGCAGCAGTCGTTTTCGCTGCAAGGGTGAAACCATCTATCACTATATGGGCTGCTCGACCTTTTCCGAGTACACCGTACTGCCAGAAATTGCCCTCGCCAAGGTCAACCCAGCAGCGCCGCTGGAGGAAGTATGTTTACTCGGTTGTGGTGTCACCACCGGCATGGGCGCTGTCGTCAACACCGCTAAAGTTGAGCCCGGCTCCAGCGTCGCGGTATTTGGCTTAGGTGGAATTGGTTTGTCTGCCATCATTGGTGCCGTGATGGCCGGTGCCACACGGATTTTGGCCATTGATATCAATGAATCCAAGTTTAAACTGGCTCGCCAGCTGGGCGCTACGGATTGCATCAACCCGAAGCAGCATGATCGTCCAATACAGGACGTTATCGTTGAGCTGACCGACGGCGGTGTCGATTATTCGTTTGAGTGCATTGGCAACGTCGATGTGATGCGCTCCGCCTTAGAGTGCTGCCATAAAGGCTGGGGGGAGTCGGTGATTATCGGCGTTGCCGGTGCAGGTCAGGAAATCAGTACCCGCCCATTCCAACTGGTCACCGGCCGGGTCTGGCGTGGCAGTGCCTTTGGTGGTGTGAAAGGCCGCAGCGAGTTACCACAGTATGTTGAACGCTACTTGGCGGGCGAGTTTAAATTAAGTGATTTTATTACTCACACCATGACACTGGATAATATCAACGACGCCTTTGACTTGATGCATGCCGGTAAAAGCATTCGCAGCGTTATTCATTATTCAGGAGAATAATATGAGTGACCTGACCCTGATCAGCCAGAACCAGTGTTTTGGTGGCTGGCATCGCCGCTTTCGTCATCACTCAACGGCCGTCAATGGCGACATGACCTTCGCTATTTTTTTGCCGCCGGGTTGCCAGCAAGACAGTCCGATGCCGGTACTGTACTGGTTATCTGGACTGACCTGCAGCGATGAGAACTTTATGCAAAAAGCCGGTGCTATGCGTACCGCAGCAGAACTAGGCTTGGTATTAGTCGCACCAGACACGAGTCCACGCGGCATCGACGTGGCCGATGACAGTGCTTACGATCTGGGTCAGGGAGCTGGTTTTTATATCAATGCCAGCCAAGCGCCCTGGGATCAGCACTATCAGATGTTCGACTATGTCACCGATGAGTTGCCAACCCTGATTGAAAGCCAGTTTCCAGTCACGACGCTGCGCTCTGTCAGCGGCCACTCCATGGGCGGCCATGGCGCTTTGATCTGCGGACTAAAACAGCCAGAACGATATCGCTCGATATCGGCCTTTAGCCCCATTAGCAATCCCAGCCAATGCCCTTGGGGCATTAAGGCCTTTCGTCACTATTTAGGGGATAACGACAGTGCCTGGAAGCAATGGGATGCCGCCGAACTGATGAGCAAAGCCAGTATTACTTTGCCCACATTAGTGGATCAGGGCCTGGCCGATGAGTTCCTGGAAGAGCAGCTGCAACCTCAACAGTTGCAGCAAGCAGCCGATATGCGTGGCTTTCCGCTGACCTTGCGTCAGCACCCCGGCTACGATCACAGCTACTATTTTATCGCCAGCTTTATCGATGAACATTTGCGCTTTCATCACCAGCACCTGCAAGGGCCGAGCGATACCAATTAGCTCTCTCGCTGGTTGACTGACTCAGCATAAAAAAGCCCGCATAACGCGGGCTTTTTTATCAATCGAGGAAAATCACCTTCAGCAACAGCAGTGCTGCGATAATAAACACGCTAACATTGACCTCTTTGTGCTTACCAGCCAGCAGCTTGGCGGCTGCGTAGGTAATAAAGCCCAAGGTTATACCGTGGGCAATCGAGAAGGTCAGAGGGGTCATCAACAAAATAACCGCCACGGGTGCTGCTTCGGTTAGATCATCCCACTCTACTTCTTTGAGAGTAAACATCATCAATACCGACACATAAAAAATAGCACCGGCGGTGGCGTAAGCTGGAATCATGCCTGCCAGAGGAGCAAAAAAGATCGCTAACAAAAACAGTACACCGACTGTCACCGCCGTTAAACCGGTACGACCACCGGCAGCGACACCCGAGGCACTTTCGATATAGCTGGTGGTGGTTGACGTACCCAAAGCAGCACCCGCTACAGAAGCAGTACTGTCAGCCAGCAATGCACGCCCTAAACGCGGCACATCACCGCTAGAAGTGGTAAGGCCGGCACGCTGAGATACCGCAATCAAGGTACCTGAGGTATCGAACAAATCGACAAATAGGAACGCAAAAATTACGCTGACCATGGCCAGGTCAAAGGCCGCACTCACATCCATCTGCATAAAGGTAGGGGCCAATGACGGTGGCGCCGCGGCAATACCCGAATACTTCACATCACCAGCCAACATGCCAGCCACTGTCACCAAAATAATGGCCAGCATCACAGCACCTGGTACCTTGCGCTGAATAAACATCACAATCAGAAAGAAGCCTAAAATCGCCAGTGCTGGGGACAGCTCAGTCAAGTCGCCCAAGCCCACCAAAGTGGCCGGATTATCGACAATAATGCCGGCATTTTTAAGCGCAATCAGCGCCAAAAATGCCCCAATACCGGCAGCGATGGCTTTTTTTAGCGTCGCTGGAATGGCATTGATAATCCATTCACGAATTTTAAATAAGCTCAGGGCAATAAACACCAGACCCGACAAAAACACCGCGCCAAGCGCTGCTTGCCAGCTATAGCCCATGCCGAGCACCACACCATAGGTAAAGAAGGCGTTTAAGCCCATGCCGGGTGCCAGCGCAACGGGTAAATTGGCCCAAAAACCCATAATAAAACAGCCGATGGCCGCTGCCACACAGGTGGCAACAAACACCGCGTTGTAATCCATACCAGCGTCAGCCAGCATCGCAGGGTTAACAAAAATAATGTACGCCATGGTAAGGAAGGTGGTGGCCCCCGCTACCAATTCAGTGCGTAGATTGCTGCCGAATTCCGACAGCCGGAACAGTTTTTCCAGCATAGTGAGCTCTCGTAAGGGTAATGCGGCTGACCGCATGGGCAGATTTTTTACTGGCGGGCAGTATAATGGCTCGCTTTTGGAGCGTCACCCAAGCAAAGGCTACAATCGCCTACTTTGGCGTGAACAGAACTACCACTAAGAGATCGTTATGAGCGCATACAGCCAGGAAATCCGTGAAGCCATCCGTACCGTACCCAATTGGCCAGAACCCGGAGTGATGTTCCGTGACATCATGCCACTGCTGCAAAGGCGCGATATTTTTCGCAAGCTGATCGACAGCTTTGTGCATCGTTATCAGAACATGCAACTGGACGCCGTGGCCGCCATTGATGCCCGTGGTTTTATTCTCGGCTCGCCGCTGGCCTACGAGTTGGGCCTGAGCCTGGTGCCAGTGCGCAAAAAGGGCAAACTGCCGTTCGATACCGTCACTCAGGAATACCAGCTGGAATACGGCAGTGCCTGCATCGAACTACATACCGATGCCTTTAAAGCGGGCGATCGAGTGTTAGTGATGGACGATCTGATTGCGACCGGCGGCACTATGCTGGCAGCCTGTGAGCTGGTGCGCCAACTACAAGCCGAGGTGGTTGAGGTCGGTGCTATTATCGATTTGCCTGATCTTGGCGGTAGTCAAAAGCTGCGTGACGCCGGCTTTGACGTTTATGCCGTGTGCGAATTTGACGGGCATTAATCATGGCGCTGCTGCACTTTATTACCCATCGCATTGAAAAAAGCGAAAAAGACCCAGGCGCCAGCTTCACCCACAGCGAGGATGAAGCCAACCTTGAACAGGAGCCACTGGCAGGCTTTTGCCAACACACAGCGCAGCAGCTCAAAGGAATTTTGGCCAAGCGCGGTGGTCGCCGCTATGGTGCGTTCCACCCAGAAGCCATGCAAGTGGCGGCTCTGCTGCAAGATTGGCAAGCCAACCGCCAATCCTTTGCGGCGGTGACTCGTCGACTGGGGTTATTGTTGTCCGCCAGCCTGGACAACAGCGAACACGCCATTGACGGCTATTTTGCCTTTTTCGTTGAGCAACTGGCCGACAGTGATCGTTTTTATGTGTTTCATCTACAACACAGAAGCAGCGTTACTGTCGCCGCCGACATGAGCCTAAGCGAGACCCACTACCTGGATTTCGCCAGCACGGGCTTTGGCTTGATGCTGAATCTGACCGACTGGCAGCAACAGCTAGCCAACTACCTCACCTGGACCTACGGCCGCGCCGACCGTGCCTTGCAAAACCACTTTGCGGAGGTATTAGGTTTTTGCGATACCCTCGACAGCGCCGAAGAAACACGCGAGTTCTTGCAGGCCGTTGAAGACTATAGCCAACAACTACCGAGTGAAAAAAGCCACGAGTACAAAGCCAAAGTGGTGGAATATTGCGTCGAACAGGATTTACGCGGTGAGCAAGTAGACGTCAAAGAGCTATCCGACTACGTCAGCGCCAGTGTTGAAATGGACCAGCCAGCGGGACAGGATTTTGCCCACTATGTGGTCTCACGCCAACAAGACAGTGATGGCAAGCAGCCCCTGCCAGAGCAGCTGACGCCTGATCGCAAAACCTTAAAGCAGTATCTGCGCTATAGCGGCAAAAATCGCGACCTGAGCATCAGTTTTGCGGCCCACCTTCTGGATGAAACCATTCACTATCATGCCGCCAGCGACACCTTGACCATCAAGACGCTGCCCGACAGCTTGCGTAAACAGCTACGTGGGGACGACTGATTCAGTCATTGCGCACAACCTGCTCCGGGCCCACCCTGAGCAGGAACGTCAGCGTCAATCATTACCGCGGCCGTCGAGCAGAGGTTACAGAACTTAGCTATCAGCGCTGATCGACTGGCTCGATAAACCGGCGGTCAAAATATCGCGCATGGAATCTGTGGTGCGACGAACGATAAACACCGCGCTGTTGTTGTTGTAATCGAGGATGGCCTTTTCCACAAATTGCCATTTGCCTTGCAACTTGCGTTTTATATCGGCAGGCAAACTTGGCAGCAGTTGGCGAAAGCGCTGAGCCGCCGCTTCGATGGTGTTGTCAGTCACAGACAGACCGCCAAACACATTGATATTAAAATACATATAACCGGCCACCATCTGCTCCAGGGCGGCTAAGGCCTGCAACATGGCACGCAAATCGGCGTCAGTACCTGCCTCATTGCCATCCTTCGCCAGGCGAATGGCTTTGTACAAGGCCTGCTGCTGCTCATCCAAGTTAACCGGGTAGCGCACATCACCATTACTGGCCGCCACTTCCAAATTTTTTTCAATAAACCGTCGACTGTTACGCCACTGATCAGCCAACTGCGGCCATTGACCTGCCAGCTCATTGACCTGCTTGTCGGTGTCAATCAAGGTTTGCTGTAGACGTCGCCGCGACAGGCCATCACCCTGCCGCAAGGATACCAGGCTGGCATCGGCGGTGGTTTTATACGCCAGCGCTTCCAGCGTGAGTAGCTGCTGCTCGTTGGCCCACCCACACAGCGGCATGCATATCAGCATGCCCAAAATCAATCGCAACATCGCTATACCGTCCACTTGGGCGCCTGCAAGCAGGCGCTTTTATTATTTTATCTAGGGCCTGTTAACACTATTTCGATCACGCTGTTATAAACTGAAAACCCCTCAATCAAGGCACGAAGAGTGATGTTTAGCGAGTTGAGCAACACAGATTGAGGGATGTTCAGCCATACTCCGAAGAGCTGGAGTCCGTTATTCGTTGCTTATTTAACCCGTTAAACCACGCTCCTCATGTCTCACTCAAGCAGCAAAGAGCTAAATAGCGTTAACAGCCCCTAACATAACGACAAAACGGTCTAAGGCAAACGACCAAGCGGGACACACAGTTTGTCTTGTGGGCCAACGACCAGCGGCGGCAAAAGCGTTAAGCCTTGTTATGATCGGCTGCAGCAATGCGTTCCACCACCCTGGCGGCAGCCACAAAGCCAAAGGTTCCCGTTACCATAGTGGCCGCACCAAAACCAGATGAGCAATCGAGGCGGGTACTGTCGCCAGCAAATTGTTTGGTCTGACAGACACTGCCATCGGCTTGGGGATACTTCAACTGCTCAGTGGAGTACACACAAGGAATGGAATAATTGCGTGAGGCATTGCGAGAAAAGCCGTATTCGCGGCGCAACAACGAACGAGTCTTTTTCGCCAGCGGATCATTATGGGTTTTATTTAAATCCGTCACCTGGATTTGCGTCGGGTCTAACTGGCCACCAGCAGCCCCTGTGGTCACCACGCGAATCTTGCTGCGTTTACAGTGTGCCAGCAGAGCCGCTTTGTTTTTAACACTATCGATGCAATCAATAACGTAATCAAAGCGGGCATCAATCAGCTCGGCCACATTATTGCGGGTGACAAAATCGACCACCGCATGCACCTGGCATTCTGGGTTAATCGCACTGATACGTGCCGCAACGGCCTCAGCTTTCAGCTGACCAACGGTCGATGTGAGGGTATGTATCTGACGATTGCTGTTGCTGACACAAATGTCATCCAGATCAATCAGCGTCAGCTGACCAACACCAGAGCGGGCCAGAGCTTCAGCAGCCCAGCTACCGACACCACCAATACCAACAATGCAAACATGAGCGGCTTGCAGTCGCTGCAAGCCGTCGACACCGTAAAGGCGGCCGATGCCGCCAAAGCGATTAAGATATTCGGGATTCACGCCAATACCGTTACAGCAAAAGCGCGCAGTATATCAGAGGGTGCTGACCTGAACGTCACTATCACGCAACCAACGTGTGGTTTGAGCAATGCGGCGCAGAGAAGGTTCGGTACTGTCAAAGTCGTTCAGTAACTGGCGAACCTGATCAGCTGGCAAGCCACCGGTAAGACCCAGCTTAAGCTGAGGAATGGGCGCAATACGAGCCGTTAGTGTGTTTACCAGCATTGGCAGGAAATCAGCAGACAGTTCGGCATGATCACGGTAGTTCAAGCTAACGACTACCTTTTCACCACGCTGTTCCAGCACGATGTGATCACCTTCCTTCAGCTCACCACGAACCACAGAGGTAAAACGAACCAAATCAGCATCAAACTTGGCCAGATTGGCTGGGGACTGCACCACTGCCAGAGCATCCATCCATAATTGTGCAAACTTGCGGGCGGAAATTTTCTTTTCCACCACTTTCAGTTCCAACCGTTGCGCTGGGCGACCATCCGCGCGAGCCACAATAGGATCTGAATCGCTGTACAAAGCAGTAATAAACCAAGGCTGATTCAGTGTTTCGAAAACACCAATTCCTTCCAAATCAGCGGCATTTGCTGCCACGGCCATTGTCGTCCCTAACATGGTAAGCAGCAGTCGACGTAACATAGCCATAACTCCAACCTTGCCAGATGCTGTGTAACTTTTGGTCACAACCTCACGCACCTGACCCTTATTAATGTATGGCTCTATTGTCGTTTGTAACTGTGTAACCAGCAACGACACAATCCGCCATACAGACAAATAAAGCGTGAACAGGTTAGCAATTTTGCTAAAAGGTGACGTTTTTTGTCAGTGGGCCACTATTAATGGGGCTCTGCCACTGGGTCGAGTGACCAACAGCGGCAGATATAGAAAGCTGCACAAAGCGATTTTGCACAAGCAAAATGACAGAGTTGAATTGACGATTAGTTCGTCAAAGCAAAACGGAACGGCAGTTCAAATTCCAACATGTCTTCATCCAGCAACTCGGGGGCCGTCGGATATGGCGCCGCATCTTCCACCGCTTTACGCGCAGCGCGGTCCAACGCTTCGATGCGTGAGCTTGAACTGGTTTCAAGATCGACTATCTGCCCATCTCGCGACAATCGAATCAACACCCGCACTTCACCTTCCTGGCCACGCTTCAAAGCCCGTCGCGGATAACGCACAGCCTGAGTTGCTTGTGAAATCAACTGCCGATAATAACCCACCTCAGCCATTTGCAACGCGGCCCAATCCACCGCAGCCACAACGGGTGGAGTCACCACAACAACCTCTTGCTCGGTCTGGCTTTGGTCAGACAAAGCCAGCTCTGCATCGGTTTGCTGTAAAAGAGAGCCCTCGCCACTTGCGTCAACGGCTAGGTTCAAAGGCGACTCTGATGTCGAAGTCGATTGCTCTTCAGCTATCTCATCAGTCACTACGGACGGAAGCTGTTTTTGCTCTAATGGTGCAGGCTGTTCTGCTATCTCCTTCTCAGGGGCGGGGGCGGGAGCTCTAGCCACTTGGACTGGCACAGTATCCTTTTGCTCAACAACGACTTTGTTAGCAACCACCTTAGGCGTGGCTTTGGGGGGCGTATGCGCTTTAGTTTTTGCGCTTTGTTTTGGCACAACCGCTTCTGCCACTACCGCAGACGGCACTGGCGCTATCGGTGTAATCCAACCTTCAATCACCTGCTGACGCCCAGCCTGTGGCTGAATGGCTTCGACCACCGCCACTGCCTCGGCTCGACTTTCTGGCTTAAAGCCCAACAGCTGTTGCTGAAAAGCCGGAGAATAAGGAAAACGACCGACCCAGGCGTGCGCCAGCAAAGGCACCAAAGCACTATCTGGCCAACTCAGCACTTCAACTTCATTAATGCTGACACGACTGTGACCATCAACATTACTAATAAGCACCTTATCACCCGGTTCTAACGTACCTCGTACGCAGCGCAGAAAACGCCCAACTGGCTCCGCCGCTGCCCGTAGCTTACTGTCATCTAGGTTGATGGCTAACGCTTCGTTCCATATTCGGTAAAAGCGTCGCGACGACATGGAATCAGAGACAATACGCATTTCCAGAACCAGCTGCGACTCGGGCCGCGCCCAGCCTTTCCAATCCGATTCGTCGCTATAGACCGACGCACGAAACATATCGGTCCCCAAACGCTGGTACACTGCCGTTCCTTGCAGAGGCGGCAAAGCCGCAAGCGCCGTTGAACTACACACCCAAAAAGCCAGCAACCAGGACAGCCGTTGCATGTGAACTCCTTATTAGTCTTGTTATCGTCACCCGCGCAGCAAAGCAGCCCTTTCAGTCAGAGGTTCACCAAACGAATGCGTTGGTGACTGTCTAACACCTGTGCAGGCAAATGTTTGGCCAGTGTTTGCTGGCGAACATCTTCTAATGTGACCCGGGCCAAAATCTGCATCAGCAGCTCGTTAACGCCCATCCAGCCAGAAGCCAGAGAACAACTCGATTGAATATCACAATCTGACCCAGATTGACTACACTCCGTCAGCGCCACTGGCCCTTCAAACGCTTCCACCACATCTAAAATTCGCACTTGCTGAGGCGCCCTGGCTAGCCGATAACCGCCATGGGCACCGCGTTTGGCAATGACTAGGCCGGCATCGGCCAATGTCTTCATTACCTTGCGCAAAGTGGACACTGTCAAACCTGTCGCTACAGCCAATGACTCCGTCGATTGCTGTACGGAACCCGCTTGCGCCAATGCATCCAACACCAAGATGCCGTAGTCCGTCAATTTGCCTATCTTCAGCATACGCCTTCCCCCTCACCACATTTAATGAGAAACGCTCTCGATTGGTCAAGTTTCGACCATTTTGATAGGATGCCGCGCTTAAGCATACCAATGTGGTAATCTTTATAATACCTGAGTAAAATACTCTGGATTTTTACCCTGTGACCAGCGCTTGGGCACTGAATAACAAGGCAGCCACTGCCGGCAAGAGAGATTCCTATGAGCAGCCAGACTGAGACCCCAAACCCAGCCCTCCATGACGGTGTCGTACTAGACGGCAAAGATGCAGAGATTGGTCGTCGTATTGGCAAGGAATATCAAGCTGGTTTTGTGACCGAGGTAGAGTCAGACACTCTGGCTCCTGGTCTGGATGAAGACGTTGTGCGCTTTATTTCGGCTAAAAAAGGCGAGCCTCAATGGCTCACTGACTGGCGCTTAAAGGCATTTCGCGCCTGGCAGGAAATGCAAGAGCCGGATTGGGCACACCTGCATTACGAAAAACCTGATTTCCAGGCCTTATCTTATTACTCTGCTCCCAAAAGCATGGCCGACAAACCCAAAAGCTTGGATGAAGTCGACCCTGAATTACTGCGCACCTACGAAAAGCTCGGCATCCCACTGCACGAGCAAATGGCGTTAGCCGGTGTTGCTGTTGATGCGGTATTTGACTCTGTGTCCGTTGCCACCACGTTCCGTGAGAAGCTGGCAGAAGCGGGCGTTATTTTTATGCCCATTTCCGAGGCTGTACACGAGCACCCCGAATTAATTCAAAAGTATTTGGGCAGCGTAGTACCGCAAAAAGACAACTTTTATGCCGCACTGAATTCGGCGGTCTTTTCCGATGGCTCTTTTGTCTACATCCCCAAAGGCGTTCGCTGCCCGATGGAACTGTCGACCTATTTCCGCATTAACGAAGCCAAAACCGGCCAGTTTGAACGTACCTTAATTGTCGCCGATGAAGGCTCTTACGTCAGCTATTTAGAGGGCTGTACCGCCCCCATGCGTGATGAGAACCAGCTGCATGCCGCAGTAGTAGAGCTGGTAGCGATGGACGGTGCAGAAATCAAATACAGCACAGTGCAGAACTGGTACCCAGGCGATGAACATGGCAAAGGCGGCATATATAATTTCGTCACCAAGCGTGCGGTGGCCCACACCAATGCCAAGGTCAGCTGGACCCAAGTAGAAACCGGCTCAGCGGTCACCTGGAAATACCCTAGCTGTGTATTAAAAGGCGACAATTCCGTCGGTGAATTTTATTCTGTAGCACTAACCAACAACTACCAGCAAGCCGATACCGGCACCAAGATGATTCACTTGGGCAAAAACACCCGTTCTACCATCATTTCCAAGGGTATTTCTGCTGGTAAAAGTAACAATGCTTATCGCGGCTTGGTGCGCATGAATCCCAATGCCGAAGGTGCCCGTAACTACACCCAATGTGATTCACTGCTGATTGGTGATCAATGCGGAGCACACACTTTCCCATACATCGAAAGCAAGCACCCTTCTGCCGTAGTTGAGCACGAGGCCACCACCTCTACCGTCAGTGACGACCAGCTGTTTTTATGCCAACAACGCGGCATCGATACCGAAAAAGCCGTTTCCATGATTGTTAATGGTTTTTGCAAAGAGGTGTTTAAAGAACTGCCAATGGAGTTCGCCGTCGAGGCAGGCAAGCTATTGGAAGTATCGCTCGAAGGTTCCGTCGGCTAACGCCCCGCATTTAGCACCGGCCTGCCCGGCAGGCCAACATATATTTTTACTCAGGCGCATCGTAATACGCCGGATAATGGAAAAAGGTACAGGCAACCATGATCAGCATTCAAAACCTGCACGCCAACGTTGAAGAAAAAGCCATCCTGAAAGGCTTAAATCTGGAAGTAAAACCAGGCGAAGTACACGCCATCATGGGTCCTAATGGTGCGGGCAAAAGCACATTGGGCAATGTATTGGCGGGACGTGAAGGTTATGAAGTCACCGACGGCAGCGCCATATTTAATGGTCAGAACATTCTTGAGCTGGACCCAGAAGAGCGAGCACGCGAAGGACTGTTTTTGGCATTCCAGTACCCAGTAGAAATCCCTGGTGTTTCTAACTTGGAATTTTTGAAAGCGGCCGTCGATGCGGTACGTGAACAGCAAGGCAAAGAAGCCCTAGATTCAGTGCAATTTTTGAAGCTAGCACGTGAAAAGTGCAAAGCTGTTAACTTGGATCAAAGCTTTTTAAAGCGCGGCGTTAACGAAGGCTTTTCTGGCGGTGAAAAGAAGCGCAATGAATTGATGCAAATGATGCTGCTCGAACCTAGCCTGTGCATCTTGGATGAAACTGACTCGGGTCTGGATATTGACGCCTTGCAAGTCGTTGCCGAAGGTGTGAACGCCATGCGTGATGAGCAGCGCAGCTTTATTGTCGTTACCCACTATCAGCGCCTGCTGGATTACATAGTGCCCGATTATGTGCACGTACTGGCCGATGGCAAAATCGTAAAATCTGGCGGCAAAGAGCTGGCGCTGGAGCTGGAAGAAAAAGGCTACGGCTGGCTTGAACAAGCCGCTGAGCAATAGCAGGAGCCGTGGCCATGAGTGAATTTATTCAACAACAGCTACAGCATCTGGATAGCCTAGCCAAACCCCAATGGCTAGCCGATAGCACGGTCGCTAGCCGACAGCTATTTGCCGATGCAAAACTGCCAACACGCAAAACTGAACTATGGAAATACACCCCAGTTCGCGCCCTAACCGATGGTCTTTTTGCCGCCTCCGCCGCCAGCTTTAGTGCTGCAGGCCTGGACGAATACGCCACCATTCCGGCGCTGGGCAGCCACCGCTTAGTGTTTGTTAACGGGCGCTTATCGGCTGAATTATCGAGCCACGACGCATTGCAGCAGGTAACGCTATTCAGTGCTGCGAGCGACGCTCAGCAAGCACTGATTCGCCAACATCTGGATGATGTGATGCAAGGTGAACAGCGCCACTGGCTAAACGAGCTCAACAGCGCGTCTTTAACAGACGGCGTATTATTGCACGTTGAAAAGAATCAGCGTTTAAGTCAGCCGATTCAGATCAGCTGGTTAAGCACACCACAAGCCGATGCATTTAGTGTTAATGCACGTATGTTGGTGGTGTTGGAGGCCGGAGCCGAAGCGACCTTAGTAGAGCACTACGACTCCGCCACAGATCAGCAAAACTGCCTGACCAATGCGGTCACAGAGATTCGCCTGCACAACAACGCCAAGCTGCAACACTATCGTCTGCAACTGATGCAAGAAGACGCTCTGCACGTTGGTGCCGTGCACGCAGACCTAGGTCGCGATGCCCGCTATCAGTCCTTTCATGTCAGCCTGGGCAGCCAGCTGACTCGCAATGATCTGGTAGTGAACCACAACCAAGGCGGCTCCCATTGCGAAATGCATGGTGTGTATGTTCCGCAACATCAGCAATTGGTCGATTTTCATAGCTGCATAGAACATAAGGTTGCTCACTGTACCTCGAATGAAGTATTTCGCGGCATCATGAACGATAAAGCCAAAGCGGTATTTAATGGTCGTATCCATATTCATCGCCAAGCGCAAAAAACTCTAGCGGAGCTCAGCAATAAGAACTTGCTGCTGACCAACACCGCCGAAATCAATACCAAGCCCGAGCTGGAAATTTACGCCGACGATGTTAAATGCGCCCATGGCGCTACCGTCGCTCAGCTGGAAGAAAAGGCACTATTTTATCTGCAAAGTCGTGGCATCAGCCGCGATGAAGCCGAAGTCATGCTGAGTTTTGGTTTTATTAATGAACTGCTAGAAGCCCAGCCCGACGATGCGATCGTGCAATACCTGCGTCCTATTTTGGCACGTCGCTTTGGCCGTGATTACCACCTAAGCCGCCATCTGCTGTAAGGAGCTGACGCATGAATGAGCTGATACAAGCAATACGCGCAGACTTTCCGGCACTGCACCAAGAGGTGAATGGCAAGCCGCTGGTGTATCTGGATAACGGCGCGACGACACAAAAACCGCAGCATGTGATCGATGCCCAGCGTGATTTTTATCTGCACGATAACTCCAATGTGCATCGTGGCGCACATACGCTGAGTGATCGCGCCACCTTAGCCTTTGAGCAAGCCCGTAAAACCGTACAAGGTTTTATTAACGCCGCCAAAGCAGAAGAAATCATTTGGACCCGCGGCACCACGGAATCGATTAATCTGGTGGCGCATAGTTTTGGTGATAGCTTGCAAGCAGGCGATCACATTTTGATTTCCGCCATGGAGCATCACGCCAATATCGTGCCTTGGCAAATGTTATGTCAGCGTAAAGGCGTTGAGCTAAAAGTTATTCCGGTAAATGAGCTAGGCGAATTGGATATGGACGCCTTTGCCGAGCTGTTAACCGAACGCGTCAAGTTGTTGTCCATCGTGCATGTATCCAATGCACTGGGCACGATTAATCCCATAGAAGATATGATTCAACACGCCCATGCGATCGGTGCCAAGGTACTGGTTGACGGAGCACAGTCGGTGGCGCACTGGGACCTGGACGTTCAAGCGCTAGACATCGATTTTCTCGCCTTTTCTGGCCATAAGCTGTTTGGTCCTACCGGTATTGGCGTACTGTATGGCAAAGAAGCACTGCTGGATGCCATGCCGCCCTATCAAACCGGCGGAGAAATGATCGAGCACGTCAGTTTTGACGCCACCCGATTTAATGCCCTGCCCTTTAAATTCGAAGCTGGCACACCCAATATTGCTGGTGTGATTGGCTTAGCGGCAGCCATTGACTATTTGCAGGGCCTCGATCGCATCGCCCTGCTTGAGCATGAAAATGGCCTGCTGAAACATGCTCGCCAACGCGCGCAAGACATGGGGCAATTACGCCTGATAGGCGACGCCAATAATAAAGCCAGTATTTTTGGTTTTGTTATGGAAGGTGCCCACCCTGCCGACGTGGGTACCTTACTGGATCAGCAAGGCATCGCGGTACGTACCGGCCACCATTGTGCCATGCCGATTATGGAGCAATTTGGTGTGCCAGGATCGGTGCGCGCATCATTTAGCTTTTATAATACCCTGGACGAGGTTGATGCCTTGTTTCGCGGATTAGAAAAAGCCAAGCTGTTTTTGCTGTAAGCTGACAAGAGGATATTCAGATGAGCATCGAAACCTTTGACCCCATGGCTCAGCCCAACATTGAGCCCAAAGTCAGCATGACGGCCGCTGCCATTGCCCACATCCGCAAGCAGCTGGAAAAGCAAAGCGATAAACGTGGCGTTAGGCTGGGTGTTAAAAAAAGTGGCTGCTCTGGCTTTAAGTACGATATCGAGTTTGTTGATCAAGCCCAAGACGGCGATTTTCTGATCCAGGTTGCCGATGACCTAGAGTTATATATCGCCGCAGATGCCGCTCAGTTTGTACAGGGCACTGAAATCGATTTCAGTCGCGAAGGTTTAAACAGCACCATCAAGTTTAATAACCCCAATGCCAAAGATTTATGCGGCTGCGGTGAGTCTTTTTCGTTATAAACCCTGACGCGCCTGCCAATGGCATGCGTATTTGGCCATAACGGCCCTAGTTTTTAACCCAGCGGCGCCAGCAACTTATTGCGCCGCATTTGTTTATGCAGGAGCACCTTGTGGAAAAACGCATGGTGGTCGCCCAGCAGGATTGTCCCGCCCGCGCGGTCCCTTCTGGAGTTCCCACAACCATTCCAGCCGGCAGTTTTGTCACCATCAACCAAGCGTTAGGCGGTAATTATACCGTCACATTGCACGGCAATATGTTGCGGGTGGATGGCACCGATGCCCATGCCTTAGGATTGGAAACGGAAGTAATCGAGTTTGAGCAGCGCCCTGGCACACAAGTCCACGAGGACCAGATACGCCAAGCGTTAAAAACCATTTACGACCCGGAAATTCCCATCAACCTGCTCGATTTGGGCCTGATTTATGGCATCGATGTTAACAACCAGCAGGTCATTATACGCATGACCCTAACCGCTCCGACCTGCGGCATGGGCCCGGTGTTGGTATCAGACGTTAAATACCGGGTCGCTAAAGTACCCAATGTGAATCAAGTCGACGTGGAGCTGGTGTTTGATCCACCTTGGCACAAAGACATGATGACTGAAGAGGCCCAACTGGAAGCCGGGCTGTTCTTCTAAAATCTGACGCCGCCCCCTAAGGAGAGCGGCGTTTTGCTTTATGGCCGCTCGAGAATGGCCACTACACCCTGACCACCAGCGGCACAAATGGAAATCAAGCCTCGACCCGAGCCTTTTTCTTCCAACATTTTCGCTAACGTGGCAACAATACGACCACCCGTGGCGGCAAACGGATGCCCGGTCGCAATAGACGAGCCATTCACATTTAACTTGCTGCGATCAATCTCTCCTAAAGGCGCCTCTAACCCCAAGCGCTGACGACAGAAATCCTCGTCTTGCCAGCATTTTAGTGTCGATGCCACCACACCGGCAAACGCCTCATGAATTTCATAAAAATCAAAATCCTGCAGCGTTAATCCCGCTCTTTGTAACATACGTGGTACCGCATACGCTGGCGCCAGCAACAGGCCTTCTTTTTGCTTTGCCCCTTCCTTGCCAAAAAAATCCACCGCAGCGGTTTCATAACAGGTTAAGTAGGCTTTAATCGGTAAGTTGTGGGCTTTTGCCCACTCTTCAGAAGCCAGCAGCACCACTGATGCACCATCGGTCAAGGCCGATGAATTACCCGCCGTCAAAGTGCCCTGGCCTGATTTTTTATCAAAAGCAGGTTTTAAACTGGCGAGTTTTTCCAGATCAGGTTTGCGCGCCAGGTTATCACGCTCCAAGCCCATAAAGGGCGTTACCAGATCTTCAAAAAAACCGCGCTGATACGCCGCCAGCAGGTTTTCATGGCTGTTAAAAGCAATTTGATCTTGCTCTTCGCGGCCAATGCCCCACTCTTTCACCGTCAGCTCGGTGTGCTCACCCATCGACAAACCGGTACGCGGTTCGCCGTTTTTAGGAATCAGAGGTAGCAGGTGTTTGGGACGAATTTTCCCCACCAGTTTCAGTTTATCCTTGGTGGTTTTGGCGCGATTCATATCCAATAATATTTTTCTCAGCCCTTCACTCACGCCAATCGGAGCGTCACTGGTGGTATCTGAGCCACCAGCAATGGCACTGTCGATTTGCCCCAGGGCAATTTTATTGGCCGCCATCATAATGGCCTGCAAACCAGTGCCACAGGCTTGTTGTATATCGACCCCTGGCGTTTGTGGATCCAGGCTAGTACTCAATACCGTTTCACGCGCCAGATTAAAGTCGCGGCTGTGTTTAATTACGGCACCGGCAATAAATTCACCGATACGCTCACCTTGCAAATGGTAGCGATTCACCAAGCCGTTGAGTGCAGCGGTCAGCATGTCTTGATTCGATGCGTGGGAATACGCAGTATTGGAGCGAGCAAAAGGAATTCGGTTACCGCCAATAATGGCAACGCGGCGTATGGTCTGGGTCATAACAACATCCTGATAAATAAACGGCCAGAGACAGCCAATCGAACGGCACACAAGGGGCAGATGCAACAGAATTGGTCTGCCCACCATCACGCACTCCAGTGTAGGCAGTCAAGACAGGGCTTCATTGGCTGAACTGACGCTCTTGCGACTAACGCCTGTCAATTTCAGTTGTCCGATGAACTGCTGTAATCTGACTACCTTTCTGTGTCCATACCATGGCTCGTCCATGTCACGGCTCTGCCTGCACCATGGATGCGACAGCCACTGGAGTACGTCTCCGCGAACGATAAGCGAACGGGAAATAGTGCCATGAGCAACTTTTACGAAACCATGCTGAACCATAACCTTGGCCGCAACCTGCTTAAAACCGTCGGCTTGCCTACGCCCATCGAGCTGAAACGTTATCGTGCCGAGCAGGCGACGTTTTTCAGCGGCAAAGTATTGCTCGGTGGCAGTGATAACGCCGTATTATTAGAAGATATTCTGCGCAACTTAAAAGACAGCGACGCCAGTGTGTTTTACCCCGCAGCAGCGCGCAGCGCATCGGTGCTGGTAAATGCAGCAGAGAAAGTGGGGATCAAGGTCATTGGGATCGAATGCAACAAAGATATGCGCGAAAAGTTTGATGCGCTGCTGTTTGATGCCTCTGGCTTTAACAGTGCCAGTGATTTGCACCAGCTGTATTATTTCTTTAACCCAGTAATGCGCAAACTTAATAGCAACGGCCGTATTGTGTTATTGGGGCGTCCGCCGATGTTAGCAACATCGGGTGAACAAGCCGCCGCCATGCGCGCATTGGAAGGTTTTGGCCGCAGTCTCGCCAAAGAAATTGGTAAAAAAAGCGCCACCTGCCAAACCTTGTATGTTGAAAACGGCGGCGAGGCTGCGATGGATTCGTCACTGCGCTTTTTACTGTCGGCTAAGTCCGCCTACGTCGATGGCCAGGTCATTCAGGTAACTAAAGCAAAGGCACCCGCCTACCCTGACTGGCACAAACCTCTCACTGGCAAAGTCGCCCTGGTCACCGGCGCCTCCCGCGGTATAGGTGAAGCCATTGCCCGTACCTTAAGCCGTGATGGTGCCACTGTGGTCGGCCTCGACATCGCTGCTGCAGAAGCCGACTTACGCCGTGTGATGGCGGAATTAGGCGGTGAATACATCATTGCCGATATCAGCCAGGAAAGCGCGCCGCAACAAATCTCCGATGCATTAAAGTCGCTGGGCGGCGCCGATGTGGTGGTGCATAACGCTGGCGTCACCCGCGATAAAACCCTGGCCAATATGCCAGAGCACTGGTGGCAAATGACCATCGACATCAACTTAGCCGCGGAAGAGCGTATTAACCAGGCTTTGTTTGAGCAAGGCACCCTCAACGCGGGTGGTCGCATTGTCTGCGTTTCTTCCATGAATGGCATTGCCGGCCAAGTAGGCCAAACCAACTATGCCGCCTCTAAAGCCGGTGTCATCGGCTATGTACAGTACATGGCCAAAGAGCTGAGCAAAAAAGACATCACCATCAATGCCGTGGCACCGGGTTTTATTGAAACCGCGATGACCGACGCCATTCCCTTTATGACCCGCGAAGTTGGCCGCCGCTTAAACTCGCTGTCACAAGGCGGCAAGCCCATTGATGTGGCCGAAACCATCGCTTACTTTGCTAATCCAGCGTCGTCCGGTGTTAGCGGCAATGTGATCAGGGTGTGTGGCCAGTCGCTGGTAGGAGCATAACCTCGCGACTGACGTAGCCACCAGGGCTGCACTCAGACGAAGGCATCACAAGCGGTCTATAATGAGACAGATCTGTCATCGTCATAGCCGCTTGTATGCCTAATCTGCCGACGGCACCACCCAACGCGATCGAATCCTATACCCGCCTGCTGGAACATATAGTGTCCGGCCAGCCCCTAAGCGACGTGCTGAGTGGCGTGGCAGCCGTGCTGGAGCAGCAACTGCCCGGGGCACGGGCATCGATTTTACTGATCACCGAAGACGGCAAAAACCTGCGCCACGGCGCAGCCCCTAGCCTGCCGTACGCCTATAACCAAGCCGTTGATGGCATTCCCGTTGGCGAAGGCATTGGCAGCTGTGGCACCAGCGCTGCCACAGGCAAGCCGACCATCGCCGATGATATCGATCAGCACCCCTACTGGCAGAACTACCGGGCACTGGCCAAGCAATACGGTCTGCGTGCTTGCTGGTCGCAGCCGGTGTTTAATTCCGAGCAACAGGTGTTAGGCACCTTTGCTATCTATCATTCGCAGCCCAAAGCACCCAACCAAGAAGAGCTGAATATTCTCGACAATATGGCAAAGGTGGCCGGAGCCGCGATTGAGCAAAGCCATCTAAGCCGACGTCATAAACTGGCGCAAACCCTGGCTCGCCACTTGCCCGTCGGTTTGATCGTGACCGACCACCAACATCGTATTATTGAAGCCAACCCAGCTTTGTGTGAATCGGTGGGCTACCTGCGTCAGCAACTGATTGGTGAGACGCCCGAAATTGTTTGCCCGAGCCTGGATAAACGCAACTTTGAACGCCTGCTGCTGCACAGCCAGCGCCGCGGCGGCTGGCATGGCGAGCTGCTTTGTCGGCGTCGCAATAGCGAAAGCTACACCGCCGAGGTGCGCTTTTCTCAGGTTCACAATGAGCAAGACGAACTGCAATATGCCGTGCTGCTGCTGTCTGATGTGTCGGAAAGCAAACGCTCCCAGGAAACCATTCACTACCTGGCCAACTACGATGTTTTAACCGATTTGCCCAACCGCAACCTGTTTTATCAATACCTCACCGAGTGCATGGAAAAAGCCCATAAACAGCAAGACAAGTTTGCCCTGATGTTATTGGATTTGGATTATTTTAAAGAGATTAACGATCAGTTAGGCCATGAAGCCGGGGATGAACTGCTGATTAAAACCGGCAGTCGGTTGATGCACTGCCTTGGCGATAAGGTCACCCTGGCTCGTTTAGGTGGTGATGAGTTTGGCATTATCGTGCACGAGCATTGGGCCGAAGTGGCAGCGGCGGTGGTTAAGACCGTCAACCAGCCCTGCCGCATTCGCCATATCCACCAGCAGCGGGTCACCGCCAGCGTTGGGCTGGCCATTTTTCCCGACCACGGCGACACCATAGAACGACTGATGAAAGCCGCCGATCAGGCCGTCTATGCCGCCAAAGACAGAGGCCGCAACGGCTTTTGCCTATTCGATAGCCATATGGAAGAACACGCTCAAGAACAAGCCAGCCTGCACCAAGACCTGCATAAAGCACACGATGACGATCAGTTTGAACTCTACTATCAGCCGCTGATCAATGTGCAATCCGGTGAGGTATGCCAGTTAGAAGCCCTGTTGCGCTGGAATAACCCCAGGCTGGGCTTAGTATCGCCTGATCGTTTTATTCCGCTCGCGGAAAAAACCGGCATGATTCGCGAGATAGGTCACTGGGTCAGAGACAGCGCCATGGGCCAGTATCAGCGCCTGGCACAACTGGGCTGCGCCCTGCCCATTGCGGTGAATTTATCCTCTGCGGAGCTGTACGATGATCAGCTAGCGCAACGAATTATTGGCCAATGCCAGCACTACGGCTTGCCAGCTAACGCTCTGGTGGTGGAGATCACCGAAAGCCTGCTGATCGACAATAAACAAGACACCCAGGCCTTTTTACAACAGCTGCAACAAGCTGGCATTGCCATTGCCATCGACGACTTTGGCACCGGCTATTCATCGCTGTCGTATTTGGCGGCTTTTCCAGTGCAGAAGCTAAAGATTGATCGCAGTTTTATTCAACAAATACAGCAAGACACGCGCAAACAAGCACTGGTCAGCACCATGATAGATTTGGGTCACGCTCTGGGGATGGAAGTTACCGCCGAAGGCATAGAAACCCAGCAAGAACTGGACATGCTCAAGTCTCAAGGCTGCGACACCATTCAGGGCTTTTTAATCAGCCGCCCCATGCCGGCGGCGTTATTGGAGGAGTTTTTAGCCGCGCGGCTAAAACCCTCCAGCAATTAACCTATCGGCCTTTTTTCCGGCTGCGTTTTTTATTTAGGTAATCACGCACGGGTTTGGGCTTATCGGGCAAAGCGCGAGCAAAACGCTGCTGCATTTCTTCCACTTTTTTCTCTTTGCGCTGATGGTCGCGTTCCTGCTGCACGGCCTGACGGCGTGATTGCAGTGATACCACATTGGAATCTGACATAGTCGCACTCGCTGTAACAATCGCCTAAGAAGGGCGGAAAATCATCGTCCATGCTACTATGCCGGGCCCCAAAATACGATCCATGCCCGCCCCTTATGGCCCAATCACTGCCCATCGACAGTCTACTCGAACCGATCTGTGAACACTTGCAACAGCATCACAACCTGATTCTGACCGCAGAGCCCGGTGCCGGTAAAACCACCCGCCTCCCGCTGGCACTGCTGCAACAACCCTGGCTGGCTGGTAAACGCATTCTGTTGCTCGAACCCAGGCGCATGGCAGCCCGCAACGCTGCTCACTATATGGCAACGCAATTGGGGCAAAAGGTTGGCCAGACCGTGGGCTACCATATTCGCCTTGAGCGCAAGGTCTCGGCTCAAACCCGATTGGAAGTGATCACTGAAGGCCTGTTGACGCAGCGCCTGCAGCAAGACCCAGAACTGAGTGATGTTGGCCTGATTATCTTTGACGAATTTCACGAGCGTCATCTGCACTCCGATCTGGCACTGGCCCTTAGCCATCAATGTCAGCAGCTATTGCGTGACGATTTACGCCTGCTGGTGATGTCTGCCACCTTAGATACTGATGCCCTGGCACAACGGCTTGAAGCACCTTGTTTACATGCTCCTGGCCGCAGTTTTCCGGTTGACGTGCACTACCGCCCGGCCCAAGGCCAAGAAGACCTGCTGAGCCATTGCTTGCGCGTAAGCCGTGAAGCCCTGCGCCAGGATGGCGGTGATATCTTGCTGTTTATGCCAGGCGTAGGAGCGATCAATGCCTTTATTGAACGCTGGCAGGACAATTCCGTCAGCGTATTCCCTTTGCACGGACAACTCAGTGATTCACAACAGCGTCAGGCATTAGCGGTACACGACAAACGTAAAATCATCGTCGCTACCAATATTGCCGAAAGCTCACTGACCATTGAGGGTGTCGATATTGTGATTGATTCGGGACTCGAGCGCGTGGCGGTGTTTCAGCCCAGCAATGGCCTGCAAAGTCTGCAAACCCGCGCCATATCCCAAGCATCGGCCGAGCAGCGCAGCGGCCGCGCTGGGCGTCAACGCGCCGGCCAAGCTTTTCGCTTATGGGCCGACAGCCAGCATCACAGTCGCGCGCAACACAGAGATGCAGAGATCAGCCGCTCCGATCTCGCCGGCCTAGCCCTTGAGCTGCTGAAATGGGGAGCACAGCCAGAGGAGCTTTTGTGGCTCACTCCACCGCCGACCGCCTTCATCAACCAAGCCAATGACTTGCTCGAACAGTTAGATATTCGCACGCTACAAGGCGGCCTCAGCGAACACGGCCAGCAGTGCGCCCAGTTAGGACTAGAGCCTCGCTGGGCCCATGCACTGCTGCTGGCCGCGCGCCATGGATGCCAGCGCCGGGCCGCCGAGTTGGCCGCCTACCTGCAACAGTGGCCGCACAATCAACGCCGCAGTGACGATATCGAACGAGAACTGGCCCATGCCAAGCGTCAGCCATTATGGCAGCAACGTATCGAGCCCTTGTGTCAGCGCTGGCTGCATGCATTGCCTGCCATTGAGGTAACGGACGAGACCGAGCTGAGCCTGGCGCAGATATTGTGCCTGGCCTTTCCTGATCGCATTGCCAAGCGCCGCCCGCAGCAGAACCGTGCTCTTTTGGCCTGCGGCAGCGGTGCCGAACTATCACCAAATTCTGACTTGCTGCACTACGACTGGCTGGTGGTTGCACGTTTAGGAGGCCAGCATGGCCGCATTGACCTAGCCGCCGGCATCGCCTCAAACCAGCAACTGCTGCAGCACCCCTGGCTGTTACTGCACTCTCGAACTGACGTCAGTTGGAACGATCAGGGGCAATTACAAGCGGCTGAAAAGCGTTGCTTAGGAGAGCTGGTACTAAGCCAAAGTCGACTCACGGAGCTGACAGCACAGCAGTGGCACAGCGCCTGGGATGATTACTTTCGCCGTCGTGGTCTAAGTGATCTTTCGTGGGATGATAAAGCCCGCAATCTGCAGCGCCGTATCGCCCTGCTAGCAGCGCAGCAACCTAGCTGGCCCGATTGTAATGATGATGCCTTGCTTGATCGCCGGTCAGAGTGGCTACTGCCGCAATTAAACGATTGCCGCCACCCTCGCCAGTTGCAACAGCTCAACATGACGCAGCTATTGATGCAGCAGCTGGACTGGTCGCAGCAACAGCAATTAGAACAGCTGCTGCCGGAGCAATGGCTTAGCCCGACTGGTCGTTTACTGACTATTGATTATCAACAAACACCGCCAAGAGTGAGCGCACGACTGCAAGAATTTCTTGGCTGCCAGCAACACCCGCAGTTAGCCGGACAGCCGCTCACCGTCGAGCTGCTGTCTCCGGCGGGCCGGCCGATTCAAATTACGGCCGACTTACCTGGCTTTTGGTGCGGCAGTTATTTGCAAGTTCGCAAAGACATGCGCGGGCGTTATCCCAAACACCATTGGCCAGAAGACCCTGCCAATGCTGAGCCTTTGCGACACAGTTTAAAACACAAAAATCGTTAACTGGGCGTGTACAAATTAAATACCATGACGCGCACATGAATATGTCGCTGGGCATCTTCTGACGCGCGCAGCACCAATTGCCACTCGTTTTCCAACTCGGTGTGTTGCAGCTGGATAATGTCTCCATGGTCACTTAGACACTGGGGAATATCTTGTAAAATACGGCTAAAACCAGCCACCTGTTTATTAAACACCACTACAGCCGCACGACAATCGCGCCAGGTTAAATAGCCCTGCAACTGATCTATGGCAGATAACAGGCTCTTTGGCCCTTTCCACAACTTGCATTCCGCCACAAAGGCCGAGCGCCCATCAACCGGAATATGAATATCGGTTTTGCCACCTTTATTAAAGGTCTCTCCCGTTGCTGCGCCTTCATAGTGGCCATTAAGGTGGGCCAAAATAATATCGCGCAGCGACTCTTCAGAAAATTGTTGAAACGTGGCCGGCGAGCGCTCAAAAGACATTCCTTCTAAACGAATAACGTTGAGCATATGCGCATACTGCTCATCCAACAGCTCAGGTTCTGCAGCCACCGATGCACGTAACGGCTTAACCTGTACAGCAGGTTTTTGTCTCGGCCAGTGTTCTGGCCAATCCGGCGATTGTTTATTGCGCTTAAGTGGAATGCCTAATAAATCCGGGATTTTTTGCACTACGTTAAGGTGCTGGCGCTTACGCTGCAGTCGTTGATCAATATCGCTGATCAGTTGCTGTTTAAAAACAGCGATTTCTTCTGCCTGGGCAGTGATATGCCGTTCAATATCGTCAAGGTCTTGTTCAAATCGCTGCTTTGCTTCTTGCTCGACCTGAGCCAAAGGCAGCGAATACTCCAAGCATAATAAGCCCACATTGGGATCATCACGACTGGGCCAAGGTTCACCCATCGGAAAAGATAAACGATGCTGATTGGAAGTCAGATGCCAAAGCTCTACACTGCCGGCATAGGGGATTTCAACCCGAATCTCAACACCTGCAACGCCTTCACGCGGGCTAAATACCAAGGTGTCGCGATCATCGATTAAACCCACGGTTTTTTGCGTCCAGCTGTGCTGAATATTGTCACGAAATATCGTCAATGGCTGTAGTAGCAGTTGATCGGCGATATGCTGGCGAATGTCATCGTCGCTATTCGCCTGTAGCTGCTGCTCGCACACGTTAGCCATCAACTCCGACACCTTTGCACGGCGCTCGAGCAAATGGTCCACCAACGCTGATCGATAAAACAGGCTTTCTATCAAGATTCTTTCCTCATAATGTGTGCATTCCCTAGCACACCACTGAACAGATAAAGGCAATATACAGCCACTCGCATGTAAACAGAACGGTATACTCGTTGATGGCAAAACTTTGCACCGCAAGGGAGATGTGCGCTTTAAACCAAATAACTGTGCACAGCAGTGTCAGAATTGACGAAAAAATACCAGTCAATTAGCGACACAAGAGCCAAGTTACGCCATTCCGACAAGCGATCAATTTATATACAGGGTTAGCTCTTTTTTTTGACTCCTGTATCAGTAAACTAACGCCCACCATCGTACGATGGACCCAATCATCATCTCAGGGACAGTGACCCAATGAACAAACATCTCCTTTCTTTAGCCGTTATTGCTTCATTAACCGCGTGCGGCGGCGGCGGCTCATCTTCAAGCAATGACACAGAAACACCAGAAACGCCGGATACACCTGATAATCAAACCACTGCTTTTTGTGAAACTGTCGACAACAAAGTGCTGCTTGATGAAGGTCAAAGCTGTCGTTTGACGGAAGAGCAAATGAGCACTATCAATTTGTCCAGCGACGCCGATGTGGTGACTTGTGAAGACGAGCGCGTATCGTATGCTGGGCAAAAATATTCTAGTCTTACCGTTAACTCGCTCACCATTGCCTGTGATCTGCCAGAACCTGAGCCTGTTGAACCGTCAGCGCTTCGAGCGACCAGTACCGATGCCCTAGTCACGGTTAACGAAGACGGTGATAATTTCTTCGCCCCTACCAGCATTTCTGTCGTGGGTAATGCAGATGCTCTGCAAGAAGACTCCAGCAGTCCGCAAGTGGCTCAGATACATGGAAATCTGTTGGATGGCGAGTTTAAACTCGAGCTGATCGTTGAAGACGCCGACTTCTTCGACAACACCAACGTCGAAGGCGCTGTAGCTTTCCGTTTCTTGGCTGAAGGTCAAACTAAAGAAGACTACCTCGCTGATGGCGGTCAAACCGACATGTATATTCTGCGTTTTGACGACGTTACATTGGAGAATAATCAATTAACCCTGGACTGTAGTTACGATGGCGACTTAGCCAACGTACGCTGCAATGGTCAGCGCATTGACTTGTCTGCCCGTTTTAACTCTTTACCAGCACTCAGCCAGTTCTCGGCTTATTCTTGCCAGGTTGTGACCCTTGATGGCGGCAACCAAACGTTCGACTGCAAAAACGCCATTGCTGTATCGGTTCAGTTTAACTGATCCAGTTAGCCGCCTCAGCTTTAGCTGCGGCGGCTATCGTTGTAACATTGACTGGTAGCTTTTCTACAATTAATCCGCACACTCATCAAAGCAAATACTGGCAATATCCGCTTTAAATGTACCAGCGCCATTGCCTAGCACAAAGCCTGTGGTGACCGACGCTTTATAGGTTCCTGGCGCATCGATGGCAAACTCACTGGTTACCCACTGGTTATTGGTACCCGGTAGCGTATTCGCTGGCATCAGCACCACACCATCGCCAAATAAGCCACGACGCTCAATGCCGATAAGCATATGCCATTGCGCCGTGCCAGGTGCCCGATAAGTAATGCTCACCTTACCTGGATTGACCAAGGTTTTTTCCCGCGACAATGAAAATCCTTGGGAATATTCACCATTGGCAGAAATCAATACAGTGCCCGAGTCTTGTGTTGGCTTCCAGCCCGACATACGCCACCAAGCGCCGCCATCGCCAGGCATAATGGCACGAGCCGGATAATTGGCCGCCAAATAACTGCCTGCGGTGTTGCCATTAACAGTGAGCTGTAATAAATCGATATAACGAATAGACGATTGCGGTTTACCCACTATATCGATGCCGCACTGCTGACCGGGATTCAGGGTTTTGCAATCACTATTCTGCAACCTAAAACCTTGTTTTTTTAACAGCTCTATATTCGACAGGTCAAATATCTGGTCTGACGTGTTACTGACCTTGACCTCAAAATTCAACGAATCGGGATATTCTTGATCGCCGAGATCGTAAGCACTGGCAAGGCTCAAGCCCTGTTGTTGCAATCGCAGCCACTGCACCCAACCAGCGTATTGACTGGCAGCAGCCCAGCGCTGACAACCAAATAACCCTGTGGCTTTTTGACTGATGCCCACCAGTACACGCTGGCTACCACCCGCATAAACCAAGGGCGCTCCGGTGGCGGCGTCGGCGATAGGTTGTACGCAAAACCCAGGCAAAGTCTGTGTTAAGCATAAATCTCGGGTTAAAGGGTCCTCGGATGCTGCAAAACAATCAGCCACTGGCTGCATAATATATGGCTGAGCCACCACTTTATCGGATTGCGAGTCTAAGTAACGCCCCACCAGCGTTACTTGACTGTCACCGGCCTGTTCCAGTTTTTTAATCAAGTCATGAGTGGCCAATGGTAAGGCCTCAACCCCGTCTGGTGCGCCACTGACATCGGCCACCAAGTTACCACCAGACAGTGGATGCATTCGCAATGAGCTTATCCCATAGCTTTCAGACGAAGTGCCATCCGCTAAGGTATACACCACTTGACTGGGATAACCGGGAAACGGAATGGGAGTGGGAGCATTTGCTTGCGGCTGCATTGATGAAAAGGAAGCACTAGCCTCTATCAATGGCCCTTGCTCCGTACCTCGACAAGTGGGCGACAGCATAATTTGCTGCTCACCTATATAAACACCGTTGCATAAATGATCGCCTGCCGTATCTTGCACTGACACTAAAAAGCCATAATGTTCGGTCTCTGCCTGCACCGGCATTGCCGCAGCAAACAGTGTGGCTGCCAACATCGCACCAGCGCCCAACGTATTGTGTGTATTCATCAGAAAATCCCTTATTCAGCTCAATGGCCTGGTTACCCAGGTGGGCTCAGGGCTGCAAGGTCAGGGCCTATATTCATAATTTTATTATTTATGAGGCGTTGATCTAGAAACACAAATGTCTCTTAGAATTTTAACTATACATCGCCAATTCATCGTATTTTTTAGTATGAATACGACTAATAACAGGATGATGATCCGATCAGGTTTATATCGCTTGCCTTGCTTGCACATGTCACTCTGGCCCGGATCTCATAGCGGCCAAGCTTGTCCCTCGGGCGGCAAATGATGTCCGCCTGACATAGGGCTGCCACGGTATCAGCATGCTCAACACTACTCACTAACTCCGCTCTCTAAACCCTGCTGCCACCATGTTGTCAGTAGGGGGCTGGCATAGTGCATGTTCATTCATTGCAGGAACCCCATAATGAAACTGAACTACTTTGTTGCCGGCACTAACAATCTTGACGCAGCCACCCGCTTTTATGATGCCTTATTTGAGCAAACTGAATATCAACAGATATTGGCCACCGACCGAATGACGTTTTGGCAGGGCCAAGACAAAGACAGCGCCTTTGCCATCGCCATTCCTTTTAATAAAGAAAGCGCCACACATGGTAACGGCACTATGTTTGGATTTGGCGTTGACTCTCAGCAAGAAGTGACGCGCTTATACAACACAGTGATTGAACTGGGCGGCAGCTGTGAAGGACAGCCTGGCGAGCGCGGACCACGCTTTACCGCCTATGTGCGTGACCTCGACAATAATAAGCTGTGCTTTTCTGTTTTACTGCATACCACCACTGACTGATTAGCTGAGCACAATCGCTAGGGCCTGCTAACAGGCCCTACGTCACAACCAGGCGGTGACAACGGCCCAACTGGTCTACCCTTGTATCCAGTTTAACGCCGAGGCCATCATCATGATGTTGGGATCCATCCGCAGTAAAGCCATGCTTGGCTATGCCGCGACCTTGCTGGTTTTTATCGCTATGGCACTGGTGTTATTGATCAACAGTGCCGATGTGCAACAACGCAATGCCGGCTTTATTGGCACCACACTGCCAGCCCTGAATGCCGTTGAGCAAGCAGGACAAAGCCTTCAAGCACTACACCTCAGCGCCTACGCCCTGTATGGCACCACCATCAATAGCAACGCCTTTGATCAGTCGGTACAGCAGGCCAAACAACAGCTACAAGCTAGCCAAACCACCCTGCCCGATCTCGCTAAGGTGCCTTTTGCTCAGGTACCTCAGGACCTGGCCAACCTGCGACAAACCATGAGTCAGTCTGCCGTAGATTGGGATGGTGCTCGCAGCCAGTTGGGCAACATAGACGCCAGTGTCAACAAAGCCACCCAACAGCTAAATGAGATAAAACATAGCCTTGAACAACAAGCCGGTGATTCATCACTGCAGGTGCAAAATAAGCTCGAGCAAATGCGCATTTATATCTGGTTGGGGGCCAGCGCCATCGTTACTATTGTGGTTCTCGCCTTTATTGCCACGCAAAAGACCTTGGTTGAGCCCGTGGTTAAATTGGCACAGCACCTCAACGCGGTAGCGCAAAGTCTAGATCTGACCCAGCACTTGCAACCATCATCGCAAGACGAGGTCGGCACGGCAGCCAGTGGAGTCAACCGGCTGCTCAGCGATGTAAGCGTCAGCCTACAAGCATTACACCAGTCCGTCGCCACCCTACTAAACAGCGCCAAGGCTATGAACCAGCTGTCGCAGGAATCTGGCCAACAAATGCAGCTGTTCTCGGGTGCCGTGGGGGATATGATGCATCAAATTGCGCAGATCGAGCACAGCATCGAAGACACCGCGGCCAGATCGCGCAGCGCCTCCGACGCCGCCTCAACCGGCGCAGAGCAAGTGCAGCAAGGCAGTGATAATGTACGCCAAACCGCCACCACCATTAAAGCTTTGCGCTCCGATTTAGAAAATTCTGCCGAAATGCTCGAGCAGCTAAAAGGCTCAGGCAGTCAGGTTAGCCAAGTGGTAAAAAGCATTGCCGATATTGCCGAGCAAACAAATTTACTTGCCCTAAACGCTGCCATTGAAGCCGCACGCGCCGGAGAATCTGGCAGAGGATTTGCCGTGGTCGCCGATGAAGTCCGAAACCTGGCGCAACGAACCTATGAATCCACCAATCAAATCAATAGTATTCTGGAAGAAATAGTCACCAGCATTAGCAATACCGTCACCTCCATGGCGGCAAATCAAGACAACGCCGATGCCGCCGTTGAGCAAGTGATGTCGACTGTTGAATCGTTAGACGCCATCCGCATCACAGTAACCACACTGAGTGACGAAAACAAACAACTGGCCATCACCACAGAGGCCAATGAGCAAACCCTCAATCAAATGCGTCGCCATGTAGAAGATGTACGTGACGCCAATGAAAAACTGGCTGCCAGCACAGAACACACCCGTCAAGAAGCGAAGCAGCTAAACACCATCGCGGATACTCTGCATAAAGCCAGCAACCGCTTTAAAGTCTGATACTTGCTTACCAGAACCAAGTAGTGATAGCCTCGGCCAATAGCGCGGTGATGCTGGTGACACACAGGTCACCAGTGATCGATGTTTCTGCCTCCTGACCCCACTGCAAGATCCGTTTATGAAGTTTATTACCGCATTACTGTCATTAACTCTGATCAACTATTCTGTGCAAGCTGAGATTTACAAATGGACAGACGATCAAGGGAAAGTTCACTTTAGTGACAAAGAGCCCCAGTCCTCTTCTGCCTCTAGATTAGAACTAAACATAAACACATATTCGAGCCCTGAATACAGCGAATCTACCAGCAAAGCAGACAATAAAAATGTCATTATGTATTCAACGGCGTGGTGCGGATACTGTAAAAAAGCCAGACAATATTTTAAGAAAAACAATATTAGCTTTATTGAGTACGACATAGAAAAGAGTACTAAAGCCAACAGAGAGCACAACAGACTTGGCGCCACAGGTGTGCCACTGATACTAGTCGGAAAGAAAAAGATGAATGGATTCTCTGAAACAGGGTTTAACCGAATATACGAAACACCCTAGCTAGTTCATCAAAAACTAATGTATCTATCGTGCATCGAAATATTGTAGCTAAACTCCAAAGAGGGAAAAAATGGGCTGCTGGAGCAACAAACCGTTTGGCAATGATACAGCTCTGGATTGGTTCCAAGAACTAGAGACCAGCGAACAATGGCAAGATAAGATACGTAAAACGTTAGACTTGCAAAATTGCGATACAACACTGGATTCGGACGATGCCGAACAAGCCGTTGCTGCTGCCGCAATAGTCGCCTCGGCTGCCACTATACATGATATGGTTGATTTTCACGACGCGAATCGATGGATTGAATGCAAAGCCTACAGCCCAGATCGAACGACTAAAGTTCTTGCCATAAACGCCATTGAGAAAGTCATAGACTCTGATCTCGCAGACTTACATCGAGAGGCAGGAACTCTGAGCGAATGGAAAACAGAGATTGACTGCCTCCTGTCATCACTGTACAAGCACCTTGATGAACCACCCACTACTGTCAAAAAAATCAAAACACCGAGGTCCTTAAAGAAACTGGTTGAACATTACCTAAGCACTAACGACGACAAGTTAATAGATAAAATTATACATAAACTCAGTTGCATCAAAGACCCAGACGCCCAAAACAAATTAACCGACTATGATATACCACTGAATATTGCTGCCACCTCAGGCATACCTAGTGCCGTGCAATTAGTGTTAGACAAAGGAGCTGATATCAATGCCAGATCACGCTTTGGTAACACAGCCCTCACTTTGAGCTGCTTATATGGACACCTAGAGGCCACGAGAATTCTACTCGAGAATGGAGCAAAGCTATTTGAGACCTACCCCAAGTACGATGCTGAGGGTAATATTTCCGGAAATAGATCTGTCTGTAGCGCGATACTATGCGCAGCCCGAACAGGTAAAGCCGAGCTTCTCGAGCTGCTGGTGCATCACGGTGCTGACCTTCAGGAAACAGACCTCAATGGCGAAACACTCGTTCATAAAGCTGCAGAAGCAGGCAATAGCGCACTACTCGAATTTTTAATCCAATCTGGACTCGACATAAACCAGCGAAAAGGCGATGTACGAGATGTCCAACGGGCAGCAGAAACACCGCTTCACTACGCTACAAATAACGGTCACCTTGCAACGATTGCGAAACTCATCGAACTGGGCGCCGACGTTAACGCGGTTGAGTATTTTAAAGGGAATACGCACTCATGGTGCAATACCCCGTTAGATCTTGTTAGCAGCAACAGCGAAGTATACAAATACCTGCTTTCAAAAGGAGGGGTAAAATCTACTGATCTAAACGACAGTTAAATACAAGAGAATGTACTTGCAACCAGAGAGGCTTCCGCCGATATACAGATAGTCCCAAAGATCGGCTCGACACTCGCTGCATACGGTAAGCTATTGAATGCTCACCTACCAGTATTCGGCAGACCTCTTTAGACAGTTCCAACTATTTCAGCAAAGCAACCCCTGGCCAGATCAATATAAATGACCATAAATATTACAGCCAAGTTATTATTAACTGTTCAACCAGATACAAAGCCACCAACTTCGTAAACAACAATCAATCATCTACAGACTTTGCCAACAATGAAGAAACTCAATGCAATACATGCTAGCGCCATACTAACCATCATCACTCTTGCCTTCTCCTGCCATGCAGAAGTCCCAGAGATGACTGAAAAGAATGGTTACGTTGAGCAATTTCAGATGTTTGATAACGTCTACTACGTAGGCGACAAATGGGTGTCTTCGTATGTTGTTGTAACCTCAAACGGACTGGTCATCATAGATTCATTGGACTTTCCGTATAGCCAATGGATCCCCATCAACATGGAAAAACTCGGATTAGCCGATAAAACAGTCAGCCATATTATCATTACTCACGGCCACTCTGATCATGTTGGTGGTGCTCAATTTCTGCAATCGATCTATGGTGCTGACGTATTTATGTCTGAGCAAGCACTCCAGTTAACGCAGGAACAATCAGCCAACAGCGACGGAGAAAACAAGTTCTCTCCACCCCAGGTAGCATCCTTCCTTAAAGATAACTCCAAGCTAACGATAGGAAAAACCGAGTTCACCTTCTATTTAACCCCTGGCCATACGGAAGGCGATATTTCTGTAGATTTGATGGTTAAAGATAAAGGCGAACAACATCGTGCCTTTATTATTGGCGGTCACAGCGTGAGCACCAAACAGCCAGCTCTAGCGAAGGACTTTCAGAACAGCATGACTCGAATCAAACAGATTGCAATGACACCACCTGTGGTGTCGGTTAACCTGGCAAACCACCCACATAAAAACAATTTATTCGCCAACAGAGACAAGCGTAATAATGACACAACCATAAACCCATTTATAAGCAGCGACAGCTTCTTTCAGTTTATTGAACAGCAAATAGAATTAGCGAAAAACAAAACGCTACAAAATAGCCTGAGCGCTAGCAAATAATTAACGTAACTCAATAATCACGTTTATACACTGAACTTCACAAGTACTAATAAGGGGGAAATTGGTCGGGATGAGAGGATTAGAACCTCCGACCACCTGCACCCCATGCAAGGCAAATAGCCTTTAAAATCAATCACTTAGCTCTATATAGCTAATATACAAGCTAAGAAAACCCCTTTAGAATCAACGAGTTAGAAATCTGCCACTACTGGATATTGGTCAGGCTAATGACTAACCTCACCAACACATCAGGAAGCCTTCACAAAGGCAACATAGCTCACAGAAACCATCCTGCGCTCAAGTACAGAAGACAAAAAGAGACAAGATACAAACCAAAGGCACATCAGACTGCAATTCTAAGGCGGCCAATACAGCTGGAGGGTGGTAGAATCCCGCGCCCTCGGTGAGAGCCGAGGCCCGCAGAATATCGATCATGCACACAGGATCACGAGGTAACTCTTGAACATCATTACTAAATTGGGAACTTTGCTCTTACTAGCTTTCACCTTCAACATTGCCTATGCCGATGAGTGGATTCCAAAAACCGAGATCAAGTACAAGAAGGCTGACCCAGAACTGTATGCAAAGTTTTCCTCTGCTCGCAGCACACTGGATTCGTGGAGAGGAGAGGATGAAAAGCTGGAAAGCGCTTATGAAGTTCTGACCTCAATCCTTAGCGAAAATCCGAACTATGCACCAGCTCATCGAGAGTTTGGTAGGTTATACATTATGGCTATTCGTGGAGGCTCCAGGCTTGCACACAAGCTCATGAACGAAAATGCTGAAAGGACTCTTCTGCATGCTATTTCATTAGAGCCAAACTATGCAGAGGCCTATTCTCTCCTAGGGCATACTTACATCAATCTTCACCGCTCTGATGATGCAAAAGAGGCTTTAGATAAAGCAGCCGCCATTGGCACACAAGACCCGTGGTTAGATATGAATAGAGCTGATCTGTACAACATGACTCGAGACTTCGAAAAAGCCTTCATCCATGCAAAGCGAGTCTACGATAGAGGACCTAGCAACAAAAAAGCTTACATAACCTCTCTCGATTTTTTTAGAAATTACTGGGAAATGTATCAAGATGCTGACAAGGCAGAAGAGTTTTACATTAAAGAAATTGAACTTGAGCCAAACCAATATCGTGTTAACTACATTTATTCCAAGTATCTATTGATGCGAAAAAACCAACCTGACCGAGCTATTTCTCAAGGCATGAGAACTCTAAAACTAGAGAACAGCCCTCAGGCCCAGCGAATAATTGCTGCATCCTATGTTGTAAAATGGGCAAATGCATTAAAGGACAACAAAAGTAAGGCAGAAGCAGAGGCCTTGCTATTCGCTGGTTTGGACGTCTACCCTTATCCTGAAAATATTGCCAAATTCCTTGATGGTCACTATCTCCACGGGGAGGTATCCCAAAAGCTACTCGCTTGGCTTGAAGCATATAACGCCAACAACTAATCACTTATAGATCGCCCCTCTACGTCCTCTAAACAAGGACGTAGAACGCCCATGCTAATCGTCTTAGATCTGCTTTCACGCAGTAAAGAGAAACAATGAATCAAACCAAAACCATCAAGACTCTAGCCATACTATATATTGCGCTACTGCCTATAAACCTGTTCCTACGCTCGACCTTAACTCCGCAGCTGCCACCATTGCTACTCGAGTACCTGGATGATCAATCCAGTTACAACGTTGTTTGGGACATGGTTTTTTTAGCCGTTGCATTGCCTGCCTTTATTGCGCAAACCATCGCTTTAATAGGAATACTGATCGGAAAGGCATGGTCTCGCTCCACGTTATTGGTTTCGAGCGCCCTTATGCTTTTGATAATGCCCATCACCGGACCTTACGTAGAACATGCCATCCCAACCACTTTGGATTCCTTTGGCTCGATAGTTCTCGGTGCCCTGCTTGCTCTGCTGTATTTCGGTGACACGCCGTTTAACAAAACCAACAAGCAAGAGTAAGCAGCGGAGTTAGCCCTTGCTAACATCGAACCACGACTAGGTAGCACCAGTTTCACCTGGGTAGCATCCATCCCAACAGCGTTGTTTTTAACGCAGACTCAAGGTTACGAAACAGCCAGATCTGCGTCTGAAACCTGGCCCCAGGATTGCAATCTTCACATCGATAAGACATGGAGGTTGCAATGAGCGCAACGAACAAAACGCCCAAAACCATCGATGGCCGCCCGGTTGTATCAACAAGAAACGACGACAAAGGCTTTACCGTCTTTGCCCCCGTTCGAGACCCGTCTGATCTAGGAAAGGGCGTTTCTCAATACCCTCACATTAGAGTAAATGATAACGGTTCTGCCCACTTCTCTGATCTCGTAGTCCACCCTACAGACCCGGATAAGTTCGGTGATAAAACGGTGCGAATGCAGCAATTTTCTTTGGATTTGTCGACAGCCAAGCAGCAAGTGGTTGATGCAAGAACTCGTGTCAGCACAGAGCACAATGCTCTCCAGCATAGAACCCAGGGCACCCTCATGTCGCCGTCTGGCTCCGTCAGCCCAAGAACACAGACCAACACCGCTGCACGCTTCACGGCCACATTTGATGAGTAACCACTCAGTGCAAGTCCAGCGTCTTCGATGTTCAGCCAAGAAGACACAAACCACTATCACACGCCGCATACACCCGGTCAAAAAACACCCAGATGCGAGCCCAACAACCCAGAGGTCAACAGCAGGTTCCCGTTAGCCAGCCCATTCCAGGCTGGCCCGATTCTTGATGAGAAAACTCTAAATAAGAAGTCAATCGAACAATACTGGAGAAGAAAATGAACTTCGCACGCAAGAAGACGATGGATTATCTCGCCCAGAAATTCGGCCAAACATTGCTACACACGCCCAAACGGCATTTGCACTACAAGCAATCACCGAATGGTGACCTTTCCCCTTCTGGGCCCACCCAGTTTAAAAGCAACTCACCTATCTCGAAGTTGCCGCAGTCCAGTCGGGATAAGCACTTTGCCAGCTTCGAGCCGGGAATCAGCCCCAATCCGTTTGAAATGATGAAAATCGCTATCCAGCAGCATCTTGAACGAGGCAAGAATGGTTATTCATTCAAGCCCAAGCCCAACCTGCAGCAAAACTCCGTCGTCGACGTTTCTAAGGTCACACAGGGGAAAAAGCCCTTCGAGTTCAACGTCACAGATAGCGTCAAGACCAAACGCGTGCAAGGGCAAGTACAACACAATCAAACCTTCCCGCAGTCGACCATGACGTTCACTTATAAAGGGAAACACCTCTCTTCCCATAACTGAAACAGTATTTCTGTTCCGCCTGAGTAGACGTTAAACCATCAAACTGATCTGACTTGGGCTGATAGACATACTCCGACAAACCCAAGGCCGTTCATACAATTGTCTTCATGGTCGCAAAAGTCAGTCCGATGGGTCCTCCTTGACAGTTCAAGCCTATTGTTTTCACTTCGGCTCCACCTGTGTCGTCTAATGTTTTTATACCCGTCTTTGCCTCTATAAGGACTACCTAATGCGCCTGGCTAAAACTGGTTTTTGTCTGATGGCAATGATGCTGTTATCCAACCTATCCATTGCCGAAAAAATTTCACTTGCGACGGTCAACTGGCAACCCTTTTATGGCGACAACTTGCCAGAAAATGGTTTTTTTACAGCTATCGCCAGAGAGGCCTACAAACGGGCAGGCTATGACTTAGAGGTTGAGTTTCTTCCCTGGAAAAGAGCCTTAGAAGAGGCCAAAAAAGGTAAGCACGATGGACTTCTAGGCGCCTACTACAGCGAGGATCGGGCTGGTTTTTTCTACTTTAGTGATGTCGTGCACACCAATGACGAGGTATTTGTTAAAAAAGCCGACAGGGAAATTGCCTTCAATCAGCTGCAAGACCTTAAGCCATACAGAATCGGTGCCCTGAGAGGTTCAGCCCAATTGGAAGAGCTTCGCTCTAAAGGCTTGGATGTCGAAGAAACCTCAGATGAATTTCAAAACATTAAAAAACTATCCGCTGGTCGAATCGACCTTTTTATCATGGGGCGCCAGCAGTTCTACTACCAGCTCAACAACAGCCCGGAGTTCGCTGATTTAAAAGACGCGTTTGAACCTCTAACGCCCCCTTTTAAATCATTTAAACTATTTTGTGCGATTACCAAAAATCGGCAGGATGGGGCCGAAGTAACTGCCAAGTTCAACGCTGCTCTGAAAGAGATGAAATCTGACGGAACGATTCAAGAGATTTTGAGCCGTTTTAATCAGAAGTAGCTTCTACCTATGCCTTGACCTGGCCTCGTCATGAAGTAAGACAGTCATAACAAGACGGCCAATTGATGGCTGTCGATTTTTCAAACAGACAGGCTTCTTGCCTGATCGCACCACCCTTCCGTGCCTCTGCGTCCTGCACACAAGGATGCAGAGTAACACTGCCACCATGTCAAAATAGCAGCCAACCTGACTTATCTTATTGATTTATATAGACTTTTATCCTTTGAAAGCCTTGCCAAAACCGTTCAAATCGGCTCAATTTTGAGCGATTTCATGGGCTTTGGACTACTGGATATTCCCACCGAAGATCCCCCGGCCACCTAATCGTTAAGATGGCCATTGCCGGAGTAGTTGTCTGTGTTGCTTTTTTCACCCCGGTCAGATGCAACGTTGCTTCCAAGCGTTTTCCAAATAATCACCCAAAGCACCACACCAATAATGGCATCCCCAATAAGACCGAATGCCAACAAATCCGTATCAATCTCGCTGGAATAACCAAGAACCATCCCAAATAAAATAAAGCTTGGACCAAACAACTTCAGACCCCAGCCTTTAGACTTCCATATCGCGATGGAGCAGACGAATAATGATATCGAGAGAGGCAGACCTACAATGAAAACCCATAGAGGAATGCTGACAGCATACTCTGAAAAGAAAGCATGATAAGTAATTGTAACGGGCGATAGCACGCACCAGATCAGCAAGAAATAAGAAACGATTTTGAGATAACTCACCACGAACACCAAAGCCTCACTTCGCAAAAGGCGCGCATAATAGCAGAGCTAATGGTCACGTCTTAAGCAAAAAGAGGGGCGCCAGACCAATGATTACGGTCATTCCTGCCCCAGCCCTCCACCCTGCCGTACCCTCTGCGTCCTGCCACAAGGATGCAGAGTAACATTGCCACCATGTCAAAATAGCAGCCACACCAACCTATCTTATTGATTTATATAGACTTTAAATCCATAGAAGCCTTGCCAGAACCGTTCAAATCGGCTCAATTATTAGCGATTTCATAGGCTTTGGACTACTGGATATTCCCATCGAGGATCCCCCGCCACCTAATCGTTAAGATGGCCATTGCTAGAGTGGGTGCCTGTGTTGTTGGCTTTCTACCGTGATTGATTGCTACTTAGGCCTGCAGGATCGGCCTTAGTAAAAGCCAATTTTTTGAAGCCTCTGAAAATAGCGCTTAAAGAAATGTCGCCCTCCAGGAGCCATCGATAGAACAAACAGCAAACAGAAGAAGACAAAATAAATAACATCTGAATTTCGATTCTCTCGCCATTCACTTAGTAAATCACCAGCAGAAGCGAATAGCAGAGACACAGCAAGTAAAAAAGCAAAAAATACCAGATAGCCTCCCACAAATTTAATGAAACCACCCTTCTTTCCAACCCACAAAAGGGCCTCACCATAGAGGTGAAAAACCACAAAGAAGGCAACTGAGCACAGAGTGAAATGCCCCACTGTCAATAACCAAATCATATCAAAATTGCTGCCCAAAATTCCCCAGCGCAAACGACGCACACTCAACGATCGCTCCCACATTACCACCGTGGGCTCTACTTAAGGCGCGCATAATAGCAGAGCTAATGGTCACGTCTTAAGCAAAAAGAAGGGGTGCCAGACCAATGGTTACGGTCATTCTTGCCCAACCGACCACCCTGCCGTACCCTCTGCGTCCTGCACACAAGGACGTAGAGCACCCATTCAAGCCATCACAGACCTGATTGTCACCCTCACCTACTGGGCGTTTGGATTTCTGCTGCTGACCCTGGTACTCGCTCTGGTCTTTGGTGGTAAGCCCTCCCGCAAGGGCCGTAACAGATACAAACGACGCCAAGTAAAAACCTCGCCATTGGAACAGCTGATTCTCAGCCTGGTTCGCAAGCTCAAGGGCAAACCAGACAGCACGGAAGAAACACAGCCCAGCTACGAATCAACAGGCAGACTGTTAACACCGGCTGAGCGCTCGTTTTATGGGGTGTTGTTGTCGGTGGTGCCGGACGACATCACGGTGATGTGTAAGGTTCGCATGGCCGATTTGGTAAAGCCCAGCCGAGCAGAGATCGACCAGCGCACCGCCTTTCGTAAAGTGTCACAGAAGCACATCGACTTTGTCTTGGTTCGCTCGTCAGACCTGAGCATCGCTGCCGCCATTGAACTGAACGACGCCTCTCATCAGAAAGCCAATCGCCAGGAGCGTGATCAGTTTGTAGCCCATGCCTTTGCCACAGCCAGCATTCCGTTGTTGTTTTACCCTGCCTGTCGAACCTACTTGCCTGAACACGTTCGGTCTAAAATTCAGCAGGTGATAATGGTTTCAAAATCCGAGTCGATGCAAACTGAACTCGGATTTTCAAAAGCACAATAATCGAGACAGCAACCTATCATTTTTTACTGGTACGCTGCTCAAACTTTTACAGAGCGATAATCTCACCCCTAACAGCCAAAGCAGACCCTTATATGAGCTATAAAGCACCAGATGAATTGGAATTTCTCATGAAGGAATTTGGCCTCAACAGCCAGCACAACCCCCCAGATGGAGTCTACTCCTATGTTCGCAGTTACGACCATGATCGTCAGCTGATCTTTTCGCACAGCACCGCAATCCCAAAGTCCATAGACGTGTTATTAGTAGACTCGGGCACGACCGTAATTGAGCATTACCAAGAAGACATTCTTTCAATCGAGTTTCTCGGCTGGGGAGAAGAGCAGATAATCAGAGTCGGTTTTGAATCTGATCTAGAGATTGACCTTCGAATCAGCTATGCGCCGTCACCCAAGATCTTTTTCTCACAATGGAATGCTGGCAACTGAGCAGCCCACCACCAACCTAACACTACCTAACATGCCGTATTGCCCTCCCGCCTCCCCTTGCCGTATTCTGACAATTCAGACAACAGCGCCGTGAGTGATTACTAACCTCCGGCACAGCGGTAAATGGACACACTGCCGAACAGCAGTCGAACAAGGATGAATGGTCATGATCAGATGGATGATCGTCCCGCTAATACTTCTTTCCTATTACGCCCACAGCAATGACCAACTAGGTCAACAGAACGTCTTTGAAGCCGCCACCGGCGCTTATTTCGATTTTGTTCAATCCATGACGTCAGATCGCATCATTGAAGCCGGAGGCTACAAGCGAGATACCGTCACCATCGCCCACGACGGCTACGATATCTCGTTCTACTACCAACGCTGGCAGATAGAACACGACACCGTGTGCTCACTGTACAAACTGGAACTCGCAGAATTTGCCGAATGCACCAAAGCCGCCAAGCGCATGTTTCGCATGGCCTGCAACGATGTGAAGTTTGAAAACCAACCCAAATGGAAGGCCGAAAGCCTGAACCGCATGTTCTGCAGCGCAGCCAAAAGCTACCGACCTTTCATGGCCAGCGTGAAACGCTCCAAAGGCCCGACCGAATTACAAAAAGCCCAAACACGCTGCAGCAGTGCCACTGTTGCCGCTATGGGCAGCACCGCACCCAGTGTTTTAGCAGAGCGAGATCAGGCCTGTGCGGAGTATAGGAAGTTAAGAGGTTCGACACATTGAGATTCAGCCCCACAACCCATCTCACAAGCAAGCTTACACACCTACCAGCACCAGCAATTACAAACCTGACAAAGAAATCAGACAATGCCTAGAGACATGCGACCTTTAACAATCACTAAAATATCAAAGATAAGAAATCACGGCGTCTTTCGAAATTTCATATGGGAAAACCAGCTCCCTGATACAAAACTAAGGAAGTTAAATATAATATTCGGAAGAAACTACTCAGGAAAAACAACGCTTTCAAGAGTAATAGAAACAATAGAGAGAGAAGAAATACCAGAAGACTTAACTGGAATAGATTACGAAATAGAACTTTCCAATGGAGAAAAAATTACCCAAAAAAATCCCAGGTCAGGCGACGCCTGCTTTAAAGTATACAACTCAGACTTCATCGAGAGAAACTTCAAGTTCGTCGCAAACAGCCCAACAAAAGCAACATCATTCGCATTACTTGGAGAGGAAAACACCGAGATAGAGAAAAGATTACTCGAAATACAAGAAGTACTGGGAAGTGAAAACAATCCAGGACCACTCCGGAAAGATAGAATCAAAAAAGAAGAGGAAATATCCACTACAACCACAGAGCTGAAAAAACACATAAAAACAATAGATTCCATACACACCGAAAAAGCAAAAGAAATCGACAAAATAACAACAAGCAAGTACACAGCAGCAAACCTAAAAAAAGACATCCAAAAAACAAACGAATCAAAAAACCAAGAAAAAACAGAAGAGGATATAATCAAGATAATACAATCAAATAAAAAAGATAGAATAGACAAAAAGCTTTCCAGGATATCATCATCAGAAGAAACCATAAAAGAATACCTTGAAGCAATAAAATCAGAACCAGAAATATCTGAAAAAATTAATGAACTAAAGGAAAACAGCACACTCCAACAATGGGTTTGGAATGGATTAAGAATACAGAAAGAAAACAAATGTGGCTTCTGCGGATCTGAGATACCAAGAGAAAGATGGATGGAACTAGAGAAACACTTCAACGAAGACTACATGAAATTTTTAGAGAAAATAGATCGATTAATATCAGACATATCAAGAAAAAAATCATCAATGGAATTCAAGCTTGCCTGGCAGACATTCCACGAACAGCTACAAGAAAAAGCAAGAACATTAACTGAAACTCTTGAAAATGAAGCAATAGATATTAAAAACCAGCTAGATAAAATATCCCAATCGCTGAAAGAAAAAAAGCTAAACCCATTCACAAGAACCAACCCTGAGAAGACCCCGAACAACTCAGAAATAATAATCAACCAAATAATAGATGATATAAATAAATTAATTGACAACCATAACAACCATTGCGACTCATTTGAATCAGCAAAAAAAAGAGCAACGGAAGAACTAATCACTACAAAGGCAATGAAACTAAAAAAATCAAATACCTACAAAGATTTAAACAGAAACATAAAAGAATCAGAGGAATATTTAGCTCAAAAGAAATTAGAACTCACAGAAATCAACAATGAAATTAAAAACCTAGAAGATGAATCAAACACACTAAAGTCAAGAATGACAAGCCAACACCAGGCAATAACCAAAATAAATAAATTACTGAAAAACTGCCTAAAGCCAAACACAATAGAGTTACACACAAACGAAGAGGACTCATACAAGAGCTTCAGAATAACCAGGGATGGGGTTACAGCAAAAAACCTAAGCGATGGAGAAAAAAGCCTAATATCATTCTGCTACTTCATAACGAAGATTGAGGAGCCAAACGAACCAGGAAGAAAAAAAATAGTATGGATTGACGACCCTATATCTAGCCTAGATCAAAATAATATATACCTAATATTCAGTCTTATTGAACAAATAAATAGAAATAGATGTGAATATGGAATAGATCAAATAACCATCACAACGCACAACCTTGAATTCCTAAGATATTTACAAAAACTCACTCACGCCAACACCTACAACAAGAAAGAAGACCGTAAGATAAAGTGCTGCTTTCTGGAATTATCCAGAACCGGGGGAAGCTCCAATATTAAAAACATGTCACAACACCTAAATAGAAACGCCACTGAATTCATTTTACTATTCAAATCAATATACAATTGCCGATCAGGCAGCACTTCAAGCACAGACCCCATTGACGCCTATAATTTCGGGAACAATGCCAGGAAATTCTTAGAGTTTTATCTTTATTTTATGTACCCTGGAATGAGTCCAAAAGAGGCAGAAGAAAAATTCTTCGCCAACACCCAAAGAAATGATTCTGCTGTTCGTAGGCTTCTAAATGAGAATTCACATGCTGGAGGGGCAGTCGAACGTTTTGCCATACCGTTTGATGCACCTGAAATTCCCATCATTGCAGATACAATCATTGAGGCGATGCAGAACAAAGACTCTCAGCAGCTCAGTTCTCTAGTGACAGCAATCAATGAACACAGCTAAAGCAAGAATAGTTTAGCTGCACATTTTTCTTTTTCTTTCAGGGCTAACCTGCCCTGCTTCTGGGTACTCCTCACCCGTAGACAACCACACCTTGTATTCAGGAAACAGCTTCTGAAGCGCTTCTAACTCGCTACTGCGCATGTCTCCCCTGGCTTTAATCGTATGCCAGCGCTTGGCCTTGATCCCTGTCTGCACTTCCAACCAAGGCATTTTGAAGTTCTCGCACTCTTCGAGAATCTTAAATCTATTAGAAATTTCATCCATATAGAAAAAATCAATCTTCATTTATTGCGCAAATACTTGCGCATTATTTGGAGATTCCTTAGATTGTATATGTCGGATGTTGCCGCATCCAACCGGTTAAACAAAACACACATGTCGCTGTATGTCGCTCTGCGCTGATGAGTATACCAACACTCTGGCCAGGGAACGAAAGGGAAACAACATGAACGATCGGATTCTGGCTCAGCACTGGTTTGTCACACGTTTTGGAACAACAGGTGACGGAAAACTGGTTTTATATACGCACTGGTGGAGTGCTCCCACCGCGTTGTCTGTGGCCATCCATCAGATCAACAGGAGCCTCTAAACATGGATAAACCCACCCTTAACTACGTCTCTATTCCTCCCGTGATGTCGCAAGAACAGTTTGCCGCCTTTGTGGGAGTCACCCAGGACACGGTGCGCGGCTGGATTCAGACCGACGCCGTACCGCGTGTGAAGATTGCCGGTCGTAACTTCGTCAACCTCGAACGCATGACCCAGCACCTAAGAGACGGTAAGGACATTTTTACCCGAGGCGATTACACCGACTAACCGCGTCTGCTTGAACCACGGATTCATTGAACAGGGAACGATTAGGGAGAACCGCATGAATAAGGACATACCATCCCCCATCCCGTTACAAGAAGAGCTGTTAGAGGTATCCGGCTCGGTAGCCTTATTGGAATACCAATCGGCCTTTAACAACGACACGGCCTATTTGCCGGAAGTATCGCTGAGATATTTGATTTATTTGATTCTGGATAAGCAACCAGAAACCGATATACACAGATTTGCGTTGCAGATTCGAACGGACCTCAACGCCGAACGATTACACCAGTGGCAACAGGCCACACAACCCGATGGCCCATGCCATTAACCAAGCAGTAATACGCACGACCTGGATATAAAACGTAAACACAAACGCTAAAACAAAGCAGCTAATAACGCTGCGATCTATTTAAAACATAAAAGGTGAATAACATGAAAAATCAAATCATGGCAGATCTGTATGGCGCGGAAACAGTAACCGTGGAAGGTACCCGCTATTCCAAATTATGGATTGGCCAGCCCGTGACCGACCCCGGCCAGAACGCCAAAGGCATTGCCTTTATGGCGGTGAAGTGCGATACAAGAGAAAGCCAGAAATAGTGAAAGCGACACGGTAACAACTGTACAGAATGACAGACTGTATATTAGCTAAGGCTTGTTTTGTTGATAGATGGCTTAGGAAGGATTTCTAAGTCATTGAAAAGAAAGGGGAAATTGGTCGGGATGAGAGGATTTGAACCTCCGACCACCTGCACCCCATACAGGTGCGCTACCAGGCTGCGCTACATCCCGACTCAGCTCGGCACCGTGTCCAAGCGCTGGCTAGTATACCTAAGTCACTGAAAAGTTAAAGTTTTTTATGGCTAAGCGACGCTAATCGGCTTTCAGCAAGGCCGACAGTTCTTTTAGCTCACTGATCATATTTTTAATTAAGGCTTGATCCATGGCCACGGCTTGCGAGTCGCCCTCTTCCAGGCGCTGACGCGCACCACCAATGGTGTAACCTTCTTGATAGAGTAAATTGCGGATTTCACGCACCAAAATGACGTCTTGGCGCTGATAATAACGACGATTGCCGCGGCGCTTAACCGGGCTTAATTGCGGAAACTCCTGCTCCCAATAGCGTAAAACATGGGGTTTTACGTCACATAGCTCACTGACTTCACCAATGGTGAAATAGCGTTTGGCCGGGATTGGCGGAAGTTCATTGTTGTGACTCGGTTCCAGCATAGGCTTCAACCCGAACCTTGAGTTTTTGACCTGGCTTAAAGGTCACTACCCGACGCGCAGAAATCGGGATTTCTTCGCCGGTTTTAGGGTTTCGCCCGGGTCTCTGGCGCTTATCACGCAGATCGAAGTTGCCGAAACCCGACAACTTCACCTGCTCATTGCGACTCAGACTGTCGCGGATCTCATCAAAGAAGAGATCCACCATGTCTTTCGCTTCGCGCTTATTGAGACCAAGATCCTCGAACAGTTTTTCAGCCAGTTCTGCTTTGGTCAGAGCCGTCATGCTAGCCCCTCAGCGTTGCTCCTACACTCTCGTTGAGGTGAGCGAGTACGGCATTGACCGAATCGTTCACTTCTTCGTCAGTTAGAGTGCGCGAAGGATGCTGCCAGGTCAAGCCCAGTGCCAGACTTTTTCTATCAGGATCAATGCCTTTGCCCACATAGACGTCAAACAATGTGAGGTTCGTCAAATATTCACCCGCTACCGAGCGAATCGCGCTGAAGACATCGTCCACCGCCACAGACTGAGACACCACCAGAGCCAAATCACGACGCATTTCAGGGAACTTCGACAGTTCTCCAAAGGCCGGTACACGGCGCTGCTGCACCGCATCGAGGTCAATTTCGACCAAATATACAGCGTGTTTCAGGTCGAGTGCCTTTTGCGCTTGTGGATGCAGGGCACCAATCCAGCCGACGGTTTTGCCATCTTTTTCGATGCGGGCACACTGACCCGGATGCAAAGCATCATGCTCAGCGGCAACAAAGCGGTAATCTGCCAGCAGGCCACTGCGCTGCAGTACGCTTTCCAGATCGCCCTTGATATCGAAAAAGTCGACATTGTCGCTGCTGTTGCTCCAACCCTGAGGCTGACGGTTACCCGCAACCACCATGGCCAAGGTCGGAATTTGCTGCAAGCCATCGTTACCAGGCTCAAAGCGCAAACCGGTTTCAAACAAGCGTACGCGTGGCTGCTGACGCTTCATATTGTGCTCAACCGCACCCAGCAAGCCCGCCCATAAGGTGCTGCGCATCACCGCCATATCGTTAGAAATGGGGTTCAGCAGCGCCAATGGCTCAATACTTGGCGCCAACACCTTTTGCACTTTGGTATCAACAAAGCTGTAAGTGATGGCTTCTTGATAACCGCGCGAAATCAGCTGACGGCGAATATCGGCCATCGGCATTTTGGCTTCCGGCGCTTTCGCCAACGGCGTGGCCGCTTGCGGTACACGCACAGGCAAACGGTTGTAACCGTAAATACGTGCCAGCTCTTCGATCAAATCGGCCTCAATGGCCATATCAAAGCGATAGCTCGGCGCCACGGCTTGCCAGCCCTGCTCGGTAGCAGTGACCTGCATGCCCAGACGCTCAAGAATATCCTGCACGTCGTTATCGGCCATGCTGAGGCCAAGAATTTTTTCGATACGTGAACGGCGCAGCTCGATGGTGGCGGCTTTTGGCAGATTCGCCTCACTCACCACCTCTTCGATTGGCCCCGGCTGACCACCGCAAATCTCCAGCAGCAAAGCAGTGGCACGCTCCATCGCGGTACGGGCTAACTGCGAGTCTACGCCGCGCTCAAAACGATGCGATGAATCGGTGTGCAAACCGTGAGCGCGCGCTTTACCAGCAATGGTAATCGGATTAAAAAACGCCGCTTCCAGCAGCAGATCTTGCGTGGCTTCCGTCACGCCCGATTGCTCACCACCCATAATACCGGCCATGGCCAATGCACGACTGTGATCGGCAATCACCATAGTATCGCTGCTCAGGGTGATTTCTTGGCCATCCAGCAGAGTCAGCTTTTCCTGATCTGCCGCCATGCGCACACGAATACCGCCATCCAGCTGATTCAGGTCGAAGGCGTGCATCGGCTGACCCAGCTCGAGCAGCACATAGTTGGTGATGTCCACTACTGGGTCGATGGAGCGAATGCCACCACGACGCAGCTTTTCTATCATCCACAACGGCGTTTCGGCGCTGACGTTAACGCCGCGCACAATGCGACCCACGTAGCGCGGACAGCCCGCGCTGGCTTGCACGTCGATATTAGGTTTGTCGTCGATGACTGGCGCTACCGGCTCAATGCTTGGGCCTTGCACGGCAACACGATTTAACACGCCCACTTCGCGGGCCAAACCGGCGATGCTTAAGCAATCGCCACGGTTAGGGGTTAAGTCGACATCAATGATTTGATCGTCCAAGCCCATATAAGTACGGAAATCTTCGCCTACCGGCGCACTGGCAGGCAGCTCCATCAGGCCATCACTGGCTTCTGACAGACCCAGCTCAGCTTCTGCGCACAACATGCCAAAGGATTCGACATCACGCAGCTTGGCTTTTTTGATTTTAAAGTTGCCCGGCAATACCGCGCCCAGCTTGGCAAACGGAATTTTCAGACCAACACGCACATTGGGCGCACCACAAACAATCTGGAAGGTTTCCTGGCCGTCGCTAACCTGACACAGGCTCAGCTTGTCGGCATTGGGATGCTGCTCACGACTGATGACTTCGCCCACCACCACGCCGCTAAATTCGCCCGCCACCGGGTCGACATCGTCAACCTCTAGGCCAGCCATGGTAACTTGATCCACCAGTTCTTGGGTGGAAATCTCAGGCTGCACCCACTCGCGCAACCACTGTTCGCTGAATTTCATGTGTGAAGCCTCGTATTAACGGAATTGCTGCAGGAAACGTAAGTCGTTTTCAAAAAACAGGCGCAAATCATTAACGCCATAGCGCAACATCGCCATGCGCTCGACACCCATACCAAAGGCAAAACCGCTGTAGACATCGGGATCGATGCCAACGTGTTTAAACACATTCGGATGAACCATGCCGCAACCGCCAATTTCGAGCCAACCATGCTTAGTGCCTTCCGGCGTTTCTACAATCCACTCAATATCAATTTCGGCGGATGGCTCGGTAAAAGGAAAATACGATGGACGCAAACGCACTTTAACGTCACGCTCAAAAAAGGCGCTCATAAACTGCTCCAGCGTGCCTTTTAAATCGGCAAAGCTGATGTCTTTATCGACCAGCAAACCTTCCACCTGATGGAACATAGGCGAATGGGTTTGGTCGTAATCGCAGCGGTAAACACGCCCAGGGCAAATAATGCGAATCGGCGGCTGTTGCGCCTCCATGGTGCGAATTTGTACCGGCGATGTGTGTGTGCGCAACAACCGTCCTGCATCAAAATAAAAGGTATCGTGCATCGCACGAGCCGGATGGTGCGATGGAATATTCAGCGCCTCAAAATTGTGGAAGTCGTCTTCCACTTCAGGACCTTCGGCAACCTGATAACCAGCGCCAGCAAAAAAGCTTTCAATACGCTCAAGTGTACGCGTGACCGGGTGTAAACCGCCTTCTTGCATAGCACGGCCAGGCAGGGTCACGTCGATTGTTTCGGCAGCCAGCTTGGCATTCATGGCAGCACTTTCCAGCGCCTCACGACGTGCGTTAATCGCGTCCTGCACTTGGGTCTTGGCTGCATTAATCACTGCCCCGACCTTAGGGCGATCTTCTGGTGCGACCGAGCCGAGATTTTTCATCAGACCGGTAATTTCGCCTTTTTTGCCAAGAAACTGGACCCGAACCTGATCCAGTGCGGCGACGTCGCCTGACTGCTCAACCGCAGCGAGGGCTTGTTGTGTCAGGGCCTCAAGGTTTTCCATCGTTGTGTTCCATCGTTAACTTCGATTTCGACAAAAAAATAGGGGAATGCCTCAGGTTGTTCACCTTCGCCACTCCCCTATTCCGTCAGCAACCACCTGAATGGTTGCTGTTTCGGGTACCGGATTAACCGGCTAACCGCTTACAGGCTGGACTTGGCTTTTTCAACCAAAGCCGCAAACGCTGCTTTTTCGTTCACTGCCAGATCAGCCAGAACTTTACGGTCAATTTCAACAGCGGCTTTTTTCAGGCCGTTGATAAATTTGCTGTAAGACAGGCCATTCTGACGGGCACCCGCGTTGATACGAGCGATCCACAGCTGACGGAACTGACGCTTACGCTGACGACGGTCACGGTAAGCGTATTGACCAGCTTTAATAACCGCTTGCTTAGCTACACGGAATACACGGCTACGAGCGCCATAGTAACCTTTAGCTTGCTTCAGAATTTTCTTGTGACGACGACGAGCGATCACACCACGTTTTACACGAGCCATTAGTTATCTCCTGAACAATAAATTAAAGGTTAGGCAGCATGCGTGCTACCAGTGCCTTATCAGAGCCATGAACCTGCAACATAGGACGCAGGTGACGCTTACGCTTAGTGCTCTTTTTGGTCAGGATGTGGCTACGGTGAGCCTGACGGTGCTTGAAACCGTTCGCAGTCTTTTTGAAGCGCTTAGCTGCGCCACTCTTAGTTTTGATCTTAGGCATTGTATTAACTCCACAGTTGTGACGCGCACAGAAACTAAGACCTGTACAACGTCTGCCATAACAGAGAAGGCGTTGCCTTCCCAGCAACCGGTAGAAAGCACAAACCCCGGTATCAACCGGGGCTTGGGCATTCATTTGAAGACCGGACTACTTCTTCTTGCTTGGAGCAATGACCATCACCATCTGACGGCCTTCCATCTTAGGGCGCTGCTCCACCGTGCCTAGTTCAGACAAGTCTGCTTCGACACGTTTCATCAATTCCATACCAATGTTCTGGTGCGCCATTTCGCGACCGCGAAAACGCAGAGACACCTTGGCTTTGTTACCTTCTTCCAAGAAGCGAGTCAGGTTACGCAGCTTGATCTGGTAGTCACCTTCTTCTGTTCCTGGACGGAACTTGATCTCTTTGATCTGAACCTGATGCTGGCGCTTCTTAGCTTCGGCTTTCTGCTTCTTCTCTTCGTAGAGCTTCTTGCCAAAATCCATTACTTTACAAACGATGGGATCACCGTCTGAAATTTGCACCAGGTCCAGCTCTGCCTCAGCTGCCGCCTCAAGAGCCTCATCGATGCTAACGACACCCACTTGGTTGCCGTCTGCGCCGATCAAACGTACTTCTGTTGCACGAATATTGTCATTGATGGCGGCGCGAGGTTCGCGCGCACCTTTTTTGTTGTCGCGTCTGATGATCAGTTCTCCATTCCAAACCGTCCGCGCTGTGCGATGGCATTTTCTAGTTTCGCCATGAAGTCATCGACGTTCATAACGCCCAGATCTTCTCCGCTACGGGTACGCACGGCTACGGTGTTTGCTTCGACTTCTTTATCCCCCACCACTAGAAGGAAGGGAACCTTGTGTAAAGTATGCTCGCGGATTTTAAAGCCGATCTTCTCGTTTCTCAAGTCCGCATCGGCACGGAAACCAAGAGAATTGAGTCGAGTGGCCAAATCGGCGCAATATTCTGCCTGATTATCAGTGATATTCAGGACTGACACTTGCTTGGGCGCCAACCATGGCGGCATCGCACCCGCATAGTGCTCGATCAGTATACCAACAAAGCGCTCAAACGAGCCCAAGATAGCACGATGCAGCATCACCGGATGCTTACGCTCGCCATCTTCCGCCACATACTGGGCACCGAGGCGCTCAGGCAGCATGAAGTCCAGCTGCAAGGTACCACACTGCCAAACTCGGTTCAGACAGTCGCGCAGCGAGAATTCGATTTTCGGGCCATAGAAGGCACCTTCACCAGGCTGCAACTCCCAATCCAGGCCAGCATCGTTGAGGGCATCTTCCAACGCTGCTTCGGCTTTATCCCACAGATGCTCTTCACCAATACGGCCTTCCGGACGCGTCGACAGCTTCATTTCAACATCGTCAAAGCCAAAGTCTTTGTAGACTTCCAGCGTCAACTTAATAAAGTCAGACGCCTCTTTGCGCATCTGATCTTCAGTCACGAAGATGTGTGCGTCATCTTGGGTAAAGCCACGCACACGCATAATGCCATGCAAGGCACCCGATGGCTCGTTACGGTGACAACAGCCGAACTCAGCTAAACGCAGTGGCAAATCGCGATAGCTCTTAAGCCCCTGGTTAAACACCTGAATGTGCGCCGGACAGTTCATCGGCTTCACCGCGTAGGTGCGCTTTTCCGATTCGGTCACAAACATGTGATCGGCATAGTGCTCCCAGTGACCGGACTTCTCCCATAGGGTGCGATCCACCACCTGAGGTGTTTTGATTTCTTTATAGCCAGCACCGTTTTGAACTTTACGCATGTACTGTTCAAGCACTTGGTAAATGGTCCAACCATTCGGGTGCCAGAACACCATACCTGGCGCTTCTTCTTGCAGGTGGAACAAGTCCAGCTGCTTAGCCAGCTTACGGTGATCACGCTTTTCTGCCTCTTCCAAACGAGTCAGATACGCTTTTTGATCTTTTTTGTCATTCCAAGCGGTGCCATAAATACGTTGTAACTGCTGGTTATTGGCATCACCACGCCAGTAAGCACCCGATACGCGCATCAATTTAAACACGCGCATCACTCGAGTATTCGGCACGTGCGGTCCACGGCACATATCGACGTATTCTTCGTGATGATACAGGCCGACTTCGGTTTCGCCCTGACTGATCAGATTATCAATCAATTCGACCTTGTAATCTTCGTCACGATCAACAAACAGACGACGTGCTTCTTTAATAGGCGTCATCTTTTTAACCACGTCGTAATCTTTTTTGATCAGCTCTTTGACACGCTTTTCGATCACCGCCACATCTTCTGGAGTGAAAGGACGCTCAAAATCGATGTCGTAATAAAAGCCGTCGTCGATCACCGGGCCAATGGCCATCTTGGCAGCAGGAAACAACTGCTTAACGGCATGACCAACCAAGTGTGCGAATGAATGACGAATCACTTCCAGACCGTCCTGATCGCGACCAGTGATCAAGGTGATGTCAGCGTCGTGGGTAATCAGTTCGCAGGCATCTACCAGTCGACCATCAATCCGACCACAGACCGTCGCTTTAGCCAAACCAGGGCCAATGTCTTCAGCAACTTGCATTACTGTTACGGGTTGATCGAATTCGCGTTTGGAACCATCGGGAAGGGTGATAACAGGCATAATAATATCCTTGTCAGTGGTGGCCCCTACGACAGGCCACGTGAGTGTAAAAGCCGCTCACTTTACCGACACAGATCAGGCGTGTAAACCTGAGTAAATCAGACCTGCGGATTATCCTACCGACTTTACATAGCGCTGATGCAAGCCACGGCGGATTAGACAAAGGATTTGGGATGACAAATGGCGGCAGCGATATCGCCTAATGGCAATTGGCGAATCACCCCTCCCATGCGAAGGGCCTCTTTTGGCATGCCATACACCACACAAGTGGCTTCATCTTGGCCCAGCGTCAGCGCACCGGCCTGGTACATCTCTAGCAGCCCGCGAGCACCGTCATCGCCCATCCCCGTCATAATAACACCCAATGCATTTTTGCCTGCCGCATGAGCCACCGAGCGAAACAGCACATCAACGGAAGGGCGATGGCGAGACACCAAAGGGCCATCTTTCACTTCAACACGATATTGGGCACCGCTGCGCATCAAGCTCATGTGTCGACCACCTGGCGCAATCAAAACGTGACCCGGCACCACACGATCACCTGACTCCGCCTCTTTGACCCGCACCGTGCAAAGGCCATCTAAGCGCTCGGCAAATGCCCGGGTAAACTGAGCCGGCATATGCTGTACCACCACGATACCCGGACAATCCTGTGGCAATGCCGTCAACACACACTCCAGAGCTTGAGTGCCTCCGGTTGAAGTGCCGATGGCAACGACGCGATCTGTGGTTTCATGCAACGGCGCAATACTGGCATGGGTCACCGCGACCGGAGTCGATTTACGTACCGCCTTGGGCCTTGCCGCTGCTGCCCCCTTGATGGCATCCATTAATAGGGTGCGTGATTCTTGCAAAAATCCTTTAAGACCCGTTTTCGGCTTGGTAATGATATCTACGGCACCGGCCGACATGGCCTGCATACTGGTGGTGGCACCACGCTCCGTTAGGGTTGAGCAAATCACCACTGGGGTTGGCCTTTCTGCCATGACCTGACGTAAAAAAGTAATGCCGTCCATGCGCGGCATTTCTATATCGAGAACAATCACATCAGGCCACTGTGCCTGCATTTTTTTTTGCGCAAAGATAGGATCGGTCGCCGTGCCAATCACTCGAATGCCCGAGCAACTGTTCAATACCTCCGTCAACACCTGACGAACGACAGCAGAATCATCCACGATAAAAACATCGATAGTGCTCACATTAGTCATCCCAGAAAATTACGCGTTTCTGTTCCTCTCGCAGCTGCTCTTGGCGCTGGCAGTCATACCACTGACGCTCAGCGGCAGCCAAAGACTGAGTCTGCGACTGGCCATCAATCATGCGCACATAAACACTCATATCGCGGCCGTCGAATAAAATATTGCGCCCATAATCTCCACCAACATCATGTGCGACCACGGGAATGTCTTCTTGCTGCAAAAATGCAAATGCAAACTCTACATTGGCCTGGCCGACATTAAAGTGTCCACCACGAACATCGCCGAGTACATTGGCACCACCAAATACCTTAGCTTGCAGTCTTTTCTTTTCGACACGGCGGCGATACATAGAGTTAAGTAATAACTCCATGGCTTGAATGCCATAACGACCGTTCATTGCAGACTGCTGCTGATAACGGTCCACGGCCAATAAAAAATGGTTCATGCCAAACACATGCACTTGACGATCATATAGACAGACAGCTACACAAGAACCCAGTAGCGTTTTGAGCACGGTGGAGGGTTTGTCACTGACGCGGTACTCACCAGGCGCAATCACCAAGGTAGTCATACACGTGTCGCCTGCTCCTGCGGATTGTAGCGATATACTGAAGGCTGCAACGTATGCAAGTGAGGACTAACACCAAACAGTGATTCCGAATGACCGGTAATTAACAGACCGCCCTTTGCAATCAGCGGCAACATACGATTAATCACCGCTTCTTTGGTCGCCTGATCAAAGTAGATCAGTACATTACGGATGAATACGATATCAAAAGGTCCTATCCCTGCCAGCGGCTTGGTCAAATTCATCAGCCGACAGTCAATAGCGGCACGTATTTCAGGAACAAAGGTAAAATATCCGCTGTACTCTCCATCACCACGCAGGCAATAGTGCTTACGGTAATAATCAGGGATTTTTTCCAGCATGGACTCGGGATAAATCGCTCTTCTGGCTTTGTCCACAACCCGTGAGCTGATATCAGTACCGACTAAAGACCATTGGTCAGATCCTAAAATATCTTGTGCCAGCATGCCTATGGTGTACGCCTCTTCACCAGAGGACAACGCCGCGCACCAGATCCGCCAATGTTTTTTAGGATCGCTGCGCAACTCATTGGCCAGCACTTTAAAATGCTCGGCTTCGCGGAAAAAATAGGTTTCGTTGGTGGACATCAGATCCAGCATACATTGCAGTTCATCGCGACTGCCTGTTTTTAAAAAACGCAAATATTCATCAAACGAGTTAAGGCCAAGATACAGTAAGCGCTTGCGCAAACGCGTCACCATCATTGTTTTTTTGTGCTCACCCAGCTGAATGCCGGCAGTGTCATACAGCAACTTAGCTATACCAGCAAAGGCCGCATCCGATACTTGATCAATGCCGTTTGTAGTCATGATGCCTCCCGCTGGGACAGCTCCTCTGCATCCAGCAGTCGGTTAAGATTCAAAATCACGATAAATTCATCGTTGATACGGGCCATACGTTCGATAAACTCCTGGCGGATACCCACGCCAAAGTCTGGAGCTTCTTGAATATCTGAAGTATCAATTTCGACGATTTCACTGACGCTATCGGCCAACATGCCAAAGATATCGCGATCTTGCTGATCCTGTTGCTCCACGACCAAGACAACACTGCGCCTGCCAATATTGGTCGAATGTTGTTTTAGTCTCTGATTCAAATCAATCACAGGGGCAACATTACCGCGTAAATTAATGACACCGCGAACCGAATCGGCGGCCATAGGTACTCGCGTCATACTGCTTACTTCAATAATTTCCTTCACATCTAAAATACTGATGGCATAGCGCTTACCATGAACAACGAAGGTCAAATATTGATTATTTAAAGCCTGTGGCTGATCCAGCAGTTCCATGGCCATTACCTCAATAGCGTTTGAATTCACCATAATCAGGCTGAGCGTTGCTTTCTCGCACAGGAGCCTTAGGTGAGCCCGAAGCCTGGCTCATCTTTGCCGGCTCCGAGGCCGTGCCCGCAAGCGCAAAAAACGCCACTGCCTGCTGCAACGCTTCGGCTTGACCAGATAATTCTTCCGCTGTTGCCGCCAATTCTTCCGATGATGAAGCATTCTGCTGCGTTGCCTTGTCTAATTGCGACATTGCACTGTTAATCTGATCGATACCTGCCGCCTGCTCCTCAGAGGAAGCGGTGATTTCCTGCACTAGGTCCGCCGTTTTTTGAATGCTTGGCACGATGGCTTCTAGCAATTGGCCTGCTTCTTCAGCAATGGATACACTGCTGGTCGCCAATTCATTGATTTCCTGCGCCGTTGAGCGGCTATTTTCTGCCAGTTTGCGCACTTCCGCGGCAACAACAGTAAACCCTTTGCCATGCTCACCAGCTCTGGCGGCTTCGATGGCGGCATTGAGCGACAGTAAATTAGTTTTGTAGGCAATGTCTTCGATCAAGCCAATTTTGTCGGCTATGTCTCGCATGGCGGTTACCGTTCTGGCGACGGCCTGTCCGCCCTGCTCAGCCTCGGCTGCCGCTTTTGTCGCCATCTGATCAGTCACCCGAGCATTTTCAGCGTTTTGTCTAACCGACGCGTGCAATTGCTCTACCGAAGCACTGGTTTCTTCAACACTGGAAGCCTGCTCGGTCGCCCCTTGCGAGATGGTCTGAGCAGATGCGTTTAACTCATTGGAAGCACTGGCTAGTCCATCAGCTCCACTTCGGACCTGTTCAATAACCGATGTCAGACGATTCACCATATTGATCATATGGCCATAAACACCACTGGCATTGTCACGATTATTGAAAGCAACTTGCAGGTTACCATCCGCGATTTCTGAGGTGATATAAGCCATCTCTGAAGGCTCTCCTCCCAGTGGCTTTTTAATGATTCTTACCAGCACCCAAGACAATACGACGGCGAGCAGAATGGAAATGGCGGACACCCAAACCACCATGCTAACGGTGTCGGCATTACCTCCTTCAACCTGATCCCCCAAAGCTTGTTGATCTTCAATCACAGATAACTTCACAAACTCTGTTGCTTCAGCCACAACCGGGCCAACCCGTTCCATCACCGCAACATAACCGGCTTTATCAACACTCAGTTGCCTTAGCTCTTTAACACCGTCTGTGTAGGTTGCCAATGTCTCAGAAAAAGAACTCGCCAGATCACGTTCTCTGCTGTTCAAAGGCTGATTTTGGTAATCCAACACAGCCTCAACTAAGCGCCCCTCCGCCAACTCAATTGCCTTATTGATATGTTCAATATTGCCACTAGACAAAAACATATTTCCGAATAGACGTACTTCATATAGCGCCGATTGAACACGGCTAGCACCAACGACGACATTAAAATTCTGAGAGGATGAAGCGATGTCGTACATTTGCTGTGCTGTTTTAACCAGCGCCCCTCCTTGTGGACGTAATGTAGACAACAATAAAGCGTCAGACTTTTCTTGATCACTCACCACCTTGGAAAAAGCAGTGCGATATTCTCCTACTTCACTACTAGCTAGAGATATCTTTTCAGCTCTTTTTGGGTTCTTTATTTCCACAGCCGCACGTTGAAGCTCTTCTTCCATTACATCGAAGCGTTCAAAAAAACCATCCCTAGACGCCTGACTCGGATCATTGAGGTACTTAACCGCATGCATGCGAGCAAGAACCATGTTGGCTTGGACTCGCCCAGCGATATTGGCATCACTAGCTAGATTGCGGTAATCACGAAAGCCTTTAACAGCATCCCCCAAGCCCATATAAGCCACAATCGACAGAACCAGAAGCAAAGCAATCACCACAGAGTAACTCAGGCTAATCTGCATGCTCAGGTTTAACTTCTTAAACATTTGCTATCTCCCTATATAAACAGCGGCTGCTATACGGTACTAGCACGTCAGCTGGTGATCGTACTGGGCATCTAGACTCAAAATACGATTAACTCATGGTTATTGATCTGTCGAGTAGTCTCGTTGCAACTGCCTTGTATGATGGAATTCTTCTGCACTCAGCACCTGCTGTGGATCGATTAGCACCACTAGGCCGTCGTCTGTATGAACCAAAGAACCGACATAGTCTTTATCGGCAGCCTCTTCATGCACAGAAGGTGTTGAGCGAATATTCTTAGCTTCAACGGCGACTATCTCACGCACCTCAGTTACCCAAAGCCCTATGGTGGCTTCTTTAGATTCTTGCGGCACACGCGCTAAAACGACACAACTGCGCCGTGCCTGCCCCTGAACGGCAGCACCAACTTTCATCGGAAGATCAATAATAGGAATGACATCATCATTGACTTCAATTACGCCACGAATATAACTAGCAGCGCCAGGGATTCGAGTCATGGAGTCTGGCTCTATGATTTGCTTAACCGCCTCGACAGATAATCCAAATAACTCTTTGCCACAATAGAACGTGAGGTACTGATATGAATGGGCACTTGAAATAGCGTGATCATGAGCTGACATTGTCGCCCCCCTCAGTGCATTGTCATTTGCTCATGGGCAGAATTCACCAGCCCCTGAACATCGAGAATAAGGGCTACATCTCCGCTACCCAGTACCGTTGAACCGCTGATACCATTGAAATTCCTGAATATCTTACCCAGTGGCTTGATAACGGTTTGTAACTCGCCGTACAAGGAATCAACAACAAACCCCGCACGCTCATTGCCAATACGCACAACGACAAGACTCTCTCTCTCGTGTTGATTATCACCAGGTACTTTTAGGAAACTTGCCAAACGAATGTAGGGCAGCACATCGCCACGCAGGTTAATATATTGCTGTTCTTCTTCCACATGCCAATCGGCACTTTCCATTTCTACACACTCTTCAACCATGGCCAGTGGTATCACATAACGCTCGTTATTAGCACCAACCATAAACCCATCGATAATAGCCAGTGTTAATGGCAACCTAATTGTCATTTTTGTGCCGCAGCCTGGTTCCGAACTAACGTCAATACTGCCACGCAGCTCTTCAATGTTGCGCTTCACAACATCCATGCCAACACCTCGACCCGATAAATTACTGGCGACATCTTTGGTCGATAAACCTGGTGAAAATATGAGCTGACTGACTTCTTTTTCGCTCAGTTCTTGATCTTCGCGAATCAAACCATTGCTAATGGCTTTATTGCGGATTTTTTCAAGGTCTAAGCCAGCGCCGTCATCTTCAATCTCGATAACAACATGGCCAGATTCATGATAAGCATTCAAAAGCAAAGTGCCGACATCAGGCTTACCAACCACTGCTCTATCTCTTGGCATTTCTATGCCATGATCTAGCGAGTTTCGAACTAAATGAGTTAATGGGTCTGTTATTTTTTCTACCACGGTTTTATCGAGCTCAGTGTCACCACCAGTGATTTCAAGTTCAATTTTTTTCCCCAATTCCTTACTTACATCACGAACCACACGGCGAAAACGTGAAAAAGAATCGCCAATTTGCACCATGCGTAGCTGCAAAGCCGTGTCTCGGATTTCTTCAACCAGTTGTTCGGCTGCTGTCACTGAATCATTCAACTGACTCAATCCATCTTCCTCAATGCGCAGCCGGATGGCAGCATTGGAAATAACCATTTCCCCTACTAGATTAATGAGTCGACCCAGTTTCTCTGAATCAACTCGAATTAATCGACTTTCAGCGGTTTGCCGAGCCTTACCATCGGACTGTTTTGATAATGCAGCATTAACAGTAGCTTGAGTAACCGCTTTTTCTTTGACCAGAATCTCGCCTAGCTTTTCAGCGCCATTACCCTGCTTGCCAAGACTGCGTTCGACTTCGTGTCGGGTTAGCGCTCCAACCGCCACCAACATGTCACCCAGCCTATCGATATGATCATCTGGAGTATTGGCAATTTTATCGATGTATTCTTTTTCAATATTGGCTGGAGGAAGAATTCGTATATCGCAGTCATCCGCTGCGAATTCAAATACGTTAAAGAGTGATTGCTTACTGACATTCCCTTCAAACAATATATCAAAGCCCAAATAGCAGGACTCTGGATCGTAGTCTGCACATGCGGGGAGATTATGCTGCAGTGTCAAAACATCAACAATGCGTCCCTTTTGCTGCAAATAACCGATAAAGGAAACGGCATCGATACCATTGCGAAATGCATCCTCGCGAAAACGAAGACTGACCAGCCATTGGCGTTCTGCCTCTGGAATCGGTGTCTCTTCATCATCACAGGATTCATCGCGAGACCAACTTTCTACAGCAGTCATCTTGCCTAATATTTGATCACCCTGTTTGATCATGTCGATATTGGTTTGGCCACTCACCGAAGCCTGAGTCAAGGCTAACAGGTGATCTTTACTCTCTAGCAGAGAGCTAAGCAAATCGTCATCAAGGTCCCGCTGATGATGACGAACGGCATCCAGAATAGTTTCAACAGGGTGAGTAAACCCTACCACCTCTGCAAAACCAAAGATGCCTGCCGCCCCCTTGATGGTGTGGATTGCACGAAATATTGCGTTAATCAGTTCGTCGTCCTGGCCTTGCTCCTCAACCGCCAGCAGCGCCTCTTCCATTTGCTCCAGAAGTTCTTGCGATTCCTGCAAGAAGGTATCGGTCAGTTCCGTCATGCTGCCTCCTCTGATTCAGAAGAGAACCAATCGATGTCTGACAGTCTTAATAAATCAACGATGTCTTTTAGTGCCGATGGCACATTGATGAGTTTGCAATCAATACCTTGCTCGTGACACTCCCTTGCAACCAAAAGCAGCAATTGAGTGCCTGCCCCATCTACTTCCTGTAAAGCACTGGCATCTACCAGCAACTGTTTGCAGTCGGAAGGTAACGGCAGCAACTTGTCTCGCTGCTCAGCAACGGTATAAATAGTCATTTCATTTTCTAGCTCGATGCGCATCATATGCCACTCCCAAATCGCTATTTCATGGCAGAATCAATTTGGATACTGCATCCAGCATTTGAGGTGGCTGAAAGGGCTTTACTACCCAGGCTTTCGCCCCGGCGGCTTTACCTTCTGCCATTTTGTCTTTACCAGCCTCCGTCGTTAACATAATCACTGGCGTAAATTTATAACGCGGATTTTTCTTGAGCTCTTTAACTAATGAAATGCCATCCATATTTGGCATGTTGACATCACTGATAACCAAGTGAATTTTGTCACCCGTTAATTTACTTAAAGCATCTTTACCATCAGAGGCTTCTATAACATTGTACCCAGCACCATTTAAGGCAATGCGTACTACCTGACGAATAGATGCAGAATCATCAACGACCATGATGGTTTTAGACATATGCTGTGCCTCAGAAGAAATTGACAGAACCACCTGCAGCCGCGTCTTCGACCGAATGGCCGCCATGCAAATGGTGCTGTTCCATGGTGGTGTACTGGGTTTTCATTCGATCGAGAATACGCTGACTGTGAATGGTAGGAAGAGCGGCATTCGCTTGATAGGCTAAGTGGGCTTGCGCCACTTCGTCTTCGAGCTCTGACATGCTTAAGGTCACCTGATCCAATATCTGACTGACCCTGTCTTGGAACTGTAACTCGGTGATCACTTGCTCGATCTCCTCACGCACCTGCTCGTTTATCGCCAACAGCGACTGGCCACGCTCGACTAAGGAGCTAGCCTGAAGCTCAAGACTTTCGACCAACTCATTGATGAAGCTTTCACTCTCTCTAAGCGTCTGATCTTCACGCTCTTGAGTCTCTCTGGCGCTCTCGGTTATCTCACTCATGCTTTTTTTCAGCACAGCAATTTTTCCCGCAATTTGATCACCTGCTTCTCCTGACTGCTGCGAGAGACTACGCACTTCCGTTGCAACCACAGCAAATCCGCGACCGTTATCACCAGCACGAGCGGCCTCAATGGCGGCATTAAGCGCTAACATATTGGTTTGATCAGCAATACTGGCCACGGAGGACGCCATAAGGTCTAAATCGTTGGCAAACCCTTCCAGCATGGAAATCTTTTCAAACAATTCATCAGAGGTATCTTCATAGCTACGCAACTGATCAAACAGCTGTTTTAATTGTTGTTTATCGTGCTCCAGCGATTCGGTGCTATGGCTATCATCGGCATAGTTACCTTGCGCCTCTCGAATCAATTCAACTAAATGGCTGAACCGACCTGACAGTGCCTCTATGGATTCATTACCTAAGGTACGACAGCCATCAATATGCCCGCGCCACACAGGAGTTACATCTTTCCAAAGGTGAGAAAGCTGCTGAGCAAATTGATCACCCACTTGGCTACGCTGCCGCTCGGCCTCACTGAGTGCTGAATTTTGTAACGATAAGGTTTGCTGCTGTTTTTGTTGTTGCCAGGACAAAAAGGCGAGAACCACACTGACCAAGATAACGGCTATCCCGGCTGCGGCGTAGTCAAATAGGGAGTTCAGCAATAGGCTTGCTAAAGCGGCCAGAAGTGGCGAAATCCAGATAGTACGTCTTAACAGCGGCATGACATCGATGTCTCTATAACAATTGAATCTGGCCGTCGATTGCAACAATCCGCCTCAGCAGCCAAGGAGCTATTGTCACTACAGACAGCATCTTCCATTTCGTTCTTGAGAGACTAGACAGTGACTAACAGTGGCCACTAAAGGCCAGCACTGGAAATAGTGAATTAGTACCAGATTCGAACAATCGATTCCGCCAAGCGTCTGGATGGTGTCATTGAAAAAGGTAAAACAACGACAGCTAGTTGGCAGCCACAACCCTTAAAGAAATACGATTGTCCGACTGATCATTTGTTCAGAATAATTGCTAGATTGAGCGTTAACAAAGGCCTAAATCTCATTGTCTTTAGTTAACTATTTGAGCCAAGATGGAATCGTGATTGTTAGCAAACATGTGCGGTTGCATATAGGTGTACGATTTGTCATGCTGAAAAAGCTCATACTACGTCCTTACAGTAGGACGCTTTTTTTCGGGGGACAAAACAGCCCTGTGCGTTTGTGTCCACAAAGCCTTGCACTGCACCTGCAGTCGCGTCAATGACACGGAGGACACGATGTCCATTTCTGCTCGTATCAAACAGCTGTTAGTCTCAACTCTGGTTTGCACCAGCTTCTGCTCAACCGCCTTTGCCGACACTTGGCGCTACGCCCATGAAGAATATGAGGGTGACGTGCAGGATGTGTACGCACACAAATTCAAGGAATACATTGAGCGAGAATCCGATCATACGTTGCAGATTTACCGTTTTGGCGAACTGGGTGAATCGGACGACATCATGGAGCAAGCCCAAGCCGGTATATTACAGTTTGTTAATCAGTCCCCTGGTTTCACCGGCTCACTGATCCCCGAGGCACAGATTTTCTTTATCCCCTACCTAATGCCAACAGATATGGACACTGTGGTCGATTTTTTCCGCACCAGTAAGGCCATCAATGAACGCTTTCCAGAGCTCTATGCTGAAAAAGGTCTGGAGCTGCTGAAAATGTATCCTGAAGGAGAAATGGTGGTCACTGTCGATGAGCCCGTCACTTCCCCAGAAGGCTTTGCCGGCAAAAAAATTCGTGTCATGACTAACCCATTGCTGTCCTCGACCTATGAAGCCTTTGGTGCAACGCCAGTTCCACTCCCCTGGGGAGAAGTGTATGGAGCACTGCAAACCAACATGATTCAAGGCCAGGAAAACCCTATCTTTTGGATCGAATCGGGTGGTTTGTATGAGGTGTCCCCCAATCTAATATTTACCGGACATGGTTGGTTCACAACAGCGTCGATGGCCAACAAACAGTTTTATGATGCCCTCCCGCAAAAAGAACAGAAAATGGTGCGAGAAGCTGCAGAATACGCCTTTAATGAAACACTCAAACACATTGATGGTTTAGCAGAAAACTCTCTTAAGAAAATTCAGGCTGCCGATGCCGACGTTACCGTCACACATCTAAGCGAGGCTCAAATAGACGTATTTAAGGACCGCGCAGAAAAAGTCGAAAAAACCTTCACTGATATGACAGGCAGCAGTGGAAGACAACTGCTCATGCAGTTCAAGACCGACCTAGCAGCGACTGAATAATAAAAAGGGGCCTTTGAGCCCCTTAGTATCTTTATGACAAGCCAACTACATTATGCCTCTTCGCTTCCTGGGCCACTGGGATGGCTAGATACAACGTTAAGCAAAATTGAAGCACTGGCGCTAACTGCCAGCGTATTACTGATGGCGCTAAATACTTGCAGCAACGTTGTCGCCCGATTTGTTTTTGGAGAAGGGCTATTTTTCTCCGGTGAGATCAATCGCATCCTTATCATTTTAGTGACGTTTGCAGGAATGGGCTATGCCGCACGGCACGGACGCCATATACGCATGTCTGCGTTCTATGACTTATTGCCGACGGCTGGCCGCAAGCTAGCCATGATACTTATTGCAACCTTAACTGCAGCCACCATGTTTTTCCTCGCATACCTGTCCGTGAACTACGTTATCACGACCTTTGAACACGGGCGCGTACTGCCAGCACTCAGCATACCCATATGGTGGATCTATATATGGGTTCCTGCAGGATTCACTGTCACCGGGATTCAGTATCTGATGACTGCGATTAAAAACTCACAATCTAAAAATGACGTATTTATATCTAGCAGCGTAACCGACAGCTACGACAACAATACGTCTCAACCGTAAAATATGCCGGACCCAACCCCATGGCACTGACATTGATAGTCATCATGATCGTATTGCTTATATTTGGTTTTCCGATGATGATCCCCCTGACAGCCGCCGCCTTAACAGGCTTCTATCTAATGTTCGATGGCATCGGCCAGATGGATACCTTTATTCAGCAAGTCCTAGGAGGCATTCGCCCTGCCTCTTTGATTGCAGTTCCCATGTTTATCCTCGCCGCTGATATCATGACCCGAGGGCAATCAGCTAGCCGTTTAATTGCAATGGTTATGACTTATATTGGTCATATTCGCGGCGGACTGGCCATCAGCACCGCAACATCTTGTACGTTATTTGGCGCCGTTTCCGGCTCCACTCAAGCCACTGTGGTCGCTGTCGGTTCTACACTGCGGCCAAAACTGCTAAAAGCTGGCTATTCCGATCCATTTTCATTGGCACTCATCATTAACGCCAGTGACATCGCGTTCTTGATTCCACCCAGTATCGGCATGATCATTTATGGCGTCATTTCAGAAACATCGATCGCCGACTTATTTCTTGCAGGCATCGGGCCAGGCCTACTCATACTGATGCTGTTTTCTCTCTATTGTTTGGCCTACGCCAGCATCAATAACGTGCCAACAGAAAAGCGATCGAGCTGGCATGAGCGCTGGCAAGCCAGCAAACGAGCAGTATGGCCGCTATTTTTCCCTGTCATTGTGATTGGTGGTATTTATGGAGGTGTTTTCAGCCCAACAGAGGCTGCCGCCGTGTGTGTATTGTATGCACTGATTCTCGAGTTTCTGATATTTCGATCACTGACCTATAGAGATTTGCACGAGATTGCCAAAACCACAGGATTGGTGACCGCTGTGGTGTTTATTTTGGTGGGTATCGGTAACGGTTTTTCCTGGATCATTTCGTTTGCTCAAGTTCCACAAGCCGTACTGGAAGCCATTGGCATCAACGACATGGGGCCAACAGCAGTATTAGCGACAATATCCATCGCCTTTTTTATTGCCTGCATGTTCGTCGACCCTATTGTCGTAATTCTTGTATTAACGCCCATTTTTGCTCCGGCCATTGCGGCAACGGGTTTAGACCCTGTTCATGTCGGCATTCTGATCACCCTTCAGGTCGCTATTGGCTCAGCAACACCACCGTTTGGTTGCGACATATTCACCGCCATCGCGGTATTTAAACGCCCTTACTGGGAGGTTATTCGTGGCACAGCCCCCTTTATCGCCATGCTGCTATTTGCATCATTGATATTGATCTTCTTTCCTCAAATTATGATTTTCAGCTATCTGTAGCTTCACTGCCTCGGGGCTCAGCCGGAGCCCCTAACGCTATCACCCGCTAAAGCAACAATAATCTAAGCGCCACTGGCACTTGATTTAACTACCTCACTGCCGCTAGGCTGGCCGTTTGCCAATACACTCGGCCAAGCTTAGTTAGGAGTCTCATCATGAAATCGGTATTACTGCATTTGTTTTTAGTCGGTGGGGGCTGGGACTCAAGTGCCAACACTGTGATCTATCAGGCATTTGTTGACGGCGCCACTCAAGGCGAACAGCGCAGCATTGTTTCCATACACGTGGCAGAACCAGAAGATGGGCCAGAGGAGAGGCAAGAACAAATAGCCAGATCACAACAAGCTCTACTGGCCGCTGGCGCTTCCACTGACGATATTCATTCCATCACTCTCAGCCAGGGAGACATGTTATCGGCAGATACTTTGGCTCAATACCAACCCACGGCCGTATTCGTGTGGGGCGGATTAACGCCCTTGTATCAAGAAGTGTTAACCAGCGATACCAGCTGGGTGAACTATTTACAGGAGCACCAGGTGGTCTATGGTGGCTTTTCTGCCGGCGCGGCCATCAGCGCAGAAAAAGCCATAGTTGGCGGCTGGAACATGGCGGTAGATAATAAACAAGTCGCTATCCTAGATGCCGATCTGGCAGAAGGACTGGATGCACTGGATATTCGTCCTGGACTTGGACTTTTTAACGCATCGGTTGATGTACACGCCAGCCAATGGGGCACAGTGACTCGCTTGATCCACGCGATTGAACAGCAACATGCTCCCAATAACGGCTGGGCAATCGATGAAAATACCGCACTAGAGATTACAACAGATCAACACATCAAGGTGTTGGGCGCGGGGCAGGCCTATCGCGTCAGCCGCACTGGCGCAGGACAAGTAAACATCGATATTTTCCGCCAAGGTGATATCGTTCAGTAGCGCATAAGCGAGCGCCTGACACACCCGGCAACTCAGCTCTGCAAAGAGCCTGCTTTGTTCAGAAGGCCACACCTAAGACGTGTGGCCTGCCAAACACTGCCGCAATCCCGAACAACGCTGCACACTTTGCGCAACGGCCTGGTGAACAATGTGCTCATCCGGCGCTATTAAACTAAACCAATTTTTTGCCCGGGTAATACCGGTATACACCAGCTCTTTGGTCATCACCGGGCTAAGCCGATCGGGCAACACTAAACAGGTATGATTAAATTCAGAACCCTGGGATTTATGTACTGTCATGGCATAAACCGTTTCTAGCTGCTGTAGCCGGCTAGGCGATATCCAACGCACACCATCACCATCAACCCGAGGAAACGCTACCCTAAGCCCCCAAGCTGGCTCTCCAGGCAGAGGATCTGGCAAAGGAATATTCATAACAATGCCCACATCACCGTTCATTAACCCCAGATTGTAATCATTGGCGGTAATCATAATAGGACGCCCGGCATACCAGCCTTTCGATGCTTCGATGTAGCCTCTGGCATGTAGCCTTTCAGCAATCGCCTCATTAAGCGCTTCCACTCCCCATGGCCCTTGCCGCACTGCACACAGCATCTGAAATTCAGAAAAATCCTTTAGCAGCTGCTGCGCCAGTACTTGCCACTCATCTAAGCTGCTGTGCTCAGTCAAGCTGTGGCCGCGCAGACGCTCAAGATAATGGCCATACCCTACTGGCGGCGATAAACAGTGATCTCCAACTATTCGCCCTTTTCCACCCTGTAAAAATGCGCTTGCCGTGCCATTTATCGCATGATTTAACAAGGCGGGCATTGGCTCAGACAGATCAGTTAGCCACAGCACATCGTTAAACAGCGGTGTACGACAGGCCTGCAACAGAGGTTTTGTTAGTTGTCCATCATTAACCGCTTGGGCCAGTTGCCGAATACCGCTGTCCTGCTGAAAACGGTAGCTCTTGCGCAACATCGCAATGGCCTGATCCAGGGGCTGGGCATCATCACACACCAACGCCTTTGGCAGCGACTGCTGACACACAGATGCCAGCCAATCGGCCGTTTGCTGAGTGTAATGACCGGCCGTTGCTCGTTGACATAATTCCCCCAGCACCGCACCGGCATCCACTGACGCCAACTGATCTTTATCGCCCAATAAAATCAGCTGTGCGTTAGCTGGTAGAGCGTCCATTACCGCAGCCATTAATTCCACATCCACCATAGATGCTTCGTCCACTACCAAAATATCTAACGGCAATGGCTGGCCACTGTGATGTCGAAAATAACGACTGTCGGGCCGACTGCCCAGCAGTCGATGCAAGGTCACCACCTGAGTAGGAATCAGCGACATCGACGGCGCACCGGGTAATTCAGACAATGGCAATTGCTGCACGGCCGAGGCAATGGATTCATTTAAACGTGCCGCCGCCTTACCCGTGGGGGCTGCCAAACGAATACGAAAGGGTCGTGATTGATGCGTTACCGCGATCGACTGCAATGCCGCTAATAACTTCACCACGGTGGTGGTTTTACCGGTACCAGGGCCTCCGGTGATGACCGCAAATGGACTTTTTGCAGCAATCGCGCAGGCCATCTTCTGATAATCAATATCGTCCTGCGGCGCTGTCGCAGTATCAAATAACACTGCCAACGCCGCCGCCAAGGTTAAACTGGGCTCACTGGTAGGCCGACTTAATTCCGACTCTGACGCCAGCCTTTGCGCAACTGCCGCAGCAATATCCTGCTCGTACCGCCACCAACGTCTTAAATACAGACGTTGGCCTTGCAAAACCAGTGGTGTTAACGATTGGCCATCACTCACGACTGTGCTCGTTTTCAGCACGTTCACACAGGAAGACAAATCCGTGCCCTGTAACAGCGCCGCTGGTTGCTGCTGTTTTGGCAGTCGCCAGCCAGATTCAGGTGGGGGCAACGCTAAGGTTGCTTGTGGCTGGTTAAACAATGCCTTTAAATCCAGACACACATGACCGCGCCCCACCTGATGGGAAAGCAAGGCTGCTAGCAGCACCACCAATAGCTCGGCTTCACGCCCCTGCTCTTGCTCAAGTTCAACAATAAGACGGGCAAAACCCACATCTAACGGTCGCAGCCATTGTAGTTGTTGCCATAAAGCCAAGATATCGAGCAGTTCTGCCAGGTCAGGTAAGGATTCATTCGGCTCGAACCATAATGATAATTGGCGCTTATCCATCGTTCGACTCCAGTGGCTCTGACGTGACGCCGGCAAACAAGGCATCTAACGATTCAATCACACAACGTTCTGGCTTATCGATAAAGACACCCCGACTATCGCTGTGAACACCGCGCAAAAATACATACACGGCACCGCCAATATCACGATCATAATCGTAATTGGGCAGCCTGGCTTTGAGTAAACGATGTAAGGCCAACAAATACAGCATATATTGTAAATCGTAACGTTTATCAATAATCACCTGGGCCATCGCTTGATCATGGTAAGCATGGTCATTATCTCCCAGATGATTGGATTTATAATCCAGCACGTAATAACGTCCTTGATGCTCAAATACCAAATCAATAAAGCCTTTGAGCATGCCATTTAAACGCCCTGGTTTAATACTGGCGCGCGGCTGAGATGCCAGTGTGTTTCGACTAACACACAGATCAAGCTGAGTTAATACGACGTCCTCACTTTCAAACCAAAACTCCATTTCCACCTGGTACTGTTGCAGTTGCGCCAAACTCACCTCGTCGTCAGGCAAGGGCAAAGGCATTTGCAATAGCTGCAATAACCAGTCGTACACACAGGACTGCCATTCCTGCCAGCCCAAGGTCAAACAGCGCTGCGCCACTATCTCTTGTAACGGTTGTGAATCTTTTAATAATTCGCCAAAACCAAAATCAGCACACCACTCCAGCAGCTCATGCAAGAAGGTGCCCGCCTGAGCGCCACGCGGAAATTGATGAATAGGAGAACCAATAAGGCCACTATCAGGCTCATTCATCTCCGTATTAGCGTCGGCCTCATCGGCCAAGTTTTGTTGCTGTGGCTGCTCAAATTCAGTCCGAAATGCCGTTTTCGCCTCACCCACGGCACTGTATTCAAGTGATGAGTAACTGGCGATCCACCAGTCTTCCTGGGTCTGACGCAAAGCCACTTGAGCGTCGCCTAATTGTTGTTGCGCTTGCGGTTGATAACGAAGCTCAGCGGGTTCAGGCAGAGGCTGCACAGCAATAGCGCTGCAACATGTCGACAATGCTTGAAGACCTGCTTCCAGATCCTCATTGGCGACTAGATAACCGAGCGCACTGTCTTGCCATCCACTGACGGTGGGTGCCCCAACCCAAGTGGCGAAGCGCGCACGGGTCAAGGCTACGTACAACTTACGTATTTCTTCGCCCAAGCGTTCACGCTCGGCTTTTTCCAAGTCGGCTTCGGTCGGGTCAAAAACCAAGCGTAACTGACCTTGCTCGTCATGGTATTGAGCCAAAAAGACTTTAGCGGGCCGCGACCGGCTATGAGTAGCAAAAGGCAAAAATACCAGTGGGTATTCCAGGCCTTTTGATTTATGCACGGTCACGACTTTTACTAAGCCCGCATCACTTTCAAGACGCACAGTCCGGTGCTCATGCTCATCGTCGGCCTGTAGCAATAGCTGTCGATAGTGACGCAATAATGCTTGCTCACCTTCCAATTGCTGACTGTCTTGTTGCAGCAATTCTGCCAAATGCAAAATATCCGTTAAACGTCGTTCACCGTCATCAAAACTCAGCAGCCGTGCCGGTACCTCATAATCCATTAATAAACGCCGCAACATCGGCAGAACGCCTTGGCGCTGCCACAACTGCTGATAACGTACAAAACGCTCGATGGTGCGCTCCAACTGCAACTCATCGCTCAGCAAGGCATCCAGTGACTGCCAGTCCAATCCCAGCGATGGCGTTGCCAAAGCGGCGCGAATATACACCAGTTGCGATGGCTCTGCACAGGCGCGCAGCCAACTTAGAAGCTCCAGCGCTTCTTGGCATTGCAATACCGAATCGCGATCGGATAAATAAACACTTTTCACACCGTAAGCCGTTAACGCTTGACGAACAGCTTGAGCCTCGCTGCGATTATTAACCAGCACAGCAATATCATGCGGCGCTAGCGGTGTTAGTTCATCATCGCCTTTAAACCCCGCTCGACCTTGCTGACCCAGTACCAGTAAACGGGCTATTTCACTGGCACAACCTATAGCTAACTGCTGCTGGCTATCGCCTTTGCTCAGGTCTTTACCGGAATCACTCCGCTGGCTATAAAAAATCAAACTGGCAGGAGCTTGCTCATCACAGCACCAGTATTTATCGGCCAGCTTTGCGTCAACGGGCAAAAATGGTAGCTGCGACTGCTCACCTTGACCAAACAGAAAGGCACCATCGCCACCGTGCTGATCGGCGTAACTAAATACATGATTGACGGCATCAACCATCGCCGGCGCAGAGCGATAGTTACTGGCCAGGGTGAATATTTGCTCATCCACCAACTGTCGAGCTGACAGATAGGTAAAAATATCGGCGCCGCGAAAACCATAAATGGCCTGCTTGGGGTCACCAATCATCAAAAAACAGCCAGCACCTCTTGGCGGCGATGTCTCGGCATAAATATTGCGAAAAATTCGATACTGGACCGGATCGGTATCCTGAAATTCATCCACTAAAGCAACAGGAAATTGCTGGCGAATAGTAGTAGCCAGCTGCTCTCCACGATGGCCACGTAAAGCCTGATCCAAGCGCAGCAGTAAATCATCAAAACCCATTTGACTATGTAGCTGCTTTTCGTATTCCAACCGTTGCTCTATCCAGCAACAAGCATGGCGTAATACCGCGCTGCGAGCCGAAGGCATATTGCGCGCCAGCGCCTGCAAATCGCCAATGGCCGTAAATGCCGGGTGCTGAGGCACGTCTTCGTCGCCTTTAACAATGCGCGCCAAGCCTTCTGGGGTTTGATTAATCAGACCGGCTTTATCCAGCCCCTCGGGCAAACGAATATCGGACTGAGACCATTGCAACAACATCGACCAAGCCTTTAGCATGGAATTTTTGCTATTACCGTTTAGGCGTTTCTGCTGCTGCAACTGGTTAAGTAATTCTTCAACCTCACTGTGCCAGGATGACCAGGGATGCTGCTTTAATGCATCCACCTGTTGCTGCTGTTGCTGCAGCGTTTTAACGATACGCTGCTCCACATCACCTGCATCGTCGGTAGCCGCCGGCAACTTACCAAGCAACGAACGCACCGACACCAACAGCTCATGGGGTTCGCGCCACCAACACAAAAATTCCTCGGCAGCGCGATCCGACAGAGGATAAATAAAGGTGCGCCAATAGTCTTCACAGGCTCGGGTTAGAAGTTCAGTCTGATCTGCTTGCAACGTGAGACGAAATAAATTCCCACTGTCAAAAGCGTGTTCACTCAGCATCCTATGACACCACCCATGAATGGTCGACACCGCCGCCTCGTCCATCCATTCAGCGGCCAGTAGCAATTTTTTTCGACACTCTGGCCACAATGCTGGGTCGCTATAATGCTCGTCACGCAGCTGAAATAAAGCCTCGGTATGGGTAGAAACAACCGCATGCTCACTAAATACCTCAGCAGCCTGTGTTAGGCGCGCACGAATGCGATCACGCAATTCTTTGGTGGCGGCATCAGTAAAGGTAACTACCAAGATATCTGGCGGTAACAAGCCATCCGTTAAACCTCCCTGGGCTTTAGGCTGGCCTAACACCAAACGCACGTACAACAATGCAATGGTAAAGGTCTTTCCTGTGCCGGCACTGGCTTCAATTAATATTTGACCCGTGAGAGGCAAGGATAACGGGTCTAACTTAGCCGGCTGATGAGGTGATTTTTTTTCAGGTTGCTTACTGCTCATAAACAATCCTTCAGCTCAGACAAATCGGGCGCTATGACGGGTTCACCTTGCTCAGCTTGCCACAAAGGTAAATAAACCGCTTTAAGCATCACAGTAAAATAGTGATCAAATAATTGCTCAGGCTGTGAATAGGCTGATCGCAAATAGCCTAGGTCACGCTGCCATGCCTGTTCTAAAACGGCAAGCGCCGCCTGCTTGGCCTGTAACTCATCACCCTGATACTTTTTACTTTTATAAAAGCTTTGAATCCAGGCAAAGGCGGCTTCGCAATGCAACGCCAGCGGCTGGCAACTACCATGACACCAAAGCTGAAGAATGGCTTGCAAGCAGGCCTGCGAGACATCAGCAGACAGACGCGCAAAGTGAAACTCGCGACCTTCTTCTTTAGCGATAATCAGTGTTTCAAACGGTTGGTCTGATAATTGGCCGGCCAAATGATAGAGCCAGTCTTTCATTAAATTGCGATAACGCACCTTACGCTGAGCACCACTGCCACTCAGCAAACTGCTTTGCGCAACCACCAAACGACAATAATGGCCCTGGTCGTTCACCCGAACATCCGCTAACCAATCCGCGACCTGCACATCAGAATGACCGCACATGGCAGTATAAAAGGATTGGCTTTCAACCGCTTGCGGCCAACTGTGTTTGGCCTTGATATAACGTCGAAAGAGATCGGGCATGCGCCCTGCTAGAGCAGTAGTCAGCAGTTGCTCGTTAATACCCATGCCGAGTTCACCACGCTGGGCCATACGCAATAGCTGTTGTTTTAGTGCAGCGTCAAATTCTTCCTCAGACTCACAGCGCTTCACCACCTGCTCAATCAGCTCCTGATCCAGACGCCAACGAGTAAGTCCATCAAAGGCGAAAGTCTCATGATCAAGGTCCATTTGCAGCTCATCAGCAAACTGCACTTGCAAACGGCGTTGATAGAAGGTTTCGATCGGAGATTTTAAAAACTGCGCCAAATCGACCAAGGTCAGCGGCTCTTGCGGTGGTCTAAATGCCAACGGCTGACGCGATGGTGATGGTAAAACGCCCTCGTGGGCTGCGCGCCATTCCTGTTCATAAGTAAAAAAAGCAGCAGCGGTCGATGGTTTATCTTCCGCATTAGGAAAATATTCACGACTAAAGGGCTGCAATGGATGGACCGTCGTTAATGGCTGACAAACACTCTGTGTATCATCATCACTGCAGCGCCACAGCAAATTTAAATGATCTTGCAGCTGGCTAACCAATACCGATGGTGGGCGCTCACTATCGTCGCGAATGCTGCGTCCGACCCAGCTGATGTACAAATGATCGCGCGCTGACAACATGGCTTCCAAAAACAGATAACGATCATCTTCACGACGTGAACGGTCGCCAGGGCGATAATCATGAGCCATTAAATCAAAATCAACAGGCGGCCTAGAACGTGGATAATCCCCATCATTCATACCCAGCAAACAAATTCGTCTAAATGGAATCGCTCGCATCGGCATTAGGGTGGCAAAATTCACTTTACCCGCTAAAAAACGCTGATTAAGGCCGGCTTCGTCTAGGCCATCCATCACGGCATCACGAACGATATCCAGCGGCAATGGCTGAGTTAATAGCGCCGCTTGGCAATCTTCCAGCCAGGCCTCTAATTGCCGACGAAAGCGATTCAGCAGCCAGATATCGTCGCTTTCAGCTTGATCAAAAAAATCATCCAACATGGCCGCCAACAGCGCATGCCACTGCTCGGCACTGTGGGATTGCTGTAATCGTTGCCACAGCCATTGCAACTGCCTGACAAACGCATCTAACCGCCCCGCCAAACTGGCCTGTAAACCGGCCACCTCGGCATAGGGCTCAACCCCATTCCAGGCAACATCACCACCCAAGCCATAGCCCAATAACATGCGTCGCATACCGGCTTGCCAGGTATTGCGCGTTAAACCTTCGGGCAACTCAAGACTATGGCGCTGTTTAGCGTGCAGCCCCCAACGAATATTCGCACCTTGAACCCAACGTCGCGCCAATGGCAGTTCGTCATCACTAATACCAAATCGCGCTCGCAACGATGGCACTTCGAGTAAAGATAAAATATCGCTACTGGCAAAACGACTGCGTGGCAATGACAACAGCGTCTCCAGCGCAATATACACAGGCGATTGATGCCGCTGCCCCTGATCTGAAATAGTAAACGGAATAAAGCGTAAATCGGTGCGATCATGGCGGCCAAATACCGCCTGAATATGGGGCGCATAAACATTAATGTCTGGCACCATCACCATAATATCCCGCGGCCGCAGACTGGCATCGGCATTAAACGCAGCGAGCAGCTGATCGTGCAAAATTTCTACTTCACGCAATGCACTGTGAGCCTGCTGAAAACTCAAAGACCGATCTTTTTTTACATCAACCACACGCTGTTGCTGGGCAATATCATTGACCGGCACTAAATGCAGAATATCGTTTTGTAGCTGGTGCAGTAGGTTTTGACAACCGAGTTCACCATGATCAGAAAAAATATCGATTTTCTGTTTGGGTGTCGGCAAGGCAAAACCATAGCTGGCCGGGTCATCAAATTCATCCAGCAAACGAATATAATCGCGCCCTTGTTTGCCCCAAGCCGCCAGTAACGGATTAGCGTATTGATGTAAGGTGTCAGGATCATCAATAGAGGAAAGAACCGGATGAAGTTTGCCTCGTCGCCGCGAGGCGGTGAGCAACTCTCGGTCAGAGATAATGTCGGCCCAAAAATACTGGCAAGGGTTATGAACGCATAATACCACCTGACTAAAGCGGCTCAGCACCGACAACGCCTCCAATGCCTGTCGCGGCAGCGAGGACACACCAAATACCACGATACGCTTAGGCAAGCGCTGCGGATTAGCTGGCTGTGCGGCAACCGTGCCTTGCTGCATAAAACGCGTGTGAATATGCGCACGACTGCTGCGCTCACTGCCGACGTCATCCAATAAACAGCGCCACAGCTGCGGCTGCCAACAGGATTCAACTGGCAAGGGTTTTCTCTCACCACGGGCGTTAATAACGATATCGTCACCCTGCTCCCAGGCCGCTAACCAGTCGGCGCGAAATACTTGGTACTGGTCGAATAAATCGGCGATTTTTTCTGCCAGCTGAAACACTCGTTCGTCTACGTCGTGTCCTTGCAAAAAACGCGCTAGCGGAGCAAATACGTCATCGCTTTGCACCAACTGAGGAAGCAGGCGATATAAGCGCCACAATAGCCGTCGTTTATCGAACGGCGATTGCTCAGGAACCTCGCCATCCGCCAACACTGCCCGGTAGGCTTGCCAAATAAACCGCGCAGGAAACAAGAACTCCATACTGGCCGCAATACCAAGGCCACCTGCGCCCCCAGCTTGAGGCCGCTCCGCCAGCGCTAGCTTCAACCATTGCGCGATGCCATTACTTTGCACCAGAAAAGTCTCTTGCTGCAGCGGTGGCATGGGGTTTTGCTGACACAAATACACCACAGCCCGCCGCAAATCTTCGAGATGATTGGCGTGAATCGCAAAAAAACCAGGCGTAATTGAGCGTGAATCAGACATAAAGACAAATCGAGCCGTGAAAACAGCCCCATGGTAAACCGAGGTGTGGCAAGAGGATACGCCCGAACGAGAACTATCGCAGTTCCGCTGCAGAAAAGAAAAAGGCCCGCTAAAAAGCGAGCCTTTTGAATTCTTTAAAAATGGTTGCGGGGGCCGGATTTGAACCGACGACCTTCGGGTTATGAGCCCGACGAGCTACCAGGCTGCTCCACCCCGCGGCATTTTTATCTCTGACAATATCAACAATTAGTGCAAAAATGGTTGCGGGGGCCGGATTTGAACCGACGACCTTCGGGTTATGAGCCCGACGAGCTACCAGGCTGCTCCACCCCGCGGCATCTCTTGCTTCTAACTGTTCTAACAACAACTCTACAGTAAACTGCAGTGTTGGTTGCGGGGGCCGGATTTGAACCGACGACCTTCGGGTTATGAGCCCGACGAGCTACCAGGCTGCTCCACCCCGCGTCAGAGGTTGCGCATAATAGGGATGCGGACCTCGGCTGTCAACACTAATTGCTTGTTTCTTTTAGATTTTTCGTAACTAACGATTGTTAGTCAGCGAATCGTAAGGAAAAAAGTCTCGTCTGTGGGTAGCCGACCAGCAACGGTGGTGATAGGTTAGAGCCATAGGGTCATTCGGGCCGTTTTCTTGGGAATAGCGCTAGAGCATCACTCTATCGTCTTAGCCAGAGACAGCCAGGACCGAGCGGTGTCGCAGATGCAGCACCGAACAATAACAACAACAAACAGACAGAAGCAGCACTATGAGTCCACATCCAACGTCTTCCATGACGACGGCGGTGCTCACACCGCTATTTGAAGCGCTAGAGAACCGCGGGCTGTCCACTAGTGAATTACTCCGCAGCATTGATATCAATGCCGATCAGGCTCTCACCCCTGGGCAACGCATGCCCATTCACCAGTTCGACCGCTTGCTGGAGCACTTATGCAAATGGCTGGATGATTCGTCCATTGGCATGCAAATCGGCCGTCATTTAGACATTCGTAATTTTGCTTTACTGGGTTTTCTGCTCAGCAGCTGTCAAACCGCACGCGAAGCACTGACTATTTTGCGGCGTTATTATTCGCTTATCAGCGACTCCCGGGCGCCGGATATTTTTACCGGTCACGAAACTATTAAGGTGGTGTTTTATGTATCACCTGGCAGCAGTGCCGGAAACGCCGCTCGGGCGGAGCTGATCGCCAGCGGCATTCACACCCTGGGTCGCTCACTGGGCGGTAAATACTATCGCCTGACCGGGGTTGGCTTTAGTGCCCCTGAGCCTCAGCACCAGCAACGACTACAAGACTTTTTTGGCTTGCCACTGCAGTATGAGCAGGGCCAAAACTGGATTAGCTTCAGCAGCCGCCATTTGGACAGCCCACTGTATTACGGTAATCCGGCTTTGTTTAATGAGCTGCGCGAGCAAGCAGAGCGAGCGCTGAATCAATTCAGTCAATATCGTGCTTTTAGCCGGCGGGTGCTGTATATCCTGCATCAATGGCCAGAAAACCTGCCAATGACAAAAGACGCGGTGGCCGATTTGCTCAGCACCAGCAGTCGCACCCTAACTCGACGATTGCAAGAAGAAGACTGTCAGTTCTCCACTCTGGTCAAAGACGTGCGCTTAAAAAAAGCCAAACAGGCCTTAGCCACGACCAGTACCGATGTTCAGCAGTTAGCCATGGAGCTAGGATTTTCTGATCGCCGCGGCTTTGAACGAGCCTTTAAGCAGTGGACAGGAGAAACGCCGGCGGCGTATCGGCGACGCCAGCAAAGCCACACAGACGAGCGGATTCTGGTGGCCAGCTAAGTGCTTGGCGGTGCTACCAGTCGTTGACTGATAGCGCCGCCCGTACAGTTCGAATTTTTTCCGTTTCTTCCAGCTTCACCAGATTCTCAAACAGATTGCGCGAGGCTTCGCTGGTCGCTTCACTGGCCATTTGCCGATACAAGGTAATGAGGTAGTCATCGATTTTTAACGCAATGGCTGACAGTTCTTCCACGGACATATCCGGATGACATTCACGGCAATTTCGTAACGCCTCGCTGATCGAGCCCGGCTCAAACTGATGCCACTCGTCCAATACTTTTTGCGCGGTGTTTTCGCTGGTGCTGGCCATGGTGCGAGCCAGAGCGTCTTCATGCTCCGCCAACAACTTGAGCATCATATCAACCCGCTCACGCTGCGTTTGATCTCTTAATTGCTGATATAAGTTGCTCGCATGCTCATGCAGCTTGCGACTGTAATCCAGCACATCCTTCACCGTGGCGTAGCTCATTTAGCGGTATCCTTTTGGCCAGTTAACTGCCTTTAGTTTAGCTGGCCAGCGCTACTCCATATTGATCTGACGCCGATAGATGCATATTTCTACCTGTTGATCAAAATCGTCCAGTACTGGCAAGGTGCCAAACACCGACTTCTCCATGGCATGAAGCTCAGGCAAACAATCGCGCCGCTCGACAATGGACTGACTTTCTGCCAACCACCACTCCGGCACTTGTTTAAGCCAAACCGATAAATCTTGATTGCTACTGATGTCATACAGCACATCCGCCGCCAGAAGCAGATCAATATCCTTTGCCAATAAACTTGCTTCGCTGATGGGCATGACCGTCACGCCATTTAGCTCAGCGTTCACCTGAGCCGCCAACAGCGCCATCGGATCACTGTCGAGTACATAAACATGGGCCCCTGCTCTGGCGGCTGCAATGCCAGCCAAGCCCGAGCCACAACCGAAGTCCAATACGGTTTTATCACCAAGCTCTCTGGCATTGCGATGAATATGACCGGCCAACGCCTGTCCACCCGCCCAAGCAAACGCCCAATAGGGCAGCTTTTGCCACCAAGCCTGAATTTGAGCACTGTTTAGCTGCACATTGACATCGTCGAGTGTCATTAAAGCTAATTTCACGTCTGTCTTTGCAATTGGTGTAACGGCTAATGATGCACCCTCCAAGAGCAAAGCGTGCTGCAGGTGCTGCCAGTTGTCTGTCTTGGTTATTTCCATGCGGCGTATTGCTGTTGTTTAGCGGTGACTTTTTGCAGGTAACGTCGGCTTTCACGACTAGGATGACTCTGCACTATGGTGTTGTACACCTGCTGATCTGACATGGCATTAATTCTGGCGATAGCATGGCGGCGGCCACGAGCAAAGGTTTTAAACAAGTTACCCGCTCCGCCATTGTAAGAGGCAATCATACAGTACTGACGTTTGCGCCAGCCCTGAATGTCTTTGAGATAGATGTCCCGCAAAACCGACAGATAGGCGGTACCCACGTCAACATTATTGGCGGGGTTAAATAAATAACGCCGCGACGGTGTATCTGAGCGCCGATAGATCTTGTCAAAAACATCCCGACCGGCAGTTTTCGGCATCACCTGCATCAAGCCATAGGCTCGTACAGGGGATACCGCCATGGGGTTAAAGCTACTTTCCGTCTCCATTATGGCCAGAATCAAGGCCGGCGATATCTGGTAGCGCTGCGCACTGGCTTGCACCAAGGGCCAATACTGGCGTGCACCGGCATGCAGAAAGTTGCGCACCATGGGAATGTCTACCCAAATCCGCTGCCCTTGCCTTTTGACTGAGCGCTCTGTTAACTGCTGGGCATAGCGATTGGCGCGCCAGGGAAAGAGAATGTCTTCGCCATCGAAGTCTTTCACCCGACCGGCTAAAAACGGTGTCCCCGTCAGCCCCATATCGGCTGCGGTATAAAGATCCACCTGATTAGGGTCCGCTGGCGTTAATAAAGTCGCGGTGATGGCATGCTGCAAGGCCTCCACTGGCTGCTCACCACCACGCTGCTCAACACGGATGCGTCCAGCAGCAAAATCTATGGTGACCCGGCTATGATAATTATCCAGATACTTCACTAAGCGATAACGATCCGAAGCAGCGAAGTCATCACCCCAGATCTCGTCGGCCTGCTCAGAAAAAAACAAGTACTCAAGAATGACCGCCTGAACATCATCGTCGAGCTGCTCGAAGTTCTCCGGCAGCTCGGTTGCCGCTGTCGTTACCGCCCAGAAGAACAGACACCCTAACCACCATCGCACAATAGTATGACTCCCGATTGCTAAGCGGCGAGTATGCACAAAATGGCTAGGCTAGGGCCAGTGGCGATTACCGACGCGCTTCGCGACGTACGGAGCTGGTAGAGAAATCCCTCGGCGTTAACCGCTCACTGAAGTTAGCCGTTTCGCCGCGCTGGTTGTCCAAGCCCTCAGCATAATAACGTCCTGACTGCAGGTCATAGGTCACTTCTAAAGTGGGATACACCATAGGCACATCGTAGAAATTAATGGTGTGGGCTTCCGTGACCTGCCACAGCTCACCCTCACTGTCGTATTCTTCAGCGTACAAAATGGACCAAGAATCTTCATCCACGTAGTAGCGCCGTTTAGCATAACGATGGCGATAGCCCACCCTTAAATTAGCCTCGACCACCCATACTCGGTGGGCCTCATAACGCAGTAAATCTGGCGCTATATGCCGCTCACCCAGAATGCGATCCAGGGTCAGATCCCCTTGGTGCACACGATAAGCATTGTACGGCACGTACAGTTCCTGCTTGCCGACCAAAGTCCAGTCGTAATAGTCCGGCGCGCCATTAAACATATCGACTTGGTCGATGGTACGAATGGAGTTGGTGTTAACGTCGGCGGTGTCATAGGACAAATCGGGGGTGCGTCTTAAGCGCCGCTGGCCAGGCACATAAATCCAGGATTTACGTGGTGAGCGCACCTGATCAAGCGTTTCATGCACTAAAGTAATACGCCCGGCCATCTGCCCTGGCGCTAGGGTTTTACGCTTTAGAAAAAAGATTTTGTTATCAAGCTCTTCTGGCTGCAACCCCACTTCGCTATAACGAATGTAATACTGATAATCGCGCAGTACATCCATACGCTCACCGCCTTGGGTAATCGAGGTAGCAACCGCTTCAAAGCGCATGGCATGGCCACGAAACCTTAAAGTGTGGTTCCACAACACTTCCAGCCCCGTCTTCGGCAATGGAAATGGCGACGCCATGGTGGCATTACGTACGCCGGCACCATACTCAAGCAACTCGGCCCGAGCAGCGTTCTGGCGAATGCCTTGGTATACATACTCTGGATACGACGCACTGCGCCGAGTTGGATAAATGTCCAAATAGAAGTCAGGAAAGCGCTGTAACAAGGCGATTTGACCCGCGGCCAAACGATCTTTGTGCTGCTGCCAATTATCGCCGTTGATGCGTAAATGAGGCCGATCCTCCACAAAGGGATCAGGATGAAAGGCACCGTCGGGGTGGCTGTTATCCTGCTTAAGACCGCCGCGCCAAGCAGGAATATCGTTGCCATTGCCCTGACGTTCAGCGCCTATTGGCGTCAGATCCTGTTGTAAACGCATGACATCCACTGCTGCAACATCGGCCCAACTGACACTGCTCAAAGCAGCGCTCATCAATACAATCAACCCAACACGCATTTATTGTTATCGCTCGTGTGATCAAAAGGGCGTCAAAGGCTAATGAGCGGCGAAAGTTTGATCAATAGATTGTTACAATTTTCTACATTGTGTATTTCCAAAACCTCAATTATTACCATAGTGCAAAAAAATACCGCGCTCAGCGCGGCATTCTGTAGGTGGAACCATTCAAACTATAAAGGACGGAGCAATGCCCATTCCCCACAAGATCACTGTGATGGCCATGCAACCGACCAGGGCACATAGACCCACGGTCAAAATGGAGCTGGCAAAAATAAAGCCACGTTCTTCCGGGATGTCCATAAAAATAGGAATACCGCTGTAAAGCAAATAAATGCTGTAGCTAGCTGCTGCTAACACCACTAATACATCTAGCCACAAGATGGGCACCAGACCAATAAACCCAGATAGGAACATGGGCGTGGCGGTATAAATAGTGAAGATCAAGCAACGCTCAAAGCTGGCGCTGGCACCAAAGGTTTTCTCCATCCACATAGTGCAATAGGAGACAAAGGCCACTCCCGCCAGCAAAGCAAAATAGAAGGCTATTGCCATGGGAACGGCACTCGCCATCGATAGCTTCACCACATCACCGCCAGCGATACTCCAGCCCATTTGGGTGGTGCCTATCAGTAGCGAAACGGGTGGAATAAGGGCCAGAAAAATTAGGTTGCGAACAAACACGGAAGTGATCGACCCGGGTCGCTCACGTTTGATTTGATCCCATTCATCACGAGGGTGATATAACAGGCCAAACATATGGCTGGTGAACATAGCAGGTCTCCTTCACGCATGAACTTGTCTCCAGACTATGCATGGCACAAGCAAAGCTCCAAGCGGTCATTGCTCCTTGTGAAAACCTTGTATAAAAAACAACCTGCTAATTTTAATCAATTATAACGTTTTTTTAGACTTTAAATTGTTCGCGGAAAAGTTGCTGATTTTGCGCCGCTATTTGTGCCAATGACTGGCGTTTCAACCGGGCCAGTATCTGAGCAATCAAAGGAATCATGGCGGGTGTATTGCCTGATTTTAAAAAAGCAGGAGTCATATCTGGTGCATCGGTTTCCAAAAGCCAAGCATTGGCGGGTAATTTGCTAACGGTTTGCCTAAGCTTTTGCGCGCGCGGATGCGTCACCGCGCCCCCCAGTCCCAACGCCAAACCACAATCTAAATATGCCTTTGCCTGTTGAACACTGCCACTGAAGCCATGCACCAAGCCTCCAGCGGTGAATTGCCGTTGACGCAAACGTTGAGCGACTTGATCGTGTGCCTTGCGCACATGCAGCACCACAGGAAGATTTAACCTGTGCGCCAGCTGCAATTGCTGATCGAACCACCACCACTGCTGCTGGCGCTGCTCATCCGTTTTAGCCAACACATAATCCAAACCAAACTCACCAATAGCCACACAGTGTGACTGTCGGGCCAATGATGCTAACGCATCAATGTGTTCTGGGCGATGCTGATTGATAAAATACGGATGCAGACCAACCGCATGCCACCAGTTTGCTTGGCTAGCACATAAGGTTTGCAAAGTCTGACTTTGCTGCAATGAAACACCAGGGATAAGCAAGCCCGTCAGGCCCAACGTCTGACACCACCGCCAGTGCTGCAAACGCTGTGGTTCAAATACCTTAAAATCATAATGGCAATGGCTATCAATCCATTCGAGCATAAAAGCACACCCATTCGGGTTATTTGATGACAAATACTTGCCAGCGAGGAAGCACAGCGCTAATACTGACGCCGTTTCAACGCGCTCCAACAAAGCGGAGAAAGCGCTATGGATCTTACGCTGGATGAGTTACGTGAAGTTATTGTCAGGCCGACGTTGCAACAACTCAACTGCCACAGTTGCGCTAGCGAAAATTTATTAGTTGCCTTGGCGTATCGCCATCAGCGTCACGGCAACCACGATAAATACCCGGGTATTTATCCCATTGATGCAGCGTTACACATGCGGCTTTGGAATCAATGCTTGGCGTTTAATCCGGATTTGGCCAGTCGTATACGCGGCTTAGCCTCACAGCGTGAATTCCTCAATAATCCACATCCAGAACTGACACTGAATCTCAGATATGCCACAGCCATTGCCTGGGCTGCCTACCTAGCCTATCCAACCGAATTAAAAACCCATAAGCCGGCAGCGCTACCGTAAATTTAACCGCGGCAGCACCTGCGCCCACAATGCCCGATAACTGCGCGCTAAAGGTACTTGCGGCTGAGCGATGACAATTGGCTGGCGAAGTTCTAGCATTTTTTCGGCACTGGCCGAATGGGCAATAAAGGTAGGCAACAGACCGTCGCACTGGGCAGCCTGATCTCGAACCCAGCTCACCTGAGCTGATTTGCGTTTATCAAGCATAGTGACAAACGGCAGCCACTGTTTTTTCTTCACCCAATCGAGCTGTTGGCGCATTTGCTGATAAGCGTGCAAAGATAAGCCCGACGGCTGCAGCGGTATTAATAACCGATCAACCGCTCTCAGCACGCCTTCCACCTGTGGTGTCAGTGCCGGTGGACAATCAATTACCACCAACGCGTAACGTTCTGATAGGGCACTCAGTGCTTGCAACATTGCCTGTCTGGCAGCCGATTTATCAGCCATGGTTTGCTGAAATTTTCGCAGTGAAAGATCGCCAGCAATAAGGTGCAAATTGCGCCAGTGTGTTGGCTGAATAAATTCACCTAAAGGAAGATCACCACGCCAGAATTTATTCTGTTTTTGCTCAGCCGTGCAATTCAAAGCCCAACTGGCGCCACCCTGGGGGTCTAAATCCCACAGCAAGGTTGGCAAACCGTCGGCGGCCGCCAAAGCCGCCAAATTAACTGCGGTGGTGGTTTTTCCCACACCTCCCTTTAAATGAAAAACGGCCGCCGACCGCATTGCAGCCTCCTGCTTTATTGGGGCCATCATGGCCCGCTTTATGATGGCACCATGATACCCGTCAATAGCTCACATTACAGCCCGATAGTCCACAATAGCCGTTGGGGTTTTTCGCTAAATATTGTTGATGCTCTTGCTCGGCAAAAAAGAACTCGGTCAGCTGTCGAATTTCCGTAGTGATATCACCCTGACCAGCCTGAGCCAAACGCTGTTGATAATGCTCTTTACTGGCTATAGCCGTGGCTAAATCCTGTTCCGACTCTAGGTAGATGGCCGAGCGATATTGGGTACCAACGTCGTTGCCCTGACGCATACCCTGGGTTGGATCATGACTTTGCCAGAAAACCGCCAGCAATTGTTGTAGCGACACGTCAGCGGCATCGTACCAGATGCGCACCACCTCGGTATGGCCGGTATTACCCGTGCAGACTTCTTGATACGTTGGGTTGGGAGTTGATCCTCCGGCGTAGCCAACGGCAGTGACCAGCACCCCCTCTTGTTGCCATAAGCGTCGCTCTGCCCCCCAGAAACACCCCATGCCGACAATCAGTTGGGCAGCGCCTTCAGGGCGCTGTAACAATGAGCGTTGATTAACAAAGTGCGCATCTTCCACCGGCATCGCTTGTTGGCGCCCGGGTAAGGCTTGTTCTGCGTTAGGGATGGACATCAGTTTTGGACGCCACATAATGCACCTCAATTACAAATTTGTGATGGCAAGCATTATGACAGAAGTCACCCGCACAGATTCCTGCAATCCGCTGAATTTATTTTTCCACGGCACCGGCAGCGGCGGACATTTAGCCCTTGGCAGTGCCGCCGCAACGATCGAGCGTAATGGCCAACCCTTACTGCTGATTGATTGCGGCCCCGGCACACTAGCGTCCTTTGTGCAGCGTTACCAACAACTGCCAGCGGCTATCTTTATGACTCATGCTCATATGGATCATATCGCCGATCTGGAGATTTTGACGGTCAGAGCCAGGCTGGCAAACCTGCCGCCCATTCCGATGTTTGTGCCACTCAATATTATCGCCACGTTGCATCAAAGGCTGGCCACCTACCCCGGCAGCATGGCGGAAGGAAATCATAATTTCTGGCAGTCGTTTCAATTATTACCCGTCAGCGATCACTTTATCTGGCAACAGCTGCACTGGCAGGTGTATCCCACACGCCACCATGCGCCAGGCTCCAGTTACGCTTTACACCTTCCTGGCGTGTTGTTTTATAGCGGTGATACTAGGCCCATTCCGGAGTTAATCGCACACCATGTGCAAGGTAGTGAGCCAATCTTTCACGATTGTGGACTGCAGGCCAATCCGTCTCATACTGGTCTGGATGACTTAGCGCGAGAATACCCAGAAGCCGTACGCCAGCGCTTGGTGCTCTATCACTATGCCGATCAATCGGCTGGTGATGCACTGACGCAAGCGGGCTATCGTGTCGCCCGGCCAGGCGACTGTTTTACCTTGGGCTCCCACGGATGAGCACGATGGAAACACTCAACCAACACCTGCAGCCCATGTTAACGGATGCCAGGGTCACAGCGCAGACACTGCCAAACTGCCAAAATCTCAAGTTATGGCTGCTTGACCCTGTGCCACTGCAGCGGCCATTTAGTGCCCAAGAAGTAAACACCATTGAGCAGTTCCCCGCTTACTGGGGGTTTTGCTGGGCCAGCGGCTTAGCTCTGGCACAGCTATTGCTGAAACAGCCACAGTTAGTGGCAGGCAAGCGCCTATTGGATTTTGGTGCCGGCTCCGGCGTGGTTGGCATTGCCTGTCTGATGGCGGGCGCCAAAGAGGTGATTTTTTGCGATATCGATGAGCAAGCATTGGATGCTTGCCGGGCCAATATTGACCTCAACGGTTGGCCCAATAATAACTGGCGTACCTTAGGGGAACTCACTGACGATCCCGTTGATGGCTTGGATATGCTGATTGCCGCCGATGTATTATACGACCGAGCCAATTTACCCTTATTGTCGTTATTTCGACGCCATAGCGAGCAAGTATTAATTGCCGACTCGCGTGTTAAACAGTTTGATTTTCCACCCTATCAAACCATCGGTTCAGCACCCTCCTGCACTCTGCCCGACCTGGATGAGTCACAAGAATTTCGCCAGGTTCGCTTTTATGGAACTGGGCTTAATCTTCATCAACTGTCGCCAGTATCAATAACGCCATAACCAGTATCAATAACACCATAAAAAGTGCAGATATATCTGCGAGCAATAAAGTGCCGACAGCTCTGTGAGTAAAAAAGTGCCGACAGCTCTATGAGTAGAAAAGTGCCGACACCTCGGTGAGAAATAAATTACGGACAGCTCTGTGAGCAATAAAAAGCCGGGCATTGCCCGGCTTTTATCTCTTATTAACTCAAACGTCGCTGGCCTTTGCCTGGATAGGTGGTCAGCGTCTTCGCCGTGGTGGCAACAAACTCCTTACTGGCGATGGTGTCAACAAACACCCAATCGCAACTGGCTTTTTGCTGAGTAAATTGCACCCGCATAAACCCACGAGATTTCGCATTAAGGAATTTCAGATCATCAACCAGTGCCGTCACCGCGCCTTCAAACCCGGCTTGCAGTTGTGCGTTGTCACCAAAACCGACATAGGTTTCAAATCCTGGTGAGGTCACTGATGCCGTTGCAAATTCAACCCCTACCGCCCCTTGCTGGCGCTGCACCACACCACTATCGTCAGCTACGTACAGTTCACTGGCCCAAGCGTTATGCGTATCACCGGCCAACACCACCAGGTTTTTATCCAACAATTGCGCTCGGCGTAGAATTTCTTCGCGAGCAGGGAAATAACCATCCCAGGCATCCAAATTGTAAGGTGCAACACTGGTCAGTCGGGCATTACTAGGGTCTGTCGCTTTTAATGTAGCCAACTCACCCAATAGCTGCGCTACCTCGGCTTGCTTGGCACTGGCGTCAACACCGGCTTCTAACATCGCTTGTATTGCACCCAGGCCCGACAGTAATTCGATTGGGATCATGATGCGACCCATCAGCACCTGCTGGCCCAATACCTGCCAGGTGGCTGTTGAATCAATCATGTCGCCCACTAATTGCTGCTGTTGCTCAGCGCCTAATAAGGTACGACTGCTGTCGGCCAGCGCGGCACTGAAACCGGCAATATCAATATTGCCTTCCGCATCGGCAAAATCTCCATATGCCAACGGCTTATCACGTGCCAGCATACGGGTATCACACATATGTAAACTGAGCAGATTGCCAAAATCGAAACTGCGATAAATCTTGCCGCGATCGGCCCCGGTGCGAATGGGTAACCATTCATGATAAGCCTGATGGGCGGCATCACGGCGAGCCGTAAAGTCGCCTTCACCGTCGTTATGATTTTGCGCGCCGTCTTTGTAAGTGTCGTTGGCCAGTTCGTGATCATCCCAAACGCAAATAAACGGCTTTTGCTGATGCACGGCTTGCACATCGACATCGGCGCGATATTGCGCATATCGAGCGCGATACTGCTCAAGACTCAGGATCTCATTAACCGGCTCTGGCGTACGGCCTTGTGCATCTGGGCTTGGGTACTCATTAGAACCATATTCATAGATGTAATCACCTAAGTGTACGACCACATCGGCATCGCTGTCGGCCATCGCCTTATAGACATTAAAAAAACCAGCCGGGTAATTGGCACAGGAACACACCGCCAAGGTGACACGATCAACCGCACCAGAAGGCAAGGTCTTAGTATGCCCAACCGGTGATGCCGCATTGTCTTTGCCGGCAAACTGGTAATAGTAGGTTGTACCTGGCTGCAAACCGGTGACATCCACTTTTACAGTGAAGTCTCGCTCCGCATCTGTGTATTCTTTGCCCGAGGCCACCACATCAGTCATGGCTTCATCGCGCGCCACCACCCAGGCTACTTCCGCTTCAGTACCATCGCTGTTATCAGGAGTAACCCGAGTCCAGATAATCACAGCGTCTGCCAGCGGATCGCCGGAAGCCACACCATGGCCAAAAACGAACACAGTCAGATCACGATCATCGTCGTCGTCACCAAAGCAGCCGGTCAGCGCCGCTGGAACAGATACGGCACTGGCACCTAAGGCAACGGATTTAAGAAAGCTACGGCGACTCACGCCAGACGGTTGCGTCATAAAAGACCCCTTATTGTAGTAAGAATCGTCCGACCTAATGCCATCGAGCTAAGGTCGGCTAGTTATTATGCAATCAGATTTATATGAAGGTTAGGGCATTTGAGCCCGACTTTTTGTGTATCTTTTTGTTACCTTCCGCTCCACCATACAAGCTCATGCGCCCCCCGCAAACCAGTAAAACTGGGCGATCTCCTACCTGTGTATCAAGTCTAAAACGCTAAGATTTCAGGCTTGAAACGCCTTAGCCACTACGCAACTCAGATGCGAGGTGCTGGCTCAGTTGCGGCAGATCCAGTACACTTGCGCCTCATTTTTTCGCCATGGTTCCCCTGCGGATGCTTGATCAAAACGCCCTTTCTCAGCTGAAATCCCTGAAACAAGAATTGCACGACAGCACACCACGCTTTCAGGGGCGGGTACGCGCCACCAGTGGGCGTTTTGGCTTTGTTAATACCGACGACGGTCAACAGTTTTTTATCCCACCCGATGAGATGGATAAAGTTCTGCCCGGCGATGTGATTGAATTTCGCGTTGAAACCAGCAGCGAAGGCAAGCAGCAAGCAGCAATAGAAAAGCTGATCGACAGTGAGCTGGACGACTTTTTTGGCCGCTACATTGTGCGCGGTAAAGGCCACTTTATTGAGCCTGACCATGGCAGTTTAAATCGCTGGATTTTTGTGCCGCCAGCCAAACGACAAAACTGCGAAGATGGCGATCTGGTCTACGCCCGCATGAGCCAGCACCCGTATCCTAAAGGGCGCGCCCAAGCCAATGTTGAAAAACGCATTGGGCCTGCGCAGGGCAAAGGCGTCGAGCACAGTTATATCCAACAAAAGTTCAATCTAGCCACAGACTTCAGTGACGCTGTGTTGAATGAAGTTAACGCCCTCAGTGAGCAAGGTCTGGATGACGTGCTGGCAAATCGTGAAGATTTCACCCATTTGCCTTTTGTTACCATAGATTCTGCTGGCACACGCGACCTCGACGATGCCCTGTACGCCGAAGCGCACAGCCATGGTTGGACACTGTGGGTAGCCATTGCCGATCCAGCCGCCTTGATTCAGCCAGGTAGCGAGCTCGACCGCAGCGCCCAACAGCGTGCGACCTCGGCCTATTTCCCGCAGCAAGTATTGCCTATGTTGCCCGCCGAACTGTCGGAGCAGCTGTGCTCACTGAATGAAGACGTTGAGCGTGCCGCGCTAGTGGTTGAGCTGCGTATCGCCGACAGCGGTGCCATCGAAAATACTCACTTATATCAGGGCCGTATCCGTAGTCGCGCCAAATTGGCCTACCCGCAGGTAGCCCAACTGATTGCCGGTGAAGATAACGACATCAGTGCCGAACTGCACGGACACTTACTGCATTTACACTCTTGTGCCCAGGCGCTGGCCCTGTTCCGTCAGCAGCACTGCCTAGTGATGGAAGAGCGTCCGGACTACAAGTTGCTGCTGGATGATGAAGGTCAGGTGCGCGATATCGTTAAGATCGAGCGCAGCGATGCCCACCGCTTGGTGGAAGAATGCATGTTGGCCAGCAACCGCTCAATCGCTGACTGGTTGGCGGAAAAGCAATACGGCATCTACATCAACCACGCCGGCATCCGCACCGAACGCCTTGGTGAAGTCACCAGCCTGTTACGTGAGCAGCTGCAATTAGAACAAAAGCCAGAGCTGCAGCACCTTGATCAATACGTTCAGCAGTTGCAAGCGGCTGCACAGTATGACGGTGAACTGCCACTGCGCATGATCATCAGCCGCCAATTGGAACGCAGCAGCCTGACCACTACCGACGCTCCGCACTTTGGCCTGGGCTTTCAGCGCTACACCACTGCCACCTCGCCGCTGCGTAAATACAATGACCTCTTGGTTCACCGTATTATTGGCGCCCTCCTGCATCAGCAAGCGGTGCAAGTGCCAGAGCAGCAGCAGCTGGAGCAAATACAGCAGTTGCAAAGCAACGCACGTATCGCCTCACAGCAAACCGAGCACTGGTTAAAGCTGCAATGGCTAGCACAACAGCCGGCGGATGCACTGTACGATGCCACTCTGGTGCATATGAATGCATCGAACTTTACCGTTCGTCTTGAAGATACCGGCATTGAAGGCACCATTGATCGCCGTAAGCAGCGCAAAGAATGGACCTTCGACACCAAAACCTTAAGCCATTACAAGGGTGAGCAGCGTTATATTCTTGGCCAGTCGATCAAGGTACGCATTCAACAGCTCGACAGTGATAAGCGCCAAGTGCAGTTCGCTTTAGCGGGCTAACACGGCAAACCGGCTTCGGTGTCCGAAGCCGCTGACGCCTTTGACTGGGTAACACGGATAGGGCATTGAATGGTTAATAGTTACCGAGCCGTTCTCAAGTGACAAAAAAGGAGCCGACTGGCTCCTTTTTTAAATTCATCGACTTTATATCAGTCAACTTTCCACGTTTTTACGGTAGCAAAGCCGTATTCGTCAATCCAATGATCAAGAATCTTTGGATTACGCTTAATCTTTTCCACCTTCTCATGGGTGGCTGGATTACGGTAGGTACCGACTGCCAACTTAGGTTTAGGCAAGCTGCTTTGCTTAACCACGGTCTTACGACCGGCAGTCTTTTCAAAGTGTTTTTTCAGATTGGTATATATAGATGAAGGCGCTTCCTGACCGGCCATACCAACAATCCACTTTTCAATCGCCGCAGAACGGGCAACAAACAGCTCATCTTCAGTCAGGCTGTTCTGGTTGCACAGGCGTTTAACAATGGTATCGAACTCCTTAATACCTTCGAGCTTCTTTTCCTGCTCTTTTTTCAGCTCTTGTAACTCTTCTATCTTTTGCTGATGCAGCTGAATCTTTTTATCGATATCCTCGGAGAATACGCTCACGGTTTACCTCAAATATAACCAATAGAAATGATCGCCATAACATACGGCGCACAAAAGCCCGCTTACGCAAAACGCAAACAGGTAATAAATATCAACGGATTCCAGAATCACCTGACAACGGTGACCCGTATTCGACGGTAGAGTATCAAACAAACATTAATATAATTCAATATTCAATATTGGCTTCAATCACAGCGGCAGACCAGATTCAACCTTTCTTCGCATTCGTTGACGCTACAACTTGATTTGGAACAGGCCGTCCCTAAAACCCGCTTGATGGTGGTAGTGCTAAAGATTACCATTCCCATCCTTTTCATCACAGAGATTGAGCTAATGATCACTCTCGCACACCTGAATGTCGGCCAACGCGCCCGAATTGACGGATTTATCGCCGATATCAGCGCGTTTCAGCGTAAGCTACTGGCCCTTGGCCTGGTGCCTGGAGCAGAAATAGAGCTGCGACGCATTGCCCCCTTGGGCGATCCCATGCAATTTCAGTTAACTGGCGGCTCTATTAGTCTGCGCCAGCAAGAAGCACAACAGATACACATCAGTTTGCTGCCCTAACAGCCAACCGTAATCGCCTGCCTACTGTTATCGAGGTTTCTATGTCTAAGGCTGTTGTTGGCCTGATCGGCAATCCCAATTGTGGTAAATCCACACTTTTTAATGCCTTAACCGGCGCTCGCCAGGTGGTCGGCAACTGGCCCGGAGTCACGGTTGAGCGCAAAAGCGGCGAATTACGCTGCCAGCAATGGCAGTGTCAGCTGGTCGACTTGCCCGGCACCTACTCATTAGATGCCAGTGACGAAGAAACCCCGGCCGATGAGCTAATTGCCAGGCAATTTTTATTAGCCCAAGAAGCCGACCTAATCATCAATATCATTGATGGCAATAATCTGCAGCGCCACTTATACCTGACCACTCAATTGCTGGAAATGGGCATTCAGTTGATTTGTGTCGTCAACATGCTGGACGTCGCCGCACGGCACGGTAAACGCATTGACTGCCAGGCACTGTCGCAGCAATTAGGTGTCACGGTGGTGCCCATGATCGCTGCCAGCGGAGAAGGTATTGACGCACTACAGCTAGCGATTGCTAACCAGCTCGATATTGGCCAACACGCCAAACCGATTATTCATACGGATAAAACACTGGAGCAGGCGCTTTGCCAAATTGAGAAACAAGTGCCGCAAACGTCACGCTTTATGGCCACCCACTGGCTGCAACATCCGGCTAATGCACCGCAGGCAATACAAGCATCCGTGACTCGTATCAGAGAGCAACTAACGCTGCCACAAGCCCTGGATACACATTTGGCCAGCCAGCGTTATCACACCATCAAACAGCTCGCTATCCCCGTTGAGCACCAAGCGTCTTACGACACGACCTTAACGGAGCGCATCGACCGCTGGGTATTACACCGTTGGTTAGGCATTCCCATCTTTTTGTTGGTGATGTACGGCATGTTCACCTTCGCCATTAATATTGGCGGCGCTTTTATCGACTTTTTTGATATTGCCGCAGCGACGATATTTGTCGATGGCACACGTGCATTATTAGACAGCAGCGGATCGCCCGCTTGGCTCACGACCCTGTTGGCCGACGGCTTAGGTGGCGGCATTCAGCTAGTGGCCACCTTTATTCCCGTCATTGCCGGCTTATATTTATTTTTGTCTGCCATTGAAGATTCCGGTTATATGTCTCGAGCGGCATTTGTTATGGACCGGCTGATGCGCAGCGTCGGCTTACCAGGAAAATCCTTTGTTCCGCTGATTGTCGGCTTTGGCTGTAACGTTCCAGCAGTCATGGCGGCCCGTACATTAGACACTCATAAAGACAGACTGCTAACCATCGCCATGGCACCTTTTATGTCATGCGGAGCCCGATTGTCGGTATATGCCATGTTTGCTGCAGTATTTTTCCATCAGCAAGGTGCCAGCGCGGTCTTTGCCCTCTATGTGCTCGGCATTATCATGGCCATTGTTACTGGCCTGGCGTTAAAAAAGACGCTGTTTCGCAGCGAGCTAACGCCCTTTGTTATGGAATTGCCCGCCTATCACATGCCCACCGTACGCGGCGTGTTATGGAAAACCTGGCAAAAACTGCAAGCTTTTTGCACCCGAGCAGGCAAAACCATTTTGCTGGTCGTTACCCTACTGAGCTTTATTAACTCCATTGGCACCGATGGCTCTTTCGGCAATCAAAATCGTGACGATTCAGCATTGTCTGCTGCCGCCCAGTGGATGACGCCGGTGTTTGCCCCTATGGGCGTAGAGCAAGACAACTGGCAGGCCACCGTTGGCATTGTCACTGGCTTATTTGCCAAAGAAGCGGTGGTTGGCACACTAGACGCTTTATACTCGCCTGCCGACTCAGACCAGCAACCGTTTGATTTGCTGGCTGGCCTACAACAAGCGCTGGCTACTATCCCTGAAAACCTGGCCGCAGCCGCCGATGGATGGCTCGACCCACTAGGCCTGTCGTTAGTCGGCGCCGATCAACAAGACGAGCAAGGTGTACAGGCCGCGACTTTTGAACGCATGGCCAATGCCTTTGGCAGTCCTGCGGCCGCCTTTGCGTATTTGGTGTTTGTGCTGCTCTACACCCCTTGCGTCGCCACTTTAGGGGCCATGGTGAGAGAGGCCGGTCTGCGTTGGATGCTATTTGTTGCCGCTTGGAGCACCGGGCTAGCCTACTGCAGTGCTGTGGTGTGTTACCAACTGGCGCAACTATTTAGCCATCCATTAACAGCCGTCGGCTGGATTATTGGCTGTTTTGCACTGCTCGGCTTGTGCTTGTGGCAGATGCGCCAATACGGCAATAAACGCGACCGCCAGCTGATTCCACTGACACCTATTTCCTGAGCTTTTGGCTGGCCAAATCATTGGCCAGCATAGACAGTCATAATCCGTGCTCATAGCGGCTATGATCTGGCGATTCGCTGGGGTAGAATGCGCGCGCTTAAAATCCGAGGACTAGACGATGGAATTAATCGCTGACCAGGGCACCTTGTTTGTCATCCTGGCCTGCATTTTTGGAGCATTCATGGCTTGGGGTATTGGTGCAAACGATGTTGCCAATGCCATGGGCACGTCAGTAGGCTCCAAAGCAATCACCATTAAGCAAGCTGTGTTGATTGCCATTGTATTCGAATTTGCTGGTGCATTTTTTGCCGGCGGTGAAGTAACAGCCACCATCCGCAAAGGCATCATTGATTCTGACGTCGTCAGCGCCAATCCTGACCTGCTGGTGTTTGGCATGCTGTCTTCCCTACTCGCGGCAGGCACCTGGTTATTAATCGCCTCCATGCGTGGCTGGCCGGTTTCGACTACCCACTCTATTGTGGGCGCCATTGTGGGCTTTGCCGCCGTTGGCATTTCCATGGAAGCGGTCAAATGGGGCAAGGTCGGCAACATTGTTGCCAGCTGGATTGTGTCACCCTTGGTGGCTGGCAGCATTTCGTTTGTATTGTACAAATCGGTTCAGCACTGGATTCACGACAGTGACAATCCATTTGCACAATCCAAGCGTCTAGTGCCTTTCTATATTTTGTTGGTGGGCTTTGTTATCGCCATGGTCACCCTGACCAAAGGCTTGAAGCACCTAGGCCTCGATATCACCTTTATGCAAGCGCTGGGCTACTCCTTTATCGCAGGCCTAATCATCATGGCCATTGGGGCGTTTTTTGTACGCCGCGTGCATGCCGACTCAGAAGTTTCGGAGGCCGCTCATCTCGCCAACGTGGAAAAAGTGTTCGCCATTTTAATGGTATTTACTGCCTGCGCTATGGCCTTCGCACACGGCTCTAACGACGTTGCCAATGCCATTGGTCCCGTCGCTGCTATTTACACCGTAGTCGCCAACGGTGGCGAAGTGGTCGCTAAATCTGTGGTGCCTATTTGGATCCTGTTGGTCGGCGCCGTCGGTATTGTGATCGGCTTAATGACCTTTGGTCATCGGGTAATCGCTACTGTCGGCACCGGCATCACTGAACTTACCCCTAGCCGTGGCTTTGCCGCCACCCTGGCCTCGGCCACCACGGTGGTCGTAGCCTCTGGCACCGGCCTGCCGGTGTCGACGACTCAGGTACTGGTCGGTGCAGTATTGGGGGTTGGCCTGGCAATGGGAGCTGGTGCTCTAAATCACCGCAAGATTGGATCTATCTTTATTTCTTGGTTGGTGACCTTGCCGGCTGGCGCCTTGCTTGCCATCATTTTCTTCTTAATCTTCAAGTGGATCTGGCTGTAAGGCCAATCTACCTCGGCCTGGGCTTTTAGATCGATTAGCTCAGGCCGACATCTTCTTGATCTTCAAGCGGATCTGGCTGTCAGCCGATCTACTCAGGCCTGACCTTTGAGATCAGCTCGCCTAGGCCAGCATAAAAACTTCCTCCCAGCCTGGATACCGGATCGAGCAACTGAGCATCGACCATAGTCCTTGGCGGCTCTCCCGTTACCAGCTCATCACGACAATACAGACGCTCAATCTGCAAAAACACAATATTCTGCTGCCCTGGCCCCAAACAAATTTGCTGCTGCCAGTGACATAAAAAGGCCACCGGTGCCTTGGCTATTCGTGGCAGTGGCGAGCCTGGCCAATCGATCAACTGCAGATCTTGTAGCTCAGGCTGATTCAGCTCACTGACCCCAGTTGGCAAACTAGCGGCACTTTGATTTAAGGCATCCAGCTGCTGCAAACTTGCAATATGCACTACTGCCTTATCGCGTCGCAGATTGGCGCAGGTATCTTTCACCTGGCCATCCGCTTTGTGGCCAATGGATACCATTAGTGTCGGCGGCTCAGAACATACCGGAGCAAAAAAAGAAAACGGCGCCAGATTTAGCTCACCATTGTCATGGCGACTCAATATCCACGCCACCGGCCTTGGTACAACGGTTTGTGTAAGCCAATGATATCTTTGATTAGGGCTGAGCTGATCCAATTCGATGTCCATAACACCTCTAATGGCATTTGCGGTGATGCCAGACTGTCGGTATAACGCCTGACTGTTCTTGGAGAATCTATGTTATCAGTCAGCCGTCTATTCCCTCTATTAGCCATCGTCATCAGCTTTATGGCCTGGGCCTTTCCGCAGCCCCTGATCAGCTGGAAGGACAGCATAGTGCCATTACTGATGCTGGTCATGTTCTGCATGGGGCTGACACTGCGCTGGCAAGACTTTCGCCGTGTCTGGCGTAAACCTCAGCCGCTACTGCTCGGCGTTGCTTTGCAGTTTACTCTTATGCCGTTGTTTGCTTGGGGTTTGAGCGAGGCGCTGCAATTACCACCCGATCTGGCGTTAGGCCTGATACTGGTCGGTGCCTGCGCCGGTGGTACAGCCTCTAATGTAATTACCTTTCTGGCGCGAGGCGACGTAGCGCTGTCAGTGGGCATGACGGTCACGTCCACCTTATGCGGCATCCTATTAACACCGTATCTTGTGTGGCTGTATGCAGGAAGCGATATCCAAGTCTCCCCTTCTGCCATGATCACCACGTTACTGCAGATCGTGTTACTGCCGTTGCTGGCCGGCGTCCTTTGTTATCGTTACCTGCCAGCCATGAGTCGCGCTCTACAACCTCAGTTAGCTAACATTGCCAGTGCGGTCATTCTATTTATTATTGCCATCATTGTGGCTCTCAATTCAGCTCAGCTGACGACAGTGGGCTTAACCACAGTATTGGCCGTGGCTCTGCACAACCTGCTTGGCCTCGCTTGCGCTTATGGTATTGCTCGCTTAGCCGGCCAGACTGAGGTTGCGGCTCGCACAATTGCAATTGAGGTGGGCATGCAAAACTCGGGATTGGGGGTTGCCTTGGCCATGAAATATTATGGTCCACTCACCGCCTTACCTGGCGCACTGTTCAGCATCTGGCACAATCTTAGCGGCAGCGCCCTTGCAAGCCTTTGGCAATGGCAAACTCGTAAAAAAATTGCAACACAAGTCAGGCAGTCTCACTAACGGCTACGCCAAATATTGAGATTGTGTGCAAAAGCCGCTTGGTATGCTCAGGGAAGTGGGCTACTATGACCTTGCCGGTAACCCCGGTGGTATTGACGAGTGCTCCATATTTGAACGATATGCTTGATACTGGTCGATGATAGAAAGGCATAGTTGCGACACCAGGCAATCACAAGACCCCAGTATCGACAGCGTATGCCAAAGTAATACCCGCCAATTTAGGCACAACTGTTAGGAAAAACGCATGGCAGATTTAGTTCAAGGCACCGTCAAATGGTTCAACGATGAAAAAGGCTTCGGCTTCATCGCTCAAGAATCCGGTAAAGACGTATTCGTTCACTTCAGTGCAATCAACGGCAACGGCCGTCGTTCACTGGTTGAAGGCCAAACCGTGACCATGGAAGTGGTTCAAGGTCAAAAAGGCCCTCAAGCGGAAAACGTGACTCCGGTCTAATTTTCCGAACCCAGCAGCTTCTGCTGCTGGGTTTCTTGCGTCCCCTACAGCCCGATGGTTAACTACTAAACATCTCAACCGGACAGCGTTGTTATGTTGGATCAGGGCGAACTTTTCAGTATTCCCAATCCTTGTCGTGGCATTTGCCAGGCCAATAATCGTGGCTATTGCAAAGGCTGCCTACGCAGTCGCGAAGAACGTTTCCATTGGCACGAACTTACCCCCCACCAACAGCAAATCATTATCAATTTGTGCGAAAAACGCCGCCGCAAAATACTGCAAGCCAAATATCGCAGTGATGACACTGCTCCCCCCGAACCAGCCCCTACTCAGCAAGAGCTGTTCCCACCAGAGCCGGAGCCCACTGCAGGTGAGCTCGATGGACGTCCGACTAACGGCACTCAGCAATCGCTGTTTTGAAGCTTGGATAGTGTTTGCTCAGCTGCCTGACTGGGCCGGTATTCAGCACCCAGCCCTGAGCCTGTAACTGAGCAAAAATAGCCTGCAAATCAAGCGGTCCAGTGCCAGGTTCAGCACGCCCTGGGCAATCGGCAAATTGAACATACCCAACCCGGCCAATATGCTCATCGAGCCAAGCATGAGTATTTTCCTGCATCATCGCCATATGATAACAGTCAACTGAGGTCTCTAATCTTCAGCCTCGAACATCATGGCCATAGTGTCTTGCTGAGCACTACTGCCCCTGCGCATCCAACCAATGACACTGCTGTGTTTGCAGTTGCACATGCACTTCTCCACTCAATAATTGAGCCGATAATATCAGAGCTTTTTCGCAACTCAGGCCGACAAAGCGCGGCGCGCAAGTGGTTATTGCCTATGCTGATGAGATGAACACCTCACAAGGAACCCACCATGAGCTTGTCGGATATTTTTGCCCAGAGCACTCAGCTGCCTCACATAGCCAAAGTGGTGCAAGAGCTGATTGACAGCATGAACGATGAAAATGCAGATATGGATCAGCTAAGCAAAAAAGTGGCCATGGACCCAGCCCTCACCGCCAAAGTCTTACGATTAGCCAATTCAGCTCACTATGGACTGTCACGTGACGTTTCTAGCGCCCATGATGCCGTTACCCTGTTAGGGTTCAGCACACTTCGCACCATGGTACTGGCGTCTGGCATGACTTCCGCTTTTAATGCGCCGGCGGGCTTTGATCAAACAAAATTCTGGCGAGATGCATTTGCCGTTGCAGCCATTTCTCATTGGTTGGCCGGATTCACGCCCGATGGCGATAAAGAAACCGCCTTTACCTGTGGCATGCTACATAGCATTGGTGAGTTACTGCTTCATAGCACCATGCCCGAAGCCGCACACAGCATTGACCAATCAGTAAAACTCGGTGGTACTCGACATTTATTAGAGCAGGTACAGCTGGGCTTTACTTCAGCCGAAGCCGGCGCCGAGCTGGCGCGACGCTGGAATTTTCCCACCGCCATACAAGAAGCAATTGCCGGACAAAATAATCCCGAACTAGAACTGCCTTTTAGTAATCTTGCCGGACTTTTGTATCTGGCACGCTACTTACGTAGCTGCCAGAGCGACCACGAGCGAGAAGATGACATTATCGAGGGATTTCCAAGCCATACTGCCCATCAGCTGGGTTTGGACGAGCAGCAGCTGTTTGATCAACTAGGCTCATTAAATGAACTATCATCAGGCTTGGAAGGACTATTAGATTGAGTATACAGCTGCTGCGCTGTTGCAACGCGCTGTGCCGGGTCCCAACGCAGCGCCTGCTGACGGCGCTGCTCCGCTGCTTTTAAACGCGGTAATAAACCAGTTTGATTGGCCACTTGAATTGCCAGCCCAGGACGAGCATTTAATTCCAGCAATAAAGGCCCACGATGCTCGTCGATCACCAAATCCACGCCCAGATAACCAAGCCCTGTCATGTCGTAACACGTGGCAGCAAAGGTCAATAAATCAGTCCAACCAGGGATAAATAATTGCTTAAGAGAACGGCCAGTATCTGGATGCTCGCTGACCGGGTTGCCATGCTGAACGGCACTGATGGCTTGCCCCGTTGCCATATCCAGGCCAACGCCAATCGCACCTTGGTGCAGATTGGCTTTGCCGTCCGATTCCCGCGTCGGTAAGCGAGTCATCGCCATCACCGGAAAACCACAGCAAACAATGACGCGAATATCCGGCAAGCCTTCATAAGCAAATGCTTGCAGCGACGTTTCTGCCACCACCCTCTGCTCAATAATGGCGCTATCAGGGCTACCACCCAAACTGTGCAGACCTGACAAAGTATTGGACAAGTGACGGCGTAAGTCGTCCAGCGTTAAAACGGCGCCACTGGCTTTAATGTAGCGACCCGGCTCACTGTGATCGATAACGACAATGCCTTTTCCGCCACTGCCCTTCGCCGGTTTAATGACAAAGCCTTCGCCCTCCGGCACACAATGATGCCATTCGTACACATCATGCTGTCGTTCAACCTGATGCAATAATTTCGGCGTTGGAATATTAAAGCGCTCAGCCAGCTGCTTGGTTTTTAGCTTGTTATCCACCAATGGAAACAAAGCACGATCATTGTATCGGCCAATGTAGTGACGGTTGCGGCCATTCATTCCAAGAATGCCGTTGGCTTTAATTTTGCGCCAGCGGTCAAACATCAACGCCCAAACTCCCGAAAGCGATGTAGTTCAAGCAAACGATAACCACCATAAGAACCTATCATCAGCACTAGGGCCAACACCACAAATTGCAAACCAAGGAAGTTAAAGGTCAGATGCTGAATCCAAGGATGGCTCATCGCAAGATACGCCAACACAGCAGTGAGCAGACTCCCACCTCCTTGAATAACCACTTCACGAGCACCTTCTTCTTCCCACAAGATAGACATGCGTTCAATGGTCCAGGATAAAATAATCATGGGGAATAAGGTGATTTTTAGACCTTCTGTCAGGCCAAATTTATAGGCCAATACGCTGAATAATCCGACAATAGCAATCACCGACACTATCACTGCTGTTATTCGGGCGACCAATAATAAATTCAGGCTAGATAGGTAGCTGCGCACCATCAGACCGGCACCCACCACCAAAATAAAGCCCACCAAACCCGTCAACAACGATGTTTGCATAAATGCCAGAGCGATCAGTACTGGCATAAAGGTTCCAGACGTTCGAAGACCCACAAGAATTCGCAAAAAACACACAATTAATGCACCAATGGGCAGTAGCAGAATCGTTTTAAAAACGGCTTGTTCTTCAATCGGTAGTGCGTGAATAGAAAAGTTAAATAAATCATATTGGCCCGACAGCTGCTCGGACAAGGCACCGTAGGCCGACTCCTGCTGTCGAATCATGGAAAAGCGAATACTGGAATGACGCGCTCCCATCACGTCCACCACTGGCTGACCGCCAGGATTCCAAATCAGTAGCTGCTCAGGTGCCAGAGTAGGCAGTTCATGCCCCGGCACAGGGAACAATTCGCTACCATCGCCTTGCCACACCTTAACAATGGGCAACAGCCCCTGATTACGGCGCCCATCTTCCAACGGCAAGGCATACACGACAGCGGCGGGAATATTCGCTTGCTGCAGCATATCGGCCAATAACTGAGGAATCTGCTGACCGTATTTATCTTTTAACAGCGCCACATGCTGTAGCGGCTGTGGCGCAGCAAACAGCTTAAACAACTCTCTGGCATAGCTAAAATGATCGGCCGATGTTTTTTGCGCACGCGCCATCACGTCACGAATCGCACTGGCGTAGGGTGCCGGCCACTGACGTTGGCGTAACTCAGGCGCAGGTTGTGGCTCGACGTCCTGTCCCGGGCTGACCAGTATCTCACTGCGATAAAATAGCGTTTGCGGCCCACTAGCCTGACGCACCGTCCACACCGCCCTGGCGTGGGGCTGCTCAACAAAATTGAGGCCATAACCGGGCGAAGCTCCCGTTTCCTGCAACGGCACTAATGCTGATTGCAAGGTCGGCCTGGCCATTTCCACTCGAACCGGTTGACCATCGGCGACAAAGTCAATGCGCGCCTCCACCAGCCACAGCGTTTGGCTTTCGCCAGGCAATAAAGGCACGTCGTATTGCACATGGCGGTGCAGAATTAAGCCCGAACCCAGTAAAAACAGCAGCACCACCAATACAAACGGGCCACGAGCCGTCATGGCGCAGACTCCTCAGAGGTTTCATCATCTTTGACTAGATTGGCTTTCGGGTGGATATGCTCACGGGCGACATCGATCAAAGCGACATCACGCAGAAACTCTCGCCCCAGCAACAGTGGGAAATCCATATCGCGGCGATCCGTTAGGGTAAATTCGGCGTCCTGTCGCAGCACTTTGCCCAACGACACCGTCAGAGTCACCACCGCCCTGCGATCCAGGTCATCACTGGACGCCTGACGGATACGCACATAGCGCTTAATCGGCGACTCCATTTCAACCTTTCCACCTATGTCTTCGTGATTAACGGTAAAGCGCACCCAACGCTTACCATTACGCTCAAACGGTGTGATATGCGTGGCACTAAGAGATGACGTGGCGGCACCGCTATCGATACGAGCAGGCAAATATTTTTGCAGTGCCGGCAGGTACAACCACTCAACAGAGCCAACAATGACTTTATCTATCTGGCTGTCATCATCCACAACCGGTGGTAAGCAGCTAACATCTGTAGCCGTCAATTCAGGCGAAGATGGAACTGCCGTCGCCGGCTCAGGTGACGTACTGACTGGCTCATGAGCAAGCCGCTGCACCGTCTGGTTCAATTCTCCCAGCGATTGCTGCACGCCCTGGCATGCCTCCAGCCATTGCTGCGACATCAGCTGCAACTGTTGTTGCTGCTGTGACTGCAAGGCATCATTCAGTGTTTGAGGGGTTAGTTGGCGATGTTCTGCCGACGGCCAATAGGCACAGCCACTCAGCATCATCAGTGCCAGCCAGCAAACTCTGAACATGTATTCTTTCTCCACCACAAAAAACCGCTGCGCATTTAACCACAGATTGCACTGTCATCAGAGGGCAGAAAGCGACGCCCACCGACTTCAGGCTGCAGAGCATGGCATAAAAGCGGGGTTCGATGGGTAGAGAAAGGAAAAGTTCAGAACAATGAGGACGCGGCGCCCAAAGCATAGGGCGCCGAGCAAACATCAGCCCATCTGCGACTGCAGGTAGTTCGGCAGACCAATCTTAGTAATCAGCCCCAGCTGCTGCTCCAGCCAGTGGGTGTGGTCGTTTTCGGTATCATCCAACAGCACTTGCAGCATATCTCGTGTCTGATAGTCACGAACCTGCTCACATAGCGCCATAACGTCACGCAAATCAACAATCACCTTATATTCCAGGTCAAGGTCACTTTGTAACATGGCCGGAACATCCTTACCGATATTCAACGGCACTCGGGTGACCATATCAGGGGTTCCACCTAAGAATAAAATACGCTCGATCAGTTTAGCGGCATGACCCTTTTCGTCTTCAAACTCGTGGTCAATACGTTCGTAGAGCTTGGTCAGGCCCCAATCTTCATACATGCGTGAATGAATAAAGTACTGATCCATCGCACTCAATTCACCAGCCAGCAGCTCATTCAGCTTTTCAATAACTTGCGGATCACCTTTCATACCTTACTCCTGCATCATGGACTGCTGATAATTTTGAATACCGATATCGGCGATAAGCTGCAACTGCGTTTCCAGCCAATCCAGATATTCTTCTTCATATTCAAGAATATCTCGCAACAGCTCACGACTAACAAAGTCCTTGACGCTTTCGCAGTAAGCAATTGCCTCGCGCATCACGTCCAACTGCTCTACGATTTGCTCTTGATCGCAGCCCAGCATTTCTGCCGTCGCCTCACCGATACGCAAACGATTCAGTTTTTGTAAATTGGGCAGACCTTCGAGAAAAAGAATACGTTCGATTAAGGCATCCGCCTGCTTCATATCTTTGATCGATTTTTTGTATTCTTTTTCATTCAGTTCTTCCAAGCCCCAGTTTTTGAACATACGGGCATGAAGAAAGTATTGATTAATTGAGGTCAGCTCGATACTGAGCACCTGATTCAGGTACTCGATCACCTTGCTATCACCTTGCATAAGAGTCACTCCATTCAGCAATAGATGGGAGTGTATGCCGTGAAGCGCGCAGACGCCAATAGTTTAATAATATTGGCACTCTACGCATATTTTTAAGAAATATTAAAATAAAAACCAATCGTATTTATATCTGCATGCAATAGTTATTTGCACTGATCATTTAGGTTTTATACCTAATTGATATTGGCCGTCACTAAAAAACTGCACCACCTCTTGGCGACGCTTGGCAATCAATAGAGGACCATCATCAAAAAATAGAAAGTTCTTCCAGTGCTGCTTAAAGATACGCCAGTTGGTTTCCACCACATGGTGTACATCGTAACAAAAGAAAACGACGGTATTATCCTGCCAATCACAATGTTCGGCGATCTCCTGCGGCAGCTGCACATCGTCACTTTCCCATGGCTCTTGCCAAGCAAAGCGTTCAGATTGCCAAACGCCATTGCGCGCCGGCCAATCATCGCTAAGAAAGTGACTGGCATGGGAAGCTTCTAGGCTAATCTGCTGGCGCCACACCTGTGCGGCACTTTCGGCAGCCAAAGGGCGTATCTGCTGACGCTGATCATCAGGTATAGGAAGCTCGCGGTGACGAAAAATCCAACCCTGACGGTATTCTTGCCAATCTTGATACTGCATAGCGCCCTTCTATTGTGACTACTCAGAGATAACGATGCGATCGCGCCCCTGCGCTTTCGCTCTGTATAAGGCCTGGTCAGCCTTATGAATCAACTCGGTAATGGTACCAGAATCCGACTGCAACGCCGTTAAACCAATACTGATAGTGACGCTTTCAACGTCTCCCGGCCACAAACAATCATGCAACTGCTGCCGCAACTGTTGGCACAAATGATGACCATCCAACAACGCAGTGTGGGGCATCAGCAACAGGAACTCTTCCCCTCCCCAACGCATTAACACGTCCGTACGCCGCAATCGAGTCGATAACTGCTGCGCCACTTGCCGTAGCACTTGATCTCCCATCTGATGGCCACAGCCGTCATTTATGCGTTTGAAAAAATCGATATCTATCAGTGCAACGGCCAATGAAAACTGATGACGCTGGGCCAACTGCAATTGTTGCTCAAATTGCTGATAACCAGCACGACGATTCAAAAGGCCGGTCAAATCATCCAGACCGGCAAGCTCTCGCAACCTGTGCTCCAGCTGCTTTTGCTCATCGATATTGTGCACCATACCGACCATTCGATAAGGACGACCCTGCTCATCATACTGACAAATACGACCGCGATCGCGAACCCAAATATATCGCCCGGCACGATTGGCAAGACGATACTCAGCGGCGTAAGCCTCTGTTTTGCCCTCAATATGCGACTGAATAGCAGCCATCACAGCAGCAAAGTCATCAACATGGATGTTGTTTTTCCAGCTATCCAAATGGGGCTTTAGGTCATATGGGCCATAGCCCAGCATGCGCTTTAACTGCGGGCTAAAAAATACTTCATTGGTGATGATGTTCCAGTCCCACATGCCATCGAATGCTTCATTCAAAGCATAGTTTAGCAACGGCTCACAACCGCCCAACTGCCTTTGTACGACATCGCGCTGGGCAATTCTACGGGCCTGCAACAGCACATAACTCTGCTCACCCCAGAGCAACTGGCGAAATAGGATTTCAACACTAAATTCACCACCATCGCTGCCAATATGATGGCCGCAAAAGGTGTAATCTGACTGAGCAGCGATGCTATTGACCATGCACTGCCAGTGCGGCACGTCGTCTACTTCTTTTAACAGCTGAACGATGCTGAGCTGACGCAGCTGCGATAGATCCAGCTTCAGTTGTAGCAAGCCGACGGTATTTGCCAACAGCAACTGGCCACTGACAGGATCAACGAGATAGACCGCATCTGCTAACAGATCAAAGCTGGTAAAGGCGTGCAGCGCTTCGGCGGGGAGTTTTAAAAGCGCCTCGTGAGAGGCGCTGAAAGATAAGTCAATCAAGCAAATACGGTATCCGCAATGTGCTGCTGCACAGTGCCCAGCTCAGCTGGAAGTACCGTGAGACGCTCCTTGCGAGTCAGCAGATCTGACAAATGATGGGGCAGCGCTGGGGTCGGGAAGCCTGCTTGTTGAATAGCCTGTTCAAATTTCACCGGGTGGGCAGTGCCCAGCGTGATCATGGGCAAGTGAGCATGACGACGGGTGCGACGTGCAGCTTCCACGCCGATGGCCGTATGCGGATCCAATAGATAACCGCTTTCGGCAAACACCGCTTGTATAGTGGCAATGGTGGTCTCTTCGTCAACGGCATGACTATCGAACAGCTCTCGTGCCCGAGCCAATCGATCAACATCCAGCTCAACCGCTTGCTCGCGCTGGTTCATTTGCTCCATCAGCTGTGCCAGCGCAGCGCCGTCGTGGTCATACAAATCAAACAACAGGCGCTCAAAGTTACTGGAGACAGCAATATCCATCGATGGAGTGATAGTGTGCAGCAGCGGTTTAACCTGATACAGGTTGCTGCTCATTAAGCGATGCAGCACATCGTTACTGTTGGTTGCGATCACCAGCTGCTCTATCGGCAAGCCCATTTTACGTGCCATGTAGCCAGCAAAAATGTCACCAAAGTTGCCGGTAGGTACTGAGAAGGCCATTGAACGCAGTGGCCCTCCCAAGTTCAGACTGGCGTAAAAATAGTAAACAATCTGCGCCATGATGCGTGCCCAGTTGATGCTATTCACCGCCACCAGTTTGCGCTCGCCGCGCAAGAACTGCTGATCACGGAAACTGGCTTTGACCATATCCTGAGCTTGGTCAAAGTTACCTTCAATGGCGATGTTATGAATATTATCGCCCTGAACTGTAGTCATTTGCCGACGCTGAACATCCGATACCTTACCATGAGGATGCAAGATAAAGATATCAACGTTGTTGCAAGCCTTAGTGCCTTCGATGGCAGCGGAGCCGGTATCACCAGACGTGGCACCCATAATCACCACCTTCTCGTTGCGCTTTTCCAGCACATAATCGAGCAGGCGTCCCAGCAGCTGCAGGGCAAAATCTTTAAATGCTAACGTTGGGCCATGGAACAACTCTAATACATATTCGTTGTGATCCAGCTGCTGCAGAGGGGCAATGGCTTTGTGACCAAAACTGGAATACGCCTCGTCAATCATGCCCTTCAACGCGGCGGCATCGATACACCCTTCAACAAAAGGATAAATCACCTTGTGCGCCAGCTCGGTGTATGGCAGATCACGCCACGACTCAATCTCTTCCAGACTGAAGTGTGGAACCGCTTTAGGAACATAAAGGCCGCCATCACTGGCCAAGCCAGTCAGCAATACCTCTTCAAAGCTCAACTCAGGAGCGCTACCACGGGTAGAAACGTACTTCATCATGACGCTAGTTGCTCTGCCAGAAACTCGGGGGCTAGGTATTCTACATAACTTGACCAAAGCACGCACTAGAGCTTGGCCAGCAGCCCTGAATGATAATCATCCACACTGATGGATAAGCCCAGCCGTTCTATTTGCTGATCGAGTTGAACCATTTGTTCCTGCAGCTCATCCAGAGTCAGGGTGTTATTTTCCAGTTGGTATAAAAAGAAAGAGCCATGCAAGCTGTAGTAGCGAATGCAAATTGCGTCCGGATCATCTTTGGCCAATGCCGCTTCTAACTTGCGACTGGCACGATAAATACGGTTAAACTCGCCCTTTAAAGTCAGCACGTAACGGATATCTTCCATCCAGGGCCGATGCCGAACTGAGTAAACCACGCCTGACACCAACAATAGAGCCGTCATTACCGCAGCGGCATTAAGCCATAAACCCTCCACATCCGCCCACAGCAGGTGGTACAACTCAGACAAGCCTAAGCTCAATACAAATAAAGCTATCACTAGCGTCCACTGCAAACGCGATACGGTGCGCAGATAGCTAGCCTGGTCTATTGCTTTAAAGCCCATACAACTCACAATCTATATTCAAACGGGCTTGCATTATACCGAGTTGCCCTGACCACAAGACATAAAAAAACCGGCACCACCTAGGTGAGCGCCGGTTTCAACAGCCGCAACCAATATGGTTACTGCACGTCAGCCATGTATTCAAAGCGTTTCCGCTCATGCTGAACGTGTGCCAACCACTTTGGAGCGATAGGGTCGTCAGGATTATCAGCCACTATGCCGGCAAATACTTTCTCTGCCGCATCAAAGCGCTTCAGCCTAAACAGCACCATACCCTTTAAGCTAAGAGCCTCATGACGTGCCTTTAAAGCGTCATCTTTTAATGCCTCATTGACACTATCAAGGGCTTCTTTCCACTCCTCGCGAGCGCGATAGTTCTGAGCCAGCTTGTAATAATCATCGCCTTTGCCGGACGTTTTTGCCGCTTTGGCCATGATAACAATGGCTTTATCGTACTCTTTAGCCGCCATCCAAGCATCACCCAGCAAAGTTAGATTACGTGCGTCTTTCTCAACCACGTCATCTTTCATGCCTTTGGCAAGGACGCGCCCAGCTTTGTATGGAACGTCTTGGCCCAACAGCACACTAGCGAAGTTCACCAGAGAGCTTTCCTTAACCAATAATCCTTTATCGTATGCCGTTTCCAGCGCCGATAATTGCTTGATTGGCTGATCTAGCTCTGCATACACCGCCGCCAATTGAATCCAATACTGCTCTTTAGGATAGTAGGTGGCCAGGTCCTGCATGCAACGGGCTAAGCTTTTGAAGTCCTTATTGTGATGATAAATACGACCTTCAATCACTAACCAGTTTTCACGCGGTTTTTTGCCCCGTTCCTTGAAGTCAGCGATAGCCGCTTTAATATCCGGCAAAGCTTTGTTGAACTTATCCAATTGGAAATAAGCCTGGGCACGCAGTACGTAAGCCGAAGCACTTGGCTTTTCAACCAAGTCAAACCATTGGTTTAACGGCACCAGCGCCTTTTCAAAGTCCTCATTTCTCATATGAAGACCAGCTAAGTTGTAAAGCGCACCCTGCTCAAGGCTGTCCGGAATATCTTCCAGGGCAGTCATCTGCTTATAAGTCTTGATGGCCTTTGCACTGTCTTCCTGACTGATGTAAATCAGAGCTTTAGTATTGAGAACGAGCGCCTTCTCGTAACTATTGAGCCGTCTATCTTCCAGACTTTGCAGATCGTCTAGGGCTTCGCCATAGCTTTCATTGGTCACCAGCTCGTTAATCGCTTCCAGGCGTTTATACACCTGCTGGCTTAAAGTCTGCGTGCGCTTCACACGACTCTTCTTTTCCTTAGCCTGCGAAGATGCATGCTCAGCAGCCAACACAGGCGCAGGAGAAACAGCCATCAAGGAGCACGAGAGAACGCCGGTGGCGACCATGGTCACTAAAGTTTTCATAGCTTATCTCCCATCACTTCTTTTCAAGCTCAAAGCGGATGATATTGCGCACCCCTGGCACTTCGATCGGCTGACCGTCAGCAACTTTAGGCTTGTACTTAAACCGAGCAGCTGCTTTCAGAGCGGCGCGATCAAATACGCCTGGTGGATCTGCTTCGACAACGCGAGGGTCGGATACGGTGCCCAATTTGGTCACAGTAAACTCAACCACCACATAGCCTTCAATACCACGATTTGCGGCGCGCTGAGGATATCTCGGTGCCACTTTGAAAATTGGCAAATACTCGCCATCACTAACAGCTGCCCCGCCCAGACCACTGTCAAGATTTAAGTCAGCTTCGATATCAAAACCACCGAGATCAAATCCATCAGCGGATGCCTTGGCAACGTCAGGCTTTGGCATCTCTGGTGGCGGTGGCTCTTGTGGCGGTGTCGGTGGCTTTTTAACCTTTTGCTCTTTGGTTCGCACCTCATCATCAGGCTCTTCCATGATGAAGCTCTCGATGCGAGCATACTCCTGAGTGTTGACCACAGAGCCACTACTACTAATGAGGCTCTGCATGACCCAGAAAACAGCAAAGGTTGCCACCGCTGCAATGGCAAGCGAAGCGCCATAGCGTACAAAGGCAGATTGCATGTTTACCTCTCTGTCGCCAGGGATACGTCGTAAACACCTGCAGCACGAGCCGCGTCCATTACCGCAACCAAAATTTTGGTTTTGGCTTCTTCATCCGCCTGAATCACCACAGTACCCTGTGGGTTTTCAGCATGCATACGCTCAATATTGGCACGCACCTGCCCTTCTTCCACCCGGCGCTTATCAATCCAGATCTCATCCATTTCATTAATGGCAATCAGGATATTGGCTCGCGGTTTTGATTGAGCAGTGCTGGCATCAGGGCGACTCACCTCGATACCGGTTTCTTTTACGAACGACGCCGTCACAATAAAAAAGATCAGCATGATAAACACCACGTCCAGCATTGGTGTGATGTCGATTTGACCTTCCTCTTCGGCCGCCGCCAGATTGGAAAAACCACGTCTCATAACTTTTTTCTCACTCAGTGATCAAATGTTAATTGATCTTCCAGATGAATTTTTTCTCGACTGATGTAACGGTCCAACAATGACTGCGCAAAGACGCCAGTCAGTGCTCCCACCATGCCAGCCATGGTAGGAATCGTGGCTTTGGAAATGCCCGAGGCCATTGCTTTAGGGCTGCCATTGCCTAAAAACGCCATTACATCAAACACCTCAATCATGCCGGTCACTGTTCCCAGCAAACCGAATAGAGGTGCTAAGCCGATTAACATTTTGATCGTGCTCATATTGGCTACTAGGTCGAACTCAAGCTTGCCGATCAGGTCCTGACGGACCTGATGGGCATGCCAAGAGCGACGTTCCGAACGAGCTTCCCACTCTTGTACAGCGGTCCTAACAGACCGCTTATGTACGAAAGTGAAATAAGCAACACGCTCTAGAACCATCAGCCACAGAACGAATATCAACCCGAGAATACCGTATAGAACGTCACCACCACGCTCCATAAACAAATATACCGGCTCGTACAATTCAACGAACATAGTAGTTACGCCGCTTTAGTATGTTGCTCAGCTTGACGCGCCAAGATGCCCGTGGCGCGCTCTTCCAGAATCATCATCAGTTCACGCGAACGGTTGTACGCTAAGGTATGCAGGAACACACATGGAATCGCTGCCACCAGACCCAGAACTGTCGTTACCAGAGCCTGAGAAATACCGCCCGCCATCAGTTTTGGATCGCCCGTACCATACAGAGACATAGTTTCAAACACGTCGATCATACCGGTTACCGTACCCAACAGACCCAACAATGGCGCCACTACAGAAATAATCTTGATCCATCCGATCGCACGCGTCAGGCGTGGAATCTCAGCGGCAATGGCTTCACCTAAGTGCAGTTCCAAGGTTTCGGTATCCGCATGTTTATTGGCATTAAAGACCGCCATAACACGACCCAATGAGTTACCTTCATCGGCTGCGTCTGTGTTCATTTGCTTATAGACCTTGCTGCGCTCTACTTGCAGTGCGGCCATACGCCAGATCGCCAATGCCACACCTAGAGCGGCCAGTGCAATAATGATGTAACCTACTACACCACCTTGCTCAACGCGCTGCATCAATTCAGGGGACTGGCCCATGATTCTCAGCAGAGTGCCTTTTGACGGATCGATCCAGAAACCGGTCAACTCAGCGCCGCTGGCATTTTCAAGCTCGGCAGCAGGGCCGGTATAACGGCCTGCCGGTTGCTTGTCCAACTCAACTAAACGACCCGTTTGGATGTCCCAGTTCAGATATTTGCCGTCTGCAATTGCGTTAAAACCGCCGACACGAGTCACGGTTTTGGTCACTGTATCGCCCGTTGGTAAAACCACCGGCGCTTCATACTTGGCAATATGACCTGAGTAAGTCGCTTCGGCCTGCATTTCAAACCACAAGCGCTCTAGCTGTTCGATCGATGGCAATTTAGATGAAGAGCCTGCGGTAGCAATGAGGTCTGTCAGGAACTGATCGCGGCCAGGCAGTTGAGAGCTGACGACAGAGCCATCAAATACACCCTTTGCATCACCGGCTACTTGTTGCAGTACACCAAAGAGTTCTTTCAGGTCACCCATCTGCTCAGTGAGAGTTGCCGTTGTTTCAGCAATGGTCTCTTCATTTTGACGCGCTTGCGCTTCTTTTTGTGAACTGAGCTTTTCCAGCTGGGCAAGTTCAGCTTTGGCTTGCGCCAGTAACTTTTCTTGCTCTGCTTTTGAGCTATTAAAGCGATTCAGTCGCTGTTTGAATTCTTGATTGTCGCGTGCCTGACCTTCTTTAACGAGCTTCAACAGATCATCAACGGTCAGCGACTCTTGCGCTTGGCTGAACGGAGCCGCAATCGTCAGTGCAGCGGCCATAAATAGAGCTTTGATTTTCATTATTTGGCCTCCTGCGGTGCTGCAACAGGCACCTCAATCAATGCTGGCGCTGCTTGTTCACGTGCAATACGAATACCAGCCATCACACGGCTCTTATAGGACGCATCCAGTGACTGCCATTCGCGCAAGGTGTTGTTCCAAACACCCAATTCCTTACCGTCGAGCGACTGGTAAACCAGTGCAATGCGCCCAACTCGTAAGAAGTCAACTTCACGAGCCTGACCATTTAATTCCAACGTGCCGCGGTAAGACTCGATGCTACGACCGTAATCCACCTCTGCCTGATAAGCATCCATCACTTTGCGATATTTCTCCGCCACAGTGACGTCAGAACGCTTCATCAAGTCAAACAAGCCAGCAACACGACCTTGGCGCTTGTCCGCCAAGAACGGAACGTCTGCTTTCACAAACTGAGCAAGGGCATTGGTCATTTTCAGCATCAAAGGAGTGATCTGGCGTTCAACCAACTTCACTTGTTTGATGCTGGCCTCCAGCTCGCTTAGCTTGTTTTGTTGATCGTTGAGCTGCGCATCCAGCTGTTTAACGTAAACCTTCAGGTCGTCAATCTGCTTTACTTGAACGCGATAGTCGGCTTCGGCAGCTCGAATTTTATCTTCGACCGCATCGATTTTTTTCTGTGACTGCTGAGCCTTATTGACTCGCTTAGCGCCATTTTCCAGTGCTGTGTCGACTGTGTTGGCTTGCGCACCGAACGCTACTCCGGCGGTGATCACTGCAGCCGCCAGGATATTACGAGTTCGCAGTTGCATCGGCATAGTTGTTACCCGTATCAATCTTCTTTTGCCTGTTACCAGGCCCCCAAATAAACCCGCGCAGGGTAAGGTTGTTATGTTACAAGTCTGTTACTTGACAGAAACGCCGCAGTTTTATGACAGGAACAGAGGTAGCTTGTCAAATAACTGCAGCAGATTTACTTACCCCAAGTCAGCGCGCATCTTACTGTTTTTCATCAGAAACCGCTGCATTTTATTGCTTTTGTCTTATTTGACCGATAGTCAAAAGTTCAAATAGTAACAAGCTGTTATTTATACGCCACAAAAACGAATATTGTTCGATTAATCAACAGAGTTCCGCATATTATTTACAACCTGCCAAACTGACACTGCAAATAGAAATTTCACAACCCCGACCTATGTAGTTACCCGATTATGACTAAGCATCCATCACGGAACCGCGAAGGCCTTCGCTGCTGTATTTATTGAATGCAGATCAACAAATAGGTATTAACCGCAAAATACCTATAAAGGTCATTGTGAGCCGATCCACTGCAAATCGTCGCCTTTTCAGGAATCGCCCATTACGCAAGGCCGCATAGCGCTACTCTGGCCGCTCGCGCAACCAATAGAGAGACGCGACCCACAACAACGATAAGTTAAGGACAATTCACCATGACTCTTAAGCCCTTGTCGGGCCGGCGACCACTGATTATGGCGGCGGCCATTACTTTAAACGGCTGTATCCTCGAACTCCCAGGCGACTTTCCCGATCAGGAAGAGATCTGTCAGTTCGACCAGCAGCGTGAAAGTTTGCGCTCCCAGTCGGCCCAACAGCGCCAGCCGCCTGTCATTGAGCAGATTTGGATCAATAATCAGCTCAGCTGGACCCCATTAAGCCCAACCGCACCTACCTTCAAACCTGGCGATCACATTCGTTTGCTCGGCCGCGGTTTTGGCCAAGGGCCAGATATCGATTTCAGCAAAATAATGATCGGCAATGCCCGCATCCTGGAAACTGATTTGCGCATGTTCAAACAAGAGCTGGCGCTCAAGGATCAGGTTAATTTTGAGCTGCCCGAGGTGGTCGACCGCTGGGATAAGAACATCCTTGGCTGGAGCAGTGAGCGCATTGACTTTCGTGTACCGGACCATGTCAGCTCAGGACCGCTGATCGTTCAAGTGCAAAAGCGCACCGGCTATAACGAATCGCTACTAAAACCCGGCTCGTCCCACAATGTGATTGATGCACAAACCTCACGCATCATTGATGACAGCTTTGAGCACAACTGCGATGTGGTCTCCACCCTGAGCCAAAGTCAGGCCACGAGCCCTATAGAAGTCAACGTCGACAACCCGGACTTTGCGGCACTGGCAGCCAAAGGTGAAAAGGTATTCTGGTCGTATGATTACAACATTGGTGTCGCCCACAGTGTGCGTAACCTCGATTGGGATGCCATCTTTGACTATCGCGCCAACGACCCCATCGGTGGAGGCAAAGCCGACCCGTTAAAACTGTTTGGCGCCTACCCGAGCGTGCGTGGTCAGGTACCCGATGTCGCCATGGACGATGTGTATTTTCCCGAATACCCCATGCCGACCCCTATTCCTGGCTTATTAACCAAACAACCGGCGCTGTTTAAAGGCAATACTAGAGATTCTGGCTGGGTCGGCTATCGCTACGCCGAAGCCAATGAGCCCTATAAAGGCAAGGGCGAGTGGATTGGCTTTAACTGCGCCTCCTGCCATGGTTATCGCATCAGTTACTCCCCCGCACCAGGCGAGCAAATCACCAAGGTCATTCCTGGTTTACCCAATCCGCGCTGGAGCATGAAATGGACGGTACTGCAGACCTTGCTGGATAAGTTTGACGGCGTGTATGGCTTAGAAGAAGGGCCGGCCTGGTCGCCAGGCAATAAACTGGTGGCCAAAGACATGCTGCTATATCACATCCCCGCAGGGGCAGGTGAGCATAATGTCGTGCGCGTCAATGGTGAAGGTAGCCATACCGACAACGACTATCAGTTCTCGCCCATTGCCATTCCGAACGTTACTAACTACATGGCCATTCGCCGCTCGCTGTCGCACACCGAATCCTACGTCGGTTTTGAAGGCTCTTATATTCACTCCGAAGAACCCGATGGTGCTCAGGGAGCGATGAAAAAAGAGTGGCTAGAAGCGCTCACAGCTTATATGACCACCCTCGACCAAAACGACGATGATTTACGCAACGTCGGCTTGTATCGCTGGCTTAAAGCCAACCAAAAGTTGGCTCAGCAAACGACGGAGCCGTCGTTAAGTGAAGGGCAGTTTGTGCAAACCGGCTGGCAACACTACCCCGGCGTCGTCGCCGCCGTTGAACGCGGCCAGGCCATCTTTGATCGTGACTGCGGCAGCTGCCATACCGATCAACTCGGCGCTCATACCAATGAGCAAATGCTGCGTTTGGATGAAGTAGGACGCTTCTTTACTCCTACTATCTACCAAAAAGAAACTCAGTCGGTGCGCGTCACCTTCTTGCGTGACTTGTACTGGACTCAGCATCGCGGTTTGTTGTCCGATGGCCATGTGCGCAATCTAGAAGACTTGGTAGCGGCCGAGCGCTGTGAACCCGGCAGTGAGTTGTACAACCAGTACTATACCTTGCACCCTCCAGTCCGCCCTGAGCTGGGTGGCCCGGATCATATAGCGGCTCACCCGGATTTAAATCGCAAAGGCGATGTTTTCCGCATGCCTAAGTCGAGCTATATCACCAAGCTCGATAAAGGCTATCAACGCAACCGCTTTATTGAGCGGCACAAATACTTTGTCGAAGTGCCCTGGGACGATCAGCATTATTATTGGGACTACCAGAAAATGCGCAGCGAATATGGCCCAGATGAAATGGGCACAGCAACGCCGATTGGCATGCCGGCTGCGCCCCACCCGTGGTGCGCACAACCAGGCAGCGCTACCGATGATTTGGTGCAGTACTTGTTAACGCTCTAAGGCACTGCCGCCCAGTGCTATGCTCTGGGCGGCAAGCTTTTACTGCACACAATAACCATTCCACAGCTGCTCAGAACTCACTGACGAGGCCGTCAAATGATGACTGGTGGCAGCCTGATCATCTGAATAATATTTAAACAATGACAACTCGCTATCGCCCACACGATTAAAACCATAGTATTTGCCATCAATTCGTCCGCCTTCACTAAGAAGGAACCAGCCGTCTTGATCAGAAAACAACATATATTCACGATCGGCTTCAAAGCAGCCTTGCAGATTGCGATAAAATGGCGTCACCACCATGGGCGAATAAAAGTAGTAAATGGCCGATAGCTGTCCTAGGCTGCGTGACTCCCAAACACCGTAAATTGTCAGCACATCATCACGACTAAATCCTACATCTCGACTGACTAAGCTGGGCAGCTCAGGAATGGGGGCAGTCACACACACATTATTCAGTTCCGATGCGCGAATATTCGCAGCTTTCAACACACCACTAAATCGCTCCGATTGATAACGCCAGATATCACCGTCTTTAGCGAGCGTGAGAGCCAGCTGGCCTTGGCTGGCGGTATTAACGGTAAATGTCGCGGCTCCTGATTTAATGATTTGCCCTTCATTCAAGTCATAACAGCCTTCCTCGGCCTGCCAATCATAATGGTCATACTCGCCCGATGTTTGCACGCGGATATATTGAGTATCATCGCCAAGCTGCCAGACGCCCGCGATCTGCGACAGGGAAATATCAGCCGTCGGCTGTTCGGGGGTGTCATTCGTATCCGTCCCGCATGGCGAGTATGCGCTCAGCGATACAGCACTTTGAGGCCTGGCCATAGAAACATTGCCAGCAGGCGTTGCCAAGGATAACTCGCCGGCAGCATTCACTAGTTGAATAGACTGATCGTCTTTCGTTAGCGACCAGCGCGACGAACTGATAGCGGCTAACCCATAGCGATCTTCGAAATAACAGCCATTGCCAAAGTCGAGGGTATACAGCATCGCCTGTGCGTCACCGCTATCTACCTGCAATAAATAATCGTCATAGCCATCCGGGCCATTAAAATTCACCCGCCACTGACCATCAATAGAATTGTCTGCTGTCATTGTCGACCCAGGGCCTGAACCTACAGAGGGGGCGCCGTCAGAGGAGCCACCACCTGAAGAATCAGCGCCACATGCACTCAATGCGCAAACCGTCGCCATCACCGCAACGTATTTGTTCATCGCAAAATCCTTTTTATAAAATATCCGCTCAGGTGCACATGAAAAGCACACCTAAAAAGTTCAACTTCCAGGAAAACGGCCGCTCATAGCGGCCATTGTTTACGACCAACGCTAGGGCTGAGTGGTAGCCACACCTTCAGGCTGATAGCGCAACCACTCTTGACTGCGCCCTAACCAGGACACACCAATGTAGCCACGTACTTCAAGAGACTGACCATCCTCGGCTACATCTAGCTTGGACTTATAAATACTGCCAGATTTAGGATCCAGGATTTGGCCACTACGCCACTCGCCCTCACCCTCGTGCTCCAAACCCCACATAAAGGTTAAGCCCTCTATCGGCTGATCTTTAAAATCATCGGGGCACTCTTCACAGGTTTTACCCTTATCGTCCGGCCTTAATAATTCGACAATGGTGCCTTCGAGCAAGCCCTTATCGTTAATTCGTATTTCCACCACACTGGCCTTAGAACCATCTTCATCATCAATCGTCACCCAGCGCCCCTCTGCCGGATCAGCGTGCACAGCAGCAGCCAGCAAACCAAGGGAGACGATAGAACCGATGGCAGGAAACAAACGAGTCATAGCAGATCCCCAAAATTTATAGTTGTTGTAATCATTCATACCCATAAGGGCAGCCTGATTATATAAAGCCGCTATGACCTGTCTAGCAAAGACCTGTTACTAGGCTCCAATAAGTTCTTATGCTAGTGAGCAACTGCGTTTTATAAGGCTTACAAATGCCACCTCTTGCCGATAGCCGTGCTTTATTTCATGCAACTTCGGCATGCTGAAAGAAACTTCACACACCCTATGTTAACCGCAGACATCTACGACCAAGGTCGTGTCGGGTTAAAAAGTAACACCTTAAAACTAGTTCTAACTCATTGTTTATTAACTATTTTTTTGAAAAACACTGATATTCATACGAAGTTAATACCAAGGTCTATCTTCTTAACCCGATACGACTCACCTAGCTTGAATAAGTACTAATAATAATCAGGAGGGGACTATGGCTTTCAAATCCGATGATGACAGGAGCGCATACTGGCGCCGCAACATACGACTTATGCTAACGCTACTGGCTATCTGGGCGCTGGTGTCATATGGCTTTGGCATATTGCTGCGCCCCATGCTGGATGTTATTCCCGTCGGCGGCGTAGGGCTGGGTTTTTGGTTCGCTCAAAACGGCGCCATTTATGTATTCCTTGCCCTGGTGTTCTTCTACGCCAAAAAAATGCGCCAACTCGATCGTGAGTTTGGCGTTGATGACGACTGACTGAGGAGCACATTATGGACCTGCAAACACTCACCTATCTGGTGGTCGGCGCGACATTTGCGCTCTACATGGGCATTGCTGTCTGGGCCCGAGCCGGTACTACTGGGGAATATTACGCCGCTGGGCGCGGTGTGCACCCTGTTGCCAACGGCATGGCTACGGCTGCAGACTGGATGTCTGCTGCTTCCTTTATTGGCATGGCCGGTTTAATCGCCTTTAAAGGCTACGACGCCTCGATCTTTTTAATGGGCTGGACCGGTGGTTATGTACTACTAGCCCTGTGCTTAGCACCTTACCTGAGGAAGTTTGGCAAATTTACCGTGCCGGATTTTATTGGTGATCGTTATTATTCGCGCACCGCACGGATTGTCGCCGTTATCTGCCTGATCGTCGCATCCCTCACCTATGTTATTGGACAAATGAAAGGCATCGGCGTGGCCTTTTCTCGCTTCCTGGATGTTGACTACGCCACAGGTTTGTACGCTGGCATGGGAATCGTCTTTTTCTATGCCGTGCTAGGTGGCATGAAAGGTGTTACTTACACCCAAATCGCCCAGTATTGCGTATTAATTTTTGCCTATACCGTGCCTGCTGTCTTTATTTCACTGAATCTAACTGGCAATCCATTACCGCAGCTGGGCTTTTTAAGTGACACTGCAGACGGTACGCCACTGCTCGTCAAACTGGATCAAACCTTAGTCGCACTAGGTTTTGCTGAATACACAGCACAAAAAGGCGGTACCTTTAATATGCTGATGTATACGCTGTCCTTGATGATGGGCACGGCGGGTTTACCTCATGTCATCATTCGCTTCTTTACTGTACCAAAAGTGTCTGATGCTCGTACATCCGCAGGCTGGGCACTGTTATTTATTGCCATTCTGTACACCACTGCACCCGCCGTCGGTTCCATGGCACGCTTGAATCTGACCAATACCATTCAGCACGGTGAAGTCGGTGCAACCGATGGCAACCTGGAATACGCTGAACGCCCAGATTGGTTTAAAAACTGGGAAACAACGGGTCTGCTGCAATTTGAAGACAAGAATGGCGATGGCCGTATTCAGTACTACAACGATCAAAATCCAGAATTTGCCGCTATGGCTGAAAAAGAATTCGGCTGGAAAGGCAATGAAATGGTGAAAGTCGATCGCGATATTATGGTGCTGGCCAACCCTGAAATTGCCAATTTACCAAACTGGGTGATCGCTTTGGTCGCTGCGGGTGGTTTGGCAGCCGCTCTGTCTACCGCAGCCGGCTTGCTATTGGCAATCTCATCGGCCATTTCTCACGATCTGCTGAAACGAACCTTTATGCCCGACATTAGCGAAAAACAAGAGCTGATGGCTGCTCGCATCGCCATGGCGGGGGCAATATTGGTGGCCGGCTATCTGGGACTAAATCCTCCAGGCTTTGCTGCTCAGGTTGTTGCATTGGCCTTTGGACTGGCAGCATCGTCAATATTCCCAGTATTGATGATGGGTATCTTCAGCTCGAGGGTAAATAACACAGGTGCCGTCGCCGGTATGCTCGTTGGCCTGAGTTCGACACTGCTGTACATATTCACCTACAAGGGTTGGTTCTTCGTCCAGGGTACCAACATGTTGCCCAATAGCGCTGAACATTGGTTCTTAGGTGTTGCGCCAGAGGCCTTTGGTGCCCTGGGCGCACTGTTGAACTTTGCCACGGCCTTTATTGTTACCAACCTCACCAAACCTGTGCCAGACGATATTCGTCATATGGTGGAAGACATTCGTTTTCCAAAGGGTGCCGGTGCCGCTCAGGATCATTGATACTTAAAGAGAACTTAGCCCGGCTTAGCCGGGCTTTTTTATACCCTGAAGATATCCAGCTGTACGATTCAGGCATTGCTGCACTGCCATCTGTTTGCCATGATCCCCCTTTTATTCAGCGGAGTTTGTATGTTTCAGGATATTTTGTTTTCGGTGGAAAACCGACTCGCCACCATTACCTTTAACCGTCCTCAAGTGTTTAACGCCATTCGCGTGCAAACCTATCAAGAAGTCATCTCCGCTTTACAAGAGTGCGAACAACGCGACGACATCAGTGTTGTCATTATGACGGGGGCTGACGGTAAATTTTGCGCCGGCAATGATTTAAGCGACCTATTGCCCGGTGGCGACTTGGCTGGCGTTCAGCAAGGTGTTGCTGGGATATTTGATACCCTAGCTGGCATGCAAAAACCGCTAATTTTGGCACAAGAAGGGGTCGCCGTCGGCATTGGTGCTAACCTACTGTTGCACGCAGATCTTGCCTTCGCTGGCCGTAGTATTCGCTACAGCCTACCCTTTAGTAAAATTGGCGTCGCTGCCGAAGGGGCATCCTCTGTATTGTTAAAAGAAGCCATTGGCGCCAAAGCGGCAGCCGATTTATTACTTACCGGCCGTTTTTTCACTGCTGAAGAAGCCGAGCACTGGGGTCTGATCAACACCGTGGTCGATGATGGCAGCGCCTTTGCACAAGCACAAAAAGCCGCACAATCACTGCTACAGAATTCCCAAGACTCGCTACGCGCTATCAAACAGTTGATGCGCCAGGAAAACCACCAGCAACGGGTAAACCTTGCAGTAGAGAAAGAGATGCAAGCCTTTTCAGCTCTGTTAGAAAGTGACGAAACGCAGATGCGTATTAAGCAGGTATTAAAAGGAAAAGGCTAATTCTCAGTGCATAGCAACCCTATGCTCTGACTCCAAGGTTCATATCTTTCTCCTGTCAGATGTAGCAGCATCCATCAGCCATTGATTGGTTAAGCTGTTATTCAGAAAAGCGACGTATGATGGCGACGCTTTGATCCAGGAGACTAATATGAACCTTTCCTACGTTAGTGCCAGTGCCCTATTACTGGCCCTAAGCTGCTCAACCAGCTTCGCCCAAGCAGAACCATCCAAGCATTTGGCGCAAGTTGGCATTAACTTGGCCAAAGGCCATGCCGAACACGACTTCTTTGGTCTGACCGACACAGAGTCAGATGTTAAAAGCCGTGGTTTTAGCCTGGCCTACAGCCGCTATTTTCCCCAAACGGGTAACCAATTACAGTTCAGCGCATCAAGACGCAACGTTGAATTTGATGACATCGATTCACGCGGGCATTTTTGGGGAGCTGAGGTCGACTGGAAAATCACTCTGACCAAAACACTAGTAAAACCTTATGTCAGTGTTGGCATGGGCTATCAAGATTTTAACAGCTCAGACGATCTAAAATTTGCAGACGACGATCTATCGGGCCTGAGTTTTAACCTAGGTGCCGGCCTTATTGCTGATATTTCTGATACTTGGCGCTTAGATCTGGGCTACCAACGTAAGGCCATTTGGAGCGATGATAATTTGGCCATCTTTGTCGATAGCGAAACACGCTTGGATGAAGTGAGCTTTACCGTGGGACGTTTTTTCTAATCGATTTTATGTGTGCAACACTAGGTGGATGGATCCACCACCCGTGCTGCCCGGCCATTGGGCTATTAGCGAACCATGCCTTGTTGTCGGCCAATGTCCGACATATTTCACCATCAAATTTTTGGCTGCATTTACTAGCTGGCAGGCTCATGACACTGCCTTCCCAAAGGAAGGCAAAGCCTCATTGACGCTGGTTATGACTTCAGCGTTTCAAGCCATTGTTGCTGCCATTTATCTTTTTGCTCACTCGATGCAAAACTTGACGATAAGCTGTGATGAGCCAACCAAGCCGCCTGACGACGAGTCATATTTAGGTGCTCCGCCAGTGCTAAATAGTTTTGCATAACATCGCCGCCAAAAAACGCCGGATCATCTGAGTTAACCGTAACCCGAACACCGCGTTCTAACAGCGTTAAAATCGGGTGCTCTGACATATGCTGATACACTTTTAAGCGAGTATTAGACAATGGACATACGGTTAAAGGCATTTGTGTATCGATGAGTTGTTCGATTAACTCATCGTCATCGGTACAACGCACACCGTGATCCACGCGCGCAACATCCAAACCATCAATGGCATCACGAATAAACTGTGCTGGCCCTTCTTCACCGGCATGGGCCACTGTTTTAAGGCCAAGCTCTCGGGCGCGGGCAAATACTCGCTCAAATTTAAGCGGTGGATGTCCCAATTCAGACGAATCCAAGCCCACGGCGGTTATTTTATCGAGATACGGCTCTGCAGCTTCCAATGTTTCAAACGCCGCCGGTTCGCTTAGATGGCGCAAGAAACACATAATCAGCTCACTGCTGATACCCATTTGCTGCTCTGCGTCTGCCAAGGCTCGAGTGATACCAGTCACTACGGTTTCAAACGCAATGCCGCGATCCGTGTGCGTTTGCGGATCAAAAAACGGTTCGGTATGTACCACACCTTGGCACTGACACTGCTGCATATACGCCCAGGTCAGATCATAAAAATCTTGCTCGGTACGCAGGACGTCAGCACAGCGGTAATAAATATCAAGAAAAGACTGCAGATTGTGGAAGTCGTACGCTTCACGCACAGCATCGACATTGGCAAACGGCAATTCAATACCATTACGTTGTGCCAGCTCGAACATCAGCTCAGGTTCCAACGACCCTTCTATATGCAGATGCAACTCTGCCTTAGGCAAAGCGCGCAGAAACGCTTGCTCGGCGATGTCGTCGGCGCGGGACAAATGGGTGTGAATCAAATCTACAATGGCCATGGAGCACTCCTCTGAAAATGGCGACACCTTAGAGGAGTTAAGCACTAAAGCCAATGCCAGGGGCTGTTACCACTTGCTAGATCTTAGCGGCTGAAGTCCATTTATGCTTGAACAAGGCATAAGGAATACCGTTAAACAAGCAACCCTCAGAGAACACCTGACCCCAGAACTTTGGGTTATCGTCGGGGTAGCAAAAGACGGCATAAAAAAAGGCGACCCAAAGGCCGCCTTTTCATCACACTTAAACCGTCACAACTTAGATGTTGTTGAACTGGTTAGAGGTGTTTTTCGCACCACCGGCTTTCAGTGCACGATCGCCTGCGTAGTATTCTTTGTGATCGTCACCCAGGTCAGAACCCGCCATGTTTTGGTGTTTAACGCACGCAATACCTTGACGAATTTCTTTACGCTGAACGCCTTCAACGTAACCCAGCATGCCTTGCTCACCGAAGTATTCTTTCGCCAAGTTATCAACCGACAGAGCCGTAGTGTGGTAAGTCGGCAGTGTGATCAGGTGGTGGAACACGTTCGCTTCACGAGAGCAATCTGCTTGGAAGGTCTTAACGCGTGCATCAGCTTCTGCTGCCAGTTCAGAATCGTCGTAGTCAGCTGACATCAGACGATCACGGTCATAGCTAGAAACGTCTTTACCTTGCTCAACCCAAGCGTCAAACACTTGCTGACGGAAGTTCAAAGTCCAGTTGAACGATGGAGAGTTGTTGTACACCAGCTTGGCATCTGGGTGTACTTTGCGCACTTCGTCCATCATCTCTTTGATTTCATGCACGGTTGGAACGGCAGTTTCGATCCACAGCAGGTCAGCGCCGGCATTGATGGCTTCAATACAGTCAAATACGCAACGCTCATGGCCAGTGCCCTGACGGAACTGGTACAGACCAGATGCCAGACGCTTAGGACGAACCAGCTTGCCATCACGGTTGAGCAACACATCACCGTTTTTAACGTCTTCAACGTTCACTTCTTCAACGTCCAGGAAGGAGTTGTAGATGTCGCCTTGATCGCCTTGCTCGTTAACCACAGCGATTTCTTTGGTCAGACCAGCACCTTCAGAGTCGGTACGAGCAACGATGATACCGTCGTCAACACCCAGCTCCAGGAAGGCGTAGCGCAAAGCACGCAGCTTAGCGTGGAAGTCAGCGTGAGGAACGGTCACTTTACCGTCCTGGTGGCCACATTGCTTCTCGTCCGCTACCTGGTTTTCGATCTGCAATGCACAAGCACCGGCTTCGATCATTTGCTTAGCCATCAGGTAGGTCGCTTCTGCGTTACCAAAACCTGCGTCAATGTCAGCAATGATAGGTACGATGTGAGTTTCGTAGTTGTCGATCTGACCTTGGATCTCTGCAGCTTTTGCAGAATCGCCTGCTTCACGTGCCGCATCTAGAGCACGGAACAAACCGCCCAGCTCACGTGCATCCGCTTGACGCAGGAAGGTGTACAGCTCGTTTACCAGCGAAGCAACAGCGGTTTTTTCGTGCATAGACTGGTCAGGCAGAGGACCAAATTCGCTGCGCAGAGCCGCAACCATCCAGCCAGACAGGTACAGGTAACGACGCTTAGTAGTACCGAAGTGTTTTTTGATTGAGATCAGCTTTTGCTGACCAACAAAGCCATGCCAGCAACCCAGAGACTGAGTGTACAGCGACTTGTCTTTATCAAACGCAGCCATGTCTTCGCGCATGATCTTGGCAGTGTAACGAGCAATGTCCAGACCAGTTTTGAACTGGTTTTGCACACGCATGCGAGCAACGTATTCTGGGTTGATTTGATCCCACGGGCTGCCGGCCGCTTCCTTAACTGCTGAAACCGCTTTGATTTCTTCTTGATAAACTGACATGAGCCAATCCTTCAGTAATATGTAGATGACGGCGATCTCCTCTACCCCACAGTTGGAGGATCTCGCTGGCTGCTGAGCATATTAGAGAGTTGCCCCACATAATTAAAATCAATAGCGTCAATATCTAGTATTTTACAGATGAATAATGGTGGAGCCTTCAGCCTGCCTTAAGCGGTAGCCAGATATGAAACTGTGTTCCTTGGCCTGGCTCACTGCTCACTTCTATACGCCCGCCGTGCTCCTGAATCAGACCATAAGAAATAGACAGCCCCAGGCCCGTACCATCGCCGACCGGTTTAGTGGTAAAGAATGGGGTGAACAGATGATCCAGATGCTCAGCCTTGATGCCATGGCCAGTATCACTGACATATATGCTAACGCCATCAGCGTTTTCGCCGGTACTGACATGAATTCGGCCATGGGCGGGTGTGGCATAGGAGGCATTGCTGAGCAAATTCACCAACACCTGGGTTAGTTTGCCAGGAAAACCAGTAATGACAGGTAAGTCTCCATACTCAACCTCAACCTCTGCAATATTATCCAGCTCGCCTTGCATGATATTGAGCGCACTGCGCACACACTCATTCACATCCATCGATTCAGCTGCGCTGTTGTCATTACGAGCAAACACTCTCAGGTCAGCGACAATCTGGCTGACCCTACGCAGCCCTTCTGTGGTGTCGGTAATGATGTCTTCGCTGTCCTCCAACACATAACTCAGCTCATGGGCTTTTACCATTTTGTCCCATTCGATTTTTAACGCATCCATGTCGCTTGCTTCCGACAGCTGCTGCTGAAAAGACTCAAAACAACGACACATCACCCGCATATTCTCTGCCAGCATATTGACGTTAGCGGTCACAAAGCCAATGGGGTTATTAATTTCATGGGCAACGCCTGCCGAGATAATGCCCAGAGACGCCATTTTATCGGCCTGCACCAGCTGGCGCCGGTTTTGCTCCAGCATGCGATTGGTTTGTTCTAACTCGCACAAGGAGTCGTACAACTCACGCGATTTTTCTTCCAACAATTGCTCAGCCTGCTGGCGAAGTTCGCGTTCGCGCTGCAATGCCTGTTTGTACGCTTGCAGTTCATCCATGCCCATACTCGCAACGTACAATCAATTCACAACAGTCATCGCCCTGGTGCATACAGCGCTGATGCGACAGCTCATAGGCATTACCAAAACGCTGTGCCGCTCCATCTATCAGCCCCTCCGCCAAACGGCACAATTTGCGTGGACTACGATATTGCATGCGCAGTTCACCCGGTTGTGTTCGAGTTAAATCAAAGGTCGGCAACGCAGCATCGGCATATAACTTGCGCACTTCGCGGTGCACGGTGTCTTCCACCGTTTCAAGAAAATCCAATAAATGATGGAAATCATGAAAGAACACCGGATAACTACGCTCAAAGGCTGGCACCATAAATTGGCCAAAGCGATATAACAGCGTATCGACACTGGCTTCAGATTGCTGCGCGGCGGCCTGCACTAAGGCAACCAGCTCTGCATCTGGGTAGGTGCCCGTCGCGACATACAAACCATCACTGCCGGCTTGATCCAACACCTGCTGCCAACCCATTATGCCAATTTGCTGCTCTGTCATTTGCCGAAGCAAATCAAACACCACACCTTTCATAGTGACACCTCCCTGGCTTTTACCATGACGTGCAAATCCTCGCCGGATACGCTCTGCAGATGTTGCAACTTGCTAATCAGTGCAGCATCGAGCACTTGCCCTTCACGCAGTAATGCAATGCCCCGATTGCTGAATAAGTGACGACTTAACTCCATACCAGGCTGTAACGCCGCGGCCGTTAATTGCCGCTCATCTTGATGCTGAAGCTCCAACCTATGCTGCTGCGAGGCAAAGGCCTGCACCACATCCGGGTCATACAATACGCCAGAAAAGCGTTTAATTTCTGCCAGCGCTTCATCATCGGAGTAAGCGTTCCCTGTGTAATAGCCCAGCGTTAAATCCATATAGTCACGCGCCACAGACATAATTCGACTGCCCAAGGGTATTGCGTCGGCCGCTAATTGATCAGGAAACCCAGAACCATCAAAACGCTCAAACTGATGGCGAATAAAATAACTGGCTTGCCCCAGACTGGGTATGCCCATAAGGGCCGCTTCTCCCAGCAGTGGAAACTGCCGAAACTGTTGTGCTTCCGCCTCACTCAAGCTGGCGTAGGGTTTATTAAACAAATTATCGGAAAAACCAAGCTTACCCATATTGGCCAACAACACCGCATCACGTATGGCATGAACCACCTTTTCAGGTAAACATAATTGCTGCGCTAGCTGCACGGCGAGATCAGCTTTGCTTTGATCCGCTTTATAGCCCGCGGGATTTCGTAAACCGGCAATACTGGAAGCCAGCGCCACCATCTGCTCATAGCTTTGTTGCAGCTCAGCGTGGGACTGCTGCAATAAGGCGTGGCTGTCTTGCAATTGCGCGGTGCGCTCACTGACAGTTTGTTCAAGGCTGCGATTAAGTGCCTCCAGCTCAATATTCTTTTCTGCCAACGCCTGACTGAGTTGTTGGTTTTGCTGCTGCAATAGCTTGCCCTGCAAGTGACGCTGCACTATGTCGCGCAGCTGTACATCATCCCAAGGCTTCGTTAAATACTGCACGATCTTACCGTTATTGATGGCGGCAATGGTGGCATCGAGATCGGCATAGCCAGTCAGTAAAATGCGTATGGTATCGGGAAAACGATCGGCGACGATGGCTAAAAATTCTGCCCCTGACATATGCGGCATGCGCATGTCGGAAATAATTAAATCGACATCGTACTGCTGCAGTAAATCAAGGGCGTGCTGGCCAGAGCTGGCCGAAAGAGTAGTCACATCCAGTGTGCGCAAGGTACGGGTAAGGGCCCGTAGAATGCTGTCTTCGTCGTCCACCAACAGCACCACAGGCGATGTAATTGAACTATCTGACAGCAGCTCTGCCACAGCAGGCCCATCCCTTGGAGTTATCTGCCCTCAGTTTAGGTCAGATCTACTCTTACTGCTGAGGCACGCGCAGCAAAGCCGGCCAATTGAAATTCGCAGGCATGCTAAGCATGGCTTACAGATGCTGAGCGCAAGCAAAAGCACTGGACCAAGCCCATTGGAAGTTAAAGCCACCTAAATGACCGGTGACGTCCACCACTTCGCCAATAAAATACAGCCCAGGCTGATGCTTTGCTTCTAACGTTTTGGATGACAGCTCGTCGGTGTCGACGCCACCCAGAGCAACTTCAGCGGTACGATATCCTTCAGTACCCGACGGCTTTACCTGCCAGAAATGCAGTTGAGCAGCGACCTGATCCATTTGCTCACCGTTAAGCTGGGACAAGCTCATGGCAGCCAGCGACGTTTGTGGCAGCCACCAATGCTCGACAAATCGTTGTGTGGTTTTTTCTGCTAGCCACTGACGCACACTTTGCTTGGGCTTTTGGTGCTGGTCCTGACGCAACTGTTGGGCAACATCCTGCCCAGGGAGTAAGTCGATCGATAAGCAATCACCCGCTTGCCAATAGGAGGATATTTGCAGCATTGCAGGTCCGCTCAAACCACGATGGGTAAACAGCATATCGTCAGCAAAGTGTTGGTTATTGCATTCCACCGCCACGGCCAACGCCGTGCCCGACAACGCTTTGCAGGTGTCTTTAAGCTGATCAGTAATGGTAAAAGGCACCAAACCTGCGCGATGAGGATAAACCTTGAGCCCAAATTGCTGTGCAATCTGATAGCCAAATCCAGACGCGCCCAAAGTAGGAATAGACGGACCTCCTGTAGCAACCACTAAGCGAGGCGCTCGATACTGCTGGCCCTTCGCCTCGACGATATAATGACCGTGTTGAAATCGCACACCCTCAACCGGCACAGACAAACGAACATGCGCGCCCTGCTGCTCGCATAGATCGAGCAACATATCGACGATTTGTTTGGCCTTATCATCGCAAAAGAGCTGACCATCTTTCTTTTCGTGATAAGCAATGTTGTATTTTTCGACTAACGAAATGAAATCCCACTGGTTGTATTGGCTTAAAGCAGACTTACAGAAGTGTGGGTTGTGACTCAAATAGCAACTGGGCTCAATATAATAGTTGGTAAAATTACAACGCCCACCGCCTGACATCAGAATCTTTTTACCAGCTTTATTGGCGTGATCCAATACCTGGACCTTAAGCCCGCGCTTAGCCGCCTGAGCAGCACAAAACAAACCGGCCGCACCCGCGCCCAGCACAATAACATCAGATTCCACAAGCATCTCAGAAGGTATCTTTGGTGAACATATCAGCGGTGCTATTATGCCTGCTCAGCATGGCCAGGTGCCAGCTGGCTGACCGATTGACATATGGGGATATGGCACGATGGAGCTGTTTGACCGCTCAGGATTGATGCAGGCGACGGGCTTAACGCCCACCAAGCTGGAGTTATTATTGCGACTGCTTAAAGGTCCTACACTGGATCGTATTTATCGGCAGTTGAATACCCAGCAGGGTATCGAAATGATTGCTGATGCCCTTGACCACCTAGGGATAGAGCTTGATTACGACGAGCAAGCTCTGAGTGCCGCACTGCCGTCTGAAGGGCCCTTCATTACCGTATCAAATCATCCATTTGGCTTCTTAGATGGCATCATACTGCTGCTCATTATTGGCAGACAGCGGCCACAGTTTCGCGCCGTTGCCAATTTTTTATTGAGTTATTTCGCCCCCATTTCTGACCTATTCATCACCGTAAATCCGTTTGAAAAAGGCGGTCCACGTGGCATGAACGGTATGCGTAAATCGATGCAGCAGCTGCAACAAGGCTATGGTTTGGGTGTATTTCCTGCCGGCGAGGTCTCTACCTGGTATAAAGGCCAGCAAGGCATTGCCGATCGGGAGTGGTCATTATCGACCATGAAAATGATTCAAAAAGCCAAAGTGCCCGTTATTCCCATTTATTTCCATGGCCACAATAGCCGCAGTTTTCATATGCTCGGCAAGGTTCACCCAGCGTTACGCACCATACGTATTCCGGCTGAATTTTTGAAAAAGCGTAACAGCGTTATTCAATTGGGTATTGGTCAGCGCTTAGAGTGGCAGGCCTTAGAAAACTATTCATCACCTGCAGAGCTTCGAGATGTTCTACGGCAACAAACCTACGACTTACGTGAACAGTGTTTAACGCCAGAGAAAAGCAGACGCTAGCCAGACAGTAAGACATACAAGCTGGCTGCAGTCATATAGAATTCGACGAGCGATACCAAAGCAGACAACAATACAGCGTGGTTATACTTCTGCTAGGGCCTTTTTTACCGGAGCGTAGCTTCGCCGATGGATGTCGCACGGCCCTAGACGCATTAATGCCTCCAAATGCACCTTAGTACCATAGCCTTTGTGCTTAGCAAACCCATAACCAGGATACTGCTCATCCAGCACAAGCATTTCACGATCACGTTGAACTTTGGCCAAAATAGATGCGGCAGCAATGCTGGCCACCAATGAATCACCCTTAATAATGGCGGTTGCTGGCATGTCGAGTTCAGGCAACCGATTACCATCAACCAGCGCATGCTCACAGCGTAACTGCAAACCATCAATGGCACGGCTCATGGCCAACATGCGCGCATTAAGGATATTTAAGCGATCTATTTCTTCCACCGTTGAACGGGCAATGCAGAAATCTAACGCATGCTCACAAATCTGCTCAAACAAAGCTTCACGCTTTTTTTCACTGAGCTTTTTTGAGTCAGTTAAACCAACAGGAATATTGTTCGGGTCGAGAATCACAGCAGCCGCGACCACATCACCGCACAGCGGCCCCGCCCCGGCTTCATCAACTCCGCAATAAAGGCTGTCAGCCTGCATCAGCTGCTGTTCAATATCGAGCACTTCGGTCATACCCGCTCCAACAGCGCCGCAACGGCATCGGCTGCCTGCTGATCAGCATCACGCCTAAGCTGGCGATGAATAAACATAAAGGTCTCATGCAGTTGCGACATCGCTTCACTGTCTTGCAAGCGCACCAATAAAGCATCAGCCAAATTTGTGGACGTCGCCTGCATCTGCAATAGCTCAGGCACGACCTCTCGCCCTGCTAACAAATTGGGCAGAGAAATATAAGGCTGCGTCACCAAACGTTTTAAAATGTGGTAGGTCAAAGGTGCGACGATGTAACTCACTACCATCGGCTTTTTCAATAACATGGCTTCTAAGGTGGCAGTACCTGAAGCCAGCAAGACCACATCGGCAGCCGTCATACAGGTATGAGACTGCCCTAAAACCACGGTTACTGGCAGTGGAATAGCAAACTCAGCTAACAGCTGCTCGAGCTGATTGCGACGCTCGACACTGGCTGCGGGAATAATAAAATGTAGGTCGTTACGTACCCGCAGCATACGCTGCGCAGTTTCGAGAAAAAGCGCACCCAGACGTTGCACTTCGCTGCTACGACTGCCCGGCATTAAACACACCAAGGCTTTGTCATCAGGTAGCTGTAATTGTTGCCGTGCAGGCGCAGGATCGGTATTTAAAGGAATTTTATCAGCCAGATGGTGGCCGACAAATTTAACGGGTACCTGATGCTGTTCATAAAACTGCGCTTCGAATGGAAACAAGGTCAGCATCAAATCAACCGAACGAGCAATCTTTTCTACCCGTTTCTCACGCCATGCCCACACTGATGGACTGACGTAATGTACAGTTTTAATACCGGACTGCTTGAGCTTTTGCTCTAGCGTCAGATTAAAATCTGGCGCATCAATACCGATAAAAACATCCGGTGGATTAGCGCGCCAGTATTTAAGCAGATCGCGACGTACCTTTAGCAGTTCAAACAGCCTACCCAAGACTTCGACCAAGCCCATCACCGACAAGCGTTCCATCGGCACAAAACTGTCCATGCCTTGAGCCTGCATCAATGGCCCGCCAATTCCCTCAAACGAGGCATCTGGGTACTTAGATTTTAATTCTTGAATCAGGCCTGCGCCGAGCATGTCGCCTGACGTCTCACCGGCTACTAAAGCAATGCGCATCAGCGAATAATACCCCGACTCGCCGCTTGTAAAGTTTGCACCAGCATTTGCACGGCTTCATCGGAGTCTTGCGACAATTCCGCCAGTGCTTCCTGTAACGTTAACCCCTGCCGATACAGGGTTTTATACGCCTGCCGTACTCGTTGAATGCTATCCTTGGCAAAGCCTCGGCGACGTAAGCCTTCAATATTAATGCCATGGGGCTTGGCAGGATAACCCTGCGCCATCACATAGGCTGGTATATCTTTCAATACAACAGTACCAGCCCCACACATGGCATGTGAGCCGATCAAACAATATTGGTGTACTTGCGTCGCACCGCCCAGAATCACCCAATCCCCAACATGCACATGACCAGCTAGGTTAGTGTCATTGGCAAAAATACCATGATCGCCAATCACCACATCGTGAGCGACATGAACATTCACCATAAATAAATTATCGTTACCGACCTGAGTGTGGCCATTGTCCTGCACTGTGCCACGATGAAAGGTGCAGGCTTCACGAATGACATTGTTATCGCCAATACTCAATGTGGTTGGCTCGCCACGATACTTCTTGTCCTGGCATTCCTCACCAATGGAAGCGAACTGAAATATGCGATTATTACGGCCGATTTTGGTTGGACCCTTGATCACAACATGGGAACCAATAACAGTTCCAGCATCAATTTCTACATCCGGACCAATAATACTAAAGGGCCCGACAACAACGTCATCGGCCAAAGTCGCAGCAGGATCTACTATTGCATGCGGATCAATCATTCCAGCTCCAGTTCCCGCTCTGCACAGGTGATATCAGCTTGACAAGCCACTTTATCTTCCACCAAGGCACGGCAGGCAAATTTCCAGATTCCACGCCGACCACTGACGAAACGAGATTCCAGTACAACTTGGTCGCCAGGGACAATGGGGCGCTTGAACCGAACGTTATCTGCACCTGCGAAATAATACAGAGTGTTATCAGTACGCTTTTCACCCAACATAGTCAGCCCCAGCAAACCAGCCGCTTGTGCCATCGCTTCTAGGGTAAGTACACCCGGCATAATAGGATGACCCGGGAAATGGCCATTAAAAAACTCTTCATTAATGGTGACGTTTTTCAAAACGCGAATCACCGCGCCTTGTTCGTCATCGAGATCAACTGACTGAACTCGATCAACCAGCAAAAACGGGTAACGATGGGGAAGAAATTCCTGAATTTGCTGAATAGTTTGCAGGGACATTACGTTTCACCTTTTTGGTGTTTCTCTAACTGTTGTAGCCGTTTGGCCATGGAGTCCAGTTGTCGGAAACGCGTCGCGCTGCGGCGCCACTCCTGGATGGGCATTTGTGCCGTACCAGAAGCATATACGCCTGACTCAGATATCGACTTGCTGATCAGCGCCATGGCTGCGACGTGCACACCATCGCCGATGGTCAAATGCCCGGACAAACCGGCACCGCCCGCAAGAGTACAATCTGCGCCTATTTGTGTGCTCCCTGCAACACCAGCACAAGCGGCAATAGCAGTTCTTTCGCCAACAGACACATTATGTGCAATCTGAATAAGGTTATCCAAAATAGCACCATCAGCAATAACCGTGTCGCCCAATGCACCGCGGTCAATACAAGTGTTGGCACCGATTTCCACATCATTGCCAATACTCACACCGCCTAGCTGCGCTATTTTATGCCAGCTGCCTTCGGCTTGGGCAAAGCCAAAGCCATCGGCGCCAATAACAGCACCTGAGTGAATGGTCGTGCGACTACCAATTTGAACACCGTGATACAGAGTTACATTGGCAGCAATACGGCACTGGTTTCCCAGCACAGAACCGTCGCCAATCACGGTACCTGGGCCTACTTCGGTATCATCTCCGATGACCACATGCTCACCAATCACGACATTAGCCGCCACTTTGACCCGTTCGCCAAGTTGCGCCGTATCGGCTACAACCGCTGTTCGGTGAACACCCAAAGCCGGTTGCGGACGGTTATCAAATATCTGGGTTGCCTTCGCAAACGCCAAATAGGGATTGTCCGCAATCAGTGCAATTCCAGGTACTTGGCTCGCCTGCTCAGCAGTGACAATCACAGCCGTTGCCTGAGTTGAAGCAAGATGACGCTTATAACTGTCATTGGCCAGAAAGCTGACCTCTCCCGGCTGAGCTGCTGTTATGGTATTGACACCAGAAATGACCAAGTCACTATCAAGGTTCGCAGTAGCGCCTATACGCTCAGCCAGATCAGTCAGCTTTATTCGCATACTCACCGGCCTACTTATCAGCGTTCAGTCGTTCCAACAATGGTTTTGTCAGGTCAGCTTGAGGTGATGCAAACACCACAGCGCCAGCCTGAAGCACGACATCATACTCGCCCTCTTCAATAATTGCTTTAAGCAACTTCTCAACATTAGGCAATTGTGTTTGGAAAAACTCTCTCTTCCAGCCTTGTTCAAGCTTCTGCAACTTTTTGGCAAAAAATTGGAACTCAGAACGTTTCTCAGCAAAGTCACCCGACAGCTTCTTAGCTTCTTCTTCGCTCATAAAATCGGCATTTTTTTCGCTCTTTTCTTTCATTTTCCGCAGTTCATCTTCGAGAGATTTCAGCTTCTTTATATCTTCACTGTTATCTTTTTCGAACTGTTGAATAGATGCTTTAGCAGCATCCGACAAAAACAAAGCCCGCTCCATATCAACCACGGCGATTTTTTGTTCAGCCATCGCTGTGTTCATTACTAGCCCTAGGGCCATCATTAATAACCAACGCATTATTTGCTCCTTGTAAATCAAAAATCAGAACACTTGGCCAAGAGAGAACTCAAAGCCTTCAGTACGATCGCCTGACTGTTCGTTCAATGGAATAGAATAAGTAAAGGTCAAAGGTCCGATCGCTGTAATCCAAGTAACACCGGCACCCACACTGGTGCGTAACTCGCCTAAGTCAAAGCCGTTTTTACAATACGGGTGCCTAGTCAAAGTTGGAACATCTGAATCACTCGGCTTGTAACACTGATCGGTAAAGGTATTACCGGCATCAAAAAACAGCACGCTACGCAAAGAACTGCGATCTTCGACAAATGGGAAAGGGAAAATCAACTCCAGACTGGCTTCAGTAATAACGTTACCGCCCAAGGCTCGCTCTGATTCAACAAAATAGGGAGCCGTTGCAATACTGCCATTATCGGTCAGCTCATAAACTGGCTTGTAACGATTGCTATTACTGACAGCGACTGCAGCACCATCATCATCTTCTTTGTAAACGACGCTAGGTGCATCCGCATCGACATCAGGGCGCCCCAGTTCATCTAACTCGTAAATAATGTCGTCATTGCTGTCGGTTTGAGCCAGCTCAACAACATTATATTCAGGCAAACCTTTAGGGCCAAGGCTATTAGAGCTATAACCTCGAACAGACCCGATACCACCTGCACGGAAGTTTTTAAAGAACGGCAAGCGCTCTTGATCACCAAAGCCATCGCCATAGCCTAGCTCAGTGCGCAGCCTCACAGACCATTCACTGGCGATAGGGAAATAGTAATTGGCAGAATAGTTTAGCTTGTAATAGGTTAAATCACTGCCAGGGACAGAGATATCAGCACTGACTTTGTGCTCGGTTCCCGCTGTTGGGAACAAACCACGATTGAGTGCATTGTAGCGCCAGGTCACCCCAAGCTTATACTCTAAGAAGTGCTCGCCTTCGTCTTCAATAAAATCAATAATTTCAGAGGGAACGGTACTTCCCCGGAACATATCAGTACTGGTCAAACCTAACGAAAAGTTCAGTCGCTGACGATTGGAAATCGGATAACCAAAAGTTAGATTGCCGCCTTTGGTATTGGTCTGATAGTCACTGACGGCGCTCAACTTCTCATAGTCAGTTTCACGATAGAAAACATTATAGCCACGGCTAACACCATCAATGGTGTAGTAAGGATCAAAGAAAGAGAAGTTATAAGACTGTACGGTGTTGTTTTTTTGCACGCCCAATGACATGCGATTGCCACTGCCCATGAAGTTATTCTGACTGATACTGGCGCCTAAAATAACGCCCGTACCACCGGCATAACCAATGTTAAAATTCAGGCTGCCGCTCAGCTGCTCTTCGACATTGTAGTTCACATCAATCATATCATCGGTACCGGGTACCGTAGGCGTATCAACCGTAACGCTTTTAAAGAACCCCAGTTGATCAAGACGCGATTTACCGGCATCAATCTTTTCAGTGGAGGCCCAACCGCCTTCCATCTGAATCATTTCTCGGCGAAGAACTTCATCCATAGTACTTTCATTGCCAGCGAAGTTGATACGGCGAACATAGGTACGCTTGCCAGGCTCAACAAAGAAAGTTAAATCAACTTCTAACGATTCATCATCAATGTCAGGAATGCCATCAACTTTGGCGAAAGTATAACCATCATTTCCTAAGCGTTTTGACATCCATTCACTGCTGCTGGTAACGCGACGTCGAGAAAAAGTCTCGCCGCTATCAAGCAGCACCAAAGATTTTAAATCATCTTCATCAACCACTAGGTTGCCAGCGAAGCGAATATCACGAACTTTGTATTTTTCACCTTCACTGACATTTAACGTGATGTATACGCTGTCTTTGTTCGGTGAAAGAGAGACTTGAGTGGATTCGATGTTAAAACGAATATAACCACGATCGAGGTAATATGAACGTAGTGTCTCCATATCCGCTGCTAACTTCTCGCGCGCGTACTTGTCATCGCTGGCATACCAAGACCAGAAGTTAGAGACTTGCAGCTCAAATTGCTTTAACAGTTCATCGTCGTCAAAGGCTTCATTACCAACAATATTAATGTGGGCAATATTGGCAACATTTCCTTCTTCAACGTTAATTTTAAGTGCCACCCGATTTCTTGGCAGAGCCTCAACATCTGTAGTGATACGGGCGTCATAGCGACCTTGCGCAACATATTGTCTCTCAAGCTCGAGAGAAATACGCTCCAGAGTTGACCGCTTAAACACCAAGCCTTCATCCAAACCAGACTGTTTTAAGCCATCCTTCAGCATATCTGTTTGAATGGCTTTATTACCCTTTATTTCTATATTGCTGATGGTTGGCAACTCCACCAATCGCACCACCAACACATCACCATCTCGCAATAATTGGATGTCGTTAAACAATCCCGAACGAAACAACTGCTTCGAAGCCCGAACCAAACGACTATCATCTACCTGATCGCCAACACTAATTGGCAATTGTTCAAAAACAGTACCGGCGGAGACTCTCTGCAAACCTTCCAGGCGAATGTCTTCAATTTTAAAAGATTCAGCGCTGGCAACCGATGACCAAACCCCGAACAACAGCGTAAACAGCACACAACGCATTAGTTTTTCCAGTCTCTCTCGGCTACATCAGCCGGCTGATATCGTTATAAAAGGCAACCATCATCAAGCTCGCCAACAAAAACATGCCCAGGTACAGTGCAGCTACTTGCACTCGCTCTGACAGCGGTTTTCCACGTAACGCCTCAATGGTGTAAAACAGAATATGACCGCCATCGAGCATAGGCACCGGCAGCAAATTCAAAACCCCTAGGGACACACTAAACAACACCAAGAAGTCAACAAAATATGCCAGCCCACCTGATGCTGAAGAGCCGGCTACTTTAGCAATGGTAATCGGCCCACTCAAGTTCTTCACCGATAAGTCGCCGGCTAGCATTTTCCATAGCGACTCTAGTGTCATACCAATCAGCCCCCAGGTTTTCTCCAACCCTTGCTGTAGAGCACTCAGTGGTCCGTAGCTGTGACTGCGAACCCAATCATCCGGATAAGGGACTGGCTTGGGGCCAACGCCTGCATAACCAATAGGCTTGCCTTCACGCTCTATGGCGGCCGGCGTCATAAACACATCCACCGTGCTATCACCGCGCACGACTTGCATGTTCAAGCCAGTATCTGGGTACTCGCGAATGAACTTTGCCCATGCGTACCAATCAGAAACTGGCTCTCCATTGACGTGGGTTACCTGATCTCCAACTTGCAAACCGGATGCCTGCGCGGCCCCACCCTCAACCAACTGCCCAACAACGGCCGGGACGGGCACATCCCGCAGCGCCAATCCCAACCCCGACAAAGGCGATGGCTGATCACTGCCCGACAACCAGTTATCCAGCAACAGCGTATGTTGGCGCAACTCGCCGGCCTCAGTCCGCACCGCTACCACTAGATCGGTGCTTTCCCCCAAGTAAGACAGCAAAGTCCACTGCACTTCTTGCCAAGTCTCGGTGCGCGTGTCGGCAATCTGGACAATTTCATCACCCGCTCTCAACCCTGCCCGGTCTGCGATTGAGTGTTCATCCACCGCCCCTATGACAGGCACCAACCCCTTAGTGCCTAACATAAACAACACCCAAGAGGCAGCTATGGCAAACAAGAAGTTGGCAAGCGGACCAGCACTGGCAATAGCAATGCGTTGCCACACGGGTTTACGTGTGAAAGCGCGGTCGAGCAAATGCTCAGGCACCGGCCCTTCACGCTCATCCAGCATTTTGACGTAGCCGCCCAAGGGAATCGGCGCTAAAGCGTACTCCGTGCCGTGCTTATCTCGCCACGACCATAGAGGCTTGCCAAAGCCGACCGAAAAGCGCAGCACATCAACACCGCAGCGCCTAGCCACCCAAAAGTGGCCGTATTCATGAATCACCACCAGCACGCTGATGGCGATAATAAAAAATAACACCGTCATAGAGGTCGATCCTCTTGCCAGAAAGCGCGTTCCATTAACGCCTGAACACAGTCACGCGCCCACTTATCAGCCTGCATAACAGACGCCAAAGAATCTGCATCGACCACATCATGGGCCTGCATAGCGGCCAAGACCGCATGTGGGATCGCGTTAAACGGAATTTGTTCCGCCAAAAATGCCGCCACCGCCACTTCGTTGGCAGCATTCAAGACAGTTGGCATGGTCCCACCTGCAGCAAAGGCATCAGCCGCCAGCTGCAAACATGGAAATGTCCGATGATTCGGCGCCTCGAAATTGAACTGCGCTATGTCAAACAAATCCAGCGAGCGCACACCCGCATCGATGCGCTCAGGCCAAGCCATACCATAAGCAATAGGTGTACGCATATCGGGCTGGCCTAACTGCGCTATGACAGAGCCATCACAATATTGCACCATGGAATGAATAACACTTTGCGGATGGACCACCACCTGTATTTGCTGTGGCTGGCAATTGAACAAAAAACACGCCTCAATCAGCTCTAAGCCTTTGTTCATCAAGGTGGCCGAGTCGACTGATATTTTTTGCCCCATCGACCAGTTAGGATGGGCCACCGCTTGGGCTGGCGTTACTTGCTCTAGCTGCTCGGCGGAATACCCTCGAAACGGTCCACCAGAAGCAGTCAGCAGTATTTTTTCAATGCCATGAGCATCGAAGTCGCCCGTGTAATGGGCTGGCAGCGATTGAAAAATGGCGTTGTGCTCACTGTCGATAGGTAGCAGTTCGGCGCCGCCATCGCGCACCGCTTGCATAAACAAAGCACCCGCCATCACCAGGCTTTCTTTATTGGCCAGCAAAATACGCTTACCGGCCCGAGCCGCTGCCAGCGTTGGCAATAAGCCAGCAGCACCGACAATGGCCGCCATGACTTGGTCGACTTCGCCCGCTGCGGCCACATCAGCCAATGCATCAGCACCGCCATGAACCTGAGTGGATAAACCCGACGCTGTGACCTGCTGTTGCAGTTGCAGCGCAGCACCTTCATCGGTCATCACCACATGCTGCGGTTTAAACTCACTGACTTGCTGCCACATACGCTCAACGTTACTGGCAGCAGTCAGCGCATAAACGACATAGCGCTGAGGATGACGTCGAATGACATCCAGCGTGCTCATACCGATGGAGCCAGTGGAGCCCAGTACAGTGATGGCTTGCATCAGGCGCTAAGCCCCCAATCCAGCAACACCATACAAAAAGCAAACACAGGCACAGCTGCCGCCATACTATCGATACGATCGAGCACTCCGCCGTGACCCGGCAGCAAAGCAGAGCTGTCTTTGATACCGCGATAACGCTTCATCATACTTTCCACTAAATCGCCAAGCACCGATATCACCATGGTCACCATGGTAATCGCCAGTAGCTTCCAACGACTTTCGATCGTCATTGGTTCAACGAAGTGATGCAGATAGAAACCAAAAGCAGCGGCAATCAACAAGGTGGTGGCAAATCCACCCCAAAAACCCGCCCAGGATTTACCCGGGCTCACTTCGGGTGCCAATTTTGAATTCCCCCAGCGTTTGCCGGAGAAATAGGCGCCGGTATCCGCACCCCAAACAATCAGCATGACGTAAAATATCAATAACGAGCTGTGCGGCTGCTCTTTTAGGTGCATAAAGCCAACCCACATAGGCACTAACACACACAAGCCGAGCAAGGCTCGAATCGGCCGTGATTGCCACAAACGGGTGCCACCGGGGTAACGTTGCACTAACGCAAAAGCGACCGTCCACCACAAAGTCCCCAGCGCCAAGTAGACGATCAGCCATTCCGGAAAGACCCGCAGCAACCGTGCACTGATATACAGACACACAAACACCACCAAGGCATACAACACCCGACTCCAGGTGCGTTCATAGCCAGCAATATTGGCCCATTCCCACGCACCTAGCGTGGCGATAGCGGCAATAAAAAAGGCAAAAGGCTTGAGCGGCAAAAAGAAAATGCCGACGATCATAATCGGGGCCAACACCAAGGCCGTTAACACGCGCTGCTTAAACACTGCGTTCCGCTTCCTCTAGCTGCTCGTCAGTGCGTCCAAAGCGGCGGGTGCGCTCAGCAAAGGCCACCAACGCTTGTTGGTATTCTGATTGTTTGAAGTCCGGCCAATATACGTCGGTAAAATAAAACTCGGCGTAGGCCATCTGCCATAACATGAAATTACTAATGCGCTGCTCTCCACCCGTGCGAATCATCAGGTCGGGAGCAGGCAAGTCGTGTAACCAAGTATGCTGATGCAACAGTTGCTCGTTGATTTGCTCAGGCTGCAACGTACCTTGCTTTACCTGCAGAGCCAACTGCTGGGCCGCCTGGGCGATATCCCATTGGCCGCCGTAATTGGCCGCAATCACCAGCGTCATGCGGTCGTTATCGTGCGTTAATGCCTCTGCCTCCTGCACCAGCTGCTGAATGCGCTGATCAAAGCCGGACAAATCACCCATCACACGCAAGCGAATATTATTACGATGAAGCTTTTTCACTTCTCGCTCTAATGCCAGCGCAAACAGTTGCATTAAGGCACTGACTTCATTCGCAGGACGCCGCCAGTTTTCGCTACTAAACGCAAATAACGTCAGCACTTCAATGCCGTGACGCGCAGAGGTCTCGACCACCGCACGCACCGCATCAACACCCGCCTTATGACCAGCCACTCCCGGCATAAGGCGGCGCTTTGCCCAGCGATTGTTGCCATCCATAATAATGGCAACATGCTTAGGCAGCTGACCTTTGGCGGCCAGACTGTCATCAATACTGGTAGACACGAAATTAAACCTTCATCAGGTCCTTTTCTTTATCCGCCAGCAAATCGTCGATCTGAGCAATATATTTATCGGTCAGTTTCTGGATTTGCTCCTCACCACCGCGTTGCTCGTCTTCAGAGATTTCTTTTTCTTTTTGCAGGTCTTTCAGGGTGCCATTAGCGTCACGGCGAATGTTACGAACGGACACTCGGCCCTTTTCTGCCTCAGCACGCGCTTGCTTGATGTAATCTTTACGGGTTTCTTCCGTCAGCGCTGGCATAGGTACACGAATAGTGTCACCAGAGGTTGCAGGGTTCAGACCCAGATCTGATTTCATGATGGCTTTTTCGATCTCGGGCACCATCGGCTTTTCCCACGGGTTAATCGCCAACGTACGAGCATCTTCCACCATGATGTTAGCCACCTGAGACAGCGGCGTGTCGACACCGTAATAACTGACCATAACGCCGTCGAGAATCGCTGGAGTCGCGCGACCGGTACGTACACGCTTAAATGCTTCCACTACCGACGCCACACTCTTGGCCATGCGCTCTTCTGCATCTTTTTTGATGTCGTTAATCATCGTCACTTATCCTCACTGACAATCAGAGTACCATCGCTGCCACCCGTCATCAGGCGGGCTAGCACTCCCTGTTCGTTCATATCGTAAACACGCAACGGCATGCTGTGATCGCGAGCCAAACAAATCGCGGTCAGATCCATTACGCCAAGCTGTTTCTCCAGCACTTCCTGGTACGTCAAACAATCGTACTTTTCGGCGTCTGGAACCTTCTTCGGGTCGGCAGTATACACACCATCGACGTTGGTTGCCTTCAGAACAAGATCGGCATTGATTTCAATGCCACGCAAACAAGCAGCCGAGTCGGTGGTAAAAAATGGATTACCGGTACCCGCAGAGAAAATTACCACATCGCCGCTATCCAGCGCCCGGATAGCACTACGACGGTCGTAGTGATCAACAATGCCGCTCATCGGTATCGCCGACATCACTCGGGTCGGCATATTAGCGCGCTCTAACGCATCGCGCATAGCCAACGCATTCATAACGGTGGCCAACATGCCCATATGGTCACCGGCAACACGGTCCAAGCCCGCTTCACTCAAGGCCTTGCCGCGGAACAGATTACCACCACCAATCACCAGCCCGACCTGCACACCAATGCCGCGCAACTGACCAATTTCCAGCGCCATACGGTCGAGCACTTTTGGATCAATACCAAAATCCAGCTCGCCCATCAGGGCCTCACCACTCAGTTTTAACAGAACTCGTTTGTATTTTGCGCTTTTCATTTCCGCCATGGCCTGGGTCTCTCCGGTGATCATCATATACAAATATGCCGGGCGAACCCGGCATATGGACAGGGGCACTCAGCGGTGCCGGCACCCCGATGGGCAATTAGCCTTTCAGCTGCGCTGCCACTTCCGCTGCGAAGTCAACTTGCTCAACTTCGATACCTTCGCCCACTTCAACGCGAACGAAAGATACCACTTCAGCACCTGCGGCTTTCGCCAGCTGGCCAACAGTTTGCTCAGGGTTTTTAACGAAAGGCTGCTCCAGCAGGCTGTTCTCTTTCAAGAACTTCTGCAGACGACCACCCATCATTTTTTCAACGATTTCATCTGGCTTGCCAGCCATATCTGGCTGCGCCTTGATGATTTCTTTCTCTTTTTCCAGAACTTCGGCTGGCATGTCTTCTGGGCTCAGAACACGTGGGTTCACAGCAGTAACATGCATGGCAATTTCTTTAGCCAGTTCAGCGTCGCCACCTTTCAGTTCAACGATAGCGGCCAGCTTGCCAGTTGCGTGCAGGTAAGCACCCACAGTTTCGCCTTCAACAACAAACGCGCGACGAACAGTGATGTTTTCACCGATCTTTTGTACCAGCGCCATGCGGTCTTCTTCCAGCTCACCTTCGGTCAGCTTAACCACATCGGTTTCTTTGCTTTCAGCCAGCTTTGCAGCCACTTTATCAGCGAAATCACCGAAGTTAGAGTCGCCCGCAGCGAAGTCAGTTTCTGAGTTAACTTCAACAGCAACGACAACGCCGTCGTTAGCGATCACACGCACTTTACCTTCGGCAGCAGTACGGCCCGCTTTCTTAGCTGCTTTCAGACCAGAGTTCTTACGCAGGTCTTCAATTGCCTTATCGATATCGCCTTCTGCAGCTGCCAGTGCTTTTTTGCACTCCAACATGCCCAGACCCGTGCGCTCACGCAGTTCTTTTACCTGTGCGGCTGAAATATTCGCCATGTCTAAATTCCTCTATAACAGTGTCTAAATATCTAAAAAAAGGGGGCAAGCCCCCTTTTTCATTCAGAGCCTGGAAGCTTATTCTGCAGCCGCTTGCTCAGCGTCTTCAGCCACTTCTACGAACTCGTCAGCAGCGCCAGTTGCCTGACGGCCTTCCAGAACGGCATCAGCAACGGCTGAAGCGTAAATCTGGATCGCACGGATAGCGTCGTCGTTACCTGGGATAACGTAGTCAACACCATCTGGGTTAGAGTTAGTATCAACGATACCAACGACTGGGATACCCAGCTTGTTAGCTTCTTGAACAGCGATACGCTCGTGGTCAACGTCGATCACGAACAGCAGATCAGGCAGACCGCCCATTTCTTTGATACCACCGATAGAACGCTCCAGCTTCTCCATTTCACGAGTACGCATCAGAGCTTCTTTTTTAGTCAGCTGCTCGAAGGTACCGTCAGATTGCTGTGCTTCCAGGTCACGCAGACGCTTAATAGACTGACGAATAGTCTTGTAGTTGGTCAGCATACCGCCCAACCAACGGTGAGCTACGTAAGACGCACCAGAGCGCTCGGCTTGCTCTTTGATGATCTTACCAGCGGCACGCTTAGTACCTACCATCAGAATCTTGTTGTTACGAGACGCTTGACCTTCGATCACTTTCAACGCTTCGTTCAACGCAGGAACCGTGTGCTCCAGGTTGATGATATGAATCTTGTTGCGAGCACCAAAGATGTACTTACCCATTTTAGGGTTCCAGTAACGAGTTTGGTGACCGAAGTGTACACCTGCTTTCAGCAGGTCACGCATGCTTACTTGTGCCATGATTTTACCTTAAGTTTCATTGGGTTAGGCCTCCACACTTCACGTTGCCGACCGCTCAAAAGAGCAGCACCCCGACTCCGCCTTAAGAAGTGTGTGTGTGTTCCCCAAACGCCTGAATGAACAACATCCAGGCAGGGGTGTGCTTTTCGCGGGCGCTTTATACCACTTTTCACCCTTGCAAACCAGTGTCAACGACAGGAATTACCGCACTGTTCACGCTGTCGGTCAGTCACTGTACAATAGAGACTGTTTAGAAATGTGCGAGCGATGGTCTCAATGTCTGTAACCTTTAAAACTGCTGATGAAATTGAAAAGATGCGCGTTGCCGGCCGACTGGCCGCTGAAGTGCTGGAAATGATCGGCGACTACGTCAAGCCCGGCGTCACCACCGGCGAGCTGGACCGTATCTGCCACGATTATATTGTCAACCAGCAGCAGGCCATTCCGGCACCGCTCAACTATCGCGGCTTCCCCAAATCGATCTGTACGTCCATCAACCATGTGGTGTGTCACGGCATCCCCAGTGATGACAAAGCCTTAAAGAAAGGCGACATCATTAATATTGATGTGACCGTCATCAAAGATGGCTACCACGGCGATACCAGCAAGATGTTTTACGTTGGCGAACCTACGCCAGCGCTCAAGCGTTTGGTCGACATCACCCAAGAGTGCCTGTACATCGGCATTGATATGGTTAAGCCGGGGGTACGCCTGGGTGATATTGGCCACGCCATTCAGCAGTACGCCGAAAGCAACCACTATTCCGTGGTGCGCGAATATTGCGGTCACGGCATCGGCAAAGAGTTTCATGAAGAGCCACAAGTCATGCATTATGGCCGTCCCGGCACGGGCTTTGAATTACAAGCCGGTATGACCTTTACCATTGAGCCCATGATCAACCAGGGCAAACGCTTTACCAAGCTGATGAAAGATGAATGGACGGTGATCACCAAAGACCGCAAACCATCGGCTCAATGGGAGCATACCCTGCTAGTGACGGACAGCGGTGTTGAAGTACTGACTCGCCGCCAGGAAGAGACGCGCTTCGCCTGAGCCACATTATGGACACAGTCAGCTTGACCTTACCCGAAGTGGATGTCGCCAGCCTGCAACAGCAACTGCAGCACGCTGTGTCCCCCATACCCGTTGTGCGCGGTCTGTTATCGCAACTGCAAGCAGACTGCCACGACTACTTTCGAGCCACGTTAGATGCCGTCACCCTAGTGCATCATCGCGCTAAGCTGATCGATGTTATTTTGCATACCTTGTGGCAACACCTGCAACTCGATGCCGACCATCTCGCCTTAATTGCCGTTGGCGGTTATGGGCGCGGCGAGTTGCATCCACACTCAGATATCGATTTGCTGATCCTGGCGCGCGACGAAGCCTCCATCAATCGACACAGCGAGCAGCTGCAAAGCTTTATTACTTTACTGTGGGACCTCAAACTCGATATCGGCCACAGCGTTCGCACCTTAGATGAGTGCCTAGAGGAAGCTGGCAAAGACCTCACCATCATTACCAATATGATGGAAAGCCGGCCACTGGCTGGTGATGCCAGCCTGCACCAATCGCTGCAAGCCGCTACCGCACCACAACAGCTATGGCCAGCCCAAGCATTCTTTAATGCCAAATGGGAAGAGATTCAGCAGCGCCACAAAAAGCACAAAAGCTCCGAATACAATATGGAGCCGAATGTAAAAAACTCTCCCGGCACCTTGCGCGACATTCAAACCATTACCTGGGTAACCATGCGCCATTTTGGCGAAGGCACACTGCAAGCGCTGGAAGACAACGGCTTTTTAACTGAATTTGAACATCAGCGTTTGGCCGGCAGCCTGACCTTTTTATGGCGAGTACGTTACGCCCTACATATGTTGTCTGGTCGCGAAGAAGATCGCCTGCTGTTTGATTTACAGCGCGAAGTTGCCGAATTATTAGGCTTTGAAGAAGACAACCGCCAGCTCGGCGTCGAGCAGTTTATGGGGCGTTTTTATCGCAACCAGCTCGCCACATTGGAACTGTGTGACTTGCTACTGCTGCATTTTAATGACGATTTTATGCACAGCGGTCAGCTTACGGATGTGGTTCCTCTCAATGAGCACTTTGTACTTTGCAACGGCTATTTACAGCTCACCGATCCAGATTTATTTCGCCGCGAACCCGAGTGGTTATTAAAAGTGTTTTTGCTAATGGCGCGCACTGCAAACGCCAAAGGCATACACACCACGACTATTCGTGCACTGCGCGATCATCGCCACCTGATCGATGACGATTACCGCAACAACCCGCAATACAATGCGGTATTTATGGAACTCATGCGCAATCGTGAACGCGTAGTACGCGAACTATCGCGCATGCTGCGTTACGGTATTTTGGGCGTTTATATTCCGGAGTTCGGCAAAATCATCGGCATGATGGAGCACGATCTATTTCACGTGTATACGGTCGATGATCACAGTTTGCGCATGGCCAGACTGTTACGCCATTTCCGCTTTAGCGATGTCCGTGAACGCTATCCACTGGCGTCACGAATCATCCATCGCATTATGAAAAAAGAAATTCTTTATTTGGCCGCCTTGCTGCACGATACCGGTAAAAGCATGGAAGGTGATCATACTGCCAACGGCGGGGAAATCGCCGCACGCTTTTGCCGTCAGCATAATTTACGCCCCACTGACAGCCATATGGTGACTTGGCTAGTCAGCAACCACTTACTGATGTCCAATGCTTCACAACGCCTAGACCTAAACAATCCAGAAGATATTCATGCCTTTGCGGTGGAAGTGGGTGATCAGCAGCATCTGGACATGCTGTATCTGATTTCTGTAGCAGACATTGTCAGCACCAACCCTAAGCTTTGGACCCCATGGCGCGCTGAGCAAATGCGTGAGCTGTATCGCAACACACAAAATGCTCTGCGACGCGGCCTAGGCAATCCTCGCAACATTGATGATGTGGTGGCAGAAATCCAACAGGAAGCTAAATCCCGCCTCATGCAGCAGGGCCTGAGCGAAGAGCGCATTGAACTGTTGTGGTCTAACCCGGGCAATGATTATTTTCTGCGCGAAGGCGTCGACAATATTATTTGGCAAACCCTGCTACTGGATCAGCATAATTTCAGCGACAAACCCCTGATTGCGGTTAGGCCAACGTCAGAACGCGAATTTGAAGGTGCGACCCAGATCTTTGTATTAGCCAAAGACCAACCGAATTTATTTGCCGTCACCACCGCCACGCTGGATCAGCTCAACCTGAATATTCAGGACGCGCGCATTATGACCTCCGAGCAGGAGAAAAATGCCGTCGATACCTACATAGTACTGGATGAAAACAACTTGCCGGTGGTCGATCCTAAACGTATTGACCACATTCGCTCGGTACTGGAAGACGCCATCAGCCGACCTGATGACTACAGCACCATCATTCAGCGCCGCACACCACGCGCGCTAAAACAATTCCGGGTCAACACCCAGGTCACCATGAGCAACGACCCCAGCACTCAACGTACGGTGTTGGAAATTGTCGCCGCAGATCGCCCTGGACTGCTGGCACGTATGGGGGCTATTTTTGCGCAATTTGGCGCTGAAGTTCAGGGCGCCAAAATTCTGACCGAAGGTGAGCGCATTCACGATATTTTCTTTATCGTCGATCACCATGGCCAACCGTTTTCCGATGCCAAACAGTGTGAAGCGCTGCGCCAAGCGGTGATTGAAGGCCTGGATCGCCAGGTCGAAGCACAGAGTGCGGTGTGATAGAACAAGCTTGCGAACACAGACATAAAAGTGCACGCCCGAGCCTTGGCGTGCACTGTTGGCTATTTTCAGTCTTTTTTGCGTCGGATCGGCGCAAAACCTTCGCCATCCATTAAGTTGCCAGTACGCACAGGTTTGCGTGGCGACGATTTGCTGTCGGCTTTTTTCCCTTTAGCCGCAGATTTTTTATGGCCTGGCGCTGGCTTTTTACCGCCTTTTAGCGCACTGGGCTTTTTCTTTTTACCCGCTACCTTACCCGAGCTTTTAACTTTTTTCGGCCCTTGATATTTAGCCTTTAAGCCGTCAATGGTGCGTGGCTCCAGCGTTTGCTGCTGATACTTTTCGATACGTGCCTTGAGATTCCATTCATGGGCACTGATCAGGGCAATGGCCAAACCATGCTGACCGGCACGCCCGGTGCGGCCAATACGATGCACATATTCATCGCCTTTGCGGGCCAGATCATAGTTAACAACCAGATCCATACCTTCAACATCCAGACCACGGGCGGCGACATCCGTGGCCACTAAGATACGTCGCTTACCCTGGCGCACCTGCTGCAGCACATAGTTGCGCTCATCCTGGGTCATTTCTCCGTGCAAAGCAGCGATACCATCGCGATGTTGACGCAGGAAATCAGCCAAACGATCCACCTCATCACGGCGGTTCACAAACACAATGGCCTTGTCATAGCTTTCATTGGCCAGCAGCCACACCAGCAAACGATCTTTATGGGCATTGTCGTCGGCCAAAATGCGCTGCTGGCGAATAAAGGCATGGGCATCACTGGCACTTTGGGTGGTGATCTCTTTGGCATCCACCAACCAGCTACCGGCAATGCGTTGTACACCTTGATGATGCAGCGTTGCTGACAATAAATACGTGCGGCGCTCGGCTTTGGCACGCTGCAAAATAATGTCCATATCGTCGGCAAAGCCCATATCTAACATACGGTCGGCTTCGTCCAACACCAGAAACTCCAGATCAGTCAGATCGACGGTTTCACGTTTAATATGATCCACCAGGCGTCCAGTCGTAGCGACCAGGATTTCAGGATTCTTGCGCAGCATTGCAGCCTGATACTTAAACTCCTCACCGCCGGTCAGCACGCCGACATCGAGGGTATTCATATCGGTAAAGGCTTTGCAGTCTTTGTAGACCTGACGGGCCAATTCTCGCGTCGGCACCAGAATCAACGCCCGAGTGGCTGTGTTAGGCGCATTGGTGGTCAACAACTGCTGCAACAATGGCAGTAAATAGGCTAACGTTTTGCCGCTGCCAGTCTCGGCACAGACCTGCAAATCATGCTCAGCCAGAGGCAACACCGCCTGCTGTACTTCGGTCGGGGTATCAATAGCGAGTTTTTCCAGCGTCGCCATGATGCGCGGATGAAATTCAATGCCTGCAAACACAGTTTGTTTCCCATGGTTTATGATGGCAGCAGTATACCAGAGCAACGCCTCAGACTGGGGCGATGACAGCAAACTAAAGGATGCCTGATGAAACCTTTGAACAAGTTTTTGATTATGGCCTTGGTCAGCACCGGTCTGCTGGCCGGCTGCGCCACCAGCCCCACCGGCCGCTCACAGCTGATGCTGGTATCGCCCCAGTCGGCCATCGTGCAATCGGAAAAAGCCTACGCCAGTACCATGACCCAGCTCACTGAGCAACGGCAGCTGGTGAAAGATGCAGCCAGATTGAAACGCATTCAGCAAATTACTGGCCGCCTGGTGAGCAAAGCAGTGGAAAAATACCCCAGCAGCAAAAACTGGCACTGGAGCGTTGCCGTGATTGATGACCCTAAAACCCTTAATGCTTGGTGCATGGCTGGGGGACGCATGGCCATTTACACCGGCATTATTGATCAGCTGTCGTTAACAGACGACGAAATCGCCCAGATTATGGGCCATGAAATTGCCCACGCCCTGGCCAATCACAGCGCTGAGCGCATGTCGCGCGCCATGGTTATGCAGGCCGGACTGATCGCCGCCGGCGCCGCCACAGAACAAGATCAGCTAACCCTGGCCGGAGCGGCCTTGGCTGCCAAACTGGCCCTTGAACTGCCCAACAGTCGCACCGCAGAAAGCGAGGCTGATCGCATCGGCATTGAACTGGCCACCCTAGCCGGCTATCAGCCCGAAGCGGCGGTAAGCCTGTGGCAAAAAATGGCCAAAGTCGGTGGCGGAGGCGGCCCTGAGTTCCTTAGCACTCACCCGGCACCGGGCAATCGTGCCAAGACCTTAGGCAAGCTGGCGAAACGCATGCATGCTCTTAACCCAGGACTGCAAAAAGCCGCCATTCATCCCATCAAGATGGTGACCTCAGGTCAGATCTAACCTTCCTTCTTAAGAGACGGCAGCGCCTTTGTTATACTGGCGCACCGTTTCCTCTTTTGGTTGTTGTATGAGCAAAAAAAAGCGCCGCGACATTCCGCTGTACGCGCACCCCATCATTGAAACCCACTGCCACCTCGATTATCTGAAAGACCAGCCGATTGATGACATTCTGGAGCAAGCTCGAGCGGTAGGCGTTGAGCGCTTTATGACCATCAGTGTTGAACCTGGCAATATGCCAGCAGCACTAGCCTTGGCACAGCAATACGACGACGTGTATGCCACCCTAGGGGTTCACCCCCATGAAGCAGCCAAATTCGACAGCGACTGCGCATCCTATATTCGCCAGCATGCCAGTGATGCCAAGGTCGTTGCCGTGGGTGAAATCGGTCTGGATTATTATTACGACAACTGTGATCGCAGCGTGCAGCGCCAGCACTTTGCTCGCCAGTTAGAGCTGGCCATCGAGTGCCAGTTGCCGGTAGTCATCCATACCCGAGACGCCGATGACGACACCATAGCGTTGCTTGAAGAATATGCCCCACAGATGACCCATAAAGGCGTGATTCACAGCTTTACTTCCGGCCTGCCATTGGCACAACGTGCTGTGGAGCTGGGCTTTTGCTTAGGCATCAATGGCATTGTCACCTTTAATAAAGCCGACAATGTTCGCGAGGTCGTGGCAGCCACTCCGATCGAACACTTATTGCTGGAAACGGATGCACCGTTTTTAACGCCCGTTCCCTTTCGTGGCGTAGAAAATGCGCCTAAATATTTGCCGTTTGTGGCAGAGACCATTGCCCAAGTCAAAGAATTAACCACCGAAGACGTACTGCAGCAGTGTTACCACAACAGCATACGTACCTTTTTTAATGGCTGATTTAGGCCCATTGGCATTGCGGGTGTTTTGGCAATCTTATTATCCATCACATCAATTTTCTGACGCCAACGCCATATGCACCAATGGGTATGGATTACCCTGCCCATCCAAATCAGAACGCCCCACCGGCACAAAGCCCAGGCTGCGATAAAACCCAATTGCTGCCGGGTTTTGCTCATTGACATCAACGCGAGTCACATGCAAATCACTGATGGCAAACTGACACAGTTGCTTGCCGATGCCGCTGCGGTGGACTGTAGGACAAACAAACAACATTTCTAGATTACCATCCAGCGCGCCACAAAAACCGACAATATGACCATCAGCTTGGCGCGCAACATACAGTGATACCGCATCAAAATACTGATCTAAGATCAGGCTTTTCAGCGTTGCTATGTCCGCTTCAGGTAAAAAATCGTGGGTGGCTCTGACAGCTGCTTCCCATACACTAATCAGTTGCCCATAGTCAGTGGCGAATGCAGGTCGGATAAAGATCATAATAAAATACGAAAAAGGGGCACCCGGAGAGGGGCCCTAAAGAAGGAAGTCATTCGAAGCGATGCAACAGCAATCAGCTACGAGCGTGCAAGCAGAATACCTTTAGAACAAAAGTATCTATAGATACAGTTGTCAGTTATATAACCAGTACAGTTGTAACTGTCTTCAATACAGCCGCCTATTCAACACTCTCTTATTGAGCCCCTGCTAGCGGTCGTAAAAATCAGTACTACAACAACTCATATCATGACTGCAATAAATGCACTAGGGAACCTCATCACACTGCCAGTGCTTGACCAGAAAACACTCATGCCTCGTCACTATTCCTGAGCCCAACCTATTATAAGTCGACAAGAAATAAATTGGCGTACGAGCAAAAACGAGAAAGCACTAGAAAGCACAGAGTGGTTCGCTTTTTGCACCTTGTACGAGATTTTATTGGCCTACTTATTGATTGTTGAACCAGAGCTCCCATTAAGCTCTGATGCGAATATGACAACCGCATCAGAGTCGTCCAGGCGATTTAAAGCTCTATTACTTTAAACAGAGAGATGCCCCAGTGGTAAAACAGCTCAGAGCCAACCTCAACCAAGCCACTACTTTTATCGACTAGCTCTACTGGCTCTAGGCCAGGCAAAGCACGGTACAAAGACGTCGAATGAGTAAAACGAAGGGTACCGTCATCTGCCAGAGAAAACAGCAGCGAATCACCTTGGAAGAAACTTCGTTGCAATTTATTGCCGTCTTTGTCTAGCAGCCACACCTGTTGATTGCCCGCCTCGCTGAGCTGGTGGTACGCTGCGAACGAGTCTGTTAAAGCAAATCGCATTAGATACAGCGCATTCCGATCACTGAGTACTTGCGACTCTTGAAGTTGTATCCTTTGCCCCTGTTCAAGTAGCGTTAAGGCATACTGATCGTCAGATCCAGCTTGCAACTGTAAATACATATGACGCGTACCATTGGGTGAGGTTTTTATGGCACGTACAGAACCCAACGGAAATGAAGCCAATTCAGTGGTACTTCCTTGGAAATAGCGCATCCTGATAGCTTCATTTGAGATATGGGTATAAAAAGCGGTGCCATCATCTAACAGCTGAATGTCGCTGATGTCATTGCCCAGCAGCTGAGTTGTATTAGTCTCCAGGTCGCGAATACTGGCGCGCCCATCATTCACCCACAGCGCCCATTGTCCGGCAACATGAAATTCACTGACGTTTTGTGCAAGAGCCGTCACTTCACCATCAGAGAAATAAAACAATGTTGGGGCATTTGCGTTATCGACAAACACAATACCATTAGAACTAAAAACAGGTGGATGGGATCGATCAATTCCCTGCCCCGAAGGACTGGCAATAGAGGTCAACTTATCGGAGTTAATCTCATTAATAACCAACGCATCGCCTTGCCAAGAAGCTAATCGCCGGCCTTCAAAAGCAGCAAAGTCTCCTTCAGCATCATACAACCGCTGTAGAGCGAGTCTTTCTTTTACTAAGATGTTCCCTTCGACTCTCGTCGTTTGTCCTTGCTCATCGATCGCCTCCAAGGCATAACGAACACTATCACCTACACCATAAAACGGCAGTTCGATGACCTCATGTAAGCGACCTTGCGACTCAATCAATGGTAGATTTTGCAGTCTAATTCGTTCGACAAACCTGACACGACAGGAGCCTTCTTTGTCTTCACACTGAGCATCGACGTCCACAGTATCACTATTCGCTGCCCAGCCAGATATCGGCGCCGTTACATATATTTCAGGCGGACGATCTAAATGAATTGCTTGGCTACGAACGCTTAGATTGCCTTTTACATCTTTCACTATCATATCCAGCACATAGTGCCCGGATTCAATGCCAGACAAATCTAACTCCGCCTGATAGTCTGCCGTGCATTGTCTGCCATCCTCTGCACAACTGGTCAGATTCAGCGCTTGTGACACGCCAGCAACAGACGCCGTTACAGAATCTATTTCAAACTCAGATGCCTCGATTTTGACACCCGTGTGATAGCTGTCATGGGCATACGATGAATGTGCAGATGCCCCTAAAGCAACAATACTAAAACGTGTTTTTGATTCGGGGCCAACCACAACCGTCAAAGAGCGCGTGACAGTGGCACCTGACTCTCCCTCCACGGTTAACGTATATTCAGTATCTTCGCCTGGTGTGTGCGAATACCAAACTGAAGACTCAATATCACCAATATCCGGCTCAATACGAGCAGAAGTCCCAGTAAATTCGGTCATTATCTGGATCGTCTGGCCTTTGGATACCTGATCATGACTGACGCTAAATTGCTTGATCGTTGGTGTCACAACCCCTCTACCCGGTTCTGGCTTGGTGTCTTTGCTGCGACTATCCGCATCATCAGAACCGCAAGCCGCCAGAAAAAAACTGAGTAGCGTAACTAGTGTAAAACGCACAATCCAAGAAGTATCACATCCGCGCCAACAACAGCAGTTGATGCCCATCCCTGAGTACTGCATAAAAAATCATCCTTGTAAGACATACTGATATAAGTATAAAGAAGCGCCAGAGGAATATCAGATAGCTTTACCTCATGCTGTCAAAGATCGGTCTCCATCCCGGTTACATCAATAGGCGTTGCCGAAGTAGTGTTACTAGGCTGCCTTCATCTATACTGAACGACTTGCCAACTCTTTCTATTAGCAGGTTATGAGCAAACGCCCAACTAAGCGCGAGCTACGTGAGCAACTGCAGCAACACACCCAACGCTATTTGCAGCACGGCGGTGAGATTCACAGTTTTCAGCGTGGAGAAACCGGCCTTGAAAATGGCCAGTACAATGACCGCTCCTTAGGGTTTGAGCAACCGCCCAGCAGCCGCACCCCGGTTGAAGACGTCTTACGCACCATCGACCAACGCCGCCAACAGCAGCGCAAAGGCCAGCACAAAGAAAAGCCTCGCCGTAAAAAGCCCAAACAAAAGATTATCTACGATGACTTTGGCGAACCCTTGCGAGTGATCTGGGAAGATGACTGAAACTGTCATCATGATTCTTGCCGCAGCACTGTTTATATACGGCTTAGTGGCACGGCAAATTGAACAACTGGACATTACTGCGCCCATGCTGTTTGTGCTGCTGGGCATTCTGTGTGGACCTTTACTGCTCGATTGGGTGGAGCCGGCCATCGATAGTGACGGGCTGCAACATATCGCCGAACTCACCTTGGCCATAGTGCTGTTTACTGATGCCAGCCAAATCAAACGTCAGCAGTTATGGCGCTACGAATCCTACCCTATCCGGTTATTGGCCATTGGTTTGCCGCTAACCGTGGCCGTCGGCACGCTGACGGCTTTTTACTGGTTCGCACTGGACTGGTACACCGCTGCCATTATCGCCGTTATCCTCACGCCAACAGACGCCGCGCTAGCACAAACCATTATGGACAAGCGCGAATTTGATACCCGCCTGCGTCAAAGCATTGCCGTTGAAAGCGGCCTCAACGACGGCATTGCCTTGCCCATTTTATTATTATTCGTCTCCCTTCTGGCAGCGGGCAGTCAGCAAGATGCCTGGCACTGGGCAGACTTTATCGTTACCCAATTGCTACTAGGCACGGCTATGGGGATTGGTGCCGGCCGCCTCGGTGGCAAACTAATCGATTACGCCATCGTACAGCATTGGATGCCGCCGTTGTATCAACGGCTTTCGTCGGTCGCCCTGGGCATATTCGCCTTTGTCGCCACCGAATCGATTGGCGGCAATGGCTTTATTGCGGTTTTTCTCGCCGGGCTATTTTTACAGTCAAAACGCAAACGGGTAATGGGCCGTTTAAAAGAATTTGGAGAAGCCGAAGGTCAGCTGCTCTCACTGGTGATCTTTTTTTTGTTTGGCGCCATTTTTGTTCCCGCCGCCTGGCCCATGCTTACTTGGCCCATGCTGGTTTATGCACTGCTCAGCCTAACCCTGGTACGCATGTTGCCAGTCGCCATTAGCCTGATTGGAACGCCACTCGATGCCAGCAGCCGGGCATTTTTAGCCTGGTTTGGGCCGAGAGGTATTGCCAGTATTTTGTATTTATTATTAGCCGTTGAGCAACTGGGCTACGCCGCCAACATTGCCCATTATGACGTGTTGTTTGGCACCAGTGTTGTGACTATTTTGCTCAGTGTTTTTATCCATGGACTGTCCGGTGGCGGCTGGGCCAACCTCTGTCAACGCCGCCAGCAAAGAGCCAAACAACCGCAGCAACAATCACGTTAGATGTAAAAGATAGCTATCAGTGCTGTCGCCAGCGTTGGTACATCAATGCTGTCATTGCAATTAACAGAGCCGCCAACCAAAAACCCTGCACTGCCCAATACGTAAATCCATAACTGCCAACACCTGCGCCAAGAGTAAACGCTGATACCAAGGTCAGATGCAGCCATAACTGGCGACGGTCCACCGTTCGTCCTGCAAGACGATTACCCAACCAGGAACCGATGTCAGATAAAATGCCAGTCAAGTGGGTGGTTCGGATTACCGAGCCACTAAAAGTCGCTACCATGGCATTTTGTAATCCGCACGCCGCCGATGCCAACCATTCCCCTGCCAACCATTGCCGCTGCAGCGCCCAACCGGCCAGTATTAGCAACAATGCCTCCAACCACAACGCCAATCCGTAGCGTCGACCTGGGCGCAGCGATTCATGGCCAACCACCATGCCGCTGACCATGGCTCCCAGAACAAAGCTCAACACCACAAGCAGCACAGGCCAGCCACTCTCTCCCGTAGCCCAATGACTGGCAACAAGCGTCACTGTTCCCGTTACATGGGATATTGCCTGGTGGACAAAACTTAATAAGGCTAATGCATTGATAAATCCGGCATTAAAAGCCAGTAGTGCTCCGCCCAGCATAACCCAGCGGGGTAGACGACGAATCAAGACCACCACCCCGAGAGCGGATAGCGCTGCTCGCTGCGGCGAAAAAATGCCACCGCAAACAATACGATCAGTACCGCACCAGACAATACTGGGGCAATTAAAAACTGCCACGATGGCGCTACCATCAACACCAGCAATGGATTTGCCCCCGCCGGTGGATGCACACAGCGACACAACATCATCAATGCCACTCCCAATCCTGATGCCATCGCCAGCCACATAGGATGATCAGCAGGCCAAGAAAACTGGTTTGCGATAAATAGCAATACCAGCCCCAAAGCGGCTGTTAGCACATGACCGCCAATCACATTACGTGGCTGCGCCAAAGGACTGGAAGGCAAGGCAAAAACAATCACCATAGTGGCGCCAAAGGGCACCATCAGGATTTTAACGTCAGTAAGCTGACTTAACCCGGCCAGCAATCCAATACACAAACTGGCTCCCAGCCCCGCCAACAGTGGGGGCCAAAACACTTGCTTGAAGTGGCGAGAAAAAGTGGATGTTTGCAAAGGTAATTCTCTCTAAGTAGACCAATCAGTCTACCAAGGTAGACAAACTGGTCTACTCATGTCAAGTTAACACCACGCCATTCACCTCAAAGACTCAAATGGAAAAACGACAACAACTGGTCGAAGCAGCCTTAACACTGTTTTATCAGCGCAGTGTTCACAGTGTCGGCATTAACGACGTACTGGCACAGGCCAAGGTGGCCCGAAAAACCCTGTACCATCATTTTGATAGCAAAGAAGCCTTGCTGCTGGCCGCCCTTCAGCTGCGCGATCAGCGTTGGTGCGACTGGCTACAGCAACGACTGACCCCGGCGTCATCACTAAATGATTTGATTAAGCGGCTATTCGATGCCCTGGATGATTGGTTCAACGAACGTGATTTGGCGCCGTTTTACGGCTGTTTTTTTCAACAATGTGCCAGTGAATACAGTCAAAGCGATAGCGATGTTTGGCTGTATTGCCATCAACATCAACAACGGGTACTGGCAATACTGAAGCAACAATGTCAGCGAGTCAGCCCAGAGCAAGAGCAAGAGCAAGCCATTGGATTAAAGCTGTTGCTTGATGGCGCCATCGCCCAAGCACAAACGGGAAATCGCAGCGCAGCGCTTGAAGCCAAAACCATCGCCCTGACAGCGCTTATCTGATGCTAGTGCTGAGCAAAATACTAATCACCTTTGCCAGTGTCTGCTTGCTAGCCAGTGTGGCCGAGCGCTTAGGGCCACGCTACGCCGGACTACTGGCTGGCTTTCCGCTCGGTACTGCCATCGTGCTGTATTTTTTTGCCCTGCAACAAGGCGATCAGTTTGCTGGCAGCAGTGCGGTCTTTACCCTGGCGGGCTTGTCTGGCGCGTTGGCGTTTGCCTGGGGTTATTGGCAAGTCATACGCAGACGCCCCCAGCTCAGTTTCCTGCCTGTTGCTGTCGTTGTGGCGCTGCTGTGTTTTGTTGCTGTGATCTGGCTGTTACAACACATGCCAGCCAGCCGCATTGCCTCCCTCGTTGTTACCGTGATCGCCATACTGGTGTTTCACCGAATGCAGCGTGGCATAGAGCCACTCTCTACCATTGACCACGGTGGTCAGCCAAAACTCGGGCATTCCTTCCTGAGTCACTCCCTTCTAAGCCAAGTCCTTCTAAATCATCCCATTGCCAGCTTGGTCTTTCGTGCGGCGCTGGCCACCCTGAGTGTTGTGCTCATTACGGCACTGGCCAGCTGGCTCGCGCCTTCGCAAGCGGGATTATTGGCGGCATTTCCGGTCAGTTTTTTCCCGTTGATGTTACTGCTGCACATTCGCTACGGTGCGCAGGTATTGGCGGCCAGCATTCGCCACTATCCAACCGGCATGGGCGCACTGCTGAGCTATTGCTTAACCGTCAGCTACAGCTATCCGTATCTGGGCCGCGATATAGGCACCCTGGTCGCGTTAGTCATGGCCTGTGTCTATCTGTTACTCAATCATTATTTCAGCCAAGCCCCAAGCCGCCGATAACCTGCCAATAGTCAAAGGAGCTGGCCATGGCATCAAGCATCAAGCTGGGCGCGGCACTGAGCCAACAGCTGCAACATCATGCTGTGAGTCGCCTGCCAGCAGAGCAAAAGGCTCCACCATCAACGGGCTCGGCGGGCATGAACGTTGAGCTGACACTGACCTCGGGCCAGCGCATCCAAGTGCAATTTGCCCAGCGCTTAAACGGCGGTTTGAAACACTTTTCTATCGCCAGTAGCAGTGAACTCAGCAACAGCACCGAGCAACAAATGCGCCAGCTGGTTCGCGACCTTGGCCACAGTGTCAGCGCCCTATTTTCTGGCAGCGAACATTCAGACCTATTTGCCTCATTACGCCATAACGACGTCAAAACTGCTGATCTTCAGGCATGGCATAACACCGGAGAAAACCAACAACGATTAAGTGTGCAGCAACAACGCCACGGTGATGGTGCCTTGGATTTAGACGGTCAATGGCAAGTACGGCAAGGCAGCCAATACAGCGAGCACAGCTTTGATGCTTTCCGCCGCGGCTTTGATCAGGCGGCATTGCTAGGACACAACGACCTGGCTTGGCTGCAACAGCAGATACAAGAATCCAGCGATGGTTTAGCGCCACAAATCAGCGGCTTTTTTGAATCGGCGATGAACGCCTTGTTACAACGCGCCGAACAAGGGCAACAATGGTTGCAACGCTTGGGCAGCGACCAACCCAGCGCCCAGCAATTTATTGTACAAACCGTTGAGCAACTGGCGCAGCCCTATTCCCCCGCCGCCAGTAATGCCTTGCCCGATTTTCGCGCCGAGTTTTTTAGCCGCAGCCAACAGCAAGGCCATCCCCCTGACGAGCAACTGTCGTTAAAGCTAACTCAAACCAGTTTTAAGGGACAGCAAGATGAGCATGGCGTCGCCTTTGCAAATCAAATCCGACGTTTGGATATGTGGCGTTTAGTCGATGGCCAACAGCAGCACATTCAGACCCGTTGGCAACAACGTGAAGAAGTGAGGCACAGGTACGACAACGGCGCATTAACCGATAGCCAGTACCGACTGGATTCGCAGTGGCAACAACAGCGCCAGGGACAACTGCCCAAGCGCCAGCAAATTCATTTAGGGCACCTCTGAATAATTCTGCACAGATCTGCGCGAGTGCAGCAGGCTTTCAGAACAAGGCGGAGATGGCAGGAAATGGCCAGCCCTTTTCAACATCGCCAACGACATTATGGAAGCCTGCAGCCCGCGCCCTAAGGGGATCGCCAGAGAACTCCAGCTCTGTGTCGCCGATTTTTGCTGTAGCTGGCTAGAGCGGCAAACCGGCTTCGTGATCTGGAGCCCTCTGGCGATCCAGAGCGGGCACCGAATTATTCAGAGGTGCCCTAGATACTCCCATCGCGCAGGGTTAAACGCCCGTTGCTATGCACAGTAACGCTGACTGCAACTCACGGTTTTAAAGATGTTAAGGTGCCAGCCTGTTGATATACTCGGCTCCTTGCGCCTGAGTCCATCGGGCATGATTGCTATTTATACGAGAGGTTTGCGTGAGCACAGAGTCCACCCCCAGTCAGTTTCAGGATACTCAGCAACTGCTTAGCCAGGACGGCTTTCGCGTCAGCAACATCTGGTATCACGGCACCGCATCTGGCCTGCTGGATTCGATTCAGCAACAGGGGCTGAAAGGCGCCGGCGACGCCGAGCTGATGTCACGCCAACAGCATTTATTAAAAACCATTGGTCACAGCAGCATTGGCAGTGACGATCCGATATTTTTAACCCAGAGCAAAGAACTGGCGTATTTCTGGGCACAACAAAAAACCCACAGCCGCAACCTCGCTTTTCAGCAACAAGAGCAGCCCGTGGTGTTACAGATCACCCTATCGCCAGAAGACAATGCGCAAGTTAAACCCGATGCCGGCGGCGCCGCTTTAATGCTAGAACCTGGCAACGCCTATATGACATTTCTGAAAGATTTATACCAACAGCATGGTCTGACACTGGAAGACATTAATCCGCTGCAGGCAGAGCGCCAGTACTTCTTGCAACAGCTGGGTTTAGCCTATCACCAGCAACCCATTGCCACCGATTGCCTACAGCCGTTGTAATCAGCGCCCTTTCGGTGATGGTGTTAGCCATGACAAAATGCCTGTTTTAGAAAATCGATAAACGCCCGAACCAAAGGGTTCGGGTGGCTGGTGGCCAAATACACCGCATATACCTGGCCGCTACCCGCCGCTTGCAAACTGGCCTGCCAATCCGGCAAACAAGGCTGCAATAGGCCGTTTTCGACGGCCTCTGCCGATACCCAATGTGATAATTGCACCACCCCAGCGCCGGCGATGGCTGCAGCCAATAACGGCATTCCACCGCGTGAACTGAGATTGCCATTAACGGCAATGCGCACATGTTGCTGTTGACGGCGAAAATGCCAATAGCTGAGCTGACGACCGCGACTGAGCAATAAACAATTATGACCACTGACGTCCTCTGGCCGCTCCGGCATGCCGTGGCGCTGCCAATACTGAGGGGCTGCCAGGACATGGGTATGATTATCCATTAGACGCAGCGCTTTAAGGCCAGAGTCCGTCGGTCGACCGATACGAATGGCAACATCAACATCTTCTTCTAATAAATCGACCATACGATTGTCGTGGGCAATCTGCAGCTCTATATGCGGATACTGGGCGATAAAATCCGCCAACTTAGGGGCCAACTGCTGTATACCAAAGGCCTCAAACACCGACACACTTAAGCGCCCTGACAGCGGCCCTTGCTGTCGCAATAAGCTGTACTTTAGCTCGTCCGCCTTAGCGACCCAGGGCCTGACATCCGTTAAAAAACGTTGCCCGCTTTCAGTGAGTTTAATTTGCCGTGTACTGCGGGCAAACAAAGCAACCCCCAGCTCCTGCTCTAAACCGTCAACCGCACGAGTGACCGACGACGGTGCCATGCTTAACACCTTAGCGGCTTTAGAAAAACTGCCCTGCTCAACCACTTTCAGAAAAATGCGCGCAGCATTTAGCATCTCTACCTCACTCACTATCTTTTGCATTTAGTGCAAAAAAGATACGCATAACATTTGCATTCTAAGCAAGATATCAGAGTCTTACACTGGCCATCCAGTTATTGGAGACGACATTATGAATCGTATAAGCTTTCAACAAATTCCAGCCGAGATGATGGCAAGCCTGATGCATACAGAGACCTTGCTCAAACAGCTGGATTGGGCCGATATTAAACTGTTTGAGCTGATGCGTTATTACATCTCACAGCTGAATGCCTGCCCCTACTGCCTCGATATGCACTACAAAGAAGCCTTGCATTATGGCGAAACACCCGAGCGCTTACATGCCGTGATTCATTGGCAAAGCCTGCCCTTTTACAGTGATCAAGAGCGTGCATTACTGCGTTGGGTTGATTGCTGCGTGGCAAAAACGGTCAGCGAAAGCGATAAACAACAGGCATTTGAGCAATTGCTCATGCACTACGATCGGGCTCAAATTGCTTGGCTCACTCTAGTGATCAGCCAACTGGCGCAGTGGAATTTACTGGTAAAGGCGTTTGGGTTTGAAGCTGGACACTACCAAGTAACAGCGAACTAACGGACACTCCCCGCTATAGCCTTTATAGCGGGGACGCAAATAAAAGTGCGACAGAGATAAATACAGCCCGGTTGTCAGGGCCTGTTAACACTATTTAGCTCTTTGCTGCTGCAAGTCAGTTTTTCTTGAGTGAGGCATGAGGAGTGTGGCTTACCTGAATGAGCAGCCAATAATGCTACTCAGGGAAAAACGGACTCCAGCCCTTCGGGGTATGGCTGAAAACCCCTCAATCTGTGTTGCTCATCCTTCATTTAACTCGTTAAACATCCCTCTTCGCGCCTTGATTGAGGAGTTTTCAGCTCATAACAGCGTGATCGAAATAGTGTTAACAGGCCCTAGGCCCTGGGGCGTTTGTCCTTAGGCTCAATGTGCCAATGGCCTAACAACCAGCCCGATAAGCACTGGCAGGTAAAATAAACCACAAAGCCTGCGAATACGGTATCACTGAGAAAGTGCCCTCCTTGCATGATACGAACAGCACTCATCATCACACCGAGCAGTAGACCAGCATACAACCAGCTGCGACGGCGAAATACCCAGGCCAGAGCGATAAAATAAAATGCCATGGCAGCGTGGCCACTGACAAAGGACTTGCCATTACCCTGATCATTGATAATAAAGGCCGGGGTAAACTGGTCCTTTCCACCAAATTGTTCAACGGCTCTCGGTCTTTCGCGCTGGAAGGATTCTTTAAATACGCCGTGTACAATCAGCCCAGGTCCGATCAATAACACCAGTAATAAAAATAGCCAAGGCCTTCGCTGCTGAGCATCAACGCCGTTAGGAATAAAGGTCAGGGTAATGACCAGCAGCATGATGGGAATAAGCACATGGGGCAGGTAACGAAATAACCAATAAATAGATTCATTAATTGGCTGATCGGCCAATGGCCAAGTAGCGCTGCCAGCATCATAAAACCAGCCACTCACGGTTAAATCTAACTGCGGAAAGAGCACAAAAACCACGGCCAATGCCCCGCAAGCCATCCATTCCCAATATCGCAACATGCTCGCCAGCCTCACACAAAAGCGCACAGCATACTTCAAGCTAAGATCAACGCCCAGTCAGACTGACTGACCTTTACGCCTGGGCTATGGCCTATTAACGCCATTTCGTCGCGCTGTTATGAGCTGAAAACCTCTCAATTCAGGCGCGAAGATGGGTGTTTAACGCGTTACAGGAAGGATGAGCAACGCAGATTTAGGGGTTTTCCGACATAACCCAACGCGCTAGAGTCCATTTCTTGAGCTGTGTTATTCGTTGCTTATTTAACGGGTTAAACGGCGCACCTCATGCCTTACTCAATCCAGCAACAAAGAGCTAATAAGCGTTAACAGGCCCTAACACCGCACGAGTGACCTCGTTGGGGGCCTCGAGCTGCGGATAATGACCGACGTCGCTCAGTTCCGTGACCGGCTCTTTAGCCACCACTTGGCGATATCGATCCACCATATGCTGGCCAGAAATTGGATCAGCCAGGCCATTGATCAGATGCAAGGGTTGAGGCCAATCAATCAATGCCGATACCCAGCGCTGTCTATGCCGTTTACGCTCTGCCATATAGCTCAGCAGTTTTGGCAAGACCTTAGTGCCCTGGTGCAACTGGATAAAGCGCCAGCATGCAGCGATATCATCATCCGACAGCGGCTGCCGGCAAATACGCTGCAAGCTTTTACGCAGTTTTTTTTCATTCAGCCCAAAAGCCAACCACCGCCCTAGCGGGCTGGCTAACAAACGCTGAGCCATTAATGGCCGGTGGGCCTCGGCAAATAAGCCACCATTAAGCAAGGTGACCGCACGCAACCGATGCTCTGAGCCATCTAACTGCCTAGCCATCAATTCCTGAGCCACGGTATCACCATAATCATGGGCTAAAACATCACACTGCTGCACAGCCAGATGTTGCATCAATGCCTGCTGCATATCTGCTTGCAGGGCAATGCTATAGGGAAGATCTCGAGGCTTATCGCTACAACCAAAACCGAGCATATCCGCGGCGATCAGGTCATAGTGCTGAGCTAGCGAGTCCCATATTCGATGCCAGTCCCAACTGCTGGTCGGAAAGCCATGAATCAACAGCAACACGGGCTTGTGCTGGCCAAATTGAGTAAGCGCCACCGAGGTACGATAAAAAATTCGCAGATCGTAACTGCGTTTAGCCGTTTGTGGGCGAAAAACCAGCCAGTGACCTTCGGCTTGCCAATCAGAAGGGTTCATAGCACATCTCAATATTCTGAAGTCTTATGCTAACAGCCAGTCACCTGTGCGTGTTTAGTGTGGTCTGTGCGCACCCACCAAAGTACTAGGACTCTTGTTTGAGCTGCAATGTTGGTAAGCGCAGGATATAAATACTCACACCCAATCCGATCAGAGGCAACAGCACCTGCAACATAGGACGAGGCACCAACACAAACGCCGTCAGCAATAACATGCTCCACATCAGTAACAGTGAATACACCTTAGCGCGCAGAGGCATTCCCTTACCATCAAGGTAATAAATAACATAACTCCCCAACCGCGGATGGCTCACCAACCAGTGATAAAAGCGGCTTGAAGTGCGTAAAAAACACGCGGCGGCTAACAGCAAAAACGGTGTTGTTGGCAGTACGGGCAAAAAGATCCCGAGCACGCCCAATACCACGGCCAGCCAGCCACAGGCAAAGACCAGATGGCGCAGCAATGGATGACGAATGGCTTTTTGTTCGGCCAGCTCTGAGTGCATAGCTAAGCTCCTTGCGCTATGGCGACAAGAATAGCTCAATAGCGCCGTGCAAAGCGACGCCGATATTCAGTTGGCGTTAAACCCGTCTTTTTACGGAACAGGCGTCGAAACGAGCTGGCATCCTCATAGCCGACTTCTGTCATCACCACATCGACGGTGCGGCTGGTCTCTTCCAGCAGTTTTTGCGCAGCTTCGATTCGCAACGATTGCACATACGCATTGGGTGGCATCGACAAGGCCGTATTAAAACGCCGGATCAAGGTACGTTTAGACACACTAAAGCGCTCGGCTAGACCTTCGACGCTAAAAGGATTGGCAAAATTTTGCTCCAACCAACTTTGTGCCTGGCGTACCAGTTCATCTTTATGGGGCTTGGCCAAGCGCATCAATGAATAAGACAGCTGGGTATCACGACGGTAATCCAACACAAAAGCCTTGGCCGTCTGCAATGCTGCTTCAAAGCCTGCGTGGCGTTCAATAATGTGCAGTCCCAAATCAAACCAGGCCAAGCCGCCACCAGCGCAGTAAATGTTTTCATCACGGGTAATGAGCTGCTCAGCTTGCAGCGCCACGTTTGGGTAGCGCTGTTCAAACTGTTCTTTAAAGCCCCAATGAGTGGTAGCCGCGCGGTTGTTTAATACCCCCGCCTCGGCTAACAGAAAGTTCCCGGTACAGTTGCCAGCAATGGTCCAGCCCTGGCCATCGGCATAGCGTATCAGCGTCCTAAGGGCCTCGGTATCGGCTAACACCTCTTCTATGGGGCCACCTATGGTGGGAACAATCAGCGCATCCACCTTGGCGGAGCCACCGATAATGTCGGCAAAATTGAGGTGGCTGGCCAGTTGCAAACCATTGATGCATCTCACTGGCTGGCCGACTTCAGTGGCGATACGCACGTTAAATAAACGCTCGGCATCACGTCCTTCAATCCGGTTCCAAGTCACGCCGGCAAGCGCAAACAAATCGGCCAGGCCAGTAATAGCAGACGCCAAAGCACGATCAAACCCCACTACCACGACATCGATCATAGTTGTCACTTACAGCCTTAAAGGTGTCTATATTGCCAATTACTGAAAGACGCGACAAGCGCCATAGTGTTGTCTTTTGAAGCCAATACCAGAGGCCGCCATGAGCAAATTGATCAACCCCATCGACCTCGACTTTCTGCTATACGACGTATTGGATGCTCAAGACCTTACCGCACTGAGCTACTACCAAGACCATGATCGCAGTACTTTTGATCAAGTATTGCGCACTGCCGAACATATCGCAGAGCACTATTTCCTGCCCCATCATGCCAAAGCCGATCAGCAGGAACCACAATTTAGCCATGGAAAGGTACGCACCTTAGAAGAGGTAAAACACGCCTGGCGCCACTACAGTCAATCTGGCTTACTTAACGCACGCCATGCCTACCAAGATGGTGGCATGCAGTTACCGGCCCTCATTCACAGTGCTTGCAACGCTTTTTTTATGGCCGCCAATCCAGCCACCGCTGCCTACCCCTTTTTAACCAGTGCAGCCGCCAATGTCATTCACCGCTTTGCCACGGACGAGCAAAAATCTCAGTATTTGCCTGGCTTATTTAACGGACGCTTTGCCGCCACCATGGCCCTGACCGAGCCCGATGCGGGCTCATCATTGGCAGACCTAAAAACCCAGGCTCGACCCCAGTCAGATGGAAGCTATCTCATCAAGGGGCAAAAAATGTTTATTTCCGCCGGTGATCACGACCTAACGGACAACATCGTACACCTAGTACTGGCACGAATTCAGGGTGCTACGGCTGGCGTCAAAGGTTTATCCCTGTTTATCGTACCCAAACACCGCATGCAGCCCAATGGTGATGCGGCCGGACATAACGACGTCAACCTCAGTGGTTTATTACACAAGATGGGGTACCGTGGTACGACCTCGACATTGCTGAATTTTGGTGAACAAAATCGCTGTCAGGGATGGCTTTTAGGTGAGCCTCATCAAGGCCTGCGTTATATGTTTCAAATGATGAACGAAGCGCGCATAGGCGTTGGTTTAGGCGCTGCCATGATAGGTTACCGCGGCTATTTAGAGTCATTAAATTATGCCCGTCAGCGCCCTCAGGGGCGGTCGCCACAGCAGCAAGACCCACAGTCACCAGCCATTAACATTATTGAGCACGCCGACGTTAAACGCATGCTGTTAGCACAAAAAGCCTATGTCGAAGGCTCCGTTGCCTTGTGTTTATTCGCTGCCCGGCTGGTCGACGACAGTGAACACGGCCATCAACCAGACAGCGCCGACCTGCTGGAGTTGCTCACCCCTATCGTGAAATCCTATCCGTCTTTCTATGCTGGCAAAGCCAACGATCTGGCCATTCAGGTATTAGGCGGCAGCGGTTACACCCGTGATTACTCGGTTGAGCAGTGCTATCGCGATAATCGCCTCAACCCGATTCACGAAGGCACCCATGGCATTCAGTCGCTGGATTTATTAGGCCGGAAATTATGGCAGGGACAGGGCCTAAAGCAGCTCAAACAACGAATGCAGCATACCCTCACCCAAGCAGAGCAACATGAGCAGTTGCGACCGCTGGGCCAAGCACTAGGCAAACATATTAAAACACTGACAGATACCATCACGCTGCTAGGAAAAACCTTGCAACGAGGGCAGCTGCAATTGGGGCTAGCCAACTCGGCACTGTTTCTCGATATGATGTCGCGCTGTGTCGTCGCCTGGTTATGGCTAGAAATGGCGGATAAGGCCTTGCACAGCCAACGCAGCAACGATTTTATTCAGGGAAAACTACAAGCGGCACGCTATTTTATTGTCTGGGAGCTGCCTGAAATTGAACACCAGGCAACCTTGCTGCAGTCGCTGGATAGCACTTGTCTGGATATGAAAAACGCCTGGTTTTAGCCAGGCGTTTATCTCAGAAAATACTAGCAAACAAGCCAGCAGTACCGCCGGCGATTAATTGTTACCTGGTTTTCGCCGTTGACGACGGGTTTTATCTTTTTTCGCCTGGCGAATATTACTGGTACGCTCAACCGCTTGAGCACGTTTTTTACTGCGATGCTTAACTTCGGCACTGCGCTCCGCAAAGGGGTTATCTCCCTGGCGGAACTCAAAGCGAATGGGGGTGCCTTGAATATCCAATACCCGGCGGAAGGTATTCGCCAGATAGCGTTTGTAATCCTCTGGCAATTCATTGGTCATATTGCCGTGCACAATAATACGCGGCGGATTGGAGCCACCTTGGTGGGCGTAGCGTAACTTAGGACGACGGCCACGAATTAACGGCGGCTGATGGCTGGCAATGGCATCTTCCAAAATGCGCGTAAGCATATTGGTTTGCCATTTCGCCATTGCAGACTGATAGGCTTTATCGACGGACTCATACAAGTGACCAACACCAGTACCGTGCAAGGCCGAAATAAAGTGCTGCTCAGCAAAGGTTAAAAAGTCAAAACGACGATCCAACTCATCCTTTACCCGCTGCTTATCGTAGGAATCCATGCCATCCCACTTATTGATCGCCAATACCAGAGCACGGCCAGAGTTGAGGATAAAGCTCAACATGTGCAGGTCTTGCTCGACAATACCGGTACGCGCATCCAGCACTAATACACAAACATGGCAGTCCTGAATCGCTTGCAAGGTTTTAATAATGGAAAATTTTTCCGCCGCTTCGGAGATATTTTTACGCCGGCGAATACCTGCAGTATCAATTAAGGTGTAATCCTGACCAAAACGCTCATAGGGAATATAAATACTGTCGCGCGTTGTGCCTGCGTGGTCATAAACCACCACCCTATCTTCGCCCAACATGCGATTCACCAGAGTTGACTTACCGACGTTAGGGCGGCCCACCACGGCTATTTTAATTCCGCGAACGTTCAGTTCTTCGTGGGTAACATCTTCTTCGACAGGCTCATCTTCCAGATAACCTGTTTCTGGCTCTTCGTCGCTAAACTCTTCACCTAACAACTCATCCATAACATGGTCAATCAGGGTCGATACACCGCGGTTATGTGCAGCGGCAATGGCCAAGGGATCGCCCATGCCAAGTTCGAAAAACTCACCCAAAACCACGTCGGGATTTTTGCCGTCGATTTTATTCGCCACCAAATAAGCGGACTTACCGGCCCGGCGTAAATGGTTGGCAATCATGCGATCACCAGCGGTGATTCCAGCACCGACATCGACCATAAAAAAGACGATATCGGCTTCTTCGATGGCCTGGAAGCTTTGCTGCGCCATGGCCTCGTCAATGCCTTCCTCTTCACCGCTGATACCACCGGTATCAATAACGATAAAAGGACGGCGTCCGACCTTGCCTTCGCCGTATTTACGGTCCCGGGTCAGGCCAGCAATTTCAGCCACCAGCGCATCACGGCTTTTGGTCAGACGATTAAATAAAGTGGATTTACCAACGTTGGGACGACCAACCAGGGCAATGACGGGTAACATGACGGTAACCTTAGATGGGACGAGACGACACGCTGACCTTATTGGTCAGCGTGTACTGTTAAGAGTAGCAGCTCACCAGTATTACTGGTGACCAGCAGGCCGCGCTCGGTTGCGACCATAGGTGCAGACAAACCAAAATCACGGCCACGCAATGCGTGCCAATTGGTCATTTCTGGAGAATTAGGCACATTTTGATGCAACGGCTTAGGACGCAAACGCTGACGTAATAACAGCTCTCCATCCACCTGACTGAGCAAATACAAAAAGCCTTCATCATCGGCAACAGCCAAATAACGATCAAACGCCGTCACCTGCCCAAGAGCTTTTCCTTGCAAGAGCGTTTGCTGCCACTGGCTGGCGCCATTGTATAAGTCGTAGGCTTTCACTGTGCCATCATCCAGGCTTAGGTAAAGACTGCCTAACGCCAATTCCGGATGGCCATAGCTAGAACCATCTTCCTGCCAGCGTACGTCACCACCTGGCGACAATGCGGCTACCTTGCCATGATAACTAGCGGCATAAACCACACCATTATCCAACACCGGAGTGCCATCAATATCGACCAAGCGCTCCAATTCTGAGCGGCCATCAGGAATTGCCAAACGAACATTCCAACGTGGCACGCCCAAGCGTTTATCCAGCGCGACGACTTTACCACTGGCAAAACCGGTCAACACCAGTTGATCCAGTATCAAAGGCGAACTGGTTCCACGCACCGACAATATCGGCATCGCATGTTCATAAGTCCACAGCTGCTCACCGTTATCACGCTGATAAGCCGTTAAGCGACCATCGATGGTATGCACATAGACACGGTCTTCATCTGCCGCCACGGGCGATACCGACTCAGAGGCCAAGGCCGTGCTCCAGTGGCGTTCACCATCAAAACCAAAGCTGTGCAGCATGCCATCATGACTGGTGACAAAGAGCTCATCGCCCGCGACAGCCACACCGCCGATGATGGGTTGCTCCAGCTCCAGCTGCCACACGGTATCGCCACTCTCAAGATCGAGCGCTAACACCTGGCCATCGTTGGTGGCAACGTAGACACGCTCACCCACCACTGCGGGCACTAAACGATTTTGCCGTGCACCCGCATACAAGCCGGTGTCGTAACGCCATTCAACGTCGACGTCGACCTGATTATCGATATCCGTTACACGAGCGGGCTGTTGCGCTGTGGTGCTACAGCCGGTCAGCGCCAACGCCAGCACCAATGAACCGAACCAATGCCGCATCAGACCTCTCCAGTGGAGGACAGGTGGTCAATCTTGCGTTGCAGTAATTGAGCGCCAGCACCATTTTCCTGAGCGGCTTGCAGTGCTTTTTCATACGCCGCCAGTGCTTCTTCAGACTTACCCTGACGCCAGTAAACGTCACCACGCGCTTCTTCAAATTGCGCCTGATACGCAGGATCTGGCACCGTCGCTACCGCGGCTAAGGCATCATCAAAGCGTTCTAGTTGCGTCAATACCAGTGCCAGCCGTGCTTGCGCTGTGTACTTAATCGGACCTTGTTCAGCACTATTGACTACTTGCTGTAACGCCTCTGCTGCGCTGTCGAAATCACCGGCGTCAGCGGCCAAGCGAGCGATAAACAAGCTGCCAAATTGTGCGTAAGCCGTGCCATCAAAATCATTCACCAAACGCTCTGCCAGCAGCTGCATTTCTGCACGACTGGCATCGGTTTGCTGCGCTTGCGGTAAAGCAGCTTGCTCCACCAACTGTGAATACAACTGTGACGCAGCTTCTGCAGTGGCCTGCTGACTTGCCTGGTAGTTATTCCAACCAAACCAACCGGCTGCAACAATCACAACGGAAGTCAGCAGACTTTTACCGTTCTCTGACCACCACTTTTTTAATGCTTCTGCTTGTTCTTCATCTGTGCGCATGTCACTCATGACTGCATCCCCAATCCGTTTTTATTAATTAATGTGCTGTGCTAGCCAGGCGGCTACATCTTGCTGCGGTAGTTGCACTTGCTCCAGTTCGCCGCGCAAGTCTTTCACCGTCACCTGCTGCTGAGAAACTTCGTCTTCACCTAGCAACAGCGCAAAACGAGCACCACTTTTATCCGCTTTTTTCATTTGTGATTTAAAGCTGCCGCCACCACAATGCGTCTGCACCCGCAGCCAGTCTTGCTCATTACGGATGCTGTCAGACAGTAACACAGCGGCGATATCAGTGTTGTCGCCTACGGCACAGACGTAAACATCCACCGTTTGATACACCTCAGCCGGCACACGTTGTAAGCTTTCCAGCAACAGAATCAAACGCTCAACTCCCATGGCAAAGCCAACGGCTGGCGTGGCTTTACCACCCAGCTGCTCGACCAAGCCATCATAGCGGCCGCCAGCACAGACAGTACCTTGAGCACCGAGTTTATCGGTCACCCACTCAAATACCGTTTTGCAGTAATAATCCAGGCCACGAACCAAACGCGGATTAATCTCGTATTGAACGCCAGCGGCATCCAAAATGCGGCGCAGCTGCTCAAAGTGTTCACGACTGTCGTCATCGAGGTAATCAAATAAGCTCGGCGCCGCAGCCAGCATCTCTTGCATGGCTGGATTTTTGCTATCCAGAACGCGTAATGGATTGCTATCTAAACGACGCAGGCTGTCTTCATCCAGCAACGCTTTATTGGCCGTCAGATAGTCGACCAAGGCTTGACGGTACCGGGCTCGCGCTTCGTTACTGCCCAGGCTATTAAGCTGCAGCGTCACGCTATCAGACAAGCCCAATTGCTGCCATAAACGCGCCGTCAGTAAAATAACTTCAGCATCAATATCCGGTGTAGCAATACCAAAGGTCTCTACACCGATTTGATAAAACTGACGGTAACGACCTTTTTGTGGCCGCTCATGGCGAAACATGGGCCCGGTGTACCAGACACGCTGGGTTTGGTTGTAGAGCAAACCATGCTCTTCACAGGCACGCACACAACCAGCCGTTCCTTCTGGACGCAACGTCAGACTGTCACCATTACGATCCTCAAAGGTGTACATTTCTTTTTCGACAATATCGGTCACTTCGCCAATCGAGCGCTTAAACAGATTGGTTGACTCAACAATCGGCATGCGCATTTCGCTGTAGCCATAAGCCGCTAGCAGTTCCGCCACCGTACCTTCAAGATACTGCCAAACCGGAGACTGGCTTGGCAAAATATCGTTCATGCCACGAATGGCCTGAATTTTATTACTCATGAGATGTGCTTTCCTCAACCAGCTGTTAACTGTCGCTGGCGATTAAATCTTTACGTTGCTGATCGAGCTCTGCGGCACGCTGACGAATCAAACGCTCCAGATCATCGACAAGATTTTCATTCTTCAGTTTCTGGGCGGGCTTACCATCAATGTATATCAGGTTCGGCTGACCACCCGCCAGACCGACATCGGTTTCTTTCGCTTCACCAGGACCGTTAACCACGCAGCCAATGACAGAAACGTCCATATCGGTGCGAATATCTTCAACCCGCTGCTCCAGCTCGTTCATGGTTTTAATGACATCAAAGTTTTGTCGCGAGCAGCTGGGACACGCAATAAAGTTAATACCACGTGAACGTAACTTCAGGGACTTCAGCATATCCCAGCCGACTTTGACTTCTTCTACCGGGTCTGCTGCCAGCGACACTCGAATGGTGTCGCCAATGCCATCCCACAACAATAGACCCAGGCCAATGGAGGATTTCACCGTACCACCGCGTAAGCCACCGGCCTCGGTAATGCCTAAATGCAAAGGCTGCTCAATCTGACTGGCAATTTGCCGATAGGCGGCCACCGTCATAAAAATATCGGAGGCCTTTAAACTCAGTTTAAAATCTGGGAAGTTTAACCGGTCGAGAATATCGATATGCCGCATGGCTGATTCAACCAGCGCATCAGGAGTCGGCTCACCGTACTTTTTTTGCAGCTCTTTTTCCAAAGAACCGGCATTAACACCAATACGAATAGGAATGCCATTATGACGGGCTGCATCCACCACAGCTTGAACTCTATCATCACGGCCGATATTGCCAGGATTAATACGCAAACAATCGACACCCAGATCGGCCACTTTCAGTGCAATACGGTAATCAAAATGAATATCAGCGACTAATGGCACGTCGACTTGGGCTCGAATTTTGCCAAAGGCATCGGCAGCGTCCATAGTCGGCACCGATACCCGTACGATATCGGCTCCCGCATCGACCACACGTCTGATTTGAGCCACGGTAGCGTCAACATCTAAGGTGTCGGTATTGGTCATGGTTTGAACCGAGATTGGCGCATCACCACCCACGGCGACCTTACCTACCTGAATCTGACGACTTTTGCGGCGCTTAATCGGGTTTTCAAACTGCATGATCAGCCAGCCGCTCCATCCAACGATTCACGATACTGCCGATACTCATCAGAGTCGGGAAATTGCTGCTTTAAATCCGCTGCAAACTGTATCGCACGCTTTTCCTGCTGCGAGATGGTTGCCAACTTAATACCCAGCCATAAACTGTGCGCGCTATGTTCCGTCTGATCGCGCTCTACCAAACGGTCAAAACGATCAAAGTAGCGTTGCGATTCTTCGTAACGCTGCTCTTCAAATAATAATGTTGATGCATTCACCAAAGCATCAACATTATAAGGCGCCAACCTCAACGCACGCATGTAGACATCGATAGCTTCGGTGCGCTTGTTTTGATGAAAGATCGTTATAGCCAGATCATTAAAAGCTGCTACACGGTTGTCATAATAACGATCATCTACAACGTCATGCAGCAAATCAGCAGCGTCTACATAACGTCCTTGCTTTAAGTATAAACGACCAAGATGATGTCGTGCTTGAGTGTAAGAGCTATCGTAATTCAGAGACTTTTTAAAGTACTCTTCCGCCAGGTCATCTTCACCTTCGGACTGCCACACCAAACCCATGGCATCATTAGCTGCTGGATCATTAGGGTCTATTTGCAAAGCCTTGGTCAGCCTTTGGCGCGCCCAATCAGTTCTGCCACGCTGCAAGTAACCCAGCCCTAACTGAGTATAGTTTTCCACTGCTTTTTCAGGTGACGCTTTGGCACTAAAGCGGCTCTCAGTTACGGTTACACAGCCGCTGCTGACAATGGTGGCCAGAAGCAATGCAGCCAGAGTCCGAAATCTATTGCTCACGCTCATCACTGTAGTCCTGTTGATTGGTCTAACTGTACAGCTTTAATATAACGCTCACTGCGGCGAGTCCGATCGGCGACCTGGCCCACCAGCTGACCACAAGCAGCATCAATATCGTCACCCCGAGTACTACGAATGGTCACCACATGACCGGCATTAATTAGGTAGTCTCGAAAGCGATAAACCCGGTTATTACTTGGGCGTTTATAGCCTGAGTTTGGAAACGGGTTGAATGGAATTAAATTAATTTTGCACGGTACCTGGCGCATCAGCTCAGCCAGCTCTTTGGCCTGCTCCATACCGTCATTTACACCATCAATCATGGTGTATTCAATGGTCGCTTTACGCTTATCAGGCAGTTTCTTCAGATAGCGATTGGTTGCCGCTATCAGTTCTGACAATGGATATTTCTTATTCAGTGGTACCAGCTGATTACGCAGTTCATCATTCGGTGCGTGTAATGACACCGCCAATGACACATCAATATCGTCACCTAGTTTGTCCATCATAGGTACAACGCCAGACGTACTCAGTGTGACGCGACGCTTAGATAAACCGTAACAAAAGTCGTCCATCATCAGACGCATGGCATCCACCACGTTGTCATAATTTAGCAGCGGTTCACCCATGCCCATCATGACCACATTGGTTATTCTTCCGCTGCGCCGCTCGCCTTCCTGATGAAAACTCATGGCAGCAACATAGACCTGACCGATGATCTCAGCCACGCTTAAATCGCGGTTAAAGCCTTGCTTACCGGTTGAGCAAAAACTGCAGTCTAATGCACAGCCTATTTGCGAGCTGACACATAAGGTACCGCGTTCCTTTTCTGGGATGTATACGGTTTCGACGGCACTGCCACCATCCATGCGCATCACCCATTTTTGCGTACCGTCGCTGGAAATATCGTGATAAATCACTTCCGGCAAACGAATTTCACAGACCTCATCCAGCTTGGCTCGCAGCGCCTTGCTCATATTGGTCATATTGGAAAAATTCGATTCACCGTATTGATGGATCCACTTCAGCATTTGCTGTGCACGAAAGCGTTTTTCGCCCAGGCTATCGAAAAATTCAGCCATTTTTTCTGGCGCCAAACCCAGCAGGTTAATTTTATCGACCTTGGCAGATGTCTGTTCTGACATAGTGGAATCCCGACGGTTTTCGTCCTCTATCAATTGAGCAGGGCAGCTCCTGCTGCCCTACGCCAGACTATAACTAGCCTGTGTTTCTTAGCGAGCGCAGATTTCTTCAGCAGAGAAGAAGTAAGCCACTTCGCGAGCTGCAGATTCAGCTGAGTCTGAGCCGTGTACCGCATTCGCATCGATGCTTTGAGCGAAATCGGCACGGATAGTGCCCGCCGCCGCTTCTTGTGGGTTAGTTGCACCCATCAGCTCACGGTTTTTAGCAATCGCATCTTCACCTTCCAGAACCTGAACAACCACAGGGCCAGAAGTCATGAAAGACACCAGATCACCAAAGAAAGGACGCTCTTTATGCTCAGCGTAGAAACCGCCAGCCTTGTCGTCATCCAGTTGCATCATTTTCATGGCAACAACGGTCAGGCCAGCCTTTTCAAAGCGAGTCACGATCTCACCAATTACGTTTTTGCCTACCGCATCTGGTTTGATGATGGACAGGGTGCGTTCTACAGCCATGTTAGTCTCCAATATAAAGCAGTTATTCACTAAAAAGCCCGTGTCAGTGTCATACATGACACCGGCCGGATTCAAAACCCGCGGATTATACGCACCTTTTAACGAAAGTTGTACGGCTCAACGTTGTCCACGCAATAAGCCGACTACTCGCGTGACTTCAGCCACCACAGCGTCGATGTCTTGTGTCTGAGAAAAGCGACCGGCGGAGAAGCGCAACCCAGCATGGGCTAAGGCATCACTGCGACCGATGGCCTTAAGCACATAAGACGGTTTAACACTGGCCGAGTTGCAAGCGGAGCCCGACGACACCGCAACTTTTGCCAAAGATGCCAGCAGTATCTCGCCATCGACGCCATCAAAGCTGACGTTTAAATGATTCGGACTCAGATGATCGATATGACCATTAAGGTACACGCCGCCGATCGCCTGTAAGCCTTGCCACAACTGATCACGCAAGGCCGACACATGGGCAACATCCTCTGCCAGCTGCTGGCGAACCAGCTCAGCTGCCACTCCAAATCCAACCAACTGATGAGTCGCCAAGGTACCGGAGCGAAAGCCCCGCTCATGACCACCGCCATGAATCTGAGCTTCTAGCTCAGGTTGTGGATCACGCCTGACATAGAGTGCTCCGACGCCCTTAGGACCATACGCTTTATGGGCCGACAGCGATAGCAAATCCACCTGCCAAGCCGCCACATCAATGGCTATCTTGCCCAATGCCTGGGCTGCATCGACGTGAAATATCGTATCATGAGCTGCCAGCAACTGACCTATGGCGGCAATATCCGTGAGCGTGCCAAGCTCATTATTAACGGCCATCAGAGATACCAGCACAGTGTTGTCCTGCAACGCATCCATCACTTGTTGCACACGGATCAGGCCATCGGCATCTGGGTTCAGCAACGTCAATTCAACATCATCACGCTGCGCCAGCCAGGCACACGGATCGAGCACCGCTTTGTGCTCAATAGCAGAAGTAATAATGTGCACCTTGCCTTGGCAACGTTTTAAAGCAGCCTCGACTGTGCCCTTAATCGCCAAGTTATTGCTTTCAGTGGCTCCCGATGTCCAAATGACTTCCCGCGGATCGGCAGCGATAACATCGGCCACCTGCCGGCGGGCTTGTTCAACGGCCTGCTCCGCTTTCCAGCCAAAGCGATGTGAACGAGAGGCAGGGTTGCCAAAATTGCCATCCAGAGTCAGACACTCTGCCATTGCCGCCGCCACAGCCGGATCGGCGGGTGCGGCGGCAGCATAATCGAGGTAAACGGGGGTCATATTCATTTCACCAGTGCAAGGTCGGCGCGATTGTACACCGCATTAACAGCCATCAGACAACCAGGGGATCATCATTTAGCACCGCATCGATGCGACTACTGGCCTGTTCTTCCTGGCGAGCTGCCGTATGTTGTATTTCCTGACGCTGAATCAGACAGTGCAAACTGATACCCGCCAGAAAGGTATGAATCTGATCACTGAGGTCGAGCCACAAATGGTGCGTTAGGCATTGCTGTCCGTCCTGGCAGTCCCCCTTACGCTGGCAACGGGTCGCATCCATGGATTCATTGACGGCATCAACAATGTCGGCAACATTGATATCACGATCGGCACGACTCAGACGATAGCCACCGCCTGGCCCACGCACACTAGCGACTAGGCCATTGCGGCGCAACTTTGCAAACAGCTGCTCTAAATATGAAAGAGAAATGCCCTGGCGACCGGATATGTCATTAAGGCTTACCGGGCCATTTTGAGCATGAATGGCCAGATCCAGCATGGCCGTCACCGCATAGCGGCCTTTGGTTGTCAGACGCATAATCCCCCCTCCCTATAAGTTGTGGGGGCATTATGCTAATGCCTGAGCAAAACAGTCAACTTTAGCCACATCCGTACTGACGCTTTCTTACTGACGCTGCTCTGAATGTGATGCCTGTGCGCCGTCCGTCGACTCAGTACCAGCCTCCACTTCGGTCAAACTGACAAAATCCTCTTTCGCCAGCTCTGGCAAGGCTTCGTCGCAGGTACGATCGCCCAGGTTGTGCAGCGCCTGGCACATGGTATCGATTTTCTTATCTACCGCGCCCATATGATCCATCAGATTATGGATAGATCGCGCAATCGGGTCTGGCATCTCATCGGTCATACCATAAGCATCGAAGCCAATCTTACGGGCAATTTCCGCCCTGCGATCATCTTCCTCAGCACGCTCACTGGCCTTCCGTACGATCCGACCAGGAATACCAACCACAGTCACCGCCTCTGGCACATCTTTCGTGACCACGGCATTAGAACCAATGCGAGCATTATCACCCACCAAAATAGGGCCTAACACTTTGGCGCCAGCGCCGACGACCACGCCATTCGCTAAAGTCGGGTGGCGCTTGCCTTTATTCCAGCTGGTACCGCCTAAGGTCACACCATGATAGAGAGTGCAATCGTCTCCGATTTCTGCCGTCTCGCCGATCACCACCCCCATGCCATGATCGATAAAAAAGCGCCGACCAATGCTTGCCCCTGGGTGAATTTCAATACCCGTCAGCCAGCGACTAAAAGCCGACAGAAACCGTGCTAGCCACTTAAATCCACGACGCCATAACGCATTCGCCAGGCGGTAGTGGATAATGGCATGCAAGCCAGGATAAGTGGTCACGACTTCCAGCGTATTGCGTGCTGCAGGGTCACGTTCAAACACACAAGCGATGTCTTCACGCAGCAATTTAATAATCAAGTTGGCTCCTTGGTGCAGATGAATGCCGTATAAATAGTGTCACTGGTCGTCGCGACGGATGCGTTTGCCGATTTGCGACAGCATACCGCGCAAGATATTCACTTCCATTTGGTCCGGTGCCGCACGCTGATACAAACGGCGCAACCGAGTCATCAGTTGCTTGGGAGTATTGGGATCTAGAAAGCCAATATCAACCAAGGTTTGCTGCATATGCTGCAACAGTCCGTCTAGCTGCTCATGAGTTGCCAGCGGATAGTCCCACTCCACTCCCCAGGCCTGCGAGGCTTGGTCAGATTCTCCGGCGACGGCCAGACGCATCTCATAACACAACAGTTGTATCGCTTGCGCTACGTTGAGCGACGAATAATCAGCGTCCGTTGGAATATGCACGTGCAAATGACATAGCTGCAATTCATCGTTACTTAGGCCGTTGGATTCTCGGCCAAAGACCAACGCTACTCGATTACCTGCTGGCACAGCACTCGCAACACGAGCACCCAACTCACGTGGCGATAGCAGCGGCCAAGGAATATGACGATTGCGAGCACTGGTGCCAATCACCAAGTGACTGTCTGCCAAGGCTTGCTCCAAGGTCGGCACGATCTGAGCAGCGTGCAAAATATCGTCAGCCCTTGAGGCGCGGGCAATGGCCTCGTCATCGATCTGGGCCTGAGGGTTCACCAGCACCAGACGGCTTAAGCCCATGTTCTTCATTGCCCGGGCGGCTGCGCCCAGGTTGCCAGCATGAGTGGTTTCGACCATTACCACGGCAACATCTGCCAGCGCAGCACGGATTGCAGCATCATCCATCATGATTTGCTTCAGTTTACTCGTTTTAAGGGCGGCAAAGTGTAGCGCAATTTATAGGTTGACTGATATAATTGCCGGTTCCCAATCGTTCTTTAAGAGATTCACTGCCTTATGCAACCCATGGTGAACTTGGCGTTGCGCGCTGCGCGTAATGCCGGTCAAGACCTGGTCCGTCGCTTGGACCGTTTTGATTCGTACCAGAGTACGGACCAAGAAAAGGCGAAGTTTATTGCCGACTGCACCATCGGCCTGGAAAAGGGCATTATTTTCGAACTGAAAAAAGCCTACCCAGAACACAACTTCCAGGGCCGCGAAACCGGTCTTAACCAGGGTGAGGCACACCAGCCAACCTGGCAAATATGCGTTATCGACGACATTGCTAACTTTCGTGTCGGCATACCTAGCATTGCCATCACCATTTGCTGCCTAATAAAAGGCAAAGCAGAGCATGCGGTAATTTTGAACCCCATGAACGGCGATGAATTCAGCGCAACCCGCGGGCGCGGTTGTCAATTAAACAACCGCCGTATTCGCTGCAGCACACTGCACTCATTAAGCGACGCCATTGTTGGTTACACCCAACCAATGAGCTTTAACGAATCCGCGTTCGAACAGCGTCAGCGCATTCAATCACTGATGTCACAAGGACAAGAGCTGCGCAATATTGGTTCCAACGCTCTGTCTATGGCTTATACCGCAGCCGATCGTTTTCAGGCAGCATTATTAGCCGATGTTGATGAGTTTTCCCTGCAAGCCGGCGGTCTAATCGCTCGCGAAGCGGGCTGCTTGTTGGCCGACATTCACGGCAAACCCAGCCTTAGCGCGCCAGCCAACTTGGTTGTCACTAATCCCAAGCTACTGCGCTCATTAGTCAGTGCTGGCGAATAAGCGAACGCAAAGCACAAAAAAAAGCGGCCGAAGCCGCTTTTTTTGTATCTGCCATCAACGAATGGCCGACACATCTTCCGCCTGCGGGCCTTTTTGCCCCTGAACCACGGCAAACTTAACACGCTGGCCTTCGGTTAATGAACGGTGGCCCTGGCCACGAATTGAGCGAAAGTGAACAAACACATCTTCACCTTCATCCCAAGTGATAAAACCAAAACCTTTTTTCACGTTAAACCACTTCACCACGCCGCGCTCACGGCCATCCTCAACGTCCTCTTCAACAATAGTGCCACTACCACGATGACGGCGACGACGGCTAGGAACCAGTTGGGCGGAAGCAAAACTAAGCACAAACCCCAACACAGCAAATACCGCCACCAATAACGCCGCTTGCTGCAAAGACCAGAAATTGGCCGTCGATAACGATGAACCATCCGCCAAAGTGACGTCTGACAATAAGGAGGTGACCGACAACACTGCTACCACCGCAGCCAGCACTGCACAAACGATTGCCACTAATATTTTTCGTACCACTAACTTACCCATGCGCTCTCTCATTTGGATTACGTTATTATGCCTACAGATCGGACCAACCTGATGACGATATCCTGACTGACCCGCTGTTTACACTGCCTAATTCGGGCCCTGCTGTAAATGGTTGATCGATAGCAATTCAGGAGAAGTATTAGGCGGGGGCGGAACATGATCATTTGCTGACAGTCAGCACCGCCGGGCCAGCCCCCGAGGCTGAAACAATCGATAAACCGTCCGGTATAAAAGCCCAATTCATTAAAAAAATCAACACGATAGCCAGGAGCACAAACACCATGACCGAAAACGCCGAACAACAGGACGACAGCCGCCTGGTAGAACTGGAGACCCGAATCGCTTTTCTAGAAAACACCGTCGATACGTTGAATGAGCAACTAAGCACCTTAAACCGTGATTTTCTGTTGGCTCACCAGGCATTGCAGCTACTAAACAAAAAATTGGAATCCCTGCATTCACAAGGCAGTGGCATTAAAGATGCCAGCGAAGAAACACCGCCGCCTCATTACTGAGACGGCGCCACATCATATCGCCTGGCGACGCTGCCACAACAGCGACAGCAATGCCAACAACCCGGTCAACAACAGCGGCAGTAACAATATGTTTAACACTTTGAGCCAAGCGCCCAAGGTTTCGATATCTTTATTTAGCGCATGCTGTACATCGCGCAACTCACGTCGGATATCCAGCTTTTGTTGCTGAAATTCCTCCAACGCCTGTTGCTGCTCAGCACTTAAGGTCAACTCTCCTTGGGCGCCACTGACAGGTTGCAACTCTGCCAACTTTTGCTCAGTTTCTGCCAGGCGTTGTTGCAGTTGTTGCTCGCTAGCCAAAAAGCGCGCCTCCGCCTGCTGGCGCAAGTCATCTACCCGCTCAAAGGGGCGTTGATACTGTCCGCGCGCGCGCAACGACATAAGCTCGGAGCTGCCGGTCAAATGATCGGCCAAATTAACCAGCAGGGTGCCATTATCCGCCCACGGCGTCGCAATGCGCTGGCCAAAGAAATTCTGTATCTGCACCCACATTCGATCACTGAGGATATCGCTGTCGGCAATAACGGTGACGGCGAGCTTATCGCTACTGGCTAAATGCTCACTCACTGCTTCCAAGTCAGCACGCACGGCATCTGCCTGCTGTGGGTTAAAAGCAGAACTCACCGAACCCGTGACCGTCGCTGCCAACACCTGACGCTCGCCCGACGCGATAAAATCACGCTGCAACGCCATTAAATCAGCGTTGCGTTGTAGTTTATTGGCATCCACTAACATGCTGTCAGCGCTACTCAGCAACCAAGGGGAAAAATGACTACTGGCCTCTGCTAATGGGGCTAAAGAACCCGCACTGGCTATATTTACCGACTCCAAGTTAGCCGATAATAATTGCTCCTGATCTAGACTGTCGGCGCCCAATGACAACAGCCCTAGATGACGCATGGGTGGTTTGCCAGGGCCCTGGCTGACCACCAACGCATTAGCCGCGTCAACGACGGCCTGATCAGGCTGCCAATTAACCCCCCAGGCGGTTAACAAACGTTGCAAACTGGTCGCACTGGCTGCTGAAGCCATGCCCATCATGGTATCCGCGTGCTCGGCGACCGGATCAATAAAGGCCAAAATGCGCCCGCCATTCAATGCATATTGATCAATGGCGTACAAGGTCTGCTCAGTTAACTCCGGCGGTTGAATTAACAACAACACATCGATATCACCATCGATTTGGGTGATGTCCTCGGACAAGGTGCGCACTTCATACAAGTCACGCAACTGCTCTATCGCGGTCCATGCAGGAGTTGGCTGCCCGCTACGCGGATCAAAACCACCCATGACAGGCAAGCCGCTGAGCATGCCGATCACTGGCGCCCTCTCTTGCTGCAGCCGATATATCATCTGGGTCAGCTCATATTCCAGGTAACCTTCGCGATCGGGCTGCAAAAATGGCAAAGACTCATAATTGCCCTGCTCATCACGCACCACCAAACCAAAATATAATTGCTCGCCAAAGCTACCCACCGGCACAGACTGCAAACCAAAACGCGTGGCATCATCTTCTGCGATAGAAAAGGCCTCTGGATCAACCTGCCTGATAGAAAGCTGAGCATTGGCATTCAGCCGATACTCTTGCAACAACTCATTAACTCGCTCGGCATAGGCTCTAAGCTGACTTAAATCACGACTGCTTTGCTCGGAAAAATACAGTTCTACGGTCAAAGGCTTGGCTAAATGTTGCAACACCTCTCGCGTCCCAACAGACAAGCTATACAGCTGCTGCTCAGTTAAGTCCAACCGAGCACTGCCACCGATCAGCTGCAATAAGCCCGCACCTCCCAGCAGTGCAGACATTGCCAGTAAAAACACCGATAAAGTTCGCATGCTGCTTCCTCCTTAGGCCGCTTTTTTAGACTGTAATAAGGCCGCCGTTGCAGCTAACCAGATACCAATCAGCAGTAAAAAATAGGCAACGTCGCGCACATCAACCACTCCACGAGAGAGGGCTTCAAAGTGGGTTAAGAAACTCAGCCCCGCTACCAGATCCACCATCGACAAAGGCGCCCAGGCGCGGAAAAACTCCAACACCAGGGGCAAGCCAGACACCATCAATAAGAAGCACATCACCACAGCCAAAATAAATGCGACGATTTGATTGCGGCTCAACACCGACATACATGACCCTACTGCCAAAAAGGCTCCGGCCATTAACCAACTTCCCAAATAGCTGGCGGCAATCACACCGTTATCCGGGTTGCCCAAATAGTTGACGGTTAGCCAAATAGGAAAAGTCATCAGCAGCGCAATGCCAGCAAATAGCCAAGCGGCCAAAAACTTGCCCCATACCGCTTGCACTATGGTGACCGGCAGAGTCAGCAACAACTCAATGGTGCCTAGTTGCCTTTCTTGGGACCACAGCCCCATGGCAACCGCTGGCATAAAAAACAAGTACAGCCATGGGTGAAAATTAAAAAAAGGCACTAAGTCGGCCTGCCCGCGCTGATAAAATTGACCGAGGTAAAAGGTAAATACACCCGCCAAGGCCAAAAACATGAAAATCACCACATACGCCACCGGCGTCGAAAAATAGGCACCCAGCTCACGTTTGCAAATAATCCAGCTCATCAGGCTACCTCCAACTGCGTTAATTGCTGGAACACGTCATCCAGTCGACCACGCTCCATATGCAGCGTATCGACTGCCCACTGCTGTTGATTCAGCAAGGTTAACAATGGCATATGCAGTTGCGCCGATGCTTGCGGCAGAATCATATAACCTTGCTGTGGCTCTAATTCCTCCACCGCACTAACCCCCGGCAATGCCAATAGCGCCGCTTCCAAATCGGCCTGAGGCGACTGCAACCTCAATGAAATTGCACCGTGATAGCGCGATTGCCGTTCCAGTTCGTGAGGCATTTGATCGGCGACCAATCGGCCAGCTGCAATAATCACTGCACGCGAGCAAACGGCCGTTACTTCCTCAAGAATATGGGTGGAGATAATGACAATCTTGTCTGCCGACAGTTGGGTAATGAGCTGTCGAACCTGATGCTTTTGATTTGGATCCAAACCATCGGTCGGCTCATCCAAAATCAGCACTTGTGGATCATGAACCAGCGCTTGAGCTAGGCCGACACGCCGCTTAAAGCCTTTAGACAGTGTCTGAATACGCTGGCCCAGCACCTCGCCAATATCGACCAGATCAATAACATGACGCAAACGCTCACGCAGTTGCTGCCCTCTTAAACCGCGCATTTCCGCAATAAAGCGTAAATACGGCAGCACCTTCATCTCTTCGTAGGCGGGGGCACCTTCGGGCAAATAGCCAATGCATTGCTGCACCGCCACCCGCTCGGTCACTACGTCATGACCCAAAACACTAATCTGTCCACCACTAGGCTCAAGGAAACCCGCCAACATTTTCATGGTGGTCGACTTCCCAGCGCCATTAGGACCCAAAAAGCCCAGTACCTCGCCGGGCCTTACTTGGAACGACAAGTCATCGACGGCAGTAAAACCGTCAAAGCGTCTCGTCAGATGCTGTATATCAATCATCTTTCACTCCATGCCAAACGCACATACTCGTGACGGCTCACAACAGCCGCCCATAACAGACTGACTAACGTCAGAATAATTCCCACATGGGTACCACTGGTCTTTAATAACGTTTAATCCCAGTCACGACCGGGGTAAACTCGCCCTCTATTTCGTCAGGCAACCGATTCAGGCCAACATGAGCTTTTTAAAGTCGTTACGACGCACCCTGTTCCGCTGGCAGCAAAAATGGCTATATGGAATTATTCGCACCCAGATCATTGGGCCAAGCGTGCAAGAATTCAACCTCGACCCCAGCAAGCCAGTGGTGTACGCATTACTGTATCGTTCACGCGCCGAGCAGCTAGTCATTGATAAAGAAGTGCGAGCCTTTGGCTGGCCTTCACCGCGAGAAGGTGCAGAACAACAGCAACTGGCTGGCACTCCGTATTTCCCAATATATCGACGCGCAGGTGCCCCTTTTCGCAAGCGCCCGACACCGGTAGTACATCGCTACTTAGTCCGTCATTGCCAATGGCTGCAGCAGCACGATGAGCAAGATATCCAGATTGTGCCGGTACGGGTATTCTGGGGCCGCGCCCCGGATAAAGAAGGATCGTTTTTACGTATCTGGCTGCAAAACAGCGGCACCCTAGGCGGACGGTTAACCACCTTAATGGCGATTCTGCTTAACGGTCGCAACACCTTTGTTCATTTCAGCAAACCCATGTCACTGCGTGAACTAAACGAAGGCAACAAAAGCCCCGAGCTTTTGGCACGAAAAGTTGCACGCGTATTGCGCGTTCATAACCGCCATGTATCTGCATCGGTACTCGGCCCCGATCTTTCGCACCGTCGTACCCTGGTACATAAAATCCCCCACGCCCCCAGCGTGGTCAAAGCCATCGAAACCGAAGTGGCCAGCACTGGCATTTCGCGCCAGCAAGCACAAAACAAGGCGTTAAAATACGCCGATGAAATTGCTTCCAATATTTCTTATACCAATGTCCGCTTCTTAGATGCCCTACTGACTTGGGTATGGAATAAGATTTACGACGGTGTTCAGGTGCATAACATTGATCACCTGAAAGAAGTCAGCAAAGACAATGAAATCATTTATGTGCCTTGCCACCGCAGTCATATCGATTATTTGTTACTGTCTTACCTGCTGTACCATCAAGGTTTACAACTGCCGCAAATCGCGGCTGGCATCAATCTGAACATGCCGATTGTTGGCCCTATCTTACGCCGCGGTGGTGCTTTCTTTATGCGTCGCACCTTCCGCGACAACCAGCTTTACTCTGCTGTGTTTGACCAATATCTGCACACCATTTTCACCCACGGTTACGCCACTGAGTATTTCGTCGAAGGCGGACGCAGCCGCACCGGTCGAACCTTGAATCCCAAGGCCGGCATGCTGGCCATGACACTGCGCAGTTACCTGCGTGATGCACGTAAGCCTATTTTGTTTGTGCCTGTATACACGGGTTACGAAAAAGTATTTGAAGCCAGCAGTTACTTGGGTGAATTGCGCGGCAAGAAGAAGCAAAAAGAAAGCTTATTGGGTGTCGTCGGAACCCTGCGCTCGTTCCGCAAATCATTTGGCAAGGTGCATGTCACCTTTGGTGACCCCGTTTATTTGACGGAGTTTCTCAATCAACAACAACCTGGCTGGCAGCAACAGGACTATCAAGCCTGTGACTATCGCCCTGACTGGTCGCGCACTACGGTTGATAAACTGGCCGTGCGGGTCGTCACTGAGATTAACCGTGCCGCATCGGTCAATCCCATCAACCTGATCGCGTTGTCAATTTTATCGGCGCCTCGCCAGGCCCAAGAAGAGGCCCAAATTATCGCCCAGATGGAATCTTACAAACGCCTTCTGGAGTTTATGCCCTACAGCCATTTAACCCAGCTGCCGGACGGCAATGGTGCTGACTGGCTGGCATATGGCGAAAAGCTAGAGGTGGTATCACGCTCTTCTCACCCGATGGGCGATTTAATTCAGACCAATGAGCGCCAGGCGGTTACCCTCACCTATTACCGCAACAATGTGCTGCATTTATATGCCCTGCCATCTCTACTGGCGTGTCTGTTTATCAGCCATACCCGTTACCAACAGCACGAGGTGGTGGATACCGTCAGGGAGCTTTATCCCTTTTTACAAGCCGAACTGTTTTTACAATGGTCAGACGATGAACTGGCTGAGCTGGTGCAGCATTGGCTGGAAGCCCTGGTCGGAGCTGGCTATCTGTATCAGAATGAGCACGGCTTTGATGCCACTCCCAGCAGCAGTGATGAATTCACTCAGTTAAGCGGTTTGGCAGATAATATGCGGCAAACATTGCAGCGTTATTATCTGACATTGAGCATTTTACAGCACGCCAAAGAAGACCTGGACGCTCAACAACTGGAAGAGCGCAGCACCTTATTAGCGCAACGCATCGGCCTGCTGTACGGCATTAATTCACCGGAGTTTTTTGACAAGCAGTTGTTTAGAACCCTAATCCGACAACTGCATCAGCAGCAGATGATTGAAGAGCGCGAACAAGGGAAACTGCATGCCACCGATAAGCTGCAACCCCTGCTCACCATTCTAGAAAAGCTATTGGATGGCGCCTTACGGCAAAGTATTCAGCGCAGTGTCAGCAGCGCCGATCACGACTAATGGCCAACTCTCGTCATTCGGGGCAGCGACCTGCCCCGAATATCCCCTCCAACGTTTGGGCTTAATACTTATTAAGGCGCTTCAACTTTAGCCAAGGCATAGACATCAAAGCGATTGGCTTTACCCACCAGGCTATAACTCGGCGGCTTATTATCCAGCGGCGGTGCTTTACGAGCACGCTTTACCACACAACGGCAACGTGCCACCCGCAGCGCTTGCCGCAATAACGCATCGGCATCGTCATCTGCCCCCACTAGCGAGCGAAATGCCTGCATGTCTTTTTTGACCTGAGCCTTTTGTCGGCCATCGTGAGCAAACATGGGGTCCAAATAAATAACGTCGACCACATCATCTGACTGCTCAAGCAGCCAACTGGCTGCCGGTTTATGCTGCAGCTGGATGCGATTAATAATGGCAGATAACTCTCTGTCCGGCTCATCAGATACGGGCTTACACAGCTGACTCCAAACGTCCGGTAAATCAACATGCCCAGCACGACGCAGCCCATCTGCGAGCAACGCCGCTACGACTGGGTGACGCTCCAGTGCTGTCACCTGACAACCAAGGGATGCCAGCACAAAGGCATCTCGACCCAAGCCCGCCGTCAAATCCGCAACGCTCGGGACATATTTTCCTATACCGACAGCTTTAGCTATGTCCTGCCCCTTACCGCCACCAAAGCGGCGACGATGGGCATTGGCACCGGCGCAGAAATCAACCTGGACTGGATTCTTCTCTTTATCGTTGCAAGCCAGACTTAAGCCAGTGTGATTCAGCCATAGCTGGTAATCATCGTTTTCCGGCCAATGATCCAATAACGTGAAATCCAAAGCCTGCGCGACTGCTTGAGCAGTAGCCTGCAGCTCCGGCTGGGTGCAAACCAAGGCCGTCATACCATGCCCATCATTAATAGCAGCACCAACAAGGAACCTAGTAACAAGCGATAAATAACAAAGGGCAGCAAGCCAATTTTTTCCAGCCAGCTAAGAAACAGCAGGATACACAACCAGGCACTAACAGCGGCTACCACTGTGGCCAGCAGCAACATGGACCAATCTATATATTCACTACCCTGCAGTAGTTCGGTTGTTTTTAACAGCATGGCTGCCAAGATCAGTGGAATCGACAGTAGAAATGAAAAGCGCGCAGCATCAACACGATGAAAACCAAGCAGCAATGCTGCTGTAATGGTGATACCACTGCGTGAAGTACCCGGAATCAATGCCAAAGCCTGGGCCAAGCCGATCAGCAACGCTGCTGTTAACGTCATTTGCAACAAAGACTTAGTTTCAGCCGCCTTAACATCAGCCCACCACAACAGCGCACCAAACACTAACGTCGTGCTAGCAATAACCCAAGTGCTGCGTAATGAGGTTTCTATCCAGTGGTTTAGTCCAAGTCCAGCAAGGCCGGCCGGTATAGTGGCAAGAATCAAGAACCAACCAAGGCGAGCGCTGTCATCAGGGCGAGAAAATCCTGTTTGCACAAAGCGCTGAGTGATCAGCCATAAGTCACGACGAAAATACGCCATCACTGCCAACAGGGTTCCAAAGTGCACGGCCACATCGAAAGCCAGACCCTGATCAGGCCAGCCCAACAATTGAGATGGCAGAATTAAATGGGCAGAGCTGGAAATCGGTAAAAACTCCGTCAGCCCTTGCAACAACGCTAAAAATATCGCCTGTAGCCAATCCATTTCACACTACCGTTTTAACAAGCTGGGTTGTTCGGACAACTTCTTCCAGGCCACACCATCACGCAAATATACCGGCGGGTGCTGATCGATATCACCAAACAGATTATTTTCCCAGGCATCAAGCACCAGTGGGGCAAGGTTTTCTGCCGTTAACGTGGCAGCGGCATCACCTTCAACGGCCGCCAAAGCTGGCAGAGACAATCCATTACCCACCGCCAATACTCTTTCAGGCGCATCCTGCAAAAACTGTTCAGGCGTGCAAACGTGCTCCTCACCCAGCAAATGCGCCAGTCCTTGGCGACGCTCATAATGAGCCCAAAAGACTTCACCCATATGTGCATCAATAACACTGACACAAGACTGACCATCCTCTGCCATGCTTTTCTGAGCCAAGCCCTGCAAAGTAGAAACCCCAGCAACAGGAATATCCAACGCCATAGCAATACCCTGCATCACCGAGGCTGCGATACGAATACCAGTAAATGAACCAGGCCCACGGGCATAAGCTATGCCGTCGAGCTGGTCTTTATTAAATTGCAGCTGCTGCAGAAGTTCATCCACCATAGGCAATAAACGCTGCGCATGCTTGCGTGGCTGCTGCTCAGCTAATCCAACAACACCCTCAGGACGAACCAGCGCAACAGAGCAAATATGGGAGGAGGCATCAAGAATCAATAAATTTGCCATAACGACCCGGATTAGTTTTTTAAAGGTCGCGAGTATAGCAAAAGAGAAAGTCCTTCTCCCGCTCCTTCATCGGTAGCAAAAGAATGACACAATAGAAGTGACGCCACACAGCCTTTAAGGCTGTGTGGCGTAAAAGGCTTATTCTGCGGAGGTTTCCACTTTTGCCTCAGTTTTTGCTGGCGCTGCCGCTTTAGGTGGACGACCGCGACGCTTAGGTGCCGCTTTTGCTGCAGCAGCTTTAGGTGGACGACCGCGACGCTTAGGCGCTGCCTTCTCTGTGCTAACAGCAGCTGCCTTTGGTGGACGACCGCGACGCTTAGGTGCCGCTTTCTCTGTGCTAGCAGCAGCTGCCTTTGGTGGACGACCGCGACGCTTAGGGGCTGCCTTCTCTGTAGTAGTGGCGGCAGCTTTTGGTGGACGACCGCGACGCTTTGGTGCCGCTTTTTCTGTGCTTGCTGCAGCAGCTTTAGGTGGACGACCACGACGCTTAGGTGCTGCTTTTTCTGTGCTTTCGGCCACAGCTTTAGGTGGACGGCCGCGACGCTTAGGTGCTGCTTTTGCTGTGCTGGTGGCTTTGGCCGGACGACCAGGACGAGATTCTTTTTCTGCCGATGCTTCGGCTTCTGCCAGACGCTGCTTCAGCTTTTTAGCCGCTGCCGCTGCTTTCGCCTGTTCTTTCTTCAGCTGAGCCTTAACTTTACTGCTGTCTTTACGCTCACGCTGTTTACGCCATTTAGCTTCGAACGCTTCAACGGCTTTTGCCAATTCAGCATCTGCTTTAGCGGTCAACTTAGCCTGAAACTCTTGCATAGCCTGCTCGGCCTGAGTTTCCGCTTCCTGGATGCGGGCCTGTAATTCAGCAACTTTTACGCCCGCCTTCGCTTTACGCATGGTGGCTTTTAACTTCTGCAGCTTCTCTTTCTCAGCCTTAACCTTATCAGCCGCCCGAGTAGCAGCGCGCTTAGTCGCAGCAGTTGCGCGGGGGCTGGTGGTTTTCGCTTTGGCTTCTACTGCATTCTTTTCAGCAGCTTGTACTTTACCTTCTTGAGTCGCGACGGCTGACTCAGCTTTGAGTAAGGCAGCACTGGCCTTAGCGATTACCGCAGGTACAGCCTTATCAGCCGCTTTTGCTGCAGCTGGTTTACGACCGCGCTTGGCAGGGGCTTTTTTAGGTCTGGCCATGTTTTGTTCCTCTGTTTTCACCTGATCTTTTAAAGCGAACGCCAGCGCAGACACTGACGATGGGTGCTATTTAATGCTCTGAATAAGAACGTGGTATTCCGATCCAGATGGGATTTAAACATCATTGCCAAGCAACGCGTTACGTTCAATCAGTTACACAGCAACCGATCGAATCCCATACAAAATCGTGAATCCAAATTCCTACCCAGTGCAATAATAGTATTTATATAACAAAAACCAAAACATTTATGCGCCAAAACACCACATTCAGGCCATTTTGTGTAAATTATCCGATTATCGGCGGTATCCAACCCTCTCTTATGGCCATTTGGCAGCCCGCAATCAAAAAAACTCTCACTCATCACAAAGCCGATACAGTACCGCTTTTGTTATTTGCTACGCTCGTTATTCATTCTACCGACACTCATCCAACAAATGAGCGTTCCCTATGCTAGGCACTAATGCCCTGCACACAGGTAACTTACGCAACAATAATTACGGCCACTAGCAAGTCACCCGGGTAAATACCCGCTAGCACACGCCCTTGCCAGATAACGCATTACCAAAGACCAAACGGCTTAGTAACAAATGCATGCATCACGATGCAATACCATTCCACACAGCGGCAAATACTTTATATAAGAGGAAACAAACTCTGACACCCTCAGAGTAGATGAGTTACGGAAAAGCGAAAGCATAGACAACCGTATTTGTTTCTATGCACCAAAGCGAGTTACTAATCTGTCGTTCCCCAGATAGTCACGACTCATCGATGCTAGCCAATAACACTAACCCTAAATGTAGAAACTAGTGGACACCAAGTCTTGTTTACACTCATGAAGTCATGCTTGCGGAGAGTGAGCACAACTCATAACAAGGAGAGAATTGATAAAACGACGAACCTTTGTGTTACCGCGCCAGAAGCTTCACTCACCTTGACTCCCAGCATACGGGGTCGTCAGCTAAATGAATGACGAGTAACGCCACATCAAAGAAACCGGATCCAGGCGATTAGATTATGGGCAAAGACACCTTATTACCGCATTGTTGTTTGCTAAACCCAAGACCAAGAGATAACAAGCAGGTTGGCATGTGGCGGCGAACGAACACTCTAAATACCCGCTCCATTCGGGTCCGACTGAGTTTTTTGCGGCAATAGCTAACGAATGTAATTAGTGAGCACAAACCTTAAGCAATTCGCCAAAGATAAACTGCGCGTCGAATTATGGTGTTGGAACACCCAAAATCTGTACAGGCGGCGCACTAACAAAACAAGGGAAACAAAAGAAAGGAACCGACGACCACCAAGCCGCCGGTCGGGGGATCTAGCTATTCAAAGCAGCCAGTACGGCAGTTTTAATGTCGTCTAGCGAACCAACACCTGCGATATGATGATAGTCTGGGGCATCATTACCCTGCTGCTGCAATTCTTTATAGAAGCTCACCAAAGGCGCGGTTTGATCATGATAGATGGCTAAGCGCTTACGTACCGTATCCTCCTGATCATCATCACGCTGAATCAGATCTTCGCCAGTAACGTCGTCCTTGCCAGCCGTTGCTGGTGGGTTGTACTCAACGTGATAAACGCGACCCGAACCTGGATGAACACGACGACCGCTTAGACGTGTGACAATTTCTTCATCATCAACATCTATTTCGACCACATGATCAATGGCGACACCGGCATCCAACATGGCTTGGGCTTGAGGAATGGTCCGCGGAAAACCATCAAACAAAAAGCCATTATTACAATCTTGCTGCGTAATACGCTCTTTAACCAGGTCAATGATGATGTCATCAGACACCAAACCACCGGTTTCCATGATTTCTTTTACTTTCAGACCTAGCTCAGTACCAGCCTTAACCGCAGCGCGCAGCATATCGCCCGTCGAGATTTGCGGGATAGCGAACTTGTCGCAAATAAATTGTGCCTGCGTACCTTTACCGGCACCGGGAGCACCCAACAGAATGACGCGCATGCGCATACTCCTTGTGGTTGTTAAATAGCCTACGGCTCTGAATGATTGTGCACTTTTCAACCAGAAGCCAAAAAAATAGGCCTAACCTTACTCTGAGCAAGGCTTGGCCTCAAGTCGAAAGCAGGAAAAAGCCTGCTTAGTAACCATCGAGTTAGCGCCAATGCAACGTCGTTACCAGCTACGGCAGCCTAACGTCAATCCGCAGCAACCCTTTCGATTAACACATGGACTGGCCATTTCAGCACCAATCATCACACTCTTTGGCATGGATCAGTGACACTCCGCTGTCGTCAGCCGGTATTTCGCATACCAGCCGCAATGCCAGCCATGGTCACTTTCAACGCCTGTTCAACGGCTTCATTAGAACTATCACCAGCCTGCCGTTCACGATACAAAAGCTCGGCTTGTAAATAGTGCAATGGGTCGGTATAGGGGTTGCGCACATTCATCGAATGTTGAAGCATAGGATTATCGTGCAACAGTTCAGGCTGCTGCTTTATTGCCAACACCAACTCGCGCATGCGCTCCAACCGCTGACGCAACAGGCTCCCCAATGGCTGTAGCTCTGCCGCTACCAATCGCCGTTCGTAATAGGCGGCTATCTCCACATCAGATTTCGACAATACCATTTCAAGCATATCGATATAGGTCCGGAAGAAAGGCCAGCTCTCATACATAGTATGCAAAGTGCTTAGTTCATCGCGTTCAAAGCTGGCTTGCAATGCCTCGTCTGCTCCTAACCAGGCAGGCAGCATCAAACGCATTTGTGTCCAAGCAAAAATCCAGGGAATAGCACGCAACGAGTTAATACCACCACCGGCTTTTCGCCGGGCAGGACGACTGCCTAACGCTAATTTGCCCAGTTCCATTTCAGGGGTGGCGGCGCGGAAATAAGTTACAAAGTCGGCCTCATCGCGCACCATGGCACGATAGGATTGCACCCCACCCGCTGCCAACGTTTGCATCAGCTGACGCCATTGCGGTTTAGGTGCGGCCGGCGGCAATAAATTTGCTTCCAACACGGAAGACACGTACACCTTCAGATTTCGCAAAGCAACGGCAGGCATACCAAATTTAAAGCGAATCATTTCACCCTGTTCAGTAACCCTTAGCCCTCCTTTCACTGAGCCCGGAGGCTGAGCCAAAATTGCGCTATGAGCTGGACCACCGCCACGCCCAACGGTGCCGCCACGACCATGAAATAAGCGTAAACGAATACCCGCCTGCTCAGCCGCTTGGGTCAGATTTTCCTGCGCCTGATACTGCGCCCAAACCGCTGCCAATTGACCGGCATCTTTAGAAGAGTCTGAATAGCCAATCATGACTTGTTGTCGCTGTTGGCAATACTGGCGATACCAAGGAACCTGCCACAGCTTTTGCATGCGCGGCGTCGCCAGCTCAAGATCATTTAGGGTTTCAAATAAAGGAACGATAGGTAATGGCTGATCAACACCAGATTCTTGCAACAGCAGTGCTACCGCCAGAATATCTGAAGGCTCACTGGCCATCGATATAATGTAACAAGACACTCCGGCACCAGCGTCAGATGCAATGACTCGCATCGTCGCCAATACTTCCTGCGCTTCCTCCGATGGTTGCCACTGCCTAGGAATTAATGGCCGCCTAGATTGCAGCTCACGCAATAAAAACTGCTGTTTTTCTTCTTCATTCCACTGTTTATAGTCGCCCCACTGATAAAAGTCGCACAGCTCGGCAATAACATCGCGATGACGCGTTGACTCCTGACGAACATCCAATTTCACCAAGGTCAAACCGAAACAAGCCACACGCCTGATTGTATCGAGCAATAGACCATCAGCCACGGTTTGCATGCCCTGGCTGACGAGACTGTCATAACACAACCGTAATGGCGCCATAATGTCGTCATCATTCAACATCGGTTGCTTGTCACTATCTTTTCCCGCCGCTTTTTCCTGAGCCCAGCGCCGTGTCTCTTTTAGACGATCACGCAACATATGCATGCAAGCACGATAGGGTTCGTTGCCAGGATACGCCTGGCGTAATTCGGCACTGGCTTCGGCCATCGACAGCTGACCGCTGAGCGCATGAACATCGCGTAACAATAAGTCCGCGGCCATCCAGCGAGCCAAGTACAAGACTTCGCAGGTGACCGTTGACGTTACATTAGGATTACCATCCCGGTCTCCGCCCATCCAGGAAGCAATTTTTACCGGCGCGGCCATCAATGGCAAAGGCTGGCTACCACGTGCCAACAACTGCTCATCGAGGTGGCGGGTTAATTGCGGAATCGCCTGCCACAAGGAGTTTTCGATCACTGCAAAACCCCATTTGGCTTCATCTACCGCTGTGGGCCGGACGCGGCGGATTTCATCAGTTTGCCAGATTTCTTCAACCAGTACCGCTAATCGTTGATCAATATTAACGAGCTGAGGATGACCATCACGTAAGTCATCACGCTGCTGCAGCAACTGTGAAATTTCATCGTATTTTTGAATCAAAGTACGACGGGTCACTTCTGTTGGGTGAGCGGTTAATACCAATTCGATGCTGACATCGGCCACCTGTTGACACAAATCCAAGCCGCGAACGCCATGCTCCTCAAGACGATCGAGTAGATCATTAAATAACTGGTCAACGTCATCATTTAGTATTTCCGAGCGCCGCCAGCTGGCCGCATGCTGCTGCTCAGCGATATTGGCCAAATTCAAAAACTGGTTAAATCCACGAACAACGGGCAAAACAGCATCATCAGGAATGGTTTTCAGCATGGCCAATAAACGATCACGCTCATGCTCTTCCCCACTTCGGGCCACTTTCGCTTGCTGACGAATATCTTCAATACGCTTTAACATGTCATCGCCCTGATGATGGGCAATGGTACGTCCTAGCAAATTTCCCAATAAACGTACTTTGTCTCTCAGCAAGGCATCCAACTCACTCATGATCACCTCCGTTATTGACCTAAGGCCCATCTTGTCCTGAATAGTGGCAAGACACAAATACTTTGCATTAGTGGCCTTAAAGTGCAAGCAGCGCGATTTGTTACACTTTTTTAAAGCAAGCAAGAAGTCCACACCTGACTGATGTTCATTCAGTTCGACAACGGAAGTTTCAATTTGCAAAGGAGAGCCATAAAAGGAGAGCCATAAAAGGAAACTCTCTCGACAGAAAACTGCCGAGAGGCCAATAACGCGACATCGCTTGGCAATAAAGAAAGCAGACACACTGCCTGACTGTGGCAGTGGGCGAGAGAAGAATTATTTAGCCAGTTGACGTTTAGCTTGCTGCCAAGCCTGTTCCATTTGCTCAGCCGTTGCCGTTTGCCAGCCACCCTGCTGTTCAATAGATTGTTCTACAATGTTAAAACGCTGGACAAATCGCTGATTACAACCGCGCAGCGCTGCTTCCACATCAACGTCGAGGTGTCGGGCTAGATTCGTTACAGCAAACAACAAATCGCCAATTTCGTGCTGCAAACGCTCAGAATCACGCAGCTGCAGTTCATCTTTTACTTCCTGCAGCTCTTCATGGATTTTATCCACCACGCCTTCGACATCCGGCCAGTCAAACCCCACCTTGCTGGCCTTTTTTTGCAGTTTTACCGAGCGCTGTAGCGCTGGCAAGGCCACTGGAACATCGGCTAATAAAGACGTTTTTGCGGTGGGCTTTTCTTGCTGCTTGATAGCATCCCAGCTGCGAGCGATATCGGCCTCTTGCGGACAGTTATCAGCACTGCGCTCACTTTCAAGGGTACCTTGCGGAAATACGTGAGGATGACGGCGAACCAGTTTAGTTACCAGCTTATCGATGATGCTAGCGACATTAAAATAACTGCGCTCCTGTCCCAACTGGCCATAAAAAATAACCTGAAACAGCAAATCGCCCAACTCTTCTTCCAGGTGAGGCCAGTTTTGCTGCTCAATAGCATCGGCCACTTCATAAGCTTCTTCTAGCGTGTGAGGCAAAATGGTGTGAAAGTCTTGCTTTAAATCCCACGGACAGCCCGTTTGAGGGTCGCGCAACCTTGCCATGCAATAGAGCAAATCATTCAGCTGATACGCCACTACAAACCTCCGCGTACACGACGTGCCGAAATCACATTCGGCAATTGGTCAATCTTATTCATAAGGCGGGCAAAATGCTCCAAGCTATCTACCTCGACGGTTAAACTCATCAAAGCGGTATTGTCATTCCGATTGGTTTGCGTATTTACCGACAGAACATTAATGCGCTCATTCGCCAACAAAGCACTAACGTCACGCAACAAACCGGTACGATCGTAGGCCGATATTTTCATATCGACCGGATAATGATTAGAAGGCTCTTCGCCCCAGCTCACTTGTAAAATTCGCTCCGGCTCATGTGCACTGAGGTGCAATAAGTTGTCGCAGTCACTACGATGTACCACTACGCCACGGCCTTTAGTGATGTAACCTCGAATATCGTCACCAGGCACTGGCGAACAGCAGTTGGCCATTTGCGTCAACAGGTTGCCCACCCCTTCGATAAAGATATCGTTGCCACCATCATCCTGGCGTTTGGGCGGTGACGTACGACGCAGCAGCGGCAATTCTTGCTGATCCATCGGTGCTGGCTGGCGCTGATCGACTTGTTGCAGTACTTGGTGCACTATCTGGCCCAGACGCAGATCGCCTGCTCCGACGGCAGCATACATGTCATCAATGGATTTCATGTTCATTTTTTCCGCCACCGGCTGCAGCGCTTCATCGGCCAGGTCCAAGCGGTCTAATTCACGCAGAACCATCTGCCGCCCTTCGTCGATATTCTGATCGCGGGCCTGGCGTTTAAACCAATGGGTCACCTTGGCGCGAGCCCGGGTGGTATGCAGATAACCGGCATCCGGATATAGCCAATCACGGCTTGGGTGGGCATTGGCGCTGGTCAAAATTTCTACCTGCTCACCGGTTTTCAACAAGTAGGTTAAAGGCACAATACGGCCATTGACCTTGGCGCCACGACATTTATTGCCGACCTCTGTATGTACCCGATAGGCAAAATCAACAGGCGTAGCCTTGGGCGGCAAATCCACTACGTGACCATCCGGAGTAAATACATAAATCCGATCAGGATTAATGTCCGAGCGGAATTCACCGGCCAGCTCTGGTAAATCATCCAACTCTTCGTGCCACTCTAATACTTGCCGCAGCCAAGCAATTTTTTGCTCGTAACCTTGGTCTTTGGCGCTGGTGTCGGTGCCTTTATAGAGCCAATGAGCACATACCCCTAACTCGGCATCTTCATGCATCGAATGGGTACGGATTTGCACTTCAAGAATTTTGCCTTCGGTATCAATCACTGCCGTATGCAGTGAGCGATAACCATTTTCTTTGGGGTTCGCTATGTAGTCGTCAAATTCATGGGGGATATGGCGCCATAAAGAATGCACTATGCCTAGGGCGGCATAACAATCTCGTAACTCTGGCACCAGAATACGCACCGCACGGATGTCATAAATCTGTGAAAAATCGAGATTTTTGCGGCTCATTTTGCGCCAGATACTGTAGATATGCTTGGCGCGACCGTAGACATCGCATTTTATCCCTGCTGCCAGCAATTCATCACGTAAGCGCTGCACGGCTTGCTCGATATATTGCTGCCGTGCGATGCGCTTTTCATCCAGCAAGGAGGCGATTTGCTTATAGGCTTCGGGCTGCAGATAGCGGAAGGACAAATCCTCCAGCTCCCACTTTAAATGACCAATGCCCAGCCGGTGGGCCAAAGGCGCATAAATGCTAAACACTTCATCAGCGACTTTGCGGCGTTTGTCTTCCGGAGCGTCTTTTACTGCACGAATCGCTGATGTGCGTTCAGCCAGTTTGATCAGCGCCACTCGCACATCGTCGATCATGGCTACCAGCATTTTACGCAGGTTATCCACCTGAGCTTCGCGTTGGCCTAACACACTGTCTGCGGTGGAGTTTTGAATGGCACTAATGGCGGCCATCCGCAGCACGCCTTCAATAAGGCCCGCCACTTCAGCACCAAACTGACGCTCGACTTTTTGCAACGCCACACGTCCCTCACGCACCGCGCGATAGAGAATGGCTGCGACGATAGAGTCAGTATCCAGGCGCAAATCCAGCAGTACGTGGGCCATCTCAATGCCCATTTGCGCACTGTCGATGGACCAGTAAGTACGATTGGCAATGGCTTCATCCGATAGCTGCTTGGCCAGTAGCAGCGCCTCGCGCAAACGCTCAGGATCTTTGACATCCTGGGCCTGCTGTACACCCTCTAACCAGCGTTCGACATCTAATGAGCCATCATGCAGTAGCGGATGGTCCTCACGTACTTTAACCATAACTATTTCCCCACCCTGGTTAGTAACACCATGGTTTCCACATGATGGGTGTGTGGAAACATATCCATAATACCTGCGCGTGTTACCCGGTAACCCCCTGCTACCAGGCTGCCCAAATCACGACTCAGCGTAGCAGCGTCGCAGGCTACGTAAAGAATGCGCTGCACAGATTTGTCTAACAAGTGTTTTATGACCGCTTCCGCCCCGGCCCGGGGTGGATCTAGCAGCACAGCATCGCACTGCGGAAGATCAGCGAGTGAAGACAATTCAGACAAATCTGCCATTTGCGCCTCAATAGTCAAATCAGACAAGTGCGCTTGCTGTTGCAAGCTTGAGACCATCTCGGCTTGCCCTTCCACTGCGACTACCTTGCTACCACGCCGCGCCAATGCCATAGAAAAATTACCATGGCCGGCAAACAGGTCGGCAATCGTCTCTCCCGCCCTAGGCTGTAACCAGTCCATGGCCTGCGCCACCATGGCGATATTGATATCACGGTTCACCTGAATAAAGTCATCGGGTTGTAGACGCAGCGGGTGACCATCAACACTGTGCTCGAGGGCCGGATAATCTGCCTGCAATGGCTCTGGCGCGGCGTGCTTGTCGTACTTCAGCCACCACTGTACCGGCAAAGCGTTGGTTTGTGTGTCGGTAAATGCCCGTAATTGTTGCTCACTGTCGGCATCTAACGGTTTAAGCAAGCGCAGGGTCAGTGCCAGGGCGTTATCGGCTTGCAGCACCTCAATTTGGGTCAATTCCGCCCGTCGCGGCCACTGGGTCAGAAAGTGACGCCAGCGCGACCAGTCCAACATGGGATGGGGTATCAGGACCGGGCAGGCATCAATGTCACTCAAGTGTTGTGAGCCTGCTTCGCGAAAACCAATGTAAACGCGCTGCTTTTCTTTGCTAAAACGCACACCGATACGGGCTTTGCGGCGATAGCGCCAGGGCGATGCCGTCAGTGCTGGTTGCCAATCTTCCACCTCAACACCGGCGCGAGTGAATTCACGCTGCACCCGAACCTGCTTGGCCTGTACTTGTTGCTCATAGCTAAGATGTTGCAGCTGACAACCGCCGCAGCGGTTAAAATGTGGGCATTCAGGCTCGATGCGATGCGGGCTGGGCTCGATGACACGTTTCAGCTCGGTGTAACAAACCTTCTTGCGTCGTTGGCCTAGCTGTACCTCGACGGTTTCACCAGGCAATGCCCCGGGAACAAAATAGACTTCACGCCCACGACGGGCGACGCCCAGCCCTTCGGAAGTCAGGTTATCGACCTGTAACGTCATCAGGCGGGGCGTTATTTGAGTCACACAGTTATCCTCTTATCATGCTAGTCACCGGCAAAAAGTCACGGCAGCGGGCATTATTGGGATCTGTCCGGCCTTTTCAAGAGCCCTTTGGTAACCGAGACAGTCTGTTGCATGACGCGAATTGACTAATTTGTCATTGCTGTGGAGCAAACACCCCTGACGACAGGTAACGATCTCCACGGTCGCAAATGATGCAAACAATGGTGGCGTTCTCTAAAGTTTGCGCCAGGCGCAAAGCACCCGCCACACTACCGCCCGACGATACACCACAGAAGATACCTTCTTCACGTGCCAGTCTACGCATGGTCTGTTCTGCTTCTTGCTGACTGATATCCAACACCTGATCAACAAAATGATCGTCGTAGATGGTCGGCAAATAGGCTTGAGGCCAACGCCGAATACCGGGAATGGAGGCGCCTTCAGCCGGTTGTAAACCAATAATTTGAACATCAGCATTCTGTTCTTTTAAGTAACGTGAGGTGCCCATGATGGTACCTGTGGTCCCCATCGAACTGACAAAATGGCTGATGCGTCCAGCGGTTTGTTGCCACAACTCTGGCCCTGTGCCACGGTAGTGCGCTTCTGGGTTATCACTGTTACCAAACTGATTAAGCACCTTTCCCTGCCCTTGCTGCTGCATCTCAAGCGCCAGATCACGCGCGCCTTCCATGCCCTGCTCACTGCTAACCAAAATCAGCTCAGCGCCATAGGCCTCCATCGCCCAGCGGCGTTCCATAGTGGCATTATCTGGCATGATAAGAATCATGCGATAGCCCATAATCGCTGCGGCCATGGCTAAAGCAATACCAGTATTGCCACTGGTGGCTTCAATTAAGGTATCCCCCGGGGCGATATCCCCACGCTGCTGGGCGCGCTGAATCATCGATAACGCTGGGCGATCTTTGACCGAGCCGGCGGGATTATTGCCCTCAAGTTTCAGCAGAACGGTGTTGCTGGAGTCTACCGGCAGCATTCGCTGCAAACGTACTAGCGGAGTATTGCCAACACAGTCGGCGATTGTCGGATAGTTTACTGTCACAACCGTGCCTTATTGTTTCTCTCAATTGCGCGCATCATACCCAGGCCAATAGCAAAAACGTAATAGCGATTGCGTCTTTGCTTATACTGAGAGTCGAGTTAATAATGCTAGCCATTTAGCTGCACACGACTAACGGCGCCATTGCCCCGCCTAAAGAGTGTCGATAATCTAACTTTCCTAAGCAGTCAGCCGGTAACGCCCTTTATATGAAACAGTGGAGTATTCAAAACCAGATTCTTTTACTGGCACTGCTGCCAGGCATTCTGGTGTCGCTGTTATTGGGCGGCTTTTTTGTCTATGACCGCAGCCACGCCCTCGACGACCTGCTAACGCAGCGCGCCTTAGCCATGGCCAATCAGCTCGCGCCGACATGCGAATACGGGGTGATGACGGGCAATGCCGGCATACTGCAAAACATCGCCAACAGCATGCTGGAAGAACGTGATGTCAGAGCTGTTAGTATCTACAACCAGGATATCAAGATGCTGGCCCACGCCGGCCCTAAGATGCTCACCGAGCGCATGGGCAGCACCGAACTCAGCGGCGAGCAACTGCAGCTGCTGCGCACCGAAGGCTCCATCCGGGTAAGGGCCCCGGTGTATGCTGAGCACCTGGTGATACCCGATCAACTGTCGGATCAGTTCTACGCCGAAACCGAAACGGCGCCGCCAAAGTTATTAGGCTGGGCTGAGCTGGAGCTGGCCACCACCAATACCCGCTTGGCGAAGTACCAGCATTTGGCCACCGCACTGAGCATTGTTGTCATCTGCCTGATTGGCTGTTTGTTAGTGGCACTGCACATAAGCCGGCGCATAGCATCACCCCTCACTAACATGGTCGAAGCCATTGGCAAGGTAGAAGATGGCGAACTCGATACTCGCGTGCACATAGACAACGGCAGTGAATACCAGCTGCTGTCATCGGGCATCAACTCTCTCGCCAGCGCTTTACAGCGCGCCCATCGTGAATATCAGCAAAGCCTTGAGCAAACCACCACTGACCTGCAGGAAACCTTGGATGAGCTGGAGGTACGCAACCACGAGCTGGCCATCGACCGCAGCCGGGCACTGGAAGCTAGCCGGGTAAAATCTGAGTTTCTAGCCAACGTCAGCCATGAGATTCGCACGCCGTTGAATGGCATCATTGGCTTCAGTGACGTGCTGGCACGCACGCCGTTAAGTCCACACCAGCAAGATTTTCTCAACACCATTCAGCGCTCTTCCGACGATCTAATGCGCATCATCGACGATATACTCGATATTTCAAAAATCACTGCCGGCAAACTGTCGCTGGAGCGTGAAGCCTTTATTCTGCGTGATGTTATCGATGATGTAATGACACGCTTGGGCCCACAAGCCCAGAACAAAAATATCGAGCTCTATCATTTGGTGTATTCAGATGTGCCCATCTGTCTCACAGGCGATGCCTTGAGGCTAAAACAAATTCTGAGCAATTTGGTCAATAACGCCATCAAATTTACTGAACGTGGCAATGTCACCTTACAGGTATCTTTGATCAGCCTTGAACCTCAACGCGCTACGCTGCAGTTTGTGATTCAAGACACCGGCATCGGCATGGATGAGCAACAAACCAAACGCTTATTCCAAGCCTTTAGCCAGGCGGACTCCAGCACCGCACGGAAATTTGGTGGCACCGGCCTTGGGCTCATTATCGCTCGAGCTCTGGTTGAGGCTATGCATGGCGATATTCAGGTGCACAGCGAGCCCGGCAGTGGCAGCACATTTACGTTCCATATCGGCATTGATCTGGCCGATGAACCCATGCCCGAGTCCTTTACCTCAGCACCGTGTGTAGCGCTATATGAACCCCATAGTTTGAGTCGCATCAACATCAGCAACCTGCTGCAACAGTGGCAAATTGCGGTGATTGATATTGCTGACAAAGAGCAGCTACAGCAATGGCTCGGCCCACAGCCACCTCAGCATATTGATGCCATTATTATGTCGTGTGAACGTGGCAAGCAGCTGCCACCCCTATCTCATAGCACGATGCCCATCATAGCGCTGATCAATAGCTTTCAGGCCAGCGACCTTGAGCTGCTGGAAAACTCGGGTGCGCACACGGCGTTAAGCAACCCGTTTTCACATCGCAAATTGCAAGCCGCTTTATGCCGCATATTGAATGGCGACGTCATAGAAGCTGAACCGCTCTCGGATGGAGAACCCGGGGCTCAGAAAGCTCATGTGCCGCCGCCGACGGTACTGGCCGTCGATGACAACGACGCCAATCTGAAGCTAGTGGTGACCCTGCTGCAAGAGTTGGGGGTGAAAACCTTATCGGCCACATCTGGCCACGGCGCCATTGAGCAATGCCTGCAACACAATGTCGATATGGTCTTTATGGACATTCAAATGCCGGGTATGAATGGCCTAGAGGCCAGCCAAGCCATACGTAAACTGCCTGGCAAATCACGACTGCCGATCATAGCCCTCACGGCACACGCGATGAGCGATGAAAAGGAAGCATTGCTCAAGGCTGGGCTCAATGATTATCAAACCAAACCCATCAGTCAGCGCCAGCTGGCCGACAGCATAGCCCAATGGACCCGTTATTCTGCTAAGCAAGGCATCGACAAACCGCCGGTTAAGAGTGATCAGAACTGCGTCATGGACATCGCAGCGGCCTTACAAGTCACCAGCAACCGACCAGAGCTGGCCGAAGAAATGTTCGACATGCTGCTTAGTTCCTTGCCTAAAGACACCGCGGCCATCGTCGAACAATGGGAAAATGAAGACTATGACGGCCTGCTGGCCGCGGTACATCGTCTGCACGGTGCCACCCGCTACTGTGGCGTGCCTTGTTTACGCCATGCCCTCGACCAGTTTGAGACCTGTATCAAAGCCAAACGCTATAACGAGCTACCGCAACACATGAAGCACTGCATGCAGCAAATCGACAGCTTGCAGCAATGGGCCCAGAGCCATGATTGGCGCTCACTGCTGGTGCCCGTGGATACCCTTTAGCAGCGACTAACTGCTTCAGCGCGACAGCAGAGCAAAGGCCAATACCCAATCGCCTTCGTCTGACAAACTGACCCAAGCACTGCGACCACCCAATTGCTGTAAGCGCTGCTCGGCGGCGCCAAAGAGTTGAACGCTCGGCGCTCCCTGCTGATCCCGCAGCACCTCTAACTGCTGAAAACCGATGCCTTTGGCAATGCCAGTACCTAGCGCCTTGGCTAAGGCTTCTTTGGCAGCAAACTGCTTGGCAACGAAGTTAATCGCCTGGCCTCGCTGCTGCCATAGAGCTTGCTCTGCCGGAGTCAAAAAGCGTTCAATTAAACGGTCGCCACGGCGCTGCCAGGCAGCCAGCATGCGCTGGCTATCGAGCAAGTCCGTGCCGATACCGACCACACCCGCATGCTGCGCCAGGTCAATCATGGACGCTGCAACAGTGCACGCATGTCCGCTACAGCCTTAGGCAAACCGACAAAGACCGCTTGAGCAATCAAGGCATGACCAATGTTAAGCTCATTCATGCCCTCAATGGCCACCACCGGCTCAACATTGTGCATATGCAGACCATGGCCAGCGTTAACGATCAGTCCGCAGCGCCGAGCGTAAGCGGCGGCCTGCACCAGTCGCTGCAGTTCTTGCTGTTGCTTAGCTTCGGTAGTGGCACTGGCGTAAGCGCCGGTATGCAGCTCTATAACAGGAGCTTTAGCTGCCAAGACGGCGTCAATTTGACGTTCATCCGGATCGATAAACAGCGAAACCTCACTGCCAAAAGCGTGCAACCGAGCTACGGCATCGGCTACCTGAGCTTGCTGTGACGCCACATCCAAACCGCCTTCGGTCGTCAGCTCCTCACGCTTTTCTGGCACCAAACAACACGCCTCAGGCTCTACCTCTTCCGCCAGTGCCAGCATCTCTTCAGTAATCGCCATTTCCAAATTCATGCGAGTGGTCAGGGTTTCTTTCAGCACGTAGACATCACGGGTCTGGATATGACGGCGATCTTCACGTGGATGGATGGTAATGCCATCAGCACCCGCCTGCTCTGCCAACATGGCCGCCATGACGGGATCTGGGTAACGGGTACCCCGGGCCTGACGTAAGGTCGCGACATGATCGATATTGACGCCCAGCAGGACGCGATGAGGGTTTTTCATGGATATTTCCCTTTTAACTAAATGCGGCACGTAAATAGGAGCTGATCAATGGACGTTGCAAATAGAATTGCAACGCCGCCTGCAAGGCTTTTTTAGCCATTTGCCATAGTTCAGGCCGATGTGAACCCGCAGCAAATTCTAACAACCAGGATCCAGCAACGGCATAGGCATAGGCATGGTGAACAGGCACCTTTTGCCAACCGTCAGGTGCAGCGAAAAGATAATAGTTATCGGGCTCGATCGGCCAGCCATGCACATCTTCGGTCCAGCTAAAGCCATAGCCCAGCGCGTGTAACAACCGCTGCTCAAACAGCCGTAACCAAGGGGAAGGAAGACTGCCGCCAGCCAGATGGGTCAATGCTTGACTGTAAACATCAAACAACTCAGGTAGTGGCTCACCACTGGGGAGCAGTTGCGCCAATAATTCAGTGAGATAACAGCCACAAGCCAATTGAGCATCAGACCAGTCACCGCACCAACGTGATTGCAACAGCGGCAATTTTGGCCAATCACGGCCCTCGCTCCAATCACCTTGGTACAGAATCAATTGATCGGCGCCACTGCGGCTGCTGACCCATAGCCGTCCTTGATCACGACTAAACAGCTCCAGCAGCCACTCCTGTTCACGCCATGGCTGCTTTTGCAACAGCCAGAAAGACTTCACTGATCGTCGTACCCCAAGCTACGCAGAGCACGTTCATCGTCCGACCAATTGGATTTTACCTTGACCCACAAATTCAGCATGACCTTGCTATCAAATAACAGTTCCATGTCTTTGCGTGCCTCTTCGCCAATACGCTTCAAACGATAGCCACCGTCACCGATCACAATGCGTTTTTGTGACGAACGCTCCACCAAGATTAAAGCGCTGATTTCCAATATCCGCCCATCATGGGAAAACTCTTCAATTTCCACCGTCATAGAGTAAGGCAACTCATCACCTAACTGACGCATTATTTTTTCCCGCACCAGCTCTGCCGCTAAAAAGCGTGAACTGCGATCGGTAATCTGATCTTCGGGATAAAAGTGCATGCTTTGCGGCATAAAACTAGCAATCAATTGCTCTAAGCGATCGACATTATGGCCAGTCTTAGCACTTAAAGGCACGATTTGTTCAAACGGATGACGCTCATTCAACTCCTGCAAATAGGGCAAGAGCTCTTCTTTTTCACGTACAAAGTCGACTTTATTGACCGCCAAAACAATGGGAGCACGCTGCTGCTTAATGGTTTTTAGCACCATCTCGTCTTCATCCGTCCAGCGCATACGATCCACCAGCATCACCACCAGATCAACGTCTTTAACCGCCGTTGTCGCCGCTCGATTCATATAGCGATTAATGGCTTTATCATGATTGCGGTGAATCCCTGGCGTATCCACATACACTACCTGTACATCATCTTCGGTTTTAATGCCAACAACCTGATGACGGGTGGTTTGCGGCTTACGCGAGGTAATAGATAGTTTTTGACCCAATATCCGGTTCAACAGTGTAGATTTGCCCACATTGGGACGGCCTACAATAGCAACAAAACCGCTGCGCTCGCTCATGCTTCTTCTCGCCCATGCAGACCTAACTGCTCTAATACTAATTCGGCGGCTGCCTGCTCAGCGTGACGCCGGCTATTGCCTTTTGCAACCAATGGATCTGCCAGCTCAGGCACACTGCAGCTCACAGTAAACACCTGTTCATTGGTGGGACCAACAACAGACTGCACATCGTAAATAGGTAAACGTAAACGATGCTTTTGCTGATATTCTTGCAGACGTGTTTTGGCGTCTTTTACCGGATCTTCCAAACTCAGGTTTTGCAACCGGCTCTGATACCAAGCCAGCACGACCTCGCGAGTAGATTCCAAACCACCCTCAAGATAGATTGCACCAATTAGCGCTTCGACCGTATCCGCGAGAATGGATTCGCGTCTATGCTCTCCACTTTTAATCACACTGCTGCCAAGAATCAAAAATTCACCCAGCTCAAACTCTCGGGCGATAGAAGCCAGGGTTTTACCACGTACCAACTGCGAGCGTAAGCGCGTTAACTTGCCTTCTTTCGCTTGCGGAAAACGTTTAAACAGAGCATCAGAAATGATAAGACTTAAGATAGAATCGCCCAGAAACTCCAGGCGTTCGTTATTCTTACCACCTTTACTGCGGTGGGTTAGGGCCAGATGCGCGAGTTTTTCATCCTGAAACGAGTAACCCAGGCGCTGACCCAGTTTTAACAAAGGATCATTCACCGGTCGAACACCATCTCGTGCTGAAAGCGTGCCACCAAATCGATATTGGCAACAACATTATCACGGCGCTCATAGGGCCAACTAAGAGTGATACGATCACGGGTACGCTGTATTTCCAACGTATCAATTGGGATTTGCAGGCGGTTAAAGTCAAGCCTATCTTCCAACAACCGCCGAATATCACGATTAGTCGTTTTTCCGTCAACTTCACCATTCTGCTCAATTTTCTGCAAAATCTGTTGTAGCATGGCGTCATCTACGTACATAGGCACCAGCGCCATGCCAGTGCGGATTACTAATAAACCGATAACAGCTATTAGCAATACGACCGGCAGAGAAATGCCACGTTGTTTTGTTATCATCATTCTTTCACCTGTAGTACCGCGAGGAAGGCAGACTGTGGAATTTCCACACTACCAATCTGCTTCATTCGCTTTTTGCCTTCTTTTTGTTTCTGCAGCAGTTTTTTCTTACGGCTGACATCACCACCGTAGCACTTTGCCGTCACATTTTTGCGTAACGCCTTCACATTCGTGCGTGCTACCACCTGATTTCCGACCGCCGCCTGAATGGCTACGTCAAACATCTGACGAGGAATCAGCTCTTTCATCTTTTCAGTCAAGGCGGCACCACGGCGACGCACGTTATCACGGTGCATAATCACCGCCAGTGCATCAACTCGATCGCCATTGACCAATACATCCAAACGTAGCAGAGGTGCTTCTTGAAAACGAACAAAGTTGTAGTCGAGGGAGGCAAAACCACGACTAGCGGACTTAATACGATCAAAGAAGTCCATAACCACTTCCGCCATAGGTAACTCATAGCGCAGCGATACCTGACTGCCGGTGTACTGCATATCCACCTGCACGCCACGCTTTTCGACACACAGAGAAATCACATTACCCAGGTACTCTTCCGGCACCAGAATGTTGGCTTCGCAGATCGGCTCTCGCATTTCTTCGATGCTGCCCACATCCGGCAATTTTGACGGATTGTCGACCTTCATCAATTCGCCTTTTTTGGTGATCACTTCGTACACCACGGTCGGCGCGGTAGTAATCAAATCAAGGTCATATTCACGTTCTAATCGCTCTTGGATGATCTCCATGTGCAGCATTCCCAAGAAGCCACAACGGAAACCAAATCCTAACGCATCTGACGATTCTGGCTCATAAAACAGCGACGCATCGTTTAGCGACAGTTTTTCCAGCGCATCACGGAAGTTTTCATAATCGTCAGAGCTGACCGGGAACAGACCAGCATAAACCTGAGGTTTTACCTTCTGAAAACCGGGCAAGGCATCGCTGTCTTTGTGTTTGGCTGCGACAATGGTGTCACCCACCGGCGCACCGTGGATGTCTTTAATACCAGCCACCAAGTAGCCCACCTCACCGGTGGACAATACGCCTGTTTCTTTACGCTTAGGGGTAAAGATACCAACACCATCAGCGCCATGATCACGGCCAGTTGATTTGATGTGAATCTTATCGCCTTTCTCAATACGGCCATTCTTGACACGAATCAGCGACACCACACCCAAGTAAGGGTCGAACCAGGAATCAATGATCAGTGCTTGCAGCGGCGCATCTGGGTCCCCTTCCGGGGCTGGAATGTGCTCTACCAGATCTTCCAGCACATCTTCGATATTCAGCCCGCTCTTGGCGCTACAACGCACCGCTTCTAGCGCATCAATGCCGATAATGTCTTCAATTTCTTGCGCGACCTTATCCGGATCGGCCTGCGGCAAGTCCATCTTGTTCAGAACAGGACGTACTTCAAGGCCCATATCGATGGCGGTATAACAGTTAGCCACCGACTGTGCCTCGACGCCCTGGGCAGCGTCGACCACCAGCAAGGCTCCTTCACAGGCCGCCAGCGAGCGCGATACTTCATAGCTGAAGTCTACGTGCCCCGGGGTATCAATGAAGTTGAGCTGATAGGTTTTGCCGTCACGCGCGGTGTAATCCAGGGTGACACTCTGCGCCTTGATCGTGATACCACGCTCACGCTCGATGTCCATGGAATCCAGTACTTGTTCTTGCATCTCGCGATCACTCAGACCGCCGCAGACCTGGATGAAACGATCAGACAAGGTCGACTTGCCATGATCAATGTGGGCAATGATGGAGAAGTTGCGAATGTGGTCCAGCTGGCTCACAGAGTAATCCGACGTTGATTGAAATGGGCCGGAATTCTACTGCAAAGCCAGCCAAATGGCTATGTAGTCGCCACCGAGGTGGCGACCAGGCAGGTTATTTGGGTATCTGAAGCGGCAAGAACATGGCCGATCCGCGGCGCACAATCCTGACAGGTACACTGCGCCCTTCTGGCAGGGCCTTCACCACCCGACGGAAGTCCTCCACCGAGCGAATGGCCTCTCCATTCAGCATGGTAACGATATCTCCATTGACCATGCCCGCCATAGCGGCTGCGCCGCGCTGCACTTGCTTAATGACCACACCATCGCCATAACGTTTACGCTGAGCATCGGTCAATTCGGCCACCGTCACACCAAGGCGATTACTGCTTTGCTGCTGTGGATCACTGCTCAGTTCAGCCACATCGCCGTCAGGTAACACGCCAATTTCAACCTCAATATCTTTACGCTTGCCATTGCGCACTATGCGTATCTCAGCCTCGCTGCCAGGCTTCACTCGGCCCACCTGGTGAGGCAGATCCGACGACAACTGAATAGCGTTGCCATTAAAGTGGGTGATGATGTCGCCATTCTCCAAGCCAGCCTCTTCTGCCGGACTACCTGGTACCACTTGCGCCACCAATGCACCCGCAGCCTTATCCAGACCAAAGGACTCAGCCAAGTCTTTATTAACTTCTTGAATGACAACACCCAGCCAACCGCGACTCACTTTGCCACGCTCTTTAAGCTGGTCAGCCACATTCATAGCAACATTGATAGGAATGGCAAAAGACACACCCATAAAGCCACCAGAGCGGGTATAAATTTGCGAATTAATACCCACCACTTCACCATCGAGATTAAATAGCGGGCCACCTGAGTTGCCTGGATTAATGGCCACATCGGTTTGAATAAAAGGCACATAATTTTCGCGCGGCAAGCTGCGACCTTTGGCACTCACAATGCCTGCCGTTACCGAATAATCAAAACCAAAGGGAGAACCTATAGCCACCACCCACTCACCGACCTCTAACCGATCAGAGTCGCCTAATTCAACGGTAGGCAGATCGTCAGCGTCTACTTTTAACAGCGCCAAATCGGAGCTGGGATCGGCGCCAATTAACGTAGCATCCAGTTCACGGCGGTCGTTTAAGCGCACTAAAATTTCATCTGCGCCCTGCACCACATGATTATTGGTTAAGATATAACCGTCTTTAGAGACAATAAAACCGGATCCCAACGAAGACTGTTCTTGCTGACCTCGTGGCATCGGCGCACCAAAAAAATGGCGAAATATTTCAGGCACATCGTCGGGCATGCCATACCGATTCATCGCCCCAGAGTTATGCTGTACGGTGGAAATATTCACCACTGCGGGCGATGTTTCTTTCACCAGATCACGAAAATCCGGCAGCGATGCCTGAGCTGGCAAACTTAAAACACACAACAGTGCCAGCACTGCCGTCATGAATGAGGAATAGGATTTAATTGATGTCATTGAAGTCCCTCTGTCATCACTGTGAAGCGTTTTGCTTCATCTAATCAAACTGTGAAGTTGTAATTCTGGGTGTCCAATTTTTGGCAAAGCGCCGACTGATCACCCGAGCTATCAGAAATCCCGCTAACAATGCCAGCATCGACGCAACGATACTGGCCAACTCACCCCAAGCACTAAATAGGGTCGCTGCCAGCACAAACAACAGTAGCGGAATGCCATATGCCACCAGCGCACTTTTGGCAACGCCACCGCGAGGAAGTTCGATAGTTACCTGATCACCCACCTGAAAGCGATGCTGCGACGTTGAAATCCATAATTTCATCGGTCGTCCTAACTCAGACAAGGTCCTCTGGCCACAGCCAGACTTGGCTTGGCAGGCCTGACAAGCACTGCGCTGTACCGCTTCCACCCAGACACCCTGTGGTTCAACCGCAACGATCTGAGCTGATTCAACGCTCATGACGACTCTCCGATCCGTTCTAGCGGATGAACTGAGTGGGCAATGCGCTGCGCCGTCACCATTGGCACTTCGCCCACCACTGTGATGCGATACGGCGTATCTTGCACCACCAGAGTACGAACGACGGCAGAGGTCGCACCCCACTGGCGCTGTAAAGCACCACCATCACGGTTAGTTTGATCAACAAAAATGCTCACCGCAGCCAGTCCATCGGTATACATCACAGTAGCAACATGGGCCTCATTATCGCTACTAGAGGGTTCACTGTTGACTTGCGCAAACCCCGACGGCAGCCAAGCAGGCAACCAAGTGGCAACATCCTTATCGACGACGCCCGTACCATTGTCATCCAAATGCTTGGCCACATGATGATGAGCCTGCTGAGGCTCAAAGTCGTCAATAGACGGATTTACATCCGTGTCGATTTGGGCAAATTGCAAACGTTCCAGTACGGTACCGTCGTGGCGCACCAGATCTGAGCGCAGCAGTAAGGCCGTTTTTTCATCCAGCCATAAGTCATAACCAAAGCGGTGCTGATCTTTTGGAATGACCCGCACTATCTGTGCGGCACGCCCAGCGATACGATCCTGGCCCGCTAGGCTGAGTCGATACCAACCCTCGATATCGCCCAGCTTTCTCCAGGCATCCAACGCCAGTGGATTACTGGCCGTACCGCCCAATCGCACCGCATGGTCACCGGGATGAGTACAGCTAATGGCATGACCTCGGCGAATCACCTCACGCGGCTCTCCAGTCAGGTGCTGCAGTTTCTCGTATTCTGTATTGTCGTGCACGGCATGACTGACGGCCATGGTTTCCCAGCGCCGAGCATCGCCATAGATCAACACCCCTTGATAGCTTTGTTCCTTAAAAGCGTGGGACATACGATCAAGCCAACTACGCGCATCCTCGGCAGACACCAAGCTTGCTGCCAGCAACAGCCAGCAGCCCAACAGGTAGTTCACTGCGGTGACGCTCCCGATGATTTTTGTGTTTGCTCAGGCTCGCCAAAGCTGGCCACACGAGCAAACGGCATCATGCCACGGCCGGTATTCAGCGCAGCATGCTCGGTATGCTGCAGCACATATTCCTGCAACTTGCGTTGCGCCTCCGGCAACTCAGCCTGCAACTGACTGGCCACCTGCAGCTCTGCTGGCGAAGCCGGGGCATCGGTTACCACCGAAGGTCCTGATGGAGCAATCGACTCAGACTGCGATACCGGCAAGGCATTTTCAGCCACCAAAGGCTGCTGCTCACTGTCTAGGCGTACACCCAGCAATACCGCCAAGGTTACAGCCGCCGCCACAGCACCACCGGTCAGCCAATGCTGCCAGCCTTGCGCGCCAGCCTCTGGCACGGTTTCAACCTGAGGCAGACTTCGCGCAGGAACATCGTCCATTGGCTCACCGTCAATGGCCTGGCGAATTCCACGCGACAAATCGACCGTATTGACCGCTTCTTCGCGCATCACAGCGCCAATCATTTCATAACGAGCCCAGGTTTGTTGCAAGCTAGGGTCGTTGTCCATTTCGTTTAATAGACGCCGCAACTCGAGCTCATCGGCGTGCCCGTCTTTCAGGGCGGATAAAGTTTCTTTTAAACGATCATGCATAGTTATCACCTAACACTCAGGCGCTCATGTTCAACAATGGCTGCATTTTTTTATCAATCGCTTCACGGGCACGGAAAATCCGCGAGCGCACCGTTCCGATTGGGCAGTCCATCACCTCGGCAATCTCTTCGTAACTCAAGCCATCGAGTTCTCGCAGCGTAACCGCCACACGCAGTTCTTCTGGCAACTCAGCGATGGCGGAAAATACCACCTCTCGCAACTGCTCACGCTGCATTAACGCATCTGGAGTATCAACATCCCTTAACCGATCTTCATCAGCAAAGTAGCTGGCGTCATCCAGTTCAATATCCTGAGTTGGGGTTTTACGACCACGACTAACCAGAAAGTTTTTAGCGGTATTGACCGCGATGCGATAAAGCCAGGTATAAAACTGACTTTCACCGCGAAAACCAGGCAAAGCACGATAGGCTTTGATAAAGGCTTCTTGGGTCACATCCTGCGCTTCGGCGTGATCACTAATAAAACGACTGACCAAAGCCAGTATTTTATGTTGGTATTTTATGACCAATAGATCGAAAGCACGTTTATCTCCGCGCTGCACACGAGCTACCAGTTGTTTGTCGGTCTGCTGGGCATCCGGCATGTGTCTGTCCGTTGGTTTGATTCCGGCATGGCTGGCCACTTGCGCGTGCATCACACCTTTCCTCCCGTCATCATAGTTACAGTAGAAAGGCATCGGCCGCTGCCGTCAGATGAAACATACCACAAGCGCTGGCCAATGCCTTACCTGCGATCAGAACCAATCTGGTTAAAATAGTTCCCCAGTGACAAAGATCTAACCGCGGCAGTATAGTGGCGACCATCTTCAACAAACGAAAATTCGGATGAACCAGTCTTTTACCTTTGACGTATTAATTATTGGCAGTGGCGCTGCAGGCCTGACGTTGGCGTTGTCTCTGCCGCCAGAGCTGCAGGTGGCGGTGGTCAGTAAGGAGTCATTGGAGGCAGGCTCCACCCGCTGGGCACAGGGTGGTGTCGCGGCGGTACTGGCGAAAGAAGACAGCGTTGAAGCGCATGTCGCCGACACACTAGACGCAGGCGCAGGCCTGTGCCATGAATCCACCGTGCGTTATACCGTCGAGCATTCGACCGCCGCGATTCACTGGTTAATCGAGCAAGGAGTGCCCTTTACCCAGGAAAACGGCGACTATCACCTGACCCGAGAGGGCGGACACAGCGCCCGTCGCATTATTCATGCCGCCGATGCAACCGGTCACGCTTTATCAGATACCTTACTGGCCAGAGCCAAAGAGCGCAGCAATCTGACACTGCTACACGACTACATGGCCATTGATTTAATCACCCGAGAAAAGCTGGGTGTTGGCGGGCATGGCTGTGTTGGTGGTTATTTCCTCAATAACCAGACTGGCGAGGTTGACGTGATTACCGCCCGCGCGGTGGCTCTGGCAACCGGCGGGGCATCTAAAGCCTACCTCTATACCAGCAACCCAGATGGAGCCTCTGGCGATGGCATTGCCATGGCGTTTCGAGCCGGCTGTCGCGTGGTCAATATGGAATTTAACCAGTTCCATCCCACCTGTTTGTATCACCCGCAGGCTAAATCCTTCTTGATTACTGAAGCGGTACGTGGCGAAGGCGGACGATTATTATTGCCCGACGGCCAGCCCTTCATGCATCAGTTTGATCCACGAGCAGAGCTGGCTCCACGTGATATTGTCGCCCGTGCCATTGACCATGAAATGAAGCGCCTAGGGGCTGATTGTCTGTTTCTCGATATCAGTCATAAACCGGCAGATTTTATTCGCGAGCACTTCCCCACTATTTATGAGCGCTGCTTGCAACTGGGCATTGATATCACCCGCGATCCCATCCCGGTGGTGCCGGCGGCCCACTACACCTGCGGCGGTGTCGCCAGCGACGAGTTTGGTCAAACCGACGTTCAGGGCCTATACGCCATTGGCGAAACGGCCTGCACCGGCCTGCATGGTGCCAATCGTTTAGCCAGCAACTCATTATTAGAGTGTTTGGTGTTTGCTCGCTCAGCGGCAGATCACATCGCTCACCACATTGATCACAGCGACCCCATTCCTAGCGCCCCCCATTGGGATGCCAGCCAAGTCACGGATTCGGATGAAGACGTCGTCATTGCCCACAACTGGGATGAGCTGCGGCGCTTTATGTGGGACTACGTTGGCATCGTTCGCACCACCAAACGATTGCTACGCGCCAAACACAGGGTCACCTTGCTACGCCAGGAAATTGAAGAGTTTTACAGCAACTATCGTGTTAGCCACGACCTACTGGAGTTACGTAATCTGGTCGATGTCGCCGATATGATTATTCGCTCGGCGCTACTGCGTAAGGAATCGCGAGGACTGCATTATTGCCTCGACTACCCTCAGCCGCTGCCAAGGGCCTACGACACGGTACTGACACCCAAATACTTGCGTGAACTGGGCGAACTATAACGCCCTAATGATGTAGATCCCGATACACACAGCGCCTCAATGCTTTAAAGTCTTCGGCGCTGTGAAACTGATCGGCCCGCAACAGCCAGTACTGCCAAGGCCAGCGACCATACTGTAATTTGACCAGCGATGCCCGACAGACCGTCGAGCTACGAATTATAAATGACTGCCTTTGTGCTGCACTTGAGCACCACCATCCATTGTCATCACAGCCAAGGGCCGAAAGCGGCGCGACCTTGAGTAGCCGCAGCCACCAAAGTGCAGGCACCAGCAGTAACCACACTGGATTGTGTTGACGCCAAGACAGCGCTAACAACACCGCCAGCGCGACCAGCAAAGCCATCGCATCTAGCCTGGGCTGGATTCGACTCGGTTTTAATATCCACTCATGCCTTGCGAGCATGGGCCAAAACGACCTCGACAATATCCGCCAGCGCCGTATCGTCAGGCACCTGTCGCTCTAAGAAGTAAGCAAACAGATCACTGTCTTCACATTCCAGCAGCTGCGCATAGGCCTGCTGCCGCTCAGTCGTTAACTGCCCATATGCTTGTTCAACAAAGGGCAATAACAGCACGTCCAGCTCCAACATACCGCGGCGCGAGTGCCAGCGCAGACGCTTTACTTCCGTTGATTCAGTCACAACATCATTCCTCATTAACAGAGGGCCATTTTAATCCTTCGATGGCGATGACAACAGAGGCAGTCAACAACCCCATTTCCTATGGCGTTATGTCCGGCAATAGATTGCAGTAAACTAGTGCCAATGATGGCCTGCTGGCACTGCAGAACAACCGCTCATCCACTGTGCAGCACCAATCCGAGGCTACAACTAAATAGCGCCACGCCCAATAACACCATAAATACCGAACTGTTATTGCCACGCTATAGCAGATACAAGGAATTCGCCCCATGTCCGCGATAGAAACACTAAGCTCTTTTGGCCATATTGATACTCACCGTGGTTTTGTGCCGGCATCGGCCAACGATAGCGGCAACGCCACCTGGCTATCACAGTTCTCGTTATTGCAGATTTCTGGCAATGACTGCGAAAAGTTCCTACAAGGCCAGCTCACCTGCGACGTCAGTCAACTCGATCAACGCTGGACCTTAGGCGCATGTTGCACCGCCAAAGGGCGCATGGTGGCCAATTTTGTTATCGCCCGCATGGGTGACGACTGTTGGTTGCGATTACCAGCCCAACAAGTCCAGGCACTGCTAAGCCATTTAAAAAAGTATGCCGTGTTTTTTAAAGTATCGCTGCAGATTCGCGACGACTACTGTGTGCTGGCCAGCTGGCAAGATCAGTCTGGCGATGATCTGTTAGATGACAAACTGACACTCAACTGGCCACAGCGCAGTGAAACCTGGCTGCCACTAACAGAAGCCCAAAGCTGGCTCAGTGAGCATCTACTCTGTAGCGAACAGCGCTGGCACGCAGAAGACATTCAACAAGGTTTAGTTTGGGTAACTGCTGCAACGCAAGAGCATTGGGTTCCACAAAATATCGACTGGCATCAGCACGGCGGTGTTAGCTTCAACAAAGGCTGCTATACCGGCCAGGAGATCATCGCTCGCCTGCAATACTTGGGCAAAGCCAAAAAAGCACTGGCCCTGCTGCAGGCCGACCATCCTGTTGATATCGACCTACTGAGCGACATTAACGATGGCAACGGCAAATCGGTGGGTGAAGTAGCCAGCTGGCGTCAGCAGCAAGGCCTTGGCCTGATCAACCTGACAGCGTTAAGCGCTGGCCAGCTCAATATTGATGGTCACGCCATCAGTGCTCAGCCCATCGCCTATACTCAGGAGCAAGAAGCGTAAGAGAACTCCCCCGTTTAAGGATGTAGCCGCGCATGACGAATCTGGCCAAGCAGGTAAAAGATGACATAGTCGCCCAGATTAAAAACGACGAGCTGGTATTGCCCACCTTGCCAGAGGTGGCTCTTCGTGTTCGCGAAATCGCCGAAGATGTGGACGCCAGCATCACAGATCTAACCTCGGTTATTGGCCAGGATCCGGCTCTGGCGGCGCGGATAATCAAGGTGACGAACAGCCCTTTGATTCGGGTATCGAGCCAGATTACCGACTTAAGCACCGCCATATCCCGCTTGGGCATCAACTTCACCAGCAACCTAGCCATTGGCCTGGCGATGGAGCAAATGTTCCAAGCTACCCATGACAACATTGACCAGCGCATGCGAGAGTGCTGGTCGCGGGCGATGGAGATTGCCGCCTCCGCTCAGGTGCTGGCCAAACACTTCACTAAGCTACATTCCGACCAAGCCATGCTAGCCGGCCTAGTGCATCAGATAGGCATGCTGCCCATTCTGAGTTATGCCGAGCACCATGAAGGTCTGCTATCTGACAGTTATTCCCTCGACATGGTGTTGGACAAACTACACCCGTCGTTAGGTGCTTACATTCTGAAAAGTTGGGAATTTCCAGAAGAACTGGTATTGGTGCCACGTAACTACCTTAATCTTGACTTCCAGGCACCAGAAGCCACTTACGTCGATCTGGTACAGGTCGCCACCGTGCAAAGTTATGTCGATACCGACCACCCACTGAGCGAAGTCGACAGCTCTAAGCTCGGCTCATTCCAACGTTTAGGGCTCGACTCCGACAATGACATCACTCAGTGGGACAGCCTCAGCGAAGAAGTGGGCGAAACCCATGCAGCCATAGGCGGAGGCGGCGAATGAGTCAGCTCAGTGATGACATTATCCAGGCGCTGGGAGAAGAGGGCGAAACCTATGCAGCCATCGGCGGAGGCGGCGAATGAGTCAGCTCAGTGATGACATTACCCAGGCGCTGGAAAGCGGCGAGATGGCTATGCCCACCTTACCCAGCGTGGCCGAAAGTATTTTACGCAATAGCCAATCCGATATGCTCACCGCACAATCGCTGGCACGGCAAATCGAGCAAGATCCAGCCATCGCCGCCAACCTAGTACGCATCAGCAACAGCCCCTTAGTCGGGCGACCCAATCATATTGCCGATCTTGCCACCGCCATCGGTTTATTGGGTGTGAGCTATTGCGCACAATTGTCCATCAGCCTGGCTTTAAAACAGCTGTTCTCCGCGAAAAAGCCCGAAGTCTCTAAGGCGCTGGAGAACACCTGGCGTCACAGCAGTGAGCAAGCGGCGTTGTGCACCATAATGGCGAAAGAGCTGGACGCCAGCCCTGGCGAGGCATTCCTTGCAGGTTTACTGCATCAAATTGGCGAATTACCGCTACTGCGCTGGTACGACAACCACCCTGAAGAAGGCGATTTAGAGCAATTATTGACACAACAGGCCAGACTCGGAGAGCAGCTGCTTCAACACTGGCAGTTCCCGCCTCTGTTGCAATCGGTACCTATGATTCGCAACGATCTCAGTGATCCGGCCTTGTATCTGGATCAGCCGCCAGAGCATCAAAGTGACGAGCGTTTACTCGACATCGTTGCCTTGGCCAGTTTTTACCTGGCCCATAACGACATCGAAGAGTGGCCTAGCTGCGCCATTTTACAGCGCCTCGATATTGCTCCTGATGAGGCCGGCAAAGCCATGCAAACATGGGACAGCCTGGCCATTCAGTCAAAATGGCAATAACAGCCGTGCCGACTTCGTTGAGTTGCTTAATAGATTAAATACGGCTTAGAGCTGCGCCAAAGGATGCTTGTCATCACTCCAAGGCGACTGGGTTAATTCTGTCAGCCAGCTGGCTGGCACGTCTGCAGCTTTGGCGTGTTGCCACTGTGGCTGGTTGTCTTTGTCGATCACCATGGCTCGAATGCCTTCAGCAAAGTCAGGATGACGCACGGCTTGGTAGGCCAGTACCAGTTCCCACTGCACCACTTCTTTTAAGCTCATCAGGGCACCACGCTGTAATTGCTGCATAATCAGCGCTGCCGTCGCTGGACAACCCTGACGATAATTATCCAGCCCCTGCTGCAGCCAAACATTGTCACTTTGGTAGTGACGCAAACGTTGATCCAACAGTGTCAGTGGCTCTTCGCCCAATGACGCCAGCGAATCACCAAATAATTCGTTCAAATCCTGCGACACCGCCTGCCAATGGCTCTCGATGCCCTCTTCGTTTGTCATAGCACGCAACAAGGTACGAACCTGGAAGTGGTTCATGGCGCGATTATCGCCCCACGCCAGTTGCTGCAACGACGACAGCAATTCTGGCCAGGCATCATCGGCCAAGGTGTATTGCGTTAACGCCAGCTGTCGAGCATCAGCAGCATTGATATGACTGCCACTTAGGGCCATCCAATGTCCCATTGGGTAAGGCAAACGTGCCAAGTAATAGCTAGCAGCAACATCGGGAAATAAACCGATGCGCACTTCAGGCCAGGCTAACTTGAGAGAATGACAACCAATACGGTGATTGGCACCAATAAATAGTCCCAAACCACCGCCCATCACAAAGCCCTGCCCCCAGGCAATTAATGGTTTGGTAAACTGATGGACACGGTAATTTTTGCCATATTCTCCAGCAAAAAATGCATCGGCATAACGGTAGCGCTGTTTACCTTTAGCCTGCATGCTGTCGTATAGCTGGCGAATATCTCCGCCAGCGCAAAAGGCCTTATCGCCCGCCCCGCGCAACAACACAGCCACAATATTATGGTCGTTCTGCCAACGCTCCAGCGCTTCACCAATCATGCCGACCATAGCTAAATCGACGGCATTCATTGCACTGGCTTTATTTAACGTCAGCACACCCAAACGATATCGTTGACCGCATGCTATTTCTTCCGTCATTACTGCTTTTTGCGCTGACACTGTCGACTCCTTTTCTGCACTGAGATTACACTGGCCACCATGACTCTGATACTCAGCCTTATTGTTGTCTCAATTATTATTGGCCTGCTCTTGCTGCTGATGCTAGTCGACCGAGGTCGAAGAAACGCTGTTTTGCGCCAAGCAGCAGACCAACTTGGTCTCAAATTCAGACCCTACGCCAGCCTCAGCCAGCCGGTACGTCAGGCAGGATTTCACCTGATCAACTGTGGCCAGTTTCGCCACTTTCGTTACCTGCTAGAAGGGCAATACCAAAACAAGGCGGTCAATATATTTGACTACAGTTTGGTGAATCAACAGGGAACCGCGACCCAGACCGTGCTCTTGATGCACTGCCCAGTGCCAGACAACAAGGATTGGCGCATGCAGCTGTGGCACAACCACTGGCTCAAAGCCGATCCACTGACCGATAAAAACCTGGTGGATTTACCGATATTACAGCCACACCAAAAACCCAAGGCCCTGCGCCAGTGGCATATAGCTAGCCAGCCCATCGCCCGCATGCACCCCTGTATGGATGCATTACAAGGCTGGTGTCTGGCACATCCCCACCTTCACATTGAGCTGGCCAATGGCATGCTGATGCTCTATCGACCGCAGTTTGAATTGAATGCAGAGCAATTGCAGCAAGCCCTGGATGATACCTTGCAACTGTGCGCTATTTTGCAGGAACCGAATAAATGACCCGATTATTGTTTGCCATAGCTAATGCCTTACTGGTGGCACTATTAACCGCCTGCAGCGCCTCGCAACAGGATGCACTGCTCGACACCAGCATCAATTTTGCCCGTAGCAGCCAAGCACTCGAGCTGAAATACAGCCAAGCGCTGGACGTGAATATGGCCTATCTGGAGCGTGCTGGTAGTGGCCTAACACTGCTATTGGTGCACGGTTTTTCGGCCAATAAAGACACCTGGCTACGTTTTACTCGCTATCTGCCCGATGATTATCGGCTGATTATTCCCGACTTGGCCGGTCACGGTGATACAGACGTCGCCGATAGCCATGACCTGATGATGCAGATGCAGCGCTTGCATGCACTGGCTGACCAGCTCGACATCAAAGCCTGGCATATTGCCGGAAACTCCATGGGCGGTGCCATCGCCGCCTTATACGCCGCGCACCATCCAGAACACGTGTTAAGCCTGGCACTGCTGGACGCCGCCGGGGTTGATGGAAGCCAGCAAAGTCCGTTTTTTGCCGCCCTAGAGCAAGGTCGCAACCCTTTGATTGCCAGCGATGAAGCCAGCTTTGAAAAGCGCTGGCAACTGGTGATGAGCCAGCCGCCGCCTCTGCCCTGGCCACTGAGACCGGCGGTGATTCGCCGAACACTAAAGCGACAAGCCCTAAATCGTCAGATTTTTGCCGATATGCTGGCCACCAAAGAAACCCTGGCACAGCAGCAATTTGCGCAGCAACTTAAACAGCGTGCACACATGCCGGTGTTGATTATGTGGGGACAAGAGGATCAAGTATTAGATGTATCGTCAGTCGAGGCTTATCAGCAACTGCTGCCCCAGGCTGACGTAGTTATTTATCCCGGCATCGGGCATCTGCCAATGATAGAAGCAGCAGAGCAAAGCGCTGAGGATTATCTGGCATTTTTGCAAAAGCACTTCGCTGCCATTGCAGCGAAGTAATCCAAACACTGCCGTCGTTATTGAATCCCCAGACTTTAGCAGCCTGGGGAGATCGAGCTTAGACCTTAGCCGTTTCTGCTATCGGCGCCAAAGGCACATCATTGTGCACCCCAGTCACCGGCGATGACGCGGCACTCACACGGTTAGAGCCGTTATCGGTTTTATACGAGGTGGCGTGATAGTGAGCCGTGGTACGCTTATCGACCGCCTGCATAAAGTACCAATCGGCCTGAGCCCGTTCCTTGGTAACATCAAGCAAAAAGAAGCCGCGATGCACCATGTCACAGTACTTCAGATGTGGACTGGAGCCCTTTAACGCCGCGGCAGCGACGTCCCCTATCACCGGCGGCAGCGCTGGCGATGTCACTGCCGGGGTGACAAATTCCACCCCTAATGCCCCCTCCCCGGTTTTGCCGTTATAAAGATGTCGATCAAACGGATCTTTGGCCAAATCGGCAACCCAAGTCGAATGAATATCGCCGGTTAACACCACAAAATTATTGATCCGATTGGCGGCGATATGATCAAGCAAACGTTTGCGCGTAGCGGTATAACCATCCCAAGTATCCAGGAAAAAAGACGCCCCTCCGCCCAGTTTATCGGGCAGCGCCACTGGGCCAATTTCTTGCATCTGTACCTGCTGGCCACACAATTTCCAACGAGCTGTCGAGCTGGATAATTGATTGTGCAACCACGCTTCTTGCTCAAAACCCAGCAAGGTTCGATTGGGATCATTACGCTCGCTCTGGGTAAAGAAACCCACCTGCTCGTCACGCCCTTCGACCCGGGTATCCAACATCATTAAGTCGATTAAATCGCCAAACTGGAATTTACGATAAACAGCCTCTAATGCATGGGGCTGCTGACGAATGGGCATCCACTCAAAATAGGCTTGCTTGGCCGCCGTTTTTCGCGCTAACCATTCACCTTCGCCGTCGTTATGATTTTCAGCACCGTCTTTCCAGGTATCGTTGGCAAACTCATGGTCATCCCAGGTCACAATAAAAGGATATTGCTGATGAGCGGCTTGCAAGTCGGGGTCGCGCTTGTACAGATTATGGCGCAAGCGATAATCGCTCAGACTGATGATTTCGTGTTTTGGCAACAGCGCACGCTGGGCACGCAGATCTTTATCGTCGTATTTGCCCTCGGCGTATTCGTAGATGTAATCGCCTAAATGCACAATAGCATCCAAATCGTTGCGCTCTGACAGCACCCGATAAACATTAAAAAAGCCATGGGCAAAGCTGGAGCAAGACACCACCGCCAAACGCACTCGGTCCATTCCAGTTTCTGCCGCTGTGCGAGTGCGTCCAATGGGTGATAACACATCCCCCGCACTGAACTGAAAATAATACCAGCTGTCTGGCATCAGACCATCGGCGTCGACTTTAACGGTGTAATCACGGCTGGCGTCGGTGGTGACCGTACCGCTATTCACCTCGTACTCCATATTCACGTCTTCGCAAATACGCCAGTGCACCGTGACCGGCGCCTCCACCTCGGGCGTGATACGGGTCCATAAAATCACTTGATTAGCGAGCGGATCGCCCGAAGCGACACCATGGGCAAAGTCTGCCAATTCACGATCGGCCAAAGGATCATCCCCAGGTTTACTGGACATGGCCAAAGCCGGACCCGCGACTGCAGCGGTTGCACCTAAAAGACCTGCTTGCTGGAAGAATTTACGGCGAGAAACAGTCATGATCCGTCTCCTTTATTGACGCGTCAGGGTTTGCGCAAAGGCGGCCTGATGCTCGCCGCTGTCGCTGTCGACTGTGTAGGCGGTACCGCGAAACTCATCGCCCTCTATTTCGATAAAAAAGAAACCTAAGGTGTTATCGGCTTGCCAATAAGCGGGGTTTTTATCTTTATTTTTTAATTCGCGTGTTTTACCGCCAGCGCCGGAGACGATATGAAACGTCTTACCGCATTTGTCGACCGGCTTCAGCCACTGCAAATCGTGATCATGGCCAGCAATCATCACATCAACACGATCGCACACGTGTTTTTTCAACATGTTGTAATAAATAACGCCAGCACCTGGAAAACCGTCGTACATGCCAGCGTTACCGTGTTTGCCATTGGAGATAAAAGCATGATGGGCAAAGGCGATTTTCCACGGCGCGTTAGAATCCTGCAGCTCAACATCCAACCAGCGTTGTTGTTTATCGCGATACGGCAGCTGCCAATACTCCGGATCGGCATCCGCCACTGCGGCTAACGGGTTTGAATCAAGGGAGAAAAATTCCACCAATGGCTGCACATCACCTTTGGGCGCGGTGAAATTGTAATAACGTGCCGGCATGTGCCACTTATTGCTCAGGCGATCGCGCTTGTAGTGGTACTCCACCTGCACCTCGCCTTTGTCGTTATTCAGACCATCGCCGCCGACCAACCAGGAGTTATCGTGATTGCCCAAAGTCATATAAAACGGAAAATCTAACTGCCGATAGGGCTGCTCGAACTTCATTTCAAACTGAATATCGTTACTGGAATCAGCGCCGGCCTCGTAAATGTTATCGCCCAGGCCAATGGCAAAATCACAGCCGCGCTCAGCGCACACTGCTTCTATCGCCTGTGCGACTTTATATTGTCCATCTTTGCCGGTACCCATATCGCCAATGGCAATAAAGCGCACGGTCTTGCCTTCGACAGGATCGACATCCGGCAGTGGATCAGGCTTATCTGACATAGCATATGTCGAGCAACACAACAGCAGCCCCACTAGGGCGCTAGCAATGGGCGTAACCTTATCGGTCATGGTGGTTCTCCGGGTGAGGGTCATTATTAGCGGGCAGCCTAGTGTCAGCGTGTTACAGCCTAATGATTGTTTTATTGCAGCCCTCAAACCTGGCTTTTTGCCATAACAGAGTTTGTTATCATGGCAGCCACCGCCGGCAAAGAGCTGGGCTTACGCAACTAAACGCCCTGCCCCAGCAGTCCAGCACGACTCTGCACCGACTCAGTAGGTACCAATGTGCCAAGTTGATTTTCGACCCGATTCGCCGCTTGTCGACTGCAATCGACTGTATAAACAGCAGCAAGATGGCAATCGCGCAGGCCCCCATGAGCAAAGACCCGGTTTATATCAACAGCAGCAACTCATCGCCGTTGCCCGCTTACTGCCTGGCCAGCAAGGTCAGGCGTGGCTGCTGCGAGGATTATGTGTGGCACAGCCATACCGAGGTCATAAATTTGGCCAGACACTGCTGCACTGCATTCATCAATACTGGCCCCAGCACGACATGTATTTAAGGCCACTGGCTGGCCTTGAAGGCTATTACCAAACCCTGGGCTATCACCTGCTGAACGATCAGCCAGCATGCCTGCGCGCCTTTCCTCGTCTGACGCGCGTCAGATCGGTCATGTTCAGAGCCGCCAGGCCGACATACACTGCGCTTTTTGATGGGAAAATAGATCATGGCGAAAGCGAATCAACTGACTCAATTGCTCAATAAAGTGCGTCGTCTGCCCAGCGCGTGGCAACCCAAAGCGCTGTCTTTCATTATGGGGAAGGTCATCCCCTTTGCTGGCACCGCTGGTACCCGGGTAGAAAAGCTTGAACCACAAGAGTGCGTAATCATACTAGCCAATCGCAGAAAGGTGCGTAACCACATAGGTAGTGTCCATGCGGCAGCGATGGCGCTATTAGCAGAATCCGCAACCGGATTTATGACGGCGCTGTCAGTTCCTGACGATCGCATCATTGTTATTCGAAAAATGGAACTTGAGTACCTCAAGCGCGCGAGCGGCGATATGAAGGCGGTGGCCAGCTTCAGTGACGAGCAAGTTGAGTATGTTCGTAACACTGACAAAGGCGACATTGAAGTGCCCGTGGTGATCACAGACGCCAATGGCACCGAAACCGTAAAAGCCACCATGGTGTGGGCCTGGACACCGAAAAAACGCAGCGCCTAACCCCTCTTATGGCGTAGCCTGACTACCCTCATGCTGGACGGATGCCGCTGCAGCGGATATTGTCATCGGCTTTTAAGCACCGGATAAGGCTCAAATGCTACGGCTTTTGCAGCGTATCCGGCATGATATTCACACAATAACAACGGCGAAAGCAGCATGAGCAATCCAACCCTCGCTCTGGAGCTCACCGACATCCACAAGTCGTACGGTGACCTGGAGGTGCTGAAAGGAGTCAGCCTACAAGCCAACACTGGCGATGTGATTTCCATATTGGGATCCAGTGGCTCCGGCAAAAGCACCTTGCTGCGCTGCATCAACTTGCTGGAGAACCCCAGCAAGGGCAGCATAGTCATCGGTGGTGAGCCGCTGGCGTTAAAACCTAATAAAAATGGCGAACTGGTGGCCGCCAGTGATAAACAACTGCAAGCCATGCGTGCCCGTTTGGGCTTCGTATTCCAGCAGTTCAACCTGTGGCCACACAAAACCATACTGCAGAACATCATCGAAGCACCCACCCAGGTGCTGAAGTTGCCCAAAGACCAGGCCATCGAAAAGGCACAAGCCTTGCTTAAGAAGGTGGGACTGGCGGACAAGCAGGATGCCTACCCGGGCAATCTTTCCGGCGGACAGCAACAACGTGTCGCCATTGCCAGAACTCTGGCCATGGATCCACAGGTGCTGCTGTTTGATGAGCCCACCTCCGCACTTGACCCGGAACTGGTCAACGAAGTGCTGGCGGTGATGCGGGAACTGGCGCAAGAAGGCCGTACCATGCTGATTGTGACCCACGAAATGCGCTTTGCGCGGGAAGTGTCGTCACAAGTGGTGTTTTTACACCAAGGGCAGATTGAGGAAATGGGGCCACCTGAGCAGGTGTTCGACCATCCGAAATCGCAACGTGTACGTGACTTTATGTCCAGCCATCAATAAAAACTTAAAAAAGCTGAAAACGAGGATGACTGTATGATTCGTAAACTGTTCGCTGCTGGCATTGTTCTGGCTTCAGTAGCCGCAGCTCCAGTGACGCTGGCTGCCGATAAAATCCGCATCGCTACCGAAGGTGCATACGCACCTTTTAACATGGTGGATTCTGACGGCAACCTGATCGGCTTTGACGTCGATATTGCCAAAGCCTTGTGCGAAGAAATGAAGGCAGATTGCGAAATCGTAGCCCAGGATTGGGACGGCATTATTCCAGGTCTGCGCGCACGTAAATACGATGCCATTATTGCCTCGATGTCGATCACCGAAGAACGTCTGCGAGTGGTCGATTTTTCTGAAAAATACTACTCCAACGTACTGGCGTTTGTTGCCGCAAAAGATAGCAAACTGGACGCCAGCAAAGACAGCCTGAAAGGTCTGACCGTCGGTGCTCAGCGCGCCACCATTGCCGGTCAAATGCTGGAAGATAAATACAGCGATGTGGTTACCGTCAAACTGTATGACACTCAGGACAACGCCTACCTAGACCTGACCTCGGGTCGTCTGGATGCGCTATTGTCAGATAAGTTCCCAGCCTTTGATTGGTTGCGTACCGAAGCGGGTCAGAAATTCGAATTTAAAGGCGAAGACCTCGACATCAATGACGAAATCGGCATTGCCGTTCGCAAAGGCGATAAACTGAAAGACAAGTTCAGCGCTGCGATCAAAGCCATCGTTGCCAACGGTAAGTACGAAGAAATCAACAAAAAATACTTCCCGTTCACCATCTACTGATCAAAACGCGATCTCCATACCCGGCCCAGGGATAGGCTTAAGCGCAGCATCGCTGCGCTGACAGGCTATCTGCTGCCGGGTTATTTGTATTCAGGACCTGGTTATGGATTTACAAGGCTTCGGCCACCTTTTACTTAGCGGCACTTGGCTGACCGTGCAATTGGCACTGAGCAGCTTATTCATCGGACTGGTGATTGGCTTATTAGGCGCCAGCGCCAAGCTGTCACAATCACGTTTATTGCGTGGTATTGCCACCAGCTATACCACCATTATTCGCGGCATCCCGGAGCTGCTGCTGGTACTAACCCTATACTTTGGCGGCTCACAGCTGATCATGCTGGTAGCTGGTTGGTTTGGCCACGACGACTACATTGAAGTCGGCCCCTTTGCCGCCGGTGTTGCGGCGCTATCGATTGCCTTTGGTGCCTATGCCACCGAAGTATTCCGTATGGCTATGCTAGAAATCCCCAAAGGCCAATGGGAATCGGCCGCGGCCATTGGCATGGGCAAAATACAAACCTTTTTCCGGATTATTTTGCCGCAATTATGGCGCTTATCGATTCCGGGCCTCGGCAATCTATTCCAAGTGTTATTAAAAGACACCGCCCTGGTGTCTGTGGTCGGCCTCAATGAGTTAATGCGCCAGGCCGCCGTTGGTGCTGCCAACACCAAACAACCGTTTGACTTTTATATGGCAGCAGCGTTGCTGTATTTAGGGCTGACTCTGGTCGCCACCGTCGTCACCATGCTACTAGAGCGTTGGAGCAAACCTGAATTACGTGGAGGCCGGGCATGAGCTGGGAATGGTCTGTTATCTGGGAATACCTGCCAAGACTGTGGCAAGGTGCCTTATTAACTCTGGAGTTGGTATTTTTCTCCGGCATTATTGGCATTGCATTGGCCATACCGCTGGCACTCATGCGCGCATCTCACAATGCTGTACTGCGAGCACTGCCATTTGCTTATATTTTCTTCTTCCGTGGCACCCCATTGCTGGTGCAAATCTTTTTGATTTATTACGGCGCAGCCCAGTTTGCAGTTATTAAAGAATCCTCGTTATGGCCCATTCTCAAAGAGCCCTACTGGTGCGCCATTATCGCCTTCTCATTAAATACCGCAGCCTACAGCGCGGAGTTGATTCGTGGTGCCATTCAGGCCATCCCTAAAGGCGAAATCGAAGTATCTCAGGCCTTGGGCATGAGCCGCGCGACTATGATTCGCCGCATTATTTTGCCACGCTCCTTTGGCATTGTATTTCCGGCCTACAGCAATGAATTACTGTTAATGCTCAAGGGCAGCGCATTGGCGTCAACCATCACCTTGCTGGACCTAACCGGCATGGCGCGCACCATTATTGCCCGCACCTACACGCCGCTGGAGATGTTTTTTGCCGCTGGCATGATGTATTTGCTGATTGCCGCTGTGATGATTGGCTGCTTCCGATTATTGGAACGGCGGATCAATCGCTACCAACACTATAAGCTGGATCATCAAAAGTACTGATTAAAGCGCCCTCTTTTGAGGGCGTTTTTTTCGTCTATTCCTGAACAATTTCATCGCGCATACTTCAAACTGATCATCTAAATGCAAAACTGAGATCTATTTAACAAGATCCACACCCCCCTTTGAGATACAACTCATTCACGGAATAATTTCCATTATAATCAATGACTTAGCCAAGAACGGTCAATAGGAAACCAAATGAAACTAGGAAACATTTTATCTGCAACTGTTATTGCTCTTCACCTAACCGGGTGTGCCTCGTACGGATATGATGTTGAAAGCGAAATTGTTACGATCGGGCCGAGCTACCCTCCAACAGAAACTCTAGAGCTGTCCTTTGGCGAGTACGATGGCGCAAAGAAATACCAGCAACTGGCTTTTATCCGCATCCTAGGCAACGAATACTCTGATACCGCAAAACTTGTCGATGAAATCAAACGAGAAGCCAAAGCAATCGGCGCGGACGCTGTTATTAACATCAAAACGGCAGATAAAGAAAGAACTCAACGCATGTCTAGCCCCCTAGACATCGTACTATCTGACGATTATGGATCAAAAGATAAAAAAGAAGACTACAAGTATGAAGCACTGGTATTAGAGGGAATAGCTATCAAATACCAAGAAGAGTAATGTCGGCGACAGTGTGTGATTGAAGGCTCGAAGTCCGAGGTGTTTTTTAAAGCAGAATGCTTTAAACCTGCCCAGCCCTATACCCTCCTTGAGGGATCTTATCCCTCACGCCGGCCCGGCGAGCGACTGAAAGCGTATATCGAGGCAGCTTCTGCTAGGAAAAAAGCGAGTGTAAGCCTCCTCGACTAGCGCAGCTTACAAACCGTAAGTGAGCATAGCGAGGCGCTTTTTAACGCAGCAGAAACAACGTAGATAGCTTTCAGCCTGCTTTGCGCTCAGCAGGCCGTGCTCCCTTCGTTAACAATGCCGTGGTCGCCGCAACGCCAACAGCCGGCAGGACGTTGGCTGGTGCTGCCATCCAGGCAGGCCCTGCGGACACAGCCATTGCCAACTCAGGCGGCCTGCTAGGCGCGGAAAAGCTGGGCGCTATACCGCGCTCGAAAGTTAGGATGGGGGCTGGTTTGTAGTAATTGCGCGAGAATCAGGCAAACCTTTCAAGCACCATGAAGTCAGCATGACCAAACTGAGGAACTTTTGAACAGAAGCAATCAAAAATAGATGTAAGACCGACCAGTTCTCGTTAGGATAACAGCTGAGAGCACCGATATACGATCAACATTCAGCCATGAGCTTACTTATTAAATGCAAATTTGCCATTGACAACTTAGCGGCCAAGATGAGTGATTTTTTCTCAGCCATTTCAGCCCGAATTAACTGGATATATGTCCGATTAATAATCATTACAATAAGTGCTGTTATACAGCTAATTGCAACATTAAGTGGTGTACAAACGACAATGCCAGCAATGTGGCACGCACTTCCTGTTGTCTTTATATTTAGTATTCTCGGCGTACAATTCCTCATCGGTCTTCAAGCCGTCAACCCTTTTTCAGCTAAGGTTTGGTTACGTCCAGCCTGGAGGCACAATCCCTTTAACCTTACGCAGCCGCTTCAAGTCTTTCATTTTGCTGGCTGGCTTATGCTCTCGAATGCCCTTTCATACACTCCAGCGGCTATAACTTGTAATAACGAAAACATGTTCCTAGCAGCAATGGCTGCAACGTTTGGCTCAGGTTTGCTGCTAGGCGTTCGGTTGTCAGTTTTCATTTTCGGCAGAAAGTTCACTCAGCTATAAAAAGCACTTTCATACAGTAAGCCGTATGCCCTCCTTGAGTGATCTTATCCCTCACGCCGGGCCGGCGAACTCCCTGCTTTGCGCTGCGCAGGCCTTCCTTCCTACGCTTGCAATGCTGTGATCGCCGCAACGCCAACAGCCTGCATCCCGGCAGGATGTTGGCTGGTGCTGCCATCCAAGCAGCCCCTGCGGGCACAGCCATTGCCAACGCAGGCGGCCTGCTAGGCGCGGAAAACCTGGGCGCTATACCGCGCTCGAAAGTTAGGATGGGTGTCTCGTTTGTTATTTCGTTTGTTATTTTGGAAGGATTTGCCAATTACCCTCAAACTCAGCAACGTCCTCGATGTTGAGAATCGCTTGCGAAGAAGCGCCCCCTCCAGGACGCCGATAGTCGTGCTTCTCCATGAATGCCGAGTAACGAGCTACGATCCTCTCTTGTATGTCGCGTTCAGTGCAGATGAAAAATCTTGCCCCGCTGATTTCCGCATCGGCCACCCGTACCAAAACCCAGACTAAATCTGGATGCTTAAGCGGTTTCAATGAACCTATTGTTTGACGGTTGCCTCCGTTGATACTGTGTTCGCACCACTTGTCGATAGAGGAGTGGACCAGCGCGCCTTTAGTACTCGCTTTAACCTGAACAGGGAATGACTTGAGGGATTCAGAATGAACTGCGGTGACATCAAATCCTGGTACGTTTCCAGAGTAAGGAGAAGCGTAATAGCCAAGTGTCCCCAACACTGCCGACACCAAGTGCTCCCCCACCTGTCCCATTAGTTTGTTCGATACCCCTGATGCCATACTCTCAACCATTCCTTAGCGTATAACGCCGCGTTAAGGCGTGCCGCTATGGGTGCCAAACTTGAGCAAAGCGAAACTGGCATGCGCTGCGGAATCGCTATTGAACACTTTGTTACGCTTTATTTTCAAGATTATGCTGAACCTTTAAGTACACATTCACACACTCTTCAACCAAATCCTGCTTACCATGTTGAATTACTAAAAGATATATTATGTGGACCAGTATGGTTGCACCAATATGTCTCTGAAGCTCTGCATTAACGCTTTCAACACTAGGTAACGCAGTAGCAGATGCATATAACAATAGATTTCTTTTGTTAGCATTATCTTTAATATATTGAAATATTGAAGTAATTCCTCGCTCGGACGCAACCGCACGTACTTCGCCCAGGTAATTTTTAGCATTACCTGAGGCATCAACATTAACCTGATTAAGTGGAGGGTCTGGCTGTAAAACTAAATCACCGATCTGCAACTGGGTCCTAAGTATACCTTGCCCATTATTCTTTTCGACAACTAGCTGATATGGATCCTCACTTAACTTTAATGCAACGCCTAAGAGAGTTAAAAATGGGTACAGGCCACCCTTATGCTTATGATCATGTATTTTTAGTTCATTAGAACGAAGATACCCTTTACTTTTCAGAGCAAGAAACAGAGCTGTTGCAGCCTCTTCTTCAGCAGTGATCGCCAAAAATGCAGCCACTTCAGGCATTGTTTCCGCAAGTTCAAAGGATCTCTCGACATAGCGAATACTCGACTTTGCAGCGAAACCTGAATGTCCTTTCGTAACCGATGACATTTCAAACACTTTCTTCTGAAAATCACTTAACTCCATGGAATCCTCATAAAACATAACAGTCTAATACCGTGCATGCCTGTTTTTCCAACTAGAACTATTCGAGATATTCCTTCCAAGCTATTGATTTACAACTAGACATCATGCTTTCTATCATCTTATCCTCTGGAAAAACGTGCTCGCCTACTATCCACGTTTCAAAGTTCTGGCACTTTACTTTAGGGTTAACTCAATGATTTATCGGTCATTTAAAGCTAACACCCTGCAGGAATACAGGCAAGTCGACCGAAAAAGCGTGGCAGCTCCTTGTCGCCTCCATAAACAGTACCTCTTTACATTACGTCTCTAGCCATTTTTTAGCTGATTGCTCACTCTTGCGCCTAGGTTTTCTGCGCCTTAGCTGGCCGCCTGAGTTGGCAATGGCTGTGCCCGGAGGGGCTGCCTGGATGGCAGCACCAGCCAACATTCTACCGGGATGCAGGCTGTTGGTGTTGCGGCGACCACAGCATTGGCGACGAGGGAAATACGGCCTGCGCAGCGCAAAGCAGGGAGTTCGCCCGCCCGGCGTGAGGGATAAGATCCCTCAAGGAGGGCATTGGATTTGGCGGAAAAGAAAAACCCTTTAAACAGCCCTGCTAATAATACAAACGAATAGCAGCAACAGCGGGAGCATCCATCCCAAGCTTAAAATTCGCTTTCGCGCCTAGGTTTTCCGAGTCTTAGCTGGCCACCTGCGTTGCCTATGGCTGTGCCGACAGGAGCTGCCTCGATATACGCATTCAGTCGCTTATCCGCCCGGCGTGAGGGATAACCTCAAGGAGGGCAGAAAAATTAGTTATTTCTCCAACGCCACCTTAGTAGAGACCAAACCTCGACTATCAATGCAACGAATATGCAAAGATTTTAACCCAGCTAGTCCTTACTGAAACGACTGCGTTAAGATAAAAAATCCCACTAAGGTTCTGATGCCAGCACCAGAAGCTAATCAGAACTCGGATGCAACGATACCAGTAAGGATTAATTCATGTCTGAAGTAATCATAAGGCATAGCGACAATAAAGATATGCAATCAATCAGAGAGATATACTCTGGCGATCTAGCTTATTCTGGTACTTTGCAGCTCCCTTACCCATCCGAACAGCTATGGCAAGCACGATTAGAAAAGCTTCCGCAGGGATCTTATTCCCTCGTTGCCGAAATGGACAAACAAGTCGTTGGGCAGCTGGGATTACATATTGAGCAAAACCCAAGGCGCAAACATGTCGCAGGATTCGGCATGGCCGTAAAAGATAGCTACCAAGGCCTGGGAGTCGGCAGCAAACTTCTCTCAGCGGCCATTGACCTGGCAGAGAACTGGCTCAATATCCAAAGAATGGAGCTAACCGTCTACACAGACAACCAAGCAGCCATTGCTCTGTACAAGCGGTACGACTTTGTTATTGAGGGCGAGTCGAAACATTACGCCTTTAGAAATGGTCAGTATGTCGATGTTTATCATATGGCAAGAATTAAGCAATCCATAGTGGCAAACCGCTAAGTTCCATATGGTTTTAACTGACAGCGCGATACAACACCAAACGGTAGTGGTCAACTTAAGTTAGCCACTACAGTCCCAACTGCTAACGAATATGCTACCCACCCGGCTCCACCAAATCGTTTCTGCTGTACTTACATCACATACCACTATCACCTTCATAGTCGATCACACCACGTCTTAAACTAATATCATTGCTCCTTAATCGAAACTCAGTATTTCACCCAGCATTCCCCTACATGAGGGTAACTGGTATCACAAGCTGAAAAATTTAGGTATAAACATGTGTTGAAAAATGAGCAAAGAGAACTTTCATGAAACTATACCGTTTTGTTACCGGCCCAGATGATGCCACCTTCTGTTTACGCGTCACTAAATCATTGAACAATGGCTGGGAACTGTACGGCAGCCCCACACTGACCTTTAACGGCGATACTCCGATTGCAGGCCAGGCCTTGGTAAAGGAAGTTCCCGAGGAAGAGTTTTCGAAGGATATAGATCTTCGTTCATACTGAAAGATCAAGTCGATGGGCACAGGCCAAACACATCAACAATCCAGCAAAACTTTTCGTTTCCAAGACTCAGTTCATGTTATGCATTTACGACATTTAATGCAGTCCGCTGAATTTTTCACGACAGCTAATATAAGCATTTCTTTGCCTATGAACCCTCCCTCTAGACAATCTGGCTATTTGCAACGACTTTAACAGTTAGCAAAAAAGATCATGCCTACACATCAGAGAATATAATGAAAAAATTTATTGCAATTCTATCTGGAAAGAAAAAAGGCACACTCACTGACGAGTTGCTTGCGGGTCATATCAGCTATCTCGATGAACTCGATCAACAAGGCACTCTTCTACTGTGCGGCCCTTTTACGGACGACGATTCTGCTATGCAGGTTCTACTCTGTGAAAGTCTACAGCAGGCATCAGAGGTCATTCACTCAGACCCCTTTGTAGAGCAGGGCTACTACAGCGAAGTAACACTAAAAGAGCTTATCGAAGCTAATCGCAGCAACAATTGGTTGTTATCAAACCCTCAGACACTGAGCAATCGCTCAAGCACTAACGACTAGGCAAAGTCCACTCTCAGGCAATCTGTAGGTGGTCTGAAACCACATCATATACCCAGATACATGGAGCAGCAGTACAGACCACCTCGGTTTCATTTCGTTTTCGCCAGTATCCATACGAATGTACAAACATCAAATATTAATCGCTATCGTTTCCAAACACTTCGTGCCTTAGCAGGCCGCTGGGGTTGGCGAGCCAACATCCTGTCAGGATGCTGGCTAGTGGCGTTGCGGCGACCATAACATTGGCAACAAAGGATAACGGCCAGCACTGCGCGAAAAGACGGAAGTCTATCAAGGCTGTTTCTGTTGCGTTAAGCACTCCTGCGCGAGTACGACTCAAATGCTCATTTACGGTTTGCAAACTGCGTTTTTGAAGTGCGACTATCGCTCACTTTTTCCTTACAAACACTGGCTCGATGTACGCTTTCAGCATTCGCCCACCCGGTGGGAGGGATATAATCCCTCGAGGGTGGCATAGAAATTGGCAAGAAATAACCCAAACCCAGTTATTTATCAAGCTCCGCCAAAATTGTCTCGGCATTACTGACTTCAAACGCCTTAGGTGCTTCCACATTTAACTGAGTGACGACACCATTATCGATAATCATGGCATAGCGCTGTGAGCGAAGGCCACCAAAGCCGCCGGTATCCATTTCAAGTCCTAACGCCTTGGTAAAGCTGCCATCACCGTCACCTAACATCATAATCTCTGAAGCATTTTGCGCCTTGCCCCAGGCCTGCATCACAAACGCATCGTTCACCGACACACATGCAATCAAATCGACACCTGCGGCTTTAATTTTGTCGGCCAGCACTACATAGCCTGGCAGGTGAGCCTCTGAGCAAGTGGGGGTAAAGGCACCAGGAACCGCAAACAATACAACACGCTTATTGGCAAATAACTCGTCAGTGCTGTGGGTCTGCATGCCATCAGCATTGAGTTCGCTGAGGTTAGCAGTAGGTATGGCTTGACCTGTCTGGATCATATCGACTCTCCTTTCATATTGATTGATCAGTGTAGCGAGCCTAACCACAACAAACCACTGACAAAAAGTATGGAATAAGCACCTGAGTCGGTATCACTGGGGCCTGTTAACACTATTTCGATCACGCTGTTTTGAACTGCCCCCCCAATCAAGGCGCGAAGATGGATGTTTAACGCGTTAAATGAAGGATGAGCAACACGGATTGAGGGATTTTCAGCCATAACCTGAAAGGCTGAAGTCCGTTTTTACCTGAGAATCATTGCATATTCATTTAAACCACGCTCCTCATGCCAAACTCAAGAAAAAACTGACTTGCAGCAGCAAAGGACTAAATAGTGTTAACGGGCCCTAGCAGTGTCCATTATCCTATTTTTTAGTATGCTGCCGTGCCATAAGGACCCGTTTTCACGGCTCCCCACGGCACGACAACACTGAGCGTGATCAATTGGATTAACGTTTCACATGGATTAGTTAGAACCGATATGACGCAAAAGAAGTTTCTGGCCCTGGCGGTTATCACATTGACCTGCCTGGCTATAAGCCTGGCCGCCCTGCCCTTCTTTGCCTCCCTGAAGCCAAGTGCTAGAGCGTATGCCAACTTGCCCAGAGTAGACTTATCGGCCATCCATCCCGGCGACTTTCAACGGCTTATTCATCCTACTAATACCCAGCTATCCCATGGCTATGAAATGAGCTTATTGGTATACCGAGCACACGATGGAAGCTTTCACCTGTGGGATGTGCCCAGCAAAGATGGGGCCATTGGCATGCCAGACATAAGCTGGTGGCGGCCCATGTACATGTGCAAGGATTTTGGCCCAAGCATTGAAGCCGGCCGAGTGGATGAATCACTGCCAATCACATGCCACGATAAGCCACTGCCATCTAAATGGTGGGCGAACGAATGGCGCTGGAGCATAACTGGAGAGGCGCTAGACTCACAGGTTGATGATATGCAAAATGCCGTCGGCACACTGGACGGCCAGATTTTTGTGCTCGGCAAGCGCCATTAATTCTGTGTTGCTCACCCTTCATTTAACTCGCCAAACATCGCTCTTCGCGCCTTCATTGACCAGTTTTCAGTTCATAACAGCGTGATCGAAATCGTGTTAACAGGCCCTAATACCCCTAAAAAAGAACCAATTTCAATATGAAACTAAGAAAAGCAACACCCAACGAGTTGGATCGTATTTTTGCCATGGGCTATGACGCTTGGCATGCTGGACTGTCCCTCAACGATTATCTGGATTCGTGTCGCAACAGCAAAAAATATCAAGCCGGCAGCTGGTATGTGCTTACTAACAAGAATGAGATTTTATCCTCCCTTATCGTTTATCGCGATCAGTTTGGCCTGCCATCGGGTTGCTTTGGTATTGGCTCAATCGCCACACCACCCAAGCTTCGAGGTCAGGGCTATGCATCACAACTGATTAAACTGATAAAAATGGAGCTGTTTAATAACCCTGGGGGCCAGGCCATCTATTTACACAGTGACATAAAGCCAGAGTTCTATAGCCAGCTTGGCTTTATTAAACTAGGAAACTCCAACTGTATGATATGTTTTAACCAGCCTGCCATTCAGCAAGTCGGCATGCGAGTCAGTGAAGATGCCGTCATTCCAGAGTATTTTTAGCCAAACTTACCAGGTGAAAACGATATAAAGCCTGTACTCATATCCTGAAACCGAGCAAGTCAATGATGCCAACTCTAGGATAAGGACCTATTAATCAGATAAGTATTTATAGGCAAATAAAAAAGGGCCTCAACTGAGGCCCTTATAACGACTTAGCTATTGCTACACCTAGGTATTATTCACCCTGGGTTTCAATGCCTTCTAACGATCCTGGAATAGTCCAGCCAGCCCACCAAGCATTCGCTTCGCTGGTACCCGGCGCTACCGCACCGATGTAGTCAGTGTTGTCGAAAGCAAAGCCAGAACCATTATCCACTGGCTGCCAAGCGTTTACGGTACCAGCTGGTGCACCCACCAGAGCCGCAGCAGCGTCGAGATCGACTGTGTTAGCACCAACGGTACCATTCACTGTATCAGCGTCGCGCTTAGCGTAAAAAGAATCAGAGCAAGCGCCGATCACGTTGGTCAAAGTCACATCAGACGGGATTTTTGCTGTTGCCTCATCACCGTCGTGATCTGAATCGTCGATACGCACACAATCAGCAAAGTTCAGCACTGCAGTGTTATACAAACGAGTGGTTAAAGAACCACGCAGACGCATGCCTGGCTGACCATCACTCACCGCACTACCAACGATGGTGATATTAGCCAGCGCACCTTCTGTTTGTGGCACATACTCATCGTCAGACGAATTGGCTTCGATACCACGAGGATCGTTAGAGCCACTAGGACCGGCTTTAACAGCATCTTTACGCACGATGGCGTATTGGATATTACCCTGATAACCGGTATCGAAGTCGATATCATCATCGTCATTGCCAGTCAGTACCAAGTATTTGGCATTCACGGTGCCACCAAACCACTCAACACCGTCATCCAGGTTATTGTGAACCTGAACGTATTCAACCGTGGTGCCGTGACCGACACCTTGCAAGGTCAAACCGTTTACTTCATTGTTAGGGCCTGCCACCTTGCCTGCTTCAGCAATACGGACGTACTTGAGCACACCACTGTTATCGGCTTTATCGTTACCGGCGTAAAAGCCAACACCGTCACCACCTTCACCCTGAACATTACAGATTCCGTCGGTATTGCCTTCAAAACATGCACCGGTATTACCAGCACCGTACTGAGGAGCAAAACCTTGAATAATTACGCCGCCCCATTCACCCAGGCCGTCAAAATCGTCGTCCATATCTGAGCTGAAGGTAATAGGTGCTGCTGCAGTGCCTTCTGCCATCAGTTTAGAACCGCGCGTTACCAATAAAACGCCATCGTCCAGGCCACGAATATCGGTGCCAGGCTGAATGGTTAAAGTAACGCCTGCGGTTTTAATGGCAGCCACTTGAGCAGCCGTTTCCGCTCGTGCATTACCATTTCCGACTTTTACAAAACCGTCCAACAGCCACTTTTTATCTGCCGTCAGTTGGTAGTCTTGATCAATTGTACCGCTCAACGTGCACACATCACCTGCACAAGAAACGAAGGCAGGGGTTGCATCTGGCTCAGTCACATCAGGAGGCGTTACACCACCGGTTGTGTCGTCATCATTGTCATCGTCATCACCACCGCAACCAACGAGCGCAGCAGCCAACAATGCAGCAACCAGGTAGTTTTTCTTCAGTTCCATGTTCATCCCTCAATATTTACAGGTCTTTCTTTAAGAGTTACGAACATTGTCCGAAACTCTTGTGACAGTCAGGTTACAACTCAGAAAAAATACTCAACTGAAGCAGAATACTTACTGCCCTCGTAATAACTTTCTATTTCTTTATTATTACGAGAAAAACTTACTTTTGAGTCGGTAATATTCTGAGCTTTAGCTTTAATTACAAAGGACTCGTTCATGTCATAGCGATAAACAATATCGTACGTCGTTCGACCATCTTCAATTTCAGCGGCCAAATCACCACGACTGGTCGCATAAATACGATCATCAAAATAATTCGCTAATAAAGTGAGAGACTGACCTGTCGAAAAATGATCAAAGCCAATTTGCAAGTTTCCTAAGAACTCAGATTGACCTTGTAACTGACGAGAAGAATCACCTTCAAGACGCTCAGCATCCGTGCCAGACAAGTCCACCTCAGAATCTATATAAGACAAGTTACTGGCAACAAACCCGGTAAAGTCAGAGTCTTCCAACAGGTTGATTCTGAAGTCCAGTTCAATGCCCTGAATATCTGCACTGGTAACATTATCAAAGGTGTAACCGTTAGCAGCACTGCCATCACCTTCGATAACAGATCGTTCAATAGGATCAGTAACGTCTTTATAGAACAACGCAAGGGTTAGACTTTCTTCATCTGAAAAATAGTACTCAGCGCGAAAGTCTACATTGGTGATATCCGAGATTTCTAGGTTTGGATTACCCTGAATCAAGTCATCGGTTTCTGGATCATATTGTGCCGACTCAGATCGTTCAGTAATACCTGGACGCGACACGGTCTGCGACAGCCCTAGACGTAGCTGCATGTCATCAGTCACCCGCCAGTTCAAAGATAATGCCGGTAAAACCACACTATCAGAGAGGGAGCTGGTAGCGCTGTCATTATCTGGGTACTTCAGCTCTTGTTCAAAGTCTTCATAGCGTAATCCAGCCATCACACTAAAACTGTATAAATCCAGCTCGGTGGAAATATATGCCGCAGCCATGGTATCGCTGGCACTGTAGTTATCGGTACCTGTGGTCGAACCCCGGAATTTAACACTGCCAGATTGAATATTATCACTCGAGAAAATATCTTCAGGCGATAAAGATAAGTCAATGCTCGGGTCATTTATATTCAGGTTAGAGTAACGTGCTAGCTCAACGTCACGGTCTTTATCGATAAAGCTCAGTCCACTTTTTAGCTTCATCGTCGCAGTGTCACTGAGCATGATATCCGCGCTGTAGTCCAGGCCAAGGTCAAAAGCATCTTCGCTTAAATCTGAGAAGCGACGTTCAACACTACCTAATAACCGCAACGGATTATCACTGCCTAGGGTGCGGCCATAGCTGTAGGTACGACGATCCGGCTCATAACGTGAGGTTTGGGCAAAGCCGATTCGCCAGTTTAATTTGTCTTCATCGCTTAACCCGGTGAAATAATGACTGGCGGAAAACTGCTGAGCAATATACTGGCGCTCCACCCACTGTAAGATAGCGGATTCAATCTGCTGATCTTTGCCTTCATCTTCAATTGAAGTAGTACGTACCGTATCATCAGTTTTTCGCAGCAAGATGGTTTTGCTCAAATAGCTACTGCTATTGGTATCCAAGCCGTACAGCAAGTAACCCGCTAAATCGATTTTTCGTTTGCTGCGTTCGAATTGTCCTTTCGCATCAACGTCATCAATCTCGCCGCCATGACGCGCCTCCCAGCTATCCTTGTAATCGAATGCAACATAATAACCATGGCCACCAAAGTCAGCGTCGAAATAGTCACCGGTTGAAAGCGCAAAGCCTCGATCCGGAGAGGCTTGTACCTGATCAACGTTATAAATGCCTTCAAATGAATCACTTAGGCGAACACTGTCTTCAGCGGAAGCACAGCCTGCTCCAGATTCACAAAAACGAGGGTTGTCTAAGCCACCTCGAGTTAATGAATCAGCAAAGGAAGGCTGCTCACGAATGCCATCGTCCACACCCAGCCAATCGCTGTTGCCACCTTGGTAGCTGTTGATGTCGCTGAATGTGGTACGAGAATTAATACCACCGGATAGCGAAATTTTGGTGATCGACTCTTCTGGTAACCCTTTGGTGCTCATGCGAATAGCGCCACCGGTAGAATCGCCTGGCAGGTCTGGGGTAAAGCTTTTTTGAATATCGATACCGCCCAATACCGTGGCTGGAAATAAATCCAGCGGCACATCTCGGCGCATGGGATCGGTACTCGGCATCATGCTGCCATTCAGGGTGGAAGAGATGTAACGCCCCTGCATACCGCGCACCACAGCAAACTGGCCACCAACGACAGAAACCCCTGCAACTCGCTGTAACGCCGATGCCGCACTGGTATCACCAAAGCGCGCTAACTGATCGGAGCCAATGGCATCGAGAACCGACGTTGCTTCTCGCTCCTGCGAGGTGGTGTTTATTGATGAAGATGAACCTAACGCCACCACTTCTTCAATAGCGTTTGCACCTACCATGCTGACATTTAGATTTAAACCGGTATTAACGCCCGCCATCACTCGTACATCATTGACTTGATGGTTGGAGTAGTTGGGATGTGCCACAAGCAAGCGGTACGCTCCACGCGGTAGCTCAAGGAAGAAATATCCATCCTGATCGGTGGTCGCAGATACGTCTGTACCTTCAACTCGTATAACGGCATTACTCACAGAACCACCAGTTTCCTGAGAGTCTAGGTAGCCACTGATTTGACCGACCGCGTCGCTCTCGTTGCCTTGGTAGAGCTTAACGCCTGGGACCGCTTTTCCGCCGACCATTTCAACCATGACCTCAGCGTTAGGTTTAGCCGCTGACACTTGTAAGGGAAACTCGCCCCATTTTTCACCGTATTGGGACAGCTTCACCTGATGTTCGCCTGCAGGTAACTGAAAAACGGCAAAACCAGCGTCGTCGACCAGTTTCTTTTGACCGTCGACACTGACAGCCAGATCACGCACAGCGGACCCTTCATCCGTTACATAGAAAACAGCTTCACCAGCCAATACCTGGCTTACCAATAAAGTCGATGCCGCACCCAACAGCACATGAGTCGGTTTCATGAGACCCCCACAAAAATATAGGTTTACTGCATGGCAAGTGGTGCGAGAACGCTTGGTTTGACCCACCGCCATACTTCGAACGTGGCGGCAGTATGTTGCTAAGATGTGACACTAACATGACAACTGGCCGAACCAGTGCATCAACAATAAGCATCAAAATTGAGGTTATTTCATATAACTGTCATCTTGTTGAGCATCGATGCCAAGCACAGCAAGACTGATCAGCCTATTTAATCAATTAAGCCGCTGCCATCGCGAATAAAAACAGCATCGAAAGAAGGAAGTATTCGAATAATCTTTTAAACCATCAAGGTTTGAAACCGGCGGACCGATTCAAAGAATAACTTATGACACGGATAAAACAGTGAATCTATTGACAATGGTTGCCAATATGAACAAACCATCTCAATTATAGTACTTTACGCTACCTCTCTTAATGAACAGTAGCTACTGCCCCTGCAAGTTCAATCAACTATAAGCCATTGACCCACTTACCGAATGCCTGAAGTTGCTGCTGTCGATCAGGCAATGAATCGAGCATGGCATCTAAGCTTTCAACCTCTTCCACCATAAAGTCGATAAATTTTCGAACTTTTTGTGGTAGATATTGGCGCGATGGATAAGCCAAAGAAATCGCCCTTGGCTTAAGTTGCCAATCCTCAAATACGGGCACCAGTTTTCCCTGAATAAGGTACTCACCTGCTAACAAGAATGGCACTTCTCCTATGCCCGCTCCATGAACCATGCTATTGACTGCACCAGCCAGCATATTAATAACAATATTCGGCTCTACTTTAACCAAATAGTCTTCGCCCTCGGCAGCATTATGTAATTCGTACACCTGAGGCTGCACACCTTCGCCAATTTTCACGCAGCGATAGCCCACTAAATCCCGTGGGTGGCTCGGACGACCCATGGCCGCTAGATACTCAGGACTGGCACAAAGCACATCATCTGTTCGCGTGATGGTTCTACATATCAAGCTACTATCAGGCAACGGGCCAAAATATACCCCCAAATCAAAGCCTTCTTCGGCTAGGTTTATCTGACCTTCGGTGTGCACCACTTCTAACCGTACGTGGGGATAGAGTTTCTGGTAGCGTGCAAGATAATGACCTATTACGCCACTGCCAGCCGCCATAGGCACAGCGATACGCAATAAACCATGGGCTTGGTGCTCACGATCGGCAATCATCTCATGTACATTAAAGATACCGCTGATACTTTTGTGGCAGCCCTCATAATAAGCTTGACCAACCTCAGTCAAGTGAATTTTACGTGTTGTGCGATGCAACAACCGCACACCAATTTTAGCCTCCAGATCCGCCAGCATCCGGCTCACTCTCGACTTAGGTATACCTAGCGACCTAGCTGCAGCAGTAAAACTGCCTTCGTCCACCACCCGGATAAATACTGCCAATTGATTAAGATCGAGCATTAGTGTTTCTCATTAAGAGGTCTGTTCGTGCCAATCACGCGCTGCAGTTGGACAATAATTGAACTATGGTACTATCAAGTGCCAATAATAATAATCGAGCGACGCTTATGTTCACAGCTTCGACCCGTACCGTTTCCGCCTGCATCTGCGCCATAGCCCTAGGTGGTTGCCTTGAGCAGGGAAAATCCACCGATAATACAGCAAACCATACACTCACACCTGACACCATGGTCAGCACAAGCATTGACTACAGTCGTTTTGTGGATAAAGCCTTGGTTAGCTGCTTACAGCGCCAGGAAATGGTGACCAGCGCGCAAGCTCAAATAATTAGTTGTCCGCAACAGAAAATTCGCTCGCTAGAGGGCATAGAACAACTCAGCGAACTGCGTATTTTGTCGGTGCCGCATAACACGATTGAAGATGTAACACCTGTGAGCACTCTCACTCAGCTACATAGTTTAGATATCAACAACAATAGAGTAACGAGCCTTGACCCTGTTGGTAAACTGTCAAATTTACGCACAATATCGGCCAAGCATAATCAACTCAATGATATTACCGGGCTAAAAGGCAGTGGCATTGAAAAGCTTTACCTAGACCATAATCCACTACAGAATCTCGATACCTTAGCAGACATGTCAAAACTCAAACACGTTAGTGCAATCGGGCATCAAGCGACCATTCCACAGCTGGCCGCTTCCGTGCAGAGCTTTAAGCTGTAAAAAACAGCCTGTAGCCTATGGCCTGGAAACACTAGAATCCATAGCTACACGCTGGTTTATAATGAGATCCGAACGAACGCAGATAACTCCGCTCAACACGAAGTGTTATAACTCTAACCCCTTAGCTTCCAAATGCAGAGCTTTGTCTTTCCGGGGCCTGTTCACACTATCGGTTATACGTCTGCGACCAGGATGGCAGCGCATTAACATTGCCGTAGTTTTCGCTACCGCTGTACAAGTCGTGCTTAGGGTGACCAGGAAAGTAGTTCATCGGGTGATCACCCTGCTGGGTCCTGGCTTGCAGACCACCATCTCCGCCTAGGTTAATCCAAAAACCAGGGTTGGAGGCCTCAGGCTTAAAGCTGCCTACCTGACTCCACTGAATAGAACGAGTACCAACACTAAAGAAAAAGGCCTCGGTATGCTCAAGATAGTTGGACTGAACTGGATACAACTGGCCATGGGGTGATTGTGCAATAAGGCGCTCAGGATTACTCACCAAAATACTGGCGGGAAAGCCGACACTGAATAAATCCAACGTTTTTTCATCCAGAAAGCCGATACTGCGTACACCTCCCAAGCTAGCCGCCAGCTTAATATCTCCCAAGGGGATACCAATAATTTCCGTTTCAGCGACGATGTCTGGATAGATGTAGCCTGAAATCACATCGATGATATTGCCCTGATAGCCAAAAGCATCTTCAGCACCAATTCGAAAACCTACTAATTTGCGAGAACCTGAGGTTTCATCAAATGCCAGTTCAATGTAGGGGTTTTCTTGTACAAAAGGCAGCATTTCGTAGCGACCATTTTCTCGACGAATTTGCCCTAACGTCAGGTCACGAAGTTTTACATCAACACCACCATCGGGGCGAAATCCACCAGGGAAATCAAAAAAACTTTTTTCACCCACATTATGAGTCAAGTTCGAACTTAGATAGTCAGAATCCGGTAGGCCCACATGGCCACAGGGCTTCGCGGTACACGCCCAATTAATATTGTCGTCATAGCTCTCTGGCAAAACATTGTTGTAACAGACCTTGTTGCCTCCGGCACCGCCACTACAGTTAGTGCCCTCAGGGCGCCAATAGCGCCCCAAGCTCACTTCTTCGATATTGGCGTTGATCTCTATTCGAGCGCCCATCGTAAGACGCAGAAGATCCAGGTCAGAACCATCCGGTTGAGCGATTTGTTGATCCTTAAGTTCAAATATGGCTTGCCCTACTGTCTCAGACAGCTCGGTTTCAGACATTGGCTGCAGCGCCATTGCAGCCTGAGATGAACAAACAAATGCAGCTATTATTATTGTTTTCATAAGCCATCCACCGGAAAGATATTCACTTTAGTTTGCGCCGGCATCTGCAGTTTCCCGTCTATCTCTACGGCAAAGATAAAGCGACTGTCTGACATTTGATTCACATCTTTATTGTCACCCAAATAAAAACCTTCGGTTTCCAACTGAGTAAATATCAGCTCTTCAGGCATAGTGATTTGCAGCGCTGTTTTATCACTGGCAGGCCCTACTCCGTCTATCAAATCGAGTCTCATACGATTAAACTCTATGGCACCAGTGACTTCGTTCATCACCAACCAATAATCTGTGACATCGATATAATCGGCATCTTGGTTCTGATAACTAAATCGAGTGCCAGAGGAGAATTCCATTCTCCCACTCAAAGTGATGCCGGCCTGGCCATCCACTTGTTGCAATTCATGGTCAGCCAGAGAAGCGAGTTCAGCAGCGGCCAGGGTCGACCATCCAACACCAATAAGCAGCATCCATTTCATGACTATAGGTCCTGTGTGGTGATCACCAAACGCTGGATTTCCAGGCCGCGAATTTCAATAACATTCTGGTTGGGAATATTCGGAATCTGGTTGCTAGGATTCTGGCTGTTATACAAGTCGACTTGTTCGTTATAGGTAACGGTTTTAGGCACAAACGCCCGATGGATAACATCAGGAACCGTTTCAACGATATTGCCATTGGCATCGCGCAAGTAGATATCCTGTCGTCCGGTAATCACTTCTTCATCATTTGGGTCACCAAACGACATAGACTCAATAAAGATATTGCCCTGAGGAGCCTGTCCGACATCTTGCGGCAACGCACCTATCTCTAACCGTAACTGGGTTTTTTCAACTCCCTCTCGCACACCTTGTGCCCATTTGCCACGCACATATTGATCGTATTTAACCGTACTGATAGTGACCGGCTGATCAACGCTGCCAAAAGGAATATACATATCAACATTATTCAACGACAATGTACTCGATAGGGATTTATTCGGGTCTGTTGTTAAACGAATGGCTTCGGCTTGAAGGCCAAAAGACAAGGACAATGCAAGACCTCGGTCGGCATAAACAGGCGCACTGTTGTTGCGATAGCCATTGTCAGTCAGCTGCTCTCCTTGATTGTTATGACCCCACAGGTAAAATTCAGTGCCGTATAGACGTGCGCCTTGAACATCGACATAACTCAAGAATGATTCATTAGTGTCAATCCGATCGGCATCTGTCGTTAAGGAATCCACCCGCATATGTAAGTCAAATTTACTGGCCGCTTGTCCTAGCTGCTGCTGCTGAGCATCACCTTCATTCTGATGACGCTGATATAGACTGCCCAAATTTCCCACATTCACATTGCTGCTTGTACCGTCGAAAAATCCGATGGGCAGGCCGGTGTAGTAGCGTTCTTGTTCACCACGATTCAAATTGATGGTGTTGTAGCGTACGATTTCATTTTCAACGCCCAGTTGATTATCACTGTAGTGATAAAAACCCAATTCTTGTTGCTGAATATCGGCGGCAGGAAAGGCCGTATAAAGTGCCGTTTGCTGGCGATTTTGACCAACCAATGGACCATTAGTTACCGTGTGCAGCTCGGTCAGTGTGCGAATATCGGCCACCACAAACGGGTCTGTATAACTGCCAAAGTATCCTGCACCGTTAACACTGCCTGGTACTTCACCCGCTTTATTGAAGCGCAACTCACTGAATACTAGATAGTCCGCTTGTAACGGCGACTCTTCCGTAAGACGTAAACGCAGCTGAAAATCATCAGGGCGACCATAATCGCCGGAGTAAAGCACCACGTTGTCAAAGGTGGCGCCAATCCCTTCACCAGTCACTTCTGCCAAGGAATTGTCTGACATTGCTTCCAGTGCCATGGAATGGTGCGCAGATAACATAACCAGCCACAGATAATGTCTCACGTTAATCCCTCCATACCCAGCGACGATCGCCATTCGAGCAGCTGCTGGACAGATTTAAGCGATTAATATTGCCGCCGATATAGCCACAGACAAAGTCGCCATCAATGCGGAAATCAGTTACACCACTATTGCCAAAGGTGGCACGCTGATCGCTATCGCTACTATTACAATTCCTATAGGTCGGCTCATCGTCTGCAAAGCTAGTCGGCAGAGCAAAACAGTAGGCTGAGCTTCCATTGAGATAAGCTTCTTGACTAATCATCAACCGATTATCAGGGTTCCACAGGAAGCGAGTCTGACCACTGCAAGGTTCACGGCCATCTCCATAAGAAACAAGACAGTCACTATCCTGATTGTCCAAACTGAGCGAGCGCCACACAGGTACGGCATTAAAACTAAGTTGCTTGTTCAGCTGCTCGGGTATGCTTCCGCCTGTTCCTGTTATCACCAGCTGCAAGTCAAAGGTGGTGACTGACGCCACAAATGGAATCAGCAAAGTTCCGCTAAAGACCGTGCCAGTCGTATTGTTATAGCTGGCAGCACCGGTGCGATTAGTAAATAACGAGTTGCCATTGCTCTGGGTCACTACACCATCAAACCAACTGCTGGTCATTAGCTGCCATTCATAGGCAATTTGATCCGGATCAATATTGGTGCCTGCCGGTATTTCTATTTCAAAGTCTACTTTCCGCCTTGCTGGGCTATGGTCTTTATTGGTCACTAAATAACTTGGCATACTAGGGAACTGCCCCGGTAGAAACTCAGTCACCACACCGTCATCTTTTAACCTAACAATCACGTGATCTTCCAATCGAGAAGCCTCTGCCAAGCGAATTCGAGTATCTGTTGGTGTACCCTTATTCGCTTCCGTAATGGCACCTAGGCCAACCACTCGTGCAGGTGCTGGATTAAGCAACTCTAAGATCAAATCAATGCCATTATTCGGCTCAATGGTGTTTAAGGTGCGCAGTGTCAGAGTCTGACGATCACTACCTGATGCATGAAAACTTAGGCTACCGGATGCAGAGCCAACACTGCTATTGCTAAAGTCGATGTAGTCATGGATGTCTTTGCCGACCGGTAGACCATCCACAGCGAGTTGATAAGACAGCGTAAATTCTGTTGCTGAATTCAAACTGCGATCAATGTGAATGTCTACATCAGCCCCTTCTGCAACACTGGCTTGGTCAGAGAGCGACGGCTCCAAGGCCACCAGTGAAGGGCTGGTAACATCCGTGATACTGATCTCGGCCATATCGTTTGGCCCCAGTACTTCAGATCCGACCGGCGCCAATATCAGCTTTAATACTTCCAAGGTTTCTTGAACATTATCGTTACTGACATTGACCTGCAGTGTTTGAGTTTCATCGGCATTGTTGATTGGCGAGGAGGGGCTGATTTCTGGCCAGCTAAGGCTGGTCAACGGCGAAGCATCATTGCCATCGGCACTGCCGCTTCCGTCAATGGCGACTGTTAGGCTAGCACTTGGCGCAAATACCCCGGTCTTGCTGCGAACGACTTCCACCTCGCACAATAGCTCTGACGCAGTCGGACGTAATTCCGACGGTACTGTTGCATCAGTATTAGGCTCCTTGCAGCTATAGCTGGTATTGGCAAAATTAAACTCCCCCGGCGCCCAGTCACGAATGATGAGCGTGGCACTGTCCTGATCGGTTAATAATGGATCTTTGCCCGCTTCCGCCACGAGCCCCATCAATTCCAATACCAAGGTGCGATCGCTGTCGTTACTGCTACGATTAATTACCTGAATATCAACACACTGAGATTCAGGTAAGCCTGCGCCTTGGTTGAACTGTGCAGAGCCTAAACCGCCAGCGACTGGCAGCCCGGTATTTAATACCTGATAATCAATACCCGCTTGAGCCGTTCCCGTTAATTGAAAGTTCACTGTCACGCTGCCTTCATTGCCAGAACGACGCCATATACACAACTGTTGGGTAGCCTGATTATTTTCTAATACAGGTTCAGTCAGCAGAGTTTCAGCAGAAAAATTACCGTACGGATTTGGGGTAACATCTTCCAGGCGTAAACGCAGCGTATCAGGCTCTGAAACATCAGCTATGGTGCCATTTCCAGGCAAACGCAATACAGCGGTTTCCGTACCTTCTCGCTGATTATCATCGCTACTGGCCAAGGACAAATTTACGCTTTTTACGCCGCGTTCGCCGGCTGCCCAATTTACCGTCACTGAACTATCGCCGGTACTGTTAAAGGCTAAATCTGCAGCGCCGGAGCCAACTTCTGCAATATTCCCTAATGTTGCTGTGCCATCGTTCGCAATAAAGTGCATTTCTGCACTAAGCGCATCAACACTGCCACGCCGGCGTTCAACCTGTATGGCAACGCTGCCTGCATCTTCCGACACCGTCTGCTGTGCTAGGGTAAAGCTCACTTCGCCAATGGGAGGCGGAGGCAACACTAAACCACGCTCTGCTGGCGACAGTGCGCGGCGATACAGTTGGATATCGTCGATCCAGCCGACAAATGATTGCGGTGCACCTGGTACATTACCAATATACAGATTGCCATCGTTGGCTAACGCAATACCACTGGCGGGTAAATTACCGACCTCGACACCGTCAATAAATAACCGTAACTGAGTCGCTGTTTTTTCATAAATCACATTGATCCACTGACGATCCAGCAGTGGCTGCGGTGTATCCAGCACTAGGTTGTCATCAAAGCCACCATCGTTGTTAGTGTCGCGACTGCTGTTTGTATGCAAGACATCAGTATTGGGATATAGAAATAGTCCGGGTTGCCGTTGTTGTGACCCGTCATCACCCTTTTGCAAAATACCGCGCCAATTGCCGTTGCCGGCCTGCTCAATACTGATACGAAAAGCAAGGGTGTATTCCTGCGCTGGAAGCTCAAGACCGTTACTATTATCTTGCTGCTTGCCAGCCACCACCATGACGTCATTGGCTGTCAGTACCAAAGCTTGGTTGTGGACAGCAGGCAAGGGGTTGAGTGAGGTATTTACAGCATCGTGGCCATTACCAGTCACATCCTTGCCCGGATTAGCACTGTCGTCGAAGGTGTAATGTGCTATGGCGGGTGCCACTACGGTGACAGTTATCGTTTTTTCGCCGCTGGCAGCGCTGGCAGTACCGCCGGCAATATCCGTCGCCGACACCTTAAACAGCAAAGTAATGTTCTGCTGCAATAACCGTGGCGCCTGATAATTGGCGGTAAGCACAGCAGATGCACCATTTTTCACCAGGTTTATATTACTAACCACCACGTCGGAGTCGGCAACATTGGAGTAGCGACTGTCCGCTATCAGCTCCCAGTTAGCCACATCGATACCCAAGCCTTCTTCATCGGTTAGAGTCGCGTGTAATACCTGACTGCTTTGCTCATCAACGCGTACCGATGTCAGACTGATATCGATTAACGGTGGGAAATTCACTTCATCACCGTTTAACCACCAGTTCCCCTCTTTCACTCTATCCTGGGCATTAACCCAGGCTTGACTTAATCCCGCCAACTCCAGCGCTAATTTAAGCTTGGCATTTTCCACAGCACTGGTAGGCGTAGAAAAACGCCATTCTGCACCTAAATTTTGACAAGCGGTGAATCCCTCAAGCCAAGATAATTGCCCACTGCTGCTGGCCGGCGCCAAACGCCATTCATATCCATTATTGCAAGCATAAGCACGATCGGAAACACTGGCCGGTGTATATTGACAGGCGTCCATCTGCCAAGTACCACCGTTACTAGCTAGGCGATCAAAATAGCCACAATCAAGATTCTCATTAAACAGTGAATTAACCGCCCAATCACTGTAAACCTGATAGCTGCGCCAGTTCCCTTCAGCTTGTTGATCACTAAAATTGAGCCATACAGAACGAGATACAGCTGTCGCTGCGGCTTGTAAACTTTGCTGGCTTTGACTGGCCGATACATTGCCAAATCCACTCGGTAAATAAAATTCACTGCCGGGATATTCTCGCTGGCAAGCAGCAAAACCGCGCGACCAGATATCGGCGCTGGCGGTAACATGCCAACTAATGCTGCCGCCTTGCAGTCGGCGACAAGCAAATGGACGCTGCTCGGTATCACACTTAGCTGCCAGCCACTGGCCATCCGAGTGGTCTAGTACCGCACAGTCGCGATTGTTCTGATTAACGGGCTCACCCTCACGCCACCAGCTATGACGCTCACGATTAGCAATCCACTGAGATTCTAATGCGGTATCCGTCCAGTTTATCCATATGGGTGAAGACATTTGCGCCAACAGCGCCTGTAACTCATCGGGGCTACGTGGTACAGCAAATACCGCATTCAACTCATCCTGACAGCGTCGAAACCCTGCCCGCCAAGAATCATTGCCGCCGTTAGCCAACACCTGCCAGTTACCATCAAAGCAAGCAAAACCTAGTGGATTGCCCAGGCTGTCAACGCTGGCGTGGCAGTCGCCATCAGTGACTGAGCCGTCGCTGTGCAACATGGAACAATCGGCGTTATTAATATTTTTAAAGCTAGGCCGCGCCCAGCCGGTGGTATTGATACGATTATTAAACCAACGACTATGCTGACTATTCACCTCCGACAGATAGCGTAAATTTAGCCAGGTGTTTTTTACTTGCGCTGGGGTTTTACGAATGGCGGCATCAAGCGCCGCTTCTTCAACCGCTGTCACTGGGGCTGCAAAAAAATATTCATTGCCATGTTGTTGTTTGCAAAGGCGCTCACCACGTTCATACGACCAGTAGTCTTCGCCAACTTGCGGCACCACTTGCAACTGACCTTCGACCAATTGCCCCTGGCTGATAGCAACACGCCAACGCGAACCATTAAAGCAGGCATAATGGGCTGCATCCTGACTACAGCTGGCCAAACGCCAAGGGTTATTACCGCTAGCCACACTGCTTTTATAGGCGCAGCTGACTCCGGGTTGCTGCCCTGGATAATCCGGTAGCAGCCAATTTTGATAAGGTAAGTTACTGACAAACTGGCCTTCATTACCGCCATCCGTTTGATTCAGCCAGACGCTATCTATATTTGCCCCACGACGCGCGGCGGCGGTAAGACGAGCAAAATCTAATTTAATGACCTCATCCGTCGACTGCGGGCTGGCAAAGACAAAGTCACCACCGTATTCGACAAAGCAGGCGTGATGCCCCTCGGCAAAACGGCGAATAATGCCCTCCGCCGTAGTCACTTTCCATTCATTGCCATCAGTACACGCATAGGGCAAGCTCACGCTGGACAAGCAACTGACGTCATGCCATTGACCACTGCCGTCCTGATAAACGCAATCTTCTCCAGGTGTGGTCTCAGAATCCGAGCCAATATCAACACCGCCATTATCTGGCTGCGCAGCCGCCCAATTTGGAAAGCCTGTGACAGCTGCGGCATTAATAACCCAATTATCTTCATCTTGCTTATCTGAGGCATTAATCCATACCGGCGAACCACCAGCTGTTGAAATCGCCGCAGCCGCACGGCTGTTATCATTTAAACTTGCCGGTGCAGCAAAGCGCCAACCGCTCCCCAGTGCCTCACAAGCTTGCGTTGCCTGGCGAAAATCCTGCAACATACCATTACCGGTAATTTGCCAACTATTGCCATTGCGACATAAATACCCTCGACTAACGTTTGCACACACCTCATCCGACCAGTCGCCATTGGCCGCTAAGGTGGCGCAATTTTCTGCCTCGCCACCGTCGGGTTGGCCACCCGACCAAATCGGCACTTCGACTGCAACCGTGTTCCACTGCCAGCTACCGGTAAAGCGCTGACCGTTAATCCAATAATCACTGCCTGCAGCGGCTATACGCGCGTCAAATCGCAACCGACTGGCGGCGTCAAAGGTGCGTGTAGCGGCAAATAGATAACCACTACCAAAGGCCTGCTGACACACATCAGCAGCGTGGGAGAAATCGGTTAAATCGGTCGTCAGAGTGGAAAAATACCAGCGGCTGCCAGAACTGCAGGCAACGGGCAACACATCGCTACAGCTACGGCTGTGCCAGCGCCCGCTAGCAGCATTTACGGCAACACATTGACCACTGCCAGGTTCAGCAGTGTCCCAACTATTCACCTGCTGATTCAGTTGCCAAACGCCTTCCTGAGCGGCATCACTGGCATTAATCATAACCGCACCTGAGCCGCTTAATAATGCGCTTAGTGCTTGCTGTTGACGGCGAGTGATGGGGGCAGCAAATTGATATTCACCGCCATGTATATTTTCACAACGGCGTCGCAAATCGTCATCGCCATTATCGACCGCTAAACGCCAATCACCCCCAGCGCCCATAAATGGGTTGTAACAGGCCGCCGTATAGCTGCCACTACAGCTCACATCTTGCCAGTCACCATTGGCATTTTGCACAGCACAATCGCGACTATCGCCAGCATTGCCTGGTTCACCATTGCCCCAAAACGGTGCCAACACATCCATGCCGGTGTTATAAACAAAGGTGTCTTCGTAGCGAATATCATTGATATTAATCCATACATCACCACTGCCCGCTAACTGCACCTGTTGCAGTACCGCCATGGTTTGTTCAAATGATACCGGCGCGGCAAACTTGTAATTGCCCGTTAAACCTTTATTGTCCACTACCGCACTGCAGGCATCGTGACCACGTTGCATGCTGTCGAACTCACTGCCCGCAGTTAATGTGGTTGCCGCTGGACTAATAGCCCAATCACTGCCGTTATAGCAGGCTACACGCTTGCTATTGCCACAGCCATTGTCATCCCATAAGCCTGCTTTTGCGCCTGTACCGCTGTACAGTTGCACGCAGTCACCACTGTTATTAGGCTCACCTTCATCAAAATATGCGTTGGTACCCCGATTATGAGCAATAGCATTTTGCAGATTAACATTGCTGCCGGTGGCGTATTCTTGCCAGTTTTTATTTTTATACACCAAGCTATTGGAATCGACTTCTAACAAGTCGTACCAGGTATAGAGCGCCAAATCACCACCAGGCTGGCTAGGCTCGCGAAAGTCGATATTCCAAGCAAAAGCACTGCGGTCACTCTGATATTGAATATTGAGCCACACCGGCTCACCTTGAGCCGTTATCAAAGCTCGCACTGTTGATTCATCACTGTTGGTTTCTGGTGCAGCAATTACATAGGATCCACCAAGCTGTCGTTCACATGCGGGAATGGCGGTATTGGTAAATTGATGAGTACTGTTGGATAACACCCAATTATTGCCATCACTGCACAAGGTTCGAGCACGGCTATTGCAATCGGCCATTTGCCATAAGCCATCGCTGGAGCGAGCCGTCACACAATCCCCCACACTGGTATCCGGTTGCCCTGCAGCCCAGGGCGGATTAGCACTGCCTTGCCAATCGGCATGGGTATTGGCAGTGGCCAGTAAAAAAATCAGCGGCAAAGACCACAACTCACGCATCATGCTCACCTTTGTTCTACTGTAGTGGCTGCACCCGCAGATAACTGCCGGGTTGCATAGTGAAGTTATTTAATACAACCCGACCGGTCTGGCCCTGATAGGTTTGTCCCGTACCCAGGCGAATAGCATTCACGCTGGCATCCATACTGGCGTCGACCACACCAATATGTAGTCCCTTTTCGGTTTGATCTAATGTCTGCGACAACGACACATTATTGAGCACCACCTCAGCCGTAAAGGCAGGTGCATCGGCATTAAAAGGATCGTCAATAGGTGAATCTTTAATGGTTAAATCAAAGCTGGTGGTACCAGCCAGGGTGGTATCAATACGCAGGCCTTGGTTGCCTTGGCCCGCCAGCGTATAGAGGACCATGTCCAGACTGCCGGTGTTAAAATTCATGTTTTCAACGCCGTAAGCCCCCATGCTGACAGATTCGTTACTGCCATCACCATCACTTAACGTCAGCCCACCAATGACCACATCGACATCGGTGACCTGATCAATCATGCCTTCTAGTCCAGTGGCGTAACCATTGTCCACCACCTGCAACTGATAGGCGATATCACCATTGGTGTTGATAGCGGCATTGCGAAAATTAATGCGTTGATCGCCAGTACGATAAAAAGCAGTGCCGACCGTGATATTACTCGCCAACTCCCCTCGAATGCCCTCACCTTGATCATTGGCACGAAAACTGACGTAGCCGCTAACGACGTCAATATCGCCATAACCAATATCGCCAAAGTCACTACTACCAAACAAATTGTTACCATTGTTATCGCGCAATGTGATGTTATTCATCTCAAAGCTGCCCTGGGTTTCACCAAACTCCAGCTTCAAGCCATCATTATCACCACTTAAAAATAATTCACTGACAAACTGAGCATTGCCGGTGGCTGGCTTAAATACAACATCGGTTCCCAAGGTGACGCCATCTTCGGTTAATGCAAAGCCAAGGCCACTACCATCCTCCATTGCTAGGCGATAGCGTAGCCGAGCACCATCAGATTCATTTAATAAAGCCGTTTCTATGTAGCTATTGCCAGCAAAGTTCCAGTCATTAATTTGCAAGGCACCAAATACAGTTCTATGGCCAATATTAATATTTCCCATTTGCAAGGTTAAGAAATCCATTCCATGGGTTCGAATAACTAAATCGCCATCCGCATTAACATCGAGGGTGGTCACAAAGTTGTCGCCGACCCGACCGCCATTGCCGTCAGACTGAGTTGCTCGAACCACAACGTCGTTAATGGCGATAAACTCATCCCGGCCATCATTTGCGCGATCCTCTTCGGTATAACGTATTTCCGAAGCCGTGATTACAGTGCCATCGGCTTGATCAATCGTGGTTTCGATGGTCAGCCCAGCTTGGCCAGTCACCGTCGACAGCGAATCTTCAGAAAGCGGCTGCAACGCCAGCGCAGGCAACCAGAAAAAAATGCCACTCACAGCCCAATTACGCATATCAGTGGCCCTCTATTTGTAGATACGAGTTGTTCGACAACTGCACCTGGGCGTCTAGGGTTCCCAGGCCAACAGCGCTTGCATTGAGCTGGTCGCTGCGCTCCAAACGCATATTTTCAACACTGAGGTTGCCGCTAATACCGCTGTCTGCCCGACTACTGTCAAAGTCCAACACCAGGCCACGCTCACCATCGACATTTAGCCGCATGCCACTCACATCCAAATGACTGAGCAATGACACATCGGCTGAAAATTCATGGGTTTGCTCATTGGGATAATCGGCACCTACGGCGCCGGCTATATATACCCACTGAAACGAGGTATTGGCGGGAAGGCGACTGTCGATTTCAATGCCGATATCAGCGGCATTTTTGGCATTTTTAATTAGCCAGTAACCACCCGTAGGAATTGAAATATTGCGAAAGGCGACGGAATTAAGTACATCATCACCAAGGCGAGCATTATAAATATTAAAGTTACCCGCAGAGGTGGTGGGCACACCAATGCGCAGGCCATCATCTTCCAAATCAAACGTCATGCCCTGTAATATCAAACCACCTGCAGCTGGATTTCTAGCATTGCTAAAACTAAAGGTATTGGTTAAACGTGCCCCGTCATCTTCGTAATAGGCGTCATAGCTCATCGAAGCCGGTATCGCTACATCCAGAGTAAAACCACTGCCCTGCTCACCACCGGCAAACATATGAGTGACCAGCGCATCACCGCTACCAATAACAAAACTACCCTGACCGACGGCACCCAGCGACTGACCATTAATGGCCAATGAGCCTATTTCTAGCTCTAGCGGTAAATCGCGATTGGTAAATACCACGGCTTTTTTGCCGCCCACATCTTTGACTTCAATATCGATCTGCAGTGGGCGATTATTGGCGGTGTACAGCCGGACCGGCGACATCGACAGCACACCAACAGTGCCATCATCACCCACACCGTCATCATCGATGTAACTGACGTTATCAATTCGGGCATCGTATTCACTGGTCAGCCGCAACCCTTGCGCTTGACCTGTCACCGCCGCGAGCTGCTGATCGGCCATTGGCTGCAAAGCCACCGCTGGCGTCACCAGGCTGATGCCCAGCAGACTACTCAGTAGACGTGGGGGCATGGTGAAATCCCTAGTTATTCTTGTTATTTTTGCTGATACGCCCAGGCAACATATCAGAAGCCGTACACTAGTGCTACTTTCTACCGGCGTACTGACGTAAGGCAATCCGAGCCAGTGTCATAAGCACACCCAAACACCGGGCTATAAGGCCCATGAAACATGAGGTTCTTGATTTTTGTTAATTCGTTCTGTAATAACAAATCATTATTACAGTATGTTACAAAATAAAGGCATAGTGAGCTTAACAGCAAGGCAGCCTGAGCAGTAAATACCTACGGGCTGGCACGTAAACTGCCATGATGGAGCTTGACAACTGGACGGCAACGGAACGGAAACCGGGCTGCAAGAGAGCAGACATCGGCTGCATAAATACAACGCCGGATGAATAACAATAATGAGGGAGCACAGCCTGTGGCCTTAACATCGATTTTTCGTATCAGCTTGATACTCGCCCTAGCCAACCTTTATGCCTGCGGTGGCCAGTCAGGAGGCAGCCAATCAAGCCAACAACCCGATGCAACAGACACTCCCTCAACACCGGACCAGCCACAGCCAGACCAGCCCGATAGCCCTGAGCCACAGCCCGACAGCGATACCACAGAGCCAGACTCCAACAGCGCGCTATGTACCCTGCCAGACATAGCCGAACCGGCAAATAAACAATTGCTCGCTCAGGCTGACGACAGCAATAGTTATAAGCTTGATGGTTTTTTGCAAAGGCAAGATTTAAATCAGGATTTAACCGGCACCTGGCTGGCGATTCATCAAGTTGAGCAGCATACAGATTTGGGCTTGCGTGGCCGCGAGGTGGTGCAAGTATGGCAAAGCAATGTATTTCAAATTCGCAATCAGCAAGACCAGTATCAGATCGCGTCCTGTGATTTAAGCGGTGGCTGGCAGGACTTTTCTGAGCATGAGAGCACAGTGCAATTGCCATTATTCGCCAGCGCAGGTTACCACCCTAGCTTTACCATCGAAGGCCCAACCATGATCAACGGCCAAATAATGGATAATATTAGTGCAGACGATGGCCATCAGGGGCGGCCTGTCAGTTTTCACCGGCAGCATACTCAAGCCATTAAAGTGGCTGCACTGACCGATGATTTAGGACACATTGATCATCAGATTAATCAGCTGTCACTGAATCAGCCCATTCAGTGTTTTACCCGCAGACTTGAGCGCAAGTTTGAACAAGGCTGCGAGCAAGATGCCAAGCTGATATATGACAGCACCACGTTAGTGGCGACTGGCGAACAAGGCAGCAGTGCGCTGGCCGTCAGCGCACAACAGGAAAAATATTTACTGATTAGCTCATTGCAACGCGGCAATGAGCAGCGCGATGGACTCACAGCCAGTCAGCCGGAGTTGGTGGGCGAACAAGTGGAACCAGTGCAAACTGCCATCAGCACCCAGTTTACTGGCACAAACATCAATCAAGGGCAAAGCACAGTGTCTTTTACCCTCAATATTGATGCCGTGCCCTAAGTCCTGTTAACACCGAGTGCCATTAGCCTTGCGACAACAGTTCACGCAGATCCAATATCGCGGCATTGGCACGGGAAATATACGACGCCATCACCAAAGAATGATTAGCAAACAAACCAAATCCACTGCCGTTCAACACCATAGGTGACCATAAAGGCTCCTGGGCGGCTTCCAGCTCGCGGATGATCTGACGCAGGCTTACCAGGGCATTTTTCTTTTCCAGCACATCATGAAAATCGACTTCGATGGCGCGCAAAATATGCGCCAGCGCCCAGGCCGTTCCACGCGCTTCGTAAAAGACATTGTCAATTTCCAGCCAGGGAGTTTTCACTTCTTGCTCGTCGGGTGTTGGGGTCGATTGAGACGCTGCAGGGTCACCGGCCAAATCGGTATTGAGCTGACGCTTGCCAATCGAGGCACTAAGACGCTGCGACAAACTACCCAAACGGGTTTCTACGTCAAACAACCACTGGCGAAGATTATCGGCACGCGCGTAAAACTGCGCATCGCCGGCATCGTCATCGGCCAAACGCTCCAGGTAACGCTCTAAAGCATCCAAACCCCGCCCGTACTCAGCCTCAGAAGATGGTATTGCCCAACTACGTGCATCAAAGTGCAACTGCGGCTCTGCTATCGCCAGATCCTTATCTTCCGTAGATTGGCTTTGTGAACGGCTAAAGTCTTTTCGCAACGCACGGGAGAAATCACGCACCTGTACTAATACACCGTATTCCCAGCGAGGAATATTATCCAGCCACAAACCCGGGGGAAATAGATCATTATTCAAATATCCACCCGGCTTATGCAATAGAGTATCGGTAATTTCCATCAGCGTCGCCGTAGTGGTAAAGCCAACCACAGGCTTAACACCTAAAGCATCGGCCTTGCTTTGCGCAACACCTTTCACCGAGAAAGCGTCGGGTTCCTGGCTCCAGTAAATGCCAATGAACACTGATCCCAACAAATAAATACCCACCAGCGCCAATAGACCGCCACGTAAAAAGCCCCGGTCGGCCCACCAATCTGCCAACCGTTCCTTGTTGTCGGCCCAACGCTCACTTAATTTGCTCATAACTACACTGTCTCCAACGAATGCCGTTGTCTGCTATCGGTATGACGCCAAGCCTACTGGTACAGCGCATGGTCGACAAGTGCTATAACCCAATCACAGCACTGGTATACTGGCATATTTACGCCAGCAAGCCGTCGCTATGAGTCTTTCACACCAACAGCTCACCCACCGCTATCAGCGCATACTCGAATCCATGTCAGAAGGCGTTTATGGCTTAGATGCCAATGGCCATGCCACCTTCGTCAACCCAGCAGCAGAGCGATTAACGGGCTGGCTACAGCAGGAAATTGAAGGCAAAACCATCCATCAGTTTCACCACCATAGCCACGCGGATGGTAGCCATTACCCCCATACCGAGTGTCCGATTTACCAAACTCTCATCACAGGACAAAGCGCTCACTGCGATAACGAAGTCTTTTGGCGCAAAGATGGCAGCTGCTTTGCCGTTGAATATTCCAGCACAGCCATTATCGAAAACGAGCAAATAACCGGTGCTGTGGTAGTGTTTAAAGACATCACTGAACGGCTGGAGCAACAGCGTTCATTGCAGGCGGCACTAAAGCAGGTACAGCAACTCAAACAGCACTTGCAACATGAAAACCACTATTTGCAACAAGAACTGCAGCAGCAAAAGAATGCCAGCGAATTATTAGGCCAAAGCGAGCCTATGCAACAGCTAAATGAAGCCATTCAGCAAGTGGCTCCCACACCCAGTTGCGTGCTGATTTCTGGCGAAAGCGGCACCGGTAAAGAACTGGTGGCTGAAGCGGTGCACAAATTAAGCCCCAGGCAAGAACGCACTCTGGTAAAAGTGAACTGTGGCGCCCTCAGTGACACCTTACTAGAAAGTGAGTTATTCGGTCACGAGCGTGGCGCCTTTACTGGTGCCCATCAACGCCGTACTGGCCGCTTTGAGCAAGCCAATGGCGGCACCTTGTTTTTAGATGAGGTCGGAGAGCTATCCCCTGCCGCCCAGGTCAAACTACTAAGAGCATTGCAAAACGGAGAAATACAGCGGCTTGGCAGTGAGCACACCATCACCGTCGACGTACGCGTAATTGCCGCCACCCATAGAGACCTGGCCGCCATGGTACGCGAGGGCCAGTTTCGCGCCGATTTGTATTTCAGGCTCAATGTATTTCCATTAACGGTTGCACCGCTTAGGCAGCGCCGCAGTGATATTCCACTGCTGGTACAGCACTACCTCAAACATCTGGCGCGCAAACTCAATAAACCCGTACCTATTTTGGAACCATCGCAACTGCAGCAATTAATGCACTACCACTGGCCAGGCAATGTACGGGAGCTTGTTAATGTGTTGGAGCACGCACTGATTTTGGGACAACACGAGTTACGACTACCGACCCTAACTAGCGAATTTCATCCGCACAGCAAAGAAAAAACACCCAGCTCTATGGCGGATGCTGAACGTCAACATATTCTGGCAACACTTGAATATTGCCAAGGCGTGATTGGCGGTAAAAAAGGAGCTGCCATGCTACTCGAATTGCCAGAGTCGACTTTGCGCTCGCGAATGAAAAAACTGGGCATTCGATAGGGAACTGCTGGCTTGCTGCATTTATTTCTTCATTAGTGTGCAATACGCCGACGCCAAGTAGAACCGTGTTTAAAATATTCCAAAGCCTTCGTCCTCACGCCAGGACGGAGCTTTCTGCTTTGCGTTGCACATGATTATCAATAGACCAGTAGTCCGGGGAAAACCAAACAACCTGCTCACTGCTTCAGAAAGCAGCAGGTTTTTGATATCGAAAGAACTGACACTGAATCAGCCGACCAACTAACACTCTCAATTCACCATATTTTCTTTCTAATAGGCCAAACATTATCACCACAGGGCTAGCAGGATCTACAATCAGCATCCTTACTGCTGAGCCACTTCCGTTATATGCTCACTTCCACGCAGGGTTTCATCAGGCACCCTCTGTTCAACATGACGACTAGGATAAGTTTTTATGACTCACCATTCTGGATCATGCCTATGTGGCGCGGTCAGCTTTGAAGTACAGGGTAATTTCGACAGTTTTTATCTATGTCATTGCCAGCATTGCCAAAAAGACACAGGTTCAGCTCATGCAGCTAACCTCTTTTCACAAACGGCAAAACTGGCCTGGCTCTCTGGAGCCGACAAGGTGACATCTTTTGCGCTCGCGGACACTTCTCACAACAAGAGTTTTTGCAAAGTATGTGGCTCAGCATTACCCAATACTCAGATCGAAGGCCTACTCGTCGTACCGGCTGGTTGCTTGGACAGCGAAGTTCCTTTATCACCAACGGCTCATATTTTCTTATCCAGCCAAGCCAGCTGGGAGCACGCGCTAAAAGATGCACCTCGACTCGAGCAACTCCCAGAATAGAAGTTATCGAGCCAATACAATAAGTACGATTGAACTCCAAATGCGCGGCTGTATTATTGTCGCTGCGTTTTCCTTTACTGGCACAGATACCCGCACCAGCAAACAACGTCAAACCAGGTGTCTTCATCTGATACCCTGGCCCGCACTTCAGACCAAGTTACGTTATGAAAATTGAGAAAATACAAGTACTTCCAGAGGACATCCACAATCTGGTTAATGAAAGCCAAGCCGATGGCTTTCGTTTTTTAAAACGCCTAGTGGATGATTTCAGTAACGGTACAAATCGATTTGATGGCATTGGAGAGGTTCTGTTGGCAGCGAGAGAGCATGGCCACCTCATTGCCATTGGAGGTATCAATAACATCGACGGCGTTGCACGATTAAGACGATTCTATGTCAGTAAGGCATACCGAAGAACAGGCACTGGCCGCCTCTTGCTCAACGAGCTTGAGCAGCACGCCAAAGATGTGTTTTCAGAGCTCGTATTGTTTACGGACACAGCCAGCGCCAGCCGCTTTTACCAAGCTTGTGGCTACATGTGCGTTAATGAAGCTGGCATCAGCCATCGCAAACGAATCACAACATAGGGCGCTCAAGGGAGCCTATTACCTTATCATGTCATCACAATGAGGTAATAACAGCTAAAACTGCAAAGGCCCGAACAAGCTGTAGGAGCTGCACAACTACCTTAAAATGCTGCTGACAGAGAACACCACCAAGGCCTTCGATCGCGCTGCTCAGTTGCGTTATTCGTTGCTTATTTAATGAGTTAAACGGCGCATCTAATGCCTCACTCAATAAAAAATGGATTCCAGCAGAAAAGAGCTAAATGGCACTAGCAGTGCCCTAATTAGCATCGTCTCCTTGTACAGGCCTGCCCAAACGCGCGGCATCCAAGGTGGATACCAGCCAAATCACAATTAACACCCAGATGGCCGTATTGGCAGCACTGCCATCTACCATAGCCATCGCTTGCTGTACCAGCTCGGTTACTTTGCCCGTATCCAGTGGTAAATCTTCTATGGTTAACTGAGCAAAGACTTGCTTACTCACCGTGATAACCGTCGTCATAATAAAATACAGACAAGCCGCCGCCAGCCCAAAGAAAATTGATCCCTGCACGTACTTTTTTAAATAAAAATGTCCCATCCCGGGAAACACCAATGCAGAATAAAGAGCAGCCTTTATCGATTTTGACATGCTATCGATCAACCTCGTTCAATATTTAATAAACAGCCATAGACCAACAACAATCTACCCATACCAGCATCTCCCTCAGATGCCGATCCGCCACTTTAGTTCACCCGCCCAAGATCGAAGAAAAATAAGCCTCAGTGCGACTAACAAGCCATAACAGTGGCCATTTAAGCTCTAGATTGCTAAGCCGATTTACCGTTCTCAAAAACTGGTACCACAGAACTCGAGTCCTCTGTATTCCTCAAAGGCGCAGGCAATGGGCCTCCATAACGTCTTTGCCGATGTTGAAAGGGCTAGTCATTTCCTGCCTCCACCAGCCTCGTTCTGAAAGCCTGCAAATCTCGCGCAGAGGTGTGCAGAATTTTTCAGAGGCTACTTAGGCACCGGATTATACAATCCAGCAGCGAGGTGCGTTAGAGATACCTGCCTTGCTTTCACCTTAGTGACTATAGGGTACACTCAGCAGATCACCCCGCTCGATACTAAGGAAAGCAGAATGCGGTATTTCGAGGACATTGCCACAGACACGACCTTAATGCTCGGACCAAGAGCACTGAGCCTAACGGATTCACAAGATTTTTGTCGCCAGTTTGACAACTTGCCTATTCATATGGATGCCAAACTTGCCGAGCAGTCGATCTATGGCGGTTTAATTGCCAGTGGCCTGCATACCTTATCCCTCAGCGCCTCTATTGTTGTTGATGGTTTCTTGGCAGATACTTCCATGACAGGCGCATCAGGCATGAGCAATGTGCGCTGGCTCAAACCTGTCACCTTGCCCAACCAGCTGTCAGTACGCTTTAGCGCCATTAAAAAGACGCCACCCAAAGCTGGGCGTAACTTTGGCAGCGTGCTCTGTTTATTAGAAACCCTCGATAGCGACGATGATTTGGTGATGACGGCAGAAGTAAACTATCTATTTCATTGCCGACCGACAGAGAAGCACATATAGTAAAAACACGAGACCTTGTGCATGAACATAACCAAGAAGCAGTTAGAAGACGCAGCCACAGAGAATATTATCACGGCGCAACAAGCCGAATCCTTGTATCAATATCTAGCCAGCCGCAGCAAAGATGTTCCTAGATTCACCTTTACCCATGTGCTCTACTACCTAGGCGGATTGATCGCCATTTCTGCCATGACGCTGTTTATGAATCTGGGCTGGGAGGCATTCGGCGGCGCAGGCATAGTGTTTATTTCCATTCTCTATGCCGCAGTCGGCTTAAAAGTTTGCCACGCTTTTGCAGCCAAGAACCTCGCTATTCCAGCCGGTATCTGCGCCACCTTTGTGGTTTGTTTAGCACCGCTGGCCATCTATGGGCTACAGCTATGGTTAGGAGTTTGGCCTGATGATAGCGTTTACCGAGACTATCACAGATATATCAGATGGCACTGGCTCTATATGGAGCTGGGCACTCTAGCAGCAGGCGTTGCCATTGCCTGGAAATATAAGTACCCATTTTTAATCATGCCAATTGCCGTCACACTCTGGTATATGACCATGGACATCACTGCCATGATTTCAGGCGGGGACCTCAGCTGGGAGCTTAGAAAGTTAGTATCCCTCTACTGCGGCCTGTTAATGATAGGCCTGGCCTTCTGGATTGATATTCGTTCGCGAAAAACCGCCGACTATGCTTTTTGGGTTTATATCTTTGGCGTTCTGGCTTTCTGGGGTGGCCTGTCGTTGCAACACTCAGACGATGAGCTGTCAAAATTCATCTACTTTTGCATTAACTTGCTTATGATAGGCGTCGGTGTCTTACTGGTTCGCCGAGTCTTTGTTATTTTCGGTGCACTTGGCAGCTGCTTTTATGTTGGCCATTTGGCAGCAGAGGTGTTTAAAGATAGCTGGCTATTTCCCATCGCCTTAACTGCCATCGGCTTTGGCGTTATTTATCTGGGTGTATTGTGGCAAAAACACGAGCATAACATCACTCGAAAAGCACGCCGCTTTCTTCCTCAGCCACTACAAGAATTACTCGATGGAAAGCCCTAGGGCCTGATCACGCTGCCATGAGCCAACCTTTGCTCAACTAAGACGCGAAGATGGATTTTCAGGCTCCTCAGCGCACACAGCTGGCTGCCTCCGGAATGACTAGCGATTAAACCAGACCAAGGCAGCCACTGGCCCCGTTTATTACTCTGCTCTCTCCATTTTTATTCTATCAACTCAAGCGCAACCGGCTGGCGACAATACCGCGACAGCCTCTTATACAAGACTCGCGACATATCGCGAGGCACGATATATCGCGGCTAAATATCGCGACGAAACCCAAACAGTTAGCACCCACTATCACGCCAACCATTATAAAAACTAAGCCAACAACTCTGGCACGTTCTGTGTACTAAAGGCGGCAACCCGTGATTATGATGCTGAGCGAGGCTTTCCATGCCATCACACCCACACTCCAACCTGATTGCCACAGATGCCCCCCTGCCCCACAGAGTGCGGCTATTTAACGGTCGTTTTCGCAACTGGCGCCGGGCAGCCAGCTGGCCACTGCTGACTTTTTTCTTTTTAACACCCTGGTTAAGCTGGAATGGCGAGCCAGCGGTTTTTTTAGACCTTAACGAAAAACAATTCCATATTTTTGGCTGGCTACTATGGCCAAAAGATTTATTAATGCTGACTCCAATAATGATTGGCAGCGCCTTTGCCCTGTTTTTTGTTTCCATGTTTGCCGGACGCCTGTGGTGTGGTTATAGCTGCCCACAAACCGTATGGACGTTTTTATTTATCTGGCTGGAAGAAAAAATCGAGGGCTCGCGCAATTTGCGCCGTAAGCTGGACCAAGGCAAAGGCAGCCCAACGCAAAAGCTGCGACGCGCTGCTAAATATGTGGTCTGGGCCGCTCTGGCACTGGCCACGGCCATCACGGCATTAAGTTATTTTTACCCGCTGGCGCATTGGTGGCAGGACGTCTCCCAAGGCGATATTTCAGCCGTCGCCATCACCTGGGTGGTCATTATTGGCTCGCTCACCTTTGTAAATGCAGGCTGGCTGCGTGAGCGTGTATGTACCCATATGTGCCCCTATTCGCGCTTTCAATCAGTGATGTTTGACAGCCAAACCTACACAGTGCGCTACAACGCCGAGCGCGGTGAGCCACGCGGCAAAAAAAGCGATAGCGGCAAACCATTGGGCGATTGTGTTGATTGTGGTGTGTGCGTACAGGTATGCCCAACCAATATTGATATTCGCCACGGCCTGCAGATAGCCTGCATTGATTGCGCCGCCTGTGTCGATGCCTGTGACTCCATTATGGAAACCCTCAATCGCCCCAAAGGCCTGATTGCCTACGAGCCAGAAGAACAACTCACGCTGGCGCAGCGCTGGCGCTTATGGGGCTACGGCAGCGCCGCCAGTGTCGCCTTTGTATTAGCCTTATTATTACCCGCCATGGCACCCGACATTGATATCAGCAGCGAACGCGACCGCCAGCGCCTATACCAGCTGACGGCGGCTGACACCATTGAAAACAATTACACGGTGAAGGTTCACAATCGCCGCCAGCAGGATGTCACGGTGACTATCTATGACGGTGACAAGCCCTTAGCCGAGCTGTTTTTAAAAGCCGGCGCACGCGGCAGCGCCGATATCGCCATCGAACGCTCGATGGACTTTGCCGAGCAACAGGTGGCCATCCGCATACATCATGGCCAACAGGATGAAATAGAAACCCTGAACTTCTCTAACCCGTACCGGCATAGCCTGGCAGCGAACTAACAATCCTGATTGGGCACCGACCTTATAAAAGGTGCCCAAGGCATTTCCTCGTGCGGCACATGCTTCCGCTTTGGCCTGCCCGGAGACTCTTCTCGCCTCCGGTGCAGGTCTTTTTTTGCCACCAGCCATCTGCATCAGTCCTGCCAGTTACGCCAGCGATCGTCCATCGTCAATGGCGGCCATTGGCATGCACTAACGGTCAATTTCAGCTTTTTATCACAAAGCGAGCGCCGTCCCTTGAATCAAGCCAACCAGCGCGTATCATCGCGCCAGCTACGGGCACACTGCCTGTTTTTCTTTTTTGCCACTGCGCTACCGGAATAGCACCATGACTCACTCAATAGCCAATAAACCTCAGCGCGATGCCCTGCTCGCCACCGCCCATACACATATGCCACTTGGTGTGGCCGACAGCTATCGCTACTGGGGCGATGACAACACGGTCTTTGTTGAGTCATTAAAAGGCTGCACCTTGACCGATGTTGATGGCCAGGAATTCATCGATTTCCGCCTTGCTTATGGCCCCATCATTCTCGGCTATCGCGATCAGCGCATCGACCAAGCCGTAATCGAAGCCATTACCAACATTGGCACCATGTCTGGCTTTTCTACCGGCCTAGATGCCAAGGTGATCGAGCTGGTAAAAAGCCTGTGTCCACAAATTGAAAAAATGCGCTTTGCCAACTCAGGCACCGAAGCAGTATTAGGCGCCGTTCGCACCGCACGTGGCTATACCGGACGCAACAAGATTGTGGTGGTCGAAGGCGGCTTTCACGGCCTCTACGATGAAATGATGTGGAAGCCCGACGTCGATGGCTGGAACCCAGACGAAAACAGCGCGCCTGAAATCAAATCCTTTGGCTGCGGCATTCCTGAGGCCAGTCGTGAGCACCTGGAAACCATTTCCCTCAACGATCAGCAAGCCTTAAGCGATGTCTTCGCACGCCTTGGCGATGACATTGCTGCCATCGTTATTGAGCCTATTATGGGCAACTGTGGCTCTATTGCCGCCAGCCAAGAATACATGCAAGCGCTGCGCGACCAGTGTGACCAGCACGGCGCACTGCTGATCATCGATGAAGTAAAAACCGGCTTTAGGGTTGCCAAAGGCGGCGCCCAGGAGCTGTACGGCATTTATGCCGACCTCACCACCTTTGCCAAAGCCATGGGCAATGGCTACCCAGTAGCGGCCTTCGGTGGGCGCGCCGAGGTAATGGACACCATTCACTTTGGCGCCAAGGGCGTTACCCATGGCGGCACCTACACCGCCAATATGATCGCCCTGTCGGCCGCCTATGCCACCTTGAGCGTACTCAAAGACACCGATGCCCTCGAAACCGTGCATCGCACCGGCGCCGCCATTCAACAGGTACTGTCGCGGGTGTTTGATAAACATGGCATCGAGCACAAGTTTGCCGGCCCAGATTCGATGTTTGGCATTCACTTTAACACTCGCGCTCATCAGCCGGTGCCACACAACTATCGCGACTGGAAGCAAACCAACAGTGAGCTGTATACCCGCTTTGCCCATCGCTTAATTGCCAAGGGCATTATGTTAGAGCCAGATTCGCGTGAGCCCTGGTTTATTTGCGAAGCCCACCAGCAGATCGATCTCAACTGGCTGGAACGCATTGCCGATGAAGCGTTGGCCGAGGCCATGGCCGAGCAAGAATAATTTATTTAGCGGCGGGGTTTACATTTAATCTGAATCTGGTTAAAGTACGCGCCGCTTGGAGGGATGGCTGAGCGGTTGAAAGCACCGGTCTTGAAAACCGGCATACGTTAATAGCGTATCTAGGGTTCAAATCCCTATCCCTCCGCCATATTCTAAAAGGCCGCTGCAGAAATGCAGCGGCCTTTTTTTATGGCTTCACCTTCATTGCTGCTCCGCTACTGACTAGCGCCACTCATTTTTTCACGACCGCACTGCCATGCTCACAGCAAAACCTGCAGCTGCTTTCTACTGACAACTTTTGATCCTAAGCAACTCCAGCAGACGATAAAACACAGGCATAAAAAAACCGGGCACTGGCCCGGTTTTTAAATTGCACTAAAAATGCACTACATGCGGTAGTTCATTTGCAGAGAAACACCCAACGCGTCCATTTCATAGGTGCCCTGGGCATTTTGCAGACCTTTTTGGGTATCATCGAGGTCATAGTCGTATTCATTCAAATCCGACTTATCCATCAATAAATACGCCAGGCCCATATCAAAACTGATAGCATCATTAAGATGGTATTTTGCACCCGCAGTCAGCCACTGGCGGTCGTTATCCGGCACGCGAGCGGTACGGTGCTTCTCCGCGACTGGTGACTCATCAAAGGCGTAACCAGCACGCAGCAGCCAGCTGTGATTGACCTGATAGCTAGCACCCAAGGCATAAGACCAGGTGTCATGCCACTTCTCAACGATATGACCAATGTAGTTTTCACCCAGGCCACTAATATCATCGATAATGCCGCGACGCGTGGCAATCACATCAAAGTACTTAAACACCGACCAGTCGGTCCAGGTCGCTCCGCCTTGCAACTGCAAACGATCATTGACCTGGTGCGCCAAACTAAAGGTGGCCGAACGTGGTGTGGTTAAGGGTACACGCGCTTCCTGGCTTTTCACTTCGCCAGTAAAACTGCCAACAGCGTTCATCAGTTCAGCATCGCTTAAACCAAACAGCTCACCATTTTTCGCGGCAATGGCGGCATCCGCCAGTACTACACCGTTGTTATCTGGGTCCAGCAGCGGGTTGCCTTTTAAATCGGCCGAGAACACTTCAACGCCTTGGCTCTGCTTAAATTTGGCCGTGCCTTCCAGGTTCAAATCGATTTCTGAGCGGTAGGCAAAACCAAAGGTCGTGGCCGGACTGATATCCCACATAATGCCAAAATTCCAGCCGTAGCCTTTATCGTCGCCTTCCACTTCAAACTTATTGTCGTAACCCATATAGCTCGGGTCAGACAAGCCAGAAATAGCGTCGATTTTGCCACGCTGCTGTTGATAAGCCGCCGAGTTAGGATCCAAACCACTGTTATTTAATTGCTGCAATGCACCGTCGACGTAAGCCGATGGCACAAAAGGTACGGTATCCAATTGCTTCGATAGCAGACCTTCGGCAAACACAATATCGATGCCCACACCAATCGATAAGGTATCGGTCAATTGATAAGCGAAGGTTGGCTGAATATCTATGGTGGTCAGCTTAGTTTCGTCAGCAAATCCACCGACCAGCGCATTGCTTTGATAATCGGTATGGGTGCCAAAAGGGGCAAAAATACCCAGGCCAATGGCTGCTTTATCATCCAGCGGGCGCACATAATACATAAAGGGAATGGTTGGATTGGGCACAAAATCGCCACCATCACCATAAGCACCCGGCTCGTATTGATTCGACAGGCCGGCGCTATTGCTACGTTCACCGCTAAAACTGCCTTCAACATCGATATAGGTCACACCCACACTCAGTTCTGGGCGCTTAAGACGAGTCATACCGGCGGGGTTGTAAAACACCACAGAGGCATCTTCGGCAACGGCAGCACGACCTGCGTAGGCGTTACCAACACCACTGGCGCTTTGCTCATTGATCTTATATCCCGAAGCCATAGCCTGACTGGCCAGAGCTACGGCGGTAGCCAATACCGACGCTTGCTTTAACATGAGGGGAGTTTCCTTGCTGACTGTTATGTTTATTAGGCGCGGGTCGATGAACTGACCTCATCGCACCTGCTGAATAGAAAACGGCGCGAGTATGCCAGCCAACTCCAGGCCAATTTGTAACAATTTGTGCCAACTAAGTAACATAAGGAAACAGAGCGGTGAGAAAGCATCAGCAATGTCGAGTGATATACTGCCCAGCCAGCCGCTCTAGCATCGAGATTTTGCAGTGACGTCAGCAACAGACAGCCATTACAGCCTGCGCCCCATTGCCATCGCCCGCACGCCGTTTAAAGAAAAGTTTGCCATCCCCCGTCAGCCGCGCTTGGCGGATGCGGTCCATAGCCAGTTACAACTGCTGCCACCGTACGACGATGCCAGAGCACTGGCCGGATTAGAGCAAGTCAGCCATTTGTGGCTGAGCTTTATCTTTCACCAAACACTCACTCAGCATCAGCAGCCACATTTACAAGTGCGACCACCGCGCCTGGGCGGCAATAAAAAAATCGGTGTATTCGCCTCACGTGCCACCCACAGGCCAAACAATCTGGGCATGAGCTTGGTCAAATTGCTCGCCATAGAACCGGGCCAGCTGGTGGTCGCCGGTGCCGATTTACTCGATGGCACCCCGATTGTCGATATTCGCCCCTACGTGCCTTACGCCGATCAGGCAACAGACGCTCATAACCACATAGCGCCCGCGCCACCAGAGCAAATTGAAGTGGAATTTGCACCACAGGCCTTGCAGCAAGCTCAACAGCATGGCCAACGTTTATCGCAGCCGGTGCAATTAGTGATACAACAGTGCCTGGCCCAAGACCCCAAGCCCGCTTATCAGCAGCCTGAGCCGACGCGGGAATATGGTGTGCAGCTATGGGATATCAACGTGGTCTGGCACTACCCAGCTGCCGATCATATTCGGGTGTTGCGCCTGGAATTAGTGCAGCAATAAGTATTCAAGGCCCTCGGCGCAGACCCTAACGGGGCAGCAGTTTATACACTCGCTGAACAAAGGACGTTAAGCCACGCTCACGAAACCTAGGCTCTTGCTCAATCAGCTCACGACTGTCTAACAGTTCAATATGATAATGACTGCTGTAATGCTGCTGAACTTCCTCATCGCTGAGGGCAAAGGGCGGGCCGCTCATGCTGGGCTGGTGATAATCGAGGGTTACCAATAGCTGCGGCGCCGTGCCACTGATATGGCGCAGGTGACGGCTGTAATCTCGGCGCATGTTCTCCGGCAAGGCCACCAAAGCAGCACGATCGTAAATCCAATCAATGGCCGGCAGTACAGGCTGAGCAAAAAAGTCGCCGCAGATAAGCGTCACGCCATCGGCACGATAAACGCGGGCATCGCCTTGCTCACTGATATGCCACTCTAGCCCCAAGCTGTGGCTGAGCTGCTCAGACAGTTGCTGAATAGCGATATCACTGAGTTCAATGCCAACCACGCTATGACCTTGCTGGCGCAGCCACAGCAAATCTAGTGATTTACCACATAAAGGGACCAGTACGGTTTGCCCGGCTCTGACCGACAAGGTCGGCCAGTACTTCAGCAAGGCTTTATTTACTTCATCCAGATGGAAGCCAATTTCCATCTTTTGCCACTTATCCATCCAAAACTCAGACTGCATGAAACCTGTCTATCTCCGTGTTTATTGCGTTCACTCGGTGCGATCTACAATCAGCGCTGTGATCGCAGAGCCCATTCGTTATGGCTACCGAGTCACTTTATAAAGTGCCTGCGACTTAAGCGGCCATCAATGGAAATCAGCTCTCTGACCACACTGCCCACTCATTACCGCTGGGTTCTATGAAGTGAAAACGACGACCGCCAGGGAAGCTGAAAATGTCCTGCTGAATACGACCGCCGGCGGCTTTGACTTGCTCCAGCTTGGCTTCCAGATCATCCGCCTGAATCACTGCCAAGGCCGCACCATTGGCCATGCGACTGGCTTTATCGCTGCGGTAAAAGCCGCCCGGAGTACCAGCACTGGAGAAGGCGATATAATCGGGGCCATACGATTCAAACTGCCAACCAAACACCTGTTCAAAAAATGCTTGGGTAGCGCTTAAGTCGCGGGCCGGAAACTCTACGTAGTTAATCATATCAACGTCCTTGTTCGCATTAGGTTAGGCTCAGGATTTTTTCACATATTCGGCAATGATCACAATACGCTGACCGTTTACCCGCCCTTCAATGTGCTTAACATTGTCGCTTAATGAGATACCGCGCACAGCCGTACCGCGCTTGGCGGTAAAGCCGGCACCTTTAACATCCAGGTCTTTAATCAATACCACGTTATCGCCAGCCTGCAGCGCCACACCATTGACGTCCAGAGTCGGCTCGGCATCCATCTCGGCCAGACCACGATCGGCCCATTTCCGCGTGTCTTCGTCCAGGTACAGCATCTCTAACAGATCCTGGGCCCAGGTCTCGCTGCTCAACCGCTTAAGCATGCGATACGCCATCACCTGCACCGCTGCTTCTTGGCTCCACATACTGTCGTTTAGGCAACGCCAATGATTGGCATCCAGATCACCCGACGCGACTTGCCCCTGGCAAGTACCACACAGCAATACACTGTTATCCACCCGTGCAACACTGTCAGGCGGCAGTAAATAGCCCACCAACTCGTCAGTACCACCACATAGTTCACACTGCTCATTGGCGCGCTGGCGCAAAGCTTGTTCAACGTTCATGCAATACTCCTACAAAAGAGAAGGGATTATCGCACAGCCTTAGGGATTTGACTCAGCTTCTGCCATTTACGCCTTGCCCTGATGTTGGAAACTGGCCGATTTGCGTCGCAAAACCTAAACACGCCCTAGGGCCTGTTAACACTGTCTCGATCACGTTGTTATGAAATGCCCCCTCAATTAAGGCGCCAAGAGTGATGTTTAACCAGTTAAACCACACGCCTCACTCAAGAAAAACGGACGTCCAGCAGCAAAGAGCCAAATAGTGTTAACAGGCCCTAGGCTAAGCTAACATAACAACAACGATTCCTGTGGCCCTCCCCATCATGCAGCGGTGGTCTTTTTTCATTGTGATATGGCTGCTCCAAAGCAGCCTGGCAGCCGAGCCGTTGCAGCTGGTGACGCTGCAGTACCCGCCCTATATTTACGAGCAGCAAGGAATGGTGCGTGGTGTCGCCGTTGATCTGGTGCAACAGGCCTTCGCCGATATGGACGTCGACATCAACATTCGGATTTTGCCCTGGGCCAGGGCCATCAGTGACATTGAATACGGCAAAGCCGATGCCATATTCACCGCCTTTAAAACGCCGGAACGCGAACGCTTTGCCGACTACAGCGAGGAGGTATTGTTTTTACAAAATATCAATATCATCCAGGCCAGAGACCACCCGCTGGATTGGCAACGCCATGGTGCGCGCATGTCGTTGTGTTTGGTCAATAACGTTAGTTATGGCAAACATATGGATGCGCTAATAAAACAGTCGTATTTTGCTGACCTGTATCGCACTAACGGCGCCAGCCAATGCGCTCAAATGCTGGCCACCGGCCGAGCCGACATCTGGGTCAACAATGAATATGGTGCCAGAGTCATTATTCAGCGCCTGCGCCTGGAGCAAAAATTGCTCATTCATCAACCGGCCGTGCAAAGCACACCCAGCTATATCGCATTTTCTAAAAAGCGGCAGCGAAGTGCTATTCGAGATCGCTTTGACCGCGCGTTAAAAAAGATGAAACAAGACGGCCGCTATCAGCAGCTGATTGATCAAGCGGCCAGCGAGGCTGGCCTTTTATCACACGATACCTTATTGCATTAAGGCAACCCAGCTCCTGTTATGGCTGCGCTACTAGGGACTCATCAGCAGCTGACTCACTAAGCGTGGCTGAAGCAGCAAATGGCGCATGACTAGCAATACTTTTTTGGTATTGATTAAATCCATACGACATCAGTATGACAACAGCAAATAACAGCATAGCTTTCATAACAATACGCTCCTTTGTTGTTAGGACCTGTTAACACTATTTCGATCACGCTGTTATGAGCTGCCCCCCTCAACTAAGGCGCCAAGATGGATGTTTAACGAGTCACATGAAGCATAAGCAACACAGATCAAGGGATATTCCGCCACCGACGGACTGGGGGCCATCGTTCCCCCAGCTGTGTTATTTGTTGCTTGCGTAACAGATTAAACGACATGCCTTATTCAGGAAGGCTAATTCCAGCAGCAAATACCTAAATAGTGATAACAGTCCCCAGCAGCGTATGCCCAGATTCTGGCTAGGTATTGTATAAAATTGCCATCAGCCATATTTTCCGAGCTGAGTTTAAGGCTCGTTAAACGCCTTAGTGCTGTTGCAACGCCGCCACATCGGGAAAGCGCTGCTGCCAATCTTTGATTAATGCCTGTTGGTCGATATCCCACGGGTGAAAGCCGGTACGAAAGAACTTGGCCAGTCCTTTCATATTGTCGCGCAAAATTCCACGTTTTCCCCAGAAAAACTGCCAGGCTTGCTTCCACTCACCAACACTAGGCCAATGGCGATCGGCCCATAACATCTGCACTTGATACCAGGCCAAACGCGAAAACAAACTGACCATGGCGATCACCATCACCCGCTTGCGCATAAACTCCTTATCAACACACTGGCGATAAACATCAAAGGCCACGGCTTTATGTTCAATTTCTTCGACCGCATGCCAAATCAACATTTGCCGTATTGTGGGATCAACGTCGTCCAGTAAATCTGGATTCTTTAACAAAAACTCAGCCAACGAGGCGGTAAAGTGCTCCATCGCTACGGTTAACGCCAACTGCCTGGGGGGACTTAGGGTTTTTAAAAATTCAATGCGTTTTTGCACAGCGTCGGTAATGTTTCCAATCGGAAAACCCAGCGACTCAATAGCGGCATTGAGCTGTTCATGGGAAACACCATGATGCGCCTCCTGGCCAATAAAGCCTTTAATTTGCTGTTGCAGCTGAGGGTCCTGAATATGTTGGCGATAATGGCGTACCGAATGAATAAAAAAACGCTCACCATCAGGGAACAAGGCCGACAGCGCGTAAAAAAAGGTGCTCACCAGAGAGTTATCATGAAAGGTGTATTTTCGCTTAGGTGGCTGAGTTTCAAAGCGCATACGCCTGGGTTTGATATCCGGCTGCCAAGCCTTGCCATCGAGATGATCTGCCGTTTGCGTCATTGTTTTATTGTTATTCATGCGCACACTCCGTAGAAGTTGACAGTGTCACTATCGCACAGTGCCTAATGCAGCGCCCGGTGATAAGCTTGCAAACTGCGGTGAAAAAATAACAACAAGGCACAAGCATGAAGATTGCTCACCCGGGGCGAGGCCATTTTCGCATCTCCTCAGACTACCTGATTTTATTGACCGAGCTGGCCTTTGAACGTGGCATTAGCGCCAAAACCCTGCTGCAAGGCTCAGAGTTACAAGAGTCGATATTGTTGCAGCCCGGCGTATTGGTTGGCCATGAGTCTGGCATCCAGGTAGTAGAGAATTTCTGCCAACAAGTACAAGACCCCAGTGCCGCACTGGAATACGGCAAGCGCATGACCCTATCCAAGCATGGTGCTCTAGGCTACGCCGCCCACTACAGCGCCACCATGACCGATGCCGCCATTAAGGTGATGCGTTATGTTGAAACCCGAGCGCAGATTTTTACTCTGCAACGCTACAGCGATGCCGACGTACGCAAACTCTATATCGAACCCAGATTCGACAGCCCAGCGGCCGCCGCATTTTTAGTCAGTGCCTTTCTTGCCAGCATTGAAACCATCTGTCGCACCTTAATTCAGGGCCCTGAGCATGACGCCCACAGTCGTATCGAACTGAGCTTTGATATTGATCTCAGCACACAGTCGGTGCTACCCAACTGCCAGCTACTCAGCGGCTGTGCCGATAACTGCCTGATCTGGCCGACTCAAGCCCTGCAAGGGCCGTTACCCTTTTTTGACGCCACCATGGAGCATATGGCCGAGCAGGAACTGGAGCAGGCCCTGCGTGAGCTGCAAGGTCGGCGCAGTATCAGCGGTCAAGTTCGTGATCTGATTGCCGATCACTTATCGCAGCCACTGAGCCTGGAGCAAATCGCCGTCCAGCTGCATATGTCCGCAGCCACCTTAAATCGCAAACTCAAACAAGAGCACAGCAGCTTTCAGCAGCTCAAGGATGACATTCGTGAGCAGCAAGCGCGCCATATGCTCAGGCAGCACGCCCTCACCATTGATCAGATTGCGCTGCAACTGGGCTATTCTGATGCCAGCAATTTCAGCAAAGCCTTTAAAACCTGGACCGGTATGTCGCCGTCGGCCTATCGCCGCCATTAACAGCACAAACACTGGTATTTTGCTGAGTTTTTCCGTATAAGGCGCAGCCTTACGTCTTCGCGAGTGAACCATGCCCTACCATAACCGCACCCCCCGACAAAGAGCCCGCCGCCCTCAGGCAGATGATCGTTTGCACTACCGCGAGCTCAGCGGTTTATGGCTGCAGTGGCTGCAACGCCAAGACCGCATGCCAATGGACCGCTGGCTGCGCAAAAACAACAGCAAAGGCAGCGCCCTGCGCCAACAACCGGCGCTGGCCCAAGCCATGTATCAAGCCCAGCGTTTTTTACAGCTGGCCTGCGCACTGGAACATCTGCAACGCCAGCCTCAGCCGCTCACTGACGCCCAGTGGCAAGCCTGGGATGCCGACTGGCAGCCTGAACAAGCCGAACAGCTGGACGCTCAGCACCTATGGCACTGGGTACAGCAGCGCTGCCAGGAAGACTGGCGCTGGCCCGATGGTTTTCGCAATCACGAACGCCGCGCCGAAGTGTTTCGCCAGTTCCGTGAGCAATGTCAGCAGCCACTGAGCGCCTCCTGGCTACTGTGGCACGGCATTCGCCCGAGCTGGCTGGCCAGCCTGAAGCAGCGCCAGCAATACAGTGATTGGAGCGACGAGCAACTGCTGCAATGGCTGCAACAGCAAAGCGAAACCGCACCGCTATGGCTGCGAATAAACCCTATTGCCAACAGCGCCAAGCTTGATCAACAAACCATCGTGCAAGAACTGCAGCAAGAAAAAGTATCGGTGCAGCAGCGCGGCTCACACCTGTGCGCGCGTGGCGGCCGCCACCTGGGGCAAACTACCCTGTACAAATCTGGCGTGGTTGAAATTCAAGATTTGGCCAGTCAGCGCATTGTCGCCGCCATAAGCCCAGCACCGGGTGAAAAAATCTGGGATGCCTGCGCTGGAGCCGGCGGCAAAGCCATCGCCATGGCTAGCCAGATGGATAATAAAGGCGCCGTGATTGCCACCGACTTGCACGAATACAAGCTGGCTGAACTGAAGCGCCGCGCCAAACGTGGCCAGCTGCTGAATATTCGCAGCTTTATCTGGGAAGGCAAAGAAGCACTAAAACTGCCCAAAGAAATTGCTCGCCAGCAAGGCTTTGACAAAGTGCTGGTCGACGCCCCCTGTTCATCCAGCGGCACCTGGCGTCGCAATCCAGATGCACGCTGGCGTTTAAGCAATGACGACACTCAGGAACTGATGGCTTTGCAACAGCGCTTATTAGTGCTGGCCAGCCAAGCCGTACGTCCACAAGGTGAGCTGATTTATGCCACCTGTAGCTGGCAGGTAGAAGAAAATGAGCAGCAAATTGCGCAATTTATGCAGCAAAATAACGGCTGGCAGTTACTCGAGCAAACCATGTTAGGTGCGCCCAAGGATGACGCCGATACCATGTTTGTCGCGCGGTTAAAGCGAGCGTAGATTGGTATTGGTTTAAGCGCTGCTGTTGTTAGTGGAAAAGCCGTGGTAATTGCCACGGCTTTTTTATTGGTGTTTTTTAAAATTACCGAGCAGCACAGATTTTAGCGCCAAGCCCTCCGCTCTCCTTGAGGTTATCCCTCACGCCGGGCGGGCGAACGACTGAAAGCGTTCATCGAGGCAGTTTCTGCAAGGCAAAAAGCGAGCGGAGTCGTGCTCAAGAAGCGCATTTTTCTTGAAGTAAAGCAGGACTCGCGCTCGAGGTGCTTATTAACGCCAATCCCTTTGCCCTCCTTGAGGTATCTTATCCCTCACGCCGGGCGGGCGAACTCCCTGCTTTGCGCTGCGCAGGCCTTTTCTCCTTTGTTGCCAATGCTGTGGTCGCCGCATCACAAAAAGCCTACTTCCCTGTAGGCCTTTTGTTGGCGCTGCCCTCCTGGCAGCCCCTGCGGGCACAGCCATTAACAACTCAGGCGGCCTGCTATGGCGCGGAAAACCTAGACGCAAGAGCGAGTTTAACGTTTGGAATGGGTATCTCTGATACTGATCATTAAAAAAGCGACTCTGCTCCCAATGTGAAGACATACTGATGGCAAACGCTCTTAAGCATCTCTAGTAGTAGATAATCTGGCACGCTTTCCCGGCTGGGTTGCCTGTATTCTCCTGGGGTGGTAGCTTAAAAGCCCAAGAAATCTGTGTGTTAGATCTTGAGTGCCAGAACTTTGAGTTGTGGATAGTAGGCAAGCACGTTTTTCCATATGAGAGAAAGCAGGATATCCAGCTGTCAATCAATGACTTGGAAGAGATACCTCGAATGGTTCTGGCAGGAAAACAGGCACGCACACTATTAAAACTGTTATGAATAATCAGGAAAGTTATGGAAGGACTCATTAAGTACGCAGAAAAAGCTTTTGAAATACCCTCGATTGCCATCATGGCAATGTTGGCTTTTCTAGCTATTCTAAAGATGGCAAAAAGATACTTTGATTCAAAGGTAGAAGAACGCAGCTCAAAAATTAGATATGTGGTTGATGAAATTAAAACCCTTGATATGAACAAGGCTTACCTTGTAGAGCAGGTCTTTTGCGAAAGATACAAAGTTCTTCTAAATTACAAAGAGATACTCTATTTTCTCCGAACGTCTAGGCCGTCGCTAAATTTATATCTTTATCAATCATCTTCAGAATATTTTACATTCAATAATACTGGCTACAAACTATCTCTACATAGTAATCGAACAGCTAACTCCTTGAGACGAAAAGGATTATTTTGTGGTTTCGGCTACTATATTTTTTCTATGCTAGCATTGACGTTTGCACAGGCAATGCCTGAGATGTATCTAAAAAATATTAGTGGTTTTGTATCGTTTTATTTTGTTTTTATATTTCTCGCGCTATTGGCAATCATTTGCGTACACTCCCAAATAAAGACTGAAAATGCACGTAAATTAATACTAAGCATCGAGCATGATAATTCATAACAAACCGCTCAAATACGTTCCGGCCACAAAAAACGTGACCTCCACCGGACTCGCTAACGCTCGCCGTTTAGCGGGGCGTTATGTTTTAAGAGAGTCATGAAGAAAATTACGATTTACATCGATCACTTGGATGATGACACTGATTTTGTCTTTATGAAAAAGTGGCTAGCGAAATGGGAGACAGACGTAACTATCGCTGACTATTCAACAGGCGGGTGGGAGCATTGCTGGGATTTAGAAGCACCGGAAGAAGCCGTTCAAGAAATACCTGAAGATTGGCTCTGTGCCAGTGACTGGGCCACTCCAGAGATATTTAATAAAGAATGAGACCGCAGATAAACATAACAAGCAAAGTCAGCATCGCCCTGCGGGCTGGACGCGCTAACGCGCGCCGCTACCTTGGGCGTTAGGTATCCGAGTTACCCATGAAAAATAGACACCTCACAACAACAATTGAGAAACAACAATTGAGACACCCACTATAGCCCCCACCCTAACCCGACACCCCAGTGGCAACTACTTCCGCATCAGCTAGGCTGAGTATCTGTGCCGTGAAGTGGGAGTACCGGCACAATAAAGACACAATAAAGACACCCACCCTAACCTCTGATGGCAAACGCTCTTCAGCATCTCTAGTAGTAGCTAATCTGGCACACTTTCCCGGTTGGGTTGCCTGTATTTTCCTAGGATGGTAGCTTAAACGCACGAAAAATCAGTGGGTTGGTCTTTGATCACCAGATCTTTGAGGCAAACAATCGAGACACAGATCCTGACCTGCTCTATTGCTTGGTTTGCTGGTGTAGCATCGTGATGACAATTGAGACACCCACTGATGACAATTTCCACCGGACAAAATTGGGTACGCTTCGTTTCACTATAGCGCACCCAATTTTGCCGTTTAGCTAGGCGTTAAATGTGAAATGAAATTAGGCGATATAGAACCAAACAAAAAGTACTTTCTGCTTTTATGGGTTGTTGGAACTGCACCGACGGCTTCTTTAGCATTTGACTATTTATACTTTGGCAAGTTAGTTAAATATCTTAAGTATGGTGGTTATATTGAGTATGGCTATTACGGTACAGTTCTTTTTTGTATTTGGTGCCTTACTTGGGGCGTCGCTATGCTAGCTTGTTCTTTTGTATATGCCAGTAAAGCAAACCCATTTAGGAAATGGATCACTTATACTGTAGACCGTGAGCTATGTTACATACGAACTCTTAATCTATTGGGATTTACAAGCGTAGCGTCTTTAACCATAGGGTGGCTGCTTCAATGGTAAGCTCCGAGCATCATTTAACAGAACGGTGCACCAGATGCTAACCTGCTGCTTTTTTATGTGCAGTACGCTACGCTCCATTATTACACATAAAAAAACCATCAGCTCAGTGCTTATGACATGGGCGTTATGTTGCTTGAGGCCGCATGGAACCCATAGAAGCATTTGCACTGTTTAAACAATCCAAACACCTACCCTAACCTGACACCCAATGGCAATCACTTCCGCAGCAGCCAGACTGAGAATCCGCACGCGAAGCGGGAGTACCATCACGCCCAAACCCAGATCATTAGAAGCCACACCCTAGAATCACGCTACATGTTACGTGCGTTTTTATGCGGTACGGACCATAACACTGGCCAGTGCTATGAGCACCGCCGAGGCTTGCCGGAAGATAAAACAACAACCAAGCCCCCCTCGAGCGTTTAGGTATTGATGATGCTCAATGGTTAGAAATAACCCAGCATTTCGAAAACTGCTTCCATACCTTGGCCTGCGGTAAAGATAAACTGCGCCCGAGCTATGAAACGCTGAATTATCATCGCTCGCTGGGACTCAGTCGCTGCCGCTCACTACTCAACTGGTCAGCCTAGCTCCTCGACCACTGCGGAATAACCAGAGACTTCCACGCTGAGGATAACCTACGTTCTCAATAAGACAATCATGCATAAAACGCATCAAACGGACTTATTGTGAACGCTCCTGCTCAAACAACACATGCGGTTGACAGGCCGAGGTCATCGCTGGAACAATCACTTTTCAGATGGATATCTTTTTAGTATGTGGGTTAGCCTTTTGACGCCAAAGATTCAAGACGCGAATACTAGGCGAGCACGTTTTTCCAGAGGGGAATATGAGAGAAACAGGATATCCATCTGCAAATCAATGGCTTGGAAGAGATACTCTGAATGGTTCTTGCTGGTAAAACAGGCATGTACACGAATAATCTGTTACACAAAATGAGATAATCAATCATGTTAAAAAAGGTTTGGACACTATTACTATTGCTGCCATTCACTTTTGCTTACGGAGAAGAAGAAAAAATGACTGAACACATAGACTTTGACGCTTCATGGGGAGGATATTACGCGGCCATTTCTAAAGACAGCGGCGAGATTTCGGTATTTCGTTTGCTCGACCTCAATAGAGACGCTTACCATATAGCTATTTATAAAGAGAAGTTCAGTTCAATTCCATCTAAAAAAGAAATCTCGCAGCTATCTCCATTTATTGGTCATGTACCAATTGATTCCAAAGCGTTATTGAATTATAAGCAGATTATCCTAATAGATAGCAAGAAGCTCACTGGAGAAGATTTGGACGGTTATCTGTATTATCTCGAAGAGTTCGGAGTATCTCCAAAAGATAGAGAGGAACTTTGCCAATCTCTCATTTCCTTTAGCAAAGAGCCGCCCTATAAGCTCAGGCTATCTATTGCAGAAGGTAATTTAGAGATTAGCGAAAGAATGTAACCATGGAGAAGGCTCATAACAACGCAGGCACGTTCGCCAAATGCATGTGGTATTTGGCTGGGCCGTCGCTTTCTGCGCCACCCCCACGCTGCGGGCGTTAGGCATACAAAATGATCAATAACTGGGATAGCCTAATAGAAATCTTCGGAACGGATGATGGTTCACTACCAGATATAGAACTAGGCCATCTTTCAGGCGATGAAGTGATTCGTGGCTATGAGTTCATAAGGAATCACGCAGTTCGGATTTCTTCACAAGAACCGAGTTATTGGTCCACGTCAAAAGATTGCGATGTTCCGTTTGCTTTTGAAGATAACCCAGCCATACAGGTTGTCTCTGGAGAAGCGGAACCTTTTCATTTATGTTTTGATGGACTTAAAAGTCCAAGTGGCCAGCATATCCCTGCACTGGGTTTGTTCGTTTTTACAGATTGCTTGTCCTTTGATTACCGTATGGGGCCGCAATGGAACAAAGAAGCAGTGCAGGGTTTATTTGAGATTATTTCGTGCATGGCTGATGATTTCGAAGATATGAAAATAGCTCACAAAACCAATCTAAATGACGATGATGGTAGTATTTTTAAAACACACTGGGCTGCATATCAACATGCTTAGCATCAAACTTGAAGTACGACAGGAATAGCTAAAAATCATAATAGATCTCCTCAGGTGTTTTGTAGTTGAAGCGTATCCTTGGCCGGGTGTTAACGGCTTGTGCAATCCTGTCGCACTGCTGCTGAGTTATTTCACCATACTTGCTGTTTTTTGACGAATTAAGCCATTAACGTTCTCATTGCTCCGGCGACAACAGCCAGGACGCCCGCCCTAACCCTCCCCCCCCCTGACCTGCTTTGGCCAGACTCGCGCACGAGCGTTTTTTAACGCAAGTCCCTTTGCCACCCCTGAGGTTATCCCTCACGCCGAGCGGGCGAACTCCTTGCCTTGCGCTACACAGGCCTTTACTCCTTTTTCGCCAATGTTGTGGTCGCCGCAACGCCAACAGCCTGCATCCCGACAGGATGTTGGCTGGTGCTGCCATCCGGGCAGCCCCTGCGGGCACAGCCATTAACAACTCCGGCGGCCTGCTAAGGCGCGGAAAACCTAGACACGGAAAACCAAGACGCGAAAGCGACTTCAAAGCTTCGAGTATGTTTCGCTAGTGCTCATACAGATAAAAGCGGCTTGGCTGCCGATGGAAGAGCAGATTCAACCAGTACATGTCGCAAGACTGCAGAAACCTGGCACGCTTTCCCGGCTGGCTTGCCTGTATTTCCGCGTGGTGGTAGCTTAAACGCCACAAAAAGAACGGGTTAGCCTTTTGGCTGCCAGAACTTTGAGTTGTGGATAGTAGGCGAGCACGTTTTTCCAGAGGGTAATATCAGAGAAACCAGGATATCCAACTGCAAATCAATGGTTTGGAAGAGATACCTCGAATGGCTCTTACTGGTAAAACAGGCACACACACGAATAATCTGTTATGCGCAGGAAGAAATACAAGAATGGATAAGATAGAAGTAATCGAGCATCAATTAAGAACAGCACGCAGACCTCATCCTATGATTTCTGTCAATGGAAATTCATTAAGCGAGCACCTAGCTGAAGTCTTTGATGATGATTGGATATCTGGTTTAGCACCAGCCATAACCTGGCTTTGGGATGAAAAAGAAGTCGAGTTAGTTGTTAAACGGTTTATAAATGAAGACTTGGCTTCAACAATTGTTCCGTTACTAATTTGCCCTGATGATTGCGATTTATGCTGTACTGTTTTGCATGTGGAGGTAGAGATTACAGAAAACACGGTATTTTGGCGTCGATTTGGCTACGATCGAACTAAATCCCTTCACCCGTATGAAATAGGAACAACGATTAGTTGGCTAAAAGGTGATTTATCATTTGAGTTCGATAAAGCAGAATATTTCAGAGTTAGAGATGAACTAGTTGGCTTAGCAAACCAATATTAACAAAGAGACACATAATAAACGCAAGCACGCGGAACATATATCCGCCGAAGTCAAACTTCCCCTGTGCTGAGAGCGTTATATTTTTCGCAGGACAGTCTGCATTTGAGATGAGAAAAAGAATTAGACCTCCTAGTTACACCGCACTAAAGAAAGGACGAAGTCACGAATTTGGTCTTCTTCTGGATGCAGTGTTAAACGAGCCTCATAAGGTTAAGGACATTATTACTGCCAACCCTGAGGTGCTCTATGAGACATGCTGGGCAGGGGAAAATGTGTTGCATTGGCTAGCCATTGAAAACCATACTGCAGGCATTGATCTTTTACGTAACCTAGGTTCACCTATACCAGAATTTGCAATAATCCATGCGGCTGAGCACGGACATACCGAAACCGTGATTCTGTTGCTAGAGCTGGGAGCAGAGCTGAATGATTATATAGTGAACACATGCGCCAAAGCGCTTGAACACAATATGTTTGATATTCCGCCAAAAAACATCCGTTTAATAAAGCGTTATTTCAAACAGTATGGTTATGATATATAGCAGGCCGATCAAGCACCAATAGATATCCGGAATCAACGAACTATGCGGGGCCATCAGCCAGCCATGCTGTTGGCCAATCTAAGAACACTCACTCATGATTAAAAGCAATCAGCGAACTATACTCCCCGCTAAGCCACAACTACCACCAAGAAACCGAACAACATGAACAGCTGCCTGACTAACGTAGTTAGCAGCCTTGGTTTCGATACTGATGGTAGTACCGACTAAACACATGATTAGCGAATCAACAACTAACGCACATACCGCCCCCTTAACCAGAAGCACGACGACAAACCTAGCCCCATGTTACTTAGCACTTTCTGTCAAGGATAGTGAAAAACAGGGAGCATCAATAAAGGAAGAAGATCCATAAAAAAACCATTAAACTACTCAAACCACTAATAGCTAGACGACCAAACAGCGCAGAACCTATGAAGATCATTGGGATATTACTAAGCTTAACTGTTTCATTCACCGCAGTCGCGGAGGCTCACATTGAAAACATCTCACCGAGTTTTTGTACTGCTGGAGAGCATAGCCAACCGCAAGGTAGTTTTGCCATTTTTGTTTTCTGTGATGATGCATTAGGAACAAATATCGCTGTATTCGCAAAGACCATGGATGCCCCCACCATCGAGAACTACCAGCTAGGAAAGCGATTCTGGCAAGGACAGGAGTGGTCGTATGACGTAACGTCTTTCGCTTGGTTACCAGGCAACCAGCTGGTCATCGCAACGTCAGCCATCTACGGTAGCGGTTCGGTTTATCTACTCAACGTAGAAAAACAGTCGACCCAAGTATTATTCAACAACAACAGCGCCGTACTTGAACTGGAATCGGTGTCTGAGTCAAACATTAGCGTTCGATACCAAACCACACCAGACAGCCATGAAACCATCAACATCAAACGATGACGGAGGCACCTTGAGTAATCCCAGCTTATATTGGGGACGGAGACACTAGCCCTTGTAGCCGCAGCCCCATCATGGGCAACACTAATACGCTCTATGAACTATTTAATGGATATTAGATATGAAAGAGAAAGGAAGCGCGATCTATCAGCTTTTTCTGCTAGCATTGAGTGTCTATGTTCTTACAGTGGTCTTCGCTGAGACGTTTCTGATTCAAGACAAGGAAATATCTATTCTCCTTCAACGGATAGATCTATGCGTTTGCTTGGTGTTTTTAGCAGACTTCTTTGTCAACCTGTACAAAGCTGAGAGCAAGATTTCATACATGAAGTGGGGATGGATTGACCTACTGTCCTCAATACCTATGATCGATCCCTTCCGCTGGGGAAGACTTGCAAGAGTTGTTCGAATACTGAGATTCTTCCGCACAATAAAGTCACTCAAACTGCTCATAAACTCGATCCAAACAAGCAAGTTCCAGAGCCTTACATTCATTGTTCTGTTAATCACCTTTGTCATGTACACTACCTGCTCCACCCTAATACTTGAGTTCGAGAGAAACATTCCCGGCGGAATAGATTCTGCCAATGAAGCATTATGGTGGGCATTCCTCAATGTTATGAATGCCAAGGTAGCGATCACACAAGCCCAATCAACTGGTGGCATGATAGCCACTGTTGTACTAAACAAGACTGGCTTTCTTTTGTTCGCATATTTCAATGCGATCATCATCGCTTGGCTACTTCAGAAAAGAGTAGACATCAAAAAGAATGCCTTAAGCAAAGGCAGTCTATAGCAAAGAAACAAACCCTATCATGACTTTTGATCATATTCGCTAGCAACAGCCTCCTTAAAAGAAGTCCAGAAAAGACCAAACAACAATCCTATGAAAGTAAAAGTTGACCCCGACAAGTATTCTGACAGCTCTAAGCAGTCATATGGATTCGAACTTAGAAAGCGAGATGAATACTACGCCGACATTCACTATAACTGTATAAAATGCGGGACGGCCGCTATCTATCCAGCTCTTGAGCAGAAAAAGGCTTATGAGAATCGTCGAGACCATATTTGCTCAAAAAGAGTACTTTGCCCGACTTGCTGGCGGAATAAAAGAGCATTGAAGGAAGCCCTGGCAGCCTGTGAGAATCACTATATCGCCAACAAAGAAGTCACCTTGTCTGATCGAATTTTTCTGGAACAGTGGCTGCAAAAACTAAACCAATATAACCACTACACTCACAAGCCTAACCCTATGCGCATACAGTTCCTGCAAAAGCACTTGAAGAAGTTCACTTAACATAAGCCCCCAACCCACAAGATCACTGTTACGCCAGGCCACCCAGGCATACTACCGACAGTCTCAATCTATATAGGCAAGCAGGAGCCGGTATTAGCTTTGCGAGTCATTCCGATCAAGAACGGGCACCACCAAGCATTCATCTAGAGCATGACTTCTTGCCCAGGCTTTCAGTGTTTAGTCGTTCACCGGCACTGGGCTATCTGCATCACCCTAGCCCGAATAAGAGCGCAAACCAGAAAGACCTTATCGCAGCAAGCCGCAGACAAAAAAGCCGCGATAACATCGCGGCTTTCTTTTTTTACACAACGCTCTGTTAAAAATCGTATTGTGCTACCACACCGGCGCTACGAGCTGGCACCCAGTTTACATAATCGCCATACAATACAAAGCTTGGGTCAGGTGTGTAATCGCTATAATCGTACGCGTACGACTTTGCACGGCGATCAAACACATTGTTAACGTAAGCCTCGACCTTCCAATCGGCTGCCGCATAGCCCAAGCGAACATTGGTTAACGAGTAAGCTGGCAATTGCTGGCGATTGTCATTGTCCAAATATACGTCTCCGGTGTAGCTTTGGATCACAGAGGCGCGATAGCCAATGCCCTGGTCATAACTTAGGCCAGCAGCTGCGGTTTTTTCCGGCGCAAACTGGAAGCGATTGCCGGAGTAATCCGCCGTACCAGTCACAAAATCGTCATAACGGGTTTTAGCGATTCCGGCGTTGGCAAACACATTAAAGCCTGCGCCAATGCGGAAATTCATATCTAGCTCAAATCCCTTAAGACTTGAAGAGCCCGCATTGGTGATGTAACGATCGTAAATATTGCTACCAATCACCTGCACCTGCTGGTCTTTCCACTTCATATAATACAGGTTGGCATTAGCCGTTAAGCGCTTATCCAACCATTGGCTACGTAGCGATAATTCATGGTTAGTAACAAATTCAGGATCGTACTCCACCGTCGACATGACCGGATTGATCGGATTTAAGCTCACACCACCGGAGCGATAACCACGAGACAGTACATAGCCTGCACTGAGTTCATCACTAAACTGATGGCGAATGCCGATTTTAGGTAAAAAGACGTTATTTAAGTGTTCTTTTTCTGACGTGTTATTGCCTGCTGCGGCCAACACATTCAGTACTTGGTTAAGACTGTCGTTTTGCAGGTTATCGGGGTCAACGCCTGCCAAGGCCATATAACTCGACAACAGCGCCCACTGTGCCTGGGAGGTGGTATCGCCGGCCGCTGCTGCAGCTTTTATTGCGCCAAATAGCGGATTAGCGCGAGGCCCCAAGGCGATCATATCGTCCTGGTTAACATTATTGGCACTGACATCGGCCGAATTTTTGTTGGTTTCCCGCTCCAAACGTGCACCCAGTAATAAGGTGGTATCAGCCGTCAGGTAATAATCCAACTCGGCAAATAGCGCATGGTTGGTGGCCTCACGCGTGGTGCCACGATCTGTATACTGGGTTTGCAGCACGGTATCGCTGACGCCATTAGGATAAGGCGGAAAAGGCGCCGACGACGTTGCTTGATAGAAGCCCGGCAAATAGGTATCCAACGGGTTGGCCAGTAAAAAATCATAACCACGTTTTTCTTCGCTGCGGCTGTAATAATAACCAAAGCTGCTGCGCAGCTGATCACTGTCGAAGCTCAGTCTTAGCTCTTGGTTCAAGCTTTTATCTTCTTCTGATTCATCGCGCACCCCCATCTCGCCAGCACCGCTATAGTCCGAATTGCTAGGCGCCATATTATCGGCATCTTGGCGCTCGGAACGGTCACGCCAGGAGTTGGAGGTTATCGACGTCAGCTGCCATTGGCTATTCAGCTCGGCTGTTAGCTTAAGCGTCTGGTAGTTAAAGCGATTGGTCAGCTTGCCATCAATATCGCGAAAAGCGGTGTATTCGTCGCAGTCAAACACACCATCACGACTGGTATTGGCACCACAAGCGCGATCGTCGCCCTGGTCCGACTTATCTTGGCCAATGGTCAATAGCGCACTAAAACGCGAGGAAGGTCGATACAGCAGCTTAATACGACCATTAATATGCTCGTCATGGGCTTCGTCTTTATCACTATTAAACTCATTTTCTATCTGACCGTCGGTGTACACCCGGTCAGCGGCAATACGTAGCACCCACTGCTCGTTTAAAGCGCGGTTTAGCATAATGCTAGAGATCTGAGTATTGTCGGTACCAAAGCCTAGGCGTAGTGAGCCTTCATCATAAAATACCGGATCATTGGTTTTCACCACTATGGTACCGGCCAGGGCATTTTTCCCTTGGCTGGTCGATTGTGGGCCTTTGTACACCTCAATGTTGTTGATATCCCAAAGGCCAATGCCCATTTCTAGAATATCGGCATCAAAATAGGCGCCGTCCATCACCACACCCGCAGTATCCGCCGTTGATGCATCGGAGGTGGGCCCACCCTCAGCATTAATACCACGAATACTAAAGCCGCCACGGCCATTGTTGCTGGTATTGGGCGTTAGCACTAAGGCATCGTTGAGATTATAACTGTTGTTATTCTCCAGCTGTTGGCTATCGAGCACACTGATGCCAGTGGTCGTCTGCTGCAAATCACGCTCAATTTTTCCACCCGTGACCACCACGGTTTCCAAATCTTGATGTTTATCAGCGGCCACACTCTGCGCGCTGATCGCCATTATGGCCAATGCCAACGGCGAGAGACGTAAACGGTTCATGACTCCCCTTCCTGTTAAAACAGAGAACTCCTGAACCTATCGCTGACGGCCATCATAAAACCGCTAGCCGACGCATCGAAGCCACGCAGGTCTTGTTCGGAGTGCTCTGAGCCTTCACTCTAGTTAGGGCCGGGATTAAACCTGATACTAAATACTTATGCAAATCGTTTTCATTTGCTAGGCAATAACCACACAATAACTAGGTTCGAATATTGGATAGTCGATCTTTTGGGGATGCATGGGAGGCAAGATATCAGACTCATCACCGGCCAACAGAAATGCGATCATATCGCCACCACTGCCAACTCGCATTGAAGTCAACTGACGAGATCATAGGCCTATCAGTTCTGCCAGATGATTTGAGATAGTCCAAAGCTTCTATATTTCCTGCCTCTACGATCAGCTTTTTCATATGCCTCACATATCACCCGATTTTCTGAGTTTTTTTACGCCAAATAATATTTCCAGCGTCACAGGTTGTACCACTAACACAGAGTTCATTATCCGCTCTTATGCCGAGGCCAAAATTATTACCAAGCACCACCTTTAAGTTCTCCCTTCAAGACAGAAGCAAACCTGTACATCACCGTTTAAATCATCACCTCCCATCGCAATTAATACGGATAAAAAGAGAATAAAGAAGGAGCAAAAATTGAACAAAAACCCATCATTCCCCCAAGATTCACGCTGATAAATCATTCAAATCGATGCAGTTTCTTGATCTTTCTTTACTTAAACATCTGTTTTTTACGATTCATTTCCGAACTCTCCTATGGTTCAGTACTCACACTTTATCAATGGGATTAAATTCAGATGCACCACTGCCACTAGGAGACAAACCAAGTAACAATACCGCAAGAAAATAGCCATTTGATGGCAATGTAAAATTTATTTTTGCCGACACAAAAATCAACACTAGTCATTACCGGCCAGCCCGTACACCAAAGGGAATAACAATAGATTAATTTCTCTGATTATTAGCTCGCTAAGCAGTTCGACTATAGACGAATACTAATAAAAATTGGTCAAGCCGGTCACCGCGACCAAGTGCTGATTGCCATTATTAACAATTAAAACTATGGATCTAATCAACATGAACCTTCAATGGTTTCAATCAAAAACAAAGATATACCGCCACGGATGGATCAAATATGCCGAGTAACAATAAAGATCTGGCATTGACGATTCTAGAACTGGTGTTTAAACGAAGAAAACTCGTGGACTCTGACAATAAAAGCTCAGAATCTCTAGAGTTTTCAGCATTACCAGCATCCGAAACCCAGCATCATCTTAAAAAAATCGAAGATCTGCTGGCCGACAACCAAGCCATACACATGATATTGCCAGCCTACCCTGGCAAGTCACCAAACCGCAACAAAACCTTGTCTAAACTGCCGGATCTATCGGAAGAGCAGTCCATTGACAATCTCGCCAGGCTTTGCCAAGAGATCAAGGCCGTATATCCGCCTGGGGCGAGAATCGCAATTTGCTCGGATGGCTATGTATTTTCCGATTTGGTTCGGATCCCCGATGAGGATGTAAAGGCCTATACAGATATCATTCAAGCGTACTACCAGAAAAAGTTCCCTGATTATTTTGAGTTCTATGATATCAAAGATGCCTTCCCGACACTGACTTGCCTGGACTCAATGCGCGAAGAGTTAATGGTGCAGTGTGGAGAATCACTGATTGCTTTAATGGAAAAGGCACGAGCAGAAAAGCAAACCTTAGCCATGTATAAAGGCATTACCCGATTCCTATTCGAAGATTTCTGTGGACTAGAAGAGTTCTCTGACTTCTCTAAAGCCCAGATCCAAAAATTAGCAAAGCAAGTATCTCTACGGGTGATTCAACGTAGCAATGCTTGGAGCCAGCTTTTAGAGAGAAACTATCCGCATTCATTACGGCTTTCTATCCATCCACAGTTTCGCCAGTCAGAGAAAATAGGCATTCAAATGGTGCCATCAGAGGATTGTTGGCGCACTCCCTGGCACTCGGTAGCGGTCAAACACGGCAACAAGATCAGTCTGCAAAAACGAAGTTATGTTGATGAAAGCAGATTCCGGCTCATATTTAGCGGCGGTAGGCCAAGTCATTACCAGCAATTGTCTTATTTAGCCGGAGAAAATGACAATGCCTAAACTGGCGATTTTTGACCTCGATGGAACCCTGGTGGATACCCGTAGCGATATTGTTGATGCCATGAACGTGACACTGTCTGCTTTCGGCTTTGCTCAAAAAGACAAAAGCTGCTTTCGCACCTTGATCGGTAACGGTTCACGCCATATGGTAGAATCTCTCGTGCCAGAAAATATTGCCCCTCAAGCCTATGAATATTTCTTGAAGCAATATGATTCACAACTTACCGATAAAACTCGACCTTACCCAGAGATAGGGCAAACACTGCATACACTGGCGGAAAACGGCAGCCGAATAGCCGTCGTCACCAACAAATATCATGCACAGGCTGAGGTGATACTGCAGCGACTGTTCCCTAATATCCGGTTTGACGTGATTCAGGGCTATCTGAGAGGCCAGCCACGAAAACCCGACCCTGCAACTGCGTTAAAAGTATTAAAGCAACTGGGCATATCGGCAGACAACAGCCTGTTTATTGGTGATACCCGAATTGATATAGAAACAGCCTCCGCTGTCGGTATGAAATCAGTATTTGTTACCTGGGGATACGGCGATATCAATGACCTCATTGAATACAAAGCGGACTATACAATCGATCATATGTCCAGCCTATTAACTCTGACCAGCAACAGCGATTAAGCACGGGATACTTGTGAACAAACTAATGGATAACGCCGCCTTCACGGGTACTGGCATGGATATGGCTGAGAGTATTGCAGCCTTGATAAAAACCTATTTAGTACAAAAAGATAATGATGCATTTGAAAACGAGGGAAAGAAATATCTGATTAATGCTCTACAGCATTATACCGAGAAACAACAGCCGGTAGCCCTGCTATTGCCGGGCTTTCCTTGTAAGTCTCCCAACTGTGTCGATAAGTCTTTTTCAACCATGCCTGACTATGGCGAGGTACTCGCCATACAAAGATTGGATAATTTGTGCAATGAAATAAACCGTATTTACCCACCAGGAAGTCAATTAACCATTGTCAGCGATGGCACGACTTTTTCGGATGTAGTCCAGGTTGATAGAAATGTAAAAGAGAGCTACAAGCACGCCCTACGCTCATTGACAGCAACAGATAATATCAGCTGGGCAGACTTATCGTCATTATTACCAGAGCTGAAGGAAAATCGATCAGACGACGATACCCGCAAAGCATTGGTGCGTGGCATTGCAAAAGGTGCAAGACCTTACGAGCGGTTTATCGAAAAGATAAAGAGTGACCCACAGCAAGTGGCTATGCACGACAAAATGTGTAGCTACCTATATCACGATATCAATCTGGAGAGGTTTAGCGACGACAGCCGCGATCAATATCTTAAGACAATCAGCGATAAAGCTTATCAAATGATGTATCGCGGCAAAGCATTAAACCATGGGCTAGAGAAGGCATTTCCACACCATATACGTTTATCTGTACACCAATATAACAATGCGGGTCCGAAATTTACCGTTTCGCTAAGCGGCGACACCAGCACGGCACTGTCTCCCTGGCACAGCGTGCCATTACGGCTAACCGATGGCCGAGTGATTCTGTTGCCTCACGCCATCGCCAAAGAGCTCAACATCGCATTGGTAACCTGTCAGAAAAGAAACTGGCTGTATCTTGAGGTCGAACAGCCTGACGCAAGCAAATTCAGCTTTGAAATCATCAAGAGTCCTGATTTTGGAATCAGCGTCAGCGACCCTGAAAAAACAGGGTTTTCTGGCATAACTACAGAATTTGTTGAAGCACTGTGTCTCGATTTCGGGTTTATCTATTTTAAAAGCGATAACGCCCAGGTCATAGAAAATCTCAAACACGTTTGCCAACCGGCAGGTAACCTTATTTATTCCGATACGGGGGATACGCAAGAGCCAGCTGAGCTGACCGTGAGCGCCAATCCCGTACCTGGGTTCCCAGCCAACACCATTCAAGATATCAGCCAGCAACCCGGCTTATTGGTGGTTAATCGCAACAAGGTCATATCTATCGAAGCTGAGATTCAGACGCTACTCGGCGATTTAAATTCTATGAAAAGTGAGGCAGTATAAAATGAAATATAAGGCTATTAACCTGAAACCGTTTGGCATACTGTTACAAGCTAGCGAGCCCACACACGACATTCGAGATCTAGATATAGATCTTCTGCACGACTATTTCCATCGAGAACAGCTGGTAGTGCTGCGCGGATTTCGGTCGTTTAATACAGCAGATGCGCTGGCTGATTACAGTGAAAACTTGGGAGAGATCAGTGTATGGCCATATGGCAAGGTGTTAGAGCTGGTTGAGCATGACGAACCCGACGATCATATCTTTGCCAGTAACTATGTACCGTTACACTGGGACGGCATGTACCGACCTCAAGTACCTGAATATCAGATTTTTCACAGCGTTAAGGCATCTCCTGCGGGGAAAGGTGGAAACACGACCTTCTCCCATACCGCACGAGTGTTACAAACCATTCCTGCTGAGGTGCGACAACTATGGGACAAAGTAAGCTGCATTTATGAGCGAACGACAAACTTATACTACAGCCGCACGTCATCTCCGATCATTACCCAGCACCCTTATAAAGACTACAAGGTCATTCGCTATAACGAACTACCGGCTGCGGAGAAAGGTGAATTTCTTAACCCACAAGATACCGAGTTTGTCGGTATCGACATGGCAGATATTCAGGCATTTAACCAAAGCCTAGTTGAGGCGCTATACCATCCCGATAACTTTTATTCACACTCATGGCAGAGCGGCGATGTCGCTATTGTTGATAACTACACATTACTGCACGGTAGAGAAGCCTTTGTCAGTAAAAGTCCACGTCACTTGCGTAGGGTTCATGTGTTAGGTAACCCTCCGCTGGATAACCCAGCGGTGGAAACCTATAAAGAGGTTAGCCTGCAATGTGCGGAATAACGGGCTGGCTAGACTTTAGCAGAGACATAAATAATGAACGGCCAACGCTGAATGCCATGACCGACACCCTAGCGCAGCGCGGACACGATGCCAAAGGGATATGGACAAATAAATATATTGGCCTAGGGCACAGACGCCTGAGTGTGATTGACCCACAAGGTGGTGTGCAGCCGATGCTTGCAGCCAGCGATTCAGCAGGGCCACCGTCATTGGCGGTCATTTCATACAATGGCGAGGTGTATAATTATCAAGAGCTACGAGAGGAGCTAATAGCCCTAGGCCACACCTTCAATACACTCAGCGATACTGAAGTCATTCTGCGTGCCTACCTTGAGTGGAAAGCAGATTTTGTGCATAAACTGAATGGTATTTTTGCTATTGCTATCTGGGATCAGGCCGAACAACAGCTGTTACTGGTCAGAGACAGGCTGGGCGTTAAGCCCTTATATTATTACCCTCTGCCTGCTGGTGTGCTGTTTGGCTCCGAACCAAAATCTATACTGGCCAATCCGCTGGCCAAGGCACAAGTATCCCGCGAGGGGATATGTGATTCATTACTCTTTATAAGGACCCCAGGGCGCGTACCATTTGTGGGAATGCACGAGTTAAAACCAGGCCATACTTTAACAATCAGCCGTGACGGTATTGAGCAAAACTGCTACTGGCGGCTAACTGCCAAGCCTCACACTGATGACTTGGGCACAACCATCAAAACGGTGCGACAGCTGCTTGAGGATGCTGTTAAGCGTCAGACTATTTCGGATGTTCCTCTTTGCTCGTTGTTATCGGGAGGGCTGGATTCCAGCTCGGTGTCGGCACTGGCACAAAAAGCTTTTCAGGACAAGGGCGAATCAGTCTCTACCTTTGTGGTGGATTTTGTTGGTCAGAGCGATAATTACCGAGCTGACCCTGTCAGGCCATCTGCAGATCTACCCTTTGCCAAAGAAGTCGCTGAATATATTCATTCCAACCTGCAATCCATCATTCTCGATAAATCACAATTGCTAGACCCGACAGTACGACAAGCTGTGATGGAAGCCTGGGATTTGCCCTATAACTTTGGCGACTTGGACATTTCGCTGTATCTGCTATTTAGCGAGGTACGTAAACACGCCACCGTCGCCCTATCGGGTGAAGCGGCTGATGAGCTATTTGGTGGTTACCTGTGGTTTACCGATCAAAATGCCATTCATGCCAACACCTTTCCATGGATTCAGCTGGCCGCTCACCGTGGTTTGCAACCCGGCAAGTTATTTAACCAAGATGCACTTGATACGCTGAAACTGACAGAGCATCAGCAGTCACTGTATAGCGAAGCGCTGGCGGAGGTACCGGTATTATCCGGCGAAAGTGCGGAAGAGCAAAAAATGCGCGAAATCAGCTATCTGACATTAACCCGCTGGTTGCCCATACTACTGGAAAAGAAAGACCGCATGAGTATGGCCGTGGGGCTTGAGGGGCGTGTGCCTTTCTGTGACCACCGATTAGTCGAATATGTGTTTAACATTCCATGGAAGATGAAATCGGATTTCCCATTAGAAAAAGGCATATTGCGCGAAGCTGTCAGTGATATCTTGCCAGAGTCCGTGATCCAACGAAAAAAAGCCGCCTACCCCTCCGTTCAGGACTGCGGCTATGACAAGGCGCTGGTATCCATGCTGAAGTCAATACTCGATAACCCAGACTCAGCGCTGTTTGGCTGGCTATCAGAAGATGGCGTCAACGACCTGACCTGTAAAACTGAGACAGAAAGCCTTTCAGATCTGGAACGCATATTAGTGGACTCCACCGTGCGACTGGATGCCTGGATAAATAGGTACAATGTCGAGCTTTTGCTATCGGAACCTGCAACAGCCGACGCTTGTTGTTAACGACATGGAGCAATAGCCAGCCCTGAATAGGGTTAATGTGGCACAGGGAGTGTGCCGCATTGCTAAAATCGAAAGATAAAAGACAAACCAAGCCATTACCAACCAGCCCTCACGGGTAGACAGAATAGTTGTTCTACAAATGGGAGAATCGGGTTAACCTAGCAATCACCCTCTTTAAGGACCCAGCAGATGGCAGCATGCGAATGTGTTTCTTTTATTATGCTAGCCGACTCGTTAGTGCTACTGGAGAAACGCAGCCAAGCTAAAAAGACCGACCCTGGTTTAGTGACTATACCTGGCGGTCATATCGAAGCAGGAGAAACACGCATTCAGGCTCTGTTGCGTGAAGTTAACGAGGAACTAAGTGTCACTCCAACCGACTATCAGTACCTCTGCTCTTTGTATCACCCCACTCAAGAGCTGCAGCTTATTCACTACTTTATAGTCAGCAGCTGGCAAGGTGATATAGTCGCACACGAAGCTGACGAGCTTCAGTGGCAATCACTGGACTGCGCTCAAGTGGATATAGCAGCCGATGCTATTGCCCTGCAAGAAGTGCTGCGAGTTCATCATCACCTGCCAAATCAGTAAATTAATGGGTATAACATTGTGCACTTCTGACTTTACCGTAGAACATTATGCAAATTGAGTCATAAATTAAAACAGCGTACTCAAGGCAAGCGATACAAGTTGACCGCCCATAGTCATTGCTGCAGTCGTCACACCACATAAACATAATTGCCACACAACAACCCACCTAAAACCGATCCATCAAATAAACGTTATCCAAAACTAGTCGATAAAACCTTGCAAGCACCACAACAGCAAAACACTTGATAAAATATTCTACTTGCAGCCACTAATAAGGAATTTGAAAATGACAATCATAATCCGCCCCGAGCGAGCTGAAGACATCCAACCTATTTATGATGTCACCGTCGCTGCATTTCTCGATTCCCCCCATAGCGATCATACCGAGCAATACATTGTCTCAGCACTGAGAGAGTCACACGCGTTAACCTTTTCTTTTGTTGCCGAAGACGAGGGAGATGTCGTCGGCCATGTGGCGATCTCGCCGGTGATCATTTCGGATGGTTCAGAAAAGTGGTATGGCTTGGGACCCATTTCGGTGCTACCACGCTGCCAAGGCAAGGGCATTGGCAGTCAGCTGATGACAGCGGCGATTGAAGGGCTAAACAGTATCGGAGCCAACGGCTGCGTGTTACTGGGCGATCCAAGTTATTATCAGCGCTTTGGCTTTTGTGCATGCGCAGGGTTAGCTCTACCCGGTGTTCCTGCTGAGTATTTTCAAGCTTTGCTGATGCAGGGAGAACTGCCTCAAGGCGAGGTGTCCTATCATAAGTCCTTTGCTGCGAAGGAATAACAAATCAACAGCGCCATTCATCAGACCAACGAGACGCAGATACGTCTCGTTCGCTGGGGCACTGGCAAAGGCCCATCTGTTGCGATCTGTTCTTCTGCTCATTACACGCATCTGTAGATTCAACCCACCTGTTGATTCCACGCTTCTGTCTCACTCCACACGCTTGATCCAAAACACCACACTACATTAGATGCTCAGCAACACAGGAGCAACGCTCATCGCAGATAAGCCAGGCAAGTCCGGTCAATACCAGTACTGGTTCACCCCTACTGTGCAAACCTCTTCAAGGAAGTTATGAATTAGCTTCTATACTATTTATCGTCAGCATAAGAAATACTTGCTTCACGGCCGCTGACAACCTAGGCATGATGCGCGCCCCCACAAGAACAGTGACCCTGAGTTGTACCCATGAATGAGTTCTCGTTTGAATATAAGGCCCTCGCTACTGCGGCGTTTTTGTTTATAGCACTACTGCTACGCTGGGTCAGCGTGAAGTGCTTATTAAAGATGCCAACCAAAGAGTCGGGCAGCAATCGCCGCTGGATCAACCTGGTCCGCAACCTTATCACCACTGCGATTGTGATTGGCCTGATCGTTATATGGCTGTCTGAGCTGCGCTTTGCCGCCCTCTCCATTGCGACCTTTATGGTGGCTTTGATCATAGCCACACGTGAGTTTATTCAATGTTTTCTGGGGGCGGTGTACCAGGCCAGTTCGCGCATTTTCACCATTGGTGATTGGATCAAGGTACAAGGCCAATACGGCGAAGTGGCCAGCAGTGACTGGCTAACAACCAAACTACTGGAAATTGATATCGAGTCAGGCAGCTACGGCTATACCGGGCGCACATTGATTATTCCTAACAATCAGTTTGTGACCGGCGCAGTGCAAAATCTGAATTACATGCGACGCTATGTAAACCACACCTTTTCCATTGTGCGCGATGCCGACCACGTTAATTTGATTCCGATTAAAACGATGATTCGTGACAAAGCTCGTGAGTATTGCCAGCCCTTTGAAGAAGTCGCCAGACGCTACAACACTATGCTAGAAACCCGCATGGGGGTTACCTTATCTGGCCCGGATGTCAGTGTGACGGTGACGACCACAAACCTGGGTAAAAACCAGTTTAATATCACTATCTTTTGCCCGACCCATGAAGCGGCTGGCATTGAAGAAAAGCTGACCGACGAAGTGCTGGAGTACTGGTATAAAGAGATGGAGAAACGAAAGGATAAGGATAAAAACAAAGCTGCGTCCAACAGCCGCAGTGATGATAACGCTACCGACAGCGAGTCAAGCCAAGCACATTAAGACCTACCCGCCATCATCGAATCGGCCTACGCATCAGTGAGCTTTGCGATAGGCCAAAGGCGATACGGAAAAATGGGCTTTAAAGCGCTGGCTGAAATGGCTCTGACTGGAAAAACCACACGCCAATGATATCTCCGCCAACGGTTGCTGGGTTTGCTGCAGCAATTGCGCCGCACGCTGCAGCCGCTGCGCCATCACGTATTGGTGTGGCGACTGTCCCATACTGACCTTAAACTGGCGGGCAAAGTGATATTCGCTGAGCTGAACCTGGGCAGCCAGTTCAGCCAGGGTTAACGGCTGATCAAGGTAACTGTCGATATAATCGAGAATTCGCCGCACGGCATAAGGTGCCAAACCACCCTGCTTTATATCCCACTGCATCTGGCCGTGACCGTGACAATAGTGCTTGAGCAAATGCACCATCAGCATATCGCTGGCACTGGACAGCGCCAGTTGGTCGGCATTGTCGTGCCAGTTTAGCGGCATAATCAGCTGCTGGCATAACTGGCTGATCCAACGGTCTTCAATAAAGGTTAAGTCCTGCAGCGCCAGCTGGCCCATGTCTTTGTCCTGTATTTTTTCTGCCAGCGCTCTTAGCTGGGTATCGGAAAAATACAGATGCATAAACTGAATCGGGCCGTTCACTTCCCAGTGGGAATCGTGCTCACTGGGCATTAGGCAGATGCGCCCAGGCCCACCACCGCTTTGGCTGCGCTGGGCAAATAAGCGCCGAATGCCCTGACCACCAGACAAATAACAACTCAAGGTATGGTGGCCGGGACGCTGATAACGGGTTAGATCGGTTTCCTGACGTTGCCAAATGGCGGCGCTGGCACCGTTGCCCAGGCTGACCTGCTGTTGCAGCTGTGCCCGGGTTTGCGCCAAACAGTCAAACACCTGTATCGCTGAAGAAGTACTGGCCACCCGCTTACCTCGCAAATGTTGGACAGACATGCTAATACCAGCGCCTGATAGCAGCAATCTTTTTGCACACAACGACAGGACTTTGATTTTGCACACAGATCAAGCAGCAACAATGGCGCAAGAATCTGACAAAGCCGCACCTTTATGCAAGAAAGCTCAGGCTCAAAAGGTCATTATCTTGCGTGCCCAGCCATAAAGGAGCAGTTTACGGTGAATGTCGGCTTGTATTTGATGACTGTCATCATTTGGGGAACCACCTGGATCGCAATCAAGTTGCAACTTGGCGAGGTCGCTATTCAGGCATCTATTTTGTATCGCTTCAGCCTGGCGGCGCTGGTGATGTTTGCCGTGCTGCTGTTACTGCGCCGGCTACAGCCCATGAAGCCACAAGATCATATATTTTGTATGCTGCAAGGCGCTTGTCTGTTCAGCCTGAACTTCTTTTGCATTTATAACGCCACCAGCTATATCAGCAGCGGCCTGATGTCGGTCATTTTCTCCATGGCTACCGTGATGAATGTCATTAATAGTCGCCTATGGTTTGGCCTTAAGCCCAGCGCCAAAACCCTGGCCGGAGCGACCATAGGCCTAACCGGTATAGCCACCTTGTTTTGGCCACAAATCAGCGCCGACGGCTTAAACCCGGATGCCTTGCTTGGCATAGGTTTAGGGGCAATAGGCACCTATATGTTTTCCAGCGGCAATATGATCAGCGTGCGCCACCAGCAGCGCGGACTGCGCCCACCCACCACCAATGCCTGGAGCATGTTTTATGGTGTCTGCCTGATGAGTCTGATAATCGCTGCCATGGGAGTACCACTGACCTTTAGCAGCGAGCCCAGTTATATAGGCGCTCTGCTGTATCTGGCCATACCCGGCACAGTGATTGGATTTACCGCCTATCTGATGCTGGTCGGACGCATTGGTGCCGACCGCGCCGCTTACGCCACGGTAATGTTTCCGGCCGTTGCTCTGACCGTATCGACCTTGTATGAAGGCTATCAATGGACACCACTGGCAGTATTGGGCTTTGCTCTGGTTATTAGTGGAAACCTAGTGATTTTTGCGCGCTGGCCAAACAAAACCAGCAGTGCCAATCAAGCGGCTTAAACAGCCCGCCGAACTGGCGGGCCATTAACTAGTTTGCCTTAACCGCCTCATAGGCCGTTAAAAAGGGCTGGTAATCACCATAATCAATATGCTCAACCACGCGTCCTTCTACGACTTTGATGACCGTCAGTAATGGCATGGCGCGAGTTTTTACTAAGCTGCCATTCTTTAGCCGCAAATCCCAATCCAATGCCCCCTCAAAGACAGCAAATTGACCCGAAAACAACTTTCTATCTGCCATAAATTGCATATGAGTAATGCCAGCATAACCTTCACGGAAATTCGCCATCATGGCTTGCTTGCCCTGAAAATGCACAGGTCCAAATACCGGCTCAGCGGTGGGATCAGTAAAAAATGCCTGATCGGCCAGCAAGCCTTCTACAGCTTGCCAGTTTTTGGCGATATATGCTGCGTGATAACGCTCAGCAACCTCTTGAGTGGCGGCAGATTGCTGCTGGTAACTCAGGGGTTGCGACCATGCAAAAGAAGCACACAGCAACAATAGAAAACCCATTATTCCAGCCTTGCTTAGCGTTATTTTCATCATTACCTCGTGTAGCATTTTGTCTTAATTTCATGAATAGCATGCCGTATAAATCAGCTCAGGTCACGCTGAACAATCGCCCCACTCCTCTTAAGCTGGAACTGCCTTTCTTCCAAGGCAACACCTGGCTTTGAACAGCCATGCTACACAATTCGACTAACCTGCAGCGTTAAAATATCTGCCGTTAACTGGTATTCGAAAGCGCGTTTCGGTTCCTAGACCAATGCCCTCCTTGAGGGATCTTATCCCTCACGCCAGGCGGGCGAACTCCCTGCTTTGCGCTGCGCAGGCTGTTCTTCCTTCGTTGCCAATGCTGTGGTCGCCGCATCACAAAAAGCCTACGTCCCTGTAGGCCTTTTGTTGGCGCTGCCGTCCTGGCAGCCCCTGCGGGCACAGCCATTGACAACTCCGGCGGCCTGCTAAGGCGCGAGAAAGCTGGGCGCGAAACCGAGAGCTAAGCGACTTGGCCTAGAGCTGGGGTGGAAACTGAGATGGGTGTCCGGCTTGTTCGTGGCTTGTTCGTCCTTGGCAGGATGGTGGCATTAATAAGGAAAAGAGACCTATGCTACACTTTGTTGCTGAAGACAATCTGAGTGATAAATGAGGTACTTGGCGTAAAGCTAATGCTCGATATTTACATGTCGTATCCTCATAGCGCGGATTCACTCTGCTCTTCACCGCCCCTACTCAGAAATATTCAGCGCCAACGACATGAGAAACAAAAACAGCAGAAATACACCTTTAGAAATTTATCACGGCGTGCCAAAAGGCTGGTCAAAAGAGGAGTTAATCACAAGGTACCATCGCCTCGGAGGTCAGGGTTCCATTGCTGCGGAGGAAGCTACAGAGCCAGGCGCGCCCTCATGGATTCCTGACAGGTACAACTGGTTACAATACAGAGCCACACTATATAAAATTGCTGACGGATTGAGCGCGAACGACCCGATTTGCATTGAGCTGGCCATAGAGTACATCGAACTCAATTACTTTGGATCTTACTCTGGCTACATTCGAGAACGACTTGCACGCCTTCTTAAAAACTCCAATCTGGAATACAAACAAGCTGTTAGGATCAAAAGGCATATCCAGGCACTTAGAGACAATGGAGCATTTTCGTACGAATTCAGAGCGTATCTAAAACTTGAAAAAAGAATTATACAAACGTGGCCACAGTGCGCCTAGCATGACAGCCAATCCACTCAAGCCTCGAAGCAAAACAGCTCCACCTGACAGGCTCATCTTCTAACTTGGACTTCTGCATGGGTCATGCTAACTCTAGAACCCACCAAAATACTCACTAAACTTATATCAAAAGAAATGCAATTATGAATCTCGCTTTCAAACCTTTCATAGGTCTTGGTCAATTTCAATTCGGAATTTCCCCGACAGAGACAAAAATCCTTCAGTCAGAAATATCTGGATTTGAAGACTTTGTTTACGAAAATGGGAAGCTCTGCAAATTCTCTGTATACCCCGACGATGTAAAGCAACTAATAATTAGTGGCAAAGACATCATAAAAATGGATAGGCTATCAGCAGCTCTTCATCTTGCTTATCAAAGTAACGATTTTGGACAGGCCCAAGGTGGCTCGCTCTATTTCATGGATCTAGGTTGTGCCATTCTGCAATTTGAATCGCCCTCTCGTGAGTTCCTATTTTTCGCCCGTGAGTATGAAATAGGGGAACCTCTTCTTTGCATGACTCCTGCATCCATTAAGTCATACTACGAAGATAACGCTTGGGATGAATGATAAGTTACTGGCAAGGCTACAGCTAATCGGGGTATTTACCGAACTCCCCCGTTTCAACAAACGCCCATGAAACCAAACCCAGGTCTAGCGCCTAGGTTCTCCGCGCCTAGCAGGTCGCCTGAGTTGGTAATGGCTGTGCCCGCAGGGGTTGCGACCATGCAAAAAAAACACACAGCAACAATAGAAAACCCATTATTCCAGCCTTGCTTAGCGTTATTTTCATCATTACCTCGTGTAGCATTCTGGCTTAATTTCATAAATAGCATGCCGAAAAAACGACGCCAGGTCACGGCCCAACACAAGCCAATCGACCGGATCCGAATTACAGTTTTGCTGTCCATAGCGCACGTTTTTTATCGACCATACACTGCATGCTCGCTTGCCAAATATCCAGACAAAAAACGCTTATGCGCAAATAGTTTATTTTTCACTGTGCTAGAGCGGCTCAGATAGCTTTCAGTTGCCAAGCCCAAGCCCTCCTTGAGGGACCTTATCCCTCACGCCGGGCGGGCGAACTCCCTGCTTTGCGCTGCGCAGGCTGTTCTTCCTTCGTTGCCAATGCTGTGGTCGCCGCATCACAAAAAGCCTACGTCCCTGTAGGCCTTTTGTTGGCGCTGCCGTCCTGGCAGCCCCTGCGGGCACAGCCATTGCCAACTCTGGCGGCCTGCTAAGGCGCGGAAAACCTAGGCGCGAAACCGAGATTTAAGCGACTTGGCCTAGGAGCTGGGGTGGAAACTGAGATGGATGACCGGCTTGTTCGTCTCCTGGGAACTGAGATGGATGTCCGGCTTATTCGTCGCGAATTTGATGTGCTTGCTAGATGCTTTTAAAACCTTCTGTAAGGATTAGCTCCTAAGTGATTAATTAAGATGTCAAGCTTTTCATCTAAACCTGCATATAAAGATTCTTTATCGTTGTGGCTTATGAGTGCACCGAGTCTACTGAGCTCTTTCCAGATCTCGTTAACCGTCACATTCGCTTCTGAAGCATCAGCTGCAGATTGTTCTGCTGATCCAAAAATATCTTCTAGATAGCTAAACACCTCACGATTTAGGTTTTGCAAGGATGAAACTAGGTTCGCTAGTTCACTTGAGACTGTTTGATCGATCGATTCAACGCTATCTTCTAGTTCAGCAACTGCATCTTTAAATTGAGAAAGAAATTTCTTACCTTCTTTACTCATAAAAATGGCCAGAAGCTCATCGGGATGGAGTGCTCTTACTCTTCCATCTTCTCTGATTTTATATTCACCAGATCTTGTACAATAGGGTTTGTTTTCACCTGAAGGCACCTCAATTCTAAAAAATGGATTATTGTTTGTGTTCTCAACAAATATGCTAAGCTTGACTGGAGGTATACAGTCTGAAGCCATATTTTGAATTTGAAGACGATCATTATCAGAGGTTGAGCATCCTATGACTTTTCCTCGTTCCAACCCTTCACTGGTTCTTTCTTCGTCGACTCCTACGAGTATTGTGCCGCCTGTATTTGAATTAGAAAACGCAACGAGAGTACTTGGCTTTACTCCGTTAATTTTTGTTTTAAATTCAACACCTATTCCTTCCGGCTTATCTAATGCTTCTCTTGCTTTTTTTGAGATAGTTTTAAATTCTCGAGACATGAATTGTTACTCTGATTTGCGCCTAACGCCACCAATATCGGCAAAGCGTGGCTCGGTCAAGCGCACGCAGTGCGGGATGGTGCTTGATATTAATAGGCAATCACTCATTCCTACTCCATGATTTCGGCACTTTATAGCGCGCAAGCATTTCAGGACTTTCTTGGGCGACTTTATAGAAAAACTCCCCCATTTGGCTTGTGAGAACTCTCAAAAAAGACTCCAATTCTCTCAATTCTTTTTCACAGAAATGGAGGCCTTCATTGAACTGAAAGTGGGCGAAATTGAAACCCGTATCCGTCATGGGAAAAACAGTAACCCTGAAATGCATCTCTTCTTGGTCCGAGTGCGCCACAATTTTTCGTCTGAGTTCTAAGATTTTGTCAACCAATGATTTCTGGTCTTGACTCAAGGTGATACCGAGAGCACGCAAGCCAATCGCTGTTCCTTTTCTGGTCTTTTCGAAAGGGCGTGCCATTGAGATTATCAAAGTGGACTCATAGCACCTAAAACGACGCAACTCGATTTTGTTGTACTTGGCATCGAAATCACAATCCTCTAGTAAAAAGGTCAGCGCAGAGAGCGCCTGCTGGAAATCCCAAACAGAATAGATAGCCCTCTCAAGTTGTGCTTCAGTGATATTCATATTGCCTAACAGATTATTAGTGTGCGTGCCTGTTTTTCCGCTAGAACCATTCGAGGTATCTCTTCCAAGCCATTGATTTACAGTTGGATATCCTGGTTTCTCTCATATTACCCTGTGGAAAACGTGCTACTGTCGCGCCTCAAAGTTCTGGTGCTCTAAGACCAACCCACTGATTTTTCGGGCGTTTAAGCTACCACCCTAAGAAAATACAGGCAAGCCAGCCGAGAAAGCGTGCTAGGTTTCTGCAGCCTTGCGACATGTACTGCAAGCTTTGAACTCGCTTTCGCGCCTGGGTTATCCGCGCCTTAGCAGGCCGCATGAATTGGCAAGGCTGTGCCCGCAGGGGCTGCCCGGATGGCAGCACCAGTCAACATCCTGCCGGGATGCAGGCTGTTGGCGGTGCGGCGATCTCAGCCATTGTTAATCCAGGAATAACGGCCTGCGCAGCGCAAAGCAGGGAGCTCGCCCGCCCGGCGTGAGGGATAAGATCCCTCAAGGAGGGCATAGTTTTTTGCATTCAAAAGCCCCTACCCAATAACGCCCCCTAAATAATGCCTCAGAACAAATCCAAATTAACGGCAAGAAATCAACAAAACCCGTCAATCGCCAAAGCGACCATTAGCAATTCTCTCCGGTAATTCGTCCTGCCAGCGACTGGTGTCCATCACATAGGCCCAGGTTTCTACATCACTGCCATCGCTCTCTAGCACAGCATTCACTCGCACTCTTTGATATTCATACGGCGGTCGATCGATCCCTTCGTAGTGATCCAGTACCGGCCATAAACTCGGGTCTATTTGCCATAATTCGCCAAACACCCAATCACTGGCATCCTCACCTGCCCGCTGGCAGCGGGGGTGCTGAGCATTGGTCATTTTATCAGTTTGCGCCAGCACTAAACCTGGGTAGCGACCCAGGTTAAATAAAGCACCTTGCAATCGTGCTTCGCCTTGGTACTGGCCATATTGATGCAGCTGGGTCACAACCTCAGCCGCTTCGGAATTAAGCTTGCTCTGCTGCTGCCACCAAGCCTGTTTGAGGGTGCCATAAACGAATAAAGAATGAGTCATAGATTTTTAATGATGATGTTTGTCCGCCATGCTGGCGTGATGGGCAACGACTTGCAAGCCACCTACATTAACAAAACAACCAACAGTGTTATTAAAACTGCAGCTCGGCACCCACCAAAGCACTATTGTGATCGCCCATACGATGCAGCATCAATGACCAAGGCCCAATGCCCGCCTGCAGTGCACCGGCCAAACCATGATTGCCAGCGCCGACGGCTAGCCCAACGCGATAGCGCTGCAACGAGCGTGCCGCCAGCTGGCGATAATCGCCAGCCAAGCTGTCCAATTCATCGGCGCTTTGTTGATAACGACGAATAAGTCCGGCTTGTTGCTGCAACTGAAGCTGGTAGTCATCGCTGAGGCTTCGGTAGCGCTGATTAATTTGGCTGGCTTCTGCCACCACTTGCCGATAGTGCTCAATTTGCTGCTGATAATCGTCTATTAATTGCTGCTGCTCTACCACTTGGCGACGGTAAGCGGCCAGATTGTCCTGATTACGCTGCAGCAAGTCCGCCACATTGATACAAGGCTGACTCAGCGCTTGGTAGCGCTGCGCCGATAAGGTGTACACAGTTTCACCATTGATCTGTTGGGGCACCAAATCGCTGGCTTCAATAATCAGATCACAACGGCCATGGGCGAGCTGCGTGATTGATAACAAAAACAACAGTGGCCAGCGCATCAGCCTTGCTCCCCTGCCAGTTGCCGCCATTGATGCAGCTGCTGCAAGCGCTGCAACACCTGCTGATTTTCCAACTGCAATGCTTCGGCGCGCTGCTCTAATGACTGCTGCTGTTGCTGCAGCAATAAACGCTGATCGTCCAGCGCCGCATCGCCTGCCGCTAGCGCATCGACTTGCTGCTGCAGTTGCACACTGTCACGGCGTAATTGCCGCGACTGCGTCGCCAGTTGTTGATTGCGCTGCTCTAATTGCTCTGCTTGTTGGGCCAGCTGTTTTAACGTCAGTTGCAGCGCTTTACGTTGCTCATCCAAAGTCCGCAGCCGTTGCCGTGCTTGCTGGCGCTGATAACCCAGCAGTAACAGCCAACCTAAGCCAAACGACAATACATACCAACGCGCTTTGCCGGGTAAGTTACCCGCCAACCACCACAGCAATAACAGGCCAATAAGCAAATCACCGTATTCAAGGGCAAAGTACATAACATCAGCCACGACCCACCTCCTTGTTATCCGTCCTGGCCCGCTCCAATGCGCTAATCACCTTGTGTAACGGGCCCGCTCCCAAACCCATCACTATGCCGCTCAACAACAGCGCCAGCCAGCTAGGCAGTTGGGCAGAAAAATAGCGCCCGGCCTGCTCACCAGAACTGGCATTCAACTGATCCAGCGCCACCGCCAAATTCAGCTCAAAGGCAAAAGCCAACGCGATACCCAGGCCAACCGCCACACACTTACTCACCACCTGCAACATAACCAGCCGCACCTTGGCCACCGACACCACAGCCACACCATTGGCTTCTTGGGTTAAATAACGCGCCATCGCCTGCTGCAGTTCTTGCTGCCAAAATCCTTGCCCGGGCTGTGACAGCTGCTGCGCTAACCTTTGTGCCCGCTGGCGCCAAAAGCGCTGCCAGTCTTTACGCACCTCACAGTATTCCAGACACGCCATTAATACTTCGGTGCAACGCTCCACCAATAAAGCGTAAAACAGCGCCATCGTAATCAACAATAATGCTTGCTCGGCACTATCCATGTTGAAACTCCTCTTGGGCATTGCTGGCCCAGCGCGGCGGTACTTGCGCCACATACACCATGGGCTGCTGCGCCAAACGCCTTAACTGAGGTTGCTGCTCCGGCTGCTGCCAGTATTGCAACCAGTGTTCTATGCGTTGAATCAGTGCTTGCCAAGGAAATCGATCACCCGGGCAAACGGTACTGGCGGCTGATAAGGCACGATGTGGCACCACGGCATCGACCCCGGCAATGCCCGGATACAGCATGATCCAGGCAGCGATCAGACGGGCGCCGGCATCCAGCTGCACATCACTAGGCCGCGCTTGGCCGTAGCGACCATCGTGATTGGCCCAGGGGTCGCTGCGATCGCTGTGAAAATTGCCATGAAAAGCAATGCCCAAAGTACGGTCATTGTGCCCCTTGGCATGGTTGCCACGACGATCCCAACGACAAAAACTGCGTACTTCGCCGTCCGGCAGGGCAACGGCGTGGTAGCCCGTCAGCCAGCCTTTATTCAGCAAAAACTCATTCACCAGAGTGTCAAAGCTAGTGGCAGAATGCATGGCACTGTGATGCACCACAATTTGCTGCGGGTCACCGCTGCGTTTGTGCACATGCTCTAGAGTCAGTGGCTTAATGCCGCCCTGATAGGCCAGAGGCAAGGCGTGTGAGGTCGCGGGATCGGCGGCAATAATGGGCTCAGACTCGGCCAGCGGTTTAATTCCTTGCAAGGGCGACCTGGCTTGCAAAAAACGAATCAGCACATGCAATGGCTGACTGCCGCCAGCGATAAAGACCCCGCTCAGTAGGGTATCTAGCCATTGCAGCCAAGCTTGGCCATAGCGGCCCTGCTGCCACAACTCTGCCAGCGGTATCACCTCAGCGCCGCGCATCAATGCTAATAACTGCAAATCCATAATGGCGGCAATGATCAAACCCAGGGCTAGCGGCGTTAGCCTGACAAACAATCGAATTCTGGCCTGATTAATACTGGGGCGCGGCCGCTCCAGTACCGGCACCGCCGTATATTGCTCAAACTCATCGTCGCCTGCTTCCACGCTCAGCTCAGACTCTGGCCACTGCCTAGCTTGTTGCAGCGCCTGCTCTATGGCTTGCTGCTCATCAACAAACAACTGCTCTTCTGCCTGCTGTTGCTGCAAACGCTTTTGCACATGCTTGAGATATTCCGTCACTCGTTCAATGACCAAAGCGCCGCCAGCGGCAACGGTTAAGCCATTAATGATGAGTTCGGCACTGGTCATGGTGTTATCCCTATCGACACAGATCCTTACTAATGAGATTGATAATAGCCTTGCTGTCCAGTGACGACGGCCGTTATCCTGCCCACCACCCTGCATTAAAGGTAGATCATATGAGCAGACATCTGGAAAGCGCCGCTGGACTGTGTGAAAACAAAGACCCCGCCACAGAAGGTTTTGTTTTTAATCAGACCATGCTGCGGATAAAAGACCCGCAAGCGTCGCTGGATTTTTATACCCGTGTCATGGGCATGACCCTGGTAAGAAAGCTGGAGTTTGCTGAAATGCGCTTTAGTTTGTTTTTTCTTGCCGCCATCGACAGCGATCAGCTCGACCAATGGTCAGAAGACCCGGCAGAGCGCACCATACAGACCTTTGGCCGTCCAGCAATGCTGGAATTAACCTACAACTGGGGCAGTGAAAACGACGATAACGTCAGCTATCACAATGGCAATAGCGATCCGCGCGGATTTGGCCATATTGGCTTTGCCGTGCCCGACGTCGACGCCGCCTGCCAGCGCTTTGAAGCTCTGGGTGTGCCTTTTGCTAAGCGCCTGCAAGATGGCAAGATGAATGACATCGCCTTTATTCAAGACCCTGACGGCTATTGGATTGAAATATTTCAGCCCAGCCGCTTGCCCGCAGGCTTAGCAGCGCACTTGCAAGAACAATAACCGCGGCGACGTTTATTAACGTCGCCCTCAGTCCATCGATGGACTTTACAAGTGCTCGCCAGCTCTCATACTGGAGGGTGCTTGTTATCAGCAAAGATAAACGACGGTTCATTGCCAGCCATCGCCAACCACGCACAGACAGGGCACGTTATGTTCATACCATTGCTGTACATGATTCCCGCCACCTTACTGTTTACCGTGGGATTTTTATCGTCATCACTGATCGTCACTGTGTTATGCATCTGGAGCGGCGCGGCATTGGCCATTGTGGCCGGAGGTTATTGGCTCAATCGCCATGAAATATTTCGAAAGAATGCCGATGGCCGCATACCCTCATCCATTCGTGTACTGTTGTGGCCCTTTATGCTGGGGGTCAGTCTATACAACCACTGGCGTCGTCAACGTGATAATGGACCGGCCTACCACCAACTGGCGGAGCATCTGTACGTTGGTAGTCGTTTATTTGAGTCCGATGTCGATGAGCTGAGACAGCAAGGTATTGTAGCGATTTTAGATGTCACCGCCGAATTTAACGGCCTCGATTGGCGCCAACAGGATGACAGCCTGCACTATTTAAATATTCCGGTGCTGGATCATAGATTTCCGGCACTGGAGCAGTTGCATCAGGCTTTAAACTGGCTGCACAACCATATCCGGCAAAAGCGTAGTGTTATCGTTCATTGTGCGTTGGGCCGTGGCCGCTCGGTATTTACCTGCGCTGCCTATTTAGCCGCCAGCCAAAATGATAAATCATTAAATCAGATTCTTGCTGACATTAATGCGATCCGCGCTATTGCTAAACTCAACCCCAGCCAGAAAAAACAGCTGCATGGTCTAGATCAGGCACGGCAACTACATTTTGGTGACAATGCAGCGCTGATTATTAACCCGGTTGCTGGCGGTAAAAAATGGCAGCAGCACAAGCACCTGATCATGCAACAGCTGTCACAAAGCTATCAGTTAAGTGTGTATAAAACCACGCCCGAGCAAGATGCTACTGAGCTGAGCAAACAAGCGCTGCAACATCAGCCGCAAATCATAATTGCCGGCGGTGGCGACGGCACGGTTAATGAAGTCGCCGCGACATTGCTGCACACAGACACGCCGATGGGCATTTTACCGCTAGGAACAGCCAATGCTTTCTATATGGCATTGGTGGGTGAGCACGCCGCCCTGCTGCCAATAGACATCGCCTGTGACGTGATTCAACGTCGCCACGTCTCGCGCATCGATACTATTTGCTGCAATGAGCGACTGGCGTTACTGATGGTGGGCTTAGGTTTCCAATCAGATATGATTCGTGGCGCCGATCGTGATGCCAAAGACGATGCTGGGCAATGGGCCTATTTACGCAGTTTTTGGCAATCACTCAATGAAGGCAAAGCATTGCCTTTGCATTACCAGCTGGATGACAACGAGGCATTTGAACAATCGACCGCCAGCGTGGTGATTGCTAATGCAGCGCCATTGTCATCGCTATTGGCACGTGGAGCTGGACGTCCGCAATTTGATGATGGCAAGCTGGCCGTGACTCTAATCCCAGAACACCCGTCATTAGCCGGCCACCTGGCCAGCCTGGTTGAGTTGCTGGTAGAAAACCTCAGCCCGCTCGATGATGGCAAATACAAACAATCCTACACACCCGAAAAAATGACCATTAAGGCACCCGCCGCTATGACGGCACCATTGCACTATGTGATCGATGGTGAGCCCTTTTCCGCCGATTCTCTCAATATTCATAACCAACCGGCGTCGCTCAGTGTATTAACCCCCTAAAGACGCAACACAGTGTGCAGCCCAGGGTCAGGCGATTTCTGATAAGGTAGCAAGCTTTCATCGTCTGTACCCTGAGCTGGCCATGTTACGCTTTTTTGAATCCCTGATTAATCCATTTCCGGCAATCACGCCGGCCAAGCCACCGCAAGGGCTATTAGCCTTTTGCTTGCATTACACCCGTGGACTTCGAAAACCGCTGCTGATTATGTCGGTGCTGACTGCGGCACTGGCCATCTTAGAAGTATACCTGGTGCAGTTTATGGGCAGCTTGGTCGATTGGCTGGTCAACAGTGATCCGGCCACTTTGTGGCAGCAACAGCAAACCACCTTATGGGGCATGGGGCTGTTACTACTGGTGGGCATGCCGCTGCTGGTATTTTTGCATGCCGCACTGGTGCACCAAGCATTGCTCGGCAATTATCCGATGAAAATTCGCTGGTTAGCGCATCGCTATTTGCTGCGCCAAAGCATGAGTTTTTATCAGGATGACTTTGCTGGCCGCCTAGCAACTAAGGTGATGCAAACCTCATTAGCAGTACGCGAAAGCGTGATGAAATTACTTGATGTAATGGTTTATGTCGGTGTTTATTTTGTCAGTGTCATTGCCATTATTGCCGCTGCTGATACACGCCTGGTCATGCCTCTGCTGGTATGGCTGGCCGGCTATATTGCTGTGCAGCTGTATTTTATTCCCAGACTAAAACAGGTCGCCACCGAACAAGCCGACGCTCGCTCAGTGATGACAGGCCGTATTGTCGACAGCTACACCAATATCCAAACGGTTAAATTGTTTGCTCATACCCAACGCGAAGCCGACTATGCCCAAGACAGCATGCAAGGCTTTATGAATACGGTTTATCGGCAGATGCGCCTGGCCACCGGTTTTAACGTTGCGGTCAATGTGCTGAATTATTGGCTAACCCTGAGTATTGCGGGCATGTCAGTGTGGCTATGGAGTGAATCGTTAATCAGCGTCGGCGCCATCGCCGTGGCCATTAGTCTGGCCCTTCGCATCAACGGCATGTCGCAATGGATCATGTGGGAAGTGGGCAATTTATTTGAAAACCTTGGCACTGTCACCGATGGCATGAACACCTTATCCAAACCCGTTGATATCGACGATACGGCCAATGCACCGGCGCTTAAGGTCTCCCAGGGCGACATTCATTTGCAGCAGGTGAGCTTTCACTACCAAGGTAAAAATCAACGTCCAAAACAGGTATTTGAGCAGCTAGATTTACATATTAAAGCCGGTGAAAAAGTCGGCCTGGTTGGACGCTCCGGTGCTGGCAAGTCGACCTTAGTCAACTTATTGCTGCGTTTTTACGACGTTCAATCTGGGCGTATTTTGATTGACGGCCAGGATATTCGCGACGTCAGCCAAGAAAGCCTGCGCCAGCATATTGGCATGGTGACTCAAGACACCTCACTGCTACATCGTAGCATTCGTGACAACATTCTTTATGGCCGACCAGACGCCAGCGAAGCTGAATTGCAACGCGCGATCGAGCAAGCTGAGGCCCATAGTTTTATCAGCGAACTCACCGACCCAGATGGCAACAGCGGCCTCGATGCCCAAGTCGGTGAGCGCGGCGTTAAACTGTCTGGCGGCCAGCGTCAACGCATCGCTATCGCCCGGGTGTTATTAAAAGATGCACCGATTTTAATTTTGGACGAGGCCACCTCGGCGTTGGACTCTGAAGTCGAAGCTGCCATTCAGCAGAGCCTGTACCGATTAATGGAAAATAAAACCGTTATTGCCATTGCCCATCGCTTATCGACTATCGCTGCCATGGATCGTCTGATTGTTATGGACAATGGCCACATCGTAGAACAAGGCACACACCAAGAATTACTGCAAGCCAATGGTATTTACGCCCAATTGTGGGCACATCAAACCGGCGGCTTTTTAGGAGAGGAATAATGACCATCGCTATCCGCCTGGCGGATTACCACAACCCTGAGCACCAAGCGATTATTGGCCAATTAATGAATCATTATGCCTGCGACCCGATGGGCGGCGGAGAGGCCTTGTCGCCTGAAGTGATTAACAACTTAGGCGCAGAACTGGGCCAGGTGCCCAACGCTTTTACCGTATTGGCTTTTGATAATGGTGAGCCGGTCGGCTTAATCAATTGCATGCAAGGATTTTCGACCTTTAAGTGCCAGCCACTGATTAATATTCATGACGTCATTGTTGACGAGAAAGGGCGCGGCCAAGGCGTATGCCAAACCATGCTGGCCGAGGTGGAACGCATCGCTCGTGAGCGTAACTGCTGTAAAATCACTCTGGAGGTATTGCAAGGCAATAGCGGTGCCCGCAACGCATACGCCAAATTTGGCTTTGGCAACTATCAGCTAGACCCTGCCATGGGCATTGCCGAATTTTGGCAAAAATCGCTTTAATCTCTACCACCGAAAGTCGTTAGGGCTGTGTCAACTGCGGCATAACCTAACGACGATTAGTATCCAGTTACTCTTGCGATCGGTACACGCAAACTCATCATAAAATAGTGACAATAACGGGTCCCTTATTGCTTATTAAAGGCAAGGAGTGACCATAATTGTCATATGTTTTTACGCTACTACATTCCCTACCATTAGGCCATTAACCGCCAGTGCTAATGGTGCCATTTACAAGCAATGCGACAAGGTACATAACCACTGGGCTATCCAGTTCTCATTATTGCCCAGTCATTTATGACACACCCCATTTTCGCTAGCACATCTGCGATAGCTGACGTAGTTTGCCGTACCAGCCTGTATGAGAGAGTGAGATGAGACATCAGGCCATCGTCCGTAACGGGCACAGATAACAAAAATTCAGGAGCAGATTATGCAGTGGCTTACGGTAACCATATTAGCCATCGCCCTAATCGGGTGCGGTGGCGGATCAGGCGGTGACGGCGGCCGCTCAGGCAAAACGACTCCCACTACGGATAATGCCAACAACGATAACTCTGGCAGCGATAACTCCGGCAGTGATAGCTCTGGCGGTGATAGCTCTGGCGGTGATAGCTCTGGCGGTGATAACTCTGGCAGTGATAACTCTGGCAGTGATAACTCTGGCAGTGATAACTCGGGCAGTGATAACTCGGGCAGTGATAACTCGGGCAGTGATAACTCGGGCAGTGATAACTCTGGCAGTGATAACTCGGGTGGTGATAACTCGGGTGGTGATGGCTCAGATGATAGCGGGTCTGATAACGGCAGCGGCTCAGGTGACGATTCTGGCAATGAATCAGACGACGGCGACACCCCGGTGGCGGCACTCAGCTACAGCGATGCCTTTCATTTTCTCAATCAAGCCACCTTTGGCGCTACCCCTGAAGCTGTCGCTGAACTGCAAACGCTAGGCACCGACGCTTGGCTCAATCAGCAAATCTCTGGCCAGCCTGACTACATCAGCCCCTCTATGGAAACGCTGAAATGGCGCATGTGCCTATACGAGGTCAGCGGTCATGCAGGCGATAAAGATCTGGGCACCCCTAGTGTCAGCAACCCAACCTGGGCCATTCGCGGCACCCCGCAAGATAAACACGCCCGCCATCAGGCTTGGTGGAGCACGGTACTGCGCAGCGACGATCAACTTAGACATCGTATGGCGCTGGCGCTCAGCGAAATCATGGTGGTATCAGACCAGGGCAATGAAACCCTATATCGCCAGCAAACCGGCTTGGCACATTATTATGACACCTTGCTAAAACACTCCCTTGGCAACTTCCGTGAGCTGCTGGAGGCAGTCACCCTGCACCCGGCCATGGGCACTTATTTATCCCATGCCCGTAACGCCAAAGCCGATCCTGCCAAAAACACTCGCCCTGATGAAAATTACGCCCGCGAAATCATGCAGTTGTTTACCATCGGCTTGTATGAAATGAACCTGGATGGCAGTTACAAGCGTCGCAATGGTGAATTAATTCCTACCTACAGCCAAACCGATATTGAAGAGTTAGCACGAGTATTTACCGGTTGGATCTATGATTTCAGACCCAACGGCTATTTAAAGTGGTGGGTGTCTCGCTATGGCGGCTATCAGGGACAAGACGTGCGCCTACCACTCGCACCGATTGAGGATTACCACGACAGCGATGCCAAAACCCTGTTCGATGGCCGGGTCAATTTGCCAGCCGGCAACACTGCCCAGCAAGATCTAGATCTGGCCCTCGACGCGCTGTTTCAGCACAATAATGTGGCGCCTTTTATCAGCCGTCTGTTGATTCAACGTCTGGTTAGTTCCAACCCAAGCCCTGGCTATATTCAGCGCGTTGCGTCTGTATTTGAAAACAACGGCCAAGGTGAGCGTGGTGATCTGGCAGCGGTTGCCAAAGCCATTCTGACCGATCAAGAAGCCCTGTCTGCTAGCAACAGCAAACTGGTTCAGCCCATGCTGCGCATGGCGCGTTTATGGCGCGCCTTTCCGCTGAGTGCACAAAAACGTGAAGGCTGGGTATGGAACCCATGGCAGCCTGATGACAAAGACGTCGTCTGCAATCAGCCTGGTTACGAATACTTTGAACTGCACGCCCGTCATCGCCTGGAAGATTTGCAAGGCGCTTTAGGCCAAACCATCTTGCGTGCGCCATCGGTTTTTAATTTTTATAGCCCTGAGGATCAGCCTGCAGGTCCTGTATCAGAGCAAAACCTAGTGGCACCAGAGTTCACGCTAATGGGGGCAAATCAGTATATAGAAATGCAAAACTACTTCGATTTAATGCTCTATCGCACCACGGTTCCCATTGCCGAGCGCGACAATAATCAACGTTATTTGGCGCATATGAATATCGAAGTGCTGACTCAGCTAGCCGGCAATAATGAACAACTGATTGATACGATAAATCAGCTGCTGCTGGGCGGCGATATGTCTAGCGAGCTACACAATATCATTGCTGATTACCTTAACAGCCGTAGTTACAGCGCCGACATCAAAGGTCGGCGACAAAAAGCTCAGGATGCACTATCCCTGCTGATAGCGTCGCCGGAATTTATGCTGGAGGGCAAATAATGAAACGTCGTGACTTTATCCAACGCCTGATGACCGTTTCCGGCTCCGCTACCTTACTGGGTACGGGTACGTCCCTGGCTCTGATGGAAAAGGCAATGGCTGCTAGCAGCACATCCTTTAGCGATCATAAAAGCCTAGTGTGTGTATTTTTATTAGGCGGTAACGATTGCAGCAATATGATTGTACCAACCGACAGCGCCGGTTACGCCGACTACAAAGCTCATCGCAGTGCCATCGCCATCAACCAAGCATCTTTGCACACTTTGAATAACAGTGAATATGGCTTTCACCCAGCCATGAGCAGTCTGGCATCGCGCTTTAATAAGGGGCAGCTGGCCGTAGTAAACTCGGTCGGTGCGTTAATTGAACCTGCCAGCAAGGCCCAGGTGCAAAATGCTCAAGTGGCGTTGCCACCGAGTTTGTTTGCCCACAACCACCAGCAACATTTTTGGCACACCTTAGGCCCGATCAAGGTGACCGGCGGTCATACCGGCTGGGGCGGACGTATGGCCGACCTGTTTGCTTCGTCACAAGCCAATGTGCCGGCCGCATTGCGTATCGCCAGTGGCAGTCCATGGCTGGATGGAGTGAGTACCCACGCCTATACCACCGGACTCAACGGCGTAAACCGGCTGCAATACCAGCACGCCAACAGTGATCGTCGCGCCGCCTTGCAACGTTTACTCAACTCAGGCAATCAATCGGTAATGGGGCAGCAGCTTAAATACAGCATTAATCAAACCGTCGAGACCACCGACCAACTGGTCGATGCCTTCACCCTGGCGGCACAGCCGGGTTTTGACGCCAGCAATAGCTTTGAGCGCAAACTGCGCACCACAGCCCAAGGCATATTGGCGCGTCAACAATTGGGCGCCAAACGTCAGCTCTTTATGATTACCTTGGGTGGCTTTGACACCCATGCCAATCAGCTGGAAGGCCAAAATGGCCTGCTAACAATGCTGAATAATGGTCTGGAAAAGTTCCAGGCAGAAATGGACGCCCAGGGCTTAAGCGATAGCGTGACACTGTTTACTGCCAGTGACTTTGGCCGCACCATGACGGTCAATGGCGATGGCACCGACCACGCCTGGGGAAGCCAATGTTTGGTGATGGGCGGTGCCGTTAACGGCGGCAAATTCCATGGTACCATGCACGATACCACGCCTGGCGGCAGCTCTGACGCCGCCAAAAGTGGTACTGGTCGCTTTATACCCAACTATTCTGTCGACCAATATGCGGCAACACTGGCGCAATGGATGGGCCTGAGCGCGAGTGAGTGCCTAGATTTATTCCCGCACCTGGTGAACTTTAATGAAAAAAACCTGGCCTTTATTTAATCGCCTGGTCGCTTTATCCGCTGCCGTTGCAAGCCTGGTGGCTTGCGGCGGTGGTAGTAGCAGTGGCAATAAAAGTGAAAACAGCGATGGCATGGACACAGACACACCCACCATCACGGCTGCGCTAAACGTTAGCAGCCATCATGCTGACAGTGGTGTCGCTACCTTAGTGGTCGACTTTTCCACCAACCAAGCCGATAGCTTGCCACAGCTGATCATCGAAGAAGTGGGCAGCCAAACCACCCTGGTCAATCAGGCACTAACGCTCGAGTGCAACACCGACTGCAGCGCCACCTGGCGCGGCCTGATCAACACACCAGGTCAATGGCGAGTGCAGGTTGATTTCCGTGATGACAACCAAAGCGTGCTCAACATCTTGCGCGAGGTCCCTTTGGAGCTGGGTGAATGCTTGCGCAACAGCACTTTTTACCAGCATCACGTTCAGCCCGAACTGCAACAACATTGCATTAGCTGTCACGGCTTAGGTTCGCAAGGCGTGTTTGATCCACGCTGGGAGTGGTCGCAGTTTTCTCTGCTAATTGATGACTACGGCGACTTCTTGCACGAATTTCCCTCACAGAACACCAGCTATACCTTACTCGGTGAGGTACATAGCCACCCTGTAGAAGCACTGCCGGAAGACCAGCCCGGCTATCACGCTTTAATGCACCTAGTACAACGCCAGCAACAGGGCTTTGACTGCCCCTGACACGCCCCTCCAGCTGAGCAAAAAACAACCAGCTTCATTGCCAGCACGACCTCAATCTGTATAATCGCCGCTCCCATGCACACCAGCCCAGAGCCATTCTGCGTGCATGTATCTCAGCCACCGCATGGATGTTCAGTCGCAGTATTTTTGCCCCTGACCCGCGTGGACACTCAATCTGATTTTCAATTTTGGCCCAGTGGCCTGTTGGCACTGGACACATAATAGGAACCTTTATGCTTGCACGATTACGACAGGAGTGGTTCTCCAACGTCCGCGGCGATTTATTGTCCGGTACCGTTGTGGCACTGGCACTGATCCCTGAGGCCATCGCCTTTTCTATTATTGCCGGTGTCGACCCCAAAGTTGGGTTATACGCTTCTTTCTGTATCGCCGTGATTATCGCCTTTGTTGGCGGTCGTCCGGGCATGATTTCTGCTGCCACCGGTGCCATGGCGCTATTGATGGTGACCTTGGTTAAAGAGCATGGCTTGCAGTATTTGCTCGCCGCTACCTTGCTCACCGGGGTGCTGCAAATTGGCGCAGGCTATTTAAAGCTGGGCAACCTGATGCGTTTTGTCTCCCGTTCGGTGGTAACGGGCTTTGTAAACGCCCTGGCTATTCTGATTTTTATGGCGCAGTTACCTGAGTTGACCGACGTCACCTGGCATGTCTATGCCATGACAGCGGCCGGTCTTGGCATTATTTATTTGTTCCCTTATGTGCCCAAAGTTGGCAGCTGGTTGCCATCACCTTTGGTGTGCATATTGACCATGACCGCCGTGTCGATTGGCTTTGGCTTGGATATTCGCACCGTGGGTGATATGGGTGAGCTGCCCGACACCCTGCCGATCTTCCTCTGGCCAGAAGTGCCAATGACGCTGGAAACCCTGTGGATCATCCTGCCCTACTCCATTTCACTGGCCGCCGTCGGCCTACTGGAATCTATGATGACAGCCACCATTGTCGATGAATTGACCGACACCGACAGTGATAAAAACCAGGAGTGCAAAGGCCAGGGCATTGCCAATATTGGTGCCGGTTTACTCGGCGGCATGGCCGGCTGTGCCATGATTGGCCAATCAATTATTAACGTTAAATCCGGCGGTCGCGGACGTTTATCGGCCTTTACCGCCGGTCTTCTGCTGCTGATCATGGTGGTGTTTTTATCCGACTGGGTCGGCCAAATTCCAATGGCGGCATTGGTGGCGGTGATGATTATGGTGTCCATCGGCACCTTCTCTTGGGAGTCGATTCGCAACCTGAAAGAGCACCCTATGTCGACCAATATCGTGATGCTGGCGACAGTCGCTGTGGTGGTGGCCACCCACAATCTGGCATTGGGTGTGTTTACTGGGGTATTGCTGGCTGCACTGTTTTTCGCCAACAAGATTGGTCGCTTTATGGTGGTTAAAAGCGAACAACCTAGCAGCGATGAGCGCCATTACGCCGTAGTTGGCCAGGTCTTTTTCGCCTCTTCCGAAGCCTTTATGAAATCCTTTGATTTCCGCGAAGCAGCCAGTAAAGTCACTATTGATCTGACGCAAGCGCATTTCTGGGACATTACGGCAGTATCGGCATTAGATAAAGTCGTGATCAAATTCCGCCGCGAAGGTGCCGAAGTTGAGCTGGTGGGCATGAACGAAGCCACCGCCACCATTGTTGACCGCTTTGGCATGCACAACGATCCGGCTGAGGTTGAAAAACTCATGGGTGGCCATTAAGCCGCCCTTTTAAGGAGAAACACATGAGTCATATTGTTGCCTGTATTGATGGCTCCAACGTCGCCCCCTCGGTGTGCCAGGCCGCGGCCTGGGTCAGCCAACGGCTGCAAACGCCACTGCGTTTATTGCACGTGTTGGAGCGCGACAGTAGCCATCAAGATAATCTGTCGGGCAGCATTGGCCTGGGAGCGCGCGAGCATCTGCTACGCCAACTTACCGAGCTGGATGAGCAGCGGGCGCGCTTGGCATTGGAGCATGGTAAACATATTCTCGAAGACGCCGCCCAGTTAGCTGAGCAGCACGGCGCACAACAGATAGATACTTTGCAACGCCACGGCGGCGTGGTAGACACCTTATTAGAGCAGCAGCCAGATACGCGAGTATTGGTGATGGGCCGCCAAGGAGAAATTCATGCCAGTTTGGATCATAGCCTGGGCTCTCACCTAGAAGCTGTGGTTCGTGGCTGTGATAGCCCTCTGCTAGTGACCGTAGGCGAATTTAAAACGCCAGAACGTTTTATGGTGGCCTTTGATGGCAGCGACACCGCCAAAAAAGCTCTAGATGCGTATTCGCAAAGTCCGCTGTTACAAGGTTTGCCTTGTCATTTAGTGATGGTCGGCCACGACGACGATGCTCATCAGCAACAGCTCAATCATGCTGCCACGCAATTACAGGCCCAAGGCTTTGATGTTACCGTGGCGACATTACAGGGTGAGGTGCAGCCGACACTGTCGCAGTATCAAAAAGAACACCATATCGATCTGATGGTGATGGGGGCTTATGGCCATTCCCGTATTCGCCAGTTTTTTGTCGGCAGCCATACCCGCACTATGGTAAGCCAGAGCGATATACCGCTGTTGTTGTTGCGTTGAAATTGGTGTTAATTGCTGCGCGAGTAGTTATTCTATTGGCCTGAAAAACCGCCCAGTGCTTGCAGCAGTGGGCGGTTTTTTTATAGCTGGTAATCTTCATTCAAAAAACTTCTGTAGATAGATGTCGTATGAACAGTATTCTTAAGCGCGCCATTTTAAATAACGCACGCTGGTGCAACCTGGTGTGCAGCGCTGCAGGAGCCAACGGCACCTTCTACTCAGACGCCTGGGTTACTACTGCGAGTGTTTCTAAGTTTTATCCCAATATCGTTTCTTTAGAGGATGGAAGCTCGCTGCTAGAGCATATCCACTCTCTTATCAACGCTGGTTTACCTGGATCTTGGGGTATCAAAGACAGCTTTGCCAGCTTAGCACTCGATAGTCTAGGTTTTACACTGCTATTTGATGCCGACTGGTACTGGCGGAAACCCCTCCCCACGAAGAGCTCAGATTCAAGCTGGCAACGCGTACTCTCACCGGCTGACTTATTACATTGGGAACGAGGCTGGGCAGGCGATTCAGTACTTACTACCTCGAGAACGTTTACCGAATCATTGCTTCAACGGGAAGAGGTTTTATTCCTAATTCGCACAGAGGAAAGTGGCACGACGTCGGGTTTAATTGCAAACTACAGCGATGGTGTTGTCGGAATATCCAATGTCTTTGGTGCAAGTGACATCGACTTAACTCAAGCATTGGCAACCGTCAACAAGTATTTTCCAGAGGCACCTTTAGTCAGTTACCAGACAACAGAATACAGCAGCCCCTTAACCAGCGTAGGGTTTAAAACAATGGGACCACTGCGGGTGTGGTTAAAAGATTAAGTGCGATATCCCCACTAATTGTTATGGAGACAGGAATGAAGATTATTAGAGCAAAAGACTTTGTGGCCAAGCGTGCTTGGGATGCTCTTGATATCGCCAATATGAATAGCATCACCACCCGCCTTCACTGGACCGATACACCCTACCAATGGCACACCAACGATGGCGAAGAAGTGTTCGTCGTATTGGATGGCACTGTCGAAATGTTCTATCGCCAAGATGGTGTAGAGTTATCCACAATACTGGAGACTGGTGATATATTCTTTGCTTCTATCGGTACAGAGCATGTGGCACACCCCAAGGTTGCCTCGAGAATTCTGGTGATTGAAAAAGAGGGCAGCGTATAACAAACAATCAGCTGATTGTGTTTAAAAGCTATTTCTTGGCACGCATCCCCAACCGCTTGCCTGTATTCCCCTGGAGCAGTAGCTTAAACTCCAATTAAATCGATCCGTTAGAATTTGGCATCCTAAGTTTTGAGACCAGCTGCTTAGTGGATAGCAGGCATACATCCCCAGGAATAAATACCCTACAGAAGGAGGTATCCTGGATCAAATCAAACCCTGCTATGGATTCATTCTAGTGATCGACATACTCTTTGAAACAATACTTCCCACACTGGGTAGGCTTCTAGGTTACATAATCTTAGAGCTATTTGGACAAGTTATTTGTTACAGCACTGGGTATACATTGGTAAAGATCTCCACTCTAGGGAAGCGACCAGCAAGGTATATAACAGCCAGCAGTGGAGAACCACAAGGCGCAACATTAATACTGATATGGCTTCTGTTTTGGATTTTAGTGGTTGTTTATGGCCTATTAGTTTTATATAAATGAGGTATTTTACACACCATTTAAGAACACTCCGACATTTAGGGGTAAAAACAACCTCAACACGGAGAATCGAAGGATGAATCAATACAGCAAGGACATTATTGAAACTATCAGAGCAATGGATTCGTCACCTGCTGCGGATTGGCTTATAGAAAACCAGCAAGGCAATGCATGCATCTATGCCTCGAAGAGAACCTGGAAGAAAGAAGATCAGGTAAAACTAGCAGCGTACTACCTAAAATCTGCTCCTCACACAAGTGGAAAATGTTATGATTCGTTATTAACTATCATGCCCATTCGAAGATTTATTAGCGTGCTAAAAGACTACTTACCTACCAAAAAAAATGATATCGATCTACTCTGTTATTATCTGTATCCAGCACTAGAAAAGCATGTGAAAAATGATAAAGATAAGGCTATAGTTGCTGACCTTAAAAATTCAATCTAGCTATAACCAGAAACTAACAATATTGGGCTTCGGATTTAGCTCACTCTTACCGAAAATTCGTCAACTACAAATGCCTATGCTAGATCATATAAAAAAAGCCTTTCCATCCGTAGTGAAAAAAGAACTGTCAGATGATTATATAAGGGCTCATACCGATCCGATGTGGGATACTCCACCAATCCCACTGATCAGAGCTATTCCGCTATACATGCTTTGGTGCATTGAACACAGTTCAGAAGAGAGTGAACTGATCTTTGATTATACAATCAGTGCATTGAACAAGTATGCAAGGGCGAAGACCCCTGACATTGAATGGCAAAACTTCAGATTTCACTGTACGCCAGAGCAAATAGAGGCAGTTAAAGCCTTTCTTTATTGGTGTCAGACTTCACTATCTCATGACTATGAGCCAACTCTATCGAGAGCAATAAAAAATTGGGAATCAATCAGTTAAACTGTACTATGATAGAGAGGGTCTATGACAGATAAAACATCAATAGAGACACCAGTTTTTTACGGGGTTGAAGATGAGAATATTTTCTTTTTCTGCATCTACAATCTACCAGGGTTCAAATCTTTGACGGGAAAGGGAACAAGCTTAAATATAGAGTTCGAAAATAAAATCAGCGATGACGCTATCGAGCAGATCGACGTACTCATTCAAAGGTGGAACACCAAAAAGTCGCAACGCTGAACTTGTTACAAAACCCGAGTCTGTAAGCCAAATAGCTGTACGCTCACCCAGGCTGCCCACTCCTTAACAGGCTGCTTGTGCCGGTAATGGCTAGCTGCCTGGACGGCAGCGCCAGACGACATCCTGCCAGGATACAGGCTATTGACGTTGCGGCCACCACAGTATTGGCAATGAAGGGATACGACATGTCCAACTCAAGGTAGGTTGAAAGCCATCTACGTCGTTTCTACTGCGTTAAACAACTCCCAAAAATTCTCACTGACTGCAGGTCAGCTGTGCTTGCCGAGGGCGCCTTCCTCTCGCTTTTTGCCTTGCAGAAAAGGCCTGCATTCGTTCGTCCACCCGGCGAGGGATAACCTAAAGAAAGGCATAGGACTTGATACCTGAATGCAATTTGTATTGCTGCCACATAAGTCCATTAACATTCCGCCATCCCGCCTTAAAGCCTGATACTATGAAAGCTCCATCCGCTATTACATACATCAGATATGAGAACGCCAGCAATGGACCCTGTTGTTAAACAGCGCTTCGAGCAATATCCAGCTGCTGCAAAGGCCCGATTAGAGGAACTGCGCAGCTTAATCTTTCACTGCGCCACGGAGCTGGGCATCAAGAAAGTCGATGAGTCGTTAAAATGGGGAGAGCCCAGTTATCATGCAAAAACCGGCAGCCCTATTCGCATCGACTGGAAAGATAAGTCGCCCAATCACTACTATCTGTTTTTTCACTGCAAGACCAAGCTGGTCGATACCTTTCGTGAACTCTACGGTGACAGCCTAAACTTTGAGGGCAACCGTGCCCTGGTACTTAATCTGAGTGATCCATTACCTGTGGAAATGATCAAGCACTGCTTATCACTTGCGCTTAGCTATCATCAGCGCAAACACCTTCCACTGCTGGGTGCATAAGCCTACACTGTGACGGCATCAGCCTTTGTACTAAAAGCATTTTTGGAGATTCAGCATGTCATTCGAGAGCTTTATCGGGCTATTTTTCGCCATGACTCTAGTAGCTGCCCTTCCCGGCCCTGCCGTGGTGGCTATCACCGCAGCCTCCATAACGGGTGGGTTTAAGCGCGGTTTTGCTATGACACTGGGCCTAGTGATGGCTGACTACATTTTTATTTTGCTGGCCGTCTCGGGCTTAACGGTCATTGCCGAAGCACTGGGTCCTGCTTTTGCGGTACTGAAGTATGCTTGCGCCGGCTATTTGATTTGGCTGGGCATATCACTGTGGCGCTCGAATCCAACTTCTGATGCGCCTATGCCTAAACGCTATGGCTCAGACATAGTGTCAGGCTTGCTGTTAACACTCAGCAATCCCAAAGCCATCTTGTTTTATATTGCTCTATTTCCTGCGTTTGTTGATGTAGCGGCCATTACTACAAGCGATCTGATAGTCATTTTAGCGTGTGCCACTCTGGCATTTGGCAGCGTCAATCTGGCATATGCATACCTGGCTAGCCAAGCAGGTGAAAAACTTAAACGCTCGAGCAAACTGGGTTTCTTTCAAAAGGTAGCGGGTGTCGTTATGGCTTCAGCAGGCCTCTCCGTTGCTGCCAAAGCCTGATTCTGGTGGCTATGGCATTGCCCCTAGCCACCAAACCATTCAACACAAACACTTTCCCATAACGCCATTGAGTGATTGTTTCAGTCTTCAGCACAACATTAAACCTTACAATGCCGGCAAGCACCTCGCTGTAGACTGAGAGGAAAAAAGTGGCAGAATATTGATCTGTCTTTTGCCACTTAGGCTAAATCCAGATTAGTTGATTTATTTTTATCCGAGCAATGGATGATATTCATCAAATAGAATAAGACCGGACAATCACCGTAAAGCACTTATAACCCCAAACGATTAACTTACTATAAACACAAAAAGAACACCAAACCCTGACTAAATTGACACATTTACAACCAACAAACACCGATGTTTTATACAACTATAAACGTATTTATTAGACCCATTTCTACTATTGGATTTATGTAAAAACTCACCCACCCATGTGATTGACTTTCGTGCCCTAGCAGCGGTAATGCCAACCAACGTGATCTAGCGTTTATTACCTGCGATGTATCTGGCCAGACACCCGTCTCACCAATCGCTCTACTCGCTATAGTCCACATGGAGTCAAGGATATGAATAAAGTGACTGAACAACTTTTAAATAGATCGATCAATAGGCGACTATTTGGCAGCCTTTCGGCATTAACTGTCGCGCTACTGCTAAGCACACCAGCAAGCGCTCAACCACAAATGGAAGCCGGCTGCATGGAAGAAACGGCGGGCTTTAATGTGCAGTGCTCAGCCAACGATATTCAGATTGCTGGCGTCGCCAGCAATCCAGATGGCAGCCCTCAGCTTGAAATCCTGGATGATGGCTGCGCCTATCAAGGCGATACCGTTGAATTTATCGCGACCTTTGAGCTGGTGTCTTCTGCGAAAGAACGCCACGATATTGGTATTTATTTTGTTACTGACGGTGACCCTCAGCAGGATGGTGCCATCAGTGGCACTTGCAATATATCGACCCTGCCCTATCAGCCAGATCCACCCTGGCTCGATTTAGATGGCAGCAATGATCCCTACCCAGGCAGCAATACACCATCAGGTGTGCAAGATACCTGTGGCGATATCGATAAACCCGGCCACAATCCACTCTACCCTACCGTTACCCTCACTGCTATTTGCGTCGACCCAGACCAAGACGGCAAACTCAACTTGCCCTACTGTACCAGCTGGCGTCAGGCTGGCGCCAACGAGTTGTGTACCGTGCCCACGGACGCCTTCCCAGGCTCACCGTCCAAATGTAAATGCGATGATGGATTCAATGTGCCTATCGATGTGCCACCAGCAGAGTTGCACGTTAATAAAAGTGCATCACCGACACAGTTAACCGAGCCTGGTGGACAGGTGACATTTTTGGTCTCAGTCACGAACACTGGCGTTGACCCGAATAACTCCGTTACGTTAGATGTATTAACAGATGATATTTACGGCGATATTACCACCGCAGGTCACGATGGCATTGTTGCCACCAGCTGTACCCTGCCGCAAGTGATTCCAGCAGATGATCGCAACCCAGGTGGCATAGACACTTATAGCTGCCAATTCAGCGTGAATCTCACTGGCAATGCTAATGACGTTGAAGTGGATACTGTCACCGCCAGCGGTACAGACAGTAATGGCAACAGCCTGTCCGGTAGCGATACTGCCACCGTCACATTGCTGGATTCCCTACCGGACCTTCAAGTGATTAAAACCGCCTCTCCTGAACAGCTGGCAGAACCCGGCGGCCTGGTAAACTTTAATCTGACGGTTAATAACACCAGTCCAGCAAGCAGCGATGCCGTGATTCTTAATACCATCCTCGACAATATTCATGGTGATTTAAATGGCCAGGGCGACTGCTTGGCAGGTACAACTGTACCCGCTGGAGGCAGTTACAGTTGTAGTTTTAGCGCCCAGGTCAGTGGCAACTCAGGTGATTCAGAAACCGATACGATCACTGTCTCGGGTGTCGATGATGAGGGCAACCCCGTCAGTGACAGTGACTCAGCGACGGTGCTGATCCTGAACGTACCGTCCGCCATTGTCATGAGCAAAACTGCATCGCCAACACAAGTGTACGAACCAGGTGGCAACGTAACCTACAGCTACACCATTACCAATACATCACTGGTCGACACTGTCACCATCAACAGCTTGCAAGACGATATTCTGGGCGACTTAAATGGCCAGGGTAATTGCAGCGTGCCTCAGCTTATTGCCGTCTCCGGCTCATACAGCTGCACAGTTACAGCCTGGGTCAGCGGCAATGCAAATAGCTCGATTACTAACGTGGTAACTGCCAGCGGTATCGATGACGACAACGAGCCCGTCTCGGCCATGAGCGATGCGACCGTTAACATAGAGAACCAACCACCGGCAGCCAGCGTCACTAAAACCGCAAGCCAGGCACTGGTAACCTACCAGGTCATGGTAAAAAATGATTCCGATGCTGAAGCACTAACTCTAACCACACTGAGTGATGATCAGTTTGGTGACATTACCCAAATACAGGGCAAATTGTCTTCAACCACCTGCAGTGTGCCCCAGGTACTGCAACCCGCGTTGCAACCCGGCTACAGCTATAGCTGTAGCTTCGAAGCCCTGGTCGATACCCCTGTACATAGCAACACAGTGACAGCAACCGTGGTAGACGATGACGGCTCAGCCCCCATCACCCCCAACGCAAGTGCCACAGTGACATTGCAATAATCAACAGACCGACCCAACCAGCAAAGGGCCTTCACGGCGGCCCTTTGCTTTTTATCGCACCAATTCCTACGATAAGCATCCATTTAACGACATAGCTGAACTAGATGGTCATCGCATCAAGCTACTTACTGTTTATATTACTGCCAGTATGGGTATGTAGTGTGGCGAAAAACCTGGACATCGCATCCATCGGGCCACTGATTCCTGCCACCTGGCTGCTCAGTTCAGTTATTCTACCAGTGCTATTTCTAAGGACCGTCAGCGCATCATCTGTGTATCGCAAGCTAATCGCCGTCTTACTTGGTGTATGTGTCGCCTATCTACAGTTCATCAGTTACATGATTCTGGTGCCACTATTTGGTTTTGCCAGCGTCGGATGGCTCTAGTTTTATTTCAGGGGTAGAAGCGTATGCCAGTGATTATTCTGAATGGCGCATCCAGCGCAGGAAAGTCTTCCATTGCAAAACAGCTACAAGCCTTACTGCCCGATTATTACCTGCATCTGGGCATTGATACCTTTATAGCCATGATGCCAGAAAAGAGCAATCAGTTAACGGTGGCCAACAAAAAGGCAGATGGCTTTTATTTCAAAACAGTGCAGCAAGATGGCGAAGTCCTGCAGCGTATTAAAAGTGGAAGTTACGGCAAGAAAATTAACCAGGCCTATCACACCAGCGTTCAGCAGTTAGCGCAAAGTGGCTTCAATATTATTGTTGATGACATTATGAACGGTAAAGTTGAGCAAGACATCTGGCAGAAGGTTTTGTCAAACATCGAAACACTGTTTGTCGGTGTTCATTGTGAGACCTCAACATTGGTGCAGCGAGAGCGTCAACGCCAAGACAGAGTGCCAGGGTCTGCTCGCGAACAAGCTGGACGTGTTCACTTGGGTGTTGAGTATGACCTTGAAATATCCACGACAACGTCTTCCCCCCAGCAATGTGCCAAGCTGATTGTGCAGTTTCTCAAGCAACAGCCACAGCACAAGGCTTGATACTTTTAGTATGGAATAATCCATGAATTTAGTCCCCTGGATCACCCGGCGCAAAGCCATCACCGTCTTTCAAACCCAGCTTAAGCGCAAGCTCTCTGACGACTGGGGAAATAAATCAAAATACAGTGCTAGGGCCTGTTAACACTATTTAGCTCTTTGCTGCTGGCAGTTAGTTTTTTTCTTGAGTAAGGCATGAGGCGTGTGGTTTAACGGGTTAAATAAACAACGAATAACGCGACTCAGGGAAAAACGGACGCCAGCCCTTCGGGGTATGGCTGAAAACCACTCAATCTGTGTTGCTCATCCTTCATTTAACTCGTTAAACATCACTCTTCACGCCTTGGTTGAGGGGTTTTCAGTTCATAACAGCGTGATCGAAATAGTGTTAACAGGCCCTAGCCAAGTCAACGACACGATTCAACAACATTTCCCTAGGCTCTGCCGCTACCAGGCTTATGCCATCTATATGTGGGCTGGCAAGACTCAACTGGATAAGTATGCCGCCGACAACGGCCTCACAATAAGTTCAATGGATATCCGACAACACCTATTATCGGCGCAGTCAGTGCCTCAAGCCTCTGCCAGCGACAGCGGCGATTGCCCAGCTATCGATAGCCCGCAGGATTCAGATGGCGGCTAAACTGCCCGCTTGACAGATTCTCGCTTGAAAGAAAGCTGATTGCTCGATTGAATAGAGCCGACTGAAAATCCGCCTGGTAAAAGCCCGCTGCGGATTGGCAGCGACAGGGACTCAGGTTACACTGTCCCATTCATTCACCCAACAGAGGAGCTCCGCATGCAGTTTACTGCATTTATGTGCGTACATTGTTACGCATATCACCTTGGAGACCCACGCACAGCGATTCTGGCCGTTTAACGCACAGAGTTCGCTGATCTCTCTATACATCTCAGTGTTCATCTGTGCTTCGTTTTTGAATTGCACACAGGTGAGTTATGTCTTTAATTTCGTTAATTAATGTGTCCTATCAAGCGGGCACCAAGCCTCTTTTTGCCCAAATTTCGACCTCGATTGAACACGGCGACCGCATCGGTTTGGTTGGCCACAATGGCTCAGGGAAGTCCACGCTGCTCAGTTTAATGGCAGGCGATATCGAGCCTGATGAAGGCCATTTACAGCGCCAACGCGGACTCGTGATTGGTCAGGTGGAGCAGTTTTTGCCCGATGCGCTCAGCCAATATCGGCTAATCGATGCCGTAGTCGACGTATTGCCCGTCGAGCGACAAACCCAGGAGCGCTATCAGGCGGAAAACATTCTGACTGAGCTTGGTTTTACTGAGAAGCAATGGCACATACCTATGTCGGCTTTAAGTGGCGGGCAAAAAAACCTGGCGCTATTTGCTCGTGCCATGTTATTGCAGCCTGAACTGTTACTGCTCGATGAGCCTGGTAACCATATGGACAGCAGTGCTATGTGGCAGCTTAAACGCTACTTGCAAAAACCGGATACACCCGGATTTATCATGATCTCCCACGATCGTGATCTGCTCGACAGCGTCACCAACCGGACGCTTTGGCTACGTGATGAGCGTATTTATAGTTTTAATGCGCCCTACTCTGACGCCAGAATAAAACTAGAGCAACAAGATGAAGCTGCGGCCAAAACCCGTAAAGCCGAAGAGCAACACATCGATAAACTACAGCGCAGTGCCAAACGCTTAGCCCATTGGGGCCAAGTGTATGACAACGAAGATTTGGCTCGTAAAGCCAAATCCATGGAAAAACGTATTGAACGCCTCGAAGCCAACAAGACCTTTGTGACTCAGGGCACAGGACTAGCCCTTAGCGTCGACACCGAGCTGTTAAAGGCGCGACAGCTATTTATTATGGAAAATGAGCAGGTTAGCGCACCAGGTGGTTCTTTGTTATTTCATGTTGAAGAGTTGGTTTTGCGCCCGGGTGATCGAGTTGCCTTATTGGGCGTCAATGGAGCGGGCAAATCCAGCTGCATTCGCAGGCTGATTGAAGCGCACTTAACGCCACACGATCAACAGACAACGACACGCTTTAATCCCAATGTGCGCCTAGGATACTTTGATCAGGAACTGGAGCAATTCGCTGTTGAGCAATCCATCCAAAGTTGGGTCAGTCAACACAGCCAAGCCTGTGATGACGATATTCGACAAGCCTTGATTCGCTGGGGTTTTCCTTACCTGGACCATAGCCGCTCAGTACGTGTGCTTAGCGGCGGTGAAAAGGCGCGGCTGTTATTATTAACCTTTCAGCTCGACCAGCCCAACCTGTTAATCATGGATGAGCCCACCAACCATATTGACTTACAGGGTAAAGAAGAGCTGGAAGCCGATTTGATACAGGATGGTTTATCCTTGCTGTTTACCTCCCACGATCGCCACTTTATTGAAAAAGTTGCGACACGATATTGGTGGATACAGCAAGGAAAACTGATCGAAATTCACGATTTACAGCAGTACGACTGTGCCTTTAACAGCGAGTATCAAACTCAGGCTGAGGAGAATAAGACACAACCATTGCTGAAAGGCTCTACTGCAAACCCGGATTCGACAGATCAACTACTAGAGCGAGTCATAGAACTGGAGCAGCTATTGTCTGATGACCGTAGGCGAAAACCCAAGTTCCAAAAGCCTCAACGACAAGCGCAATGGAAACAAGAGCTTGATGCCCTATTAACACAACTTGATGACTAGAAGTGCTCCCCGGTGGCTCGCATAGCCGCACCACCGGGAACCTAATCCCATAACACCGCACTAACACCATCATTAAAGGGAGTTTAACTGTTTATGAAGTTACTGATTTTAGGCGGTACCCGTTTTCTTGGCCGCCACTTGGTCGACATCGCCTTACAACGAGGCCATGAGGTCACGTTATTTAACCGTGGCCACAGTAACCCTAAATTGTTTAATAACGTAGAAACAATCATTGGCGATCGTGATCAGGACCTCAGTGCACTACAGGGCCGTCACTGGGATGCTGCTATTGATACTTGTGGCTATTTTCCGCGCCAAGTACGAGCATCCGCACGCCAATTGGCTGATTCCGTTGCACACTACAGTTTTATATCCAGCATCTCGGCCTATCGTGATGGCATGCCAAATTGGTTTGATGAAAGTGCTCCATTATGGAAACTGGACACCCCTGAAGTCGAGCAGATAACGCCACAAACCTACGGTGGCTTAAAGGTATTGTGTGAGCAAGCCGCCAACGCTGAAATGCCAGGGCGAGTTTTGGTGATTCGCCCAGGGTTAATTGTTGGCCCAAACGACGAAAGCGATCGTTTTACCTATTGGCCACTGCGCCTAACACGCGGCGGTGAAGTATTAGCGCCAGGCAGCGCCAATGCTCCGGTACAGTTTATTGATGTTCGCGACCTTGCGCTCTGGAATATCATAATGGCCGAGCAGCAAAACACCGGCATTTTTAATGCAACCGGGCCTCAGCAGCCGTTAACGATGGGTGAATTTTTCGATCAGTGTCAACAGGCATTGGCGATTGAGGCCAATCTTACCTGGGTGAACGACGATTTTTTGCTGCAGCATAATGTGGCTCCCTATACCGATATGCCGCTTTGGATTCCGCCAAGCGATATCGCATTCAGCACCGCCAATTGCCAACAAGCATTTGCAATGGGCCTTGCTCTACGCCCACTGGCTGATACGGTGACAGATACCCTGGCTTGGGCAACTTCTGCTACTGACAATACAGCGTTACGCGCCGGTTTATCGGCCGAGCAAGAACAGCAACTGTTACAGGCTTGGCACCAGCTTGCCGAGCTACCAGCCTAATTTAGTAGCCTGATGGTAAGGTCACATTATGGAAAACACGCTTCTTCAAATAAAAACCATGACACCAGAGCAGGTCAATACCGCCGTTGGCTGGGCCGAAGCTGAAGGCTGGAATCCTGGTTTGCACGATGCGAGCTGCTACCTCAAAGCCGATAATGGTGGCTTTATCGGCGGTTTTTTACAGGAGCAAATGATCGGCTGTATTTCTGCGATGCGCTATAGCCATGACTTTGGTTTTATTGGCTTTTACATGGTTCAGCCGCCTTATCGCGCTCAAGGCTACGGCATACAATTGTGGCAAGCAGCCATGCAGCGCCTGCAGGGCTGCAATATCGGCCTTGATGGTGTCACTGAGCAGCAGCACAATTATCAGCGCTCGGGCTTTAAACTGGCCTATCGCAATATTCGCTACCAAGGGCTTGGCGCAGGCCGCCAGCTTGATGAGCCAAACCTTGATAGCCCAAGCGTAGATACCGAAAAATTAGTCCCGCTGTCTGAACTGGCCTTAGATACATTGCTCACTTTTGAGCAAGACTTTTTTCCTGCAACACGCCACAGTTTTACCCAAGCCTGGATCGAGCAGCCAGATAGCCGAGCTTTGGCTCTGGTCCATAATAATGTTGTGCAAGGCTATGGCGTTATTCGCCGCTGTCACACGGGTTATAAAATCGGGCCATTATTTGCCGATACTGCCGACGGTGCCGATACATTATTTCAGGCTTTGATTGCCACCATCGGTCCTGAGCAGCCAGTATTTCTCGATGTGCCAGAAATCAATGAGCATGCGATGGCGTTAGCTCAGCGCCATGGTATGCAGGTATCTTTTGAAACCGCCCGTATGTACAGCGGAGAAACACCGGATATATCCGTTGCTAGGACCTACGGCGTAACATCCTTTGAAATTGGCTGAGAGCCGAGAGACAAGTGCACCCCATTGCCAGGGTGCACTCTGGCACTATTTAGCGCGCTTCCATGCCCATACAGCTGGCATAGTAGGTTGCGGTACCGGCCCAATCCGAGAATACCCCGATAACACCGACATCCTGCGCCAGCACATGCAGTAACTGCAGCTGGTCGCCATCGTTATTAACAACATCGTTAATGCCTTGATAATACCAGCCACCTCCCGTATTTAAATGACCCGAACGTTCTAACGTCCAGGTAATCAGCTGCAAGCCTGCCGCTTTGGCTTGCTCAGCATAAACCGACGGAACCATGCGGCCGTTCTCTTCTCGAACCAACATCCACATAGGCGGGGCGAGAATTTTTACGCCATCAGCAGCCAGTTGCTGCATACTGGGCTGCCAGCTTTGCGGATCGGTGTGATCGAATTCAGCATCGTCATAGCGGTCATCCAGAAAAACGGCCTGGGCGCCAAATTGTGGATTTTCTGCTAACCACTGTTTAACATCGGCCAAATTAAAGGACTGCATCCACACATCCTTGGCAGGCACGTCGGCATCAATATATTCCTGCAGCATTTTGCGCGCGTAATCCTGCTGACTAAAACCATCAAATGGCATAGTCACACTGGGACTTTTCAGTTCGGGGGTCATGCCAACACCTAACTGCTTAAACAACTCGATGCTTTCTTTATGGGTCATTAGCGTACCGCGACTGGCATATAAGTCCGTACGCCAGTTGGCGGTGCCATCGAGATATTCCTCGACGTTGCTCGCCTGCGGATTAGCCGCATCCATCTTGCCTTGCAGGGTTTTAAACTGCGCCAGGGTAATATCACTGGTACAGCATTTGGCACTGGCCGGTTGCTCACCCTGTGCAGGAGTAAAAGGCTCACTGCATTGATCCGCCAGATCCGTTGCTAAAATGTTGGTGGTGGTATGCAAATCACACTGTGAATGGCGACAAACCAGTTCTTTATCTGCGGTAAAGGTTACGTCACACTCGATAATACCCGCGCCCATTTTTGCTGCAGCAACATAGGATTCGCGCGTGTGCTCTGGATACTGCATCGGTGCACCGCGATGGCCAATGGAAAAATTGGTGCGGTAAAAGGGGCCATCCTCACAAGCTTGCAAACGCTGCTTCAGCTCACCTTCATCCATATCGTTCACCAGAAAAAACGGCCGAGTACCGATTTGTGCATCGTTTCGACTGGAGTTTGAGTTATTGTCACTGCCGCAGGCAGCCAACAGGCTGCAAGTGAGCAGCAGCCAGCGTTTTGTCATCAACATATCTACTTCCTGTTAAATAAAAGCCCATTAAGGCAAAACTAGGGCCTGTTAACACTATTTCGATCACGCTGTTATGAACTGAAAACCCCTCAGTTAAGGCGCGAAGAAGAGTGTTTAACGAGTTAAATGAAGGATGAGCAACACAGATTAAGGGGTTTTCAGCCATACCCTGAAGGGCTGGAGCCCGTTTTTCCCTGAATCGCGTTATTCGTTGCTTATTTAACCCGTTAAACCACGCTCCTCATGCCTCACTCAAGAAAAAACTGACTTCCAGCAGCAAAGAGCTAAAGAGTGTTAACAGGCCCTAGGGTGCACTACCCTAGGGCCAAACTTTTACCGATTGATGACACACTGTCTACTGCACCAGAGGTGTATTGCATTATTCGAGTTTTGCGCTGCACTCAGGGTGAACCGGCTCATATTTACAACGAATCCGGCGCTGCAAACGCAACATATCAGCGTCGTAATAACCTCGATCACGTAGCTCAATGCGCGCCTGTTGCATCAGGGTTTGATATTCCTGCTTATCGTCCAGGCTAATATCAATCCATAAATCCTTGGGAATATCGCCGGTTTGCTGTACCACACGTTGCTCAATTTCATCCAGGCGACGAGCAAAATCCTCACGTACCAGCTGTGCTACTTCTCGCGGAAAAGCCTCTTTTCGGCCGACCAGTTGCAAAGTTAGCTGTGAAAAGGGGTAATCGACTATGCCACCGTCATTTCCCAGGCCGTGATACAGCTCCATTACGTGATAGGCCACCAAAGGAGCTGGCAATACATCCACAAAACCATTATTAAATTTACTGCCGGCGCTGACGATGCTGGTAGGCACAGGATTTCCGCCCAGCCCCAATACCATTTCCGCCTGTACTGGGTCGTAATCCATCACCGCAATGCGCTTGCCCGATGCCTTTGCCAAGGTACTAATAGCACGGTCATTAACAAATACGTAAGCAGCGCCCATTGGCGCGACCCCCATCACCACGTAAGGGCCCTGCTCCATGCGCCCTGCCATCTTCGGGCTGGCCAGTACCTGTAATAACGTTTGCATATGCTGCTTGGCTGGAATGGCGCCAACCGCATCAATGGTGCCAGCAAATCGATTAAACTCACGCGCGCGAATACCGGTAAATAATGCCGCGTCACATTGACCGGCTTTTAAATCGTCGGTGAGCACACTTTCATTGGTGTAGGCTTGCAGTTGAATTTTTACGCCCAGAGCCAGTAGTTGAGACTGCTGATCTTGCGCCGCCGCGTACACTGGCCCGTTTCGCCCCATCACATCCCATACACAAATGCTGCGCTGCGGTAGCTCATCGCCTTGGCTCAATTCAGGATACAGTGCTCGAATCGCCGCGATTCGCTCTTCCTTAGGCAGCTTAGGATTCATGGCAGTGGTCGATAAGGCGTCCAGATCGGTGCTTTGTGCTTGGCTGGCTGGCGCTACGAGCGTCATTAAACCAGACACTACACCAACCCCTAGCCAAAAGTTACGCAGCTTTGCGAATACCATTATGCTGATTCCTTTATTATTGTTTGCTGCGCCTGTACCTGAGCAGTGCCCGCCACAGGCGGTGATAAACTGCCACTGCGCATCGCAGTATGACCGACATTCACCGCCACTATGACAGAAACATAGCGGCCGATCATCACGGAGAGACACCATGACTGTGCTAAAACGCTTACTCAGTGCCACCTTGCTCGCACTGGCATTGCCAGCATTGGCCAATGACAATTACGCCATTGGCACCGGCAGCCAAAGTGGTACCTATTATCCTTTAGGCGGCATGCTGGCGAAAATCTGGAGTGAACATATTGATGGAGTTAATGCCCGTGCAGAAGTGACTGCCGCGTCGGTAGAGAACGTGATTAAAGTCGCCACCAACAAGCAACTGGCCGGCATTGCCATGGGCAATGTTGCACTAAAGGCGCATTTAGGTGAAAAACCCTTTCCACGGCAAATGCCAGCCAATGTGTTGTTTGCCCTGTATCCTAACGTGGTCCAAATCATGGTACCGGCAAAGTCCGATATCACCAGCATCCAGGACCTTAAAGGCAAACGTGTTTCACTAGGAGCGCCCGGCTCTGGCACCCGCGTTAGTGCGCTGGCTATCTTAAATATTCTTGGTCTACAAGAAGACGATATTCGTGCCCAATCACTAAACTACACCGCCACCACAGAGGCCCTGGCCAACGGCCAAATTGATGCAGGCGTGATTGTTGGCAGTTTGGGCGTAGGAGCCATTACCGAACTGGCATTAAGTCGTGACATTCGAATTTTGTCCTTTAACCAAGGTGAGCTAGATGCCATCAGTGCAGCTGCCCCTGCCTATATGAGTTATCAAGCTCCAGCTGACACCTACAACAAAGTACCCGCCTTTACCGCTCCTGCGGTATGGAACGTGTTGGTGGTTAACCCCAACCTAGATGAACAGCTGGCCTATCAAATGACCAAAACCGCCTATGAAAATATGGCCCAGATCACCAAAGCCATTGATGTCGCCAAATACATTACCCCTGATAATGCCCGCCAGCTTCAGGGAGTCCCTTTGCACCCCGGTGCATTGCGTTATTTAAACGAAATTGCCGATGCACAATAAGGCCGATTTATGAGTAGTCCTGCACCAGCGCGCTGGCTGTTATGGCCACTGACTGCGCTCGCCATCGCCCTGTCTGTATTTCAAATTTGGCAGGGCATTAGCGCACAATTATCAGCGCCGGTATTTCGCCCAGTGCATCTGGGTTGGGTGCTGGCATTGGTTTTTCTAGCCTACCCGCTAATCGCCCGCTCTCATCACCGGACTGGACTGTATCTGATCGGCAGAGTATTCGACCTGCTCTGTATGGTCTTGTGTTGCTGGTGCACTCTACGCATTGCCCGCTTCGATTATGACGACATCAGCTTTCTGCTCGATGGTCTGGGCATGGCTGATTTAATCGCCGGTATTATGCTACTGGTGTTATTGCTGGAAGCCACCCGCCGTACCGTCGGTATGATCATGGTATTGGTGGCGGCCACCTTTATCGCCTACGCCCTGTTTGGCGATGTATTACCTGCGGCCATCGCCAGCAAAGGTTTTGCCGTAGAAGACATGGTGCGCTTTCATATTTATTCCACCAATGGTGTATTTGGTGCGCCACTGGCCATCGCTGCCGGCGTGGTCTTTATGTTCGTATTATTCGGTGCATTTTTAAATGTCACAGGCGCTGGTCAGTTTTTTATTGACGCAGCCTTTGCCGCCGCCGGTAAATATCGCGGCGGCCCGGCCAAAGCCTCAGTGCTGGCATCGGCGGCGCTGGGCTCTATTTCTGGCTCCGCCATCGCCAATACAGTGACCACAGGGTCTCTCACCATTCCGATGATGAAAAAACTCGGTTATACCCCAGAGCAGGCAGCCGGTATTGAAGCCGCCGCTTCCACTGGCGGGCAAATAATGCCGCCTGTGATGGGGGCAGGTGCGTTTGTAATGGCACAATTCACTGGCATTGCCTACAGCGACATATTGCTGGTATCCATAGCACCGGCCATTTTGTACTTTCTATGCACCTTACTGTATGTGCATTTAATGGCCGTTAAGCTCGGGCTAAAAGGGTTGAGCAGCAGTGAAAAAATCGCCACCGTACTGGCCAGAGGCTGGCATTATTTATTGCCATTATTGCTGATTACCTGTTTACTGATGCTGAGTTATTCGCCCGTATGGGTCGGCATTGCCGGCTGTGCTGCAGTATTAATTGCCGCGCTGATTGCTGGCTTTACCTCTGGTCATGAGCGTTTAACACTGGCGCACATCATCGCAGGGTTAAAAGACGGTGCCTTGATGGCACTGCCTATTTCCGTTGCTTGTGCCACGGCCGGTATTGTCGTCGGCGTGGTGGGGCAAACCGGGCTCGGGCTATTATTTACTCAATTTTTATTGGATTTATCCGGCGGACAGTTGTGGTCGGTATTGCTGCTGGTCATGGTGGCCGCCATTATTTTGGGCATGGGCCTACCAGTTACGGCCGCTTATATTGTGCTGTCGGTCATGGCGGTACCAGCCATGATGGATCTGGGCATCAGTATGCTGGCCGCCCATATGATCGTATTTTGGTTGTCGCAAACCTCTAACGTCACACCGCCCATCGCCTTAGCCGCCTTTGCTGGCGCCGGTATTGCCGGTGCCAAACCCATGGGCTCTGCCGTACAGGCTTTTAAACTGGCTCAAGGGTATTTTCTGATTCCAGCCATGATGGCCTTTTCAGCGCTGATCTGGACTCAGGACGTGAGTGCCTTGCAGTATCTAAGCGCATTATTAGCAACAGCCGCCCTCATTCTGGCTTTTGCCTGTGCCATTGAGGGCTATTTTGCTAGCCCCCTAGCAACACCCATGCGCGCAGGGCTGCTGCTGTTGGCATTGGCACTGCTGCTAATGCCAGACAGCTATCGCTGGCTGGCCGCCATCGCAGTGGCGTCCTTGCTGACGGTTAATTATTTCCAGCAGCGTTCTTCGCCAACCAGCGATCCAGCTGGTTAGCGAACTGCTGCCGGTCGGCCTGGCTGAATGCTGCCGGGCCGCCGGTTTCTACACCGCTATTGCGCAGCGTCTCCATAAAGTCACGCATATTGAGTCGTGCCCGAATATTGGCTTCGGTATGGTATTCACCTCGAGGGCTGAGCGCCGTACCGCCTTTGGCCACCACTTCTGCTGCCAGCGGAATATCGCCAGTAATCACCAAATCACCCGCTTGCAAACGCTGAACAATTTCATTGTCGGCCACATCAAATCCCTGACTGACCTGAATGCTGTTAATCACCTTAGATGGCGGCGTGCGCATGGCTTGATTGGCCACCAGCGTCAGCGGTGTTTGTGTACGTTCAGCGGCTCGAAATAGAATTTCTTTTACCACCACAGGGCAAGCATCGGCATCGACCCAAATATGCATGTAAAACTCACTGTGTTTGATCAGCACTCAGTATAATTGACCGCCAAGCCACCAAGCGAGGTTTCCTTGTATTTTTCCGACATTTCCAGGCCGGTTTGCTTCATCGCAGCAATGCAGTTATCCAGCGACATAATGTGCTGACCGCTGTCACGCAAAGCCAGCGATGCCGCGGTATAGGCTTTTAAAGCACCAAAACCATTGCGCTCAATACAGGGCACCTGCACCAACCCTTTGACCGGGTCACAGGTCATGCCTAAATGATGCTCCAGAGCAATTTCTGCTGCATGCTCCACCTGCTCGGCACTGCCACCTAAGACTGCGCATAAGCCAGCTGCTGCCATGGCGCTGGCTGAGCCTACTTCGCCCTGACAGCCAACCTCGGCGCCAGAGATCGAGCTTTTATGCTTAATAATGCCGCCCACTGAGCCTGCGGTTAATAAGAAGTCTTCGATTTGCTCATCCGATAACTGATGACGCTGCCAAGCGTAATACAGCACCGCAGGAATCACGCCTGCAGCGCCATTGGTAGGCGCAGTGACCACGGCATGACCAGCGGCATTTTCTTCATTCACCGCCATGGCATAAGCGCACAGCCACTCATGCAATTGCGCTTGCTGCGGATCATCCAACAGCTGCTGATGCAACTGTGCAGCCCGGCGTTTTACTTTAAGGCCACCAGGCAGTTCACCACTGGCCTTGAGGCCTCGTTCAACACAGGTCTTCATTGCCTGCCAGATATGCGCTAACCCCTGCTGCAACTCGTCAGCCGAGCGGTGCAAATGCTCGTTTTTGCGCTTCATCTGCGCAATGCTTAAGCCGCTTTCGCCTGCCATGCGCATCATGCAAGCAGCCCCTTCAAAAGGGTATGGGTAGGTGCTGTCTGACAATAAGGTGAGCGGCGCGACTAAGCCGGTCATTTCTTCTTCATCGTTAATAAAACCACCACCAATGGAGAAATAACGACGGCTGGCAAGACAGTTACCATCACTATCTAACAACTCAAACACCATGCCATTAGGATGCTCTGGCAAGGTATCTTGCATATCAAAAATCACATCCTGCTCTGGGTTAAAATCGAGCGTCCTTTGTTCTACCTGAATCTGTCGAAGAGGCATCACCTTGGCCAATTCTTCTTCAACGTCGGCCAGTGCCATGCGCTCTGGCGTATGACCATGCAAACCTAAAATCACTGCACGATCACTGGCATGGCCATGGCCCGTCAGTGCCAACGAGCCCTTGAGCACACAGCGTACCCGACTGGCCTGATCTGGCAGTGGCATTTCGGCCAAAAAACGACTGGCAGCCAGCATTGGCCCCATAGTGTGTGAACTCGATGGCCCAATGCCTGGCTTAAACAGCTCCAGAACACTGATAAACATGATTACCCTGCCTTACTTTTCTATGGTTATTCTGCCGCCTGTTATTTCACGCTAGCCCAGTAAAGGCAAGCCTCATAGCACGTCAGTCTGCTGTTTTCAGGCATCATAGCTATGCCTGAAAGTTATAAAAAATAAGTGTGCTCTACAGCCCACCCTGATCGAACAGATATTCGTTAAATGACCTTTTAGAAAAAATTAAAATCGACCGCTAACAATGGCTCGCTAACCAGCCTCACTTTGTCAGCTTAACGCCAATCGCCCTAACACCATCCAGAAGGGTCATTATCCATACCGACACGTTTTACCCTGGTAAGCATGATCAATGCCTGGATAGTCGTAAGCAGAGATGTCGAACATAAAGTAGATACCAGTGTGTATTGCTAAACTCACCAGGTAGCCTCATGCCATTTTCCATTAGCAAGGACCACATGTATGGGCACACTTTAACCTCTGCCCGCCAATGCCTTGTGGGCATAAACCTATTATCGTGGGATTAAAAGTTCACAGTTATTTTTTTACCCACTGGCTGCAGTTGCGTAACAGGCCTTGAAACCCTAACTAATACCGGCCCAAAACCCGCAGGAAACTGCAGTTCAAGCGCACTGGCATTCACAGGGGCATGTCCTTCGATCTGAATGGCTAAAAACCTCGCCTGCACACTATTATCTGATCCCACTTCATGAAGGGAACCTCCCAATAATATCTGCGCCCTTTGCAAACGTAGTTTTTGTCGAACCTCATTGATGGATGGAAAATGTACCGAGTTAGGCTTAAGCCTCGTTTTCCCATGCAACAATAAAAACTGTTCAAGAAACCGCTGTTGGGCGCCATTAATGGTTTGCATAAGTTGATCGTCACTGATTGAATCCAAACTCAAGTCAGGCTGCCCGGCCGCCACAAAGGCCAACCAATCACCACGAAACTGAATCGAATAATGGCCATCGTACCAATGCACATGGGCATTGCTCAGCGCCATAGGGTGAGCCTGCAAGCCAACAGAAAAGCCCAATAAGCACAGTAGAAAATAGCAAAACCGCAGAGTATTCATATGCATTAACGGCAATAAGTGAAGATATCGTCAGCAGCATCTGACCATTGAAAATCCCAACAGTCATTGCCTGTCGCCGACGTTTTGTACTTAACGCTTCTAGCGCCGTTACCGTAAGTTAGCGTGTGCCAGCCATCGCCTTCTTGACTTAGGCTGTTGATCACTGTCATTAACGGCTCTCCGGCCAGCTCGCCATTCGGTTGCACGTCGCCAAAACTTCGGCCCTGCAGTGAGGGGACATTCATATTCAAACTATCATCGACCGCTGCCCGATGGCATCCCAGCACATACGGAACCGTCGCTGTGGTGTAATAGACAAAGCTGCCATCAACGCCTGCTTGGGCATTGCAGTCGTCTAAATTGTTATTGGCTGGCAAATTATTAATATCGTTAAAACGGCCGCTGCCGTAATAATCGCTACCACCGGTGCCAAAATACACAGGTATGCCATCTAAGCCAAAGGCAATGGGCTGGTTTAAATCATGTTTATCCAACAAACACACCGGCGCATAATGGTAGTGGTAATCATCGCCCTGACCGGCATGGCCACCACACTGATCCAACTCGCCCAATAACACGGTATCGTTTTCTTGGCGATAGTCATAAACACGCGGATCGGTATCGACATCAGGACGTTTATCGTAGTGAAAAATGGGCACACCATTGACAGCAAATGCAATCGGACCACGGGCAGACGCTGACTGCCAGGTATCGCTGTAAAATTCAGGTGCCAACGGAATTTTCCAGTTAAAACCATAAGGAATGGGTACCCGATTAATCCAGGCACTGATGCCCACCATCATTTGGTTGCGACTATCGGTTGGATTTTGCTCAGGCAATCCTGTTGCGCTGGTCACATATAGATAGCTCTCATCGCATTGTGTCGAGACTAAATCACTATAACCAGCAAAGGCCGCCGATTTTTGCTCACACACACTGCTCGCTGGGCTGCTACTGGCCAAATAGCTCAAGTTCAGTTCGGCCGTTGCCAGAATACGACTGCTAATGGCCGTTTGCACTGTGCTGATCTCAGCCCCGGTTGACAAACCCGTGGCTGTCGATAACGCGTACAGGTTTAGTCGATAGTTCTGTTGCGTGCCAGTTGAGCAAGGTGGCAAATAGCTTTGGCTACCTTCTGCGTTTAAGCCAAGGCTTCCCGAATCCATCGTAGCAGCCAGCAACTGTGAGCTGCTGACTGGAATATCGTACAGCAACCAGTGCGCAACACCGCTACTCACATCGGTCATAATGAGTGCCAGCGCCTGGCTTTGCTCGGGCAACTGCTGCCAACTGACAGGAAAAGATATGCCCTCGCCGTCACAGCTGTATTGCTGATCCAACTGCCCGTCAGCATTCACGCCACTACTGGAGACGGCAAAATCAGCGACATCATCGCTAGGCAGTGTGTCCTTATCTTTGCTGCTGGAGCCGCCAGAACCACCACAAGACTGCAGCAATAAACAGAGAGCACACAATACAAATCTTGTTATCATCGTCTTGCCCTTTTGCTGGCGTCAATCAATACATGCTGCTTTTACCCTAGCCTAAGGCGCAGCACATACCGAAGCTAGCTGACCTCTCATTTATCCCTGGCCATCAAGTCACCTAGCTCCTTGGTGGCTCTTTAGTTAAGGACAACCTGTGATACGCCACGCCACCGCACAAGATGCCTATGCCATTGCCAACATTCACGTCGCCAGTTGGCAAACGGCCTATGCGGGCATAGTGCCAGACAGCTATTTGCAATCCCTTTCTATCGAGCAACGCCAACAGCAATGGCAGCATACCTTAACCAACGGCAAAGCCATCACTTGTGTATTGGAAAGCGCCGGACAGATCGCCGGCTGGGTGTGCGGTGGGTCTTATCGAGACGACAGCAGCAACGATGCTGGAGAAATCTACGCTCTGTATATAGAGCCACAGTATTGGCGCCGAGGTTATGGCCAGCAGCTGCTGCACCACATAGCCGATGCTTTAACCTTGCTAAATTATCAGCCCCTCTATTTATGGGTATTGACAGACAACACCCCTGCTCGGCATTTTTATCAGCAGCAAGGTTTTAGCCCAGATGGCGTTGTAAAAGACATTGTTATTGGTGATAAAACACTGCAAGAGATGCGTTACCGCTGGCACAAAAAGTAATAGTAGCCTGTAACACCAACCGCTTAACCAGGCATATTTCTGCAGTGTCGGCTGATGTTATTGTGGCTGATATAGCAGCCGGGCAATAGCAAAATACGCTGTTACCTGGCTACTTGATTACAACAGTCGCATTGATTCATTTACTCAATGCACATTAACGACTGCCGCAACGTTCAATATCATCTGCCATAGCAATGAGTTTATCGAGAATGCGCTCGCCATCAACACCTATGCCATTATGCTCGTATTCATTTGTTTCCCAGGCACGGGCATTGGCCATTTTGCTCAGAGTCTCGCGGCTAAAATCGTATTCAACAAACATATCCTGGGTGTACATAGCCGCCGCCACTGGCACTGTGTTATGCGCCAATTGCTGACGATCATACAAGGCAGGCCAGTCGGATTTTTCTGCCAAATTGTGAGCGGCGCCCTGCAACGGCTTTAACGTCTGCAATTGCTCAAACATCCATGGGAATACCATTTCGCCAACCAACTGTAACCGGCTTTGCTCAGCGCCAAATTCGGGCAACTGCTGCCATACTCGCTGGGCCGCCCAGCGAGATGCATGACCTTCGCAATAAATCGACTCATGCAGCAAAGCATAAATTGGGTTGGTTAAAAAACCTTGCTGCGCCAGCATGTCTTGCAAAAATTCATAACGAACCTGCAAGCCTTGCTCTGGCACCTCGATGACAGCGTTATCGAGCAAATGATAAATACTTTCCGCGCCGCCACTGCGTCCTAAATCAATACCCAAGGCTTGAATTTGCTCAGGCGTCAGTTGCTGACCATTGGGCATTAACACTACCTGGCCACGCAGCAGCTCGGCCAGCTGATCGGTTTTGTTGGCTAAGCCTGCAAAGCGCTGCCATAAACGCTGGTTTTTTTCCGCCGTACAGGCAAAGGTCGCTTGGTAGACCTCTTCAATGCTGCGATGAATGGGCGGTATGCCACCGGTAATGTACACCTGCTTTAAGCTGTCGGGGTAAAACGACAAATAGCTCAGCGCACAAAAACCACCAAAGCTTTGCCCCAACAGCGACCAACGCTCGATGCCCAATTGCTGACGAATGGCCTCGGCATCGGCGATAATTTGATCGGCACGAAAATACTGCAGGTACTCCGCCTGTTGCTCGGCCGTTAAATGCGCCAGGGTTTGATGAGTTTGCGGCGTACTTTGGCCGGTACCGCGCTGATCTAACAATAAAATGCGAAACTGCTTGGCGGCTCGTTTCATCCAGCCCGTTAAGGCCGTTGGCCTTGGTGCAGGAAAACCCGGCCCGCCTTGCAAATACACCAGCCAAGGTAAGCTTTCTGCCTCACGCCCGTGGGCACGCAGTTCACGAGCAAACACACTGATAGTACGACCATCGGGCTGATGATGATTCACCGGCAGCTCAAACCGATGATCGACCCAAACACAATCGCTAAGATTAACCGTCATAACAATCCTTACAGGCCAGCGCCTGACGCGTCAATAATGGGCTGCCAGCAACAGCAGCAAGGCGGTTATAGTAGCGATTACTGCTCGGTTGGCACAGAGGCACCGTTAGAAACACAATGACAGTGGTTCTGAGCAATGCAGCTATTTGCTGCGTAAAAACTGCTGTCGATAGTGAGTCGGCGACACTCCTAAGGCTTTTCTAAAGTGATGCCTCAAAGTGCCAGCATGATCAAAGCCTGCTTTTAGCGCCACCTCGTCAACACTGCCCTGGGCCTGCTCTAATAAACTCTTCGCCAGTTGTATCCGCTGCTCCGTTAACCAAGCCTTCGGCGATAAATTAAAATTGGCGCGAAATTTTCGGTCAAAGGTACGGCGCGACATGTTGGCTTTATTTGCCAGTTGGTCAATATCAATAGAGTCAGATAAATGCTGCGTTGCCCAATCCAGCGCAGCGGAAAACTGGCTATTCACCTGCATCACAGGCGCATCGGCAAACTGTGATTGGCCGCCTTGGCGATGGGCCGACAAGACCAATCGTCGCGCCACCGCATTCGCGACATCACTGCCAAAATCCTGCCGTATTACTTCAATGCCCAAATCCAGTGCCGCAGCACTGCCGGCCGAACAGCCCAGATTTCCCTGTAGCAGATACAGCACATTATCGACAAACTGTACCAGGGGGAATCGCATTTTAAACGCTTGGGCATAGCGCCAATGAGTGGTGGCCTGCTTACCATCCAAAAGACCGAGCTGCGCCAATAAAAATGAGCCCGAGCAAAACGATAAGATGCGCTGTTTATTTTTATAAAAGGATTGAATCGCACTGGCTAGCGCTGGCGCAATATCAGCCCCTTGGGTCGGCCAGCTGGGTATCACCAGGGTATCAAACCCATGCAGGCTATCGACCACAGTGGCACTCAATCCAACCCCGGCCGTTGATACTAATGGGCCTTTCTCGAAAGTTACCACCTGGCATTGGTACCAATGATCAAATTCCGGCCTCGGCAGGCCAAACAGCTCTACGGCACAGCCCAGCTCAAACAAAGCAGCACCGTTATAAGTCAGTACTGCAACAGTTTTCATATCGAACATCCGAACAACATTTGGCTGGATTTTAACGAATCATGTCTTTTAAGCCAATAGTGGTGAATAAGGATCAACGCCATACTGACGGGGTTTTCATCCACTAGGAGTCTCGCATGAGCAGCGCCGTATCCCGCATTCCCGCCGCCCAAAGCCAACAAGCATTGGCCCACTTTGAACGCCTACTCACCTTTGAGACCGATTGCTGGGATGTGCACCATGCCATCAGTAACCAACGCATGGATTTTGTATTGCTTGATGTGCGCGGCGAGGCACAGTTTCAGCAGGGTCATATCGCAGGGGCTATGCACCTGCCCTACAGCCGCATTAATTCAGACAGCCTTGAGGGCTTTAGCGACGACACCTTATTTGTGGTGTATTGCGCTGGTCCTCATTGCAACGCCACCGAAAAAGCCGCCATCCGTTTAGCGCAACTCGGGCGACCGGTGAAAAAAATGATTGGTGGAATTATGGGCTGGCTGGATGAAGGCTTTGAGCTGAAATCACTATGAAACATAGTGTCACACTCGTACTAACCTGAATTGTTCAGCCATCGAATTTTAGGATTTAACTGATTACACCAGTAAAAAGGAATGAACATGACCCATCGCGGAAGTTGTTTATGTCAGCAAGTGCGTTATGAAATACACGGAGAGCTCAGTGATGTATTGAACTGCCATTGCAGCATGTGCCGTAAACTGCACGCCTCAGCGTTTCGCACTCGCGCAAAGATTAATAGCAACGACTTGACCATAGTCGCAGGGCAGCACTGCATTCGATTCTATGAATCATCACCAGGTGAGCATAAAGGTTTTTGTCAACATTGTGGTTCTAGCCTTGTTACCCGCTTTGACAATCAACCCGATGTGTTAGGTTTTCCCTTAGGAACGTTAGATACCGATCCTGGTGTAACAGCCGAACGTCATGTATTTGTAGCTAACAAAGCTCCTTGGTTCACCATCACCGACGAGCTACCACAATATAATGAGCTTGAGTAATTTGATCGGTTTACTGCGGCGGGCTGCAGGCGCTGGGGGATTAGGCGCAAAAGCGATTTTAAAAATAAGGACATTAATATTGGCTGCGTATGCGGCAGCGAACCTCATGTCCTAGCAATGTTGCTGGGTTACTTTTTTGAGCTGCGGCAATTCCCTTTGCCCTCCTTGAGGGGACTTACCCCTCACGCCGGGCTGGCGAACTCCCCGCCTTGCGCTGTACAGGCCTTAAATCCCTTACTCACAAGACTGCGCTGACCGCCACGCAAAAAGCCAACGTCCCTGTCGGCCTTTTGCTGGCGCTGCCGTCCAGGCAGCCCCGACGGGCGCAGTCATTGTTCGTTGCGGCGGCCTGCAGGCGCAGGGGGTTAGGCGCAAAACCGATTTTAAAAATAAGGACATTAATATTGGCTGCGTATGCGGCAGCGAACTAGATAAGAGCAGACCTAACTACCTGATTATTAAAGAGCTTATTACTAAAAGGTGCTCAAACCCCTTCTTTGTCTTATCGCTATGTGCCTGAACGCAGTTTCGAGCAACCCCCAAAGGAGGGATGTAACACAGCGTAACCTTTAGAATTGACACGAGAAATTGAGTGACTTTAAGTAGTACTGACCAATTAGTTTAGGGAAGAACTATGAAACACAGCCATCACTGCTCTCAGTGCGCATGCCACAACCCCTTATGGAAGAGCTTGGAAAACTCAGCTAATAGAGCATCCTCTAGCAGCGCACTCAACCGTTTCACTAACGATAATCCAAACTTGCAACCACCGGAACGACAAAAACTTATCATGTACTCAGGTGGAACCATTCGCCCAATGACAGGCGGCATGACAGGTACTGTTGAAGCGATTGGATTTGCAGACGGTAAAGTAGTCGCTGTAGGTAGCCAACATGACGTTGCCAGTAAGATGAAGGCACTGGGGCTAAGACCCGACGATCACATTTCTCTGCCCAACGAACACACCTTACTTCCGGGATTGATCGAACCCCATGTTCATATCATCCCTACAGCAATGACAATGAGCTGGCCAGACTTGGGGCCGTATCAAGGACAGCATCTTAAAGATAATTATTGCCCCGAAAGTATTATCTCGGAAGCCAAGAAGAATCTAGTCAAACTTAGCACCGACGATTGGATACTAGGAACCGGAGTGGACCCAGCCTTAATGCCATTTAGGGATGGGCAGCTCGATACCATCACCATTGACAAACTTGACGATGCTTTTCCCGACAGAGGTGTGTATTGGATATCTGCTTCCATGCACACGGCGTATATCAATAGTGTTTCTTTAAATGCTATAACCGAAGGCATGAAAAATGACGAGAAATCTTCATTTATTGAAAAAATACGCCAGCAGGGTGCCCTGCAAGAACTTGAGCAAATGACGCTAGGGTTCACTGCAATACCGGAGTCACAGAGAGCCGATATAACAACCAACTTACCTGAAAACATATATAAGATCTTCAAAACTGCCAACGAACGTGGTGTCACCATGATGTTTGAGGCTGGAATGCGTCCTAAAATGAAGGAGGAGCTTGAGGCGTATCAAGCGGTCATGCCGCAGAATATACGTGTTGGCTATGCCCTATTATGTGAGAATACTGCTGACACTGACAATCTTAAACACCACAAGTCGCTCACAGAATTGGATCTTTACCAGCCTTTCGTTGTTGCTACCAAATTAGTATCGGATGGTTCAAATCAGGGGCTAACTGGCTATCAAAGCGAGCCCTATTGCTGTGAACCAGATAACAACTACGGTATTTTCAACTTCTGCAACCCACCTGCTTGCACAGCTTCGGACGAAAGTGCGCTTAACTACCAAAAAATGGTCGACGATATCATTAAAAAAGGATGGCCTTTACTCATCCATGCCAACGGCAATGAAGCCGTCGACCTTGCCCTCGATGTATACGAAGAGGCATTAGGCGATGAATCAGGGCTAACATCTCGACACCGTATTGAACACTGCTCCCTTTTAAGTGATAACAGCGCTAAGCGCATGCAGAAACTAGGAATATCACCCAGTTTTTTGATTGGTCATGTTGGCTATTGGGGCTATGCATTTGATCAGGTGATATTTAAGGAAAAATCACAACTGCTAGATCGTTGTAACACCATGCTTGAACTGAATGCCCGTATCACTCTTCACAGCGATCTTTCTGTTAGTCCAATTGGACCGCTGCGAATGATGGAGCAAGCAGTCACTCGCATCATGGAAAAATCACCGGAAAAATCAGTATTGAGCAAGGATGAACGTATCAGCAAAGAGCAAGGGCTGCGCGCTATAACATATGATGCGGCTTGGCAGTGCCATACCGAGCAATGGCTAGGCTCTTTAGAGCCCGGAAAACTGGCTGACTATATCATACTTGCCGAAGATCCACTTTCTATCAAGGATGATACCAAGATTCGTGATATTCCTGTGTTAGAAACATGGGTTGGAGGAAGACGGTTCCACTCGGAACCATCTGCTAACAACTCATAATTTAAATACGAACAGATTTTCAAATGAAAATCTGTTCGTTTATTCAAACCAATGCCGAGTACGATTCGCAAACCATACCAATGACAACATCACAGGCACTTCGACCAGCACCCCCACCACAGTTGCCAGAGCAGCACCTGAATGTAGACCAAATAAAGAAATAGCAACAGCTACGGCCAGCTCGAAGAAATTAGAAGTTCCTATCATGCATGCTGGCGCGGCAATATTGTGGCTTAGCTTTAAACGCTTGGCAGCCACATAAGCAATAGCAAATATGCCATAGGTTTGAATCAGTAGCGGAATGGCGATCATGCCAATGACCATGGGTTGCTCAAGGATGGTTTGTGCCTGAAACCCAAACAGCAGCACAACCGTTGCCAATAAACCGATAATGGACCAGGGCTTTAAGGTGGCAACAAATTGATTTAAACGACTATGGTCGTTGCTTTTATCCAATATTTTACGAGTGAACACACCTGCCACCAATGGCAGCACTACATACAACACAACAGACAATAGCAAAGTTTGCCAGGGCACCTGTATATCGCTGATACCGAGCAGAAACGCGGTAATGGGCGCAAAGGCAAACACCAAAATGATGTCGTTGATAGATACTTGCACCAGGGTATAGTTTGCATCGCCCTTAGTCAGCTGACTCCAAACAAACACCATGGCCGTGCATGGCGCCACCCCTAGCAAAATCATACCAGCGATGTATTCACCCGCGGTTTGTGCATCGACCCAATCGGCAAACAATACACGGAAAAACAGCCAGCCTAATAAGGCCATGGTGAAGGGCTTAATCAACCAGTTAATGGTTAAGGTCAGCAGCAGACCTTTGGGCTTTTTACCGACGTCTTTGATGGAAGAAAAATCCACCTGAATCATCATGGGATAGATCATCAACCAGATTAATACCGCCACCACCAGATTAACGTGAGCATATTCCAGCATGGCGATTTGACTGAATACGCCTGGTATCCAGTTGCCTAGCAAAACGCCAGTGACAATGCCAAGTGCTACCCATACAGACAAATAACGTTCAAATAACCCCATCATATGACTCCTACATTGAACGTTGGTTAACGCGCTGCATCAGCTGCTCTGCCGACTCTACTCGCTCCGAGTAACGATCGACTAAATAATCACTGTTATCGCGCGTCAACAGAGTGAACTTCATCAGCTCTTCCATCACATCCACAATGCGGTTGTAGTAGCCAGATGGCTTCATGCGGTTATTATCGTCAAATTCCAAAAAGGCTTTGGCAACTGACGATTGATTAGGGATGGTGATCATACGCATCCAGCGACCCAATACACGCAGTTGATTGACCACATTAAAGGATTGCGAACCGCCTTCTACCTGCATCACGGCCAAGGTTTTTCCTTGAGTTGGACGTACCGCACCCAAAGATAGAGGAATCCAGTCAATTTGCGCTTTCATAATGCCAGTCATGGCACCATGGCGCTCGGGCGAACACCAGACCTGACCCTCAGACCACACAACCAAGTCGCGCAATTCTTGCACCTTTTCATGCTGCTCATCGGTGCTATCAGGCAAGGGCAAACCCTGCGGGTTAAATATGCGTACCTCGGCCCCCATTTTTTCTAACAGGCGCGCGCATTCTTCGATAACCAAGCGGCTAAAAGAGCGCTGACGCAGTGAGCCGTATAACAACAGTATGCGTGGTTTATGGGTTGAAAATTCACGTTTAAATTCTGCCACGGTAGGTGTTTGAAACTGCTCGCGGTCGATATTGGGTAAAAATTCGTCTGTAGATGGCATAACGGCTCCGACACCAGATATTTTTGTGCATGTTGAGATACTGCGATCACTCGGCTAAGTATCTGCTAAATTCCGCAATGCCTGTGACCATTGTTCACGTGGTAGACAGGCAATGGTTTTTAATCGCTGCACCCGTGCTTGAATAAGCGCTATACAGTGTTTAAACGCCTCCGCTTGCTGTGCCGGTGTGCCTTCAACCTTTGACGGATCTTCAAGCCCCCAATGCAGCTTGATGGCTTGGCCAAACCACACCGGGCAACTCTCACCGGCGGCAGAATCGCATACGGTAATCACCACATCCGGGGCAAAGTCTTCAAACTCGTGCCAGGATTGGCTTTGCAGCCCCCCAGTGTCGATGCCTGCTTGCTGTAAATATTTAAGCGATAGCGGGTGCACCTCGCCGCTAGGCTGGCTGCCAGCGCTACGCGCTTCAATGACGCCTGGAGCTTCATGATTAGTCATAGCCTCAGACAAAATACTGCGGCAGCGATTATGGGTGCAGATATAAAGGATTTTCATGGCGGGCCTCAGCAACAGTTGGCGGTTAAATTTTTCCGTGCGCTAGATACATAATCCGGATTTTGCTTTGCCGTCAGCACTAACACCTGCCGTGCCCAGTCAGGCAGCTGCGGGTGCAAGCTGTAATACACCCACTGCCCTTGTCTGCGATCCTGCAGAATGCCGCTTTTGCGCAGCTGCGCCAAGTGGCGAGAAATTTTCGGCTGCGACTGTTGCAGTGCTGCCATAAGATCGCACACACACAGCTCGCCCTGCTCAGCAATCAACAACAAGGATTGCAGCCGAGTATCATCCGCCAGCGCTTTGTAAAACGTTAATGGAAACAGTGCTGCTGCTTTAGTCGTGCTTGCCATCCTGTACTCCTATCCATTCACCCACTACCTATGGCACCAAATACCCACCAAACTTTTTGAATAACAAAGGGAGTCGCTCAACCACCGTTGCCGACCATAAATATAACAAATTTCATATATATGGCAAATCGTATATTCTAGACATAACGCCCGTCAAACAGGCATTGGTGAGCCATAAAAAAGCCGGCCACAAGGGCCGGCGACATCAGCTACAGCTGGCTTAGATTCAATCTCTGGTGTAGGCGTTGAAAAAGTTATCTCCAAAATACCCTATCGCTTGCAGATAGTAGGTTCCTGGCTTGGATATAGGGTACTCAATGGATCTGCAGCCCGATACTTCGGTACGCTCCCCTTGAGCCAGTAGTGTTTTTCCATCTCGGTCAAAGAGATCCAGGTAAGTACCACTGTCATTGCAGTCAACGCCCTCAATCACTAACTCTGAGCTTTGCGGAACATCAAGCTTGAACCAAGCAGGGCCATAAAAATAACCATGATGGCAGCCACGATTGAGGGTTGCAACGATCGCGCTGTCTGCATCTTTGCCCTTGGTTTGCGCAAAAACACAGCCGGATTCTTCATAAAGCTTTTGTACGGCGTCGAAGTTCACCAACTGGTTAATATCTTCGCTACAGGAAGCACCAGAGCTATTCGAATAATATTCCCTTACCTCACCATCGGCTGCAGTTACCGTAATGCTATGCCCCAGTGTGTCCGTCCAGCAGTCACCGGGATTTTCCTGCAAGCTAAAGTCAGACAAGGCTGCTATCTGCTGCTTCGATAAATCGGCAAACTCGGAAGAGAAGCCAGAGCCCCCATCCCAATAACCAAATGAGGAAATACTTATAGCCGTATCTCCTGCTTGAAACACAGGGCTTTTCGCACTGAGCTGAGCCGCTACCTCTTCATTTTTATTGGCTCGAATAAAAGGATCATCGCCAACGCCCTTATCTGGTTGTTTTGAAGAATGATTATCTCCGCCACAACCAACAGCCATAACTGCAAAAATAACCGGCAATAGTCGTTGTTTAGTGTCCATACAAACCTCCTTATCAATTGAGCACGCAGCTTAAAGCAACAAGGAGAAGTAAAATCTAAAGAAACTGCAAATAAAACAACGACTTACAATGACATTACAGTTATAAGAACAGCCCCACAAGCCAATCATTGGCGGTTTCCGTTCTGCGCGAGAGTCGCCAGTGGTGGTAAATCAACAGGCATAAAAAAACCGGCCATAAAGGCCGGTTTTTATTCGCATAGAGCGAGCAGCTTACATCATGCCGCCCATACCACCCATGCCACCCATGCCGCCCATATCAGGCATTGCAGGAGCGTCTTCTTTTGGCACTTCAGCCACCATGGCTTCAGTGGTGATCATCAGACCAGCAACAGAAGCGGCCGCTTGCAGCGACGAGCGAGTCACTTTTGCAGGGTCCAGAATACCCAGCTCGATCATGTCGCCGTATTCACCGGTAGCAGCGTTAAAGCCAAACGCGCCTTCGCCCGCTTTTACTTTATCGACAACCACTGAACCTTCTGCACCAGCGTTAGCCGCGATTTGACGAATCGGTGCTTCCATCGCACGCAGTGCCAAAGCGATACCAACGTTTTGATCTTCGTTATCGCCTTCAACGGTGACGTTAGCCAGAGCGCGTACCAGAGCAACACCACCGCCAGCAACCACGCCTTCTTCAACGGCTGCGCGAGTTGCGTGCAGAGCGTCGTCTACGCGGTCTTTTTTCTCTTTCATTTCAACTTCAGAGCCAGCGCCGACTTTGATCACAGCAACACCGCCTGCCAGCTTGGCAACACGCTCTTGCAGTTTTTCTTTGTCGTAGTCTGAAGTAGAGGCTTCGATTTCAGCACGGATTTGCTCAACACGTGCTTTCACATCGCCTTCAGAACCAGCACCGTCAACGATCACAGTGTTTTCTTTGCTGATCACGACTTTCTTAGCCGTACCCAGGTGATCCAGAGTAGTGGTTTCCAAAGACATGCCTACTTCTTCAGAGATCACTTGTGCGCCAGTCAGCACTGCGATGTCTTGCAGCATGGCTTTACGACGATCACCAAAACCAGGCGCTTTAACCGCCGCTACTTTAAAGGTGCCACGCAGGTTGTTAACCACCAGAGTGGCCAGCGCTTGACCTTCAACGTCTTCAGCAACGATCAGCAAAGGGCGACCAGACTTAGCTACGTTTTCCAGTACTGGAATCAGCTCTTGCAGGTTGTCTACTTTTTTGTCAACCAACAGCAGCAGTGGGTTTTCCAGCTCTGCAGTCATTTTTTCTTGGTTGGTCACAAAGTAAGGTGACAGGAAACCACGGTCGAATTGCATACCTTCAACCACTTCCAGCTCGTCGTTCAGGCCTTTGCCTTCTTCAACGGTGATCACACCTTCTTTGCCCACTTTTTCCATCGCTTCAGCGATGATCTGACCAACGGTTTCGTCAGAGTTTGCAGAGATGGTACCTACCTGAGCAATAGCTTTGCTGTCGGCACATGGTTGTGCTTGTGACTTCAACTGCTCAACCACAGCCGCAGTCGCTTTGTCGATGCCGCGCTTCAGGTCCATTGGGTTCATGCCCGCTGCAACCGCTTTCAGGCCTTCGTTAACGATGGCTTGAGCCAGTACGGTAGCGGTAGTGGTACCGTCGCCCGCTTGATCGTTTGCCTGAGACGCCACTTCTTTAACCATCTGGGCGCCCATGTTCTGGAACTTGTCTTCCAGTTCGATTTCTTTCGCTACCGATACACCGTCTTTAGTGATGGTTGGCGCACCGAAAGACTTTTCCAGTACCACGTTACGGCCTTTAGGACCCAGGGTTACCTTAACGGCGTTGGCCAGGACGTTAACGCCTTCCAACATTGCCTTGCGGCCTTCGTTACCGAATTTTACTTCTTTAGCTGCCATGATTTTTTCCTTAACTGTATTTAGGTTTCGATGTCACTTAGCTGGATGGATCAGGATTCCAGCACACCATAAATTTCGCTTTCGTTCAGAATCAGCAGCTCTTCGCCATCTACTTCGATGGTATTTGAGCCAGAATATTTGCCAAATACGACAACGTCGCCTTCTTTGACATCTACCGCGCGGCTCTCACCGTTATCCAGAACTCGACCAGTACCAACGGCAACAACCACACCCTGGTTAGGCTTCTCAGCCACAGAGCCCGGCAGCACGATGCCACCTGCGGTGGTTTGCTCTTCTTCCTTGCGACGAACAACGACGCGATCGTGTAAAGGACGGATTTTCATTTGAAGTCTTCTCCAATGTTTGAACCAGTGTTGTGTTGTCGGCTGTGGCGTTCACACCACCGGATGCCGTGTTTTGCTTAATAAGGGTGGCAAAACAGATTTCAACACCCCGCATGAAATTTTTTTCTAATGCCTGCGCAAATAGCGCTGGCGCTAGTCTTGATCTCGACGAATGTAGTCACCTTCAATCACCCGCCCAGAGCCAGAAGGCGACGGCCCAGGGCGCCGTGACTCACCGTCATAGACGTTGCCAGCACCCATCACCATATTGGGCTTCAACAGCGCCATAACTTTACCCAGCAGAGCCCGGCGCACGCCAGGCACCAGTAGAGCAAACCCCAAGCTGTCGGTCACGAAACCAGGTGTTAGCAACATGGCACCCGCCAGTGCCAATAAAAAGCCTTCTGCCAGCTCTTTGGCTGGCAGGCTGCCCTGTTCCAGCTTGGTGCGAGCACGCATCAAGGTCGCCAGGCCCTGGGCTCTTAATAAGGTCACACCCACCATGGCAGTCAGCACCACCAAAGCCACGGTCGCTAAGCCACCAATGATCCCGCCGACTTGAATCAAGACATAGATTTCAACCAGAGAGATCACAGCAAAAAGGATAATAAGGGGCACATTCTGCTCCTGTTAACGAGTCATATTGGGTAGATGGGGCCATCGTCGCAGCAAAACAAGGGGGCCCAGTGGTGCATTGGTCAAGCAGTGTCAAACCTGTACTGCATGTGCAGTACAGGTTTGACCTCAGCAACGGATAAGTGGGCTAAGCACCGCGGTCATTCGTTCACAGTTAATACACGCAGATCGGTGTTGTTACTTATATCAACATCTGTATTAGCCATACGCACCAAGCTACGTATATCCCATTGACCAGCACGAGCAGGCTTAACCACCACTTCCAGCTGACGCTGCTCCCCTGCTGCCAAGTTGCCAATAAAGCAGGTCAGTAGCTCACCGTTACGCTCACACCCTGCGGGCAATGAAATGTCATAAATACTGTTTGCTAGCTGCAGCTCTGTATGCACGCCCAACGCCTGCACAGCCCCTATATTCGAGATGACAAAACTCAATTTGCTTTCAGTACCCGAAATAACAGCACTAGGTGATTGCAGCTGTAGACTCACATCGCTGTCTTCACCTTGATAGTCACCGGTAATGAGTAAATCGCCCCAGTCACGGCCATCGTACGGATAACGGCTACGGCCGAACTGCTGAAAGCGTATTTTAAACTGTTCGTTATATTGAAAAGTTGAATCGTGGTTGGCTTCGATTCGAGCAACTTGCTCGTCAAGGTTAATACTAACGTGACCGCCATTCGCTCCCAGATCCAATTGCTCTGCACTGATGACAGGGTACCAATCGACGCCATTGTGGCTGAGACTGACGCCATCACCCTGCATAGAGGTAACAAAGCGGGTGTCTAGCTCATCAGCTTCATCAGCTGACTCTGTCTGAAAAAAGCTTAAAGTGACATTGTCGGCGTGCTTTAGATTCACACTCCAGTCCAGCTGATTTAATGTTGGTGTAGAAAAATAGTTGGTTTGATCCATACGTAGGCGATCATCGACCACCCGCACTCGCCCACCACGACTGCTTTCAAACGCAAAGTTCGGATATTTCTCAACACCCCAGCCGAAGTTATGCTGATGAAGAACATTCGCAGGTGTGTATGGCGCTGCAGCTGTATTATCAACGACCACCTGTAGTCCATCACTCATTTGCGGCCCTCGAAAAATAACTTCATCATCAAATGTATTATGCGTCTTCCCCTCACTGGTGGTGCGGATATTAATGCCCAAATAGCGCTGACCTTGTGCTTGAAGTTGCCTTGCGTATTCACTGATATCTACTTTCACAGCACGAAGTGAATCAATGGTTTTAGTGGCTAGTAGTTGCTCGCCCGCAGCGGCATCGGATAACTCCAACACCCCGTCACCAACATAACCACGAAACTCCAATTCTGGTGTATTACTTGTACCCACCAGTTCGAATTGCAGCCATGCCTGTTCGATTCGATCCGCCATTAGGTAATCGCTTAAGTCAACTTCTACAGCGACACGCTTTGTATATCTTTGATTCAGATAATTAACATTCCGCCAGTGTGCATATAAATATCCGCTATTCGATGAGGATTCGAAAACGCCATCAGCATTATTGTCGCTAAAGGTGCTGGCGATTACGTTATCAATAGGTTGCTCTTCAGCTTGAATCGGCGCCAAAGTGCTGCATAAGGCACAAGCTGCCAGTAGAGAATAAAAATTAGTTTTCAACGTTCTTCCTTTTACATTTTTGAGTTCAGTAATGTTTGCAATCCAGCTTTGTCAGTCTCTGCCCATAGAATATTGGACAAAGTCCCCACTACCTCTGGGCCCTAACTATTGCTGTGATCATCTCAATGACGGTGCCAATGTTATCGAACGCTTGTCCCCTGTTGTTCCAAAACAGGGGACTACTTAACAAAAGAAAGGAAGGCGCTAGTTTTACAGCTATTTAACCGAGCCAAATGGTATGAACTCATACCAAAGCAGGACTTTTCCTTAAGACAAGCGGCCATAGTGGGCTAGCCATCTAGGCTTATTGTCTTGCTATTGCTCCCAGTGTTGCGCTGTCACGGAAGCACAGCAACAGCAACCGCTAATCCCACCAACCGCCCCACCCACACAGAGGACGGAGCCTGATGAAACTTAACCATTCCGAATGGGCGATGGAGCACCTGCACGATCACCTGCAAGCGGCAGTCGATCTGGAGTTGTGGACCATTCCCTTTTATATGTCAGCCATGTATTCGATCAAAGACCGTGAGTCAGATGCCTACCAGCTGATTCGCACTATCATCAATCAAGAAATGCTGCACCTACAATGTGCTGCCAATATGGCCAACGCCTATGGTCTATCACCCAAGATCACACCACCGGTATACAGTGGTACGAAAATACCGCATCTCGATTTTGCGTTAGATCCCAGCGCCGATACTGAACCCTATATGCCCTACACGGCAGAAATAGGACCGCTGGATTTATTGCACATTAATGGTATGTGTCTGGTGGAACTGCCAGAGTTTGGCGTTTCTAAAAAAGAGATCGCTCTGCAAACAGCCATTAATGAATATGGCACTATCGGCGAGTTTTATGACGCACTGCGCTTTGGTGCAAAATTACTAAAAACCCAAATCAAGGGTGGTGTACGCCAGGTAGATTTCTTTTCTGCCTTTTATCGCAACATGCCCAACATGACCGTCACCAACTCTGGAGCACCAGGCTTTGATCAAGTGTCACTGTTGATTGATCTGATCACCGATCAAGGTGAAGGCCAATGTAAAAAAGATCCCACTGTGCCCAAGGTTTTCCAAAACACTGCCGATGACATTGAGCCGAACAGCGATCATTTTGTGAAATTTAATCAAATCAAAGACGCAGGCGGCAGCGATGGCAGTAAGTTGCCGGAGACCTACTCTGTCAAGCCAGTGAGCGATTACACCGAAGAAGACAAGCAGTTACAGCGCATACTGATTAAGCAATTTGGCCAGCTCACCCAATCGATGGAAGGGCTATTTAAGGGTGACAACCCAGCTAACTTCTTCCCGGCCATGGCCAGCGTCGGCGGTGCGATAAAAAACTGCTGGGAACATGGGGTAACACCTCAATTCAGCGAAGCTAATCAGCAATAAGGATGTTTCTGCCATGAGTAATAAAACCGTATTCAGAGTACACCCAAGCGTTAACTTTGCCCGCTTTGGCACCAGTGATGATTATATTCTTTCGCCGGAAACCAGCGCAGGTTTACCGCAGCCCGGCAGCGATGTCACGGGTGGTTTACCGATTAAAAAAGGGACTGATAATACCCCTGTAACCAGCAATGATTTGCGTGACGATGAAGGTAACCTAAAAAAACAAGCAGCACGCTTTCGCATTTATGCCTACGACCTGGATGGGCCTGACAGCTACCCTAATGGATCAGGGTCTGAAATCGTGATTGGCACCCGCCTGGCCGATGGCAGAACCGTGACCGATCTTATTTGGTCTTGCCACCTGGCCAACAAAAAAGCCGCTGCTTACAACGTGGTCAACAATAAGGGCATCGATGCCTATGCAAACAACGAAGTTCCGCAAATGCGCAACCCGGAAGTGCACGGTACCATTGATTCCAGTTATCGATTAAACCGATTAATGATAGATGCTGGCCCAAGGGCCATCAGTGCTAAGAAAAAAGAGACGGCAGAGTTTAATCGTGGCTCAATCGCCAAATGCGTCAAAGAAGGTGGCGAGATTGTCACCCTGGCCGACTACCCCATTCGCTTTCCAGAAGACAGCAATGATGAGCTGTTTGAACCCTGTGGACCACTCAACACTCTGGGCGGCATACTGACCGATGATCAAGGTCGACTGCTAGTACTGGCCAGCCCTGGCAATGCCGTTGGTCAGTATGATGAATACGGTGTACCGATTCAAATGACTGGCGATCTGAATAATGTCGGTTGGTTTGACTCCGCCGCCGACGGCCCGGTCAAGGTCACACTGAAATTCGACGATGGCAGCTGTGAAGAAGCGTTTGGCGCCTGGGTGGTTTGTGGCGACCCAGCCTACGCACCACAGATTCGCAACGTCGTTTCGGTATGGGACGATGTTTATAATATGTTTGTCCGCGACCTACAGCTGCAGCCTGAGCTTTATGGCATATCCCCTAGCACGGACGACTATGGCTATAAATCCAGCTATAAACCGAACTTCTTCAGCGATATTCAGCCAATATTTATTGCCTGTAATCTGCAGCGCTGGACAGCCAACCTGCCTCCTTTAGCCTTGCATGCCCACGATGCGGTTGAAGCCATATCGGAACACGACAACCCCGATGAGACCATTATGGCAGCGCTCAATTTCATTCGAAATCCAAATGCGGATGAAACCAACATCGGCGCCCCGCTAATGCCACTGTCATTAGGAGCTGCCGGAACCTCTTTTTTGACCGTGACCAAAACCCAGTATTTTATGCTGGAGCAGTGGAGTAAACATCAATTCGATAAAGACAGTCCATCGGCACTCGGTGGCGGTGAGTTATTGGATATGGCTTCACTGGCTAATTGCCTGGGCGGACGTTATGTTCCTGGCATTGAAGTCAGTTACACCATTATGGAAAAGGACATTTATCAGCAAGACTGGAAAACCACCGGCAGTGGACCGTTTCGAATTAAGCACAAACCGCTGGATTATGATGGTCTCAAACGCGACACCCCCTACCTGTCGAGCGGCTGGATCCCACTGCACAATATGACCGACGGACTAGAGCCAGGCGACATTTCTAAGTTTATGGCCATTCCCTGGCAAACGGATTACAACTCATGCTCGATTCACGCCACGGCCATCAACACCGACGGCGTCAATGAAAGCAATGGTGCTGAAAGTACTTTATATTGGTCCTGGCCTTCGCAAAGGCCCGATGCGGTGTATGTAGCTGAAGAAGTCTTTAACAACGTATTACCCCAGCAAAAATGGTCCATTCGAGGCAAAGGCACCTATGCCGTTAACCCAGCCTCGGCCGCCACTTTCCAAGATCCACTGCAGTCGGTACAGGATTGGGACAAGATCGGCATTATTGTGCAAGGCAGCAATGTTGATAGTGAAACCCAAAGCTACTCGCCAGAGCTTTACCTTGAAGTACAAAGCCAGCTAACCCAAGTTGGCGATGCCACAGACCCGGTTGCAGCCTGGCCATTTAACGCTAACCCAAGCAAAAAGAAACGCGGTCGCCCACATTAATATGGAGACGTTAAAACCTTATTACGACGTTGTCGTTCTGGGTGCAGGCCCAGCCGGTTTGGCTGCGGCCATTGCTATCACCACCAACACAGACGCGTCTGTGTTGGTGGTCGATAGGCAAAGTCCTGGCCAGCTACGCGTGGGGGAAAACTGTCCTCCTGAAACACTATTATTACTCAAGCAATTGGGGGTTTTGGAAGCGTTTTATCAAAGCGGCCACGAGCCCTGCCCAGGCTTTGCATCCATTTGGGGAAGAGCCACACCTGGCTACAATGATTTTATCGTCAATCCATTAGGGCCTTCCTGGCGCTTAAATCGCCCAGCTTTTGACGCCATGTTAGCCGCCCAGGCCGAACGCTGTGGTGCCCAACTGTGCTGGTCGACGAGTTTTATTGGCTGCCAGGAGGGCGATAATCAGCCGTTTAACCAGCAACCCACCCCTGAAAGTAATTACACTCTAATTTTAAAACAGCAGAAAACACACACAAACCAAGGTATTCAAGCTGGCTTTGTTATTGACGCTACTGGCAGTAAAGCGCGTTTTGCTAAAGCACTTAATATTCATAAGACCCTCAACGATCAATTGTATGCGACCGTTCGATTTGCTGAAGTTAGCCATAGCCAACACCAAAAACTGTCTAAGCAAGTGCAGCTAGAAGCGACGCCATTTGGCTGGTGCTACCAGGCCAGACTTCCGCACAATAAACTCGTCAGCATGGTTGTATCGGAGCACGCTTTACTCGCGGCCATTAAAACCGATCAATATCAGGGCTTTGAGCAAGCATTAAACTCCACCTTATTAATCGGCCCTTGCATCGCTCAGTTGCCATTACAGCAGCTTAGCTTTCATCACTACGCTTTAGAGCCTGGCCTTCTCAATACCCTAGAGGGAACGAATTGGATGGCCATTGGCGATGCCGCACTCAGCTTTGACCCCATCAGTGCTCAGGGTATTTACAAAGGTCTTAACCATGGGCTGTTAGCTGCAAAAAAAGTTCAAGATTGGTTAGCGAAGGCCTGTGCAGAAACAACGGACTACAGCGCCAAGGTTAAACAGCAATACCAGATTTATCGCCGTACTCGTGACCAAGTCTATGCTAAGGAACAGCGCTGGAGAGATTCAGATTTCTGGCAACAACGACATGCAGCAAAGGTTAACGCACTGGCGATATAAATCATCTAGGGCCTTGTGTACAGCTGCCCCTCACATTGATTTTTACCCAATGCAAATGGCAGGCTGACAGCCTTGAGACAGATATCGGCACTACTTACCTATCGCCGATAAAGTCCGCTACGTTTGGTCAGTAGCCATCGAAGTTATAATATGCAAGATTGATTAGTTTTCTACGTTGCTCACTCGTCATAGTCATTTGACTAAATAAATGCTTAGCCGGTTGGAAAGACGCGATGAGCAGGCCGTCACAGCAGCGTTGACAATGCAGCCAAAGACTGTGCATTGCCAAGCTGCTGCTTAATGTTGACGACCGGCTACATTCGCGCTCACTCAGCAGAAGGATTACACCGCGATCTAAACCTAACCTGCCGGGTTTAACTCGCTTAACATCTGCTCAGCCTTTTTCAGGAAAATGTCGTTCGCTCCTTCGACCTTACTGATTTCATTTTCCAAAGTATCTTGAGCTAAGCGATGAATATCCTCAGGTTTAGTCTTAATTGAGCCTGCTTTGTTCGACTGATCAGCCGGGTGCTTGAACACACGGAAAGGACCATGCCCCTTGCTGCTTGGTTCACTCACTTCGTAGCGACCGTCTTCACCTTTAGGTGTATTTTCAGGCGTCATTTCGGCCGTATCTATCCATTGGTTTTCCGCAGGAATACGCCTCCTATTGGCATCCTTATTAGATTGATTGTAAGAGTTACCATGATAGCTGGTTAGCTTGTCATAGTACTTTTCATTGGGATCAACATCAGCAAGACCATCCCTTTTAACCTTGCTATTAAAGTTTTCTGCATAGCGAGCACGAAGATCATTTGATGCGGCCATTGTCCCTATCACCTGATTTTCAGGAAGCCCGCTGGCCGTATTACCACCACGAGAGTAGCTCACCAGTCTATTATCAAACGCATTCAAGTAGTCTTTAAGGTGCCCACTGGGGCCAACTTTCAAGTCAACCGTCAAGCCCCTTCTGGTACCACCTAAATAGGACTTAGTCATATCCACCATGTTAAAAATATGATCTACGCTCGGTTTGCCATCATCTGGTATTTTATTCAACCATGTCCGAAGCGTTTCACGAGTGTAATCAAGCTTAGCTTGTGGACTAGTAGCATCTTCACTGGCGATGCGTTTATCTGATCCAAGAATATCATCCAGTTCAATAATGTTAGCATCTCCCTCTGAAATCCCCAGGCTTTCAAAGGTGTGATGTTCGCCTTTCTTAAATCGGTGGGTATAAATATTCACTTCGGCTCCAAGCGCTCTCCAAGAGTAAATATTAAATTTATCCGCGGCAGACAGAGACCGATCTCCCAAGAAAACATGGTTGATAGTCAACCGTCCCGTCGCAAATGCTCCGGCACCACCTTTTACCAACAAGCGTGTTTTACGTTCCAACTGGAAACTTCTGCCATCGTCTTTGCGTCTGAGTTGCAGCTCTGAGCCAGACTTCAGAGAGTAGATATTCGCCTCCTCTGTAGGTATGACCTGATGGTATTTCCCTCCCGGACCATCAGGGGCAACAAACAGCTCACCTGCGCTATTTTTTAGCAACCCCGAATGAGCACCCTCTGTGAGTAACTGAGGTAAATCGTCGCCAAAGGTGTTAGCCAAACGTCCTGATTGAGCAGGGAATCTATTGCCGATCACCACAGGATAATCACCCGTGGTTTTGACTGAGTCAGCGATATCGATAGCGGATGATGGAGGTGTCTGGTCATCTACCGGGTTGATGCCATCATCCTGACGCCCAGAGTCTTTTGAATGACTGGGCCCATCCACTGCTGGCTGAGAAGGAGTACCATCTACGTCAGGTGTAGATGCCCGAGGCGTATCACCTTTTAAGCTACTCAGTTTTCGCGCACTGTAAATCAAAGGCGTAGGCGCAGCCATAATGGAGGTGGTCACCAGCCCCATAATAGCCAGGCGTCGCTCTTCAGGGGTTCTGGCATTGATCAGCGCTTCAACACCGAGGCCAAATTCAACGGATTCGGCTCCCGCTCCTAGCGCTATCGATGACGCATCGACGGCTCGTACCTTAGCGGATTTAAGAAAAGCCCTCGTTGCCTTTGCGCTGGCTTCTGCTGCCTCATAGGATGTTTTTCCTGCTTTTAACGCAGCATTTTTTGCCGCGTTGCCCACCCCGGTCGCCAGGCGGCTAGCACCCAGTGACACGACGTCTGCTAAGCCAGAGGCCATACTGGTACCAAATGACGTCCAATTGCCAAGTTGAGCATGAATCGGCGCGGCAATAAGACTGCCCACAAATGGCACGAACTCAACCAGTGTAGCAACGTCCGTTAACGTTCTTTCCAAATTCGTCGATAGCGCTTTAAAGTCATCTTTATCCGAAGCAGCAATGATTTGCTCATAAAATTTCTGCCCTCTGGATTCGATCGCACCTTCAACAAACCAACCCAAGTCGAGCTGATTAAGACTGGGGATCGCATGAGGGTCTGCATCATAATTGGCTTGCTTCCAAGCCTGATACATGTTCTCAAAGTGATCTTCAGTGCCAATAATAATGCTGATCTTTTTCGCTTCTAGAAACTCATAGTGCTTACGAGCCTCACTGGCCAGTTGCGCTCTCTTCTTGACAAAATAACCAGGAAGATCTCTCATGAATTCTGGCAAACTATCATAGTTTAAAGAATGCCTATCACCTTGATGAGTACGATTATATGGCTGACCATAGTAGCTATCAAAGGCAAGATTAAGGCTCATCAAAAACTCAGATTTTCTCTCCTCATCGATGACTTCAAGGCCGGAATAAAGCTTATTAATGATCTGTGCTTTGGAGAATCCTTTGCGTTTGCTATTCGCTCGAAACCCACCTGAGGCTGCAAAAGTACCGCTACCCTCCCAACTTTCGTAATCAGGCACCAAAGCATCTAAGAACTGATAAAGCGCTCCTTCACTGGAAAAATGCTGAAAGGCACTCTTGCCTTCCCAGCTATCATTCCCCTCTGGCACAGACGCTAAAGCTGACAGAGATCGGTGAGATACACCCATAGCATCGGCCAGCTCCTGCAAAAATAAAACATCCGGTGTTATCGGATTATCTTTCAGCTTATTCTGTGCATTAGTAATCCTGGAAATCCTTTGCTGATAAATCCAGTAATTGATTCTTTCACCCGCCTGAGCAGCCAACTCTTCTTTTCCTGACTCACTTAGGTCACTAAAAAATAGGCTTTTTTCAGCCAATTTATAAGCTGCCTCAACAAAGGTGGGTGATTGGGTGACATCTCCACCAAATTCACTAGCTTCGTCGAGAATTTTATTCAGCACTTCAGTTTGCTGCTGCTGGCCCAGCTCACTCGCTGGCTGAACTGGATCGACACCGATAGCCTCTGCTACATCGCTGACCAAGGCACCTCGCGAATAAACCAGCGGGACCTTGGCTGTCAGTTTCAGATAATCGATATAGGCATTGCCCTCGCCCTCGGTAAACTCGACATATTCCCTGAACCTGTCATGAAACGCATCCACACTGTTGACAATATAATTATCCAGCGTGTCAGTTCCGTTTTCTATATCCGCCTCACTGGCTTCGAGGTCAATGCTTACCCCATAGGTATAATAGTTGTGCTCTCCATCCCTATCTTGCAGCTCTGCCGCAAAGTTAATACCACCAGAGTTACGCAGTTGATTAAGAATATCCTGCTTCTCTTCAAAGCTATATTCCTCAAACTCTTGCAGCAACTTCTGGCGCAGTACCCCTCTCATTTCACTGAGACGTGAGTAGCGGCCAAAATACGTCAGGTAGTCTTTCTCCGCCACAATATCATTGGTTGTCACTGGGTCCAGACGAAGATTACGCTGCTGCTCACTTCGCTGTTGCGCAAAAGAATAAACGCTTTGGCTATCTAAGCCTGCAGCCTGGGCTGGTAATGATGCCTGCCCTATAGCCAATAGCGCGTAAAATAACTTGGTTCGGTGACATCCTAAGATGCCCGATGACGTCTTGCTCATAACCACTAGCTCACTGTGTTAGTTTCTGTAACTAGTCGTGAATCATAGAGAGTTACGGCCCTGCGCTGTATTTAAAAAAAGCTATTGGGGGCATAGATAGGACCGGAAATAAGCCAGAATTAAAGACCAAAATGGACATTATCAATAACCAACCTGAAAGACTCGTTAAACCCCCATATCCATATACGTAGATCTGGCAGAAAACAGAAAATTAGTACGCAAGCTTATGCGATTTCCAACATCGGCTTATACGCCCTACTCCCAATCATCCGTATCGAAACTTGGTTATTTGTTCGCGGTATGCTTCTTCCCAAATCAATAAAATGATATTTTTATTAATAAACTAATTTCCATGCGACTTATATACCTGTGCCCGAACCAGGCAATGGAATATCGATGATTTCGAGGTATTGAGTCAGACCACAACCATTAGACGCTACATCGACCATATTGGTGACGTCGCAGAGCACAAGATGAGTTCATCTGCTAACGAAGAGCAAGAACAAGGTTGAATATAGACTTGCCAGTCGGCGTCAGACTCCAGTACATAGCCGGTAATGCGCTATCAGCACACAGAGATTACAGCCGTATTGCCGATAACAGAAGTTATCATCGAGACAGCTTCACTATCAGTGTAAAGTGCAGCCTCTAACCCTTCTCTGAGTCACTATCAGGTTGAAGACTACCGGCTGCAGGGCCAAATCGGCAGCTTTCCATGCCCCTACTCTCCCCACCCTCTTAACCAACTCCACAACTCACTGCTCACTGCTCATTGCTCATTGCTCATTGCTCATTGCTCACTGCTCACTGCTCATTGCTCATTGCTCATTGCTCATTGCCATCTCAACAACGCCTGCTGGTTTTTGCCAATTTTCCTGCCTCAAACTGTCATGGTTGTTGTGAGGCGGGAGATAGACACTGGTTGCTAACAAGCAACAATAAGAGAACACTTATGGAATTTAGTAATGTTCCTGCCGTCGTGACTGGTGGCGCCTCCGGCTTAGGCGAAGCGTCTGTGCGAGCACTGGCCGCCCAAGGCTGCAAAGTCGCTATCCTGGATTTAAATGAGGCCCGTGGCCGAATCGTCGCTGAAGAGGTGAACGGCCTTTATCTGCACTGTGATATTTCTTCTGCTGACAGTGTTGACGCTGCCTTTGCTGCGGCGCGCGAAGTCCATGGTGCCTGTGGCATTGCCGTCAATTGCGCCGGCATTGCCCCCGCCCAAAAGATCATCGATCGTGATGGCAAACCGATGCCGCTGGAAGCCTTTAGCCAGGTCATTAATGTCAACCTGATCGGCAGCTTCAACGTGCTGCGTGTCGCAGCTGCGGACATGGCAACACGGCAAGCCAATGCCGATGGTGAGCGCGGCATAATAATTATGACGGCTTCGATTGCTGCCTACGAGGGCCAAATTGGTCAGGCCGCCTACAGCGCATCCAAAGGTGGCGTGGTGGGTATGACACTGCAGGCGGCGCGAGAGTTGGCGCGCCAGGGCATTCGGGTAAACACCATAGCGCCGGGTATATTTATGACACCAATGATGGCCGGGATGCCGCAAGAAGTGCAAGACAACCTGGCTGCCACTCTGCCATTTCCCAAACGCCTTGGAGAACCGAAAGAATTTGCCCTAATGGTGCGGCAAATGGTGGAAAACCCGGTACTCAATGGCGAGGTAATTCGCTTGGACAGCGCACTGCGCATGGCGCCCAAATAAGGAGGCAATATGAGCAACTGGAACCAAGAGCCCCAGGAGCAGGTGTTATTTCGCGATAACGTCATCAAGTTATTGCAGACCGAAGTGGCACCTCACTATGAGCAATGGGAACAAGACGGCATAGTGCCGAGACAGCTATGGCGTTTGCTGGGCGAGGCTGGGCTTCTGTGTGTGGATGTGCCGGAGGAATACGGTGGTTTCGGCGTACCGTTCGACTACTCGGTAGTGGTCGGTGCGGAGATGGCACGTTTAGGCTTTGGTGCATTGGCCACCAATGTGATGGTGCATTCCGATATTGTCGCGCCCTACCTCACCCATTTGGCCAATGAAGAGCAAAAACAATATTGGTTACCGAAAATGGTGTCGGGCAACGCCGTTGGTGCCATCGCTATGACGGAGCCTGGTGCCGGTAGTGATTTACAAGCACTGCGCAGCAGTGCTCAGAAAAAAGGTGATGTCTATATTTTAAATGGCTCTAAAACCTTTATTACCAACGGCCAGCACGCCGACATGGTGATTGTTGCCGCCAAAACCGACCCGGACGCCGGCGCCAAAGGCGTGAGCTTATTTTTACTCGACACCTCGTTGCCAGGCTTTAGCCGTGGTCGCAATCTGGAAAAAATTGGCCAGCACAGCGGCGATACCTCAGAGCTGTTTTTTGATGATGTCGAAGTGCCAGCTTCAGCCCTGCTCGGTGAAGAAGGCATGGGCTTTGTTTATTTAATGCAGGAGCTGGCACGAGAGCGCTTGGTGATTGGTGCCTTGGGTTGCGCAGCTGCACGTGGCTGTATTGAGCAAACCGTTGATTATGCCAAAGAGCGCAAATTATTTGGTCAGCGATTGGCTGATTTACAGAATACTCGTTTTCGCCTAGCTGAAATGGAAACCGACGTTCGCATTCACCAAGCTTTTATTGACCAATGCATCAGCCAATACAACCAACAGCAACTCGATAGCGCCACCGCCTCTATGGCCAAATACAGCGCTACGGAAATGCAATTTCGCATCGCCGATGGCTGCTTACAACTGTTTGGTGGTTATGGTTACACCAGCGAATATCCCATTTCTCGCGCCTTTGTTGATGCCCGCGTACAGCGCATTTACGGCGGCGCATCCGAGGTTATGAAAGAAGTCATTGCCCGTTCAATATTTGGAAAAGCAGGAGGCAAGCCATGAATATTAATGATGTTGTTATCGTCGGAGCCGCACGCACCCCGATGGGTGGGCTGCTGGGCTCTCTTAGCAGTGTCAGCAGCCCGCAGCTGGGTAGCACCGCCATCAAAGCGGCTATTCAGCAATCTGGCCTTAAACCGGCCGATATTGATGAAGTCATTATGGGCTGCGTGCTGCCGGCAGGACTAGGCCAAGCGCCAGCGCGTCAGGCTTCACGCGCGGCCGGCATTAGCGACAGCAGCGGCTGCACTACGGTGAATAAAATGTGCGGCTCTGGTATGCAGGCGGTGATTTTAGCCCATGATCAAATTAAAGCCGGCACTAACGGAATTATGGTGGCAGGCGGTATGGAGAACATGAGTCAGGCGCCCTACTTACTGCCCAAGGCACGTGCCGGTTTGCGCATGGGCCATGCTGAAGTTAAAGATTCCATGTTTTTAGATGGCCTAGAAGATGCCTATGAAGGCGGCTTGATGGGCAGCTTTGCCCAGCGCAGTGCCGACGACTACAACATCAGCCGCGAAGCCATGGATGAATTTGCCCTGCGCTCATTGAGCCGTGCGCAAACGGCCATAGAACAAGGCTGGTTTAAAGATGAAATCGCCGCTGTCACTGTGCCTGGACGCAAAGGTAATATTGACGTCAGCGTTGACGAGCAACCTGGCAATGCCATGCCAGATAAAATTCCAACATTAAAGCCTGCCTTTAAAAAAGACGGCAGTATTACTGCAGCCAATGCTAGCTCCATCAGCGACGGCGCATCGGCATTGATACTGGCCAGTCATGGTGATGCGTTAAAGCATGGCTTAACACCCATGGCACGCATCGTTGCCCACGCCACCCATGCGCAATTACCGGCAGAATTTACTCTGGCGCCCATCGGCGCAATCAGCAAAGTATTGGCTCGGGCCGGCTGGAGCAAAGATGACGTCGATTTATTCGAAATCAACGAAGCCTTCGCTGTCGTCACCTTATTAGCTATGCAGGAACTGCAATTAGATAGTGATAGGGTCAACGTGCACGGCGGTGCCTGTGCGTTGGGTCACCCGATTGGCTCATCGGGCTCTCGCATTGTGGTTACCTTGATCAACGCACTCAAGCAGCGCGGATTAAGCAAGGGCGTAGCGGCATTATGTATCGGTGGTGGTGAAGCCACTGCAATCGCCATCGAGTTGCTGTAACACCACTCAACAGAAAACTCCTCAGGGGCAGCCAGCTGTTCCTGGGGAGTTACTGCAACAGTCAGAATGTTTGGGTCAACCTAAATGCTCAGCCTTCATGTTTGCGATAAGCCAGCGGGCTGACGCCCGTCCAGCCTTTAAATGCTCGAGAAAAAGCCCCCGGCTCGGCGAACCCTAGCGCGGTCGATATATCAGCAATACTAAGGTGTTGTCGAGTGAGCATAATCACAGCCTGATCTCGGCGCAGATTATCTTTAATTTTCTGATAGGCACTGCCCTCGGCTTTAAGTCTGCGACTGAGAGTATACGAAGTCATATGTAGCTGCTCGGCCACTTGCTCTAGTGTTGGCAAGCCTTGGCCATCACCGGCCTCCAGCAAGCGCCTTACCCGAGTACTGATGCTGTCGTCCTCAGCCGTCCAGATCATTAAATGGCGCGGTGAGCTGCGCATAAAGGCATCCAGCTCTTGCTCCGACCGCACCACCGGCAACGCCAGGTAGTTTTTACTAAAAAACAGACTATTTCGAGATTCTTCAAAAAAGCAGCGACAGGGGAAAACATAAGGGTATTCGTCAAAGTGGCCTGGTAACACGTGCTGAAAAGTCGCCTTGGTCAGCACGATTTTGTGATCAACCAGCCAACCACAAAAGCGATGCCATACCAATAACAGCCATTCAACTAAAAACCGATTGGGATCTAACTCCGGCCGGCAGTGATGCAAGCTCAGCTCAACATGCTCATCGTGCTCATAAAGGCGAATTTGAATATCGTCAGAAAAAAGATCGTAGCAGCGAATACTTTGCTTTAGCACTTCATGCAAATTGGCCCCATGCACGACTAAAGAACCCATTAAATGAAAATGCCCGACCCGACAAGGCCTTTGTGTACGCCCCATAAATTCGTCATCAAGCCGCCGCCATACCAAACGAAACAAGCGAACAAATTGGTCGGCCGGAATGCGGGCCAAAGGCTCATTGATCAGATTATAGTCTATGCCCCGCTCGGCCAATTGCTGGCGCCAGTCGCTGCAGTTCAGCTGCAGTCCATACAGAGCAGCCCGTGCGTAATGGGAAGAAAAGGTCAAATGCTTCATATCACCTCAGCAAACACGTCCTAGAGTCGCATAAGTTGTCACGTTATCTGCGCTATCCTGTCAATTCTTGCTACTCAGTAAAGGCTTAGGGGCTGTTACCACTATTTCGATCACGCTGTTATAAGCTGAAAACCCCGAAAGGCTGAGTCCGTTTTCCCTGAGTCGCGTTATTCGTTGCTTATTTAACCCGTTAAACCATTCTCCTCATGCCTCAAAAAGCTGACTTACAGCAGCAAAGAGCCGAAGAGTGTAACAGGCCCTAGGGCCGGTGCAGTATACCAGCCTTTATTTACCGCGTTTGGTCTAGGTGTGATCGACCGCCGGCTGCAGAAGGCTAACGCTAAGCTGATTGTCAGCAATGCGAGCATTGGCAAAAAGCAGGCAAACATTGAGAACCGGCCTGCGACCAGGCTCGCGTTAACGGAAGGCATTCAAGCCATAGAAGTCAATTCTGGCGAGTGCGATAAACTGCCGTATATAGGGAAACCTGCAGCGGCAAAAACCAGCTTTTTACTGTACCAGCAAGCAGCACAAGAGACGAATGCAAAGACCTAACAATGCCAGTCAGTATTCACTGACTGGCATGACGGCTTCAGCACAACTATTTGTACGACCTACCCTGCTAGGCCAGGGTTGGGTAATCGATATAACCCTTTTCACCTGGTACATAAAATGTGTTGGGATCGGCTTCATTTAACGGTGCATCACTACGAAAACGTTCAACCAGATCGGGGTTAGAAATAAAAGGAACACCAAAGGCCACCGCATCAAATTGATTATCAGCAATGCCCTGACTGGCTTCGTCACGGCTGTAGCCCATGTTAGTGACCAGATTGCCTTGGTACACATCACGCGCTGCAGTAATGACATCGGCTTGCTGCTCACCGGTAAAGTCAGCACGCATTAAATGCCAAAAAGCCAGGTTCAGCTGATTAAACTGCTGCGCCAAGTAGCGTGTCATGCCCACCGGATCACTGTCTTTCATGCTGTTAAAGCTGTTTAATGGCGAGGTTCTAACCCCAACACGCTGACTACCCCAAACGCTGCTGACGGCTTCTAGCACTTCGATCAATAAACGGGCCCGATTTTCAATGGAGCCGCCATAGGGGCCAGTGCGGTGATTGCTGCCATCACGTAAAAAGTTGTCCAATAAATAACCATTGGCACCGTGTACTTCTACACCATCAAACCCGGCTTCTTTGGCATTCTCGGCCGCTTGGCGAAAACCTTCAATAATGGCTGGAATCTCATCATCAGCCAGCGCTCTCGGTACCGTATACGGTTGTTTGCCGTTAGGTGTATGCACTTCACCATCGATAGCAATGGCACTGGCGGCAACAGCTGTTTTACCACCATTTAAGTCTGGATGACTGGCACGCCCACCATGCCACAACTGCAATACAATTTGACCACCTGCCTGATGCACAGCATCCGTTACTTTTCGCCAGCCAGCAATTTGCTCAGCACTGTAGATACCAGGCTCCTGCATAAAAGCAGAGGTATCTGGCATTACCATGGTAGCTTCGGCAATAATCAAGCCTGCGCTGGCACGCTGGGCATAATACTGCGCCATTAACTCTCCTGGCACATGGTCGGCTCCAGCCCGCACTCGCGTCAAAGGTGCCATCCAAATGCGATTTTTAAGCTCTAGTCCACCTACGGTAATAGGACTAAAGACATTCGTTGCTGTGTTCATAGTGATCTCTCTTGGCTAAGTAGGGATACTCTAGAACCCACATCCAAAACGAACAATAAACCAAACCAACAACGGATTGTGCACAAAACAGAACAATAACAACCCTTGAATTGCGTCAAAACCAACCCAGAGGCAGGCACCAAAGCCTGCTCTGCTGTTATGCCAACGGCACTAACCTGCAACCATTGGAGCAAGGTCCTGGTGCGGTCCAAACACCTCGTAATGAATGCGCTGCGCATCCACTCCTAACGTCAGCAACTGCTGACAGATAGACGCCATAAAGGCCGTTGGACCACACAAGTAAACCTCTGCCTGAGTCAGTGGCAACTCGTCCGCAGCCAGGTCAGACAACGTCATTAACCCTTGATAAATACGCCCAACTGAAGTGGCTTCAGGGCTATCTGCACCGTGTCGATACCAGGTATACAGGCAGAGATCTAATTCGCTGGCCAGCCTTTGATGGGAGCGCCAAAAGCTGTGCTGAGCGGGATGTTCACAAGCGTGCAAAAACAACACACGACGCTCAAGCTGCTGCTCCACAAGGCTTTCCAACATCGACTGCATAGGCGTTATGCCAACGCCAGCTGATATCAAGATTAACGGCGCCTGCGATGGCTTAAGATAAAAATCACCCGCTGGCGCATACAACTGAACCGACTCGCCCAGCTGCAGTTCATCATGCAAATAATTTGATACCTGCCCTGGAATGTCACCGCCTTCGCGTTTAACCGATATGCGATAAGCATTATTCATCGGCTTAGAGGACAGAGAATATTGGCGAATTTCACGGTACTGGCTGCCAGAGGGTTGCACCTCGATGCCAAGGTACTGGCCCGGCTTATAGCCTGCGACCCTGCCGCCATCGGTTGGCTTAAACACGAAACTAGTAACCAGCTCGGATTCACTGCGTTTTTCTACCAGAATAAATTCCCGCGGCCCCGACCAGCCGCCAGTGAGCTGTTCATTGTGCCGATAAATATCATTTTCACGGCGCACAAATAGAGCCGCTAACTGTTGATACGCCAGCACCCAGGCTTCTTCCACCTCGGCACTGAACTGCTCTGGTAACAATTCGCGTAAGGTTTCAATTAAATGATGTCCAACAATGGGGTAATGTTCAGCACGAATATTCAAGCTGCTGTGTTTGTGCGCAATGCGCTCAACCATTGGCATAAGCACCTCTGGTGTATCGAGGTGTTTCGCATAAGCAGCAATGGCAGAAAACAATGCAAAAGATTGGCGCCCTGTTTTTTGATGACTCATGTTAAACACATGCTGCAATTGTGGATGATGGCGAAACAAACGCTGATAAAAATGCTCTGTCAAGCGGGTGCCTGACTCTTGCAGCAGTGGCACTGTGCTTTTAACAATATCAATATGGGCTTGGGATAGCATTAGCAGTCATCCTGATGATGGGTTGAGAAACCAGCAAAACGGTTCAAAGCGACGACCCGCATGATGTAGCCAAACTTCACTAGGGTGGCAAACACCAGCGTGCTGATATGCGCCAAGATTTGCAGCGGCAGCGATAGCCAATGGGCCAGAGGGTAGCTCGCCAACACGGAAACAATGGCCAGTGCCACTCCCACAATCATGCTCCAGTTACCGGCCACTAACAGGCAATGGAAACGGCGTGCATATTGAATGCTGGGGCGTTGCCCGCCCAGATGAAGATGTGAATACATAAGTCGTCACTCGCTCGTGTCACTGATGATGTTCAACCGGGTTATAGCGAACAGTGTGCCAACACCAAAAAACTCGAGCTTATCCATGATTATCAATGACTTACGATCAGAAATCGGTAGCAATAGAGTCATTATGACTACAGAGAATACATGTCATATTGACACATAACTATCATAACGACTTAACCAAACCTAAATAGCGTTATCAGCAGTCATCTCCTCAAGGCAGCAATCGAGACAAGGCAAAATCGCTGAGTTTGATCGGCGAGATAATCCCCCAAGGAAACCCAGCTGCGACTGGGTAATGACCCAAAGATGACAGCAAACAGCGGCAGAAAGGATGCACAGAAAAGAAAGGGGTTGCAGGAAATAAACTGAGGAAAGGTTTGTTGCTAGCGGTGGCGTTTAACCGTTGAAAAATATCGCCCAGAGGAGCACCACCAGGCGATAAATTTTTATGTCATCAGATGGTTTGGCACGTCCGTTGTGCCAACCCAATACCTACGTTAAGGACGTTGCTCCACTTTATTTTTTGACCAGGCGGTCATCGCCATATAAAACACGGGAGTAAACAGCAAGCCAAAGAAAGTGACGCCCAACATTCCTGCAAATACCGCGTTACCCATGGCTTGGCGCATTTCCGCACCGGCACCAGAAGCTAACACCAAAGGTATAACACCAGCAGTAAAAGCAATGGAGGTCATTAAAATGGGCCGCAAACGTAAACGACACGCTTCTAAGATCGCATCCAATCGACTCAGGCCATGACTCTGACGATCACGTGCAAACTCCACCATTAAAATGGCATTTTTACAGGCCAAAGCGACCAATACGATCAAGGCGATGCGCGTAAAGATATTATTATCTCCACCAGCAATAGCCACACCGAGCAATGCCGACAAGATGGTCATAGGCACAATTAGGATAATGGCCAATGGCAACGTCAGGCTCTCATACTGAGCCGCCAGCACCATAAACACCAATAGCACCACTAACGGGAAAATATACACCATGGTATTACCCGCCAGAATTTGCTGGTAAGTCACCTCGGTCCATTCATAATCAATACCGTCTGGCAAGTGCTGCTCCAGGATAGCCTCCATGGCGGCACGTGCTTGATCGGAACTGTAACCCGGAGCCGGATTGCCATTCAGCTCAGCACTCATGTAACCGTTGTAGCGCATCACTCGATCGGGGCCTGTGGTTGGGGTTATTTCCACCATCGAACCCAGCGGCACCATATCACCAGCACGGTTGCGTACTTCCAGACGCAAGATTTGCTCTGGATCTAAGCGGTATTCGGCATCGGCTTGGGCATTGACCTGATAAGTACGACCAAATAGGTTGAAATCATTCACGTACACCGAGCCCAAATAAATTTGCAGCGCATCAAATACTTCGGTGAGCGGTACACCTTGGATAAGCGCCTGCTCACGATCCACGTGAATATCCATTTGTGGAACCTGGATGCGGAAGCTTGAAAACAGCCCAGTTAATGCAGGGTCTTGCCAACCTGCACCCTGTACCGTTTGCAAGGCAGCAAACAGCGCATCGAACCCTAAGTTACCACGGTCTTCCAATTGCAGTTTAAAACCACCCGTCGTCCCTAGGCCCAATATTGGCGGCGGTGGGAAAACAGCAACAAAGGCTTCATCGATCGCGCTAAATTGACCATTCAGTGAGCCGGCAATAGCAAAAGCACTTTGGGCGGGGTCTTGGCGCTGATCAAAATCCGTTAGCGGCAAAAACACGATGGCTGAATTGGAGGAATTAACAAAACCATTTACCGACAAGCCAGGGAAACCAATGGCATTGGCTACACCGGGCGTCGCCAAGGCAATATCGGTCATCTCGCGCACCACCTGTTCGGTACGATCCAAGCTGGATGCATCTGGCAATTGCGCAATAGCAACCAGATATTGTTTATCCTGTGCTGGAATAAAGCCACCCGGAACATCGTTAAAGACCTTGCCAGTCATGGCCAATAAGCCAAAATACACTAAGCCAACAATGGCAGCGAAGCGAATTAAACGTCGCACTGCACCTTCGTACAAATCACCGGCACGATCAAATACCCGATTAAAGGGTTTAAATAACCAGGCACCAAAGATCGCATTCATGCCGCGCGTCAGTGCATCAGGCTTATCATCGTGACCTTTGAGCAGTAACGCCGATAAGGCCGGAGACAAGGTCAAAGAATTAAAGGCAGAAATCAGCGTTGAGATGGTAATGGTCAGGGCAAACTGCTTATAGAACTGGCCGCTCAAACCCTGAATAAAGGCCGTTGGAATAAAGACCGCACACAAGACCAAGGCAATAGCAATAATGGGCCCGGTGACTTCAGTCATGGCTTGCTTAGTAGCAGCAACGGGAGATAAACCATTGCCAATATTACGCTCCACATTCTCGACCACCACAATGGCATCATCGACGACGATACCAATGGCTAACACTAGACCAAACAAAGATAAGGTGTTAATCGACACACCCAGCAACTGCATTACGGCAAAGGTACCAATCAAGGATACCGGCACGGCAATTAACGGAATAATCGACGCTCGCCAGGTTTGCAGGAATAAGATCACCACCAGCACCACCAAGACGATGGCTTCCAGCAGGGTATTAATCACCGCCTCGATGGAGCCGCGAACAAAAATGGTGGGATCGTAAGCAATGTCGTAGCTCATCCCCTGCGGAAATGACTGCGACAGTTCTGCCATTTTGGCTCGCACCGAATCAGACAATTCAATGGCATTTGACCCAGGACGCTGGAAAATAGGAATGGCAATGGCATTTTTGCCATCCAACAGCGAACGCAATGCATAGCTGTCTTCGCCCAACTCGACTCGGGCAACATCTTTTAGGCGAGTAATTTGCCCTTGCTCACCCACACGAATAACAATGTCTTCAAATTCTTCGACACTGCTTAAACGGCCTTGCACATTTAGCAAAATCTGAAATTGGTTTTCACGCACCATAGGCTGAGCACCTAAAGTACCTGCCGCCACCTGACGATTTTGCTCTCGCACTGCATTGACGACATCGCCCGCGGTCAAACGCCTCTCGGCCAGCGCTTCTGGCTGTAACCACAAACGCATGGAATAACTGCCACCACCAAACAATCTGACATTACCCACACCAGGCAGCGCCTTTAATTCATCTTCAATGTACAGATCGCCATAGTTGGCCAAGTAGCTGTTATCACGTGATCCATCGGGTGAAAAAATATGCACCACCATAGTCAGGTTAGGAGACGACTTTTCAACCGTAAGGCCAAGGCGCTGCACTTCTTGTGGCAAACGTGGCAAAGCCGTATTAACCCGGTTCTGTACCTGCTGCTGGGCACGATCAAGATCGGTGCCGAGCTTTAGCGTCACAATCAAGGTCATACGGCCATCGGCGGTCGACTGTGACGATACGTATAGCAGATTTTCTAAACCGGTCAGTTCTTGCTCCAGTGGCGCAGCCACGGTTTCAGCAATAACCTTAGGGTTAGCGCCAGGGTAACTGGCCCGCACTTCCACCGTCGGCGGTACGACTTCGGGGTATTCACTAACCGGCAGCTGAAATAACGATATTCCACCACCAATTAGGATCAGCAACGATAAAACCGAGGCAAAAATCGGTCTATTAATAAAAAAGTGACTGAAATTCATAATGAGATCCTAAGCACAAGCCTTATTGAGCTTGTGCTATGGCTGCCTCTCCATCTTGATTAACTCGGGTTGCGGGCAAGCTTTGCGCCAGTGCTGAGGTATCAATAGACACGGCTCGTGGCTCAATCGGCATTCCTGGACCAACACGGGCTGGGCCATTGACCGCAATGCGATCGCCTGGCTGCAGACCTGTGGTAATAACACGCAGCGAACCCACTCGCGAGCCCAGCGTCACGGGTCGATATTCCAGTGTATTTTCGCCGTTAATAGTCAATACAAAGCGGTTTTTTAGATCCGTACCGATGGCGGTTCCAGGCACTAAAATGCTGCTAATTTGTTGCTCGGGGGCAATGCGCACACGGGCAAAAGCACCCGGTCTTAGCTGGCCATTATCATTAACATCAAAGGTGGCGCGCACACGCAACGTACCTGTGCTGGCATTTACCCGGTTATCGATGAAGTCCAATGTGCCAGCATGGGAAAAGTCTTGCTCACCGGTTAACTGTAAGTACACCGCCAGTTGCGTGCCAGCACTAACGCCGGCGAACTGACGATTCCAGCTGCGCTCATCGATATCAAAATACGCATGCACACGATCCGTCGACACCAGATTGGTCAATACACTGGCATTGGCGTTCACGGTATTGCCCGGTTGAATAAAGGCACTCGACACTCGTCCTTGCATGGGAGCACGAACTTCCGTGAACTCCAACTTCAAACGTGCCGCTTGCAATGCTGCTTCAACCGAGGCCAGTTCAGCCTGGCGCTGCTGGGCCAAAAACACCCGAGCATCGGCTTCTTCAGCGGCAATAGCCTTGTTCGCACGCAGACTGCTGCTGCGTTTTTCTTCTAACAGTGCCTGCTTCAGTGCCGCTTTGGCCGCATCACGCTGGGCTTGTAATCGCGCCACTTCCGCCTCAAACGGTCTGGCGTCGAGCTTAATCAACAAGTCGCCTTGCTGAACTTCTGCACCTTCGACAAACTCGACCGACTCAATCACACCGCTGACACGCGGACGCAGCTCCACCGTATGGGGCGCTTGCAGGCGAGTGGTGAACTGACTCCAATCGATAACATCAGCACTGACCACAGCCGCCACATCGATGGGCTGTAGCGGCTGAGCGGCAGCCTGGGCCTCAGCTTGTGGCTGCTCTGAGCAACCCACGATTAACGCCGATAGCAAGACCAAACTGGCCATAGGCAATTGCAATGCTTTCATAACTTCCTCCCGGTGTTTTGCTGGCACACTGTAGGGAGAAGGTAAGCATCAAACAATAATGGCTACTGGCATAGGTTTGTTCCATTCAAATCAACAAATGGCCGCCATTGACCTTAAGCCTTTGCCAGGGAAACATAAATGATCTGTTAGACATTGCGCGGGAAGCACCATAGACACTCACGGGTTTGGCCAATCAGCATATCTGACAGGCCACTTAGGTAGTTTCCAACTCGAGCCAAACGCCTCGAGCCGCTATAATCGCCGCCCCCTTTACCCGGCCAACCCCATCGCATCAGCCCTGGCCATACTGAGATCATTTATGTCGTTCGCCGAACTGGGTCTGTCACCCGCCATTCTTCAGGCTATTGAAGAACAAGGTTACCAACAACCATCACCGATTCAGCAACAAGCTATTCCAGCGGTACTGAGTGGCCGTGACGTGATGGCAGCCGCTCAGACTGGCACAGGTAAGACAGCAGGTTTTACTCTGCCCATTCTGGAAAAGCTGAGTGCGGGTGAACGTGCACGACCCAATCAGGTTCGCGCCTTGGTGGTAACCCCCACCCGCGAGCTGGCTGCGCAAGTGGGCGATAACGTGCGCGCTTACTCTGAGCACTTGCCTTTGACCTCTGCGGTGGTATTCGGTGGCGTAAAGATCAATCCACAAATGATGCGCCTGCGCCGCGGTGCTGACGTACTGGTAGCCACACCCGGTCGCTTGCTGGATTTATACCAGCAAAATGCCGTGCGCTTTAAACAGCTCGAAGTCCTGGTGCTGGACGAAGCCGATCGCATGCTGGATATGGGCTTTATTCACGACATTAAAAAGCTATTGGCCATTTTGCCAAAAGAGCGTCAGAACTTGCTGTTCTCGGCCACCTTCTCCGACGACATTCGTGCCCTGGCCAAAAGCCTAACCAATGATCCGGTAGAGATATCCGTTACACCAGCCAACAGCACCGCTAAAAAAGTGGAACAGCTGATTCACCCGGTGGATAAAAAGCAAAAACCAAAACTGCTCAAAGCGCTTATTAATGAGCACAACTGGCAGCAGGTATTGGTGTTTTGTAAAACCAAACACGGCGCCAACCGCCTGACCCGCTATTTAGAAGAAAACAATATCACCGCCGCCGCCATTCATGGCAATAAGAGCCAAGGTGCACGCACCCGGGCATTGTCCGAGTTTAAATCTGGTGATATTCGTATTCTGGTGGCTACTGACATCGCTGCGCGCGGTATCGACATCGACCAACTGCCTCAAGTAGTCAACTTTGACTTACCTAATGTTGCTGAAGATTATGTGCACCGCATTGGTCGTACCGGACGTGCAGGCGCCAGTGGCCAAGCCGTTTCTTTGGTGGCAGCCGACGAGGTCAAAGAGCTGTCACAGATTGAAAATCTGATCGGTAAATTGTTGGAGCGTGACTACGTGCCTGGCTTTGAACCTGTGCATGAAGTGCCGCAAACCACTTTACGCACTAAAGCTAAAAAACCGAAAAAGCCGAAACAACCAAAGAAACCTGGCCATCAAGACGGGCAAAAATCCGTTAGCCAGCACCACCAGCGCGCTAACAAGAATACTGCAGCAAAACCCCGCCAGCAGCGCAGTGGCCAAGGCCCGCAAAACAAAGAAGGCGCCGCTAAGCCTGCCCGCAGACCAAGACGTCGGCCTGCCCAAGGATAAGCACAAGTCTAGCCGGGCCAGGCCCGGCTTAGACAAAAAACAATGAGCGCTTTACTCTCCTGGCACCCTTTTCCTTAGCTGCATTTACGCCACCGCCCCTATGCCATTGGCTAAACTCTGGATAATCACGGCCAGGGAAATATAGATAGGCTTAATATCAAAGCACATCAGTCATAACAACACCTGAACCAAGCAAGACCACTCGATCGGCGCCAATATACAGTTCACCGCAGCACGCCCCGCTGATGGCTTATATCACATTACTGCCACTCAATTCTGGCTTAAACCAACAGCACCAGACATAAAACCTGCACATCGCTGAGCAAGCGGGTCAACACTATAAAAATCTTACTATTTATTACATTCAACCTCACTCGATATGCAAACACATTTGGATATTTTATCGTTCAACTAATGACACATAATTAACCGAAATGGCAAGCTGCGCCTAACCTTCCACTTTTCGTCAGAGAAATCACATCAGCACCAAGTAATAAAAAGAAGAGTCAAAACGAGCATTTACAAAAAATTTTCTTAGAATCCAAAATATGCACTAACAACATATTAAATTGAAATAAAGTAACATCCCTGTAAAATGCCAGGCCGCTGAAAAGCACCACAGCCGATAAGTTGAGTAACACTTTAATCGGAAAACCAAGGCTAAACCCACTTCCCCATAAAGGAATTATAAAAACACCATGAACAAAAGAAAACTGAGCATACTACTTGCCGGAACGGTCATATCAGTATCCGTTACGGCAGACAGCATATCGACAGAGAAAATTAAAATAGCTGTATTATATGACGACTCAGCACTATGCAAAGCGTTTAAAAAAACACCAAGATCATCAATAACAACTATCGAGTCAAAGTTAAAAGCCCGCCTACAAGCTTGGGTCAGCTCAGCAGACACCATGTTTAATAACAGCCAAGCAAAGGCCTCGATCCACACAACACCCGATGCTATTCAGTACAGGTACGTTACAACAAAAAACAAATCTGGAAATCTACCACCAAGATATTTCAAAGACAGGAATTCTTCACTTCGATCTTCATGGATCAACTGGTGTGAAGAAACAGACAGCGGGAAATACCACTCTATCACCAAAGAAAACGTTTCCAAGAATATAGCCAACAAAGCAAATGGAACAAAATTACTAGAAAACCTAAAAACAGACGAAGATGCCGAAAGAATCCGAATCGAAACCCGGTCAGATCTAGTTAGTCAAATAAGTGGCTTCATATACTACGACGAAGATTCACAAAAGGGAATGGGTGGACTGGCATACACACCAACTGAAAAGAACTCTTTTCTATCATCAATCTATAGCGACAGAGAAAACACAAAAGGATACAGCCACCATAAATATGCATTTAGCACGGTAATGCTATCAGCGAGTGATGCCAACCTCAACAATTTCGACAAAGAATCCGGCGACATCTTTTCTTTCACTCATGAAATTGGGCACAATTTCGGACTAAAGCACTCCGAAAAACAAGAGAATAAGAACAATCATCCAATGATAGATTTCGCATGGGGGTACGGCAAAGAGCGTTACTTCTCTACCATAATGACCTACCCTAGGGCCTTCAATGTAATGACGAGGTCACCATATTTCTCCAACCCTAATATTAGAAATTGCAGAATCGGTAGAGTGACTACCACATGTGGCAGCAGCCGTGCAAATTCAGTCAACGGGATCAACAAAACCGCCTTCATTCTGTCTAGATACAAATCCGAAAGGGTAATCGGAGGCAACATTGATGACGGATTATTCGGAATAAGAAGTAAGTCGGGACTATATTTGAACTATCCAACAGATGCTCCCTATCATGAAGATGAATACGTCGCATCATCTAAAACCTACCTACCAAAAGACACAATTGGAACAAAGTATATCCAAGATAAAGATAGATATATATTGAGACTTGTTGCAGGCATGGATGGAAAAATTGTCACAGACCGATGCCTCTCTGAGGAGAACACCACCCAGCCGAAGTGGGTATCTTGCAACTATTCAGATAACAAACAGCTATGGGAGTTTATAGAGGATAATGAAAGCTACTACTACATCAAGTCAAACAGTGGAAACTTCTTAAAGGTTAATGAAAACCGATATTCTACTCTCGAAGGCATAAGAAATTCTGGAGATATGAAATTCGCTCCAATACCAAACAACAGAGAAAACAAACTCGTTGTCGACGACAAGCTGAACACAAATCAGCGCATATACTCACCTAATCGGGAATATTTTCTTGCTATGCAAGGGGATGGCAATCTGGTGATCTACAACAAACAGTATACACCCGTTTGGTACACAGCCACAGGCGGCAGCAACAAGACATTTGCCGTATTGCAGTCGGACGGCAACTTCGTTGTACACGACCCGAATAGTGGACGCACACTTTGGTCTACACGCACAGGAGGCTCACGTGTTTATGCAGAATTGGAAAACAGCGGTCGTTTCAAGATAAAAACCGAGTCTGGCAGCGTATTGTGGCAATCACATTAAGTAAATAATCATTTAGCCAGCCGGGTCATTGGCCCGGCCACTTTTAAATCTAAACAACGCCACTGCAATGCCACGATCAGTCGAGTACACTCGGGTCATCAATCATAACCGCCAAACAGCCTTGGAAGCAGCCATTTCACAGACAGTTTATACGCCGACATTTCCGACGACGACATTCCCTGAACCAGAAATAGCATTCCCATCAGGATTATCAGTCACCACGCACCCCGTCACAGCATAGCCACGCCCATTTAACACCAGCCCTTTTTTATTACCATATATTTTACAGCCACTAATCGAATAATCCCGGACAGAGCCACTAGGTACCCAAACACCAATACCTTTGTTATTTCTAACACATACACCATTCATCGAGAATGATCCCGAATTAACCACGATACCATTATGTGCATTGCTAACAGGGTACGGATGAGCAGCACCACCATTAAAAACAGTTCCACCACTTATCGTCAGCAGCGCACCAGAGTACCCAGGTGCAACATGAATGTTGTCCTGATCACAGGATGCTGCCCAGCAACCAGCAACACTCACATAAGCATGATCATTGATATCGAGTCCACGCCAGCAACCATCAATCGTTGCATGTGTGATAAATATTTCCCGATTTTGTTTGTCTACTACATTTTCAATAAAGATTCCACGTTCGAATTCAATAATGTCGACCATAGATATATGTACACCACCATTGCCACCCGTCAGATGAACTCCTGAGCTAGGCCTGGTTTTATGCCCAACAAGTCGTCCTCCGATAATCCTTACTTCTGATCCGCTCCCCAGCTCAATCGCGGTATTTTCCATACCCCAAAATATACAATTCAATATATTGGTTGTATCAACCACGCCCAATAACGATATAGCTTTCGAATGAAAGCCAGAGTTGCCAGATGAAAAGCCGAAATAGATATTATCAAATACCGAGTGCGCAGTATAATTTGACTTAATGGCAGCGGTATCTGAATATCTGTCAGATTTACTAAGACACCTTATCTTGACATCCTTAATACTACTTTCAGCGCAGCGCCCTCGCCACTCAAATAGACTACCACCATCATTTGACCAATCAATAATAGTTGAAAATCCAACGCCAAAGACATCAACAGGAACATCTGGCATCCATATGGTTCCATCAATGGCATAGGTTCCCGACTCAAGAAATACACCGCCACCTCCTGAAGAAGCAACGTGGTTAACTACAGCCTGAACCGCCTCTCGATCACTTAGACCAGGATGCTCTCTTTGATATTCCCGAACATTAACAACCGCACCTCCTACCGGTAAAGCATTAACAGATCGAGCACTTAACAGCGCAGCTGACGCACCGACGGCTGCGCCCCCTTGAATGAATAATCGCCGTCCAACCTCGACGTTAGACATTGCATACTCCCTTAAAATAATATCAATTCGTTATATCCAGCGCATAGTAACATATAGTATGTATAACCAAATATCGCTATGCCCGTAAAGCTCGGCCAATTAAGGGATTAATTCCAAAAATCTCCAGCAAGCAACGCTTTGCCTTAGATACCAATAATAATCGCATTCGCGCCAACCAGGGCCACTCGATTGATGTTGATCTGCAACTAAAGCCTGCACAGCCACCTGAGTTTTTATACCATGGCACCGCATCGCGTTTTTTAGATTCTATTTTTCAGCAGGGTTTAACGGCTCAGCAACGCCAACATGTGCATTTAACAGACAATCTGACAACAGCGAAACAAGTTGGCCAACGCTATGGCAAGGTGGTTATTTTACAGATAGATGCACAAAGCATGATGAATCAGGGCAAGGTGTTTTATCGAGCGGACAACGGCGTTTGGCTGACTGAAGCCGTTGCTGCTGAGTTTCTGAAAATCCACAGTCAATAAGCCCAAACAGTACGTGCTTTGGCCACCCTTCATCGCGACAGTGGTAGCGTCTACACTCATCTCATAGTAACAACTGAGATGATGCCTAGAGCGACCTGGAGGACACTATGCCAGCAAACCGCCAACCAATCAGACCTCTCCTGTCCCTACCGCATCTTCTTCTACTGTGCATCTTGACGCTTGGCCTTTACTCACCTGCTCCCGCTTCTCGCGCCCAACAAACACTCATCATTGGCACAGAGCACTACCCACCCTATGAAATGGAACAACCGGTTGATGGCTTAAGAGGATTTGACTACGAGGTTGTGAGCCGTATTTTTGAGCAACTAAACAGAGATATCGACATTCGGTTTTATCCCTGGAAACGCGTATTAGCATACGCCCAAAAAGGAGAAGTCGTTGGCATCATGACCTGTGCCTATAGCCAGGAACGAGAATCTTTCATTAGTTATTCTGATCCTATTAGCCACTATAACGATGGCTTTTATATACGCAAAGACTTCACCGGCAAGCCGATTACCAATCTCACTGATTTCATTGGCACCAATGTAGCGTCGGTCGATGGTTACGAAAGCCTAACGTCCCTACAAGCCGCCGGCGCCACACCGATGTCGACAAGAACAACCGAGATGGCGGTGAACATGCTGGCCAAGCACCGTTTTGACTACCTCTATTTAGGCAAACAAGCAACAGATTTTGTCATAAAGAAACTAGGCATGACTGAGAACTTTCGCTACCTAAGCCTGAAGCAACAATACTTTTACTTTTGCTTTTCTAAAGCGCATCCACAAACACATCAGTTAATTGAGCGCTTTAATCGCGCTCTAGCCCAACTAAAAGCCAGCGGTGAATATGACTTAATTCACGCCAAATACCGATAAACCACCCAGATCACTGAATCTGTCATATGGCAGTGAAATAAGCCTGCAGATGATTAGCCGAATCTTTGCTGCAAATAGCTGATGATATCCTTGGATTCATACATCCATACATCGTCTTTTCCCTGCTCACTGATGCGCAGACACGGCACTTTAATACGCCCGCCACGCTGCTCCAACTCAGAGCGCGCTATTGGGTCGTTCATGGCATCGCGCGTTTTTATATTCAGCCCCAACTTATGAATGGCGCGACGGGTTTTGATACAAAACGGGCACGCGGTAAATTGATACAGGGCCAAACGTGCCGTTTCATCATCAATGGCAGCTTGCTGAGCAGCAGAGCGTTTTTTGCCAGGAACACGAGTGAGAATATCAACAGCAGCAATGCTGTAGCCGAGAGTATTGCGAATGGCTTTTACTAACATAACGACGTCAAACGGCCCACTAAAAAAGAGGCGGCGATTGTAGCAGGAAAGGAACTAAAACAGCAGACTAAGCCCCCAGGTAGGGGCTTGGCAGCGACGATTGACACAAAAACGCTTACAGCAGCGGGCACTGAGCAACGCTGCTCACCGTAGCACCCGCCTGATCTACGCTGACGCCATTATTCACATTCGACAGATTGGCCAAGTCGGCCACGCTCAGCGTGCCCGCCAGAGTAATGCCGTCCGCTGCGGCACTGATGGTATTGCCGCTGATGGCAAAGCAGTGGTTGGTATTCTTTCCACTCAGCTCAAGAGCCGCTGTCGAACTGCTGGTCAGCCGACTATTACTAATGATCATAGAGGCTTCGGTGGGGTCGGCATCTTCAGCAACAAAGCGCAAAGCTTGCAGTGAAGTATTGAAGGTAGATGCTGTCACATCAAGATTCACCTTGCCGCGATTTTCAAGATAAAAATCGAGCCCCTGCCCCGCCGTATTAGAAAAAGTAACGCCATCAAAAGACCAATCGACACGGCTACCATCACCCGACTGGGAAGACTTCACCACCTCAATATACGAGGTTGGATTAATATTATTGGGATTACCGTCAGAAATAAGCTGTCCGCCATTGACGCTGACAACGGCCGTTGCATCAGAACCGGCATAAAGATCTATCGCCTGCCCCCCTCTAGCGGTAGCAACCGCTGAATTCACTCGACTCTCCAGGCGCGTATTTTGTATCTGTGCATCTAAGTGTGCAGTCCCCTCCAAATAAAACAGTACAGCATCCGTTTCTCGGTTATTTCCTACACCAACAATACTGCTGTTTTGCACACGAATATTTGCGCGATTGCTATCCATCAGATATACACCTAACCCAACCGGGGCACCGTCGACCGTCGACGTTTGCTGCACGTCGGCATTATTCAGGGTCAAGTCCAGCTGACTTGTGCCTCGCATGGATACGTTAATAGCATCGGCACCACGACCAGCCGTCGCACGAAACACATCAGAATTAGATACCCATGTCAGCTGGGCACTGTTATCCCGAAACGATACATCCAACACATCGACGTTGGTGTCGTTATTGCCGGCATCGGCCTCAAAATGGTTATTGCTGCTGTTGAGCGTCACCACCACAGACTCATCCAGCTGCAAATCCAACACACGACAGGCTTGCTGGCACTGGTTGGCAATGGTGTTATTGCTTAAATTCAAGCTGACAGGGTCGCTGCCATAAAATCTCAGCAGCATGGCATCCTGCCAAGCGGCCGTTGGCGAGCCTGTTTGAAGGGTATTATCACGCAGGGTTAAGTCCGAGTCGCTTAATAGCATGGTTATGGCAGTCTGTACGTCGTTAAAGCGGTTATCGATGAATTCGATAGTACCGAGACCTGTGCCATTCGCCAGCAAACCGACACGAGTGGTGTCATAGTTGGAAATAATGCCATTAATCACGTATTGAACACTGGTAACGCCAGAAGCATTGCCACTGGAGCGAATTTCCAAACCTTGCAAGCGGTTATCACCCAGCAAGGTAATGGCCGGGCCATTGCTGGCGCCATCAATCACTGGGTATTGGCTGGCAGCAATATAGCCACCGGAGGCACTGATAAAGTTGGCACCCGCACCGTACATTTTTACGCCATAAGGCAAGGTGAACTGGCCGGTATAAGGAGCTGTCGCAGGCATCACATAGATTTCACCACTAGCGCCGACCTGACTAATCGCATCGCTCAAAGACTGATACGGATTATTGCGACTGCCATCACCGGCACTAGTATTGTCGCCATCAACAAAAGTGACGCCGTTGAGCAGCTGCGCATTGCTGACGATGGAAAAATCAGAAATATCCAAAGGGTCGGATACATTGCCAGCGGCATCCGTAACCGTCACGGTACAGGCACTGTAGCTACCTACGCCGACGTTTAATGCAATCACATTATTACCGCGTTGGGCTGATGTTGCCGAACTGGCACAGCCACCAGCGACAGACACGGCACCCGCTTCTGATGAGTAAAATTCATAATTGACGACACTGGCATCCACCCTTCTACCAATGGCGGCCAACTCGCTTAATTCCGGCTTGGTGGCATCAAACACATCAAAGGGGCCAATCATCAATGGCGTTGAGGTATTACCATTACTATCGGTCACTGTCATCGCGCAGCTTTCGTAGCGCCCCGCAGATAAGGGGGTTAAAGAAATCTGATTATCTCCCGCGACGGCTTTAGCGGCCTCACTTGAGCAGGCTCCTGACCAAGCGATTTGACCCGCTTCGCTACTATGAAAGTGCAATACTGGCTGAGCCTGATCCGATATCGCCGCTATGTCTTTTAGCTGCGCTAGCACAGGGGCTTGTGTGTCTTTGACCGAAAAAGGAGGTATCGCCAAGGTTGAATGATTGCCTGATGTATCGAGCACAGTTAAGGCACAGTCGTCATAGCGACCACCATCCCCAGCTCCCAACATAATTTGGTTCTCACCTGCTACCACCGTAACCGCTTCGGTAGTGCAAGCACCCGACAAAAACACCCGCCCAGCCTCACTGGAAATAAAACGATAAATAACAATACCTGAATCTGTAGCCGCAGAGCTTTCGGCAGCTTCGGTAAGCACAGGAGCAGCGTTATCCACCACATTAAATGCTGGTATTAATAGCGGAAGAGAGACATTGCCGGCGTGATCACGCAACGTCAAAGTGCACTGGCTATAGCGTCCTACCGGCAATGGGTCAAGTGTAATCTGGTTATCGCCCGCAACCACTGCTGTCATTTGCGATGAGCAACCACCAGCAAAACTTAGCGACGCTGCTTCTGAAGCGTTAAACCGAATAACAGCCTTACTGCCCTGCTGAGTGTCTGATACGCCGTCACTAAAACTGACGGTAGGTGCTGTATGGTCCTGGGATGAACCCGAGCCGCCACAAGCGCTTAATACTAGAGTAGCCGTACCGACTAAGGCTAATTTGATAAACCAATCACTCATTCTAAATACCACTCAACCTATAAATCGGTTACGTCATTAGGCGTCATCCAGACACAGCTCGCCATCATTGACAAAAACATCAAATAAACATCAATCCGGATGCAGGCATTTAGGCGGCGATTGTATCCATATTACCTCCCGTTACAATGCCATTACGGGAAGATAACCATGACAACCTGGCAAAGTTCACAAAGTAAGTGGCTTTTCTATATGACCTACTAGGCGTAGCCGAGTAGACCCTCGAATTACATTTTCTTAATGGGATTCCTGGCAAATATATGCAGGAAACTGCCTATCAGGGCGAAGATAATTTTTAACGATATGATTATGTTGATAATAACAAGATATGCAAATTATCGGTATCAATCAGAACAAACCTCTAATTGATACCGTTGAAGATAAATACCAGGATACCGACGATATTATCCAGCACCGACTATTCATCGAGCACCACCAGGTTAGCCCTCAAGGGCACACTCATCATCGAGTTGCATTCGCACTGTATGCAATCCCGGTCCGAAGCCATTCTCTGTGCGCTTTACTTCAATAAAACCCAAATGCTGATAAACAGGTGCGGTATGCTGTGAGGTTTCGATACAAACGGGCAAAGACCCAAATTCCACACGGATTTTTTTAATTCGGCCATTAATCAGCTCACGTCCTAGGCCTCGGCCGTGCAGGCTGCGCTCTAACATGCCCCAGGTTAAAAATACCTCATCGCCACAGCGCATATAACCACCACAGCCGACAATATCGTTACCATCCAATAAGACAAAATATGGGGCTGTTTTAGCATTTACTTCTTCAGTCAAAAACTGCCGATACTCCTCATATTCATCTGCGGCAAAATAGGGTTGCTGGTTTGAGCGAAATAAACGTAAACAGTCGTCCAGATCTTGCTGTTGATAGGCACGCCAATAAATATCCTGCATACACTCTTCCCTTGTATATTTTATAGCAGGACAGCTTAGCACGCCCCATCCAGGCCCAGTCGACAGACAGAACGTCAAGCTTAAGCAAAGATCTGGCGACGACAACACACCCAGCTAATAACAGGAGTTGGGCGCAATATCTGCGTTTATTTCACCATCCACTTCCTGCGGATCAATCCCATTGTGCTCTAAAATTTGACTGACCAGTTCAATATGCTTCAGTACTTGATCGTAGCGCTCTCCGTATTCAAAGCGAGTGACCTCAATGGCTTTAGGCATGTAGCTAAAAGCGATTTTTAGCGCCAGCAGACTATCGGCATCCATTTTGTCAGACATAGCGTATCTCCATGATGATGGCTCAGACTTACCATATCTCGTTTTTCTTCAACGATGCTAGTTTTTTCACCACTTCTGTCATTCACCTTGTAGGGTTGCCAAAATGCGACGCCCTCCAGCCTGATTACGATGCTCACACAAATAGATGCCTTGCCATACGCCCATATTCAACCGACCAGCGGTAATCGGAATGCTGACGCTGGCACCTAACAAACTGCTTTTCAGGTGCGCTGGCATATCGTCACTGCTCTCAAAGGTATGGCGATAATACGGCTCGTTTTCAGGCACGGTGTGATTAAAAAAGCTTTCAAAATCCTGGCGTACGGTTGGGTCAGCATTTTCATTGATGGTTAACGACGCTGACGTATGCTGAATAAATAGGTGTAAAAGTCCGACACTAATACTCTCCAGCTCTGGCAACTGCGACAGTATGTCGTCTGTCACCAGATGAAAACCGCGCGCTTTAGATGACAGCTGCAGCTGTTTTTGCATCCACATAACTATCCCTCTTATAAACAGCAGCAATAGAAAAGAAACGGCAATTACTGCTATTGGTTAAGACTCAGCCACTTACATCTGCTAACGATGGCAGTAAAAAGGAGACGGCAGATACTGCAGTATTCCAATGCCAGCACACCGCCATACCATTTAGCGTTGGCAATAAAAAAGGAGGCCGAAGCCTCCTAGTTTTATGCTTAGCGCATCATAGGTGGTAAACCACCACCGGGAGGCATACCACCGCCGCCCATACCACCAGGGCCACCCATTGACCCCATGGCACGCATCATCTTCTTCATGCCACCTTTGGCGGTGACTTTTTTCATCATTTTTTGCATTTGCTTGTGCTGTTTCAGTACCCGATTCACGTCCTGAATCTGGGTGCCAGAACCAGCGGCAATACGCTTTTTACGCGAGCCGTTAATTTTGTCGGGAAAGCGTCGTTCATCACGGGTCATGGAGCAAATAATGGCTTCCATTTGCTTAAACTGACCTTCAGCAGCGTTAGTCTGCTTAGCCATAGCACCGATATTGCCCATGCCTGGCAGCTTTTCCATCATGGAGGTCAAACCGCCCATGTTTTTCATCTGCTGGATTTGATCCAGGAAGTCTTCCAGATCAAAGCCTTTGCCTTTTTGAATCTTCTTGGCCAGTTTATCGGCTTTCGATTTATCAATTTTGCGCTCGGCTTCTTCAATCAGGGTCAGTACATCACCCATATCAAGAATGCGCGAGGCCACCCGGTCTGGGTGGAACGGCTCGAGGGCATCGGTTTTTTCACCCATGCCCATAAATTTAATCGGCTTGCCGGTAATGTGTCGTACCGACAGCGCCGCACCGCCACGAGCATCACCGTCGGCTTTGGTCAGCACCACACCGGTTAATGGCAGTGCTTCGCTGAAGGCACGAGCGGTGTTGGCAGCATCCTGACCCGTCATGGCATCCACCACAAACAGGGTTTCGACCGGTGTAATAGCGGCGTGCAAACGCTGAATCTCAGCCATCATGGCATCGTCGATGGCTAGGCGACCGGCGGTGTCTACCAGCAGCACATCCGCCTGGGCGCGACGCGCGGCATCGATAGCGCCATTGGCAATATCCACCGGGTCTTGATCTGCGGTGGACGGATGGAACAAAGCACCCACCTCACCAGCCAAGGTCTCTAGCTGCTTGATCGCGGCTGGACGATACACGTCAGCCGATACCACCATGACTTTTTTCTTCTCACGCTCGGCCAAATACTTAGCCAGCTTGCCCACCGTGGTGGTTTTACCCGCGCCCTGCAGGCCAGCCATTAACACCACAGCCGGAGGTTGAGTAGCGAGATCAAGACCTTCATTGGCCTCGCCCATCACACTCATCAGTTCCTCATGCACAATTTTGAGGAACACCTGGCCTGGGTTCAGGCTCTTCAGCACTTCGGTGCCGACGGCTCTGTCCTTAACCTGATCGGTAAAGGCTTTCACCACCGGCAGCGCCACATCAGCTTCTAACAGCGCCATGCGCACTTCGCGCACGGTACCTTTGATATTGTCTTCGGTGAGCTTGGCCTGGCCAGAAATGCTTTTCAGCGCATTGCCAAGGCGGTCGGTAAGACTCTCAAACATCTCTTATGACTCATGCCCAATAAAATAGAGCGCCAGTATACCGGCATGTCCGATCAACTGCGACCGCCGTGCCCGTCACTGCACAAAAACTGTACCCTGCTCGGCGCCCTGATGCACAAATAACCACCACTAAAGGGGCACGGACAATGCTTTCCCCCTTGCCTGCCATGTGCGACACTGCTGGCCTTGCGAGTGGTTCGCATTAGGGAGAGTGTGATTTCTGTTATGACAGGGTTCATGTTTGCTGTTCCGGCAGCAGGTTTGTATCTGTTCAGTGCCATCCGCCAGTGGCTAACACTGCGCGGCCAACGCCCAGCTAATCGAGGGCTGGTACTGACTGCCGCCATGGTGGCCTCGCTGCTGCATTTAGGCTACATAGGCACCGATATGCTGTTGGGCGACAGCATTAACTTTGCGTATTTTGAAGTAGGCTCATTGATCTGCTGGGTGATTAGCTTGCTGCTGATTTTTTCCAGCTGGCGCAAGCCGGTCGACAATCTGTTTATAGGCCTATACCCCATGGCAGCCTTGATTCTGCTGTTGGCTGCCGCGTCCGATCAATACCTGCCTCTGGCCCATGTGAGTTATGGTTTGGCCTGGCACATACTGCTGGCGATTTTGGCTTACAGCGTGTTCACCATCGCTGCCGTGCAAGCCGTATTGTTGTACCTGCAAGACAGAAACCTTAAACGCCATCAAACCCGTGGCCTGCTGCAATCTTTGCCGCCGTTGCAAACCATGGATCTGCTGCTGTTTGAAATGATTTGGCTGGGCATGCTGCTGTTAACCGCGGCATTTGTCATTGGCTGGCCTTATGTCGTCGATCTGCAAGAGCAGCATCTGCAGCACAAGGTCATCCTATCGCTGATTGGCTGGGCTGTGTTTGCGGTATTGCTACTAGGCCGCTATCGCTATGGCTGGCGCGGTGTTGTCGCCAGTCGCTGGACCTTAGCCGGCACCGGGTTGCTGGTATTGTCTTACTTCGGCTCGCAATTTGTATTGCAGATCGTGCTGCAACGCTATTGACAGCTCACCGGCACTGCCTATGATGACGGGACCTTAGTCCATACAGGATCCCGTCTTGAACGACGTTCCCTTAAGTGTGTTATTCGGCATACTTACCCTCTTAATTATCTTTTCCGGATTTTTCTCCAGTTCTGAAACCGGCATGATGTCGCTTAACCGCTATCGCTTACGTCATCTGGTGAAAAACAAACACAAAGGCGCAGAGCGCGCTGCCAGCTTGCTGGAAAAACCAGACCGACTGATTGGTACCATCCTTACCGGCAACAACCTGGTGAACTTTGCTGCCGCTGCTTTAGCGACCATCATCAGCCAGAGGCTGTGGCCCGACAACCCGGATCTTGCGGTGTTCGTCAACACCATATTGTTTACTCTGGTGGTGCTGATCTTTGCCGAGCTAACGCCTAAAACCCTGGCCGCCATTGCGCCGGAAAAAATCGCTTTTCCCGCAGCGCCCTTACTGGCCGGTTTACAGTGGATGCTGTATCCCTTTGTCTGGCTGGTAAACACCATTGCCAACGCGTTACTGCGATTGGTGCGGGTTGACGTCAACAACCCCACCCCCGACAGCCTTAGCACCGAAGAGCTGCGTACCGTCGTGCGCGAAGCTGGCTCCATGATTCCTAGCCGCCACAAGCATATGCTGCTCAGTATTCTCGATCTTGAGAAGATGACCATCAATGACATCATGGTGCCGCGCAGCGAAGTGGTAGGCATCGACTTGGATGACAACGAAGAAGCCATCTTGGATCAGCTCAGCAGCACCGAGCATACCCGCTTGCCGGTCTATCGCAGCGAGCTAAACCAGGTGGTTGGGGTACTGCATACGCGCAATGTCAGTCGTTTTTTGACCAATGGCGATAATCTGCGTGATGGCATAGTGGCCGCTTGTCGCGAGCCTTATTTCATTCCAGAAAGCACACCACTGCATACCCAGCTGTTTAACTTCCAGAAGAATCAGCGCCGTATCGGCCTGGTGGTGGATGAATATGGCGACATCCTGGGTATCTGTACCTTAGAAGACATTCTCGAAGAGATTGTCGGTGAGTTCACCACCGATGTGGCAGCCGCCCAATCGCCCGACGTTCATCCACAGGCCGATGGCAGCTACATCATCGATGGCACCGGCTTTGTGCGCGATATCAACCGTGCCCTGGGCTGGGAGTTGCCCACCGACGGCCCTAAAACCTTTAGCGGCCTGATTGTTGAAACCCTGGAGTTTATTCCTGAAAGCCCGGTGTGCTTAAAGCTGATGAACTATCGCATCGAGATCCTCGAAATTGCCGATAACATGATTCGCAGCGCTCGGGTGACGATCGCCCGCTAAACATTGCTTGTCTTATTCGCCCCTGTTCACCGCAACAGGGGCTGAACCGCTGCCAAAATCCCGCTACAATGCGCGTTTCTTTTGAACAACTGGCAGTCAAATTCCATGACCGACACAAGCGCACGCAAAATTCTGGTAACCAGTGCCCTGCCGTATGCCAACGGCTCGATCCACCTAGGACACATGCTGGAATATATTCAAACTGACATTTGGGTTCGTTTTCAAAAGTCGCGCGGTCACATGTGTACTTACGTGTGTGCTGACGACGCGCATGGTACTGCCATTATGTTGCGCGCAGAGAGTGAAGGCATCACGCCCGAGCAGCTGATCAACAACATGAAAGCCGAGCACGAGCGCGATTTTGACGAGTTCCAAATTGAATTCGACAACTTCTACTCCACTCACTCGGACGAAAACCGTGAGCTGGCGGCAAAGATTTATCTGGCCTGTCGCGACAAAGGCCACATCGCCACGCGCAACATCAAGCAGCTGTATGATCCGAAAAAAGAGCTGTTTCTGGCCGATCGTTACGTGAAAGGCGAGTGCCCTAAGTGCGGCACCGGCGATCAGTACGGTGATAACTGCGAAAGCTGCGGTGCCACCTACACACCGGCTGAGCTGAAAAATCCGTTTTCGACCATTTCTGGCGCCACGCCGATCGAAAAAGAATCCGAGCACTACTTTTTTAAGTTGCCAGATTTTGAAGCCTTCTTAAAAGAGTGGACACGCAGCGGCACACTGCAAGACGAAGTGGCCAACAAACTGGCCGAATGGCTCGATAGCGGCCTGCAAGAGTGGGATATCTCCCGCGATGCGCCTTATTTTGGTTTTGAAATTCCAGAAGCACCTGGCAAATACTTTTACGTCTGGCTGGATGCCCCCATCGGCTATATGGCCAGCTTTAAAAATCTATGCGACCGCCGCGATGACTTGAACTTTGACGACTACTGGGCCAAAGACTCAGACGCCGAGCTGTACCACTTTATTGGCAAAGACATCGTCAACTTCCATGCCCTGTTCTGGCCATCCATGCTGTCGGCGGCGGACTACCGTACGCCCACCGCAGTCAACGCTCATGGTTTTGTTACCGTCAATGGCGCCAAAATGTCCAAGTCACGCGGCACCTTTATTAAGGCCCGCAGCTACTTGAATCACTTAAACCCCACCTATTTGCGCTACTACTTTGCCGCAAAACTGGGCAATGGCATTGACGACTTCGACCTCAACTTCGAAGACTTTATCCAGCGCGTTAATACCGACCTGGTGAATAAGCTGGTCAATATCGCCAGTCGTACCGCCAACTTTGTTAAAAAATCGGGCGGCCAACTCAGCAGCGAATGTGCCGAGCCACAAATGCTGCAGGACTTTATTGATCGCGGCGATGTCATTGCTGAGCATTACGAAAAGCGCGAATACAGCCGCGCCATCCGCGAAATCATGGCGCTGGCCGATCGCGCTAATGAATACATCCAAGAAAAAGCCCCTTGGGCGATGAATAAAGAAGAAGGACGCGAACAGGAAGTATTAGAGGTTTGCTCTGTTGCTATTAACCTGTTCCGCCAGCTAATGACTTACTTGGCTCCGGTATTACCCGAACTGGCTGATAAGACCTGCCAGTTCCTTAATATCGATAACCTCAACTGGGATGAGCGTCAGCAGCTATTGTTAGGCCATAGCATTAACAAATTTAAGCCGATGCTGAATCGTGCCGAGTTGAGCCAAACCGAAGCGGTACTGGAAGACACCCGTGCCGAGCAAGAAAAAGAAGCCAAACTGAATAAGCCCAAAGATGCTGCTCCGGCCAAAACAGAGAAAAAATCCAGCAAACCGGCCAAACGTGACGATGACTCCGAGGCCATAGCCGACGAGATCCAGTTTGATGATTTTGCCAAGGTCGATTTGCGCATTGCTCGCATTGTTAATGCCCAGCATGTAGAAGGCGCTGACAAATTGCTGCAGCTAACCTTGGACATCGGCAATGGCGAAACGCGCAATGTCTTCTCTGGCATTAAATCGGCGTACCAGCCAGACGATTTAATTGGCAAGCTGACGGTGATGGTCGCCAATCTGACACCGCGTAAAATGAAGTTTGGCCTGTCTGAGGGCATGGTACTGGCGGCAGGCCCTGGCGGCAGCGATATTTGGCTGCTAGAGCCCCATGACGGCGCTCAACCCGGCATGCGTGTCATGTAAAACCATCAACGCCGGCACTTGCCGGCGTTGTTTTATTGAGCCTCGCTTCTTTAATTAACAGCTGGCCCAGGAGGGTCATTATGGTTCGTATCAGCCTGCTACTGTCACTGCTATTACTGCCCGGATGGGCATTGGCGCAGACATTTTTATGGAACGTCAGCAAAGGCGATCAGCATTTGACCTTAGGCGGCACGATTCATTTATTAACCGCTGACGACTATCCGCTGCCGAGTGAATTTGAGCAGGCTTACCAACAAGCCAACACCTTGGTATTCGAAACCGATATCCAGGCCTTAAGCCAGCCGAAAATTCAGCAACAGATGACGCAACGCATGATGTTGCAACCCGGACAATCATTGCCAGCCATGCTCAACGATGAAGCCAGACAAGCATTAATTAACTACCTGGAAAGCAGCCCGTTAAGTATGGATCAGCTGCGCGATTTCAGTCCGCAGTGGGTGTCTCTGGTTATTACCGTCACTGAGCTGCATCGCCTTGGTATGAGTGAAGAAGGTGTTGATGCCTATTTTGATCGCCGTGCCCGCCAGCACGGTAAGTCCATTAAAGAGCTGGAAAGCGTCATCGAACAACTCGAGTTTATCGCCACCATGGCCGAAGGCCGAGAAAGCGAATTAATATTACAAACAGTCGCTGATACACGCATCTTAGCGCAGCAAATGGATGGTCTTCGCCAGGCCTGGCGCCAGGGTGATCGCGAGCAATTACGTCAACTCGGCCTGGATCCCATGCGCAAGGATTACCCTAAGGTATACCAAAGCTTGGTGGTGAAAAGAAATCAGAATTGGCTGCCACAAATTGAGCAATTATTACAATCTGGACAGCATCCTTTAGTGCTGGTCGGAGCATTACATCTGGTCGGACCCGACGGATTGTTGCAACAGCTGCAGCAGCGGGGTTACACCATTACTTACTATGGAGATAAATAAATGAACTCAGTATGGACTGTGCTGTTGTCCGTATGTTTGCTATTTAGCGTTAGCGCCAACGTGGATGCCAAGCGACTCGGCAGTGGCGGCGCTGGCAAAAGCTACAAAACCCAGCCAAAGCAGACTCAACAGCAAAGCCAAAATACTAATGGCAACAACAGCACCACAGCACCACAAAAACGCAAGAGTATGATGCCAGCCATATTAGGTGGCTTATTGGCCGGTGGTTTGTTTGCCTACTTGTTAGGCGAAGGCGCATTTGAGGGCATGCAACTGATGGATTGGCTGCTGATCGCTGGCGTACTGTTGTTATTGTTTAAGCTGTTTAAAAAGCCGCAGCCACGGTCGCAACCACGTTATGCCCACGACGGTCCGCCGCTAACAGCAGAGAATCAGGATATTCCTCAGGCCAGCGTCAAACCACAACCCATTGAGCTGCCAGAGGGCTTTGATCAACCAGCATTTTTAGCCGCCGCATTAGAGCACTATCGCACTCTGCAGCAAGCCTGGAATGACGGTGATATGAGCGTTATTCGTGAATACGTCGCGCCGCAATTATGCGAAGCATTAGAGCAACAGCGACGCAGTCTGATGGTACCGCCTCGCACCGAAATTTTGGAGCTGAGTGCCGATATTGTACGTGCCGGTCGCGATGGCCAAACGGCTTACATCAGTGTGCTGTTTAAAGGGCGCTGCAAAGATGACCTAGAGCGCAGTGAAGATGGCATCTTTGATGCGTGGCATTTAGAGCGGGCCTTGGATCAAGACAACGCTCCGTGGATGGTGGTCGGCATCGAAGCCGAATAACACGATACATCGATCATGCGGCGTTTAACGCCGCATTTTTTTCACCTTTTTTAATGCCATATTGCGCTTTAACACCGACAAGTGGTCAATAAACAAGGTGCCTTTTAAGTGATCAATCTCGTGCTGCATCACTACCGCGAGAAAATCATCACGACTCACACTGATGGCATTGCCGTCACGATCTAACGCATTGACCGTCACACGGGCGTAGCGCTCAACGTCAGCGGAATAACCGGGTATCGACAAACAACCTTCCGGGCCAACGGCTGAACCGTCAAACTCATCAATGCTGGGGTTAATCAGAATCAGCGGATCATTTTGATCATCCGATAAATCGATCACCACCACGGCCAACGACTCACCCACTTGCGGTGCCGCCAAGCCAATGCCGTTTTCTGTGGCATACAGGGTTTCTAGCATATCATCGATCAGGGTTTGCACCTGGGCAACGTCTTCTACCGGCTGAGCAGGCTGTGCCAGCACCGGATGAGGGGCGGTTAAAATCTCTCTAATCATGGCTTTGCTCGGTCAAAAGCGGGCATCATACCCGAAAACACCACAACATCACTGCAACTCTCTGTTACTACAGCAGGAATGTCACATGCCTATGGCTTAGACCGCCGCATCTGTCATTGATCACTAGATTTAATATATGGGTTCGTTACCTTGGCATTACTTTGTATATTGGAAGTCAGCCTTTGCTGAATGCTCTCACCCTGAGTACCTTGGCCACCGCTAGCATAACGATAACTGTTATCTTGGCTATTAAAGGTAAACGTCTGCTTAGGAGTAGACGGATTAAATCCAAAACCAGGATTTTGTTGATTGGCCATAACATTGCCCTGAGCAAGATTGTTCTGGGCTCCGAAATAGCTCAGCTGATTCTCAGGCTTTTGAAAATTGAACTCACTCATCTGTGCGCTTCCCTGAGAGAAGTCCTTTTGCTGAATTACCCCCTGATCAAGACTATGCATACTGCGCTCAAATGCACGCGCACGGTTTTGGGCATCAAGAGTACTACGCTGCGCTTTGCTACCATCTACATCCGTGTCTTGTGTGGATTGACGACCACCATACGTGTCACTAAATGAACTGCCATAGCTGCCGCGATGCATATCTGGATTATTAATCGCCATGGTCAGCCCTTTATCATAGGCCTCTTGACTATTATTCTGATTTGAAAGTTTGAGGCTTTTCCCTGAGGGATTATGATCATTATTAGCAGGCCAAGCTCCTTTGGCTTTAGGCAATGTAGGGAACTGTATACCACCATAACTGGCATCGCGATTATAGGTTCCGATATCAAACCCCTGCAAAGAATCTTTTCTTCTGTCTTCGCGACTCAAATCTAAAAACAACCCTTGTTTTCTATACCCCTGCAATATTTCATTATCTTTGTTGCCCACAAATTCTCCCATCTGTCCGGTATTGTTGGGCTGATACTGATGAAACTGTTGCGTACCTTCATCATACGAATACATTTTGCCCGTGGGCTTAAGCATATGCTGATTGGTGGGTACACGATCACCAGAATTATGAAACCTCTGGTAGTCTTGATTGCTCATTTGAAAATAATCGCCTGACGATTGCATACGGGTATCCAGGTGGTCTTGCCCCCAAGGAACCTTAGAAAAGCTCTGAGAATCAATCCTGACCCGCATTTGGCTCTGATGATCAAGCGGCTGAAACTGACTATGTACACGCTCGCGCTGTCGTTCTATTTCATTTATCTGATTGCTCACCTCCTCCATGTCCATATCGATCGATGAGCTCGATTTATCTCTAGGAGATTTTGGATTCATGATCAGATTCCTCCCTGATATCTGTTACTGCAATCCCAGTCTGGCTACCCAGACCTCACTACAATTGGCCACCCATACCGAGCACATTCTGTTATTACCAAGTCGTGCTGACTGGCCATAAGCCATCCACAGCCATAATTCCAGGATGCACAGATTCTCTAGCAACGCTTATTGACCAAGATTTAGCCAGACCATATCGCTAAATAAAAAGATTCCTTGTGCAGCCCGGCAGATGAGATCCAGTCATTGCCAACCGGTATTAAAATGCAAAACAGATACCATGACCTTAGGGCCGGTTAACAGGCTCTAGTACGTCCAAACTAACGCCAGCCACCGGATCCTTACACTGAGATTGTACCTTCCGGGTCATTATCTACCCGCAACAACAACCTCAGACAGCCCATCTATGGCCAACACTTATTCAATCACCAACGCTGCAAAAAAAAATCGTCACATTAGGTACTCATGAGCCTTAACCCAGGATCTCCCTTAGTACATTCAACCAACGTATAGCTCCCACATACGTTGATAAAATTGTGAGCGTGCTATCAATCTTGTAGCACAGAGAAAGACATCTCTACTGGACCTTTGACACAAATCCCGCTAGCATCCACCGCCCTAATCAACCTCCAACCAGACTGGTGGCTTTATGTAATCTCCCACTTCAACACATCGATGCAGAGCCTCTGTAGGCCGCATGACGTCTGAAGTTTTTGGAGATTATATAATGGATACACGAGTTAAATACCCGCGCACACCGCATTTGCCCTGGTCACCCGGCGCCAGCCATGACGATGTTTATCTAGCCGATATCAACCACTTTATTGGCAAGCACGTCGTTATTACCGAAAAGATGGATGGTGAAAACACCTCCCTGTATTGCCATGGCCTGCACGCCCGGTCGCTCGACAGCCGCCACCATCCATCGCGCGATTGGGTTAAAGCGCTGCACGCCCAAGTTGGCTATCGAATTCCGGCGGGCTGGCGAATTTGTGGCGAGAACTGCTTTGCCCAACATTCAATTGGCTACCACAACCTAGACAGCTACTTTTTGGCCTTTTCCATCTGGAATGAACACAACCTGTGTTTGCCTTGGGCACAAACGCAAGACTTCTTGCATAAGCTGGGTCTAACGCCAGTACCGGTGATATTTGAGGGTCTATTTGATGCCGAGGCCGTGCAGCAAATCTGCCTGGATACCAAGGTATCGGAAGGCTATGTCGTACGCAGCGCCGGTGAATTTGCCTTTGCTGATTTTGCCAACAACGTTGCCAAATGGGTGCGCAGCCATCACGTCCAAAGCGAGCAACACTGGATGCATCAAGCCGTTATAGCTAATGGCTTAAGGAGCCCATCATGAGCCGCCCAAATGCCCAGCAACAGCGTTTAAGTGAGTGGTTTGAGCACCTTGCTGATAGCCAACACACCAACTTGTGCGAAGCCATTGAAGTACTCGCTGACGACTTGCCCTGGTTACGCCGCTTAGCGGATACGCCACAAGATCCGCAATGGCATGCGGAGGGCAATGTCTTTATCCATACACAAATGGTGCTGGATGAGTTGTATAAAATATTAGCCAGCAAAGCCTTTACCCGTGAGGAAACATTGCTGCTGGTATTGGCGGTGATTCTGCACGACATCGCAAAACCCGAAACCACCCGTAATAAAGAAATAAACGGTATTAATCGCGTGGTGGCCAGCGGCCATGAAGAGCTGGGTATGGCCTATTTGGCCCCGCGTATTGCCCACTGGCCGCTAACACATCGGCTAAAAACACACTTATTGGGCCTAGTGGGTGCCCATCAAAAGCCCAAACTACTGGTGGTAAAAGACGGCGCCCGCCATGATTACTTTAACCTGGCTCGACAGGCACCCTTGTATTTGTTTTATTACCTGGAACTGGCCGATATGCGTGGCCGGATTTGCGATGACCTTAGCGGTCAAATTGAACTGCTAGAGCTGTTTAAGTTGTATGCTAAAGACTTTGGCTTTTGGCGCAGCGATGTTGAAGATGTGTGGCTGAAGCAAGCAGAGCAAGCCCTGCCAATGCACAGCGATAAGGCAAAAAACTATTTAAGCCAGCACAGCCTGCTGTGCTTCTCGCAAGGGAAAATCTCTCAGCCCGAAGAAGGCATTGCCATGGGCTTTGGCCAACGTGACAGTCATGGCCACTTAGAAATTCTGGTAGGCATCAGCGGCAGCGGCAAAAGCAGCTGGATCAGCAAACATAGAGCCGACTGCCAAGTCATCAGTCTAGATGAGCTACGCCAGCAGATTAACGGCGACCGACAAGACCAAAGCAACTTTGGCAGCATTATTCGTGAGGCGAAAAAGCGTTTAAAAGCGGCACTGGCAAACGGTCAGCATGTGATCTGGGATGCGACTAGCTTACGGCTAGATTTTCGTACGCCGCTGGTAGATATTGCCCTCGCCTATAAAGCCAAAGTCAGCCTTATCTGCTTTTGGGTTCCACTGCAGCAGCTGCAGCAACAAAACGCCTCTCGGCAATATTCTGTGCCCAATGAAGTCCTACAAAAGCAGCTCTATAGCTGGCAATGGCCACTGCCGAGCGAGGCCCATGAGTTAATTTATGTGGACGGCGATGGCAAGACCTTGCGTTAGGCCATGGCAGTTATAAGGGCATCCAGCAACGCAAGCTTTACTTGTACAAAAAAGGCCAGATATTCTGGCCTTTTTTCAATCAGACAACAGCACTTGGGCCTGTTAACAAGCCCTAGCACATGGCCTTTAACTTGGTCTCTACCAAATCAATAGCCACGGTATTTTTGCCGCCCTTGGGAATAATTACATCGGCATATTCTTTAGTCGGCTGAATAAAGCTGACGTAGCCCGGGCGCACGGTTTTTTTGTATTGCTCGATTACTGACTCTAGGCTACGGCCGCGTTCCACGGTGTCGCGCTTAATACGACGCAGCAAACAAATATCCAGCGGTGTATCGACAAACAGCTTTAAATCAAAGGTATCGCGCAGATTCTTATGGGAGAACAGCATAATGCCTTCAATAATGATGATCCGTGTTGGATTGATCACCACCGTCTCTGGCTTGCGGGTATGAATGGTGAAGTCGTAACAAGGTGCGTTTACGCTGTTACCCTGCTTTAATTGCTCCAAATGCTGCTGCAGCAGGTCATGCTCCATCGAATTGGGATGGTCATAATTGGTTTTTTCGCGCTCTTCCATGCTCAAATGAGACTGATCAAAGTAGTAGCTGTCTTCAGAAATAACCTGAATGTGCTCAATTGGCAGACGTTGCTTAATGGTTTTAGCCAGCAGGCTTTTACCGGACGCCGAAGCGCCAGCAATGCCTACCAGTAAAGGGCGTTGAGTGGTTGATGTCATGTCGTACTTCTTACGTTAACTACCAATGATTACAGGGAAAGACTGATAAACAAGCCAGCGATGGTGGCGCTCATCAGGTTAGCCAGGGTACCGGCAGCCACGGCTTTCAGGCCCAGGCTGGCAATCTCTTTTCTCCGTGATGGCGCGATTACACCCAAGCCACCCAGCAATACTGCAATCGATGCAAAGTTGGCAAAACCGCACAACGCGAAGGTGCTAATGGCTTGTGAGATCGGCTGCATCGACCCTTTCACCTGCATAAATTCACTGTAGGCGACAAACTCGTTAAGAATCAGTTTTTGCCCGATCAAAGAGCCCACGGCATTGATATCGACAGACGGCACACCAATCAGCCAAGCGACGGGTGCAAACACATAGCCCAGCATGGCTTGGATGGTGATATCTGGATAACCAAACCAGCCACCAATGCCGCCCACGGCTCCGTTCAGCAAGGCAATCAAACTGATAAAGGCAATCAGCATGGCGCCGATATTGACCGCTAGCTTAAGGCCATTACTGGCACCGGTGGCTGCGGCATCGATGGCATTGGCCGGCTGCTCAATCTCCGCCAGCTCCTCGGCGTCTTCGATGTTTTTAGGCTGCTGTGTTTCAGGGATAATGATCTTGGCCATTAACAAGCCACCCGGTGCCGCCATAAAACTGGCAGCAATCAGGTACTTCAGCTCCACGCCCATAGCGGCGTAACCGGCCATCACGGAGCCTGCAATCGACGCAAGGCCACCGACCATAATGGCAAACAGCTCAGAGCGGGTCATATTCTTGATGTAAGGACGCACCACCAGCGGCGCTTCAGTTTGGCTGACAAAGATATTGGCCGTGGCCGATAACGACTCGGTCGGGCTAGTGCCCAGCAGCCGCTGCAACCCGCCACCCAGTACACGAATAATGGCCTGCATGATGCCAAAGTAATACAGCACCGCCACCAAGGCGGAGAAGAACACCACAATCGGCAACACCTTAAAGGCAAAAACAAAACCGCCATTGGGGAAGACTTCAAACATCTTGCCGCTCACCAAGCCACCGAACATAAAGCCGATGCCCTCATTGGCATAAGAGATAACATTGGCCACCGCCGAGGTCACCAAATTCAGCGCCGCCTGGCCAGCCGGCACAAACAGCACCAAAGCGCCAAAGACAATCTGAATACCAAGAGCACCTACGACGACCCTCTTACTAATGGACTTTTTATGCTCAGACAGCGCAAAGGCGGCTGCCAGCAATACGAGGATACCGACCACGCTCATGAGGACGCTCATGCATATGCTCCCAGAAAATACGATAAGGAATTACCCCAACGAATTGGGGCCTTTTGGCTGGGCGCGGATTCTACCAGAACTGCCGGCATGAATAAGCCATTATATGAATCCGAGATGAATGGCAGGATCGGCAGGAATGAGCAGGCTCGCTGGTGGTGTTTTTATCAATAGATATTTAGGTGGCGACTTGAGCAGCGTGCCCTATGACCTCCTTGAGGTTAGCCCTCACGTCGGGCGGGCGAACGACTGAAAGTGTACATTGAGGCAGCTTCTGCCAGGCATAAAGCAAGCGGAAGCGTCCTTAACAAACGCAGCTTCATGCAATAAGTGAGCATTGAGTCGGACTAGCGCACGAGTGCTTTTTAACGCAGCAGAAACAACTCAGATTATTTAAACGCCAAGCCCTATGCCCTCCTTGAGGGATCTTATCCCTCACGCCGGGCGGGCGAACTCCCTGCTTTGCGCTGCACAGGCCGTGATTCCTGAGTTACCAATGCTGTGGTCGCCGCATCACAAAAAGCCTACGTCCTTGTAGTCCTTTTGTTGGCGCTGCCGTCCTGGCAGCCCCTGCGGGCACAGCCATTGCCAATTCAGGCGGCCTGCTAAGGCGCGGAAAACCTGGGCGCAAGAGCGTAAACACCCACCTCTCAGCTCTATCCAAAGCCAGACCAGCGACAAGCCACCCCACCTACCTCAATGCAAAGACATACCGAGATACAATCCGCCAAGTCACAGAAACCTGGCACGCTTTTACGGTTGGGTTGCCTGCATTTCCATAGGGTGGTAGCTTAAACGTCTGAAAAATCAGTGGATTAGCTCTAGAGTGCCAGAACTTTGAGGCGTGGATAGTAGACAAGCACGCTTTTCCAGGAGGGAATATGAAAGAAAGGGAGACATCCAATTGTAAATCAATGGTTTGGCAGAGATATCTCGAATGGTTCTAGCTGCAAAACAGGCAAGCACACTATTAAAACTGTTACATGCACTAATGCTGAGAGATCGAAGTGTTAAAACCAACCGTCAAGGAATCAGGGACAACCGAGCGAGAAAGGTATCTATCTAAGCTATCTGAAGATGTCTTTTTTGGTCTTTGGTCTTTTCCAAATGTCTATACGAACGAGGGGATTTCTAAATCAGGTGTTGGTAAAGAGCTTTGTGATCTTCTAGTTGTGTTTCAAAATAAGCTACTCGTCTTTTCCGACAAGGATATCGCATTCAATCCTGATGCGGATTTGGATGTTGCTTGGAAAAGATGGTTTAAACGAGCCGTGATAAAATCATCGAATCAGCTTTATGGTGCTGAAAAATGGTTAAGATCTCATTCAGAACGAATCTTTCTGGATAAATCATGCGCTAATAGATTTCCAATAAATCTATCCGAAGAAAAATATGAAATTCATCTGATCGCAGTTACCTGTAATACGGCAGAACCAGCCGGAAGGTATTTTGGGGGAGACAGCTCAGGAACTTTCTATCAAGTATATCCATTAGATGAGAAAGACTGTTTGGAAAAGCCATTTATTATCGGCGATTTATATCCAGAAAAAACATATGTACATGTCCTAGATGAAATCACCCTAGATCTTTTATTAGAAGAGCTTGACACCATTTCTGACTTTGTGGGATATCTTGAGGAGAAAGAAAGAGCTATCAGGGAAGGAGAGATTATTCAGGCTGCAGGTGAAGAAGAGCTTTTAGCACACTATTACCGTGGGCGGAGCGAGTCAAATACATCAGGAAGAATGATTCACCCAACCGGAAATCTAGATAAGGATGGTCCAGTTTCATTATCTGAAGGGCTATGGTCAGAGTATATTTCTGAAGAAGAGTATGAATTGTTCCAGAGGTTTACCAAAGAAAGTGCCACATGGGACAAGTTAATAGAAAGATTTTCATTCCATATTCTGGAAGGTAGTGTTGGTAGAGGTCAGGATTTAGAATTCGAGTACCATGAGCGTGCAGTTCGTCATTTAGCATCAGAAAGTCGCTTCTCTAGATATTTATTGTCAGTGGCTTTCGAAGAAAAATTTGCCGAAGTTCCGCCCAATAGGCGTAGTAGCAGGTTGATGTTTTCTCCATTAGATAAAGATAAACTCTATGTTTTTCTTTTCTTGCCTAGAGATGATGGTCAAGATTATAAGGAATATAGAGATGAACGGATCTCACATATTGAGGCATATGCTCTAGTTGCAAAATACAGATATCCAAGGGCCAAGGATGTCATCGTTATTGCTACCGAGCCAATTATGGCTGACGGGAGATCAGAAGACATATTTTCAATCGAGTTCGACAATGAACTTTCAAAGGAAGAAGAGTCAGAAGCCAAGAAGTTAATGGATGAAGAGCGAATACTCAATGATGTGTGGACGCAACGATATAATCCTATTGTGCCTCAACGAAACAAACCATACCGAAATAAGGCAGCTAAGTACGGCAGGAATGAGAAGTGTCCTTGTGGATCGGGAAAAAAATACAAAAAGTGCTGCATGTAACAAGTTGCTGAACACGGAAAAAATACTCGCTTCGCTCCCATTTCTCCGGTGAGCAAGGCGCTATGTAACTTAGCAAATAAGCAAACTATGAATTTTGGAAATATTTCTCTAAGCCATGTAGCCATAAGCTGTTCGTCGCTGGAAGATTCTATATCTTTCTACACAGAAACGCTTGGCTTTAAAGTCAATGAATCCCTTGGTAGAAATAGGGGTAATATTAAAATAGATTTAGGAAGTGCAACGTATTTAGAGCTGTGCCCTTTTGAAATGTACAAGTCTTCAAATCAGGGTAGCATTGCCCACTTTGCCATAAATGTTTTCTCTTTGGAAAAGACTATCAAATACTTATCATCAAAAGGTGTACCAACCATCAGAGGGCCATTTGAGATAAAAAGTCCAGATGGTTTCAAAACTTCAAGGATTGTAGCCTTTATTTCTGGTCCTGATGGAGAAGAAATAGAGATAGTGCAAAACAACGTTACATAACAAGGCGCACCACTGGGACGGTGATCTTGCCCCGATTTAATGGAAGGAACAAACCGGACATCCACTCCAACTCCTAGACCAAGTCGCTCATCTCTCGGTTTCGCGGGGAGGTTTTCCGCGCCTTAGCAGGCCGTCTGAGTTGGCAATGGCTGTGCCCGCAGGTGCTGCCTGGATTGCAGCACCAGTCAACATCCTGCCGGGATGTAGGCTGTTGGCGTTGCGGCGACCACAGCATTGGCAACGAAGGAAAAACGGCCTGCACAGCGCAAAGCAGGGAGCTCGCCCGCCCGGCGTGAGGGATAACCCCAAGCAGTGCATGGGGCTTGTCGGAAAAATGTAGGTACGCATTAAACCTGTCACAAACTAGACAGCCACGATAATAGTAGCCTCAATCGCGCCGCCCTAATTATCAAGGCTGACGGGCTTCAGGGTAATCCAGCACGGCATCGTTGGAAAAAGAAACCATCAAGCGCTTGATCGGAGCATGCCCTGAATTACCTGCAACGCGATTTTACTGCTGAGACGGCTAATGCAAAGTGAGTAACAGGTATCACATCCATCCACACAGCCCAAAATTGGCTGCATCTTGCTGTGATCATTGATCCTCACAATGGCCTAGCCAGTTGTTGGCCACTTTTATACATAAACTAAAAAACCCGCTGCAGCGGGTTTTTATTTAGCGAAAGTGGTTATTTCCAAGTAGCGGTTAGCGACATACCGGAACGATAGCCCGTGTTAATAGTCACTATCCAATCACCGGCAGATGGATTATTCACTGAACAACTGCCTGATGCCGCAGAGATGATACTACTACAACCTTCACCATTTGCATTGGAAACTGTCAGATTTCCATTACCTGAGGCACCACTGGTTACCACATCAAGCGATGTCATTCCCTCTGGAGTCGTTACAGTGAAAGACAAAGTTGGCTGGCCATAGTCCCAGAACCACCAGCGGTAGTAATCGGCAACATCGAAGCTTTCGCTACCACTGATAGGATCTGGATCAACAACGCCATCCAGCGCTTGCAATACCTTATCCGCATCGACGATACCGCTACCACAGCCTGTGCAGTTATCTGTCAGAGGATTTGTGTAGTTTGAGTTCTTAAGTATTTGCTCAACCTCATCTGGAGTAATATCTGGTTTCTTTTCATACATCAGTGCAACCACACCAGCAATATGAGGCGCTGCCATAGAGGTTCCAGGTTTTTCTAAGTACGCGTCGCGCTGTGGGCCGTTCGTTCCACTATTATCAGTAGATAAAACACCAGCCCCCCATTCACCACCGGGCGCGGTAACATCTACCACACTGCCATAATTTGAGAAGCTAGACTTCGCAGCATTGTTATTACTGGCTGCAACGTTCACTACGCCATCGCAGTTACTCGGCCTAAAGTTAGCTGCATTTGCATTACTATTACCCGCCGCCACAACAACAGTTGCACCTTTAGAACGAGCAAAATTAATCGCGCTTTGATAAGTGCCGTCACATTCACCACCGCCACCCAAGCTCATATTGATGACTTGAGCGGGGTTTTGGTTAGCAGGAACACCAGCGACACTGCCACCCGCCGCCCAAACGATACCGTCAGCAATATCAGATAAGTTACCACCACACTTACCTAAAACACGTACCGGTACAACTTTGGCGTCATAAGCAACACCGGCCACACCGATGCTATTATTGGTCACCGCTGCAATCGTCCCTGCGACATGAGTGCCATGCCACGAACTATCGAGATCATAAGGAGGATAAGGATCTTCGCCAGGGTTAACAGGACATTCGCCCTTTTCCATGCGATCACCCGGATCTTTGGCATCGTCATCACGGCCATCGCCGTCGACAGAATAAAACGTATCTGTGATCATATCGTAGCCAGGCAAAAGGTTGCCGACCAAATCTTCATGCGGGCGATAACCGGTATCCAAAACCGCAACGGTAACACCTTTACCAGTAGCGCGCTCCCAGGCATTAGGCAGATTGATGCCCGCCTGTTGATCGAAGTAGTGCCACTGATCGGCATAACGTGGATCATTCGGTGTAGAAAAAGCCCGCATAATGGCGTCTTCTTCAATATGAGCCACAGCTGGGCTTTCTGATAATTCTTCAATGCGTTGCGACAATTGCTCTTCACTGTCCGCCGTCACGGTAATCACATGATAACCATCCATCAACATAGAACGCTGATAGGCAACATCACCACGAGCCAGCATTTGCCGCTGAGCTGCCATCACGTCCATCCCCTGGGCGGACATAGTGCTGACCTGACTGGCATCTGGGTACTTAACGATAAATCGTTTAGTCACTTCAGCCTGTGCATTTGCTCCCATAACCGCTAGAGCCAGAATGGATGTAGCCATTGCTGTTTTCTTCGTTAACAACTTCCTAGAACTCATATTGAGCCTTCCTTTCACTTATATATTTTTAGTTATTAATTCGACAAAAAACATCGAACTGAAAAATAAAATACCAATAAGCAAACATTTATTTAATGGAAAAAAGGACAAAATAAGTGCCAATCAGGCCAGTCGAACAAAAACAGAATTTAATGCAATAATTTATAAAATCAGTCTAACCCACAAATACTACTTTATTGGTTATATGAAAATAACGCAAAAATATATACAGCAGAATGCATTTACATTCCAATACATTTCAACAAATAAAGCCACACAAAGAACACCCACGCTCAAATTTCAAAGGCAAAAAACAACCGACAACCTAGCAGTAAAAATATAGATTCAAGACAACCAGCATCATGACCCATAACGCCAGAGGCTTCTAACCGAATAAAAACACGCAAAAAGCCTGACTAAATAAATATGAGATACTATTACTCAGACAAAAATTAAAAAATCAGAAGGACAAACCTTGTAGAACAAAGATCTACTCGAAGAGCTATCACAGATAAAGACTTGGCAAAAAACGCCACACAGTCTACAAGTAGAGAGGAGATCCAAATAAAGAAGGAGCACTAGGATAGTGATTTATAAGGGAGGATCTCTAGATATAAAACTTAATATTTGACACTAGAGTCGAGTGTTTTCTAGGCACTAGAGTAAAAATCAATCCATAGCAGCTTAAATAAACTATGGGATCACACCGAGGTTAGCTAATGATCCAATAAAACTCAGGATTCAGGCTTTGCTCTTCTCATTACACTGTCTGCGGTGAGCGACAGAACCAATTCTAGCGATGTAATACAATCTTGTTGCTGCGAAGACAGCTCATTCGCGACAGAAAATCGATAAAAACCAGGAATGCCCATAGGCATGATTTCATCGACGACGACATCGCAGTCGCGCATGGACACTTTGACCGTTTCAGTTATTTCATCACTAGGCCACTGCTGAGAGTCTGCCGCTACTTTCATTATCCATCGACTATTCATTTGAGAAAGACTCGATACCGATAAGATAACACCCAATGTCAACAGCGAAAATTTAATCATAAACACAGCATCCAAAAAGGCCCGCCTAAGCGGGCCTATTCACGATCAGAAATTACTTCCAGCTAGCTTTAACAACCAGGTTGCTGTTCCAGCCAACCGCATCGAAGCTTACAGTCCACTCACCTTCAGCCGGTGCACCGATGCTGCAGTTACCTTTAGAGAATCTAATATCTGCAGTACAAGAGCTGCCATTCTCATGAGACACGGTCATGCTACCACGACCCAAGGCAATGAAGGCAGACTTGTCGATAGCAACGTCAAGTACTGACATACCCGCAGGAACAGTAATAGTAGTGCTCCAGCTCAATGGCTTGAACTTGAAGTTATTTGGTATGGCGACGTCAACGCTGCCTGGTTCACCGCTACCGTCATCCAAAGACGCCAGTACTTTATCGGCATCAACAATACCAGCACCACAGCCAACACAGTTGTCGGTCAGTGCGTTAACGTTGTCACTATGAGTCAGCGCTTTTTCAACTTCGTCTGGAGAGATGCCCGGCTTCACTTCGTGCATCAAGGCAACCACACCAGCAATATGAGGTGCTGCCATAGAAGTACCTTGCTTAGTCAGATAAGCATCAGCTTCTGCTGCGGTCTCCCCTTCGTTGTCTGTAGACAAAACACCATTTGGATCGTTAACGATACTCCACTCACCGCCTGGTGCAGTCACATCAACCGCATCGCCGGTATTTGAGTACCAAGCCGTAGCACCATCAATATTGTTAGCTGCTACGTTAACGACACCATCACAGTTACCCGGAGTAAAGTCATTTGCATTGCCCTGGCTGTTACCTGCCGCCACAACAACAGTGGTACCTTGAGAGCGTGCATAGTTGATCGCTTGTTGTGTGATGTCACCACAAGCACCGCCGCCACCCAAGCTCATATTGATGACTTGCGCAGGATGACGGTTAACAGGCAGTCCCTGAACCTCACCACCAGCAGCCCAAACAATACCGTCAGCAATATCAGAAGTGTAACCACCACATTTACCCAGTACACGTACTGGAACAACTTGAGCGTTAAATGCGACGCCTGTCACACCCATCTCATTATTACCAACGGCAGCAATAGTGCCGGCAACGTGAGTACCATGCCATGAGCTTGGGTAATCACGTGGCGGATAGTCATCACCACACTCACCTTTAGCCATGTGGTCACCTGGGTCGGTAGCGTCGTCGTCACGGCCATCGCCATCAACAGACACAAACTCATCCGAGATCATGTCATAACCTGGCAGGATGTTACCCATCAGGTCTTCATGAGGACGATAACCAGTATCCAGTACCGCGACAGTTACGCCCTTACCGGTCGCACGCTCCCATGCATTCGGCAGGTTAATACCGCCTTGCTGATCAAAGTAGTGCCATTGATCCGCATAGCGTGGATCGTTTGGAGTGAAGAAAGCACGCATAACACGGTCTTCTTCAATAGACAGCAACGCCTTGCTGCCTGCTAACTCACTCACACGCTGCTGCAGTTTCTGCTCGTCTTCTGCAGTAACCGTGATGACATGGTAATCTTGCAGCGTCATAGCACGCTGATATTCTACGCCCTGCTGCTTCAACAATTGTTGCTGTTCGGCTTCAACATTAAAGCCCTGCTCAGACATGGTGCTCATCTGGCTAGCAGATGGATACTTCACAATATATCGCTTTGTCAGCTCGGCTTGAGCACTAGCACTCATAATTGCCATTGACAACAGTGATACCGCAAATACTGAGTTTTTTGTAATTAACTTCTTAGAACTCACTCTGAGCCTTCCTTATTATTTGTCATTGTTGTCCCGATCACCTAAGTAATCAGCTCGGTAGTCACGTTATCAACAAAAGTCATCAAACTGTAATAGAGTAAAAAACGAAATAAGTGACAAACTCGGCATTTTTATTTTTTTTTGTACCTTTTGCCGGACCGAATATCCCACTCGAGTCAAACTCGTCTCATCTCATTTTCTTAGTGATTATTAAAATAGCAGAAATACGCCAAATACTTTCTCTCATGACTTGATTCACAAATTGGTGATTTTTTGCTCGACCAGTCACACCTTCTCACTAAAATCGCCGCTGATTTCAATGAGGGAGAAACCAGCATGAGTCGTATATGGCTTAGCTTATTAATAACAATAGTATTAACTGGTTGCGGTGGAGACACAGTAGGTGAAGGCCGCGACATCAATGATGACAACCCAGTTACCGATGATTCGGACAGCGGCTCCGGCAACGACAACGATTCCGGCAACGACAACGATTCCGGCAACGACAACGATTCCGGCAACGACAACGATTCCGGCAACGACAGCGATTCCGGCAACGACAGCGATTCCGGCAACGACAGCGATTCCGGCAACGACAACGATTCCGGCAACGACAACGATTCCGGCAACGACAACGATTCCGGCAACGACAACGATTCCGGCAATGACAACGATTCCGGCAACGACAACGATTCCGGCAACGACAACGATTCCGGCAACGACAACGATTCCGGCGACGGAAGTGATAAAGATGACAATAGCGGCTCCGACGATAATGATAACGGAGACGACAATAACGATGGCTCAGACGACAACGATTCTGGCAGTGATGATAACTTCTCCGGAATTGCCCATGACTGGGACTGCAAAGCAGCGAGCCTAGATAGCTTTAGTCATGAAGACTTTGCTGCCACCGTCGCCGCGGCAGAAAGCCAGTGCGTCAACGGCCTGTTTTCTTTAACTGGCCCACAAGCAGCTCGCACTTTCGCTCAAGCCAGAATGGAAACTGTGGCCAAACATATTGCCGGTTCGAAGCAACCTAGCGAGTCGTCAGTGTTATTTCTGCGTGCTGGCTTATATGTACAGTGGTACCACAAAGACGACGTAGGCGAATACAGCAGTAGTTTGCGCGACGCCACACAAAAGGCATTAACAACTTTATTATCAACTGATCGTATCGAAGGAAAAGCTGACAGTTTGCTGTCTGAATCCGTCACTTTGATCGACAGCTCAGGATTAAATACTCAATTCGTTGATACTCTGATTCAAATATTAGAATTTTATCCAAAGTCTGATCGCGATAATCGCAGTCGCAATGTTGCCACTAATAACGTGTTCACTGTGCTATTCCGTGGCCACTATCAAGATGACTTTGTCACTGATCAGAAGAAAACACAGAAGTTGTTAGCTGCCGTAGCACACTTTGCCGAGCAGCAAAAATCTCTGTTAGGTACCGATAACGCTTACCTGGCTGAAAATGCGTATCGCGAATATGCACGTTTTTTACAACACGACAGTCTTAAATCAACACTGCGCCCACAGATTAAATCTTGGCTGCAAACGTTACCCAGCTCTGGCGATCAATCCGGTGCCTGGTTGGCACTGGCAGATGTCACCAGCAGCTACGACGATTGTAACTATTACGGCATCTGTAATTTCGAAAAAGAGCTTGAGAGCAGAATTTTGTCCATTGAACATAGCTGTGGCAACGTAGCCGCTGATATTCGTGCACAAAATCTGACTGCTGGCCAACGCCAGGAGGTGTGTAACACTTTGGCCGATCAGGCTAAGCGTTTCCATGATCTGTTTAATACTCAGTACCAGCCAGTTGCCGACGACTATAACGACCGTCTGGAAGTGATCATTTTCGACAGCTCGTCTGATTACAAAAAATATGCTGGTTTGTTCTTTGGCATTAGCACCGACAACGGCGGTATGTACCTGGAAGGAAATCCTTCAGATCGAAATAACCAGGCTCGATTTATCGCCTACCGTGCCGAGTGGATAGATGACTTTGCGGTATGGAACTTGCGCCATGAGTTTACCCACTATCTGGATGGCCGCTTTAACCTATACGGCACCTTTGGCCGCTCACAGGGCTTCCCCACCACTTGGTGGACCGAAGGCATGGCGGAATACGCGACTCACCTGGATGATAACGATGCTGCAATTGAAGCAGCTAAGCGTCAGAAAGTAGCATTGAGTGAAGTACTGCAAAACACCTACAGCGACGGCACCGAACGTGTTTATCGCTGGGGTTATTTGGCAAGCTGGTATATGAAAACCGTGCAAGCAAACACGACTCAACAATGGCTAACGGCGATGCGTCAAGACCGCTTTGAAGATTACAAGCGTGACCTAGAACAGCTAGGAAACCGTTACGACGCTTCTTTTTCCAACTGGTTGGATCAACGTATTGCCGAGTACGACAAAAACCAAGGTGGATCAGACAATGGCGGTGATAACGGTGGCGGTACCGATAACGACGGCCATGATGCTCCAGACTACCAGCTCAGCGTAAATGAGCCGCGTCGGATCAACAGCAGCGAAGGAATCTATTTCTTGATCCGCGTGCCAGAGAATGCTCGTAACCTGCGCATTACCACACAAAACGGCAGTGGCGACGTGACGATTTACAGCAGAAGCGACAACTGGCCAAGCACGACAAACTACCAGCATCAAGCTAAGGGCCATGGCACCCAAGCGACTCTGTTTATCGATAACCCAGCATCCGGCAACCTGTTTTTGCAAGTAGATGGTAACTATCGGAATGTGGATCTGAGTTATAGCTTCGACCAGTCCAGTAGCGCTAGTCGCACTTGGTAAACCTTGTCAGGGGTTCGAGTTGAGCAATAGCTTTGCTCCAACCTAGGGCAATGGTCGCAACCAATAAAAAAGCGGGGTTTATCCCCGCTTTTTTTTTACTTTCGGCACAAACTTTGCGAGATTGCTGATCCAAGGTGCTAGCCACGATATAAGGATGCAGCAATGGCAGATATGGATGACAATTTAGATTGGGATGATTATCCCGATGAAGGCGACGATGCCGTAGAAATGTGAACCCGGCTTTGCTCCCGGTAACGCCCTGGAGCAATACCACTCCAGCGCTTAAAGGCTCGCTGAAAAGCGGCCGCAGAGCCAAAGCCCAATAAATAGGCGATTTCCCCTAACGTTAAGCTGGTATCGCGCACATAACTCAGCGCCAAATTTTGCCGGGTATCGTTTAAGACTTGCTGAAAATTGGTGTTTTCTGCACTGAGTCTGCGCCGCACTGTCCACGGAGCCATGTTTAGCCGCTGCGATACAGCTTCCAATGTCGGGGTCTGTCCATTCAGTAATGGGCCAATGGCTCGCTCAACTTGTTCACGAAAACTCAACCCTAATCGCACGCGCTGCAATTCACGATCAGCCAGTTGCTTTAACCCATGAAAGGTTGATGCACAACGGTGGCGCGATGGCAGTGATAATGCCCAATCATGCAGCACCACCGCATTGCGCTGAGCGCCAAACACCCATTCACCCGCAAAGCAGTCGCGATAATGGTCAGCGTAATTGGGTCTTTCAAACTCGACTTCTACTCTGGCGACAACATCGTCACGACCGGTAAGCCAGCGCAGCATGCTGAGCCAGCCGGCCAACACCGAATCCACAACAAACAGGTTGTAGGCATTATAGGGGCTGATGGAATAAAAATGCGCTATTCCCTGGCCAGCTTCTATTAGAAATTGCGAGCGACCTCGGGCATTAAAGCTGGCTAATAATTCGTATTCCGTGAGACACCGGCATGCGGTACGGACATCACTGGCGCTTTGCGCCAACAGCCCTGCCAAGCCTAAATGTGATGCGGTCGTCAGCTGGCCCATTACCAAACCCAGATGCGGTGCCTGACTGCTCACAATCAAGTCATGCCCCAAGCGCATAAAACGCGGAATACTGATACGCGCATCGGGCGATGCTAGACGAACTTCATCCAGCTGATACTGCTGCAACAATGGCCGCGCATCGGTCCCCAGCTGCTCTGCCGCCCGCACCAATAACTCCACATAAGCGACCGAGATATCTCCCAGTTTCATGATTAGGCGTCGAAGTGATTGTCGGAATCAGATGGTTGTTCGCTTTGGTTGCTTGTGACGGCATCAACCTGGTTGAGGTCACAAATAAACTGATATGACAGTGACAACATGACCAATGAAATCAGGCTGGTAATGTAGATCCCAAAACTACCCAAATACGCCAGAATACCAACGCCAGAATCCAACCCAGCCATCAGCATAAAAGGCGAGCCCATTAAAATAGGAATAATAAATACAATCAGCACCAGCTTACTGCCATAGCCACGACTTAACTGCCATGCTTCTCTCAGCGTGCTCTGTTGACCCAATGCCAGCGCCGGCAAAGTGATCACCAAACGTGACATAACATATAAAGCGATCATCACAGTGACGGCTGCAGCAATCATCATACCTTGCTGACCAACCAGCGCCATGATGGCGATCATCACAAGCAAGGCAATTGGAAGGACCACCAATCCGATCACGATTGAGCGCAATAGGTAACGCCATTCTTCACGGCGAAAACCATGCAACGCATTTTTTTCCCATTGCTCTTTGGGCAGTAAGGTAAATCGATGACAGGCGGTCGCCATTAAGATGCTGATCAGCAGTGACGCCAGAATAAAAATCACTTGATTTGGCTGAAACACGACTCCCGTCGCTGCCTCGCTGATTGGGTACAGATACTTAGACAGCCAATCGATTCCTGCCAGTAACAGCACGACAGGTAAAAACATACGCACCACCTGAGCACGTTTTTGCCACAATAAACCAATGGCTTCAGAGGTTATATCCACCACAGGTAAATCAGGCTTCAAGCCCAGAGGCGACGTCATACTACACTCCAGCGGTCGAGAAAAGATGCTGTATTGTCGATGATTCTCAGCAGCAGTCAATCCAAGTCGTTGGCTGACGTTTATTCGAACAAAAAAACGGTGGCCAAGGCCACCGTTTTTCCATGCCATTAACCCGCCGGTGGGATATCACCATGACGCGCTTTATGACGTGCTCGCATACGCTCGGGGCGCAAGGCAAAAGTTGCCAGTGCAGGCAATAACACTAAGGCGCCCAACATATTCCACAAGAACATAAAGGTCAGCAGGATGCCCATATCGGCCTGGAACTTAATCGGTGACAGTATCCAGGTACCCACACCAAGCGCCAAAGTAACCCCGGTAAAACTCACCGCTTTGCCCGTTGACTTTAACGTCTCCAAGAAAGCTTCCTGCATCGACTTCCCTGCAATAATCATCACTTCAAGTCGATTGTAGATATAGATGCCGTAATCAACACCGATACCCACACCCAATGCAATCACTGGCAAGGTAGCCACTTTCACGCCAATGCCGAGATAAGTCATTAACGCTTGAGACAATACCGACGTCAGCGCCAACGGAATAATAATGCAGGCCACGGCAGTAAAAGAGCGGAAGGTAATAAAGCAGAGAACAAACACCACCACGTAGACAAACATCAGCATGGTATTTTGCGCTTCGGCAATCACCTGATTGGTCGCCGCCTCAATGCCAGCATTACCAGAAGCCAACTGGAAACGTACTGGTACTGAGTCAATTTCACCATTGGCAATGGCCTCTTCAATTTGCGCAATGCGCATCTCAAAGTATTTTTGCTCTGCATTATCGTCATATTCGGCTTTAAAGGCTTCAACGGCGGCCACAGCGGTTTCGAGGGTTTCGGCTTTGTGATCGTTTAAGTACACAATCACAGGTGCCATCGAACAGGCCGGATTTAATAAGCCACTAGGCGCACGCTGAATCGAGGTATTGAGGATGGTCTGGTTTCGTGACAGCGCTGACCAATTGAGGTTGCCCTCGTTCATCGCCTTGGTGACTAACTTAGAAACCGACACCAAAGAGACCGTCGACTGCACACCCGGCACGTTTTCCATATGCCACATAAAGCGATCGATGGCATCCATCACTTTAAAGTCGTTGCACTGCTCTGGCGGCGTTTCCACCATCACCACCAACACATCGGAGCTGGTGGAGTAGTTAGACACCATAAAGTCGTTATCTAGGTTATAGCGAGAATCAGCGCGAAGCTCTGGTGCGCCTTTATCTAAATCACCAATTTTAAGATCCTGGCTAACCTGAACACCCACAACAGCCATCACCACGGCAGCAATAATCGGAATCGGCGCTACTTTGCGATTGGCAAATTGCGATACCAAACGCCACAGCACCGGGTCTGCACGCTCGGTTTTTTCTGCATGGCGCACACCTGAGCGGCTAATACCCAGATACGACATCACAATCGGCAACAGCACTAGGTTGGTGACAATAATCATGGCGACACCCACCGAAGCCGAAATAGCCAACTCCTGAATCACGCCAATATCGATAAATAACAGGGTTAAGAAGCCAATGGCGTCAGACATTAATGCCAACATGCCTGGCACATACAAACCACGAAACGCTTGTCGGGCCGCCTGCTCACGGTTAGCACCTTTGCCACTTTCAATGGCGATGCCGTTAATGATTTGCACACCATGACTAATGCCAATCGCAAACACCAAAAACGGTACCAGCACGGAATATAAATCAATGCTGAAGCCCAATAACGCCAATGCACCCAACTGCCAAACCACGGCAATCAACGATGCCACAATCGGCACCACAGTACCTATAGGACAGCGTGAATACAGGTATAACAGCACCGCGGTGGCTATCATGGCCGCCAAAAAGAAGAATACAATTTGACCAGCGCCATCCAACAGATCACCGAGTTTTTTCGGCGTCCCTGTGATGTAGATGCGATAGTTATCGCCAGCAAACTGGCTGCGAATTTTTTCTTCCAACTGATGCGAGAACTGCTGATAACTCAGCTTTTCACCGGTTTCCGGATCGTACTCGACCAAAGGTACATCAATGATGGAAGAGGAAAAATCATTCGCCACCAAACGGCCGACTTGGCCAGACTTCAAGACATTCTGACGCACCTGTTCAAGGCTGTCGTCCGAGCCATCATAGGTGGCGGGGATAACGGGGCCACCCTGAAAGCCTTGCTCAGTCACTTCGGTCCAGCGGGTATTCGGAGTCCATAAAGACTGCATGCCAGAGCGATCTACGCCGCCAACAAAAAACACTTCGTCGTTAATTTTACTCAGTGTTTCCATGTAGTCTTTGGTGAAAATATCGCCTTCAACAGCCTCTACCGCGATTTTCACATTGGCCACACCGCTCTTCATATCATCCTTGTGCACCAGATAATTCTGGATGTACTCGTGATTCAGCGGAATGTATTTTTCGATACTAGAATCCAGTCTGACCTTGCTCAAACCATAGGCAAACACAGCAGTCAGCAATGCCAGCAGAATTAAAACCGTCGTGCGATTGCCAAAAAGAAAGCGCTCCAGCATAGGTTCGGTTTCTGGCGACAGAATGTAGTGTTCCGGCTCGCTATTAAAATGGTGTTTTTGCTCACTCATCTGCCGTTATTCTCCTGACGCCATACTAATACTGCTGCTCAGCAGCTCACCCGAAGCAGACAAGCGCTTAACGCCGACCTCACCCACCAGAATAAAATCGCCTTCGCTGGTTTGAGCAACGCCAGCAAACGCTTTGCGCCCTTCGATGATAATGGAGCGAATCTTGTTGTTTTTGTGGGACAGCATAACCACCGAGCCACCATTGCCCACCAGCACCGTATGATCGCGCGTCGTTACGCCAGACAATAGCGTTTGCTCACTGCCCGTTTGCAGCTCTACCCAGCTAATACCGGCATCGGTGGAATGATAAACATGACCGCGCAGACCATATAACCACTGCTGCTGATCGTCATTAACCAAGCCAAATAACGAGCCTTCATAGGGTGCCAACATGGCACGCCAGTTGGCGCCCAAATCATCTGAGCGAATTAAAGTGCCCGCTTCTCCAATTAACGTCAGTGCAGTAGCACCTACGGGTTCAATGGCATTTAAGTGCATGCGATCGGGATTAGGAATACGGGCAGAAATATCCTGCCAGGTTTGGCCGCCATCGGCGGTGTAAAACGCCATGCCGTATGCGCCAACGGCAAAGCCGCGACGAGCGTCATAAAACCACACGTCTAAAAAAGGCTTGGTTGAACCGGTTTCCTGATCGTATAAGGCATCATCCAGTGCAAAGGTGGCGCTTTCTAAACGAATTTCGGCCTCTTCAATAGCAACGTCATCGCCATCGGCTTCTGCTGTTGCTAACGCCGCTTCGCGGTTGGCTTTTAATTGTTTGGCTGCACTAACAATGGCATCGTTAGCGCGAAAGCCATCAAATTGTTTGATCCAGCTTTGGCCAGCATCAGTGCTGTGCAGAATCACACCATCATGACCCACGGCCCAACCAAACTGCCCCGATGGAAAATGCACCGACGTCAGGGTCACCTTGACCGGCACCTTGGCTTGTTGCCAGTGACGGCCGTGATCGTCTGAATAAATAATATGGCCATGGGCCCCCACCGCAATCAACCGCTGATCAGCACGGGTCACATCAAGCAACAGCTCTTTGTGCGCCAGTGCCGTGGTCATGGCGGGCGTGTTTAAAGGATCTTGCCAAGCGCTGTGCGCAGCCGGTGCCAAAAAAAGACAGCACACAAGGCCAATGGTGAAGCGTCGCCACAGCGCCCGCCAGGCACAGCCACGGCGCTGAACCAAATCAGATAACATAGAGAACTCCGTTATTATACTAATGTCGGAAGGCGGCTAGCATAGCCTAACGCTAAAGGCTTGCCTAACCGCCTGATGTTACAGAATGTAAGATATCAACAATCCACTATTACCGCTGTTCATGGGCCTTTCAGCCCAGCCAAGCCATCGGTCGAAAGCAGCCAAACAGTGATTCTGGCACGCTTTCACGGCGACTTAGCGACGCCCCCTCCTACGTAGTTCTGCGGGGGTGAAATAGCGCTCGCCCGGCGGTTCCTGACTGTAATCGATGGTGGCTTCTTCTTGGTTATCTAAGCCCTGCAGATGATAACGGCCGGCTTTCAAGTCATGGAAAACATCCATAGTGGTCCAGGTTACCGGCAGCTCGTAATAGGTTTTGATATAGGCCATATTGACCCGCCACAGCTCATCGGCGGCATCGTATTGATCAGCCACCGCTATGCCCCAGGTGTCTTCATCGAGGTAAAACACCCGGCGCTGGTAAACATGGCGCATGCCTTCTTTTAACGTCGCCTCAACCACCCAGACACGATGTTTTTCATAGCGGGTATAGTCTGGATTTAAATGGCCAGGCTGAATCAAATCGTCATAGTTCACGCCTTTGGCGCTTAAACGATAATTATTGTAGGGAATATAGAGTTCACGTTTACCGAGCAATTTCCAGTTGTAGCGATCCGGTGCGCCGTTAAACATATCGGTATCGTCGGCATAACGCAGTCCGTCTGCGGCGGCAATCGGCGTATCATAGGCCAAATTAGGGGCACGTCGTACCCGTCGCTGACCGGCATTGTAGCCCCAAGCCTGACGTGGCTCATCGACCTGATTCAGTGTTTCATGCACCAGTACGGCACCACCGGCCAATCGCGCTGGGGCCTTAGTGAAAGACAGGTAATAAAACAAAACGTTATCTAAGTCTTCGATGCTGCGATCTCGGCGATAGTAGTTAAACTCCACCTCTTGCTGCACCGTCACTAACGAATAATCACCATCTTTATGCACCGCCAGCTCAGACGCACGACGGGTTAAATAAATACCACGCCAGCGCGTGATGTGATTCCAGATGGCTTCCAAACCATTGTTCGCGATTGGGAATGGAATGCCACCATAGGCATACAACAGCGCATTACCCTCACCACCTAACTCCGCACGAATGGCATTTTTGTAGGTGTTTTCGTACACCCACTCAGGTGCGGCGGCGGTGCGGCGGGTCTGGTAAATCGGCATGCGAAAGGTGTCAGGATATTTGCGAAACATTTCCTGCTGACCTTCGGTCAGGTACTGCGCATGCTGCTTCATATTCGACGCTGTGATGGTAAACAGCGGTTGGTCTTGCGGGTAAGGGTCGGCATGATGCTCGCCAGGCTTGCTATAGCCCAACGGCGGTAAGGTCAGACCACCACGCCAGGGCGGAATGTCGTTGCCATTACCGGCACGTTCGCCGCCTAAGGGGGTCAGCTCCTGTTTCAGACGGTCTGCCTGTTTGACTGAGACGGCGGCCCAACTGTGTGAAGCGAAGACAACCAACGCGATGGCGCCGGCCGCGATCCAATTATTGTTTTTCATTATGCGACCTCTTACTTCCGCTGCAGCGGCTTGAACCTCGCAGCATAAAGAAACTTGCGTTATTGCTCAAACGGCAACGCAGTATTGTCTGGGTGTCAGTACCTCTCAGCACTGACACCCTGGCAGGTCAGGACAGACTTTTGCTGACCACTTCGTACACGTCTTTCGACAGATCGTCAGCCGCTTGAATACGCTCCAGCTGCTGTCGCATCTGGCCCGACAGCTCAGGTACCAAGCGCTTCCAGCGAGTCAGCGGCGTGAGCAAGCGTGACGCCATTTGCGGATTGATAGCATTCAGTTTCAATATCGCATCGGCCAGCAAGGCGTAACCACTGCCGTCGGCTTGATGGAAGGACACCAACGCCTGAGACGCAAAGACACCCAACACCGAACGCACCTTGTTCGGATTGCGCCAGTCAAAGGCTTCGTGGGTTAGTAACTGCTCGATCATAGCGACATTGGCGCGCTTGCTAGAGCCTGCTTGCACCGACAACCACTGGTTCACTACTAGGGTATCGTGCTGCCATTGCTGGTAGAAACGTTGCAATGCGCTATCGGCTTGAGCTGTTTCTGCGCAGTTCACCAGCACAGACAGCGCCGCCATTTGGTCGGTCATATTATCGGCCGTTTCAAACTGCGCTTGCGCTGCCGCCACGCCATCATCACTGGCCAGCGCCCAATAACTCAGCAGCAAGTTCTTCAGCGCGCGACGCGCCATTTGCTGGGGTTCTGGCTGATAAGCATCGTCAGATTGCAGTTGCTGATAACGCGTCGGCAGGTGCGGCAGCAAGGTAGCCGCGATGGCTTTGCGCACCGTGTCACGGGCGGTGTGAATCGCCAGCGGATCAACCGGTGAGCTGAACTCAGCAACATAGGATTCAGATGGCAATGCCAGCAAATAGCTCAGCATCGACTTATCCAGCTCGTCATTTTGCAGCAAGCCAATCAGCACCTGCTGCTCCGCTGCCGTTAACGCAAAGTCCTGCTGCTGTGCTTGAGACATCCATTGCAGCATCAGCTTTTGGCCCGCATCCCAACGGTTAAAGCCATCACTGTCATGCTGCAACAAAAACAACAGCTGCTCTGGGCTTTGCTGATATTCCAGTTTTACGGGTGCACTGAAGTGGCGCAGTAAGGACAACTGCGGCTGCTCACTCACACCATGGAAGACAAAGGTTTGCTCCGCTTCTTTTAAATGCAGAACTTGGCTGCTGTCTGTCCAGGCCGAGGCAGGCTCTACCTGAATAGGCATATCCTTGCCGTTTGCATCGATCAAGCCCAATGCCAACGGAATCCACAAAGGTTGCTTGTCGCTTTGCCCTGGAGTATCTGGCGTGTGCTGCTTCAGCGTTAAGGTCAGAGTCTGAGCGGCAGCATCATAGTGGCTGCTGGCCTGTACTACCGGAGTTCCGGCCTGCTTGTACCAGCGTTTAAACTGGCTAAGGTCAATGCCATTGGCCTCTTCCATTGCCGCAACAAATTCATGAATGGTCACCGCCTGGCCATCATGACGGTCAAAGTACAGATCCGAACCTTTGCGGAAACCATCAGCACCCAATAAACGGTGCAACATACCGACAACTTCAGCACCCTTTTCATAAATGGTAACGGTGTAGAAGTTTGAAATTTCGATGAAAGAATCTGGCTGCACTGGGTGCGCCATAGGGCCGCCATCTTCGGCAAACTGAACCGTGCGCAAGGTTTGCACATCTTCAATACGCTTCACCGTGGCCGAGTTCATATCGGCAGAGAAACCAGCGTCGCGGAAAACGGTAAAGCCTTCTTTCAGGCTGAGCTGGAACCAATCACGGCAAGTCACTCGGTTACCGGACCAGTTATGGAAATATTCGTGAGCAACAATGGCTTCAATGCGCTGATACGTGCTGTCGGTAGCAGTAGCCGGGTTGGCCAGCACACAAGATGAGTTAAAAATATTGAGGCCTTTGTTTTCCATCGCCCCCATATTGAAGTCGTCTACCGCGACGATCATAAAGACATCCAGATCGTATTCGCGGCCGTAGACTTCTTCATCCCAACGCATAGAGCGCTTTAACGCGTCCATGGCGTATTCGGTTTTGTCGATATTTTGTGGCTCAACAAAGATCTGCAGTGCCACTTCACGACCATTCATGGTGGTGAAGCTGTCTTCCAGCACACGTAAGTCGCCGGCCACCAGTGCAAATAGATAACAGGGCTTAGGGAATGGATCGTGCCAGCTCACCCGACGGCGACCGTCCGACTGTAACTCATCCGCAATCTTATTACCGTTAGACAGCATCACCGGCCATTGACCATCGCGAGCAACGATATGGGTGGTGAATTCTGACATCACATCAGGGCGATCCAGGTAGTAACTGATGCGACGGAAACCTTCCGCTTCACACTGGGTGCAGTACATACCGCCACTGCGGTACAGACCTTCCAGAGCGGTGTTTTTATGTGGGTAAATGCGATTTTTAATGGTCAGCTGATGTTGCTCGGCCAAACCGTGCAGAGTCAGTGTTTCCTCACCCAGCTGGTAGCGCTCAGCCGCCAACGGTTCGCCGTCTAAGTCAATCGACAGCAGCTCCAATTCCTGGCCATCGAGTTGCAGAATGCCCGTCGCATCCAGCTCGTCATTGCGACGCAGGCTTAAGGTCGCAGTAACGTCGGTGTAATCGTCCAGCAGCTCAACGGTCAGCTCGGTTTTATCAATCCAATAGGCCGGAGCGGTATAGTCTTTTAAATATTTGGTATTGGGTTGTGCATCGCGCATGCGCGTCTCCTTCAATCTGCCACGCTGACCGAGATGCGGTAAGCGCTAAATTTTCGTAAATTTATGACACCTGTATCCAATATCAGGTACTGGCCTTTGATACCCAGTAAGCGACCACTCACTTCCGGAGTTTTATCAAAGTTGTGGCTGACTACTTTACTGGGGTATTGCTGCACTGGATAGGCCACCTGCCAGGGCGCTTCCATCAACCACTGCAACTCGCCGTCATATTGCTGCGCTAGCTCGGCCAAAGGCGCCTGCAACTGCTGACGCAAATCCTGCCAGGTGGCAGTCAAATCGACAGCCTCGGCGTCGCCTTTTAATAGCGCTCGCCAATTGGTTCGGTCGGCGACGCACTGGCGTACCCTATCTTCCAATAACCCAGCCAGACGGCGATTGGCAGTACGGGCAATGGCCAGCGCCTGACTAGCACCTTGGTCCAACCAACGAGTGGGTATCTGAGTCGCGCGGGTAATGCCGACTTTAACGCCGGACGAATTGGCTAGATAGACAATATGATCGCGAAAACAGACTTGCTGCGCCCATTGCTCATCGCGACAAGTGCCTTGCTGATAATGACAGGTCTCAGGCGCCATCATGCAGCGATCACACTGCGCCAAGGTCTGAAAACAGGGATAACAAAAACCTTGGGAGTAGCTCTTTTTAGTAGCCCGACCACAATGCTGACAATGAATCTGGCCCAGATGAGTCAGGCTAACATTGGCGCCAACATAGCGATTCAGTGGCAACACCGGCTGATCATCCAGCACTAGGCTATAGGCCGCCATACCAGCGTCATCGACCTGGATCTGAAGTTTGGACAAATGCCCTTCGAAGGTGGTCATCAATGCAAATTCAGCGGCTGCACATCGTCATCGTCGGACTTTGAGCTACATTGGCCGCCAATGTAGCCGACCCGCTGATCTTCCGGCACGTCATGGGCCTGCTCGTAATAAATCACCGCCTGCATGCACAGTTCGCGCTGGTCATCCACCAGTCTGCGACCATCCGGCCAGCGGCCAGTGGCAATGGCATTTTTGAGGTTCTCGTACACCTCAGGTGTCAGCGACTGAATCAGTTGCTCCAGTGTCATGAATTTACCTCTTGTGAAGGTCGTTTAGGCCATAGCAGTGCCATGGTCAGGCCAAAGATCAGGCCGCCCAAATGAGCACCGTGAGCGGTGCCGCTCAGGCCCGGAAACAGAGTGTCTGCAAATAGGGTTAACAGCAGCCACCCCAACATTAACGGCAATAACCCGGCCGGTAGCTGATAATGCCAGCCTCGCCTCTGGCGCAGACCGACCCATCCTAACAGCGCCAAGGTAATGCCTGATGCCCCGCCAAAGGCCGGACCTGCATACCACCACTGCACCAGATTTCCGATCAGGCCACTGGCCAGGGTGAGAATAATCAGCCATACCGCGCCATCGACCCGCTCAATGCGCCGAGCCAACAGCCACCACCAAAAACTGTTCATGACGATATGCAAAATAGAAAAGTGCAGCAGTGCCGGACGCCACAGAGGCCAAAAGCCGATGTCCCAGTAAGTTGCCAACTGCCAGCGCTGCTGGGGCCATAACTCTTGTCCAAACAGCAGCCAAGCTTGCCACTCAGGGCTCAGCTGCATCCAGCCATACATCATCCAAATAACCAATAACCCTAACGTCGACAACGGTGTTGCCGTCAGCGCCAGTAAGGCCTGCCAGGGACGACTGTCATGGGGCGTAGCCTGATCGTTCAGTTCACCGTTTTGCCACTGCTGCAGCAATGATTTCACGCGCTCGGCATCTTCGGCTTGAGCCACCAACAAATGCTGCTGACCATCTTCGATGATTACCCGATGAGCGACACGTTCGGCCCATAACTGCTGGGTTAGCGGTGACAAATCAATATTGAGATCGGCCACCAACACACGTACTGCCGCCATCAACGCTCGCTCTTCTCGACCCGAACCCAGGTGAACTTGCCAGGCTGCAATCGCCGCTCGGTATCCATGCGATAAGCCACCAAGCGACCGTATTTGACCGCACTGTAATCCAAGCAAGCGATGTTGGAGACAATCGGCTCTGGAATGCCAGACATCCAATAATGACCGATAAACAGTGGTTTTTGATCACGACCGTAATACAGCAGCTGCTGCTTTTCTTCCGGGCTGAGCAAGGCATGCTGAATGTCTTCTGGCAAAGGGTCGGGCTGAAAAATCACATCGCTGTAACGCTCGGGATTATGCTGCCAAAACTTGGTGCGAAAGAACTGTCGTACCATGCCATCTTTGGCCGTCATCGAACGGCCGTCAGGCAATTTTAACGAGGTTCCGCGCAGCGAGCGGTCAAGAAAGCGATACAGAAAACTGGAGGTATCAATGGATTCTGGTAATAACCCGGCGTGCAGTTGGTTGCCGCCATAGCGCGCCACAAACTCATCCACCATGTCCTGATCCCAACAAGCGTGGATCACCCGGAAGTGGTCGTAGTCTAAAAACAGTGGCAGCTCAGTAAACCAGGCCAGAAACTCTTTAAACTCGGCCGGATAGTTGGCGAACTGCTCCAGCGTTTGCTCAACAATAAAGTTATTGCGTTGAGTGTGCGGCCGCAGGTAGGGCTGGCGCATTCCAGCCGGAGATTCGGTGCAATATGTCACCACATTGTATTCGTGATTGCCCATCACAATGTCGGCATGGCCTGCGTCGACCATATCGCGCACCACATGGCAGGCCAGGCGGATATTCGGACCACGGTCGACAATATCGCCAACAAACACCACTTTACGCTTAGGGTGCTGATAAACACCGTTTTTTTTGCTGTAGCCCATTTGCTCCAGCAGGGTAATCAAGGTGTTACCACAGCCATGAATATCCCCAATCAGGTCATATCCCTGATGCATACCTCAATCTCCGACGCTGCTGTTCCAGCCCAGCTTAGTGCGACATATTTCGTAAAAGTTGTGGTTCTTGGGATGAATCAACTTCAACTTATGCGCTTTTTTGCGAATCGTCACACTGTCACCAGGCGCACAAGGAGTGTGTGTCTGGCCGTCGCAGCTGACGGTCGGATAAATATCCTGGCTGGCATCAATCACGATCTTAATTTCGCTCTTACCATCTACCACAATCGGACGACTCGACAGGGTATGTGGGAACATGGGCACTAAAACCAAAGCATCTAGCCGGGGGTGCATGATCGGACCGCCACCGGATAAGGCATAGGCCGTTGATCCCGTTGGCGTAGACACAATCAAACCATCGGAACGCAGGTTGTAAACAAACTGGCCTTCAATATACAAATCGAAGGCGATCATACGGGCCGATTTGCCCGGATGCAGCACCACATCGTTTAAAGCAGCACCACTGGCAATTGGATTGCCATCGCGTTTGACTTCGGCATCCAGCAGAAAACGCCGCTCCTCAACGTAGTCTCCGTCAAGCACGGCCTGCACCGCTTCGCACATTTGCTCATCTGGGCTGATATCCGTTAAAAAGCCCAACCGACCACGGTTAATACCCAGCACCGGCACATTGTATTTAGCCAAGGCGCGCGCGGCGCCCAGCAAGCTGCCATCGCCGCCGATCACGATCACCAGATCGCAGATCTCACCTAGAAGGCCGACCTTGGAAACCTGCATGCCATGCCCGGGCATCACTTCGGCAATACGATCATCAAGGATGACGTGATAGCCTTCATCGAGCAGATAACGATTAAGTCGTTTAACCGTTTCTATTACCTTGTTGCTGTTTAAACGGCCAATAATGCCGATGTTGCGAAACTCTTCCATCAACTGTTCCATACCGGGCAGGGAATGTGGCGCTCATAATACAGGAGTTTATGACACTTGATAGACCAGCCCAGCCAACCCTCCAGCGCTTACCTTGAACTACCAGCTGAGCAACGGCCCTGGTATTGGAGTATTTATGGCCCGTCATTGCTCGATTGTGACTGGAGTCCAGCAACACCGTCCTGGTTGCAATACCGCCAGCAATGGCCGCAGCAAACGCCTGACTTCACCAGTCCCAGATTAGGCTTTCGCTTTGAACATTTGTGGCAGCAATACTTTCAGCTGCTGGGCTGGCCGGCGCAATTTAATCTGCAGATACGCTCGCCGGAACGTACCTTAGGTGAGCTGGATGCTCTGATTCAGACTCCATATGAGGTGCTGCATTTAGAGCTGGCGCTGAAGTTTTATCTGGGTTTTGGCAACGACTGGATCGGCCCAAATCGGCGAGACTACCTGGCTGATAAGATCCGTCATACCCGCGAGCGACAATTGCCACTGGCACACACGTCGCAAGCCCGCCAGCAACTACCCGCTGAGTGGCAGCCCAAGCACAGCCAAGCCTTAATGCGCGGTTGCTTGTTCCACCCCGCCAATGTCGACTTTTCCGCATCCTTGCCCGTTGAAGTCAATGACGAGCACTGGCAAGGCCGCTGGTGCCATATCGGCGAAGCCGCTCACTATTTGCCCGACGGCAACTGGTACATAATGGCCAAATCCGACTGGTTGAGCCCAGTACAGGCACCGCTGAGCGTGTCACGCCAGCAGCTGATCGACTACTGTACTCGCCACTTTCAACAGCTTGATAGCGGTCTGTGCGTTATTCTGCTGGCACCATCGATGTTAGAGCAGCAGCGCTGGATGCTGATGCCCGATCACTGGCCCAACTAAAGCCTGCTGCGCGCCGACCTTGCAGCCCACCGGTATGCAACAGCAGCGCTCTTTTATCGGCCTGGCCGTAGGTTTCATAGGCTTGCATCAGTTTCGCGGTGTACACGGGATCAAGGCTAATACCACGACCATCGTAGCGCCGAATCAGGTCGCGCAATGGCTGATTAATGCGGCCAAAGCCGCCGCCATGCATGTCGTCTATCAAGCGCCAGCGACAGCGCAGCTGCTGCCATTGTCGTTGACGCTCACCTTGGTCCGCGACCACATTAACCCCGACCAGCTCAGTATCAGCTGTCAGCACACTGGCGATACCTTCTGCTGTGGTACCAGTTCCGACCGCCAGCCATAGCTCGTCGTAACCCACGGCTAATTGCGCCAATGCTGCACAGCCCAAACGCCCCGCCTCGCCGCCGCCACCTTCAGGCACCACCACGGCTTGCCACTGCTGCGCCAACGCGTCGATAAACTCATCATCATGACGGCGGCGATAGGTCACACGATCAACAAACTCGAGTTTCATACCAAAGCCTTGGCAATCCTGCAGCGTTGGCGTTAAAGAGCAATCAGCATAACCGCGTACCACCCCTATGGTAGGTACATTTAACAACTGGCCACAGGCTGCCAAAGCATGCAAATGATTGGAGTGTGGCCCACCAAAGCTGAGGATTGCTTGCGGTTTTTGCTGCAATGACTGCAAATGGCCAAACAGTTTCCACGGTTTATTGCCGTTGATATGGCGGTGCTCTGTGCTTAGCCAAGCAATATCGGCAGTGTCGTTCAACGGCTGAATAAGCGGCGAGAAAGTTAATAAATGAGCAAGGGGTTGTAGCCAGTCGGCCACGGTATGGTTTGCGTCTTTCAAAAGCGTTTTTTAACTCCAGAGTTTGGGTCCAAGGGTATACCAAACTCATCTTGTTGGGCACGAGCTTCTTTCGACAGCTCTTTCGCCAGATTATCTTCCGCTTCGTATTGCTCGCCGCGATACAAATCCGAGGCGCGCTTGGTCAGTGCGCGTATACGTTCATTTTTTTCCGGATACTGCAAATCACATTCAATCAGCAGTTTTTTCGCCGCTTTAAAATAGGTACTGGCCGTCACCACATCGGCACGCTGGGCGGCCAGATCGCCTTGGGCAGTAAAGGTATCAACTTCCTTCTCTAGCAAGGTCAAACGCAGATAACGTCGATACTCCATGCCCGCCGCTTCAGAGATCACCTTGCTTTTGATCATAGGCCCGAGGGCTTTTAACACCTTGGAAAACTGGGTTTTGGCGTAGCGAATTTCACGATCACTTTTTAATACCCGTCGATTGCCCTTACTGGATTCAATTTGCTGGCGGTAATAATCCACATCCAGCTCGGCACTGGCTTCCTCTGGCTGCTCGGTTTTTGGCAACTCCTGGCGATAGCGGTCGTATAGGTATGCCGCCCGCTCCAGTAATAAGGTTTGAATCTCTTTGTGGTTATCTACCGAAATCAAAAACTCCAACGCTTCTAGTAGCTCATCCGCGCGCTGGCGAATGGCTTTGGCCTGCAAGCGCTTAGAATGATTCTTTTGCTGACGGCGCCCTGCGTACACCAACCCCAGCATGATCAACGCAACGGGAATTGCGATGGCAATGACCAACCCTATCGCCGACATTCACTTCACCTTGATAAGACGATGAAACCTTCGATTAATGCTGACCATCTGCTATGGCGCAGCTACCGATAAGAATAGTCGATATCTGCTCGCTACCGCGAAAGGCTGGCACGGAGCACTCTACATGGCCGCCAGACTGGTCTACATTGACTGCACTGACACTCGGCTGGAACTGGCATTTAATGTGCCAAATTTGCCGCAAAGCCGCCCATGGAGCAGTACTTGGGCTTGACCCACCCCGGGGGTATGCCTATAAAGTGTCGCTTTCAGGGCTTCCGCCATGGCAACAAAAAACAGGTTTAGCAAAGGAATATGGGCAAATCGCTGGTAATTGTGGAGTCGCCTGCCAAGGCGAAAACCATTAACAAATATCTGGGCAAAAACTTCGTCGTTAAGTCCAGCGTCGGCCATGTGCGCGATTTGCCGACCTCCGGCTCCGGCAGCAAGGCTGACCCCAAAGAACGGGCACGCCAGGCAGCACTGACCCGTAAAATGTCGCCGGAAGAAAAAGCTACCCATAAAAAGCGCAAAGCCAAAGAGCAGTTGGTGGCGCGAATGGGCGTTGATCCGGAACATAACTGGCAAGCCAATTATCAGGTACTGCCAGGCAAAGAAAAAGTGGTCGATGAGCTGCAACGCTTGGCCAAAGACGCCGATCACATTTATCTGGCAACGGATTTGGACCGCGAAGGGGAAGCCATTGCCTGGCACCTGCGTGAGCTGATCGGTGGTGACGAGCAACAGTACCGCCGGGTGGTGTTCAACGAGATCACCAAAAATGCCATTCAGTCAGCCTTTGATCAGCCCTCCGAGCTGAACATGAATCGTGTTAACGCGCAGCAGGCGAGACGTTTTCTCGATCGCGTGGTGGGCTTTATGGTATCGCCATTACTGTGGGCAAAAGTCGCGCGCGGTTTATCTGCCGGTCGTGTACAAAGCGTTGCCGTGCGCCTGATTGTCGAGCGTGAGCGCGAGATCCGCGCTTTTGTGCCAGAAGAATATTGGGAAGCCTTTGCCCAACTCAACACCGCCCAAGGTGATGACCTCCGAGCCCAGGTAACCCGTTATCAGGGGCAAGAATTCCGCCCCACCAATGAGCAACAAGCGCAGACGGCCGTTGATGCTTTGCAAGCCGCCAGCTATCGGGTAGCCAAACGCGAAGATAAACCTACCAGCTCTAAGCCTGCTGCACCTTTTATTACCTCGACTTTGCAGCAGGCAGCCAGTACACGCTTAAGCTTCAGCGTTAAAAAGACCATGACGCTGGCTCAGCGCTTGTATGAAGCGGGTTACATCACCTATATGCGTACGGACTCAACCAACCTGTCACAAGACGCCCTGGACAGCGTACGTCAGTACATCAGTGATCAAATGGGCAGCGATTATTTACCGCAAGAGCCCAGACGCTACAGCTCGAAAGAAGGTGCCCAGGAAGCGCACGAAGCCATTCGTCCGTCCGATGTGACTGTACGTGCCGCCGACCTGAGTAGTATGGAGCCCGACGCGCAGCGCCTGTACGACTTAATCTGGCGCCGCTTTGTTGCCTGTCAGACCACAGATGCACGTTTCACCAGCACCAGCATTGTGTTCGCCGCTGGTGACTATGAATTACGTACCCGTGGCCGGGTCATTCGCTTTGACGGCCATTTAAAAGTATTACCGCCGCAGGGCAAGGGTGAAGACGATGTGTTGTTGCCCGACGTTCAGCAAGGCGACGAATTAGCGCTGCAAAGCATCGATCCAAAACAGCACTTCACTAAACCATCGCCACGCTTCTCAGAAGCTGCGCTGGTAAAAGAACTGGAAAAACGCGGCATTGGGCGACCCTCGACTTACGCTTCAATTATTTCGACCATTCAGGAGCGTGGTTATGTCAGCCTCAAAGGGCGGCGTTTTTATGCAGAAAAAATGGGCGATATCGTTACCAGTCGTTTAACGGAAAGCTTTGCCGACCTGATGGACTTCAGCTTTACCGCCAATATGGAAGAAAAGCTGGATGATATCGCCGATGGCGACGTCAACTGGACCCAAGTGCTGGACGATTTTTATTCCGGCTTCCAAGCACAGTTGGAACAGGCCGAGGGCGACGACGGCATGCGTCCCAACGCCCCGGTCGACACCGACATTAGCTGCCCTACTTGTTCTCGCAACATGCAAATACGCACCGGCTCGACCGGCGTATTCTTGGGCTGTTCAGGCTATAACTTGCCGCCAAAAGAGCGCTGCACACAAACGCTGAATCTGATTCCGGGCGAAGAAGCCATTACTGCCGATGAAGATGAAGAAGCCGAAAGCCGTCGCTTAATGGATAAGCGTCGTTGTCGTTTGTGTGACGCAGCCATGGATAGCTACTTAATCGATGAACAACGTAAGTTGCATATCTGTGGTAATAATCCAGATTGCGACGGTTTTGATGTTGAACTGGGTCAGTACAAAATCAAAGGTTACGATGGTCCGGTATTGGAATGTGATCGCTGTGGCAGCGAAATGCAGCTTAAATCTGGCCGTTTTGGTAAATATTTTGGCTGCACCAACAGCGAATGTAAAAACACCCGCAAACTGCTAAAAAATGGTGAAGCTGCACCGCCGAAAATGGACCCGATTCCCATGCCGGAACTGCGCTGCCAGAAGGTAGACGATACCTATGTACTGCGTGATGGCGCCGCAGGTTTATTCCTGGCGGCCAGCCAGTTCCCCAAAAACCGGGAAACACGAGCGCCACTGGTGGCGGAATTACTGTCACACCAGGCTGAGTTGCCACAGAAATATCATTATCTGCTGGATGCGCCGCGCGCCGATAACGATGGCAATGCCAGTATTATTCGCTATAGCCGCAAAACCAAAGAGCAGTATGTAATGACTGAGGTAGAGGGCAAAGCGACAGGCTGGAGCGCCTATTTCGTCGATGGCCAGTGGCAGCAACAAGAAAAAGCCAAGGCTAAAAGCAAAAAAAGCAAAGCCAAGGCCGACTCCTAAGCTAGGGCCTATTAACCAGATGAACATCGACAGGATGTTCATCTGGTTTCCCATCGGCTGATGGTTCAATTAAGCCACAACCTACCGGCCTGCAAACTGTCTCTTACCGTACAAAATGACACCAATCTCGGTGAGAAGTCTGATAGCTGAACCCTAGGGCCATTGCTAGGCTCATTTTCCCCAACAAGGAGGATGACACTATGCAATGGATAAAAGCATGTTTACTCAGCACATTAATGGCCAGCTGTTTGGCTTATGCCGACCCGACTAGCAATGTTGAGCCGGTTAATATCAATACCGCCAGCGTCGAACAGTTAGCGTCATTGAAGGGCATTGGAGAAATGAAAGCGCAGGCGATTGTGGCCTACCGTGACCATCACGGTAAATTCACCAGCCCAGAAGAGCTGACCAAAGTCAAAGGCATTGGAGAAGCGACTCTGGCATCGAATCGCCAGCTGCTGGTGGCAGAATAACCACCATAGAGCCACGAACATCGTGGCTCTATTTTTCAGCGTTCAACTGCTGATACCAATGCAATACCGATATCGCATCAAACGGCCAAGACAAATACTCGCCAGATTCTTCATCCAGCAACACCGGGATTTTTTCAGCAAAGCGCTGCAACCACGGCTCGTTATCAATAATATCTTGCACAAACACATCAACGGGCAGCTGCCCATGCAGCGACAAAATTACCTGCTGAGCATCATCACACAAGTGACAGCCTTCGGTACCTAACAAAACCCAGGCCATGATCTCCCCCGACGGACATTATCGGCGGCCAGTATACCCGTGTCAGGCTTCCACGGAAGAGGTATTCATGTTCGCCAGCGCCTGATCTAACCCGTCACTAAAGGACTGCCACACTGGCATTCTGGATTCTTCGGGCAATAAAGCAGCCATCATGTCACGTAATGTTTTTTGTGGTTCTGCTAGAGGTTGAGCACGCTCCAATGCCTGTTCATACGCTTCACTATAAGCAGCTAACGGCGCTTGCAATGCTTGTAAATCAGCAGTCGGTAACTGTGGTTGGGCGCTAGGGTAAAACGCTTGGCGTGACACACTGGCTTGTTGGCGCAGATCTAAGCTCATCGACGCCAGTTGTTGGCCATCAAAGCCCAAATTCATCGCCTGCTCTAGCGCACCGCCTAAGTCACCTTTGAAAAACTGCTCTGACAAGGCATAAACATCGGCAAACAATGAATCTAATGCCTGTGTCTCCTGCTGGCTTAACTGCCCAATCACCGTCATCTGATAACCCAGATCGGCACTGCTACTTAGAGACAGCCGATTGCCAGACAGATTGGCAGCAGCGCTAGATGATTGGGCAAAGCTGACCTGTACACGATCGCCATCGCGTGTCACCACCTCCAGGCTCATCTGATTACTGACCGACAATGCCGCCGCACTGTATTCAACCTCACTGGGCTGTTCAAATAGCTGGGCAGAAGGATCAGCAGCGAGTTTCTCTAAGCCCTGATCAACCATTTCTCGCCCTGCAGCAATTTGTCCTTGCAACGCCTCATCGAGCATGCCCATGCCATCAAGCATTTCCTGAGCTTGTTTATAGCCTTTTTCGATTCCCTGACGAGCAGCCTCCAAACGCTGCTGAATGCGTTGATCATCCGCCCCCTGAGACTGCAATTGTTGCAGCCCACGTTGGACGAAATTCAGAATATTGGCTGCTGTTCTTTCCGCACTCTGCGGCTGAGTACGAACAATACCGGCCACTTGCTTAGCCGAGTCGCTGGCTTTCGCATCAGGAGATGACTGCGCAGGTGACGATGACGCAAACGGATTCGATGAACGTTGATACGATGATGGTGGGATTTGAATGGCCATAAGCACCTCCTGATGCACCTTACCTATCATATCGGCCGTAAAGGCTGGGGGCTTGATAGGCGCTCAGGTAAAAATAGATCAACGACAGCTAAGTCGCTCAGGCCATTATTCAGATTATTAACAGAATCAAACTTTAAACATGACAGCGATTCGCAGGAAGCTTGCCTGGCAGCAGAGCCGGCAGCGGAAAAGTGGGACCAGCAGTGGAAAAGACGGCAAATAGCGCTCTTCCCCCGCCGGTTAGATAGGGCTAGTAGCTGATGGCGCCTTGCTTGAAGTCATCGCTCAAGTCAGTAGGCCAACAAGCTTGATGCTTTTCAATGGTTTGCAGTAGCTCTTCACTGCTGCAATGCATCAGCTGCACATGACGCAAGGTGCGATAAGCAATGCTCACGGCGTCTGGGGTCATTGCCAATAATTCTGAACGACTGAATACTCCAGCTTCTAATAAGGCCTTTTGGGCACTGCTGGGATCGGCTTGCTGTACCAGATGATCAACCAATGGCTGAATCAGATGCGGTGCGTGCTTCATAGTGGGCTCCTTGAGTAGTAACAGTACACACAATGGCCCGCAGCCGCGGTAAGAGCCAGCGTCTTAAGAAAAGACAGCTGTGACTATCCTTCAACAGCTTCTTGCACCAAAGCACGCTTATGCAAGCGATACTCAACCGGCGTCTGCTGAGTCCAGCGCTTAAATGCCCGATAAAAGGTACTGGGCTCAGAAAAGCCCGTTAAGTACACAATTTCATCAATGCTTTCATCGGTATTAGCCAATAAACGTTTCGCCAAATTGCAGCGATAGTCGGCCAACAGCTGATTAAAATTAGTGCCCGCATCTGACAAACGGGTACGTAACGTACGCGCTTTAATTCCTAGCCGCGCTGACACCGACTCTAACGTCACTTGGCCGCTTTCGAGCATTTCGCCAAAGGCTTTATATACCTGGGTAACAATGTCTTGGCGCTCAAGTCTGGCGACGTGCTCACTGGCCAAACGTTCATGCAGCTGCAATAGCTCAGGTTCAGCCAAGGATGATGGCAAACTAAGAATTTGACGATCAAAATACAGCCGGTTTTCTGACGCTGAGAAATTTATCGGACAGCCAAATAATCGCTGATGTTCGGCAATGCACTCAGGCTCGTCATGGCTAAAATCGATCGCTGCAGGACGAAAGGCATCGTCGGTGACAAAACCAAAAAAACGCACCAGCCCAAGTGCCAGGCATTCATTCAGCTGCCTGAGCCCAGCCACTCGACCACTGCTGCTATCAACTTGGATGTAGGCCAGTTCACCCTCTTCGCCAACGGAAGACTGCGAGGCATCACTGAGCAATCGCTGATAATTCAGCGCTCGGGTCAAACCATCACCAAAGGTAGCGCTGGAAAGAAACAGATACTGCAACACTTGGCCACTGTACACCGGCATATGCTCGCCTAGATGCAAACCAATATCCGCATCTGCCGTTTCCTGTTCCATCACTTGCCAAAACAGCAGCTGCGCCTCATGCGGTGTACGCACATGACGATCATTTAGCAGCTCGGGAGTGACACCAAGACGCTGCATTATACGCTGTCGACCCAAGCCCATTCTTTCCATGGCCTGAAAAGCCAGCTGAATCATAATGCCGGAGTCGCGCAGTTCTGCCATTCCACCTGACATAAATGTCTGAAATCCTCAATAAAGTGGCTCGATTTTGCCAGATCAGCCTTGCAGAGCAAGTAACAATTGACTGTGCTGACGCACACCGCGCTGAAGTCGTGCCAATGGGGCACATTGATAGCCGCCTTAGACTGGTTAGAAACCCCGCGAGATCTGCATTGAATATGACCACACAAATGCAATACCAACAGCCTCCAGCACTTCTGTCTCAATATTTGCGAGCGCTGCTGGCGCGCGGTTCCGCCACCCCCGTCACCGCCATACCAAATTTAGAAGCTGCACTGATTCAACAGACAGTAAACAGTGACAAGGTTGCAGCTTATGCCGCTGTATGTGGTTTTTCGCAGCAAAGCGATTGCCTGCCGTTTACCTACCCTCATTTATTAGCCTTTCCACTGCACCTTGAGCTGATGCTGCACCGCGACTTCCCGCTGGCACCCATGGGGTTGGTACACATACGCAACCACATCACCCAGCACCGCCCCATTGCCATCCATGAACCATTGGATATCCGTTGCTTGCTAGGCAACAGCGAGCAAACAGATAAAGGTCTCGAGTTTGACATCATTAGCCAGGTACGAGTGCTGGGAGAACTGGTCTGGGAAAGTGTTAGCACTAACCTCGCAAGACGCAATGCTGCTAAAACGCCTCATAGATCTAACCCAGCCAAGCCACAGTCCTACCCGCATCAACAGCAATGGCAATTGCCGGCCAATCTCGGCCGACGATACGCACGAGTATCAGGCGACTCCAATCCCATTCATTTATACCCTTTCAGTGCACGCTTATTTGGTTTTCGTCGTCCAATTGCTCATGGCATGTGGAGCAAAGCCCGTGTCGCCGCCGCTCTTAGTCACATCACTGACACACAACAAGGGCAACTGGACGTCCAGTTTAAACAACCGATTTTTCTGCCCTGCCAGGTCAACTTTAATTTCCAGCCTGATGACAAGGGGGTGGTGTTCGATATCCGCCACCATGAGCAAACACGCATCCATATGACAGGCTGCTGGCAGACGTTATAACCCCAACAGCAGACGCTGGTCATCACCGGCCAGCATGACGCATTATGACAACAGCAGATGACGGAGCACTAAGCACGCTGTTATCATCCCGCCAGCCTACTGAAACAACAATAACAACAACGACTCACCCACAGGACTTCCTATGCCACGCTTTTTGCTTCGTGCATGCCTGCTGTTGGCCAGCGCTCCTTTCGCCGTTGCCGAAGGCGGATTTATTAGCCTGCAAAGCGGCATTACCGACTCCCAGGATATGGACAGCTTTGGAACACCGATACAGCTGCATTTCGGCCCTAATATTACCGATCAGCTGTCATTAGAATTCGGCCTGATGGATATGGGAGAGGCCAGTTATGACGATCCCAAAGCTGACTTTAGCGAGGCCGATCGTGATACCGCACCCAGCTTTAGCAACCTCGCCCAAGGTGAAGTCAGCAATCAAAGTGCCAATGATGACAGACCCGCATCAGCGACTTACACCGGCCTAAGTAGCATTCGGCCACAAGGTTTTTTAGTCATGTTGCGCTATCGATTTCGGCTGCTCGATGACGTCGACGTATTCCTTAAGACCGGTGCAAATATCTGGGCCGGTGACTATGAAGAAATAGAAATTACCGCCCAGGTTAACGATGACGGCAGCCACAGTGTTGTTAAACAGCGTGGCAGCAAAGGTACTGCATCGGCCGTCGATCAGATCACCGGCGGTGGCGTTATCTGGCATCTGTCCCATGGACTGGCAGCGCGAGCTGAGTTGATTACTACCGCCCTAGACAGCCAAGACTTTGAACGGGTTCGCTTTCAACTGATGACGCTGGGAGTACACTACGAGTTCTGATCCCTCGTTTATGATCGCCAAGAATGGCAATACACTTTCGTCAAACTGCGACGGCCAATACCCAATAATTTGCCGGAGTTGTCTGAAAAAGTGTGACTGGGGTCACGAGGATTGAAAATTTTCGTCGACCGGTTACAAGTAGACGCAATATGTGACAGATTTTGTCACTATCGATAACTATAATGGTTATTATTAGCCAAAACGGTGGCAAAACACGCCACTCCGGTCGCTCAACCAAAGTGAACACAGTCCTACGCCTATGAACACGGAACAAGGTTACATATCAACGGCCCTGATTCGGCCACTGCTGGACGTTGCTGGACCAGCTTTCTTTGATGCAGACCAGGACGAGGACGCTGCGATCCAGCGAGTCTTGAAGCATCTTCGCGATCCTGATGGTCGAGTGAGCGTCGCCGACGCTGATCAGCTTATCAGCCGCATCATTCGCCAAACCGGCAATGAAGCCCTGTGTGTGCAACCTGCACACAAGTTCAGCGCCCATGGCAGCTGCCAACTGCAGCATCTGTTTCTCTGCTGCAACACGTTGCGTGAAGCGCTGTATTACATGGAGAAGTTTTCATCGCTGCTGTGTGATCAATTAGAAGTTCAGGTGACACGCACCCGCGACAACATCATCAAGGTGAAACTTCCGGTTCCAGATAACTTTATCCTGTCCGCCGAACGCCACCGCAGCGAAATCATTATCAGCACCTTGCTTAACTGGCTACGTCAGCTGTGTGGCCAGGACTTAGCCATTGAAGGCATTGCGCTGCCTTTCCCGGCTACTCAATACAGCCCACAATATGAACGCCAATGGCGCAGCCGCATCGACTTTAACAGCGATGAATGTTCGATTCAGTTCCATAGCCGCTGGCTGGATGAAGGTCTGCATAATACCAATCCTCATATTCTAAATATGATGAAACGCGAGGTTGAGGAGCAATATCGCAAGTTGGCGCGGTCGGGCTCACTGGCAGAGCGTATTCGCAAAGCCTTGGCGCAGAACAAAGTGCGATTGAATGCCAACCAGCAGGAGGTGGCGGATTATTTTCACATCAGCGCCCGCACTCTCAATCGCCACTTGCACAAAGAAAACACCTCTCTCAAGCAAATCGTCACCCAGGTTCGTATCGAAACCGCTAAGCGTATGCTGGTTGATAGCAATGACAGCATCGAGCAAATCGCTTTGCACATTGGCCTGTCAGGGCGTCGTACTCTGGATCGGATTTTCATCAAAGAGATGGATCAAAGCCCGGCTCAGTACCGCCAAAATCACCGCCAAATGCCTTCGACACCGCACTTGGCCGTCAACGCTTGATCTACGGAGCCCTAGGGCTCCGTTTTCTTTTTCTCACTGGTACTACCAGCGATTCCAAGGTCACATTTGGCCGCTTACCGGCCTAGAGCTAACCTCCCTGCTGCTGAATAAAGGCCAACGCCCGCAGCTCCAGCCAATAGCGCTGTCCTTTGCTAACGAACCCCACATGCCCGCCATGCTCAGGCTGCTCCAAATACAACCAGGGAGAACGCTTAGCAATATCTCGCGGATAGCAACTGGCAGGCAAAAAAGGATCGTCCTGCGCGTTGACCAATAACGCCGGGATTCGAATGGCATCCAAGTAAGACAAACAACTGCTTTGTGCCCAATAGTCTTGGGCATCTTCAAAACCATGCAATGGCGCTGTGTAGCGGTCGTCAAACTGCTGAAAGGTGCGAATACTGCGATAATCTTGCACAGACACCATTTGTGGAAAACGCTGGGCTTTGTCGGTCATTTTGTCGTGCAAATCCCGTAAAAAACGCCACATAAAGACCCGGTTGCGCTTTCTGGCGAGCTGTACCGCACTGGCATTAAGATCACAAGGCACAGAAAACGCGACAACAGACTTTACCGCCGGGTCAGCGCCATCTCGGCCAGCATACAGCAAGGACAAATTACCACCCATGGAGAAACCGACCAGGTGCAGCCGCCTATAGCCCTGCTGGATGGCGTAACCCACAACGGCAGCAAGATCTTCCGTGGCGCCACTGTGATAGCTGCGCGGCAAACGATTCGGACGACCACTGCAGCCGCGAAAATTCCAGCTGAGCGCATCCATCCCCTGGCGGTTGGCTTCGTGCATCACTCCCAACACATATGGACGGCGTGAATGGCCTTCTAAGCCGTGTGAAACGATCACCAAGGAGGAGCCAAAGCCTCGACGCCAATCAAGGTCGAGAAAGTCACCATCGGCCAATTCTAACGTGTCGCGCTCTAGACCTTGCTCGGATAAACGACGAAATAAGGTTGGATAGATACTTTGCAGATAGCCATTGGCAAAGCCAAACGGCGGCTGGTAATCGGAAGCTAACAGTGGCATGACCCCTCCTTAACAACCCAAGGGTAATGGCACAAACACAAAAAAGAAGTGGGAATATCGCCAGTGCGGCGTCAGAAATGACTGTTGAGGTATTTCAGGATGGCATCTGGGCTATAAAGCCAGTGCTCTTTTTGACCATCGGCGATGCGCAGACAAGGTACCCGAGGCTGACCGCCACCACGTACCAATTCGTTGCGGAAGGAGTTCACTCGATCAACATCTTTTTCTACCACCCGAAGACCGAGTTTTTCACAGTGGCGTTTGACAGAAATGGACGACGGGCAAGAGCGACAAAAGTACAGCTGCATTCGACGCGACTCACGGTTCAGCCGGCTTTGCTCACGCTGGTCTCGTGCGACCGGTCGAACAGGTACCACCCGATCCATAAGATTCAGCGCCATACCTTTCATTTGTCGGGTTAAATTCATTGCCACTGCCATCATTCCGCTCTGCGCCATAGAGACGTTACAAACCTGTGAACCGGCCGGCATTTTATGCAAGTGGATCGAAATATCCAGCCTTTTTGAGAAAAAAATCACATTGTCTGTCAGAAAGTCAGAGCCCAGCGGTGACGCGGCTTACAGCTGAAAAGTAGGCATTTAAATTGCTTGAAGGAGAGAAACTTCAAAAGAGTTTTATAAGGAGATTTTCTTATTACTAAAAATAGTAAAAATCGATCAAAACGCGTTCAAATAACCACGCTCTGACAACAACATGGTTAGCATCATCACCAGTATCACCACTGTCAGCACCCAACGAGAGTACTGACAGGCCTTGCACGGTGCTTTGTCCATTAATCCATCCAACGATTACGTGAGAACGACGGTATATCCGTCCAGCTTTCCCAATGCATCCATACCGCAGTGGCTTTGCCGACGATATTGCGCTCAGGTACAAATCCCCAGCTGCGACTATCGGCACTGTTGCCGCGATTGTCACCCATCATAAAATAATGCCCTTCGGGCACCGTCCACTGTCCTTCAGGACCGGCCCAGATCACTTCATCACTGGTGCGCATATCACGGGCGCGCATCCATTGAATGTCAGCCTGGTGCTCCCCCAGCTGTTCTTTCGCCAGGTAACGCACCGGATTGTAAGCCGGCACACCACCCACTTCTTCTGTCTCGACGTTTTCACCGTTAATCGTCAGCTGGCGGTTACGGTATTCAATTTTATCGCCCGGCAAGCCAATCACTCGCTTAATAAAATAGCGTGGGTCCTCCGGCGGGAAAAACACCATCACATCACCGCGCTGGGGCATACCGACAGGCACCAACTCAGTGCCAAATACTGGCATCCTTAAACCATAGTGGAATTTACTGACCAGAATAAAATCCCCTTTCACTAGGCCAGGTTCCATAGAACCCGACGGTATCTGAAAAGGCTCAGCAATAAAGGAGCGCAGAACAAATACCAACGCCAACACGGGGAAAAATGACTTCGATTGTTCGATGATAAACGGCTCTTTCACCTCTTCATCAAAGCCAACGGCTTGCTGTGAGCGACGCTTGGCCAGCCAAAGCTTATCAGCCGCAGCAATGATCCCTGTCAGCCCGGTAGCCACCATCAATACCAGAGGAAAATCGATATCCATAACGTCGTCATTCTCACTTGTTGTTCGATTTGCTTGGCGGCATTCTAACTGGCTGCCAGGCTGCTGGCGAGGAAAGCCAAGCACAGGCACACAACTCGGCAGGCTTTGGCTAAACTTGCGCCACTATGACACAGATTCTCACCGCCCAAGGTATTCAGCTCGCCTACGAGCGATTTGGTAAGCCGCAAGACCCCTGCGTGATTCTTATCATGGGGCTTGGCGCCCATATGCGCATCTGGCCAGATGCCTTATGCCAGAGTATTGCCAGCCAAGGTTTTCAAGTCATCCGCTTTGATAATCGCGACAGCGGCCAATCAAGCCTGATGACCGAACAGGGCAGCCCCAGCTTATGGCGCACCTGGGTGCATACCAAACTTAGGCGCAAACCAAATTTGCCTTATACCCTCAAGGATATGGGTAAAGACGTCCTCGGTTTGATGGATGCACTGAGTATCGAGAGCGCCCATCTGGTTGGCGCTTCCATGGGCGGCATGATTGCTCAAATACTGGCCGCCAAAAAACGCAAGCGAGTACGCAGCCTGACGTCCATCATGTCGGCTGCCAGCAGCCCTGGATTGCCCGGGCCAAAGCTGTCAGTACTGTTACAGCTGGCTAAACGCCCACCACCTTTTAATCGTGAGGCTGCGCTGCGCTATACCATGCGTATGAACCGTCTAATTGGCAGTCCGGACTACCCGCTCAACGATGAAGAGCTACAGCAGTTGGCGGAAATCAGCCTAGCCAGGGCGGCACCTGCCTGCGGGTTTAAACGCCAGCTCGCGGCCGTGACTGCCGCTGGCGATCGACGTGCTCTGCTCAGCAAGATCAAAGCGCCCACCCTGGTCATACACGGTTCGGCCGACCCACTGATTCCTGTTCGTATGGGCATGGATGCCGCTTCAGCGATTAAAAAATGTAAGCTTAAAATCATCGACGGCATGGGCCATGATTTACCGCCCGCCTTATTACCTAAGCTGAGCAAACTGCTGAGCAAACACCTTAAAAAGGCAGAAAAAAAATGGCAAAAAAAGCAGTTAAAAGCTTCTCTTGCCTGCCGACCGGTTAAAAACGAGCCGGTGGCTGGTAGCCAGCAAACTGTCGCGCCAACTCCGCTGCATAGTTATCCGTCATCCCAGCAATAAAATCGATGGCGCGCATATAGGCTTCATACAAACCCCAATCGGCTTGTGGTGCTGAACGCCCCATCAATTCCAACACTCGGTGATTACGAAAGGTTGCTTGCCCTTCTAGTACTCGCTCACGTACCGCACTCAAAAAAGCATCCAACAAGGTTCCTAAAGTAGAGTAGGAGCCAATTTCCACCGCCAGCTTGCGCCCGTCACGGAAAATGCGCTCTCGCGCCAGCGCTTTTGCCTGATTCACCAGCGTCTGAACCGGCTGCGGGCAATAATCGATAATATCTCCCTGCAGCTGGCCGCGGAGAATCTGCGGCTCGTGCGCAACAAAGGTTTGACTGACAGCATTCACCAGTACTTCCATGACTTGCCCTCGCAGCATTTGCAGACGCCTGCGCTCGTTATCGGCATTTTCGAGTTCCAGCGCAATGTCATTCCAACGCGACGACAGTAATGGCTGCAAAATAGCCTCGACCTCGTGATAGCGCAGCAGGCCCATTTCAATGCCGTCTTCTAAATCAATCAGGCCGTAACAAATGTCATCGGCCGCCTCCAGCAAATACACCAGGGGATGGCGCGCCCACCGATCTTCACCCAGTTGCAGCATGCCCAGCGCCTGTGCCAGTTGCCTAAGCCAAGGCAGTTCCGCTTGATAACAACCAAATTTTTTCGCCTGGCCCTGGATCACTTGATCAACGCCCCAGGGGTATTTAAGAAACGCACCTAAGGTGGCATAGGTCAGACGCATACCACCGTCAAAGCGCTGATATTCCACCTGCGTAACTAACCGAAAGCCCTGGGCATTGCCTTCAAAGGTTTTCAGATCGGCCTGCTGTAGCGGCGTCAAAGGCGCAAGAAAGTGGGCGTTTTCTTCCGCCTGAAACCAATGGCGAATGGCATCTTCTCCTGTATGCCCAAAAGGAGGGTTGCCAATATCATGGGCCAAGCACGCCGCCTGCACCATGGCACCGACATCATCAGCACTGATACCGGCGGGCAGCTGCGGCATCAATGCCTGCCCTACCCGGCTACCCAGTGATCGCCCAACGCACCCCACTTCCAAGCTATGGGTCAGGCGCGTATGCACATGATCATTTTCGGACAACGGATGAACCTGGGTTTTGCGATCGAGGCGGCGAAAGGCCGATGAAAAAACAATGCGGTCGTAGTCTTTATGAAAGGGCGAGCGCCCCAATTCAAGCTCCTGTTCAGGCGATTGCCCAAAACGTTGTGGAGACAAAAGCTGCTGCCAATTCATGGCCTGCATAAGGTGTCCTTAGCTGACGGATGTGCATGTTATTAACGCCAATCAGCTTAGCCGATGCAACGGTTTGTCTCGCACAGGCCCGTGGCACTATTGGCACTTATCATTTAACTTGTGCCATCTATGCTATCAACCTTACCTAGCTGCCAAGGATTCCTCATGACTTCCTCTGCCTTGTTTAGCCCACTGCAATTGGGCCCATTAACCCTGCCCAATCGCATTGTCATGGCGCCCATGACACGCACCTTTTCGCCGGGCAATGTCCCTAACGACTTGAATCTTGCTTATTATGCGCGCCGCGCAGAAAACGGCGTTGGCCTGATTATTACCGAAGGAACTTGTATCAATCATGCCGGCGCCAATGGCTATCCGCGAGTACCCTTCTTTTATGGCGAAACGGCACTGGCCGAATGGCGCAAAATAGTAGCGGCAGTGCATGCCAAGGGGGGAAAGATCGCTCCCCAACTGTGGCATGTCGGCGCTATTCGCAAAACAGGGGTAGAACCCGATCCACAAGTGCCTGGCTTTAGCCCATCTGGGTTGAGCGCTCCTGGCGTTGAAAATGGCGTTGAAAATGGCGTTGCTATGAGCCAACAGGATATCGATGAGGTAATCGAAGCCTTCGCTCAAGCAGCGGCTGACGCCCAACAGATTGGCTGTGATGCCATTGAAGTTCATGGTGCCCACGGTTATCTGATCGATCAGTTCTTCTGGTCAGGCACTAACCAGCGTGATGATCAATACGGTGGCGATCTGGTCCAACGTACTCGTTTCGCCTGCGATATCGTGCGTGCTATTCGCCAGCGCGTGGGCGATGAGTTTCCCATTATCTTCCGCTTTTCGCAGTGGAAGCAGCAGGATTACAACGCCCGACTGGCAGAAACACCAGAGCAGCTGGCGGCCTTCTTGGCGCCGCTGGTGGAAGCCGGAGTGGATATCTTCCACTGTTCTACCCGTCGTTTTTGGCAAGCAGAATTTGAAGGCTCACCTCTGAACCTGGCAGGCTGGACCAAGAAGCTCACCGGCAAGCCAGTGATTACTGTTGGCTCTGTGGGACTGAACAGCGGCTTTATCGATGAAGATAAGCGCGACATGATCGACGAATCCGGTGTGGCAACTCAGTCGATCAGCGAGCTAGAGCAGCGCTTATCGCAGGGGGAGTTTGATCTGGTTGCCGTGGGTCGCGCCTTACTGCAAGACCCCGAATGGGTGCACAAAGTGCGCGACAACCGCCTTGATGAATTGCAAGACTACAGCAAAACCGCGTTAGCAGAGCTGGTGTAACCACTTGCCGGACGGCGTCCAGCGTTCACGACATACCATTGCTAAAGTCACTCAGGCCAGCCATCAGCTGGCCACGCAATGGCGCCAACGCATTGGCGTAGGTAATCAGTTGATCCAACGCATAGCGGCTGCGCTGATCCAGATATTCGTCGCTGCGCCGCCCACTTTCGCCAGCCCAAAGCTCATTGGCGTCGCGCAAAATTAAATGCTCAGGTAAAAACAATAATCTGGAGTTTTTGTAGCCGCTAGCGCGCAGTTCTGCGATCACAAAAGCACCGCCAGCCGAGGCAGACACGGCCACCAGCAGCACTGGTTTATGGGCCAGTTCATCACGACCAAGCCATAACAGCATGTTTTTTAATGCAGCGGGCACCATGCCGTGCCATTCAGGCACCACAAAGACAAAGCCGTCCGCGGCATTGGCCTTAGCCTTGGCATCTTGCACCGCTGCAGTCTCGGGCTGCTCACCATCCCAAAAGGGTAATGGCTGCTGGTGCAAGTCAATCACACTGGCTTGGCCCAGCAGGTACTGCTGGTTGAGAATATCGCTGATTCTGCGGCTGTTGGATTGCGCCCGCTGGCTGGCGCTGACGATACAGATTTGGCTCATATTAGAACTCCACACCATAACTGGGCCTTTGCTGCATGCGTTGATACCAGCGCTGCAGCGCAGGATAGTTTGACCAGTCTAGCTGGATAACACGTGAGAACTCCAACGCACACAACGCGGTGATGTCGGCCACTGAAAACTGCTCACCGGCAATGTAAGCCGTTTGCTGCACCGCCTGCTCCAGCAGTGGCACAAACTGTTTTGCTTGCTGTTCGACAGCCTGCCCCCAAGCTTTAATGGGTGTCATGCGATCGCGAAAAATTCCCCGGGTGTGCTGATAGCACTGCATCACGGGAATCATCAGCCCCTGCTCTATTCGCCGATCCCACATTTCAATGATGGCTTTGCTCACTGCGTCGTGGCCAAGCAGACAAGGCTTAGGGAATTGCTCATCCAAGTAGCGGTTAATTGCACCGACTTCAGCGATACAGGTACCGTCGTCTAACTGCAATAGGGGCACTTTGGCGATAGGATTGAGGCGGGTAAAGTCGTCACGCAGGTTATCACCCGCCAGCAGATCCAGTTGAACCAGCTCGGGCTGCAAGCCTTTTTCGGCCATTAACATCAGAATTCGGCGCGGGCTGGGAGCCCGCTTAGCGCTGTAGAGTTTCATTCGACTGTCCTTGGCAAATACAGTCGAGTTGTAACACAGTCGCGAAAAGATACTCAGTGCCGCTGATGCAACACTGAGTTAACGCTTAGCTCGCCTGACGACGTGGCTTATTGCGATTAAACTTCTTCTGGCCATCGCCACGGCGAGGGCCCTTGTTGCCATCACGACGTGGTGGACGACCGCCTTCCGGCACCTGCTCTGGGTTGTACGCTTTCAGCCCCAACGCTTTGCCACATACACGTGCGCGCTTCAGCGTTTGCAAGGTTTCCGGCGGCATACCAGCGGGCAAATCGATCACCGAGAACTGACCCAAGATTTCGATATGACCGATATATTTGCTATCCAGCTCGGCTTCGTTAGCCACAGCACCCACCAAGTTACCCGGACGCAAACCATCGTCATAACCAACGGCTACCTGATAACGCACCATATCGACATCTTTCATGCCTTTTAATGGCTTAGGCTGTGCTTCTGGCAACGCCTTGCGGTTACGTTCGCCGCGCTCACCGCGCTCGCCACGTTCAGGACGCTCACGATCACGTTCAGGGCGTTCGCGACGCTCCTGCATGCGCTGATCCGCTTTTTCATCGATGAACAACGGCTTATTGCCTTGCAGCAAAGCCGCCGCCGCAGTCGCCAAATCGAGTGCATCCAGAGGGTGCTCACGCAGCAGCTCTTCGATCATGTCGCGATACAGCTTGTTTTGCTCTGGCTTAACCGCATCCATCAAACGACCCATAAAGCGCTGACGACGCTTGTCGTTCACTTCTTTGGCGGTCGGCAATGGCATTTCTTCGATGGTCTGGCGGGTGGCTTTTTCAATATCACGCAGTAGGCGCTTTTCGCGACCACGAATAAAGGCAATAGCAACACCATCACGACCTGCACGGCCAGTACGACCAATACGGTGCACGTAGGATTCGGTATCCGATGGAATGTCGTAGTTAATAACGTGACTGATGCGCTCTACGTCCAGACCACGCGCTGCCACGTCTGTCGCCACAATAATATCCAGCTGACCACGCTTTAGCTTGTCGACGGCTTTTTCACGCAGCTGTTGCGGAATATCACCATTCAATGGTGCACAACGGAAGCCCTGGGCTTGCATGTACTCGGCAACTTCTTCCGTCGCTTGCTTGGTACGTACAAACACCATCATGGCGTCAAAGTCTTCAACTTCACAGATACGCAGCAAAGCATCGTTCTTGTGAGCACCGGCCACAAACCAGTAACGCTGGCGAATGTTGGCATTGGTGGTGGTCTTGGTTTTGATTTTGACCTGCACCGGATCTTTCAGGTGAGTTTCAGCCACCTGTTGAATTTCACGCGGCATGGTCGCGGAGAACAAAGCCACCTGACGCTGGCGCGGCGTGTGCTCGAGAATCCAGTTTACGTCGTCAATAAAGCCCATGCGCAGCATTTCATCGGCTTCGTCCAACACCACAGCTTTAATATCAGCCAGGTTCAGAGTGCCACGACGCAAGTGATCCATAACACGACCAGGCGTACCCACCACCCATTGCGGGCCGCGCTTCAGTTCACGCAATTGGCTGCCATAGTCAGCACCACCATAAACGGCAGACACGCCGACACCCGGCATGTATTGGCTATAGCTCTTAACGGCCTGAGCCACCTGTTGTGCCAGCTCACGAGTGGGTGCCAATACCAACACCTGAGGTGATGGCTGTTCGGTTTGAGTACGTGCCAGCAATGGCAGAGTAAAGGCGGCGGTTTTACCGGTACCGGTTTGTGCCATGCCCAGTACATCACGTCCTTCAAGCAGTGACGGAATACTGTCGGCTTGAATCGGTGATGGCTCTTCGTAGCCCAGTGTTTCTAGTGCACGAAGAATAGAAAAAGGTAATCCCAGGCTTGCAAAGCCTGTTTTTGCATCGGTCATGAATGATCCTGCTGTGTTGTATAGAAGGTGGGCGTGGCCGTTCTCACACTCTGCGCAACACGGCGGGCCCGACTCGGGGGTTTTTCAAAGGCGCGGGAGTGTACCCAAAAATGCAGACCAATGCCCGTCTTATTTTAACTAAGTGCGCTAAAGTCAGGCGTTGGCCCGGACAGGCCCTTGGCCACTCAATACAAACCGAATCGCAGCTGCTAGGCTAATCACAGCGCACCACTAGTCAAAACTATGAATATAAAAACGCGTATTCTGTTGTCCGCCGTTGCTCTGCAGCTGATTGGCTTCGCGGTGCTCATCTATCGAAACAATGCCCATATCAGCCACTCGGTCATCGACGATAGCCATCGTCAGTTCCGCCAATCGGTGGATATGGCGGTAAAACATTTTGACGATGTATCCGACCGCATGCAGCGCATGGCTGCTGGCTTGGCACGCTCGGGCGAACTGTTGCATCAGCAGCGGCAACTGCTTAGCCGCAGCGTACTTGAAAACCAATCCAGACAACTGTTACTGCGCACCTTCGACGACTTTGACCAAGCCATCGGCGGTGGCATTTGGTACGAACCTTTTACCTTAAAACCAGATCTGCGTTATTTCGGCCCTTATGTGTATCACAGCGATCAAGGTCTGACCTTTAGTTGGGAGCTCAGCAATAGCGACTACAACTATCACCAGCAAGACTGGTATCAATTGGCCTTGCCGCCAGGCTGGGATCGCAGCTTGAGCCGCAAAGCCGCGTTCTTTTGGACCCACCCCTATGTTGACCAGGCTGGCAGTGAAGCCTTAATGATGACGGTCGATGCGCTGATGTACGACCGCGAGCATCAACTGATTGGCATGTCGACGGTTGATTGGTCACTCACCCAGGCACGCGATTACATCACGGCCTTAGCCCCCACCACCAACAGCCAAAGCTTTATGCTTCACCCCGAAAGCGGCACCACGGTGTTACTCAAAGGTGAGCCGACCTTTACCCCCCTAACTCAGCCCAGTGACTGGCAATCTCAATTGCTGAAAATTAAAAACGGCGATGTGCAGCAACTGCAGTATCAGCATGAGGGTAAACTCTATTACGCCTACGCAGCGGCCACGCAAACCGGATTTGTAGTCGGCTTCTCCGTTCCGCGTCAGGATTTATTATCGTCGGCCCGCGCCTACACCTCTCACACACTGCCTATCAGTGCCTTGATCGCTGCGTTATTTGCCATTGCCATGCTGTTGATATTACGTCTGCTGTTTGGCCCGTTTGATACCATATTGACACTGCTACGCTCGACTGTGGCGTCCAACAAAGATGGCGATAGTATCAATGTACGTCCCATCAGCTATCAGGGGCGTAATGAATTCAGCCCCATCGTCAGCACCTTTAATACGCTGGTGGAGCAAGTGAAGGAATATAACCAGCAATTAGCGACCAGCAATCAGGCATTAATTGAACAGCAGCACCAAGTACAAGAGCTTAATAGCAGCCTGGAACAAAAAGTGGCTCAGCGCACAGAAGAGCTGCAGCAAAAAAGCAGCGAAGCATTGGAGTCTTTGCGACAGCTGCGCATGACACAAAACCAGCTGGTTAATATGGAAAAACATGCCGCGCTGGGCGATATGGTGGCCGGGCTAGCCCATGAAATTAATACTCCCTTAGGTATTGGTGTCACTGCAGTCAGTGCATTAGAAGATTATTTAGAAGAGCTAAAAAGCCAGTACCAGTCCGAACAGCTGAGCAAAAGCAGTCTCAATGACTTTATCAGCTTTGCCGAAGAAAGCATCGATATTACCGGTGAAAATCTGCGTCGCGCCGCCGACATGATCGGCCGTTTTAAACAAGTGGCCGTTGACCAAGCCAGTGAACAACGACGAGATTTTGAGGTCGGTGATTATCTGCAATCCATTGCCAGCTCACTGCGCCCCAACTACAAATATCGTCCGATTGAAGTGCAATTTGATGTGCCCGAACGCATCGTCATTTCCAGCTACCCGGGTGCGTTGGCGCAAGTGATTACCAATTTAATGATGAACTCTCTGACTCACGCCTTCGACCCTGAACAAAGCGGCACCATTGCCTTTAAAGCAGAGCGCAGCGGCGATGAGCTGGTATTGCACTACTCAGACGACGGTAAAGGCATGAGTGAAGAGGTGTTAGAACACTTGTATGAACCCTTTTTCACCACCCGCAAAGGCAAAGGTGGCAGCGGATTGGGAGCACATATCATTCACAATCTTGTCACCGGCCAGCTGCACGGCCAAATAGACGTCCGCTCTACTCTCGGCCAGGGCACTCAGTTTACCCTGCGCCTGCCCTGTACCCCACCCAGCGCCGGCGTATAATCCTCTGGCCCCACTCCAAGGTGGAGTGGCCCTTAAGGATTTAAATATGTTAACCGTAAACGAATATTTCGACGGCAAGGTGAAGTCCATTGCTCTACAAACCGACCACCAGCCAGCCACCGTCGGTGTCATGAGTGCAGGCCAATACCAGTTCTCGACCAGCCAGCAAGAAGTCATGACCGTAGTGTCTGGCACGATGACAGTGCGATTACCGACTGCTGACGACTGGCAAACCTTTGCTCAAGGTGAGTCTTTTACTATTGCAGCCAATGTCAGCTTTGACGTCGAAGTTGCCGGCGATACCGCGTATTTCTGCCGTTACGGCTAGTGTGTTAATGCCTTCACCCAGGCATTGATACTACACCGCCTGCTGCAGCAACGGCTGCAGCTGTGCCAATGGCAGTGGTCGACTGAACAAAAAGCCCTGATAGGTTTGACACAAATTATCGCGTAAAAACGTTAGCTGCTGCTCGCACTCCACGCCTTCGGCCAGCACCTGAAGCCCTAAGCCACGGGCCATGTTGATAATAGTGGTGGTAATCACCTGACCATCGTCTTCATCTAACCCCAGCACAAAACTGCGATCGATCTTTAGCTTGTCGACTTTATAGCGATGCAAATAAGCCAACGAAGAGTAGCCGGTACCAAAATCATCGACTGCTAAGGACACACCCAGTGCCTTTAAACCGGCAATGGTATTGAGCACCGCTGGCGTCGGCTCAAGCAAAGCACCTTCGGTAATTTCCAGCTCCAACCAGCCCGCATCAATTCGGTATCGCTGCAACAATAAACTCAGGGTTTCAACCAAACCGCCGGCGACAAATGTTGGCTGAGTAATATTCACCGCCACCGTTAAAGGCTTTAATCCTTGCTGTTGCCACAGAGCGATTTGCTGACACGCCTGTGTCAGGGCGCACGTATCCAGCTCGGGCATTAAACCATTGTCTTCCGCCACCGGCAGAAAACGCCCTGGAGGAATGATGCCATCTTGTGGATGGCACCAACGCATCAGCGCCTCTAACCCCACTACGCGATTGCTGCGCATGCATACCTGCGGCTGGTAATAGAGCTGCAGCTGACCACCCCATTGCAAGGCATGGCGCAACTGACTCCCGAGCTCTAGCCGATCACTGGCAGCTCGGGTCATTTCATCACTGTAAAACTGGTAGTGATTGCGACCCCGTTGCTTAGCACGATACATAGCAACGTCGGCATTGCTGAGCAGCTGGGTGGCATTGTCGCCATGATCCGGGTACAGGGTAATGCCCATGCTGGCGCCAATCATCAACTCCTGGCCAATGCCTAGATCAAATGGCTGGCGCAGCAGTCGCTTAATGCCGTCTGCCATTATGGCGACTTGTTGCTGGCTTTGAACCTGTTCGATGATCACAATAAAATCATCACCGCTCTGGCGCGCTAGGGTATCGCTATCACGCAGGCGTTGCTGCAAACGCTTGGCAAATTGCTGCAGCAAACGATCTCCCGCCGGATGGCCAAGGCTGTCGTTAATATGCTTAAAGTGGTCTAAGTCGATGGCTATGACGGCAAGCTTGTCATGGTTCTGAACGGCATCGGTTATGGCCGCTTGTAAACGTTGCATTAATAAATTGCGATTGGGCAGATTGGTCAGCGAGTCGTAATACGACAGTTGCTCAAGCTGCTGCTCGGAGCGACGCTGTGACGATATATCGTTAAAAACGCCCACATAGTTGCCGATTTGGCCTTCAGCGTCCTGAACCGCGGTCACCGTCAACCATTGCGGGTAGGTTTCACCATTGCTACGACGGTTCCAAACCTCACCGTGCCAGCGCCCTTGCTGGTGCAGCTGACTCAATAACGATTGATAAAAACTGTCATCATGGCGGGTCGACTTGAGCATGGAGATGGGCTGCTGCACGACATCTTTGCCGAGATACCCCGTGATTCGCTCAAAGGCAGGATTCACCGCTTCGACCCGACCGCTGGCATCAGTAATGACCACGCCTTCATTGGTGGATTCAAACAGCGTTGCCGCTTGCAATAAATTACGTTCAGTCAGCTGCTGCTCAGTTATGTCTTGCACAGAGCCCCAATGGCCGACTACCTTGCCTTGCGCATCGGTCATCACTTCCGTCACCGCATGCAAGGTACGCTGCTGCCCGTGCAAATCGATAATCCGATAAATAATGTCCGACCCCTGCCCACGGCGTACGGCCAGCACTTTTGAGCGACGTACCCGCACACTGTCTTCAGGATGAAGACATTTTAAGAACTGGCGAACATGTAACGTCTGAGTATCTTTGGCCAACCCCAATAGTCGTGCCGTTTGCGCCGATACCTGCACATAAGCTTGATCGCCATAGCCGTGCCAACTTCCTATCGCCGCTCGCTGCTCCGTACGCGCTAGCAGCTGCTCACGGCTTTGCAGCCGTTGTAACAGTGACAGCCGATCGACCGCCAAATAGCACAATTGAGCTAAAGCCGACAATAATGGCAGCTGTGCTGGAGCGGGGGCATGTTGCGAAGTTTCAATAACGATCAACATGCAACCAGACTCAGAGTGCTTACCGACCACCGGCACTAATATGGCGGCTTCTGCGCCGAGCAGCGCTAACAGTCGCTTCTCAGCGGGTTGACTCCGACTTATTAGCCTAACCCGTGAGCCAACGATCAACCCCCGCCAAACATCACTGTACTGCAGTAGCTGTTGATGCAAACGTGGCTGTGTAGGCGACACCAAGGCATGACAACCATTGGCATTAAGCTGCGGGCACAATAGCCAAGCCACGGTTGGTGCCTGTAAATGTTTGCCCAGATGCTTAAGAACCAACCCCAAGTCAGTATTGAGGGTATCTGGCGTTGAGGTTATAAAGATGCGCATTGCATGTGCTAACAATGACTGCAGTCGCGCGTCAGGATGAGTATCCTGAGCTAAAGGCGGCTCAGCTGTTGAGCAACAGCGAGAATCATTCATTCGCACAATAGAATCAGCCATGAATATTGGATAAAACGTAGGCGTGCAACATTACCCGATCGGCATCATTCATCTGTTTAAATTGCACTCCGATACTGCATTGCCCATCTTCTTCCTGATAGGAACGTACCAAGGCATCGACCGAGACAATACGTTCAACTCCGCTCACTTCCAACTGAGCACTAATTCGAATATCGTCACCACTGGCCACCGGCAGCTGCTTAGCACTGATGCGTGCGCCACCGCTACTCAGATCATCAACAATGGCTGAACATTGATGCTGTTGTTGGGCACCGTGATGAATAGAGACAATGAGCCTTACCTTAGCGCGCACACTTTTGCGAACCTCCCCCGTCACCACGGTCTCAGGCATGGCCAAATGCATATGCGCATAGGGAGCTCGGGAGACGTGAAGAACCTCGGTACGAAAAGCACAAGCACTATTCACTCGTGGCGCAAATAACCGTACCGCCAGCCGCATACCCAACTTCAAAGCCATGGGCGAACCATTGACCATGGGTGTCGTGACAATCAGGCTGTGATTGGCGCGGTAACCCAACAGCACACTGCGATCACGCTCACTGGAATAGCCATCAAATTCTAACTGCATCGGCTGCCCGGGCAGCAATTTCAGATCTTCAAAGCGGGCCACATTATTATCCGTTCAAGTTTGGACTGGTCGGCTACGCTCGACGTGCATGCATGACACGATCAGCTTTAACCGGGCTACAAACGACACAGATCATTCCGTGGCTGGAATATACCACCGAAACCATCAACCGGGTATGACAGCGAGCACATCCCCTCGGCACTTGTCATCACAATCCCCTGGCAGGCATCATCTTGACTTATTCTTTGACAAGTACCGATGCCAATGTGGGACAAACAGGATTTGCTGCAACTCGTCACGACTCCCATGCCATTTGGCAAATACCAGGGTCGTTTGCTGATTGATCTACCAGAGCCTTATCTACTGTGGCTGCAAAAACAGGGTTGGCCTAACGGCCAATTGGGCCAATGGCTAGCACTGGCTTTGGAAATTAAAATCAATGGACTGGAGGATCTGCTAACACCGCTGCGCCAAGGCAAGCACAGCACCTACAATCCTCACACAAAGACCTCAACGGAGCTGCATTAATGACACGACTGGGCATACTGGAAGCGGACGAACTTTACAGTGATCTCATTGACGATTATCGCTCTTACGGCTGGATGTTCCGCCAGTATTTTGATGCCTTATCTGCTCGACTCGACTACCGCCACTACCATATTTGCCAAGGGGAATGGCCGCAAAGCCTGGACGAGTGTGATGCCTGGCTGATTACAGGGTCAAAGAGCGGTGTTTACGACCAAGAGCCCTGGATTCAGCAACTGCAAGACTGGATCCGAATGGCGTTTGAGCAGCGTCAGCGCTTGTTAGGGGTTTGCTTTGGTCACCAAATTTTGGCCCATAGCCTGGGCGGATTTGCTGGTCCTAGCCCAAAAGGATGGGGCATAGGCGTGCATACCACCGCCGTTGAGCACCGTCCGTTATGGCTTAATGACGAGCAGCAGCATATCCGATTGTTATACAGCCACAGAGATCAGGTTGAACGCTTGCCACGCGGTGCCAGACGCTTAGCTGGCAGCGATTTCTGTCCCAATGCCGCCTTTTTTATCGGCGATCAAGTATTGGGCCTACAAGGCCACCCGGAATTCAGTCGTGATTATTTACAACGCCTGTTACCCCGTAGGGCGGACAGCATTGGCACCGAAAAGCTGCAACGCAGTTTTGAAGGCTTATACCAAGCCACCGACGAAGAGCGCATCGGTCATTGGCTGTTGAGCTTTATCGATCTTGCCAAATCAGCAGAGAGCTAATACGTGAGGCTATGGTCCTGCCATCGGCACCTTTAAACACCGACGGCAGGCACCCAGGCGCACTTGCGGCTTACAAGTGATGGGGTTCTAAGTCGAGTGACACCAGCCGCCGTCCGTGCAGCACCAGCTCGCCTTGGTAGCGTTCTGTGCCTTGGCCAGAAGAAAACTCAAAGCAATAACGGCGCTCGAGGTTCCAACGACCCGGATCCAACCAGCGTCCTGCTAATAAACGCCAACCGCACATATATAGAGTGTCATCCAGCAACTGCAACTGCAGTTGCTGGCAATGACGGCGCAGGATAAACAAGGCCATCATTTTTGCCTGTTGCTGGCGCTGCCACAGCAGCCATGCCAAACCGGCAGAGACAACCACAATCAACAGCGCCCAGCTCATGCGCTTATTCCTGCTTGATTAGCGCTGTTGACCGACAAACTCATCCACAACTGCTTGTTCTTCATGCAAATCTTCCGTGTCCGCGTGATGCGGCAAAATCAAATTTAGAACAATGGCCACCAGGCCGCATAAAGCAATGCCCTGCAAGCTCCAATCCTTTGAGCCAATGGCCATGCCGCCGATACCAAATACCAGCGTGGTAGCGACAATCACCAGGTTACGCTGCGCAGACATATCTACTCGCGCCTTCACCAAAATATTCAAACCAACACTGGCGATGGAGCCAAACAGCAATACCAAAATACCGCCCATCACAGGCGTTGGAATAGTCTGCAAAAAGGCTCCAAACTTGGCAATAAAGGCCAGTGCGATGGCAAACACCGCAGCCCAAGTCATCACCACAGGATTAAAGGCCCGCGTCAGCATCACCGCACCCGTCACTTCCGAGTAGGTGGTATTAGGCGGCCCACCAAACAGTGACGCTGCAGAGGTCGCTAAGCCATCACCCAACAGGGTGCGGTGCAGGCCCGGTTTTTCGACATAGTCTTTACCCGTCACACTGCCAATGGCCAGTACATCCCCCACATGTTCAATGGCCGGCACAATAGCAATCGGCAACATAAACAAAATGGCGTTGAGATTAAACTCAGGGGCGACAAAATCTGGGATGGCCAGCCAGCTCTTTTGCTCGACGGGTGTCATATCGACCATGCCAAACATCCAGGCCAGGGCGTAGCCTACCGCCACTCCAGCCAAAATAGGTACTAAACGGAATATACCTTTACCTACCGCTGACACCAGCAAGGTCACCGCCAGTGCTGCCATGGAGACAATCACTGCGTCGGTATAGGGAAACAATTCGGCACTGCCATCACCGGTTTTGCCCATCGCCATATTGACAGCAATGGGCGCCAGCCCAAGGCCAATCACCATAATGATGGGGCCCGTCACCACCGGCGGCATCAGTCGATGCAGAAAACCCGGCCCTTTAACGGCCACCAGCCCCGCCAATGCAACATACACTAATCCTGCGAAAAACAGGGCTCCCATGGTCGCTGCCATGCCCCAGGTTTCAACGCTATAAGAAATCGGGGCAATGAACACAAACGACGATGCCAGAAACACCGGCACCGAGCGTTTGGTCACTAGTTGAAACAACAAGGTTCCAATGCCTGCGGTGAACAAAGCAACGGATGGATTAAGACCTGTAATTAGTGGCATTAATACCAGCGCGCCAAAGGCCACAAACAGCATTTGCAAGCCAGACAGCGCGGTGCGCAAACTGGCCTGATGTTTAGCGTCAATCATAAGAGTCGCCTCAATTATTTGGTGCCAAAGATCTTGTCGCCGGCATCACCGAGGCCAGGAATAATGTAACCATGCTCGTTCAGGTGACTATCGACAGAAGCGGTATAAATATCGACATCAGGATGCGCCTGCTGTACTTTTTTGATGCCTTCTGGAGCGGCCACCAAGACCAAGGCACGAATGCTGGTACAACCGGCTTTTTTCAGCAAATCGATGGTGGCAATCATGGAGCCTCCAGTCGCCAGCATAGGATCGACCACTAATGACATGCGCTGATCGATATCCCCAGCGAGCTTGTCAAAGTAGCTAACCGGCTCCAGAGTTTCTTCATCGCGATACAAACCCACTACGCTGATTTTGGCGCTCGGCAACAGCTCAAGTACACCGTCCAACATGCCAAGGCCGGCGCGTAAAATGGGTACCACAGTGATTTTTTTACCTAAGATGCGCTCCGCCTGAATTTCTCCGCACCAACCTTCCAGGCTGTAATCTTCTAGTTCCAAATCTTTGGTGGCTTCGTAGGTCAGCAGATTGCCCACTTCCCCGGCGAGTTGACGAAAGGTGCGGGTGCTGATGTCTTTAGCTCGCATCAGTCCCAGCTTATGTCGGACCAGTGGATGACGAATTTCATGAACGCTCATGGGCTCTCCCCTGCTGTAGGTAACGATAACGGCAATTTTCGGCGCGCGATTCTCGCATAAGCAGCGCTCAGGGCGAAGCAATACAATAACCAGACGGTTAGATTTTGCGGCATAATGGCCAATAGTCAGGTGCTGACCCTGACCGATTGAGTCGCGAAAAAGGAACGAATAATGCGCCGAGCTTGCGCCCGCCACATTCTGGTGAAATCCAAATCCCAAGCGCTAGAACTGAAGCAACAATTGGCCAAAGGTGCCGATTTTGCGCAGCTGGCCAAACGTCATTCGCTGTGCCCATCCAAGGCTAATGGCGGCAGTTTGGGTGAGTTTAATCGGGGTGAGATGGCCAAGGCATTTGATGATGCCGTCTTTAAAGGCCCCTTGTTACAAATCCAGGGACCGGTGCGCACCCGCTTTGGCTATCATCTGATCGAGACCATTTATCGAAGCTAAGCGCCGCTCGTGCTACACTCGCGCGCTTTGTTTTGACTGCATACAGGCGCACACGGCATGGCCGAACTCGGACGCACCAATACTCTGACCGTGGTCGAGCTGGCCCCTCAGGGTGCCTACCTCGATGACGATGATCAACAACCTATCTTGCTGCCCAACAATCAGTGCCCTGACGGCATTAAGGTGGGCGATGAGCTGACCGTGTTCGTCTATCTCGACTCGGACGATCGCTGGATCGCCACCCGCCAGCGCCCTCGAGCGCAAGCCGGACAAGTGGCCCACCTCAGCGTTAAAGACGTCAATAACACAGGTGCCTTTCTCGATTGGGGTCTTGCCAAAGATTTGCTGGTGCCGTTTGCCGAGCAAAAGCAACGCCTGCAGGTCGGTCAGCAGTGCCTGGTATATGTCACTACCGACAATACTGGCCGCCTAATTGGCTCCACTCGGCTGAATCGTTTTATCAAAGACGAAGCCAAAGCTCAGTGGCCAGGCGCTGATGATCCCTATAACAATGGCGATCGCGTTAAGCTGTTGATCAGCCAGCGTACCGATCTTGGTTATAAAGCCGTGGTCGATGACCAGTTCTGGGGCGTGTTACACAATAATGATGTTCGCACCGCCGTGCGGCCTGGACAGCGCCTGACCGGCTACATCAAACGCGTGCGCGACGATGGTCGGCTGGACTTGAGTCTAGAGCCGGTCGGCAAGGACAAAGTTAATCTGCTGGCAGAGCGCATTCTCGACAAACTCAAGCAGCAAGATGGCAGACTGTGGCTGAGTGATCAGAGCAGTCCTGAAGACGTCGAGCAACAGCTCGGTATGTCTAAGCGGGCGTTTAAAGCCACCATCGGCCGGCTGTTAAAGCTGGGTAAGATACGCTTAGAAGATCAGTCCATTGCCCTCACCGACGCTGAGCCCGTTAAAGGCCGCAAGCCACAAGAGCCTAAAACACCCAGCAAACAAGCCCAGGCCGCAGCAGCACAATTGAAGCAGCAAAGCGGCACTAAGGCACCGAGCAAGAAGGTTTATCGCAACCCTCGCAAAGGCGCCAATACACTTTCCCTTTCATCCAAAAAGTCTAGTTAAATCAGGATTTTATAGTGATTACGACCGCCAACATCACCATGCAGTTTGGTGCCAAGCCACTGTTTGAGAACATTTCCGTCAAATTCGGTGACGGCAACCGCTATGGCCTGATTGGTGCCAATGGCTGTGGCAAATCCACCTTTATGAAAATTCTTGATGGCTCATTAGAGCCATCTGCAGGTTCCGTGAGCATCAGCCCAGGCGAGCGCTTAGGTAAACTGAATCAGGACCAGTTTGCCTTTGAAGAGTTTATGGTGCTCGATACCGTCATGATGGGCAATCGCGAACTGTGGGCCATTCGTCAGGAGCGCGATGCCATCTACGCCAACCCAGAGGCCAGCGAAGAAGACTACATGCGTGCCGCCGAGCTGGAAGGCGAATTTGCCGAGCTGGACGGCTACACCGCCGAAGCCCGCGCCGGTGAACTGCTACTGGGGGCTGGCATCCCACAGGAATACCACAATGGTCCTATGGCTGAAGTAGCTCCAGGCTTGAAGGTACGGGTGTTATTGGCCCAGGCGCTGTTTTCCAGCCCTGACATCTTGCTGCTCGATGAGCCCACCAACAACCTCGACATCCATACGATTCGCTGGTTGGAAGGTGTGCTTAACGACATGAAGTGCACCATGATCATCATTTCCCACGACCGTCACTTCCTTAACTCGGTGTGCAGCCATATGGCCGACATCGATTACGGTGATATCAAGATTTACCCGGGCACCTACGACGACTTTATGATCGCTTCAACGGCGGCACGCGAACGCTTGCAAGCCGACAATGCTCGTAAGAAAGCACAGATTGCCGAACTGAAGCAGTTCGTCAGCCGCTTCTCTGCCAATGCCTCAAAAGCCAAGCAGGCCACCTCACGTGCCAAGCAGATCGACAAAATTGAACTCAACGACATCAAGCCGTCGAGCCGTCAAAGTCCGTTTATTCGCTTTACCCAAGAGAAAAAGCTGCACCGCCTGGCTCTCGAAATCACCGAGCTGTCGCACGGTTACGACGGTGAAACCCTGTTTGCCAATACCGATTTAATGGTCGAGGCCGGTGAGAAAATTGCTGTGATTGGTGCTAACGGTGCCGGTAAAACCACCTTCCTGAAATGCTTGGCGGGTGTGCTGCAGCCGAACCAAGGCACCGTCAAATGGGCCGAAAACGCCGATGTGGGTTATTACGCTCAGGATCACGAATACGAGTTTGAAGGCGGCCAGAATCTGTACGACTGGATGGAGCAATGGAAGACCCAGGAACATGATGATCAGGCCGTACGCGGCAGCCTGGGACGTTTGCTATTTAACCAGGACCAAATCAAAAAATCGGTCAAGGTCTGCTCCGGTGGTGAAAAAGGCCGCTTATTGTTTGGCAAGCTGATGATGGGCAATCACAACGTCTTGTTAATGGATGAGCCCACCAACCACATGGACATGGAGTCCATTGAGTCACTCAACCTGGCGCTGGAGCTGTACGAAGGCACCTTGGTGTTTGTCTCCCATGACCGCGAGTTTGTATCCTCATTAGCGACCCGCATCATCGAGATCAAAGACAATAAGATCGTCGACTTCCACGGCAGCTATGACGAGTACCTTAAGTCGCAAGGGCTGGAGTAACTCTCCTCCACAGCGTAATCAGATCACTGACGCCGGGCTTTGCCCGGCGTTTTTGTTTTTATTACCTTTGCCGCCCTGTCTTTGTTAATCCTGTTTTTGCCGGCCCTGCTTTTGCTAGCCGTGTTTTTATCACCCCGGCCGTTGTCTCCCTTGATTTTTATCCACACCGCTACCAACATACGATTCATATATAAAACGTAACGGATCAAATAATGGGTATCGTAAAAATCAACGACCAGCTGCATGACGATCTGCGCGATGCCAGTCAGGCTATGTCTCGCTCCATCAACGCCCAAGCCGAACACTGGCTGCGCCTTGGCATGCTGGCCGAACTCAATCCACAGCTGACCTATCCAGAACTAACGCGCTTGCTGTTAAAGCACCCTCAGGCGTCATTACAGGAGTTATTGCAGCATGCCAGTTGAACTTAAAACCGCTCAGCAGCTGCAGCACATGCGCCATGCCGGCGAACTACTGGCACAGGTGTTTGCCATGCTGGATCAGCACATGCAAGCTGGCATCAGCACTATGGAAGTCAATCATCTGGTCGAGCGCTTTATTATCGATGAGCTGAGAGCTCGGCCCGCCAGCAAAGGCCAGTACGATTACCCTTATGTGCTAAATGCTTCACCTAATGAAGTGGTCTGTCACGGCATGCCGAACGACAAAGATATTCTGCGTGACGGCGACATTATCAATATCGATATCACGCTGGAAAAACATGGCTATATCGCCGATTCCAGCAAGATGTATTGCATCGGGTCAGTATCAAACGAAGCACGGCGCTTAGTTGACACCACCTATGATGCGCTGTGGGCAGGTATCAATGCCGTCAAACCTGGAGCTCGCTTGGGAGACGTAGGGCATGCCATTCAGCGGCTGGCAGAACAGGCAGGCTACAGCGTGGTACGTGACTATTGTGGCCATGGTATTGGCCAGCAAATGCATCAAGCTCCCGAAGTACTGCACTATGGCAGAGCCAACACCGGCCTGGTCCTGCAACCCGGCATGACCTTTACCATTGAGCCCATGATCAATCAGGGCAGCCACCGACTACGCCATTTAAGCGATGGCTGGACCGTATTAACTCGGGATAAGGGCTTATCTGCCCAGTGGGAGCACACCTTGGCGGTGACAGAAGACGGAGTCGAGGTATTGACTCTAAGAGCGGACGAGTTACGCCATAGCAACCATTAAAAACATAAAAATCAATAGTCAAAACACCAGTGACAGCAAGGCTTTGCGGCCATATTTGTGACAATAATCACGAGGTACATTGTTAAGTTCTGTGTCAGATCAAGTCCAATCCAACCAGTTCACATCCTATCTACAGCACGTCTTTTTTCCTGCCCGGGGCGTGCTATAGTCGATCTACTAACAGATTCAAGGATTCACAATGCATCGTGTCACTCGTGAGGAGTATCCGCTTGATTCTCTGCAACGCATGGTCAACGGCGTCACCTTCTTTAAAGACCTAATCCAAACCGACAGCTCACAATTTGAATTGCTGATGAGCGTGTCCCAATTCATCACCGCCGAGGCAGATGAAACTATCTTGCACCGCGGCGACGATGCCAACACCCTGTATTTTCTGCTGCGAGGTCAGTTAGAAGTGTTGGCCGATGACGAGAAGAAAGAAGTTATCAACGAAATTAACCCAGGCGAGATGTTTGGTGTTATGGCCATGTTGCTTAATCATCGCCGCTCGGCTTCCATTCGGGTTAAAGCTCGCAACGCGTTGCTAGCGGGCATTGATTATCAACATTTTAACGATATCAATGAATTTTCGACCTTTACTTTGGCCACCAAAATCAGTTTCTTTCGTATGCTGTCGAATAATCTGCGTTGGACCTTAGAGCGCAACAAGATGGAGTTGCCAGATCACCCGCTGGTAGGACGTCTGCGTAAGCTGCCTCTGTATACCGGTCCAAAGAACACCGTAGAGGAGCTGCATGCACTGCATGATCTGGCCAACCAATTAGCTGAGCTGCTGAACGACTGGAACAGCAGCATGAATGGTGGCGAAGGTGAATGGGTGAGTTTTTAACTCAACGGCGTGGATTATTCGCCACGCCACCTTTAATACGACGATTTGTTCCTTCATAGACCTTGGTCAGACCATTACAATAACGCGCGTTTTCTTGCCGTAATGAGTGACACATGCCCGATTTTCTCCCCTATGTGCTGATCTCTCTAGCGCTGATCGGTCTGCTGGCCGTCGTACTGGAAGAAGTTATTCACATTAACAAAGCTCAGGTGGTGCTGTTTTTAGGTGCTCTGTCCTGGGTTTTGCTGTTTGTTTTCACCCCTGATACCGCCCATCACCTTCGAGTGAAGTCCGGCTTAGACGAAAATATCGCCGAAATTGCCAGTTTATGGCTGTTTCTGCTCGCTGCGATGACCTTTGTTGCTTACCTCAACAAAAAGGGCTTAATCGAAAGCCTGATCTATAAATTGCTGCCAGGCCAGATATCAGAACGCAAGCTGCTGTTATTAGCCGCCTTATTTTCCTTCGCCTTTTCATCGCTGGCAGACAATATTACCGCCACCTTGGTCTCGGTCGCGCTGATCTTATCGTTGCGCTTGCCGGCTAAGAAAACCTTACGCTTCGCCACTGTGGTGGTGTTTTCAGTCAACTCGGGCGGCGTCGCCATGATTACCGGTGACGTCACTACCTTAATGATCTTCCTGGCCGGTAAGGTCAGCATTGTTAACCTACTGCTGCTATCCGCTCCAGCATTGCTCGCAGTACTGGTATTGACCTTACTGCTGGCCCGGCCGTTAAGCGCTGTCGCGACCATCGATCGCAAGCCCACCGATGTTCAGCGTGTGGATGTCGTCATTGCCGTGGTCTTCTTGCTAACTATCATTAGTACCATCATCAGTAACGTACTGTTTGATATCCCTCCAGTACTGAGTTTTCTAACCGGTTTGTCAGTGATGTTTTTGGTCGCAAGGGCGTTTGGCGAGGACACGGAAAATCACCCGATTCTAAATTACATTCGTCAAATCGAGTTCGATACCCTGCTGTTTTTCCTCGGTATTTTACTGTTGGTCGGGGCATTGAAGGAAATAGAAGCGCTGGACACCTTTGTTCGCTTGTACGAAATTATGCCAGCCTGGGCAGCAAATTATCTGATGGGGCTGTTGTCAGCCGTGATCGACAACGTACCACTGACCGCTGCCCTGCTGAAAGCCGACGTTAGCATGTCTTTGCAAGAATGGATGAGCCTAACCTATGCCGTTGGGGTGGGGGGATCACTGCTGATTATTGGCTCAGCTGCGGGCATTGTTGCTATGAGCAAAATCCCCGCACTGACCTTTGGTGCCTATATACGCTACTTTGCCGCGTTACTGGTGGCTTATAGCGTCGGCTATGGGGCTGTCTTGCTGCTCGGTCTGTTCGTGACGCACTGATCGATACTGCTGATACAGAGACTGCAGCGGCTCCAGATAAGGACGCTGCTGTTGAATCCACCCTTGCAACTCCGCTGGCATAGACTGAGGCCATGGCAGATCAAACTGCTGCGGCTGGAATAGCGGAGCTAACAAGGCTGCAGCAGTGATATCAGCGCGACTAAAAGTAGGGCCTGCGAGAAAGCGTCCGTCTTGATACGCCTGCCCTAGGTCCTGCAATGTGCTTTGCAGCCTTTTCTGAGCCGCATTGGCGGTGCGCTCATTGATGCGCATCCAACGTCGCATACCCTTTTCTACCTTGCCAAATCCCAAGCGCAGCAACCAGCCGGTATACCAGGGCTGGCGGTGACACAGCATCGGAATAATTAACGAGGGCTGTTGCAACAAATAGTGGTAACACAACAGCCGCACATCAGGCCCAGTTTCATCGTCCAGACGCTGCTCCCATTGACGCGCCCGTTGCTGATCCTTAGCCGCGCCAGGCGTTAAGCTGTGTTGCGGATATTCGCGTTCAAGATAATCGATGATGGCTGCCGAGCCCTGAATTTTGAGACCACCATCGACCAGTAATGGAACACTGGTTTCAGCGGCCAAAGAACGAACCTTGCGCATATGCCGACCCGGCATAAGATCAACGGTTTCATAATGCAGGCCTTTGTAGTCCATCGCCCAACGTACTTTCTCGCAGAAATGCGATACCGGAAATTGATACAGCCTCATCACAACGCCGTTCCTTGCCAACAAAAGGCTCACCATAGCAGACCGCCATGGCGTGGCAAATGATAATCGGTCTACAAGTGGCGGATACTGTCGTAGTTTTGCTGGGCCTCGACGTTACCTAATGCGGCTGATTTCAGCCAAGCCTCTTTAGCCTTGTCAAACTTCTTCATATGGAGATAGGTGCCACCAATTTCCAACCAAGCAATACTGTCATCAGGATGACGTTGCAGGTAGCTCTGCCAGAAAGCCACTATTTTGTGCCATTGCCTGCCATGAACCACCAGAAAACGGTCGTACTGACGGTGTACACGCAAATTATCGGGAGCCACTTGCAATAAGTGTTTAAACTCTGCCTCAGCCTTTTGCGGCTGTTTCACATCCCAATAGTAAAAAGCAAGCTGTAAACGTGCATCGGCATCATAACCACCCAGTTGCTCGGCCAGCTCAACCCTGCTCGACTGCTCTTGCTGAGTGTAAAGGGAAATGTTCTTGCGCAGGTCGTAGATCAGGCTTTCCGCAATCCTAGCCGCCCTAGCTTGATAGCGAGTACTCCAAGGCTCACTAAGAATAACTCGACTGATTGATTGAGCCGCGTGATAGTAGTCTTTGTGCTTATATTGAGCACGCGCCAGCTGGTAACTGGTATCGGTTGCAAATGGATTGCCCTGCATCGACCGCTGCAACCAGTGAATACTCTGCTCGTAGTCCTCTAAGTGGTAGTGCGCTTTACCAAGGTAACGCTGTAATAAAGGACTACTTTCGTCGTCTGACAAAAAGCTTAAAACCTCTCGGTAGCGGTTGGAGTGAATCAAAGTTTTCATGGCATCTGCTGTGATTTCAGCCTCCACATCAAGCAGTCGAGGGTTCAGCCTTGCAGACTCTTTCGCTTGAGAGGCGACGCTTTGCATAGCTTCATAGCTTCCTCCCCAGCGTGGTCTAAGAGAGCGAATAAAGCTTTGGTATAAATGTTCACTGGCTGGAATATAATCCAGACCTTGGCGATAAAGTGCTTCAGCACTGCGTTCTTTTCCAGCCAGTTTATAGACCCAAATTCCGCTACTGTAGGCTGCTAGCGCCCGAGGGTTTCGATTCAACACCCGGTTAATATCTGGCATAGCTTGTTCAACAAAAGACGTCATGGCAGCAATCTGCTCTGCCTTCGTATCACCAATCACCTTTCCTCCACGAGCTTGGAAGGCTTTGGCCAACAGCGCATTAAGGCGCACTAAATAGGGCTGATAATGAGCGGGGGAATGTCGAACCCAATCCTCAATGGGTTGATCAAAGCGGGGATCTACTCCAGCTAACGATTGGTAAATCCATACCTCTTGGCGCTCCAGCAAACTATCTTGCTCTCGCTGCTTGCTCAGTTGTTCCAAGCCATCATTAAGCTGCTGATAGTTGCCGCTTAGTAGCCACTGCCGATACTGAAGTAACCTCGACTTTGCCTGGGCCCAATCGGCCACCCAACTGCCATTGTCAGGCGCAGAGTTGAGTTCAACCCCCTCGCTTTCATCCGCCGTGGAAGCCGGTGTTACCACCTGTTGTGTCGATTGTCCTGCAGGATTTTTATCACTGAAATGCACCTTGCCATCAGCGTCTACCCAGCGATAAATACCTGCGTGGGCAACTGTGAGGCATTGCAACCAGAGAAAAGAAAGTGCGATGAGCTTCATCATGATAAATAGAGCAGAATGACTCCGTAACGGCCTTAACCGCCCCTACGGAGTAAGAATTATAATTTCCAGACCAGCACCGTTGATGCTTTCTAGAATCGGAACCTCTTCCGCTTGCTCTGTTTCGTCCCAGTAAAGCGTGCCCGACAAACTCATTCTGCCACTGGCATCTTCATCACGAAACAGATTGGGGAAAGGATTGGCTAGCCGTTCAGCACTCGTCTCTTCCAGTAACTCTTTTGGCAGGGTCAAGTTAAGAGGACGGCGCTGTTTAACACTAGCCATCTCAACGACCTCAGACACCTGCTCATCTTGAGCTGGCTGAAGAGGCACGACAGACTCTGATTTACTGGTGCTTGCAGCATCAACAGCGATCTCATTGTAAATTGCAGCATCGTGCTTATGGCCACGCAAGATATGCTCTGATGGCTCGCTGCATCCCATACAAACCAGGGCGAATATCCAACTCACTGGCATTCCCGGTACTCGCATTCAGTTAGCTCACTTTCATCCACCTGTTCGTGGCGCACCAAGTTTACCGACAACTGCACCACGCCTACAGATTCCGCTTCAAATTCAACTTGCCCAACGTTATCAGGCAGAACTTGTATCGAAGGAGTTCCCAGTAGAATCAGCTGTTTACCGTTATCTGACAGAATTTGACTGTGAATGGTGTAAGTGTTGTTGGCATTTTCATCCACGCTTAAGATCAGCTGATACCCCCCCTCACCACGTTCTTCAAATCGACTGCTATCGCCTTCAAGAATGACATAGGACGACTTGCTCATTTGTTGGCCAGCAAAAAATAACTCAGCATCGACCTGATAAACAGACAGTGCCATAGCGAAAGACGGCAACAAGAGAGCAGAGATCAGCAGTGATTGTTTCAAAAAACGCATTACACTTTTCTGCGTGATGGACGAAAGTGCAACTTTACCTGATTGTAAGCAGCGCTCCTAGCCCGTTCTGCACCACTGCAGCGTGATTTTGTGATCCATGTTTGCTGCTAAGCCACCTACGTTGCCTAACTGTGCGACAGCTCTCACCTGCTGGTCATCGTCAACTAAGATAGGCCAAATATTGCGTAGCCAAACCGGAACTTGCCACTGCTGCCACCATTTTTTCAACGTCTTAGTTGGACGCCCCTGCGGTTTGAACTGATTTTGCGCGAAGCCGTCAGCCGCCACGATCCGCCAGCCATCGGGCAGTTCACCCTCAAACACCAGTTCGCCCAATGCCCAGCTCGATGGCAAAGTGGCTATCGACACTTCAACGGGCACAGCCACCGGCTGGAACAAATACAGATGCTGCTGATAGCGCCGCCAACGGTAGTCACCAACCTGGCCACCGGGACACTTGTCGGATGCGGAATGCAAACTGTCTAATAGCGATTGTAAACGTGCTTCACTGAGCGCTTGTGCGCCCTGACTTTGCCACCACAAGCGCAGCAGATAGCTGTGCATTAGCAGCGGCTGTTGCAGCAATAGTTCTAAATTCAAACGGCTAGCCGTGGTGCCTGGCCAGCAGCTTTGTGACAGCAAAGGCTGTAACTGCTGTTGCAGTAGAACCGTCAGTAAATCAGCATCTTGTTGCAACCGCTCCACAGTACGTAATGCGGCTGTTTTCGCATCTGGGTATTGCTGCCAAATGGGTGGCAAACCGTTATGACGCCACCAGTTGCGCGTTAACCGAACGTCGCAATTAGAATCATCCTCTATCCAACTAAGCTGGTTTTGACAGGCATACTGTTCCAGCTCGCTGCGGTAGACCGACAGCAATGGTCGCAGTAGCAGACCGGCCGCCAATGGTCGCTGCCGGCGCATGGCGGCTAACCCCTGCACTCCACTGCCGCGCAACCACCTCTGGGCAAAGGTCTCAAGTTGATCATCACCATGATGGCCCAGCACTAATACATCACCGCTCACCAAACAACGCTCAAACTCTTGATAGCGTGCCTTCCTTGCTGCTTGCTCTAAGCCATCACCAGCAATGTTGACCGCCACTGAACGCACCGTCAAAGGCACTTGCCAGCTTTGTGCTTGCTGCAAGCAATGCTGTTGCCACTGCCCCGCTAACGCAGATAAACCATGGTTGATGTGTAACGCTCTAACACGTGCTTTTAACGGCGAATGAGCCAAACAGTGCAGCAGTACGGTTGAGTCTAAGCCACCACTGTAAGCCACCCATATTTGTCCTTCGGGAGCCAGTGTTTGCAGCTCCTGCAGCAGACGTTGACGATCAATGGAAGACCAACTCAACGGCATCCTCTCCATAAGCGTACTTGAGCTCTTGAAGCAGCTCATCACTGGGGTCGATTCGCCACTGGTCACCTAAGCGAATATCGCAGCGTGCGACGTCGTTGCGATAGTCCAAGACCACCGGACAACCATCGATACGAGTGGTTAGCTGCTGTCGCAGCTGCTGGCAGAACTGCTCACCAATGCCATTGGCCTGCACTCTGAGTCGCAGCGCTTTGGCATAACTGAGACGCGCCTGACTGATTTCCATAGCGCTGCGGCCGGTAGCCTTTAAGCCGCCAGAATAGTCGTCATAACTGACTTGGGCTTCGAGGATCAGCACCTTATCTTTAGCGATCAGCTCACGCACTTGCTCGTAAACATCGGAAAACAGCGCCACTTCCATGCGTCCACTGCGATCGTCTAGGGTGACGAAGCACATAGTCGCGCCGCGTTTATTTTTCATCAGCCGCATATCGACGATCAGGCCCGCTAGTTTTTGCGTGCCCTTGCCCTCTTGCAAATTCGACAGTCGGGTTGGCACCAGCTGTCGGACTTCCTGCTCATATTCGTCGAACGGGTGTCCAGTAACAAATAGGCCTAGCGTGTCTTTTTCACCAGACAAACGTTCCTTCAGCGACCACTCTCGTATCTGGCGATAGCGCTCATAAGGGTCGGACGTCAAACTAGCCTCGGCTTCGGCCTCGCCAAACAGGTCCATAATACCCGCCGCCTGGTTGGCAGCATTTTGACTGGCGCTCTTGAGCGCATCCTCAATGCTGGCCATCAATACTGCTCGTGGCGCTGTTCGTTCCAGGTTATCAAAAGCACCACAACGTACCAGCGCCTCTAACACCCGTTTGTTTATACGGCCATGATCGATGCGTTTGCAGAAATCAAACAAATCCCGGTAGGGACCGTCTTGGCGCCCGGCAATAATGGCTTCAATCGGCCCTTCGCCGACGCCTTTAACCGCCCCTAGGCCATACACGATGGAACCTTGCTCGTTGACGGTAAAACCATAATGACTCTGATTAACATCAGGCAGTACTAGCTCAATAGCCATCTGCCGACACTCTTCAATAAAGGTGACGACTTTGTCGGTATTTTGCATATCTGACGTCAACACCGCCGCCATAAAGGGCGCCGGGTAATGGGTCTTTAGATACAGCGTTTGGTAAGACACCACGGCATAGGCGGCCGAGTGAGATTTGTTAAAGCCGTAGCCGGCAAACTTCTCTACCAAGTCAAAGATCTTCATCGCCAGGTCAGGATCAACGTCCTGGCTAATGGCACCACTGCGGAAGATTTCCCGTTGTTTGGCCATTTCTTCAGGTTTTTTCTTACCCATGGCGCGGCGCAGCATGTCAGCTCCACCCAGGGTATAACCGGCCAGGGTCTGGGCAATCTGCATCACCTGCTCCTGGTAAACAATGACCCCGTAGGTCGGCTCCAGAATTTCTTTCAGGCTGTCATGCTGGTAGTCAGGGTGTGGATAAGCGACTTGAGCGCGACCGTGTTTACGGTTAATGAAGTCATCTACCATACCCGACTCCAGTGGGCCAGGACGAAACAAAGCCACCAGTGCGATCATATCTTCGATATTGTCAGGCTGTAGGCGTCGAATCAGATCCTTCATACCACGTGATTCGAGCTGGAATACCGCCGTCGTTTGCGCCGCCTTAAGTAAGTCGTAGGACGGTGTGTCATCCAGCGGAATGGCATTAATATCGAGTGGCGGCAGTCCTTCTTTGGCACGCAGCCGATCGATGGTTTCTAATGCCCAATCGATAATGGTCAGTGTACGCAGACCTAGGAAGTCGAACTTCACCAGACCCGCTTCTTCCACATCGTTTTTATCAAACTGGGTGATCAAACCAGCGCCACCGGGTTCACAGGCAGTGGCAGAGAAATCGGTCAACTTGGTGGGTGCGATGACCACACCACCGGCGTGTTTACCGGTCTGTCGAGCGATGCCCTCAAGTTTTAGCGCCATCTCCCAGATTTCCTGGGCTTCCTCATCTTCGTTCAGGAATTCCTCTAACGCCGTTTCGCTGGCTAAGGCTTTTTCCAGCGTCATGCCTGGGTCGCCAGGAATCAGTTTGGATAATTTGTCCGCTAAACCAAAGGACTTGCCTTGTGCTCGAGCTACGTCCCTCACCACAGCCCGCGCCGCCATGGTGCCGAAGGTCACAATCTGCGATACCGCTTCTCGACCATAGTTATCGGCCACGTATTCAATAACGCGCTCACGATCTTCCATACAAAAGTCGATATCGAAATCCGGCATCGAGACCCGCTCCGGGTTCAAAAAGCGTTCGAACAGCAGATCGTATTCCAGCGGATCGAGGTCGGTAATTTTTAAGGCATAAGCCACTAACGATCCGGCACCGGAGCCACGCCCAGGGCCAACGGGAATATCTTCATCCTTGGCCCACTGGATAAAGTCCATCACGATCAAGAAGTAGCCGGGAAAACCCATCTGAATGATGATGTCGAGCTCAAACTTCAAGCGCTCGTCATAAGGCGTGCGTTTTTGCTGATAGTCGGGATCTGACTTATCGAGGATCTTCTCAAGGCGCTCTTCAAGACCTACCTCAGAGATGCGACGGAAAAACTCATCTTCCGTCATGCCGGTGGGAATCGGGTAATCCGGCAGGAAGTATTTGCCCAGCTGTACTTCAACACTGCAGCGTTTGGCTATTTCTACCGTGTTTTGCAGCGCTGAGGGGAGATCCGCGAACAGTTGCTCCATCTCTGCGGCACTGCGCAAGTACTGTTGTTCGCTATAATCGCGTGGCCGGCGCTTATCATCCAACGCATAACCCTGGCCAATTGAGACCCGTGTTTCATGGGCATCAAAATCATCCATGGTCATAAAACGCACATCATTGGTGGCCACCAATGGCATATTGAGCTTGGGCGCGAGCATAACTCCGGCTTTGACAATGGCTTCATCACCCGGTCTGCCAGTGCGCTGTACTTCGTAATAAAAACGGTCGCCAAAGGCTGCCATGTATTCACGCGTTAGCGCTTCAGCATCTTGCAGCCGGCCTTTAAGAATGCGCTGACCAATATCTCCATCACGACCACCTGACAGCAAAATCAAGCCGTCATTGTCTTCCAGCAGCCACTCTCGTTTTACCTGCGGCATGTCCTGATGCTGATTTTCCATGTAAGCACGGGATATATGCTCGCGTAGCAGCAAATAGCCAGCAGATGTCAGACACAGCGCGGTGACGCGATTGGGCTTAAACGGGTCATCAGGATTCTCTAGCCAAAGATCAGCTCCTAGAATTGGCTTAACGCCGGCTCCCAAAGCCCCTTTGTAAAACTTCACCAAGGCAAACAGATTCATCTGATCCGTCAGCGCCACTGCGGGCATCTGCTCGGCGGCGATCTTCGAAATCAGCCCCTTAACACGTATCGTGCTGTCATAAAGGGAATATTCGGAATGAACGCGGAGGTGGACAAAGGTCGAAGGCATAAAGACTCATGCAGGCATCATTGATCAAAGGCCATTTTACCAGCCTGATGACGGAAGGCTATCGCCATCGAGTGTCGTGTCAGACAGGCACTTCAGCATTAGCTGAGGTATCATGGCCGACATTTGGCTACGCTAGGATGGATGCCTAACCTGGCGACAGGATACGCCCATAACAGAGAACAATTTCATGCATCGCACCATGTTTGATACCCCCATTGTCAGTCACTTGCTGAGAGCCGGCTCACTGCTGTACTTACGCTTAAAAGGCTGGAAAATTACCGGAGAGATTCCGCGAGATCTTCGCAAGTGCGTCATGATTGCTGCACCGCACACCAGCAACTGGGATTTGCCCTATATGCTGATGATCGCCTTTGTCATGCGCACGCCTATTTACTGGATGGGCAAAAAATCTATTTTCAAACCACCCTTTAAGCACCTAATGATGTGGATGGGCGGAGTGCCCGTCGATCGTTCAAAATCAAATAATTTGGTGGATGCCTCCATCGCCACCATTAAAACCAATGATCGACTGTTTTTGATCGTGCCACCGGAGGGCACACGCAGTAAGGTCAGTGACTGGAAAACTGGTTTTTACCACATTGCCAACGGCGCTCAGGTACCTATTTTGATGGGCTTTTTGGATTATCAACGCAAAACCGGTGGCGTTTTAGGGACGTTTAAACCCACCGGAGATGTGCAACAGGATATCGCAGATATTCGTAAACACTATGCCCATATCGCTGGGCGAATAACGGATAAATACCAAGCCTAATCCTCAGCCCTAATATTCGGTCACAAGCCCTCTCACGTGGAGGGCTTAGATGTTTATTAATCGTTTGATCGACTCGAACATTCGCTGTTTTCAGCTCAGTCCACACCTGTACCTTTTCTTATTAGATGGCAACAGCCAGACTGCTCACAGTCTTTGTAGGTAACTCTAGCTAGCTCGCTTAAATTCAAGCAGACCGCAAGTTGGTATTGCACGACGTCTAGCGCCGACAAGACAAGCGGCCGTTATCGCACGGCCTTCATTGCTTTATTCCACCTTTTATATCTTTTTAAATCACGTCTTTACCTAGCCAAGCCAATGTTCCTCGCGAGGCTTTTGGGAGCATCGTAGGTTTACGATGCTCCACTGTTTGCTGCGTTCAATACACATCCTCCGAATTTACCTAAGCCAGTAGGTCATTGCTGAAAGGCGTTTGTCCGTGATGCCAATATCAGCATCGGTGTTGGTGAGCATGATTAGGTAACACGAGGAGAAGTTGGCTAGGCGTAATAAAATGCTGGGGATTTTTGGGCTATTGGCATCAGCACTGATAATGACCGTATTAAATAGCAACGCCACGATGAGCGCCTGGCGATATACCACTAAAAACCTTGGGGTGAGAGATGAGTAGCGTGCGCTAGCGAGGCTGTAGAATAAGCGCAGGATCGCGGCATTATGACTTCGATAGGTCTAGAACGGCGTTCGGTCTGGCGTGGCTATGATTGTTGGCGATTTAAAACGAAAAAACCCCGATAGCGTGAGCTACCGGGGTTTTGAATAAGAGCTTGACGATGACCTACTCTCACATGGGGAGACCCCACACTACCATCGGCGATGCTGCGTTTCACTTCTGAGTTCGGGATGGATTCAGGTGGTTCCACAGCTCTATTGTCGTCAAGCAAACCTGTATGAAGTGTTGTCGTCTTACGCGTTCAGCGACGTGACTTCAAATAAGGTTGGATACATGAGTGTTTTTGAGAATTCTCTTGCGAACCGGCGGTGCCTGTTCGTATTTCTTGGCTTGTGCTGAAGTTTCAGCCGCCCACCCGGGTTTGGGTGTTATATGGTCAAGCCTCACGGGCAATTAGTACAGGTTAGCTCAACGCCTCACAACGCTTACACACCCTGCCTATCAACCAGGTAGTCTTCCTGGGCCCTACAGGGAACTCGAAGTTCCAGTGAGATCTCATCTTGAAGGAGGCTTCACGCTTAGATGCTTTCAGCGTTTATCCCGTCCGAACGTAGCTACCCGGCAATGCATCTGGCGATACAACCGGAACACCAGAGGTTCGTTCACTCCGGTCCTCTCGTACTAGGAGCAACTCTTCTCAAATCTCAAACGCCCACGGCAGATAGGGACCGAACTGTCTCACGACGTTCTAAACCCAGCTCGCGTACCACTTTAAATGGCGAACAGCCATACCCTTGGGACCGGCTTCAGCCCCAGGATGTGATGAGCCGACATCGAGGTGCCAAACACCGCCGTCGATGTGAACTCTTGGGCGGTATCAGCCTGTTATCCCCGGAGTACCTTTTATCCGTTGAGCGATGGCCCTTCCATACAGAACCACCGGATCACTATGACCTACTTTCGTACCTGCTCGACGTGTCTGTCTCGCAGTTAAGCCGGCTTATGCCATTGCACTAACCTCTTGATGTCCGACCAAGATTAGCCGACCTTCGTGCTCCTCCGTTACTCTTTGGGAGGAGACCGCCCCAGTCAAACTACCCACCACACAGTGTCCTCGATCCAGATAATGGACCTGAGTTAGAACCCCAAATTGACCAGGCTGGTATTTCAAGGTTGGCTCCACCAGGACTGGCGTCCTGGCTTCAAAGCCTCCCAGCTATCCTACACAAGCCAATTCAAAGTTCACTGTGAAGCTGTAGTAAAGGTTCACGGGGTCTTTCCGTCTAGCCGCGGGAACGCAGCATCTTAACTGCGAATTCAATTTCACTGAGTCTCGGGTGGAGACAGTGTGGCCATCGTTACGCCATTCGTGCAGGTCGGAACTTACCCGACAAGGAATTTCGCTACCTTAGGACCGTTATAGTTACGGCCGCCGTTTACCGGGGCTTCGATCAAGAGCTTCGCAGATGCTAACCCCATCAATTAACCTTCCGGCACCGGGCAGGCGTCACACCCTATACGTCCACTTTCGTGTTTGCAGAGTGCTGTGTTTTTAATAAACAGTCGCAGCCACCTGGTATCTTCGACCGGTCTCAGCTTACGGAGCAAGTCCTTCACCAAAACCGGCGCACCTTCTCCCGAAGTTACGGTGCCATTTTGCCTAGTTCCTTCACCCGAGTTCTCTCAAGCGCCTTGGTATTCTCTACCTACCCACCTGTGTCGGTTTAGAGTACGGTTTCTTTGTAGCTGAAGCTTAGAGGCTTTTCCTGGAAGCATGGCATCGACCACTTCGGACTCCGTAGAGTCACCGTCATCACGTCTCGGCATTAAGAACCCGGATTTACCTAAGTTCTCTGCCTACCAGCTTAAACACGGACAACCAACGCCGTGCTGGCCTAGCCTTCTCCGTCCCCCCATCGCACTACAAACAAGTACAGGAATATTAACCTGTTTCCCATCGACTACGCTTCTCAGCCTCGCCTTAGGGGCCGACTAACCCTGCCCCGATTAACGTTGGACAGGAACCCTTGGGTTTCCGGCGGGGATGTTTTTCACACCCCTTATCGTTACTCATGTCAGCATTCGCACTTCTGATACCTCCAGCCTGGTTCACACCTTGACCTTCAACGGCTTACAGAACGCTCCTCTACCATGCACAAAGTGCATCCGTAGCTTCGGTGTACAGTTTGAGCCCCGTTATATCTTCCGCGCAGGCCGACTCGACTAGTGAGCTATTACGCTTTCTTTAAAGGGTGGCTGCTTCTAAGCCAACCTCCTAGCTGTTTTAGCCTTCCCACATCGTTTCCCACTTAACTGTAACTTTGGGACCTTAGCTGACGGTCTGGGTTGTTTCCCTTTTCACGACGGACGTTAGCACCCGCCGTGTGTCTCCCGGATAGTACTCACTGGTATTCGGAGTTTGCAAAGGGTTGGTAAGTCGGGATGACCCCCTAGCCTTAACAGTGCTCTACCCCCAGTGGCATTCGTCCGAGGCACTACCTAAATAGTTTTCGAGGAGAACCAGCTATCTCCGGGCTTGATTAGCCTTTCACTCCGATCCACAAGTCATCCCCTGGCTTTTCAACGACAGTGGGTTCGGTCCTCCAGTTGATGTTACTCAACCTTCAACCTGCTCATGGATAGATCGCCCGGTTTCGGGTCTAATGCTAGCGACTGGACGCGCAGTTAACACTCGGTTTCCCTACGGCTCCGCTATAAGCTTAACCTTGCCACTAACATTAAGTCGCTGACCCATTATACAAAAGGTACGCAGTCACCGAACAAAGTCGGCTCCCACTGCTTGTACGTACACGGTTTCAGGATCTATTTCACTCCCCTCACAGGGGTTCTTTTCGCCTTTCCCTCACGGTACTGGTTCACTATCGGTCATCTGGGAGTATTTAGCCTTGGAGGATGGTCCCCCCATATTCAGTCAGGATATCACGTGTCCCGACCTACTCGATTTCACTGCAGATAAGATTTCGTATACGGGGCTATCACCCACTACGGCCGCACTTTCCAGAGCGTTCTACTATCTACAAAGCAGCTTAAGGGCTGGTCCCCGTTCGCTCGCCGCTACTAAGGGAATCTCGGTTGATTTCTTTTCCTCGGGGTACTTAGATGTTTCAGTTCTCCCGGTTCGCCTCTACAACCTATGTATTCAGTTGCAGATACCTGCCTTATGACAGGTGGGTTTCCCCATTCAGAGATTTCCGGATCAAAGGTTGTTTGCCACCTCCCCGAAACTTATCGCAGGCTACCACGTCTTTCATCGCCTCCAGATGCCAAGGCATCCACCGTGCACGCTTAGTCACTTGACCATATAACCCCAAACCGTCTCAACATTTACAAGCTATGAAATGTGAAACTTTATGGTTGGGCTTACTGATTAATTACGGGTAGTAATTAATCAAATCAAGCAACCGCCGGTTCGCTTGAGAATTCTCATTCTCATGTATCCAAATTTTTAAAGAGCAATACAGGACCGAAGTCTTGTATTAAAAGCATTAAAGCAATTCGTGTGAGCACTTAGCTGAGATGACTGAAGCATCGTTTAAGGAGGTGATCCAGCCCCAGGTTCCCCTAGGGCTACCTTGTTACGACTTCACCCCAGTCATGAATCACTCCGTGGTAACCGCTCTCCCGAAGGTTAAGCTAGCTACTTCTGGAGCAACCCACTCCCATGGTGTGACGGGCGGTGTGTACAAGGCCCGGGAACGTATTCACCGTGACATTCTGATTCACGATTACTAGCGATTCCGACTTCATGGAGTCGAGTTGCAGACTCCAATCCGGACTACGACGTACTTTGTGAGATTAGCTTCACCTCGCGGCTTCGCAACCCTCTGTATACGCCATTGTAGCACGTGTGTAGCCCTACTCGTAAGGGCCATGATGACTTGACGTCGTCCCCGCCTTCCTCCGGTTTGTCACCGGCAGTCTCCTTAGAGTCCCCAACTAAATGATGGCAACTAAGGACAAGGGTTGCGCTCGTTACGGGACTTAACCCAACATTTCACAACACGAGCTGACGACAGCCATGCAGCACCTGTCACTGCGTTCCCGAAGGCACCAAGGTATCTCTACCAAGTTCGCAGGATGTCAAGAGTAGGTAAGGTTCTTCGCGTTGCTTCGAATTAAACCACATGCTCCACCGCTTGTGCGGGCCCCCGTCAATTCATTTGAGTTTTAACCTTGCGGCCGTACTCCCCAGGCGGTCTACTTATCGCGTTAGCTTCGTTACCAAAGGATCAAGTCCCCCGACAACTAGTAGACATCGTTTACGGCGTGGACTACCAGGGTATCTAATCCTGTTTGCTCCCCACGCTTTCGCACCTCAGTGTCAGTATCAGTCCAGGCAGTCGCCTTCGCCACTGATGTTCCTTCAGATCTCTACGCATTTCACCGCTACACCTGAAATTCCACTACCCTCTACTGTACTCTAGCCTGCCAGTTTTGAATGCAGTTCCCAGGTTGAGCCCGGGGCTTTCACATCCAACTTAACAAGCCACCTACGCGCGCTTTACGCCCAGTAATTCCGATTAACGCTTGCACCCTCCGTATTACCGCGGCTGCTGGCACGGAGTTAGCCGGTGCTTCTTCTGTCGGTAACGTCACACTTGAGGGGTATTAACCATCAAGCTTTCCTCCCGACTGAAAGTGCTTTACAACCCTAGAGCCTTCTTCACACACGCGGCATGGCTGGATCAGGCTTGCGCCCATTGTCCAATATTCCCCACTGCTGCCTCCCGTAGGAGTCTGGGCCGTGTCTCAGTCCCAGTGTGGCTGATCATCCTCTCAGACCAGCTACGGATCGTCGCCTTGGTAGGCCATTACCCCACCAACTAGCTAATCCGACGCAGGCACATCTGATAGCGCAAGGTCCGAAGATCCCCTGCTTTCCCCCGTAGGGCGTATGCGGTATTAGCAGTCGTTTCCAACTGTTGTCCCCCACTACCAGGCAGTTTCCTACGCGTTACTCACCCGTCCGCCGCTCGTCAGCAACTAGCAAGCTAGTTCTGTTACCGCTCGACTTGCATGTGTTAAGCCTGCCGCCAGCGTTCAATCTGAGCCATGATCAAACTCTTCAGTTTAAAAAGTTTCGATTGAAGGAATATTCAATCTAAATCTTGCTCAAGAATAAAACTGACTTAAATTCTTAAATGAATTTTCGACGAGTTCTTACTTGATAATGCTTTGTCTCCAGAGCATCTCAGTAAGCACCCACACGAATTACTTAATGCTGATTTTTAAAGAACGTTGCCAGATCTTTCGATCAAAGCGGGCTGCGTATTTTAATGAAGCAGCCTTTAGTGTCAAGCGATTTTTTAAGTTTCTTTCGAAGCTTGTCGCTGACTGATCTGGAAGAAAGCTTCTCAGATCGAGCGGCGCATTATACAGCGCCTTTTTGGTTTGGCAACCGTTAATTTCAAATATTTTCTAGTGAAATCAACGAGTTACTTAACCGACCAAAGAGCTCACCGAGCTAGCTGGTCTCGAATCAAGGCGGCGTATACTACACTCAAAAACCAAAAGGTCAATGCCTTGTTTCGATATTTTTCAGTGCTTAGTGAGATCGAATAGAACTCTCTAAGTCATTGAAAAAACAGGGGCTTCTTGCCCACCTGCCGCGTCACAGCGATCAGGAGCGGCGCATTATAGGGAGTTGCTTGGCGCCGTCAACTGCTTTCTGAAAATTTGTTTCCAGCCCCAATTAAAAAACAGCTAAAACGCGTATAATGGCCATCGAGGCTGCTCGCCTCCTGGCCCGGACTGTTTATCCGTTTCAGTACATCTATATAGAAGAGGTTCACCATGGCCGATAAAGCCGTCGTCATCTATTCCGGTGGAATGGATTCCTTCACCATTTTGAATAAAGCCAAACAGCAAGGTTATGAGCTGTTCGCCCTCACCTTCGACTACGGGCAGAAACACGATAAAGAGATCGAGTACGCCCGCCGGGTTTGTGCCGAACTAGAAGTGCAGCATAAGATCATCGACATCACAGCGATCAACCAATTACTGCAAAGCTCTTCTCTGACCTCAGACAAAGATATTCCCGAGGGCCACTACCAAGACCAGAATATGAAGTCGACTGTGGTCCCCAACCGCAACATGATTTTGTTGTCGCTGGCCATTGGTTATGCTGTTGATATCGGTGCTAATAAAGTTTTTTACGGCGCCCACTCAGGTGACCATGCAATCTACCCGGATTGTCGCCCAGAGTTTGTACTAGCCATGAATGACGTTGCTAAGCTGGCTAACTATGAGCCGGTCGATATTGTGACGCCTTACCTGAACAGCGACAAAATTGAAATTTTGAAAGATGGTTTGGCCATGGGATTAGACTATGGCAAAACCTGGACCTGCTACAACGGACGTGACAAGGCCTGCGGCAAGTGCGGTTCCTGTGTTGAACGCTTAGAAGCGTTTGACAAAAACCAGGCAACCGATCCTCTGCCATACGAGGCCAGTTAATGGCTGCTCAGTACCGAATCAAAGAGATCTTTTATACCCTGCAAGGAGAAGGTGCCCAGGCTGGGCGCCCTGCCGTATTTTGCCGTTTTTCCAAATGTAACTTATGGAATGGACGAGAAAGCGGTCGCGCGGCTGCCGCCTGTAATTTTTGCGATACCGACTTTATCGGTACCGATGGCCATCTCGGCGGCGTTTACGACCTAGAGCAACTGGTCGCGGTTATTCAACAACAATGGCCTGGTTCTACGGCGAATGGGCAAGGCAAGCCCTATGTCGTGTGCACCGGTGGCGAGCCGGCATTGCAACTGGATGACGAGCTGGTCAGTGCACTTCATCATGTTGGATTTGAAGTGGCGATTGAAACCAACGGCACCTTGCCCTTGGCCAATGGCATCGATTGGGTTTGCTTAAGCCCTAAAGGCGAGTCAGAGCTGGTGGTCATTGCCTGCGATGAGTTGAAACTCGTTTACCCTCAAGCCGATGCACCACCTGAGCGCTTTGACTATATACAAGCAGACCACTATTACCTGCAGCCGATGGCCGACTATCAGCCAGTCGTAATCAGCTCGGATAAATTGCAGGGCGCCGCCGATAGCTTATCAACCAGCAACACCCACAAAGCATTGCACTATTGTCTGAAGCACCCACGCTGGAAGCTCAGTTTGCAAACCCACAAGATGATTCGCATTGAATAAACCTTACGGCCAAACAAACGCCACCTTATGTTTTAACTCACCGGCTTCGTAGCGTTGGTGCACCGCCGCCACTTCACTGGCGGCACACTCTTCAACATCCAACGCCGCTATTTTTCCGTCGTTAATCCAGCCACTGAGCTGCTTTAAAAACTGCCCGTGTGCCTCACGGCCCTGCCCCGTTAATAGCGGCAGCAGCATAAACACCGCATGGATGCTCAAGCCTTTAGCGTGAGCCTGGGTGAGATCATAGCTATTGCGGGCATTTATGGTGGCGGCCTGGCCATTAATAGATGCCTTGCGCAAGGCCATTTGCAAACTGTCACCACCAAAGGTATCCAGTACCTTAGTAAAACTTTCGGCATAAGCATCCACGTCGCTATGCAAGCAGCCCTGGGCGCCCAGCTGTTGCAGCCGCTTTACACGTTCTGCCGAGCCAGCGCTGGCCGTGACCTTAGCACCTTGCAACTGCGCCAATTGCACTGCCATTTGGCCAACACCGCCAGAGCCTCCTAATACCAACAAGTTATCTCCAGCCTCTAGTTGCAAACGTTGCAAGGCTTCAAAGGCAGTAATCGCCACCAAAGGCAATACTGCCGCTTGTGCTGCCGTCAATTGAGAGGGCACCAATGCCAGCAAAGCAGCATCCGCCAGCAGATACTGGCACAAGGTACCGCTGCTGCCTTTAACACCACCAACACAGCCATACACCCGATCACCAACAGCCAGCCCGGTAACATCGGCACCGATGCCAATCACTTCACCACAGACATCACAGCCAGGCACCTGATTATCCGAAGCGATGGGCGCCACGCCAGAGCGAATCTTGGTATCAACTGGATTAAACCCTGAGGCCAGTACCTTGATCAGCACCTGACCTGAACTCACTTCAGGCATGGGCAACTCTACGGGTTCAAGAACGCTTGGCTCTCCAGTATTGGGGAAATGCCATGCAGCATTGACGGTCATTGAGATTCCTCTGGGGTTGATAGATGCCGGATAATGTCCTGGATCAGGGTATCCTCTTTGCGGCTATGCAAATAACTGGCAAACACTTGTCGGGTCATTACTGGAGCCAGCTGCACGGCAAACAACTCGCCAGCGTCAAGATAAGGAGCGACTAGGCCTGCTGGCAGGTAAGCCGCGCCACCTTGACTTAGCAGGCAATCCAGCGCGATACGACCGGTATTGGTGGTCAATACCGGCGGCGGCATATCCTTAAATTCACTGGCATGCTGAATGCGAAATGACGTTCCCCAATCAACCAAGACGTAACCTAACGACGCGGCGCTTTGCCAGTCGTCGCAGGGCTGAGAAGCTACCATCATCAGCGACGTGGTCATGACTTCTTTGGAGACCAGCTCATCAGCTTTCGGCGCATCAAATACCAGAGCCAGATCAAGGTTGCGCTCCAGAATCTGCCGCACCAAGGTTGAGCTACTGTGAGCCAATGCACTGATCGCCATGCCGGGTCTGCGCCACAGGGTTGGCAAGCGCGGTTGCAACACCGCATCCCAAAGGTTAGGCGTTGCCCCTATCGCTAACTGATAGTGACGGTCGTCCGCAATTGAAACTTCCTGACGTATGCGTTGCTCCAGCAGCACGCTACTCTCAGCCAAAGGGGTAAGTTTTTCACCCGCTGGCGTCAGCTGAATATTGTTGCGATGGCGAGAAAACAACTCGACTCCCAGCGAGCCTTCGAGCTGGCGAATACGCGAGCTCACCGCTGATTGAGTCAGGTATAAGTTTTCTGCCGCACGACCAAAATGGCGTGTGCGCGCTACTTCTAAAAATGTCTTTAATAAATCTGTATCCATAGCTGTCTTTTATTCAAAATTGTTACTCGTGTCGATCAATTTTTTTTGTTTTACCCGACAAAATCAGCCGCCCATACTCCGCGCCAATACACTTCCCGACCACTGAATATCGGTAGCTGAAAGATGAATAATCGTTCATTTGAGACCTTATTTATTCAACGCAAACGCTTTTATGACGATGCCAACTTTCCTCACGGTTTTGCCCGTTCTGGCGATTTCACGCGCGAACAATCAGAACTGCTAGAGTGTTTGGGCACACGACTATTGGAGCTCAGCCAGGGTGCTAGCGCAGAAACTGAGCAGGAACATCTGTTCCAAGCGGTTGTTTCGGGCGAGCGCTTGCCGCAGACTGCAGTGGAGAGAGCCTGGCTGCAATATCAACGAGCCTTACAACGCCGCCAGGATTACTATCGCGCCCCCAGCCTGGCGAATGCCAGCGCAGGAAATGCGACCGCCATGGAGGACGATGACACTTGAGTAATGATCACACAAAGCCATTGCTGGGCCATCTGGAGCACATTGAATTACCCGAGCTGGGTATTAGCTGTCGCGCCAAGGTGGATACCGGAGCCTGCAGCAGCAGCTTGCATGCTGAGAAAATTGAAGAGTTTGAACGCGACGGTGCCCTGTGGGTACGTTTTCAGGTTCGTTTTAATAATGAACTGGCTCGCATCGATCAAAGCTGTGAGTACCCGGTACACGACCGTCGCCGCATAAAAAGCTCCAATGGCATTGGCAGTCAGCGTTATGTCATCCGTCCCTGGTTAATCATTGCCGGCATTCGTTTTCAGTCAGACGTCACACTGAGTCATCGCGGCAGTATGAAATACCCGGCCCTAATCGGTCGCAAGGCGCTTAACCAACGTTTTCTGGTGGATGTTTCCGGCCAGTATTTGGGAGATTTAAAAGGATGAAAATAGCCATTTTGTCACGCAACGCCAAACTGTATTCAACGCGTCGCTTGATAGAAGCTGCTGAAAGCCGTGGCCATGAAGTGCATGTGCTGGATACCTTGCATTGCTACATGAACATTAATAGTGATGAGCCTGGTATTCACTATAAAGGGGAAATCTTGACCGGTTTTGATGCCATTATCCCCAGGATTGGTGCGTCTATTACCTTTTATGGTACTGCTGTCGTTCGCCAGTTTGAAATGATGGGGGTGTACTCATTAAATGAGTCCGTCGCTATTAGCCGCTCACGTGACAAACTGCGCTCAATGCAGCTGATGACGCGCAAAGGCCTCGGTATGCCGATTACCGGTTTTGCCCATAGCCCGGATGATATTCCTGACCTGATAAAGATGGTCGGCGGTGCGCCTTTGGTCATTAAACTACTCGAAGGCACCCAAGGTATTGGCGTGGTGTTGGCAGAAACCCGCAAAGCCGCAGAGAGTGTAATCGAAGCCTTTCTTGGCATGAAAGCCAACATCATGGTGCAGGAATTTATCAAAGAGGCCGGCGGCGCCGATATTCGTTGTTTAGTGGTGGGAGATCGTGTTGTTGCCGCCATGAAGCGTCAGGCCGGCGAAGGTGAGTTCCGCTCCAATTTACACCGCGGCGGCACCGCATCGCTGATTCGTATTACCCCAGAAGAGCGTGCAACGGCAGTAAAAGCCGCCAAGACCATGGGGCTTAACGTCGCCGGGGTGGATATTTTACGCTCTAACCGCGGACCGGTAGTGATGGAAGTGAACTCCTCACCCGGTATTCAAGGCATCGAAGAATCCACCAACATCGATGTGGCCGGTAAGATTGTTCAGTTCCTGGAAAAGAACGCCCGCGCCAATCGCACTCGCACTCGCGGCCGCGGCTAACCACCAAAGCCAGCCACGCATTGCAACAGCTTCTGAGTGTGTTGCAATGCCTGCTTCATCTATTGTTATCCAGCAAAAAGTTCTTCATCGGACCTGTTGCTCCTTGGCACATCGTTATTCTTCCTTATCACAGCCCCTGATGGAAAACACAGCAAGATTAGCTGTTTGGCCGGCCTGAAAACTCCAGCAAATATAATCCTCTCACTGTCTGCAAATACGCCTTTTGTGGCGGATAAACGGCTATCGATGGGCAACAGGCCTGTCACATCCATCATGGCTTGGGCGCGATCATGACGGGGCACAACCCGTTCTCCAAGGCGCAAACCTAGGCTCACACAGCACGCCCCATAAAACCGAATTAAATCCCAAGAAAAACAACAAACCCGAATATTCATCGGTTTTGTTTACAAGATAATCGAGCTTTCGTATGATTCTTCTATCGGGCAGCCTCTTTATCGCTGCCCGTTTGCGTTTATGGAATGACCCCTTGCTTGCAATTCAGTGACAGCGATACCTGAGCAATGCAAGGAAACAGATTATCAATGCTGTCACTTTGAGCTGACAGACGATTGCCAAGGCTGCGCCAAACAGACATGACAGCCGGCAGAAGACCAAAGGATGTGCCAAAGGTGAGACATTTTTTAACCCTGCTTGATCTGACCCAAGACGAACTGCATTGGATAGTTAACCGTGCCAGTGAACTAAAACGTTTTCAGCGCCAAGGGCAAGTACACGAGCCGCTAAAAAACCGCGTACTGGGAATGATCTTTGAAAAATCCTCGACCCGCACACGAGTATCCTTTGAAGCAGGTATGGCGCAACTGGGTGGCAGTGCGATTTTTTTATCGCCAAGAGACACTCAGCTTGGCCGTGGCGAACCGATAGAAGACAGCGCTCGAGTATTATCGCGGATGGTCGACGTCATCATGATTCGAACCTATGACCACGATACCGTCGAGCGCTTCAGCGCTTATTCAAAGGTACCAGTAATCAACGCCCTGACCGATGACTTCCACCCCTGCCAGTTATTGGCGGACATGCAAACCTACCACGAGCAACGTGGCGATATTCGCGGCAAGACGGTTGCCTGGATCGGTGATGGCAATAATATGTGCCACTCCTATATTAATGCCGCTCGCCAGTTTGGCTTTAAGCTGCGTATCGCTACCCCTGAAGGATTTGAGCCAGCACCCTTTTTACTGCAACAAAACCAAGATTGTGTCGACGTTATGCGCAGTCCAGAGCAAGCTGTTGAAGGCGCTCATCTAGTCACTACCGATGTGTGGGCATCCATGGGACAAGAAAATGAGCAACAGCAGAGAGCGCAAAAGTTCGCCAGCTATCAAGTCAACGAAGCCCTGTTAGACAAAGCCCACTCTGACGTCGTGTTTATGCACTGCCTGCCTGCTCACCGAGGTGAAGAGATCAGCCATGAGTTGCTTGATGATCGCCGCTCGGTCGTTTGGGAACAAGCGGAAAACCGCCTGCATGCACAAAAAGCCCTGTTGGAATTTTTGCTATCGCAAGAAGACTAGCGTTGTTGCTATAGCAACGATGGCCATACTAACGGGCTACTTAGCTAGGCCACTACTGTGCGGCAATGATTCACTGACGACGCGATTACGGCCGCGTCGTTTGGCTTCATACAACAGGCGATCGGCACGCACCAATAACTGCTCGCCGCCTTCACCAAGGCGAAACTGCGCAGCGCCAATAGACACACTGACGGACAATTGATGCTGGGAAAAACGGCTATTCATAATCTGTTGGCGAATTCGCTCCAATACTGGACACGCTTCCGACAACACCACGCCACTGAGCAGTAATACAAACTCTTCGCCACCATATCGCGACGCCATATCGGCATCTCGCACACTGTTTCGCAGTACCATCGCCAGCTCGACCAACACCTGATCGCCAACTGCATGGCCATACTTATCATTAATTTGCTTAAAGTGATCAATATCGACAAACGCCGTCACAAAGGCCAACCCTTCGCGATCTGCCAGAGCCGCATGCTTCTCTATTCCACGTAACAAATAGCGGCGGTTATACAGTCCGGTTAATTCATCCGTGACCGCCAACTCTTCAATACGGGTCAGAGCTTGGCGCAGTTCACGATTTTTTTGCCGATAGGCGTCCCGTAGATGGGTGAACTCACGGGCCACCACCACAAAGCACAGCAAGCTGGCAACAAAGGCAACGGCCACCACGGTTTCTTTTTCAATCTGCCAGAAGGCTCGGCCACTGCCGTGCAATGCCAGCAGCACAGCGACATAACACAAGGTTGTTACCATGGTGACCAGCAAAAAACCGCGCCATGTCAGTTGAAACATACCAAAGGGAAGCACAGTGACATAGCCCAGAACCAACACTGGACGTAGCGATGGTGAAAGCCAGAAAAATACGCTCAAAAAGACGATGCTTAACAGCATAAAAGGAAGGGTCAAACTGGGATCTTGAAAGCGCTGCGAGTAGCCACTGACAACCATACTCAACAGTAACAGCTGCACAGTCCAGTAGCTTCCGATGAGTTGCCACAACTGAACATCCGTTAGTTGTGACAACTGCAAATGATGGCCGATATATAACAGTGCGGTGTAGGCCATGGCCCACACAGCCGCGTACCAGTGCCTTCTCAGAATATCCCGTTGCAGCTGATGCACGGCGACCATCCTTGATTATTTTTCGCCCATTATACTGAGCCTAGGCGACCTCACTATGTCCGTTTAGGCAAAGCCTTGCCTGCATACTAGTCATTCCTGACTATTACGCACCCGTGTTATGGCGTCCAGCCAGCCTTGGTATAATTTTGCCTGTTGCTGCGGCGCAATATCTGGAACAAACTCACGCTGCTGCTGCCACAAAGTGCGCACATCGCCTAACCCCTGATAGACACCAGCCTGCAAGCCAGCCAGTACCGCCGCCCCCAGAGCAGTCGTCTCGGTAATGCCAGGACGTTGAATTCGAACATCCAGCACATCGGCAAGGAATTGCATCAGCCAGTCGTTCACCACCATGCCACCATCCACGCGTAAAGTGGCGGGATTAACGCCGTCGGCTTTCATTGCCTCTAATAAATCCCGGGTTTGATAACAAACAGATTGCAAACCTGCGGTGACGATTTCTTTTATGCCTGTGTCGCGGGTGAGGCCAAGAATAGCGCCGCGCGCATCGGGGTCCCAATAAGGTGCACCCAATCCCGTGAATGCTGGCACCATATAAACGGGATTGTCGTAGCCGGTTTGCTCCGCCAGCAGTTGCGTGTCACTGGCTTTAGCGATTAATTGCAAGCCATCACGTATCCATTGAATGGTGGCCCCTGCCATAAAGATGGAGCCTTCCAAGGCATAGGTCACGCGCCCTTGCAGCCGATAGGCTACGGTGCTCAACAAACGATGCTCAGATGCCAGCGCTTGTTCGCCGCTGTTCATCATCACAAAACACCCGGTGCCATAAGTCGACTTGGCCATGCCGCTTTCAAAGCACGCCTGTCCGACCAGAGCCGATTGCTGATCACCAATAACCCCACCAATGGCGATCTCACCACCTAACCAGTGGGCAGCACTGACACCATAATCGTCGCTGCTGTCACGCACCTCAGGCAACATGGCTTTGGGCACATCAAACAACGCCAATAGCTCGTCATCCCAGCATTGCTGGTGAATATTAAACAGCAAGGTACGAGAGGCATTGGTGGCATCGGTGGCATGGACCTGACCGTCAGTCAATTTCCATAATAAATAAGAGTCGACGGTACCAAACGCCAACTCTCCTCGCTGTGCCCGTTCCCTGGCACCCTCTACATGATCGAGAATCCAGCGCACCTTAGTGGCCGAAAAATACGGGTCCAACAACAACCCTGTACGCTTCTGCACCAGCGATTCTTTATCGTCCGCCTTTAAACGCGCACAAAGGTCGGCGGTACGACGATCCTGCCACACGATGGCTGGGTAAATCGGCTCACCAGAACTGCGATCCCACACTAGGGTGGTTTCACGCTGATTGGTAATACCGATGGCAGCAATATCGGCGGCACTGGCATTCAGCTGTTTCATTACTTGTCTGGCACTGTCCAAGGTGGATTGCCAGATATCATTGGCTTGGTGTTCAACCCAACCAGGCTTAGGGAAATGCTGCGGAAATTCCTGCTGCGACAGCGCTTTGATACTGCCATCGTAGCCAAAGGCAATGGCTCGACTGCTGGTGGTTCCCTGATCGAGACTGAGGATATAGCGAGACATGTAGAACCTCTTATTGTTTTGATGGGCATATTACTGAGCTAACCGCAGCGCCACCAGTGCTTTTGCCGATCATGGTTGAACAGTTATGATAAAAGGCATACTAAACGTTGAGATTTATTAATAATGCTCGATCTCAAGCATCTGCGTACTCTGGTGGCACTGCGTGATGGCGGTACCCTGGTGGAAGCAGCCCGGCGCTTACACCTCACTCAATCAGCCTTATCGCATCAATTAAAAGACTTAGAAGAGCGTCTCGGCACGCTGTTATTTGAACGCAAAAGTAAACCGCTGCGTTTTACCCGAGCAGGGCTGGAAGTATTGCAACTGGCTGATCAAATACTGCCGCAAATACGCAATTGCGAACGTGCACTTCAGAAACTGGCATCGGGTCAGAGTGGCCGACTGCATATGGCGATCGAATGTCACAGCTGCTTTGAATGGCTGATGCCAGCCATCAATGCCTTTCGCGATCATTGGCCAGATGTGGAAATCGATTTCAGTACCAGTTTTCATTTTGATCCGCTGCCGGCATTACTGCGCGGTGATATTGACCTGGTCATCACCTCGGACCCCGATGATCACCCCGGCATTCATTACCAACCCTTGTTTCGCTACCAATCACTGTTGGCCGTTAGCCGCCAACATCAGCTGGCAGAGCAACGCCGGATAACACCACAGCAGTTAGCCAATGAGACCTTGATTCATTATCCGGTTGCACGGCGCAAACTGGATATTTTCGCCCGCTTTCTTGACCCTGCTGGCATCAGCCCGGCTGCGACCCGGGAAACAGAGCTGACGCTAATGATGATACAGCTGGTGGCCAGTGGTCGCGGCATCGCTTGCTTGCCCAATTGGGCGCTGCATCCCTATTTGGAAGCTCAGATGGTGACCGCCTGTCAGCTCGGTGATGGCATCTGGCCAACGCTGTACGCTGCTGTTCGCAGCGATCAGCAAGATAGCCATTATATTCGTGATTTTTTGGCCCAGGCTCTGGACACTTGCTTGAACTCACTGCCCGGAATTGCAGCGGTTGAGGATAGCTAAAACAGCCATAAAAAAAGGGGCTCAAACGAGCCCCCATAAAAGCGAATAACTTCGCTACATTCTCACCACGTCTCCTAGGGATACGCACCGCTATGATGGCCTGATAAACCAACACTGTCTGTTACGACTGTCACTCTTTGTGTAACTGAATGTATAAGTAGCGCCCTAGTCATGGTGCCTTCTGGGCCAAATAAGGCTAAATCTTGCACCACCCAATTCGTCACTGCGACTCACCTGGGCTCGACCACCGTGCCAATAAACAATGCGGCGTACGATCGACAGGCCCAAGCCATAACCCCCTGAGCTACGGGTGCGACTGTCATCAAGCCTAGCAAAGGCGGTAAACACCTTGTCCCAATCCTGCTCAGGAATCCCTGGGCCATCGTCTTCGACATCCACTCGACAAGTATCGGTACCCACCACGCAACTGACTTGCACTTGCCCTTGAGCGTAGCGCAATGCATTGCCCACCAGATTTTGGATGGCTCGATGAACGTACCTAGGTTCTACTTCGGCATAACGTGCATGAGCGACGTCTTCACCAACGTAACGCACATAAATATGTTCCGGTGGTCTGGCCTCTTCCACCACCTGCAAGGCCAAATCGGCAACATTCGCCCGCTGAAACTCCAATAATGGCCCACCTTCTTCCAACCGTGCGTAGGTCAAAATTTCATCGATTAATTCATCCAGCTCCTGAATATCGGCATCCATTCCGGTGAGCTGCTTGTGCACAAAAGCGTCATCCATCACGCTGTCTTCAATTATCTGCAAACCAAAGCGAATACGGGCAACGGGGGTCCGTAATTCATGGGAAACGGCACGCACCATTTCGCGCTGAATCGAAATAAGGCGCTGAATATGATCGGCCATCTTGTTAAAGGCGACTCCCAAGCGCTGCACCGCATCCCCACCCTGTACCGCCACACGAGCATTCAAGTGTCCCTGCGCCAGGCGACTGGTTGCCTGCTCGAGTTTGCGCAGCCGCACTTCAAAAGAGTTAACAACCCAGTACACGCCCAACCCCAACAACATAAAGCCAATCACAGCGACCACTAAAATGGCCTGCCAAGAATAAGGATTAAACGCTTTGATAGGGCCTAAACGCAGGGCCTGGGGGCGACCTGGTAACTTCACTAAGGCTTCCGCTTGATTGCCTTCAATGGCAATGCGCACCAACACATCGCCATATTGCATACGCGCATAATCACTGTCCGACAAAATTAAGTCATCGATATTTGCCACCGACAGTGGAAAGCCAAAATGAGGACGCATACGTTTTAAAAAGGTGTCGATGCTATCGCCACTGCGTTGCCAATCTTCCAGCAACCAGTAAGCCGACGCCTGGGCCTGGACATCGGTGACCGTCGCCAATTGAATTTTTAATACCGTAGCGCCAGCGACACGACGCATAAGCAGCGCCGCCCGCCCATCGTCACTGGTATTGATCACCACCCGACCACGTTTTAACCGCAGTTGCTCGTAATAGTCATCCGTGGCAGTCATTAGCTTGACCAGGCTGAGGTCAGCATCCAGACGGCTTGCCAGCTCACTCAGAGCATGGGGATCTTGCTCGATACGCTGCGCCATCAAGCGCAATGTACCGCGAGCAATGTCTTCATTAAACTGAGCTGTGCGCACCACGTTAATCAACTGCAGTGCGGCAGTGCACAACAGCCCCACGACCAGCAACGCGGCCAACAGCCCAGAGTAGACTCGAATGAAAATAGGAACGCTCCGTCAGACTTCTTTGACGAACAAATAGCCTTTGCTACGAACCGTTTTGATGCGCTTGGGGTTCATCGGATCGTCGCCCACTTTGGGACGAATACGCGATACACGAACATCGATTGAACGATCTTGGCCATCGTACTCAATACCGCGCAGCTGATGAAAAATTTCTTCTCGTGTCAGCACACGCCCAGCACTGCTGCAAAGCAACCACAACAGATCAAATTCTGCACTGGTCAGGTCAATACTGTCGCCATTCAACCAGGCCTCACGCATGGCATTGTCGACCACCAAATTGCCAAAGGTTAAACGGTTGTCATTGCCGTGCTCTTCGCCGTCAACCACTACAGTATCTTTCACCCGTCGCAGCAAAGCGCGAATACGTGCCAATAACACACGCGGCCTCACCGGTTTGGCGACATAATCATCAGCGCCCATCTCAAGCCCGAGCACTTGATCCAAATCCTCAGTACGAGCGGTCAACATTAAGATAGGGCCCTTGTAATAAGGCCTCACAATGCGGCATACCGCTAAGCCATCTTCACCTGGCAGCATCAAATCTAGTACCACTAGGTCGGGCTGTTCATTTTTTATTCGTTCAATGGCGCGACTGCCATCGCCCTCCACGGTGACGTGCAGACCGTTACTTTCCAGATAGTCTTTGGTCAGAGTGGCCAACCGCTCGTCGTCTTCAACGATCAGAATACGCCAGTTCTCTTCTGCGGCTGCGCCGGTTTCATGGTTACGCATGACCTTACTCGTTCCCTTATGTGACTATGACCTAATTGGCAATGCTATTACTTTAGCTTTAGTTACGCACGGTTGCACAGTAACTCTCACGGCAACATTTCAGCTGTGCTCTTGGCTGCGACCCAGTCGCGGTTTTATGTCCACCATTGGTGCACAACTTATCCACATCACAAATTCTTATACCCACAATATCTTGGGGTTGAATTCACCCCTGCACCGCATTATCTTGTGTCTCACTCTCTTTTTTTGCTTTTACGTCAGCCACTTAGATCTGGTCAATCCACATCTTATGGCTGCCGTCAAGCACTTTACGGATGAACGGATCCTTCATGGATCGAAGGAGTCAAATCCTTGAATACAGGCACACAAAACATGAACACTCAGCTCCGAGTCACCAAGCGTGACGGGCGTCAAGAATCGATCGATCTGGACAAAATCCACAAAGTTGTTACCTGGGCCGCCGACGGTCTAGATAAGGTGTCAGTATCTGAGGTGGAGCTTAAAGCCCATCTGCAATTTTTCGACGGTATCTCTACCTCGGAAATTCATGAAACTCTGATCAAGGCAGCTGCCGATTTGATCTCAGAGCAAGCGCCGGATTATCAGTATCTGGCTGCGCGCCTGAATATTTTCCATCTGCGTAAAAAGGCCTATGGCCAGTTCGAACCACCGACATTATTCCAGCATGTGACTGCCATGGTGGAAGGTGGCCGCTATGACGCTCATTTATTGAGCGATTATACCCAAGAAGAACTGGAAGCCATGGACGCCTTCGTTGACCACAGTCGCGACATGAATTTCAGCTACGCGGCGGTCAAGCAGCTGGAGGGCAAGTATCTGGTGCAAAACCGTGTGACCGGTGAAGTGTATGAAAGCGCTCAGTTTTTGTACGTCTTGATCGCAGCCTGTTTGTTTGCCTCCTACGACAAAGAACGTCGACTGGAATACATTCGTCGTTTTTACGATGCTGTGTCTACGTTTAAGCTGTCATTGCCAACACCCATCATGGCCGGTGTACGTACTCCAACTCGCCAATTTAGCTCATGCGTATTGATTGAAGCCGGTGACAGTCTCGATTCAATTAATGCCACCGCCGCGGCCATTGTTAAATACGTATCTCAACGTGCTGGCATCGGTATTAATGGCGGCCGTATTCGTGCACTCGGTAGCCCAATTCGTGGCGGCGAGGCCTATCACACTGGCTGTATTCCGTTTTATAAGCATTTTCAAACAGCGGTTAAATCTTGCTCACAAGGCGGCGTTCGCGGTGGCGCAGCAACCTTGTTCTATCCCATTTGGCACTACGAAGTAGAAAGCCTGCTGGTATTAAAGAACAACCGTGGTGTGGAAGAAAACCGTGTGCGTCATCTCGACTATGGTGTGCAAATCAATAAGTTGATGTACGAGCGCCTGATTAAAAATGGCAACATCACTTTGTTCTCGCCATCCGATGCACCAGGCCTGTACGACGCTTTCTTTGAAGACCAACAGCTATTTGAACAGCTGTATGTTAAGTACGAAGCCGATGACAGCATTCGTAAACGCACGTTAAAAGCAGTGGATCTGTTCTCTGCCATGATGCAGGAACGCGCCAGCACTGGCCGGATTTATATCCAGAACGTCGACCACTGCAACACCCACAGCCCGTTCAACCCGAAAAAAGCGCCGGTTCGCCAATCCAACTTATGCTTGGAAATCGCATTGCCAACACGTCCGCTAAACGACGTGAACGATGCCGAAGGTGAGATTGCACTGTGTACCCTGGCCGCCTTTAACTTAGGTGCTCTGAACAATCTGGATGAGTTGGAAGAACTCTCCGACTTGATTGTGCGTGCTTTAGATAGCCTGCTCAGCTATCAAGATTACCCAGTGCCAGCCGCTGAACGCGCCAGCTTGTCGCGTCGAACTCTGGGTGTGGGTGTGATTAACTACGCCTATTATTTGGCCAAAAACGGGGTGAAATATTCCGATGGCAGTGCCAATGGCCTGACTCATCAAACCTTTGAAGCCATCCAGTATTGGCTGTTGCGTGCATCTAATAAACTCGCTCAGGAGCAAGGTGCTTGTAGCGCCTTTGACGATACCACTTACGCACAAGGACTGCTGCCGATCGACACCTACAAAAAAGATGTCGACAATTTCTGCCAGCAAGCGTTGCGTTATGATTGGGAAGCTCTGCGCGCTGATATCGCAAAATATGGTTTGCGTAACTCAACGTTGACCGCACTGATGCCATCAGAAACCTCTTCACAAATCAGTAACGCCACTAATGGTATTGAACCTCCACGTGGTTATATCAGTGTTAAGCAGAGCAAAGATGGTATTTTGAAGCAGGTTGTTCCTGAGTACGATCGCTTAAAAGAGCACTATGAATTGTTATGGCAGATTCCTAGCAACCAGGGCTATCTGGAGCTGGTGGGCATCATGCAGAAGTTTGTTGACCAGGCCATTTCTGCCAACACCAATTACGACCCATCGCGATTCGATGGCAAGGTACCAATGCAACAATTGCTGAAGGACCTGCTCAGTGCTTATCGCAATGGTCTGAAGACTTTGTACTACCACAATACCCGTGATGGTATGCAGGATCCTCAAGGTGCAGATGATGACTGCGCCGGCGGTGCTTGTAAGATTTAAATCATCACCTATACCGGCGCCCGCTGACCGGGGGCTGGTTTGTGCAGCGTCGCAGTTTTCTGCGGCGCTGTTTTAGCTTGACGGGCATCGGTCAGAGCCCACTTCTAGAATTTATCCGCTATGGCATATACCACTTTTAATCGCAACGAATTTGATACCTTCGCCCAACCGATGTTTTTTGGCGAACCTGTAAACGTGGCTCGCTACGATCAGCAGAAACACAAGATTTTTGAAAATCTGATCGAAAAACAACTGTCGTTCTTTTGGCGCCCGGAAGAAGTCGATCTGACCAACGACCGCAAGGACTTTCTTGACCTTCCGGCCCACGAGCAGCACATTTTCGTCAGCAATTTAAAATACCAAACCTTGCTCGACTCGGTACAAGGACGCTCGCCCAATGTGGCTTTGCTGCCGGTTGTTTCTTTGCCTGAGCTGGAAACCTGGATCGAGACCTGGTCTTTCAGCGAGACCATTCACAGCCGTTCTTATACTCACATTGTGCGCAATATCGTCCCCAATCCGGCGGAGATCTTTGACGATATTACCAAAAACGATTACATCGTACGTCGCGCTATTTCAGTAACCCAGTACTACGATAATTTTATCGAACTGGCCAACTACTATCAGCAATTGGGTGAAGGTGTTCATCAGGTTAACGGCAAAAACATCGACGTTAACATGCACGAATTAAAGCGCCGTTTGTACCTGACCATGGTGTCGGTCAACGTATTGGAAGCCATTCGGTTTTATGTCAGCTTTGCCTGCTCATTTGCATTTGCAGAGCGTGCAAAAATGGAAGGCAATGCCAAAATCATTAAACTGATTGCCCGTGACGAAGCCCTGCACCTGACTGGTACTCAGCATATATTGCAAATCATGGCGCGCGGTAAAGATGACCCTGAATTTGCCGATATTGCCCAAGAGTGTCGTGACGACGTTGTTCAAATTTTTGCAGAAGCGGCTCAACAGGAAAAAGAATGGGCCGAGTATCTGTTTAAAGATGGCTCCATGATTGGACTTAACCGCGACATTTTGTGCCAATACGTTGAATACATTACCAACCAACGGATCAGTGCCTTAGGATTTGAGCCGATTTTCGACAACGTAAAAAATAATCCACTGCCCTGGATCAATGCCTGGCTGAACAGCGATAACGTACAGGTTGCACCTCAAGAAGCAGAAATCAGTTCTTATTTGGTCGGTGCCATCGATAGTGAAGTGGATACAACGGACTTTGGTGACTTCGACCTGTGATGCCGCAAAAATCGCCATCAACCTGGCCAGCTGAGTTTGAGCTCAATGGCCAACCTGAACAGCACAGCCCAGATTTTGAGCTGGAGATCGTTGATCCCAGCCGTGACTTGGATGCTGTTCAGGGCGAGCTATATCTTCCCGATGGTAATCCCGAGCAACCAGAAGACAGCCCTCAGCTACCGCTGTCAGAGGACATGCAGCCGCCGCGCTACGACATTCAGTTAAGCGATGGCCGTATGGCTTCGTTTCAGCACGCTCAGTCGCTGTTGGAATCGCTAGAAGCACAGAATATCGACGTCCACTTTCAATGCCGTGATGGCTATTGTGGCAGCTGTCGTGTGCAGCTATTAGAGGGACACGTACATTATGCCAAAGAGCCACTGGCATTTTTGGATGATGACGAAATCTTGCCCTGCTGCTGCATTCCTACCAGTGCACTGAAAATTAAACTCTGACCTGCGATAGATCAATGGCCAGACCTCCTGGCCACCGTATGCTGAGCCTACCATTTAAAAGGAGGCTCAGTATGGCTCTCATTCGTATCACCCCAAATGTCGCTATGGTCCGCATGAACGCTCGCGAGCACCTGGAAGAAATTCCTGGGGATTTTTATATTAATCTGGATGCTTTGGTTGAGGCCCGCATGCGCCCGGTGCGGCCTGAGCATGAAGGGGATTTCTGTGCGGATGTGTTATTGGTCATGGAAAACAAGACCCATGAGTTTTTGTTTCGCAACAGCCCTGCGGGCAATAAAGCCAAAGATTCACTGACCTTATATTTGAATCAACTGAGCATCAATAGCGACTGAGCCAGTCGAGGGCATCGCCCTCGTACAACTATTGTACAAGCACTTTGCAACTCAGGTTCATTCCGTTACCCTTTGCTTTTATATTCAATAGAGGGACTCATGATGAGCCTGAATCTTCCTAGCGTCGGCCAAGCTGCGCCACAGTTTTCTACCCAAAATCAACGCCAGGAAATGGTATCGCTCAGCGACTATCGTGGCAAAACTGTGGTGCTTTATTTTTATCCTAAAGCCATGACCCCTGGCTGCACCACACAAGCCTGCGGTATACGAGATACCCACGCAGAGTTTGAGAGCCGCAATGCGGTGGTATTAGGTATCAGTCCGGACGCACCAGCACGCTTGCAAAAGTTCATCGATAAACATGAATTAAATTTCGATTTGCTGGCCGATGAAGAGCACAAGATTGCCGAGCAGTATGGTGTTTGGGCAATGAAAAAATTCATGGGTAAAGAGTTTATGGGCGTGCACCGCCTGACCTTTATCATTGGCGAAGACGGCACCCTGCTCCATGTTATCGAAAAGGTAAAAACCAAAACCCATCACGACGATGTTTTGGCCTTGCTGGACTCACTTTAACGATACTGCTGACGCACCGCCAACGGGGACGCTGCAAACCAGCGATGACAGGCACGAGTAAAACTACTGCTGGATAAACCCAGCTGTAGTGCAATGTCCGTCATGCTGTCGTCGCTATCAGTCAGCCTCTCGTGCGCACGCTGTTGTCGACACTCATCAAGCAAGGTCTGAAAACTCAGCCCTTGCTCACTAAGACGCCGTTGCAGCGTGCGCTCACTGATCAAAAAGTGCTGCGCTAATTGCGCCCTGCACACATCCAAAACCGGTTGTTGCTGCAACCAGTTCTCCACCTGTTGGCGCAACTCTGGCTGTTGCAGCGATATTAACTGCTGCTCTAGCATGTGCTCATGCATAGCAGCTAATTCGGTATCTTCCAAAGCCAGCGGCTCATGCAGCCAATGTTCGGAAAACAACAATGCATTTCTTGACTGAGAAAAATGCAGGGGGCAATCAAATATCCGTTGATAGTTATCGAGCCGAGGGGGTGGCTCATGGCAAAAGTCTGCCCGTAGCAAAGGGATTCGACGACAAGCGAGCCAATCTGCAAAGCCTCGCAGCAATGCCAGTACCGCATCCACTTGATGACGGCTGAAGTTATCGCCTAACGGCTGATAACAAATCAGCGCCTGATGATCATGGCGCTCAATCTTAAACTGACCGGCATCACTGAGTATGCGTGTATAACGAATGGTTTTTTCAAAAGCATCAGCCAGATCACGAGAGTGCAACAGCACCAGAGAAAACAGCTGAAAATGCGTCGGCTTGACCCACTCGCCCATGGCCAAGCCAAAATCCATCACTGGAGAAGCGGCTTCGGCTGCGCGCCATAGGGCCAAGGTTTTCGACAAAGACACTCTTTGCCCGTTCTGCAACTGCTGCGCTTGCAAACCCGCTTGCTGTAGCAATGATGCTTGATTTAGGCCCTGATGTTCGGCTGCAGCTAACAGAGCCTTTAACCACAGAGTCGATACCGTTTTTTCTGTCGTCATCGCATTATTGTCCGTCAAAGGCAAATGTCTTGGCCGCCATAGGCAAGCAGACGCCGACGCTTGTTTATTATGATGATGAGGTACCCACATCATAACAACAACGAGGTGTCAGATGAGTAGAAAAAGTGCCGATCAGTGGTTCAATGAATACGGAGAAAGCCACCAGAATCCAGTCAACAAGCTAATTCACTGGATATGCGTGCCATTAATTTTTGTTGTGATCATGGGGCTCTTGTGGGAAATACCGACCCCAGCCTTAATGGAGTCTGTGCCTTACCTGAACTGGGCAACCTTATCAGCCATTATCGTCGTAGGGTTTTATGTACACATGTCACCCAGCTTGGCCGTAGGGCTTACTCTGTTTACTTTGGCCACCTATGCATTGCTGGCCTGGTATGAGATGCAAACCCAACTACCCAGCTTGTGGCTGGTGTGCGCTATTGCCTTTGTCATACTGTGGATATTCCAGTTTATTGGCCACTATATCGAAGGTAAAAAACCGTCTTTTTTTAAAGATATCCAGTTTTTATTGATAGGCCCTGCCTGGCTGATGGGATTTATTTACCGACGTTTAGGCATTCCCTACTCATGAGCCAACAGCCCACCGGCAACTACCAGTGGGCTCTTAAAGCTCAACCATACAGTGTCGGGGGTTTGCTTTTATAGCAGCTTTGAGCGCCACAGAAGATGATGATCTGCCTGCCTTTGTCCTGAGTGTGAATGATGTATAAATCGGTGAATTCACGTGTGCGCTCAAACAAGCTCGCATCTTGCACCGCTTGAGTCAGCTGAAAATCAGAAGTGGTTACGTCGTCACGGCTAGCGTTCCATACTGGTGACAGAGTCAGCACTGCGGCCAACCCGAAGACAGCTAGCTGCATTGCTGCTCCTCCCAGTCGCTTATGGCATGCCCTGAAAGATCAAGGCCCTGACTCCATTATAGGTTTCAGGGCCTTGTACGTAGGAATATTTGGTTATAATGCGCCACGAGGAAGTGTTTGTTACCGTTCGACGAGGACTAATGCGGGCGACGTAGCGATACCAGCAACTCTGCTTCACCACGGGCCATGCCGCAGTTTTCAACCAAGTCAGCGGCAGATGCACCCATGCCGGCCAAACGTGATGCTTGATGGTACACCCTATCATCAGACTTAGGCGCCAACGCTGACTTCTGAACTTTTTGCAGCCGTGTGTCGAGCTCTTTAACCTTACGACCGACACCAATAGCACTGCGACTGATGGCTTGATGGTTGCCTTCTACCGCGGCTAACCGACCTTCAAGGGTGCGAAAATCTCGCTGCTGTTGGCGATGTAATCCCCACAGAACAACGGCAACCAATACCAACAACCCCATGTTTCCAGCTAACAGCCAGTGCAATAGTGACCACGATGCCATGACAACCTCCTACAAGTTGTGCAGATCGTTCCACTCCTCATCCGACATCATTTTTTCCAGTTCAACAAGAATCAGTAGTTCATCATTCTTATGACAAACCCCTTGTATAAACTTGGCACTTTCATCATTGCCGACGTTCGGAGTGGTTTCTATTTCTGATTGACGCAGGTAAACCACCTCCGCCACCGCATCCACGAGCATGCCAACCACCTGGTTCTCCGCTTCGATAATCACGATCCGAGTTTGATCGGTCGTATCTGCTGTCGGCAGACCAAATCGTAAGCGTGTATCAATCACGGTAACGACGTTACCACGCAGATTGATAATCCCCAGAACATACGGGGGAGCACCAGGTACCGGTGCAATTTCTGTGTAGCGCAGTACCTCTTGTACCTGCATTACGTTGATGCCATACGTCTCTTTTTCGAGACGAAACGTCACCCATTGCAGAACCGGATCTTCCCCGGTTTTATTACCGGCTATCGCAGACATATGTCATCCTCGCTATGAAAGGCCACTGCCGGGATCGTCAACACAACCCGCCAACCTTCCATTACTATAGAAGAGAGCACAAAGTGTACCAGTTGATTTATATCTAATCCGGGCAGCTGTTGCCGCCTTCAACAGCAGCGACAGCCCCTATTATTGCTGCGGTTGCAGAAAACGTTGCTGTTCTAACATGGCCAATAAGCCTGGCACATCGAGCAAAGCACACATCTCTGATATGACTGTACCGGCAAGCCATTGACGTTTGCCCTTTTGACCACGCCATTTAATTGACGAGCGCTGCAGGGTAATGGTGTCGCAAATCTCCTGGCACGCCAAAGCCCAAGGGGTGCGCTCTAGCTGAATGGCATAAGAAAAACCATCTCGTGCCAGCTTCATGCCGCGCTCAGGCATAATCAAATCGGCACTATCAACGATGCTAAGACGGATATCATCCGTTTGCCATACACCCAGCGCCCAGCTGACTTGGCCAAAGAGCGGGGTTATCTCATCCTCTATTCGATGTACTCCCCCCAGAACTGGCAGCGGTATCGCCAACTTCAGGCCGGATACTTTGAAAATCAAACATTCGACGCCCTGACTGCTATTCCAGTCCAGCTCTGTGACCGGCTCCTGCGGAGGGGCTTGATGCGTAGCGGCGAAAGAATCATCCGTTACATTAGGCGCATCAAGTTCTGGCGGCTCATCGATTGTCTGCAGATCAGCCTTATCGGTGACAACCTCCGGAAGCTTTTCTTCATTAACCTCAGTGAGTACCTCGGCAATGCTATTTTCAACCACTTGCTCGGGCGCAACGCCTGTCGCTTCCAGTGGCCGAACTTCCGTTGCCGTGACCAGTAGCTGATCAAGGTAGTCTTGCAGTACACCGTCAACCTGATTGACCTTGCCTGAGGTAGGAGCCGATTCAGCCATCTGAGCCTCCTAAACATCGATGGCAAAACGACAACATCAGCGTGCGAAGCTTTCCTTCCGCAATAGCATGAAGAGCACACAGAAAATACAGTGCGGTACATAACTGCGAGATACCACGCCTCGATGTTGTATCAAGCACGATCAATCGATAGCCCGCCTCAACACTGTCACACGGCTGATCACAGGTATCAACAAAGGGTGATACCGCCTGCGACAGTTTTTCATCCCAGGTTTGTGATGAAGAGTGTAATAAACTGTCCAGATAATCATTCAACGGATCGGCAGTTTTCATGCGCTATCCTCTGAATGCTCCAGATCCCTCAATAAATGCCGATAAGCTCGAACGCCTCGACTTTCTGCATCCAGTTGATGAGGGAAAATGCCATCATGGCTAGCATCGCGAAGGCGCGTATCGACAGGAATCGACTCCTGCCATAAAGAGTCCTGATATTCGCGTCGCATTTCACGCAAGGTTGTCACGGACGCTAACGTGCGTCGATCGAACAGTGTCGGCACGACCAAATACGGTAAACTACGATTTTGCGAACGCATCACCATTTTTAGCGTATGAATCATGCGCTCCAACCCTTTCATGGCCAGATGTTCTGTTTGCGTTGGAATCACCAAGCGTTGACAGGCAGCCAATGCATTCACTAGTAGTACGCCCAATATCGGCGGCGTATCCAACAATACGTGATCGTATTCATCCCATAGCTGAGCCAGGCTGCGTGCCAGCACTAAGCCCATGCCGTCCTGGCCGCTAACTTGACGTTCTAGCGTTGCCAGCGAAGTCGTTGCTGGCAACACCTGAATTTGCTCATGGGAAGTGGGTTTTAGAATTGATTGAATAAACGCTTTATCTTTACAGCGCTGCTCAAAAAATAAATGGTATAAACTGCGCTCCAAACTGTCAGGATCTTGTTTGAAATAACTGGTCAGTGAACCGTGTGGATCCAAATCCACCAGTAGCACACGTTTTCCTTGCTCGGCCAGCAAACCTCCCAATGCCACCACACTGGTTGTTTTACCGACACCGCCTTTCTGATTTGCTATGGACCAGATGCGCACCTGATTATCCTCGATTGCAGCAAACGCTTTTCATCATTTGCTGAATGAAACAAAAAACATGCCACATTAATTGTTAACGCGGGCGTGACCAGGGTGCATCCTGTGCATCCTGAGTCATAAATAACACCACCCGCCTATTTTGCCGCCGAGCATCGTCCGTTTGCTCAGCCACCATAGGGTGATAATGAGACAAGCCCATGGCCGCCATTCGCTGTGGTGCCACCCCGTATAACACCAAATTTTGTACCACCGATGCAGCCCTAAGCGCTGAAATTTCCCAGTTGGTTATCCCTCCCCGGGTAGGCGTATCATCAGCATGGCCTTGTACATTAATTGGATAAGGCCAGGGCCTTAACTCTTCCGCGATGCGCTGCATTAATGGCAAAGCTGTATCCCGGATTCGGGTTTCGCCAGGGGCAAACAGCAGATCGGCATTTAATGATACGGTAATCCAGTCTTTTTCCCCTTCCACTACTATATCGTCCGACTCAGGAATTAATTGAGCCACCTGGCGAATATCTGCCACCAGCGGCAATAATCCGCTGCCCTCATTTAACGGCGATGTGTAAGCAGGGGGTGGTTCAGTGTGCGGACGTGCGGGGGAAAACAGATGTTCAATGCGATCGCGAATAATTGCGCCCTCTTCTTCATCTATCAGCTCTACGGCATACATCATGATGAAAAAAGCGCAAAGCAGCGTCATATAGTCTGCATAGGAAACCAGCCAGCGATGATTATCAGCACCTTGTTTATGTGAACGACTCACAAGGTAATCCCCTGCAAGCGATACCTTAATATCGCCGGATTAACGCCGGCGCGGATGCAGCGTATTCCGACCAGCATGGCATGATAATATCGATTACGCTGTGCCAAGCCTTGCCGTAGGCGATTAGCAATGGGGATAACCACAATATTGGCGCTAGCTACGCCATAAAAAGTCGCCACAAATGCCGTCGCTATACCAGCGGCTAACATATCTGGCTCCTTGATGCTCGATAACACCTGCATTAAGCCCAATACCGCACCGACGATTCCCAGCGTTGGCAAGTAGCCTGCGAGTTGCTCCAGGTGGTCTACTAACTCATGGTCCCGTTCCGACAATGACTGCAGCTCAAGGGATAACGACTGTTCAATCATTTTATCGTCGTAGCCATCTGCCAACATGGTTAAGGCACGCTGAAGCAAAGCTTCAGACTCTGCCGACGCTAATTGCTCGAGGGCCAATACGCCGTCTTTACGCTGGGCATTGGCACATACGGTCAACTTGCTAATCAAAGCATCGGTAGAAAAAGCCGGAGGCAAAGCCAGCCAGGATAATAAAGAAATAAATGGGGACCAATGAGCCACTGGGATTTGTGCCAGTGTCGCTAAGCCTGCACCACCAAAAACAATCAGTGCAGCGGGCCCGTTCAATAACAGACTCCAGCGTCCACCTTCCAGAGAAAAACCGACCAGAACGGCCAACACCGCTAGCGCAATAATTGCCAGCGCCCAGCGATCCATCAGCCCAGCTCAGCAGACAGTCTGGGTCCGATGTCGGGAAGTGAAAGAACCTCATCCGATAGCCCTTCCTTGAACACCGCCATCGGCATGCCATAAATAACGCAGGTGGCTTCATCCTGCGTCCAAATCGTGGCGCCAACATCTTTTAATAAGCGCGCTCCTTCACGGCCATCGGCACCCATACCAGTGAGAACCATGGCCAAGGTTTTTTTACCGTAATGCTTCGCCGCGGACGCAAATGCGATATCCACACTAGGTCGATAATTGACTCGTTCATCACTTTCCCGAATGTGGATGGAGCCACCGTTACGTTTGTCGACCATTAACTGCATGCCACCCGGTGCCACGTAGACATGACCAGCTTGAATACGTTCACCATCTTCAGCTTCTTTCACCGATAAAGAGCTTAAGCGGTTTAGGCGCTCAGCAAAGGCTTTAGTAAAAGAGCCAGGCATATGCTGAATAATAATAATCGGAATACGAAAACCAGCAGGGATTGTTTTGAATAACGTCTGTAATGCCGCCGGACCACCCGTTGAAGTACCAATCATGACTAAATCTTTTGGCCCCACAGAACCTGTGCGTCTAACAGGGGCTGCTTTCGGTGCAGGCGGTGGCGCAGCAGCGGCTTGTCGGCGGCTACCAGCAACCGCTGCAATTTTATCGGTTAGTAACTGACGGATCTGAGCGCTATTTTTGGCAATGGCATCAAAGTTTTTGGGTAAAAAATCTAATGCTCCAGCTTCTAACGCATCCAGTGTCACCCTGGCACCTTCAAACGTCAGGGAGGAAAACATGAGTACCGGAACAGGCCGTGAGCCCATGATATTACGCACTGCGGTAATACCATCCATCACCGGCATTTCATAGTCCATCGTGATGACATCGGGCTTTAATTGTTCATTTTTATCAATGGCTTGGCGGCCATTATCTGCCACCCCCACAACTTCCATGCGAGGATCTGCGTTGATAATCTCAGACACCCGGCGCCGGAAAAATCCCGAATCGTCTACCACCAAGACACGTATGGTCATTGCTCAAACTACTCCCATCGGTTTAGGCGGCGCTCATGGTTTTTGTGGCATACCGTCCCAGCATGCTAGGAATATCCAAAATTAAAGCGATACGACCATCGCCGGTAATGGTCGCCCCCGCCATTCCTGCGGTGCCGTGCAGCATACGTCCCAGCGGTTTAATCACCACCTCTTCCTGCCCAATAAGCTGATCCACTACAAAACCAACCCGTTGAGTGCCAACAGACACCACCACCACATGAGCTGATTCATCGGCTTTAGAATATTCTTCACCTTTTATCAACCAGCGCTTTAAATGGAACAATGGAATGGGCTTTTCACGCACCACGACCACTTCTTGTCCATCAACAATGTTGGTTTGGGTCAGATCTAAGTGGAATATTTCGTTAACGCTGACCAAAGGAAAAGCAAATGCCTGATCTTTCAACATCACCATCAGGGTTGGCATGATAGCTAGGGTCAGCGGAACCTTGATGCGAATAGCAGTACCGCGTCCTAATTCAGAGTCGATATTAATGGTGCCATTCAGTTGGGTGATTTTGGTTTTCACCACATCCATACCCACACCGCGCCCAGACACATCAGAAATAGTTTCTTTAGTAGAAAAGCCCGGTGCAAAAATCAGGTTGTAACATTCGTTGGGGGTTAAGCGATCCGCTGCGTCCTGATCCATCAAGCCTTTTTCAACCGCCTTACGCCGCAAAACGTCGGCATCCATACCGCCGCCATCATCCTGAATGACCAACAGAATATGGTCGCCTTCCTGCTCAGCTGATAGCACGACAGTGCCGACCCGGGCTTTGCCTTTCTGCTCCCTTGCATCTGGCATTTCCACACCATGGTCGACCGCATTACGCACCAAATGCACCAGGGGATCAGCCAAGGCCTCAACCAGGTTTTTATCTAAGTCTGTCTCTTCGCCGCGCAGTTCAAGGTTAATTTCTTTTTTGAGTTGGCGAGCCAAATCTCGAACCACTCGAGGGAAGCGGCCAAACACTTTTTTAATCGGCTGCATCCGGGTCTTCATAACCGAGGTTTGCAGGTCTCCCGTTACCACATCTAAATTGGCAACCGCTCGGGACATGGACTCATCGGTACTTTCTAGCCCTAACCGCATTAAACGATTTCGAACCAGTACCAACTCGCCCACCATATTCATAATATCGTCCAGACGTTTGGTATCGACCCGAACAGTGGCTTCTGCCGCGGGCTGGTCACGCTCAGATTTTTTCGCTTCGGGCTTGGGTTCAGGTTTAGCTGCTGCCTTTTGTGGCGGTGGACTGCTCGCGGCAGGCTTAGGAGCAGCTGCCACAGGCTCAGGCTTGGGTGGCTCTGCTTTAGTTGGCTCCGGCGCACCGCCCTCAGTGGGAGACTTACCTTTGCCGTGCAAACGATCCAGCAGTTCTTCAAATTCCGAATCAGTAATTAAATCATCACCGCCAGCGGCTTCAGCCACCGGTTCAGGTTTGCTGGCGCTCACCTCTCCGCCAGCATCGTCGCCCGAAGCCGTCGCATGTTTGCCTTTGCCATGAATCTGATCGAGCAATGCCTCAAATTCGTCTTCGGTGATTTCATCGTCACTGTCACCATCTGCACTACCATCCACATCAAAAAAGTCATCGGCTGGTGCAGCAGCGGCAGCCGCTTCGGCAGGTGCAGCGTCCTCATCTAAGGCGTCTAATAACTGCTCAAATTCGTCGTCTGTAATATCACCCGAAGCCTCTGATGAATTGTCATTAGCTTGCGCAGCAGGTTCTGCTGCTGAAGGTTCAGGTTCTGGCTCCGCAGGCGCGGCAGCCGGTGTCTCTGATGCAGGTTTCGCCAGTTCGTGTAAACGCTCGATGAGACCAGGGTCAGCATCCTCTGGCATACTTCCGCCGCGTACGGCTTCAAACATATCGTTGACAGAATCCAGTGCCTGAAGCACCACATCCATCAAGTCAGAATCGACCCCACGCTGACCGTTGCGCAGCGTATCAAACACGTTTTCTGCTGCATGGCAGCAATCGACCAAGGCGTTAAGTTGTAAAAAGCCGGCACCGCCCTTTACGGTATGAAAACCACGGAAAATGCTGTTGAGCAGATCATGATCATCTGGGCGCTGCTCCAAATCAACCAGCTCCTCAGACAGGCTCTCAAGAATCTCTCCAGCCTCTACCAGAAAATCCTGGAGAATTTCTTCATCAGCATCGAAACTCATCCGTTGGCTCCTCTAAAAACCAAGACTGGATAACAAGTCGTCAACTTCATCCTGGTTACTCACCACATTTTCACTTGAAGTATTTATTTGCGGACCTTCCGGTGCGATATCTTGTCCTACTTCTACTTTGGGTTCCGGCTCTTCAGCAACAGGCTCAGGAGCTCCTGTTAAAGAATCCAAGGTGCCTGCCATAGCGACTAAGTCAACCAAGCGGTGTTCAACATCTTTTACCAAGGCAGCCACTTTATGAATAATCTGCCCCGTTAAGTCCTGAAAATCTTGTGCCAGCATTATTTCCGATAAATTGCCCTGGACCTGCTGACTGGTATCCTGGGTGTGCTGCAAAAAAACCATAATGTCTTTGGACAACTGACGAAACTCGTCTGGTTTAATTTCACGATTTAAAAAGCGCTGCCACTGCTCTGCCAGCTGCTGTGATTGCTGCTGAATATCGGAAATCTTTGGCACGCTCGCATCGACCAGATCCATGGTTTTATTGGCCGACTTATCCGTCATTTCCACGACATAGGTTAGTTTATCGGTCGTATCAGTAATTTCTGAACCAGCACCAATGGTATCAATGTTGAGATTCTTGATAGATTCGTGCACAGCACGAGTCAGTTTGCCCACTTCCTGATACAAGGTGCGATCGCGAATTTCGTTCAGTTTATTGACCACCGCAACAGCATCGCCAATGCGACCATTTTCCACCTCAGCGATCATCTGCTCTGCTAAGGTGCGAATCTCCTCCGTCACAGTGTCTTCAACAGACTGCGTGTTGCCATTTTCGGGATAATTGTCGGCCATGTGTCCGCCTATTTCCGTCAGCCTTCCACACGCTCAAAGATTTTGTCGATTTTTTCCTTGAGCACCGCCGCAGTGAATGGTTTCACCACATAGCCATTCACACCCGCTTGAGCCGCCGCCACAATTTGATCGCGCTTAGCTTCTGCGGTCACCATCAATACGGGCAGGGTTTTCAGCCTGTCGTCCGCTCGTACCTTTTGCAGTAGTTCCAAGCCCGTCATACCAGGCATGTTCCAGTCGGTCACCAGGAAGTCGAAATCACCAGACTGCAGCATCGGCAACGCTGTATTGCCATCATCCGCTTCTGAGGTATTGGTAAAGCCCAAATCCCGCAGCAGATTTTTTACGATGCGCCTCATTGTCGAAAAGTCATCCACAATGAGAATTTTCATGTTTTTATCCAAAACGACCTCCACTAAGTCGACTTTGCATATTCCAAGTCGTTCCTAAGGGTTATTGTAGACCGTGTCAGCGCTTTATCCATATGACCGTAACCAAGTGCTGACCGGCGCTGTAGATTAGTCTGACAGCCAATCGCCCAAGCGCCCACGCAGGCGGTGAGCTGCCTGGCTGTGCAGTTGGCTGACCCTAGATTCACTAACGCCCAATACGGCGCCAATTTCTTTCAAGTTCAGCTCTTCGTCATAATACAATGCCAACACTAGCTGCTCACGCTCTGGCAGCTGGGCAATGGCCTTGGCTAAATGCCGTTGGAAATGTTCCCGTTCGATGCCGTCTAGTACGTTAGTGGCCGGCCCATCCAGAGCAGAGGAATCACCACTTTGGGTCACCTCTTCATAACTGAACAGGCGACAACTGGCGCTGTCTTGCAAAATGGCATGGTAATCTTGCTGCGAAATGCCGAGATACTCGGCCACCTCAGCATCATCTGCATCACGCCCCTTGGCACTTTCGACCACTTTAATGGCTTCGGTAATACGGCGGGAGTTACGATGGACTGAACGAGGAGCCCAATCACCGCGACGGATTTCATCCAACATGGCACCGCGGATGCGAATGCCAGCATAGGTTTCGAAGCTGGCGCCTTTACTGCCATCGTACTTACGTGCAGCTTCCAGCAGACCAATCATGCCGGCCTGTAACAGGTCATCCAGTTGCACGCTGTCAGGCAAGCGCCCTAACAGGTGATGGGCAATGCGTTTAACCAACCCGGCGTGTTCACGCACTAACTGGTCGGCTTCATGCTTCTGTATGTCTGAATACACCAGGCAACTTCCCGCTGACACGGATCAGGCTCCTGCTTCTTGCACCAGCCGATCAACAAAGAATTCCAAATGTCCACGAGGGGTGGACGGTAGTGGCCAAGCATCTACTTTTTTAGCCAATGCTTTAAACGCCAGCGCCGCTTTTGAGCGAGGATAGGCATCGACTACGGCTTTTTGCCGCTGCACCGCTCGGCGTACGGCATCATCTTGCGGTACCGAGCCAACGTACTGCATGGCAATATCTAAGAATCGGTCTGTCACTTTAGTAAGCTTGCCAAACAGCACATTGCCTTCTTGCGGGGACTTGACCATGTTGGCCACCACACGAAAACGAAACACGCCATAGTCTCGGTTTAGCAGTTTTATTTGCGCATAGGCATCGGTAATCGAAGTCGGCTCATCCGTCACCACCACAATGACCTCTTGGGCGGCACGAACAAAGCTCATGACGGTATCTGAGATGCCGGCGGCTGTGTCGATGACTAGTACATCAATGTCATCACCAATGTCACTGAACGCCTGTATCAGTCCAGCATGTTCCATCGTGTTCAGCTGCGATAGCCGCTGTGTGCCAGACGATGCAGGTACGATTCGAATGCCCCCAGGGCCACGTACCATGATGTCCCTAAGCTCGCACTCACCTTTCAACACATCTTCAATCGTGCGATTGGCATTCACCCCGAGCAAAATATCGATGTTCGCCAACCCAAGGTCAGCATCAAGCAGTACCACCCGTCGACCGATTTCGGCCAGCGCAATGGAAAGATTAACCGAGACGTTGCTCTTACCAACGCCACCTTTGCCGCCAGTGACGGCGATGACTTGTACCGGATGCTTCGCCATAAACAGCTGTCGCTCCTTGTTATCAATGTGGCCAGATTAGCGGGATGCCGCTGCCGCTTCGGGCGCCCGCCAGCGGGTTCTTGCCATGCGCGCCATTTGCTCAGCCAAACGCACCAACTTGCCCGCTTCTGGCAGGTGCAGATCGTCCGGAATATGTGGACCATCGGTCACCAACGTTAGAGGTAAGCGGGTTAGGGCAGCCACGCTCATGGCTGGCCCGAGGCAAAAACACTCATCCAGTTTGGTAAAAATACAGCCGCTCAATGCGACGGATTTAAAGTGCTCGTAGTTTTCCTGCAAACACCGCCCCTGACTGGTCAAAGGCAAAACCAGCAGTTTATTCACCGCCTTGCCACAGTCTTTAAGCATAGACAATTGCTCGTTGAAATGCGGGTCCTGGCTGGCCAGCCCAGCACTGTCGATTAATACCAGCTTGGCTTTCGCCGTTTTCTTTAACAGCTCTGGTAAGCTGCCATCTTGCGGCGCCCGCAGCCATTTTACCGATAGCAATTTGGCAAAGGTTTTCAATTGATCATGGGCCGCAATGCGATAGTTATCGAGGGTAATCAACACCACTGATTCAGGGCCATGGCGGATCACAAACTGCGCTGCCATCTTGCCGATGGTGGTGGTTTTACCAGCACCAGTTGGGCCTAATAAGGCAAAGCGCCCGCCCTGTTCGAGCCAGCTAAGACCTTGCACAGGTAAGTCTGCTTCCATAAACCTCAGCGCCTGTCGCCAACTGTCGTCGACGTTACCGTCAGCACCAACGCGACTGACTAATCGATCGGACCATGCTGGCTCCAAGCCGACATCCTGACAGCGCTGCCATAGCTGCGACTGTTGCCAGGTTAGCGGGCGATCACTGTCCCAAGGGCTGCCTTGATGACTGACCAGCCAGTTCTTAAGCTCTTTCAGCTCACCGCTCATGCGCTGCAGTTCAACGTCGTTTTCTTTCGCCCTTGGCTGAGAAAATTGCTCGCGTACCGATTGCTCTCGCCGCCGTTGGGCTATTTCCGAGGTATCACTGTGCGGTCGCAGCTGCTGGCGTGTCTGCTCCAGTTCACGCTGTAAATTGAGCTGGCGTTCGACTTCGGCTTCGGCCTGGGCATCACCGGACTGATAGTCGGTGGCGGCAACCACTTCAAACCCCTGCTCCACTTTTTTGCTCGATAAAATAACGGCATCGCTACCCAACTCGTTGGATACCTGCCGCAATGCTTGCTGCATATTGTCTGCGGTGATGCGTTTTACTTTCATGAGCTCAGGCCTATGTCAGTTAGCCGTTCTGGCCGCCAACGGTGGCGACTATGGTAATACTCTTGTTGTCCGGAATTTCCTGGTACGACAATACGTGCAATTGCTCCAGACTATTGCGAACAAAAGCAGCCATGCTAGCCCGCAGTTGCGTCGTAACGAGTAACACTGCTGGGCGTCCCGCCATCTCTTGGTTTTGTACTGCCTCGGCCAGTGACCGCTGCAGGCTGTCTGCCATATTGGGCTCCAGCACCAAACCCGTTGGAGAAGTGGGCTGATTGCTTTGCTGTACTGTTTTAAGCAACAACTGTTCCAATGAAGGATCCAGCGTCATCACCGGCAGCTCATCCTCATTACCAAAGATGTTCTGCACTATCATGCGTGCCAGGGCCAGGCGAGCAACCGAGGTTAAAGCGGCGATATCTTGACTCTGGCCGGGGTAATTCGCCAAAGACTCGGCGATTGAACGCAGATCCCGAATCGGCACCTGTTCACGCAGCAAATTCTGCAGCACCGTCAGCAGCTGACTGATACTCACGGTATTGGGCACCAGCTCTTCGGCCAATTTAGGCGAGGTCTTGGCCAGCATATCCACCAGCTGCTGCACATCTTCGTGACCCAACAGTTCATGGGCATGGCGCTGCAGCTTCTGATTGATGTGAGTGGCTACCACAGTACTGGCGTCGACCACGGTATAACCCAATGTTTGCGCTTTATCTTTCTGACCGGCATCAATCCAGTAGGCTTCCAAACCAAACGCCGGGTCTTGGGTAGCGATGCCATCAATCTTGCCAAACACCTGTCCGGGATTAATGGCCAGCTCACGTTCCGGGTGAATTTCTGCCTCGGCTAACGTCACCCCCATCAGGGTCACACGATACTGATTGGGCAATAAATCTAAATTGTCGCGAATATGAACCGACGGCATTAAAAAGCCCAAATCCTGCGACAATTTTCGCCGTACGCCTTTAATCCGACTGAGCAGCTGGCCGCCCTGATTTTTATCCACCAGGGGGATCAAGCGATAGCCCACTTCCAGCCCCACCCGGTCAACGGGTTCAACATCATCCCAGCCGAGTTCTTTCACTTCCATTTGCTGCAGTGCTGCCTGAGCCTTTTCTTGTGGAGCCGCCAAGGCTTTGCCGGTCGAAGCATCGGCACTGGTATCTGCACCAGCGCTGCTAGAGCCAAAGCGACGGGCGATTTTATCCCCCAACGCCCCTCCCTCTTTGCGCCAGTGAATCCAGTAAGCGACAACACCCGCAATCAAGGCAGCGGACAAAAACACCGTATGCGGCATGCCCGGAACTATGCCCATTAAAAACATCAGCCCAGCCGATACCCCCAGCGCCCGTGAGGAGGCAAACATTTGGCCAAAGACCTGCTGACCCATGTCTTCGTCAGTGCCATTACGAGTCACCATAATCGCAGTGGCAGTCGACAGCAGTAACGATGGAATTTGTGCCACCAGACCATCACCAATGGCTAGCAAGGTATAGGCTTCAACGGCACTAGAGAGGGTCAAGTCGTGCTGGCCCATGCCGATGGCAAAACCACCCACGATATTGATGATTAAGATTAAAATGCCGGCCACGGCATCGCCTTTAACAAACTTACTGGCACCGTCCATAGCACCATAAAAATCAGCTTCAGCGGCAATTTCAGCACGCCGGGTTTTAGCCGAGTCAGCATCGATCAAACCGGCGTTCAAATCGGCATCAATGGCCATTTGCTTACCCGGCATGGCATCCAGGGTAAAACGCGCGGTCACTTCCGACACCCGGCCTGCACCTTTGGTCACCACTACAAAGTTGATAATGACCAGGATCATAAACACCACCAAACCAACGGCGTAGTTGCCGCCAATCAGCACTTCACCAAAGGCTTCAATCACTTTACCTGCTGCAGCACCACCTTCATGGCCGTTGAGTAACACCACACGTGTACTGGCAACATTCAAAGCCAGACGCAGCAAAGTGGCGACCAGCAAGATGGTAGGGAAAATGGCAAAGTCGAGCGGCCGCCGGGCGTATACGCTGACCAGCAGCACCACCACAGACAAGGCAATGTTAAAGGTAAAAAAGGTATCCAATAAAAATGGCGGCAAAGGCAGGGTCATCATGCCCAGCAATACCAATAGCATCAGCGGGATGGCCAGGCTGGCATTGCTCAACGCGCCAAAGATTGAGCGAACTTGATTACGAACCGTTGCGGAAGCTGCTGCCATGGACGCACCGTCAAAAAAACAACTGATGACGGTCTCCTGCAAAAACCTTTCCTATTTACTTCAGTGCTGTGGATTTCCGTCGGGATCTACTTTCAAATCACGTGGAATCGGCATCTCCGGTTTACGCTCAGGCTTAGGTCCACGCCCTTTGGCATACATGTCCATCTGGTAGATGTAGGCTAATACTTGCGCAACCGCGACGTACAGACCCTCTGGGATTTCATCGCCTACCTTGCCATGGGCATACAGCGCTCTGGCCAGAGGCGGGGCCTGCATCCTTGGCACATTATGCTCACGGGCAATCTCCTGAATTTTTTGGGCCACCTGATCGGTGCCCTTAGCCAGCATAATAGGAGCTGTCATGGCGTCGGCTGCATACTTAAGCGCCACGGCGTAGTGGGTCGGGTTAGTGATCACCACATCGGCATCGGGCACGTCGGCCATCATGCGTCTTTGTGCCACCTCACGCTGCAATTGCCGAATCTTGGCTTTTACTTCGGGTTTGCCCTCGGTTTCTTTGTATTCGTCTTTGATTTCCTGCATCGACATACGCAGCTTCTTGGTATGGCTATAAATCTGCCAAGGCACGTCGGCAATGGCGATCACCAGAGTCGACAAACACAGCACCAATACACTCCATAAAATGATATCAACAGAGCCCTTAACCGCAGGCTCTAAGGATTTACGCTGCAAATTCATCGATTCTTCGAAGAAGAAAGTCAGTACCAGCCAGGCCACGGTTCCTACCACCAACACCTTAGCCCACGCCTTAATCAGCTCAACCAGCGAGTTGAGAGAAAACATCCGTTTCAACCCTTTTAAAGGGTCAAGACGATCAAGCTTAGGCGTGATGGCTTTGCTGGAGAATAACCAGCCACCAATGCCCAATGGGCCAGCAAAGGCTGCAATCAGCACCAACACCATCCAAGGAGCTAGTGCATAAATGGCGTCTTGCAACGAAGCGCCTAAATGCCGTCCCAGTGCACTGGTATCAAAAGCGGCAGAGCGCTCAACATCAAAGCCATAGCGTGCTATGCCGTTCATGTAATCGGCCATCCAAGGGCCGAAGGCGATCAACCCTGCCGCACCGATGACCAGCACCATAGTGGTTGCTAGCTCTTTCGAACGTGGCACCTGGCCTTCTTCTCGGGCCTTTTCCAATCGCCTGGAGGTGGGTTCCTCGGATTTTTCCTGACCGCTGTCTTCTTCTGCCATATCAGCCTCGGGTCAGTTTTTTTAGAAATTCAAACATGGCTTCCATTTGAAAATGAAAACCCTGCGCCATCTCTCCAATATTGAGCCACATAATAAACAGGCCAACGATCATGGTGACGGGAAAACCAAGTGCAAAAATATTGAGCTGCGGCGCAGCCCGAGTCATCACACCAAAGGCCAAGTTAACAATCAGCAAGGAGGTCAATGCTGGCAAAGCTATAACAACGGCAGCGGCAAACATCCAACCGCTCCACTCGACTATCATGCCAAAATCAGCCGCTTCCAAGCCGTCAAATCCAACCGGTAAGGTGTGAAAGCTATCAGCTAAAATCTCCAGCATAATGAGGTGACCATCCAGCGCTAAAAACACCATGCTCACCATAAACAAAAACCATTGGCTGATAACCACCACCGAAGCCCCCTGGCTGGGATCGACGGTAGTAGCGATACCTAAGCCCGTTTGCATAGCAATCAGCTGACCGGCAATCACATAAACCTGGGTCACCAGCTCAATAACAAATCCCATGGCAATTCCAATCAACAGCTGCTGAGCAACAATCAACATAGAAGCCAAAGACAAGGCATCAACTTTAGGCATCGGAGGCAAGAGGGGGGTAAGCACTAGGGAGACCATCAAGGCCAAAAAAATACGAATACGTTGCGGTACCATACGCGTACCGATCAACGGCATCACCATCAATAGGCCAGATACACGGGCGAACGGATACAAATAGCGGCTGATCCAATGCCCTACTTCCAATGACTCCAGTTCAAACACACGGCTATCCGATGATGTAAATAATATTGGTATAAATATCGCGACTAAAATCTAGCACGGCACTGACCGCCCAAGGGCCAAACCCTATCATCGCCAGTAGGGTCACCACTAACCGTGGCAAAAAGCTTAAGGTTTGCTCGTTTATCTGAGTCGCGGCCTGAAAGGTACTTACAATCAAACCAATAATCAGACTAGGAACAATCATGATCACAACAATCATCAGCACCAAATACAAAGCATGAGAAAACAAATCACCAATTTCTGCAGCGTTCATAGTCTCTCCTACACAGTGCCAAAACTGTTTGCCAGCGTTCCCATCACCAGAGCCCATCCATCGATTAAAACAAACAGCATAATTTTGAACGGAAGAGAGATGATGATAGGTGACAACATCATCATACCCATTGCCATTAAGATACTGGCCACCACCAAGTCAATAATCAGAAAGGGAATAAACAGCAAAAAACCGATTTGAAAAGCCGTCTTTAATTCACTGGTCACAAAGGCCGGAATAAGAATATGCAGTGGTGTTTCCTCAGCACTGGCAATATCCTCACGCCCACTGATTCGAATAAACAACTGCAGGTCGTTTTCACGTGTCTGCGCCAGCATAAACTCATGAATCGGAACCGTTGCTCTCTGTAGTGCATCGGCAGGCGTTATTTGCTCATTGATATAGGGCTGCAATGCTTCGGCATTAATCACACGAAACACCGGCATCATGATAAACAAAGTAAGAAATAGACTTAGCCCTAACAAGATCTGATTAGAAGGCGTTTGCTGCAAACCAATTGCCTGGCGCAAGATGGCCAGAACCACAATAATGCGAGTGAAGGAGGTCATCATGATTAACAGTGCCGGCAATACCGACAGCAGCGTCATGATGACTAGAATCTGGAAGGTAACCGAATATTGACCACCTGTATCGGTGGCCTCATAAACGATGGCGGGAACTCCCAAAAATGCTTTGTTAGCCTCTTCAGCCAAGGTAGGAAGAGGCAACAGCAAAACAACCAGGAAACTCAGCAGTAGCCAATTTCTCATGTATGAATGGCCTTCTTTAGCACCTCAGAGAATGAACTCGCTGAAGTCGAAGGTTCACTGACCACAGGCTCATCAAACTCTGCCAGTGCGGTAATTTGATGTGCAGTAATACCCAACAGAATTTGCTTTTCTCCGACCTGTACTAACGCTAAGCGCTCTTTAACGCCCAAGGATAACGTTGCCACTGGCCGAATGGCCTGGTTACCAGACATAGGCCTGATTACTCGTGCTTTTGTCGCCAACCAAGCAAACAGAAAAATCATGCCGATCGTTAATAATAAGAACATGGCTACGGTACCTGCCGAAGAAGCCACATCCGGTCCTTTAGTCACACCCTCTTCCGCCAACACCCACACAGGAAAAAAAGAGAGTATCAGAGCCTTAACGCAAGCGTTGAATACGTTCACTTTGACTGACCACATCCGTTAGCCGTATACCAAACTTATCATTCACCATGACCACCTCGCCGTGAGCAATCAAGGTCCCGTTTACCATCACATCCAAAGGCTCGCCCGCCAACCGATCTAATTCGACGACAGAACCTTGATTCAGTTGTAACAAATTTCGAATCGGTATTTGTGTGCTACCCACTTCCATTGAGATGCGCACCGGAATATCGAGAATGACATCCAGTTCTGGCCCATCGCCGCTCACGGTTCTTGGTTGACCTTCATCCTGTAAAACATCCAAGGGGGCAGGTTCGACGCCGTCCGTGTCGTCACTGGCGCTGGCTTCTTCCTGCATCGCCGCGGCCCAGTCGTCTTCCACACTGGAATCACCATCGTCACCACTTTCTGCCATGGCTGCGGCCCATTCATCCGCCAGCGCAGCCTCATCTTCTCCGGCCTCTTCAATGCCGTTGGCAACGGATTCAGCCAATTCATCAGGGTTTACTGACTCTTCTGGATTTACCGATTCATCTGGGCTTACATCATTTTCTTCATCAGCCATAACCTTCTCCTGCTAACGAGACTTTTGACGGTGAACCTGGTCGATGACTTTCACCGCCAAATTGTCGTCAGATATACCGAGCTTACCTAGAAACACCGGGATTCCATTTGCTTGTAGGATGAAGTAGTCGGGCATTTCTATCGGGATAACATCACCTGCTTTAAGCTCCGCTACTTCACGTAAAGTGATGTCACGCTCTACTAAGGTGCCGTGAATGGGCACCTTGGCTTCTAAAATATCTTCTCGCAATGATTGCATCCAACGCTCATCGACGTCGTCAATATCACTTTGCACACCTGCATCCAAAACTTCCCTCATAGGTTCAATCATGGAATAAGGAATGGTCAGATGAAAATCACCACCACCACCGTCCAACTCAACATGAAAGGTGTTTACAACCACCACTTCACTGGGGCTAACAATGTTAGCCATGGCGGGGTTGACTTCAGAGCCAACGTACTCAAATTCGAGTTTGCAGACCGGTGCCCAGGCTTCAATCATGTCACTAAAGATTTGATTTAACACAATCTGAACGACACGAACCTCTGTCGGTGTAAATTCCCGTCCTTCGATTTTTGCATGGCGACCATCGCCACCAAAAAAGTTATCTACCAATTTGAACACCAACTTGGCATCCATAATAAATAACGCCGTACCACGTAGTGGTCGCATCTTCACCAAATTAAGGCTGGTAGGCACGTAGAGGGTATGAACGTATTCACCAAACTTCATAATTTGCACGCCACCCGATGCAACATCGGCACTGCGGCGTAGAAAATTGAACATGCTAATGCGCATATAACGAGCAAAGCGCTCGTTAATCATTTCTAGCGTTGGCATCCGACCGCGAACAATACGGTCGTTGCTGGTCAGGTCATAGGATTTGACACCGGTTGCATCTATGTCGTCTTCTGGCTCGATATCGCCATCGTCGACGCCATGCAATAACGCATCAATTTCGTCTTGTGACAGTAAATCTTGCACTGGGCTTTCCTACTGCATCACATAATTAGTAAACAGCACAGCCTCTACGCCACCTGTGCCACTTTCCCTTTGAACCAGCATCTCCAAATGTTCTGTCAGGGCTAACTGCAATGACCTACGCCCTTCTGCAGTTCGCAGTTGCTCAAAATCCTGCTCACTGATGATCCGAATAATGTCATTGCGGATCATAGGTTCATGCAGTGACAAGGTATCAACGACGGTTTGCTGACGCGTCATTACTTGCAAACTTAATTGCAAATACCTCTGCCTAGGGCCTACCTGGAAGCTAATAACAAACTCGGGTTTTAAAATTACATACATCGCAGGCCCAAGTGGCTCTTCGACCACTTCTTCTGCCACCGCTTCACCGGTGTCTCCGTCTTCCGCCGCTTCTTCATCGCCTCCCATAAGGAAGAACAACGTTCCCCCCACAGCTGCGGCAACCAGAATTATCACCAGCAGGATGATAATGATGAGTTTCTTTTTACCCCCCTTTTTTTCTTCACTTACTGGGGCGTCATCAAGTTTGAGATCTTGCTCTGCGGCCATAAACATTCTCTCCTGTCATGCATACTAGGAAGCAATCCACGTGCCACCCAAAAGTGTCAACAAAACGACACCTCGACAGGAGTTTAGTAGTTCACTAGCGAGTAAGCAGAAAAAAGCGCTACCAGTGTGCTGTTTGAGTTTTTCCCCAGCGTTGAAGATGGGCGCAAGGCCATCAATTTTTGTCCTACATTACGTTAGTTGTACTACACCTATTAGCCTTTACAGCGACTGACCTGCAAAGCGTCAATAGGATTGATGAATGGTCATTAAAAAGGTAGGGAAAAGAATGCTCGCTTAGAGTCAGCGAGCATGTATATTCGGCTAGGCAAAGGTATCCAACAAAGCATCTGAGCGTGCTGTCGTCGGTTGTGTGCTTACTTGACCGTCTTGCTGCAGCGATTGATCACCCTCTTCGCTGGCTGATCCACCAGAGCCTGAATATTGCTGCTGTTGTGCCTGCTGCTGACTTTGCTCTGCAACATCAAATCCTGCCAGAGCTAAGCCATTGTCCGCCAACGCTTCACGCAGGCGATGAGCATTGGCTTCCAGCGCATCACGCACCTGAGGATTTTGTACTTGAACCTGAACCGTCGTTTGATCCTGCTGAACTTGGAGACGAATTTCCATGCTGCCTAATTCAGGTGGATCCAACTGAATTCGCGCATGTTGAATATCGTCTTGCACCATAGTCAGAATACGCCCTCCCAACGCGGTACCCCACGTTTGTCGGTCAGATCCTAATTCCAATCGATCACGTAATCTCTCTTCACCACGCACTTGCTGAAGCTCACGCTTCTCTTGCAGTTCAAATGCTTCCTCCGTGATCGGGTTACTTGGCTCCACAGAATCATTCGCTATGTTGCTGGCCACCGTCACAGCCTGTGCGCCCATATTCATCGTAGCGGCCGGCGGCTTGTTATCAACCGTGGTAACAGTGCTTTGATTGCTCGGCATAACACGCTCAGACAAAGAACTATCGGCATCGAGCACGGTTGTCTTTTCTGTGGTTATTTGAACGTCAGAAGGCTGATCAGTATCAATAGCCGACTCTATGACAGGGGAGGAATCTTTGCTCAACGCATTGTTTACCATGTCACGCTGACTGCTCTTGCCAGTGTTATGCAAAGGAGGTCTGCTATTAACCGCCGTAACATTTGCCGGCACTTGTGGCTCCGCTAAGACTGGGCCAATAGCCGCTTTTTCTATATCTGATGTCTCAGTTTGAATGCCCGCGATATCTGCCAAAGCCGTATCGCTTACTGGCGAACTTTGCTCGGCCGGGGTATTCACCGGAACGTCAGTCGCACTCCACTCAGCAGTTGATAATTGTTCCCGGCGCTGCGGTCGCTCCGGTGATATCGAAGTGTTAGCTAAGACGGCTACTGGGCTGGGAGTGTCTGTGTTCGCACGCAACTCTTCGCCATACTGCACTTGCTGTAATAAATCCGACACTTCCACCGGCAAAGGCTGACCCGGTTGCGGCATCACTTCACCTTCTAACCCAGGCGGCTGTTGCAACACTTGCTGTAACTGCAACCAATCTTGTTCCGTCCAGCTAGGCATATCACTCGTGTCTAAGCCAGCCTGCTGCAGCGAAACGGGTAAATCTTCAAGCTGCAGTCCAGAGAGCTTAAGTTGATCAAACAAACGGGAAAATTCACTATCCGTCGCCACTAAGGTATCGATGAAGGAGCCTTCTGACTGTAACGACAGGGAACCGCCTAACGACATTAATAAACTATTTAGCCCTGTTCCAGATCCGCCTGATTGCATCATTTCTGTTTCTCCTGTACCACCAGCCACTCGGTGTATCAGGAAATCAGCAAGTTCCAGGCCAAACTTCTAAGGTCAGTCCACCATTGCTTGCAACAGCATACGCACTTGCTGGTACTCGTATTCAATGGCGGTCAACTGGTCGAATGCAGACTCTAGCGCCTGATCACGCCCGGCCTTTTCTAGTTCAAAACATAAGTTGGCCAAAACCTGGGCACTCACATTGCTGCTAGCTCCTTTAAAGCTATGCGCTAACTCTCTCACTGTTGTTGAGTCTTGGCGATCAATGGCTTGCCGCAGCAGCGGCAAGCGTTCGTCCGAATCACGAATATAGACATTCACCAGGTCGGGAAACTCATCGTCCATAACTTCTTGCAGTATGAGCAAAGCTTCCTGATCGAAATGGCTGGCAACTTCGCTCATATCACACTCTCCGTAGATGAGGGTGAGGCCAGCAAATTTCTGCTTCTACCTGATTGCCACAACCTTTGTAGACCAGGCGTTCACAAATGTTATTTAACAATGGAATACCTCTACCTGCATATTGGCAGTCACTTGTTTGCTGGCTTTTGTTTAGCGGAGGTAATGATTGATAATCGAACCCTGGGCCACTGTCTTCAAACTCTAAAATAAGTCGCCCCTGACGACCGTCACCATCATGGCGCATCCTGACTTCAACATAACCTTCGGTGAGCTGTTGCAACTTTTGTTCACGTTGGCGGTAATATTCCATAAACCCTTGTGGACCGGTTTTAAGGCTCGAGTCTAATCCCAGCACACCGTGTTCGAAGGCGTTGGAAAACAGCTCAGCCATGACAGTATGAAGCTCTCCACCCATCACTCTAAGCCCTGGCACTTCCATCAGGATATGCATTAACAATGGCAAAGGATTAAAATGACGTAAGGTATGAGGCTCCATGCGGTAACTCATTTGCCAATCAACGGGTCCTGCCACTGGGCCTGACTGCAGGTCAGGCAGATACGCTTCAAGTGCCTGTTCTTCCGTCATTTGCAATTCAATTAGCGTCGTATCATCGTCACGCTGGCTACCTTCTAAAAATTGATCCAGCGCCGCATGAATTCCGTCAAAAATTTGCTCGACACAAGTACTTTCATTAAATACATGGGTTAAACGCTCCTCACCAAACATATCACCCTGAGCATTACGCGCTTCTAATATGCCATCGGACCACATCAACAAGCGATCTCCGACCTCCATGGGATAGTCTTGCATACCGTCATTAAACTGTTCATTGCTGAGCACGCCCAACGGCAGATTAGACGATTTAAGAATTTGACGATCCCCGCCTTTGGCGCGCAGTAACACACAATCTGGAACACCGCCCATCCATACTGCGGCATTGCCTCGTTCAAAATCCAGATCAACAACGGCGGCACAACAGAAAAATCCGACCGGTAGAATTCCTTTTAGTTTCAGGTTTATTTCGCGCAACACATCTCGCAGAGCAAAACCTTTAGCCGTCATGCCATAAAAAATCTCGGCCATTGGCATGGCGCCAATCGCCGCGGGTAAGCCATGTCCTGTAAAGTCCCCCAACAACACATGCATGCCACCGCCAGGCTTGCGAGCGGCCAACAACACATCACCGTTGAAAATAGATAAAGGGGATACGGTATAGCGAATATTTGGGGCGGATAAGCAGCCAGCATGCGCCACGTTATCAAACACCGCTTTAGCTACATGCTGCTCGTGCAGTAAATGCTCGTTATTGCTGGCAATGGTATCGCGTTGCTGCTGCAGGGTCTGATGCATGTCCCGCATGCGTGAGAAAGATTTGATCTTAGCTTGCAGTATTACGTTGTTGTAAGGCTTGCTGAGAAAGTCGTCTCCGCCGGATTCAAGACAATCAGCAAGACTTTGTGCATCGGTAAGGGATGTTAAAAAGATAAGAGGTACTAGCTCTTCGCCCGCCAGCGCCTTAATTTTGCGAGCCGCTTCTCGACCGTCCATCTGCGGCATCATGACATCCATAAGCACCATTTCTGGACGATGTTGCTCAAAGGCGGCGACGGCTTCCATACCGTTGCTGGCTTCGATCACTTGGTGCCCCTGATTACGAACAATACGACTCAACACCATTCGATCAGTGCTGTTATCGTCGGCAATCAGAATACGTATGCCTTCCCTAGACATAAAAATTACTGAATAGCGAACAGCTGTTCAAAATTGGAGATCGTCAATATTTTGCGCACATCTTGATTACAGTTCACGATACTGACATCAGCACTATCACCACCGGCATGATCGCGAAGCAATAACAACATACCGAGAGCCGAGCTATCGAGATAGGAGGTCCCTCCGAGATCAACGACAAAACGTTGTGGATCCGTTTCCTGGCTTTCATACGCATCGCGAAACTCTTGGTGTGCACTAAAGTCAAAGCGCCCATCCACCTTAATGGTGAGCTCCTGACCATTCCCTGAGAGAGAAGCCGTTACTGTCATTCATCCATCCTCCAGTCGGGTTATACAACAGTTTTAGCACAAGCGTCAGGTTTGTCACTGTTTACTGGCAGCGAGTGTCAACATTCTGCTGGCTACCTCAGACAAAGGAACGATATGTTGAGCGGCTCCAACAGCAACAACAGCCCCGGGCATTCCCCAAACCACACTGGACGCTTCGTCCTGAACCAATGTCGTCGCACCTTGTTGCTGCAGTCTAAGCATGGCGTCGGCACCATCATTTCCCATGCCTGTTAGCATAACGGCTACCAGCTTATTGGCAGGCATTACAGAGGCGATACTGTCGAACATAACGCTGACTGATGGACGATGATGATTTACCTTCTCGCTTGCGTTTAACTTGCACACAACTTGGCCACTTTTTTGCGCAAACTGCAAGTGATGGTCGCCTTGGGCAATAATGACGCGCCCAGGTAACACCTCAAGCCCTTCCTCTGCTTCACACACTTCCAGCTCCAACGAATGGTTTAAACGCATCGCAAAGGAGCGACTAAACACCGGCGGAATATGCTGAGTGATGAGAATAGGAGGGCAATGTTTAGGCACTGTCATCAACACTTCCTTGACTGCCTCAGTGCCGCCTGTCGAAGAGCCAATAACGATCCAACGACTATAACTTTGCACCGGAGCCACTTGGGCCCGACGTTGCTGTATTTTTTCCACATCCAAAGGGCGTACTTTAGCGTTGGCAGCCACCAGAATTTTTGCTGCTAGCTGTTTGGCGAAACGTTGAAATGCTGCTTCATTCTTGATTTGTGGTTTGGCGATGTAGTCAACCGCACCCAATTCGAGGGCATCTAAGGTTTCTGGTGCTCCTTGATCAGTCAGTGACGACACCATCACAACGGGCATAGGCTTTAAACGCATCAAGTTTTTCAAAAACTGAAGCCCCGTCATACGCGGCATTTCAACATCTAAGGTCAATACATCTGGTCGTAATTGCTTGATTTTGTCACGAGCAATAAAGGGATCTGCAGCCGTCCCTATAACTTCGATTCCGTCAGCTTCTTCCAGCAAGGTAGTCAACAGCTGGCGCATAAGGGGTGAATCATCAATAACCAGTACACGAACTAATTTTGTCATCAGAACAAGTCCACACTACCGCTAGCCGATTCATTTGAGCTAACCGTACGCTGGTATTCGCGCTCCCGCTGAAGCAATACATCATTTTTCATTTGTTTGATGCGTCTGACTTTTACAGCGCCGGTATCAGGAAAGTAGAGCACCTTCCTTGCCACAGAATTACCAACGTCGGATGCAGCTACTGTTAAACCTTCACGTGCCAAGTAGTCGTAGGCAAACAGAATATTTCGCTGTCCAACATCACTCATGGACGCAATCATCTGGCCACCACCAAACAGCTTTACCTCTAGGTTTTGGCGACTTCCACCACGCTTAAGAATTTCATTAATCAGATATTCCATCGCCCAATTGCCGTAACGGGAGGCATGGGTCAGTGGGTCTCCGCCCCATTGGGTCGTCGAATGCTCACCTTGCTCTGGCAGCATAAAATGATTCATACCGCCAATACCACGTTTCGAATCTCTGACACATGCTGAGATGCACGATCCCAATAAGGTTACTATCATCTCGCCGTTAGTTGACACATAGAACTCTCCGGGTAGGATCTTGGCTGCCCACACCTTCAGCTCCGCATCCCAGTAACGATTTACATGTTCAAATCCACGCGCAACGGCAGGTTGAATGGGACGCTCACTGACAGGCGGATGCATTAGGCTATCTTCCTATATATGGTGTGCCCCAAGGACTCAAATCGCTGAGTTATGCCATGCAAATTTTCTGAATGACCGATAAATAAGTGCCCGCCGGTTGGCAGTAAATCCGCATAACGATCAAACAATTGCCGCTGCGTATCTTTATTAAAATAGATCACTACATTGCGACAAAAAATGGCGTCGAAGGGACCATTAATGGGCCACGACCTGAGCAGATTAAGCCGTTTAAAGTAGACCATCTTACGAATGCTTTCTTTTACCTGGATCTCTGATGACGGTAGTACATCAAAGTATCGGGAGCGTAGATCATCGGACAGGTTTTCTATAGCACCGGCCGGGTAAATACCTTGCCTGCCCGTATCAAGCACATTGGAATCCAGATCCGTAGCCAGTAACTTGCAATCCCAACTGGCCGGCATTCCTGCTTGCTTGAGAGAAATCGCAATCGAATAAACCTCCTGCCCAATCGAGCAACCCGCTGACCATATGCGCAAACGCCGTTCTCTGGGCGCATGCTTAATTAACTCTGGCAACCACTTTTGTTGAATAAATTGGAAATGATGAGGCTCTCGAAAGAACGAAGTAAGATTGGTCGTCAACGCATTGACGAAGTCGCTCATTTCTTCATCGGTATTGGCTTTAAAATAATCCAAATACTGACGAAAGCTGCGAAACCCACGGTGACGAATGCGGCGTGCAATTCGACCGTAAACCATATCTTTTTTGTGCTCAGCCAGCACAATCCCAGTATGCTCCAGCGCCAGAGAGGCGATTTCTGAGAAATCGCCTTCTGTCATCACGAATTCACGATCTGCACCTGCTGTGCTCATAATGAATCAGAACTCTGCCCATTCATCATCGTCGTCAGATGAGAACTGACTTTTATCAGGAGCCGCCGCCTTAGTTATCGGCTTGGCGATTGGAGTGACTTCTGCAGTATGCAATGGTTTAGCCGTTGAAGTGCCATCCATATCGAAGAACTCCATCATCTTCATCATTGCCTGGGCCTGTTCCGCCATGGCTTCACCGGCGGCTGAGGCCTGTTCAACCAGCGCAGCATTCTGCTGGGTCATTTCATCCATTTGAGTGACAGCGCTGTTTACCTGTTCAATACCAGCCGATTGCTCGCGTGCTGCAGTACTAATGTCTTGGATCATAGAGGAAACATTTTCTACCGCTGCAATGATCTCACTGAGCGTATTACCACTGTGATTGACCAATGAGGTTCCAGCTTCGACCTTATCAACACTGTCGCGAATCAGCTCTTTGATTTCTTTAGCAGCACTGGCGGAACGTTGAGCCAAGTTACGCACTTCACCCGCGACAACGGCAAAGCCACGCCCTTGCTCGCCGGCTCGTGCTGCTTCTACTGCCGCATTCAACGCTAATAGATTGGTTTGGAAAGCAATCTCATCAATAACACCAATAATGTCTGAAATTTGCTTGCTGGACTGATTGATCTCCTGCATCGCAACCACGGCTTTGGAGACAACATCACCACCGTTTTCAGCCTTTGTGCGAGCAGAACTGGCCAACTCATTGGCATGCACTGAATTATCACTGGTTTGTTTTACGGCACTGGTCATTTCTTCCATAGAAGATGCCGTTTCTTCCAATGAGGAGGCCTGCGACTCTGTACGTCGGCTCAAGTCGGCATTGCCTTGAGCAATCTCACTGGCACCTGTAGCCACCGTACCTGCCGCTTCTCGAATTCGTGTGATGATATCGGTCAGACGATCAACGGTGGTGTTAGCATCCTGTTTTAACTTATCAAAGGCACCGGTGTAATCAGCGTTGATTTTACGATCCAACTTGCCTTGTGCCAAACCATCAAATATGCGGATAGTATCGCTAACGACACTGTCGGAGATGGTTAACAAGCGATTCAGCCCTTCTGCTAGGTTAAGGAAGAAGCCATCTTTACCTTTCAATTCAACGCGCTGCGATAAATCACCCGCCGTTGCTGCATCTACAATCAAGTCTATTTCTTTTTCAGTTGCGACTTCATCAGTGCGGTCTTTCCATTCAACAATGGTGCCGATGCGCTCAGAAGCACTATTAAAGATTGGATTGGCTATTAAGTAGAAGGTCCGACCGCCAACAATGATTTCGGTACGGTAGGTATCCTTCAGCGCTGCCAGCATTTGACGCTGATGTTCTGGACGTTTATGGAAGACATCGATATTGCTGCCCATCAGGGTGCTGACTTTAAATCCAGGCAAGTCTTTTCTTAGATCCTGCTCTGCATTCTCCATCATGCCAACAATGGCTTCGTTCATGTATATGATATTCAGCTCATTATCGGCAATCATGGCATTGGTCGACACCACATCTAGAGCCTGTTTCACTCGAGAGTTGGAATCTGCCTCTATTTTTTCTTGGGCGATTCTTGCGACTTCGTCAGTGCGATCCTCCCATTCAACGATAGTACCGATTCGCTCAGAATTATCATTAAAGATAGGATTAGCGATTAATGAGAATGTCCTGCCACCTACTACTATTTGGGTTTTGTAGGTATCTTTCAGCCCAGCTACCATAGAACGCTGATATTCAGGCTTCTTATGGAAGATATCGATATTGGCGCCCATCAACTTTTTGGCATCAAAGCCTGGAATATCACGCTTAATATCATTCTCAGCGTTATCCATCATGCCAACGATGGCCTCATTCATGTAGACGATATTAAAATCATTATCGGCTATCATGGCATTGGTGTTTACCACATCGAGGGCTTGTTTGACTCGAGTGTTTTTGTCGGCTTCACGTTTCTCTTGTTCAAGTCTTGCCACTTCATCAGTACGATCTTCCCACTCGACAATAGTACCAATACGTTCCGAGTCATCATTAAAGATAGGATTAGCAATCAGAGAGAAGGTTCGACCACCCACTACTATTTGGGTCTTGTAGGTATCTTTCAGCCCTGCCACCATAGAACGTTGATATTCAGGCTTCTTATGGAATATATCGATATTGGCGCCCATCAGCTTCTTGGCATCAAATCCTGGTATATCACGCTGTAGATCCTTTTCTGCGTTATCCATCATTTCGACGATGGATTCGTTCATGTAGACGATGTTGAAATCATTATCTGCGATCATGGCATTGGTATTGACCACATCCAGTGCTTGTTTCACTCTGGCGTTGACATCTGCATTGCGTTTTTCTTCTGCCTCACGAGCAAGCGTAGCGGTCAAATCTTTCCACTCGACAATGGTACCAATGCGCTCGTTATCTGCATTCTTCCATGGTGTCGCAATTAAAGAAAAAGTCGCCTCTCCCACCTCTATTTTGGTGTGATATGGCTCATGAAGGTCTGCTATCATGCGACGTTGAACTTCAGGTTTTTTATGAAACACATCGACTGTTTGGCCGATCAATTTATCGACAGAGAAATTCGATAACTGTTGGCGAATGCCCGCTTCGTGTTGTTGCAGCGTTTGTTCCAGACAGCGATTCATATACACGATTTGCATATCAAGATTGGCCAACATGACATTGGCTTGGCAGACCTCTAATGCACTGACAATATCGGTATTGCGCTGTTGCTGTTGCACCCGTTCTAGTTCAACCGTCATATCTTGTGCCAGGGCCAGCGCACGATAGGTACGACCAGTGGCATCTTTAACCGGTGAATAATGCATACGTAAATGCACTGCGCCACGCAGCTTCGATTCAAACGTCTGCACTACATCAGCACTATCACCACGCCCAAGTTTTAACCAGAGTTCGGCTAACGCACCTTGATCGGTATCTTGTGCTGACAAGAGGGAGCTAATGGTGCGTTGATTCACTTCAACCTGTGACGCGCCAATTAAAGCGAGAAAGTTGGGGTTCGCTCGAACAATAGTGCCGTCCAGACTTAACTCCAGCAAAGCTTGGGCATTGTCTAATGCCTGAAAGCGTTCCTGCTCTACACGCTGGGACGCACTACCAAAAAGATTCTCAAGTAACCCCATGTTCTATCCTTTTGCCTGGCATGCAGACTCAATCATGTTCAAGACATTCTTCTGCCAAATTTGGCAGTTCCAAGGGCTGGTGACTGGTTATCAGTGTGGCGACGTCCAGTAAAATCACCATTTTCTTCTTAACGTTGACTAAGCCACGTAAAAAATCTGTGTTCTGATCCTGATTCATATCTGGTGGCTGACGAATTTCTGCGGGTTTAATCGAGTAAACATCTGATACCGCATCCACCACTACGCCCATCACCTTCTCTGATGACTCGGCAATCACCTTTAAAATGACGACAACGGTAACCGGGCTATATTCCACCGCAGGCAATCCAAAGCGCATACGTAAGTCCATAATGGGAACGATGGTACCGCGTAAATTAATCACACCGCGGATATAATCAGGTGCATTAGGAATAGCGGTGGTAGGTTCCCAGCCCCGAATCTCTTGAACGGCTAGAATATCAACCCCGTATTCTTCTTCAGCCATGATAAATGTGAGGTACTGCTGCTCACTGGCGTCTTGACTTTCTAATTCATCCAAACTCATATCAGGCCGCCTTATCGCTACTGTGCTTATGCAATCCGGTAACATCAATAATCAAGGCTACCGTGCCATCACCCAGTATGGTTGCCCCTGATATGCCAGATACACGCTCATAGTTTTGTTCAAGACTTTTAATCACAACTTGCTGCTGTCCCAACAATTCATTCACCACCAAGCCTATTTTTCCATTATCGCTGTCTACCACCACCAACATGGCATCGGTAAGATCAGGACCGTCTGTCAAATTGAAGACCTGATTCAAATAAACGATGGGGATATATTCATCCCTTAATGGCATAACAGGTTGACTCCCTGCAATGTGGCTCATATCTTTTGCATCCAACTGTATTGATTCAACAATCGACACTAATGGAATCACATACTTTTCATTAGCTACCCTCACCAGCTGACCGTCTAGGATGGCCAAGGTGAGCGGCAGGCGAATAGTGAAGGTTGAGCCTTTACCTGTGACGGAATGAACATCAATATTTCCGTTTAGTTCCTGAATATTTCTTCTGACCACATCCATTCCTACGCCGCGACCAGAAATGTCGCTAACACTGTCTGCCGTTGAAAAACCAGGTAGGAATATGAGCTGATGAATTTCTTGTGGCGTCAGTGCGTCGTGCTCTGACACCAATCCTCGCTCGATGGCCTTTTTAAGAATTTTCTCTTCATTAAGCCCTGCACCATCGTCACGGATTTCTATAACGATATTTCCACCTTGATGGTAAGCATTAAGAATGATCGTTCCGGCTTCAGGCTTTCCTGCTTGCAGACGTTTATCAGTGGACTCCAGGCCATGATCAAGCGAGTTACGAACCAGATGAACCAAAGGATCACCGATTTTTTCCATGACGGTTTTGTCGAGTTCAGTCTCTTCACCCTGCAATACCAATTTAACCTGCTTACCCAGCTGGCCACCCAAATCACGAACTAAACGCGGGAAGCGACTGAAGGCAAAGCTAATCGGCAGCATGCGAATTTTCATCACACTTTCTTGCAGCTCACGAGTATTTTGCTCCAATTGCATCAGCCCTTGTTGCAACCTGGCTAGAAGATTCATATCAAATTCTTGGCCTAACTGGCTGAGCATCGACTGAGTGATAACCAGCTCCCCGACCATATTAATAAGGCTGTCAACTTTATCGATAGACACACGAATAGAGGTGTCACCACTGCGTTTTTGAGCACTGGCTTTTTCTTTAGCAACGGGAGCAATATCAGCAGCAGGCTTTGCAGCGCTCACATTCGCCGCTGTTACCTCTGTCACTTGTAAGGCATTATCCGGTACAGACACTGCGACATCGATGTTGTCTTGAGGTGACTCTGAAGTTACCGATAAGGGCTGATAAGCAATGTCACATTCATCTTCAACCCACTCAAATACCTCTTTTAGTTGAGCCACATCAATGCTCTTGTTAACCCGAATTTTCCAGCTCAAATAGCAACTTTCAGGATCGAGGGCATTGATGTCGGGAAGCTGTTGTTGATCAACAATAACTTCCATGTTGTCTCGGCCAACCAGCTGGCTGATTTCACGCATCATGCGAAAAGGCTCATTTCCGCTACGAAGTATGTCTTCACCGGGTTTAAAATCAATTAGCCAACCTTCAGCGGAGCTTTCTTCTGCGGCGTTGTCTTCGGCTGACGGTGCGTCTTGACTGCTGTCTCCGTTAAGTACTTTTTGTAACGCTAGCTGCAATTCCTGAGCACGATCCAAAGAGGGCGTTTCGTGATCTTTCAGCGCTTGCAGCAGATCTCTCAACACATCGACTGATTGCAAAAATAAGTCAATATATTCGTTGGTAACCTGGCGCTGGCCAGCTCTAATTTCATCCAGCAGGGTTTCGACGGAGTGGGTAAACTGAGCAACATCGGAGAAGCCAAAGGTGCCGGCTCCCCCTTTAATGGAATGGGCCGCCCTGAAAATGGTGTTTACCGTTTCCAGGTCGGGTGTGCCCGCCTGTAACTGCAGCAGTTGATGTTCCATAATTTCCAGGCCTTCGAAGCTTTCCTCGAAAAAAACCTGGTGAAATTGCGAAAGATCAACACTCATAACATGCTACCCAAGAACGCGGCGGATCGTGCCAAGCAATTGATCCGGGTTAAATGGTTTAACAATCCAGCCTGTCGCGCCGGCTTGTTTTCCCTGCATTTTCATATCCCCGGTAGATTCTGTCGTCAGCATTAATACCGGGACAAACTTGTAATCGGCCAATTCTCGCAAGGCTTTAACTAATTCGATGCCATTCATATTTGGCATATTGACGTCCGACAGAACTAAGTCATATTTTTTTTGCTGAGCAAGACCCAATGCCTCTTGCCCATCTTTTGCCTCAGTCACGTCATAGCCAGCACCTTTTAAGGTGAAAATGACCATTTGTCGCATTGAAGCGGAATCATCGACAGCCAAAATGCTAGGCATGTGTTACTCCTTCGATATTTCAGGTAAATCCAGATAAGCACTGACGCCAAGCAGGTCAGCACATTCGTACAGTGTCGGGCTGACAGCCAGCCAGTTAAGCGATTGTCCACTGCTGGCCAAGCTGCGTTTAAGTGCTAACAACAATTGCATTCCGGCACTGTCGGCGTAATCCACCTGATCAGCGTTGATTTGCAACGCCTCTGGTGACGACAGTGCTGCCTGGAACTGCGAAAGAAGTGTTTCTGCCTGATCAATACTGAGCCGAGTGCCACAGTCAATCACTTGAGCCATAAGGCCACCCATCCGTTAGGGGTTTGCTAAATACCAGACTAGACGCAAATTTCGCATTTGCTGCCTACAGCGCGAGAGAGGTCAAAAATCTTGAAAAAATTGCCGTAAAACAGGCCGGCTAGTGCTTTTTAGTACGATCAAACGCAGCCCGATTTGCCCATTCATCGGCCTGACGCTGCTCCTGACGGTCTTGCTGCTGCTGGTATTCCTGCTCAAGGGAGTCCATCAGTTGCTGCAGAGCTTTCAGCTTGGCCTGGCACCTTTGCCAAATCGCGCGCTCACGCTCGACCTGCTTTTGCAGTAAGGCAATCTGCTCGGTTTGCTGCTTTAGGGCCTGCTCGATCTGTTGTAGGAAGCCAACAGTAGTATGAAGTTGCGCCGAGCTGAGATGTCCACCTTGGCGGCCACTCAGTTGCGCCTGATAATCTGCAGCGTAGTCACCCAGCTGCTGTTTTTGATCCAGTTCAAGCTGCAGCTTCTGCTGTGCAGCCCCCAAATTAGCCAGCGCCTGCTGCTCATCACGTTCGGCCAAATGCACAACAGTCTGCAAGCGTTTTGCTCTGGGGTGGTTGGGCATATTAGCCACCACTGATCAAATTGATCAGCTGTTGCTCGCTGTCCTGTAGCGACACGCCTTCATTGAGCCCCTGGCGCAGCATGGCTTTTATAGTCGGCATGCGCTCCATGGCCACATCCAGCATTTGATCACTGCCTGGCTGATAGGCTCCTACATTGATGAGGTCCTGATTCTGCCGGTAGTGAGATAATAGTTGCTTGGTGAGCTGCGCCCGTTGCAACCAGTCAGCATGAACGATTTGCGGCATAACACGGCTGACCGAAGCTTCCACATCGATAGCCGGATAATGTCCTTCTTCGGCTAGTCGGCGTGACAGCACAATATGGCCATCCAAAATCGCCCGGCTGGCATCGGCGATCGGGTCCTGCAAGTCATCGCCTTCACTCAATACGGTATAAAACGCCGTGATGGAGCCCCCTCCTGCAGGGCCATTGCCGGTACGCTCCACCAGCTTGGGGAGTTTATTAAATACCGACGGTGGATAGCCTTTGGTGGCTGGAGGTTCGCCAACGGCCAATGCAATTTCCCGTTGCGCTTGGGCATAACGCGTTAGTGAGTCCATTAACATTAATACATTACGCCCCTGATCACGGAAGTACTCGGCGACGGCAGTGCAATACATGGCGGCACGCAATCGCATCAGTGGTGAGTCATCAGCAGGCGACGCAACCACCACCGAGCGCTGCAAGCCTTCTTCGCCCAGAATTTCATCAATGAATTCTTTCACTTCGCGGCCACGCTCACCAATCAGGCCAACAACAATCACATCAGCCGTGGTAAATCGCGTCATCATACCGAGCAACACACTTTTACCGACGCCACTGCCTGCAAACAGTCCAATGCGCTGGCCGCGCCCCACCGTCAGCATGGCATTAATAGCCCGAATACCAACATCCAGCGGTTCTCTGATCGGCGCCCGATGCAGTGGATTGATCGCTCGGCCATGCAGGTTGCCCTCTGTTACTTGCTGTAACTGACCGCCTTCATCTAACGGACGCCCAGTTCCATCAAGTACACGACCTAATAAACCGTCACCTACTGGAACGTGGGCCGAGCCTTGCAAAGGCCAGACTTTGGCGCCGGGTCTAACACCGTCAATTTGCTCAATCGGCATCAAAAAAATACGCTGCTGATCAAAGCCGACCACCTCGGCTTCGATGGCTTGCTCTTGATGTCGCTCAACCAGACAGCGGTCTCCGACTTTGACATCTATGCCGATGGCTTCCAGGGTCAAGCCAACCATGCGAATCAGTTGGCCAGCAATCGCTGGCTGATAGCGTGAAGCGGGTAAGTTGAGTTGCTGCCAGCGACTACTGAGTGCCATGCTCGTTGGTTCCGGCTTGATCACTACTTGGATCTTCTTGCTCTGTTTCTGGCTCTGTTTCTGGCTCTGTTTCTGGCTCTGTTTCTGGCTCTGTTTCTGTTTCTGTTTCTGGCTCTGGCTCTGGCTCTGGCTCTGGCTCTGGCTCTGGCTCTGGCTCTACAGTCTGCTGGGCCGCATCATTATCGTCAGCCGTGACTTGTTGCTCGACAGGTCCCACCTGTTGCGTTTCGTTTGATTGTTGTGTGTGATCAGAGGGATGCTGCGTCAATGTCTCTTCGGCATGGCTATCCGTTTCCTGGTCCGGCTCGAACTTGGCCTTTTCTTGACTGTTCTCAGTAGGTGACGTGGATTCTGACTCTGTTTCAGAACTCAGTTCATGCACCTCTTCGACAACAGCACCTTGTTGTGGATTAGCGCTATCTGCCTCAATCACTGCTTCAGTTGGCGCAGCGTCAATATCATCGGGTGGCGCCTGACTGTCTGATTCATCCTCCGACTCAGCATCAGCCTCATAGGCCAAATCCGGCATGGCTTCATCTTGATTAGGAAAGTCGTCAACGGCCTCCAGCAAGATAGGTCGCAATTGCAGCAGCTGTTGTTCAAGATGTTGCGCCACGCTGTAGTGAACCAGACTATGTTCGGTCTCGACTCGGCACTCACCTGCGGTCAGTGTCGGATCCGTTAGGACTTCCAGCGCTCGCCCTCGCAAGGTAGGTGATTGAGACACGTGCTTGGCATCCTCTTCACTGAGGAACACCGCCACAGCGTCTTTGCCACTCGGCAACTGCTGCAAAGCGGCAGTTACATATTGCTCAATGTGCTCAGCCCCGGTTTTCAGCTCTGCGCCCATCACTTCACGGCAGGTATGCTCAACCAAGCTCACCAACACTGACGGCAGCTGTTGATCGCGCTGCAGCAGCGTCGCTTGTAACTGCTCAAGCACACCGCGCAGCTGATCAACACGGGCATCAATGGCTGCTTGTCCGGCTTCTAACCCTTGTGCTTCGCCGGAGCTAAAGCCGGCACTGCGTCCTTCCTGCTCACCTTTGGCAAAGCCTTGTGCGTGGCCTTGCTGTTGCCCGTCCTGAAAACCTTGCTGCTGGCCCTGCTGACGCCCTTCAACCAAGCCTTGTTCTAACCCAGCGTTGTAAGCCTCGCGACGAATGCTCTCCAACTCTTCTACCGTTGGCAGTTCAACGGTCTCAGTGCTGTCTTCGTCACTGGTATCATCGTCAGCCTTATGGTCTTTTTGGGCTTGCCACTCTGGCGGTTCGGTCCAAAACGGCAAACGCCATGGGCGGGCTTCTTTGGCATCTTCGGCAGCGATCGGCTGGCCGGTACGCTTCATATCCGTCATAGCCAGGCGCCTTACAGCATGGCCTCACCGCCACCACCGAGTACGATTTCTCCGGCATCGGCCAAACGGCGGGCAATGGTAAGAATTTCTTTTTGCGACGCTTCAACCTCGCTGACTTTAACCGGTCCTTTTGCTTCGAGATCGTCACGCAGCAACTCGGCTGCTCGTTTTGACATATTTTTGAATATCTTATCCTGTACCAGTGGGTCAGCGCCTTTGAGAGCGACCACCAGAAGATCGGTGGAGACTTCGCGCAATAGGGTTTGAATACCGCGATCGTCGACATCAACCAAGTTATCAAACACAAACATCAAATCCTGTATCTGAGTACCCAGGTCATCATCAATCTCTTTAATCTGCTCCAGCAGTTCATTTGCCATGGTGCTATCGACATAGTTGACGATACTGGCTGCCACTTTGACACCACCCATCGATGTTGTTTGCGCACCCGCTTTGCCAGAGAACTGACGCTCGAGAATATCGTTCAATTCCTGTAAAGCAGCGGGCTGTACGGCTTCTAATGCTGCCACCCGCATGACGATATCGAGCCGTACCTTGTCGTCAAAGTTGGCGAGGATTTCTGCCGACTGATCGGAGTCGAGATAAGACACGACAATGGCCTGAATCTGAGGGTGTTCGTGGCGGATTAAATCGGCTACCTGACGCGGCTCCATCCATTTCAGTGAATCCAGACCGGTGGTATTACCACCCAACAAAATACGATCAATCAGAGCGCCGGCTTTGTCATTACCCAGCGCCGACGTCAGCATATTGCGAATGTATTGATCAGAGCCCAGTCCCATACCGGTCTGGCCACCCACTTCTTCTAAAAACTGGGCCACCACGGTTTCGACCTGGTTTTGATTGACGTTGCTCAACGCCGCCATTGCGGTGCCTACCCGTTGCACCTCTTTCGGGCCCATATGGCGCAGAATCTCCGCCGCATCTTGCTCGCCCAGGGTCATGAGCAAGATGGCTGCCCGCTCAACCTTTTTCAGATTGGCCAGTTCATTGGTTTCTTGTTCTTCAGCCATCGTCTTCATTCACCCATTTAATAACGGTTTGAGCGACACGCGCCGGATCTTCTGCAATCAGGCCTTTGAGGGCATCCAATTGACGTTCAAAGCTTTCTGACGCTCCTGGCAGTAAGAACTCATCCACCCCCGCCAGAGTGACACGTTCATCATCCAATCCAGCCTCAGAATCTTCCAACTCATCAAGAATATTGGCCGACTCTTCCTGACCGCGATTGGCGATGCTTTTCACCGTTGGACGGATAACACCAAAGATCAACACCAGGATAAACAGACCCGCTAACACCTGCTTGAGGATTTCCCAGAACCAGGGTTGGGTCCAGAAATCTGGATCTCCCAGCGCCACATCGCCTTTGCCCATAAAGGGCGAATTAATGACGTTGACACTGTCACCCCGTGCGGCATTAAATCCCACCGCATCTTTCACCAAGATTTCTAGGCGCTGTAGGTCCGCTTCGTTCCAGGGTGCGTATTCAACCTCACCGTCAGCATTAAGTGTTTCACGGTCATTGACCACGACGGCAACGGTGACACGACGCAAGCGGCCAATTTGATGCTGTTTGTAGCTTAAGGTGCGGTCCACCTCATAATTACGGGTCGCCTCCGAGCGCCGCTGAGTTGGCGTCGCGCCTTCGCCGCCCCCTGCTGCTTGCTCAGGCACCTGGGCATCAACGGGAGGCTGGTTTGACAGTGCGCCCGGAATACCGCCATTCGGGTCGGCAACGTTTTCTTCATCAACCAACTGCTCACTGCGCAGTGCGATCAAATCTGGGTTATATAATTCTTCACTTTGCTCTTGCACGGTAAAATCAACATCGGCAGAGACTTCTGCTTTGTAGTTTTCACTTCCCAACACCGGTTTTAAAATATTATTAACCGCCTGTATCAGTGACTCTTCCACTTTTTGACTGTATTCGAGCTGGCGTGTGACCATAAAGTCTTCAGCTTTTTGCTCGATTTTCGACAATAAATTACCGTGTTGATCAACAATAGAGACATCGTGACGAGCCATATCGCTCACACTTGATGCCACTAAATTGACGATGGCTTCAACCTGATCCTTAGTCAGTTCACGACCGGCAAAAAGCTCGATAAACACCGAAGCCCGTGGCGAGCGTTTATCTCGCACAAATACCGATTCTTTCGGCAAGGCCAAATGTACCCGCGCATTACGGACTGAGTTAACGCTAGCAATGGTTCTTGCAAGTTCGCCTTCTAAACCACGGCGATAGCGTGCATTTTCAATAAACTGGCTGGTACCCAAAGCACTGTCTTGCTCCAGTACCTCAAGGCCCACGGTTTTTTCATCAATTAAACTGGCGGCCGCCAGTTTCATACGTGCCTGGTGTAAATCACCGGCTTGTACCATTAATATTTGTGACGATGGATCTATCTGAAAGTCGATACCTTCGCGCTGCAGAATTTCAACAATATCCTGAGCGTTGTGATCTTGAAGACGATGAATGAGTGGTTTATAGGATGGCTCCTGCGACCAGATCAATATCGCAATAGCAAGGGCAATGACCAAGGCAATACCAGCAATAACGCCCATCTGACGTACTATGGTCAGGCGATTGAACCCCGCTAAAACCGGATGAGCACCGCTATTGGCGTCATCGCCCATCGGATCCAGGCCTGGCTCGGCATGTGAACTGGTTTGTGCTGGCGCATTATCCATACCCTTACCTCACTACACCGGCATATTCATGACGTCTTTATAGGCTTCGATCAGTTTATTACGAACCTGGGTCATGGCCTGAAAGGAGACACTCGATTTCTGCATAGCAATCATGACTTCGGGTAAATCTATGCTTGGGTCGCCCTGCTCAAACCGCGTCGCCAGCTCACTGGCCTGCTGCTGCTTCAGCGCCACATTGTTGACGGCATTGCTAAACATGGTTTGAAAGTCTGGCACGGCCGGGTCCGACACAGGAGCCACCGCTTCGCGGGGCTGATTCAGCTGCTGTTGCTGCAGGCGTTCCACTTCGCGTGCCAGATTACTGCCCTGCAAACGCTGGCTAGCCATCTCGGTTTGGCCAGCGGCCATTGGCTGCGTACCCTGCTGGTCGCGCAAATGCTGTTTAACTTGACGCATTTGCATCAGAACGCTGTTCACATCGACACGATCAACCATTGTCACTACCCCGCATGCGTACGTTTTTTTGACGTCCGTATGGACTTTTTCTTCTCTTTTTCTGTCGTTGCAAACTGCTTGCCAACCCATAAAAAAACCGCCCGAAGGCGGTTTCTCGAGGCTACAAATGCTTAAGCAGTTAACATCGATTCCACATCGATTCCTTCGTCGCGAAGACGAGCGACTTTATATCGCAAAGTGCGTGGACTGATACCGAGACGGTCGGCCGCTTCTTTACGCGACGGCTCTTCTTTTAGTGCTTTAACAATTAATTCAACTTCACGATTGCGCAAATCACTGCCCAATTCACCTTCTTCCTCCAACAGCCGTATCTGCGCCGTCTCATTTACCGCCATCTGACGATTTTTCGGCACCGGTGTCAGCAGTAAGTCGGCAGCACTGATTTGCGGCCCTGGTTGCAGTATCAAAGCACGTTGTAAGGTGTTATCCAGCTCACGGACATTGCCGGGCCAGCTGTGATGCAGCAATTTTTGCTCGCCATCGGCCAGCAATACCGGAGTGGCTCGTTTCATTTTGGCGGCATGGTGAGTCAACAGACGGCGCGTTAATGCCAGGATATCGGCACGTCGTTCTCGCAATGGTAACCAGTGCACGGGAAATACACTTAAACGGTAATACAAGTCTTCACGAAATTTTCCGTCGGCAACATAATCGGCCAGTTCTCGGTTGGTGGTCGCGACAATGCGAACATCTAATTGCAGTGTTTTTTTACCACCTAAACGTTCGACCTGACGTTCCTGCAATACCCGCAATAACTTAGCTTGCAGCCCCAAATCCATTTCGGTGATTTCGTCCAGTAACAAGGTGCCACCATCGGCTTGCTCAAACTTGCCAGGCATCGATTGATAAGCGCCGGTAAAGGCACCCTTCTCGTAACCAAACAGCATGGCTTCCAGCATATTTTCTGGAATCGCGGCGCAATTAATAGCGATAAATGGTCCTTTACGCCGCGTCGAATGTTGATGAATGTAACGCGCCAGTACTTCTTTGCCGGTACCACTTTCACCGCTGATTAATACCGTTGAATCAGTTTCTGCGACTCGCCTGGCCATCGTAAATAACTGCACCGATGCAGGATCTTCACACACGGGCTGAGAGTCATCACTGTCATCTTGCTGGCCATTGAATGGTTTAAGCAGTGTTTGCAGTTCTTGTAATTCGAATGGCTTCATCAGGTAATCATGGGCACCCCGCTGCATGGCAGCAACGGCTTGGCCAACGTCGCCATAGGCGGTCATTAATACAAACGGTAGCCAAGGGCGCTCTTGCTTGACGGCATCGAGCAGCTGTAATCCATCCATTTCTGGCATATTAATATCCGACAGAATTAAATCTGGCGTTTGCGCTCGCAGCTGCTGTAAACCCTCAAGGCCATTAATGGCTTCGCATACCTCGTGCCCCGCCAGCGTCAAGGAATCAACCACCGCTTCACGCAGGCTCAGATCATCTTCAACCACTAAAATCTTCATCATCTGCTCCTCAGTTAGCGTCCGACAGCGTCAGCGCAGGTAAAACAATGCGCGCCAATGCTCCTGGCCCGGAAGGGTTATTAGTTAATACGAATTTTCCTCGATGAGCCCTGACCACCGCCTGTACAACCGCCAACCCCAGGCCGGTACCATTACTTTTGGTGGTCACAAAAGGTTCGGTAATACGCTGCAATAAGTTTTCATCGATACCTGGGCCATTGTCCTGTATTCGAATATCGACACCGCCACTGGCGCTGACGGCCAATGTGATGCGAAGGTGACATGGCTGGGGAGTGGCTTCGAGCGCATTATTAATGAGATTCATAACGCAGCTCACCAACGCATCACGATTGCAGCGCAAACGATGAGTAGGGGCTTGCAGCTCTGTCTCTAACCGAGCCCGGTGCTGGCGTAGGGGGACTTCCATCGCAGCGGTTATATGCTGCATTAGCTCAGCCTGCGTCAGCTCGTCGTTTAACGGCGCTTCACCACGGGCAAATATCAGCATATCCCGAACTTGGCTTTCCAGATGCTGCAGCCTTTCTTGTAGCTTTTTGGCAAATCTTTCTCGGGTTGATTTTTCCAACTCTGGAGCAGCCAAATGCCCGGCATACAGGGTCGCTGCAGCCAGTGGCGTACGAATTTGATGGGCTAAAGAGGCGACCATTTTACCCATTGCAGACAATCGCTGGTGCTGACTTAAACGCGACTGCAGCTCGCGGGTTTGGGTCATATCCGTCAGCGTGATCAGCTGGCCAGGTTCATTCACCATGGCAGCGGTTTGCAATTGCACCCGTCGACCATCAACCAAAGATATCTCATGGCCATCGTCCAGGCGCGGTTTAAAACATTTTTGAATGAGACTGCGCCAGCGCTGCCCCACCAGACTATGACCACCGGCAGCCTGTAATAAAAAGCTATCAGCAGCGGGATTGGACTGACTGACATAGCCGTTTTCGTCCAGCAACAGCACGCCAGCCGGCATCAATTGCAGCAGACTTTCCAGCCGATCCGCTAGGCGCTCCTTTTCAGCCAGTTCGTCAATGCGCTGGGCCGACACGGTCGCCAGCTCACCACTGAGCTGCTGAACTCGATCTTCCAACTGCGCATAAGAATCCGTCAGTTGTTGCGACACTTCGGAAAACAAATGCAACGCCTTTTTTAAATCGGCTGGCTGCATTGGCATGGACCCCGCCACACTGTCAAAGGACAAAGTTGGACTGGTGTCATTTGTCTGGCGAACGGCAGCGTTACCCATAGTCACCTCTTCAGAATGCCGGTTTTCTGGCAAATTGTTCTGTTAAGGGGAGTTGAGCAAAGACTGTGCCGAAATGACGTTGTGAAGCTTGTGAGCTGTAGAGTCAAACGCAAAACACCGGCTTAGGCCGGTGTTTTTTATAGGAATTTTAAATCTAAGCCGGATCTTTTTCTTTACGCGATAAATTGTATTTGCGCATCTTTTCTACCAGCGTAGTGCGTCGGATATTGAGTTTCTCAGCGGCTCTAGCGACCACACCATTGGCATCATCCAATGCTTGCTGAATCAAAGAGCACTCCAAATCTTGCAAATATTCACGCAAATCCAAGCCATTGACGGGCAGCAGCGCAGGAGAGTCGATACCTGCCAAACCGGCATCCGTATGCGTAACGTCTGCAACGGGAGACGGTAAATCGCTATCGCCTTCTTCCAAATGACGGAATTTCTTCGGCAATTCACCAACACCCACCACCCCATACGGATGCAAAATCGCTAGACGCTCAACCAAGTTGGCCAACTCACGTACATTACCGTGCCATTCATGACGACATAAAGACAAGATAGCGGCAGAGTTAAAGCGAATAGAGCCGCGTTTTTCATTTTCCATGCGTGAAATAAGTTCGTTTAACAGTAGCGGTAAATCTTCAATACGCTCGCGTAACGATGGCATTTCGATGGGAAAAACATTAAGCCGGTAATAGAGATCTTCCCGGAAAGTGCCCTCTTCTATCATCTGCTCCAGATCTTTATGCGTTGCTGCAATAATGCGCACATTCGCCTTCATGGTTTTATTGCTACCCACACGCTCAAAGGTGTGTTCTTGCAAAACACGCAGAATTTTCACCTGCATATTCAACGGCATATCACCAATTTCATCGAGAAACAGTGTGCCGCCTTCCGCCAGCTCAAAGCGCCCTGGACGGCTACTGATGGCACCGGTAAAAGCGCCTTTTTCATGGCCAAACAGCTCACTTTCAAGCAATTCTGCAGGAATAGCGCCACAATTCACTGGCACAAATGGCTGGCTACGACGATGGGAGTGGTAATGTAAATTGCGCGCCACCACTTCTTTACCAGTGCCAGATTCACCTTGAATCATGACACTGACGTCCTTGTCGGCCACCTGCATGATCAGCTCACGTACGTGTTGAATCTGACGACTGGTTCCAACCAAGCTACGAAACAGCTGTACTTCACGGCGCTCACCGCGATTACGACTATGACTGTACTGCTCACGATACACCTGACAACGGTGCAGGCTGTCTAATAGCTGGCTATAACTGGGAGGGGTTTCAATGGTGGCAACTAGGGTTTTACGAATCGAATCACTGATCTCTTGTTCTGCTAATACAGCATCGATTGCTAGGATGGGAATGCCTTTATCCCACTCTAAAATGCCTTGAACCAGGGCTTCGAGAGACTCACTTCTGCCAACAATTACCGCATTAACCTTGCTACTGTCTTCGACTTCATTGGCGACAGTAGAACGCCACTGAGCCGCCGACACGACGATGGTTTCTTCGCCTAAAAAGTCGAGCACGACTTTTAGGTCATGTCGTCGCTGTTCATCGTCGTCGATTAACAGCACCTTGATGTCTCTCCACATGACAATCGGCCTTTGCTGAGCTGAAAAACACTCGCCACCAGGGCGTCATTGTTTTGACTTAAGTTCATTTAGTTAAGTCGTCAGCCCCCACTAAGTCAAACAAATGACAGTGATATTTTTTTGTCTCGTCAGGACTGGATTTACGTCAGTTTTACTGAAGATGAAAGCATAAGACAAGCGCCCTTCATCAAATCGACAAAGAAATTAACAAAAAATAAACTTATGATATTTCAGAAACATAGCTTATCTTGCGAAGGTAAACTATCAGAATTAAGCGGGATTTTGAGTGGCATTAGGACCGGTGACACCGGTCCCTGATGGCGTTACACAGATAGGCTACGTCCGAGCCCTTGAGTCTCTTCCTGGCTATCAGATTGCTGCGAAATTCCAACGGACTGTAAGTACTCTTGGCGAATACCATCCCAGCCCTGTTTCACTTCCAGCATTAACCCCATTACTTCATCGACCATGTCTGCGTCATTGTGACTGGTGGCCTGTAACAGGCGGCGATTCATGTAGTCATACAGCCGGTCCAGGTTGGCAGCTATGTCACCACCCTGAGAATGATCAAGGCTGTCTTGCAAGGTTTGAATGATTTCCATCACCCGCCCTAATAAGTTGGCCTTGCTGTCCATCTCACCTCGCTCAATGGCACCTTTTGCTTGTGACATACGCGTCAGAGCCGCTTCCATTAACAATTGAATAAGACGATGAGGATCGGCATCCAGCGCTTCGGACGCGCCATTCACCTGCTGGTACTGCCGGGCACCTGATTGATACATACCGCTGTCTCCTAACCATGTTGTCGCCTGTTCTATGGGTATCGGCACCAACGCGTGCGACTTTAGCTAATCAATGACGGTTTTCTCGATCGGCTAGCCGTCATCATCCTGCTCCCTGTGTTCAGCATTCGAGTCAAAACTAAACGCTGAATGTCCAGCTTACGCCAGCAATCAATGTACAGCCAGATCAGGTCTGGTAGGTCAGCTTGCTTGTCACAGACAGCCCCAAAAATTCATCTAATGGCGGCAGTATAAGACCGCTTAAACAGCGGCAATTAGCGGCATAGGCTTGCCGTGATGGTCGCATAGAACTTTAAAAAACTATAAAAATCAATCAATTAAAAACTGGCACAAGGAATGCTTTAAGCAACACCATAAGTAAATTTGAGCGGCAGAGGCCCAGTACTATGGCGACGGCAAACCTACAATTGATTGATCCCTCGATCAGCCCGGATCAACACCGCCATCTGTATGATCTGGCCAGCAAGCTTTATAACGATGCCAGCAGTAAACAGGACTCTGCACTATTACAACAAGCTGCACACCTGGCTCGTCAAGCACACAACGCTCAACCTGGCTACATTCCAGGCATTAATCTGTTATGCCGTATTGAGCTGCGTCGTAATCGTCCGGTTCAAGCCCAACGCTGGATTGAATTAGGCCTGTCACTCAAACCCAACAGCGTTAATTTGCTCTACAGCGCAGGCCATGTTGATCTGGCATTAAATGATCTCGATGCCGCTGAGCAGCACTTTGCTAAGGCCGCACGTATTTCTCGCTCAGCCACCAAAGCAGCACATTACCTCGCCCATGTGAAGCTTAAGCAAGGCGCCTACGTTGAAGCCTTTCAGCAATTTCGAGAATTAACGCGAACAGGTCATCCCAGCCGGGAATTACGCAGTCTGTTATTTGAAGCCAGTGCACATATCAGCGCCGATTTCTATTCTGAGGAGCTAGAGCAGGATGTGTTGCGTTATCTGGACTTTAATGACGTCGACTATGGTCAGCTACGCAGCTTGGCAACCTCCTTGCTGCGCCACAAGCTAAAACTCTCCGACGGCGGCTGCCCTCTAGAATTGGCTGACATCGCTGGTGATGGCTTATTACTGCGTTGTTTAGAAAAATTCTATTTTACCGATGCACTGTTTGAACGGCTTTTTATTACCCTACGCCAGACTCTATTGATTAGCAGCAGTCGCTCCCTTGCCATTGCCTCCGATATGCTGCCATTAGTCAGCGCCTTGGCACATCAGTGCTGGCTCAACGAGGGCGTTTGGTATATCAGTGAGCACGAACAACATCTGCTCTCTCAACTGGACCAGCTCAGCTGCTCAATGCTGAACAATAACGAACTGCAAGGACCTGATCTGTATCCAGTATTGTTGCTGCAATGGATGTATCAACCCGCACATCACTATCGACATTATCAAGCTCTGCAGCAACGACAGCTGCAGGATTGGCCGGATTGGTTAGCTAGTCATTGGCTACAACAAATCGACGAACCTCAACAACTGTCCGCCTTAATGGAAGATTTGCCCTCGATTGGTCAATTAACGAACGACACCACAGAGGCCGTCAAAGCCCAGTACGATAGCCATCCTTATCCACGCTGGCGCGATATGGGCTACAACCAACCCAGCCATTACTGGGCTGCCTTAGAAGCACATTTTCCTGACCAGCTGTCTGGTCTCGGTCAACGCAGTGGCAATATTCAGGCCTTGGTCGCCGGCTGTGGCACGGGTCGTCATGCCATCCGATTGGCGCACTACTTTTATTCCATGGAAGTCACCGCCCTGGATATCAGTCATAGCGCTCTGGCTTATGCCAAACGCCAAGCCCAACAATATGGCGAGCGGCAAATACACTTTGTGCAAGGCGATATTTTGGCGGCGGAGCGATTAGGCCAGCAATTTGACTTAATTGAGTGTTCGGGCGTATTGCATCATATGGCGGATCCCGAGCAAGGCCTACAAAGTTTGAGCAAACAACTGCGCCCGGGCGGCTTTATCAAGGTCGCGTTGTACAGTCGCTGCGCACGACAACGAGTGACCATCTTACGACAAACACTGGGCCAACAACGTCCCAACAGCGATAACGGTATTCGCCTAGTGCGAGAGGCATTGCTACAAGGTGCCATAAAGGGGGACTGGCAAACGTTGCTGCAGTCGCCGGATTTTTACAGCCTTAGCGCTTGCAGAGATTTGCTGTTTCATGAGCAAGAACTGGTGTTTGACTTATCTCAGCTACTCGCCTTGGCAGACCGTTGCCAGCTGCAGTGGATCGGTTTACTGCCGCCACCTGGCAGCGAGGAATTGGCCCAGCAAACCTTCGCTTGCCAAGCCAAAGAGTTGAGCTTGTCGCAGTGGCAACAACTAGAGCAGAATCACCCTAGCTTGTTTGCTGGCATGTATCAGTTTTATTTGCACAAACCAGTACAAACATCGCTGACAGGTATGTAAATCACACCTGCCAGTTAATGGCGGCCAAACCCTGTTGCAGCAAATAGTCATTAATTCGACTAAAAGGGCGAGTGCCAAAAAAACCACGATGGGCCGACAATGGCGATGGGTGTACCGAATTCAACACTAAGTGACGACTGGTATCGATCACCGCGCCTTTTTTCTGTGCATAGCTGCCCCATAACACAAACACCAACCCCTGGCGCTGTGCGTTTAATGCCGCAATGGCAGCGTCGGTAAAGCGCTCCCAACCCTTGCCTTGATGCGAGCCCGCTTTCGCCTGCTCGACCGTCAGCGTGGCATTGAGCAATAACACCCCTTGATCGGCCCAAGGGGTTAAATCGCCACTGCCAGACAAAGCAATGCCTAAATCTTGCTGCAGTTCTTTAAAAATATTTTTCAGCGAGGGTGGCAATGCTATGCCCGGCTGTACCGAAAAGCTTAAGCCATGCGCTTGGCCCGGGCCGTGATACGGATCCTGGCCAATAATCACCACTCGCACTTGCTCAAACGGTGTGTGATTAAAGGCATTAAATATTTGCGGACCCGGTGGAAAGATGTTTTTGCCCGCATTTTTTTCGATTTTCAGAAAATCGCGCAGCTGTTGCATATACGGCTGATGCAGCTCTTCACCCAGCACCTGTTGCCAGGATGGATGCAACGCCCCGGCTTTAGTCATTTGCATAAATGTTCAACCTATAAAAAAGGTGGGCATTGCCCACCTTAATTTTCAATCCGACAGACTTATTCCGCTTCTGGCTTCATATGCGGGAATAAAATCACGTCCTTAATCGTGTGGGTATTGGTAAACAGCATCACTAAACGGTCAATGCCAATGCCCTGACCAGCCGTTGGTGGCAAGCCAAACTCAAGTGCACGCACATAGTCTTCGTCGAAGTGCATCGCTTCGTCATCACCGGCGTCTTTTTCTTCCACTTGCTTGCGGAAACGCGCTGCCTGATCTTCTGCGTCATTTAACTCAGAGAAACCATTAGCCAACTCACGTCCACCGACAAAGAATTCAAAACGGTCGGTGACAAATGGATTAGCATCATTGCGACGTGCCAGCGGTGATACTTCCCACGGATATTCGGTAATAAAGGTCGGCTGATCAAGCTCGTGCTCGGCGGTTTCTTCGAAGATTTCGGTAATGTACTTACCAGCCCCCCAGGCTTTTTGTGCCTCGCTTTGCTTAACACCCACTTGCTTGGCATAGGCTTGCAGCTGTTCCATATGATTTTCTGGATCAGCAAACACCTGAGCATCAAACTCTGGGTTGTACTTCAATACCGCTTCTACCATGGTCATACGCTGGAACGGCTGGCTCAAGTCGTATTCAGACTCACCGTATTGCAACGTCGTGGTGCCCAGCACAGTTTGCGCAATGGTACGCAGCATATCTTCCGTCAGGTCCATCAGGTCATGATAAGTCGCATACGCCTGATAGAATTCAATCATGGTGAATTCCGGGTTATGACGGGTACTCAAACCTTCATTACGGAAGTTACGGTTAATTTCAAACACCTTATCGAAACCGCCCACCACCAAACGCTTCAAATACAATTCTGGCGCGATGCGCAAAAACATATCGATGCCCAACGCATTGTGGTGAGTTTCAAACGGCTTAGCGCTGGCACCACCAGGAATGGTTTGCAGCATCGGTGTCTCTGCTTCAATAAAACCACGCTGCGATAAGTAGTAGCGCATGGTTTCAATGATTTTAGAGCGCACCATAAAGGTCCGACGCGTGTCTTCATTAATAATTAAGTCGACGTAACGCTGGCGGTACTTTAATTCTTGGTCAGCCAGACCATGAAATTTATCCGGCAGCGGACGCAGTGATTTGGTCAGAATACGAAAATCCGCCAGCTCTTCAATGGCCACATACAGCTCACCTTTGCCAGATTTCTGCAAAGTACCCGTGCCGCCAACGATGTCGCCAATATCCAATAATTGCCAGGCATCGCTTTCTTTTTGCAAAGGCTTAGCCATATAAAACTGGATATCACCCTCGGCGTCTTGAATACCGACAAAGGGGCCACCACGGCGCATCACCCGTCCAGCGACGGAGACACGAATACCCTCAGCCGCCAAGGTGTCCTTATCCTTATCGCCATGTTTATCCTTCAGTGCGGACGATAAATGCTCACGGCGAAAGTCGTTTGGATGGCCATTGGCGCTGCAACCGTCGCGCAACTGCTGCAGTTTATTGCGGCGCTCAGCAATCAGCTTGTTCTGTTCCTGAATCTGCTCGGTTTGGTTCGTGTCTGTCATGTGTATGCCTTTAAGTGCGGTTTGACCGCGGATGTACGTTTTCAGAGGCCTTTTTTCAGGCTAGCTTCGATAAAGGGATCCAGATCCCCATCCAAAACGGCCTGGGTATTGCGATTTTCAACGCCGGTACGTAAATCTTTAATACGGGCGTCGTCCAACACATAAGAACGAATCTGGCTGCCCCAGCCAATATCCGACTTGGTATCTTCCAGCGCTTGAGCTTCGGCATTGCGCTTTTGCAATTCCAGCTCATACAGCTTGGCTTTCAGCTGCTTCATCGCCTGGTCTTTGTTTTTATGCTGCGAGCGGTCATTCTGACATTGGGTCACAATGCCACTTGGCATATGGGTAATACGCACGGCCGACTCAGTCCGGTTAACGTGCTGACCACCGGCACCCGACGCACGATAGACGTCAATGCGCAGATCAGCCGGGTTGATTTCAATCTCGATGTTATCGTCCACTTCTGGCGATACGAAAACCGAAGCAAAGGACGTATGCCGGCGATTGCCTGAGTCGAACGGACTTTTACGCACCAAACGGTGTACGCCCGTTTCGGTACGCAGCCAGCCATAGGCGTATTCGCCTTCAATGCGGATGGTAGCGCCTTTAATGCCGGCCACTTCACCGTCTGAGACTTCCATTAGCTCACCTTTAAAGCCATGGTTCTCAATCCAGCGCAAGTACATGCGCAGCATCATATTGGCCCAATCCTGTGCTTCGGTGCCGCCAGAGCCCGCCTGAATTTCCAGATAAGCGTTGTTCTCGTCTAGCTCGCCTGAGAACATGCGGCGGAATTCCAACGTTTCCAGCTCAGCGGTTAACGATGCCAGTTCCGCTTGCACATCGGCCACAGAGTCTTCGTCGTTTTCTTCCACCGCCATATCAAGCAGATCACGAGCGTCAGCCAGGCCGCCGTCAAGGTTTTGAATGGTTTTTACCACGGCCTCCAAAGAAGCACGTTCACGTCCTAACTCCTGGGCCCGCTCAGGCTCGTTCCAAACATCCGGCTGAGCCAGTTCCTGCTCAACCTCTTCTAAACGCTCAAGCTTGGTAGCGTAGTCAAAGATACCCCCTCAGCACGTCGGTGCGCGCCTGCAGGTCTTTGATGGTTTCAACAATCGGATTGATTTCCAAGGTCACACCTTCGATGGTCATAGAGGCTGCTGCCTAGCTTACATAGGCCTAGCAGCAGCACATAATTCAGAGAAGGCGGGCATTTTACCTAAGAGCGCAGTCGGATGCGACCTACAGACGCGAGAGCCAAATAACAAGGTTATTGCAAATCTTTCGCATTAGCACTAGTATGCAATTATCCGTTTCATCCAGAGCGCTATGCCATGTACGTTTGCCTGTGCAAAGCCGTTACTCAACAGCAAATAGAAGACGCCGTCGACCAGGGCCAAAGCTACGCCCAGGTGCGACAAAGCTTAGGTGTTGCCACCGATTGCGGCTGCTGTGGTCAAGCTGCCAAACAGATGATTCGTGAACGCATCCAACAGCTGCCACCGTGCGAGTTTGCCGAGGCCAGCTGATACCGATGCGCAATAAAAAAGGGAGCCAGGGCTCCCTTTTTTATTGGCTGATCACCTGCTTAGTCTCGACTGGCGTTCAATACGTCAAATTGCTGCTTCACAAAGTCTTGGGTATTAGTCAGTTTCTGAATGATGGCATCGTTATACAGGAACTGGGACTTAAGACGCGCCTCCATGGCAGAAATGCGCGAATCCAGATCAGATCTGTCTGTGGCGATATCTTCTTTATCTTGCTCCAGACCTTGCTGGCGCACACTGAGCAAACTGCTGTCGCCGTTAAGGAAGGTACTCAAAGTATCTTTCAGCTGATCAGCAAAGCCAGTCACATAGGACACAGTGCCTCTGGCGCCTATGCTGCCGCCGGTGACTTTCAAACGAATACCCGAAGCGTCGTCTATGTCTCCTTTGCGATCGCTACCCACCTCGCCATCACCAATGCCTTTAACAAAACCAAACGCATTAGCCGCATCGTTCGACACTTCCGTGATCTCCACCTTAGAGTCCTTACCCGTGGAGTTGGAGATGATGCCAAACTTCTGATGAGCAAAAGAAGCAGGATCGTCGGTGTATTCAACCTTCACTGAGACTTCGGCTTCTTTAAAAGCAGCCGTGTCGTTAATGGCAGTTTGCAGTGCTAGAGCTAAGGTCGCACCACTGTTATACACCGCCGGTTGATTGAGAGTGACCTCAGCTTCTACCCCGTCAATGCTGACGGTAAAGGTATTATTGTTACTGCCAATAATCAGAGGAGTGGAAAAATCCACGGCACTGCCAAGGTAATAACCCGGCTTGGCTTTGACGTTACCATCTTGGGCACGCAAAAACTGCCCTGAGCCGGTGGCTTCAATGCCATTAATGGTGCCCGCAACATCTTTGCCGGTGGGAATCGGGGCAGAGTAAACGCTGGCGTCTTGCAGTCCTAAGAAAGCGACAGCTTCGGCATCTATATCGGTAAAGCCTATCTCCGTACCCTGACCGCCGATAGATATCGACAATGAGCCCAGATCTGAATCGACATCGTATTGATAGCCCACTTCCACATCGAGGTCATAACCAAAACTCTTGCCAGACGTCATGCCAAACGCATCGTAGCCATTAGTGACGACTTCCGCCGTTAAACCTAACGCCGCTGCCGCAGTACCGCCCAAGTTTTTAATTTCCAAACTGGCACCAGCACCAAAAGTCGCTGCGGTTTTCACACCATCTTTTGACTGGGTTTCAAAATACAGCTGGCCACTGCCATCCACTTTGGCAACCACATCACCGGCGGCAAACTGGCCACTGGCCGTTAATGCCGAATCCAAGGCTTGCTGAATGACCGTTAAGTTAGAATCGGCATTGCCACTGCCCACAGTGCCATCACCATTCACATCCACGTCGATATCAACGCCATCAACAGTCAAGGTAAAGGTCGCATTTTGGCCTACGGCGCTGAAGTCATAGCCCGTAGAAATATCGGCAAAGGTGCTGGAGGTGGCACCTTTACCATCACTCAGCACTTCAATGTATTGATCGGTACCGGTAGCTACGGTGGTGAGTTTCAGACCATTGCCATCCAAGGATGCTGTTACCACACCAGCACCATAAGCTGCGTCTAATGCCGCCTGAATATCAACGATGTTGTCACCTGAATCGGTGTTAACCAAAATATCCTGCTCGACACCCGATACATTCAAGCGAAAGCCTGCATTGGTGGTGGCGAAATCAATATTCGTGCTGATATCCCGACTGCCAGTAGCAGACTCAGCTCCGCGCACCACACCGGCAAAATTCGGATCAGTATCCATGCTGGTCTGAATGGCCGCTTGTACCGCTGCAGCTAAATCATTGCCCGTAGCATAGGTACCCGCCGGCAATGACACCTTAGTGCTGGTGGCTATGCCATCCACATCGACATTAAATTCGACCGGGGCACCAAAAGTCAGCCCTGGATCTTTACCATTGGTTTGTGCACCTTGGGTTTCATCTAGGCCCAACAAAACGTCACTCGATGAACTCCCGACCGCGGTAATCTCAATGCTGCGGGCGGTACCTTCAGCAACTGTCTCAAACTGCAAATAACCATCGTCATTAAACGAGGCGACGACTTGTCCATTTAGAGACGTAGCATCAATCGCGGTTTGAATCGCTTGCAAGGTGTCTTTGCGATCACCAAAAATGCCATCACTGTTCAAGTCCTGGCCATTGGCATCGGCATTGACTGTCACGGCCACAGCCGGGTTGCCGTCCACCGCCAGCGAGAAGGTAGCGTTATTGGCAGAAAAATCGATACCTGTGGTATCCGACACAATGCGACTGCCGATCTGTGTGGTTGCACCGCGGCCGTTAAATGCATCGGCATTTAACGTGGTCAGAGAAACGCCCTGAAAGGTTCCTTGTCCACGCAAACTAAACCCTAGGGTATTGGCGGTATTCACATCCGTCGCCGTAATATACACCTGGGAAGCCGAGCCGTATTTATTGGAGGTGATACTAAAGTTCTTATCACCGGCGTTGTATTCCACCGTGACGTTGGCAGCAGACTGCAGCAGGCGTTCATTGGAATTAATCTGCAAGGCTAATTGCGCCGCCAAATCATCACCCGAAGCATAAGAACCTTGCGTTAACTGGATAGTGGCATTGGTGCCATTAACGTTAATCCCAAAGGTGTCGTTACTGTCGTCAATAATCACTGGGCTGCTGAAATCCAATGATGCCAAGCTGCCAGAGGTGTATTTCGCCTGAGTTGCCAGCTGAGAGATATTAATATCGTAACTGCCGGGCTTGGTATTAATCGAGTCATTCACATAGGTGATTTGACTGTCGCTGGTGCCGCCACTTTTCGCCAGAATGCTAATAACCGAGTCACGCTCTTCACGCATCGCTTTATTGAAGGTTAGCTGATCAAATTCCAGCAAATAATCGTTAAACCGGTCGGTATTCACCCCCAGCTCTGTGAGTGACCGATATTTAGTGCCGGTCAAGCCATCAATGGGCTGACTGATCATAGCGCGAATCTGATTTTGAATATTGCGCATGGTGGAATCACCCAGCAGCAACCCGGCCTGCTGCTTGTCGGCATCATAGCCCGACAAATCATCAACAAACTTTTTCAGATCATTGTAAGAGGTCACAAAGTTCTGAATATTTTCCGCCAGCAATTCGGTATCAGCTTCTACTGTAATGGTTACCGCGTTACCGACATCGGCCCCCTGTAAATTCAAGGTCACACCATTGATCACTTCTTCAATGGTGTTGCTGCTTCGGGTAATGTTCAAACCATTAATTTGCAGTTGGGCATCCTGGCCTTTTTCGGTCAGTGACATATTCGACGCTGCATTTTGGCTTTCGCTGTAAGCCAGCGCACCTAAACCGCCGGTTAATAAATTGCCATCGCTGTCCTGGGCTTGAATGCGAATGCCATTTTCCGCCCCAGTTTCTTGCGATGTAACCAATAAGCGGTAACCGCTACCGTCATTAATAATACTGGCGGTAACGCCCATATTGGCGTTATTGATCGCGTCACGTACACCGCTCAGCGTGCGGTTGGATTCATCAATGGTAATGGTTTTCGCCGGCCGATCAGAATTGATGTCCTGGCTGACAAAGTTATCGCTGCCATCGTAAGTAATTTCACCGAATGAAAACACCAGCTCACCGGTGCCGATAATCTCGTCAAAGCTGGAATAGGTAGACGAAGCCAACGAATGGGCTTTGGCGGTATTGATAACTTCAACATTATAGGTGCCTGGGTCAGCAGTAATACCAGACGTCGCGGTGACCAAAGATTCGTTCGACGACGTGGTTTTAGTAGCTCCCGCTAACGATGGGCTGGATAACGCAATCACGCTGCCTTGCAAGGTCGACATCAACGACTGAATTTCACCGTAGGCGGTAATCTTGGCGTCCACCAGCTCTTCGCGTCTGTCCAAACGCAAACTGGTCGCCTCTTTTTCAGCATTGATAATTTGCTCGACCAGATCCGTGGTCAACACGCCGGATCCTAAGCCCAGTGACTGTATCGATGCCATGATTTACCTCCTCACCACACGGAGCTCGTGCCGACATATACACGAAGAAACCCCATACAGACGTTAGCGGCCCATATGGGGTTTTCTTGAGGGTTGCTTACACAACCCTCACAGGCTGTTACAACATGTCAGACTTGGGCGCTAAATAACAAAGATGGCTCCTCATCATTCAACTTTTGCGCCAGTTCAAGGGCCAGCTCACTGGGTATTTGCCGAATCAGTTCCGAAGACTGTTTGTCGTATACCCGAATGATGGTTTGTCCGCTGTCCTCATCCAGTTGAAAGTCTAGTGTACGTTCTGTTTGCTGTACGTATTCATTAATCCGGGAAACCGCTTCCTTAACCTGTTCCTGACTCAGTGGCTCAACGTTTCCGCTCTCTGGCGGTAACTTCTTGCCGCTGCTGACATCAGTTACCTTTGGCTTGCCGCCGCTGGTGGCCGATGTATCCCGAATGACTGAAGGTGATACAGCGCCTTTTTCATAACTATTTAGGGTCAGCTCGCTCATACATCACCTCTCTGGTTTTCAGTTAAGCAACCCGGGGGAGGTTAACCTCCCCCTTACGCTTGCTGTTATCCCAGAAGAGACAGAACCTGCTGGCCGGCTGCATTGGCCTGCGCCAGAACCGAGATACCGGCCTGTTGCAGTACCTGCGTACGGGACAGCTCGGCTGTTTCTGCCGCGAAGTCAGCGTCCTGAATCCGCGAGTTCGCAGCATTCAGGTTTTCAGACGTTACCTGCAGGTTACTTACAGTCGATTCGAGACGGTTCTGGATCGCACCCAGATCCGCACGCTGACTGGCTACCTGTGATATCGCATTGTCGATCGACGTAATCGCTGCTTGTGCGCCTTCGAAGGTCGAGATATCGATATCGGTCAGGAAGGTACCGTCTACCGCACCACCGAAGCTGCCTTCCGACAAGCCCAGCGCATCGAGCTCATCGGCACCGGCAGAACCAGAGCTGATAGTGAACTCACCGGCTGAATCCAGACGGATGGTGCTGTAGGTGGTTTCATAGGTCAGACTTTCAGCACTGAAGCCGGTATTGGTGGTGGCTCGAGCATCACCAAAGGTCGACTCACCGATACCCGCGACAGCAGAATCCAGGCCGAACAAGGCGCCGATCGATGCATCCGAACCAGACTGATCGTCAATGGCGATGGAGATATTGCGTCCATCTTCGGCTGACAGTGTCAGCGATACACCATTGTCGGTCGCCGTGGTGCCGGTACGTCCTGATACCGAGTTGATAATGCTCAAAGCATCTGCTTTGGCACGATCGGTATCGATGTTACCAGAGCCATCGTCCTGCAGCGTGACGGTACCAGCAGAGAATCCGTTGATATAGATCTCAGCAGAGTCGCCCACTTCAAAGGATGATGTGTCGACCCCCGAACCGTCACCACCGACCACTTCAGTGGCATTTACCGTAGCCCGAACACCGGTTTCATCGGCCACTTCGTTAATGGTAGCGGCAATGGATATACCTGATTTTTCCTTAGCACTGGAAATGATCTTGGTACCGTCCGATGCTTCCACCGCCGAGGCTTTATCGGCTTCGATTTTCGCGGCACCGATACTCACACCATTGATGATGATGTCGCCGTCATCGAGACCATTCACACCGGCAAAGCTGGTGCTGCTGGAGTTACCCGCGTACAACTCACCACCCACATCCGCATCGGCAATAGATACTGACACTTCGCGTCCAGTTTGTGAGGCATAGCGCAGCTCACCTGACAGCTGCTGCTGTACCGAACCGACCAGATCACCGGTAGTTTTCTGTTGCAATGAGCGGCCTTCACCGTCCACGGCAATACCCACTTGGCTGCCTGAGTAGTTGCGAATGGTCAGCACCAGTTCACCAGAGCTGTTCATGCTGGCAGATACATCCATATTCTGAGCACTGAAGTCGGCTTCGTTAATGGAGTCTGCCAATTCATTCAGCTCCACCGTGCCATCGGCATCACCGTCACTAACGGCCACACCCACACCTGATACACCGCCAGCAGTAACGTCCGTACCCGTACCAATGAAGAGAGTATCGCCAACATCCACGTTGGTGGCATCAAACGTCAGCTGGATCTCTTCAAAGGCATTGATATCAGGATCGATACCATTTAGTTGAGCAACAATGTCACTGACGGTGGCACCGCTGTTGACGGTGGCAGAGCCTACCGCGACGCCCTCAATAGAGACGTTGATTTCGTTAGTACCTGTGGTACTCAGCACCTGGTTGCCACTGTCGGAGCCGACAAAGGTTTTGCCCGCATACAGCTCGCCACTGGCCGCTGCACCGGCGGTAGATTCAACAAAGGCCACTGACACTTCATTGGCTGCACCGCTGGTGGTAAAGGCCACCTGGCCTATCATGGCGCTACCAGAAGTCACCGTAGTCACGTTAGCAGGTACCGCCAGAGCACCACCTGCAGATGCTGTTAAGGCTGCACCTGTGCTGACACCGATACGAACCACATCACCGGTACCATTATCAATGGTTACGTTAATGGCGCTCTTATCGAAGCTCAGCTCGGCTGTCACAGTGATACCCGCGCCAAATACCGTGTTATTGATGGCTTCGGTCAGGTATTGGTTACGTTCCGTGACAGTGTCGTAGTCTGCCAAGGCATCATCCGTCAGGGCAACTGACTGACCGGCGATACGCAGACTGCCACCACCGGTCGCGGTAGAGTAGTCATTGATGGTGAATTCGATGCGCTCGAAGGCGGTCACACCGGCCACACCGTTCAGTGCGGACGCCACCTCATACACTGCGCTGGCACTTGGGATGGTCAACATGGTATCGGTGCCATCGACGGTCACTGCAATATTTTGCAGCTCACTCACCGCACTGGCCGCTACTTGCGTCGTTGCCAAGGTGTTGGCCAACGAACCACCTGTGAGTAGGGTGGCATTGTCGGTGTAGTCGGCAATGGCATTCGACAAGCTACCACCGTTGACGGTAGTTGCGGTCAAGTTGCTGCTTTCTTCGCGAGATACGGTAGTGGCTGTGCCACGCTCGTAGGTACCCGCCACCAGACCGGCATTGTCCAGGTCGCCGTTGCCAGTGCCATTACCACCCGAAATTTCGATGCTGCCTACATCACCGTCAGCCACCAAGGTGTAACCACCTTCGTAAGTGCCGGCGCCATTAAAGGCCAGACCAGTGGCCGTTGCCACGTTACCTGCCGTTAATGAACCGCCGAAAGTGCCAAACGATATTTCGACGTTACGACCGTCTTCAGCCACCAGTTGCACACCGCCTGAGTCGGTGTTGGTGTTAATGGCTTTCACACCGGTCTGATCGGCCACGGCGTTAATGGCTTCCGCCACAGCGGCACGAGTTTGCACGGTACTGGCGGTGGTTGATAAGTCGATATCAACACCGTTCAGTGTCAAGGTAGTGGTACCCGCCACGGCTTCCATTTCAGAGCCTGACACGACGTTTTTGTCCACCGAAGCCGTTACACCGGTTTGGTCAGAGAACTGATTAATGGCCGCAACTTTGGCGATGGCCGAAGCTGCTGCGTTGCTGGTAGAAGCGGTATCGTCACCGGCTTTAGAAGCGGAAATCGACACACCGTTAATCACCAGGTCGCCGTTTTGCAGAGCCTGATCACTACCAATGGCACTGATACCGGCGGTGCGAGCTGAACCGAGTTTATCGGCAGTCAGCTCAGCGATAGTGACATCTACGGTTTGACCCGCGTTAGCGCCGATTTGGAAGGTGGCTGAGAAAGAGCCATCCAGCAGTTTACGACCGTTAAAGTCGGTTTCATCTGCAGTACGTGAAATTTCTGCCACCAGCTGATCCACCTCAGCTTGCAGTGCTTCACGGTCGACATCAGAGTTCGTTGCGTTCGCAGATTGCACGGCCAGTTCGCGGACACGCTGTAAGTTTTCGTTGATGGAGCCTAAGGCACCTTCAGCCGTCTGTGCCAGCGCAATGCCGTCACCGGCGTTACGAACAGCGACGTTCAGACCTTTGATCTGAGACGTAAAGCGGGTTGAAATTGCCAGACCAGCAGCGTCGTCTTTGGCGCTGTTAATGCGAAGACCAGACGACAGGCGTTGCAGCGCCTGCTGGTTGGCAGACTGTGATTTGTCCAAGTTACGCTGAGCGTTGATGGACGCGATGTTGGTATTAATAATTTGAGGCATGGTATGTCTCCTTAACCTTCTAAGGGAGCTACCACCATCGCGAATGGTTTTGGCAGCGCTCCGCCTGACTGTGTCATGGAGGTTAACGGCCAGCTTGCGGGATGCTTTAGAGGAAATTTGGTAAAAAATAACCAGTACAAAAAATAAACATAGGCACAGTCATTGCTTCTTGTAACAAAAGACATAAGGATGCGACATGATCGAAGCGACACTTCAAAAGGCGCAGGCGCGTGAGCAGAAAAACCTGGCGTTCTTTAAGCAATCGATGCCAGCCATCTACCAGCAGCTGATGAGCTCGGATGTTAAGCCGTCGTTATTGGTTCATCCCAGCAGTGGGCGTTTGGGCCTGCCAGACGGTTCATCGCAGCAGGATATCTATCAAGGCGATGCTGTGGCCTATGCGGTCAATGAGGTGCAGCGTTTTAGCGATAAGGTCGCTAGCACCAATTATCACGATCCTCACATGCCAGGTTTTATTCCGCATCTGATCCAGGACAACGCGTTTCAAGCAACGCAGGCGTATTTTCACCAGCATCAGGCACAAGTCATGGGCAAGGATATGACCAACCTGGATCTGGTGGTATTTGGCGTCGGCTTGGGCTATCACGTCGAAATTCTGGCGAACCAGCAACAGTATCGCAGCATTACTGTGGTGGAACGCGACATCAGCCAATTTAAGGCATCGTTGTTTTGCGTTGACTGGCAAACCATCATGACGTCTTTGCCAAACGAGTATTCCATTACTTTGATTGTTCAGTCCCCTGGAGCACAGGGACAGCACATCTATACCCATGACTTGCGGGTACAGTGTGTGGAGCTGTTTCCGGCGTTAACCACCTCAACCATCCGCTACACCCACACACCTGTGGCTGATCAGTACCATGACGAGAAAAAAATTCTGGCGGACTACTCCAGCTTTATTAGCGTGGTATATGAAAAGGTTGGCCCTGATACGCAGCGGCTATTGAATGCGTTGGAGAATAGCCGCCAAGGCATTCAACTGTTAAACATGGACGAAACCGAACTCACCGGCGGTAAGCCGATTGCCATTGTCGGTGCCGGTCCATCGTTAGACCTGTACGCCGACGCGTTGCGAGCCGTACGCGATCAGTTTTATTTGCTGACCGTCGGCACCGGCTTGTCATCCCTCTTAGGTCTAGGCTTACGGCCTGATGCCCACTTGGAGCTTGAATTCAAGCGGTTGGCTACTGATCTTTTAAGCCACGTCCACCAGCAATACGACCTTAGCGATATCACGTTAATCACCACCATAGAAGCCAACCCTGGTTTTGTTGGCTTGTTTAAACAGACCTATGCATTTGTACCAGAAACGTCGCAGATCAAAGCGCTGTATTCTGATAGCTATATCTTAAAAAACGGCGGTGTTAATTGCGCCAATGCCGCCGTCGCCGTCGCAGGCCGGGTATGCCAAGGCGATATCTATTTATTCGGTATCGATTACGCGTTTACCGCAGGCCAGCACCACTCCGTCGCGAATATTTCCCAGCAACAGGATCTACCCGACTCGTTGGCAGCATTAAAAACCTCCGTTGCTCGCTACTCCCGTAAGGTGATGTCGACCCAAGGACAGCTGATAGGAACCAAAGCGACGTTAGATTCCGCACGTTTGGTGCTAGAGGATCTGCTGAGTTTTACTGCCAACCGAGTATTCAACTGCTCCCATGGCGCGGCCATTGCCGGCACTGAATTCGTCGATAGTTCTCAGTTAGCGCAGCAAGCTATCAAGGCCCAAGCCAGTCGCATGCAAATCATGGTAAACAAAGCGAACTATAAGCAGTCACTGAACTTGATACAGTCTACCTTCCGCGGTGCCTTTGAAATCAGCCGAGCAGTAGTCAATGCTCTTGCTACCTATCAGGATAAAAAAGATCAGCTATTACGGATTTTCCGTATATTAAAAGAAATTAAACAAACCTGTATTCAAGCCCCACCCGTATTGCAAACGACCATGTCCATCAACCGTTTGCCCTTTATTAGCTTATACAAGTGTATGAACAATCTAGCCGAACAAGATGCCAAGGCGGCGAACCAGCTGTGGGTTGCAGATTACAATCTCTATATCGACTACATTGAGAACGAAATACAGCGCCATCTGGACGGCAGCGATCATTATGTTCGCGACGAATGGACCACTCTCGATTACTGAGGAATGAGCATGTCGTATAAAACAGAGCAAGAAGAGTTTTGGTCGAGTGACTTTGGCAATGACTATATAGAGCGCAATGCCAGTGAGCCACTAAAGCTGTCCTGTGAAAACCAGTTCAAAGAAATATTATCGCACTTGCCTGCGCTTACCTCAGTGACAGAATTTGGCTCCAACATTGGCAATAATATTGAAGCCCTGAACCACTTAAACCCTGACACCAACCTAACCGCCATCGAAATCAACCCCAAAGCCGCCGAGATTCTAGCTAATAAAAACCTGTGCCGGGTTATCAACGAGTCGATTCTGGAGTATCAGCCAGATCATCAATCAGATTTGACCTTCACATCCGGTGTATTAATTCATATTGCACCAGAGTTCCTGCCGACCTTTTATCAGAAACTTTATGATTGCAGTCGCCGCTATGTGTTGGTAATCGAGTATTATAACCCTACCCCAGTCAGCATTGATTATCGGGGTCATAGCGATAGGCTGTTTAAGCGGGACTTTGCTGGCGACCTGCTGGATCGATACAGTGACTTGACTCTGCGCCACTATGGTTTTTTCTACAATCGCGATCCAAAGTATCCGTTAGGCTCAAATACTAACTGGTTTTTGTTGGAGAAAACTGGCAAGCAGTAATTGAACACAATAGTCATTACTGCGAGCTAGTTTTCAAACTGCTCCCAACGAGTGGCGGTACCGGCGCTGACATCAACGGTTAAGCGCCGACCAATAAGATCCTGAAAATATTTTGGAGCCAGCCCAAATCCGGGTCGTATACGGCGTATATGGTGTGGTTCTAAACGCGTGCCGGCCTTTACATCTTCAACAAAATAAATAGATCGTCGAAAGGCTTTATTTTGCTCTTCTTGCGGCGCACGCTGATAAGCTTCACCCGACATGGCTTGCCAGGTAGTGCGTAGCTGATGGCACAATTGCCTTAGCTCATCAGGCTCAATAGAAAAAGCACTGTCTGGCCCACCCAGTGAACGATCCAGAATAAAATGCTTTTCAACAAAGCACGCGCCTAACGCAATTGCCGCTGTTGCAGCGGTGTTGTCGAGGGTATGATCCGACAAGCCGACAGGCACATCAAAATCCTGCTGTAAGCGTCTAATTTGGGCCAGATTGGCCTGTTCCGTTAAGGCGGGATAGCTACTGATGCAATGCAGCAGCAGTACCTCTTTTGCACCGGCTTTATAGGCCGTTTCTATCGCCTCTTGCACTTCCTGATAAGAAGCCATACCGGTCGACATCACCATCGGCTTACCACTGCGGGCGACACGATCGATTAATGGTAAATCGGTTAATTCAAACGAGGCAATTTTGTATGCAGGTGCATTTAAATCTTCTAACAGCTCAACGGCTGTTTCATCAAAGGGAGTGGAAAATAGGGTAATACCCGCCAACTTGGCACAAGCAAACATCTCTTGATGCCATTCATAGGGTGTACGCGCATCCTGATACAACTGATAAAGATTACGCCCTTGCCATAACCCACTTTGAATAACAAAGTCTGGCGCTTGGCTGTTTAGCGTCATGGTATCGGCAGTATAGGTTTGGATTTTTACCGCATCGGCACCCGCTTCGGCCGCGGCCTTGATCGTATCTAACGCCGTTTGCAGCTGGCCGCCATGATTGGCCGACACCTCAGCCACCACATAGGGAGCCTGTGCAGCACCGATTTCACGCTGATTTATGTGGATCGTTTTCATCCCCAGCTCCTCTGTAGCGATAGCGCCCTGGCCCTGCTGCTCGATAACCGACACGGCGGAACGTTCTTTTTGAGGCACGATTGCCCGACTGTATATAGGCAATCAAAGGGCCTGGATGCTGTTCGTGCAATCGTCTTAATGCCGCTTCCGCCAGACCTAAGCCTCGATAAGCTTGCGCCAATAAAACAGACACCACCTGCTCACCGCGTTCACCTACGTCCACCCTCAGCATACCGGCCTCACGCCCGGCCAGGCAAATGATCCACATATAATGGCCAGGTTTGCCATGATGGCGCCAAAACCAGGACAAATGCTGACGCCAGGTTGGGCGCTGACTTTGATAAGAAAAGGTGCGCGCTCCAGGTTCACACTGCCAGCGGTAGATTTGCCGAACGTCCTCTTTAGCAGCAGGCCGAAGCGAACAATAATAAGCCACATCAACACGTTGCATAGCTCGCCATAGACGCTTAACACCCTGTCCATCAAAGTGCTGTAACGCAGCAGCACTCATAGCACGATAGGCATAAGGGTCACTGAGCAGATGTTTTATCGCAGCGAGGTCCAACTCACCCTGTGCTGTTTCTGCCGCCACGGCCAACCCATATTGATACGCTGTCGCCGCTACAGCGCGTTGATTTTCCGCCAACACCAACAAGGCACTGGGCAAAGCACGCATCGCTCGTTCCCAACATGAACTGCCGGCTGCGCCAATGCAAAAATCCACCTCATCGTACACACTCGCCATATCCGTTTGAAAACCACGAATATCAACCTCTTTGCATCCGAGCTGTTGCCTAACGGCACCAGGGTCAGACGTTAAAGCTACTAATTTCCAGCCTTGCTGCCTGGCAGTCGGAAGAAGTAATTGCAGCAGCTGGGTCATTCGATATGGCTTTGATGCACCGCCCAAGTTCACTAAAATTTTGGGTGTCGTTGGCAAAGTTCGAATGCCAACAGCTGATACAAAATCTGGCCGAGCTAAAAAGTACTTTGCTCCGGCTAATAAGGTTGACTGCTGCCCTAACCAGGGGCGATAGTCATTCAACTGTGCCCCTAAATTCTGATCCAGGATTAAATCTGCTGATAAAGACCGATGCGGCCAGTCCTCAAACATTAATACCGGTGCGCTAACTGCGGGCGCTTCAAGCTGGTAATGATCGATAACAAACCACTGCGCTGGATATTCACACCAACGGTTATCATCAATGGAGATCAAAGCCAGCACTTCATAACTGGCCAGTAACTGCTCCGCTTGGGAGCTAAGGCGATAGCAAGCAAAAAGGCAGCGATAACCATGCCTGCGCAAAAAATTCGCCAATACCAAACAACGCATCAAATGACCAAGGCCTATGTCATCATTAGCGTCAAGGCGAAAAACAACGGTCATGCCACCATCCTTAACGACCTTGCAGGTAGTTTGCTATCGCCTGGGCGACCGCAAAATCAAGTTCTGTATCAATATCGATCGCGAATTGGCGTGGCATTACATGGGTTTTAAGCTTGCTCGGGTATAAGGTAGGCTGTTGCCTAAAACGCTGACACCAAAACCCATACAAACTGCCATTACTTACATGCATCGCTGGGATTTTATCTGCGCGCTGCGCAACCCACTGTGGAAATACCGGTACCGCAAAGCCGTTATCATCGTAACTCAGGGCCTGATGAACATAATTTGAGTATTCGCTCACTCCCATTGCAACATCACAGTCACCCTGCTCCAGCAAATCAACAATGGCATTGATGTCCTGCAAGCGACGCAATGGGGAAGCCGCATACAAGATCACCATTTGCTGCCAGTGCACTTCTCGCTGCAAAAATTCCTGGCACACTTCGATCACAGTATTACAGTCACCCGCCAGATCCCCTCGTCGATGATCGACCCGTGCTCCGGCCTTAGTCGCGATACTGGCAATTTCATCATCTTCTGTGGATACCACCACCTCATCAAACAGGCCACTTTGCTGAGCTAGCTCGACACTGTGAACCAGCATAGGCTTGCCACAAAAAGGTAAGATATTCTTGCGAGGCAAGCGCTTAGACCCGCCACGAGCAGGAATAAATGCAATGCGTTTCATGACAGATTCAATTGCGATAAATTCAGTTGAGTGCCGGCAGGTAAGGCTTGTTGAAAACTGGCCTGTTGAAAGCGTTCATATTCCTGCGGCGACAGGCCAAAACCTGGACGACGAAATTCTACCTTGGCTTGTGCTAAGGTTTGACCGGCACGAACAGGCTCAACCAGATATACACTGCGCCGGATAGCCTGGCGCTTTTCCAGCTCTTCCTGTGACATGATCCTACGTGGTTTTCCCATCGCCGTTTCAACATCGCGGATGGTTTGAATAAATTGTCGAATATGCTGTGGCTCCAACGACATAATATGTTCAACACTGCGCGTGGTACGATCCAGGGTGATGGTTTTCTCTAATAAATCGGCGCCCATCGCCAAAGCCGCAATGTCCATTTCCCAGCCTGGGGTATGATCCGAATAGGCCGCCGGGCACTGAAATACTTGTTTAATGGTACGTAACAGCTTGAGATTAATGCTTTCTAACCGAGCCGGATATCCAGACGGACAATTATGAACGATGAAATTATCGTTGCCCTCCTGGCGCAATACATCAATGGCAGTTTCTATTTCCCCCAGTGTGGCATTACCAGTATCAAGCTGAATACACGATCCGGTTTTCGCTAACTGTCGCAAAAACGGCGTATGATTAACATCTGCAGAGGCCACTTTTAATGACGGCAAGTGCATTTTCTCGATCATGCCGAAATAACTATCATCAGAAACGGTGGCAAAAAATAACAGCCCGAGATCATCGCAGTATTGTTTCAGCGTCCACCAATCTGCTTCGGGCAAAGCCCGCCGACATAAAATATCGTACAAAGGCTCGGTAATGCTTTCCGTTTCTCCGGATTTTTCATCAAGCAGTACTTCGTAGATAAAGGGTAAGCTTCTATCTGCCACCAAACGATCCGGATCAAAGATCTGAAACTTTATCGCATCAGCACCACACTGCGCAGCAATATCGGCCAGTTGCTTGGCTGTTTTTAAACCATCGTGAGTGGGCCCAGCTTCTAGAGTAATAAAACAAGGCTGACCATCACCGATTTTATGCCCAGCAATCACTGCCGGTGCTAAAGCTTCCATCATTTAGCAACACTCCTTTATAGCACTGTCGACTAAGGTAACCACATTGTCTAAATCAGTCTGCTCCAGCTGTACGTGCAGTGGTAACGTCAGGCAATGTTGATAATAGTGTTCGCAGCCTGGAAATGGTGCCCGCTGCAAGTGAGGGTGGCGATACAATGGTACGTAATGTACCTGCACACCAATACCGCTCTGACGCAACCAATTAAACACTTGCCGGCGACAAACGGCAGCAGGCAAGCACACCACATATAAGTGGAAGCTGCTCATATTCTGCTGCTGCAACGGTGACACCGCTGAGCCATAAAAACATTCGTCGTAATAGCTGGCCAGTGTTCGGCGCTTGACAACCCAGTTATCGAGTTGCTGTAGCTGGCTTAGCCCCAGAGCAGCATGAATATCACTCAGACGATAGTTAGGCGCAGCACCCTGGGAGACAAAAAACCAATCGCCGTCTACATCCATGCCTAACTGCTGTAGTCTTTGCGGATCTCTTTCGATATCGTGGCTGATAAAGCGCCGCATACGCCGAGCCAACTCTACATCATTAGTTAATGCACAGCCGCCTTCGCCCGAGGTTATCATTTTAACCGGATGAAAACTGAACACTGAAATATCACTAAACTGCCCTCGACCAACTTTGCAATCATTTGCCTCAGCTCCCAAGGCATGACTGGCATCTTCGATAATACGGCAGTCGCTGTTACTCAGCAGAGACGAAATGGCTGCCATATCACAAGGGTTACCAGCAAAGTGCACAACGATAATATGAGTTGGCCAAGTTTGTTCTGGGCTTTGCTGTAACTTTTTTTGCAAGGTCTCGGCACTAATATTGCCGGTCTGAGGATCGACATCAATAAAATCAATACTTGCTCCCAACATCGCCGCACAATTGGCACTAGCAACAAAAGTATTGGCACTCACCCAGACTCTGGAGCACTCATCAACATTTAAGGCAACGCATGCCGCATGAAGTGCAGAAGTTGCACTGTTGGCGCATACCGCATATTCGGCACCCGTGTAATCTGCCAGTGCCTGTTCAAAAGCCGGAACCACAGGCCCTTGAGTGAGAAAATCGGACCGCAGCACATCACACACAGCGTCAATGTCTTGCTCACTAACCAGTTGTCTTCCATAAGGAATCATAAATCTGCTTCTGTTAATAAATCCTGCGTTTCTGCCACCGATAAAAACCAAGGGTTATTGCCTGAATCATAGCTAAACCCTTGTTTAACGGCATGACCCGTTTCACCGGCAGCATTGGTAAGATAATTTAATTCACCGTCATAAAACTTAATGGCCGGTGAAATGACGAAATGGTCATCAAACTCTATGGTCCGATAGCTGTCATCCATTGGACACATGGTTTCATGCAGCTTTTCTCCCGGACGAATACCAATTTCGTGCACTTTTATTCCAGGAGAGATGGCTTCGGCTAAATCTGTCATAGTCACGGATGGTATTTTTGGTACAAAGATCTCCCCACCACGCATTCTTGAAAAGTTTCGAATAACAAAATCCACACCCTGCTGTAGGGTAATCCAAAAACGTGTCATTCGCATATCAGTAATAGGAAGGCTATCAACACCATCATCCAACAATTTACGAAAAAATGGCACAACAGAACCGCGAGATCCAACAACATTGCCATAACGAACCACGGCAAATCTTGGTATTTCATTACCGACCATGTTATTCGCAGCCACAAACAATTTATCGGAGCACAGCTTAGTGGCACCATAAAGATTAACGGGGTTAGCAGCTTTGTCTGTGGACAATGCTATGACTTTTTTAACCCTATTATCGATGGCAGCACGAATCACATTTTCAGCGCCATCAATGTTAGTGCGGATACATTCCGTCGGATTGTACTCGGCAGCAGGAACTTGCTTCATGGCGGCCGCATGTATGACGTAATCTACGCCTTTCATGGCTTGCTGCAAACGTTCTTTGTCACGAACATCGCCAATAAAATAACGCATGCAGTCATGACTGTATTCCTGCTGCATTTCAAATTGCTTGAGTTCATCACGAGAGAAAACAATGATTTTTTTGGGCTGATAGTGTGCCAGCAGAGTCTTCACATAACGTTTACCAAACGAGCCGGTGCCACCGGTGATGAGAATAGTCTGACCATCAAACATGGCCACCTCCCGTTGTCATTGTGCCATTAGCTTCAGACTGTAAACAATCCAGTAAAACTATAGCTGATTAAACAAAGATAAGCGTGAAATCGTGGTATAACTCTGTTGTGCAGCTTCCAGCAGGAATGTTTGCTGAGACAATCGACTCACGGCTTCAGCAAAATCCACATCGGACAACTTGGACAGTACCTCGCGACTAACGATGCGAACATCGGCCGACAAGTTTTTCGTATTTTCAACGGTATTCAGTCTCGCCCCTAACTCACTGCGTATCTCTGACACCGACGTTTGTGCACTGCTGAGGTTATTAAGCGTATCTTCTATCAGTATGTCCAGTGTCGCGGAATCTTCTGGGTTGTCTGCCAACGTATTCAGGCCTTCGGTCAAACGAAAAATAGTGTCTGTCAGGCTTTGCTTGGGCGATGAGTTCACCAATACCTCATCACCAGATTCCGGTTGTCCCAAGATTTTGAACTCAATACCCGCCGCTACAATGCTGCCACCATCGCCATAAGGTTGATTCGATAACCCATCAACCACGCGGTTATCTGTTACACGCCGAACTGTATAGTTGGGCCCTGGGGGTGACACTGCCGATTCAGGATTAAAAGTCACCACTAGGTCATCTGGATAAAACTCCGCGTAATCCTCTTCGTTAACCACGAATCCGGCACTTACCTGTACGGGCCCCTGATTTAGCGGGTTGACGTTGGTAGTAAACGAGTTTTTAACGGCAGGGATATCGACAAACAATGCCTTTCCTGTGTCCCCAGTTGCCACCGTTGTTGACGCACCGATAGCGAGAAAGCGCTGACCTTCATCACCTTGATACTCATATCGACCAGACGGGCCTAGCTGAAAGGGTGCCTCTGAACCTTTAAAACCGGCAAAGATGTATTCGCCACTTGGATCACGAGTATTAAACAGATCAACCAAACTGTTCTGAATTTGCGAAACTTCGGCTGCAATATATTGCCGGTCTTCTAATGTCAGGGCACCACCACCTGCTTTCACCGTTAATTCCTGCAACCGAGTCAACTGCTCGGTCACCGAGCCGAGCGTCGCTTCTTCCAGTTTGAGACGGTTTTCCGCTGCGGTAATATTACGATCAAATTGGTCTCTTTGAGCCAAATCCTGCTGCAACTGCAAAATTTTAGTCGCGGCGATAGGATCATCTGCCGGGGTGAGTACTTTTCGCCCAGTTGAGACCTGTTGCTGGGTTTTGTTCACTCCTTGTTGATTATCAAGGATTTGATTTAGCCCAGTGGTAAATATCTGCTGTGTTGATATTCTCATGCCAAATGCCTCTTGCCAGCCAATGGCGTTTAACGGAATGTGCCAATCAAGGTATCAAATATCTGCTGAGCTACCTGGATAACCTGAGCGGATGCGTTGTAAGCCAACTCATATTTGATCAGCGCTGCAGCCTCTTCATCTAAATTGACACCAGAAGTACTAAACACCGCATCCTGTGAATTTCTTAACAATACTTCGCTAGAATCTCTATTAATCTGCGCACGACTGGTCACAGAGCCAATAATCTCAACCAATCGCGCATAGGATTCGCTGTAGCTGGTGTTACCGCCCACCGTATCTTCGGTTTGCAGTGCCGCCAACAACACACCGTTACGACTATCTGAGGTCCCATCTTGGTTAAAATCTATGGTGAATTCATCACCCGTTTGTACTAAACCGCTGATTTCAACGGTAAAGCCAAAGTGTACCGCCTCACCCACCGGCTGCTCAGGGAATAAATTATTTCCAGGTGGTGCAATTTCAAGACTGTAATTTGGATCAGTAATAACCTTCACCTGACCACCCATAGTGATCTTACTCGATCCATTTACACCCGTACCATTGACGTCGAGTCTAGGCTGAAAACTGATTTGTCCACGTTCATCAATGGCCACATCCAGGTTGCCTGAAAAGCTGAAACCTGAAGTTTCTAACTGGCTACGAATACCATCCAACACGGCATCGCCATCCGCATAGGTACCGCTCAATTCAATACTGAACGTTCCCTGACCCGGTACGTCAAATTCATAGGTATAGGGCCCATCTACGGAGAAATCGTAGCCGTCATACTCAGACAATTGAATGGCTGGCGATTCTCCTGTCTCGCGTAACTGAATATCTTGTCCATTACTGATGGAAAAACCATCACCTGGGTCACCGGTTACTTCAAAACTCAAATCTTCACCATTTAAAGCGATGACCGTCACGGTGGCGCCGTCACTGCGGGCGACAATGCCCATATCCTGGAAGTTACGATTGGCGTTAATACGATCGGCAATAAAATTGGGAGTAATGGGATCAGGAACCACATCCGGATAATCCGGATCGTATTTACTTTGATTTGGCCCCAATGTATCCGTTAACTCAATGCCGTTCAGCATCAGCCCCATATTCAAAAATGGATCGGTCTCGTCGGAGGTAAAGTCAGTCAACTCTACCGTGGTGCGAGCCACAGCTTCTATGCCATCACGTTGAGACAAGGCCGCAGCAATTTCTTTGGCAGATGCTTCATAGGGCGTCACCAGAGTTGGCTGGGTAAAGGTCTGGTCGGTCTGTGAATTGGTGAAATTGATTCCAATACGCTCAGGGAAGAATCCGTTGCCGGGCGTAACGATGGCAGCCGGTGCTTGGGCTTGATAGGTAGGCGCTGCCGGTAAATAGCCGCCAAAACTGGTAAAGGCTGTTTTGCCCTCATCCAGCGGCAAGATGCTGTTGGTAATGCCTGGGGTATAAACCTGATTCATTAATGGCGGAAACAGAGGAATCGGATTACCCGGATCAGTATTATCAAGCACATCGTAGCGGTTGGGTGAGGTAAAGCGAATAAGAATCGGCGGATCAAGCTGCCCTTCATTGGCCAGATAGGGAGTATTTATGTCGTACACTTCCCCCTGGGAAATAATGCCACTGCCATTGTTACCAATAGCAGCATCAGTGCTGATGGGCGACGCCAAGGCAATCTGCTCAGCCCGGGTGACATTGATGCTGACATTGGCCGGTTCGTTACGCGTTGGTTGAATCAAAAAGTCGTCACCCTGTTGATAACTTCCTGCTTCAAAACGAATCTCAAAGCCATCAACCTCAATCGAGTCAGGAAACGAACCAGACAAAGCAGCAGTTGCTAATAGTTCGCCATCAGAGTTGCGAATAACTCGATAGGTGTAATCATCAGGGCCTGGGAACTCAACAGTGTAATCACTGGTGGTTAAGCTGCCGGCATCTTTGATATGCACAGACATTAAGCGATCATCAGGATCTGCATTATTGCGATCACCCAGCACTCTTAAATACGTTTTACTGGGTTCATTAACGTCTTCAAAGAATCGCTCCCCTTGCAAGCCATTGTAATCGATTCCTTTTTGATGCTGTTGGTTGAAGGTTTGGCTGATCACCAGTGCTATGCGGCCCAGACCGTTAATGGTAGGGTCTAGCACTTGCTCACGAAAATCTAACGTGCCACCTAATTGGCCACCTTGAATCTGGTTGGTGATGTTTTGAATGGTATCGCCCTTGCGAAAATACAGATCACTGCGCGATGGGTCTTGCGCCCCCTGGTCGGTATACAGCTCGTTAAAATCGTTACCAAGCACCAGCGCCTGGCCATTGCCAATAAAGACATTGATGGCCGAATCATCCTGTTCGGCAACACTGACCTCCACCAGCTCTGATAACTCCTTCAGCAGTTGGTCGCGTTGGTCTAGTAAATCACTGGGCTCAGTGCCTTGGGCTGCAGCGGTCGCAAATTGGATTTGCTCGTTTAGTTCGGCAATGGATTCTGCGATGGTGGTAATTTGCCCGGCAATAACCTCCATTTGACCATTGATCACTTCGTTTTGTTCAACTAAACGATCGTTAATGGCAGTAAAACGATCAGCCAGCCCATTGGCTTCACTGATTAATACCTCCCTCGCTGGCAACGAAGACGGATCATCCACGGCTGATTGCAGTGCGCCAAACATACGTTCCAGCCCTGGTTGAATACCTGTGCCAGGATCGGCCAATAAGCTGTTAATCTGTTCAGCATTCGTCGCCAGAGTATCGAATTGGTTAAAGCTCGCCGTATCACGCCTGAGCTGTTCAGCTAAAAACTGATCATATACCCGGCGCACCGAATCAACATTGACGCCAGAGCCAATCCAGTTGCCCGCTTTAAACTGTGGATTATTTTCGTTAAAGCTGACCTGTTGGCGGCTATAGCCTTCGGTACCAGCATTGGTAATATTATGCCCAGTAACCGTCAGTGCTGCTTGCTGAGCCTTTAAGCCCGAGATTCCAATACTGAGAATATCAGCCATCGTTATTCTCCAGTGATTTCAGTGCCTGTTGCAAAAGCTCACCCGAGGATATTCTTTCAATCTTACTGCCATAAGCCGGATCCGTTGCGTAACCTGCTTTTTGCAGCGCATGGCCATACTGAGAGCCGTTAAGGTTCTGGTGAATAGCCCCTTGATAACGTTCATGACTTTGCAGGAATAATGCGTAATCCTGTAAGCCTTCCTGCATGGAGGCATAAGCGCGAAAGCGTGCATTTTCTTTTACCGCAACGCCGTCGCGATACTCATGGGTCACCACGTCGACTGATTCACCACTCCAACGACTGTCAGCTTTGATGCCAAAAAAGTTAAAGCTATTACGCCCCTGGGAGTCACTGATGATGTGCTTGCCCCAACCGGTTTCTAATGCTGCCTGAGCCACAATGGCTTTAGCATCCACTCCTAACTGCGTGGCGATGGGTTTGGCAGCGGGATATAGGGCGGCAACAAACTCCTCAGCAGAGGCAAACTGTTGCCCCTTGCCACCCTCGCCACGAGCAACCTTACCCTGGTCGGGTCGCTCTTCAGTGACGGCACCCTGTTGCAGTACTGACTCAACTTGCTGCAATGCTTGTTTGAATTCGGGTGTGGAGTTCGCCAAACGTCGATCATTTAACTTCGTGTGATCCAGTGCAATATCAACACCTTGCTCACCGTAACTTTGCAACAACTGGCGGTGAATAACCTCAGCTAGCCCCATACCCTGGCCACTCGATAAGGTCAAACCAAGCTGTTGATCGTACATTTTTTGGTAAAAATCAGACTCTGGTGAATTCAGTAGTGAATCGTCTTTAAATACGTCATTGGCCTGACGCATAGACGACAACATCATATTGACGAACATGGACTCAAATTGCTTGGCCACTTCCATCAAAGCTGCGCTTTTGTCTTCTTTACCCAGTTTACGAATACCCTGCAACGCATTCAGATCGGTATAAACCTGGGCCGGCGACGACGTTGTCTGCATCATAAAATTCACCTCTGACTAGACATAAGCAATATGCCTGCCAATCAGGCGCCATGGCTCAAACGCATAGTCATCCGCCTTAGCGATATATGATATGACATTAACTGAGAGATAGTGTTGATGCGCCATCCATTCAATAGCATCGAATGGATGTCATTGGCGTGGCGATATACGAGCGCTACATCCAATACGCAATTGAGACAGTTACTCAGCTCTGATTAGCCAAAGATAACCCTGTGACAGTTCTAGCAATCAGCCCTGAACGCTCATTCAGGCAAAAATAACTAGTTGCGGGATATATTTTGATAGGCCGATATTTTCTTCTTACCACGTTCATGGCCAGACAGCTCTTTTTGCTGCTGCTCTAGCTCGTCGAGCAAGCTTTGCTCTTGCTGTAGCAGGTTTTCAAGAAAGTGCTGCTGCTCGTTCGTTAAGCCAATTAATTCATTGACCTCACTAAACCACTGCTTCAATAACTGGTTACGTTGCTCAATTCGCTCAGCCACGCCTTCTTTAACACCCTGGCGAATCAGCGACTGAATCTCTAAAGACAACAATTTAACCCGCTCAAATAGATCTTGGTTCATATGACTATCAACTCTGCTTTTAATGCTCCAGCCTGTTTCATCGCCTCTAGAATGGCCATCAAATCACCAGGGGCTGCTCCAACCTGGTTAACTGCCTTGACGATACTATCGAGAGAAACTCCCGGCCCAAATTTGAACATGCGACTATCGCCACCGTCGTCGATTTGAATATTGGTTTGCGGTACCACCACAGTTTCACCTTCTGCTAAGGGGTTAGGCTGCGATACCTCAAAATCTTCGGTGATGGTGACGGTTAAATTGCCATGGGTTACCGCGACTGGTTCTATCATGACGTTTTGCCCCATCACGATCGTGCCAGTACGAGAATTAATAATGACTTTGGCGCGTTCTTTACCTGTGTCAATTTCCAGGTTTTCAATAACTGACAAGTAGGCGACCCGCTGGCTGGTATCACGTGGCGCACTGATACGAATGGACGTGGCGTCCAGCGCTTCGGCGGTACCCGGACCCAATAAATCATTAACCCGTTCAACCATAGCTCTGGCAGTGGTAAAATCGGGCCGATCAAGATTAAAAATAAGACTATCACCACGGGCAAAGCTGCTGGGTGCACTGCGCTCGACAGAGGCACCATTGGGGATACGACCAACACTCGGTACATTGACGGTAATGCGAGAACCATCGTTGCCTTCGGCACCAAAGCCACCCACAACCAAGTTACCTTGTGCCACCGCATAGACCTGATTATCGGCACCTTTTAGCGCAGTAAATAATAACGAGCCACCGCGCAGACTTTTGGCGTTGCCTAACGACGAGACGGTTACATCAACACGCTGGCCCGGTTTGGCAAAGGGCGGTAAATCTGCCGTCACAGAAACAGCCGCTACATTTTTAAGTTTTGGGTCTACACCGTCTGGTAAGGTTATACCAAACTGATTCATCATATTGGTGAAGGTTTGGGTGGTAAAAGGCGCTTTATCACCGGTTCCGTCCAGTCCAACCACCAGTCCATAGCCAATCAGCTGATTGGTGCGCACACCGGCAATAGAAGTGATGTCTTTGATGCGCTCAGCCTGAACAGGCCATGGAGCCAACACCAAGCAAAAGAAGATACTTATCAGCCGAGTAGTATGCATCACAGATCTCCTTAAAAAGGCCACCAAGGCGACATAAACAGACGATCACCCCAGCCCATTTCAGTAGAATTATTCAGGTTACCACGACCACCAAAGGAAATGCGTGCATCAGCCACCTTCGAAGACGATACCGTGTTGTCAGGTGTAATATCAGCGGGACGAACCAAGCCACGAATGCGAATATACTCATCGCCATCACTTAACGTCAGCCACTTCTCCCCGCGAATACGCAAAATGCCATTGGGCAGAATGTCTGATACCGACACACTGATACGCCCACTCAAGCTATTGGAACGGTCCGCTTCGCCCTTACCAGAGAACTGACGGTCAGTTTCGGTATCGGTGTTCAAGCCTATATTTTTCCATCCAGGTACCATGCCTGCCACGGCATTAGCTGCCAGGCTGTTACTGGAGGATTTATCGGCGCTGGTTTCAGCCGATTTTTGCGAGCGATAACTTTCGTCAAAGATAACGGTAATGATATCGCCGACCTTACGAGCTTGCTGATCGGTATATAAGCCAAAGTTGTATCTTTCCTGATAAAGCGAACCACTCGATACCGGCGGTGCCTGCAAACTTTGGGCAGATACCGGCGCAAAGTCTGGATCGTCGGGAAAGACATCCTGTTGCATCGGCACACTGGTACATCCTGGTAACACCAGTAACATCAAGCAAAGTACTTTCCAGCCCTGTTTCATATCAGGCCTCCCGCTATTGGACATCAAGTGTTCTGGGTCAAGAATTGCAACATCTGATCGGCCGCGGAAACGACCTTGGAGTTCATCTCATAGGAGCGCTGTACCGTGATCATCTTCACCAGCTCTTCCACCACCTCAACGTTTGAGTTTTCCAATGCCCCCTGCTCTATGGTGCCAAAGCCATCTTCATTCGGCACACCGACCTGAGGGGCGCCGCTCGCAGCGGTTTCCAAAAAGATATTGCCGCCTCTGGCTTGAAGCCCAGCCGGGTTAATGAAGTCGACAACCTCTACTTGCCCTAGCTGCTGAGGATTTGGATCACCAAATAATGTCGCTTGCACAATGCCATCTTTACTGATGGTGAGCTGGTTAGTCTGATCTGGCACAGTGATTTGTGGCTCTAACGGATAGCCATTAACGTTGACCACGATGCCTTCGTTATTAATATGAAAAGTACCATCTCGGGTATAACCAATGGTGCCATCAGGATTTAGAATCTGAAAAAATCCACGACCATTGATCGCCATGTCCAAAGGCTGGTCGGTGAGTTCAAGGGAGCCCGTGGTAAAAACTTTTTGCGTCCCCGCAGTGCGTACCCCTGTGCCTAACTGCAATCCCGATGGCAAACGTGAATCTGCTGAGGTGTTTGCACCAGGCTGGCGTTGTATTTGATACAACAAATCTTCAAATACCGGGCGGTCTTTTTTAAACCCGGTGGTAGACACATTAGCCAGGTTATTAGACACCGTAGTAAGTGCCAGATCCTGCGCTTCTAACCCTGTTTTACTGACCCAAAGTGCTGGCATCATACGTCATCACTCCTACTGGTTGCCCAGAATCTGTGTGGTAGCCGCTGAATTTTCATCGGCTTTTTTCATTAATTTCACCTGCATTTCATACTGACGATTCAGTTGAATCAGGCTGGTTAATTCGGTTACCGCATTGACATTACTACCTTCAACAAAGCCATTGACCAGCGATATATCAGGATTCGGCTGCGCTACCGGCGCTTCAGGGTCACGAAAACGAAACAAACCATCGTCACCTTTTTCCAGCTCACGAATATCTGGTCGTACCAGCTTCAGCTGCACCGGTTCGGCAACACCTGCGGGAACATCGCCAAATGGCTGAATAGAAACAATACCGGCACGGCTGACTTCAATGGTTTCATACTCTGGCAACACCACAGGACCACCATCACCGATCAATTGCAGTCCTTTACCGTTAATTAAGCGTCCGGCCGGATCGACACTGAGATCACCTGCCCGAGTGTAAGCTTCTTCACCATCGGGCCCGACCACGGCAAACCAACCATCGCCTTCAATGGCGACATCCATACGGCGGCCAGTTTCTTGCAGTGGCCCTTGGCGAAAATCACTGGCGGGACGTTCAGTCATGGCATAGGCACGGCTGGGGAAATGTTCGCCAAAAACCCCCATCGCTCGGCTTTGGGTATAGTCAGAGCGAAAACCTGTGGTACTGGCATTGGCCAGATTATTGGCGTGGGCCGCCTGACCTAAGGTATTTTGCTTTGCCCCGGACATGGCAATGTATAACGCTTTATCCATCTGGGTTCCGCCCGCTCAACAGCTTTATGTGTATAGGCTTAACATTGCACGCGGTGTGCCAACTATAAAAATCCTTATAAATCAAAGAATTGAGTATTTAAGAGACAGTTGTTTGACGATAAATGCGATATGGCGGCAGTCAAATACCGAACCAGAGGAAGGCTATTGCCGTTCAATCAAGAGAGCCAACAACGGACGTCGGTCTATGGCGTGATAACCGCGTTGGTGACAAACACAGCTATGGCTCTAAGGTGATAGCCCTAGGCCATAGCTGTCTGTATCGATTAGATATTCAAAATGGTTTGTGTTACCTGATCTGTCGTTTCAATGGTTTTTGCACTGGCCTGGAAATTTCGCTGAGCGATAATAAGACCAACCAGCTCCTCTGATAAGTCGACATTTGAGTCTTCCAGAGCCGACGATCGGATTTGTCCAAATGCCCCCGTACGTGGCTGACCAACCGTCGGATTTCCTGATTCAAATGATTCCCCCCAAGCGGTATCTCCCAGCGGCGTCAAACCTTCCGGATTTCGGAAACTGGCCAACGCTACTTGGCCTAGTGTTTGCGCCTGGCCATTGGTAAAGCGGGCAAAAATAATCCCGTCTTGATCAATTTCAAGGCCGGTTAAGCGCCCGGTACCATAACCATTTTGGTTAATATCGTTGGTCGCAAAGGAGCCGCCATGCTGCGTTGTACCCGTTAAATCGATTTGAAAGTTCGAATTGGTGGGTGGTGACGAGAGCGGTAATCCACCTTCCAACACATTGGTGGAAGACAGTGCACCCGTCGGGTTGCCTTCTGCATCAACCGGATCCCAGTTGGTAACAAAAAGGTCGCCTGTGGCTTGAGTATCCAGTGTACCGTCCTGATTAAAGAACAGCTCATAACGCGCCCGCGTCGGCTCTAAATTTTCAGGGAATGGTAGCGTTGGATCAGGATCACCCACCTCCTGGCCATCAATCAAAATGTACATGGCCCATATATTTTGTTCGTTAGGTCTGGTCGGATCGAGCGGTTCACGCACAAAGTACTTGGTCAAGATATGCGACACACCGAGGCTGTCATATACGGTGGTCGAGGTCGAGTAGTTATAGGTATCCTGATCCGTTGGATCAAACGAATTGAGTGTGTATGGCGTAAATTCATCTTCCGTGAGTGCGCCAAAAATACCCGACACCGCTGGTTGAGGCTGGCTCAGGGTATACCCTTCATTAAAGATAAATGATACCGAACCACCCACAGCGGCTGCTCGATCAGCCGTTGCCGTACCTCCCAGTACGACAGGGCCAGTGTTTTCGGCACCCTGAACCACCAAGGAGTCGGTGGAGACCGGGCTGTTCATTTCGACTTTAATGTCACGACCGATCTGATTAGTGATCACCAAGTCACCTAAATCATTAATCGTCGCATTAAAGCCAGGCAAGGTCGTGCTTCTGAAGGAATTAATTTCATCCGCCATTTCCTGCAAGGTCGATGAGGTTAACACCTGGCCATTAACCGTCAGCCGGATTTGCCCAGTTGGGCTATTAAAGCTGTTTAGCGGTATCGTCATTTGCGATTCAGCAGAAGCCGTGACACCCGGCTGTTGGTTAAACAACGAGGCAATGGCATTAGCCTCACTGTTTTCAGGGATGACAATTTCTGTTTCATTACCATCTGGGTCCGTTAACACCACCCGCTGCTCTGGGTACTCGTTGGTGACCCCTTCTATCCCAGTCGTTAACAGTGAAGCGTCATCTTCATTGACCTGCAACACCCCATACAGTTGGTCAATGCTGATATCTTCACCATTGGCGATGAAGTCAGAGATTGAAATCACCGATGCCTCTCCCGCCTCAGTTGCAACAAATTGCAGCTGATATTCTGGCGGAACGACTCTGGGCTCAACCTCAACGGCTTGAGCCTGAACACCAATATAAGCATCTGAATCAACACTATTTAATTGCCGATTAATACTGGCCGCCAATTGCTGTACCGAGCGATATTCTTCATCCAGAGAAATCACAACGGTGCCACTACGCCCGTCTTCATCTGGTGCTGGTACCGTCAAGGTGATTCTAAAGGAGTTAGAGCGATCAATTTCATCGGTACCTAAAAACACCGAAGGGTTGTCTAGCTGCAATGCTTCTAACGAATCTTGCCCCTGCGTGCCGGGCAAGGTTGGGTTAGCCGTTAAAGAAACCGTATAACCAGAGCCCACGTCGGTGTTGGTAAATACCAATTGGCCCCCCACTGCCTGTACCGTTATGCGGCCAGCGATGCCAGAGGCTCCGGTATTAATGTCGATTTGCGCCTGAATCGCGGCGGCTAGATCGTTCAAAGAGGCATAATTTCCGGGCGCAATGGTAATGTTGTATGCATTTGAGTCATCAGCTGGCGTCGGCCCCAATACCTGAATACGGAAGGTATTATTGGGCAAAATATCCGCATCACCGGTATCACTGCGATTAGCGGGATCAAAGCCTATGGTGGATAAATCAAAATTGGTACTGGCACCTGGGACCAAGACCAGGCTATCGCCATTATCAGCGGTGGTCGCTGTAAATGTTGCTGGGTGACCGGCACTGACCGAAACCAAACCATTCAGTGCACCAGCGCCAATCTGGTTAGCAATCTCAGCGCGTACTTCTTCCATGGTGACGTTATTGATATCTGCCGCCCCCGCCAAGGTAGTATCGTCCAAGGTTATGGTTTGCGTCGTAGTGGTGCCCGCCAAATCCGTGACCTCGATATCAAACACTATGGTATTACCACTCGCTAACGCAAAATCCCCCACCACTGTGGTTCCCACGGTAATGGTTGACGCCACTTGAGCATGGTCACCGGCCTGAAAGTCGGTGATGGTCAAAGGAGGTGTCGCAGTGGTTCGAGTGGTCGTCGACGTACCGGGAATACTGCGAAAATCTGCCGTCAACGGGCTGGAACCAGTAAACAACTCTACGCCGGCAGTACCTGCAGTGAGCGTTCCCAGGGTAGGATCGCCAAATAAAGCATTCCAGTTACCCGTTGGTGCGGTGACGGATAATCCTAAACCTGTCGTTGCATCGTACCCAACCCGCTCAATAATTAAATTGGTTGGGCTCACCAGTGGCGTAGTTAACGGTGATTGGTTAGTGGTGACATTAAATTCATTATTTCCAAACAATGCATTTAACTCGGCCTGCAGGGCGTTTAATACATTTTGCAGATGCTCAGTTGGCGTCGCCCCAACGGTAATCACACCCGCCGGAATATTCACCACTTGAGGGCCGGTACCATCCAAAGGATCCACCGTGACACCAAAGGGACCAGGGTCAGCCGGCACTGTGATTGCCGGAACAGTGGTCAGGTCTACGGTGTGGGCCAAGGTCGTACGAGTGCCAGCCGTAACGGGTTGACCTGCAGTATCAAGAATGGTTTGAGTATCTTCAATGATCCCGACATCCGCCGCACCAATAGCCAAGCCATTGGTCGTCAGTTGCAAACCCTGTTCTTGCAATACCGGAGACGATGCATTGAGGTTATATACAGCCGACACAAGCGATGTCAGCCGCGGAGGCTGGTTAGCAACACGAATACGAATGTCGTCCAGAACGCCATTGACTACGCCATTTTCGTTTGCGGCATAGCCCTGTAAGCGAGAGCCATTATTGGCTACCACCCAGCCGTCTTTATCCAGTGAAAAAATACCCGAGCGCGAATATGACACAGTGCCGTTATCGTCCAGAACAAAAAATCCGTTGCCATCAATGGCCATATCCAAGGCGTTTTCGGTACCACTAATATTGCCCTGACTAAACTCCTGTCGGACGTTATCTACCACGACACCACTACCGACCGGCTTTGCGCCAGTGCCTAAAATGGTGGTGGTATAAACATCGGCAAACTCAGTGCGTGATTCTTTAAAGCCAATGGTACTGGCGTTGGCAACATTATTGCCCGTCACCTCAAGATCCGTTGAGGCAGCCCGAATTCCACTTAAACCTATATTAAATGCCATAGTGACCTCTCTGCTGCCGCTTATGCGTCAAGAATCTGTTTAACTTCGTCCATAGTAGCGCGCTGGCCACCGGTCAGGTTTAGCGTTACTTGCCCACTGGGAGACATAGTGACGCTGTCGACACGCGAACTCATCTGCATATCGATTTGTTCACTTTTACCGCCAATTGAAGCCGCTAATTCGAATTTGTATTCACCGGCGGGATAGGCCACAGGTATCGGATTGCCATTGTTATCCAAGACCAGCTCACCATCCTCATTCTTCTGAAATACCTGGCGATTCAACTTGCTATGATCGATATCCTGCACTTCACCATCTACCATCAAGTTATAACCGTCCCAGCGTACCGACATAGCACCAGCGCCATGGTTATCTAAAGGTATTTCTTCGAGTAGCTCACCGGCTTTACTCTTGATCTGCAGTCTGACACTACTGGCAGGATTTGGAATTTCGGTAAAGCCACTGACCACGCCGCCACTTAATAACAAACCCGTCTCATTGCCATCGACAATCACCGATTGTCCAACCAAGCTTGATGCCTGCAATGCCGATGCGGAGTTGAGCTGACTCATCATGCTTTCAGCCGTGCTATTAAGATTATCGATACCTTCAACACTGGAAAACTGAGCTAATTGTGCAACAAAGGCCTGGTTATCCGTCGGTTCCAACGGGTTCTGGTTGTTAAGCTGAGCCACCATTAATTCCAGGAAGGCATTTTTTCCTAACTCATTCGACTTGGGCTCGTCTTTATTTTTTGTATCCGTACGGTATTGATCGAGTGCTTGAGAAACCGTACCCACATCGTTAATCGCCATGATGTGCTCCTTACTGTCCCAGGGTCAGAGTCCGCTGCAGCATCTGCTTAGCGGTCTTCATGACTTCAACATTCATTTGATAGCTACGAGACGACGACATCATGTCAGTCATTTCTTCAACCACATTAACGTTGGGGTAATAAACATAACCGTCTTCATTGGCCATCGGATGATCAGGCTGAAATTTGGGTTTCAGTGGTGCGTCTTTTTCGATAATGTCCAGTACTTGAACACCGACACCCATTTCCCCTTCAATCGGCTGAAACTGGCCATGTTCGTTAACCGAGGTGAATTCCCGTTGCATTACCGCAAACCAAGGCTTACGTGCGCGGTAGGTCTCTTCAACGGAACTGGACGCACTTTCTGCATTGGCGATATTACTGGCTGTAGTATTTAAGCGAATCGACTGGGCATTCATGCCAGAGCCGGCAATATCAAAAACATTACTCAGTGACATGATTATTCTCCCCGCCAGGCATTACGCATGCCTTTAAACTTACTATTAAGAAACTCGAAGCTGGCGTTGTAGTTCATGGCATTTCGCGCATAAATGGCTTGCTCAACCTGAGTTTCTACCGTATTGCCATCGACCGAAGGCTGATTGGGTAAACGATACAAGAGGTCTTCATCGGCGGAGTTTGAGCCTGCCATATGCCCAGCTTGTGTTTGCTGCAGGGCCAGCGAAGACTCTTTTTCACTTTCATGGGCCAGTATTGCGCGAAAGTTAATATCGCGCGCTTTAAATCCCGGCGTGTCCGCGTTGGCTAAGTTATTAGCCAGCACCTCTGCCCGCGCCGCTCTCAATTGCAAAGCGTCGTCGTGGATTCCTAAGCCGTTTTTAAAACTGATCGCACCCATGGATAGGCCCTCGTCATCATCTTGCTGCTGATCTCACAGCGTTCACAGACAGGTATCAGCAAGAGCCATACCAACACTCTGAGCGACTTTTCACATTCGACGTGAGACCCGATTTTATGGGGGTTTAGAGGGTTTTAGACTGGGGAGATTGTTGTCCATTGCGGGCCTAGCGGCAATGGATTACCGAGCAGCGGCAATGCTGATGATGGTAGCCACCACAGACTCGGTAACGCCAACCGTCCAGTTCTTCCACGACAAATCGCGAATTAGGTAAGGTTCGCTATCTTGCTGATCGCAGCCGTATCTAAGTATGAGAAATGGAGATATGAGACAACCAAGCCCGATCCTCTCGGGCGAAGGTGTGCAGCCTAGCTATCAGCAATGCAGCTGATATTACTTAGCTCGATAGACAATGCCAGGGTGGCACTGAACCATCTCAAAGCAATCATTGAGATTATTCATGGCTTCAGAAGCACCCAGCATTAAGTAGCCTCCAGGATTCAAACAACTGCGCATACGCCGCAAGATGTCAGTCTTCAGCTCAGGAGAAAAGTAGATCAGTACATTGCGGCAAAAAATGATGTCAAACTTGCCTAGCAAAGCGAAGCTCTGCTGCAGATTTTGCAAACGGAACTCAACCCGGCTTTTGACTTGATCACCAATTTGCCAACTATCATTTTCAGCGGGTTTAAAATAGGTTTTTAGATACTGTTCACTCATGCCACGGCGAATGGCCAGCTGTTGGTACTGACCTCTGCGAGCGTCGGCCAACGCCGATGGAGAAATATCGGTTGCTAAGATACGCTCACCCGCCATTAGCTTGCCAGGGTTACGCTTTTTAAACTCTTCTATTTCAATGCTTAGTGAATAGGGTTCTTGCCCAGTCGAACAGGCGGACGACCAGATACGTGGTGCACGCCGGCCCTGCGCCAGCTCTGGCAACAGTTTCTCACGAAATATTCGATACGGGTGATCATCCCTAAACCACAGGGTTTCATTAGTCGTCATGGCGTCAATGACGGCTTCTTGCAAATTTCGATTGCGATTACAGGCTTCGAGCAAGTCAGATATCGACTTGAGAGATTCGCGCTCCGTTAGTCGTCGCAAGCGGCTGGTGACCAAATATTCTTTGCCGTCCCCCAGCATGATGCCACTGCTGGTTTCCAGCATCTGCCGGAACCGTTTGTATTCATCCGGTGATATCATCAAAGTCATGCGTTGTCAGCACCCATCAGCTATCTAATTGTTTCACAACGCGCTCTGCCAGCACGTCCGGATCGAATTTAGCAATAAAGTCATCTGCCCCTACTTTCTCCACCATGGCCTTATTAAACACGCCGCTCAGCGACGAATGCAGTACGACAAAAAAACCATCCATACGGGAGTCCGCTCGAATTCTGGTCGTCAGTGTGTAGCCATCCATCTCAGGCATTTCTATATCAGAGATCAACATAATATAGTGCTGTTGCAGGCGTTCACCCTGCTCGACAATTTCCAGCATATGATCCCAGCACTGGCGGCCGTCATTCAGTGCGACCACCTCCACGCCAATATGCTCCAGACAGCGGGTGATCTGTTTACGCGCAATTTTAGAGTCATCAACAATCAGAACTTTCTTCTGCCGCGCGGCTTCTTGAACATCTTCTGTAATAACGCCTTCACTGATATCTTCATTGATAGGCGAGACTTCAGCCAGAATCTTTTCTACATCGATAATTTCGACCAGATGCTTATCGACCTCAGTGACCGCTGTGAGGTAATGATCGCGACCAGTGCCCTCTGGTGGTGGATGAATTTCTTCCCAGTTCATATTGATGATGCGGTCAACGCCAGCCACCAAAAAACCCTGAGTCTGTCCGTTGTATTCAGTGATGATGGTAAAGGCGCTATCGAGATTTTGCAGCGGGGAGTTCCCCGTCGCCATGCTCATGTCCATAATGGTGGTCGTACCTGAGCGAAGATGCGCAACACCACGAATAACCGGGTGACTGCCAGGCAGCATGGTCAGCTTGGGACACTGCAGCACTTCCCGCACTTTAAACACATTGATGCCGTAGACCTGTGGACCATTAACCCGGAACAGCAACAGTTCCAGACGGTTTTCACCGACTAGCTGTGTTCGCTGGTTAACAGTGTCCAGTACGCCTGCCATAAACAGCTCCTGTAATAAACCGGCACGACCTTTGCTCCAGAACTATCAATAAAGTCTAGGTGACAAAAAACTGCCGATAACATGAGACTCTTGCGATTGCATTATCAGAGCATAGCCGAAGCCTGCCAGATGAGTGGAATTATTCTGTTAATTTCCACTTTACTGGCTGCGCTGCCCGGCCGTGCTGCCAGCAATGACGCCATGCAGTGGCGTCAAAAATTAGAACGACAGCTACTGCTGCAGTGGCGTCAGCAAACCGGCATTGAAGACCAAGCCAGTATCAGTTTCAGCGGCCTAAATTTGGAATACAGCCCGCCACCGTGCCAGCAAGCCCTAAAGATTGACAGCGCTCGTCCGTTACAAGCAGGGCGCAACGGCATTGCTATCAGCTGTGATGCCCCTTACTGGTCACAGAATCTAGCGCTACAACTGCACCACATGACGCCCATGGTGGTACTGGCAAATCCGATCGCCAGTGATCAACTGATTACCTCAGAGGACGTACGTTTAACCACACTGGATGCGGGTGAGCAAACCAAGGGGTTCTATGCGGCACTGGATGACGTTATCGGTTTAAAAGCCAAGCGTAGTCTGCGTCCAGGCCAGGTGTTGTCTGCCGATATGGTCGAGCAACCGGATGTTATCGCCCGGCGTCAACGCGTTAGAATTCAGCTTGTTAAGCCAGGCATTCGGGTAGAGATGCCAGGTGAAGCACTGGCCAGCGGCCATATAGGCGAGAGTATAAGAGTACGTAACCTGCAGTCGCGGCGGATAGTCCAGGCCACCATCATCGAGGCGGGTGTAGTCCAAGTACGATGAATCGACAAAAAAGTTTAAAGTTCCAAAACTCACTGCCGATAACTACCATGCAGGAGTGTATGATGAGTAACGGGTTCGGAGATTTGACTATGAACATCAACAAGTTTACCGGGGGGCTGGATAGCAATGCCCGCACCCGGTCTGAGCCGGTTGCCGAGCAACCTGCCAGTAAACCTGGGGCTGCCCCAAAAGAGCAAGGTGCCAACTATGCCGATCAGGTGAAGCTTAGCGCCAGCAGCAAGAGCATCCAGCAGATAGAAGCTGAGATCCGTGACATGCCCGAAGTGGACGATGCTACGGTTGAGCGGATACGCAATGCACTGAGCAACGGCGAATATAAGATCGACTATGAGAGACTGGCAGGAAAAATGCTTGATTTTGATGAGCGTTTAAACTGATTGGGACTTTCCCATGTCTCTGAACACCGAACCGTTCGTACGTTACCTCTGCACCGAACTTGATATAGCCGTTCAGTTATATGAAGTGTTAAACCAAGAACTGGGCGTTCTAAAAAATCTATCGCTAGAAGCGCTGCAGGCGCTTCAGCCCCACAAGCAGCAGCTGTTAGCTCAGCTCCAGCAAACCGCAGAGCAGCGGCTGCAGTGGATGACGCAGCAGCAGCTGCCTCACTCCCCTGCTTGCCTACAGCATGACTGCATTGCCAACCACCAAGATATTCCGCTGCTGTGGCAACAACTTGCCGATCAATACGACAACAATCGACGGCTATCAGAGCAACTGTCGCAGTTGGTATTGCAAGCACGTCATCGCACCCAGCAACGCTTACAAATATTGCGCGGCGGGAATAATGATCCACACTTATACAACGAGCAAGGTAAAGCCAAAGGTGTAAACACAGGGCAGGGTTACGTGCAGGCCTGAGCCAGGATCCGGGACGATGTCAGAAGAGAATCAGGAATACACATTAACCGAAGCAGAAGATGTCTACGGTGCTCTGCGCAAAATTGTGCTGATGGAGTCACCCGTCATCGTACGCATTGACGGCAGTGACGTAGAGTTTCACTCCGCAATAACCCAAACAGATTTTAAAAGTCGTTCCTTTTTCTTGGATCAGGTCATTCCCCGAGACGGCAACGATCTGATTAGAAGCGGCAAGCGCTTTAGCATTGAATGTGATGCTCGCGGTATTCGCATCGAGTTTCGGGTCACGGGTCGATTAAAATACCAGCCAGGCAAAGAACGCTATCGTATTGAACTACCAGAACATGTGCTGTACCTACAACGCCGCACCGCCTATCGAGTAATGGTGCCCCCTGCTCACGATATTCTGGTGAAAGTAAAAATGAATGACGAGCAGGGCAACCTCACCGGAAACATGGTGGATATCTCGTCTAGCGGTTTTAAAGCGCACTTTAAAGGCAATGTGAAAAAACGTCTGGATGAGCAGCGTGAATTCCCCATTGCTCATGTGCGCTTTAACCGTGACCACACCATGGACTGCAGCCTGGAAGCACGCCATGTTGTTATCGACGATAAAGGTGATACCCAATGTGGTTTTGCCTTCACCCTACTATCAGCCACTGCACAGCGCTATCTTGATAGGTTGATTACCGAGTTTCAGTGGGAAGAGCGGCGCAAAGTGGAGCAAGAAAAAGAAGCCTTGGACGACGGATGACAGCCAAGCTAACAACCGTTACAATCCCCGGCCTTGCCTCCCTATAGCTCAACAGGATAGAGCAGTCGCCTCCTAAGCGATCGATCGGGGTTCGAGTCCCTGTGGGGAGGCCAGAAGTTCATTTCCCAGGTTCAACACCTTCTTCCAAACGCTCTGAAAGCCCTCTAAAAACTTACCTTAAGCTTCAACAGTTCAACGATGTCCATGGACAGCAACACCTTCATCGGGGTACATCTTGGGGACTTGAGTTCGACCGTGAATAACTACCCAAAAAAATTATGCCTATAACCAACTCAGCCGCCTATGCCTAAGACTACAAGCTATTCAATGAGAGAGGCTTGTTCCTGCTGGTTTAAGAAAAGCGGAGCCAAGTACTGGCGCCTTAAATACCGAGTCAATGGCAAAGAAAAGCTACTCGCCGACCGGTCGCTGTGGCGTTGCTTGATAGCAACACCACCTTAACCGGACATTCCTGAGGAAAGCGCCGATTAAATGCCAAAAACCGGCGAATAAACGGAAACGCCACACCAGTCTCCAACACAGTGTCCAGGTGCTGTTCCTGAAACCGCTGATACGCCACAGAGCCTTGTTCACGAAAACCTTGTCAGATTCTGCCAGGTCAAACAGCGCACTGGATGACACGGCGATAACAAGTTTGTCTTCTATGAGAAAGGGCAGACTAAAAAGCCTCATCCGTTTGCATCAGTGCTTCGAGCCGCGCCTTTGTATTGGCTGTTAGCCGCTGAATACCCAGGACTCGGCAGAAGCTGGCCAGATCGCCCTGTAGCTCACTATTTTTAATGATATTCCTCAGCTCGGTATCACAAATCCAATCGAGCTTGGATGCATCTTCCGGGCGGTTATTTGTTCGTGCAAAGCGTTCCCTGCCTTTCTCACCAGCCCCTTCGGGCCACCAGAACTTGCCCGTGCTTTCCTCACTAAAATCACAAGACGATGAGGCTAGCTCATTGACCCTATCCAGCATTTTTGCCCCAGCACGCTTGAAAGCATGGGCCCGAGCAATACGCTGTAACAAAAGTAACTCATGAATCGGGCCTTCTGTATTGATCAATTGTCTGATTATTTCCCGCAAATGTTCGTCGTAGCCCTCCTCATAGAATTGAGTCGGCTCCAGCGTAAAAGCTGAAAAATTCATCACTTGGTAGCACTGGAAAATTCCTGTATCTAAGCTGGCGCCTGGTCTACCTGACTGTTCTGGGCTGCGAGCCTGATTCGCGATTTGGTTTCGGTTTTCATCTGGCTCAGTTTCCGAGAGGCGAGATTCAGACTCACTCATATCGCTCCCTGAATGATCGCCGACCACCTGCTGCTGGCGATACTTACGATCCTCGGCCAGACGTTCGGAAAGCTTGGTATGCAACAGGTCAATTTCGTGTTGCTGGTTGACCCACCAGTTGGTCGACCAGACGCGCACCATATGCCATCCCAGACCTTCCAGAACCTGCTGACGAATCTTGTCTCGCTCTCGTGCATAGGCAGAGCTGTGATACATCGCGCCGTCACATTCAACACCAGACAGATAAATGCCGGGAATATCCGGATGCACAACACCCAGATCAATTCGATATGCCGAAACCCCAACCTGAGGATGAACTGTCCAACCTTTTTGCTGTAACCCTCTGGCAACAGCCACTTCAAACGGAGACTCGAAGTCCCCCAATGAACCGTGAACCGCTGCCCCCAGAGCAGAAGCACCACGCTCCGCATATTCAAGAAAGTGTTTCAGATCTGCCACCGCCGCTGCCTTGGTACGGCCCAGGTGAATCTGGTCCGGAGATAAGGTTGAGAACACCACCATTTGCGAGCGCGCTCGCGTCATAGCAACGTTTAACCTGCGCTCACCACCAGTGCGGTTGAGCGGGCCAAAGTTCATCGTGACATGGCCAGATTCATCGGGGCCGTAAGTAATACTGAACAGAATTACATCGCGCTCATCCCCCTGAACCGACTCCAGATTTTTTACAAAAACCGGCTCCAGCGAATGCTCCTCCGAAAAAGCCCACTCAATTGAAGGGTCGGCTGAGCGTGCTTTATCAAGTAGATCTTCGATCAGGCTTTGTTGCTCTGTGTTAAACGTCACCACGCCAATTGACTGTTGACGGACACTGTCATCTGAGGACCTCAGACGGCGTAGAATATCCTCAACAATTGCTTTTGCTTCACCTTGATTATGGCGCGCTTTCCCCCTTGCATAAAAGCCTTCAGGTTTAATCAAACGCACGCCTTTATCGGGGTGAACAGGCGCTGGAAATGTCACCAGAGAGTTGTCGTAATAGCGACTATTTGAAAAGGCAATCAGGCTTTCACGTCGAGAACGGTAATGTAGATTAAGTACGCGAGAAGGAATACTGGCACCAATGAGCTCATCTAGAATACTTTCTAAATCGCCTTCGTCCAGATCACCATCAGGATCATTATCAGCACGCGCGAAGAAATTAGTCGGTGGCATCTGCTTCGGGTCACCAGCAACAATGACCTGCTTGCCACGGGCCAGAGCCCCCACAGCATCCCATACCGTGATTTGCGATGCTTCATCAAAAATCACCACATCGAAGAGTGATTGATCGGTAGATAGAAACTGAGCAATCGACAGCGGTGACATCATCAAGCAAGGAGCCAAAGTCGTTACCACATCAGGCATTAGCTCTAGCATTTCACGCACGGGTTTATGTCTGATTTTTTTCTGCAACTCGTGGCGAAGAACTCCCCAGGAAGAACTTTTTTGCACATCATCCTGATCCGGAATTCCGCCAGATAACTTAGCGGCAATATACTCAGCCGTGAGTTGGCTAAAGCGCGTATCTAAATCCCGGAAAGCCTGAATGGCTGCTTCGTGCTCCGCAGATGAAAACGAACTCAGCAAACTGTTTTCGCCGATTACAGCTTTTGACCACCACAAGCAGTAAGAGGCCTCAAAGGTATCGCCAATATCCTCTGCTGCTACAACCCCCTCCTCAATCGCGGTCACCAGTGCTCCAAGTTGCAGATCGATGGCTTCATTACGCCGACGAACCCAGGCACACCAATCACGCAACGACTGCTGTTTATTGCTTATGCGCTGACACCAATCGGAAATGGCGGGCAAGATGGGACCTTGTGTATCCAGAGTTGACCACACCGCTGCACCTGCCAATTGTTCGACCTGAGTTTTCACATCATCGAAACAGGTCAGCGCTTCCATAAACGCTATCACACTGCGTCCTACCGGAGCATCAGTAGCTAACAGGTCATTGCCTTCGTAAAGTAAGGTTCTTATTCGGCCTCTAAATGCCATAAGGATGTCGGCGTCATCTGCCAATTTACCCACGGCAGAACGGGCACGCGCACCCAACAATTGCAGCTGGTTTAAAACATCAGGATCAGTCTCGTAAGATTGCCAGCCTTTCAGCCCTGCCAGCATATTCTCCAGCTGATCTATCTCCTCCGCCGCAGACTTCATCTGTTTCAGCAGTGCAATATCCACGTTGAGATCCGGTTTGCCCTGCGCGCCAGCTTGCACGGTCTGTTTAATCAGCGCACGCTTAGCAAACCAGCATTTTGGCCACCAAGAGGTGTTGGCATGCTGCCAGCGCTGCTCTAATTCAACCGGATCGAGATTTTGCCAAGCTCGTGATGCGTACTGGCAACTTAACCCTGCTTGGGCTTTGACATAGTCTTTCAATAGCCTGATTACGGTTTCCATGGCTTCCAAGCGGTCAACCCCATCCGGCTCCAAAGCGAAAGATGAAGGCTGCCGGTATGAATCCAGCATGACCTGCCCCAACTCGCGCAACGCCTGCAAGCGTTCAAGCTCGTGAACGCGCAGCTCAAGGCCTAATGCTGACAGAAGCTCCGACAAACGCTGATCCAAAGTAATGGCGGCGCGCTCGAGCTGCTTGACCTGCGCCGTCAGTTGCTCTTGCCACTGCGGTGTCCAATCCGAATGATCAATCGAAGCCAGCTCATGCTGGCTGACATCACCAATTGCCAGCGCCTGAACCCGCAATGTATCAGCCGCCTCACGCAATCGGTTCAGGTCATCTTCTGTATGCGCATTGGCAGAGCTCCAACTGAGCTCAGCTTTGGCTGCCAAATCTTTATCACGAATACTCACACCCATGGCGTAATACGGAGTAAGACCGTTGGCACAACGCTGATGCAGGCTGTTCACCAGTGTATTCAATCGATCTCGTAACGACTTCAGACGTAAAGCCTCGCTCTGCCATTCCGTCGCGGAAGCCTGACCAGCCTGATTCCAGGACGACCGTAATTGGTTCAATACATCAGCTTTACGAGCCTTATTGGAGTGCAGTTCAAGGCAGAAATTACCCAGACCAATGTCTTTTAAACGGCGATGAACCACTTCCAGTGCTGCTGTTTTTTCTGAAACAAACAACACTTTTTTGCCTTTACCCAGCATATGGGCAATCAGGTTACTAATGGTCTGGCTTTTACCCGTACCGGGAGGGCCGATAATCACAAAATCCTTCCCTCGATCAGCCGTCGCTATCGCCGCCATCTGCGAAGAATCTGCTGGTAATGGTGTGAGCAAGTCCGAAGGTGCATAGTCGCGATCAATCTGATCACCATCGACGAAGCGAATATTGCTTTCGTATGGCTCTCTTGGGCTGTCAAGCAAATGTTTAACCACCGAGTTTTCTCGCAGGGCATCAGCGCGATCGACCAGATCTTTCCACATCAAATACTTGGCAAATGAGAAGTGCCCTAACACCACATCTTCAATGACCTCAAAACCCGGCATTTCTTTAATTGCCAGCCTCACCTGATGCCATATTCCTTCAACATCTACGCCACTGGCATCTTCCGGCAAAGCCCCATGCAGGCCGCGCAGCTCAATACCAAAGTCTTTATTCAGCATTTCCAGTAGCGTTGTATTAAATCTGGGCTCGTCGTCGCTGGCGGTAATCTTGATACCACTACGAACGGATTTACGCTCAAGCGTCACCGGTAATAGAATCAGAGGAGCACGATAGCGCTTCGAGTCTTTTTCATTCTGTTTCCAGAGCAGAAAGCCTATGGCGAGAAACAGCGTGTTCGAACCACCTTCCTTTAAAGAAGTCTGGGCTTTACGATAAATGCCCACCGTCGCTTTATCCAACTCCTCCGGACTTCTATCCACCAGCAGTTGCTTTTTCTGTAACGCTTCACGCGCGTAGGTTTCCTTCAGATCATCGCCGCTGCGCTGGTTGTAAATCTCTTCGTCCTGTTCGGCACCCTTTAACTTGGGAAACGGCGATATCGTTATTCGAGCACCAGCCGCCAGCATATCTTCCAGCTCAGCCGGATTCGCAGATACAAATGACAAACTGCTGTTGCCTAGCCGATGATTCAGCAACGGGTTACGCGCCGACAAGTCCAATAATTTGCTTTGCCAGCGCTCCATCCGGCCCGCTGCGCTGGCCGGTACATCATCCTCGTGGACAGGCACAGAAAACGATGGCAGAAGTGGCGCTTCTTCAAACGCAGGCTCGACGGAGTCATCCAGCTCGCCAATGGCATCATTACGACGCTCTACTACCAGAGCCAGCGGATTAATACGATGATCACGTGCTCGGCGGATATCCACAGCGGCCACAAATTCATCATCTTTATCTAACGCTACCGTTTTGGCGCCGATTTGCACGGCATGAGAAAAGGGTACCGATGGGTGCTGAGTAACGAGTGTTGTTTCAATCAACACCAGCTCTTTCAGCGCCAGTCTTTGTCGCAGCAGTTCAGCATCAGTGACCATCACACTGCTAAAATCTTCCGGCTCCAGCCACACCCCTACCAACGCATGGCCTTCAGTGAGCACCACAATTGGATTTAAAGCCGCTTGCTCAAACGCCGCTGCAAACAACAGCGTAGTATCCAGGCAAGTAGCCACCTTGCTGTCAGCAATGGCACCGGGAGAACGAATTTTCTGGCCGTTAATTTCAAAACTGGAAGGAGGCAATGCATAGCCAATTTGCTGATTTACAATGGCGGAATAAACCGCCGACGCCAACTCCCAAACCCGCTGACGGCTACCGCCCTTATAACCGTCAATCGCATCTGCTTTACCAGCCTTGCGTAGCACTTGACTGGTCTTCCCCAGAATGCGATCCACTGCTGGGTCATTAGGGGTACAAAAAGCCGCCAACAACTCCGGCATATATTGGTTGCCACCCCATTCGTTGTGTGCCAGCAACTCCACAGGCAACACTCGCTCGCACAGAACCGCATCATTCTGCGACAACGTAAATCGTACAGAGCCTTTCATCGACTCGGTCAAACCTAGCAACAAACCACCGTCCAACTGAATATCGCGATCTTTAATCATCAGTTGTGCACCGGCACTGAGCCTATCGATTGTCCAACTTTTCTCTGCCACAAAAGCTGGGGATGCCTCCATGCGCAATACCAGGTTTTCCAGCTCCATGTTTTCATCCGCATGAAAAACAACCAGCTCACGCAACACCGAAAACGCACTCTGGTGGCAGGCAAAATTGATTTTTTCCAGCAACGTGACGTTGATAGCAACGGCAGATTGATCAGTGGTATCCATAGAGAATCCCTGCAATAAGTGAAATCATCTTGTCTTTTAATAGCGGCAGCATGAGCGCTTCAGGAAAACCCAAGGACATACACACGCGAGCCATTGCAATTAGCCTAAGAATTTCTTTAAATACGTACCTACCTGCGCCTTATTTCTAGCGACACAGACAACGGCAAGCACCATATCTTTACATATAAAAAGTACTGCAATCATAGTTTTTTCTCCGTCACCATCCTAAACCTCAGTTTAAGAAAACGTTTCGCTTGGCACATTACTGTATTCTCTCTGGCCGTGATATCACGGCCAGAGAGCTCATTGTATTGTGTGTCGAGCATGCTGGCGGATATCACGTTGCTGATTTATTCGATCGCGGTTTACAAGCTGGGATACTACCAGTATCAGAGTTTGTCGATATCGTTACGGACTGTGCCAGTGAGCATGTTTTGTCTCTATCCGTTACTAGAGACTACGCTTCCCGATTAGTCTCGCTTAATGATTTTCAGCCCTCTCTGGCTGCTGAGTGGACGCGATGGCTGGACTGCTAAGTGCTTCATCATGCAATGAGATTTGCTCCTCGTCACTCGCAATGGCCGACTCATCTATGGGTTCAACAATTAGTGCCAGACGTTCGTTTTCAAAGTCTACGTGGGCTGTCTCTATACGCGGCAGACTTTTACTGACTTTGGCGGAGAGCTGACTAAAGCGATCTACTTTACCGTACAAACCTTGTTGACCGGCCAGTGCCGTGACAGCACTATTATAATGATTGCTGACGGTGTTCAGAGTACCGCCAAGCTTCTGTAAACGTTCTGCTACGGTGCACACCGAGTTATAGATGTCACCTGCTTTCTCACTGATCTCGCGTGCTTCTGCCTTGCTGCGCTCGATCATCCACAAGTTTGATACGGTGCGCAAAATAGGCACCAAGGTAGTGTGCGATACCAGCACAATGCCTTTTTTGTAGCCGTATTCAAACAAGTCTTTATTGTGCTTAAGTGCCTCAATATAAGCAGGTTCTATTGGCATAAACATGAGCACAAAACTGGGGCTGCGCATACCCACCAGGTTGGTGTAGTCCTTCGATGCAAGGTCTTCGATGTGCTTGCGTACGGCTTTTATGTGCTCATCCATGGCCATTTGATATTCTTCCGGAGATTGTGCACCGACTGCCCGATCGTATGCATTGAGTGCAACCTTGCTGTCGATGATGATGCGCTTGCCATCCGGCAACCTAATCAAATAGTCAGTTTGCTTTTGTTTGCCTTCGGCATCTTTAAAAGCGCTTTGTACTTCGTAATGTGCATCTTCGATTAAACCGCTCATTTCCAGCGTGCGGCGCAGCTGCGCTTCACCCCAGGCACCCCGCTGCTGAGAGTCCCCTTTGAGGGCCGCAGTCAAGTTATTGGCCTCTTTGCTCATCTGCAGACCAATATCGAGCACTTTCTTGATCTCAGCATTGAGAGTGGTATTGCCCTGCAGAGATGCGTCATGTACTTCGTTGATGCGCTTCTGGAAGCCTTCGATCTGCTCGCGGAAAGGCTTGAGCATAGTGTCGATACCTGCCTGGCTGGTATGACTAAAGGTTTTGCCTTTTTCCTCAAAGATTCTGTTCGCTAGATTTTCAAACTCTTTGGTGAGCGATTGCTTGGTCTCACTGAGCTGTTGCATCTGTTCTTTAAAGTGCTCTTCTCGTTTCTCGAGCGTGGTTTTTAGTTCTGCATGTTCGTTTTCAAGCTGCAGGCGCTCTTTCATCAAGCGTTTATGTTCCTCTTTTTGCTCGGTTAAGCTGTCTCGTTGCTCACGAAAATGCAGACGCGCCTCGTCCAGTGTATTGCTGAGCCCTTCAGCCTTCTTACCCTCTTGGGCGAGTTCGTCTTTAAGCCTGTTCACTTCCGTACGTTCTTGAAGCACGTTTTGTTCCGCATTATCCAGACGTACTCGTAGTTCTTCGACCGCTTTGTTCAGAAAACGATTATCAGCCTGAGCTGTTTCCAATAGCTTTTCGGCGCTGTGATGTTGCCCCTTAACCTCATCCAGCGCTTTTTGCTGGCTGGCCAGCTGAGCTTTCAGGTCTGTGACAGTATCATTCAGGCGCTTTTCTGTGGTTTGGGCTGTGGACTGAACACTGTCTAGCTGTGTTTGCAGTCTGCTCTCTTCCAACTCCTTATCGTGAAGGGTTTGAGTAAGCTTCTGTAGATCCAGCTGTTGCTTTTGACTCTGAACACTCGCCGACTCAAAGGCTTGCTCGGCCTGCTTAAGCTGCTCACTTAATGCTGTACTTTTTCGGCCCTGAAAGACCATCGCTAACAAAAGCCCAATGCCGCCAGCACAAAACCTACAAGAGATGCCATGGCGATGAGTTCTGTTGTCCATTGCAGTAGTTGCATACTTACTCCTGTAAGCTATTTCACTAGGAAACCGTAGATTAGGATTCAGACTTGATAAAGGGCTTGAGCACCGTAATTAACTTCTCAACGTCACCCGGAACAAAAACACCGTCTATTCCCTCATGCGAAACTGAGATAAAGGGCGCCTCGTAGAACTCTTCAATCATGATAGAGACATGCTGTGTGATATAGTTATTTAATAGTCTCATAAACTGCACCTGCTAAGTGCTGGATGAGCGTGTAGAAAATTCTTAAAATGGTTTTCTACCGTATGCGGGTCTAGCCCGATCATCTCAAGCACCGTCAGGTGCTGTTGATCTGTTATGCGGCCATAAAACTCGCTGAGTGTTTCCAAACTCACATCAAGATGGCTGGTGAGCATGGTAGAGATCAGTGCTTTTAATTCCGCCCCTTCGACAGCTTCAATCTGGTGAATTTTCTGAAAAACCTGACCAGCTGATACCACTTGGTCCAAAGTATCATTCAGCTTGTAAGGGTCGGTCATGACCTTGTTGGCAGCACTGATCTTGACTACGTGCTCTGCTTTGCAGATACCTGTAGCCCCTGACCGCGTGGCGCCAATCTCATAGCCAAGGGTGATATGCTGCTGACGATGCTTCATAATACCGCACAACTCATGACACGCCGCTCCAGCTTTATCCATGCTAGGGGCTTTCCAGAAATCAGTGCTGCATACTTCTGCCATGATGGCATCTTTCTGTCGTACCGCCTGATTGCTCATGGTGAGTGTATCGAGTTCGTCGAGAAATCTGGCTTTGCCACCTTTAAAGCTGCTGACTTGCCCCACTAGACAGCGTTCGATGCATGCGACCAGCTTATTCAGTTGCATGCCATGTAGCACACAGGACGACACCAGAGGCGCGATGGTATTTGCTAGCAGGTGCTGAAATGTAGCATCGAGGCATTTGATCAGGTCAGTTTGCTCTATCCAACTGAGCAGTGTTTGCTGAGCCATCATGACATCCTTTTTATGAACACTCCGACGCTAGCATATTTTGACAAAATGATCATTGTCCTAAACCACTGTCGCTATTGGTGTACTGTAAGTACGGCTTATAGGTGCGGTTATCGCACACAGTGTTTATGGACAAGGCAATTGATCGGTGAGATCCGTATTCGGGGGTATCCTGCAAACAACAGGGGTACCAATGGGGGATGAGAAACAAACGAACTCTAATTTTCCCTTTAGATTCAAATAGTTAATGAAAAATATCGGCTTCTTGTGGAGAGGTCTAAGCTTTTCCTTTAAAATCAACGACTTAGACACCAAACCCCGCTGAATTTCTTGCATGTCAACGGCATGTCAAAAGCCCCAAAACACCCCTTAAACGACCCCAAACATGTCAAAAGCATGTCAAATATTGGCGGCTCCAGGGTGTCCCTGTGGTGCCTATTTTCTGCAACATTCCTTCAGAAATTTTCAGATTTGTTCAATACCCTGAAAATCGCTTTTTATTACTCTCCCCAGCATTGCCGTAGCGCCGACTGCCCTTCCCTGCAATCTAAAAATTTCAGAGCACAAAAAATGGGTTTAACGCGCAGGCTTAGGATGGGGCGAATTCTAATTCGAACCGGGCATACTCACCCCTGTCTCCTAGATCGGTGTTTTACATATCAATTGTATGAGTGAAATAACATTGATTAAAAAATAAGCCACCCAGCATTTACTGGATGGCTGGCTCGTTAAGCTTGTAAGTCTATTACTATCTTACCGACCGCTAGCTGAGCTTCGCTGCGCTTAATGGCATCGTTAATATCAGCCAATGGATAGACACGATCCAAATTCACCTGAATATCACCGCCATCGATCATATCGCCGATTCGCGCCAGGTCATCACCGCTGGGCTGTACCCACATGCGACTGAAGTTCACTTGATGTTTGGCGACAAATTCTGCTTCTACATCATCTAAGGTTGAGACCAAATGGCCACCGCCTTTCACCACACTGAATGCGCGTTTGACTAAATCACCCCCGCTACTGATAACAAAGGCCAGATCAACCTCACTGACGACCTTGGCAAAGTCAGTAGTTTTATAATCAATAAACTCATCCGCTCCCAAACTTTTTACATAAGCTGCATTTTTACCAGAGGCGCTGGCAATAACATGCGCACCTAAGGCTTTAGCGATTTGCACCGCAAAACCGCCCACACCACCAGAGGCACCCAATATCAATACGGTCTGCCCGGAAACAAGCTTGCCTTCTTCAACCAAGCCTTGCCAAGCTGTCACCGCGGCCAATGGCACCCCTGCACTTTCTAACTGGCTCAGGCTGTTTGGCTTTTTCGCCACTAGGCTAGCATCAACACTGATGTATTCGGCGTAGGCACCCTGGCGATCAATAGGGGCAAAAGCAAATACCTGATCGCCAACGTCATGCTGGCTCACCACAGCCCCCTTAGCGACCACTTGGCCAGCAACATCCCAGCCCAGAATCAGTGGCAAGCTGTGGGTTCCGGAGTCGGCAATCATGCCGTTGCGAATATGAAAATCGACCGGGTTCACTCCAGCGGCACTGACCTTAATTAATACCTGGTGATCGGCCACCTCAGGTGTGGGCAGCTGACCTAACACCAGCTTTTGCTGTGTGCCATAACCTTCGATGTAAGCTGCTTGCATGCTGTTTTTAATGCTGTCGTTTTTTGTGATGCTCATATTCATGTCCTGCCTTTGTGTTAATTGATGAGATTATTGTTATGCAGGACTTCAATACGGTCTAATTGATAGGTAGTATTCTATTCATTGATTAATGTGATGAATTGGCCATGGCAAAAACAGATCTGAATTTGGTGGTTATCTTTGATGCCATTATGCGTGAGCAATCGGTAACGGCAGCGGCAGAGCGACTGGCCATGACCCAGCCATCGGTTTCTAATGCCCTGGCCCGCATGCGCCATGTGTGGCGCGACCCTTTATTCGTGAAAGACGGCCGCGGCGTTAGACCCACGCCTTATGCGGAACGCCTGTGGGCCCAGATCGCTCATCCCCTATCGGATATTCGTGATGCCGTTAATCCAGCCCATTTTGACCCAAGCTGCCAGCAACGCTGTTTTCGCATTGCCTTAACCGATGGTTTGACGGGCATGTTCTGGCCCCCCTTACGCCAGCATATCGAACAGCACGCCCCCAACATTGATATCCATGCCGTACCTTATACCGGTGAGCTGGAGCAGCAGTTGATGCAAGCCGAGGTCGATATGGTGATGGGGCACTATTTTGGTCGACATCAACAGATTGCCGCCCGCGCTTTGTTTGAAAACCCCTTTGTGGTGGTGATGCGACCGGGCCACCCGTTAAGCAAAGGCAAATTAACGCTAAAACGCTTTATCGCCACCGATCAGTTACTGGTATCGTTATCGGGTCAGGCGGAAGGGTCGGTGGATATCAGTCTGGCAGAAATGGGATTAAAACGCCGCCTCGCCATGACACTCAATACCTTTGCCGGTGCGGCTGAGTTGGTACAAGAAAGCAATTTAATTACCGTATTACCCTATCCTGTGGTGGCTAAATATCTGCAACGGGGTGAACTTATTGCCAGGCCGACTCCAATTCCGATCCCAACTCCGATAATGTATCTGGCGTGGCATAAACGTGATGAGCGTGACCCTGGTTTGCAATGGCTGCGCGATGTGATTCAAAAGATCAGCGCGCAAATCAATGACTTTACACAAGACAGTCAGTCATTGATAACCTAACTGTATTAACCCTAGGCATCCATCAGCGCCTTCCCATATGGCCAGCAAAGAAGGTTTAATGATCGCCTAGCTGGCTCGTTATAAGCAAGACAACTCTTCACTTACTAGTAGTGAGAATTATATGTATCGATCACTCTCCACTTCACTTCTTGTGGCCACTGCACTGCTAACGGCCAGTAATGGTAGCTATGCCGATACCGGCTGGGTCTACCATGGCGATATTAATCAAGATGGTATTGCAGATACGATCCAATCAGGCCCATCGGCACTGTTTGGTAACGCAGGCGGTCCGTTTATGATATCTCTCAGCCAGGCAAACGGTGCCCATATCAACACTGTGGTGCCATTGCACCCAAAGGCCGTAGCCCTGGAACTGACCGCATCAGGCCCTAATTATCTGTGGAGCTACTGGCGACAAAATAACCATCAAGGTTATTTATACCGCTATTCCCTTGATGGGAAGTTCACTAAAGACGAGTTTATAATACATCCCGGCTCTGATGGTTCGGAGCTGTCTAGGCGGTTGTACCGTGCAGTATTTCATCAGGAATATCTACTGCCCTTTCAATCCCAACAGAATTACACCGCACCTGATTATGATTGGGGGAAATAGCCCAGCACCGCTACTCAGCGTATGCCGGGCCAAACCTGATTTACAGGTCATATTCGTCCTTTAGCTCCTCAACACGGCGGCGCAGTTCACCGCGCAGTTCCTTGTCTGACAAGCGACCAATAATATTGGACAAGACACGCTTTTCATTGTCATCAACCAATCCATCACGTTTGGCGATGTCGACAATCTTTTCCAACTCATGCACATCCAAGGTGCCATCGTTTGCAAAGCAATTGATGGAGTGGAACGACATTTCTAAATAATCACGACTTTCTTTCATGCTTTTCTCCTAACAAATTTGAGCAAACTAGGCTCTTTAACAAACATCCATCAAACGTTACTTACTGCATCCGACATAGCCAATAAAGGAGTTGGCTCACCCTTGTTATTTGATGTCGCATTGCGAATAGATAAAAACTGCAGAATATCAGACTTATTCGGCTGCTGATTCAACCAATCACGAAACTCATTTGCCTTATTAAAGGCCTCATCACCCAAGCGGTTACAGAAATTCGTCTTCAAACTGAGCTCTCTTTCCGCCAGGCGAATCTGACGTTGCCAAGCATCGGTAAATATCTTTGGCAACTGCTGGTGAATACCACAGGCCTTTAACAACGACCACTCACCAGCATCCAGCCAAACTTCATCACAAGAGGCACACAGCTCTACCCGGTTGTCTTGGTCATGCCCAATGCGATATTTGCTCATCAAGCGATCGCACTTGGGGCATAGCTTAGCGCCGGGTGAGTCTTCGGCAGAAAACTCATCATCTAGTTCGGTACTGTCTTGCTCAGTTGTTTGAACCCAATAACGATAATTCAGCAGTGGTAACAAGCTGCCACCACAATCTGTACAGCCCGCAGCCACGAGGCCGGTTTCCAATACAACCGGCTGCAACTGACTGCCCTTACATTGCAGACAATGCATGTTCTGCTCCTTTACTTCAAATTTGCTTCGGATGCCGACGGGGAACGACTGACTGATGCACTTAAAAAGGCAAAAACAACGCCGGCAATCGCACCTGCAATATGTGACTCAAACGATACTCCCGGTTGAATCGGCAGCAGTCCAAAAGCCAGGCCACCGTAAGCAAATACCACTAGTAATGCTACCAGTACATTGGCGATGCTGCGTGCAAACAATGCCAACGATATTTGCCAGGCCCACAAACCAAAGATCCAGCCACTGGCCCCCAAATGAATCGCGGGTCTTGCAAATAGCCAAACCAGCACACCCGAAACTAAGATAATAAACATACTGGCCAGCAAATATTGCCGCACCGAATGGCGTAAGCTGATCAGACTCATCACCATGAGTCCAATCAGATTATTCAGCAAATGCGACCAGTTTCCATGAATAAATGGTGCCAATGCGATATGAAACCAGCTATCGACCTGCCTCGGCCAAATGCCAAATTGGCGCAGCCCCAGGTTCAACAGAGTATCGGCAATAAATACCCCCACCAACACCAACACTATCACCGCCAGCAAACGCAGGCGGCGTATTAACATCGCTATCATGGCGCGTCAGGCCGTGAAGTATCAGGTTTAGGCTGTAAACGGTCTGATTTAGATTGAGTACCAACAGTGACTTCCAGTTGACGTAACTGCTGAGATATATCAAGCATCTTTTCATGGGTTCTAAGATCAATATCGAGCTTTTTATCCATGCTACGCACCAGCGGGAAAATGCTGTTTTCAATAGTATCGGCCAGTACGGTTAATATCTTGTCTAGGCCCGGCACCGGTTCATTACTTACCGTCACTTTAGGTTCAATTTGCCGTATTGACTCGGAAAAATGATTCAGCCCCTGTAACACACTGTTGGCAACCTGGGCACTGTTATGTTGCATCTGCTCTCGGCTTTGCAACGCACCATCAGACAGCGACTGAATACCTGCAGCCATATCTGCCAATTGCGCGACCACACGCGCACCTGTATCGGCGCCGTCTCCGCCCATGGCTTTATTGCGCAAGAAATCGGTTTTGATCTCCTGCCAGCGCTGCTGCTGAGCGTCAGTCATATTGCCACGCAGCTCAGCCAGCTTCAGCAAATTGTCTTCTGCACCTGTGGTCAATAACTGAGATTCCCCCAGGTAGTGATCGGCAATCATTTGCATCAGTTCGCTATCGTTCATCACGGCGGAAATTTTTTCCGTCATTTTATTCATATTGCGATAACTACCTTGCAACTTAAACGGTGGCTCAGTTCGATATTTATCATCCTGAGCAGCCGATGCAATGTATTGTTGATTGATCTTTAAAATCACGTCCTGTACTACCATCATCTTCTGCAGCACAGAGGTAATCTCGTTGATTTCAGCACCGCTGTATTGATGTGACAAATCGCTGGTTGCCACCTCTCGTCCCTTGGCTAGATCAATCAGCTTATACACATCAGTCATTTCTCTGACGGCCAGTGGCGCCAGCACCGGATTTGAAGTCAGCGCGTTTTCGATATAACTGAGCGCAAACTGCTCCTCCATACCGCCCAGAATATCGCCCAAGTTGTAGATATCGGCTCGGTTGGCCAACATATCTGGAATTCTGAAGGCTTCGCCGGATTCGGTATAAGGGTTACCGGCCATGACCACGCAGAATTTCTTACCACGCATATCATAGGTTTTGGTTTTGCCTTTCCACACACCATCCACTCGTCGTGTACCATCACATAAGGAGATAAACTTCTGCAAAAATTCCGGATCAGTATGCTGAATATCGTCCAGATACAGCATCACGTTATTACCCATTTCCAACGCTAGGTTTAGCTTTTCTAACTCTTTACGCGAGGTAGAGTCAGGCGCTTGTTCAGGGTCCAATGACGTTACTTCATGCCCCAATGACGGACAGTTGATCTTCATAAAGATCAAGCCCAAACGACTGGCCACGTATTCCATTAAGGTCGTTTTACCGTAACCCGGTGGCGAGATCATCATTAAAAGGCCCATCAGGTCTGAGCGCTTATTCTCGCCTACGGTTCCCATCTGCTTGGCCAAATTATCGCCAATCAACGGCAGATACGATTCGTTAATCAGGCGGTTACGCACAAACGAGCTTAACGGTCTTGGCTTAAACTCATTTAGGCGCAAGGCATCACGCTCATCAGCAATAACTTGCTGGCGTATCTCTAGGTAGCGGCGATAGCTAGGCACCACTTCAAAGCGATGGCGCTCCATCTTTAATAGGTAAGCATCCAAGCCAAAGGTCAGGGTTTGCTGCTTCATTAATCCATGATCGCCCATCAGTCCGCTGACACTCAGTTCCAGATCAACTTCGGTAAAGCGTCGATCCAGTCGCTCATTGGCGTTAATAAGGGCAATGGCTTCTGGAATATAACGCTGCAGCGAAGTTAGCTGCTTTTCTTTGACCAAGGCTTGCAGCCATGCCGAGGTGAGATTCCAGCGCTCTGCAGGCCAGCCCATCATTTTATCCAGCGCCATCTGATAACGACGCCAGGTTTCGTCATCCATTGAGCGTTTTAGCTCGTCCACCAACTGAGTAGCGTATTTACTGCCAATAAATTCAACCCGCTCACGCCCCAACTCAGCTACTAAATAATCGGCTGCACGGCGAATATCGAGTTCAGTAACGGCAATAGGATCCTGCTCAATAAAGGACTGGATCGATGCAGAGACCTCATTAACCAAAAGGTTCACGGCTTCGTTACTGCGAAACACCGACTCCATTTGTGCTGCCGATTGAGCACGTTCCGGCCAAGTGGAATAGCACAATGCCGCCTGCTCGTGCCCTTCTGTGCTGCGGGTGCGTACCAAGCCTTTGATATTAGACCAGTACACCTGTGCCAACCCCCGGCACAAGGGATCAAAGCGCAATAAATCGGCACTGTCTAGGGCAGGCACAATCGCACGCAACAACAGCGTGGCATCATAATCGTGAATACCTTTTTCGTAGCCTTCTTTATAGCGAGGGCTAGCAAAGGTACGAACGATCTCTTCCAACTCGCCTTCTGCCACTAAGGCACTTCGCAACTTGTCCATCGACAAGGACTCGCGCTGCTGCTGAGCGGCATCAATAATTAATGCCGCCAGATATTCAGCCCGATAAACCTCTTTGGTTTCAGACTCTAAATGCATATCCCAATAGCCGCGCAGCGTCAGCAGCTCAGAATGAGTAATGGGCTCATAAAAGTCGGTGCCGGTCAGATGAATATTGAGCTCGCCGTCCCGGGGAATAATGGTTAAATCCAGTTCTTGAGTATTGACCGAGAACTTATGCCTTGGACCCAACTTGATGACGTTACCACCGTCTTCATAAATATCGGCTTTATCACGCAGTGACCGCAGGGCCTGCTCTTTAATACTCTTTAACCGAGACTCTACGTCATCGGCCTTGACCGATGCATCCAGCTCACGCAGCTGCTCAATTTGCTCGCGTATTTTCAGCACCAGCGCATCTGAAGCAAAATACGTATTAAGTTCATCTTGCTCGGTAAACTTCAGTGAGCGTTTTTCGATACTGCCTAAGATACGACTGGCGGCATCGGCAACAGACTGGGCTTTACGCTGAATTTCATCAATCAGCTTTTGCTTATGCCCCTCAAACGATTCATACAACTCCTCCCGCTTTTCCATAATATCGGCAAGAAAGTCGTCAAATTCGCTATATTGGCTTTCAAACTCTTCCAGCTGCACTAACAAACGTGATAACTGCTCATCACATTTTTCTGGCGTATTGGCCATACCCAGCGCATTGGCAATACTTTGAGAAAACAACTTAAACTGCGCACCAAACTGAGCAATCGCCTCGGATGAGCCAAGGGATTTTTGCTTATGCTTAGCCTTAGCACGGCATTGATTAAGCTTGGAATACACCTGCGAGATAGTATCAATGATGCGGGTGCGCACCGTTGCATCATCTACGCTAAGAGTCGCCATTAATTCTGACAATAAATCCAAGCCCGTCGCCGTAGACTCAATCGCCTCAACCAGAGGCTCCAGTTCAGCGATGGTTTCAACACTGTCTACCTGCTGGTTAAACTGTGCAATTTTTTCCTGATACGGCTGCAGCGCTTGCTCATCCGACAAAAATACCACGGTGCGCTCACTGAGCGACGATTCCAGTTGCTGCAGCTGTTGATCCAACTGATCAATGCGGCCCACATCAATGTAACGCAGTTCCTTGATGGTCATTAAATGGCCACGTTGATGACGTAACCGATCTAACGCCTGCACATACTCTTCGGCCGACTGCCAACTTTCGGTTTGAATCGACTGAACCAGATCTTGCTGAGCCTGTTCGGCTTCGTGCATGGCTTTATCAGACTGCTGACGAATGCTTTGTACTTTTTCAAATTCGTCAATAACCAGTTCTGCAGTACTCGCGACCTCTTTAACCAAGGCAGCCATAGCCGCCACCGGTTCATCTTCGAGCCAATAATGATCATCAAATACCTTGCCAGCCGCCTTGCTGAGCTCTTCATACAGCCTAACGGACACACTTTGGTTATTAATCATGCGTACCAGACTGAACAAATCCGATACTCCGCGTACCAACTCTGCATTGCCAATGCGACCATAAAAGCTCTGACTGGCTGGTACCTTACTGGCAAATTCTGCGCTTTGATAAGGGGTTTGCCAAATCTGCATTGGGTGCACCCGAGTTGGCTCAGACTCAGCAGAGAAGATCACCAAGCGGCCGCTGTCCGACAGTGCATAACCGTGACCATAAATGGGGTTTTGCAGGCTCTTATCGATTAAGTTATAGGCCAGCAGTCCTACCTCACCATCTAGTGGATGGTAAAACACATACAGCATATCTTCGCCATTAGGCGATTTGACTTTACGCTTAAAACGCATGCCGCGAGTACGCTCATCGAACTGCTTGTATTCACCACTGGTCAGATAACAACCACCTGGGAAAATCACACCATGATCTTCTGGCAGTTGCACACACGAATCACCAATGGCATCAATGCGAGCAACGGATTCCGTTAAGCAGTTATAAATAAAGAAGCGCCACTGCTCTTCCCGGTAGGGCAGAATCTTCAGAAGAATCAGATCGCCCACTTGGGCATAAAATATATCGGCATCGTCCAACGACTGGGTTCGATCTTCAACTGGCTCTTGGTAAATACCCAAGCCATCTTCGGTATTGTTTTCTACCTTGATGGTCAAATCACCACCAATGGTTTCGACAAACAACGTATCGAGAATATTAATATGAGGATGACGGCCATTAACGGCATCATCACGGGTCGTTTCTAACCACTCAAAATCATAGGCCGGAGGCAACTGAATATCGCGCTCACCACGGTTATCAATATACTTCACCGTGTTGCCATCGGCAGAAACCGACCAACGGAATACTCGTAAGTCCTCTAATCGCTCACCGATCTGAAAGCCAGCTAGAAGCTTGCCATCTTTTACCGTCAGTTCAACTAAACGGGTGTTTTTGTAGTAGCGGTATAGCTCCTCAAAGTCGTTAACAAAAGAAGGTTCAGATAAAAATGACGCGTTATTATCCACCGCCACCATCTCAAACTGGCCGTCGACTTCCTTAACATCAAATAATGCAAATACATCATCTACACTGGTCTCTTTTTTCAAACCAATAAAGACATTGTAGCCAAACAGCAAATGCTGACCCACTTGCACCATATCGCGAGCGATGCAGTTATTTTCCGTACGCACCCGACAACGTGCAACAACGGCCATTTCCGAGCTACCAAACTCATCGGTACGCGCCTGATTCAGCTGATGAATTTCTTGCTCCAGTTGCTGGCCCTGATCCAACAGACGTTTTCTGATGATTTCATAAGCACCGCCTTCTGCGACGGCATTGTCTACCAAATCCGTGGGCTGTGTATGCTCTACCATTATTATCCCTTGCTACCATCAATCGGGTTATACGGAGTACTACGAGGCTCTCAACCAAGGTCGAGCGGGCCTGCCTTTAGTCAGCAGGCCCTATTAGTCACATATTAATTAATGTGTTTCTTTGCTGTTATCGGTTGAGCTTTCCATCAACTTACCCAGCATGGCTTGAATGGTGTTGCTCTTGCCGGCAAAACCATCAATGGCTTTACCAATAGACAGAGATTTAGCAAAGTTATCGAAGAAGTGATCTTCACCACCCACAATGTCGATCTTGGCTTTCTGCAGGGCAACGGCCAATACTTCGGCATTTTCACGAGCGATGTCTTTACCTGCATCGATAGACGCCAGCGCCTCTTTCAATGCCGTTTCCAGACCCATACGGAATTCTTCGTGCGAACGAGCTTCTGCGCTCATGTTGTTCATGGCGTCAAACTTATCCACCAGACCGTCGGCTTCAGCTTTGAACTGCTCACGAGTGACTTGTGCTTTCGCCATGCCAATTTCACGCTCAGATGTCGCCTCAGCATTACCTTTAGCCGCAATAACGTCAGCTTCAGCTTTACCTGTGCCCAGCAAGGCATCGGCTTCAGCATCACCTTTGGCCTTGATCACATTGGCCTCCGCCAAGCCTTCTTTTTCCAGCGCTTCAGCTTTAGCAGACTGCACTTTCGCTTCAGCCAGGCCACGAGCCGCTTGCTCCGCTTGAGTCGCTTCGGCCAGTTTTTTCTTAGCATCGGCTTCTTTCGCAGAAGCTTCCAGCTCGGCCTGGGCCATGGTGGTGATTTCAACAGCCTTGTGCTTAGCCGATAACTCTTTGGCTTCAGCTTCTTTCACTTGCTTAACTTTTTCTTCTTCCGCCAATGCTTCGGCAGCTAATACCTGCACTTGCTTAGCACGGTCCGCTTCGGAGACTTCACGCACTTCTTTAATGCGCTCTTCTTCTACCGCGACGGTTTTATCGACCGCCACACGTTCACGAACAACATTGGCAATTTCTTTGCGCTCGACCTCAATGGCTTTTTCCGCTTCGATCTTTTGAATCTCCACCTCACGCTCACGTGATACCACTTCAAGATCGCGGGCACGGGTGACCTTCTCAATTTCAATAGCAACCGCGCGCTGACGGTTTTGCTCCGCCACTTCAATTTCACGCTGCTGGTTTTCACGCTGAACCGACAAGTCTTTTTCTACCTGAATGGTGGTCAGCTCGGCTTTGCGACGCTCTTCTTCCTGAACTTTTTTGGTTTCGGCTTCTTCACGTGCACGAATGGTCGCCACTTCACGCTGTTGCTTAGCTTCGGCATCCGATTGCTGACGTTCCAGCTCTAACATAGCTTCAACGGTTTCGACGTTCTTTTTCTTAATTGCCAGTTCTTCGTCACGTTCAAGGTTATTGGTGATAACGTTTTGAGTGGCCGTGAGCTGGGTAATCTTACGAATACCTTCTGCATCCAGAATATTGTGAGCATCCAGTGAAGACTTTGGCGTTTGTTCAAGATAGTCAATGGCGACATCTTCCAGTACATAACCATTCAGGTCTTCACCAATCACTTGGATAATCTTATCCCTAAAGTCTTGGCGGTTTTCAAATAGAGCAACAAACTCAATTTGCTTACCAACGGTTTTGAGTGCCTCAGAGAACTTAGCATTAAACAGCTCATTCACCGCTTCACGGTCAGAAGCACGATTAGCACCTATAGATTTAGCGACCTTCAATACATCTTCTGCGGTTTCATTAACACGCAGATAAAAGGCCACGGTAATATCTGCGCGCATATTATCGGCACAGATCAAACCGTCTTTACCTCGACGATCCACTTCCAGTGTGATCAGCGAGATTTTCATCAACTCCTTTCTGTAAATAATCGGGTAAACCAAGGCCCCGGTGAAATGCACCTTCGGTTTGGAAGTCATATCGTTAACAATCAAGGCGGTACCCTGATCCACCTTGTAATAAAAGGCTTTAAATAACGCTGCAATCCCCATAATGACTGCAAACACAATGCCTATGGTAATCAGTATAGGCGTCAACACAGATAAATCTGCCATATAGTTACTCCACTTCCTTTTTTAATTAATCAACTGGACTGAGAAAACTCTTTCTCAGATATCACGCGATAGGCATTTTGTTCTGCTAGATATTCCAACAAAACCACCCGATCTCCTTTTGTAAAGCTCTCCTGAGGACCAGAGCGGACCTTTAGAATCAATCCGGCACCACCGTCGGCCAAGGTTGCTTCACCAAACGCCTCATCGACACGTGAAGTGCGCACAATGGCTGTTTGACCTAGTAAGTATTTGGTGGTTTCTTGCTCAGTTTTTTTGAACAGCGGTCTAAGCGGCTTGATGACTTGGGCAGTGAGCATCACAGCAACGAACAAAGACAATAAGAATACCGGAACACCGGCCAGCCATTGTAGGATTCCATCGGGTATCCAGGCAAAGCTAAAGTGCACCAAGTAATAACACAGCAACCAGCCAAATAATGCGATCAAGGTGACAATAATGGTGACGGGCACACCGACTAAACCAAAGCGCATTAATAAACCAGCCAATACGTTTGGTCCACCAGATTCGGTGCCGCCGCCCACATCGAGATCACCATCTGCTTCTGGTAAATCAATATCGAGAATATCAATATCAACCATGCCTAATACCGCGATTAGCCAATACAAGGCACAGACTGCCAGCACGACCGTGAATATCGCCGTCGGGAAGGATGCGATATTTTGATAAAAAGGGTTCATCCCTTCGGTTAGAAAAATAGCAAACATCCATTTTCCTTTTACTGTTCTGATAGAAACCCAGGCACAGCAACCTGGGCGCATTATGGTTATTGTTTATTCTTTAGACGCTGCAAAATTTGATTAGCATTGTTACCTGAGGTGGCGATGCCGGCTTGCTCTAGCTTGGCCTTAAGAGACACGTCCGGTTGTTGCTGCGCCAATTCATCGGCAGCGGCCATCTGCGCATCACGCATTGCCTGCTTTTCCTTGATTCTCTCTAACGAGTCCATTGCAGTGCGCAGCCGAGAGTGCGAGCCACTGTAACGCTCCGCCACCGCTGCCTGGGCACGCTGCACGTTTTCTGTGGCTTTAACGGTATCAATCTGTTGTTTCAATCGTTTTAACGTGCGTTCGGTTTGAGTAATGACCATGCGCAACTTATCGGCGTTGGCAGCAAAACCGGCTTCACTCTCCTGCTCCAGCCGATAATCCGCTTCCAATTGTGCGATCTTATCGGCTACTTCCAGTGCTAATGCTTCGTCGCCTTTATCCAACGCTTTTAGCGCATAACCTTCGTGCTCATCAATCTCTGACTTCAATGCAGCACTTTTTTGCTGTGACAGTTTCTGCTGGGCGATGATTTCCGCCAAGCTGTTTTTACTTTGCTTCAGCTCGGCGGCCGCTTCCCGGACCTCCTGATCCAGTATTCTCAGCGCCTGACCATCAACGATGGCTTCACCGGCCTCGTTGATACCGCCACGCAGCGCCGTCATCATTTTCGCCCAGATATTCATCCTATTGCTTTCCTCTGTTTAATTCGCGGCGACGGGCAAGTTCAAAAACTCACCGTACGCCTCGGTCGCCTGAATGACGTTACTGGCCAGCATTTCCAGCTCAAACACCACATTCGACAGGATCGAGGTGGCACTCAGCGCGCCAAACATATGGTAATAGTCTTCACCATCAATATGATCCAAACTGATGGTCGACAGTGGCAGGTATTTATGGGTGCGCAACACGGCATCATTAAATTGCTGCACATTTGCCACATCTGCCAACGGCCACAGCACCGACTCAACGATGATTTGATCACCTGACACGGTTAAAAACACAGGCAGATCACCATACTCGTACATCACCACGTGTAAAGCCGGATCAACACCTTCGATTATTTCTACAGACGCTCGTCCTTGCTCAAACAGCTCAGTGGCCTTCAGCGCCTCAAACAAGCTGTCCGTTGTCCAGCGCTCAATCACTTCTGTCATCATCACTTCTCCTGCTGACTCCACCACTCCCCCGGGTAAGCGCAAGCGCTTTTCCAGCAATGCCAGTTGCTTGGCATTCTCAGGGAGAACCCACACTTCCTTCTTCACCAAGCCCTGCTCACGCAGCCGCCGGCGGTATTCACGTTGATAATATGCGGACGATTTTGCTTTCATGACAGCAGACTATCACCTTACATGTAATCAAATCAAGTGCATCACATGTAACACAGAAGCATTACATGTAAGAGCACAACGACTTCTCAATAGATGGCGGATGGAAGGGCTTGATTGGACAAACCAGCCAAGCCGATCAAGAAACATGACGTTGGCAGAGCTAAGCTGATGCGAGTACCAAATCGCGGCAGGTATTGCCCGAAGACAAGAAGACAAGAAGACAAGAAGACAAGAAGACAAGAAGACAAGAAGACAAGAAGACTAACTCGATACCGCCTCCACCGAGATAGGTAAACGAATGGTGAACAACACGCCATGCCCCTGCTCGCTGTCACATTCAATATGACCATTGAGCTTTTGCACCACGAGGTTGTATATCATATTCAACCCCAATCCTGTATTGCCGGCATGGCGCCTTGTGGTAAAAAACGGATCAAAAATCTTCGGCAAATCATCCAAGCGTATTCCTTTGCCATCATCCCGATAGAAAATCTCCACCTGATCTTGCTGCGACTGAACCTGAATCGAGATATGCCCCTCATGTTCAGGATCAAAACCGTGATGCAAGGAGTTCATTATTAGGTTAGTGATGATTTGCCATAGGATTCCGGGATAACTATGAATCGTGACATCCTTATCACCCTCTATTTTTAGTGATAGCCGATATTCTCGAATGGCTGGACGCAAACTATCAACCACATCCTGGATATAATCCAACAACTGTATTTCCGTCAGGAAGTCCTGGTTTTGGTTGGCCGCCGTACGCTTAAAGCGAGTCACCAGCTCCGCTGCACGGCGCAAGTTTACACTTAAGATTTCTGCCACTTCCTGACCCTGCTCAAGAAAATCAGCCAGTTCAGAGCGGGTCATATCGCCACTTTCAAAGCGCTGACTTAACGCTGGTAAACTCTCCTGCAGCATAGAGTTTGCCGTGATAGATACCCCGATTGGAGTATTTATTTCATGTGCGACACCAGCAACAATGCTACCCAGCGCAGCCATTTTTTCACTTTCAACCAAACGTTGTTGTGTTTGCTGTAGCTCTTCATAGGCGATGCGCAACTCTTCTTGCTGTGCTTTATCCTTATCAACGATCTCCTTATATTGGTTGAACCAGTGCACCAGCTGATTAATCTCAGTAATGCGAGTTGTTGATATCAGCTGACTTGGACTAGTGTCGTGACACTTAGCCAGTTCGGTAATTTGCTCGATCGGGCGCACGACTTTTTTAGATAAATACAGCGCTGCCAGTGCCATCAGCAAAATGGCAAACAAGCAGCAGGCGATCGACAGTCGACCTATCATAATGGCACGCTGCTGCAGCACATCGGTAGCGATAATACCGGCAAGGTTCCATCCCATCGAGGGAATACTTTTACTTAAAACACGCACAGGCTTGCCATCTAAGCTCATTATGTAACGCCGTCCATACGGTGTTTTCTGAAAGCTTTCGGGCCATTCAAAGCTGCCTTTTAGCCTGGATTTATGCGGGTGGTAAACAATACGTTGATTGGCATCGCTCAAAATGTGATACATCAATTCAGTTTGATGACTGTGCACTTCCTCGTAGAGCTTTTCGACATCGTATTTTAAAACCAATATGGCCAAGGTTTGATAACTGGAACTCGCTTCATCAAAGCGAGTAATGCGACTGATAGCCGGAATAACAAACCCATATTGTGAATCCAGATGGGTATTGTTTTCGATCCCAGGCCAACACAATGAGCGTTGCTGCTTTTCACAATGACGCATCCAGCGCTTAAACAACTCATAGTCAAAGCGTTTACCGGCACTTAGATCACCAATGCTAAACACCAGATCACTGACCACCACATCAATGGCAATCAAGCCTTGCAAGCTAATAGTAGAGCCCAGCCGCTCCTCGATACGCGCCTTAAGACGCAGCCTCTCTATATTATTTAATGACTGTGACGTGCCAATACGCTCAACAATGCTTAGTATCGGTTCTGACTCGGCCAGGTTGCTTGCCAAGCGTCTGGCATCTCGTGCAAAGCCCTCAATATTGCTGACTTCCTGGCGTAGCAATGCGGCGGTTAAGTCATTGGCCTGATCATTTAAACCCGTTTTTGATAGATGAAACGACACGGCCCCAAGCAGCAATAATGGCAACAAGGTACTGACCACCATGTATAAAATCAGTCGGTTTTGCAGGGAGTGATACCAGACGCGTTCAGATTTCATGCCCATGCCACTATTGAGTCATTACTCGAACATCGACCAGCACTAGATCATCAACCGGTTTTCCTTCGATCAGATCTACTGCGGTACTAACCCCACGATAGCCCTGCTGATCCGCCTGTTGATCAATGGTGACTTTAAGCCAGCCAGACGTAATCGCGGCCTGAGCATCGGGAATATTGTCATAGCCTCCAATAAGCCAGTGATTGAGCTGATGTTCTTGTGCGTATAACACCACGCCTAATGCCATCATATCGTTAGCCGCAAACACCAGCTGCAAATCAGGATGCTCTGCATGCACTTGCTTAACCAAGGCATAGGCTTGCTCCAACCGCCAATGTGCCTCCTCCGACGCCACCACCTCAACCCGGCCAGATTCGCGCAAGGCCTGGTGGGCACCGTCGCGTCTTTGTATGGCATTGTTGGCGCTGCGTGGTCCTTCAATAATCAACGCCTTGGCTGGCGCTGCAAGCTTGGATGCCAAATACTGGCCAGCCAAAAATCCGCCAGCTTGGTTATCCACAGAAACAAAGGGAATGGGCGCTAGTCCAGCCGCCTGCAGTGCAGTGGGGTCAATTTGGTTGTCAATGTTTACTATTTTGACCCCTTGGGCATAAGCCCGCGCTAATACCGGGATGATCTCGATTGAATCAGCCGGGGCAATAACAATGGCATCGATGCCAGCCGCTAACTGCTCATCGATGATTTCGATTTGTTGCTCCACCCGAGTTTCGTTCGTGCCAGAGCGGACCATTAACTCAACACCACGCTGCTCGGCGGCCTCTCTGGCACCTTGTTCCATGGCAATATAAAACGGGTTCACCAGCGACTTCATTACCAGCAGCACGCGCTTCGCTGGCTGATGACTGGAATCTTTCGCCACCTCAGAAGATGGCTGCTCACAGCCCACTAGGCCCAAAAACAACACACAGCTAAGGCCAATCAGCATTGAGCGAAGCATGGTATTTCCTATTAATTGCAGCACTCTTGAACTATAGCAGCGCCTCTCTGTCACGCCGGGCCACTGGTGGCCCAATCACCGCCAAGATTCTGTACACTGCTGCTTTGGTGACACTATTTGGATAACTTTGCATGACTCAAACCAGCGACAATCCCCTAGCATTGGATAACCAGCTGTGCTTTGCACTCTACTCCACCTCATTAGCCATGACCCAGATGTACAAATCACTGCTCGAGCCGCTGGGGCTGACCTACCCGCAGTACACCATCATGCTGATTCTGTGGGAGCAAGATGGCGTCACCCTAAAGCACATCGCCACCCGCCTTGGGCAGAAGTCCGGCGCCCTAACGCCGGTGATAAAACGCATGGAAAGTGAAGGACTCATACGCCGCCATCGCGGTGTAGAAGATGATCGTGCCCTTAGCATTGAACTGACCGATGCTGGGCGCGCATTGCAGCAGCAAGGCGCCGTGGTCAATCAGTGCATCATTGATGCCTGCGGCTTGCCTGTGCATGAACTCACCGACTTACGCGATCGCCTACTGCTGCTAAAAGAGCAACTGCCGAAATAAGGTTGCTTTAAATATGTTATCGCGATAACATTAAAAAGTTGGCGGATGCACGCCACTTTTTTTAACCATATAGTTATTGCGATAACCATAATCGCACATAGGAGATTGTATGAACCCTGTTTACCAAACTACCATGACTTCTACCGGCGGACGTGATGGCCGCTCCGTCGCTAGCGATTCCGACTTTGAGCTGGCACTGAGCACCCCCAAAGAACTCGGTGGTGCCGGTGGCCCTGGCACCAACCCAGAACAACTGTTTGCCGCTGGATACTCAGCTTGCTTTATTGGTGCATTAAAGTACGTAGCCGCCCAGCAAAAAGTGCGTCTACCAGCTGATATGGCTGTTACTGCCACCATTGGTATCGGTGAAAACCAACGCGGTAAAGGCTTTGCCATCAACGCCAGCCTGGCTGTTAGCCTGCCAGGTTTGGAGCCATCACAAGCACAGCAGCTGATCGATGATGCACACCAAGTATGCCCCTACTCCAATGCCACACGGGGCAACATCGACATCGATACCCAGTTGGTTTGATGTCATTCTTGGCAGAATTGCGTGCCGCAAGACATGCATTTCTGCCACCAACCCTGCTCAGATACGCCATTGGCGACCATCCGGCTGTTGCCTAACATGCCAACATCCGCCTAAACGATGGTCACCATGGAGCCACGATGAAACCAACACAACAACAACTTGAGCAGTTCTTTCAGCAGGATTTTCCCCAGGCCAACTTCTTGATCGATGAAGTATCCGAACGCAGCGCACGAGTACGTAAACGTATTACTGAGCAGCATCTGCGCCCTGGCGGCACAGTGGCAGGCCCCGTCATGATGGAGCTGGCCGACACCGCCTTGTATGTCGCCATCCTGCACCAAATTGGCTTAGTCGCCTTAGCAGTTACGAGCAATCTAACGATTAATTTTTTACATAAACCCAGAGCTGATCGCGATTTGATCGCAGACTGCCGTTTGATCAAGGTGGGGAAAAAACTCATCATTGGCGATGTATTTCTCTACTCCGACGGTCAGGATGAGGCCGTTGCTCATGCCGTTGGTACCTATGCCATTCCTCCCACACCGTCCGTCTGAGCAGCATCATACTAATAGCTGATATTTGCTGAGCTCTGTTTCTCACATCTCGCTCTGGTGCAACCGTATTCATTACAGAGTTGCACTCTGAAAGATGTCACTTCAGCATCACACGCGGACACAGACGTCCCCCATGCCCTGGCCATTTTGGCCGCCACTCACACCACTGACATGGAGTTAGCTGTTATGAGTATTCGAACCCGTATTTATCTGCTATTGCTAGCACTAGCCAGCACTATCTTCTCTTTTCCGGCAGTTAGTGATCCTATCCAGGACTACAACTTTCAGTCCTATGAAGCAGGCTGGTTTCCCAACTTTTATCAGACCAACGGACCTCTGAACTGCCCACGCACCTGTTATATCTGGAGCAATGGCAGGGCCGTGGCTGAGCAAGAAAAGACCGCCAATGTCGCCGGCCAGTTTGGCGTGACCCATGTGTGCAAAATATCGAACAACGAAAAAGCGATCGTTTATGGCAAGGATGACCCCAGCGCACACTGGCTCTATGGCAATCAATTTGATGATGAACCGGCCTGCTTTGCCGCCACGCCCGACGAGGTAAAAAAATCTGATGCCTTTATGTGTTTGTGCGTGATCGCTTGTCGAAAAGCAGATCTGATCGTCAGTAAAATCCATGACCCCGAATGGGATCATACCAATAATCGCTCGGTGATCGAGGTCACCATCAGCAATATCGGCAGCCTGGCGGCAGGTGCCAGCTTTGCCCGACTCACAGATACCGGCAATGGCACTTGGGCGGTATTGGCGACACCAGCATTAGCGGCAGGTGCCTCAGTCACTTTGACGTTTTATTTCAACGGCTACTGGGTTTTTGATCCTAATGCCGAGTTAAAAGCCGAAGCCGACTACAAAAACGATGTAAAAGAGTGTGATGAAACCAACAACACGTTGGAATATTTTAAAATGGGCTGACAGTCTAATTAATTTGAGTTCTTAGATACGAAGCTTTCATCGTTATAGCAACTACGCTTATAAAAAATAAAACGCTTAAGCACCAAAATTAAACGCGCGCCACCATGGCGCGTTTTTCTACAAAAATCCACCCAACCCTCATTATGACACTGCTATTAAATGCCTAAGAATTCCACAGCACAGTGAAGTCATATCGATAACTCAGCTCTCATCTTACTGCGAGGCTGAAGTTATTGCCGCCTGGATGCCGGCTATCGAGCTATCTACGACAAAAAACAAACTTCAAACAACAGAACCACGGGTGGCTCTATTACAGCAGGCCTACTGCCAAGGGGCGCTCAGCCAGCTGGTTTAATCAAGCCAATACGTCACCATAAAAATCCCGATACGGTGTTGATATAGTTTTAGCAAAACGTTGGCAACCAACGACAGACATCGAAATCCAGCGCATCCACTGCGCTTAAATTTCGTGTTACGAGAAGAAATTAATATCCTCAGCATCCAGAGGAAATTGCTGACTAACCGCATGGTTCTCGATACCCGCCAAGCGGCGCATGGCCTGTTGAATGTGTTTTGGCTGTAATACCACCCCAGACTGAGACAGTTGTAAACTTGTTGGGTCAATCGCCTGTGCATCATGGGTGGCAGTGGTCTGGCCCACCACTCGATTTGCCCAACTGACGTTGCGCGCCATAATCACAGCGCTGGTAATTGGCCAATGATCTTTGCCATTGCCGTCGTTGTATTCGGGTGTGCGACCAAAGTCCGACTGTACCAATACAATCAAACGATCGGCGATGCCTAAGCGCTCAGCTTCACTCCATAAGTACTCAATACCATTTTGTAATCGCTGCATGGCTTCGGTTTGCTCGGCGTCATGATCAGCATGGGAGTCAAAGCCCCAGGTCACTAAGTCAGCACTGACGCACAGCCCCGATTGGTAAGCAGCCAATGCAATTTGCGCCTGGCGTCGCAGTGGATTCCAATGGCCATCGTCATCGGTATTACTGACCAGGTTAGCCGGAATATAATCCGCCAGCGCTTGCAGCTGCGTCTGACCTGCGTGGGCCGTGGCGTATTGATTCAGTGCCTGCTCGATACGAGCGGCCATATGGGGTTGATTTTGCAACCGTGCCAAACGCTCAGCTTTATAGCGATTAATAATGTCGCGTGTCGCTTTACGGTGAAAATATTTTGGCGCATCCCAATCGTCCGGGTCGTAGTCAAGAAATTGTTGTTGGTAAACCAGTTTATTAAGCACACTGGGATCTTGCATCAGGGTGTAGGTCACCAAGCCGCCAGTCTGGTTGTAACCGCCATTGGACAAATACGCCAATGGCAGCTGTGGCCCTAAAGCACCAGCAACCATGGCCGCAAATGATGGGTAACCTTCTGCCAAACGTCCGCTCCAACTGTGACGACGACCGGCCTGGTGAGCATTGGTCTGTGTATCTATGCCATTAATCACCAACATGTCGGCATAGTGCTTGGAGAAAAAACGCTGATTATGTGCAAACGGGGCATATTGAATCGGGCTACCAGCAATACTTTGGCTGCTGCCAGTTTGTGCCCAATGGTTAATGGCAGGGTTGGCCTTAGGGTCACAAAAGCTGGTCACATCCCAGCCACCTTCGGCTTCTATGCTGACAAAAAACGGACCTTGATAAGGCGCTACCTCGGCGGCTTGGCTTCGCAATGACCATGGCAGTGATGCACTCAGACCAGCGGCTGCAATCATTTGAACAAACTGGCGACGTTTAAAGCGAGCTGAAGTCATGGGTCGTCCTCACTCATAAAGCACAGTAAAGTCACTGAGCAAGTAGCTCATCAACGCCATCCAGGCACGCAGAGTATGGTTCGGGTCGCGTACCAGCGCGCCGTTATCTTCGTTATCCCAATCAAGGCGGCAGTATTCATCGTTATCGTCGTTGGCGTCATTACTGTTGTTGTAATACAGATAATCGTTGGGAGCAGACTCAATACGCGAACGCCACACCTCTTCAAATAACGCGTAGGCTTGGCTTTGCTCAGTGCTTAAGTCAGTTAACGCATTGCCCCACACTTGCTCAATCAACCGATTCACTTGCGCCCGTACTCTGGCCGGCTGGTTATCCGGCGTATCCGTGATATCGACTTCGCTAAACAAATGCCGCTGCGCCTGCGGTTGCTCAAACTCTTGCACGACTAAGCCACATACCATGGCCTGGGACATGCGATTGGCCACCGCATACATCATGGTATTAAGCTCACGGCTACGAGTAATAACAGTGTCTGAATCAATGCCGCCATAAATGCCATAAAACGCTTCGGTCAGCTGAGCATCGTCTTCATTCCAAACGTGGTGCCACTGGCCGCCGGTGGTCGCTTCTACCTTGCGATTTAATTGCTCAGGAGTGAGCAGCTGGCCCCGTCCGGTAGCGGTCAGTAAAGGCTCACTGCCTGGTACAACGGTTTGTGCCCGAAAGGCACTGCTTAGCGCCATTTCCACCAGCAAGTCTTTTAAATTGTAGGGCCCGTTTGCAGCCCCTTGGCGAAAGCTCTGCGCCAGCTGCTCGATTAATGTTTGCTGGGCCTGGTAACGTGCCAGCTGCAATGCATAATCGGCATCACTCGCCTCGCTCGGCGCCACTAACAGCTCTGTGGCAAACACCGCCGGCCACCAAAACTTCACTGCGCCGGTGGCAAAGCGTGCATCCGACACCATCTGTTGTGCCAGCCATTGCAATCCGTGGTCGGCCTGGGCTGATGGCAGCGAAATACCATTAAAACCAGGCTGTCGCATATCGCGATACCAGAGATCACCATCGACATACAAGGCACTCTCTTTATAGGTATCCGGCAGTGAGTCTTCACCACTCCAGGCGTCTCGGTATAAACCATCGTCGCCGTAGTTCTGAAATGCACCGGCCACCGGGTCCATGACACTATGACAGCCGGTACACGCGGGGTTATTCATGGTCGGATTATTGCTGTCGGCCAAGGCCTCTGGGTCCATAGAGCGCACCGCCAGCCCTTCGATATCGACACCTAAGAAAAAGTAATAGGCCCAGCGTGAACGTGCCCGATTACGGTTGGTATCGGTCGATGGGTAGCGCGCTAAAAACATCGGTGATGACAACACGCCAGCATGGGGCAAAGGCCCTAACTCATAGCCCGACTGGATGCGCGCCGGACGCCAATCGTCTTCATCTTGATCGTCAGCAAAGCCAATGCCGGTGTTGTAGACATCATTGGAATACGGATTCACCATGATGTAATCGGCTGTGAGCACTTCGGTATAAGGCCGCTCCTGCTCAACGACATAGCGTATTAACTGCACAGGCGCACTGGCCACGGCCTCATTGGTGCGACTCCAGGCTTCACCATGGGCACGCTGCGCAGCCTCACGTTGCTCTTCGGTGGTTGCAGCCTCAATGGCCTCATACAAGGGCTCCAACCGGCTTTCTATATAGGGAAAGCGCCCACCTTCATAGAGCAAATCCAGACCCGGCGTTCGACCGCTGGCCCATTTATTGGTCAACAGACGATCGTTAGCCCCTTCCATTATAAACTCGGCAAAACCATCGCCCGCCATTAGGCCACGCAGCACTGGTCTTAGCGATGCATCACTGCCATCACCCAATTGTTGAATTTCTGTTGAGGTAGGCAAGCGTCCAGCAAACAGCAGGGCCGCTTTGCGCAAAGTATCAACGGCCGAGGCATTCTCAACGCCAGCAAAGGCCGAGCCAAGTTGCTTACCGGCGTCATCTGAGCTGTCATCACCACTGCTGTCGCCGTTGTCACAGCTGTCATCACTGGCTTGCAACCAGCTGAGCATCAGCTGATGCTCGTTTGAATTTTCTGCAATGACGGAGCCGCCACCGTGCGCCAGCTGCGCTAACGGCTTTTGCAGCCATGTATCTTGGCCATTCAGAGCCAAATAGTTGTCTACACGCTGCAAGCTGTCACTGACGCTGGCGGACAACAACCATCCAGACTGACCGGCAATGCCTCCACTTTGATGGCAGACCAGGCACATAGGCTGCAACACTGGCTGCCACAGTTGCTGCTCAAAGCGTTGCAGCCGAGAAGCGCAGGCCGTGCCAGCATCAGGTTCCGCAGGCGACTCATCGGTAACCGGCGTCGAGTCGTCGTCGGTATCGCTGATCAGCTCGCCGTCATAATCGTTGCCACCGCCACCACAGGCCACTAAGGTCAGTGTCAGTGCGCCGCAGGCTAATCTTGCCCAATATCCCGCCATACCATGCCACCCAGTGCTTTTGTATCGGACCATCAAGGCCAGTATTGCCCGCACTTAAGCGCCTGTCCGTAACCATTCGGTAACGCCATGTGACAGATTGCGGCAATGCGCACTGATTCACGCCAGTTACACCATCCACATCACAGCCATTGTGCTGGCATCTTTGCAGCGCTGACCTAGGCTGAACACTGAACAACCATGCCAGGATCGCCCATGTACAGTGTTCGCCTGCGACTGGTGGCACAACTGATGATAACCGTAACCTTGCTCATTGCCGGCTACAGCTACTACAGCTATATCCAGGCCGAGGGCAAGCTATTGGCAGAATTTGAGCGTCAAGTCGTGGCCTCCGGCCAGCGTGCCCAGTTAAGCCTGCCAGGCCCAATTTGGAACTTTGATGAAGATATGGTGAAAGCCCTGATCCAATCAGAGCTGGCTTATGAAGGCATTATTGCCATTGCCACGACCAATGCCGACGGCGAGCGCACACAACTGCTGGCGTTAAGTGACGACGAGCAAGCCCCATTGGTAAGCCTGGAGCAGCCACCAGAAACCGAGGTGGTACGCGATTTTGAGCTGCAACATGAAGAATATGGCGAGGTAAACAAAGTCGGCATCGCGCATTACTACCTCGATCCGAGCATTATGGAACCCGAACTTCGTGCATTGCTGTGGCAGCAAATCGCCTTAGTAGTGGTGTTAAACCTAGCCATCAGTCTGGTGCTGCTGGTATTGATGCAACGCACCTTGATGGCGCCGCTGCAGCGTATCTCAGCCGCAGTGAAGGACATTAATAGTGGCGATGGCGACCTGACTCGACGCCTGCCCGCCCCACGCGCGAAGGAACTAAAACCACTCAGCGATGGCATCAATGGCTTTATCGCCTCGGTGCAGGACATTATTCAGCAAACGACTCAAGATGCCCGCGAGTTAGAGCTGCAAGCCGATGGTGCCCGCCAGCAAGCTGCCAATACCAGCCACTACAGTGAGCAACAGCAACACACCTTGGCCAATATGCGCACTGCCAGCGATCACTTTCAGCAGTCGATTGTCACCATTGATCAGCACGCCCAAGACGCGCTGGAGAAAATTTCCGCCACCGAGCAAGCTTCTAATCAAGGCGTTAAGGTGATCGAGCAGCTGGTAGCACGGGTAAATGCTCTGGCTGGAAAGATCGACGCCGTTAACCACAGTGCCAGCCATTTAATCGCTGAAGGCCAGCAAATCAGCGACATTCTTGGTGTTATTCGCTCCATTGCAGAGCAAACCAACTTACTGGCATTAAATGCCGCTATTGAAGCCGCCAGGGCTGGTGAAGCTGGCCGCGGTTTTGCTGTAGTGGCCGATGAAGTGCGTAATTTATCCGTTAGAACCGAACAGTCCACCGATGAAATTGATCAACACATAGGCACCATGCGCCAAGTCAGCAGCCAACTGGAAGGAGAGCTGCACAGCTTGGGTGAAGCCACTGACGGTACCGTCAGCCTGTGCCAAGAGGCCAACGATGCCATCAGCGCCATTCGCATCGTCAGTGCTGACGCCGCTGACTGCAATCGCCAAATCAGCCATGCCACCCATGAGCAAACCCGTGCCGTCAGCGATATGAGTCACACCATAGAAGAAGTTTCCGGCAGCGCTTCTTCTATGCACCAATTGGCTGCCGATTCCTCAGCCAACGCAGAGCAAGTCAGTCAATTGGCCGACTCCGTGCTGCAACAGCTACAACGCTTTAAAGTTAATAGCTAAGGAGAATGCCGATGCGCACACTCACATTGTTAGTCAGCTTACTGTTGCTGCCGCTGATCAGCAGCGCAGATACCGTCACCGCCGCTCAAGACCCCTGGCCACCTTTTGTGCAAGAAGGTAACCCGCCAGGTATTTCCGTTGAGCTTGTCAGTGCCGCCATGAAAACCCAAGGCTACGATTTTGAAATGAAGATCATGCCCTGGGCTCGCTCCGTTGAAGAAGTGAAAAACGGCAATGTCGATTTCCTCATCGGCACTTGGTACACCGACGAGCGCTCTTCTTATTTACGTTACAGCGATCACTACGCCATTAATCAGGTGAAATTTATTACTCAAGCCAATAGTGACTTTGAGTACAACGGCATGGGCAGCCTGGACGGCAAGTCGGTGGGGATTGTGCGCGGTTACGGCTATGGCGACGAGTTTCTTAACGCTCCTAACTTCTCGCGCCCAGAAGCCAACAATATGGCGGCCAATTTACGTAAATTAATGGCGGGCCGTATTGATATGACGCTGGAAGACGAAATTGTGGCACGCTCGCAAATGACCGCTGCCGGCCTTGATGCCAGCAAATTCCGCTTTACCAGCAATTCTCTGTCGGAAAATAAACTGCACGTCACCTCAGGCATTGCCAACGCGCGCAGCGAAGAGCTGATTAATGCATTTAATAAAGGACTGGCAGCGATCAAGGAAAACGGAACCTTTGATGCCATTATGAAAAAATACGGCGTCCAGTAACTCAGCAATACTTGGGGCTGATAAGGAATCTCAGCCCCCACTCCTCCTTCGGTGCCAGCCCAGCCAGACTGACATTTCCTCTCAATCGAGCAGTAACATTGAAGCGATAACTCTCCAGCCACCTTCATTCCTTAGTCTGAGACTGAGGCCGACGACAGCGCCACTATGAACGCCAGTCACGGCAAGATGATGGCTTCTCAAGTGCCAGCGGCGACGCTTTTACGTTAGAATGGCGGCCCGTAAAATTTGCCAGATAGCATGAGGAAGCCCTGATGTTTAGCCGTGATATGAACATAGCGGAGTTTGACCCGGATCTGTGGTCAGCAATGCAGGCGGAAGATGCCCGCCAGGAACACCACATTGAGCTGATCGCTTCAGAAAACTACACCAGCCCCCGGGTAATGGAAGCTCAGGGCTCGCAACTGACCAACAAGTACGCCGAAGGCTACCCTGGCAAGCGCTACTACGGTGGCTGTGAACATGTTGACGTGGTTGAACAGCTGGCCATCGACCGCGCCAAAGAGCTGTTCGGCGCCCCATACGCCAATGTACAGCCACACTCAGGCTCACAGGCCAATGCTGCGGTTTACATGGCCTTGTGTCAGCCAGGTGACACCATTCTCGGTATGAGCTTGGCGCATGGTGGCCATTTGACTCACGGTGCTCCGGTGTCTTTCTCCGGTCGCATCTATAACGCAGTGCAATACGGCCTCAATGCCGAAACCGGCGAAATCGATTACCAAGAAGTTGAGCGTCTGGCGCACGAACACAAGCCAAGAATGATTGTTGCTGGTTTCTCTGCTTACAGCCGTGTAGTCGATTGGCAGCGTTTCCGTGATATCGCCGATGCTGTCGGTGCTTACCTATTTGTCGATATGGCCCATATTGCCGGCTTAGTTGCTGCCGGTGTATATCCGTCGCCAGTGGGTATTGCCGATGTGGTAACCACCACGACTCACAAAACCCTGCGCGGCCCACGTGGCGGTCTGATCCTGGCAAAAGAAGATGAAGAGCTGAATAAAAAGCTTAACTTCGCGGTATTCCCAGAGTCGCAGGGCGGTCCGTTGATGCACGTTATCGCTGCAAAAGCGGTGTGCTTTAAAGAAGCCATGTCCGATGACTACAAGGCGTACCAGGCTCAAGTAGTGAAAAACGCCCAAGCCATGGCCAAAGCCTTTATCGATCGCGGCATCAACATTGTCTCCGGTGGCACCGATGACCACCTGTTCCTGGTCGACCTGATTGGCAAGGAATATACAGGCAAAGACGCCGATGCAGCCCTGGGCCGTGCCAATATCACCGTCAACAAAAACGCGGTGCCTAACGATCCACGCTCTCCATTTGTAACCTCTGGCCTGCGCCTGGGTACACCAGCCATCACCAGCCGTGGTTTCGGTGAAGCAGAAGCGGTGGAACTGACCGGTTGGATCTGTGACGTACTGGATGCCTTAGAAAACGGCACTTCAGAGCAGGTTGAAGCAGAAGTGAAAAACAAGGTCATTGCTCTGTGTGAGCGTTTCCCTGTGTATAAATAAGTCGACCAGCTGGTGACTTGTTTGCAACGGGCCGCTCTGCGGCCCGTTGTCATTTTACCTTCACAACCCCGCGTTAATTTGGTCGGCTTCGAGTAAGGAGTCAGCCTATGGCCGATCAATGGACACCGATCAGCGACGCTGAACTGCATGCCGTATTGCAACAGGTCGAACAACTGCCCCATGAGCTGCAAAGCCTGTGGCGTATGATTCGCCTGCCCTGGCCAGAATTGTGGCAGCAACACCCGTGGGGCGATGAAGGCTGCGGTTTTTGGGTGGTCGCTGTGACAGGCAAGCGCTGCCTCTACTACAACGACATCAGTACCTGTTTTTGTCACAGCAGCTTTGAACGCTGGGGGCAGATTGACCACTTTGCTCCAGACGGTCAGCCACTGCCGCAGCAGCTGCAACTTTGGTTGGATCTGCTTAGCCCGGCACTGCACAGTTATCCTCTCAATTGACCACGGCAAAGCAAGGCCAGAACGCCTTAAGACAGTAGTTTGCTCAGGTGATTTTACGACTGTTCATCATCAGCCTTGCTTATTAAGGTGGCGACCTTAGGTTGCTGTGATTAAGCCAAGGCTCTCTTTTTCACCAGCCAGCGATATACTGCGCCTATTCTATGTTTGAGTGCTGGCAGCCATGCTGGCACTGACGAACAAACACACCCGCATTGACCGCTCTTGTAATGAGCCACAATTGGAATTGATCATGTGGAGCATTGGCGCCTGTCGCGTACAACCTTTAGCCACAGAAGCACATCGTCATCGCCATCATCACCATCAGGTGGTGATCGGTCTGCATGGCCAGGTATGGTTTGAATTGCCACCGGCCCAACAACGCCGCTTTGGTCCGGGACACGGCTGCTTACTACCAAGCGATTGCGAGCATTCGTTCCATGGCGATGGCGACAATGCGGTGGTGATTATTGATGTCACGGTAAAAGCCGAATCACCGCTGTTAATCGACGCCAGCTTATTCCAACAGCTGTTTGCCACACCTAGATTTATCGATTTAGACGACAACCTGCGCTCTCTAGTGGCCAGTCTGGCGTCCGAGTTGAACAGCCGCCCCTACGACTTGCCATTACAGCAGCACATCAGTGGTTTGTTACTGCATAGCTTGTTTCATCGTATTGCGCCGTATCGCCAACCACAGCAAACCAGTAGCGGTCGCATCGATATGGCCATGCTGGATCAACTGATTGCTGAACGCCTAACCGACAAGCTCAGCGTTGATGAACTGGCTGGCGCTTGCCATATGAGCAGCAGCCAATTTCACCTGCGCTTTCGCCAATTGACCGGCATGACGCCGTATCAATATGTGTTGCAGCAGCGTGTACAGCAGGCTGCCTGGCTGCTACAAAATTCCTCCATGAGCATCAGTGCCGTCGCCGCAGAAACCGGCTTTGCCAACCAAAGCGCACTCAACCACGCCATCAAAGCACGCTTCGACCTGTCCCCGGGTCAACTTCGACGAAAGTAGTACAAACTTCAATCAATCAGGCGATTATCGGAGTTTTTGACAAAACTGCCGGATATTCTGACAAGTCTTGACGCTCTTGCGCGCGTACCTTTGATCGTTAACTGTGCAACACGTGCGGCCAGATGCCGCCATAACAACTAACAGGAGTGCGCGATGAGCGGTTTTGATGTCTCTCAACTGTTTGCCGATGCCGCAGCGATGAGCCCGGCCGACTGGTACCAGGCCATTGAGCAACAATACGCGGTAGACGAAGACAGCTATATGGCCCAGCTGGTAGAGCTGGCAGAGCCAAATGGCGATATTCGCCATCAAACCGAAGTGCGAGCCCGCCGAATTGTTGAGGCCATTCGTGCTGAAGGCGATGTCGCCCACGCCGTTGATAAGCTGCTGCAAGAATACAGCCTCGACAACGAAGAAGGCGTAATTTTGATGTGTCTGGCCGAAGCACTGATGCGTGTGCCAGATGCTGAAACCGCCGATGCACTGATCCGCGATAAGCTATCTGCTGCCGCCTGGGACGAGCATATGGGGCGTTCCGACTCCTTGCTGGTCAATGCCTCCACCTGGGGCTTGATGCTGACCGGTAAAGTCACTGGTATTTCCAATCGCGAAAGTTCGCCTGGCAACTTATTGTCTGGGCTGATTCAACGTGCCGGTGAGCCAGTGATTCGTGCCGCCATGAACCAAGCCATGAAGATCATGGGCAAGCAGTTTGTATTGGGTCGCAGCATCACCGAGGCCATCAAGAACAGTAAGTCCTATCGGGCAAAAGGCTACACCTATTCATTCGATATGTTAGGTGAAGCGGCCTTTACTGACGCCGATGCCGAGCGCTATTTCAATGCCTATATGGATGCCATCAAAGCCCTGGCCGACAGCAAGAGCCAATGGCGCGATGATCGCCCAGCGCCCAGCATCTCGATTAAATTGTCGGCACTGCACCCGCGCTATGAAGAGTCGCACCAGCACGCTGTGATGGAAGAGCTGGCAGCCCGTGTTAGTGATCTGGTGCGCGAAGCGCGCAGCCACGACATTGCTCTGACCATCGATGCTGAAGAAGCCGATCGGTTAGAGCTGTCTATGCGCCTGTTCCAACAGGTCTATAACAGTCAGGTGGCTAAAGGTTGGGATAAGTTTGGCTTAGTGGTACAAGCCTATTCAAAACGTGCCGCAGCGGTACTGGGCTTCCTCAATGCACTGGCGCGTGAGCAAGGCGATGAAATCCCCATCCGTCTGGTAAAAGGCGCTTACTGGGACAGTGAAATCAAGCACTCCCAGCAGCTAGGCTTGGCCGACTACCCGGTGTTCACCCGCAAAGAAAACTCTGATGTTTCTTATATGGTGTGCGCGCGATATCTGCTATCTGAGCAAACGACTGGCAACCTGTATCCACAATTCGCCACTCACAATGCCCACACAGTGGCCGCCGTCGCTGAACTGGCACAACTGAACCCGGGTCGCGCCTTTGAATTCCAGCGCCTGCATGGCATGGGCGATGCGCTGTACGACAACCTGCTAAGCCAAGATCGTGTAAACGTACGTATTTATGCGCCGGTTGGGGCACATAAAGATTTGCTGCCCTATTTAGTGCGTCGCTTGCTAGAAAATGGCGCTAACTCTTCGTTTGTTCACCGTCTGGTTGATGCCGAAACACCGGTATCCGATCTGGTGCAATCACCCGTGGCGTTGGCATCCCGCCATGCGGTATTCCGCAACCCACGAATTCCTCGTGCCAGCGAAATGTTCGGCACTGAACGCAGTAACTCCCAGGGGTATAACTTGTCCGTTGCATTTGAACGTGAGCCTTTGCTCAACAGCATTCGCGCCTTTGATGATAAACAATGGAGCCTAAAGCCCATTATCAACGGCAAGGCCACTGATGGTGGTGAAAAACACCCAGTGCTGAGCCCGTTCGACCAGCGCCAAGTGGTGGGTGACGTCACCTGGACCACAGCTGATCAAGCATTGGAAGCCTTGGGTATTGCCGATGCAGCTTGGTTCAAGTGGAACCGCACCGCCGTGGTTGAGCGTGCTGCCTGCCTCGATCGCATGGCCGATCTGATGGAAAAGCACACCGATGAGCTGATGGCCTTGTGTGCCCGCGAAGCGGGTAAGAGCCTGCAAGACAGCATCGATGAAATCCGCGAAGCGGTTGATTTTTGTCGTTACTATGCCCAGCAAGCACGTCAAAACATGGCATTGCCAACGGCGTTGCCAGGACCAACGGGTGAAAGCAACGAGCACTACTACGAAGGCCGTGGCGTGTTCCTGTGTATCAGCCCATGGAACTTCCCATTGGCCATCTTTATGGGCCAAGTCGTGGCTGCTCTGGTCGCGGGTAATACCGTACTGGCAAAACCTGCCGAATCAACCTCATTGATTGCTGGCCGCGCCATTGAAATGTTGTATGAAGCCGGTATTCCAAAAGACGTATTGCACTATCTGCCTGGCTCAGGTGCCACCATTGGTAGCGCCTTGGTACCGGATAGCCGTGTGACCGGCATTGCCTTTACTGGTTCAACCGAAACCGCACAGCTCATCAACCGTACCTTGGCTGAGCGTGAAGGCGCTTTGGCGACCTTTATCGCCGAAACCGGCGGTCAAAACGCCATGATCGTTGATTCTACTGCGCTGCCCGAGCAAGTTGTCGCCGACGTCATGCATTCGGCCTTTGCCAGTGCCGGCCAGCGTTGTTCAGCGCTGCGCGTATTGTGCGTCCAGGATGACATTGCCGATCGCATTATTGAGCTGATTGACGGTGCACTGCAGCGTATCGACATTGGAGATCCGCAAAACTACAGCACAGATTGTGGTCCTGTGATCGACGACAAAGCAAAAACCAACCTGACCTCGTATGTTGAACGCTGGCGCGCGGCGGGCCGCATTCTGGCCGAAGCACAATTGCCTGAGCAGTGTGCCCATGGTCATTTTGTGGCACCGGTGGCGATCGGCATTTCATCGCTGGCTGATCTTGGACGTGAGCAGTTTGGTCCGGTATTGCATATTCATCGCTTCAAAGCGAACGAATTGGATCAAGTGATCAACGACATTAATGCCACAGGCTATGGTCTGACATTGGGCATTCACAGTCGCAATGAAGCAACCGCCGCCTATATTGAATCACGAGTACGTGTGGGTAACTGCTATATCAACCGTAATCAGATTGGTGCCGTTGTCGGCGTGCAGCCCTTCGGCGGTCGCGGTTTGTCGGGCACAGGTCCAAAGGCCGGTGGCCCTAACTATCTTAAGCGCTTTGCTACTGAGCGAGTGCGTACCATCAACACCACAGCGGTGGGCGGCAATGCCTCACTGCTGTCGTTACAGGCAGATGACTGATCTCACAGTCGCTGCTTAATCCCTGCCGGCGAGGTGCTCTCTCTTTGCCGGCAGTACTCTCGCCCTGTGATGGCTGAATGAGTCACAGCGGCGAACTATAACAATGAGAAACAGGAGCGCAGTATGAGTACGAGCTTTTCAATTTTAATTACCTTTGCCGCCTACTTGGCAGCGATGCTTGCCATTGGTGTTTGGGCCTATCGGCAAACCAACGACCTTTCCGACTACATCCTCGGCGGGCGCTCACTGGGGGCTTGGCCATCAGCCTTGTCGGCGGGTGCATCAGACATGTCAGGTTGGTTATTGCTAGGGATGCCAGGCTACGCCTACGCCTCTGGCTGGGAAGCATCTTGGCTGGCCGGTGGATTGTTACTGGGCACCTATTTAAACTGGCTGATCGTAGCACCGCGCTTGCGGGTGTACTCCGAACTGGCGGACAACAGCCTGACCTTGCCTGAATACTTCAGCAACCGCTTTGGCGACAAAGCAGCGATTCGCGTGATCTCTGCCTTTTTCATCCTGTTGTTCTTCCTGTTCTACACCAGCTCTGGCTTGGTCGCAGGCGGCAAACTGTTTGAAACCGTATTCGGCCTGGATTACACCTATGCGGTGACCATAGGTACCATTGCCGTTGTGTCTTACACCTTGTTTGGCGGCTATTTGGCGGTTTCCTGGACCGACTTAGTGCAGGGTCTGTTAATGGCAGCGGCGCTGATCATAGTACCTATTGCTGCCTTCAGTGCTGTTGGCGCTGGCCCGACTGAACTATTGCAAGCTAAAAACCCAGAGATGCTTGATATCTGGACCGATACCAGTGGTAACGCCTTGAGCTGGATCAGCATCCTGTCGTTAGCAGCTTGGGGCCTGGGCTACTTTGGTCAGCCTCATATTCTGGCACGCTTTAAAGGCATTAAGAGCCGCGAAGAAGTCAAAACCGCGCGTCGTATTGCTGTGACCTGGACCTTTATCGGCTTGATGGGTGCGTTCTACGTTGGTGTGGCTGGTATCGGTTACTTTGATACCCCGTTAGCCGACGCTGAAACCGTCTTTATGGAGCTGGTACAAGCCCTGTTCCACCCATTGGTTGCCGGTATCCTGCTGGCAGCGATTCTGGCAGCTGTAATGTCAACCGCGGATTCACAATTGCTGGTGTCATCATCTGCACTGACCGAAGACTTTTATAAGTCGTTGATCAACAAAAATGCCGATCAAGCGACCCTGGTTAAAATTGGCCGCTTTGCAGTAGCCGTGATTGCCATCATTGCTTGGGCACTGGCCCTCAACCCAGATAGCACAGTGCTAGGCCTAGTATCCTACGCCTGGGCTGGCTTTGGTGCCGCCTTTGGCCCAGCAGTGATTCTGTCGCTGTTCTGGAGTCGCATGAACAAGTTTGGCTGCCTGGCAGGCATTGTGGTTGGTGGTGTGACCGTGGTGGTGTGGAAGCAACTGACTGGCGGTGTGTTTGATTTGTATGAAATCGTGCCTGGCTTTATTGCAGCGACTGTGGCCATTGTCGCTGTTAGCCTGGCAACACCAGCACCTGAGAGTAAGATCACCGATACCTTCGCTAAGGTGAACTAAGCCTCCCCGTTCGCTTGGTTCTCCTGACTGAGCGAACCGCCGCATGGCTTAGCCATGCGGCACCCTTCCCCCACACAGCTTCTTTCTCTCAATAACCGACTTTCGTTTGTCTTCTGGCGCCAACTGCCCTAAAATCGCGCAACTTTTGCTCACCCAAATTAGAAGTCGCTCTTTACCATGCATTGCCCTTTTTGCGCTCATCCGGAAACCAAGGTGATTGATTCACGTTTGGTCGCTGCTGGCGAACAGATTCGTCGTCGCCGCGCCTGCAATGCGTGTGGAGAACGTTTCACCACCTTTGAAACCGCCGAATTGGTGATGCCGCGCATCGTTAAAACCGACGGCACGCGTGAACCCTTCAACGAAGACAAGCTGCGCAGTGGCATTCAACGGGCGCTGGAAAAACGCCCGGTCAGTATCGAAGCCATTGAGGCAGCCCTTAGCCGCATTCAGCATCAGTTACGCAGCACCGGCGAGCGTGAAGTACACAGCCGAGTGGTGGGCGAATGGGTGATGACAGAGCTGCGTCAGCTCGATCAAGTGGCTTATGTTCGCTTCGCTTCTGTTTATCGCAGCTTCCAGGATTTGGACGAATTCCGCGCCGAAATTGAGCGCATTTCAGATACCGACTGCCCAGCCGAAGCCAATCTGCCAGGTCAGCCCTATGACGCATGAAGTTTTTATGGCGCAGGCGCTGCAACTGGCCCAGCAGGGCCTGTATTCCACCAGCCCTAACCCGCGAGTGGGCTGCGTTATCGTGCAGCAAGGTCAAGTCGTTGGCCGTGGCTGGCATCAACAAGCGGGCGGCCCTCATGCCGAAGTGCACGCTTTGCGACAAGCCGGTGAGCAAGCCCGTGGGGCTACCGCCTATGTCACCTTAGAGCCCTGCAGCCATCAGGGTCGTACTCCGCCCTGTGCCGACGCTTTGATTCAGGCCGGTGTGCAACGTGTCGTTGGTGCCTGTCGCGATGCCAACCCGCAAGTGGCCGGCCAAGGTTATCAGCGTTTGCGTGATGCCGGTATCGAGGTGATTGAAGACGTTATGCAACGCCAGGCGCAAGAGCTGAACCTGGGCTTTTTAAAACGCATGTCCAGCGGTTTGCCTTGGGTGCGGATAAAAATGGCCAGCAGCTTAGACGGCCGCACCGCCATGGCTAACGGCGACAGCCAGTGGATAACAGGTGCCGCCGCCCGTGCCGATGTGCAGCATTGGCGTGCCCGCAGCTGCGCCATTATTACCGGTGTCGACTCAGTACTGATCGACGATCCAGCCATGACGGTGCGACCTGATGACAGTCATATAGAGCAAGCCGAGCACTTATGGCGGCAACCACTGCGCGTGGTGGTCGATAGCCAGCAGCGTTTGCCGCTAAATTGCCGTTTGCTACAACAACCCGGTGACGTACTGTGGGCCTCCACTCGCTCGGCCATTGATGCCCAAAGAGCAAGCGAACTGGGTGAACTGCACCAATGGCAAGCGCCTGAACAAAACGGCCATGTTGATCTTGAGGCGTTGTTACGACAGCTCGCTCAGCAAGGCTGCAATGAAGTACTGATCGAAAGCGGCGCTCAGTTGGCCGGTGCCTTTGTTCATGCCGGCCTGGTCGATGAACTGGTGCTGTATCAGGCGCCGACCTTGCTCGGTAGCCAGGCGCGGCCGCTGCTATCCTTGCCGTTTGAGCAAATGCAGCAGCAATTACGTTGGCACTGGCACGATGTACGCCAGGTCGGCGAAGATATTCGTTTTATTTTACGGGCCCCATCGGGCTCATCCTGCTGACGGGAGCGTCATGTTTACCGGAATAATCGAAGCCATAGGCACAGTCGCGCGTGTTGAGCAGCGCCAGGGCGATATTCGCTTGACCATCAACAGCGGCGCACTCGATCTAAGTGACGTGCAATTGGGTGATTCTATTGCTACCAATGGTGTCTGTCTGACGGTGGTGGAATTACCTGGCCATGGCTTTTGCGCCGATGTATCACGTGAATCACTGCAGCATACCTTGATCGGCGACTGGCAAACGGGCCAGCGGGTGAACCTGGAAAAGGCCTTAACCCCAGCCACACGCATGGGCGGCCATATGGTGACAGGCCATGTTGATGGCGTCGCTCGCATTATTAATCGCCACGCCGATGCGCGCTCAATACGCTTTACCCTAGAGCCTCCGGCAGCACTGCGGAAATACATTGCCGCCAAAGGCTCAGTCACCATCGATGGCATCAGCTTAACCGCCAACGCCCTTTGTGAGCAGGGCTTTGAGCTTAATATCGTGCCCCATACCGCCGAGCAAACAACTCTGTTCCACGCCCGGGTAGGCCAGCAAGTGCATCTAGAAGTTGATATTATTGCCCGCTATCTCGAGCAGCTGTTCAAAGGCGATGCAAGCCAAGCAGCCAACAGCCGTTTATCACCGGCTTTTCTCGCTGAACATGGATTCTGGAAATAACGGTTATGCCACTGAACAAGATCGAAGACATTATTGAAGACATTCGCGACGGCAAGATGGTCATTTTAATGGATGACGAAGATCGCGAAAACGAAGGCGATATTATTGTTGCCGCCGAAAAGGTCACTGCTGAAATCATTAATTTCATGGTCACCGAAGCCCGTGGCCTGGTGTGTTTGACCTTGACCGGCGAACGCTGTGATTACCTTGGCCTACCCGCCATGGTCACCGGCAACGGCGCTAAGTTTTCCACCCCCTTTACGGTATCGATTGAAGCCGCAGAAGGGGTCACCACAGGTATTTCCGCCGCCGACCGCGCCCACACCATTCGTGTCGCCGTCAACGCCATGAGCAAACCTGAAGATATTGTCCAACCTGGCCATATCTTCCCGTTGCGTGCTCGCCCAGGTGGTGTGCTAAGCCGCGCTGGCCATACCGAAGCCGGCTGTGATTTAGCACGCTTGGCAGGTTTAACAGCTTCGTCTGCCATTGTCGAAATTATGAATCCCGATGGCACCATGGCACGTCGACCTGAGCTGGAAAAATTTGCCGAAAAACACGGTATTAAAATCGGCACCATTGCTGACTTAATTCATTACCGGATTGCCAATGAGCAAACCATTGAGTTACTCAACCAAGAAGCGGTGCATACCGAGTTTGGTGAATTTACTCTGCATACCTTCCGCGACACCATTCAAAACGAAGTGCATTTGGCCATGACTTTGGGCGACATCACACCTGATGATGCAACCCTAGTACGGGTGCAAAACACCCAAGTGCTGCGCGACGTATTGGGTGTGCGCAAATCAGATTCAGAAAGCTGGTCATCCACTAAAGCACTGGCACGCATTGCCGCCGAAGGCAAAGGCGTACTGGTGTTATTGTCCGCCGGACAAGGTGAGCTGATCGACGACAGCCTGGATCAACATTTTGGTCGCTGCCGACCGAGCCGCAGCCCCAATACTGACAGCTCAGGAGCGTTTTTAACCATAGGTACCGGCTCGCAGATATTGCGTGCTCTTAATGTTAAAAACATGCGCCTGCTGAGTTCTGAAACAAAATACAGTGGTATTTCCGGATTTGATCTAGAAATCACCGAATACATCCCTTTCAGCGAATAACTGCAACTGGAAATTTTATGAAACATATTCAAACCATTGAAGGAAATCTGACGCCAAACGACGGTCGTTATGCCATTGTTGTTGGCCGCTGGAATGCCTTTGTTGTTGAAAGTCTGCTGGAAGGTGCCGTGGACTCACTGCTGCGTCACGGAGTTGAAGAAGAAAATATCACTATCATTCGTGCTCCGGGTGCGTTTGAAATTCCACTGGTCGTAAAAAAAGCCGCTGAAAGCCAAAAATACGATGCCATCATCGCCTTAGGCGCGGTTATTCGTGGCGGTACACCGCACTTTGAATACGTTGCAGGCGAGTGCACCAAAGGCTTGGCATCAGCCTCAATGGAAGCCGGTATTCCGGTATCGTTTGGCGTATTAACCGTCGACAGCATTGAGCAAGCCATCGAGCGCAGTGGCACCAAAGCCGGCAACAAAGGCGAAGAAGCTGCCATGTCGGCTTTTGAAATGGTGTCTTTGCTGCAAGCAATGGAGGCCTGATCGGCATGTCTCGCACTTCCGGCAAAAACAAGCCCAGCGCAGCCGCGCGACGAAAAGCCCGTCGTTATGCTGTACAAGCCATTTACCAATGGCAGCTGGCCGGTGCCGACCTGGCACAAATTGAGGCCGAATTCCGCGCCGACAACGACATGAGCAGCGTCGATCTGGAGTATTTCCACGAGATTTTGTTCGGAGTGCCACGCGCCAAGCAGGAGCTGGACAACCATCTGTCGCCCCTGGTGGACCGTGCATTAGAAGAAATGACACCGGTTGAGCTGGCTATCTTGCGCCTCGGTGCCTTTGAAATGCTGCACCGCATCGACGTGCCCTACAAGGTGGTAATCAACGAAGCGGTTGAGCTGACCAAAACCTTTGGCGCCACCGATGCACACAAGTTTGTTAACGGTGTATTGGATCGCTTGGCACAGCGCAGCCGCACGGTTGAGCTGCGCAGCAAGCGCCAGTAATCCAAGCAAGCTGTAGCATGAGAATCAGAGCATGAAGTTCAGGCTATGAGTGGTACTGAGTTCGCTCTGATTCGCCGCTTTTTTGCCGATGGCTATCCGCGATCGGCAGATACCCTGCTAGCCGTGGGCGACGATGCTTCCATCGTTGCTCCGCCCGCTGGCGCTCAGCTGGTACAAAGCATCGACACACAAGTGGCCGATGTGCACTTTCCCGCCACCGCCCCCGCTCAGCTGATTGCCGCCCGTGCTTTGCGCTGTGCCGCCAGTGATTTGGCCGCTATGGGCGCTACACCACAAGGCTTTCATCTGGCTTTGACCTTGCCCGACGCTAATCGCGATTGGCTGGAAGATTTTGCAGCAGGGCTGCGCCAGCATGCGCATCTATTGAATTTGCAACTGCTTGGCGGCGATACCACCCGAGGCCTGCAGCGGGTAATCAGCATTGCCGTGCAAGGCTGGGTCGATAAGGACACCGCCTTGCGCCGTGACGGTGCCCAAGCCGGCGATCAGTTGTGGCTGTCGGGCCCGCTAGGCGCTGCCGCCCTAGCCCTGCCTGACGTGGTTAAAACACCAGCCAACAGTGAGGGCTGGGCCAGTCAGTATTATTTTCCGACTGTACATACCAAACTTGGCATAGCATTACGCGGTATCGCCTCCTCTTGTTTGGATATTAGTGACGGCCTACTGCAAGACGCTGGTCATATTGCCCGTGCTTCGGGTGTCAATATGGTTATTGATGCTGATAAAGTGAAAACCGCGGTTAATGACGACGATATACGCTGGCCGCTATGTTTGAGTGGCGGCGATGATTATCAATTATTTTTTAGCGTTGCCCCACAGAAAGCCAGCGCCATGCAGGCATTGCAGCAACAATTCCCTGGCGTACACTGTATTGGTGAAGTTAAAAAGGCAAACAGCCACCCGAGCGTCACCTTGCAAAAAAATGGCCAGCCACTCGATTTACCGCAAACCGGATTTCAGCATTTCTGAACTGAAGCATTATATGAAAATCATATTGCCAACATCACACCCAGACACAAGAAATTGGCCGCACATATTGCTTACATAAGGCATCAATAAAAAGTTAGACACCTGTCTCAAATTCAAATCAGCATGAAAACTTTCACCCAGCCTGACGATACAACCGCTTCGATTATCAGCCAACTCTGTTAAAATAGTATTAATTATTAACCAACCGAAATTTATTCACATGAAAAAAATTATTAAATCACTGGCATTAACTGCATTTATTTCAGCTCCACTCACACATGCAGGCACAGAAACGGGGGTGGTGACTATCCGTCAACTTTCCACTGGCTGGGAGGGTTCTGAACTCTATATTTGGACAAATGAAAATCTTCGTGTGGAAAGCTGCCCCAGCGATGGATTTATTATGCCAACTAACCACCGTCTAGCTGACGAAATGATGTCAATGATTCTATCAGCATACCATGCCGGTAGTAAGGCTCGTTTCTATATTGATGGTTGTATGAATGGAAAAATGAAAGTCCAAGCGGTAAAACTATGCAATAGCGCATGCGAATAGACTTTCAGATTTGCAGTTGGCATGGCTTAACTGCCATGCCTGAAGTTCAAAGATACATAGAGGTTATATAGACACCTAACCACATTACACTGATGCGTGACAGAATTTTCCACCAAGTCATGAACGCTCAATAGAAAAGCAAGCAACAAAAATTGATGCACGTAGCTTTGGACGAAGCAATAGAAAATAGACCAAGTCGATCAAACAATCAAGAACCAACTCTCAACATTAGCTCAACGAAACGTACAAAATCAGCGACAACAATAATCAATTCTCAGCAACAATAGGTACCAAATCAATACCATACATTCGCTTCAAGTCACTCACGATCAACTTAGCTAGTTTGTTAACGTCATCTTCTGAGACATCATTGTTAGATAGTAAACCTAGATACAACACACTCCCGGCCCCAGAATTTGAAACCCACAATATCGGAGACGTCCTATCACTCGAATAATATGATATATAAAATGCCTCCTGACCTTGAGATATAGCACGCATCTCTCTTCGATTCTTTTCAAACACCTCAAAACTTCTCTTTGACGCCAGATCTTTGAAATATGAATCAACCTTATCAACCAAACCAACATCAAAGTCAGCTTTGTAAGACAAATCAGGCTCCTTCACTACAGAACCGCAAGAAGCCAAAAAGAAAGAAAACAAAAGAAAAAACTGTCTCATAACTTTAGAACCCAAATTTATTTAGAGTATTCAAAACACCAGGTTTAAACAGGAACACCCCAATGCGATTATTTAACCATGGGAAATCACCATTCCCTACACCAGTCAAATCATAATACAAGCCACCATCTCTGAAGTGCACTTGATGCGTAACGGTCCCTGGATAGAAAAAATGTCCATATTCAGCAATATTAACACTTGTCCTAGTTGATAGAATTTGCACATGAGTAATTGGGTCATTGAGTGGCCCTATCACGTGAAACCCGGCAGTAAGATCATCGTTACTAAACGGAATATCATTCGCATTGACATGCCTATACACCAAGTCAGCGTACTCAGAATTACAGCCCGAAGCAGTTTCATAGCAGATAAGGCCGCTAATTTTATACTCGTGAAACGCGCCATCAAGTGATGTTGTTTCAGATACGCGTCTTAGCATCTTTCGTCGATTGGCCCTCGTATTACGATGCTGCTCCTCATTATACAAATGCACCACCGCCGCCACAGCTGCTCCTCGGGCAAAACTACCGCCCGTTGCCTCAGACGCTAAGCCACCAAACACTGCGGCCACACCAGTGCGGCCCAATCGATCTGACAAGTCTGATCCTTGGGCTATGCCTAGCCCTTGCATCGCCGCTCCTGCCAAATGACCAGCAGCACCAGAAGCAAAGTTGCTGGCAAAGCTCCCCCTTCGGGCCCAGCCAATTGTTCCCTGGGCAACGCCATGAGCTAATACCTTATAGCTCCAATGAGAGCTTTTCATCAGAGTACCAATTTCATTGGCAACCCCCGCAGATAAACCCGCAAACATGGCACTTTGAAGCTCCTGACCACCAATACGGCCACTTTGCGCAAAGGACATTACTAGGCTCATACCAGCAGCATGAGCCATGCTGCCAGCCACAGTGCTTCCACTACCAGCAGTGGCTGCCATCAACAATGCTGACGACAGCGCATGATGGAATTGGCTATCGGAATACACATTGGCGGTTACATAGTACATTGCTGCCGCAGCAATCGCCCATGCACTGTGGCCACTTGGATCAGTATAATTAACCGGATTATTGTAAACATACGCATAGCGATTGTAAGCCATTGGCTTGTTTGCATCTGGCACAAGCGAATCAGGCGTCATAAATCGCTTCATCGTAGGGTCATAGATCCGCCCATTCATATGTATCAGACCAAACTCAACCTCTTCATGGCCGGTGTAGCCGCGAAGGCTATCTGTCACACTATTAATAGTCAGCACGTTCGCCAGCAATTTGATATTTTCGTCACTGCTCCAGTCGCGCTCCACGCTGGCGATATTTTCCTGAAACCTATTAGCATTCTCCTCGCTGCTTAATACCCGATAGGTTTCCTTAAACCCTGGACGTTCTTTTAACCAGCGCTCCGTCGACTCCTGCAGCCCTAACGGCGGTAGAATTGAAGCCGTCGGTTCATACAATGGCCGAGGCCTCAAGGTCTCTCCATAAGGTGAGAAGTAACGCTCTTTCAACACCTCTGCTTTCGAACCAGTGATGATGGTCCCAGTACCTTGATGATCCCTGTGATAGAAAGAAACAAACTCTGTTTCATTTTGCTGACTAGCCTGAATCGCCTTCTCATACACAGATTGCAGCTGAGTTTGCCGTTCGATACGTTTCCAGGTAGCAACCGTATCGTTACCGTTACGAATATGAACTCGATGTTCATTGATACCATCATGGCCGACGAATATCTCGTACCCTGGTGCAACGTAGTAAACAGCACCTTGTGCAACTGATCGTTTAACACGCTTCAAATCTGCGTCGTAGCTAAATGATATAGAGCTGGCCTCTCCTGACCCTTGACTTACCGTCTGAATCTTACCGAAGCTGTTCCAACTATACTGGCGCCGCCCATCACTAGTAACAAAACCTTTGTCATCCTGCACCATCGATGCATTTCTAAACGGGTTTTGTGCGTCACTGTATTCTGAGTTTTTGTGATTGATGTTGCCAAATTCATCGTAGGAGTAGTTCGATGATTCCTGTAAGCGAAAGCTACTGCGACTCCAGCTGACGAGCTGACCATTATCGTAGCGATAGGTACTCTCATCCATATTATGCTCATCAAAGGAGCGCACCAGCTGACCACGCAGATCATATTCAAAACTAAAGTCCGATAGTTTTTTGTTCCCAGGTGCAATAGTACTGATAGAAACCAAAGCTTGGCTGGCAGGGTCAAACTGGCGATGAGTAATAACCCCATTACCATACAACTCAGACTGGAGCTGGCCGTTAGCGTTCCAGTTCAATGCCTTCCAGATGACAAGTTGTTCATTACTGTTCGTTAGGGCACGCTGCTCGTCGGATACCCGCTGCAGCATTCGCTCTTTGCCTAGAATATTAATATTTGTTTCAAAAGCGCTAAGAACCTCCTCTAAGGCCCCCTTTTTTTCACTGCTATCTGCGATCGAATTATGTAACTCCGACGCTTTTACCAATTCATCTTTTGCCAGAGTCCGGTAGTGGTTAGCCTGTGTATTAAAGTGCTCCACCATATTCTGCAAGCTTGGATTTTTTTGGTGGTAAGCAAACTGATAGTCTCTTCGACAACCACCCAAGCTGCAAACAAGCTTCGATCTCTTGTTAGGCAATACAATCGGCAAGCCTCCTGGACCAGCAACATACAATATAGCGTTGGTAATAATTGGCTTTTCATTTCCAGCACTTATGTATCGACCAGAAGGAGCACGCCACATCTGTTTACTGGAATCCCAGATAACATCATCAGCATCACCACTTTGACTGAGCGCCAGACGATCTTGCTCGTCTGCCATTTCCTGGTAATGATTGGCAATACGTTCGAATACCGCTACGGGTGAAAACGTAAGCTCTGTTTCTTTACAGCCTTCATAAACTGGAACCGTCACCAAACGGCCTCTATGATCCCGCTCTTCCTTGGTACCGATTTGTTTACCTCGAGAAACACTGGAATCACGATACCAGCCTCTCTTAGGATGATATGCATACAACTCAATATTGGCCGAACACACTTTTTTGTGAGTCTGCAATTCACCGTAAGCCTGCATCTCACTTAGAGAAACCCGAAATTCATGCGACTTGGTCTTACCACATCGTTCAAAAATTATACGGTCGACTTTTTTGGCGCAGTACTTATAACTAAAGACATGATTCAAACCATCAGCTGACAGGCCTTTATATGAGTACTTCTTCAGTGCAGTCTCACCCGTATACTGTTGAGATTTTTTCATGAACTGCTCATACAACGCCCGGTTTTTAGCTGCTTCTACGGCATGCTTTTCTGCTTGAGCAAAGATTTTTCCAGCGATGACGCTAGCATTACCTTTTCTTTGGCTAAAGCTGAATCCCAGCTGACTGAAGTACAGTGACTGCTTTTCATGCTGTTCTACACGGCGCAATGCATTTTGAATTAGCTGATCAAGAGTGGCCAACTCAGCCAACATGGCATCGTATTCTTCCTGCAACTGCTCTTTATCAAATAACTCTAAACTACCCGCTGGTACTGATACTGTTTGCAAAGGACCTGCTGCGTTATAACCAAGAGAAATAGGAGTTTCCATTTTCCCTCCCTGGTTATATCGAATCTGGGATTGACGCCCAATACCATCATAGCGATAACCCGTGTGGAATGTATGCCCATCTACAATCAACGCCTCTTCAGATAGGCGTCCAAGGGAATCATATTGATACTCTCGAGTTGCATCTACACCTTGTGCTCGCTGCAACTTTCCAATGCCACTCCCAGCGGTATAATAGGACCAAAAGCTTGCTCCTTCTGTACGCTGTTCGGCTATTTTACGGCCACCTTTATCATAGGAAATATGAGTAATATTGCCATTGGCATCTTTTTGCCAATACAACTCACCAAAAGAGTTAAATCGATATTGCCATTCCCCGGAAGAAGTATCACGCATCAGCGTTTTATTACCACGGGCATCGTATTGCAAAAACGACACTTCGTGTCCCTGTAGTAACGTTCTTTTCAGTGAACCATCACTGTAAAATTCCTTCGTTAATGTCTTTCCGTCTTCCTCGACTTGCGCTATGTCGCCTAATACATTAGTGGTTGTCTGCTTCTCATAATCAGAATACCACTGACGCGTAGTTGACCTATCATATGAAAAGGATGTTATGCGCAGCTGATCATCGCCGACCGAGCTTTGCGCTTCAGATACGCGACCGAAACGATCGTACTTTGTAAAGTTCCAGTGTGCGTATGCTGAACTACTATTGTTCTGTTTTATAGGGCTCGATACAGCGGTTACCCGCCCAAGATGATCAAACTGTTTAAATACTATAATGTCCGTTGTCAATTCAGAAACGGAGGTTCTAGATAGCCGACTTCGACTACGAATATCTCTACCAAGTCGATCCAAATAGCTTACAGATCGCTGACCATCCGCTTTAGTTGTAATGACTTCAACAATAGCCTGCGATACATGCGCGGAGTTTTCTGGCGATTCATTCTGACTACGATTCCAAATAGGCTGGTAAGCAACCCAGCTACCATCAATATATTTTTCTCTGATCTTCCGACAAGCATTAGAATACTCAGTTGTAATAGCCAGCTTGCCCGCAGCATTGAACTGCCTTTCTACACCGCATCGCCCATATTCAAAACGCTCTGTCATACCTAGCGCATTAGTCGAGTGGGTCATACGACCTAAACTATCGTATTGGTAGTGTGTCGATCGGGTCTGTACGTCGCGGTTATTAACTAGGCCTATGACACTTTTGGTTGCAACAGTACCGTTGCCGTAATATTCATAGTCGACCGTTTGCTTCATTGACGCATCCGGCTCAATCACCTGTTGCTTCAAACTGCCATTAGAGTTGTACTCGTATTCTGTTGTCCGCGTAACAGCTGACTCTCCATTCAAAGAATGTAGTACAGAGACGGATTTAGGCTTCCCAAGCACCCACTGGGCTTGGTTATGCCAATATGTTGCATTAGTAGTAACTGTTAACGTTTCTGTGTCAACTGCCTTAGTTTCTCTTGTCGTTCTGGCGAATCCAAACTGATCAATATCGGAAAAGGATGATTTTTTATCAACGACTAACCCACCTGTACCAGGGTCATACTCACGTGATCTGGTGCTCACAGTGTCAATTCGGAATATGCCATCGGCCTCATGAACCTTCAATTCATGATCAACCTGCTGAATTAAGCGCTGGCCTACTCGTGTCTGAATAGACTTTTCTCTACCCATAAGAAGGCCAGAGGTATAGTACTCCGATCGCACTTCACGACCACTCTCGGTATCGATGCGCGATATCTCTCTAAAACCCATGACACCAGAGACAGGTTCACGCTGATGACCGGCATACCGGTATTCGATGTTTCTGAATACTTTGCCACCGGAAAGATCATCTATACCACTATCAACAACCATACTACTCAGCAAATATCCTGGCGCAGGTATCGTGCTATCAGTGACTATAGGGGAGGAAGATGATACATAAGTGAACCGTGTTTCTGATCCAAATGGCGTCTCTACTTTGGATAGAAGTCCTTGTGGTTGTGATTGCTCTACCGAGAAGCAATCAAGTCCATCAATGGTCCTTACACACAAGTCAGGCGCATTGTCACCTGTTACGTCACTTGCCAATATCGGGTTTGATGATACGCCTAAAGCGACCGAATGGATGAATTTACTGGACTCGTCAAACCTAGCACGCAACCAATTGGTAAATACTTCTTGCTTAGCACTGTAAAGGCTCGCACCTTGAACCCACTCTAGACGCTTTTCCAACGCAGAAAATTGCTTACCTTGGTTATACGCACAGTAATGAGCACCGGTTAACTTACTACAGAAATCAGGATATCCATCAGAGTTAATATCAATGAAGTGAGAGGAAGCAACCAAAACATCGAGATGCTCTTCTCTATCATTCAGGTCAAGCATTGTTACACTTGGAAGGAACCGAGTTCCGGCATTGAAGGAGCAATGGTATTCTGCTTCGGCCACAAAGCAGTAATCCAATAGACCATCGGCGTTAACATCAACAAACCGTAAAGATTGAGTTACGGTATTATTGTAATCGCGCTTATGCTCAACTGTTTTTTTACGATCTTTTTCTCGCTCAACAACCAGGTACAGGGGATCAGAAGATGCCAGGATCTGACCTGTAGGCTCGAGCTCACTTGATCCAGCATAATGCAAAAGTTTACAAGAAAGCCTCCCGGTCTCATCGATTGAACAGACGTCAGCATTTGCATCGCCATTGACATCCGCAACCATAGCAGGGAACTTTCGATAAGTACCTAAGGTATAATGGTTCTCTATATTACCATCACCATTAGGACCTCCACCACTTGAATGCGACACGTAGGAGTAAAGCTTGATAGTCTTGAAATCACCAGAGAAGTTAGTAATTTGAACTGAAAAACTTCCTCCATTACTGGCAACACAGCTCAGCGTATCGCCCTCTTTATTCGCACTACAAAAGTCGCTCTTACCATCCCGATTCAAGTCTACAAATTGAAAGTAGCTATCGGAATCTATGCCATTAAGCCATACTGATGGGGCACCGAAGCGGCGGCTTGCAGAAGAATAAAGGGCACATTTGACCACACCTGATGTTACAACACACAAGTCTGGATGATTATCGGCATTCAAATCTATGAAGTTCAACTGGCGAAAATCATCAGCAGCTTCAGGGGTGTAGCCAAACCCAGAAGCCAGCTCTTCTACACGTCCTGGAGATGCTGCGCTAGCGCAAGCCAAACTATCCTGACGCGTATAAAAGCAAAGTTCATCGCCCGCTTCGCCGTCAAGTTCAACGGTAAACACAGTCAATGTAGCTGCTAACGGACCAGCATCGTCGTCGTTCGAAAAATGTAGAGAATCAATAACGCTATCTGGAATAAGATTTAAATCAGCTACTGTCGTGTCAACGATGGATGGCTGAGGGAAATTTTGATAGGAGAATGTTAAAGGTCGGGTACACTCAGAACCCCGATAACACTTCTTGAGCTCACTAAGACGATAACCAGATACACCCTTATAAGATTTAGCACTTTCGTATGTGAATTTGTAGGAATACAAAACATCGTTATTTGAGCGCGATATCTGTAATGACTCGATCAGCTTTGCAGCATCTACTTCCTTTCCTTCTTGGTATACAGGCGCGAGTCCTGATTGATGCCCTCGTACAACATCGATACGATAACCTGGGTAAGATATCGCTAGTATTTCGTCACTACTGTTGTATTCGAACGTTACTTTATTGCCAAACACATCAGATTTTTCTGTTAGCAACCAGCGAGAAGTAACGAAATTTCCTTCTGTTTTTCGGTCATACGTATAGGTGTAACCACTACCGTCTCGAACTCTCCAACTAAGAGGGTTGCCATAGCTTCCTGACTTAATATCGATAATACTATTATCATCAATAAACTTTTTTAGCTTGCCATCGGACATCTTCTTCAATGGCTGACCATCAAGGCAGTATCTAGTCGATATTCCACTATCGAGACCACCATAGACGCCGGTATAAATGGGTCTCTCAGAACAACGACTGATACTGCTTGATAGTTGAATTGAAAACCCGAGTCCTACATTACCAATAGGCGAGCTTTGAGAATAATTCAGCATCAAGTCTGGTTGTATATCATGAATACTTGATGGTAAAGCCAGAGGTACTGAATACGTCAAAACACCCTGATTATTTACAGCATCACCTTCCAGATTTTCTATAACGTCCGCATGCACGATTACAGAGAACAGACTTGCTACCAGAGCAAATAGAGTTATCTTCTTAGCTCCAATACGATGCATCACACTACTCATCCTTTCCTTCACTCTGATTTTTCCTGAGACTCTACTTCTCTGATTTGATTCAAGAGTTTCTTATCACTCATCAGCAACTCTTGACTTGACGACTCATACTGCTTATCTAAATCGGTCTGAGTACGAATCCATTGACGGGATTGTTCCGGTGTCCGCTGGTAACTATGCTCCACACTGTCTTGAACTGTGTGCACATTCTGCGGCTGTGAAGTAAAACACACGCAAATGACAATTATCACTATAATTGCGACTATAAGGGTGGCTAGCCATAGCCTATTGACTCTTTCTGAACGCTTAAAGAATGCCATATAAAGGGGCTCTGACTAAAAAGGGCGCGACATTACTAAATATAACGAGTATGTCAACAACACTTGGCGATAATAGCGAAGTTTTACACAAACAATGCCTGGCTTCGAACCTAAACAGCCATATAACTTTGCGCAAATTTAACTCCACCGACTACGCCATCAGCGTAATATTTCGCGTAATTTTTGAGCTGAAGTGACACCGTTACCGCCACTTGCAAAAAATACAGTAATGACACATTGATAGCTGCATAGTGACGGTGATCATGTCGCCTCTAACTAGGCGGCAAAATATGTTGGTTTACTGCACAAACCATGTCCATACGATACATCTGAGTTTGACTGGCGACAGACATCTGACAAAAACAGCCATTTCCTTTGGCTGGCTCGACCGGCTATGACTAAGCACCATCCACAGACCGACGCAAAACCAACCCAACAGCAAGAGTAAATATACCTAAACGGGATTACTAAGACAGCCTATGTCTCAATAGCTACAGTTGTCTTAATAGTTACAAGCGTACCAGTAATCCTCGCTAATAGCCTCTGGCGAAATGCTGTGTAGCTAGTACAATCCGCGTCGATAACGATCCCTTACATTGTGTGACTGCTTATCACTAACAAGCAGTCGAGCCAGCACAATAAGCAACTGCACAGCGGAGATGACCCTGGTATGAAAAAACTGTTCGCCATCACAGCCATGTTCCTGGCCTGCCACACCCAAGCAGCGGAGAAACTTTACTTTTTCACAGAGCAATTCCCGCCATACCACATGACTCTGGATGGTCATCCTTTTGCCCATGATGCTGATGACATTACGGGGCTGTGCACACAAATGGTCAAGCGCCTCGCGGAAGAAGTACCTTACGAGGTGAAAATTAAACTTCGCAACTGGAGTTCTGGCTTAGAACGAGTCAAGCGTAAAGCCAATCACGGCATTTTTTGCGCCGCTCGCACAGAAGAGCGTGAAAACTGGTTCGAATGGGTCGGACCTTTGACTAATACCGGATGGGCCTTATTTGCCAAACCCGGCTCCGGCATCAAACTTAAGTCATTAGAAGATGCTAAGAAGTATGAGATTGGTGGTTACAAAGGTGACGTCAGAACCAACTATTTAATAGAAAATGGTTTCAACGTTTCTGTCATTATAGAAGACGCACAAAATCCTCGTCGTTTAGAACTGGGACAAATTGACCTGTGGGTGTCTGATGAGCTGGCGGGTCCTTACACGGCATCCGACGTCGGTGATATTGATGTAGAAAAGTTACTGACGTTTAAAACCGTTCCTTTGTACTTAGCCATCAACAAAGACACCGATAAACAAATCGTAAAAGCGCTGCAGCAGGCAGCACAAAAGCTGATTAAAGATGGATCTTTTAACAGCATCGAGCACATTTACGGCCGTTAATGTAATTTCGATTACTGTATTGCCTATTATAAAAGAGCCGGGTCATAGCCCGGCTTTTTTTGTTTTTTCTCAAAGGATTTCAGTACGCTGCCGATACTTAGCAGAACCTCACCGCCACCCGGCATAAAACATGCCTGAATCAGGTTGACTCGACCACGGTACGCATCCCCCGGTAATTCGGCAATATTCCTTTTACAAGCCATCATTGACCATCTGGCGGATCTTAATAGCCTTTTCAAAGTGATCCAACCTATGGGTTTCAATCCACCAGCGAGCGGCTTCCATCAGCAGCTCAGGATCTGTGTTCTTATTAGCAAAAAAGGCATAAAAAGATACGTTCACGCTGTCGCCCTTTTGCTCGATTTTCTTGCTGCAAACGTCAATGATTTTCTGTCGCAATGTGGCTCGCATGGTTTGATTCCTAGGTTTGGTTCAGTGGATTTTTATCCACTAAAGAGGGAAACCCCAACGCATTTAACACACCAGCATGACTACACGGATGATGAGGCAACTGATGCATACTGGCTTTAACCTCCTCGGCAAAGCCAGTGCGCGGATAACGCCGATGAATAGTATCCTGCTCAACCGGCGTGAGCCAGAAATGATAGGCCCCGATTACATCCATATGGGCACCCGTTTTTAGCAGAAATGCTTCATCACTGTGAGCTGAACGTTTAAGCCAAGGGTTTAAATGCAAGCTAATTGCCTCATAGACTTGCTCGGCAAAACTTACCGAACGCGGCTGACATAACTCGTACGCCTGACGCGCTCCGACCACCTGAAACGCAGTTGTATTGAGCTGTGACTGACACCCCGGGGTTAATCCTAGATCATGCATCATACTGGCGGTGTACAGTACTTCGTCATCGAACGGTAGTTTAAACGCACGCCCTACCACCCAGCCAAATGCCCAAGTACGTAGACAGTGCATCGTCATTACAGTGGATTGCTGGTCATTGATGTAGTCGTCGACCTCGTTAATCCAGCCAGTATCGGGCACTTTGAGCTGGTTAAGATCCACCCAACGTCGTTTGGCAGCAGGCTTTAGCTGGTAAAGCCAGCGCTGCATGAACTGGTGTAATTGCGTTTGAATCAACATGTGGATGAGTTGGCGTTTTTCTTTAGCATTCATCAGCCCATGGCTGCGCTCACTCCATCGGCGAGAACCTAACTGGCTGTTCATCTCGACTCACTTGCAAATTTAAAGTTACTAGAGACTAGCAAACTTTCAATTTGAAAGTCACTGTTTTATGATCACCCCCATGAACAAGACTCAAATTTGCCCATTAGCTCAGGCGCTGGATATTATTGGTGATCGCTGGACCTTATTGGTGGTGCGCGATTTACTGCAAGGTAAAACGCGCTATAACGAGTTCAGCGCCAGTGCCGAGCAGATTCCCAGCAATATTTTGGCAAATCGTCTAAAACGATTGCTAGAACAAGGCCTGGTGGAAAAACACCCCTATCAACAGCGGCCACTGCGCTATCGCTATGAGCTCACTGCCAAAGGCCAAGGAATGCTGCCAGTGATTAAACAGCTAGCATTGTGGGCACAGCAGCATTATCCCCAGTGCCGTGATATCCCGGCGGAGTTTTTTGCGCGGAAATTTGAATAACAAACACTCATGGCCATACACGAGCAGCAACAAACCCGATTAAAGCCAGATCTGTTCACAAGCAGCCGTCTTTACAGCAATACCCGTTTCATCTCTTTCCAACTTAAGCCACCGTGCTGTGAACCTGAGTCTTTGACGTATTGAAAACCAAAGCGGCGATAATATTCCATAAGCTCTGGCTGACACATAAGGTGAATCTCGGCCTTATTCTGATGTAGCATTTTTTCAACAAAATAGTGCATCAGCTCTGCAGCAATGCCCTGGCGTTGATAATCGGGGTGCACGGCTAAGGATAAAATCACCGCACATCGGCCGTCTGGGTCGTGGCCAATCAGTTCTTTAAACTCATCGTCAGACATGGACACGTCATTACTTGCCCCAGAATTGACAAAACCAACAACCATGCCGTCTTTTTCATAGACAAAAAAACCTTGAGGATAGGACAGTATCCTTCGCTCTATCTTTTCTCTACTCGCCGCTTCATCACCACCATAAGCCACGGATTCAATATCAAAACAGTAATCAAGATCACTGGCGACAACTTGCCTTAACATACATTTTCTCTAACGTCGGTAAACAGTTTTAACGACTGTATCAAACACTGCCGCCCAGCTCTATGTCTTCACCTTCTGCCAGATATGGGCATTTATCTACTGCTTAGTCATCGCTGGTCGCATATAGATTATCCCTTTGCCGTTACAGACCAACTGCTAATTAACCGCCACGAATAGGCTGTGATACTCTGCGGCACACCCTTCACTCAAATAGAAAACACCATGCGTCTGATTGCATTATTGGCTTTGGCCAGCCTAAATACTCATGCCGCCTCACTGGATCCAGAAGAGTTAAGAGTGGCGACAGTCGAGACAGAACAGCCAGCACTATTGTCACCTTTACAAAGCACCAGCCAACAATTGCTGACAGCCCTAAATACTCAGCAATTAACTTCAGTTCAAGCAGGCACTCAGCTATGGCAGCAAGCCGTTGCAGTGAACAAACAGCAGGCCGATGATAGACCTTTGTATTGGAATCGCTTGTGGCTGCGTCGGGCGTTAAAGCAAAACAATATCAATACTGAGCAGCTGGCAGAGTTTGAGCAATCGTCACGCGGGATTGATGATATTCACTACCACAAAGACAGCGATATCCGCATTCTAGTAACCGGCTTTGATCCGTTCTTTCTCGATCGTTATTTGCATCAGTCCAACCCATCCGGCCTGGCAGCATTGCAGCTCGATGGCCAACAGATAACCCTCAATGGGCACACGGCACAAATCGAAACCGCTATGATTCCGGTACGTTTTGAAGACTTTGATCAAGGCATGATTGAAAGCTTGTTAATGCCTTATTTAACCGAGCACCAGGTCGATATGGTGGTCACCGTATCAATGGGTCGCGAGCAGTTCGATCTGGAGCGTTATCCCGGCCTTAACCGTAGTGCTGAGGCGCCTGGAAATCGCAACGTTTTCACTGGCGCCACCCAGCAACAGCCATTGCCTCCTAAGCTAAATGGTAAAGACCTAAACGGCCCACAGTTTGTTGAGTTTTCTCTGCCCGTCGCAGCCATGCAAAGCGCTCAGGGACGCTGGCAAATCAACGACAATCGTGAGGTGCAAACGCTAGAACAAGGCGTATTTACCGCGGAAGACCTCGCTCAGCTGGCAGGGCAAACATCGGTTTCTGGCTCAGGCGGCGGTTATTTATCCAATGAAATTAGCTATCGCGCAGTATTATTGGCGCAACAGCTAAACACCAATATCGCCGTCGGCCATATTCATACCCCCGCTATTCGAGGTTATGAAGCAGACACAGAGCAGGCCATTGTTAACCAGATTCGCGCCATGCTGCGCCAATCGATCAGAGAGCTTTAATAAGCAGGCCCATCAAAGCTCGCTTATCAAAATTCGCCCTATCAAAACTTGCTATTAGGAAGGTAAAGCCTGCTCCATTCAGGCTTTACCTCCAGCCCTATGCAGCAAAAACACGCCGCAAAGTCCGCCACACACTCACCCCTTCGGCGTAAATCGATAAAAACACACTATCCTCACTATGCATGCCTTTTTAGCGTAACGGCTGACATTCGAACCCATTAAGGCGAATGACCCATGACACAAGCGCACCTATATGCTAGCTTGGTTATATTCAATTAAAGAATAAAGAAATAACCAAATCGAATTTAGGAGGCTCCATGCACCCCATCGTTACATCATTCTTCGATGAGCCTACCTTCACCTACAGCTATGTGGTGCAGGATCCACAATCGCCACACTGCGCCATTATCGATTCGGTGTTGGATTTTGATTATGCCGCCGGGCGCACCGAGACTCGCTCGGCCGAACGCATACTGGCCTACATCCAACAACATAAGCTTAGCGTTGATTGGATTCTGGAAACTCATGTACACGCCGATCATTTATCTGCTGCACCTTATTTGCAGCAGTACAGCGACGCGCCATTAGCCATTGGCGCGCATATTACCGAAGTACAACAGGTTTTTGGCAAGGCCTTTAATTCAGGCAACGAGTTTGCGCGCGATGGCAGCCAGTTTGACCGGCTATTAGCGGATGGAGATGAGATTAACGTCGGCACCCTAACTGGCAAAGCCCTGCATACACCGGGTCATACGCCGGCCTGCATGACCTATGTATTTGGCAATGCTGCTTTTGTCGGCGATACCCTCTTTATGCCCGACTATGGAACCGCACGCTGTGATTTTCCCGGCGGTAATGCCCGCACCTTGTACCGCTCTATTCAGAAAGTATTCGCCCTGCCAGACGATACCCGGTTGTTTATGTGTCACGACTATAAAGCGCCTGGCCGCGACGAGTACGCCAATGAAACCACGGTAAAGCAACAGCGGCAGAGCAATGTTCATGTCCACGACGGTGTTAGCGAAGACGAATTTGTTGCCATGCGCCGCCAGCGTGACGCTACCTTGGATATGCCGAGGCTGATACTGCCATCGGTGCAAGTCAATATGCGCGCCGGGCAGATGCCAGCGGCGGAAAACAACCAGCAAGTGTATTTAAAAATTCCCATTAACTTATTTTAACGATCGCGCACGCTAACCCTTACACCCGTTAGCCATCTCGCCTTGGAGGTCATTAACATGGATATTAAAACCCTCACGCCGTTTCTCAGTGTTAGTCCACAACTGAGCAGCAGCGACATTGGTATTGCCGCAGCACGCGGTTTTCGAGCCATTGTCTGCAACCGCCCAGATGGCGAAGGTGACGATCAGCCCGACCATGAGGAGATGGCCGCAGCCTGTGAGCGCCACGGGCTGGAGTTTCGCTATCAGCCGGTGGTGTCGGGGCAAATTGGCGATCAGGATATCCAGCACTTTGCTACCAGCATGGGCGAGCTGACCGGACCGGTGTTGGCCTATTGTCGCACTGGAACACGCTGCGCCACGTTATGGGCGTTATCTACCGCCCCAAAGCTAGATGTGGACGCCATTCTCAGTACCACTGCCCATGCCGGCTATGACCTCAGCGCTCAGCGCCAGCGTTTACAGCAACTGGCCAGCGAGCGACAAGGCGTGAATAGCGTTGCCGGTCGTCGTCACGATGTGGTGATTATCGGCGGTGGAACCGGCGGTCAGGCCGTGGCCAGTAGCCTGCTCAAGCGACAGCCTGATCTCGACATTGCCATCGTCGAACCTCGCAGTGAGCACTTTTATCAGCCCGGCTGGACCTTGGTCGGCGGCGGTGTGTTTCAACGCAGTGACACCTCGCGTCCGATGCAACAAATAATGCCCAAAGATGCCCATTGGTATCACGCTGCCTGTAGCCGCTTTGTGCCTGAACAGCAGCATATTGTGTTGGAAGATGGCGAATGCATTGGTTATCGCATTTTGGTGGTCGCCCCGGGTCTAAAGCTCAATTGGGATGCCATCGACGGCATCAGAGATACGTTGGGCCAACACGGTGTGACCTCTAACTATGTGTTTGACCTGGCCCCTTACACCTGGGAACTGGTGCAAAACACCAGCAGCGGCACGGCTCTGTTTACCCAACCAGCAATGCCCATTAAATGCGCCGGCGCTCCGCAAAAAGCCATGTATTTATCGTGCGATCACTGGCAACGCCAGGGTCGGTTGGGTGATATGCAGGTCGAGTTCTGCAATGCCGGCGGCGTGCTGTTTGGCGTCGCCGATTATGTACCAGCGCTGCAAAGCTACATTGATCACTACGGCATCCAGGTGAACTACTTCAGCAACCTGATTGCCGTCGATGGTCAGGCCAAAACGGCGCTTTTTAATGTCAGTAACGCCGACGGTGAGCAGCAAACGATAGAAAAATCCTTCGATATGCTGCACGTCTGCCCACCACAATGTGCGCCTGATTTTATTGCCGACAGCCCTCTGGCTGGCGATGGCGGTTGGCTCGATTTAAATAGCGAGACCTTGCAGCACAGCCGTTACGGCAATGTCTTTGGCCTGGGGGATGTCGGCAATACACCCAATGCCAAAACCGCTGCCGCCATCCGCAAGCAAGCCCCCGTGGTGGCCGAAAACATTGTCATGGTATTAAACGGCGAATCACCGCGTGCCGTGTATAACGGCTACGGCGCCTGCCCATTAACGGTGGAGCGCGGCAAAATTGTGCTGGCCGAGTTCTGCTACGGCGGCCAGTTAGACCCCACCCTGCCGCGCTGGTTAATCGAAGGCACTCAACCCACCCGCCTGGCCTGGCACTTAAAGGAAAAAGTGCTGCCATGGGTGTACTGGAATGCTCTGCTAAAAGGGCGCGAGTGGCTGGTACAGCCCACTGTTATGCCGCGCCAAGCGCCAGCCCAGGAAGGCGGGCAGACTATTCCCGCGGAGGAGCGTCGATAAGCTATGCTGCAGCGCTATCTGCCTATGCTGTCCTGGCTCAAGCGTTACGACCGCATCACCTTTGCCAGCGATTTGGTGGCGGCATTAATCGTCACCATTATGCTGATTCCACAATCGTTGGCCTATGCCCTGCTGGCAGGTGTGCCGGCTGAGGTTGGCCTATACGCCAGCATGTTGCCATTGCTGGCATATACCCTGTTTGGCTCCAGTCGAACCTTAGCTGTTGGGCCGGTGGCCGTGGTGTCGCTAATGACCGCCATGGCCCTGGGCCAGTTAGGCCTCACCAGTACCGAGCAGTATCTGGCGGCCGCTATGGTGCTGGCGCTATTATCCGGTGGCATCTTGCTATTAATGGGGCTAATGCGCCTTGGCATGCTGGCAAACTTTCTTAGTCATCCGGTCATTTCAGGATTCATCACCGCCTCCGGACTCATTATTGCCGCCAGTCAACTGCGCCACTTGGCCGGCATCGACGCCCATGGCCATAACCTGTTGCAGCTGCTCGGCTCATTGCTCAATCATGGTCAAAGTCTGCACGTCATCACTTTGATCATAGGGAGCAGTTGTGTGCTGTTACTGGTGTGGATTCGCACTCGGCTTAAACCCTTGCTTAAACGCATCGGGATGAGCGACTTCGGGGCCGATATGATGGCCAAAGCGGGTCCAGTAGTGGCAGTGATCGCCAGCACAGTGCTGACTTGGCAGCTGGATTTGGCGCAGCAAGGTGTACGTGTCGTCGGCACGATTCCCGCGGGCTTGCCATCCTTGTCGTTGCCGCTGTTTGACCTCAGCTTATGGCAACAACTGCTGATACCAGCACTGTTAATCAGTGTGGTTGGTTTTGTCGAGTCTGTTTCCGTAGCCCAAACCTTGGCCGCTAAACGTCGTCAACGCATCGATCCCAACCAAGAGTTGATCGCCCTTGGCAGCGCTAATCTGGCTTCATCAGTGTCGGGCGGCTTTCCAGTCACCGGCGGTTTTTCACGCTCTGTCGTCAACTTTGATGCCGGCGCCCAAACCCCGGCGGCCGGTGCTTTGACTGCCATTGCCATCGCCATTGCGACCCTGACCCTAACGCCCTGGTTGTATTATTTGCCGCAAGCGACCTTGGCAGCGACCATCATAGTAGCGGTGCTGTCCTTGGTTGATTTCGCCGCCATCAAACGCACCTGGCATTATTCCCGCAGTGACTTTGCCGCCATGCTGGCAACCATATTGCTGACCTTGTTTCAGGGGGTGGAGGTTGGCATTTGCGCTGGCGTTGGTTTATCGATCTTGCTGTTTTTATACCGCACCAGCAAGCCCCACCATGCGGTGGTTGGACGCGTGCCAGGTACCGAACATTTTCGCAACGTTGAACGGGTAAAGGTCGAAACCGATGCCCGTATCCTGACCCTGCGCATGGATGAGTCACTGTATTTTGCCAATGCGCGCTATTTAGAAGATGTGATTACCGCCAAGGTGGCACAGCAGCAAAGCGTTGAGCATTTAGTACTGATGTGCCCGGCGGTGAACTGGATCGACGCGTCGGCGCTGGAAAGCCTCGAAGCCATCAATCTGCGCCTACAAGACAGCGGCGTAACCCTGCATTTATCGGAGGTCAAAGGCCCGGTTATGGACCAGTTACAGCGCTCAGACTTCCTTAATCAGCTCAGTGGCCAAGTGTTTATGAGCCAATACGATGCTTGGTGTTATTTACGCGCTGCCAATGCACCAGCACCGTCATCGATGACGCCATTGTCGGTATCGTCTAGAGGGCCAATATCATCTGCGGAACATTAAGGCCCACGCCACGAAACTAACCATCCAACCAGCGATTTACTGTCAGCGAAACGACGTGCGATCCGAAAACGGCTTGGGTTCAGCATCACGCCGCAAGCCGTTTTGCATAGCAATGCGTTGATTCTTGCGCCCTAACAAGCGCATTTGCACCCAGCGCTCCCACAACAGCGCCCGCCGCTCGCCTACCTGCCAGGTTTTTTTCAATAGATATTTACTGGCCGCCACCGCATCGGGCGATTGACTAGCAACAGTGCGCGCCAACTCCTGCGCAGCCACAACGGGCTCATCTTCTAGGCGGCTAATCAAACCAAAATCACAGCCTTCCTGGGCGGAAAACTGGCGCCCCGTCATGATCAGCTCTTGGGCGATGTCAACCCGCGTAAGCCGCGACAAGGTTACCATGCCGCTCATATCTGGAATCAGACCCCATTTCATTTCCATAATGCTGAGGTTGGCATCAGGACTGGCGATACGGTAATCGCAAGCCAACGCAATCTGCATACCGCCACCAAAGCAGTTGCCATGAATGGCGCAGATCACCGGCACAGGCAAGTCACGCCAGCAATGGGCGATTTGCTGTGCCAGGTTTTGCTTGCGCCACGGCCATTTCAAAAACACCTTAGGCACCATGCTCGGGTCCTGGCTTAAGGCCTTAAAGTCCAGCCCGGCACAAAAGGACTCACCTTTAGCCGCCAGCACCACACAGCGTACAGAACGATCACGACGCAAACGCTTGGCCATGGCCACCATTTGCTTGAACATCGGCATGTCCAGGCCATTGAGCTTGTCCGGGCGATTCAGCCATACCGTGGCGATGCCCTGGTCTATCTCACAAAGGATTCGTTCCGTCATACTGCAATCTCTGCTGGTTATTGGCTGCGCCATAGTTACACAGCGTGCCGCCCCAGCTCTATGATCGAAGCTCGCAAATCACTGACTCTGCTGTATCCATTACCAGCCTTGGCTATGCTGCTGCACCAGTTGCGCCAGCAACTGAATATGATCGTCGCGCACATTAAGGCAAGGAATGTAGTGGTATTGCTGGCCACCGGCTTGGATAAAGTTATCGCGATTTTCGACTTCCAGCTCTTCCAGAGTTTCCAGACAGTCGGCGGCAAATGCCGGGCTGATCATATCCACCCGTGCCAGACCATCACGACCCCATTGCTGCAAGGTATGATCAGTATAGGGCTTGACCCATTCTTCACGGCCAAAACGCGATTGAAATGAGCAAATCCACTGCTCAGCGGTTAACCCCAGCTCAACTGCCAGCGCTTCCGCCGTGGCTCGGCACTGGCTCGGGTAAGGATCACCGCGATCCTCATAACGCTGCGGAATGCCATGAAATGACATCATTAAGCGATCGCCCTGACCATGTTCAGCCCAATATTCCCGCACTGAATTGGCCAGCGCTTTGATGTAAAGCGGATGATCATGGTAATGACTGACCCAGCGAAGCTCTGGCAAATGTGGGCAGCGAGCCAAGCCTTTTGCCAAACGATCATGCACTGCAGCCGTGGTAGAGGATGAGTTTTGCGGAAATAGCGGCAACACCAGAATCTTCTCGACCCCAGCCCGGCGTAGCTCCAGCCCAGCCTGTTCCATAGTGGGCTCGCCGTACGTCATCGCCAGTGCCACTGGAATATCAGGCCCTAAACATTGCTGCAACGCCGCTTGTTGCTGACGCGAAATGCTCATCAATGGCGAGCCGTCTTCACTCCATACGCTGGCGTAAGCTTTGGCCACCTTGTGCGGGCGAATGCGCAAGATCACGCCATGTAAAATCAGCCACCACAGCGGTCGTGGCACGTCGACCACACGTTTATCCCACAGAAATTCGGCCAGGTATTCACGCACGGCACTGGCGGTTGGTGCTTTGGGGGTGCCCAGGTTAACCAGCAGGACACCAAAGGATGATTGTTGACGGCTTTCCACAAACGCTCCCATCACTATGTACAAGTTTTGTGGAAGTTTAAATAAAGCCGCTGCCTAACACCATCATCACCGACAAAAATCACCGGCATAAAAAAACGCGACCAAGGCCGCGTTTTTTTAACACTGACGAAAAGCAACGATTAGTGAGTCGCTTCTTCGTTTTGTGCTTGCTCAGCTTGCTGCTGGGCTTGCTGTACACGCTGCTGGTACAGGGCATCAAAGTTAATCGGTGCCAGCATCAGCGCTGGGAAGCCACCTTTAACTACCATGGCATCAACACTTTCACGCAGGTATGGGAACAGAATGTTAGGGCACATGGCACCCAGCATTGGCTGCAGTTGATCTTCTGGAATGTTCTGAATGGCAAACAGACCGCACTGCATCATTTCCACCAGGAAGGCAGTTTCTTCGCCATTGGTCGCTGTGATAGTGACCTTTACGGATACCTCGTAAAAACCTTCGTCGACCTTGCGAGCACCGCTGTTCAGGTCCAGTTTGATTTCAGGCTTCCACTCTTGAGTGAAAGTTCGAGGTGTATTAGGCGCTTCAAAAGACGCGTCTTTGATGTAAATGCGCTGCAGTGCGAATTGAGGCTTATCGTTGTCGGCCATGGTCGTATCCTTAAATTAGAGCGGTAATTAAAATGTTACTTTTTGACAACCGGCAGGTTCTGGCCAGTCCATTCCATCATGCCGCCATGCAAACGCACAGCGTTGAATCCTTTTTCTCGCAGCATTTTGCCTGCCAATGATACCGTTTGGCCGGTTTTGCAGACCAGAATCACAGGCTTGTCTTTGTGCGGAGTTAACTCTCCAAGACGGCTGGCAAGATTGTTGTATGGAATGTTAATAGCGTTTACTAGGTGGCCTTCGCGGAACTCTTTTTTATCGCGAATATCCACCACGATGGCGTCGTGTTTGTTGATCATCACAGTTGCTTGAGCCACAGATACCGTAGCACCGCTGCGTTGCCGGCCGTCCCAGATCCAGGCCAGCAAAAACGCTGTCCACAGGCCAACCAACCACCAGTGATTACCAATGAATTCAAACATTTGAGCCATAATGTTGTTCACTACCAGTCAAAAATAAAGCGCGCAGTATAGCGCTTGGTGCCGACGCTCACCAGCGTGCTGGTGGCAAAATAGGCAGCGCTAGGCAGCTAGGGTACAATGCCGCCCCTTTCGTCCACTTGACCCGGGTTTGTCACAATGAACACACGTCCAACCCCCGTTGCTCTGATCATCCTTGATGGCTGGGGCCACCGTGAGGAAACCGAGCACAATGCTATCGCCAATGCCCATACCCCCACTTGGGATGCATTGCTGGCGAACTATCCGAATGCGTTGATGCAAACATCCGGAGCCGCCGTCGGCTTGCCGGACGGGCAAATGGGCAACTCCGAAGTTGGACATATGAATCTCGGCGCCGGGCGCATCGTTTATCAAAACTACACCCGCATTAATAAAGCCATCGAAGATGGCGAACTGGCCACCAACCCAGCGCTCACCGCAGCCATGGATAAAGCCATAGCCGCAGGTGGTGCAGTACATTTTGTGGGTCTGCTGTCGCCCGGTGGTGTGCATAGCCATGAAGATCATCTACTGGCACTGCTGGACATGGCCAAACAACGCGGCGTTTCGCGCTCGCTTGTGCACGGCATTCTGGATGGCCGTGATATGCCACCGCGCTCAGCTCAGCCATCGATTGAAAAGGTCGAGCAAAAACTGGCACAGCTCGGCAATGGTCGTTTGGCCACCTTAGTTGGCCGCTTTTACGCCATGGATCGAGACAATCGCTGGGAGCGCATCGAAAGCGCTTACCGTGCCATGACTGAAGGTGTGGCAGAACATCAAGCCGACAGTGGCAGCGCTGCCCTAGCAGCAGCTTATGACCGCAACGAAAACGACGAATTCGTTAAAGCCACCGTGATTGGCGCGGCCGATGCCCAGGTGAAGGATGGCGATAGCATCATCTTCTTTAACTTCCGCCCAGACCGCGCGCGTGAGCTGACCCGCGCTTTTGTCGACGGTGATGATTTCTGCGGTTTCCAGCGCCAGCAAAGGCCACAGCTATCCGACTTTGTCATGATGACGGAATACGCGGCGACCATTGCTGCTAGCTGCGCCTACCCACCCCAGGCTCTGGTCAATGGCATCGGTGAATACTTGGCCAATCTAGGCAAAAAACAGCTGCGCATTGCTGAGACGGAAAAATATGCCCACGTTACCTTCTTCTTTTCCGGTGGCCGTGAAGCTGAATACGACGGTGAAACTCGAGAGTTGATCTCGTCACCCGATGTTGCCACCTACGACCTAAAGCCTGAAATGAGCGCACCCGAAGTAACCGACAAGCTGGTCGATGCCATCAAAAATGGCGGCTATGATCTGATTGTCTGCAACTACGCCAATGGCGATATGGTCGGCCACACCGGTGATTACGACGCCACAGTCAAAGCAGCCGAGTGCCTGGATACCTGCCTAAAGCGCGTCACAGAGGCATTACTGGAAGTGGGTGGTGAATGTTTGATTACCGCCGATCATGGCAACGCCGAGCAAATGATCGACGATCAGGGCCGCGCTATGACTCAGCACACCACAGGCCCGGTGGATATGATCTATGTGCATAATCGCGCCGAGACAGTACAGTTAGCCCCTGGCCGTTTGTGTGATGTAGCACCGACGCTGTTGACTATGATGCAGCTACCCATACCAGCGGAAATGTCAGGAACGCCCTTGATTAATTGGTCAGCGTAAATATCGGAGGTCCTGTGCGCGCACTACTGTTGTGTTTGCTGATGCTGAGCAGCGTCACTGCCCACGCAGATGATGACGAGGCCAAGCTTAAAGTCTTGCAGCAAGAGATTACTAAGCTGCAAAGCTGGCTAAAAGATGCGCGCCAGGAATACAGCGATCTTGACCATGCGCTGCAGCGATCGGATAAAGACATTGCCGAGCTAACCCGCCTCATCGAGCAAACACGCCAACAATTAGAACAGGAGCGTGCCAAGCTAAAAAAGCTCCGTGAGGAGCAAGGACAGCTCCAACTTCTGCAACAACAACACCGCCGCCACCTCGCTGACCAAGTGCGCAGCGCTGCCCGCATGGGCAACGCTGCACCGCTGAAAGTACTGCTCAATCAGGACGATCCGCAACAAAGCCAGCGTTTGCTGCGCTACTTTCAATCCTTTAATCAAGCCAGAGCCGAGCGCATCGAGCGGTTAATCAGCGAATTACAACGACTGGCCCGCATCGATGAAGAAGTCGAGCAGCAACAGCAGCGCTTGGCAAATACTGAGCAGCAACTGCAGCAGAAAAATGCGCAGCTCAAACAGCAGCGGCAACAGCAAAAGACCTTAATGGCTCGCTTGCAAAGTAGCATGAGTAACGAGCAACAACGCCTTAAGCGCAAGCAAGCCGACCGCAAACGATTGGAGCGTTTACTGCAGGAAGTTGAGCACCTACTGGCCAATACCGACCGCAAAGACGACGAGCGCCCGTTTCGCTCGGTGAAAGGCAAACTGCCCATGCCACTGGCTCACTCGCGGGTACTGGAAGCCTATGGCAGCACCAATCAAGAAACCAAAGCCCGTCGCCATGGCTGGTTGTTGCAAAGCCGCGAAGGTCAGCCCGTGACGGCAGTGCACCATGGCCGGGTGGTGTTTTCCGATTGGTTACGCGGCTTTGGCTTGGTCAGCATTCTCGACCATGGCGATGGCTATTTAAGCCTGTACGCCAATAACCAAGCCCTGTTCCACGAGCTGGGCAGTTGGGTCAACCGAGGCGATGTTATCGCCCGTAGCGGCCGCACCAGCAGTAATGAGGAACCGACGCTGTATTTTGAGATCCGTTATAAGGGCCGTGCACAGGATCCGGCCACATGGCTGAAACGCCGCTGATTTTGTGCCATTCTTGCAACATTTACCGGTCGAGACCTTTTCATGTACCGTTTTTCATTGTTACCCGCTGCGTTACTGCTGTCCCTTAATGTTTTTGCTAATGAAGCGCCAACGCAGCCACAGCAGGCCCTTGAGCCAGAAGCAGTGCCTGCGCCGCAAACCCAACTGCCGCTGCAAGAACTGCGCAACTTCACCGAAATTTTTGAGCGTATCCGCAGTGCTTATGTAGAGGACGTTGACGACAAAACCCTGTTTGAATACGCCATTAACGGCATGCTGTCGTCACTTGACCCTCACTCGGCTTATTTGCAGCCGGAAGATTACAATGATTTACAAGAGCATACCTCGGGCAAATTTGGCGGCCTGGGTATTGAAGTCGGCATGGAAGACGGCCTGATTCGTGTTGTCACCCCCATTGACGACACGCCCGCCAAAGAAGCCGGCATTGAGTCGGGCGATTTAATCGTGACCCTGGATGGTGATCCGGTGATGGGCATGAGCCTAACCGATGCCATCGAGCGCATGCGCGGTGCACCCGGCACAAGCATTGATCTGGAAGTGCGCCGCCAGGGCGAAAAAGAGCTGCTCAGCTTTACGCTGGAACGCGCTGAAATCAAAGTGGCCAGTGTCCGTACCGAAATGATGGGCAATGGCATTGGCTATATTCGCATTACCCAATTCCAAGCCAATACCGGCCGTGAGTTAAATGCCGCTCTGCTCGATTGGCAGCAAGGTAACCTCACTGGCTTGATTCTCGATTTGCGCAATAACCCAGGTGGTGTGCTAGATGCTGCGGTCGAAGTCGCCGATGCCTTTATTGACGATGGATTGATTGTCTACACCGAAGGCCGCGCCGCCAACTCACGCTTACGTTATTCTGCCACCCAACGCACCATTGCTAAGCAGCTGCCAGTGGTGGTGCTGGTGAATGGCGGTTCTGCCTCCGCCTCTGAAATTGTCGCCGGTGCACTGCAAGATCATCAGCGTGCGGTCATAGTTGGCACCCAGTCATTTGGCAAAGGTTCGGTACAAAGCGTATTGCCTATTACCGAAGACACCGCCATTAAGCTCACTACCGCGCGTTATTTTACCCCTAATGGCCGCTCCATTCAGGCCCAGGGCATTGAGCCAGATATCTGGATCGAGCAAAGTGAGGTGACCCCCTATAAACAACGTTACTTCAAAGAAGCCGACCTGCCTGGCCATCTCAGTAATCCTGAAGGTGAGCCAGAGCAACAGGCTGAGCAATCAACAGACGGCAAGAAAAATAGCGCCCGCGAGCTGTTAAAACAGGATTTCCAACTGTACGAAGCCCATACCCTGTTGCGAGGCCTGAGCATTTTGAAACCGACCACTCAGAGCAGTACAGTTAACGACGCATGATCATCAGGCTGTTGTGCCTGCTGGGGCTGATGAGCGGCCCCTGTCAGGCAGCCACGTTATTAATCATCATCGACGATTTGGGCAATAACCGAGCACTGGGAGAGCGCACTCTCGCCTTGCCTGGCCCCATCTCGGTTGCGATATTGCCCTATACGCCATTTGCCAAAACCCTGGCCGAGCAAGCCCACAGGCGCGGCCACGGCATAATGTTGCATGCTCCTATGTCCAACGACCATGGCGCTAAATTAGGCCCTGGGGCATTAACGGCCGATATGTCTGCCACCCAATTGCAGCAGGTATTGGCCGACGCCCTGCACTCAGTGCCCTTTGTTACCGGCATGAACAATCATATGGGCAGCCTGCTGACCCGCCATCACGATTCTATGCGCGCGGTGATGCAAGGCTTATCTAGTCACGGGATGTTTTTTGTCGATAGCCTCACCAGTGCCGACAGCGTCGCCCTGCAGCAGGCCTTGGCCCAGCGCTTACCGGCCCTAAGACGTGATGTTTTTCTTGATCACAATGTCGACCACACAGCCATCCGGCGTCAGTTCGAACGTGCCGTCGAACTCGCCCAGCAACGCGGTTATGCGGTCTTGATTGGTCACCCCTACCCCGAATCATTACAGGTGCTGGAACAAGAGCTGCCCAAGCTGGTGCAGCGTGGCGTGATGCTGCAACGGGTAGATCAGTTCCTGCAGCAACGCTTATGGCAGCGCTGGCCCAGCAGTGCCCGCAGCAGCCGCTATCAGTTACAAATTCGCTAGCGCCTCGTCGATCACACCGTTATGAACTTGGCTCAATGACGGTACCAAGAGGGATATTTTGCCGCACAGCAAACCTTGTACGATCGTTTCACTTTGGGTACCCTGAGCGCATCATTCGGGGAGCCAGAAAAATGATAAAAACCACTGTACTCGCCGCGGCACTGCTTGCCAGCGCCAGCTCGGCCGTCGCAACCGACGACTACACCATCGAACTGTATGACCTCTATTGCTCCAGCTGTCACGGCGTCGGCGTATCCGGAGCCCCCACAGCGTTCAGCGAAGAATGGCGCAGTCGCGTTGAGCAAGGCATGGATACGCTCGTCAATCATGCCATTCAAGGCATCGGCAATATGCCCGCCATGGGCACCTGCGCCGAATGCACTGAAGACGATATCCGCGATCTCATCCTCTACATGGCCAAGGAGCAATAACCTATGAAGTTCGAGCGCATTCAACTCAGTCGCCGCCATTTATTGAAAGCGGTGGGTGCTAGCATGCTGGCGAGCTCAACCGTGGCTTGCTCCTCTAACGACCCCAAACCTATGCCCGGCATTGTCGGCGCCGACGGCAAACGGGTGCTGCCATGGAAAAACTGGTCTGGCAATCAAAGCTGTCAGCCCAGCGAGCGCTGGGTACCACGCAGCGAAGAGCAGCTCATTGACGCCATTAAAACAGCCCAAGGAAGGGTGCGCTGCGTAGGCTCCGGCCACAGCTTTAGTGGCCTAGTACCGACGGAGCAAACACTGTTATCACTGGCGCGCTTGCGCGGTGTCGAAAATGTGGATCGCGCGGCACAGGAAGCTGATGTTTGGGCTGGTACGCGCTTATCCATGCTCGGTAAGGAGCTGTGGAAGCATGACCTGTCGACCATCAATATGTCCGATATCGACAGCCAGTCGTTTGCCGGAGCCATTGCGACCTCGACCCACGGTACCGGCAAACACCTAGGTACACTGTCTAGCCATTTGCGCAGCGTCAATATGATTAAAGCCAACGGCGACATGGTGCAATGCAGCCCGACCCACAACAGCGATTTGTTTTATGCCGCCGGTAACCATCTGGGCGCACTCGGGATTATGAGTAAAGCGCGGATCAAGGCCGATTCAGCCTACCATCTGAAAGAAACCAGCTGGATGATGTCAGAAGAAGAAGGGCTGGCCCGGGCCGAAGAGTTACGCGACAAACATCGCCATTATGAAATGTATGCCCTGCCGCACAGCGACTATATGCTCGGCATTGCCATCGATAAAGTCTCCGCCAGCGACATCCCAACCAATCCGCCAGCCCCCAGTGGCGACGCTTATGAAGCCTTTCGCATGATGTCCAATATGATCGACTACCTGCCCTTTATGCGCAGCTGGTTGGTCAACTTTGGCGCCAGTGGGGTGGAACCGGAAACACGCTACGGTAAATCCCACGAAATTTTTGGCAATTTGCGCGATATCTTGTTTAACGAGATGGAATACGTGGTGCCTGCTGAAGTGGGGCCTCAGTGTTTAAAAGAAGTACTGGACACCATTAAGCAGCAAAATATTCCGGTGATTTTCCCCATTGAAGCGCGTTATGTCGCTGCCGATCAGGTGTGGCTGAGCCCGTTTTATCGCCGTGATGGATTCGCCATTAGCTGCCATAACTTCCACGATAAAGACTACAAAGCTTACTTTGCTGCTATCGAGCCTATTTTCTGGAAGTACGAGGGACGCCCACACTGGGGCAAAATCCATACCCTAAGAGCCGAGGACTTTGCCGCCCGTTATGAGCGCTTTAACGACTTTGTTGAGCTGCGCCGTGATATGGACCCAGAAGGTCGTTTCCTCAATGCACACTTGAGCCGGGTGCTGGGCGTGTAAAGGAATCGCTGCCTTGCTGGTCAGGACGATTCAGGGATTTTCTGGCAGGAGCGATTTTGGTGATTAGACTTGGCCTGCAAATAGTGGTGGCGGAAGCGGGCAAAATACTGCTCCAGTTTCTGCCCTGCTGCCGCCTGCCCCAGCCGCTCTAACAAGGGCACCATCACCTCAGCCGTGGCCAGCTGATGAGGCTGCACCGCCTTACGTAAGGCATAGCCCGACAGCTGCTGCGGCTGCACCGCAATCACTGGCAAATCAGCCCACCATGCACTGCGAAACATTTTTCGTGCTTGCCGCCAGGTGCCATCGAGCACCAATAACAGCGGAGTTCGCCCCGCCAGATAATCATGCAATTTGTCGTCATCATCCAAATGGCGCTCTGGTTCGGCATAAGCGTACGGAAACACCAACATAGGCGCGTACTGAGGATGTTCCAATAGCTCTGTTAACGCTTCGGGAGGCTCACTGCGCTGCCAAATACAAGCATGAGAATCAGCGATCACATCGACCAATAAGCGACCGCTATTACTGGGCTTAAATATTTCCCCAGGGTAATACACCAAACACAAAGCCAGACCCTGCTCTGCCTTGGGCACATAGGCACACAAACACCATTGCTCAGCCAGCATGCAATATTGGCAGCGACGCAGCTTGGCGCCTCTGGCAGCAAAGGGACGAGTGGATAATTGCGCCTGCTGGTGGCGCAAATGGTAAACGACGTTTTTCATGGCGGCGGATTATCGACATCTCACACTGATCAGACAAGCGGTGAGCAAACAGCGAGGGACGAGGGCCTGTTAACGCTAGTGTGACAAGCCAAGCCAAAAATTAGGCAAATCGGCCACAGAGTCGAGCACATGATCGGGTTTCACTGTGCCTTGTTCATCATCACTGCGGTACTTGCCAGTGCGTACCAACAGTCCTTGCATGCCACAATTCTGTGCAGCTATCACATCAGACATAAGATCGTCACCGACCATCAGGGTGTCTGCAGCACTGACATCCAGTAGCTGCAGTGCTTGTTGATAAAAACCCGATGCCGGTTTGCCAAACACCAAAGCCGATTGACCCGAAGCAAATTCCAGCGCTTTAACAAAAGGCCCGACATCAAGCTCGACACCGTGATCGCTGTGATGATAGCGGGTCATACCCAGTGCCAGAAGCATCTGGCCGGGCCGTTGCAGCAGAATACGCAGCGCATGATTCAAGTGAAAATAGCTCCAGCTAGGGCCGAGATCACCAATGACCACACCGCGACACTCTTCTTCACGATGACTGGCCACATCCTGCAGTTCGCTTTGCACCGCAGCAGGTACAAATAGAGCAAGGCGTAAAGCAGGCTGTTGCGTCAGCCAGAGCCGCACCGCCGTGGCCGGTGTTAGCAGCTGCTCGCCGCGAATACTAGGCTCGAGAGTTTGCAAACGCCTTAGTATTTCTGCCCGGCTAACGCTGGTGGCATTGCTAACAAACAAGTGGGGAATATTTAGTCGTCGTACCCAACGCAAGGTATCGGCGGCGCCAGCAACGGCGCCGCTGTCGTTAAACAGCACGCCATCGATATCAAACAAAACAGCCTTCATTCAGTGGCTCCAGCGGCGGCTATCTGTTCAACATAGCCGCTGCAGCGAAACCACCTGTGTGCTCTACAGTCCGCACTCCGTGACTTTTGCGGCATCCAACAGATGCTCATAACGAGCATCGGTTAGCGACATCAAAAAGCACTCCATCGCTAAGCGATTGAGCTCATCACTAAAGTCTTTACTGCCACTGGCCAGTTCGACATTACTGAGGTTGCTATCAACCTCAGGTATACGCCATGCAAGGCCTGTTTCAGGATTCACAAAACTGCTGTCACGACCATTGGCGCGTTGGCGAGCATGTTCATAAAACAGCAATACAGTACTGAGCTCGGTAAACACACCGTTATGCATATAAGGGCCGGTCACCGCCACATTACGCAAAGTGGGTGTTTTGAATTTACCCGCTAATGACGCGTCGTCAATATGCTGCTGCAAACCCAAATCTGGCCCAGTAGCGCCGTTATTTGCCCGCAGTGCAGTATTTTCCGGCACACCTAGATTATGGTATTCGAAGCCAGTGAAGGGCTCTTGGCCGTTGCCTTGAGCATTTAGCTGATGACAGGCTGCACAGTTGGTAAATTCCGTCGAGAAAAATAGCGCTTTGCCCAGCGCTGCTTTTGACGCTGGGTGGTAGCTGTAGCGATTGGCGTCGCCGACAGGCAATAGCGAACGATCGTAGCGCGAATCAAAGGGTGCAAACTCAGCGCTTTTTTCAAATTCACCAATGGCTTGGCTCATGGCTGCATAAGCGGCGTCAGCATCGTCCCAAATATCGGCGCCAAAATGCTCCCGAAAAGCACGTTGATAATCGTTATTTTCTAATAACCGCGCCACCACAGTGGCTTTATCTGGCATATTCATTTCGAGCGGATTTAACGGTGGCCCACCGGCTTGTTCCGCTAGGTTAAGGGCGCGGCCATCATGGAACTGACCACCGAGATAGCCTTGATAGGTACCGAAATCACCATCGGTATTAAAACGCTGACGCTGGCCCTGGTGAAATTCCGGGCTCATTCGCGCATAAGCTGCTGTGGGCGCATTGCGATCACCTTGCGATACACCATCGTCGCCCAACGAGGCTGCCAGCACTTTGCCATCAGCGCCTTGGCGATTATCGACAAAACCATGCTCGGGATTATGACAACTGGCACAGGATTGGCTGCGATTGGCTGACAGGTTTTTATCGTTAAACAGTTGTCGCCCTAACTCTTGCTGACTGAGCACCGGCGCTTTGTCGCTACTGGAACCAGAGCCACCACAGCCCACCAACAGCGACGTAACCAATAAAGCATGAGTAAAAACGAAAGAACGGCAGGAAAGCATGTTACTGGGCACTGCGAGACTCCTGAAACACCCGGCAAATCGCATCGTGCTGTTTTTAACCAGCACTGAGATCATTGACCTAGGGCTTTTTCCACAAAATAAACGCGGGTATCATAGCAAAAGCAAAATCGCATGATAATCATTTTTGTTACTCAACATTGTTGAAAGTGATTATCAACACCATTACAGTGTGGCGCCGCAGCGGGATAGATCCCGTCAGCGCATCCAAGCAGGCTCTCAGAAGAACTCGTGCTATTGGCCAAGCCTGCCATCGCTCCACACAGATAAGGAAACGATATGAACAAGCTTAAGCTGGTTGCTGCAATGACTGCAGCGCTGATGGTCACTGCCTGCGGCAGCGATGATAAGGACTCAAATGATAAGCAAGAGGGTCTTAACCTCAGCAATGTTGAAAAAGTACTGAAGACTAACGCTGATATTGCTCACGCCGCCTACAGCGATGCCGTCACTACCGCACAAGCGCTAAAAGCAGCCATTGCTGCATTTAAAGCAGAGCCAACACAAGCCAATTTGGATGCCGCTAAAAAAGCCTGGCTGGTGGCGCGTGAACCTTATGGTCAAACCGAGGTGTATCGCTTTCGTTTAAGCCCTATCGATTCCAGCGATTACAGCAATGAAGATGGTCCAGAAGGCGATATCAATGCTTGGCCACTGGGTGAAGCACTGATTGACTACGTCAAAACCAACGACAGCGACTTTGGCACTGATCAGATCGGTGTTACCGAACACCAAACCGGTGTCAACAATGGCGATGCCATCGATGCTAACGTGGCTACCAACAGCCCAGCTGAAAATATTATTGGTAACCGCAACATCGTTATTAACGCAGACCTGCTGGCCAATACCGCCACGGCAGAAGATGAGCACGATGTCATTTCCGGTTATCACGCCATTGAATTTTTGTTGTGGGGCCAGGATCTGAACAACGACGCTCAGACCACCAACGGCACCGACCGTGGCAACGCCGTTAAAACTTGGGCAACACAAAATCTGGCTGTTGGCGGCCAGCGCCCGCTTACCGACTTTACTACGGATGCCAATGCCGATCGTCGTTTCCAGTTCCTGGAAGTTGCCGTCGACAAACTGATTGCTGACTTGCAACAAGTTCGTGATGGCTGGGCCGAGGGTGCTAGCTACCGTACTGCCTTTGTAAAAGCTGAGACTCAGGAGCAGGCCAAACAGAAACTGGCAGAAATCATGACGGGTATGGGCACTCTATCGGAAGGTGAATTGGCCGGTGAACGCATGCAGATCGCCTTTAGCGCCAACTCTCAAGAAGATGAGCATTCATGCTTCTCTGATAACACTCACCGTGATATCTGGCTCAATGCCGAAGGTGTATCGAATAGCTTCTACGGTCGCTACGCTGGCTACGACAGCACCTTAGATGGCGCCGATGACGTCACTACCAATGCCGTTGATGGTTATGGCCTAGACGACTTCCTGAAAGATGAAGGTCAGGATGTTTTGGTGGCCAAACTGAGCGCTGCTCTGGTGAAAACTGAAACAGCTTACTCTGCCATCGACACTCAGGCGCGTGCCGGCACGCCATTTGACGTACTGATCCAATCAACCGATGCCACGTCAGTTGCCGACACCATTGTCGCCTTGAATGAACAGGCAGCAGTGATTGCTGAAGCGGCCAATGCCATCAATTTGGGCGTGGTAGTCGTTGACCCAGACGCATCAGCCTGTGATACCAGCAACCCCACATCGTCCTGCGACGAATAACGGTTAGCTTGATATGCAGCGCGGCCATTGCCGCGCTGCTTTGCTGGAACCGCTCCTTATGCCGTTAAAGTTTGTCCCTCTGTTGCTCTGTCTAGCCGCTGTGTTACTAAGCGGTTGCGACCAAGCCCCTCCCTACCAACCAGCCGAAGCCTTACCTGGCGGCGCCACCAGCGTCGACATAGTGCCATTTCCCAGTTCTGAGCTGGCTGCCAGTAATTTACCGCTCGCCGATAAAGCCCAGTTTTATGCTGGCAAAGCCCTGGCCCACCAACCTTGGGTAAAAGCCCCCACCGTAACCGACGCTCGTGATGGATTGGGGCCCTTGTATAACGCTCGTACCTGCCTGGCCTGTCATACCAAAGGCGGTCGCGGCCATGTGCCCGACAGCCCAGACACACCCTTATTAAGCGCGTTTTTACGCTTAAGCATTGCTGGCCAACATCCGCAGCATGGTGCCATCGCTGAACCCACGTATGGCGACCAGTTGCAGTCTCAATCGGTGGCTCTAGGCCATCAGTTACGCTCAAGCCAGCCTGATTTGCCCATGTCGGTCGCTCCCGAGGGCTATGTACATTTGCATTGGCAACAGCAGAACTTCGTTTACCCCGACGGACAAGCACTGACGTTGCGCCGTCCACGCATTGAAATTCGTAACTTAGGCTATGGCCCACTGCACCCAGATACGTTAATGAGCCTGCGTATTGCACCGGCCATTCATGGTGCCGGCCTTATTGAGCTGATTAACCAAGCAGACATTGATGCCCTAGCCGACCCAGAAGACAGCAATGGCGATGGTATTTCTGGCCGTGTGAACCAGGTGTGGGATTATCGCCGCCAAGTCAAAGCACCCGGTCGATTTGGCCTAAAAGCCAACCGCGCCACCTTGGAAATTACCGTTGCCGGCGCTTTTGCCGGTGATGTTGGCATTAGCAATTCGCTGTTTGGGCAGCAGCCCTGCACTGCCGCCCAAACACCTTGTTTAAAACAAGCCAATGGCAACGACGCCAATGGGGTGGAAATCAGCGACGAGTTACTGCAGCTGGTGCTCAATTTTAATCGCAATATTGGTGTGCCTAAACGTCGTCAGCCCCAGGCTGAAAAAGTATTGGCTGGACGTGAGCTGTTTTATCAAATCGGCTGTCAGCAATGCCATCAGCCAGATTTTATCACCATGCCCAGTAGCGAACGGCCGCACTTAGGTGAGCAGCATATCTGGCCCTATAGCGACTTTTTGCTGCACGATATGGGCGAAGAGTTAGCCGACCATAGACCCGACTACCAAGCCAGTGGCCGTGAATGGCGCACTGCTCCTTTGTGGGGCTTGGGCCTAAGCCAACAAATCAGTGGCAGTCGTAACTTTTTGCACGATGGCCGTGCCCGCTCGATTGAAGAAGCCATTCTCTGGCACGGCGGCGAAGCTCGCGACAGCCAGCAAGCCTTCACTCAACTGTCGCAGCAACAGCGTCAGCAATTGCTGAGCTTTGTACGCTCGTTGTGAGGAAATATCGATGAATAAAACACCAGATAACGCCCGTCGACAGTTTTTATTAGCCGGCTTAACCCTGCCCATGCTGGCTGCCCCGATAACAGGTTCCTGGCTGGCTAATCGCCAGCAGCCGCAGCCTGTATTGGTGTCGGCTCAAGGGAGAAGCAAAGAGCAATATGGCGCCGCCTGGAGTAACAAAAATGGCCAAGTGCACACCGCGGCAACAGGCGTGCGCGGTCATGATGTTATTCAGCATGCATTGCGCCCGCAGCGATTATTAGTGGTTGCTCGTCGCCCTGGCCGCGAGTTGGTAGAAATTGATTTAGTCAGTGGCGATGTCGTTCAGCGCATCACCTGCCTTGAGCATCACCATCTCAATGGCCATGCCTGCTTCAGCCCAGATGGGCGCTACTTGTTTACCACAGAATCAGACATTGCCCATGGCCGCGGCCGTTTGATCGTACGTGATGGCAACGACTATCGAGTCTTGGCACAATTCAACAGCCACGGCATCGGCCCCCATGAACTGCAATTTATGCCTGATGGCCGTACCCTCGCGGTTGCTAATGGTGGCTTATTGACCCACCCAGACAGCGGCCGACAAGTATTAAATCTTGATACGATGCGCTCCACCTTGAGCCTGATCGATAGCCACAACGGTGAGCTATTGCAAGAATTCAGCGTTAATGAGCCCAAGGCCAGCATTCGCCATCTGGATGTTAGCCGTCGCGGCGACATCAGCGTAGCTTTACAAATGCAACGCCAGGGAGCCGAGCATCAACAACTGGCGCCATTGGCAGCCTTGTTACCAGCTGGAGGTTCGAGTCTGAGAGTATTGGGCGAGCCAGAGACGTTACTGTGGCACTGCAACGACTACATGGGCAGCACCCGCATCAACAATCTCAGCGGCATTGCGGGCTTTACCAGTCCGCGCGGCGATATTGCTTTGTTCTGGCATATTGACGACAACCGTCTGGCAGGGTTTCATCGCATGCACGATGTCTGTGGACTCAGTGTCAGCCTTGATCAGCGCCACTTTATTGTCAGCAATTCCAGCGGCCATATTCGTTATTTAGATGCGTTTAGCCTGCAAGAAAGCACGTCACTACGTCAGCATTGGCCAGATATCAGCTGGGACAATCATTTACACGCCATAAATTTACGCACAGCCAGGGCTTAACTGGCGATGGAGACCCTGATGAATAAACCTACCACCCTACTTAGCCTTAGTTTGCTGTTGGCCGCCTGTGGTGGCGGTGGCGGCAGTAGCAGTGGTGGCGGCACAGACACCAGCACTGATGGCTTAAGCACAGCGCAACGCCAAGCGTTGGTGAGTGCGATTAGCGAACAGCAAATTGTGCCGGCGATCAACGACTTTCACTCTGCCGCCAGCCAACTTCACAGCGAGGCCAGCGACTGGTGTCAATCGCCCAATGCAGACGGTTTAGCCAATGTACAACAGCAATGGATTAACACGGCTGACGCATGGTTTAAAGCGCAATTATTTAATTTTGGGCCAGCCGATGCAGACCCGGTTTTTCCGCTCTACACCTACATAGATTCTTTGCGTTTACGCGGCACGGATTACCGCGAAACCGTGCGTACCAGCCAAGCGAACTGGCTGCAACAAGACAACTTAGATACCGCCTTTTTTGCCGAGCAGCGTTTCCAATATGTCGGTCTGCTAGCGTTAGAAGAAGCCCTGTTTTATGGCCAGGATTTAGCACAAAGCTACATCAATGACGCCAAACGTTGCGACATTCTTACCGGCTTAAGTGAACAACTGTACACTCGTAGTCAGACACTGGCATTGGGCTGGAGCACGAATTACAACGGCACCGGCACGGCTTATGTGCAATTGCTTAATAATAATCAATTGCCCAGCGCTCGCGATGCCATGGCGCAGTTGCTGATATCCGGTCAGGAATATCTGGATTATCTGAAAAAGCGCAGCGTAATTTCACAAGCAGGCACCAGTGCCGACGTTTCTTGGCAACTGGTAGGCAGTGCGTTAGCAGCCAGCAAACAATTGCTGACTCAACCTTATGCTGGCAGCAGTATTCTTGATCGAATGAAAGCTCAGGGATACGAATTAAGCGTTAACGCGGTCAATAGCAATATTGCCATGGCAGAGCAAGCCTTAGCCGATCGTGATGCCGATGGTTTTTATGCCGCTATTGGCATGTTAGATGGCAACTTTAAACGTGAAATTCCCGTCGCTCTGGGCATAGAATTGGGCATCAACTTTACCGACGGTGATTAAGCACAGAATTGACTCAGTCACTCTCCAGCAGTAATAACAGCAGTTAAAACAACTGCAATTGCTGCCCTGTTAGGGCAGCAAAATCTTCCCCAGTAAATTGCAGCAGTGCTTGCGCCACCGGTTGCAATTGTTTTTCCAGATAATGCTGATAATCCAAGCGCGAACTAGATGCCTGTATGGGCTCTGGCCCATTGACTGTCATACGGTATTCGATCCATCCACCACGATCTGCAAAACGACTGGGCAGCCCTTGCTGAGCCAACCAGTGTTCTAATTTTTGCGCCGCTTGGGCATGCGGCGGACACTGGCGTTGATAAGCCGACAGCGGCCGTCTTAGCCGTTTTCGGTACACCAACTGATGGTCCAGCTGACCTGCCAATAATTGTTGCACTAGGTCCCGTAGCCATTGCTGGTATGGCTGATCGGCAAATAAACGCCGATACAGTTCGCGCTGAAACCCGCGCGCTAATAAGGTCCAATCACTGCGTACGGCTTCCAGTCCTTTAAATACTAACGTTTCTTCGCCATTCGGGCGTTGAGCTAAACCGGCGTAGCGTTTTTTACTGCCGGTTTCTTCACCACGAATCGACGGCATAAAAAAGCGCCGATAGTAGGTTTCAAATTCCATTTCTAAAAAACTATCGATGCCATATTCACTTTTAAGAGTCGATTGCCAAAAATCGGTTAAACCGCTGGCCAGTTGCTGGCCTAAGCCATGGGCTTGCTGCAAACTCAGTTCGCCCTGCACAGCAACAAACACCGAGTCGGTATCACCGTAAATGACCTGCATTCCCTGCTCTTTTAACCAGGCTGCACTGCGACTAATAATTTCATGGCCGCGCATGGTAATGGAGCTGGATAAACGAGTGTCGTAAAAACGACAACCATCCGAGCCCAGCACGCCATAGCAGGAGGCCATAATAATTTTAATCGCCTGAGCTAAAGGTACATTGCCATCTCGTTTTGCCTGATCTCGGCGCTGCCCTAACTGAGCAATCAGGGCAGGCAAAATATGCTGATGGCGATGAAAAATACCGTCAAAAAAGCCGGGCACTAAATCTTTATGGGGGTACTCAACTGTGCTTTGTTGTTGGCTAAGTTGCAAGCCATTGATAAGCCCCATAGGATCAATGCAAAAAGTGCGAATAATCGACGGATACAGGCTTTTAAAGTCCAACACCAGCACTTGTTCGTGCAGGCCTGGCACTGAGTCCATCACCAAACCGCCAGGGCTTTTTCGTTGGTGGTAGCCTTCACCGATATTGGGTGCAACAAAACCAGCACGATGCAGTCTTGGTAAATACATATTTTCAAATGCCGCCACTGAGCCGCCCATACGATCGGGCGTTAAACCGGTCAGATGAGCACGTTCAATGGCAAAGTTCAGCACGTCAGTGTGTTCAAAAATGCGCCATACCAGTTCGCAGTCTTTCAGGTTATAGCGCGCTAAAGCCCAAGGGTCGGTGTCGAATAACTGTTCAATATCTTCGCCGCGCTGCTCGCTTTGCAGCAATTTGTTATCACCCAGCAGTTGCTTAGCGACCTCATTTAAAGCAAAGCTTTCGAACTGCCAGGTCGCATTACGCAGCAGCTCAATGCCATCTAACAGCAATCGACCGGCGGCATGAACTTGCACACGCTCTGGGTTATTGCGCCGACGGCGCCAACGAATCCCTTTGCCATCACGCCCTAGGGTTAGCTCTAAGCCGTGCTTCTCGCACTGGCGGCGTAAAAAATCGATATCAAACTGCACCAGATTCCAGCCCATAATGACATCGGGATCGAGCAGCTCAATACATTGCAAAAAACGGCGTAGTAGCGCGACTTCATCGACACACCACTCGAGGATAAAGTCGTCATCTTGCCCCTCTTGCGGTTGGGCGCAGGTCAATACCCGGCGTTCATGCTGAGAAAACAAGGCAATAGAAAACAGACGGTCGGGCTTATCTCGATGGGGCATCGAGGTTTCAATATCAATGGAAACACAGTTGAGCTGCGGTAAATAGCGTGTAGGTTGCAGCCGTATTTGCTCACCCTGCTGCTGCAGCTCGGCGGCACCATAAATAAAGCGCTCCATCAAATACCGCTCGGTCGGGCGAATATCCACTTCCCGACAGACAATGCCCTGCTCTGCCAGCACATCACGCCAACGGTACAAATATCCCGCTGGCATATAACAGGCACTGGCAGGCTGATCAGCGAAAGAACGCAGTTGCAATGGCTTGATCTGCACCGGCCAAGCCAGAGTTGTGGCAATGCTGTGTGCACGCTCAGCATTGACGCTGTCGATAAAGCAAACGCTGGGTTGGCGATGACGGCTGACTCTAGGCCCGACAGGCGTCGACCACCAGAAGGTCAGCTCGGTGCCCTGGTCATCATCGTGCCATTCAGACGTTAATAGAAATGCCGGCGTGGCTTGGCTCATAGAGCATCTATACTGTGCCAAAGGGCGAGCATTGTAGCCTGATTGACGTGCTGATTTCGCCCTTCTAAGGAGATGTGTATGAGCAAGCCTGTCATCAGCCAGGATCCGCTATACCAGTTGTTACGCAACGACGACATCGCAGGCTTTAACGCCGCCCGAGCCAGTGGTCAAAGTGTTGAGCTGCGCCAGTGTGATCTACGTGGGCTGGATTTACGCGACATCAACTTCAGCGGTCTTGACCTCAGCGACTGCTATTTTCGTGGCGCCGACCTGCGCGGTATAGACTTCAGTGGCTGTCTGCTCAACGGCGCCAGTTTGGCTGATGCCAAAATCAGTGGCTGCTTTTTTCCACCAGAGATCCCAGCTCAAGAAATACTGCTGTCGGTGACACACGGCATCAGACTGCGCCATAGGGTCGCTACAAAATGACAGATTTAGTCATTCAAGGGATGTTTGAATTGAGGTAACGTGAGGCCCATTTTGGCCGCGCTTGTTGGCACTTTTTTAAACGCAGGAATTTCGCATGTATTTGACCAGTTCTCCCTCCGATACCGTTGCCCCACTGCTGGAGCGCATTCCTGCCCTGACCCAAGCTTTGCTCGCCGACTTGGACTATGACACCACAGTGATCACCTTAGAAGGCGTCGACAATCTATACGATATGTTTGACCCAGATAAGCTGTTTCTTATTCAGGATGGCGCCCTGCAGCTAAGCCACAACGGTTATACCCTAGTGAACTTTGAGGAGGGTGATCTGGTAGGAATAACTCATTCCTTCTCCGTACCCACCCCCATCTTTCGTACTGACGAATACGTTGAGCTGATCACGCTGGATCGCAACGAATTTCTGCGCCATGTGTACTCAGACAAGCGCCGCTTACATTATTGGAGCCAGTACCTGATCACCCTCAATGCTATTTTGCTGAACTACCTGGCCGAACAACACAAAGAACAAGCCAGACCCGTCGCCGGCTTTCAAAATATCCAGCCAGGGGAGGTCATTATTCAGCAAGGCGACGTCGCAGATCATGTCTACACCATTATTTCTGGCAGTGCCGATGTGTTTGTCGACGGTGTAAAGGTTGGTGAAATAGGAGAAGAAGAGGTGTTCGGCGCCATGGCCGTATTCACCGGTGAAGCCCGCTCTGCCACGGTCACAGCCACCGCAAGCTGCACCATTATGGCAGTGCCCAAAGAAGACTTTGCGTTGCTGATCGAAGCTCAGCCCAAGGCCGCTCTCAATCTGATTGAGGATCTGGCCCGTCGTATCAGCACCATGAATCAGCAACTGATAGAAGGTGCTGAGAATAAAACACAAATATAAATGAGAATTATTATTGACAGGAGAAGGTCGCTTATCTAGAGTACTGATGGTCGGCGGCAGAGATGTTGCCGATGTTCAGAATCCAGGGCATTGCAATGGATTGTGATCTCTCTCATCAAGCTAATCACGGTTGCTTTGCCCCTCTTTTTGAGGGGCATTTTTTTGCCTGCAACAAAGCCCTGCCTTCAACAAATACAAATGAGAATTATTATTGACAATACCAAGAGACTTCTCTAAAGTGCATCGGGTCGCTGGCAGAGATGTCAGCGGTGTTCAGAATCCAGGGCATTGCAATGGATTGTGATCTCTCTCATCAAGCTAATCACGGTTATTTTGCCCCTGCTCTGTTGGAGCCAGGGGCGTTTTTTTAGCGCCAACGAATGCCACTGGCATCGGCCAACACATCAATTTCAAATACCTCGCTTAAGCGCTCGCTGGTCATCACCTCTGTTGGAGTACCTGACGCCAGCAAACGGCCACAGCACAGCAGCGCCACACGATCGGCATACTGGTGTGCCAAATTCAAATCGTGAATCACCATTACTACGCCATGGCCAGCATCGGCATACTGACGCGCCTGCAACAAACACTGTTGTTGATGGCGTAAATCGAGAGCACTCAAAGGCTCATCCAACAGCCAGAATGATGTCGACTGAGCTTGCAACCAGCTGCGCGCCAGTTGCACCCGTTGTTGCTCACCGCCCGACAGCCAACGTACCTGCTGCTGAGCCAGATAGTGAATATCCCATAGAGTCAAAGCGTGTTGTATCTGCTGGCGCTGCTGCACTACGGAATCGAGTGACTGCAAGTTGCCCAGTGCTACCACCTCTGTCACGGTCAACGGAAACGACAACGAGCTCAATTGCGGTAACAAGCTCACCTGTTGAGCCCAGCGCTGACGTGACCAACCGCTGCTATCTTGCCCGTCAATCTGGATAGTGCCTCGAGCTGGCGGCTCTAGGCCTGCCATCAGCTGCAATAAAGAGGATTTACCTGCACCATTGGGGCCGAGCAGCATCAGGATTTCACCATGGGATACCGTTAATCGAATGTCATCAAGCAAGGCCACAGAGCCTCGATTCAGACCGACCTGTTGTAACTGCATCACCATGACAACCGCCGTTTTTCTCGCATCAACAACGCAATAAATACAGGCGCGCCGACCAGGCTAGTGACGATACCGATTGGCAGTTCAGCCGGTGAAATAACGCTGCGAGCCAGTGCATCAGCCAGCACCATCAAACAGCCGCCCATTGCCACCGCCAAAGGCAACACACGGCGGTGCGAAGCACCGATCAGCAAGCGCGCCATATGCGGGCTGACCAGTCCAACAAAGCCAATCACACCACAGGCGCTGACCGCAAGGCTGACCATTAACGCCACCCACAATACGCTGCGCTGCTGCAGTTTTTGTACCTCGATGCCCATAGACCTAGCCTCAGTCACCCCCAATAACAAGGCGTCGAGCTGGCGCAAACGCGCTGGCCAGTAGCAGCAAGCTGCCAGTAGCAACATCGCCAGAACACTCACCCAATACCAGTTGGCACCACTCAAGCTGCCCAGCGACCAAAAGGTAATCTGTCGCAGTGCGCTGTCACTGGCGACATAAGCCAGCAAGCCAATCAGGGCATTGGCCATCACGTTGACAGCGATACCCGCCAGAATCAAAAAGCTCATGGCATGCAGTGACGAACCGCTCAGACCCAAGCGCATCACCAGTATCAACGCCAGCCAAGCGCCAACAAACGCCAATAAGGTTTGCACTTCCAGCGGCGACGACGATAGCAATGCCAGATACACCGCAGCACCGACCGCAGCGCCACCAGAAACGCCAATCAAGCCCGGGTCCGCTAACGGGTTACGCACCACACCTTGTATCAACACCCCGGCCCAAGCCAAGGTCGCCCCCACTAAAAACGCCAATAACACCCGCGGCAAGCGAATCTGCCAGAGCACGGTTTGGCCCATATCCGACTGCCACAGCCATGACCAGCTCTGGCTGCCCAGAGCCAGCCCCAGCAGCAAGCACACAGGGACTAGCAACCACACCAACGGCGGGATAAGCTCGCGACGCAACATATCAGTGACGGGCCTTATAAAAGATGAAAAAAGAGCATGCATTGTGCCATAGCAGTGCCATAGAAGAAGGACAAAGCAAAGGTTTTGACGTCGATGGCACGGCTCTGTTCGTGGTGCACAAGCACGGGCAGTTTTATGCCTACCGCAATCAATGCCCGCACCTAGGCATTGAACTGGAGTGGCAAGCCGATCAATTTCTCGACAGCGAAGGCAGTTTGATCCAGTGCGCCACCCACGGTGCGTTATTTTTGATCGACAGCGGCGACTGCATCGCTGGCCCTTGCCAAGGTCGGGCGCTCACAGCTATTCCCTGTGAAGTCAGAGAAGGCCAGCTGTGGGTTCAGTTGTAGGCGATTAGAGCTGTAGCGGCACAGCCTGGCTGAGTTGCATGCTGGCACTGGCCGAATCAAAGGCCACCTGCCGGGCCAGCACCTCAACCCCCTGCTTCATCACCTGTTGTAACGTGGCGGCATAGGCCGGGTCAATGTCTTCGGCGACACCCACTTTTTGAATGCCCTGGTGCGCCACACAAAACAGCAATACTGAGCGAAAGCCCTGTTCCTTTAACTGCTGTAGCCGAAGTAAATGCTTACGGCCACGATCAGTCACGGCATCGGGAAAGCAGCCAAAATCGCTGTTTTCACGCAATAATGTGACGGTTTTTACTTCCAAATAGAGATCCGCCAAACCGGGTTGCTGCAGCAAAAAATCCAACCGGCCATCGACAACTCGGGGCTCACGCTGAATCTGGCCATAATCAGCCAGCTCGGCAATGCGCCCTTGCTGCAATGCTTCGTCCACCAACTGATTGGCGCGCTGGGTATTGATGCACGCCAGATAACGCTCATCCACCTCAACCCACTCCCAGCTCCACGGATACTTGCGCTTGGCATTGTCGCTGTGCAGCAGCCATACCCGACAGCCTGGCTCGGCGCAGCGGGTCATGGAGCCAGTATTGGGACAATGCACCGTCACCACAGAACCATCTGGCAGCTCCACGTCGGCTAAAAAGCGTTTGTAGCGACGAATCAGGGTGGCTGGCTGCAGCGCCTGTGGATACTGCATTAACGCTGCTCCAACCATTGCTGCAAACGCTGCATCGCTTGCTCTAACCGAGGCAGCGGTGTGGTAAAGGCAAAGCGCACATGCTGGTTGGCTTGGTAGTCGCCAAAGTCAGTGCCTGGGGTAAAAGCCACCCCAGTTGCGGCCAGCGCCTGTTGGCAAAAACTCAGGCTGTCATCGGTGAACTCGCTGGCATCGGCGTAAATATAAAAAGCTCCGTCCGGCACCACCGCCAGCTTAAAGCCCAGTTCTGGCAGCGCCTGCAACAAATAGTCACGGCGCTGCTGCAACTCCTGGCGACGCTGCTCAAGAATATCCATGGTGGCCTGACTAAAACCGGCCAAAGCCGCATATTGTGCCGGAGTAGAAGGCGCCAAAAAGAGGTTTTGCGCTAGCGTGTCGAGCCGCTCGACCCAGCTCTCGGGCACCACTGCCCAACCCAGCCGCCAGCCTGTCATGCCGAAAAATTTAGAAAAACTGTTTATCACCGCCAAATTTTCGTGCTGACCCAAGCTCAATGCCGTTTCAATGGTTGGGCGCACGCTGACATCGGTGCCGGGAGCGCCGTAGTTTAAGCCTTGATAGATTTCATCAACCCACAGCTCACCGCCACGCTCGCTGACCGCCTGGTGCAAGTGCTGCAATTGCGCCAGTGATAACACTGTGCCGGTCGGGTTGGCCGGAGAGGCCACCAGGGCAACTTGTGTATTTGCTTGCCAGTGCTGCTGCACTTGGGCCGGCGTCAGCTGCAAGCCACAAGCCGGATCGCCGGCAACCAACTGACCATGGGCTTCAAATACGCGGGCAAAATGACGATTACAAGGGTAACCAGGGTCGGCCAACAACATGGTCTGGCCCATTTCCAAACGCGCCGCCGTCAACAGCAGCAAGGCACCGGAAGCACCGGGCGTCAGCACCACTTGGCGCGGATTAATACGCACAGCAAACCGCTGCCAATAATCATCGGCCAGTTTTTCCCGCAACGCCGGCAAGCCTAATGCCGGGGTATAACGCGTTTGTCCCGCCCGCAGCGCGGCAACGGCGGCCTCGACCATAGGCTCAGGGGTAGCAAAATCCGGCTCACCCACTTGCAAGTGAATCACGTCGTGGCCATCGGCCTGCATCGCCTGGGCTTGTTCCAAAATGGCCATGACCTGAAAGGCAGCTACTTGGTCTGATCGCCGCTTTGGCGGTACATAACTGTCACTCATGGCTAACCTCTCGTCATATCGTTCAGAAAATGCGCCATTGTCCGCGCCAAACATCAGAAAGCAAACAAATAGTTGGCGCCCTGACACAGATCTGATAGTTTCCCCGCCTTGTCATTTGGATCGCACTGGGCGCATAGTGGCCTGAGTGCGCATGGAACCGATGCCGGACGAGTCCGGCTAACCAGGTGAGGCGGTAAGCGATGCCGGAACAGAAAAAAGAATTTGCGTTGTCCAACTTCACTCCTTATGAGATCAAAGAGGGTGAAGAGTACATGAACGATGCTCAGATGGAGCACTTCACCAACATACTGCAAAGCTGGAAGCAGGAGTTGATGGAAGAGGTCGATCGTACCAAAGAGCATATGCAGACCGAGGTCAACAACTACGCGGACCCTAACGACCGTGCCAGTCAGGAAGAAGAATTCAACCTGGAGCTGCGCACCCGTGACCGTGAGCGTAAGTTGATCAAGAAAATTGAAAAAACTCTCGATCTGATCGACAGCGGTGACTACGGCTTCTGTAAAGCCTGTGGCATCGAAATCGGCATTCGTCGTCTGGAAGCCAGACCGACAGCCGATTTGTGCATCGATTGCAAAACCCTGGCTGAAATCAAAGAAAAGCAGCTCGGCGTTTAATCCCAACGGGGCAGCCTCGACTGCCCCGCTGCACCGTGCCACCATGCCAGCCATTGCCACCGGACGCTTTGCGCCCTCCCCCACTGGACCTTTGCACTTTGGTTCCTTGATTGCCGCCGTGGCCAGTTATCTGGACATGCGTTCGCGTCAGGGTCGCTGGCTGGTGCGCATTGAAGATCTTGATCCGCCGCGTGAAGAGCCCGGCGCCAGTGCCTCGATTTTACGCACCTTAGAGGCTTATTCTCTGCACTGGGACGGCGAGGTTCGTTATCAAAGCCAGCGGGCCGAGGCCTACGAGCACGCCTTGCAGCAGTTGCGCCAGCAACAGCAGGCCTTTCCCTGTCGCTGTTCACGCAAACAATTGGCTGGCCAGCCTCATACGGGCATTTGTGCCAGCGCCACAGCGGATGACGCCGATATTGCCTGGCGTTTTTTATGCCCTGCAGGGGTGATTCACTTTGTCGATGAATTACAAGGCCAGCAAAGCACCGACCTTGCCAGCATCGGCGATTTCGTTATTCGCCGCCGCGATCGCCTGTGGTCTTATCAATTGGCCGTGGTGGTCGATGATGCTGATCAAGGCATTACCCATATCACTCGTGGCATAGACCTGATCGACTCAACACCGATGCAGCTACTGCTGCAAAAAGCACTCAACCTAGCAACCCCTGTCTATACTCACCTGCCAGTCGCCCTTGAGCCCAACGGCCAAAAACTCAGCAAGCAAAACCTAGCTCGGCCCATCGCCGCTGACGACAGTGGTTATACGCTCTGGCAAGTACTGGCGTGGTTAGGCCAGCAGCCGCCAATTGAGCTGCAACGCGCTGGCAATGAAGCCTTGTTGACCTGGGGCTGTCAGCACTGGCAAACGCAACCTCTGATGGCACAACAGGCGCATCCTGCACCCGCAGCCTTTCACCGCTGATGTGTTACTCTTGGCGATCGCCTGATTGGGCGATTCCTGTCAGGACTCATTATCGATAAGGACACCATGTACGACCATCGCCTTGGCCTGCTGCTGTTAGTGGGCTTGTATTTGCTCTCGCCGGTCATGATGGACTGGTGGCTGGATGACCGCGGCGCCTGGTACCGGCCGTTTGCCATCTGGTTTGTGCTGATCGCCTTTTATATCTGGTTAAACCATGCGCGAGGCGATGATGAGCTTTAGCCTGAGTCAACTGGGCCTGATTGTATTGGGCTATTTGAGTGTGCTGTTTGCCACCGCCTACGCCGTCGAACGCGGCTGGGTGTCACGCACCTTCGTACGCCATCCGCTGGTTTATATTCTGTCGCTCGGGGTTTATGCCAGCGCGTGGGCGTTTTATGGCTCAGTCGGCCTGGCCCACCAGTACGGCTATGGTTTTTTGGCCTACTACCTCGGCATCGCCGGTGCCTTTGTGATGTCGCCGATTCTACTTAGGCCATTACTCAACATCACCCGCACCTATCAGCTCAGCTCATTGGCCGATTTACTGGCATTTCGTTATCGCAGCCGGTTGGCCGGCATGCTGGTGACCTTGTTTATGCTAGCCGTGGTGGTGCCGATGCTGACCTTACAGCTGCGCGCCATTGCCGATACCCTGCATTTGCTAAACAGCGAATGGGACACCGCCGAGCTGGCATTCGGCTTTTGCCTCACCATGATTTTATTTGCCGTTCTGTTTGGTGCCCGCCACGTATCACCACGGGAAAAGCACGAAGGGCTAGTACTGGCGCTGGCGTTTGAATCGCTGTTGAAGCTATCAGCCATCCTGGTACTGGCCGGTGTGGCGTTATTTGGCATCTTTTCTGAAGTGGGTGGCCTGGAGCAATGGTTGGTCGACAACCAAGATCGCCTGCTCAGTGCGCAAAGCATGCCTCTGGTGACGCTGCAGGAAGGTCCTTGGCGCACCTTGCTGCTAGTATTTTTCGCCGCCGCCGTGGTGATGCCACACATGTTTCACGTCACCTTTACCGAGAACGTCAACAGCGATGCCCTGCATCCTGCCAGCTGGGGATTTCCGCTGTTTTTGTTGGCCATGGCGATGTGTGTTCCGCCCATTCTGTGGGCCGGTGTGTACATGCAAGTCGACACTCCGGCGGAGTACTTTGCCATTGGCATCGGCCTTAAGCTGCAATCGCCCACGCTGGTTATTCTGACCTTCCTGGGTGGCCTCGCAGCCGCCTCCGGCATCATCATAGTGATAACACTGGCGATGGCCGCCATGCTGCTTAATCACCTGGTACTGCCCTTTCACAAACCCAGTCCACGGCACGACTTTTATCGCTGGCTACTGTGGATGCGCCGCAGCCTGATCACCGCCATCTTGCTGCTGGCTTATGGGTTTTATTCTCTCGTTGGGGCCGACCTGGATCTTAATCGCTTAGGGCTGCTGGCGTTTGTCGCAGCGGTGCAGTTTCTGCCTGGCGTACTGGGACTGCTGTACTGGCCCAAAGCCAACCGCCATGGTTTTTTGTTGGGGTTAATCTGCGGCATTGTGGCTTGGATTTACGGCATGTTACTGCCGTTCTCGGAACTGGCACTGGGCTGGAACGTGCCACTGCCACTGCCGGCTGTCGATGAAAGCAACTGGCACTTAGCCGCCATGGGCGCTCTGGTCGTCAACCTGACCTTGTTCATTTTGGTGAGCTTGCTGACCAAAGCCAAACCATCGGAGCTGTCGGCCGCTCAGGCTTGCTCCGTCGATACCGTCTCGCGTCCAACACGTCGGCCTTTGATCGCAGCAAACTCCAACGACATCATCATGTCGCTGAGCAAGCCGCTTGGACGTTATGTGGCCGAGCGCGAAGTCTATCAAGCGTTGCAAGACCTTAACCTGCCGTCCTATGAAGATAGGCCCTACGCGTTGCGGCGTTTGCGGGCGCGCTTAGAAGCCAACCTATCAGGACTGATGGGGCCGACCGTGGCCCACGATATCATTACCCGGGCCTTGCCGTTTCAGGACGATGCCGAGCTGAGTGAAGATATTTATCAAATCGAGCAACGGCTAGAAGGCTTTCACGATCGGCTTAGCGGCCTGGCGGGCGAGCTCGACAATCTTCGTCGCTACCATCGCCAGACCTTGGAGCGTTTACCCATGGGGGTATGCTCCTTGGCCGATGATGGCGAGATACTGCTGTGGAATCAGGCCATGCAGGAACTGACCACCATATCAGCGCAGACCGTTACCGGCTCACACATCAAACGCTTGCCCAGCCCTTGGGCTGAGCTGCTGCTGGATTTTATTGCCAGTCCACAGATGCACGTGCATAAACAACGCATCGATATTGGCGCCAGACCACGCTGGTACAGCCTGCATAAAGCCCTGATTCAGCCTTCTGGCGGTCAACCTGGCGGCATGGTGGTGTTGATGGAGGATCAAACCGAAACCCAATTACTGGAAGAAGAATTGATGCACAGCGAGCGACTGGCATCGATTGGTCGACTGGCGGCAGGGGTGGCCCACGAAATCGGCAACCCCATTACCGGTATCGACAGCCTGGCGCAAATTATTCGCTACGAGTGTGAAGATCCGGAACTGGCTGAGATGGCCAGTCAGATTCAAGAACAGACCCAACGTGTCAGCCGTATTGTGCAATCACTGATGAATTTTGCCCATGCCGGCAACCAATCCAGTGAACACGAAGCCGTGCCTATCGCCCAGTGTGTCGAAGAGGCAGTGCAACTGCTGCGACTGAGCAAACGCTGCATGGATATCAGCTTTAACAATGACTGTGATCCTGAACTGTTGGTGTTGGGCGATGCTCAACGGCTGGTACAGGTGTTTGTGAACCTGCTCGGCAATGCCCGTGATGCTAGCCAACCGGGTGATCAGATTCACATCACCAGCGAAGCTGATGAGCATCAGGTGATTTTACGAGTTATCGACCAGGGCCACGGCATTGAACCAGAGACCCTGGATCGTATCTTTGAGCCCTTTTTTACCACCAAGGACGTTGGTAAGGGCACCGGCCTGGGGCTGGCCTTGGTGTACAGCATTGTCGAAGAACACTACGGCAATATCAGTATTCACAGCCCGGCCAGTGAAGGTCGAGGCACCTGTGTTAAAGTGAGCCTGCCCCGGCTACACCCATCAGAGCAAGAGTTGGATTACCGCGCATGAGCCATATTCTGGTTGTTGAAGACGAAACCATCATTCGCCAAGCATTACGCCGCTTGCTGCAACGACACGACTACCAGGTAACGGATGTCGATTCTCTTGATGCTGCGCGCCAGCAGCCTCTGGAGCAGTTTGATTTGATCATCAGTGATTTGCGCCTGCCCGGCGGCAATGGCACTGAGCTGATTTCCCTCGCTGGCCGCACACCGGTGCTGATCATGACCAGCTATGCGTCATTGCGCAGCGCCGTTGATTCGATGAAATTAGGCGCCGTTGACTATATCGCCAAGCCCTTTGATCACGATGAGCTCGTTGAAGCCGTGCGCCGCATTTTGGCCGACAGCCAAGCTGTGCCAGCGGCTCCCAGCAGCAGCGACGAGCAGGAATTTCCTGTTAGCGGCATTATTGGCAGCTGCGATGCCATGCAAACCCTGTTTCGAAAAATCAGCAAGGTCGCACCAACCGATGCCACTGTGCTGATTCAGGGCGAATCAGGCACGGGCAAAGAGTTGGTTGCACGGGCGTTACATGCCCAGAGCCAGCGCCACAATGCCACTATGATCTCGGTCAACTGTGCCGCCATTCCAGAGACCTTGATTGAGTCTGAGCTGTTTGGCCATGAAAAAGGCGCCTTTACCGGAGCTACTGCTTTGCGCCAAGGGCTGGTAGAAGCCGCCGATGGCGGAACCTTGTTTCTCGATGAAATTGGCGAGCTGCCCCTTGAGGCCCAGGCACGTTTATTACGGGTGCTGCAAGAGGGAGAAATTCGCCGCGTCGGTTCGGTGCAAAGCCGCAAAGTCGATGTTCGCCTGATTGCCGCCACCCACCGCAACCTGCGTGAACTGGCCCAAAAGGGCGAATTCCGAGAAGACCTGTATTACCGCTTAAACGTGGTCGCGCTGCATCTGCCGCCACTGCGTGAGCGGGGTAACGATGTGGTTGAGCTGGCCCAAGCTCTGTTGCAGCGCCGCTGTGAAAAAATGCAGCTCCCCGTCATGCTGTTTGCTCCCGATGCACTCGATGCCATTAGCCGCTATCACTGGCCAGGCAATGTGCGCGAGCTTGAAAATGCCGTTGAGCGGGCGGTAATTCTGGCCGATGACGATCAAGCCATCAGTGCCGATCTGCTGGGTATTGATCTATCACCTGATAGTTACGTCAGCACCACGTTAAAAGAAAACCTGGTGCAAAACGATCAGCCAGCGGCCACGGAATCCGAGCAGGGAGACTTGTCGTTAGATGATTATTTTGTCCACTTCGTATTGGAAAACGAATCGCGCATGACGGAAACCGAGCTGGCCCGAAAACTCGGCATCTCACGCAAAAGCTTATGGGAGCGACGACAGCGCCTTGGCATTCCACGCAAAAAGAAGTAACCGCACTCGGTAACACTGTGTGGTGGGCAGTAACCTTTTGCCTGCCACTCAGGGTAACACCCGCTCACAAAAGGGCACAGCCACCCACCATCATCTTACAGAAAACCTTTTAACTCATTGATTTATAAAGGATTCCTAACGGTCCTGTTTTTTTGGCACGATGTTCGCTTAACAACTGTCAAGAATTACAAAGAGCCGTCGCCCCAATAACAATAAGACGCAGCGGCTCAACCAGCTGGACAATAACAATAACGCCAGCTGCAGAGTGGATAACAACAATAATGAGCCCCTACTCACTGACAGCCGATGCATTTGCTGGCCTTACCGCCTGTAAATCCATCGGCTTTCTTATGTCTGCGGCCTGGCCTTGGCGGGAAATCCATACAAAAGCTAGCTGTTCGGACTCATCGACAGCGGCCATATAAAGCGGCTCAGAGCCACATACATACCAACTGAAGCTGGCCAGGGCCTGTTGTTGCAGCAGAGCAGCAAAACTGCTGGGAAAACGCGTGCTGTCCGTCGATAGGATTTCCTCACCTTTATCGGCGGGCAACGGCTGACAAAGTGGCGAGCGATAAAACGCCTGCGCCTTTGAAAAACGAAAGCGCATCCACATGTCATTGGTGTCTATATCGTGGCTTTCCTCGATATCAAAGGCACTGCTGGGAATCCAGTCCGGCACCCAGCCTGTTGTAATGAGCGCGGCTAGCTCTTCGCGGTTGTCGAAACTGCTGCTAGGCCTTTCCCATTTCTCCAACACCAGCGCGGCCGCAGCAAGCAATGCCGCCAGAACCAGCCCAACAGATAACAACCCTTTCAAAAGCATACTCTCCAAGTCATAAATACCAGCTGCGCGGCATTAAACGTCCCTAACGGCCGTTGCACAACGAATCAGCTCAACAGTTCACAAAGCACCGAAGATGCCGTTAGCCCCTTTACACCAAAGTGCGAACCACGGTTTGAGCCAGCGCGTAACGGCCTGTTACCGGGTGACACCCATGTGTTACCAATTTGGCCTGTTACTGGTAACACTTTGGTATAACACCAGACTCATACGCCATAAAAAATCTGTAAGTTATTGTTTTTAAAGGATTTACAAAAGTTGGCACAGCAACTGCTAATGTCTTTATGCACGGGGAGCACAAACAAAAATAACAATCGCTCACCCAAGCAACGCGATGACAATAACAACAACAGTCGCGTAGAGATCCTGCAAACAATAATAACAATGCGGGACAGTGGAGAAGGGATGACTGTTCTGAATGAGCAGCAGACACAATAATAACAAAAACAAAGGTGTCTCTGACTATTCAAAACAGTTGCTCGACAGTCTGAGCCTGGCCATAACAATAATAATACGCCCGACAAAGCCGCTTCTGCGGCTTTTTGTTTTTCTGGGGTATGGTGACTGAACAAGGGCTGGAGTCCGTTTTTCCCTGAGTCGCGTTATTCGTTGCTTATTTAACCGGTTAATCCACACGCCTCATGCCTCACTCAAGAAACAACTGACGTCCAGCAGCAAAGAGCTAAATAGTGTTAGCAGGCCCTAGGGTTCCCTTTCCCTAGCCTGGCGGGTACACTCGCGAGCCTAATTTTAGCTAATACCAGACTCCGTGAGACGGCTGACCCCTTTGATCAATCCTTTAAAAGCGCCAGGGCGAGCGCTGAAAAAATGGCTGAAGAAATCTTCTGCCGCGCCTCTCAGCGTGATTCCACGCGATCAGCATTCCATCAGTCGCAGCCAACTCAGCGACAGCGCATTAAAAGTACTGTACCGCTTACATAATGCCGGCTACCAAGCCCTGCTGGTCGGCGGTGGTGTGCGCGATACATTATTAGGCATGCAGCCAAAGGATTTTGATGTCGCCACCAATGCCACCCCAGAGCAGGTGGTCAAGCTGTTTCGCAACTCACGGCTGATTGGCCGTCGATTTAAGCTGGTGCATGTAGTGTTTGGCCGCGAAGTCATCGAGGTAGCCACCTTTCGTGCGCCGCCACGCGAAGAGCATTCCGCTAAACAGGCTTCCACCGGCGATCAGGGCATGATTCTGCGCGACAACGTCTACGGCAGCAAAGATGAAGATGCCATGCGTCGCGATTTTACCGTCAACGCCCTCTACTACGACATTGCTGACTTCTCCGTGCACGCTTACGCTGGCGGCTGGCAAGATCTGCAAAACAAACGTTTGCGCCTGATTGGCGATGCCGAAGTGCGCTATCGCGAAGATCCGGTACGTATGCTGCGAGCCATACGTTTTGCCGCCAAACTAGGCTTTAGCTTAGAAGCCGACACCGAGCGCCCTATTGCACAGATGGCGCCGCTGCTACAGCAAATTCCACCAGCCCGTCTGTTTGAAGAAGTCTTAAAGCTGTTTTTGCACGGCCAAGCACTGCATACCTATCAGCAGCTGCAGCACTACGGCCTGTTTGCTGAGCTATTCCCGCAAACCGCCGACATACTGGCCGCTGACGACTTTTGTCAGACCCTAGTCGCCAACACCTTTGCCAATACCGACGTCCGTATTCAATCGGGCAAGTCGGTCACGCCTTATTTCTTCCTGGCCGCTTTGTTATGGCCCGTCGTATTGCAGCGTATGCAAGCGTTGGAAGCGAAAGGCATGCCGGCGCAGCAGGCACTGCACAAGGCCGCTGACAAAGCCATCGCTCAGCAAGCACGTACCATCGCCATTCCTAAACGCCTATCGATTCCGATGCGCGAGATTTGGGAATTGCAGTTACGACTGCCAAAAACGCGCTCACGTCGTTGCCATGAGCTGCTCACTCATCCACGTTTCCGTGCTGCCTATGATTTTGTTCTGCTGCGTGAGCAGTCAGGCGAAGATCTTGACGGGCTTGGGCAATGGTGGACCGACTTTCAGGCTGAGCATGGCCCGGTAACGCCACAGCGCCATGACCATGAGCGTAGCGATGACAGTGGTCGTGATGACAAACCGCGTCGCCGCCCTAATCGTCGCCGCAAACCACGCCGCTCATAAACATGAATGCCGAGTCTCGCCGCGCCATTGCTTACATAGGCTTAGGCGCCAATCTTGATGACCCTATCGACCAACTGTGTACAGCGCTGACAGCGCTGTCACAACTGCCCAGCAGTCAGTTGCTCAGCATCTCCAGCTTGTACGCCAGCAAGCCGCTCGGGCCGCAAGATCAGCCCGACTATTTCAATGCCGTTGCAGCGCTGCAGACCGAGCTTGAGCCACTGGCATTGCTAGATGCGTTGCAATTACAGGAACGTGAGCAAGGGCGCGTGCGCCGCCGCCATTGGGGTGAGCGCTGCATCGATTTGGACATGCTCCTGCTGGGTGATACACAGTGGCACTGCCCGCGCCTCACCCTGCCGCACAAAGAATTAACGCACCGCAGCTTTACCTTGATCCCATTGGCTGAGCTAGATCCGCACTTGTGTTTGCCGGATGGACGATGCGTGAGCCAGCTGACACCTAGCTTTGATGGTGAACTGCAACGTTATCAGCATTCGGGCTTTCTGGCCTGTTGCCTGCAGTTGCTGGGGCGCTGATTTCAGCTTCTGGCTTGGCAGCCCTATGCTCTGCTTGAGGTTATCCCTCACGCCGGGCGGGCGAACGACTGAAGGCGTCCATCGAGGCAGTTTCTGCAAGGCAAAAAGCGAGAGGGAGTCGCACTCGACAAGCGCAGCTTACAAACTGTAAGTGAGCATGGCGAGGCGCTTTTTAACGCCAATCCCTTTGCCCTCCTTGAGGGATCTTATCCCTCACGCCGGGCGGGCGAACGACTGAAAGCGTCCATCGAGGCAGTTTCTACAAGGCAAAAAGCGAGCGGAAGTCGCCCTCGACAAGCGCAGCTTACAAACTGTAAGTGAGCATGGCGAGGCGCTTTTTAACGCAGCAGAAGCAACGTAGATAGCTTGCAGCCTGCTTTGCGCTGTGCAGGCCGCAAATCCTTCGTTGCCAATGCTGTAGTCGCCGCATCACAAAAAGCCTACGTCCCTGTAGGCCTTTTGTTGGCGCTGCCGTCCTGGCAGCCCCTGCGGGCACAACCATTGCCAACTCCGGCGGCCTGCTAAGGCGCGGAAAACCTGGGCGCGAGAACGAGTGTAATGCTTGGAATGGGTATCTCTGATACAGGTCATTAATAAAGCAGCTCTGTAGCCAATGTAAAGACATGACTCTTCAGCATCTCTAGTAGTACATAATCTGGCACACTTTCCTGGCTGGCTTGCCTGCATTTTCTTGGAGTGATGGTTCGAACGCCAAAGAAATCAATCAGTTAGAAAACCGGCTCATAAGATTAGAGATGTGGATAGTGGGCAAGCTCGATTTTTCAGTAGAAAATGTGAGAGAAACAGGATATCCAGCGCTAAATCATTTGCTTGAAAGAGATACCTCGAATGGTTCTAGCAGGAAAAACAGGCACGCAGACAATTAAAACTGTTAGGCATTAGGCGGTTAGCGAAATGATGGAAATAACTTCATTTAAACCTGAATACATCTCAAACTATTTTCCTGGTGGGAGCTCGTCTGAATATTACTCAAATGGAAAAGACGTTTACCCATCAACCTATTTAGACTTCTCTAAAGACGATTTAAATGATGGGAATGATAGAAGGAATAGAGTTAATGCAGTAGGAAACGCTAAACGAGCATTTCACCTTCAAGTAGAAATGTTATGCGACGCCTTTGGTTGGTCTGTGCTTTATAGTGAGAAATTCATTGGCTTTCCGCCAAACCTGGAGTTTCTTAATACTTTTGGAATACTAAGTCCAAACATACTGAAGAAGCTAAATAAAAAAAGAAACGCTATCGAACACGATTATTTTGTTCCTAGCCTAGATGAAGTTGAGGATTATATTGATATCGTTGAACTATTCATCATGGCCACTAAAAGTCTACTCGATAGTTTTCCTTCTGAAGTCTGGTATGAGCTAATGAAAGATGATGAGATCGATGAAACTCTAGAGCTACCCAAATCAATTACAGTAAAAATTGAACTTTCTAAAGGGGTGCTAATTATCGAAACCAGCTCAGAGAATGAAAAAATAAAAAATCAATTAAAGACAGTGATTATTTTACTTGGCTATCTTCAGCAATGAGTCACCATGTACTATAAATCGCCTAACAAGCGCAGGTTATCGAAAAATCTTTTCACCCCTTCGTCGCTACAAGTTTTCCGCTACTCCGGGCGTTATGTTTTAAGAGAATCATGAAGAAAATTACGATTTACATCGATCACTTGGATGATGACACTGATTTTGTCTTTATGAAAAAGTGGCTAGCGAAATGGAGGGCAGACGTAATTATCGCTGACTATTCAACAGGCGGGTGGGAGCACTGTTGGGATTTAGAAGCACCGGAAGAAGCCGTTCAACAAATCCCTGAAGATTGGCTCTGTGCTAGTGACTGGTCCACTCCAGAGATATTTAATAAAGAATGAGGCAACATTATTGTCTAGACACCCATCCTAACCTGCACGAGGTGCTTTTTTAACGCCAATCCCTTTGCCCTCCTTGAAGGATCTTATCCCTCACGCCGGGCGGGCGAACTCCCTGCCTTGCGCTGCGCAGGCCTTGATTCCTTCGTTGCCAATGCTGTGGTCGCCGCAACGCCAACGAATATTATCGAGACACCCATCCTAACCTGACACCCCAATGGCAATCACCTCCGCATCAGCTAGGCTGAACATCTGTGCCGCTAAGTGGGAGTGCCATCATGCCCAAACCCAGAAAACAACAGGTCTCATTAGAAGCTACTCCCTATTACCACTGTGTATCGCGCTGCGTGCGACGCGCGTTTTTGTGCGGTACGGATCATAACACTGGCCAGTGCTACGAGCATCGCCGAGGCTGGTTGGAAGATAAGCTGTTGTCTTTACCACAAGTGTTTGCCGTTGACGTGGCGGCCTACGCTATCATGAGCAACCACTATCATGCCGTTTTATTTATTGATGCTGAGCGGGCCAATAGCTGGAACGATGCAGAAGTGATTGAGCGTTGGCACACGCTTTTTAGTGGCAATATGCTGTCTCAGCGATTTTTGAGTGGCGATACGTTGGGCGTTGCAGAGCAAAAACGACTGCAGATTTATGTTGAAGAATGGCGTTCACGCTTGTCCAGCATCAGCTGGTTTATGCGAGTACTGAATGAAGCCATTGCACGACAAGCCAATCAAGAGGATCAGTGTTCAGGCCGATTTTGGGAGGGTCGGTTTAAATCTCAAGCACTCTTGGATGAAGCCGCGCTGGCGGCGTGCATGGCCTATGTCGACCTCAACCCCGTTCGTGCCAAGATGGCTGCGACACCTGAAAAGTCAGCCCACACCTCGATTAAGCGTCGGATTAAAGAAGCCAAAGCCAGGAAGCAGCCCAACCATCCTAGACAACAACCTAAGGAATTATTGCCCTTCGTGGGTAATCCTCGGCAAAATATACCGCTAGGGATTCAAATGAAACTGACGGATTATCTCGAACTGGTTGACTGGACTGGCCGTGTTTTTCGGCATGATAAGCGCGGAGCCATTGCTCAAAATACGGCAGCTATTCTCGATCGTTTAGGCATTGATGATGCTCAATGGTTAGAAATGACCCAACATTTCGAAGACTGCTTCCATACCTTTGCCGGAGGTGAAGAAAAACTGCGCCTGGCTTGTGAAACGTTGAATTATCAGCGCTCGCCTGGGCTCAGTCACTGCCGTTCGCTACTCAACCGATCAGCCTAGCTCCTCGACCGCTGCGGAATAACCAGAGACATTCGCACTGGGATAACCTACGCCCTCAACAAGACAATCATCCTTAAATACGCATCAAACAAGCTTATTTTGAACGCTCCTGCTCAAACAACACATGTGGTTGACAGGCCGAGAGCTTCACTGGAACAATCACTTTTAAGATGGATGTCTGTTTAATGTCCGGAACAATCACTTTTAGGATGGATGTCATTTTAGTTTGTCAATTTTTAGTAGATCGACTTCAGTAAGGTATAAAACACCTTTGAGCGATCTTTTGCAGTCAAATATGGGCGTGTGTACTTTGGCAACTTGTACGGGAATTAAGCGTAAGTAGGGTGTGTTATGTATTATCGAGATTTATCGTGTTACCGAGATGGAAGTGAGGAAGAGATAGTCGATGTTTTTCCGTCAGTTAAAAACATTGGATGGCTGGGGAGCGAGCATGAGTTCCCTAAAGGTAGAGTTAGTGCAGAGTTGCTTGAAAAGCTAAGGGAGCTGATTTTTCTAGATCTAAAATATGAAGAGGACCAAAAAAAGGGAAAGATTGAAACTGCAACCTCGATTAATATCCACTGCATGCACGTTCGTGGGAGCCCATATTTGTGCCCTTTTTGTACGGAAAATATAGCGGTTGAGTATGCGCCGGGTGGTTTGGCACTCTACAAAGGAAGCAGGTTGATGACGGCAGGCTCGAATGAGGTAGTAATACCATCATTAAAAGAAGGTGAGTTCTATTCATTTCCTACTTTGCTTCTGCACTATGTATCTGAGCATAACTATTTGCCTCCAAGGGAATTTTTGGATGCTTTGGGGGCTTTTGATCTAGGTGTGGGCTATGATTTGGATATGGCGCTAGCAGATTTAGAAGTGCTTGAAGTAGGGCGCTCAGAGTTGGAAAAGTACAACTCAAACTAAGCCGGGACTAAACGGACATCGGCTAACTAGTCGCGGGAACCGGAACTAACTATATGGATGAACTACACGGACATATATAGACGCTCTCCCGATGTCAAGGCAGAACATGGCCTTGGCGCCTGAACACCCCTGATTAACTTCTTTTTTACTCATCCCCGGTCGTTATGATGAACGGTGGTTCATGCGAGTTGGTGGTAGCGCTGACATATATTCGGCTTCTGATCTGGCCGTAGCCTGAAGTCCTGATGAGATCCGCACTTTCCCACCTAAAAACACCCACTCAATCTGTTACGATCGTGTCCCGTCCAGGTTCTGGGAAGGGCGGATAACACCGTTTATTTCATCACGCTAACGACTACCGGATGAGATAAATACATTTACGCTGCGTTAAATTTCTCGCTTTTTTGTAGCAAGATCCAGCTAATGCGCGCCAGTTTATGAGCCACCGCGACTATACCTTTTTGCAGTCCACGGCGGAGAACAATCTGGTTGATCCAGTTCCCCAGTTTTGTACCGCTTTGGCGCTTGGCCCAGCGTACGGTATGCCTCGCTGCCTGGACAAATTGTTTGCGTAAATAGCGGTTCCCGCGTTTGGAAATCCCCGCCATAATCGACTTGTTGCCACTCGCTCTTTGTATCGGCGTTAATCCTGTCCATACGGCAAAGGCTCGAGCATGAGAAAATGCTTGTCCTTTGCCTATGGTTGACACAATCGCACTGGCGATGTGCGGACCAATTCCAGGGATGGTTTGTAGATACTGGCAATCTTCATTTTTCCCAGCATAGTCCGCGAGTGTTTTTCTCAAGTGCTCAAGCCGACGGCTCAGCAAGTCATATTCGACTAATGTAAACTCAATTTCTTTGCGAATAATGGCAGACAGTGCTGGATTTTCCATGGTTTCCCTCAGCTTTATCGCCAGGGATTCAATACCCTCAGGGAAACTGTAACCATAGTCGGACAATAAGCCACGCATCTGGTTCATTAACCCGGTTCGTGTGGCCACGCACCGCTCTCGAATTCTATGCAGTACCTGGATATCCTGCTGTGACTCTGTTTTAACCGGCACCATGTGCATACCAGGTCGTCGCGCTGCTTCCGCAATCGCTAACGCATCGTTGCGATCATTTTTATTCCCACGCACAAATGGGGTCACATGTTGAGCTGGAATTAAACCAACATGATGGCCGGCTAGAACGAACAAGACAGCCACATCCCGCCGCGCCAAGGTCTTGCAGCAATCACCTCTGTCACTGCGCCAATTCGGCCTAAGATGGCGCCGCCAACCAGCGCAGATGACCAGGCTGGCCAGCAGGGATGCTGGCCAAGCAAACGGGGTGTGGGATTCGCCCTGTTTGCGTGCCGCCCGTCGCCAAGCGGGTTGGCGGTCTAGCCACGCCATCTTGGCCGGGAGCGGGATTGTTAAGGGGTGCGGCCACCCCTTAACTGAAAAGCCCGGGCGCAGCCGGGCGAATCACTGCGATTTCACCCAACCTACTAAATCAAAGCTTAGGAATCAGTATCCAAGGTGTGCTTAACCCTAGATCTGGCAGGATATTGACCGGCGCTGCTGTCTGGGCAGACTTTGCCAATTCAATCCACCGGCTAAGGGAAAAACAGGCGCTAAAGCAAGAAATCCTCTCCCCAGCTAGATGCCCCATCAAGCCGCTGCTAACAAAAAATACCCGCCTATCCCCTCAAATACATAACATAAGTCTCAAACACTCAGCAGCGCCCTCTACTTCCGGCTTTATGCCCACGTCGCTTTCACATTTGCCCCAGCGGTTCAATATTGACAATGCCTCGCCAATCCGGACTATACGCAACTCAACGTCACCGGTCGGCCACAAGCCAGACCGCATAATCGGAGAAGCAGGATGACTATCACCATTCCAGCGTTGGCGAAACTCAAAGCCGAGCAAGAAAAGATTGCTGTACTGACCGCCTACGATGCTACTTTCGCTCAGCTGGCTGCCGAAGCCGGCGTGGAAGTCATCTTAGTGGGTGACTCACTGGGAATGGTATTGCAGGGGCACTCTAGTACTCTGCCTGTCAGCATTGATGACATGGCTTATCACACCGCTTGTGTTGCTCGCGGTAATGCTCGTGCCAGTCGTCCGGCATTGATTATGGCCGACCTGCCCTTTATGTCCTACGGCACCGAACAGCAGTGCCTCGACAGCGCACGTAAAGTCATGCAGGCCGGTGCCCACATGGTTAAGGTTGAAGGCGATGACTGGCTAATTCCGATGATCACCTCATTAACTCGCCAAGGCGTGCCTGTGTGTGCACATTTAGGTTTGACGCCACAAGCGGTCAACAAACTGGGTGGTTACAAAGTACAAGGCCGCGATAACGCCGCCGCCGAAGCCATGCTGGCCAATGCCCAGGCACTGGAAGCAGCCGGGGTTGATCTGCTGGTACTGGAGTGTGTGCCAAGTGAGTTGGCAACACGTATCTCGCACAGTCTGCGCATTCCTGTGGTCGGCATTGGCGCCGGCAGCGGCACCGATGCTCAAGTACTGGTGCTGCAAGACATGCTGGGTTTAAACAGCGGCCATGTGCCTAAGTTTGTGAAAAACTTTATGGTTGATGGTCGCACCGTACAGCAGGCTTTGGCCGCTTATGTGCAGGAAGTCAAAGCCGGTACCTTCCCAGCACAGGAACACGGATTCGCCTGATGCAGACCCTTCATACCATTGCCGAGCTGCGCCAAATGGTGCGCAGCGCACGCGCCAGCGGCAAACGCATTGGCTTTGTGCCAACGATGGGCAATCTGCACGCTGGCCATATCAGTTTGGTGGAACAGGCGCGCAAACAGTGCGACTTTGTCGTCGCCAGCGTGTTTGTGAATCCACTGCAGTTTGACGATGCTAATGATTTGCAACGCTACCCGCGCACCCTGCCCGATGATCAGGCGCAGTTAACAGCTGCCGGATGCGATCTGCTGTTTGCTCCCAATGTCGAAGAAATGTATCCACACGGCCAGCAGCAACACAGCACAGTGCACGTTCCCGCTGTATCCCAAGGCTTGTGTGGCGGCAGTCGCCCTGGCCATTTTGATGGCGTCGCTACTGTCGTCACCAAACTGTTTAACCAGGTACAGCCTGATTTGGCTTTCTTTGGCCAAAAAGATTGGCAGCAAGTGGCCGTGATTCGCAAAATGGTCGCCGATCTGGATATGCCCTTGCAGATAGTCACAGTCGCCACGGCCCGCGCCGACGATGGCCTGGCGTTAAGCTCCCGCAATGGCTACCTCAATGCTGAGCAACGCGCGCTGGCACCGACCCTGTATCAACAGCTGTGCCAGTTGGCAGATCAGCTGCAACAGGGTGAAGAATTTGCAAGTGCCCTGGAGGCCAGCAAGACGGCCCTCAATAATGCCGGCTTGCGGGTCGATTACGTCGACATCTGTCGTCAGCATGACCTCCAACCGGCGTCAGAAAAAGACAGTGAAATCATCATTTTGGCAGCGGTTTTTGTAGGCCCAGCGCGGCTGATTGATAATCTTCCGCTGACATTGAATCGGGCGTTTGAATAGGGCATACTTCGACGCCTTATGCCCATGTGGCTAACTTTTGACCAATTCCATGCCAGGGCATGACGCCCGGCAGAGAAGACTCAGGACAGAAACGAAAGGGTTTACCATGCAATCCATCATGCTCAAAGCCAAGCTGCATCAGGCCCGTGTGACGCACTCTGTGCTGAACTATGAAGGCTCTTGTGCCATTGACGGCACATTGCTGGATCTCGCGGGCATGCGGGAGTTTGAACAGATTCAGATCTACAACATTGATAATGGCAAACGCTTCACCACATACATTATTCGTGGCGAAGATAACTCCGGTATCATCTCAGTCAATGGCGCAGCAGCGCACCTGGCTGGCGTTGGCGATCGTATTATTATCTGTGCCTACGGCAATTATGATGAAAGTGAGTTAGCGTCATTTAAACCCAAAATGGTCTATATGAACGCCGACAATACCGTCAGCCACACCAGTTTTGATATTCCAGTGCAAGTTGCCTAAGGCAATACCTGGATAGTTAAACGCCGCTTCTGCGGCGTTTTTTGTTTCTGCTTCTGTATAATCAAGATATATGGAGCGACATGAGACAAAGCGGATGGCATATCAAGGCAGCTTAACCTCAGTGCCAGCGTGGCAGGATCTGCAACAGCACTACCAAGACATCCAAGCGCAGCATATGCGCGACTGGTTTGCCGCAGATCCACAACGTTTTGAACGCTTTCATGTCGACGCCGCCGGGCTATCGCTCGATTATTCCAAAAATCGCATCACCGAGCGCACCCTGCAGCTGTTACTCGATTTGGCTGAACAACGTGGCCTATCGGCGGCCATCAGTGGCTTGTTTAGCGGTGATCAGGTCAATCGCAGCGAACATCGCCCCGCTTTACATACCGCACTGCGCAACTTCAGTGAACGCGACATCCTGGTTGATGACGTCAATATCATGCCCGAAGTGCGCAATACCGTGCATCGCATGGAAGAGTTCTGCTGGAAGATTCGCCGCAACCAGTGGCGTGGTTACGATAATCGTCCTTTTACCGATGTCGTCTCTATTGGTATTGGCGGCTCTTTTTTGGGCCCCAAACTGGCCTCTGGCGCACTCAAGCCTTATTGGGATTCGGGCCTACATATTCACTATTTGGCCAATATTGATGGCTCCCATATCACCGAGGTGCTGAAACGGCTAGACCCCGCCACAACGCTGTTTATTGTCCAGTCAAAATCGTTTGGCACGCAAGAAACACTGAAGAATGCCACCGCCTGTCGGCGCTGGTTTCTCGATAACGGTGGCTCTGAAGACGACCTCAGCCGGCACTTTACCGCGGTGTCGGCCAATATTGAAAAAGCCACCGAGTTTGGCATTGCCGAAGAAAATATTTTCCCTATGTGGGATTGGGTCGGCGGGCGCTACTCACTGTGGTCTGCCATGGGTTTGCCATTAGCGCTGGCCATTGGCATCGATAATTTCCGCGACTTGCTGCGCGGTGCGTTTGCCATGGATGAGCATTTTCGCACCGCACCGTTAGAAGAGAATATGCCGGTCATCATGGCCTTGATCGGGCTTTGGTATATCAACTTTTTTAACGTCAACTCCCATGCCATCTTGCCCTATGACCACTATCTACGCTCTTTGCCCGCTCACTTGCAGCAGCTGGATATGGAAAGTAACGGCAAATCCATCACCGTCGATGGCAATCAGGTCGATTATCACACCGGCCCTATTATTTGGGGCGGCGTTGGCACCAATGGTCAGCATGCGTTTCATCAGCTGCTGCACCAAGGCACACACTTTTCGCCCTGTGACTTTATTGTGCCCATGTGCAGCCATAACCCAATCGATAACTTCCATGCCATGCTGGTATCAAACTGTCTCAGCCAAAGCCAAGCGCTGTTACAAGGCAAATCGGAGCAGCAAGCCATCGACGAGCTGGTCGCAAGCGGCATGAGCAAAGCCGAAGCTCTGGTGTTAGCACCGCACAAAGTGATTCCTGGTAACCGCCCCAGTAATACCCTGTACTTTCCCAAAGCCACGCCTCACACCGTCGGCGCCTTAATTGCCCTGTACGAGCACAAGGTTGCCGCCCAAGGCATGCTGTGGGGGGTCAACTCCTTTGACCAATGGGGAGTGGAGCTCGGCAAACTGCTGGGAGATCAAGTGTTATCCGCGCTCCAGGGCGATAGCATTGGCGATAATATCGACGGCTCTACCAATGGACTCATTCGTGCCTTTCACCAGATGCAGCAGCAACTGTAGCGGCCTGGCAGCGCGGTTATTAGACAAATTGGGCGTCATGATATTTTTGTTGGTAACTGGAGGCAGCAGCAATCTTCGTCTATGACTAAAGCACCACTTAGATCATGGATGACATCGAATGCTGAGAGGAATATCGCTGCGCTACAAGATCTTCGCTATCGCCCTCACTGGGGTGATCGGTTTTGTGCTCTACCTCGGTTACAACACCCAAGCCCAGCAAGGCATTCAGCACAAATTGCAGCACATTGCCGAGGTACGCTTTCCCGCCACTGAGCAAATAGACCATGCTGGCCTTTTGCTTTACAAATTACGCAACGAGCTGGCCAATGCCATTGCCGACAATGATCCGGACAAGGTCGATGGCGCCAAACTGCATATGCAGCAGCTACAACAAGCCATCACCCGCATTCGACAACTTCTGACCCAGCAAGACACAGCCACTCAGCAGCTGCAGCAATCGTTTCAGCAGTATTGGCAATCGGCCAGCCAGCTGGCCAGCGCCATGATTGCCGGCACCATAGATCTGGCCGAACTGGCACAGCAAGCACAGCAAACCAATCAATATTACGACGCCGTCAGCGAGCAACTTGCCAGTATCCGGCAACAGAACTACCAGCGCTTTTCTGAAGAAATCACCGCCACCACCCAGCAAAGCGAAGATACCTTACATGTTGGTGCATTGGTGGCCATGCTGATGATGGTGGTGCTGCTGAGTACCGCTTGGTACATCGCGACCTTAATTACTCGCATGGTCAATCGTGTGGTGCATTCCTTAGCTGATATGGCCAACGGTGAAGGCGACTTAACCATACGTTTGCAAACCCGGGCCGATGACGAAATTGGCCAGCTGGTGGATAACTTCAATTCCTTTATCAGTCATCTGCAGCTGATGGTCAAAGCCATGACAGCCCTGAGCGATGGGGTATCGGATAAGGCCGCCAATGTATTTGATATCGCCCTTCATACACGCCAAGGTATCGAGCGCCAACAAGCCCAAATTGCTCAAGTAGCGACCGCGGTCACCCAAATGTCGAGTACCGCCGAAGAAGTCGCTCGCAGCGCCGAGGCCGCTGCCGACGCCACCGACCAAGCCAGCCAACGCGCCAGTGAATCGCAAACCACCATGACGGCCAACATCACGGCCATTGAAACCCTAGTCAATGACGTTCAGCACGCCCAGCAAGTGATTGCTGAGCTGGCAAAAGAGAGCCAGCAAATTAGCGAAGCATCAAAAACCATCCGCGGCATTGCCGAGCAAACCAACTTACTGGCATTAAACGCCGCTATTGAAGCGGCCAGAGCCGGTGAGCAAGGTCGTGGCTTTGCCGTGGTGGCCGATGAAGTACGAGCCTTAGCCGCCAGTACCGAGCAAACGACCAGCGGTATCCATGCGGTTACCGAGCGCTTGAATCGCGCCATGCAGCAGGCCGTTGATGTGATGGAAAGTTCGCAGGGCAATGCCCGTCAAGTGGTGGATCAATCACAGCAAACCGAGCAGGCATTGAGCGCCATTTTGGAACACATTACCACGCTGTCCCATCTCAATACCCAAGTCGCCACAGCGGCAGAAGAGCAAAGCCAGGTAGCCGGTGAGATCACCGCCAATATCGTTAACATTAATGAAGTGTCGGATCAAACCGTGGACGACGCCAGCGGCACCTCGACGGCGGCCGAAGGTCTGGCCGATCAAGCCGATCAACTCAGGGCCATGGTGCGCGAATTCCGCACCTGATTGGCCCTCGGCCTCTGTTCAACTCGGCCCGCTGCGACTACCATGGCGGCACTAAAAAAGGGGCCGCTATGACACACTCTCAGGTTCACGCGATCGAATGGCAACAGCAACATCTGCGCTTGCTCGATCAGCGATATTTACCGCACCAACACAGCTATATCGACTGCCATACCGCCAGCGATGTCGCCGATGCCATCGCTGCTATGGTGGTGCGCGGTGCACCCGCCATTGGTATCGCCGCGGCGTATGGTTATGCCCTTGAAGCGATCAATGGCGGTGATTTGCAACACGCCTATCAGCAACTGGCTGACTCTCGTCCGACCGCCGTTAACTTGTTCTGGGCACTGGAGCGAATGGCCACGTTAGGCCATAGCGATGGCATGCAGTTATTGGCCGAAGCCCGTCGTATTCATGAAGAAGATATCCAGGCCAATTTAACCATGGCGCAATACGGCGCCTCGCTGTTGCACGATAACAGTCGTGTCTTTACTCACTGTAATACTGGAGCGCTAGCTACGGGCGGCCATGGCACCGCCTTAGGAGTGATCCGCACCGCCTTCGCCGACGGCAAAATTGCTCAGGTCTATGCCGGCGAGACACGCCCTTGGTTGCAAGGCGCACGGTTAACCTGCTGGGAATTGATGCAAGAAAATATTCCCGCCACCTTAGTCTGTGATGGCGCGGCTGCCCATGTAATGCGCCAGCAACAAGCTCAACAGCAAGCCATCGATTGGATCATTGTCGGTGCCGACCGTATTGCTGCCAATGGTGACGTTGCCAATAAAATTGGCACTTACAGTCTGGCCGTACTGGCACAGCAACACGGCGCCAAAGTGATGGTGGTAGCGCCATCCTCCAGCTTTGATTTGAGCCTTAACAGCGGTGATGACATTGTTATCGAGCAGCGTCCAGCCAACGAAGTCACTTCATTGAATGGCCAAAACATCGCTCCGCAAGGCTGTCAGGCGCTAAACCCGTCGTTTGACATAACTCCGGCCGAATTGATTACAGCCATTGTCTGCGAACAAGGTGTGATCCTAACGCCATCAACCAACACAGTCGCCGCATTATTAGCACGCCAGAAGTAATCATGGATATCGCCAAACACTCCACGCTCTCCACACTATCTCAACAGCTGTGCCAAATGAGCGCGCGCATTTATCAGCGCGACTGGTCACCGGCGACCAGTTCGAATTACTCCGTTCGTGTCGACCACAACACCTGTCTGATTACCACCTCAGGGCGTGATAAAGGCCAGCTGACGGCCGAGCAACTGATGCTGGTCGATATGCACAATCAACCACAAAGCCCAGGCAAGCCATCGGCAGAAACCGGCCTGCATACGCAGTTATATCGCGACTTTCCTGCAACCGGAGCGGTACTGCATACCCATTCCTTTTATGCTGTGATGCTGTCGCGTTTACTCAGCGATGACGAGCTGCTGCTACAAGGTTGGGAGCTGCAAAAAGCCCTGGCGGGAGAAACAACCCATAAAGACACCGTTTGCATCCCGATTGTTGATAACAGCCAGGATATCGATCAGCTGGCGCAACGGGTGAGCCAGCGCCTGCAACAACAACAGACAGCGCCAGCGTATTTGATCCGTGGTCATGGGGTGTACACCTGGGGCCAAGACTTGAACGAATGTTTTCGCCACCTAGAAGCACTTGAACATTTATTTCGCTACGAATTTGAGTGGCGCCGCTTGCAGACCGGAGTTTCGCTATGACGACCATCCGTATCTACCCAGATAACGCCCCCACTAATCTGCTGTTTACCACCAGTAACAGTGACAAGATCCAGCAGCGACTGGCACAAGTGGGGGTGACATTTGAGCAATGGCCGGTGCAAGCCGACGTTCAACCCGGCATCGACCCACAAGCAGTACTGGACCTGTATGCTCAAGACATAGAACGCTTACAGCAACAGCAAGGCTATCAAAGCGTGGATGTGATTAGCCTGGATAATAAACACCCCGACAAACACGCCTTGCGACAAAAATTCCTCAGTGAGCACACCCATAGCGAAGATGAAGTGCGCTTTTTTGCCGCAGGAGAAGGCCTGTTTACCCTGCATATTGAGCAACAGATCTTTGAAGTGCACTGCGTCGCCGGTGACCTGATCAGTGTGCCAGCCAACACCCCACACTGGTTCGACATGGGCCCACGTCCTGGCTTTGTAGCCATCCGTTGGTTTACTAATCCCGACGGTTGGGTGGCTAACTTCACCGGCAAAGATATCGCAACTCTATTCAACCGACTGGAAAACCACTGATGAGCATTGCTGCCATTGTCACCGATATTGAAGGCACGACCTCGTCCATCGCCTTTGTTAAAGAGGTGTTATTCCCCTACGCTCGCCAGCATTTGCGCGGTTTTGTCAGCCAGCACCAACAGCTGCCTGAAGTGCAAACTTGCTTGCAGCAAACACGCGATCTGCTCGCCAATGGAGTAGAAGCAAACACCGAGCAATTGATTCAAACCCTAGAGCAATGGATTGATGAAGATCGCAAGGCGACACCACTAAAAACCCTGCAGGGTTTGATCTGGCGGCAAGGTTATGAGCAAGGCGACTATCAGGCCCATATGTACGCCGATGCCAGTGAAGCGCTGCGCCAATGGGCCAAACAACTGCCACTGTACGTGTATTCATCGGGGTCAGTGCAAGCTCAACAGCTGTTTTTTGCGCACAGCTGTGATGGCAATTTATTGCCACTGTTTAGCGGGCATTTTGACACTAATATTGGAGCCAAGCAGGAGATGGCCTCGTATCAGCACATTGCCGCTACTCTGCAGCAACAGCACGCCATAGGGCCAGATCAAATTCTGTTTTTATCCGATATCGAAGCGGAATTAGACGCCGCCCATGAAGCGGGCTTAAAGACTCTGTGGGTCTGTCGTGACAAGCTGCCAGAAACTTCGCGACATCCCGTCATTCAAAGCTTTGCTGATGTGGAGTTAGCGGCTTTTTAGGGCGAAATACCGTGGTAGCAACGCGGTCACGCGTTGCTACCACAACAGACATCATTAAAAGTTTTTACGCAGGCCAAACACCAGCTGGACGTCCGAGTCATCGTCGTCGTCATCCATACCAAATGGCGTTTCATCGCTGATGTAATCTAAGGCGACAAATAAATCGATTTTATAAAATTCAGGAAAATCTCGTGCTAGCTCAGCACGCAGGCTCACACCTTTATCATCGGCATCATCAGCCAGCCAAACTCCAGCAATTAAATCCAAATACAACCGATGTTGCAGGTATTTTTCGTAGCGAATTTCTGGATACCAGGTTTTTTGCTTGATGCCCCTGGCAATACTAATTTCCAACTCTTTAGACACATTGCTGGCTAAGCGAAACTCGGTTTCATCCGCCATAGAATCCACCAAGTAGTTGTAGGTCACCACGCTGGTATCAAGATTAAAACTGCCAAAGCGGTGGTTGTAGCCAAAGTAAGCATCCATCTCGACCGGAATGCCTTCAGACTCTTCGGGTGCATCAATATTGGACAGCCAGATGCCCGCATAGGCATCGCCGCGACGCACATCGGTGCCACCTTGCAACGCTGGACCATGGTCGGTGCGAGTCAAACCACGAAAAATATAATCCGACACCAATGCCAAGTTGTAACGCGGCTGTGCCTGTACCATAACGGACAGCAAGGTCATTACGGCAAACAGCAAAACTCTCATGAAGGCTCCTCAGATAATTCAAACAAGGAAGATAATTCTGCAGCCAGACGCTGCTCGACTTGGGAAAATGCCACTTCTGATGAGGTTTCGGCCACCATCTGTGTCATTTCCATGCCAGCGTAACCACAGGGGTTAATGCGCTGAAAAGGCTCCAGATCCATATCGACATTGAGAGCCAAGCCATGAAAAGAACGGCCCTGCTTGATGCGCAGCCCCAACGAGGCAATTTTGCGCTGCTGTACGTACACACCAGGGGCATCTGCTTTGGGAGCTGCCTCAATCTGCCAATGCTGCAGTGCATTCACGATGCCTTGTTCAATCAGGCTGACAAGCTGACGCGGCCCCATTGAGCGGCGTTTGATATCAATCAGCAAATAGGCCACCAGCTGACCCGGGCCATGGTAGGTAACCTGACCACCGCGATCCGACTGCACCACCGGGATATCTCCGGGCAGCAGCACATGTTCTGCCTTGCCTGCCTGCCCTTGGGTGAACACCCGAGGGTGTTGCAACAGCCAGATATGATCAGGACTGTCCGATGTGCGGCTTTCGGTATAGGCCAGCATATCGCCATACACTTCGTCATATGGCTGCAAGCCCAAGTGGCGAACCTCTAGTGCCGCCATTACATCACCATGTGCACAAAACTTTGTGACGACAAATCGTTATGAATGCGTTTTAGCTGATCTGGCCCGGTGGCACGAATATAAACCGTGATGGAGCGGAAATGACCATTGCGGCTGTCTCGCACCTGCATGCGAGTAAAGTCACAATCAGGCGCATGCACACGGATGATGTCGATCACCAGTTGATCGTAGTCATCAACGCCTGTGCCCAGAATTTTGATGGGATAGTCTTCACAAGGGAATTCTATTTTTGGCGGTTCCGGCTGGCTCACAGTTTCTACCTCTTAAAAACACTAAGGCCGGCATGCGCCGGCCATACGAACATCATGGGGTCAAATTGTTTGACTTCAAGAATCGGCAAACAAACGCGCAAAGAACAATTGTACCTTACCCCATAAGCGCCCAAAAAAACCGGCCTCAGCCACGTCCTCGGCTGCCAATAATGGCCGCTCGGCCACCACTTCACCAGCGCGGGTAATGGTCAAACTGCCGACCACCTGACCTTTACTGATAGGAGCTTCAAGATACTCGTTGTAGTTCACCACCTTGACCAGCTCTTCATCACCACCGCGAGGCAAGGTCAGCGATAAATCTTGCTCCAGCAGCAAGTCTAATTGCTGCTGCTCACCCAGCCACACACGTTGGCTTTGCAAAACGTCACCGGCGCTGTGAATTTTTTGAGTTTGGTAATAGCGGAAGCCATAGGCCAATAGTTTTTGTGTTTCACGGGTACGGGCCTCATCACTGCGAGTTCCCATCACCACCGCAATAAAACGTGTGCCTTCGTGCTCTGCCGATGCTGCCAGACAATAACCCGCTTCTTCGGTGTGGCCGGTTTTCAGACCGTCAACGGCAAAGTTACTGGTTTTACGCCACAGCAGTTTATTGCGGTTAGGCTGGCGAATATCGTTGTATTCGTAGTACTTCTCGGCATACAGCGAATAATAATCCGGGTGATCTTCAATAATATGACGCGACAGAATGGCCAAATCGCGGGCGCTGGAATAATGCCCATCGACCGGCCAACCGGTGGCATTTAAAAAATGCGAATTGCTCATGCCAAAGGTTTTGGCGTACTGATTCATCCATTGTGCATAGGCATCTTCCGAACCAGAAAAATACTCTGCCACCGCCACCGATGCGTCATTGCCAGACTGCACAATAATGCCGCGTAGCAAATCGATCAGAGGTACTTCGGTTCCGACCCGCACAAACATCTTAGAGCCGCCTTTACGCCAGGCTTTTTCGCTGATCGGTATCAGGGTGCCTTCGCTCACATTGCCGAGTTGCAATTCATGCACGGCAATGTAGCTGGTCATCATCTTGGTCAGACTGGCCGGCGGCAGACGTTTATCGGCGTTGTGCTCCACCAACACCTGACCACTGTCGGCATCCATCAGAATATAAGCATCGGCTGCCAGCTTTGGTGCTGCAGGTACGATGACGCTGGCAAACAGCAAGGAAGAGAAAAAAGAAGTCAGCAGGAATATCGATAAACGCAACATAGTGTTTTTAAAGCCGGGGTAGAAAATCACGCGGATTGTAACATGCCTGCCGCGCCTGTCAGTGTCAGATCTGGTAAAGCTGGCCAGTGTTGACCAGCTTTCTAAGGCAGATTAATCAGCTGCCTGACGGACCAAGGACACATCACGTGATGGATGCAAGGTCACATGGGGTTCAGCAGTCGTTAGGGTTTCATGACTGTGACGCAGACGGAAAGAATCGCTTAAGTGGCGTAAACACAAAGTGAAGCGCACCGTTAACCAGCGATAATCGGATTCTTCCGCGGTATGAATCACCACTGAAGCATCGTTATCCAAAATGGCCTGACAAATGGGAGTCAGGCTGTCTGATATTTTGCGATTTCGATCGGCAATCATAGTCGCATCGAGTGGGAAATCGGCCAGCGGAGCCGATTCTTCTTCCGCTTGTTCCCATAATTCACGCACGTTGGCCACGTCTTCTGCCGACGGCGGCTCGGCGACCACCGCAGGCACAGGCGCAGTAGTCGAACCAGCGGCCAGCTGAGCCTGCTGTGCAGCCTTTTCAGCTTCAGCACGGCGACGTCGCTCTTCTTCCTGGCGCTGTTTACGCTCGGCCAATACTCGTTGTTTTTCTGCTTCGGCTTCTTTGCGCGCTTGTTCTAGGCGGCGTTTGCGTTCCTGTTCAAGGCGCGCTTTTTCCGCTTCTGCGGCGGCCGCCATACGGCGTTGACGCTCAGCTTCGGCCGCACTGTCTTTTTGCTGCTGACCCTTGCCTTTGGCCACCTGAGTTCCTGATGTCTGCAAGTCATCCAGTCTCGCCTGTGCTTGCTCCAACCCTGGCGTTAACGAAGCCACACGCCAGACACGCTGCAAGTACAGATCGGCTTTGCCGGTATCACCGCTGTCCATGGCTTCATTGGCCAACTGCAAATAAGCATCGCCCCACTGGTAAACTAATGGCAGCACCCGGTAATCAAAGGGTGCCTGCTCACGAAACTCGTCGATACGCTCCAGAGCGTTGTTGCCGGCGGGCGTGGATAACCGCTTGGCAGCGATATCCGTTTTGATCTGTTGCAATAGAATATCGAGATCCGCTGCGTGGACAGCACTTCCCAATAAAGCGGCGAGCACGAAAGTGAAGAGTTTCATAAAAGCTGCGTCAGTTATTATCGTTTTCAAGGTTCATGACTATCGGTAAGATGAAAACATTGGGCGTTAAAGTCAAGCATTGGACGATAACTGCCAACCGTCATTTGTTACCGGAGTTGTTTATGTTGCGCTATGGCGCCCTTTTGTTCGCCCTACCCGCCATTTTGTTGCTAACGCTCTATGGCCTGGAAATGTCAGCCATCAGTGACTGCCAGGCGTTAGGCCAGCAACTCGACCTAGTCAGCGGCGAATGCAGCGAGCAACAGCAAGCCCATTCCAGCTATTACCAACGCCATGCGCTGCTGGTCAATCTGATGTTGCTAGTCTCTCTACTTGGCGCCCTAATGATGACTTGGGGCATGCTGAAAAAAGGCATGCAACGTGGCTAGACACCGCAACAGCGCTTGAATTTGGCGTTGCTGCCACAGGGGCAAAGCTCGTTACGAGCCGGTCGCCAGACACTCCATTGAGCATCGCCATCGACATAAAACCAATGGCCATCTTCACGCACAAAACGTGATAACTCGCGCAGTTGCTGAAACTCTTCGCCAGCACGAAAGCCAGCCCAAAAGCGTACCTGGGCCTGATCACCAGCCGGCAGATGTTCTTCAATACGCAGCCCTAACCAGTGGATATCATCCTCCAATGGCAAACTCTGCGGCCGGCTGCTGACATGCCAACTGGCCAGCAAATACTCTGACAGCCGTAAGGCAAAGGCAGCGTAGCGAGAGCGCATTAGCGCTTTGGCGCTTCCGGCTGCAGCACCTTGGTGCAGCGGCTGACAACAATCACTGTACGCCGCGCCACTGCTACAAGGACACGCTGACGTCATTGCACCGAACCCTGGCGTACACGATTCAGCAAATCGCCAATCGCGGCGATCAAGCGTGGCGTGCGCTTGGGATGGCGAAAGGCTTCCATCACATGTTCGCGTTTGCCAGGTAAAGTCATCAAATCGGATACCAAGGGCATAAAGGCCTGACCCTGCTGATCGGTTTCTGCCAACCGCTCCAGATACTGCAGCAGCAGATCCCCTTCCAAATCAGACCAGCAACGACTGGACACAGCCGCCATAACTTCCATATCGGCGGCATTAGGATGGGCCAGGATCGCCAATAACAAAGCACGGCGCTGCTCTAACTGGGAGCTCTGGCTTAGAGCGCGAGCAAAAGCGGCTAAGTCAGCGGCACTGGCTTGTTGCTCTACCACGCTGGCCAAACAATCGTTGATGGCCAAGGTCAGTTCCTGATTGGGTGCGGTATTTTCCAAAAAGCCCAACACCACATTGCGCGGAACCGCAGGCATATGGCCCATGGCGTCACGAATTAAGACCTGATTGCCTTCTTGCTCCAGTCTGGCCACTACTTCGGCCAAACCCTGCAAGCCCACCCCTTGCCAGTTGTCCCAACCGGTATCGCCGCTTAAATAGGCCCGTGCGGTGGCGTAATACTGACTGCCCGGTTGATCCAGCACTTTGGCGGCCAATGCATGAAAATAAGCCATGCGATTGCCATCGGGTTTATAGCTGCAAGGCGCCTCACCATGGTCTTTATCGGGTGCTGCCACTACTCGCAGCCAGTGCTGCAAAAAGGCATCTCGTGGGCCAGGTTGCAAGATGTTCTGCTCGTCTAATGGCAGTTTCAAAAACCAGATACTGTGACGACCTGGCTGCTTCGGCTGCCAGCTCAGAATGCCAAGCCAAGCGTGACGTAAATACGGGGTCGGATAAGGACGGGCCAGTTGTTCAAATTCCGCAAACAGTTGCTTATTGATCTTGCTGACTCTGCGCCCCATATCAAAAATGCGCATTTGGGCACCGCTTTGCGCCACCAGCTCTGAAATTGTCACATCGGACCCCTACTACATCTGTGAAGGGCGCTATGGTACCAGTCTGCCGACCAGATTGCGTGTCTGCAGCCTCGCTTCCTGCAACTATCCCTCAAACGGTGCGCTGGTTATCATAGTGACCTTGATGATAAACACTGGCACCACGAAACCGTGCCCAAACGGAGGTATGAATGATCATTGTATTGGCCCTATTAGCCGGCCTGATCATAGGAGGCGGCTTGGTTGGCTATATGCTCAGTCAGCGCTGGCGCCAGCAAGTTCAACAGGCGGAGCAAAGCTTGCAAGGCATCGCTGAGCAATATAAAGCACTGGAGCAGCAAAAAGCCCAGGACAAGCAGCGCATTGCCGATCTTGAATATCAATTGGGCGAAGCGCAAAAAGACCTGCGCGCGGCTCAATCGCGTCCTTCTTGATTGGCTTTGTTGCGCTGACGCTTGAATAACAACACCGCCAGCGCAGCCAGCAGACACAACACCAACAGCAGCCAGGGGCCTTGCAAGTGCAACATGTGGCCAAACAAAAACGCTGGCAGCAAATAGGCTGCTCCCCAGGCCAGCGATGACAGTGCGTTAACCCACAAAAATTGCACCGACGGCATCTTCAATGCGCCGGCAACGGCAGGAATAAGCGGCCGCAGCGGGCCAATAAAGCGTCCGACGGCAATGCTCCAGCCGCCATAACGACGAACAAACTCATGCCCCTGCTGCAGCAATTGCGGTTGATTTCTTAATACAGGCCAGCGCGGCAGAGAGTCTTTGGCCCAATGCCCTATCGCAAAACTCAGACCATCACCGATAAATGCGCCTAGGCTGCCTGCTAACCACCACTGCCAGGCACTGATATCGGCTTGCGCAGCCATTAACGATAAACTCAGTAATATCACCACCCCTGGTACCAGCAAGCCCAGCAGCAGCAAAGATTCCAGCAATGCCGTAAATAACACCGCGAGTAGCAAATAATAGGGATCACTGTCGCTCAGCAGTGCCTGCAGACTCTCCAGCCACTCCGTCATGCTTCAACCATGGAGGTCAAAACAGGAACGGGGTATGCTGCCAGCACCGACAACAATAATAATTTCTCTTATGACTGCCACCAACGACTGTTCAACCTTGCTGTCAGACACCACGGACACCTCACGTATTAGTATCAGTGCTCATTATACTGGCGCTGTTTGGCTGCGCCATGGCTTGTCAGCACCGGCCTTTTCCACCGCTATGGGAAGGCTGGCTTATGCCGGACTCAGCCCGGTAAATGCTTTATTAAAAGGCTTAGCCGGTGCCAATATCGATGTGTTTTTGCTGCAAAGGCACTTACTGATCGATGCTCAGTTGCAGCAATTAATTGAACAGCAAGGCGTTTGCCAAGTGATTGAACTGGCAGCTGGTTTATCACCACGCGGATACCGACTATGTCAGCGCTACCCGCAACTCAGCTATATAGAAACGGATCTGCCTGCCATGTCGCAGCGTAAGCAAGCACTATTGTATAAACTGCAAGCACCGAAACGTCATCAAGTACGCAGCTGTAACATTTTGCACAGTCAAGGCAGTGACAGCATCGAAGCCATAGTCGCCGACATGGATCGCAGCCAGCCGCTGGTGATTATCAGTGAAGGGTTGGTCAATTATTTTGAATTATCACAAATACGCGCCGTCTGGCAGCGCATTGCTGCGCTATTAGGTGAATTTCCACAAGGTTATTACCTCACCGATTTGTACCCGGATCTGGTCGAACACCCGTCCTATCGTTACGTTAAAATGGCGCAAAAATTGGTCGGCTTTTTCACCCGCGGCGACTGGCCTTTGCACTACCGCAGTCATGACGAGATTATTCAGGGCTTTAGCAGCGACGGCTTTGCCGCAGTTGAGGTGATTGATCCGGCCAATTGTTACGATCAGCTAGATATTCCACGGGTCAACACGCCGACCATGGTCAGAATTATTAAGGCGCAAGCCACCGTTTCAAACCATTCAACGCAAGATTAACGGGTTAATCTTCATAATTCGTCGTTAGAGTCTTGAAAGGCGGCCAGTTGCAAACTGGTACGCCGCTGCTGCTGCAGCTTGGTATTTAAGCGCTTAAGCAATTGCCCAGCGTGCTCCCCTGACTGCCAAGTGACGGCTGCCGCACTCAGATTGATTTCGGCAAACGGCTTCCAAGTATGTTGCTGCAACACCCGCTTAACCCGTTCCATCAGTACAATAGCGCCGTCTTCTGGGCAATTGGGTAACAGTAAAACAAACTGCTCCTGATCGAGCCGAAACACTTCATCAGCAGCTCGAATTTGTTGTTGTGCCACATCGACAAACTGTGGCAAAAATTGCAGTAGCGCTGCCCGTCCATGAATGTCCAACCACTGCGGCCAATCACCCAACTGCAAGCCAATCAAACTGACGCTATTACCGGTATCCGCCGCGCGCGCCAGTTCACGCTCTAAAACAGGTTCAAAATGGCGACGATTGTAAGCGCCAGAGTGAGGATCGGTCAGAGACAAGCGCTTTAGAGCGTGAGAACGCATTTGCGTAAGGTAGGCAAAACACCAGGCCGAACCCAATAACAAGGCATAATTGGTACCGGTTCGAAGACCCGTTGCCGTATCTGTGGCTTGCCAGATCATAGCCGTCATCAAACAGCCGATGGTCACATTCAATACCGTGGCATGCAGCATCGGTAAACAGAAATAACTGAACAGTGGCAAGGCGTACAAATAGTGCAGCATCAATTGTGGATAATCGGGCAGTTGATAGACCGCCAGTGCGGTTAGCACCAACACCAAGGCATAATTCACCCACAGCTGACCATCACGATCGCGATTGATGTAAACAAAAATAGCGCTAAACAAAAACGCCGGAATGGCGATGGCATTGGACAGCACCAACGAATACAGGCCTTGTCGATACTGATCAAACATTAATACCGCAATTGCCAGCGCCGCCAGGGTAAAGACCAACACCTGCAAGCGCGGTAATAGTTGCTCTTGCGGCAGATCGATTTTCATGCATGACTCCGCTGTAAACGCTGCAGTAAGGTCTCTGCATCGTCTTCGGGTTGATACGCTTGAAAAGCCAGACCAATAGTCTCTGACTTCAGCCGACTGGCGTCCAATGATTGTCGTATTTGCTGCAGCAGTGTCTCGGCCTTTGCCTCACTGCTGTGCGGCATTAACACAATAAAGTCGTCATTCTGCATGCGATAACAGGTATCGTATTGGCGTAGTGATTTTTTGATACGCCGACCTAAGTACAACAAACGTTGCTCGTAATCTTCCACTTTCAGGCTTTGCCAAGACTCAGGCGTGGTAATAACCACCACCATCAGATCGCAATAGGTTCGATCAGCTCGCGTCATTTCTTTATTTAAATCCAGTAGCAGCTGATGCTCGTTATACACCTGGGTCAGAGAGTCTGTGTGCACCACCTGGGTCATGCCGCGACCACTGTGCTCATTAATCAAGGCATACATAACGGAAAAAACGGAGCAAGCGGCGTAAGTAAACAGGGTTTGCAAACGCAAATATGGATCGAACTGAAAAATCACCAGCACGACCAAGGCAATGCTGTACAGCAAGGTGATATAGCTGGCGATGCGCAGAGAAAATAAAAAGTAAGAATAGATAGGCACAAAATAAATCCAGTGCACCACCTGGGGACTTTGCTGCATCCCAAATAAGGTAAAAACACACAGTAGCCCGACCAACAGCCATTCGGGATACGGCGATGAGCGCTTTTTCCGCCGCAGCAGCAAATAACCGGCATACAGCACTAAGCCGAGTGAAAAGCCCGCTGCGACGCCGGCGAACAAGTACTTGCTCTCAAATAGATCCAGCACGGCAATAATGCTCAACCCCAACGCTGCCAGCAGGCAATAAATCACCTTAACCTGCAACACCACCAAACTATGCAGCTGTGTTTTTTCCATGCTTTGCCCTTCTTGAACAGATCACCAACGCCATGGCGTAGACCCTGGTGTATACTAGCGCACTTTTAGTTCGGCTCGATAAAGCGCATGCTGCTTAAACATGAGTTAGAGCCTTGCGATCTCACCCTACAGCCAGCGGTCAGGTAACCATATGAACGTCAGTGACTATATGCACACGCTTGGACAGCACGCCAGAGACGCGTCACGAGCGATGGCCCGCGCCAGCAGCCAGGATAAAAACAACGCTTTATTAGCCATCGCCGATGCCATCGAAGCACAGCGTGATGTTTTACAGCAAGCCAATGCTGAAGATATGCAACGCGGACGTGACAACGGCCTGGACGCCGCCTTGCTCGACCGTCTTGAACTCACGCCGGCGCGTATTGATGGCATGATCGAAGGTCTGCAACAAGTCGCGGCACTGACCGATCCAGTCGGTGAAATCACCGATTTAAGCTACCGCCCCAGTGGCATCCAGGTGGGTAAGATGCGTGTACCTTTGGGAGTGATTGGCATCATTTACGAAAGCCGCCCCAATGTCACCATCGAAGCCGCCAGTTTATGTTTGAAATCCGGTAACGCAGCCATCTTGCGTGGCGGCTCAGAAGCCATCGCTTCCAACCAGGCGCTGGCCAACTGCATTCGAGCAGGTTTGCAACAGGTCGGTTTGCCCGCCACTGCGGTACAAGTGGTCGACACCACAGATCGTGCCGCCGTTGGCGCACTGATTACCATGCCTGAGTTTGTTGACGTGATCGTACCACGCGGCGGCAAGGGACTGATTGAACGCATCAGCCGTGAAGCTCAAGTGACCGTTATCAAGCACCTGGATGGCATTTGCCACGTTTATATCGACGAGTTCGCTGATTTAAGCAAAGCCACCAATATCGCCATTAACGCCAAAACCCACCGCTACGGTACCTGCAATACGATGGAAACCTTGTTGGTGCATGAAGCGGTGGCCGAACGCATTCTGCCAGATCTGGGCGCCGCCTATCGCAAGCTCAATGTTGAGCTGCGCGGCTGTGAACGCACGTGTGCCCTGATTGGCCACGCCATAGCTGCCACGGAAGAAGACTGGGATACCGAATATCTGGCGCCGATTTTGTCCATTGCGGTGGTTGCGAGTCTCGATCATGCGATCGACCATATTAACCGTCATGGCTCACATCACACCGATAGCATAGTGACCGAGAACTACACCCTGGCACGTCGTTTTTTAACCGAGGTCGACTCCAGTTCGGTCATGGTCAATGCATCAACCCGCTTTGCCGACGGTTTCGAATATGGCCTGGGCGCTGAGATTGGCATCTCCACCGATAAAATTCACGCCCGTGGCCCAGTCGGCCTAGAAGGTCTGACATCACAGAAATACGTAGTGCTGGGCAATGGTGAAATCCGCAAATAATTCTGCCCATTGGGCGCTGCTCGGCGGTACCTTCGATCCAATCCATATTGGTCATTTACGCATCGCCGTGCAGCTGCGTGATCTTGGTTTTGATCGGGTGCTGTTAATCCCCAATCGCATTCCGCCGCACAGACCACAGCCACAAGCCAGTGCCGAACAGCGTCTAACCATGCTGCAATTGGCTTGTGATGCCTTAGATGGCATAGAGCCCTGTGACATTGAGTTGCAACGTGAGGAGCTGAGCTACAGCGCCATTACCGTCGAGGCCTTGCATCAGCGCCACCCAGATGTTCGATTTACCTGGGTGATGGGCGAAGATGCTTGGCAAGGCTTTGAGCACTGGCATCAGCCTATTGCATTGTTAGAACAGGCCAATCTGCTGGTGGTCAGCCGGCCAGGGCTGCAAAACACCAGCCACTGGCAAGAGCAACAACTGGAACAGCGCCAATGCGAGGTGCAGCAGTTGCTGTGCAGCAATGCCGGTAAAATTTGCTGCCATAACTGGCCTGAGCTCGATATATCCGCCTCTTACTTGCGCCGCGCCCTCAAGCAAGGCGAGAATGTCACCTTTCTGGTCCCGCCCGCCGTGCTGGACTACCTTAATCAACATCAACTGTACCGATAACTTCTGAATGCAAACTGACGACATAAAAACTCTGGTGTTTAACGCACTGGACGACATGAAGGCCCAAAACATCACCACTCTGGATGTACGCGGCCGCACCTCGGTCACCGACTGGATGATCATCGCCACCGGTACCTCAAACCGCCACGTTGCCGCTGTTATCGCCAATGTGGAAGAAAAGGCCAAACACGCCGGGCTAAAAATCAATGGCACCGAAGGACGAGCAGCGTCCGACTGGGTGCTGTTGGATCTGATTGATGTGGTGGTGCATGTCATGACCGATCAAGCCCGCCACTTCTATGACTTAGAACGCTTGTGGGGCGAGCCCAGCAGTGAAGAGGGTAGCCAGTCACAATGAAGCTGCGCTTGCTGGCCGTTGGCCAGAAAATGCCGGCCTGGGTAGAGCAAGGCTTTCAGGAATACGCTAAGCGTTTGCCCAGCGACTGCGCCCTGGAGTTGGTGGAAATTGCTCCGGGCATGCGCAGCAAGTCCAGCAGCAAGGAAAAGGCGATGCGCCAGGAAGCCGAAGCCCTGCGCAAAGCCATCCGTCCACAAGACCATGTTGTGACTCTGGAAGTACTGGGCAAATCCTGGACTACTCCACAGCTCTCTCAACAGTTAGATAACTGGCGTATGCAAGGCGGCGATGTCGCCATTTTAATTGGCGGCCCGGATGGAATGAGTGATGATATTCTGGCGCTAGCGAAGCAGCGCTGGTCACTGTCGAATCTTACCCTGCCACATCCGCTGGTGCGGGTGTTGGTGGCAGAACAGCTGTATCGGGCCTGGAGTATTCTCCAAGGTCACCCCTACCACAAATAAGCAAGGCTGACAGACATGTGGGAATCATCGTTTAGGGACAAGTCAGCAGAAAGGCGCTTGTTTCGTATTCGGGCGATGACACTGGCGGTGATTATTCTGGCCATGCTCGGCACTTTAGCCTGGCGCATGGCCCACCTGCAAATCACTGAGCACGAAAAATACAAAGACCTGTCGGAAAACAACCGTATCGCCCTACGCCCTGTGGCGCCGACGCGTGGGCTGATTTACGACCGTAATGGCATTCTGCTAGCAGAAAATATTCCTTCTTACAGCCTGACCCTGGTGCCAGAACGCGTCAGCGATATGGAACAAACCCTAGCCGCCGTGGATCAGTTGATTGGGTTTAGTGAGCGCGATCGGGAAAAGTTTGATCAGCGTTTGGCCCTGCGCCGCAGCCCCTACGAACCCGTTGTGGTGCGCCACCGGCTAGAAGAAGAGGAAATTGCGCAAATTCTGGTAAATCGCTATTTCCTACCTGGCCTTGAGGTCGAAGCACAGCTAGTGCGTCACTATCCGCAAGGTAAAAGTTTTGCCCACGTACTGGGGTATGTTGGCCGTATTAACGAAAAAGACCAAACTCGAATTGAAGCCGATGAAGAGCAAAAGCAGCGCTACAGCGCGACCCATCACATCGGTAAAATCGGTATCGAACGACGCTACGAAGATCGTTTGCATGGTGACGTCGGTTACCAAAAAGTCGAAACCAACGCCCGTGGTCGGGTGTTACGCGTATTAGAGCAGCAGGACCCGGTTCCTGGCCAGGATCTGACATTACATCTAGACGCTGCCTTGCAAAAACGCGCCGAACAAGAAATGTCGGGCTTTCGGGGCGCCGTGGTTGCTATCGATGTTAGCAGCGGAGGGATATTGTCGCTGTACAGCAACCCCAGCTTTGACCCTAACCTGTTTGTGACCGGCATATCTTTTAAAGACTACGGCGATTTAAGCAACAATCCAGATCAGCCGCTATTCGACCGCGCTGCTCGTGGCCAGTATCCGCCCGCCTCCACTCTAAAACCCTTTGTTGGCCTGGCCATTACTCAATCTGGCACAGCCAGCTGGCAAACCGCTATACAAGACCCTGGCTGGTACTCGATTGATAATTACGACCGCGTTTATCGCGATTGGAAACGCCGCGGACACGGCATGGTTGATTTACACAAAGCCATTGTCGAATCCTGCGATACCTATTTTTACGATATGTCGGTGCGCATGGGCATTGATGCCATGTCACCGTTTCTGGGCCAGTTTGGCTTTGGCCGCGACACCTCGGTCGACGTCATTAATGCGTTGCCGGGATTATTGCCCGATCGTGACTGGAAGCGCAGTCACCGTGGTAGCTTTTGGTTTGCTGGTGACACCGTCAATATGAGCATTGGTCAGGGCTTTATGAAAGCCACGCCACTGCAAATGGCCACGGCGACCTCAGTATTAGCTAATCACGGCCAGTGGAACCTGCCGCGTTTACTGGCCGCCGTCAATCAACAGCCTTACCAGCCCGACATTTCACCACCTGAAAATATTGAGCTAAAACAATCAGATGAGTGGTTGCGTATGGCCAGGGCCATGCAGGATGTCATTATTGGTGATCACGGTACCGGCTGGCGTTTAAGAAAAGGCCTAAAAGTACCCATGGCCGGCAAGACGGGGACCGCACAGGTGGTGGGCATCAAACAAAACGAAGAATACAACTCCGAAGCGCTGGCAGAACGACTGCGCGATCACGCCTTATTTATTGCCTTTGCCCCGGTAGAAAAACCACAAATAGCGGTCGCAGTAGTGGTTGAAAACGGTGAATCTTCGGGCACCACCGCAGGCCCTATTGCCCAAGCACTGATCAATCAATATCTCAGCGGAGCAGACAGCTAATGGCGTCTACTGATTTCAGTCGCACCATGAGCAGCGGTTCACTGCACGGTTTTGCTCGCAGCCGTCAGCTGTTTGCGCGCATTCATCTTGACCTGCCTTTGTTGTTATTGCTGCTGTTATTGTGCGCAGGCGGACTGACGCTGTTATATAGTGCCAGCGGCCGTGATATGGGCATGGTCACCCGTCAAGCGATTCACTTTGGCATTGGCTTGGTATTGTTAACAGCCGCCGCTCAGTTTCCACCACGCTGGTATCAGCGCATTGCCCCCTGGGCCTATGCCGCTGGATTAATTGCCTTAGCCGCCGTGCTGGTGGTCGGCATTGGTGCTAAAGGTGCTCAGCGCTGGCTCGCTCTACCAGGGCTGCCGCGATTTCAACCGTCAGAGCTGGTGAAGTTGATTTTGCCATTAACGGTAGCCTGGTATATGGCACAGCGGCCGGTGCCACCAAAACTGTTTGATTTGCTAAAAGCCTTAATGATCATCGCCATACCCACGGTCATGATTTTAAAGCAACCCGATTTAGGCACCGCGATTCTGATTGGCACGTCGGGACTTCTGGTGTTGTTTTTTGCCGGTATGTCGTGGTGGTTAATCAGCTCCATGATTGCCTTAGTTGCGGCCAGTGCACCATTAATGTGGTTTTTTGTGATGCACGATTATCAGAAACAACGGGTACTGACTTTCCTCAACCCGGAAAGCGATAAGCTCGGTGCCGGCTGGAATATTATCCAATCGAAAACGGCCATTGGCAGTGGCGGCATCGATGGCAAGGGTTTTTTACACGGCACACAATCGCAATTGGAGTTTTTGCCGGAAAGCCACACCGATTTTATTATTGCGGTACTGGCCGAAGAATTGGGTCTAGCCGGGGTTTTGATTTTACTCAGCCTCTACTGCTTAATCATCCTACGCTGCTTATATTTATCGACGCGCTGCGACACTTTGTTTGCTCGCTTGCTATCGGGGTCGTTAGCCGTCACCTTTTTTATCTATGTATTCGTAAACATTGGTATGGTCAGCGGCATTTTACCCGTTGTCGGAGTACCCTTACCCTTGGTGAGCTATGGCGGCACATCCGTGGTCAGTTTAATGCTGGGCTTTGGATTACTGATGTCCATGGCCGGCCATCGACAACGCTAAAAAGGAAAAAATGATGCGAGTACGGGCAGCTGTATTGGGAGCCGTGTTGCTGTCGCCTGTCACGCAGGCAGCATACGATCAGCACCCTAAGTTTGAACAGTTCACGCAGGAACTGAAATCGGAGTACAACATCTCTGCCGACACCGCTAAGCATTGGCTAGCACAAGCAGAGCGTATGGATTCCGTTTTAGAAGCTATCGCTAGGCCCGCAGAGCGACGCCTCGAGTGGCATGAGTATCGCAAGATTTTCGTTACCGACAGTCGCATTGAGCAAGGCAAAGAATTTCTCAAAACCCACGCCAAGCAACTGCAGGCTGCGCAGCAGCAGTATGGCGTCGACCCAGCCATCATCGCCGCCATCATCGGCGTTGAAACCTACTATGGTAAACGCCAAGGCAGCTATCGGGTACTCGACTCACTGGCAACGCTGGCCTTTGACTATCCCAAACGACCGCTATTCTGGCGCGAGTTGAAGGCCTTTTTTGCCCTCGCTGAAGAAGAGCAATTAAATTTGGCTGACATCAAGGGCTCCTACGCTGGCGCTATGGGCTATGGGCAATTCATTCCCAGCAGCTTTCGCAATTATGCCGTCGATGGTGACTTTGATGGCAAACGCGATTTGTGGAACAACCCAGCCGATGCCATCGCCAGTGTTGCGAACTACTTTAAACGCCATGGCTGGCGCAGCGGCGAGGCCATTACGACTGCAGTTACCGTCTCTAAAGCGCTGCCCAATGATGTGGTTAATGCCAGTCTCAAGCCTAAGTGGACGGTAGGCGAGTTGCGCACATTAGGTGTGAGCGTTCCTGCGGCATTTAGCGACAAAGACAGTGCCACGCTCATGCAGCTCACAACTCAAGAAGGCTCAGAGTATTGGCTAGGGGCACATAACTTTTATGTTATTACCCGCTACAACCATAGCCGCCTTTACGCCATGGCCGTGTATCAATTAAGCGAGGCACTGCGATGAGGCGAGTGCTGCTGATGGTGCTGATGGTGCTGATCAGCATCATCAGCGCCTGTACTAGCTCACGTTATCAACACCAGCACGACTTTACCCCGCCACCGACCTCGGCTGAGCTAAAGCCTGAGCCAGTGCCAAAGGCGGAGCCGCGTAGCGTGCTGGGCAACCCTGCAAGCTATGAAGTGCTGGGACAGCGCTATCAGGTGCTGCAAAACGCTTTTCCGTTTGAGCAGCAAGGCATTGCTTCCTGGTATGGTATGAAGTTTCACGGCCATCAAACCTCAAACGGTGAGATTTATGACGTCTATGCCTTCACTGCCGCCCACAAAACTCTACCACTGCCCAGCTATGTAAGAGTCACCCGAACCGATACCGGAGCCAGCGTGGTGGTACGAGTCAATGATCGTGGCCCATTCCATCAAGGTAGAATCATCGATTTATCCTACGCTGCAGCTATCAAGCTTAATATGCATCAACAAGGAACCGCTCCTGTCCGTATTGAAGTGCTACAGCCTCCGCAGTCCCATAGTGAACGCTGGCTGCAGTTGGCAGCGCTAACAGAAGCAGACGCAGCAAAGACCCTCAAACGAAAGGTTCAAACGCTACTAAATGGCCGCTGGCCAGTGACTATCACTGAGTTTCAACGTCCACAAAAAGTAACCGTGCACAGAGTGCGAATTGGACCTATCAAGGAAGGAGAAGAACTCGCGCAACTGCAACAACTGTTGCAACGAGAAGGCATCGACGCCATGCTATTGGCTGCGCATCAGTAGTCGCAAAACAATAAAGTGCCGCAGGCAAGAATTGAGAAGCCAATAATACTGTGCCACAGGCGAGAATTGAGAAGCCAATAATACAGTGCCGCAGGCAAGAGTTAAGTAGCCAATAATAAAGCGCCACAGGCAGAGTTGGGTAGAAAATAATAAAGTGCCGCAGGCAAGAATTGAGAAGCCAATAATACAGTGCCACAGGCAAGAATTGAGTAACAAAACAAAAAAAGGGCCGCAGGCAAAATTTGCCGGGCCCAGAGGCAAGGTACTCAGCGCAGAATCAAACAACTACACTGCCACGCCTGCGCGCGCAGCAGTGGACGGGATTGCTAAAAACTATTCGCCGGTGCCGTGTTTACTGATGTCCTGTTTGATTGCCCAGTACACTCCGCCGAAAAAAGCACAGGTAAGCGCTACAATCACTAAACCAGATACAACCACTTCATCCACAAACATAGTCTCACCCTCGTCGAGGTTCATTCCCGCTGGCGGAGACTGTGGTTCAGTGACCGCCGATCTGAGGCCAAGATAACAAGTGCAGTGAAGTGAAAATTGATTTGGATCAACGGGTTTACCGGCCCTAAAAGGGAGCGAGGCGAGACTTGACACACATCAAAAGCCCCTATACTGATCATGGAATTGGCCCGGGCCTTGCTATCCGATGCAGAGACAAGATGTCAATGTGCGGTAAAAGTGGCATTTCGGGAATAACAAGGCACACTTAGATGAAGTATTCTCCAACTGTGGATAGAGATTTATGAACCACGGACTGTTGACCACAGCGAAGAAGCTGGGAGCGGCTGTTCTGTTGTTTGGCCTGGCACTGAGTAGCCAAGCCGATGAACAGCCCCCACAAGTCCAAACAAGCGACCCGCTAGTGACGTTGCGACTGGCGGTAGAGCAGGGACAATATCAACAAGCATATGCCGTAGCACAGCAGCAACTACTGGCATATGAAGGCGATCCATCATTTGACTTTTATTATGGTTTCAGTGCCGCTCAAACCGGCAACTATCAAGAGGCTCTGTTTGTGTTCGAACGACTGATCAGCGCCTACCCAGATGTCATTCGCTACCGGCTTGAGCTAGCGCGGGCACACTTCTATCTGGACAATCTTGACGGTGCCGAGAAAGAGTTTCGTCGTGCGTTGGATGCTCAACCACCAAGCGGGGTTGTCAGCACAGTCGAGCAATTTCTTACGCGTATTGAGCAAAGACGCCAGCGCCGTGAACCTCAGTGGCAAGCGGGTGTCAGCCTGTCTGCTGGTTACGATAGTAATATCAACGCTGCAACAGATGAAGACCGCATTCGCTTTGAGCTGAATGGCAACGACGTCACTGCAACACTGAATAAAGAGCTACGCGCCAGCGATAGTGGGTATTATCAGTTGCGAGGTCATGCTCAATACATTCATCCCCTAAGCCAGCGCAGTGGCATAGATGTGCGTTTTGGCGCTAGCCGCAAAGACAACGGCCTCAATGATGATTATGACCTCAATAGTGTTTATGCCGATATGGGATGGCGCTTACTGAGAGACAGGAACACCTTTGGTTTATCTGGCCAGTACCGCCAGTATCATCTCGGTGGAGAGTCATACCAGAATGAGTTTGGGGCAAACGTTGATTGGATGTCCGCGTTAAACGAAAGTTGGGCATGGACCAGTACTGCAGGCATTAAAAAACAAAACAATCAGCGCAATTCAGCTTTGGACCTGATCCAGGCAGAGCTTGAGTTAGGCATTAATTTTAGTAACTCATCATTCGGACAGCAATTGCGTGCCTCGTTCAGTTCTGATTTTGGTGATGGAGATTCGCTGGCTCGCAATACAATGGGCGTCAACTGGAACTTCCAATACGCAGTCAGCCATCAATCTCAGTGGTATGGTATGGCGCTGCTGCAAGACCAGAAGTACAAGAACCCTTTACCAGACAATAACTTTCTTGCTCCTGGTGTCAAACGTGATGAGCAGCTGATGCAGTTTGCATTGGGCTACAGTCGCCAATTAATACCGACGATGGGGTTTTTCTTTCAATTGAGCTGGGTTGATAGTAGCAGTAACGTTGCGGTTTACGAGTACCAACGTTCGCTGTTTGAAACCGGCATAGCGCTGTCATTCTGACGCAGTTTCCAGGAGGCTAACATGATTATCAGAATGTACAGATTCATCCTACTAACAACCTTGCTGATAGCTTCTACGGTACAAGCCGCTGAGCTAGCAGGACGCGTCATCATGGTCCGCGGACAAGCTGAAGCCATTTCGGCCGAGGGCGAAGTACGCACATTGAAACGCCGCGATTCTGTTTATGTGACCGATGTTCTGCGTACAGGCACTGACAGCAAGGTGCAGATTCGCTTTATCGATAACGCGTTATTGGCTCTCAAGGCAAATACCGAGCTGCGCATCAGTACCTATGACGTAAACCAAAGCTCTGAAGGCGGAACTATCCTGATGGAGTTAATCGAAGGTGGCTTTCGCACCCTAACAGGCTCTATTGGTAAAGGCGATAAAAGCGACTACGAAGTTAGAACTCCCGTTGCGAGCATTGGTATCCGCGGCACCCTTTACAGCGTATTACTGCAGCAACAGCAGCTACTGGCCGGTGTATGGGAAGGAGGCATAGGCCTATCGTCAGAGTTGGGACAATTTGAACTGGGCGCTGGCGCAGATTTCAACTTTGCAGTGCTCAGCAGTGAAGGGTTTAGTGGACTGTTGATGCCCCCGACCGAGTTGCAAGAATCGACGCCGGTGGCCAGAAATCAGCAAGTGAATCGCTCGCAAAGCTCCGCTAGTGTAGATAACTCGGACCAGGACTCAGGCTCGAATTCCCAACGAAATGATGCTGGAAGTTTGGCTACCATTGAACTGGATGAAGCGGCACCTTCCGCAGTTATAAATGATGTCTCCGATGGCAATACTGAGCTGAATGAAGCCTCGGATGATGGAAAACTAGCCTCTCATTCGTCTACAGAAGACCGACAAGCTACTACTCAGAGGGATACAGAAGATGGGTTTGATGCTCAGGACATTGGGGACTTAGCCGACGTACCTGGCGTCGAAGAGACAGGTACCAGTGTTTCTGAAAGCAGCACCGACATCACCTCTCTTGCCGACCTAGATATTATTATTGAAGACGTCGACAACTGCCGTGATTCTAATGATATTGCCAATTGTGTAGCTGATTTTGACGATTTGGATATCGATAAACCCGATACTACTGATCCTGAACCAACCGACCCTGATCCTGTTGATCCTGACTTACCTACCTCTGCTGATATACGCTTGAGCGATCAGGAGTACCAACAGCTGTTAACCAGTGATCGCGTAGGCGCTGTGGTTGGCGGTGGCGATCAACGTGGTGGGGTTGTCATCAAATCTGATAACAGTGAACCAGTATTTTACGTCCATAACGATCGTGAAAATCGCAGGGAAGTGATTCGCTTTGACGGCACTAGCTCTGGTATAGAGCAACCATTGCCTGGAGTTGAATGGGGCATTTGGTCAGGCACCACCCAACAGCCAGTAAAAGCGTTTGTTGATAGCACAGATCCGACAAAGTTTGAGACTCGTGAAGACAAAGTGCTGTGGGTAAGTGCAACTCCAATACGCTCCTCCGATTTGGCAGGTTTGTTTGGCACCGTTGACTTTTCCTCCGACGCCGCTGGTGCTGCATCGACTGGCTTTGACAGCAAAGGCCAAGATTTAACCAAAGTTGATGGTCAGTTCACTCTGAATTTTGACACAGGCCAGATATCCAATGGTCACTTAGATGCACTGTTTGGTGTCTCAGATCGATGGAAGATTGAGTTTGACGGAAATATTCGAGTGGATGATCGTAATACCGCTCTGGTCAATATGTCATTACTGCGAGGAGAAAACAGTGATGGCGCAATCAACCTTGAAAGCAGTGAATTCAGTGGCATATTGTTAGCACCTAACGCTGACGCCTTTGTTGGCACCTTCTCATTGAAAGATATGAACGAAGCAAATGCCAACGGTGCCGTTGTCTGGCCTCTGCTTAATCAACGTTAGTTACTTACTGGAATGCTGATAGACACCTTTCCAGTTTTCATCCGGTGGCAGTAGAGATAGCTCTTTACTGCGCCGGGCATACATAGGGTAAATGGCACAGTCTGGATACTCTTGCTGCAACTGCAAAAACATCTGCTCCGACTCTTGCCAACGGCGCTCTAAATACAATTGATAAGCTTGTTGCTGTTGCTGAAGTTGTTGCTGTATCGCTGGCGTTATCTGATCACGATGGCAAAGCGGTAGAAAAACCTTCACAGCCTCCTCTTTGCCCTTCACTTGAATACAGTCAATAAATTGATACACGTATTCCTTCGCCTGCAGGCTTGTGCTTTCAGAAACCAATATAGGCACCTGATAAAACTTGGTAATACTTTCCAACCGTGCTCCTAGATTCACTGCATCTCCTAATACCGTGTAAGAGCGTCGATACGCAGATCCCATATCACCGACATTCATAACGCCGGTATTTAAACCAATACCAATCCTGACCTCAGGCAGCCCCTGCTGCTGAAAACGACGACTCAGAGCAGCCGTCACAGACTGCATAGCAAGGGCCGTGGCTACCGCTTTACTGGCATGCTTTTGGTCATATACTGGAGCACCCCAAAAAGCCATCACCATGTCACCGACGTATTTATCTATAGTGCCATCGTGGTCAAAGATCAGCCGAGTGACGGGCGTAAAATAGCGGTTTAATAGACGTTTCAAATCCGATGCACTCAATTTCTCTGATATTTGAGTAAAACCTCGAATATCACTAAACAGTACGGTTAATTCTCGACTTTCACCGTCAAACTGATATTGATGAGGATCGTCCATCATTTGCTCAATATGAGCCGGCGGTACGTACTGGTCAAACATGCCACGTAAACGCCGACGCGATAAATATTCGCGCCGAAAGCCATCGCCAAGACTCACCAGCATCAAGGCTAAGACCAACAGCAAAGGAGTCGCCTGACGCATATCCAATTGTTGGTAGTACCACCAGTAATAATTCAATCCAATTGAAATAGACAAACAACTGATACACAGCAATAACGTCATTACTGGACTCAATCGCGGCAGCCATAATGACAATACAAAGCCCAGCAATAACAGTTGTGTCCAGGTTGCTCCTGCTTCCCAGTCGGGCCGATATGGAAACTGGCCTTTCAACAGACCATCAATCAAATTGGCATGTACTTCAACACCAGGATACTGGGTTTGCAGTGGGGTTGTTCTTAAGTCTGCCAGCCCTTGTGCTGACGTACCGACCAGCACAATGGCACCTTCCAGAAGATCTAATGAATACTCTCCACGCAACAATTTGGCGGCAGAAAGATAAGGAAAAGTCCCCTTTCCTCCTTGATAAGGAACGATAGCCCGCCCTGCCGCATCAGTGCGAATGTACTTATCTAATAACGCCAAATGACGAATAGCCTCGTGCTCTGCAACAGGAACCGTCACAATCTCAATACTGTCTGCAAGTAAATAGGTCATCACAGTGGCAACAGACAGCGAAGCATAAACCGCCTGCTGATGAGCAATAAGCAATGGCGAACGTCGTACCACGCCATCGCCATCCACGAACGTGGTCACAAAGCCCGCATGAGTGGCCGAATTCTGTAGCGTAGAGATATTGGCTGCATAGCCTGGTTTGGCAATATGAATGATGTTTTCAGCCTGAGCCTCTGACCACAGCTCAACTGGCATAGGGACGGTTCCATTCGTCAACGCTTGATCTAGGAAAAAGAACCCAAGTACGGTATCCATCATCCCGAGACTGGCGGCAAACTGTTTGTCGGCATCAATGTCATCGCGCCACTCAGGCAAAACAAAGTTATGCCCTTGTTGCTCTGCGCGCTGCAGAGCGTCATCAAGTGGGTTTCTCTCCGGCTCAGAAAACACTACGTCGAAAGCAATGACGGCTGCCCCCGCGTCAGCGACTGAAGCCACAATTTTTGCTAGTTCAACCCGGCTCCAAGGCCAGCGGCCAACTTCTGCCAGTGACGCCTCGTCAATATCCACGATGACAATGCGATGATCTGATTGAGGCCCCAATGGGGTACCCAACCACTGGAAGCGAATATCGAATAACAAGTACTCCAGCCGGCTAAGCCAGTGATTCGATTGCCCCCCAGACTGTAAAAACAATCCCATTGTTAATCCGGTTAATAGCAGCCCTACCAGAACAGCCAACGGATAATGTTTCAAGCGACGCTTTGGCATATCGATTCTTATATAAAGACTCTGCCAAAGTTTAGTTGTTAGCGACTGTGCTGCCAGCTGCACCGTCAGATGTCACAGAGCCACTAGAAGCTCTATGGCGGTGCACTTAGACGGACACGACTTGTCCCCGATACACACGTTGATTTCGTTTGGCGGTACGTGGCCTATCGTCTACCAATTGAGGGCTACCACGATAAACTCGAGGTTCATGGGTTAAGGCCGTATCCGGTTCTTTAGTGGGCAAAAATTCTTCAATTAAACCTAATAGCTCTGCACTGACGCCGCTTTTAACCAGTAATCTAAGGTCGTTCTCTAGCGTCGGCGAATCGAAGTGTATTTCCGCTCCCTGCTCTTCTTTGGCCAGACGTTTGATCTTCTGCAACAGTGCAATATTTTGTCGATTAAACTCCATGACCTACTCCCCAATGAGATATTGGAAATAGGTTTGCAAAGCTCATACCAGAGAGCGAAGGTCATTATCCTCGACTGCAGATCGAGGCTTGACTAAAGATTCGACCAAAAGTTCAAACTGCTTGGCTACTTGCTGCCAGCTGCTTTGCTCTGCTGTTATTCTGGCCTGCACCGCCAAGGCCCTATTGTCATAATGCGTTAATTGCTGGCAGGCTTGAATGAAATCATCATCACAATCATCATGGGCTAAAGCACCATTAAATCCCGAACGAATAAAATGCCGGGCCGCAGCGTGATCATAAGCGACCACAGGCAAACCGCTAGCCAGTGCTTCCAGTGTCACTAAACCAAACGTTTCACTTTTACTAGGGAAAACAAAAGCGTCCGCACTGGCATAGTATTGCGCCAAGGTTTCTCCAGTTAATACGCCAGTAAACAACACATCAGGATATTGTTGCATCAAGGTGTCACGCAGCGGTCCATCGCCGACCATGACTAACTTAGTCCCAGGATGGGTAGCTTTTGTATGCTGATAAGCGCGCAGTAATAAGGGGATGTTTTTTTCTGCCGCTATACGACCGACATAGAGCCATACCGACTCCGCATTCCATTGAGAACGCAATGCCTGACATCGCTTGCTCGGGTGATACTGCTGGCAATCCACACCGTGGGGCAAGACCTGCACTTTATTAACGCCCATTGCGGATAAATTTTCCGCACTATCATGAGACGGCACTAAAGTGATATCGGCGTGGCGATGGAAAAAAGCCAGCCATCGGCTAACCCAATGTCTAAGGCAACCTAAACGATAATGTTCACTGTAATGGTGGAAATTGGTATGAAATGCCGTTATTAAGGGCAGTCGCCGCCGCCGAGCTTCCCGAATGGCACTGTAACCTAACGGCCCTTCAGTAGCCACATACACCAGATCGGGTGTCCATGGCTGCCAGTGTTTTTTAAACCAGTTCCATTTCGGTAATCCCAACTGCAAATCCGGATACATTGGAATAGCCACACCACGACACCAATATTCCTGCTGGAACGGTTGCCATGGCTGACGTGGTTTCGGTCTAAAGACCCTCACATCAAATCGTTCTGGCGGTAGCGCCTGCAGCAAGGCCTGAATCGAATTGGCCACACCATTCACGTCAGGCAAAAACGTTTCGCTAACCACGGCTAATCGAAGAGCACTCATAACCAAGCTTCAAATCAGTATTCCGTCAGTCTGGCAGCCTGGTGATGACACTATGATGACGGTGTTACAACCTCGAGCTTGGCTAGGCGATAGCGTAATTGCCGTGGCGTTAATCCCAATACGCGAGCAGCCATGGTTTTATTGCCATTGCAGCGCTCAATGGCCGAGCGAATCTCATCTATTTCGTTTTCCTGTACTCGTTGATAAGGACGTGCGTACAAGGTAGTAAAATTAGGCACGATTTGAGTCGCCATTAAATTGGCCATTTGTGCAGCAAAATAGCGAATGCTGGTACTGTCCAGTGCACCTTGCAGCTGACGTACATCCATGACCATGACTGCCAATACAGTATGACGCAGTGTTATTGGCACCAATAAGCATCGGTGCTGTGCCATCAGCCCCTGCGAAACGGGGTCGAATCCTTCTGGCCGCTCTTGGCCTTCGCGAATGACCAGCCATTCTCCCGACTCAAATTGGCGACACAGCGCGTGCTGCACAGCCAAACTATAAACACCGTTTACTACGCCCGTGGTGCAGTAGCGTGCTTTAAAGCGCCGACTGGCCTCCGGTACGGCAACGGATACATTGCTTAAACGACAATGGCGTGCGGTTAGCTGCAATAGCTGCTCCAGACATTCATCCTCTTGGCCGCGCTGTTCCAGTATCTGAGTAACGGCATCCATCCACTCAGGTGCAGCAACAGAATCGGCGGGCATGTTGTGGCGATAAGCATTGAGATCAGCGATTTTATTCATGGCATGTTCCTCCCTCTTCCTAGCCCTATGGCAAGGAGCATACCAATTCAAGAATTGCTGTATTCCGCTGTATTTCGGCCCTATATGCCCCGAGACTGCGCCATATTCAAGCATTCAGCAGCCACCAAGTGCCATTAAGGTGCACATTTTTTTATTTTTGCCAGCAAACTAAATCGTAAAAGCGACAGCAGCGAAGTAAAGATGCTGACATGATAGATATCATCGATCAGAGCTAACTGTAGATGCAGGGCATTATGGCTGCGGTTACATTGCCCTCGACCGCGTCACGACCATTTAGTCGCGCGGCAATCGAGAGCAATAAAACCCTAAGCAATATCTGGATCATCGGGCGGAAGAAAGGTCTCTTTCAGCCAGTGGGAATAGGATCGACAGACATCCTGACTGGTCAGAATGCCAGCGATACGGCCACTGCGCATGACCAATACGGCGTCTTCCCCCTGCTCAGACATCGAATCCAACACCACGTCCAAGCGAGTATGCAGGTCAACACTGTCGAACTGACGGCATAGATCTCCGGCTGTTAACTCCGTTAATTCTGCTGAACTGCGACCCGGCTGACGCGCCAGTTCTATTTCTCGAATGGTCAAAACACCGACGGGATCGTGGCCCTTCAGTACGGGTAAATGGTGGCAGCGATGTTCACGCATGATGTCAGCACAAACAGCTATGGAGTCTTGCTCATCTACGTGAACAGGAAACGCCGTCATGACTTCCGTGAGTGTCGGCATATGTCGCATGGTCAGACTCCAATTCGTCCCAAGGTATCCACCACCTGGCGCAGGGCTTCCGCCAGTGCAGGATGCTGCTGTTCAAATTCAATTGCTTGTTGGCGGATACGATCATTTAAATCGTCATCCTTTGCACCCAAGCGTTCAATATCCTGAGCTATTTGTTTGACTAACTGACGATCCTCATCACTCAGCTCGGGCTGTTGCTGCAGCGTGCTATGTAACTGCTGCAATTGTTGCTTTAGCGTATCGTTAGGCATCTTCATATACTCCCTAGTCACGGCCTTCAGTGTACGCCGCACAAGGGAGTCAGGCCAAGGCACAGATCAGTAAAGCGCTTGAAAGCGAAACGCCATGCCCAGCTGCTGACTAAAACGCTGCATCGCTCTTTGATTGGCCGTATCACCCAAATACAGCAATACCGTATGCTGGAACCTGTCGTGATCGACAGGTGTTGCCGCTAATAATCGAAAACTATGCACGACAGCGGCATGACTGGCGGCTATCGGAGCAAGACAGCCTGGCTGATGCCGCTGTTCAGACAGAAAGCGGGTTAACAAGGAGGCATTGTGGCTGGCACTTAATCGTGGATTAACGAAAAACAAATAGAGTGGCCAATCGCGATAGCGCTCCTGGCGGGCCAAAATAAGGTCGGCGACCGGCACAGAGTCCAAAATTAATTCTTTAATTTGCGGCGTTAAACCCGCCAGAGAATCAGCATCATCGGGCAAATTGGCAATAAACACAGGCCGCTGTGCATTTCCGATTAAGCTACGAGGGACTGGGACCAGAGCAACATCTGACCGATTATCGTCATAGAATGGAGCGCCAAGAGCCATAATCACTCCCGCTAATATTATTGTTATTGGGGCGTCCTAAAACCGGCTAGCAGCGCACTATCCTAGGCAGGCAATGCCTGTCTACAAGCCTTAATTAACGTATAGACAACAAAACGCAGAGCCACCACCGACGATTGCGCATATCAGCCTATGGCACGACAACAAAGTCAACAATGTGCCATAGCTTCAAAAATAGGAAGGCGTAAAGCCGTTACAGATCCATAAATTCAACCAGCACCGTCTTCACAATGAATCCCAGCATCCCAAGGCCTAATGCAAAAAAGAGCACAAACATGCCCCACTTGCCGGCGTTGGAGCGTTTGGCCAAGTCGTAGATAATAAATAACATAAAGCCGATGAGCAGCGGGATACCAATAGCCAGAGCGATACTTTCAAATTCGGCGGCGTTCATAATGATTCTCTGATTTCGGGCGGCGCGTAGTGTACTGCGCCAGCACAATCGAGAAAACCTTCAGCTCATAAAACAGTCAGTAGCGATAAACGGGAGCACCATCAGCAAATGAGTGTTAGTCACGATTTTGATATCTGCGTTGTTGGCGCTGGTGTCGTGGGCTTGGCGCTGGCCTGGCATCTGTCGGATCGACATAGCGTATTGTTAGTCGAACAGCATGCCAGGGCTGGTGAAGAGACCAGCAGCAGAAACAGCGAGGTGATACACGCAGGGCTGTATTACCCCCATGGATCGTTGAAGCAACGCTGGTGTCTGCGTGGCAAAGCGCTGCTGTACGACTTTTGCAAGCGCTACCAAGTGCCCCACCAGCGTATTGGCAAACTTTTGGTCGCCCAGCCCGAGCAACTTAAGCAATTGCAAGCACTGCAACAGCATGCCCAATCAATAGGCGTTGAACTACAACAGCTAAACCGGCAACAATTGCAACATCTGGAGCCCGCCGTCGAAGCCCACGCAGCTCTGCTGTCACCGTCCACCGGCATCATTGATAGCCACGCACTGCTACAGCAACTGGAAGCGTTGGCAACTCAGCAAGGGGCATTTCTGCACTATCGCTGTCAGCTCACGGGGGCTAAAGCTCAGCCAAATGGCTGGACGTTACAACTCAACAGCGCCGGTGAAGAGGCTCAACTTAGCTGTCGCACACTGATTAACAGTGCCGGCCTTTATGCACAGCAAGTGGCTCAGATAACGGGGTTGGATAGCCGCGCAATTCCCTCACTCTACCCTTGTCGCGGTCAGTACTTTAGCTATCAAGGAAAGAGCCCGGTGAACACCTTAGTGTACCCTATGCCCGACGCCCAACTAGCAGGACTGGGCATTCATGCCACATTAGATATGGCTGGCCAACTGCGCTTTGGCCCAGATGCTCACTATCAAGACAGTCGCAGTGATTACCGTGTTGACCCCAGCCAGGCCACCGCCTTCGGCCAGGCTATAAAGCGCTATTTACCCGGCATCGATGTCAGCAGGTTGCAGCCCGACTACAGCGGCATTCGCCCAAAACTAGCAGGGCCAAGCATGACGGCAGCCGACTTTCAGCTTTGTGTGAGTCATAACAACGACCCATCTCCGTATTTACACTTATTTGGCATAGAGAGCCCAGGCCTTACTTCATGCTTGGCCATTGCCGAGTCAGTTACAGAGTGGTTACAAACAGGAGATGCTCACCCCTTGTTGGCAACATAGTCATAAAATAAAAGGCTGACAGATCAGGCGTTTGGCGTAGCTCTGGCCCGATCTGCCCTCTAATGTTCCTTTTTGTTACTTCTGTACTACACTCCTATTACTTTGCTGTATCAAAGCCAGCAAAGGGAATACAAAACGTCACCAGAAAGCATGAGGGAGATACAGGTCACTTAAAGGTGCCTGCTAAGCTCTTAACAGTTGTTTAGCTTCCGGAGATCCGGCAGGGAATTGGACCATCTATGACTCAAGCATTGCGAGCGAATTACGCCAATCAGGACGAACAAATCAGCACCATTGTATCCGAACAGGTCTTGGTGCCTCTGACTTGCCCTCAGTGCAAGATGGATACGGACGTCAGCATTGCCACATTAAAACAGCAGCATCCTTTTTTATGTGAACACTGCTATCGGCTGAACCATCTCAGCGACACTGAGATGGAGGTTCTGATGGGGGTATTAGAACGATTTGGCTACCGCGTTAAGCGCTGATAAAGTCGCGAACTAACAATTGCAGATAACGTTTCAACGTTCTTTCAATGAAATCGTAGTCTGGCGTCGGCGTGAGCAAAGTACCGTATTCCAGCGCCTGAAACAGAGCCAGTAATATTTCTGCGTCCTGTTCAGGCGATTCTGAATTAACCAGCTGCAGAAATTCTACCGCCTTGTTATATAGCGCCTGACGATGCATTAGCGCCAACTCTCGTATGCGTTCGTTCAACACGGCTTCATAACGAAACGCCTGCTCAACCACCAACATATCACGTTCGATACCAGTCTGATTGGCAATGTAGTCACGGAGCTGGCTGGCCAATGAAGCGACAATTCGGTTGGCGCCCTCTTCATTGCGTAAGTCAGCACTCGACATCCCCTGCAAAAAAGGCTGATAGAACTGCTCGGTAAAGGCATTGACCACCAACAAAGCCTTTTCTGTGTACAACGTAAAGGTATCGATGATCAGCTCATCAATGTCCTTAAAGTAATAGGTCGTCGCCGCCAAAGGTACGCCCGCTTCTTTGGCCACGGCACGATGGCGTATGCCACGCACCCCTTCTGAGATCACAATGCGTAGGGCCGCTTCCAATATCAGCCGCCGGCGTTGCTCACTTTTGGCGCGACTGGCTTTTCGTCCCTGGTACTGAAGCGTTTTTCCACTGGCCAAGGCGACATGATCAGTCACACCCATAATCTTTGCTCCCGCATACTGTTATTCGAGTTTTGTCAGACAATTATCCGAAAGGCCGACCAGGATAGGAACCAGTAACTCAGGTACATTTGTACTAATTCGTAAACCGTGAGACTTGGGCCGCAAATCCATCGGCTAGTGTCACGCGCAAAAGCACAGATAAGCTTAGTCATCGCAGCCACCATATGATATGTGCCAAGGCGGTCATCACAGTACTGATCGCAGCTCACCAATCACTCTTTTACGACCTGTTGCAGATAACCAGAGGCGTGATTGGTAAGCGGCAACAGCCTGCCGCTGAAAAGCACAATGGCTTAGCCAAACTGGCTACAGAGTCCATGATTTGGGCTGTCTTGATGATGGCATGATCCATGCTCCAGATTCATAAACCATACAGTTTGGACACCACTATGCAGCTGGGTGCGTTAACCAGTTATTTACAGAATCAGCCAACGGGATCGACCCAAGCGCCACAGGCCGTCGACACGACTGCCACTGCGGAAGAATTAAAGCCTGAAGACTACCGGCTATCGACTAAGGCCTTAATGGTGAGTGCCATCGCCAGTGAGTTTGACGTTGAAGCCATTCCACGACAGCAACTTGGCCAGTTTCAGCAGCGTTTGCAACAATACGGCCTGCTGCATGGGTCAGGCCTCAGCGCCATGGCAGTGATCAGTGCTGAAGCAGACGGCGACGATGCAGCAGCCGAGGTTAATGCTCTAGAGCGAGTAGGACAGGCGTTGGATCAATTTGAGCACAACCAGACACCTTATTCAGCAAGACAGCGCATTACCCACCTGCACACCCTACTGCAAAACATGAAATCAGCTCGCTGATTAGCCTAATACCTTTTCTGCCCATTCCTGCAACCAAAACAGCGCATCGTCATCTGGGGTGATGGTCTCAGTTGCATCAATGGTTACTTTTGGCACCGGCGCCTGTCCTTGCAGCTCAAAGAAGCGCTCTTCCATCTTCTCGCCGCTGCCACAGAAGTTCATGTAGGAGCTGTCACCCAAGGCAATAACTCCAAATGGTTTGCCGTTTTGCAGCGGCATTTGTTCACCCAACGACAGATAAAACGGTAATAAGTTATCGGGAATATCACCCTGCCCCGTAGTCGCCGTGATGATCAACACGGCATCAAAGTCCTGCGCCGTCATGGCAGCAATAGAAGGTTGTTGATCCACCACGGCCTGATGACCGGATTCAGTCAATACTTCAGCAACACGTTGGGCAACCGCTGTGGCGGTACCGGTTACGCTTCCTACAGGGATATAAACAGACTTCATAACTGCCTCTGTATCGGTAAAAAAGCGCGCAGTATAACTTTGCCCTTGGCCAACGTCAGCCCAAGTGGCTTCTGGTAATAGCGGTGCCCAGCGTTTTGAATAACGTCATAAAAACACTGCATATTGACTCTTGCACGAATAAGCGGACTATAGAATCGCTGTCTCTGGCCGACAGTATAAGCATCGGGGTATCAAAGCTAGCTGGGTCTATGCCCTTGCTGCCAATGGAGAGCACCATGACGTCAGAAACCCGGGGAATCGATTTTGAAGGCTGGTTTAACCGCCTTTTACAAAGGCTATTCCCAGTCTGGTATGCCAGCCAAGCTGTGCAGGAAATGCCCCTCGATGCCTTAGGCCCACTCAATCCCAGCAGTCATTTATGCCGTAACTGGCTCAGTCTGAATCAAACCATCATCGCCGCGCAAACGTCCCTCGCCGATGCCGGCCAAGACTGGCAAGCCTTGCATCAGCTACTAGGGCAACTGCTGATCGAACAAGAAACCAAGCGCAGCTGGCTAATTAGCGCGATTCAGGGTGTCGAAGTCGGTGATGACAGCGAAGACTGGGCGTCACTGATTGCTTATGCTGAAAGTTGCTGTGACGACAAAGAATGGCAAAAAAACGAAGACTTCGAACGCCTAATCAACGAAGCTTTTCCTAACAGTGGCAGCCCCTTTTCGTTGGTGTATCGCGAATGGGATGGACGCTGTTATTGGATCAACCAAGGGCGCAGCGACGAACTGGCACTGGCGCAGTTACATGCCCAGCAAAAACAACGTGACAAGCAGATTCAAGCACTAATCACGGTAGAGCAAATTCATCAGCCCAGCCTAGAAAAGCTACGTCAGCAATACTGGATGTTAGTGCTCACCCGACATAAAGCCTACCAAGTGTTAGATTTGTTACTGCAAGCCGATTTACCCGCCATTGTTGCCGAGTTTGAGCCCAGGCGTAGCGATCTGGTCATGTTGACCGCCAAGAAAAACAATAAGTCGATCAATAAGATTCTGCTACGTTTGTTAAACAATCGTTCAACACAGCACATCATAGATTTTGGCCGGCTGGTTGGCCGTCAACACTTCCCCTTACCAGCCCCAGGCAAAGCCGCGACTGACGTCACCGAACCCGGTTAAAGAACGCCAACACCTACCACAACTGGGTTGATTTACGACAAAAGCCTGTCATGCTAGCAGCGACAAACAGGCGCCTTTTCGCCATAGAAAGGGCCTGCCACAGGCTGACTATAACAATAATTGGTAACAGCATGATTAGAGGTACGTGGAGCCTAACCGAGCCGTTGGTGCCGGTTAACATCCCTGCGACTTTGGTGCGCGTTGGCGAAAGTAAGGGCATCAGCACAGAGACCTTGCTACAGAATACTGGCTTGAGTGCAGATATTTTTGGCGATCCCAGTGCTCGGCTGACCTATCAGCAAGTGCTGTCGCTGGCTGAAAATCTGATACGAGCCTGTCCCGATAACAGCCTTGGTTTAGACATAGGCGAAGCCATCAAAATTAACCAGTTTGGTATGCTCGGTTACGCCATTATGAGCTGCGAAAACATTCGCAGTGCGCTGCAGCTCGGATTGCGCTTTCACCCTTTGGTCGATCCCGCGTTTACCTTTGAAGTCGTTGAGCACGCTGATCATGCCGCCGTTCGACTGACCACCCATATTCCCATCGAGCACATATATCGCATGTTATGCGATTTGTTTGTGGTGAATTTCACCTGTCTGGCGCGTTTTTTGACCGGCCGTCAGCTGCAGCCTCTGGCGGTTCATCTAAATCACCCACGACCCGATTATGCCAGTCGCTATCAAGAGTTCTTTAACTGCCCGGTGTTGTTTGATCAGCCACGCACTGAGTTAGTGTTTGAACACGCGATTCTCAATGAACCGGTGCAAATGGCCGACCAAGCCACGGCAGCCATGGCAGAAAATCAGTGCGAGGAAATTCTCGCTCGGTTAGGACCCAAAGAAGGCATAGTGGCAAAAGTTCGGCGCATACTGCTGCGCAACCCTGGCCAGTTCCCTCCGGTAGACATAGTAGCGGGCCAACTAGCAACGTCGACCAGAACACTCAGCCGCAGCCTACAAGAAGTGGGCACCTCCTATCAGCGTATTCTCGACGAAGTGCGCAAGGAAATGGCGATCGAATATCTGCGCACGTCAAAGCTGCCGATTGAAGAAATCGCCGCGTTGGTGGGTTACAGCGACCCATCGAATTTTCGCAAAGCCTTTAGGCGCTGGACCCAGCATGCGCCGTCTTATTACCGCGAAGACCGTCACTAGGGCCTGTTAACGCAATTTAGCTCTTTGCTGCTGGACGTCAGCTGTTTGAGGCATGAGGAGCGTGGTTTAACCGGCGAATAAGCAATGAATAACGCTACTCAGGGGAAGAGGGCTTCAGCTTATAACAGCGTGATCGAAATAGTGTTAACAGGCCGTAACATCAAATAATTAACCCGCCTTCACCAGACTGTCACTGCACTGCAAAAGAACTGTCACAGATAAGGAAGACAGTAGGAATATGCTGATTAAAAGCGATATTCCTATGTCTGCCTGTTTGCATCGTGTGTGCATTGTCACCGAAACCTTCGCCCCGGAAATAAATGGTGTCGCCCACACCCTCAGTCACCTGGTCAATGGTCTGATTGACCATGGCATCGATGTGCAAGTGATTCGACCAAAACAAACGGCTGACAATAAACCGAGTGGCCCCTCTCCATGGCAAACGGTGACTTTGCCCGGACTGCCCATTCCAGGCTACCAGCAACTCAGTTTTGGTTTGCCCTGGCACGAAAAAGTCAAAAAAGCCCTGGCTCAGTTCAAGCCACAAGCCCTGTATGTTGCCACAGAAGGTCCTATGGGGCTGGCCGCTCTCAAGGCAGCAAAGCGCTTGTCGATTCCGGTAGTGAGTGGCTTTCACACCAATTTTCATCAATACATTGAACACTATCGCTTGGGCATTTTGCAGCCATTGGCCTATCGCTATTTACGCTACTTTCATAACCGCACTCACGCCACTTTGGTACCCACAGCCAATCAACGTGAACAGCTGATACAGCACGGCTTTCAGCGGGTGCAGCGATTGTCACGCGGTGTCGACAGCCAGTTATTTCATCCGCACAAACGAGACCTTAAGCTTCGGCAGCAGTGGCACGCCAAGGATGATGATCTGGTGCTGCTGTATGTCGGCCGCATTGCCGGAGAAAAAAATCTGCCGTTAGCAGTGCAAACCTATTTGCATTTAAAGTCGTTGGACAGTCGCGTCAAGCTGGTATTGGTCGGTGACGGCCCTGAGCTTGCTGGGCTGCAATCACAACACCCGGATATTATCTGCTGTGGCATGCAAACAGGGGACGCTCTGGCACGTCACTATGCCAGCGGCGACGTATTTTTATTTCCCAGTAAAACCGACACTTTTGGCAATGTGGTAATGGAAGCCATGGCCAGTGGTTTGGCTGTCGTCAGCTTTGATTACGCCGCTGCTCACGAACATATTCGCCATGCTGACAACGGCCTGCTGGTGCCCTTTGCCGACGAGCCTGCCTTTATTCAGCAAACTGCCATTTTAGCCGACAGCCCCAACCTGCTGCGGCGTATACGCCAACAAGCTCGAGTCCACGCCGAGAGCGTTAGCTGGAGCAGCATTGTGAATGATTTTTGCCAACGCCTGAGTCAGGCCTGCCAGGAGGTAGATAGCCATGCCAATGAGCAAAAGCATCACCCCAAGAGCCGCACTTCTGTTCCACAAAGCGGATCGCTTTGAACTGAATCTGTGTCAGACGTTAAATGCCTTTGCCAGCATTCGTCCCCTGCGTTTGTTTTTTAAGGCCATTAGCCGCTTGGGAGATGGTGTATTTTGGTACAGCTTACTGCTTTCCGTTATCGTCTTTCACGGTTGGCAAGGCCTTTATATTGCCGCTCATATTGTTGTCTGCGGACTGTTGTCGGTACTGCTGTATCGACAGTTAAAGAATCGCCTGGTCAGACAGCGACCGTACATTTCCTGGCAGGCCATCGAGGCACATATTGCCCCGTTAGATCGCTACAGCTTTCCGTCAGGGCACACCATGAATGCCGTTAATTTTGCGCTGTTGTTTTCCTTTTTTTACCCACCCTTAGCATGGCTGGTGGTTCCGTTTGCCATATTGGTCGGGTTCTCACGCATTATTTTAGGCATGCACTACCCCACCGATGTGCTGGTGGGCGCTGCCCTGGGCCTTGGTATCAGCATGGGCTCACTGTGGTATTGGCCGCACGGCATGTTTGCGGCTTTCTAATCGCCAGTGTTCTGAAGGTTGTTTCTAGATAGAACTGCGCTGTGGATCAGCATTAAAGTAAGGACATGGGGCCAAATATCGCTAAACGAGCCAGTCAAAATAACGATAACTGCTGCTTATTACCATCAGCAATACGACCACCAATGCCCAACAGTCGCACACCCTGCGAGCTGCGTTGCAGCGCACGCTTGAACAACTGTTCAAAACCTTGGGCATTGGCTTCGATTAAATGATCGGCCAAGGTGGTCTGGCGAAAATCAGCAAATTTAACTTTTACAAACGGCGCCAATGGCACACCTTCCAAGCCAGCTTGCTGCACCCTTTGTTGCCAGCGTTGCAGCAGCATAGGCAACTGTTGCAAACAAGGCTCGATGCCCATCAAATCATCTAGAAAGGTCTTTTCAATACTGATGGATTTTCGCACTCGCTCAGCACGTAGAGGCCTATTGTCGATACCCCTACAGCGCTCATACAAAGCAGCGCCACTGCGACCAAAGTGACGTACCAGCTCAGCTTGAGGCCACAGCTGAGCATCGCCGCAGGTGCTAATGCCGTGTTTTTGTAACCGCTGCTCAAACGCTGGCCCCACTCCAGGTATCCGCCTGACGGGTAGCGGCAATAAAAAATCGGCTATATGCTCAGGTGCAATCACGTATTGGCCGTCGGGTTTATTCCAGTCGCTGGCCACCTTAGCCAAGAATTTATTCACCGATATTCCAGCCGATACAGTGATACCCAGCTGCTGGCGAATTTGCTGGCGCAAGCTCTGTGCTAGCTGACTGGCGGACTCCTGCTGATCCACTTCCAAATACGCTTCATCAATCGATACCTGCTCAAACTGAGCGGCACTGGCGCGTAAAATATCCATGACCTGATTCGAGACTTGCTTATATAGCGCCATACGTGACGGCATCAACACCAATGCCGGACAGAGCTTAAGTGCGTATGCAACCGGCATAGCAGAGCGTACGCCGTAACTGCGCGCCAGATAATTGCAGGTAGAAATAACCCCTCGGCGCTGACGTCCACCAATGGCCATAGGCACCTGAGTCAATTCAGGATTATCACGCATTTCTACCGCAGCGAAAAAACAATCGCAGTCGACATGAATGATTTTACGCATGAGATGACCGAAGACTGTATATAAAAACAGTATAGTACTGCGTATTGCCACCCACTAACAGCCGCAGGTAGAGTGATAGCCTGTATTGTCCTGATAGAACGCATCACCCATCAAATGCCATGACGGTTGTAGGGTGCCCGCTATCGGACGTTTCTTAAAAGCTCAGCCACCTCAGTCTGAGCCACAAGGATTCTTTTATGACGGATTTTGCCCAAGCCCATCAAGCGTTTCTCACCAGCTTGCAGTCTGGTCAGCATGAATTCGCAACCACATTGACCTTTATTGAACATTGGTTTGAGTTCACGCCAACAGCCTTCAGCAATGGGACGGTTGAGAATAACGACCATCAAAATCAAGGCAGCTGCCAAGTGTTAGCGCTGGCAGAGCTGCTGCAGTTTGATGATCAGCAAACACTATTGTGTTTTGGTGAACACTACCGCGACGTGCTCGCCACGCCCGATGTCGATAATCATCACAATCTGCGCCGCTTAATCCGCGACGGCCGCCGTGACATCCAATTTGAACGCTTTCCACTCACACCCAAAGCCGGAACGCAGCTATGAGCGATAGCGCCTTTGTATTAAAGGCCGGCACAGTGGCATTGACCACGCTGGTGTTGCAGCAGCAAGACTTGGCCACGTTCGAGGCTGAGCTGCAGCGAAAACAAGCGGAAGCGCCAGCCTTATTCAACCGCCTGCCTTGTGCGTTAGATGTGGAGAAGCTCGACCCTGGTCAAGCACTTGAGCCCTTGCTGAGCCTGTGCCGCCAATATGGTTTGTTACCCATCGCCGTACGCAACGCCAATAGCGATTGGCAGCCGCAACTGCAGGCATTGGGATTGGCCGACTTAGGTCGGCAATCTGCTAAGAGCAGTCAAAAAGACGGGGCCAGCCGTCGAGTAAAAGTACACACTGGCAACGTTCGATCAGGCCAGCAACTGCATTTTGACGGTGATTTAATTGTGCTTGGTATGGTTAGTGCTGGTGCAGAAATTCTGGCCTGTGGCGATATTCATATTTATGGCCCATTGCGTGGCCGCGCGCTGGCCGGCATAAAGGGGGATCAAAACGCCGTGGTTTCGTGCCAGCAATTTGATGCCGAACTGGTAGCTATTGCCGGTCAGTACCGGCTGTTTGATGAAGCGCCGTTACAGCCATCCAGTGCGGTGGTCGTCACCTTGGAAGATGGCAACTTGAACATCACCGGTGTTTAGGAAATACTGCCAAAAACCTGATCGCTACCGCATCTGTAAGGAACAGTCTCTTGGCTAAAGTAATCGTAATCACCTCTGGCAAAGGAGGCGTTGGCAAAACCACCACCAGCGCCGCATTCGCAACCGCATTGGCGATGCGAGGCCACCGTACCGTGGTCATTGATTTCGATGTTGGCCTGCGCAACCTGGATTTGGTCATGGGCTGCGAGCGTCGAGTCGTCTATGACTTCGTCAATGTGGTGCAAAATGAAGCCAATCTTAAGCAAGCACTGATCAAAGATAAAAAGCTCGATAAGCTATTTATCTTGCCTGCGTCACAAACACGCGACAAAGACGCCTTATCAGCCGAAGGAGTGGAGCGGGTACTGAATGAGTTAAAAGCGGAGTTCGATTATATCGTCTGCGACTCACCGGCAGGTATAGAACACGGTGCTCATATGGCGCTGTATTTCGCCGAAGAAGCCGTCATTGTCACCAATCCGGAAGTGTCTTCGGTGCGCGACTCCGATCGTATTATTGGTATTTTACAAAGCAAATCACGCCTAGCTGAGCAAGGTGGCAGCGTGAAAGAGCACCTGTTACTAACACGCTATAACCCAGAACGGGTGGAGCGTGGCGATATGCTGTCGGTCAGCGACGTGGAAGAAATTCTGGCTGTGCCGCTGTTGGGGGTTATTCCAGAATCTGAAGCCGTACTCAGAGCTTCCAACCAAGGTGTGCCTGTGGTCTACGATGGCGACAGTGATGCGGGTCAGGCTTATGACGATGCCGTCGCCCGTTATCTTGGTGAAGACCGTCCACATCGCTTCCTCGAGAAGCAGAAGAAAGGCTTCCTGCAACGAGTCTTCGGGGGCTGATATGAGCTTATTGGATTTATTCCGCAAGGAAGAACGTTCGTCCGCCAGTGTTGCAAAAGAGCGTTTGCGGGTGTTGGTCGCCCATGACCGTTTGCGTAACAACGGGCCAGATTATCTGCCACAATTACAGCAGGAAATACTGGCCGTCATTCGCAAATATGTGGCCATTGACGATCAAGACGTTAACGTTCAGCTCGAGCATCAGGGCAATACGTCTGTGCTGGAGTTGAACGTAACCTTACCGGACGAGCACGACTAGTCTGACAGCAGCCACCTGTCGCTTGAGCTATCTTTAGCGACAGGTGTCGCTTAGGAGTGCATCATGACCGCCATTGCTATACACCACATATTGCTGCGCAGTGAATGGTTGGCCCGGGACCTGCTGCAAGAGCTGCACTTAGGTGCCAGCTTTGAAGATTTGGCCGCCGAGCATTCAGCCTGCGCCAGCCGCCACCACCAAGGTTTTGCTGGATACCACCACCCAGATCAGCTACCGCCTAATCTGGCCCATGCGCTGCAACAATGGGACGGTCAGCAAAGCATTTTGGGGCCAATCAAAACCGATCTGGGTTTTCATTTACTGCGCCCTGTTAGCCTACCGCCACGGCCTGTGGTCGACGACGTCCACGGCATCAGTGAGTAACACATGCGATGGCTGATGCTGGCGCTGTTTATCGTTGCCAGTTACTGTCAGGCCCATTCGACCTCGACTCAGCGAGTGCTCATTTTGCACTCTTATCACCAGCAGTTTATTTGGACGGAGCAAATCAATAACGCCCTGCTCGAGCGTCTATCGGAACACCTGCTTCGCGCCAATATTTTTATTGAATATCTCGATGATCGGCGTTTTATCGACGACCCACAGTTACGTCAGTTTCACGCACAACGGCTAACGCACAAATACGCCAGTAAGCCACCCGACCTCATTATCACCAGCGATGATAGCGCGCTAAGTTTGGTATTAAATGAACTGGCCCCTTGGGCGAGAGAAATCCCGCTGGTATTTGGCGGCGTCAATATTCCTGAGCAACACGATCTTAGTGCTCACCCCAATCACACTGGGGTATTTGAAGGTATGGCTATCGAACAAAATCTACAACTAATCCAACAGCTACTGCCCAACACACGTTCCATTGTCCTGATCGCTGATGAGCAGTCGCTGCTCGGTAAACGCATGGCTGAGAGAGCCAAACAACTTATATCCCATTCCCACAAACAACAGTTAACCTTGCTCACTCGCTTTCAAATAAGCGAGCTGTATAAAACGTTACAACAGCTGCCGGATGACAGTGCAGTATTATTATTAGCCATTCATCGCGATGAAGCCGGTCGTTATTTTTCTTACGACCATCACTTACCATCACTCAGCGCCAGCAGTCGTGCCCCTATCTTTGCCATGTGGGGCAACTTAATGATGGGCTACGGCAGTATTGGTGGCGCCATGAACGATGGCCATCGTCACGGTTTAAATATGGCAGAGCGAGCGGTGGCCATACTGCAAGGCACAGATGCGCGTGAACTTGAGGTTATGCAACAAGCCCAATATCTACCTACCTTCGACTATCGGCAGTTACAACGCTTTAATATCCCTTTAGAAAGATTGCCAGCCGATGTCGATCTTCGTTATCAACCCTTGCCTTTTTTACAGCAGCACCAAACCGCCATCATTATTTTGGTGCTGACGGTTTTAATGTTGGTGATTATCATTTCAATTTTGACCATCAATATCCGTCGCCGAGCTAAAGCCGAAGCCCTATGGATGCAATTGCGCCTTGAGCTGGAGCAAAAAGTACAGGCTCGCACCCAAGAATTGGCAGAAAGAAATCAGCAATTATCGCTGTTGTCCGATAACTTGCAGCGCCAAGTCAATACCGATCCTCTGACAGGTATCGCTAATCGACGCTTGGGCAGTAAACGTTTGCAACGTTTATGTACCGGACACATTCGCGACGGCTCTGCACTGACCATTGCCATTATCGACATTGATCACTTTAAACGTATTAACGACCAATTTGGGCATGCCGTGGGCGATGTCGCCTTAGTAGAAATGGCCAGTTTTTTATCCGGCCATATTCGCCCAACCGACACCATCGCTCGCTGGGGAGGAGAAGAGTTTTTGCTGCTGATGCCAAGTACTTCGTTAGCCGAAGCCGAGCATGTATGTGAACGCTTGCGTGATTTAGCAAGACACGTAGCGGTGCACGACAACACCAATGTCACCATCAGCATTGGCGTGGCCAGCCATCAAGCCGGAGAAAGTGATGAAATCCTGCTAGAACGAGCTGATCGTTGTTTATACCAGGCCAAAAGCAATGGCCGTGATCGCGTTATCAGCGAGCAGTGCCTACCCCACTGCAGTGAATAAACTCACCAGTGCTTGCCTGGCATCACTGGCATTGAGGGTCGTGACCCAATCACATCGATGACAAATCCACTGTAAGCCCTCATCACCTTGTGACCACTGCCAGCTTTGCTGATCGTCGCCAAAATCGTCATCGGCCAACCATTGGCAGTCTATTGCTGCAGCGCTGGGCTCTGGATTGATATCGATGGCGCGGCTGTCACGAGCGACGATATTTAACACCGCAAAACGCCTCGGTGCCGACAGAAAATCGCGCTCAACTTCATACACCAAAATATGTGGCGCGATATCGTCACCGCGAGAAACTACCAGGGCATAATCGCCCTGGTGCAAAGGTATAGGCCAACGTGAGATGTCAGGCAGAGTCATGGTTCTGATGTCGTAATTGCCAGCAAGTTAGCCAGTAAAACAAGACTGGCAGCACCAGTAAAGTCAGCATCAAGGCACTGGCGGTACCACCCACCATAGGGGCGGCAATGCGACTCATCACTTCAGAACCGGTGCCCTGGCCTAACATAACGGGCAATAAACCAATGGCAATGGTGGCGACGGTCATAGCAATAGGACGCAAGCGCTGTCCGGCGCCTTGCAACACCGCTGTGCGAACATCACTGGGCGTTAGCCGCTGCTGTCGCGCCTGCTGCTGTTCCACTTGTTGTTGCCAAGCTTGCTGCAAATACACCAGCATGATCACACCAATTTCCACCGCCACGCCGGCCAGTGCAATAAAACCAACGCCCACCGCCACCGACAGATGAAAATCCAATGCCCACAATAGCCAAACACTGCCCACTAACGACAAAGGCACGGTAAGCAAAATCAAAGCAACATCACGTAGCCGCTGAAAAGCCAAATACAGCAATACGGCTACGATCACTAAGGTTAACGGTACGGCTAATTGCAGCTTATTTTGCGCACGCAATAAATATTCATACTGGCCAGACCAGTTTAACGAATAGCCAGCGGGCATTTGCAGCCGCCCATCAGCCAGTGCGGTTTGCACATGCTGTTGTGCTTGCTCGACATAACGTCCCAAATCGACGCCAGCAATATCGATAAATACCCAGCCATTAATGCGTGCATTTTCGCTTTTTATCATGGCAGGGCCAGCGGCAATGTTAATATCAGCAATATCCGCCAGCGCTAACAATTGACCGTTGGGTGCATAAAATATTAGCTGTTTCAGGGCTTCGGGCGAATCACGATAACGCTGTGGCAAACGTACCGATACCGGGTAACGGCGCAGACCATCAACGGCTTGCGTGACGGCTTTTCCCCCAACCGCTGTCGCCAACAGTTGCTGCGCTTGCTGCACCGTTAAGCCGAAGCGTGCCAACTGCTCACGTCGCAGACGAATATCCAAATAGCGACCACTGACCGTGCGCTCAGCGTAAACCGATGTTGTCCCGGGTACATCCGTCATCAGTGTTTCTAGCTGCTGGCCTATGGCCTGAATCTGATTTAAATCATCGCCGGCTATCTTAATGCCGACCGGGGTTTTGATACCGGTGGCGAGCATATCAATGCGAGTTCGAATCGGCATGACCCAGGCGTTACTCAACCCCGGGAAATGCACCTTACGATCCAGCTCTTGTTTAATATCATCCAGGGTAACGCCTTCTCGCCACTGCTCCCTTGGCTTAAGCTGAATAAAGCTTTCGATCATGGTCAAAGGTGCAGGATCGGTAGCGCTATCGGCGCGGCCAATTTTACCCAGCACATTTTCGACCTCTGGTACTGAACCAATTAAGCGGTCGGTTTGCTGCAATATTTGCCGCGCTTCAGCCACCGATAAGCCCGGATAGGTGGTGGGCATATACATTAAGTCGCCTTCATCCAGGGGCGGCATAAATTCCGACCCTAATTGTTTCATTGGCCACCAGGCTGACAGAGCCATAACGATCACCAGCAACAAGGTGGTTTTAGGAAAATGTAATGCTTGTTTTAACACCGGCGTATAAAGTGCCGTTAATAGCCGATTCAGCGGATTACTTTTTTCTGCCTTAATCGGCCCGCGCACTAAATAGCCTATTAATACCGGCACTAAGGTAATGGCCAACATTGCCGCAGCGGCCATGGCATAGGTTTTGGTATAGGCCAAGGGGGCAAACAAACGCCCTTCTTGGGCTTCCAGCATAAATACCGGAATAAAACTTAAGGTAATAATCAGCAAGCTGAAAAACAGCGCTGGGCCTACTTGTTGTGCACTGCTAATCACGCCTTGCCAACGATCAGCGTCCGTTTTGGGCGGGTAGCGCTCCAGGTACTTGTGATAGTTTTCAATCATCACAATGGCACCATCCACCATGGCACCGATGGCTATGGCAATCCCCCCAAGAGACATAATATTGGCATTAATGCCTTGCCAGCGCATAAACACAAAGGCCGCCAAAATTCCCAGTGGCAAACTCAATACAATCACCAATGACGAACGCAGATGAAATAAAAACAGCGCGCACACCAGCGCCACCATCACAAATTCCATGCTGAGTTTGTTCCATAAGTTATTCACCGCCCGATCGATAAGCGCAGTGCGATCGTACACTGGCACAACCTCTACGCCCTCTGGCAAAGACGATTTAAGCTGCAGCAGCTTGTCTTTTACCGCGCTAATAACGGCCCTAGCATTTTCACCCGAACGCATCACAATAATGCCGCCAACCACTTCGCCATGGCCGTTTAGTTCAGCAATGCCACGGCGCATTTGCGGCACTTCCAACACGTCGGCAATATCACGCACCAGCACTGGTAAACCCTGGTTATTGTGGCTGACACCGATATTTAATAAGTCGTCGGCAGTGCGAATCAGACCATGGCTGCGCAACATGTATTCTGCTTCGGCCAGCTCAACAACAGACGCCCCAGTATCCTGATTGGCCTGCTGTAATGCGGTAATGACCTTAGCCACCGACAAACCGTGGGCCATTAGCCGCTGTGGTTTGAGTCGCAATTGAAACTGGCGTTGCATACCACCCAGAGCCGCCACTTCAGAAACTCCCGCCACGGTTTGCAGCTCGTAGCGTAAAAACCAATCTTGTAAATCGCGCAAATCGGCCAGGTCATGCTGACCACTGGTGTCTTGCAGTGCATATAAATACACCCAACCGACACCACTGGCATCCGGACCTAAGGCCGGTTTTACCCCTTCAGGCAAAGCATCGTTAGCTTGGTTTAAATACTCCAGCACCCGCGAACGCGCCCAATACAAATCGGTATTGTCATCAAAAATAACGTAAACAAAGGAGTCACCAAAAAACGAATAGCCGCGTACAGTTTTGGCACCCGGCACCGACATTAATGCTGAGGTTAACGGGTAAGTCACCTGCTCCTGCACCACCTCGGGAGCTTGCCCTGGATATGGCGTGCGCACTATGACCTGCACGTCGGATAAATCAGGAATGGCATCCACCGGTGTGGTGCGCAGCGCCTGTAAGCCAATCACCACCAAAATCGCACTTAACAGCAGTACCAATACCCGTTGCTGCACCGAGGCTTCAATGATGCGCTGAATCATGCTTTGCTCCTTGATCTTTTGCTGGCTGAGCCGCGTGATTCATATTGGAGTGATCCATGTTCGAGTGATCCATGCCCGAATGATCCATGTTCGAATGATCCATGTTCGAATGATCCATGTTCGAATGATCCATGTTCGAGTGATCCATGTTCGAGTGATCCATGTTCGAGTGATCCATGTTCGAGTGATCCATGTTCGAATGATCCATGTTCGAATGATCCATATTCGAATGATCCATGCCCGAATGATCCATGCCCGAATGATCCATGCCCGAATGATCCATGTTCGAATGATCCATCTTCGAGTGATCCATATTCGAGTGATCCATGCCTGAGTGATCCTGCTTGGCGTAGCGCAATAAATCCGAATCAATCATGGATTCTGAATCAATCAGGAACTGCGCCGAGGTCACCACCACATCGTTAGCACCGAGGCCTTGCAGCACCTCCACGGCCGTATGGCTGCGCCGGCCAGCCACTACAGCCACCGATTTAAAGGTATCGTCAGCCAGCCTCACCACAGCGCGCGTTTGCACACCGTCGTCAATCAATGCCTGGGCCGGAATTTGCAACACTGGCTCACTCTCAGAAACCCAACGTGCCTCAACCCAATCGCCGGGCATCAAACCATGCTCGCCGGAAATACTGGCTTGAATGCGTTGCCGTCCTTGCTGGTTGGCCAGCGGCGCAAGGGAGTGCAGCTCGGTATTTTGCCAATCGCCCGATGCGCTGCGTACCTGCAACTCGGCTTGGCTCAAGTCCGTTGCCAATGCTTGGCCAGCCACCTGAACCTGCAGCCACACCCGGCTCGGGTCGGTAATACGCAGTAAGGTTTGACCCGGGCGAATTTGCTGCCCTAACGCCAGCGGCATATCCAGCAGCAAACCCGCTTGCGGCGCTGTAATGGCGACCTGCTGCTGAATCTTGCCTGCGCGGCGTACGTTTTGAATCCATTCGCTGCTCATGCCCAACGCCCGCAGGCGTTCACGCGCGCCTTTCAGCATGGCTCCGCGCGCACTCAACAGCTCCTGTTGGGCGGTGACCAACTCAGGGCTATAAATGCTCAGCAGTGGCTGACCTTCGCTAACGCCATCGCCGGCAGCATTGACCGATAGCGACTCAACCCAACCAGAAAAGCGCACCTGCACCGCTTGGGTGGCTTGCGGATGGGGCAATACTTCCGCCGCGAATAAGCGTTCGTCGCGCCAAGGTGCGCGTTTAACGGGCTGCTGCGTCAGTGCCAACTGATTGGCCAGCTGAGCAGAGATCTTTACGCTACCAGCAGAGTTAGAGGCCGCATCATCTGGGTACACAGGCACCAACTCCATGCCCATCGGCGATAAGCCCGGCTGATCGCGGCGGAAGTTTGGATCCATGGGGGCCACCCAATACAAAGGCTGCGGCTCCGATGGAGCACTGTCGGCTTGGGTCGTGGGTTGTGGATAAAAGCGCTGCACCGTCATGGCTAAGGCAGCTCCCACCGCCATGGCTAACATGGTGCGCACAAGGGTACGTTTTTTCATGGCAAGCGCTCCTTATTAGCGTCAGTCGATGGCCGGGCAAACGAAAGGGGGTGGGCATCAAACAACGTCTGAGCCGATGCAATGGGATAGTTATTGTGGAAGTAATTGAGATCGTTGCGACTGAGCCAGAGATCGCGCAATAAGGCCAACGACTGCAATTCGGTATTACTTAACTCCAGTGCTGATTGCACCAGTTCAGCCAGCTCGCTGCGGCCCTGACCATAGCTCGCTAAGTGCAGCTGATATTGCTGCCGCAAACTCGGCAACAACTGTTGCTGCAGATGCTGCCAGCGTTGCGTGAAACCACGAGCGTCGGCCTGACGCGTGGCATAGGCCAAACTTAGGCTGCGCTCACTGTCTTGCAAGGCTGCACTGTCAGCAGCTTGGCGAGCGATGGCGGCGCGCACTTGTCGACTGCTGCGCTCGCCCATCGGCAAGGCCAAGGCCACACCGACGGAGGCAAAGTCACTGCGTGCCATATCCTTGTTGCTGCGCCAGCCGTAGCTAGCATCCAAACGCCAACGCGGCCCTTGCTGTTGCTGTTCAAAAGCCACTCGATTGGCACTGCTGCGCTCAGCCAACTGTGCCAGTTGCCACTGTGGATGCTGACGCCAATCAGGCTGTTCTGCCTCGCGCTTAGAGCCCTCAGATAAGCGCTCTAGCGGCGCTAGCTCAGCCACGTCGGCTTGCAGCCAGTTAGCCAGCTGCGCCTGCAACTGTTGCTGCTGTTGGCGCAAGGTCAATAACCGCTGCTGCAAACGCTGCAATTGCACATCAATGGCCACCACATCCTGCTGACGTGCTTGGCTGCGACCACTTTCATAACGCTGCAGCACCACTTGACGTAATTGCTGCCAACTTTGCTTCTGCTCAGTCAGCTGTTGCTGGGCTTGCCACGCCCAACTGGCTTTGATCCATAAACGTCCTACTTCGCGGCTTAGCCATAGCCGCCGCAACTGTTGCTGCCACTGGGCTTGCTCGGACTGAAGCTGAAAAAACTGTTGCTGCAAGCTGAAGCTATCGCCGCGCGGTAACCATTGCTGCACACCGAGCATAACTTGTGTCATGGGCTCTTGATCTAACGCCCAATCATCCACCGGCACATTGGCCAGTTTGAGTGACAGTATGGGGTCGTCCCATGTGTCTGCGCCGTGCGCCTGTTGCGACGCCGCATCGCTGAGCGCCTGCCAGCGCTGCGCTTGAAAATCTTGTTGCTGGGCACGGTTAAGTGCCTGCTCATAGCTCAAAGGAGCGGCCTGAGCGCTTAAAGCGCTCAGCAATAGCCAGGCAGTCGTTAGCCACCGGCTGATATCTTGAAGTGTCATCATTGGTCTCTGACCCGTTTGAATTCAAACTGAAATAAAACAAACAGGCAGGCGTATAAGCACTATAACAACGGCCTGTACCGACAGACACGAGTCACGGCAAAAAACGCCTGCAGCAGGTCAGAGAATCGGAGGTCGGTAAAGGCTGGCTAAGGCGCCTTTGGGCATCGCTTGAGAATGAAACAAGGGAGACATGCGTTTGCCTGGCCAGTTTGAAGACAGTGGCATGGCGGTGGCCATCGCGCTGGAGCATAAACCATTGCAATGGGGGCAGTCAGACTGGCAATCATGGTCACTGCCGCAGTGATCAGACATCATAGCAATGTCTGCTTGCTGCTCCATGTTGTGACAAGGAGCGACGTCATCGTTGCTTTGCACGCCACTACTGAGATCAGCAACAGGCAATAGCGGCATAGACCAAGCCGCCAACGCCTGAACGTTAAACGCCAGCGCCAGCAAGGTCAGTAGCAGCAACTGCATGCCTGTCTGTCTGAAATGGGCACAGTGCAAAGCACAGTCTCCGATATGAAGTCGTTATAGGATACGCAACGGCTGCATTAAGTTCCAGCCAGTTGCGAGACCCACTATGACGTAATCCAAGGCGCCAGCCATGACAGTGCCGAGTGCATTTTTGCTGCACCAAAGATGTAGGCAAACACCAATATTGCTAAACCGTAAGCCACCAGGCGCTGGCGCTTAATGGCCACGGTGGCGATGCCAATGTAGGCGATCAAACCCAGTACTTTGGCCGTTAACCAGTGCTGCTGCAAAGGATACTGATCGATCACAAAGCACAGCCAGATAGCAAATACCAACAGCGCACTGTCGATCAGGTGCGGCGGAATGCGCAGCCACAGCTTGTGCGCCAACGAAGGTCGCCAATAAAACAACCAAAAGCGCAGGTTAAATAGAATAAAACTCAAATACGCCAAGCCCATATGGCTGGCTTTAATCGCGGTGTAATCCATAAGAAAACGTGTAAACCTTGTGTTGTTGCAATAACAGATGCTTGAGCGACCAAGTGTAAACCCTGATGCTGAGCAACCCTATCGCTGCGACGTTTTTTACACTTCCAGCCAAAACGTGACTGGGCCGTCGTTGGTGAGTGAGACTTTCATATCAGCACCAAAGCGCCCGCTGGCAGTGCTCACTTCATGCTTAGCTAGCTCAACAAATTCATCGTATAGGGCTTCTGCTAAAGCAGGCGCTGCACCTTTGGAAAAGCCTGGACGTGTGCCTTTACGGGTATCCGCCGCCAAAGTGAACTGGGACACTACCAGTAGCTCGCCGTTAATATCCCGCAGGCTGCGATTCATACGTCCTTCATCATCAGAGAAAATGCGATAGCTCAGAACTTTATCCAACAGCTTTTTGGCCTTATCACCGTCATCATCTTTTTGCACCCCTAACAACAGCAAGATGCCATGGCCAATAGCACCGACGGTTTCATTGTCTACCACCACTTGCGCGCTACTAACGCGTTGAATCAATGCAATCATCTAACTTCTCCTGATCTAGTGTCCTGTTGTTGAAAAGATCCCGATATTTCCTGTAAACAGCGCCTTGTACTGACGCTTGTCATTCGCGCTGAACCTATACGAACTTCTGACTCAGGACACTCGGCAGCATAAAGAAACGTCGCTCAACAGCAAAGAAGGTGATGAGTAGTTAATTGATGGCGATGTGTACCAGTTACTAGAGGCTGACCTAAGATATGTGACACACTGAAGGAATCAGTTTTAGGAGCATTTTCATGGCCATCAAGGCATGCTATCGGTTTTTGCTAATCGGACTTCTCACCTGCAGCTGGCAGCCCGTCAGCGCAGAGACCGAGGTGTTTGTGTCACGAGACAAAAACGGTAATCTCATTTTCAGTGATCGTCCCAGCAAAAACTCCGAAAAACACAAGGTAAAAGAATTACCGACCATGCCCGCTCTAGTGGTACCAGAGAAGTCTGCAGAAACGCCTAAGACCCCAAAAGAAGATATTTTCGAATACACCAGTCTGGCAGTGGTGACACCAACGGATGGCGCCGTCTTACCGCGCGGTTCTGCCGGAAATTTGACCATCAGTGGTGTCTTGAGCCCAGGGCTACAGCCCAAACACTCCGTGGTGCTGGTCAGCAAAGGCGACGTAAAGCAACGTGGCAGGCAGACATCTTTTACACTAAGCAATCTGCCTCGCGGCGAGCACACCTATCAGCTGCAAGTTCGGGATGCAAAAAACAAGGTGCTGATTTCCAGTCAGGAGATAACGGTACACGTACAGCGAACCTCTGCACGCTAACTTGCACCAATATAGACCCGAAGGGTTTCTGAATAGCACCACATTGGTGCAGAAAACATAATAAATAGGTGCTACTGTTCCGCTCTGTGGCATCAAGCAGGCCAACGAGCGCTACAATTGTGCATGACTCTTACTGAGCTGGCTTGGTTTTTGCTGATGCCCTTTAACAGAGGGAGAAACATTCATGCTAGCCAGTCCAGTCATCAGCCAGCGTTTGTTAGAACATTTAAACACCGGCGTGCTACTGCTGGATGCTGAGCTGACCGTTACTTATATGAATCCGGCGGCCGAGGCCCTACTGGAGATGAGCGGAAAGCGGGGGCTTGGCGTGCCCTTTTGGGAGCTGGCCGTCGAAGCTGACAAAGATCGTGAGGCCCTGGAAGAGGCCATTACCACGGGCCACAGCTACACCAAACGTGAAGCCACCATCATGTTGCACAATCAGCAGCAGATCACCCTCGATTACAGCGTCAGTCCGGTCTCTCATCCAGAGACGCGCCTGCCAACATTATTGATTGAACTGCAAGGCCGCGATCGCTTAATGCGCATCAGCCGCGAAGAGCAATTGATTGCCAAGCAAGAAACCACACGCTCACTGGTACGCGGCTTAGCCCATGAAATTAAAAATCCGTTGGGTGGTATTCGCGGAGCTGCCCAGTTATTAGAACGCGAGTTACCCTCAGAAAGCTTGCGTGAATACACCCAAATTATTATTGAAGAAGCCGACCGTTTGCGCGATTTGGTCGATCGTCTGTTAGGGCCAAGACAAATACCTAAACAAGAAGACGTCAACGTACACGAAGTGTTAGAGCGCGTGTGCCAGCTGATTGATGTTGAGTCCCATAACCGCATTCGACTGAAACGAGATTACGACCCCTCGATTCCGGAACTGTTAGCCGATAAAGATCAAATGATTCAGGCGTTGCTCAATATTTGTCGCAATGCCATGCAGGCCATGCTGGAAAACCATGTTGACCAGCCCACTTTGAGTTTGCGTACCCGAACCGTGCGCCAATTTACCATCGGCCATAATCGCCATCGGTTAGTGGCGCAGATTGATATACAAGACAATGGTCCTGGCATCCCTGAGCCACTGCAAGAAAACCTGTTTTACCCTATGGTCAGCGGCCGTGCCGATGGTACTGGATTAGGCTTATCCATTGCCCAATCCATCATCAATCAATGCAACGGCATTATCGAATTTGAAAGCCAGCCCCATAACACCACCTTCTCCATTTACCTACCGTTGGAAAATCTATGAGCACTGTCTGGATAATTGACGACGATAAATCTATCCGCTGGGTATTGGAAAAAGCCTTATCCCAGGCCAATCTAACTACCCGAGTGTTTGAGCAAGCCGAACCGGCTTTAAAACAGCTGCAACACGAACATCCAGACGCCATTATTTCTGATATACGAATGCCTGGTATGGATGGCCTTGAATTGCTGCGCCGGGCACACGAGGCGCATCCGGACTTACCGGTGATTATTATGACGGCACATTCAGACCTAGAAAGTGCCGTATCTTCCTACCGCCAGGGGGCTTTTGAGTATTTGCCAAAGCCCTTTGATGTAGACGATGCCGTTGAATTAATCCAACGTGCCATCGCCCACTTTGCCGAGCTCAATGCGCAGCAACCTCACACGATTGATGACGATGATAATCCTGAAATCATTGGTGAAGCCCCAGCCATGCAGGAGGTTTTCCGAGCCATCGGCAGACTGTCGCAGTCGAACATCACTGTATTAATTAACGGTGAATCGGGCACAGGTAAAGAACTGGTGGCCCATGCGCTGCATAAACACAGCCCACGCTCTGCCAATCCCTTTATTGCTCTCAATATGGCCGCGATCCCCAAGGACTTGATTGAATCCGAATTATTTGGCCACGAAAAAGGCTCGTTTACCGGCGCTGGCGGACAACGTCGTGGGCGATTTGAGCAAGCCGACGGCGGCACGCTGTTTTTAGATGAAATTGGCGATATGCCGGCAGAAACCCAAACCCGGCTGCTGCGTGTATTGGCTGATGGTGAGTTTTACCGAGTGGGCGGCACTACGCCGATCAAGGTCAATGTGCGCATTATTGCCGCGACCCATCAAAACCTTGAAGGTCTAGTAAAAGAAGGTCGTTTTCGTGAAGACTTGTTCCACCGGTTAAACGTGATTCGTGTGCATTTGCCACGTTTGGCCGATCGGCGGGAAGACATTCCACGTTTATTAAGCCATTTTCTCAAACGCGCCGCCGAAGAATTGGATACCGAGGTTAAAAACCTTAAGCCAGATACTGAAGAGTTTTTGTCGTCTCTCGATTGGCCTGGCAACGTGCGCCAGTTAGAAAATACCTGCCGCTGGATCACAGTCATGGCCTCTGGGCGCGATGTGATGGTTAGTGATTTACCGCCCGAGTTACTGGAGCAAAAAAGCACCACTCAAACTTCGGGCAACTGGGAGCAAGCACTGCGCTACTGGGCTGATCAACAATTGGCCCAAGGCACCACTCAGCTGCTGGATTCTGCCGTGCCGGCATTTGAGCGCATTATGATAGAAACCGCATTAAAACATACCGCAGGCCGTCGCCGCGATGCGGCTAATTTATTGGGCTGGGGGCGCAATACCCTGACGCGCAAAATTAAAGAGCTGGATATGGATCACTCTACCCACGAAGAGGAAGAACACGAGCAATAACCTACAGAATCTCAAAATAATTCTGCCCGGCCCTGCACGAGAGCAACGGCTTTTTTCTCATCCAGAGCGGGCATAGAATTATTCAGAGCTTTCCTACGGAGTTTCTCGCCAATAAATAATCCGATCGTGGCCACGATAAATGCCAACCGTGGCCGTACCGGTTGGGTCATCCAGGCTGCCATCACCGTTATAATCATCTTGCAGCCACAAAGGCGCATCGTAGGTCACCAACACATTGCCAGTATTGGGACTTGGCGCATTGAGTATCAATGCACTCGCATCTCGGCCAGTGTTTAAAACGCCTGCGGTATTTTGCAACGAGGTAAAAGCAGCCGGTATTAAAGAAGCATTACTGGATACGTAAGCCGTACAGCTATCATCGGTATTTTGCTCAAAGATCCCAGCAGCACTAAAAAATTCACTGCGCATTGGCATGGCCAAATTTTGGGTTTCTGGGCCATAGGTGTCTTCCAGCCATAAGCGGCCATAGCGCATTTCAAAATTGGCTTGCGGATTAAAGCTTAAATCCGATATTGGCCTTGTATGGCCGACACCATCTGAATCGTCAAAGTCAGCAATAGTTACCGTGAGATCTGGATTAAAGGGGGCTACTCTAGCTAACAGGATTTTTGTGTAGCTAATGGTGTCGGTATTTGAGAACACATTTTCGAACTGTCCGGATGGCACGGTTCCGGTAGCATTTAAAACACCAGCATTAAATGTCTCACTCACAGCCAGGGCATTGCCATCAGTGCCCAAGTTGGAATTATCAGTGCCGATAGATTGAGGTAAGAAATCGCTCACCGTCAACTTGTTAAAACCACTCAATGAATAATTCCGTGTGGTATCACCCTCAGCATTCACTGCAGTTAAGTCGATGCGGGGTTGCGTTAACCAGGACAGTGATTCGCCAATATAACTAAAACCTCCGCAGGTCGCTGCCAGCTCACCTGGCGTAACGGAAGTCACAAAGCGATGGGGTATTTGCCGGCCAAAAGGCAAACTGGTAACGCCAGGCTCAAAACTGCTGCCGGAAGACACATCGACACCTAGATAGCTGCCTCCATCAATTGCCGTGTCCAATTGGAAAACACCCACCTCGGAAATGCGCACATCATTTAATGTCAGGGCTCCACCCAAGCTATGACCATAGCTGGTAGGTGATAGTGTTCCAGGTACGCCGCCATCAGACACACTGGGGGCGATTACAGAATGATTAATCGTCATAAAGGAAGCAAAGTTATCGGTAACACTATTACCGCTGCAGTAGTCACTATCGCCATCATATGCTACAGGGGTAATCGTGACTGGGAAGTTTTCGCCTGCGATGCCAAATACCGGGCAACTACTATCCGCATCGATACAGCTGGTGCTGGTAGCTACACAAAAACCGGCTGGCACACTGACAAACTGATCACTACCATCCATTACTAATCCAGCATCGTCGCCGCTGCCGGTATAGCGCGCCGATAAACTCATCAAGCCAGCATCCTGATAATTCAGCGGAATTTGCGCCTCCCCTGAGCCATCAAAACTTAAGGTAATATCGGCGGCCGTCGCAAAACTTTTGCCTATATTGCTAAAGCCAGAGCCATCATCCAGTTGAACCGCTAAGGTGCCGCTATTCGGGTTCACATAACCCGACCACAGCGCCACGGTTTTATCGACGTTGGCAAAAGCTGGCACGCAAGCTTTGGTATCTGTGGCTGTTTCTACTGCAGCAATAGTCGCCGTCACCGGCAAATTGGCGGTCATATTCGGCACAGTGACCAGCAGGCCCGAATCTAAAAACGATAGCGAACAATCAGTACTTAATGCGCCGCCGTTAATACTGCATAAATTCTGAGTAAAGGCTTGGGTCGTTGGGTCTGAGCTAATGACTTCTAAATCTACCGTAGCGGCCGTCGTCACAGCCAAGCTCACCGTGGCCTCTCCACCTGTGATGGTAAAGGTATCGCCTCCTACCCAACCACTCGGGCCTAAGGTCACCTCCACCGGGTCGGTGAATAACGTACTGCAATCGGCGTTAGCACAGGCACGAATAAGGATGTTCTCTTTCGGAGTGCAGGTCAGGCCACTCCCTGAATAATAGAACTCAAAGTGATGCACTAAGGCTCCCACCGGCTCTAAATCAGCTGCACAAACCTCTAAATTGTCCAATTCATGCACGTTGCGTGAGCCACCGGTTGAGCCTGTAAACGACAGCAACAAATTTTGAGGTATTGCTGCTTGGCCCGGCTGGGTTTCAACATCCACCGGCCCAATAATATTATTAAAACCCGTGCCAGTATTGCGCTGTACCGTCACCCAAGTTTGGCCTGCATTGCGCGCATCAATAACAAAGCGATAGCGATGATTAGGGCCACCAACGTTGGCAGGTGCATTACGCTGATCGATGCCCGGGGTGAGTCCACCACTGTTATCAATAAAGCGATAGCCACTTTGGCCAGAGCCACTGCCACGCAAGGTCACGCTGTCAGGAACTGGGCCACTGCCGCCCTGACGGCCTTCGGTGGGATTGGCAAAGTTGCCGTATTCATCAATACCAATACCGACCCAGCCGCCGGCAAAACCGGCATTCGTTCCCAACAGCTGGGAGTACCCCAAAGAACCGCCAAAGCCGCCGGCTTGCGGGGTAATAGATGCATCGGAAAACACCACGGCAATACCGTCAGCCCCAGACCCACCCAAGGTGGACCAGGCGTAATGATCGTATTCGATGGTGACAATATTATTGTCAGCGGGAAATAATCGCTGCAGCGATGCCGCTGTAGATTGGTTATTTAAATCCTGAGTTAAACGCAAACGGCTGTTAACAATACGTGGCGCAAAACCTCCCGATACCGCCGAGGTAATCCAGTCAGCCCCCAATGCACCACGGTTAAAATCATCAAAAAAACACTCCAGCGCTTGACCGGCCACTAAACGCACATCGTCTATATGATAATAATCGAAGGAGCCTGTGTTGCCGTTGGTTTGGCGAAAGCGCAACTGAAAACTCGCCGCCAGCGCCGCCGCTGGCAAGTTTAACTGACGACTTTCACTGAATCCCTGTGGATTACCCCCCGGCAGTCGTGCCAGCTCAATCCAGCTGCCAAAACCAGTGCGATACTCTAATACCAGATCTTCATTGACTTCAGGGTTTTCGCTGGGTGTCCAAGCATCGTTGCCGCGGGCCCACCAAAAGTCTACGGTCACACTGGCATAGCTGCTTAAATCCAGAGTCTTTAGGGTCGATTCCGGACGCCCACCAAAGGTGCTCATGGAAGAACTACCACTGTTCGCCGTCGCTGTGGTAATCACGACACTGCCGGTACCACTGACGGTCCAATCGGAACCTAATAATGGGCGCTCAAATTCATCACAAAAAATTACCCCAGCTTCGGAGCAATACGCTGATGGAGGTGTTCCGGTTTCGGTAATAACGACATCGTCTACATGCCAATAATCAAAATCTTGACCACTGCCACCGCTAAAACGAAAGCGAATGGCGCCGCCTAAAAATAATGCGGCTGCAGGTAAGGTATAGGTTTCTGTAGCGGATTCACCGTCCGCTCCGCTCCCCGGAAACTGGTCTAACTGCACCCAGGTGTTGCCGGCGGTTAGATATTCAACAAATAAGTCTTCATTGGTTTCTGGACGATTATTAAAGGTATTAGAGCCGCGTCGCCACCAAAAGCTCAGCTCAGCTTCGGGCACGTTTAAATCTAACGCTAATGTGCGCACACTCACCGCTTGCCAGCGTAAAAACATGCTGCGAGTACCGGAGCTGGAGGTATCTGTGTTGATACCTGCAGCAAAAGCATCGGTGGTGCTCCAGTTGGGCGATAAGCTGCCACTTTCAAAGTTGTCACTGAAAATAATATCGCCTGGCGCAGCCACTACAGACAGAGATAAACAACACAGTAATTGAAATATCAGCCCCTTCATTGTGCCCGCACCTCTATGATCCGCCGCGCCTGATCGGCACCGCTGCCACAACGACCGGTTGAGCGCAGAGTAAACACGGTCTGCACGCCATCGGTGACTGAGCTGCAATCAACGCTGGCCTGACAACTGCGCAAACCATTAACGTTATAGTTTTGGCTGTAAAAAGGTGATGTGGCACAAGCACGACCGGCACTGCCATCAGGGGGAAATAAAAGATTCATCGCCACTTGAGCGCCCGACTCGGCGGCATAAAAAGCGCGTTGAGAATTCACCTGTACCGATACCGTGGCACTGGAGCTTGATTGCAACTGAGATAAAGCCGCAATAATTAGCGCCAAAGCAGTAATGACAAAAATCGCCAGCGGTAAGGCTATCCCTTTCTGTAGCTGCAGTTTAAGGTACATTGCGAAATTGCACCTCCTGCACCACATCCAGAGTTTCCTGATTGGCGCCATCTTGCAACTGGTATTCAAAGGTCGCTACGCCATTGCGTAGCAGCGTCGGAGGGGTCACGCGAAAGGTCAAAGAGTTATTGCTTAATCCGGCACCCATCACTAGCCGCCCGGCAGCCTCAGTGGCGGGTAAAGCCGCTACCACAGTGCCGCTATTCGACAGGGTGCCATAATTTTTGAAGTGATATAAAAAATCACCTTGCTGACAAAACGCCTCGGGGGTATCCACCAAGAAAAAACGCCGACTGGGTGAATCCACAGGAAAAGTATGACTCGCCGCTAAATTAACCGTCACGCTATTGCCAGCGGGTAAAGTAGCGACCCCAGCCGTTAATGGCCCTGGGTTTGCTAATGCATATAAATTGCCACCCGGAAGCGGATACACCGCAACGCGCCCACTTTGCGCACTACCATAGGACAACGCTGTAAAAGAGTTGCTCGCCGCGCCCACGGTTAAATTGGTATAGCGGCTGGCGGCGACGATGGGCATCCATTCAATACATCTGCCGCCTGAAAATACCCGCACACTGCCCGGCAAGGCATCCCGCAAAGCGCGACTAATTTGATGATTAATTAATGCCGCATTGGCTGCCAGTCGCTGACGAGCACCACTGTCGACCAGGGTTTGCACCGACTGCTGAATAATGGTCACGCTGATGGCCGCCACTATACCTAAAATCATCAGCACAATCACAAACTCAACCAGCGTAAAACCACGGCGCATTAGAAATTCCCCCGATACACGCTGAAGGGGCTTTGCTGACCATTTGGCGCCGTGACGGTAACGGTAATACGTTTGGCGCTGCCATTGCTGCCAACGGAGTTATCGCATACCACAGTTACAGCCACGGCAAACCGGTTGTAGTTAGTGTCGGCAGGTAAATCAATTAACGAAGGCGGTGACTCATTTAAGCCGTGAAAATCATCGACATCGTCAAACTGGCCACGACTTTCACCGTCGTCGGTAATACGACAAGCACCGTTATAGGGGGGAACGCCGGTAGGATCACTGGCTTCATCAAAACGGCGAGCAAGAATTTCATCTAAATACAGCTGTGCCAGCTCTAACGAGCGACTTTGCACCATAGCATCGGCACTGCGACCGGCGAGTAAGGAAAAACTGGAAACACCAGCCAATAAGGCGATGCTGATGACGACAATGGCAATGACTAGCTCCACCAGAGTCACACCCTGATGGCTAAAACTACTGGCCTTTAAGCTGCTCATTTAAGCCACCGCTTAAGGCTGACAATTGCCGGAATATGCATAACCAGAAGAGGCCAAGCACAATCCATGACTGGACCCTGAGTTAAATACCAGTTGCTCACGCGACGGTACACTGCCTTGGGCAGAAAAGTTCTGTACCCAGCTAGCACCATTGCCCAGGTTAGCGCCATTAACGGATAAACTGGCCTGATCACGATCATACTGCTGCCGTTGCACCTCTTGCTCTTGAGCTGTGCCCGGTGCTAATACCGTCACCAGCTGCCAGTCAGTTGCTGTTTGACTGAGCGTCAGCCTGACCGGTAAGCCATTGGATAGCGCCGTCAGCTGTGCCTGCTGCACTACAGCCAACAGCTGATCACGCACCGCCAGCGCCGATAGCGCTGACGGATTTAAAAACAAGGCACTGGCAGAGAGGGTTAATAGGCCGATTAAAATAATCGTCATTACCAGCTCTACCAAGGTAAAGCCTTGTGAATTCACTGCTATTAGCAACCAGTAGTCGTAACTGCCACCACGGGAGCGCCACCATTAGCGGCGGTATAAGTTGCAACACAGTTCGCTTGTAGCGTGTAGGTGATGGTATCACCGGCCGCAGCACCACCACCGCTTGCAGTGTAATCACCGGCAGCGACTTGAGAAGCCAAGGTAATACCCGCGGCATCAGCAGTAGGGTAACCTCCCACCATGGTGATCGCTTGGCCTTCTAATGTCACATTGGCATTCGCTGCTAGGTTACCAGCCAGCTGTGCCGCATGGGCAATATTGGCAGCTGAGCGCAACGCACCGGCTAAGCCCTGAATGCTGGCACGGCGGGCATCACCACCCAGATCCGCAAAGCGTGGCAACGCAAAGGCAGCCAGAACACCGAGAATCACAATCACCATGATCAGTTCGATCAAAGTAAAACCTGCTTGCTTTTTCATATAGTCCGACTCCTATGTTATCGGAATTGCCATGATATGCGCCCAGTATGGACGCTGTAATGTAAAAAACTTTGCTTCCCTGATTGCTGCAGCCAAGCTTCTCCTACCTTGGCTAACTCTACCGAGCCGGCTGCTATCGGCTGAGTGGCGCCGGACTTTACGCTGGGCAGTGGTAAGTTATCTACGGCCAATAAATACAAACAGCCTTGCTGATCGGCCAACACATGTTGCACCCGAACCACAGAACTCACCCCTAAATCCACCAACCAGCCTTCCATCACCGGCGCATCGGCAAGTAGGCCCTGCCATACATGAAGACAGCTCTGCGGGCTCAGGCCGGGCTCTCTGTTTGCCGACGTGGCCAGCTGATCAGGCCAGGTCGAGTTCACGCCTGTGTGCTCTAACAATTGCCAATCTATTGGCCAACCCGCCGGCGACATACGTACCGCGTCTAGTTTTGACGCTTTTGGCCAGTTATCTAAAGCCTGCTGTTGTGATTTGGCAACAGCAACTGTCGTATTAGGTCTAATCCTACCAGCCCCCGTATCTACCGCGCTATACAGATCGACCAGCGGTAATATCAGCCAGCTTGGGCGGTCAGCTTGGGCCCACCAGCTAGCACGCAGCGTCAAAATTACGGCGCGAAAACGACTGGCCATAGCCAGTACTTGCAAGCGCTGTGCCTCTTCCAATAAAACCAGGGTACGGGGGACAAATATGGCCAGTATTAACGCCAACACAATCAGCCCTATCATTAGCTTTAACTGGCTATATCCACGACGTAGACGCCCTAAATAACGGCTCATACCAGCATAACGGCCTGAATGATGGCCATATTGATCACCATCAAACAGCCGTGGCATTAGCCCCGCCCCATAGCAGCGCCAGCTAAGTCCCAAATTGGCAAGAACACCCCAAGGGCCAATACCAAGACCATGGCGCCCAAAAATATTAATAAAATCGGTTCTATGGCATCGGCCAAACGCTTCAGTTCGTAGTCGACTTCCTGCTCATAAAAGTCAGCGACTTCGTTTAGTAACCTCTCGATGGCACCGGTTTCTTCACCCACCGCCAGCATTTGCAACACCAATGGAGTAAACATACCAGTGGTGGCGGCCGTGCTGGTTAAACGTTCACCGCGTTCTATTCCGCTTCGCATATTGCGAATGGCAACGGCAATATAGCGATTACCAACACTGTCGGCGACCACCGACATGCACTGCAAAATCGGCACACCCGCGCCCATCATCATGGCAAACGAACGAGAAAAACGTCCCAAGGCAATACGCTCAAAAATACTGCCCACCAAGGGAATGCGCAGACGGACTTTATCCCACCAAATACCGCCATCATCGCTACGCACATAGATACGCAACCCAACAATAGTGACAAAAAGACCGACCAACATATGTGGCCAGTAGTTGAGGAAAAAGCTCGACGTTGCCATTAGGATGCGAGTGGCAAATGGCAAATCGGCACCAAACTTTGCAAACACGTTGGCAAAGGCAGGTATCACAAACAAGTTAATCACCACCATGGCAATAGAAATGGCACTGATCACCATAATCGGATAACGCAATGCCGATTTCATTCGTTTGCGCGTTTCTCGTTCTAATTCTAAGTGATCAATCAGCCGCAATAACGCATCGTCCAGCTGACCGGTATTTTCTCCGACTTGAATCAGGTTGACGTAAATGGGGGAAAATATCTGTGGATGGCGGCGAAATGCTGTCGACAGCTCGGTGCCTGATACCAGTGATTGACTGATATCACGCAGCGTTTGCTGCAAAAATGGGTTATGAGAAGACTCTGCCAGGCCATTTAATGCACGAATAATAGGGATACCGGCTTTGGTTAACGCATACAGCTGACGCGTGAACAAAATCAGTTCATCAATGCTCAAGTTGCCCTGCCACCAGCGCGATTGGCCTGGCTCAGATTTTTCTACCACGCGTTGTTCAGTCAGTGCCGTGATGACAATGCCACGATCGCTCAGCGTATTGAGCGCCACACTCTCGCTCGGCGCCTGAAGCTGACCTTCAACTTTATTACCGCTGGCATCACGCCCCTGATACTGAAAATCCATAGTCAGTCATCCAAGGTTGCTGAAACACGGAAGACCTCATCTAATGAAGTCACACCCTGGCGAGCGTAATCTAATGCACATAACGCCAGAGAACGAAAATGTGGTGCCCGACTGGCGGCCTCGGCAAAGCCATGACTGTCTTGTTTACGCAACGCGGCGATTAACTCTGGTGACATTTCCAACAGTTCGTAAATACCGATCCGCCCTTGGTAACCGGTATTGTGGCAATGATGGCAGCCACGCCCTTCAATATAAGTATGTTCTGGCGCACTGCTATCTAACGCCATTAACCAGGTCTTTTCTTGCTCACTCAATTGGTGTGGTTGCTGACAATTAGGGCATAAACGTTTGACCAAACGCTGAGCCAGTACAGCACGCAGCGATGACGCCACTAAATAGTGATCCAGGCCCATATCCAGCAAACGATCAGCAGCCGAGATAGCATCATTGGTGTGCAGAGTCGATAACACCATATGGCCAGTCATGGAAGCACGTAGGCCAATTTCTGCTGTTTCTTGGTCACGCATCTCGCCCACCAGCACAATGTCTGGGTCTTGGCGCAACGCCGAGCGCAATACCGTCGCAAAATCCAACCCAACACGGCTGTTAATTTGCACCTGGTTAATACGTGGTAAACGGTACTCGATCGGATCTTCTGCGGTAATAATTTTCTTTTGCGGCTGATTTAGCCGTGTCAGTGCCGCATAAAGTGTGGTGGTTTTACCACTACCGGTTGGCCCCGTCACCAAAATTAAACCATGGGGCCGGGTAATTAATTGCTCAAAGTGACGACGAATAACGTCTGGCATGCCCAGGGCTGACATTTCCAAAATACCGGCACTTTGATCCAACAGCCGCATAACCACGGACTCGCCAAACTGCACTGGCATGGTCGATAAACGCACATCAATATTGCGATTTTTCACTCGAATATTAAAGCGTCCATCTTGCGGCAAACGTTTTTCCGAAATATCCAAGCCCGACATAATTTTCAGCCTGGATACCAGTGCCGAGGCCACGCGTTTTTCCTTCATGACCTGCTCTTGCAGCTCACCATCGACCCGTAAGCGAATTCGTAACAGGCTTTCTTCCGGTTCAATATGAACGTCAGACGCTTTAATCTGCACGGCATCTTCAAACAGGCTTTGCAATAGCCGCACCACAGGTGCGTCACTGGTGTCTGGACCTACACCCAGCTCATTGATATCAAAATCGCTGCTGCTCAGTTCACCTTCTAATTCACCGGCAATGCTGGCCATTTGCTCCTGGCGCCGATAAGTCATATCCAGCACCGACAGCAACTCACGCTCACGCACAAAGGCGGGATAGATAGTGCGCTTTAAAATACGCTGCAGATCATCGATAACCATCAAATCGGTGGGATCGGACATACCCACCAATAAACCATCCTGCTCCTCTGCCAACACCAAGCAGCGATAACGTCGGGCCTGGGATTCTGGCAGTAGATGAATTAAATCGTTGCTTAATCGAAAGCGTGCCAAATCCACAAATGGATAAGAAAAGTAGTCCGCTAGGGTCTGCAACAACTGCTCTTCGCTAACGTAACCTAAATCCGACAGCGCCCGGCCCAATTTTTTGCCGGTACGTTTTTGCTCAGATAACGCCGTTTTTAATTGTTCTTCACTAATCAGCTGCTTTTCCAGCAGCAAATCCCCGACCCGTACACGCTTTCTTGGGTTGGCTGGTTGAATATCCTGGCTCATGGTGACGTCAGCTCCTTAGCCTGCTGTTGCAGCCAGCGCCTTTGCTGCTGACTCAGGCCACTATACTGCTGCAGCTGCAGTAGCAACTGGCGGGCAGCCTGGGGTTGATTGGTTTGTCGGTATAAGTACAGCAGCGCCATGGGCCAGCTTGGCTGCTGTGGCTGGCGCTGCATTAACTGCCGATAAACAGGCAATGCCAGCTGATACTCACCGCTCATATGCAGGCCGGGTGCCGCCACAGACAACCAGGATACGGCGTTAATATGTCGGTATTGCAAGTACAGCGCTTTTACGTCTGACCACAGCTGCTGCTCGACCAAAGTGCGCAGATAGGCACTGCGATAACGAACCAACTGCGCCGCCGAATCGTCGGCTTGTAGCAAGGGTTGTAACTGCTGCTGGGCGTCGCTCCACTGCTGTTGCTGCATTAAATCCAACGCTTGGCGAAAACGCTGCTGATAAATATTGTTTGTCGGGGTGACTGCTACGGATGCCACCGCCTCCGGGCGGCTAGCAGTGTTATTTGAGCGGGTTTCATTGAGCGCGAGATTTTGCTGATGGGCGCTGTGGTTATTAACCATTAAATCTGCGGTGATGGGTGCTGGCTGTTCTAAATCTTCACTGTTCGCCACCTCATCAAAGGCCACGTGAGGTTGCTCGCCAGCTCCAGCATTAGCATCAGGCATGACCCTAATCACCTCGGGTCTGGCCTGGACATCATTCACAACCACAGGCTGTTCAATACTCAAAGCTTGAACCGTCTCAGTTGAGTTCGTTCTAGCCGGCTTATCTGCAGGAACATGCTCAGGGTTTTGCGGTTGAAGCGATAAATCTGAACCAGCCTGACCTGATGTACTCTCAACTGTTGCCTTAACGCTACTCACCGGCGCCGCGTCAGCGACGCTAACATCATTCACCTTGTCTGCGACAATAACGGCTGCTGCAGGCGCGGGGGATTTATCCGCCTGCAAAGGCAACTGCTGCAACGCCAATATCATCAGCAATGCCACCACCAACACAGTTAAAGCGATCACCCATGGCAACATAGGCTGTGCTGCGCGGGTCGATGGCGCGGTCAATCCCGCAGGCAACGGCGCAGCTTGCGCGTCACGCTGATCAATATCACGCAATACCTGATGCACCAGACTCATAACACCACCGCACAAGCCAACAGCACTAACAGCGCCCACCAAATAGGAGCGGGCGCGACACGTTTAGCCGATTCCGTATCCGCCGCCGCTAATGCAATATGGTGGCGCTCAATCAGATCAGCGCCCTGGCCATAGCCTGCTAATAGAGATTTGGCCGCCAGTACGTTGACTAGCCGTGGAATACCGCCACTGACTTGCCATAAATACTCCAATGCATCGCGAGCAAAGAGTTGCATGCCACGATAACCGGCTTGAGACATACGCTGGGCGATGTAATCTGCCAGCATGTCGGTTGAAGCCAGCGCGCTTAAACGGGCACTGGTGGTAATGCGCTGCAGTAATTGGCGCAGCTGTGGCTTTTGCAACACTTGATCCAGTTCGGGCTGACCAAACAGCACGATTTGCAGCAGTTTTTGCTGCTCGGTTTCTAAATTGGACACCAAGCGTAATGCTTCCAAAGTAGCCAGCGGCATGCTTTGCGCTTCATCCACTAATAGCACCACAGATTTGCGTTGCTGAGCCCAGTTTAATAAGCACTGCTGTACCGCCTGTTGTAACGCAGGCAAGGACATGTCTTGTGCCTCTAGCGCCAATTCTGCAGCCAGTGCATGCCATAAACCGTCGGCCGTTAACTGCGGATTAGGCAGATATAAAGTAATGCAGCCCTGCTGATGCAAATCGTTTAACAAGCGCCTGCATAATAAGGTTTTACCCGTTCCCACTTCGCCGGTAACTTTGACAAAACCCTCACCGGAGGCCAGTGCGTACAGTACCAATTCATAAGCCTGACGCTGTGACGGCAGGTCAACATAAAAATCGGTATTGGGCGTCAGCGTAAAAGGCGCCTGCTGTAAGCCAAAATGTTGCTGACACGATTGATTCAGCTGAACTAAGGCCGTCATCATTCCTCCGGCAGCATCATGCCCGAATAGCGACGATTAAAATATTCCACTTGCTCAGGTCGCATAGCACCGCCGACAATGCGCGGCTGCAATAAAATAACGAGCTCACTTTGACGCATTTCGGTGCGGTTTTGGCGAAACAGCCAGCCCAACACCGGAATATCACCGAGCAGCGGCACGCTGGCCACGGTTTCTATTTTTCGGTTTTGCATCAGACCACCAATAATCACCACCTGGCCAGACTGGGCACGAATAATAGAGTCTGTTTCCCGCACTGTGCTGTAAGCCAGCGGCAGCTTGTATTCATCCTGGCGCAGTTCAACAATTTTGGTGCGCTGCTCAACCTCGGTAATGGTTGGATGCACATGAAGAATAATGTCTTCTTGCTCACCGATTTGCGGCGTCACATCCAATGCCACCCCAGAAAAGAACGGAGTTAATTCAATTTCTGGAGTTTCTGTATTGCCGGTGGTGGTGGTGGTGGTTGAGTTGGTAATGCCGGTAACAAAATATTCGTCACTGCCCACTTTAATCACGGCTTTTTGATTGTTGACCGTCGCAATGCGAGGACTGGACAAAACGTTGACATCTCCCTGGGTTTCTAACAGCTGCAAGGTTCCAGAAAAATCACCAACATCCAGGTTTAAAGAAAAAATACCTTCGATAAAATCTGGATTGCTAAGGGCGGCGGAACTGAGCGAGCCAGCCCAAGAATCACTATTGCCCTGCGAGGCAATGGTCGACCAATTAATGCCCGATTGAAAACCGTCGTCGAGGGTGACTTCCACCACCTTGGCTTCGATCAGCACCTGTTTACGTACACTTAATTCGGCTTTTTCCAGGTACTGTTGAATGTGCGTTAAGGTCGCTGGCATGGCATTGACGACCACCATGCCGGCATGGGCATCGACCACGACCCGGGCGTTGTCTTCCTGCGCCACCAGAAGCTCAAGGGTGGTGCGTAAATTGTTCCAGAAGCTACTGCCACTGACGGTTTCCACCTCGGTGCTGTTAACCGTGCTAGTGCGCGTTTCAGTGGTGGTGGAGTCGTCATCCTCGGTGGTATCAATTGAGGTCACTTGGCCGCTGCTGACGTTCATACCCGAACGCCCCATACGCTGCACGTTCAAATAATTAATGGGAAAAATTCGGGTTTGCGGCCGCGGTGGCAAAATACGAATGCCATAATCACTGCGCACAAAATCGTAGCCATAAACATCACGTACCGCAGCCAAAGCCTGCTCCAGCGTGACATTGCTTAGGTTAAGTGTGATTTCACCATCCACTTGCGGATGTACGATCAGGTTTTCGCCACTGCCATCAATCAAGCTGTTAAAAAATGCACGTGCCGGAACCGAAGTCGCGACCACATCAAAGCGAGCACTGTCTTCTTCAAGAGACTGTAATGGCGGCAATAACTGCTGCAGCGGCAGAGGCTCAGTCGCCTCCTTTGAGGCAGGCTCAGGCACCGACAGTAGCGGTGGTCGTACTGGCTCAGATTCCGATTGAGGTTCCAGCGGCTGCATGGCACAGCCGGTTAGCAAGGTGCCTAACAACACGCTGGTCAAAGAATAAGTAGAGTTCATCACCGTTGCTGTCATGCGTTACTGCACCTTCATTTTGGTGGTGGCGAGCAGTTCCAGTCGCTGTGACTGCCCAGCCTGTTGAAGTATCACGTGGGTACGCCCGATATGCGCCAAGGTCGCTCCCGCGACCCGATCGCCTAGACGCAGCACTTGCTCATTAATAACGGCTTTGGGATTATCGTCACGCCAGATAATTTGCTGCAGTACCAACGCATCAGTAGAACTGGGCGCACCAGAATACGCCTGCCATGAGGGCGGCCGAGTAGGATCCAGCGCCAAGGCTGGCATGACCAGCAGTCCTAACAAACACCACAATCTAGCCACCGAGCACCTCCTCTTGGGAGCTTAGGGTATACACCTTCAGTGTTACCTGACCTTTAGGGTAGTCACTCACCTTATAATCCAGCATTTGCCAGTACAGGCGCCATGGCGATTGATCTAAGCGCTCTAAGTAGGCTAGCAAGCCTGGGTAAGTCGCCGTCAGAGTGAGCTGTAAACCATGGCGATAGAGGTGCACATCTTCATACTGTTGACCTAAATCCACACGCTCACGAGTGCTATTGCTTAGCGCCAATAGCTGCAACCTCGGGTCGGCCTCAAGCAAATCACGCAACACCGACAGCATTTGTTGCGGACTTACCAGAGCGTCGGTCAGTTGCTCAATGCGCTGACGCATTTGTGCCAGTGACTGCTGTTGCTGTTCGATATCTAGCCGGAGCGCATCATTGGGGTCGATGCGTGGTCGCTCTTTTAATTCCTGCAATTGTTGCTGCAGTTGCTCAGCTTCACTTTGCAGCAACTGTTGATCGGCACTTAGGCGCTGATAATCACGCCACGATGGTTCGATAAATAACCACAATAAAAAAATAATCAGCAGGGTATGCAGCGTCACTTGCAGCAAACGTTTTTCGCGCAAGGACAGCGCCAGATAAGCCTGGATCAGACGATCGACCTTTGGATGCTGCCACCAGGTCATCCGTTATCTCCTTCTACATCTATTGCGTCACTGGCCAGTTCAAACTGCAACCAGGGCTGCTGCTCGACCTCTTCAATCTGAATATGGCGAAATGCTTTACCGCGATAGCCTGGTTGCTTCAGTAATGCCGCAACGTAAGCCGACAGCTGCTGCGGTTGCTGCAAATAACCGCTTAATGCTAACGATTCACCGCCTTCGGCAATACGCACCGTTTGCAGCCACACTCCCTGATTGGCCACTGCTCCTAAGCCATGCAATAAGCGGGTAAAACTCTGACTTTCTTCCAACTCACCCCGACTGAGGTAATTAAGCACCGCCTGAGCGGCGATGGCTTGTTGCTGCAATTGCTGCTGTTGATTTAATAAATCCTTGTCTTCAGTCAACGGCGGCAAACTGTCTTCTAGCTGCTGCAGCTGCTCGGATAACTGCAACCTTTGTTGCTGCCAGTGCTCTAGCTGCTGCTGTTGTGAACTCGCTAGCCACCACATCAAAATCGCCAGCAGCAGCGACACCGCAGCGCTAACGGCAAGGCTAACCAACAAGCGTTGTACTGGCCGTGGCAAGGTCGGTGGATGAAACTCTGCCACATAAAAGTTGATCCGTTGCTTGACCTCAGGCGTCATGCTGCAAGCACCCTCCCAAAGCCGTGAGCAAAGATGCCGACAATGCGCTGTTGTCGGCCAGCTGGTTGTATTGACTGTCAAGGGACAGCTGTCGCACTGGAATATTTACCGCGGCCTCTAACAAGGGCAAGGTTTCTTCCAACGCGCCCTGGTCTGGCCTCAATACCCAGATTTGCCCGATACTGCCCATGCCAATCTGACTTTCGTAAAAATCCATCGAGCGCTGCAGCTCCAACGACAAACGATCGAGCTGACTGTCGGTTTCTAACGCAAACTCTCCAGGTGCCGTCACCTGTTGCAAATCAGCGTAACCAATCGCCAGTGGCCGCACTAAATACAAGGCACCGTCGTAATAAACGTACAAAGCACCGTCGTGGGCATCGAGACGCAGTAGCGCCACACTTTGCTCAGGCAGCTGGCCAGCCACTAGCTGTAGCAAGGTAAATTCCGGAATCGATATGGCCTGCAGCTCAAGTTCATGATGCAAGCACCAATCAACCATATTACGCACATAATCACGACGCACGGCACTGACAAACGCCATATCCAATCGGCCACGATAAGCATCGGCCGGTAGCCTTGTGGCTTGGATCACCATGTCTTCAACCGGCGTGGCAAGCATATCCTTGATGCGAAAACGCATGGCATCACTGAGTTCTTCATCGGGAACCTGTGCGGATTCCAGCAAATGCAACTCGTAGTCTTGATGATCAAGGCTGATGTAGGTATCACAGCCCTGCCAGCCGTGCTGTCGCAGCCAGGCTGCTAATCCATCAAGGCCTACCTCGCCGGCTTCCGGCCGGTAGCAATGGGTCACGGCTTCACCATCAAAGCGCACGCAATGGGCCTGCCCCTGATGCAGTTCAATGCCAAGACAGCCCGTTGTTGCTGATCGTTTACCCGACCAGGGCCAGAGTTTTTTCCAAGTCACTCAGTACCTGCTGCGTTCAAAATCGCCTTACGGCTTGTCAAGAGTGCTATCGAGACACCCTCAGTGTTATAACCATTCAGTCTGTCAGTTTAGACCAGACAACTCACGCCATATGGTCTTATATCTAGAACATGACTATTGTGTCAGGCACACAGATCAAGACTAAGCCTTACAATGTGTTTTTTTGTGTAACCTCTTCACCGACTTTTGCTAACAAACCGTTTCCTGAGTATTCAACACCATGTTCAACATCGTCTTGTTTGAGCCCGAAATCCCGCCTAATACCGGCAACATTATTCGCCTATGCGCTAACACCGGCTGTAGCTTACATCTGATTGAGCCGTTGGGCTTTTCCCTGGAAGAAAAAGCGCTGCGCCGCGCAGGACTGGATTACCACGAATGGGCTCAGGTAAAGGTGCACAGCAACTGGCAAACATTTATTGAACAGCAACAGCCGCAACGCATTTATGCGCTAACCACCAAAGGCCAGCGCTGCCATGCTGAGGTGCAATTTAACCCCGGGGACTATTTGGTTTTTGGCCCAGAAACACGCGGCTTGCCATTGGATATTCGCCAACAGCTGCCCGCTGAGCAATGGCTGCGACTGCCCATGCTGGGCAATAGCCGCAGTATGAATCTGTCCAATTGTGTGGCGGTTATGGTCTATGAGGCTTGGCGTCAAAACGGGTTCGATGGTGCCAGTTTTACCCCTAATCCAGAGAGTTAAGCTGATGCGTGCTACCTGCTTGATGTTGTGCTGCGTTGCACTGTCGCTGCAGGCAGCGCCCCAGCCCATCGCCTCGGGTTTTGGCGTCGTTTGGTCACTGTTACCATTGGATGATCACAACGTGTTAGTCGCCGAACGAGCGGGAAAGTTAACTCTGCTGAATATCAGCTCAGGCCGGCGCCAGGCTATTGCCGGACTGCCGGAAATACATGCACAGGGCCAAGGTGGACTGATGGATCTAGCGCTGCTAACGACCGCAGCCAAGCCAAATACCACTGCCAAGCTGTGGTTGTATTTCACCTTCAGTCAGCCGCATCCCCAGGGAGCAGCCACCGCCCTAGCCCGTGCTCGTCTTGATCTCACAGGGTTAACGCTGATCAATCTGCAGCGGTTATTAATCAGCGACTCCGTTAGCGATAGCAATCGGCATTTTGGCAGTCGCATTGCACTGACCGATCAACATGTGTTTTTTTCCATCGGTGATCGTGGTGAGCGCGCCAATGGCCAACGCCTCGACACTCATGCCGGTAAGATTCTCAGGCTGAATCTGGATGGCAGCATTCCGCCAGACAACCCGTTTGTTGCCAACCCAAAGGCTCTGGACGAGATCTGGAGTTATGGCCACCGTAATCCGCAAGGGCTGGTTTATGACAGCCAACAACAGACGTTATGGTCGATAGAGCATGGGCCACGTGGCGGCGATGAATTAAATCGCATAGAAAAAGCCGGCAACTATGGCTGGGCTCGGGTGTCGTTTGGGAAAGAGTATTGGAATCCTAGCTATGTCGGTGAGTACCGCCAGCACCCCGATATGCTTGACCCTGTGTACAGTTTTACCCCATCTATCGCGCCAGGGTCTCTGTTGCTGTGGCACAGCTCCAACGAACGCACCCTGTTATTGTCCGGTGCATTAAAATTGCGCCATCTAAACCAACTCACTGTCGAGCACGAATCGTCATCGGTTACCGAGCAGCGCTGGTTGGAAACACTCGAGCTGAGAATTCGTGCCCTCGCCAAACACCCGAGTGGTGATTTGCTGTTCGCCAGTGATGAAGGCATTCTTTATCGCTGGCAGCTGCCGTCAAACAAACTGCCGTTAACAAGCCATAACGGCGATTCAGAACATTCCTTGCGCTAAGTTATTGAGGCGAATTTGCCGCACAGTCACAGTCGCTGCGCCGTTGCAGCTGCCAACGACGCCAATCGCTGTTGAGGGCATCGTAGCTAAACAGATGGCCAACCGGCGCAGGCAGCCCCAGTAGCAGCTTCAGCGTTTCCACTGCTTGCATGCAACCAACCACCCCGACGACGGGCGATAAAATACCACTGGTTGCACAGCTGGCCGTATTGTCATCTAGCTGTGGATAAAGACAGCGATAGCAAGGAGACTGCGCATCGCGTGGATCAAACACCGCCAACTGACCGCTCAGGCCGATGGCAGCCCCTGATACCCAAGGAATTTTCTTTTGCCGACAAGCGCTGTTAATGGCGTAGCGCACAGCGGCGTTATCGCTGCAATCAACCAGCACATCGACCTCCGACAGCTGCTGCAGTAGCCAGGGCAGGTCCGCTGCGATTGGGTGGGTGATTACCTCAACATCGGCATTTATACGCTTAAGTTCTAACCTGGCGGAATCCACTTTGGGTTGGCCTAGTGTGGCATCACTGTGGGCCAGCTGGCGCTGTAAATTCGACAACTCGACACTATCTGGGTCTACCAGGCTCAAGCGACCGACACCACTGGCGGCTAAATATTGCGCTACCGGACAACCCAATCCGCCGATGCCAATCACCATGACATGGGCATCCAATAAAGCTTGCTGTCCATCTACATCCACCTGGGGCAATAACAGTTGGCGAGCGTAGCGCAGTAATTGCTGATCATTCATGCGAATGTTGCTGCCATTGGCCGCCACTGATGCGATCCTGACCTGCCAAATCACAACGCGTTTGCAGCGCTTTAAATCCACCCTGCTGCAGTAACTGTTTAACCGACTCGGCCTGCTGCCAGCCATGTTCCAGTAACAGCCAGCCCTGGGCAGATAAAAATTCCGGAGCCTGGCGAATGATCTGCTGCAAGTCAGCTAGGCCGTGCTGCTCTGCGACCAACGCGGAACGTGGCTCAAAGCGCACATCACCTTGCTGCAAATGGGGATCATCGGCATCGATATAAGGAGGGTTACTCACGATCAGATCAAAGCGTCCACTGAGCGCCGCAAACCAGTTGGATTGCAGCACAGTCACGTTCAAATCGAGCCGCTTAGCATTGCTTGCCGCCAAAGCCACCGCATCGGCCTGGGCATCGACGGCGCTAATTTGCCACTGCGGCCGCTCACTGGCCAATGCCAACGCTATAGCCCCGGTTCCAGTACCCAGATCCAACACCCTGGCATTGTCTGGCAGGGCCAGTTGCAGCGCCCACTCCACCAAAGTTTCGGTATCTGGGCGCGGAATCAGAGTACTGGCATTGACCTGCAACGGCAGCGACCAAAATTCGCGTTCGCCGAGTAAGTGTGCCACCGGTGCACCTTGCTGGCGCTGCTGCAAGAGCTGCTGGGCTTGCTGTTGTTGTTGCTCAGTTAACTCACGATCCGACCAGGTATACAGCCAGGTGCGATCGCGCTTTAACACATGGGCCAGCAGCAGTTCACTGTCCAGCCGAGCACTGTCAGATTGCACTAGCTGGTCACGAGCCCAACGCAGCCATTGCTCGATCTGCATCAGTGATTGCCAGCCATTTCTGCCAATAAGTTCGCCTGATGTTCCTGAATAAGCGGCTGCAGCACAGGGTTCAAATCGCCCTGCATAATTTCATCCAGCTTATACAGGGTCAGGTTGATGCGATGGTCCGTTACCCGCCCCTGTGGATAGTTGTAGGTGCGAATGCGCTCGGAACGATCGCCTGAGCCGACCAAACTTTTACGCGTCGCCGCTTGCTCGGCTTGGGCTGCTTGCAGCTGAGCATCGCGCAGGCGAGTGGCCAACAACGCCATCGCCTTAGCACGGTTTTTATGCTGCGAACGTTCGTCCTGACATTCAACCACCAACCCCGTGGGTAAATGGGTAATACGGATGGCCGAGTCGGTTTTGTTAACGTGCTGACCACCGGCACCCGAGGCGCGAAAGGTGTCGACGCGCAGATCGTTTTTGTTGATATCGATTTCTTCTTCTTCGCCCACTTCAGGCATGACAGCCACGGTACAAGCTGAGGTATGAATGCGCCCCTGGCTTTCGGTTTCAGGCACCCGCTGAACACGATGGGCACCGGACTCAAACTTCAGCTGTGAATACACATCGGTGCCAGAAATGCGGCTGATAATTTCTTTATAACCACCATGCTCACCGTCGCTGGTGCTGACAATCTCTACCCGCCAGCCACGCAGTTCGGCATAGCGGCTGTACATACGATACAGGTCGCCGGCAAAAATGGCAGCTTCATCACCACCGGTACCAGCGCGGATTTCGACAATCACGTTGCGACTGTCGTCCGGGTCTTTTGGCAACAGCAGGATCTCGATGTCCTGGGACAACTTCTCTAACGCTTGTTCCGCCGCTTGTTGCTCTTCGACACCCATCGCGCGCATATCGGGATCGCTGTCGCTGGCCAGCAGTTTGGCTTCTTCTAGGTCAGCTTGGGCCTGCTGGTAGGCATCAAAGGTTTGAGCCACGGTTTCCAGCTCGGCGTATTCCTTTGACAGGCTACGAAAACGGTCCTGATTGCTGGCCGCTTCCGGCTCTGACAGCAGGTGTCCAACTTCTTCGTAGCGATCACGCAGGTGTTCGAGCTTACTGATTATGGAGCTTTTCATGATGTTATTTGTCTTCCACGGAGGTAACGGGACGATCGAGGCGGTACAGCTCACGGGTCCAGTCGAGAACTTCAAGCCGACCTTCTGCGCCGGCTTTGCGCAGCGCCACCGTCGGCGCATGCAACATTTTATTGGTATAGCTGTGGGCAAACTGGCGCAACACACGTTCCGGATCGGCACCGGTTTGCAGTTGCGCCAATGCTTTTTCTAACAGCGCCTGCTGCACATCGACCGCTTGCTCACGCAATTCACGCACCGTCGTCACCGCATCCAGCGTCTTGAGCTCACGCATGAAGTGATCGACACCCGATAAAATTAGCTCTTCGGCTTGCTGAGCGGCGTCTTCACGAGAGCGCACATTTTCTTCGATGATGTCGCGTAAATCATCCACGGTATATAAGTAGACATCGGCTAACTCAGCGACTTCTGCTTCAATATCACGCGGCACCGCGATATCGACCATAAACATCGGACGATGACGGCGCTGGCGCTGCGCCTTTTCCACCGCGCCTTTGCCCAGAATTGGCAACGGGCTAGCAGTCGACGAAATGACAATATCCGCTGCCGATAACACCACCGGAATATCTTCCAGCAGCACGGCGTCGGCGTGAAACTCTTCTGCTAAGTGCTGGGCACGAGCCAAGGTACGGTTGGCCACGGTAATCTGCTTAACGCCAGCCTGTACTAGATGGCGCGCCACTAATTCTATGGTTTCACCGGCGCCAATCAGCAATGCATGACTGCGAGATAAATCAGCAAAGATATGCTGCGCCATGCGCACGGCAGCAAAAGCCACCGACACGGGATTTTGGCCAATGGCGGTATCGGTGCGGACCCGTTTGGCAATGGTAAAGGTTTGCCGAAACAGCCGGCCTAACTCGGTACCGACGGTGCCTTGTTCTTGAGCCACGGCATAAGCAGACTTCATTTGACCAAGAATTTGCGGTTCGCCCAGCACCAATGAATCTAATCCACTGGCCACCCGCATGGTGTGCTGAACCGCCTGCTCGTGCTGCAAGCAATAACAAGCAGGGTGCAACTCCTGTGACGAAATGCCGTGATATTGCGCCAACCAATGCACAATGTCGTCGGCCTGCAGCTGCTCTGCACTACAATAAAGTTCGGTGCGGTTACAGGTCGACAAGACGACGACTTCGTCGACGGCCGGCATGTCAGATAGCTGCTGCAGCACCTCCGGCATCCGTGCAGGATCAAACGCCACCTGCTCGCGCACCGATACCGGTGCGGTCTTGTGATTGATGCCCACTGCCCAGATCGCCATACTGCTGCCAGTTGCTCCACGGTAAAAGGCGCCGATTATAAAGTAGCCGTGCGTCCTTGCCCACGACGAAAACTTTGACTTGAATCGGCATCTAACTGTAAATACACCCACTTTCTAAATAATGCGAATGTCTATGGCCAATTTGTTCTACCGCTCTACCCGCCACCTATTGCGATGGGTCGCTACCCTAGCGGCACCCGTGTGGATTGCAGGTTGCGCCAGTGTTGCTCCGGTCAGTGAAGCGCCCAGCGCAGAAACAAAGCCTGACAAGGTAGTACCGGTAGAGGTTCAGTATCGTCCTATTCCTGCCAATACCTTATATGCCTTATTAGTGGCCGAGTTCGCCGGTCAGCGACAACGCTTTGATATCTCTCTGCACAACTATATGTTGCAGGCTCGGCAAACTCGTGACCCGGATATTGCCGAACGCGCCAGTCGCATTGCCAGCTATGTTGGCGCTAACGAGCTGGCAGCTGAAGCCACTGAGATTTGGCTGACGAGCGCTCCAGATGATCCTTCAGCCCATCACGCCGCCGCCCAAGCGGCCATAGAACAAGGCCGTCATCAAGCAGCACTACAGCATTTACAAGACTTGCAACGTTTGGCCGGCATTAGCCAGTTTGACTACCTGGCAGCCAATGCCAACCAGCTACCGGCAGAAGAGCAAAAGCTGTTATTAGGACAATTACAGCAACTGCATCAACAGTGGCCTAACAATGCCAACCTGACCTACGCCATCGCCATTATGCATCAGCATCTAAAGGATTATGAGCAAGCGCTAAGCAGTATGGATAAGGCGCTAAAGCTGCAGCCAGATTACTCCAGTGCAGCCATGCAAAAAGCCCGTCTATTGGCACAAATCCAACGCACCGACGAGGCAGTTACTTGGTTAGAGCAACAGTTACCTCAGTTTCCAAACAATAAAGGCATGTCGGTATTGTATGCACGGCTGCTGCTAGAGCAACGGCGTATGGAAGAAGCACGGTCGGCTTTTCGTGACTTACACCAGCGCTATCCAGATGACGAAGCCTTGACCTTATCCTTGGGTTTGATCGAGCAAGAATTGCTGGCGTTAGATGAAGCCACAGCGTTACTGCAAAGCTTGCTTAATAGTCGTCGCTACAACAACGAAGCGCACTTTTATCTCGGCAAGCTGGCCCTTGACCAGCAAGACGTTGACAGCGCCTATGAGCATTTCAGCCAGGTAAAGGACGGCCGTGAGTTTTTGCCAGCACAATTGCAAGCAGCAGAAATCAAACAACAGCTGCATGGCCTCGACCAAGCCCGTGCTTATCTAGATCAGCGCCGCGCTCAGTGGCCAGATAAAACCGTCGATTTGGTGCGCATAGAAGCTGAGTTGTTATCTCAACATGGCGATATTGATGAAGCCATTGCTCTGCTGGGCCAAGCCTTAACCCTGCAGCCTGATCACATCGATCTGCGTTATACCCGCGCCATGCTGGCCGGACAGCTGGATGATATTGCCCTGTTGGAGCAAGATTTGCGGTTTATTATCGCGCACCAACCAGATCATGCCGAAGCGCTGAACGCCCTAGGCTACACCCTAGCCGATAAAACCGAGCGTTGGGAAGAGGCTTACCAACTGATTAAACAAGCCATGGCGCTGTCAGAAAACAATCCAGCCATTATCGATAGCCTGGGTTGGGTGTACTTCCGCATGGGGCAGCTGGACAAAGCCCGACACTATTTGCAGCAAGCCTTTGATCTGATGCCAGACCATGAAATTGCCGCTCACTTAGGCGAGCTATTGTGGATCAGTGGCGAAAAAGAACAGGCCATTGATGTCTGGCGTCAAGGTCTGGAGCAAACGCCAGACAGTTCCTTTATTGAAGAAACCCTGTTGCGATTAAACGTCGAGCTGTAAGTATGTTGCGCTGTATTGTCATTCTGACCCTGCTATTAAGCGGCTGTGCCAGCCTGTCTCCCTCTGCCAGCAACGATGGATCAGCAAGCTGGCACGTGCGCGGCAAGCTATCCGTCACCACGCCACAAGACTCTGTGACCGGTTATTTAACCTGGGAGCAGCAACAAGATGCTTATGACTTATTTATTTCTGGGCCGTTAGGACAAGGGGCCTCGCGCCTGACCGGCAACCAGCATAAAGCCGAACTGACCTTACCAGGTTGGAAACAGCCGCAACGCGCCGCCTCGGCGGAGCAGTTGCTAAAACACTATATGGGTTGGTCGTTTCCCGTCAGTGATGTGCGCTATTGGGTGCAAGGCCAAGCTAGCCCAGCAAGCGACGCCGATGCGCAGCGTGATGAGCAAGGCCGGCTGATCACATTGAAGCAGCACGGCTGGTCAATTCGATTTAGCCGCTATAGCCGCTATGGCCAGCGCTGGCTGCCAGGACTCATCAAGGTCAGTGGTCATCAGCATAAATTTATCTTTGCCATCAAGGAGTGGACGTTGCGTGGCTGACTGGTTATCTGTGCCGGCTCCGGCCAAGTTAAATTTGATGCTACATATACTGGGGCGTCGCGACGATGGTTACCATGAGCTACAGACCCTGTTCCAGTTTCTTGATTACGGCGACGAGCTAGAGTTTCGCCGACGCGATGATGACCAGATCACCCTGACACCTGCCATTGATGGCGTCGATTTTGAAGACAACCTTATCGTTCGAGCTGCTCGGGCTCTGCAAGGGCTGAGTGACAAACCCTGCGGTGCCGATATTCACCTGCACAAAGTATTACCGATGGGCGGCGGACTGGGAGGTGGCAGTTCAGATGCGGCCACAACCTTGCTGACACTAAACAAATTGTGGCAATTACAGCTGTCATTAGAACAACTGGCAGAGCTGGGTTTGCGTTTGGGCGCTGACGTACCTGTGTTTGTTCATGGCCAAGCGGCCTTCGCGGAAGGGGTGGGCGAAATTCTCACACCCACGCCTGAGCTCGATGAACCCTGGTATTTGGTGGTGGTTCCGCAAGTCCATGTTAATACAGGGAAAATTTTTTCAAATAAATGTTTGACACGTGATACGCCCGCCATTAATATTCGCACCGCGCTGAGGCGAGAGGGAAACAACGACTGCCAAGCAGTTGTTTCAATGCTCCACCCTGAAATAGGTAAAGCATTGAATTTGCTAAATATTTTCTCTCCTGCTAAGCTAACCGGAACTGGAGCTTGCATCTTTTCAAGGTTCAGATCCGAGCTAGAAGCCATCAAGGTTTCTAAGCAACTGCCGGCCGAGTATTCGACCTTTGTTGCGAAAGGTATTAACCATTCGCCAACACACAAGGTACTGTTCGGACCGTCTTAAAAGTTGGGGTGTCGCCAAGTGGTAAGGCAACGGGTTTTGATCCCGTCATTCGCAGGTTCGAGTCCTGCCACCCCAGCCACCTTCTTCTATGCTTTCCATCATTGATTCATTACATCGAAGAGGCTGCTTGTGTCTAAGTTGATGGTCTTTACCGGTAATGCCAACCCGGAGCTCGCTAAACTCGTCGTTGAACGTCTGGATATTCCGCTGGGTGAAGCCACTGTTGGCAAATTCAGTGACGGCGAAACGACGGTCGAGCTGGATGAAAACGTTCGTGGTAAGGATGTCTTCATTCTGCAACCTACCTGCGCCCCTACCAATGACAATCTGATGGAAGTGCTGCTGTTGTCTGACGCACTGCGTCGCGCATCAGCCAGTCGTATCACCGCCGTTGTGCCTTATTTTGGTTACGCTCGCCAGGATCGTCGTCCACGTTCTGCCCGTGTACCTATCAGTGCTCGCGCAGTAGCCGACATGATGTCAGGCGCTGGCATTGACCGCGTACTGACGGTGGATCTGCACGCTGACCAGATTCAGGGTTTCTTCGACATTCCGGTAGATAACGTTTACGGCTCACCTGTGCTGCTGGATGACCTGGAGCGCCAGAACTACGACAACATGACCATCGTTTCTCCGGATATTGGTGGCGTTGTTCGCGCTCGTGCATTTGCAAAGCAACTGAATGTTGACCTGGCCATCATCGACAAACGTCGCCCTAAGGCCAATGTGTCAGAAGTTATGAACATCATCGGTGATGTCAACGATCGTACCTGTGTACTGGTTGATGACATGGTCGATACCGCTGGTACCTTGTGCCAGGCCGCCAAAGCCCTGAAGAACTTTGGTGCGAAAAAAGTTGTCGCCTACTGTACACATCCTGTACTATCCGGCCCCGCTGTTGAGCGTCTGTCTGATACCGAACTGGACGAACTGGTGGTCAGCGATACCATCCCGTTGTCCGAAGCCGCCAAGGCAACCGGCGTTATTCGTCAATTGACGATCGCTGGACTGCTGGCTGAGTCAATTCGACGCGTCAACAATGAGGAATCCATCAGCGCCATGTTCCGCTGATCGACCTCGAAAGATTTTTTGAAACCGCCTGAACTGGTCGCAAGTTCAGGCGGTTTTGTATTCAACCTAGAGGAAAACACCATGTCAGAATTTACTCTGAATGCAGAAATTCGCGAAGACTCAGGGAAAGGTGCGAGCCGCCGCCTGCGTCGCGAAAACGGCGTACCAGCCATCGTTTACGGCGGCAAAGCCGGCAGCAACGATCGCAAGCCACAATCGATCACTTTGAAAGCCAACGAACTGGCTCGCGCTTTGGAAGAAGAAGCGTTCTACAGCTCTATCATTACCCTGACTGTGGGTGACAAGTCTGAGCAAGTGATCCTGAAAGATCTGCAACGTCACCCTGCTAAAGACCTGATCTGGCACGCTGACTTCTTGCGTGTGACTAAGTCCACCAAGATCAAAGCACACGTTCCACTGCACTTCATCAACGAAGAAAGCTGTGTTGGCGTGAAAATGGGCGGCGGTAAGATTGCTCACCAGCTGACCAACCTGGACATCATCTGTTCAGCCGGCGACCTGCCTGAGTTCATCGAAATCGACATGGCAAACGTTGAAGTGGGTACTGTTATCCACTTGAGCGACCTGAAACTGCCTAAAGGTGTTGAGTCTCTGGCGCTGTCACACGGTGCAGATCACGACACCTCTGTGGTAACTGTTATCGCTCCTAAAGGCAGCGCAGCAGAAGAAGAAGGTGAAGAAGCGGCTGAATAAGCCCCATCTCACTGACAAAAAGCGGGGCTGGTCCCCGCTTTTTTGTGTCTGAAATAAAGGTAACACTCTGATGGCAAATTCGATTCAGCTGATCGTTGGCCTCGGCAATCCTGGCGCAGAATACGAGCACACCCGCCATAATGCCGGTGCTTGGATGGTAGAACGCTTGGCCCGCGCCAACGGTATTACTCTAGCTGCCGACAAAAAATTCTTTGGCTTATGTGGTAAAGGGCGCATTGGCAATCAAGATTGTTTTCTGCTGCTGCCCACCACCTTCATGAATCGCAGCGGTCAGGCGGTAGCGGCGCTGGCCAATTTTTATAAGCTAAAGCCCGAACACATACTGGTCGTTCACGATGAACTCGACCTGCCACCCGGCGTAGCCCGCTTTAAGCAAGGCGGCGGACACGGTGGTCAAAATGGCTTACGTGACATCATCTCTAGCCTAGGAAACAGCAAAGACTTTCATCGTTTACGCATTGGCATCGGCCACCCTGGCGATAAGAGCCGCGTCACCGGCTATGTACTCGGCCGCGCCAGTAAAGCGGAGCAGCAGAGCATGGATAACGCCATTGAAGAAGCCATGTGCGTGCTTCCCGACGCCATGACAGGTGATATGGCCAAAGCCATGAATCGACTTCACTCCTATAAAGGGTAAAATACCCGCAATTTTTTCGCCGTAACGCAGTTTCGACACAGGATACAACTATGGGTTTTAAATGTGGCATCGTTGGTTTACCCAACGTCGGCAAGTCCACCTTGTTTAACGCACTGACGAAAGCGGGCATTGATGCAGAAAACTTCCCTTTCTGCACCATTGAACCCAATGCTGGCGTGGTGAACATGCCAGACAAACGCCTGGATGAACTGGCGGCCATCGTCAATCCTGAGCGCGTGGTTCCGACGGCGATGGAATTTGTCGATATTGCGGGTTTGGTAGCCGGTGCCTCCAAAGGTGAAGGTCTGGGCAACCAGTTCCTGGCCAACATTCGTGAAACCGACGCCATTGCCCACGTGGTGCGCTGCTTTGAAAACGATCAGGTGATTCACGTCGCTAACCATGTCGACCCAGCCGCCGATATTGATGTCATCAATACCGAGCTGATTCTGGCCGACCTAGAATCGTGTGAGAAGCAGTTGCAACGAGTAGTCCGCGTTGCCAAAGGCGGCGATAAAGACGCCATTGCCCAAAAAGCCCTGCTAGAACGCCTGATTCCGCACTTTGAGGAAGGCAAAACTGCTCGCATGCTGGACATGAGCGATGATGAACTGAAACTATCACGTCAGTTCCACCTGCTCACCACCAAGCCCACCATGTACATTGCCAACGTTGATGAAGACGGCCTAGAAGGCAATGCCTACGTCGATAAAGTGCGTGAGATCGCCGACAGCGAAGGCGCTTCCGTGGTGGTGGTGTGTAATAAAATCGAGGCCGAAATCGCCGAATTAGACGACGAAGACAAAGACGAATTCCTGGCCGATATGGGCATGGATGAAGCCGGTTTGGATCGTGTTATTCGCGCTGGCTACGAGCTGCTGGGTTTGCAAACCTACTTCACCGCCGGGGTGAAAGAAGTACGTGCCTGGACCATTAAAATTGGCTCCACCGCGCCACGTGCAGCAGCAGCCATTCATACCGACTTCGAGCGTGGCTTTATTCGCGCTGAAGTGATTGCCTACGACGACTTCGTCAGCTGCAAAGGTGAAGCCGGTGCCCGTGATGCTGGCAAATGGCGCTTGGAAGGCAAAGACTACATCGTTAAAGACGGAGATGTCATTCACTTCCGCTTTAACGTCTAACCGCCAGGCGCAGTGCGGCTGGCCTGCACTGCGCTTTGCTGCAACACCCTGTTGCTAAAAGCACGCTCGATCCACTCTGCAAAGCCCGTTATCATGCGGCTTTTGCGTACCTACCATGCCCCTCGCTCTATTACTTGCCCTGCTGACGGCCATCGCCCCTTTGGCCATCGATATGTACCTGCCGGCCATTGCCGCCATGGCCACCGATCTCAACAGCGATATTCATCAGGTTGAACTGTCTGTCAGTGCTTTTCTACTGGGCTACGCCGCTGGTCAATTACTCGGCGGGCCACTGTCTGATCGTTATGGCCGCAAACCCATTATTTTGCTTGGCCTGATGCTGTATTTGCTCGCCTCCATCTACTTGGTGAGCGTTACCGACCTTACCACGCTACTCTGGTGGCGCGCGGTACAAGCCATCGGCGGCGGCCTGGCCACGGTCAATAGCCCAGCGGTGGTGAGAGATCGATGCCAAGGTGACGACATCGCCCGTACTTTGTCCATGGTGGCGATGATCATGATGTTGGCTCCACTACTGGCACCGGCCTTGGGCTCCGTCATTATTCATCTCGGCGATTGGCGAGATATTTTTGTCGTACTGGCAGTGTATGCTGCGGTAGTGATGGTGATTGTGGCTGCCACGCTGGAAGAAAGCCATCCAAAGGATCAGCGCGTTCGGCAATCGCCTTGGCAAAATTATTGGCAAGTGATCAGCGAGCCATCGTCACGGCCTTATATTTTGGCCCTGGCATTTGCTTTTGCCACCATGTTTGTATTCATTACCGCCGCCCCCTTTCTGTACCTGGAGTACTATCAGCAACCCCCGGCTCAGTTCGCCTGGCTGTTTGGCGCCAATATCATCGTGATGATGACGCTAAACCGCTTGAACGTTTGGTTGCTGCCCAGACTGGGTAGTCATCGTTTATTACAAGCAGGCACCGCCTTGCAACTGAGCACCACCACCCTATTGGCACTGCTCAGCTGGCTCACCACCCCGCCACTGTGGCTGGTATTGCCATTGATTATGCTCAGCGTCGGATCTCTCGGACTCATTGCCGCCAATGCCATTGGCATAGTGCTTCACAACTTCCGTGCCATCAGTGGCTCAGCCACGGCACTGATTGGTGTTACTGAGTTTGTAATAGGCGCGCTATTCGGTTGGATCTGGGCTCTGCTGCATGATGGCAGTGCTCGTCCCATGATGAGCATGATGATGCTCTCTGCTGCCCTGGCCTGTGGATTGGTCTGGCTTGGCAATCGGCGCCAGCATTATTCCACTAACGCAACAAACTGATCCTAATGCTTGGGACTGATTTGTTTTGCATCTCTCCTAGCTCAGGAGCAGAATGAACATTCAGTCACAACTAAGCAGTATGGAATGGATAAACGCCAGTGCATTCTGGAAGCCACCGCCGAGCTAATCGCCGAGCATGGCCTTCAGGCTTGCCCCATGTCCGCCGTGGCCCGCCAGGCCGGCTGTGGTGCAGGTACCATCTATCGTTACTTTGAAACCAAGGACGAACTGGTACAGGAGTTATATCTTGAGTTGGTGAGGCGCATGACTCAGCGCTGCCTTGATCCATACGACGCCAGTGCTTGCGTAAAACTGCGGTTTTTCCAGTTCTGGGGCAACTTTTACCGCTATATGCGCACCAGCCCCAGAGACTGTGCACTGTTAGAGCAGATGTCAGCGTGTCCAGCCATTACTGAGGCCACCATAGAGCGTGCCAGCAGTGAGCTACACCAAACGGTCTATAGCATTCTGCACGATGGCCGACAGCAGCAAGTGCTAAAAGCACTGCCAGAAAAGGTACTCAGCACCTTTGTCTACGGCGCCCTGTCGACCTTAGCGAAGAAGTACCACACAGCGCCCAATCTGATGGGCGAAGAGCTGGAAGTGGAACAGCTATTGACCATGTGCTGGGACGGCATTAAAGGCTGAGCACACCTTGGGACCAATTGGTCTCATACTAAAAATAGAATGAACATTCACTCAAGCAAGGTAGGATACAACATGGCAACAACTCAGACTGCCCAACTGCACGCACCCACTGCTGCACATCCTGCAGCCTCTGCGCAAACAGCCGCTCGTCGTCTTAATACTGGGTATTTTGATGTGCTGGCCGGTCTGGCATTGTCACAAAAGCGTGAACGCCAGCGCCAGCAGCAAGACAGCTAACACTATTTAAGCTAGCGTCCCCCTTTTCCCTGAGCAACGACTAACGCCACTCGGGGAAAACGGGCGCAAGCTTTTTGTTGACCGCCCCCTCAATCAGGGGGGCTCATCCGTCCCTTAACGCGTTAACCATCCATCTTCACGCCTGCAGTGAGCACTATTCAACTCATAACAGCGTGATCGAAACAGTGTTAATGCCTGACCTCAGAGTCGCCCTGGTCTGAGCTGGCAAAATAGGACGGTAAAACGTTCAGCCGGCTCATCACTAGAACGCTGTGGTCAGGAATGGTGTCACCGCTGTCGGTATCTATGCCATCCAGCAAAATGCAGGTGGCATCGATCGAATCGAGAGCGACCACCACCGCCAGCGGAAAGCCATTTTTGGTATTCAGTGCCACTAGATCGCCGATTTCCAATTCGTGGCGCTCGGTATTGAAATCATCGGCTTCCAGCTCTTCACCTGGTCTTGGCGTGCGAAAGCGTGCCAGAGCCACCAAGTGAATAATGCCTTGCACCACATCATCGGTCAGGTCGAGCACGAGCTCTGACTCGTCTGATAGGTCCATGACCCTATCCACGAGTGTCATAAATAAATCGTTATCGTCATCAGACCAGCGCAAATCCACCGGATCTGGGGAGCGCCGTTTGGCTTGAATGGTAACGTCGGTGGGGAATTCGGCCGATACTTGGCCATCATCGTCAGGCATCAACAAACTGATGACATCGAAGTCGTTGGTCTGTCCACTGATGCGCCAAAATAGTGGTTGCATCGCTGTAGTCATGAGCAGGCTCCTTGTCCATAGTCGGAATGCTGGGGTGGCCTGGTTGGCCGCGATGATCGACCTCCTCGCAACGAATGCATGCCCGATGTATAGCAGGGCCATGCAGGCATGACAAGGCATTCCTGCTTGAATGGTCTACAAACCATGGACAAGCGAGGCAAATACTGGCGAAGAAGTAGTCAGCAATCGTATAATGTTGCGCCTTTTTACCGGCTCTGCCGTGATTCACCGAACTACGCAATGACAGGTGTTATGACAACAGTGAGCAAAAAACTCTACATTAAGACCCATGGCTGCCAGATGAACGAATACGATTCATCACGTATGGCCGATATGCTGGGCGAAAGCCATGCCATGGAGATCACGGATAATCCCGATGAAGCGGACGTGATCCTGCTCAACACCTGCTCTATCCGCGAAAAAGCGCAGGAAAAGGTGTTTCATGAGCTGGGCCGCTGGAAGCACCTGAAAAGCAAGAATCCGGATCTCAAAATCGGCGTGGGCGGCTGTGTTGCCAGCCAAGAAGGCGATGCCATTATTCAGCGCGCGCCCCATGTTGATATGGTGTTTGGTCCACAAACCCTGCATCGCCTGCCAGACATGGTCAATAAAGCCAGCAATGCTATTCAGGTGGTGGACGTTACCTTCCCAGAAATCGAAAAATTCGATCATCTACCCAAACCTAAGGTTGAAGGCTGCAGCGCCTTTGTTTCGGTGATGGAAGGATGTTCCAAGTACTGCACCTTCTGCGTGGTGCCTTACACTCGCGGTGAAGAAGTCAGCCGGCCATTAGCCGATGTACTGGCCGAAGTCGAAGCACTGGCTGAGCAAGGAGTACGTGAGATCAACTTACTCGGTCAGAACGTTAACGCCTACCAAGGTGATACCTTAGACGGCGATATGGCGGACCTGGCTGAGCTGATCACTCAGGTAGCCGAGATAGAAGGCATTGACCGTATTCGCTTTACCACCTCACATCCACTTGAGTTCAGTGACAGCCTGGTTGATGTGTACGCTGAGGTGCCTGAGCTGGTCAGCCACTTGCACCTGCCGGTACAAAGTGGCTCCAACCGTATTCTGGCAGCGATGAAACGTGGCCATGAAATCGATCTGTATATCGACAAGATCGAGCGTCTGCGCAAACTGCGCCCGGATATCTCCATTTCATCGGACTTCATTATCGGCTTCCCCGGTGAAAGCGAAGAAGACTTTGCTGACACCATGAGTCTGATTGAACGCATTGGCTTTGATACTTCCTTTAGTTTTATCTACAGCCCTCGTCCTGGCACACCAGCGTCCAATCTTGACGATGACACGCCAGAAGAAGTTAAAAAGCAGCGTCTGCAAATTCTGCAAAGCCGTATTGTGCAGCACGCTCAGCAAATCAGCCGCCGCATGGTAGGCCGTGAAGAAGTCATCTTGGTCAATGGCGTATCGAAGAAGGACCTCGGTGATTTGCAAGGTCGGACCGAAAACAATCGCGTGGTCAACTTCCCATGCACCGACCACAGTCTGATCGGCAAGTTTGTCAAAGTCCGTATATTGGACGCTTATGCGAATAGTTTGCGCGGTGAAATCATCGACGCTAACAGCGCCTACTAACCAGTCATACCGAGGATACCCTTGAGTCAGCAACCCGCGAATGAAGCCGCTGTCACCCGGTTCACCTTAGAGCCGGATGACGCGCTGCGCTTGTCCAATCTGTGTGGCCATCTGGATGGTCACCTGCATCAGATTGCTCAGCATTTTCATCTGGAAATTTACAACCGTGGCAATCAGTTCAGTCTGGAAGGACCAGCTGGCGCCGCTAAGCGCGCAGCTCGGCTGATACAACGACTGTACAAAGAGACCCACAAGGGAACTGAGATCACGCCTGATTTGATCCACCTGTTTTTGCAAGAAGATGCCAGCCACCAGGCTCAAGCGCGCAGCGGTCGTCAGCAATTGGGCAATAGCATTCGTACGCCCCAGCTGGAAGTGAAAGCCAGAAGCCCCTCGCAAATCGATTATCTCGATCGCATTCGCCAGCACGACCTTAATTTTGGCATCGGCCCAGCCGGTACCGGTAAAACCTTTATGGCCGTTGCCGCTGCGGTCGAGGCACTGACCCGCGACGAAGTGAAACGCATCTTGCTGGTGAGGCCGGCGGTTGAAGCCGGCGAAAAACTGGGTTTTTTGCCCGGCGATTTGGCGCAAAAGATCGACCCTTACCTGCGTCCTTTGTACGACGCTCTGTACGAAATGTTAGGGTTTGATCAGGTCGCCAAACTGATGGAGCGTAACGTCATTGAAGTCGCGCCGCTGGCATATATGCGAGGCCGCACTCTGAGTCACTCGTTTGTCATTCTCGACGAGAGCCAGAACACCACCAAAGAACAAATGAAGATGTTCTTAACCCGTATCGGCTTTGGCTCTAAAGCAGTGATTACCGGTGATGTTACTCAGGTGGACTTACCGCGTGGTGTTTACTCTGGCTTAAAGCACGGCCTTAACGTGCTAGACGGCGTCGAAGGCATCGGTATCACCCGCTTTGGTAATCAGGATGTCGTGCGCCATCCGCTGGTACAACGTATCGTCGATGCCTATGACCGTCACGAGGCTGAAGAGCAACAACAACAGCGTGAACGTCGCCGCCAAGAGGATGACTCATGAAGGCGATGCTAGATCTGCAACTGGCAGATAACCTCAGTTCACGCTACCCACTGCCCAGCGAGGACGACATTCAACGCTGGGTAGAAGCTGCTTTACAGCAGGATTGCCAGCTTGAGCAGCCGGAGCTAACGGTGCGTTTAGTGGATGCCGATGAGAGTCAGCAACTTAACCACCAATACCGTGGCAAGGACAAGCCAACCAACGTGTTGTCTTTTCCTTTCGAAGCACCACCTGAGGTGCCCATACCACTACTGGGCGACCTGATTGTTTGCGTTTCTGTGGTAGAAGATGAAGCAGATGAGCAAGGCAAAGCCTGCGCTGCTCATTGGGCACATATGATAGTGCATGGCTGCTTGCATTTACTGGGGTACGACCATATAAAGGATGATGAAGCGGAGATAATGGAAGGCCTGGAACGCCAGATTATGGCAACACTGGGTTTTTCCGATCCATACCCTGATGAGGCCTCATGAGCGAAGACCGATCGAGCAGCCAGCCTAAGAGCTGGCTGGAAAAACTGACCGACCTGTTCTCTGACGACCCACAAAGTCGTCAGGACATCAAAGAAATTGTTCGCGAAGCTGCCAAACGCAGCATTGTCGACACTGAAACGCTGACCATTGTTGAAGGTGCCCTGCAGGTTTCTGACATGCAGGTGCGCGACATCATGATTCCACGGGCGCAAATGACGTCTATTGGCATCGATGAAGCATTGGCCGATGCGTTGCAGAAAATCACTGAATCGGCGCATTCACGTTTTCCTGTACTGGGCGATGACCATGACGAAGTGGTCGGTATTCTGCTGGCCAAAGACCTGCTGCCGCTCATTTTGAATGATCAGCGTGATGACTTTCACCTACGTGACGTGTTACGCCCCGCGACCTTTGTGCCAGAAAGCAAACGACTCAATGTATTGCTGCAAGAGTTTCGCGCGACCCGCAATCATATGGCGCTGGTGGTGGATGAATTTGGCGGCGTTGCAGGCCTGGTCACCATCGAAGATGTGCTGGAGCAGATCGTCGGTGAAATCGAAGACGAACATGACTTTGACGATGACGACAGTCTGATCAAGGTGATGGACGATGGCACCTGCATGGTTAAAGCGCTGACGCCGATCGACGATTTTAATGAGCACTTTAAGGCAGACTTTGCCAACAGTGAGTTCGATACTATTGGCGGCATAGTAGTGCATCATTTTGGCCGCGTGCCAGAGTGCAACGAAGCCATCAATATTGATCGCTGGCAGTTTAAAGTGGTCAACGGCTGCAGTCGTCGCATCAACCTGATGCAAGTGACAGCCTTAGAACCCGCCGACGAATCCGAAAGCGAATAACCCTCCTTAGCCCTGGAATAGCAACATGATGCGCCGCTGGAGCGACACCTCCTGGTTAAACTATTTGGTGTTAGCCGCTGCCGGCGCACTGTTTCCCTTAGCCCTAGCCCCGCTGTTTTGGTGGCCGCTGGGCATGGTCAGTGTGGCCGTGCTGTACCTGCAGCTGAACCGCTGTAGCTCTGCCCGCCAGGCTTTTAACCATACCTGGTGGTATGGACTGGGCCAATTTGGCGCTGGTGTGTCCTGGATCTACGTCAGCATGCATGACCACGGCGGCACCCCCGCCTGGCTTGCTATACCTTTGGTCGGGCTATTTGCTGGCTTCCTTGCCACCTTTCCTGCCATTTGGATGGCTGCAAGACAACGCTGGTTAGGCCAGACGTTCGCCTGGCTCACCTTTCCCGTGTTCTGGTTTCTGCATGAATGGTTTCGCAGCTGGTTTTTGACCGGCTTTCCCTGGTTATTTGTCGGTGATGGCCACCTATATAGCTGGCTTGCTGGCTGGGCTCCTGTCATCGGTAGCTATGGCTTGTCAGTTATTCTGATAGTGACAACCACCGGATTAGTGAGCGCTATTCAACGGCGTCAGCCAGCCTACGCCCTGGTACTGGTGTTATGGCCGATAGGGCTATGGCTGCAGGGTCAGCAATGGACTGACATCAGTGGTGAGCTCAAAGTCAGCGCGGTACAGGGTAATATTCCACAGCAACAAAAGTGGAAGCGTGAACAAGTGGCTCCAACGATGGAGACTTATTTTTCGCAAACCCGGCAACACTGGCAATCAGATGTCATCTTATGGCCAGAAACTGCGATGACGGTGCTCTATGACCACTTCACGCCCTATATGGAAGCTCTGGCTAACGAGGCGAGGCACCACAACAGCACGATTATTACCGGTATTCCCTATCGCTATCCGGTGGGAAGCTCGTTGGCCGGTGAGTATCACAACAGTGTGATAGCGATAGGCAACGGCGAAGGCATGTACCATAAACAGCGACTGGTGCCATTTGGCGAATACGTGCCGCTGGAGCAATTGATTCGCGGCTTAATTCCATTTTTTGATTTAGAAATGTCGAGCTTTCTGGCGGGCGCGCCCAATCAGGCACCGTTGCGAGTGCAAAAGCAGCAGGGCAATGAAGAGCAGCTGTTTTTGTTAGCACCCTATATTTGTTATGAAATTGCTTACCCAGACTTGGTCAACCGCAGCGCACGCCAAGCCGATATGCTGATTACTGTCAGCAACGATGCTTGGTTTGGCGACTCATTAGGGCCCAAACAACACCTGGCATTGGCGCAAATGCGCGCTATAGAAACACAACGTTATGTACTGCGCGCAACCAATACCGGCATCACCGCCTTGATCGACCACCATGGCAAGGTACTGCAACGCTTGCCTTATGAGCAAACGGCAACGTTAACGGCGACGGCACAGATGCGTCAGGGCACGACGCCTTACATGATGCTGGGCCTGTGGCCGCTGTTTGGATTTAGCGCGCTGATCATCATGCTGGCAGCATGGCAGAGGCGCTCTCCGGCTCACTCAGCAGTGCTTTCAAACTGACAATATTGCGCCCATTTTTTAACGGTGACTGCAGCAGCAGAGGCTTTGCTGGACGCGAGGCCAAATCCTTACGCAGTGGTTGGGTCAGCTCATCGATGTAGAGCTGATAATCATCAATCAGGCTATTGAGCTGCATGCAATCGGCTCCTGAGCGCATTAAAAAACCCACCATACGTTGCATATGGGCAGTGACATCAATCAGCTCATACATGCGGCTCACCAGCTGCAATCGAATACGACGTGAACTGATGGCTGAGGCTTGCAACACTTGGTTGCCAGTCGCAGCCATTAATTGATCAATAATGGCCACTTCCTGCTGAGCCAACTCATTGAGCGGTTTGGCCGCTTGTACATCCTCATGGAGCTGGCGAATCATCTCCATCATGCGCTCATCCTGCTCAGAGGGGCCTACCATAGCGCGCTTTTCCAGTGCTAACTGCACTGCGGTTGGTATCGCCCGATTAAACAGCTCCAGCCCCGCTAACAATAATTCGCTGCCCAATTCCAGCTCTGGAATACGGTACAGATTATCAAGAAAATCCAGCCCCACCTCGGTGCGATAATCGGCGACGATAATTCCTGACCCTTGGGTGCTACGCAATGCGTTCATACGCCCTAACATCCGCAGTGCCATGCGCAGTGAGGTTCGGTCGACATCCAGAAGCTGAGCCAGCTGACGCTCGGGTGGGAGTTTGTCTCCAGCGTGCAAGTCTTCAATAAAAATCAGTGCAATCAACAGATCGGCGATTTGGTCCGGCAGTGTTTTAGCCATGGCGAGATTAATCTTTTATTATTGTAATTGCCTGCTAGTGTCGAAAATTGCCGGCATCAGCGCAAGCTTTGCAATGAGAACAATAGCGAACTATTTGCTCAGAGACCTTGTTACCAACTGGAGATAAGTGTGGCCCGACTGCTATTCAGACTCAACGATGTCGAGCAAGAAGAAGCCGATGCGGTACGCGAGCTAGTGGCCGATTTCGATACTTATGAAACCCATGCGGGTCGCTATGGGCTGTCGGTGGCGGCCATTTGGCTGAGAGACGAAGCTGAATATAATGCCGCGCGAGCCCTGATCGATGAGTACCAGCAACAACGAGAAGAGCAACAGCGCGCATTGTTCGAACAACAGCCCTACCAGCCCTGGTGGCAACGTCTGCAACAACGGCCAGCAGAACATATCGCAGTGCTGGTTGCGATTGCATGCGTACTGGCCATTATGCTGTGGCCGTTTAGGGGTTGGTAATCGCCAACCGCTGTTGAATGGCCTTCACTATATCCACATTCGCGGCGGGAAATTGATAGTCGGCAAGCTTTTCAGCTTGCACCCAACGCACTTCCTGTCCCTCAGCACCATGAGCCAATAACGCGTCATTAACGCCCACCTCGACCCAATAAACATCCAGTAATACATGTTTATCCGGATACTGATGGGGTATCTGCAACAAAGGAGTCATAGCTTCTGGCCGCACGGGCAAAGCCATTTCCTCGTCCAGCTCACGTACCAGCGCCGCTGCAACGCTTTCACCAGACTCAACCTTGCCGCCAGGAAACTCCCACAAGCCGCCCTGATGTTTATCATCAGGACGCTTAGCGATGAGAATTTCGCTGCCATTCACACAAGCCACGGCGACCGCAACATGAACTTCTTTCATTAGGAGCGATAATCCGCGTTGATGGAAACATACTCATGGGATAAGTCCGACGTCCATAAGGTGTCGCTGTACTGCCCACGTCCCAACTCGATGCGCACACAGAATTCAGCACCAGCTAACACTGCCGCGCCAGCTTCTTCGGTGTATTCAGCACAGCGGCCGCCATCGGCGACAATTTGCACATCTTCCAGGAAGATTTGGATGTAACTGACATCCAAATCCTTCAAACCAGCACGGCCAACCGCAGCCAATATGCGCCCCCAGTTGGCATCCGAGGCATACCAAGCCGTTTTCACCAGCGGTGAATGGGCAACACAATAGGCCACATCCAAGGCTTCCTGCGGCTCCGCTGCGCCATTTACCTGCAAGGTGACAAACTTAGTCGCGCCTTCACCATCACGCACTATGGCCTGGGCTAACTGCTGAAATGCCGCCTTTAACGCTGCAAATAGCTCATCAGCGCCAGCAGCCTTATCATCATCAATGCGTAACCCCGACTTGCCGGTGGCAATCAGCATGCAACAGTCGTTAGTTGAGGTGTCGCCATCAATGGTGATGCGGTTAAAGGAACTATCAGCCAGCTGCCGACACCAACGCTGCAACACAGGTGCTGCAATATCAGCATCGGTGGCGATAAAGCCCAGCATGGTCGCCATATCCGGCTTGATCATGCCGGCACCTTTGGAGATGCCGGTGATACGCACGCTGTGCCCTTCAACCATCAGCTCACGGCTATAACCTTTGGGGATGGTATCTGTGGTCATGATGCCAGCCGCCGCACGATGCCAGTGACCTTCATCCAGATCAGCTAACGCCAGCGGAATACCGCGTTCAAACGCCGACATATTTAGCGGCTCGCCAATCACACCGGTCGAAAAAGGCAGCACCTGGGCCGGTTCGCACTGCCCCTGAGCGGCCAGCAGATGACAGCTATCCACCGCATTGTCATAGCCTGCTTGGCCAGTACCGGCATTGGCATTGCCGGTATTGATCATCAAGTAACGCGGTGAGCTGTCCTGCAAGTGCTGGCGACAAATAGAAACCGGCGCGGCACAAAATGCATTGCGAGTGAATACCCCAGCGCATTGGCTTCCTTCGGCCAGCTCAATGATCACTAAGTCATCGCGGTTTTGATAGCGCATTGCCGATTGGGCAACACCCAAGCGAACCCCTGCCACTGGCAGGAATTCGCTAAAGCGACTGAGATTAACAGCCATGTATGCTTCCTATGACAAACTGCCGTGGCAGTGCTTGTATTTTTTCCCTGAGCCACATGGGCAAGGCTCATTGCGCCCCACTTTAGGCTCGTCCCGGACAAAGGTTTGAGCTTCTTCGGCTTCAGCTTCAACCGGCTGTTCAGCTCCTAACCCGCTGGCGCTATCGTGCTGGTATTGAGCAGCGGCCGCTTGCGCCTCAGCCTCTGCGCGACGGCGCTCTTCCATTTCACGCACTTCATCTTCCTGGCGCACCTTAACGTGGGACAAGACTCGAATGGTGTCGTGCTTGATGTTATTCAGCAGCTCCTGAAACAGTTCAAACGACTCGCGCTTATATTCCTGCTTAGGATTCTTCTGGCCGTAACCACGCAGGTGAATCCCCTGACGCAAGTGATCCATGGTAGCCAGGTGCTCTTTCCACAAGTTGTCGACAATCTGCAACATGACTTGCTTTTCAAAGGTGCGAATTACGTCGCTGCCCACTGCCGCTTCTTTTTCTTCATAAGATTGAGAAATAGCCGCCAGAATACGCTCACGCAGCGTTTCTTCGTACAGTTTGTCTTCACTGTCGAGCCACTGTTGCAGCGGCAATTCAACATCAAACTCGGCGTGTAAGTGCGCTTCCAACCCGGCAATATCCCACTGATCTTCCAAACTTTGCGGTGGAATATACGAATCAATTGCACGCTGAACAACGTCACTACGAACGTTTTTAATCACATCAGAAATATCGTCTGCTGCCATCAGCTCATTACGCTGATCGTAAATCACGCGGCGCTGATCATTGGCGACATCATCGTATTCGAGCAACTGTTTACGAATATCAAAGTTGCGTCCTTCGACTTTGCGCTGTGCCTTCTCTACGGCATTGGTAACCATCTTGTGCTCGATGGACTCACCGTCTTTCATGCCCAAGGCTTGCATCATGTTGCGCATACGCTCAGACATGAAGATACGCATCAGGTTATCTTCCAGCGATAGGAAAAACCGGGTAGAACCGGCATCGCCCTGACGACCAGCACGGCCACGTAACTGGTTGTCGATACGCCGAGATTCGTGGCGCTCGGTACCAATGATGTGCAAACCGCCGGCTTCTAGTACAGCATCGTGGCGCTGTTGCCAGTCAGTTTTAATGCCTGCAATTTGCTCTTCTGTGGGATTTTCCAGCGCGGCTATTTCCGCTTCCCAGCTACCGCCCAGTACGATGTCGGTACCACGGCCCGCCATGTTAGTGGCAATGGTGACCGTTCCTGGACGACCGGCTTCAGCAATAATTTGAGCCTCGCGATCGTTTTCTTTGGCGTTCAGAACATTGTGAGGCACCTTGGCCTTACTCAATACCTGAGAAATATATTCCGACGACTCAATCGATGCCGTACCGACCAATACCGGACGTTTTTCGGCAATGACTTGGCGAATTTCTTCCACCACCGCATCGTATTTTTCGCGTTGCGTTGCAAAAATCACATCGTTGTAGTCGATACGTTGCACTGGCTTGTTGGTCGGAATGACCACCACATCGAGGCCGTAAATTTGGCGAAATTCGAAGGCTTCGGTATCAGCAGTACCCGTCATACCGGCAAGTTTGCCGTACAGACGGAAATAGTTTTGGAATGTGGTTGATGCCAGGGTCTGACTTTCAGCCTGAATATTCACACCTTCTTTGGCTTCAATAGCCTGGTGCAGACCTTCGCTCCAACGACGACCCGGCATAGTACGACCAGTGTGCTCATCAACGATCACAATCTGACCGTTTTGCACAATGTAATCGACGTTCTTTTGATACACAGCGTGTGCTTTCAGCGCCGCATGTACATGGTGCAGCATGTTTAGATTGCTGGTGGCATATAAGCTTTCACCATCTTTCAGAGCGCCGGCCTCAGTCAGTAGTTCTTCGACGAACTCATGACCTTCTTCGGTTAACTCGATCGAGCGCTGTTTTTCATCAACGATAAAGTGGCCACTGACGGTTTCATCTTCTTCGTTGCGTACACCCTGCTCTAATCGCGGCACCAGCTGGTTTATCAAACGATATAGCTCAGAGCTGTCTTCCGCAGGACCAGAAATAATCAACGGTGTACGCGCTTCGTCGATCAGAATGGAGTCAACTTCATCGACGATGGCAAAGCTGAGGTCACGCTGCATCTTGTCGTCGATGGAAAAGGCCATGTTGTCACGCAGATAATCAAAGCCAAACTCGTTGTTGGTACCATAAACAATGTCACAACGATAAGCATCGCGCTTTTCTTCGGCGCCCTGGCCTGGTACGACGATACCCACGGTCATGCCTAAAAATTCAAACAGCGGGCGCATCCAGTTGGCGTCACGGCGCGCCAGGTAATCGTTAACAGTGACCACATGCACGCTATTGCCCGTCAGAGCATTCAGATAAGTTGGCAAGGTCGCTACTAGGGTTTTACCTTCACCGGTGCGCATTTCTGAAATACGCCCCTCGTGCAAGGTGATACCACCGATCAGCTGCACGTCAAAGTGGCGCATGCTCATCACTCGACGGCTGGCTTCGCGACAGACAGCAAATGCTTCTGGCAACAAACTATCTACGGTTTCGCCACTTTGCAGACGTTGTTTAAACTCAGAGGTTTTAGCTGCCAGCGCCTGATCATCTAGGCCTTTCAGCCCCTCTTCCAAATCGCCAATGCGGGCAACCAGCTTGCCCATACGTTTCAATTCGCGGTTGTTCTTGCTGCCAACCAGCTTACGAAAAAAGTTACCTATCATGGTGTTGTTATAGTCCAAACAAAATAGTGCGAGCCGGGTCGACAGACACAAGGTCAGTCAATCAGCGCCAAGCCGAAAAGTCGGTAAAGGCTACTTATAACCCAGAATGATGACAAGCGTATTGAACCGGCTCACGTCAGCGAGGACGGCGGTGAATATAAGCGGCAGGATCGACCGTACGGCCGTTTTTATAAACTTCAAAATGAACGTGAGGACCGGTGGAGCGACCGGTACTGCCCATTAAGGCAACAACATCGCCTTTACGGACGACATCGCCCACCTCAACCTTGAGTTCCTTGCAGTGCGCATAGCGAGTTTTGTAGCCATTGCCATGGTTGACTTCAACCAGGTTGCCATAGCCATAGCGGTCACCCGACCAGGTCACCACTCCAGCGGCAACGGAGACAATGTCGGAACCTTCTTTGCCAGCAAAGTCGACACCACCGTGCCAAGCTGGTCGACCAGTGAATGGATCGGTACGCTGACCGTAACGGGAGGACATCCAGCCACGCGTGATAGGACGACCGGCAACAAAGGTATCTTTACTGAGCTTGTCAGCCGACATCAAATCATCCAGCACTTCCAGCTGCTGTTCACGACTGTCAATGCTGGCGGCCAGCTGATCCAGAACATCGTTGATCTCGGGCGCGCGATAGGCTTGCCCTAACTCACCAGGGCCACCAACGGCTGGTGCCACACCAAAATCAAACTCTTCACCCTGCAAGTCAGCTACATCGATGAGCCGCTCACCGAGGGCATCAAGTCGAACCAACCGAGCCTGCAACTCGGCTAGGCGTAACGTGAGTGCGTCTAGTTCCTGCCCAGTTTGCTGACGAATTTGTTGTAGCTGCTGGCGCTGATGATCGAGGTCACGCTCCCAGGCCTTGGCGGTATTGAGGTCAAGGATGCCTTCATCTGCCAAATGCTGAGCCAGCCAATAGCCTCCCGCGCCCATGGCGAAGGGAAGGGCGAACAACAACCCCAGCATCACCGTCTTTGCCGATGTACTCAGGGTTAATGTTTTTGATTCACCGTGCCGGCGTCCGACAATAATGATGTTCATAACATCCGGGTCAGGGCTGCTGACGCTTCCTCACTGCTGACGAGTGTTAGTCACTCAAATACGACAAAGGCCATCTAATAGTATGGCCTTTGTAGGAGAATACTCAATTCAGCGTTGAATGCAACGCATTAACCCGCTGCAGCTGGGCGCATATAAGCAATAGGAGCGTCTTGCTCACTAAATTCAACGAATTCCCAAGCATCTTCACAGGCCAACAACTCACGCAACAAGCAGTTGTTCAGACCATGGCCAGATTTATAACCTACAAACTCGCCAATCAGGCTATGCCCCAGAAGATACAGATCACCTACCGCATCAAGAATCTTGTGCTTAACAAATTCATCATCGCTGCGCAGGCCGTCTTCGTTAAGAACTCGATAGTCATCCACCACGATGGCACATTTAACGCTGCCTCCCAGTGCCAGATTCTGCGAACGCATGTACTCCAGATCTTTGGTGAAACCAAACGTTCTAGCACGACTCACTTCTTTTACATAGGATGTTGAAGAGAAATCCAAGCTGGCCTTTTGCACACTTTGGCGTAATACCGGGTGGTCAAAGTCAATTTCAAAGCTGACCTTGAAGCCATCATAGGGCATAAAGCTGGCTATTTTATCCCCATCTCGTACTTCAACCTTCTTCTTAATGCGGATAAAGCGCTTCGGTGCATCCTGTTCCTGAATACCGGCAGATTGAAGCAAAAATACGAATGGGCCTGAGCTGCCATCCATAATTGGCACTTCTTCAGCACTCAATTCGACCACGGCATTATCAATGCCAAGGCCAGCTATGGCTGACAATAGATGCTCTACGGTATCAACCCGCACGCCATCCTTTACTAATGTGGTAGACATGGTTGTGTCACCGACATTCAATGCATGCGCTGGGATATCCACGACAGGGTCAACATCGACACGGCGAAACACGATACCGCTGTTCACTGGCGCAGGCTTGAGTGTCAGGTACACTTTTTCCCCTGAGTGCAAGCCAACGCCAGTCGCGCGGATCGTATTTTTTAGGGTTCGCTGTCGGATCATACGGACATTCCTGCCATTCCTGAGTATTTTTTAAACAATTTCAAAACGGCTGGCATTATAACAACTCTTGCGCCTGACGCTAGTGCGCCAAATTAGTCTGCCTGACGGCGCAAGAATGCCGGAATATCCAAATAATCCATGTCTGGCTTGGAGTTAACCTCTGCCTGACGTGCCGCATTACCACTGGTCTGATTGTGTGCAACAGTGCGTTCCGCTCTGCGAGACTCACTAACAGTTTCGCTCTGACGCTGGGTATTGTCGACTACCACTTCTGTTTTAGGCGGTTCTGACACCGCTTCGTTAACGCTACCCAAGCCAGTCGCCACCACCGTAACACGCAATTCGTCTGACAGCTCAGGATCAATTACAGTTCCTACGACAACTGTTGCATTTTCTGAAGCAAACTCTTCAACCACGCTACCGACTTCAGAGAACTCTCCCAGCGACAAATCAAAGCCTGCAGTGACGTTCACCAAAATGCCACGCGCACCTTGCAGATCCACATCTTCTAATAGTGGGCTACCTATAGCCGCTTCTGCCGCTTCTCGCGCACGATTATCGCCCGTTGCAGAACCGGTGCCCATCATGGCTTGACCCATTTCAGACATCACAGTACGAACGTCAGCAAAATCGACGTTGATCATCCCTGGGCGAGTTATTAAATCAGCTATACCTTGTACCGCTCCGTGCAGCACATTGTTCGCTTCTTTAAACGCATCGAGCAGTGAGGTATTTTTGCCAAGCACTGCCAACAATTTTTCGTTGGGAATGGTGATCAAAGAATCAACATGCTCGCTGAGCTGCTTTAACCCCTGATCCGCAATGCTCATGCGCTTACGGCCTTCAAAAGGAAATGGCTTAGTGACAACAGCTACGGTCAAAATACCGAGTTCTTTTGCAACTTCTGCCACCACCGGCGCACCACCGGTACCAGTACCACCGCCCATGCCTGCGGTAATGAAAACCATATCAGCGCCGCTAATCGCCTCAACTATGCGCTCGCGGTCTTCGATAGCCGCTTGACGACCGATATCCGGGTTGGCTCCTGCACCTAACCCTTTGGTCAGATCGCCACCCAGTTGAATAATCGACCGTGAATGCACATTACGAAGAGCCTGCGCATCTGTATTGGCACAAATAAAATCAACGCCATCGATGTGATTATCGACCATGTGCTGAACGGCATTACCACCACCGCCACCGACACCGACGACTTTGATCACTGCTGATTGTTGAATGTCGTCCGCTAATTCGAACATATCCCCTTCTCTCTGAGACATTGCCAGACCTCCTCGCCGTGCGTTTCTAATTTAATCTCAAAAATTCACTTTTATCCATTCTTTCAGGCGGCCAAAGGCGCCTTTTTCGTTGTCTTCCGGTTGACTATTTGCTATGGGTATTTGTTGTTGTTTTGCCGCATACAATAATAGTCCGACAGCCGTCGAATAAATGGGATTATTGATAACATCCGTCAAGCCACTCACTCCTTGTGGACGGGACAAACGCACCGGCATATGGAAAATCTCTTCAGCCAGCTCCACGACACCTTCCATTTTTGCGGTGCCACCAGTTAAAACAATACCTGCTGCGACCAAATCCTCATAGCCACTGCGTCGCAATTCTGCCTGAATTAAGGTAAATAATTCGTCATAACGTGGTTCCACCACCTCTGCTAGCGCTTGTCTGGACAAATCGCGTGGTGGCCGGTCGCCTACGTCTGGGACTTTGATCATCTCGTCGGCTTTTGCCAGTTGAGTTAAAGCACAGGCATACTTGATTTTTATTTTTTCGGCATGTTGCGTCGGTGTACGCACCGCCATCGCAATATCGTTGGTTACTTGATCACCTGCGATAGGAATGACGGCGGTATGACGTATTGCGCCTTCTGTAAAAATAGCGATATCAGTGGTACCACCACCAATGTCGACCATACACACACCCAATTCACGCTCATCATCCGTTAATACAGCATAGCTGGATGCTAGCTGCTCAAGGATGACTGCATCGGTTTGAAGCTCACATTTATTGATGCAACGTTCGATGTTTTGCACAGCATTCTGCGAACCGGTGACTAGGTGTACTTTTGCTTCCAGGCGCACTCCCGACATTCCCACTGGCTCTTTAATGCCTTCTTGATTATCTACCACATATTCCTGCGGCAGTACGTGCAAGATGCGCTGATCTCTGGGAATGGCGACCGCTTGCGCAGCTTCAATAACACGCTCAATATCCGTCTCGGTAACTTCACGATCACGGATAGCAACGATGCCATTGGAGTTCATCGACTGAATATGAGAGCCTGCGACACCGGCAAAAACGCTGTGGATACGGCAGCCAGCCATCAATTCCGCCTCTTCCACTGCACGGCGAATCGACTGCACAGTGGAATCGATATTAACCACCACACCTTTTTTTAATCCACGGCTAGGGCTGGTTCCCAACCCCACAATCTCAATACCGCCACTACTATCTAGCTGCCCTACGATGGCAACAATCTTAGAGGTGCCTATATCTAAACCAACGAGCATATTATTGTCTGTTGCCTGACTCATGATCCATTCTCCTGCTGGCGCCAGCCAATGGCTGCCCCTTTGCCATAACGCAAATCCAATCGGGCCACCTGCTGCTCGGGCAAGTTATCTAATAACCGCACCATGCGTTGTAATCGCTGCTCCAGATAGTCTTGCCCCAATGCGACATTCCAACCGTTACTTAAATACGCAGCTATCGAACCGCTGCTGCTAACACTTAAGTGCTCAATTTTTATTTTCCGCCCCTGCAGTACTTGCTGTACCAGCCTGTAACTCCGTGCTGCGCGATCAGCATAACGCTGATGAGCGCTAATTTTTGGCAAACGGGTGCTGTTGTAGTTCTCTGGTTTAATACTAATCCGCCCGTTTGAATCTAATAACGAATCATCATTCCAGCGGGCAACCGGCAGCGCTTCCTGCACTCGTACAATGACGCTGGATGGCCATTTTTTATGCACAGAGACGGCAGCCACCAATGGCAACTGCAGCAATTCTGCTCGTACCTGTGACAGGTTTGCGGTAAAAAACGATTCCTGTTTCAGCCACAAAAGCTGCGTAGCAATGTCCTGAGCAGAATGAATTGCCATGCGTCCTTCAACAATAACCTCGGTAATCGGCCAATAGCGGTAACTAATATGTGCAAACACCACCACCACCGCTAGCATGACCAGCATACTTAACGCCTTCCACGGCACAGTAACATCTGGCAACTGCGGCCATGTCCATTGTCGTTTTTCTGCTTTTACCAATGGCGTCGCTCCCCTTTTGGGAGGATCAGTCTTACGCGTTGACCAACGTTTGGAGTCAGACATATTGTCTCTCCAGCGCCAGGGCTAATATATTTTCTGCCAACTCGCCAAAACTCCAACCCAAAGCAGCCGCCGCCATAGGGACCAAGCTGTGATCTGTCATACCAGGGCTGGTATTGGCTTCTAATAGCCAAAACTTTCCTTGTTCATCTTGCATCACATCGATGCGGCCCCAACCTTCGCAACCCAGCAATTCAAACGCGGTTAAACATAATTGCTGCAAGGCCGCTTCATCTTCTTTGCTTAATCCGCACGGCAACAAATATTGTGTATCGTTTGCCTGATACTTAGCATCGTAGTCGTAAAAATCATGTGGTGTTTTTAATTGGATAACCGGCAAGGCCTGTGAACCCACAATGGCGACGGTAAATTCACGCCCCGTCACCCACTGTTCGGCAATGACCATGGCATCGTATTCACAAGCAAATTGATAGCTCTGCTGCAATGATGTCGCATCACTGACCCGACGCATACCAATGCTAGAGCCTTCGCGTGATGGTTTAACGATGGCATTACCATTCAACTGCTCAATTATTTGGTGCCAATCACAGTCGGTGGTTAATATTTGTGCTGGCGGTGTTGGCAAACCAGCTGCTTGCCACAATAATTTTGTCCGCCATTTGTCCATAGCAATTGCAGAAGCCATAACACCGCTGCCGGTGTAGGGCTTATCCAGCCATTCCAACACACCTTGAATTGTTCCGTCTTCACCACCACGGCCATGCAATGCAATAAATGCGACGTCAAATTCCAATTCTGCCAGCTGAGCAATAACATGACGTTGAATATCGACTTCAACAACATCGTGCCCACGCTGTCGCAGCGCTTCGGCTACCGCAGTGCCGCTATTCAGTGACACTTCACGTTCGGCCGACATTCCGCCTTTAATAACTGCAATCCTTCCCAACGACTTCATGCTTGCACCTCTTGCAACCATAGTGGAAGTTGTTGAGTCAGCTGCTGGGCAATGGCTCCGATATCTCCCGCTCCTTGGGTTAACAAAATATCACCTGCTTGCAAATGGGTGGTTAAAATGGGTTGCAATGACTCGCCACGATCAATAAATACCGGGTCTAACTGTCCACGCTGGCGAACGCTACCACACAAAGAGCGACCATCCGCCCCCGGAATGGCTTTTTCACCTGCGGGATACACTTCCATCAGTAGCAAAACATCGGCGCGCGATAATACCCGTACAAAATCTTCATACAAGTCGCGCGTACGGCTATAGCGATGGGGCTGAAACAACATCACTAGGCGGCGCTCAGGAAAACCGGATCGAATTGCATCAATGGTAACGTCAAGTTCTTTAGGGTGATGACCATAATCATCCACCAACATAACGTCACCTTGAGCCAATGGCACCTCTGCACACACAGTAAAACGACGGCCAACACCGGCAAAATTTTCCAGTGCGGTTTGGATAGCGTTATCAGCAACACCTTCATCATCTGCAACAGCAATGGCAGCCAGAGCATTTAGTACATTATGTTTGCCTGGCATGCGCATACGAATTGCTAAGTCTGCGCGGCTACCCGGACGACGCACTTTAAACTGGGTATACATGCCCTGTTGCGACAAGTCATAAGCCTGATAATCCGCGTCTTTTGCAAAACCATAGGTCACAAATTGACGGCTGACATCAGGCAAAATCGAGCGTACATGATCGTCATCAACGCACAAAACCGCTAGACCATAAAATGGCAGGTTGTGCAGGAACTCAATAAAGGTGCTCTTTAATCGTTCAAAGTCGCCATCATAGGTGGACATATGATCGGCATCGATGTTGGTGACAACAGCGACCATGGGCTGTAAATGCAAAAAGCTGGCATCACTTTCGTCTGCCTCAGCCACCAAATATCGACTTCCACCTAAACGCGCATTAGCTCCGGCACTGTTAAGCTTGCCACCAATAACAAAGGTCGGATCTAGATCAGCCTGAGCCAGAATGCTGGTTACCAGACTGGTGGTGGTGGTTTTACCATGGGTGCCAGCGATGGCGATACCATGGCGAAAGCGCATCAGCTCAGCCAACATTTCTGCCCGGCGCACAATGGGTAAACGACGCTGAGTCGCGGCTTGAATTTCCGGGTTAGTGTTATCCACAGCAGATGAAATGACCAATACATCAGCGGCATCCACATTCGACGCCTGGTGGCCATGGTAAATCGTCGCCCCCAATTGCTGTAAACGTTCCGTGACCGCGCTGGATTTAAGATCCGAGCCACTAATACAGTAACCTTGGTTCAGCAGTACTTCAGCGATGCCACACATACCAACGCCACCAATTCCAACAAAATGAATGGTGCGAACCCGGCGCATCTCAGGCACCGCAAAATGGCTGGCAGTGGTTACAAGGTTGGATTCACCCACGAATCATTTTCTCCAGATGTTCTACTACTTGGCTGGTCGCATTGGCTGCGGATTTATTTTTTGCCTGCTGGGCTAGGTTTATCAACTGCTCACGGTGCTGCTGAAAATACTGCAAACGTTGTCGTAACAAGGTTACGGTTAAGTCTTTTTCAGCTATCAGTTCCGCCGCTCCCTGCTTAGCCAAGCTATTGGCATTGGCCGTTTGGTGATCATCAACGGCATAAGGGAATGGAACAAAAATCGCGGCGCGCCCTGCTGCAGCAACTTCCGACACCGTAAGGGCTCCAGCACGACACACAATTAAATCGGCATCAGCGTATGCACCAGGCATGTCGTTAATAAAGTCACAGACTTTGGCTTCAATTCCGGCCTGGCGGTACTGTTCAGCTAACATCGCCAAATGATTTTTGCCGACTTGATGCACCAGCACAGGCCGGTCTTCGGCTGACAGACTTTGCATCGTTTCAAACACCACTTTATTTAGCGCCATGGCACCTAGGCTGCCGCCGACAACCAACACATGCAGTCGCTGTCTTTCAAGTGGCGGAGGCTGAATATGGTGAAATGCTTCTCGCACCGGATTTCCACAGGTAATCGCACCAGGCAATGCACCTGGAAATGCCTGCAGCGTTAGCTGAGACAGAGGTCTAAGCCATTTGTTGGTCATGCCAGGAAAAGCGTTTTGTTCGTGAATCGCCAACGGGCAGCCTGATAGCTTAGCAGCGACGCCAGCAGGCCCGGTAACATAGCCACCAAAGCCAATCAGCGCCCGCGGTTTCAGCTTTTTAATAACTTTACGCGCTTGCCAAGTCGCTTTAATAATTCGCCAAGGTGCACTCAGCAAACCGCGTATGCCTTTACCACGTAACCCAGTAATCGAAATACTGTGCAAATGAATGCCATGTTCGGCCACCAGTTGCTGCTCGATACCATGTGGTGTGCCCAGCCAATGTACTTCGTAGCCTTTATGCACTAACTCATGAGCAACACTTAACGCCGGAATGACATGGCCACCGGTACCCGCCGCACTGATTAAAATACGATTAGTCATGCTGCCACCTCCTGAGTAGAAGGTGTCTCATAAGCCACACGTAAAACGATTCCCACCATGGCGCAGCACACCAGTAGGCTACTGCCACCGTAACTAAAAAACGGCAAAGTTAGCCCTTTAGTTGGCAGCAATCCGGTATTTACCCCCAGGTTAATAATCATTTGCAGTGCCAACAGAGAGGCAATACCGGCAACGATATAGGCCCCATACAACTGCCCCTGCTGTTGCGCTTTCCAGGAAACCCGCCAAACCAAGGCAATAAATACCGCCAACAAAAGTAGTGCGAGGGAAGCACCGAGCAAGCCGGTCTCCTCTGCCCAGATGGCAAATACAAAGTCTGTATGCGCTTCAGGCAGGTAAAATAGCTTTTGAATGCTCTCGCCTAAACCAACACCTAGCCAATCACCACGACCAAATGCAATCAGTGACTGAGTTAATTGGTAACCGCTGCCATACACATGCTCAGGTGCCCACGGGTCCATGTAAGCGGTCAGTCGCTCTACCCGGTAGGGTTCCATCATAACCACAACGACACTAATAAAACCGACACCCAGCACCAGCAGAAAAAACTGGCCAGCTTTGACGCCACCCAGGAATAACAAAATCAAGGCCGTTCCCATCAACACCACCACCGCACCAAAGTCCGGCTCCATTAGCAGTAACGACACCATCAGCCCTAAAATAATGAAAGGCTTCATAAAACCTTTCCAGCTTTGCTGCACTTCGTCCTGGCGACGAATCAAATAGCCAGAGATGTAGAATACCGCGGCGAGCTTAGCAATTTCCGACGCCTGAATTTTAATAATTCCCAAGTTTAACCACCGGCGGCTACCGTTCACTTCGTGACCAATGCCGGGCACAAACACCAGCATCAGCGCCAATACACCCAGTAATAAAAATAAAGGCTCTATACGCGACCAAAAAGCCAACGGTATCTGACTCACCAAGGCCACGGCGGACACGCCCAAAATAACGTAAGCAGCGTGGCGAATACTGAAGTAGGCGGCATTGCCAGTGTAATAATCCGCTATCCCCGTCGATGCCGACGCCACCATGATCCAGCCCAGCAACAACAGTCCGAGCCACGGCCAAAAAAGCGGTTGCTGCCATTGCCAATTCCAGCGCGCTGAAAATAACTCGTTGCTCATGGTGTTAGCTCCAAAGACCGAACAGCATGAACAAACGCATCACCGCGCTCACTGTAGTTTTTATACTGATCAAAACTTGCACACGCCGGAGAAAACAATACACAGTCGAATGGACGCAAGTCTGCAACAATAATCTGCAGCGCTTCATCCAATGTCGAAACCACCTGAGCATCGCACAACGGCTTGATTTGCTGCGCGATCAGCGTCGCATCGCGACCAAACAATACGCTTTTATACACATATTGCTGGCAAGTTTGTGCCAGCTCAGAAAAGTCCTGTTCTTTACCAACGCCGCCACCAATCCAGAACAATCGGCCCTGGCCACTCAGCCCTTCAATAGCCGCTTTGGTGGAACCGATATTGGTCCCCTTGGAGTCATTGATATAACGCACACCTGCAATATCCGCCACAACCTGACAGCGATGTTCAAGGCCAGCGAATTGACGCAAAAAGTCTTTGCTAGGCCAAGGGTCAATATCAGTAGCTACCACGAGTGCCAGCGCTGCCAAAACATTGGACAAATTATGTTGACCACTGACACCCAACTCTGACACTGACATCAAAGGCTTATTGCACACCTGTATCCAGCTTTCACCGTCGTGCTCAACCACGGTAATATCGCCAGCTTGCTGTAGCGAAAAAGAAATACAGGGCAACTTAGAATTTGGCGTGCTGGCTGGGTCGTCTAAATTCACCACTGCTTTATTAGCACTAGCAAAAATTCGCTGCTTGGCGGCAGCATAAGCGGCCATATCAGGATAGCGATCCAGATGGTCCGGGCTCAGATTCAGCAACACTGCCGCGCGAGAGGGCAATTGATGACACGTTTCCAATTGAAAACTGGATAATTCCACCACATACCAGTCAGGCTGATCGGGTTCTAACAATGCCTCTAATACGGGGATGCCGATATTACCGACCGCACGCGCGCTGGCTCCAGTAGCCTGTAACATGCCTGCCACCAAGCTTGTGACCGTGCTTTTTCCGTTGGAGCCTGTAATAGCAATAAATGGTGTTTTCACGGCATCGGCAAACACCTGCACATCGCTACTGACTTCAACTCCCGCTGCTATTGCCGCTTGTATTTGAGGCGTCGCCAAAGCGACACCAGGGCTTAGCAATATACGCTGATACTGGCGCATATCTAATGCGCTCCAATCTGCTAATAGCAAGTGCGAGTCAGTAAAGGCCTGCCATTGTTCCAGTTCTGGTGGCTGTTGGCGGCTGTCGCACGCATCAAATGGCCAGCCTTGGGCACGGCAATAGCGTGCACAGGACAGTCCAGTCTGTCCCATGCCTACGATTAACTGTTTGCCGTTATGCATACGCGCCATAGTTGCTACCGGATTTTTAAGGTGGCTAATCCCACCAACACAAGAATGATGGTAACGATCCAAAAACGCACAATCACACGCGGTTCTGGCCAGCCTTTTAATTCAAAGTGGTGATGCAGTGGTGCCATACGAAAGATGCGTTTGCCGGTCATTTTGAAAGAAGCCACCTGTAAAATAACCGACACGGTTTCGGCCACAAAAACACCGCCCATAATAAAGAGTACGATTTCCTGACGCACAATCACCGCCACAACACCCAGCGCAGCACCTAACGCCAGCGAGCCAACATCACCCATAAACACTTGCGCGGGATAGGTGTTGAACCATAAAAAACCAACACCAGCGCCAACGATAGCGGCACAAAACACCACCAACTCACCGGCTCCGGCTACATAGGGAATATGCAGGTAGTCGGCAAAATTAACGTTACCTGCCAGGTATGCACAGACACCTAAAGCGGCGCCAACCATCACCGTTGGCATAATCGCCAAGCCATCCAAACCATCGGTTAAATTCACCGCGTTACTGGAGCCTACGATGACAAAGTAGGTTAAAACGATAAACATCAGCCCCAGCTGCGGCATAACGTCTTTAAAAAATGGCACCACCAACTGTGTTTCTTGTGGACTTTGAGCGCTGTAAAACAAGAAGCCAGCAGCCAATAACGCCATCACCGACTGCCAGAAGTATTTCCAACGCCCTGGCAAACCACGGGAGTTTTTCTCCACCACTTTGCGATAGTCATCAACCCAGCCAATGGCACCAAACAACAGCGTCACCAACAGCACTAGCCAGACAAACCGGTTATCCAGATTACCCCACAGCAAGGTACTGATAGTGATGGATAATAAAATCAATACACCGCCCATGGTCGGCGTACCCGCTTTACTTAAATGAGATTTTGGCCCGACTTCTCTGATTGCCTGTCCAATTTGATATTCACGCAATTTGCGAATTATCCAAGGCCCTAACATCAGCGATACCATTAATGCGGTAATCACCGACAAAATAGCGCGCAACGTAAGGTAACTGACTACGCCAAAACCCGATTCAAATTGTGCTAGCCATTCACCCAGCCACAAAAGCATGTCAGTTGTCCTCGTTTTCTAACTGCAGCGCACGAACGACTTGGTCCATTTTTGCACTGCGAGAGCCCTTGACCAGCACCACATCGCCAGGCTGGGCATGTTGTTGTAAATACGTCACTAAAGCTTCCTGATCGGAAAAAACATGGCCTCCCTGGCCGTCATTATCCTGATTAAATGCTGCAACGGCGTGTACTGATAATTCGCCGCAAGCCAGCAATGAATAAATGCCGCGTTGCTGTGCATAACGCCCGACTTGCTGATGAGCCTCTTTCGCTCGCTCACCCAGCTCACCCATATCACCCATCACCAAAAAACCACGCCCGGCATCCGCTAATACATCGATGGCAGCACACATAGAGGCGGGATTGGCGTTATAGCTATCATCCAACAGGCGAATACCTGCGCTGGCGCTACGCCACTGCAAGCGCCCGGAAAATGCTTGGGCCAGATTTAAACCGCGCTGGATGTCCGCTAATGAGATATCAAGAGCCACTGCCGCTGCCGCCACGGCCAATGCATTTAGCACATTGTGACGTCCTAACAACGGCAGCTGTATATCACATTCACCCAGCGGACAATGCAGGCGGAAACTTACACCATCCAAGCTGCTAACAACTTGGCTGGCGTACACATCAGCATTGGCACTCAGGCCAAAGGTTAAATGCCCATGCTGTGCAGCGCGCTGTAGCCACTGGCTGCAATGGGGGTCGTCATAATTTAATACCGCACAGCCATCGTCGGCGAGGTAATCTAATAACTCGCCTTTGGTTTGCACTATGCCTTGTAACGAACCAAAGCCTTGTAAATGGGATTCGCTGGCATTGGTAATAATGGCGACATCGGCAGCCACTAAATTGGCGGTATAAGCTATTTCACCGACCGCACTGGCGCCCATTTCAATAACGGCAGCTTGATGCTCCGGTTGCAACGACAGCAGGGTTAATGGCACACCGATATGATTATTGAGGTTGCCTTGGGTCATCCAAGTCACGGCTGTTTGCTGCAACACCGACGCCATTAATTGTTTAACCGTCGTTTTACCGCTACTGCCGGTGATACCGACCACGGGACCTTCAAACTGTCGACGCTGCCAAGCAGCTAACTGGGCCAACGCAGTCAAGCTATTTTCCACCAGTAATTGGGGGATATCAGCCTCTATTTCGCGCTCCACCAGCGCCGCCACAGCACCGGCTGTTGCTGCTGCCACGACAAAATCGTGACCATCAAAGCGTTCACCACAAAGGGCCAAATACACATCGCCCGCTTGCAGTTTGCGACTATCGGTGCAGATGCTGCAGGCAATAACAGAGGATTTTTCTGCAGGCAAACGTACGATTTTTGCCTGCACAATATCAGCCAATTGCTGCAATGACAGGTCACGATACATCCGTCACCTCCGCTACGGGTTTAAAGCCCAACTCCGCTAATACCTCGGCATCGCTGTAAGGGCGTTTTTCACCACGGATATCCTGATACGGCTCATGTCCTTTGCCGGCAATAATGACGCCGTCACCTAGCTCAAGTTCGGCAATGGCGGCGGCAATGGCGGCGCGACGATCATGTTGCTGAATAAATGGCTGCGCTGCTGGCTCCTGCAGTACATCGGCAAAAATCTGCTGCGGGTCTTCAAAGCGCGGATTATCGTCTGTCAGCCAAACCTGATCTGCACCTGTCGCCGCTGCCCGAGCCATAGGTGCACGCTTGCTTCGATCGCGATCACCACCACAACCAAACACCAATAACAAACGCTTAAATTGCCCTCGACTGGCATTTAATACCGTCACCAACGCCTCTGGCGTATGGGCAAAATCTATAATGGCTTCTCGGCCAGCAGCATCGCGATAGCGTTCCATACGGCCAGACACCGGCTGTAACTGACATGCCGCGTGTACCAGTTGCTGCCAGTCATAACCACGACTCGCTAGGGCCACCATGGCCAACAAGGCATTGCTGACATTAAAATCGCCCGCTAACGGTAACCACAATTCAACATCACCCCAAGGCGAGCAAACCATTGCCGCCATACCACTGTCACAGGGCAAAATTTCAAAACACACATCGGCGCCAGAACGACCGACAGTCATCACTTTATTAGCCGCTAACGGCGAAGCAGCCAAACGACGTCCATAATCATCGTCGACACAAATCACCGCGGTATTGACCACATAGTCGGTAAATAATCGTTGCTTAGCCTGAAAATAGCTTTGCATGTCGCCGTGATAGTCGAGATGGTCTTGGGTCAGATTGGTCATGATGGCAACGTCAAAGCGCAATCCGGCCACACGCCCCTGATCCAATCCATGTGACGATACTTCCATCGCCGCCAGCGACGCACAGTGCGACAGCTCAGCTAAGCCGCGCATAATCACACTTAAATCTGCCGTGGTATTACGACTGGCAACCAGATCCGGCCACACGCCATTACCCAAAGTGCCGAGCACCGCACAAGGTTTGTGCAGCAAGGTGCTGAGCTGAGCAATGTAATGGCTTACTGAGCTTTTACCATTGGTGCCCGTCACGCCAATAAGGTCGACCTGGTGCACCTCGGGATAACGACGCCTGAGCCAATCGGGTAACGCCTGCAAATGGCCAATGCCAAACACCGGCACGCCCTCAATACATTGAAAGGCAGCGCCTTGCTCGACGATCACCGCTACGGCACCCTGTTTGATCGCCGCTTGCACATAATCTTGGCCATGACCGCTAGATCCCTGGCGGGCAATAAAAACGTCTCCCGCCGCGACGTCACGACTATCAACCAGCAGGTGATTGACCTCTCGATCCCACTCTGGCGGTACAAATAACTCTGGGCCTACCAGCTCACTTAACTTCATGCCGGCCCTCCGCCACTAAGGTTTCTATCCAATCCGGATCACGCTCATCCGGCAGCACTTGGCGCAAACGCAGCGCCTGGCCCATGATGCGCGAAAATACCGGAGCGGCGACTTCGCCGCCGTAATACTCTTGTCCTTGTGGTGCATCGACCACCACCACCAACACCAGCTCGGGGTCGGATACCGGGGCAACCCCTGCAAATACCGCGGTGTACTCAGAATCTTCATAACCAGCTTTACCCACCTTATGGGCAGTACCGGTTTTGCCTCCAACCCGATAGCCATCCACCCGGGCACGACGCCCGGTGCCTTTGGCCGAGGTAACGGTTTCCATCATGTCGATAACTTGGCGGGCAACGCGATCTGACATAACGCGCTTGCATTCGCCATCACGCTGCTCTGGCATAATTAAATGCACCGGCAGACGACAGCCCTGTTCGGTAAAGGTGGTATAGGCCTGGGCCAGTTGTAGAGGTGTAACCGATAAGCCGTAGCCATAGGACACAGTGGCCAGCCGCAAATCGTCTAATTGTTCAGGATATGGCAGTCGCCCTACCGCTTCGCCAGGAAACCCCAGAACGGTGGTTTCACCGACACCAGCGTCAGCAAAAAATGACCAGATGGATTCAGGCCCAAGATGGTGGGCTAGTTTGACCACACCAACATTGCTCGATTTAGTGATGATGCCGGTAATATCGAGTACGCCATAATTGCGATGATCGCGTATGGCTTTGCGTTTGACGCGGATATAACCGGGCGAGGTATCAATTTGACTGCTGCTACGGTATTGACCCGATTCCAATGCTGCCGCTACGGTAAAAGGCTTCATGGTTGAGCCTGGCTCAATCAGGTCGGCAATGGCGCGGTTGCGCATATGCTCGGCTTTCAAGGTGGCGCGGTTATTGGGGTTATAAGACGGCTGATTCACCAATGCCAAAATGTCGCCATTGCGCGCATCCAGCAGCACGGCAGCACCGGCTTTGGCGTTATGAGCCGCCACCGCCGCTTTTAATTCACGATAAGCGATGTATTGCAGACGCAGATCTAAGGTCAGGCGTAAATCAGAGCCTGGTTTAGGCACCTGGGTCACCTGCACTTGTTTGACCACATTGCCAAACAGATCTTTGACCACTTCTCTAGCGCCATCTTCGCCGCGCAGGTATTCATCGTACGCCAGCTCTAAGCCTTCTTGGCCTCGGCCATCAATGTTAACAATGCCCAATAACTGAGCTGTGACTTCGGCAGCTGGATAAAAACGACGAAAGGCGTCATCGCCGTAAATACCGGCGATGCCTAAATCCAATACTTGCTGTGCTTGCTCAGGCGGCATTTGACGTTGCAAGTACATGAATTCACGGCGCTTATTGATGGCGGCCTGCACTTGCTGACGCAGGTCCTTAGCCGACATATCTAACGCTTTGGCAATCTCACCAATCCGCGAAGGATCAACTTGCTGCGGGTTGAGCCACAAGGTCACAACCGGGGTGCTGACGGCTAACGGCCGACCATGACGGTCAACAATAGAACCACGCGTCGCCGGCTGGGTTTCATGACGAACCGTGCGCTGTTCACCTTGCTCAAATAAAAATGGCTGACTGACGGTATGCAACATCACCAGACGTGCCTGAATCACAGCCAACAGCAGCACAAAAGCGCCCAGCACCAGCGCCATGCGCCAGCGAGCAATATGATGCGGTTTCGACTGTGGCTCTGAGCTCATGGCATCAGCACCTGTATTTGTTGCGGATCTGTCATGTTCAACTGTTCTCTGGCTAAACGATCAATGCGCCCATGGGCGGTCAATGTGCTTTTTTCCAGTACTAAGCGGGTATGTTCCTGTAGCAGCTGCAAACGCAAGGCATCCTGTTGCTGCCAAACCACCAGCCACTGGCGGTGGTTATGGGCGCTGACCACCTGTGCCACGGCACTGATCAGCACCAACAGCCACACTGCCATTGCCGCCACCGGCAAACGCATCAGGGCAAACGCTCAGCAATACGCAGCACCGCACTGCGGGCACGACTGTTGATCGCCACCTCGTCATCAGTGGGCATAATGGCTTTGCCAACCCGTTTCATAGTGCGACCCAGCTGGTCATCGGGCAGCGGGATACCGGGTGGCAATTCACGGCCTTTTTCCTGGCGACGAATAAAACGCTTCACCATACGGTCTTCCAACGAATGGAAGCTGATCACCGCCAAGCGCCCCTTGGCCGTCAATAGATCAACACTGTCGGCCAGCACCTGTTCGAGATCGCCCAGTTCGTTATTAACGGCAATGCGAATGGCCTGAAACGCCCGAGTAGCCGGATGTTTATGCTTTTCCCAGGCCGGATTGGCCGCTTTGATCAGCTCAGCCAGTTGATGGGTGGTGGTAATTTCCTCTTCCGCACGGGCTTTGAGCAGCGCTCTGGCCATGCGTTTGGCAAAGCGCTCTTCACCGTATTCCTTCAACACCCGCACAATCTCGGCTTCATCCGTGCTGGCCACCCACTCAGCGGCACTGATGCCGGACGTCGGGTCCATGCGCATGTCCAAAGGGCCATCGCGCAAGAAGCTAAACCCTCGACTGGCATCATCCAGCTGCGGCGACGACACTCCCAAATCGAGTAAAATTCCGTCGACCTGCTCGATACCAAGTCGTGCCAGCTCCGACTTCATATCAGCAAAGCTGGCTTTAACGATGGAAAAGCGGGCATCTTCCTGTGCCAGCTCTTCACCGGTGGCAATAGCTTGCGGATCTTTATCGAAGCCGATTAAACGACCGCCAGCAGACAGTTTGCTGAGCAATAAACGGCTGTGACCACCACGACCGAACGTGCCATCGACGTACACACCGTCATCACGCCACACGCAACCCTCAACGGTTGGCTCCAGCAGCACTGTGGTGTGTTTAAATTCATCCAAATTCATAATGACAGGCTCAGTATCTCTTCCGGCAGCTGCTCTGGCTGGCTGACCATTTCTAAATATTCATCGCGCCGGCTGTGCCACAGAGCTTTGCTCCACAGTTCGAGCTTCTTGCCCTGGCCGACCAGCACGGTCTCTTTGTCCAGTTGTGCGTATTCACGCAAGTGTTGTGGCAACAGCACACGGCCGTTATTGTCCGGTTCCAAGTCCGTAGCGTGCCCTAACAGCAAGCGCTGAATGCGTCGCGCCGCCGGGTTAAAGCTTGGCAAGGCTTCAATTTTGGCCTGAATGACATCCCACTCCGGCAAGGGGTACAGCAACAAGCAGCGTTCTTCGGTATCTATGGTGGCCACCAATTGTCCAGCACAAAGCTCCGACAATGGCTGCCGATACTTAGTCGGCACTGCCAGTCGGCCCTTGGCGTCCAGATTTATGGTGTGCAGCCCCCGGAACATGTGCCATTCCTGTGTTGAGGTGGGTGTTCACTAACCACGCTAAAACCACAATTACCCACAATTACCCACTGAGCGACACTATAGGAAGGGGTCAGGCCTTTTGCAAGCTGCCATCAGGCCCGTAGCCATGGGATTTTTGTTAGGTGCGACAAGGACTTAGCTAGGTTTCAAGCAATCGTGGGGAAAAGTGGCAGGTAAAAAATGATGTGTCTTTTATGAACTGCAGCACAAAGTTAAAGTAAGTTGTGAAGTTAGTACCCACCAACCTAAAGAAACATCAGCTTTTGTAAAAAGTGATCACTAACTCACATATCAACAGATATAGGCAAGGCAATCACAGCCGGAGTAGAATCGCGCCGTTCGAAATATTCAGCAGTGAGACCGTATGACCATTCAGCAACTTCAGGATGCCTCGCAACGATTGCGCGACAACAAAGCGTTTGAGCTCTTTGTTGTTACCATCATCATTTTGTCGGCCCTTCTGATCGGCGCCAAGACTTACCGCATTCCAAACTCGTTGATGACACTGATACGATGGATGGATGTCGGTATCACCTTGATTTTCCTGTTTGAAATCGTGGTTCGCTTTATTGCCGAGCCCAATAAAAAACGCTTTTTTCACAGCGGCTGGAACGTCTTTGACACCCTAGTGGTGGTCATCAGCCTGATTCCTGTCGACGATACTGAAATGGCGCTGATTGGCCGTCTGGTACGGATTTTCCGGGTACTGAGGATGGTCTCTATCATTCCAGAGCTGCGCACCCTGCTGAACTCACTATTACGAGCACTGCCGCAGCTAGGCTATGTGCTGCTGCTGATGTTTATCATCTTTTATATCTATGCCGCGGTAGGAGCGACCTTCTTCGCCCATATCAACCCAGAACTGTGGGACGATATTTCCATTTCCATGCTGACACTGTTTAGGGTCATGACCTTTGAAGACTGGACCGACGTCATGTACGAAACCATGGCAGTGTATCCGTTGTCGTGGATTTATTACCTCACCTTTATCTTCCTGACGGCCTTCGCTTTCCTCAACATGGTGATCGGTATTGTCGTCAATGTATTAGAAGACGAGCACGCCCGTGAACGTGCCGAGCAGGACGAGGCCGACGGCAAAGTCACCTTAGAAGACCTGCAGGAAGAAATTAAGGAGCTAAAGGCCTTGCTACAATCCAAGCCGCACTAAGGTGCGACTGGATTACAGCTGGCCGGTGCATCCGGCATGGCACAGGCGCTGCGAGTCAGCGCCAGAAAACCACCTAGGGATAACAGCAACACGGCACAGGCTGCCAAAATGGCCACCGGATAATATAAGTTACCGGCTAAATCCAACTGGCTGTATTTGATAATCATAATTAAGGCTTCCAGCACCAAAGCAATGCACACGGTGCCGACAAAGCGCGAAATCGTACGGCGAATATTCTCAAAAATACTCTCACCGGCCTCTTCTGCGGTGTATTCCTTACTCACCCCTAAGCCAAGCTCATACATCGCCAACGCTATTACCAGCGTATTAATCGACTTGACCACCAGGGTGACAAACTCGGTATCACCAGCCCATGCCCCGTCAATAAAGGACCACAGCGACCAACCCACCAACATCACAGCCAAGCAATGGAACAAAGCTGAAAACAATAACGCAAAGCCAATTCGGTAATTATGAAACATCTTCCCCTCCTGTCGTCGTGCTGCTACGACGAAGCAAACAGACAGAAGTTCGATTGGCTAAACTTATCCTTACACAGTCATTTGCCTAAGCGCTGCCAGTATTCCGTTGGTTAACTGCTGCAGCTGTTCATCCTCAATGACAAAGGGCGGCATCACATAGACCAGTCGGCCAAATGGCCGAATCCAGATACCTTGTTCAACACAGGCCGGCTGCAAGCGTGCCATGTCGACATCCTGCTGCATTTCAATCACACCGATAGCACCGCGTACCCGCACATCGGCCACCTCGGGCAAGGATTGCGCTGCAGCGAGCCCTTGCAATAAGCCTTGTTGCAGACGCTCAACTTGCTGCTGCCAATTGTTTTCAAGCAGCAGGTCGATGCTTTCACAGGCCACCCGGCACGCCAGTGGATTGGCCATAAAGGTTGGCCCGTGCATAAAGCAGCCAGCCTCACCAGCAGAAATGGTATCGGCAACCTGTTGCGTGGTCAGCGTTGCCGCCAGAGTCATATAGCCGCCGGTTAAGGCTTTACCCAAGCACATAATGTCAGGCGCAATCTCGGCATGTTCGCAGGCAAACAACTTACCACTGCGACCAAAACCGGTAGCGATTTCATCGGCGATTAACAGCACATCGTACTGATCACACAGCTCACGAGCACGGCGCAAATAATTTGGGTGGTAAAAGCGCATACCACCCGCCCCTTGAACAATGGGTTCAAGTATCAAGGCGGCTATCTGCTGATGCTGCTGCTCCAGCATGGTCGCCAATGGCATGATGTCTGCCTCATCCCAGTCGTCATCAAAACGGCATTGCGGTGCTGGTACAAATAACTGCTGTGGCAACAAACCAGTAAATAAACTGTGCATACCGCGGGTGGGATCGCACACCGACATAGCCCCCAGGGTATCGCCATGATAGCCACGCTCTAATGCCAGCAGTCGGGTTTTGCCGGTTAAGCCGCGCGCCTGCTGATATTGAATGGCCATTTTGATCGCCACTTCCACCGACACGGAACCAGAGTCGGCAAGAAACACTTTGTCCAGCGGTTCAGGGGTTAAAGCCACCAAACGCTTGCTCAGCTCCACCGCTGGCGCATGGGTCAGACCACCGAACATGACATGACTCATATGCTGCAGTTGCGACATAGCCGCCTGATTTAAACGCGGATGATTGTAACCGTGTACCGCGCACCACCAAGACGCCATGCCATCGATCAACTCACGGCCATCGGCTAAACGAATATGAACACCCGCAGCCGCAGCCACCGGCCACACAGGTGCGGGTTCAGTCATGGAACTGTAAGGGTGCCAGATATGCTGACGATCAAACTCCAGATCGACCTGATCAGCGACGGGGGCAGTAAACGACATAGTTGCTCCTTTATCTCCGGCCAGTAAACTTGTAAACCTGATTGCCATTGACCGGTTAACAGCGCTCATTATGATGAGCCACTACGCAGCTGTCGATGAACCCGAGAGGCGACAGTTTACCAACGGTTAGGCGACAACTTCATGATCTGGCAGCAACGCATCGACACTGCCCTGCAGCAACGACGACAACAACATCTGTGGCGGCAAAACGCGCAAATCGACAGCGCCCAAGGGGTCTTGGTTAAGCGCGATGGCCGTACACTGCTGAATTTTTGCTCAAATGATTACCTTGGTCTGGCCGGCATGGGTGGCCCTGCCCTGGCACAGGCGGCCCAGCAATGGCAGCTGGGCAGTGGTGCATCGCATCTGGTGTGCGGCCACAGCCGCGCCCATGATGAGTTAGAACAAGCCCTGGCAGCTCACACTGGCTACCAGCGTGCACTGTTGTTTTCTACTGGCTATATGGCCAATCTCGGCGTCATCAGTGCGCTGGCACAACGTGGTGATCATATCTGGCAAGACAAACTCAATCATGCCTCGTTACTGGACGGTGCCCAGCTCAGTCGCGGCCGTTTGCATCGCTACCGTCACAACGATGTCGAACACCTGCAGCAGCTACTGGATGTCCACCAGCAACATACCGGTGCTCATTTGATCGTCAGCGACAGCATTTTCAGCATGGACGGTGACTGCGCTGACCTAACAGGCCTGGTCAACATGGCTCAGCAGCATGACGCTTTATTGATGATCGATGACGCTCACGGCTTTGGGACATTAGGCAATCATGGCGAGGGGGCCAAGGTGGCCTTCAATATCAGTAGCACTGAACTGCCCGTCTACGTTGGCACACTAGGTAAAGCGCTGGGCGGCTTTGGCGCTTTTGTCGCCTGTGATCACCATCTAGCCGATTATCTTGTGCAATTTGCCCGCTCTTACATTTACACCACCGCCCTGCCGCCCGCTCTAGCCGAGGCCATGCACAGCCAGCTTCAGCGCTTGCAGCAGGGCGATTTACAACAACAATTGAATGCCAATATCGCGCTTTTTCAGCGCCTGGCTCAAGCCGCCGAATTACCTTTAATGCCATCGCAATCGGCCATACAACCACTGGCGGTGGGCGATAGCGAGCGCGCCTTGTGGCTAAGCCAACAGCTGTTGCGACAAGGCTTTTGGGTCAGTGCTATCCGGCCTCCGACCGTGCCGGTTGGCAGCGCGCGTTTACGTATCACCCTCAGTGCCGCACATCAGCCAGAACACATCAGCCAACTGGTGGACCGTTTGCAGCTGTTGCTGGAGAGCCATCCATGAGCTGGCAGTGTCTACAGCACAACCCTGGCCAGCAGCAATGGTTATGGTGGCCCGGATGGGGCTTTAAACCGCAAGTATTTGAACACCTGTATCAGCAGCTACCTGGTCAGCACTGGGGTTTGCACTACCCAGCTGGCGATATCAGTGCCGCTGATTTTATTTCCCAGGCAGTGGCCGAGTTACCGGCACAGGGCATCTGGGTCGGCTGGTCGTTGGGCGGGGCTTTAGCCTGTCAGGCTGCCACTGTTGCCAGACCAGAACACTCGCCTCAGCAACTCATTAGCTTGGCGACGGGCCGTCGGTTTGTTGGCACTGGTATGTCGGTCGATGACTACCAAGCGTTTACTCACAGCCTGCAGCAACAACCGGCGCGCACGGCACAGCGCTTCTTAGCTCTGGCCTGTCGCGGTGCTAGCGATGCCCGCCAACGCGCCCGCCAGTTAGCCAACTATCAAATCGACGATAGCGCTATTTTGTTGCACACCCTGCCTTGGCTCGAATACCCGGAACTGGCCAATGTCATCCAAGCACAGCATTGGTGTGGCCAAGACGATGCCTTGGCACCGACGGGTTTTGACTACCAGTTATGCGGCTCCAGCCATGCCTTCTTTGCCGGCAGTGATCAAGCGCAGGTGTTAGCAAGGCTCAAAGCACTGATCGAGGGCCATCATGAGTCGTGATAAGCGCCTGGTGGCGCTTCAATTCAGCCGTGCCGCGACCAGCTACGATGCGGCAGCTGAGGTCCAGCAGTTCGCGTTAAATCAACTGCTGCAGTTATTGCCAGCTCAGCTGTCTGGTCATTGGTTGGATATGGGCTGTGGCACCGGTGCCGCGGTAGCACCATTACTAGAAAAAGGCACCATCCAGCTAACCGGCATCGATATGGCAGCCGGTATGCTGCAACAAGCGCAGCAAAAATATCAAAACTCACAGCTGAGTTGGCTACAGGCCGATGCCGATCAGCTGCCGCTGGCAGATGCCACGGTGGAAGGCGTTGTTTCCAGCTTGATGCTGCAGTGGAGCGAAACACCGGCATCAACGTTAAGGGAATGGCAGAGGGTGCTAAAACCCGGTGGAGTGCTCGCTGTCGCCAGTTTACTGCCCGGCACTCACCAGGAGCTGCAACAAGCTTGGCAAGCCATTGATCAACGTCCCCACGTCAATCGTTTCTCCAGCCAAGAGGATATCTTTCGTGCTATCAATGACGCAGGGCTTATATTGGAGCAACAGCAGCAGCGCTGTTATACCCAGTGGTTTGCTGGCCTGACGCCACTGCTGCGAAGCCTGAAGGCGATTGGTGCAACCAATGTTAACCCTGGCCGGGCCAGCGGTTTAGGCGGCAGGCTAGCCCTGCAGCAACTGCAACATCACTACCCCAAAGACTCACAGGATCAGTACCCGCTGAGCTATCAGCTGCATTGGTGGCTGGCCCGCAAACCACTCGAGTAACCCATCATGGCCCGTTATTTTGTTACCGGCACCGATACCGACGCCGGCAAAACCTTGATTTCTGCCGCCTTGTTGTACAAAGCCCAACGACAAGGCCTGAGCACCTTTGGCCTAAAGCCAATCGCCGCCGGCTGCGAGCAACGCCAGGGCGAATGGCAAAATGACGATGCCCGCCTGCTACGCCACTACAGCAGCCAAAGGCACGACTATCACGTGCACAACCCCATTGCTTTGCCCGCCGCCATCGCACCTCATATTGCCGCCGCTCAGCAGCAACGTTCATTATCGGTAAGCCAGCTGCTCAGTGCCTGTCAGCCTTCACTGGCGGTGGATGCCGACTTTACTCTGGTGGAAGGCGCCGGCGGTTGGCTGGTGCCGTTAAACGATGGCAGCCAAGGTGATATTGAAACCCTGGCCGACTTTGCCATACGCCTGGATATGCCTGTCATACTGGTGGTGGGACTAAAACTCGGTGCCATCAACCATGCTTTGCTAACAGCGCAAATGCTGCTCGCTCATGGCCGCCATGTCTGTGGCTGGGTCGCCAATGCAATACAGCCCAATATGACGGCACAAACCGAGAATATTGCCTTTCTGCACCGTTGGTTTAGCCAACACAATATCCCCTGCCTAGGACAAGTGCCGCACTGTGAAGCGATCGATGCATTCCAGCCCGATCAGCTCAGCGTCGTGGCCAATGCCCTGAGTTTGCCGGGCTAGCCCTGTATGTGACTGCCAGTCCTGACATTGCTTTGCTATGCTGTTAGAGAACCAACCATGCGAGTCGGGACCCCATGGCGGCAACAGCAAACGATACTTCCCCGGCGCCTCTGATTTCGCGCCTGCAACAGTTTGTGCCCTTTGACGAACTGTCTCCCGATGCGGTCAATGAACTGCTGCCGCATTTTCGTATCCAGGAACTGCCGCCTAAAAAAATGTTATTTAAACGTGGGCAGCAGGACCCTGAGTGTCATTTTTTACTCAATGGTGGTGTCGATTTAGCAGACGAGCAGTTTCATATTGAGGAGCTAAACGCCGACGATGACGAGAACTTTCTCGCCTTAGATGGCAGTCATCCCATTCATCGCTGTGCCGGTATCACCCGCTGCACCTGCACCATCGCCTCAGTTCCTCGTCAGTATCTGGATCTGATCACCACCTGGTCTGACCTGAGGCAATCCTACGAACAACTTGAAGATGACGATGGTGACTGGCTAGAAACCTTGCTGACTTCGGCGCTGTTTAATCGCATTCCTCCTGCCAATATTCAGCAACTGCTATGCCGTTTTGAAGAGCGCCAGGTGCAACTGGGCGACGTCATCGTGCGCGAAGGCGATGAAGGTGACAGCTGTTATGTCATTAAACAGGGCAAAGCCATCGTCAGTCGGGGCACTGAGCCTCATGTGGAAGTGCTGGCGGCGCTGGAACACGGCGCCTTGTTTGGCGAAGATGCGCTGATCAGCGATTTACCCCGTAACGCCACCGTCACCATGAGTTCGGCCGGCGAATTGATGGTCCTTAGCAAAGAAGATTTCACCACCTTGTTAAAACAGCCGGTGCTCGACTACATCGATGAGCACGAACTGGCAGACCTGATGGAAAATAGCGATACCGGCGTAGTGATGCTGGATGTGCGCAGTGAACGCGAAGCCACCACCAACCCCATTCAAAAAGCCAAGGTAATGCCGCTGAGCCAGCTGCGCAATCAGGTGTCGAAGCTGTCCGATGAGTTTGTTTATTTGCTGCAAGATGACAGTCGTGGAGAGGCCGCCGCTTATATACTGAGCGAAGCGGGACTGAAGACCTGCATCGTCAGGCACAAAGAAGCAGCCAACTGACATAAAAAAAGCCCGCTGCTAGCGGGCTTTTTTTATTGCGTCAAAGCCTGTTACAGCTTGTCGCTTTCGGTCGCCAGGTAGCTAGCCACACCTTCAGGAGATGCGTCCATACCTTTGTCACCTTTGTTCCAACCCGCTGGGCAAACTTCGCCATGCTGCTCGTGGAATTGCAGTGCTTCAACCAAACGTACCAGCTCATCAATGTTACGACCCAGCGGCAAGTCGTTGATGTTCGCCGCACGTACCAGGCCTTCTTTGTCGATCAGGAAAGCGCCACGCAGAGCAACACCGCCAGCTGTTTCAACGTCGTAGGCTTTACAGATGCTGTGATCAACGTCTGCTGCCATGGTGTACTTAACTTGGCCGATACCGCCTTTTTCTACTGGCGTGTTGCGCCATGCGTTGTGAGTGAAGTGCGAGTCAATCGACACAGAAATCACTTCTACGCCCAGATCTTTGAACTGCGCCATGCGGTGATCCAGAGCAATCAGCTCAGATGGGCAGACAAAGGTGAAGTCCAGTGGGTAGAAAAATACCAAAGCGTACTTGCCTTTGGTCGCTTCAGAGAAGTTGTACGAATCAACGATGGTGCCATCGCCCAATACCGCTGGTACGGTGAAATCTGGGGCTTGCTTACCGACTAATACGCTCATATCAATAGCTCCTTGTGGGGTTTACTCAATGCTCGTCATCCGGTAACACATCGACCGGGAATTTCAGAGGAGGGCATCATACAATGCTCATTTGGCTAATCCCACCATCACTATCAGAATCATGGGAAACGATTAGTTTTGCCAATACATGTCATAGCAAAGAGCTATAGCCAGCCGTGGCGAGGCTCACGGTGAAAGTGACCACACAGCGTCGGCGCCAGGCGCTGGTATTGCTGCTGTCCATTGCCGTGCACGGTGCACTGCTCGGTTGGCTAAGCCAACACTTGCAACGCCCTGCCACTGTCATTCAGGCCTCACTGTCGCCATTGACGGTAATACGCCAACAACAGGGTCTAGCCCAGCATGATCAGGCCCGCAATGCTGGCATTCAGTCACCAAAACAACCCGCCGTACCGAAACAGCCAGCCACACCACCACAGCCAGCTAGGCCCAAACAAACTGCGGTACCCAACCCTATCGCCAATACCAAGTCGCCACCCGTGCCTGCAGCCCCTGCGGCCAGCAACAACATCGCTAAGAGTCGGCGCCCTAGGCCGATCAGCACTGCAGCCAATGCCCTATCGCCGGCGATACCCGCACAACCCGCAGCGCCAATGACAACGCCCACAACAAGCGTGTTAACTGCTCCTACTGAGGTGCAAATCGCCACCCAAGGCCAACAACCATGGAGCAGTGATCCCCACGAGCGCCACTACCAACAGCAGTTAATGGCACATTTACGGTCGCGTTTAATCGCCCCAGCGGGTTTGCGTGGAGAAGTCAGATTAGAGCTGGTGATCCGCTATGGCAGCATGGCAACCGAAGTCAGAGTGATCGTCAGCTCGGGCTCACGACAAGTCGATGATTGGGCCATACGCGCGGTATTGGCTGCTAATCCGTTTCCGCCTGTGCCTGATCATCTGCCGCAGCCCTTTGTATTTCGTCCGACGCTGAACATCAGTCCAACGCCGGGTAAGGATCGCGGATAATGTGGTAAGGATTGCCCTGACCACAAATCGCCGCCCATTCTTCTGCCGACAGCCAACCGAGTGGATCCTGTCCGCTCAAGCGCGCCAGTGCCGCCACTGCATCAGCCCAGGTGCAGCGATTGGCAAATAACATAGCGTCGCTATCCAAGGTGCCACCTTGATTGACGTAACCCAAGGCAATCGAGTGCTGCGGACCTAAATCCAGCCAACGAGCGTGACCAAGCAGTACTTCCGGGCGGATATGGCTAAGGAAAACGCGCTGCTTGACCCTGGCCGGGAACAAGGACTCATATACGGATTCACTGGCCAGAACTTGCGCTTCAAACTCATCCCGCGGCGAGCGAAAACGACCTGGCTCTAACAAATAAATAACAGAGTGCGGCACTTGTCGCTGCCGTAAACGATCACTGGCCAGCAAGGCTTGCTGCAGCTGATACGCACCGCAAGCCACCAATTGCAGCTCAGCACCGCAATGGCCGCGCACACAGATGGCACCATCTTGCACCAGCGCTTCTGCCTGGCGCGCATCAAACACGCACGGCATCGACGATTTAGGCACCACCAAATTCCATACGCTGCCCAGATCGCCATAACAAGCCTTTAACGCCGCCATGGCGGAATTTGCATCGGCTGGAAAAACCACCCGCGCCATATCAGACATCTCCCCCAGCAAGCTTTCGGCCAGGGAGGGGTCTTGATGGCTTTGCTCGTTTTTGCCGTTTTCCCACACATGGGACGTCGATACTACCGGCAGTCCTAGCCAACTCGCTGGGTCATCGGCCTCTTTTTGCTGTCGAGCAAAGATAATCGCTTGCCGCAGTGCGCCCAGCATCTTGTTGGCAAACGCCTCGTATGACACCACCAGATTTAACCCCGACTGATTGGCCAGACAGGCACTGACCACCGCCTCTTCATTTAACGCCGTAATCACCGCACCATCGACGGACTCAGACACACCAGGCTCTGGCTCAGTCACCCTGTGGTGCAGATGATCAAGGGTCTGGTTCATACGATTTGAGCGCAGCTCATCAGGGTTGCCGACGCGCACTCGCAGCTGCGGATTGACCTCAATCAGATCGACAAAATACTGATCCAATGCCGCCATCGGCGAGCCGGCTTTATCGCGCCAATGTGGCTCGTGACGGTTAATGGTCACCGCTGCCGCCCGCCACTGTGCTTTCGGTTGCTGTAACTCTTGTACCGCCTGTTGCCATACCTGAATGGGTTGATACAGCGCCCGAGCACCTTGATGGAAATAGTGCAGTGCTTCTTTATCCTGGCGCGGATTGCTGCCCAGCGGTAAACCATGGGCAGCATTGGTGCCGGCACCAGGAAAACCAAAGCCTTTAATGGTATCGGCAATGCAATAAGGCAGTGATACCGGATAAGACGCGAGTCCGGCCTGCACGGCGTCACCGGCGTGCAGCAAATGTTGCTCCATGGCATAAATGGCGCAAACAAAGGCAGCCGGGTCACGGCCATCAATGACAAAAGGATTAAATCCCTGATGACGTAAATGCTGCACAAACCAATCCACCCCACCTTGCTGAGCAACGGTGGTGCGTTGATCAATGCGCCGACCATTGGCGATCATGATAGGGCTAACCAGGCCGCTGTCCTCTGCCCGCCACCAACGTGCCGCCCAATCACTGCCACGCTGCTCTTCAAAAGCGCCGTCACTTAAAAAGGCCACCAGCCGCTCGCCCGGCAGCGGCTGATGCACATACTGCAAGCCAGCAAAGCCCAAATAACCGCCCTCTATACGTGCCCCGGCGGTGTTCACATTGACGTGGGAGCCGAGCGGAGACAGCGGCTTGCCATCGGGTTGCACTCGATAATTGTAAAAGTCGGCGACAAACTCACTGAGCCCGTCATCATCGAGGGCATAGCGCTGTCGACGCTCTGCCAGTGCGGTGCCGGTCAATAATTGCAAGGCATCAACCGCCGCCACACAGTGGCCCTGGCCCATCAGCCAGTCACGGTGGGTCTGGGTTAAATGATTAATCGCCAACATGCCTGCATAGGCCGGCACCATATTCAACGAGCCGCCAGTATGGCCTTGAGGGTCTCGTTTAAAATGTTCAGCGGCCAAATCACGGCCATCGAGAAACACCTGCTTGGCATAGGTCATATGCACCACCAGCCACATGGCTTGATTACACAGCTGATCCAAGGCAATCAGCTTGCGATAACAGTCGCTGCGACTGGCGATATGGCCGGCTTCTAATAATGCCGTTGCCAGCTCATACACTTGCAATTGGGTGCTGTCACTGTGCTCTATCACGCCACAACCGCCAGCCCAACGAGCAAAGTCGGCGTCATACTGACGGTGCTGCAAAGCAGTCGCAGCAATGTCTTGCTGCGGATAACTCTGCCCGGCATCCAGGCTAAACGGCAAGTGTGCATGCTCAGTCATAATGAACTCCTGATCTGTTCCATCAGATCGCTGATCGCCGGCGCAAGCAGTTCGGCGGTGGCTATACGGTTAGTGGGATGGGGAATGCAATCACAGCTGATGATGTCGGCAATGGGCCCCTGACGCATTTCCTGCTCCGCGCCATCGGCAAAGACCGCGTGCACAGCAATGCACAACGGCTTAGCCAAACCCTGCTGAACTAACTGCTCGGCGGTACGCAACATGGTGCGGCCAGTGGATACAATGTCGTCCACCAACACCGGAGTGTGCTGTTGATAGTGGCGAATATCGGGCACCTCGATGGCCACTTCCCGATCACCACTGCGCTGTTTATTCAGCACTAAATAATCGCAGTCAGCGGCCTTGGCGACCGCCGTGGCCCATTGCTCACTTTCCGCATCTGGGCCGATCACCAAAGGTTTCGTCACTGAATGCAGAAAGTCGCCAATTGCCTCGGTGGCATGCAATGCCCGGCTTGGGATCTGATAAATTTCATCCAGACTGTTGTAACGATGCAGATGAGGATCAATGGTCACCAGTCCGTCAACCGCCTGGCTCAGTAACTCAGCAAAGTACTTAGAGGTCAGACACTCGCCCGGATGGAAACGAATGTCCTGGCGCATATAGGCCAGATAAGGCGCCACCAGAACAATGTGACGAGCGCCCATATCACGTAAATGTCTGGCCATAAACCAGATTGCCATGGCCGGATCATTGGGCTGATGCAAGTGACACAGCAGCACAATGTCTTCACCGGTCACGTCCGCTGGCAGGTTAAAATAATGCTCACCATCAGGAAAATGCCGCTGCTGCAAACTCAACAGCTCGGCATCGAGAGACACGGCCAGCGTTTCAGCCATGGCCTGATGCTGATCCAGGCAAATCAGTTTCATCACACCCACTCCTCTTCAATCCTCACCACATCGTTATGACCGTCGAGAAAATCTAATGCATAAGCCAACTCGCCTGGTGCTTCAGCGTGCAGGGTAAATAACGGCGCCCCTGCTCTAACCTCATCGCCCAATCGCACATGCAGTTCAATGCCGGCTGCAGCGGCATTGGGTGCGCCTGCCAGAGAAGCCAAACGCGCCAGAAAGCGATTATTAAAATACGCCACCACGCCGCTGTTCCTTGCTTCGATACAGTGACTAAAGGCTGCTACCGGCGGTGTTTTAAGGCCGCCTTGGGCCATGCAAATACGCTCAAATTGCGCCCAGGCAGCACCGCTTAACAAGGTTCGCTCCGCCAGCTCAAAGCCTTTGCCAGGTTCTGCCACGGCGCCCATTTCCAGCAATACAGCCGCCAGTTGCAGCGATTTTTGCCGTAGATCCTGCGGTGCATGTAGATCGTTTTGCAGCACCTGCAGCACATCTCTAGCTTCCAGTGCCGGACCTATACCGCGACCAATAGGCTGGCTGCCATCACTGATGATGGTGCGCACATCCAGCTCCAACGCGGCTCCGGTTCTCTCTAACAGCTGTCTAAGTTTATGGGCTTTTTCTTCGCTGCGAACCTTAGCGGTAGGCCCGACGGGAATATCGATCAGCACATGGGTGGCACCCGCGGCGACTTTTTTTGATATCACTGAAGCGACCAGCTGCCCTTCACTGTCCAAATCTAACGCTCGTTCTATGCGGATGATGACATCATCGGTTGGGCTAAGACTGACCGAGCCTCCCCAGGCCAAACAAGCGCCGCTGCCTTGAACCACTTGCAGCATTTGTTCAAAGCCCAGTTTCACTTCGGTCAGCGTTTCCATGGTGTCGGCGGTTCCGGCCGGTGAGGTAATGGCCCGGCTTGAGGTTTTTGGCATTAGCAAGCCATTGGCCGAGACGATTGCGACCACAATTGGCGTGGTGCGGTTGCCCGGCAAGCCACCCACACAGTGCTTGTCTAACACGTGATCGCTGCGCCAATTAAAACGTTTGCCACTGTCGACCATGGCGCGGGTGATGGCGATGGTTTCATCCAGATCGAGGCGATCACCAGCACAAGCGGTGACATAAGCCGACAGCTGAATATCACTGTAAAGGCCGGCATGAATGTCATTGATGATGGCGCGGGCACGCTGACGATCAAAACGCTCACCATAGAGCTTGCCGCGCACAAAGGACATGGATTCCACTGGATGGGCATGATGCAGCCAACACTTTTCACCATCTTCCGGACAGCCAAGACGCTGCCATGCGGCCTCAGACAAAGCTGCCTGCTCACACGGCAAGCGATCATTGCTGACCAACACCAGCTGCGCGATAACGGATTGCTCAGCGGTGCGCACTTCGACCTGAGCATGGGCATTAAACCCTTCGGCGATGGCCACATGGCAATCACTGCGAATGTACACCACCGGCTGTTGATGGGTATCGATACCCATACGGCTTAGGTACAGATAATCGGGTGTATGTGAAGCGTGCTGGTCCATGACATCCCATTCAGACTGACAAATCATGATTCAGTGTAGGGACTGACTCAGACGCAGACCTTGCTGTGCATCAACACTCAGTCACCTGTGCTCACCTATGCTGAAAGCATCTGCCAAGGAGGTTGCCGTGAGTGATCAGCTGAGTGTGCAATTTATCGGTGCGACCGGAACCGTTACCGGATCGAAGTACCTGGTTCGCTACGGCAACCATCGCCTTTTGATTGACTGTGGATTGTTTCAGGGCATCAAAAACGTACGCCGACGCAACTGGGCGGAGTTGCCGTTTCAAGCGTCCGAGCTGGATGCCGTGTTACTCACCCACGCTCATATCGATCACTCCGGCTATTTACCTGCGTTAATGAAGCAGGGCTATCACAAGAGCATTTATTGTTCAGAGGGCACTAAAGCACTGTGCAAAGTATTGCTGCCCGATGCCGGCTACTTGCAGGAAGAGGATGCCAAGTACGCCAACAAAAAAAAATTCAGTCGCCATGAGCCGGCTGAGCCTTTGTATACCGAAGACGATGCGCGTAAGGTGTTGCGCCAGTTTAAAGCTCAGGCCTTGGCTGAACCGTTGCAGTTAGCCGGTGGTATGACGGCTGAGTTTTTGCCAGTGGGGCATATTCTGGGGGCCTGCGCCATTCGCCTCACTTACCAAGGCAAACGCATTATCTTTAGCGGCGATGTCGGCCGCAGCGACGATTTGATTATGTATCCGCCACCACCCTTGCCGGAAACTGACTATCTGGTGGTGGAATCGACCTATGGCGATCGCCGTCATGAAGACGTCGATGAGCACCAAGTCATCGCCGATATTATCAATCGCACGGCTGCTCGCGGCGGCATTGTGTTGATGCCAGCGTTTGCCGTCGGCCGGGCGCAAATGGTGCTGCACATTTTGGCCCAGCTACGCCAGCAGCAGCGCATTCCCACCATGCCGATTTACCTGAATAGCCCCATGGCCATTCGCGCCACCGAGATATTTTTTGATCTGCATGAGCAGCACAAGCTCAGCCGTGAAGACTGCCAACGCATGGATGACATCACCACCTATGTGAAGACGGTGGAAGAGTCGATTGAACTGAATAACCGCAAGTATCCAGCGGTGATTATTTCTGCCAGTGGCATGGCCAGCGGTGGTCGGGTATTGCACCACTTGAAAACCCTGATCGGAGACCCTCGCAACAGCGTATTGTTTCTTGGTTATCAGGCCGCCGGTACACGTGGTGATGCCCTCACCCACGGCGCCGATCACGTTAAAATCCACGGCCAATACTTTCCCGTGCGGGCGGAGGTGCACAACCTGCAAGCGCTGTCCAGTCATGGTGACTATGTAGAAATTATTGATTGGCTAAAACGCTCGCCGTGTCAGCCCAAGCAGGTGTTTGTTACCCACGGTGAAGACTGCGCCGCCGATGCGATGCGGTTAAAAATCGAAGATGAGCTGGGCTGGCATGCTCAGGTTCCTGAGTATCTGCAAAGCATCGACTTGTAAGCGCTACCTGCCAAAGGTAGCGTTCTGTAACCAATGGCTTCGCAGGCTTAGATACCGGCTTCTATAGTAGCCAAACAACCCTTGTGAAGTGCCGTTATGGATGCGTCGAACCTGACCTATTTGCCCACCATACCCAGCCGGCCGAATAGCCCCAGCGGCGCTATTGCACCTTCTTCCAATTCCAATAACACTCCTCCAAACAGTGACAGCCGCGTCGGTGCGGTGGAGTACATTGCCAAAACTGACCCGGACCAGACTCCGCCGCAGCGACAACGTGGCCGCAATGCCGTTGAGGATACCTTTTTACAAGTCGAACAAGGCGACAGCGCCCCCCGTCCCGGCCAGCTACTCAATATCCAGGCATAAAAAAACCGCTGCTAAGCAGCGGTTTTTTTGAGCTATTAATCAGGCTAGAGAGATTGTCCCCTGCCTAGTTGATTGCTCTAAGGCCAGTCGAACTTATTGCTCAACGCCTTTCATCGTCAGCTTAACGCGACCTTTAGGATCAACGTCCATCACGTGAACCTTAACTTTCTGGCCTTCGCTCAGGTGGTCGGCCACATTCTCAACACGCTCGTCGCTGATTTGAGAAATATGCAGCAGGCCATCTTTGCCTGGCAGAACGTTAATGAAGGCACCGAAGTCAACGATCTTGCTAACAGTACCGTCATAGGTCACACCCACTTCAATCTCAGCCGTGATGGCTTCGATCATGGCCTTAGCGGCATCGGAACCGGCCTTGTCGGCAGCAAAGATTTTGATTTCGCCGTTGTCGTTGATGTCGACAGAAGCACCGGTTTTGTCGGTGATGTCACGGATGGTGGCACCGCCTTTACCAATCACGTCACGAATCTTGTCTGAATCGATCTTCATGGTGGTCATGGTCGGTGCGTTGTCAGACAGCTCTTTGCGTGGTTCAGCAATGATCTGGTTCATACCTTCCAGAATGTGCAGACGCGCAGCTTTAGCTTTCTCCAGCGCGATCTCCATGATCTGCTCGGTGATGCCTTCAATCTTGATGTCCATTTGCAGTGCGGTGATACCTTCGTCGGTACCCGCGACTTTAAAGTCCATATCACCCAAGTGATCTTCATCACCCAGGATATCGGTCAGCACAGCAAACTTGTCGGCTTCTTTCACCAGACCCATGGCAATACCAGCCACCGGGGCTTTGATCGGTACACCAGCATCCATCAGCGCCAAAGACGCACCACACACAGACGCCATAGACGACGAACCGTTTGATTCAGTGATCTCAGAAACCACGCGAATGGTGTATGGGAACTCATCTTGGGTTGGCATCATGGCTTGGATACCACGACGAGCCAGACGACCGTGACCAATTTCACGACGACCTGGAGAACCCATGCGGCCGGCTTCACCGACAGAGAATGGAGGGAAGTTGTAGTGGAACAGGAACGGATCGTCTTTAGTGCCGTGCAGGAAGTCGATCATTTGCGCGTCACGGCTAGAGCCCAGCGTGGTGGCTACGATGGCCTGAGTTTCACCACGGGTGAACAAAGCAGAACCGTGTGCGCTGGTCAGTACGCCAGTTTCAATGGTCAAAGGACGCACGGTGTCGTTGTCACGACCGTCGATACGAGGCTGGCCGTCGATCACGCGCTGACGTACCACTTCGTACTTCAGCTCACCGACCATAGAAGCCACTTCGTCTGCCGTTGGGCCTTCTTCGCCTTCTGCGGCAGCCAATTTCTCAACCGCTGCAGCTTTGATTTCATCAACGCGGCCGTAACGAGCCATCTTGTCAGAGATGGTGTACGCCTCGCTCAGCGCGTCAAATACTTCGCCTTTAACGGCGTTGTACAGAGTTTCGTTACGTGGCTCGGCTTGCCAATCCCATTTTTCAACACCCAGCTCTGCGGTCCACTCATTGATGGCATCAATGGCCGACTGGAATGCTTTGTGGGCAAACAGTACCGCACCCAGCATTTCGTCTTCGGTCATTTCGTCGGCTTCGGATTCAACCATCAGTACCGCATCTTTGGTACCGGCAACCACCATGTCCAGCAAAGAGTCTTCCAGCTGGCTGTAAGTTGGGTTCAGCATGTAGCCGTCTTCATCGGTGAATGCAACGCGCGCCGCACCAATTGGACCGTTAAACGGTACGCCAGAAATCGCTAATGCCGCAGATACAGCGATCATCGCCAGAATATCGGGATCCACGTCTTTTTCAGAACCGATCACCGTTGGAATGACCTGAACTTCGTTCATAAAGCCATTAGCAAACAGTGGGCGAATAGGACGGTCAATCAGACGTGACGTCAGGGTTTCTTTTTCAGAAGGGCGACCTTCGCGCTTCAGGTAACCACCAGGAATTCGACCAGCGGCATACATTTTTTCTTGGTAATGAACCGACAGCGGGAAGAAGTCCTGGCCTGGCTTAGTGCTCTTGGCAGCGACCACAGTGGCCAACACCTGGGTTTTACCCATAGTTGCCAATACTGCACCGTCGGCCTGACGGGCAACACGGCCGGTTTCTAAAGTGACGGTCTGACCGCCGAAATCGAAAGTTTTGGTTTTAGCAGCAGGAATGATGCTCATAATCTATTGGTTTCCTTAACAAATTAACGTCCTGCATACTGCCGGTGCTTCTAAGCATTAGCCTTCACTGCGAGGCAAAGACACATGCTTAGAAGCACCACCGCTAACAACGCGGGGTTGGCACCACAGTAGGGGCAGGGAATGGAAAAACGAACGGCGGGTAGTGCTCAGATACAACAAAAGCCCCGAAGGGCTTTTGCTGCACAGCGAGATCTTAGCGACGCAGACCCAGGCGCTTGATCAGCTCCAGGTAACGGTTTGCATCTTTACGCTTCAGGTAGTCCAGCAGCTTACGACGCTGGTTAACCATGCGAATCAGACCACGACGAGAGTGGTGATCTTTACCGTGTGCTTTGAAGTGGTCTTGCAAGCCAACGATGTTATGAGTCAGCAGGGCAACCTGTACTTCTGGAGAACCGGTATCGCCTTCAGCGGTTTGGTACTCTTTTACGATCTCAGCTTTTTGAGCAGCTGTTAATGCCATTGTTATTACTCCACAATGAATGTGCATGACAAATTTGGCATCACCACCGTGCACATTAACAGTGGCATGCGTCGTCACCGACGGTGACGGTTAATCGTCGAACTGCAACAGGCGCTGCGGGCGTATGCCCCGGCGTTCGATCCGGCCAATGCCGATCAGCTGTCGCTGTCCTGAATTAACGGCCCACAATTGTACTGAAGGACAATCGGCAAGACCAGTGCTGATCGCTTGTCCGTGGCGGATTTTTGCACACTCATGCTGATCCAACTCCACCACCGGCCAACTGTTCGGTAACGCCAGTGCCATCGGCAGCAATAACGCATCTAATGCATTAGTGTCAGATTGCTCTGCCAATTGCTCCAACTGCTCGAGGGTGACCGCTTGCGTCAGGTTAAAAGGGCCTGAATGAGTACGGCGTAAATGGCCAACGTAAGCACCACAGCCAAGGCCGTTGCCTATGTCTTCTACCAGGCTGCGAATGTAGGTGCCTTTAGAGCAGCGCACCGACAACTCCAACTCAGCGGCATGCTGGGCATTAAGAGTGAGCTCATGGATAGTGACGGTACGACGCTTTTTATCGGCAATGGCTTGCGCTTGCTCAGCCGTCATGCCCTGACGAGCCAGCTCATACAGAGGCTTGCCATCCAGCTTAAGCGCGGAAAACATCGGCGGGACCTGTTCAATCGGCCCGCGCCATTGCTCTAACACCTGTTCTACCTGGACCTCACTCAGCTCAGGGACAGGATGTGTTTCCACTACCTCGCCTTCCACATCACCGGTGGAGCGAATTTCGCCCAATACGGCGGTGGTGTCGTAGGCTTTGTCAGCGTCTAACAATAACTGCGAAAACTTAGTGGCTTCGCCTAAGCAAATGGGCAACACACCACTGGCTTGGGGGTCTAGGGCACCGGTATGGCCCGCTTTGCGCGCATTGTAAAAGCGCTTCACCCACTGCAACACCTGGTTTGAGGTCAGCCCCAGCGGTTTATCAACCACCACAATGCCGTGCACCGCACGGCCTTTGTTACGTCGCGCCAAGGTTAGTCCTCGTCGCTGCCGTCTTGGTGACGAGCGTCATCTTGCTGACGCGCTTGACGAATCAGGCCAGTCAGGTGATGACCACGGTCAAGGGTTTCGTCGTAATGGAAGCGCAGCATTGGCGTCACGCGGGTGGTCAAAATACGCGCCAATTCAGAGCGCAAATACCCCGCTGCATCGTTAAGAATCTGCGCAGTTTGGCGACGAATATCAGCATCGGTTTCGCCTTTAGCGCCCATCACGGTGAAATAAATATCTGCATAGCCAAGGTCTTTGGCCACTTTTACCTGGTTCAGGGTCACCATGCCCAGGCGTGGGTCTTTCATTTCGAACTGAATCATTTGTGCCAGTTCACGCTGGATTTGCTCACCCAAGCGTGAGGTACGGCTGTAGTCTTTTGGCATAACATGCTCCTCAAAAACAGGCCGCCCAGAGACGGCAAAGCCCGACCATCAAGGCCGGGCTTCGGGTCGACACGCGACTGTGGTTACAGCGTACGTGCGACTTCGCGAACGTCGAACACTTCGATCTGATCGCCTGGGCGAACATCCTGATAGTTCTTCACACCGATACCACACTCGATGCCTTGGCGAACGTCTTGTACGTCATCTTTAAAGCGACGCAGAGATTCCAGCTCACCTTCGTAAACAACCACGTTTTCGCGCAGTACACGGATCTTCTTGTTACGGTAAACCGTACCGTCGATCACCATACAACCAGCGATCTGACCAAACTTCGGCGACTTAAATACGTCACGAACTTCAGCCACACCGACGATTTCTTCACGCAGTTCAGGTGCCAGTAGACCGGCCATGGCTTGCTTAACATCGTCGATCAGATCGTAGATCACGCTGTAGTAGCGCATATCAACGTCATTGGACTCAACCACGCGCTTAGCAGCGTTGTCGGCACGAACGTTAAAGCCAAACACGACCGCACCCGATGCAACGGCCAGAGTGGTGTCGGTCTCGGTGATACCACCGACGCCAGACGATACCACGTTAACTTTCACTTCATCGGTAGCCAGCTTCTGCAATGATGCAACAATGGCTTCCAATGAGCCGCGCACGTCGGCTTTCAGAACCACGTTGAGGTTAGATACCTGACCTTCCGCCATGTTGTTAAACAGCGCGTCCAGCTTCGCCGCTTGCTGGCGCTGCTGTACTTGCTCTTTTAACTTGGTTTCGCGGAACTCAGCCACTTCACGGGCTTTCTTCTCGCTCTCCACCACCATGAAGTTATCACCAGCATCCGGCGTACCGTTAAGGCCGAGGATTTCAACTGGGATAGACGGACCGGCGTTGTCAGCCTGCTTACCGTTTTCATCTAACAGAGCACGGGCACGACCATAACAAGTACCTGCCAGCACGATATCGCCTTTATTCAGCATACCGTTTTGTACCAGCAAGGTAGCCACTGGGCCACGACCTTTATCCAGACGCGATTCCACCACCACACCTTGTGCAGGGCCTTCGAAGTGCGCTTTCAGCTCCAACAGTTCGGCTTGCAACAATACCGCTTCGAGCAGTTCGTTGATGCCTTGACCTGTATGGGCAGACACTGGGATAAACGGCACATCACCACCCCAATCTTCCGGGATTACATCACGAGCTGACAGCTCGTTCTTAACCCGATCAGGATCTGCGGTTTCTTTATCCATTTTGTTAACAGCGACGACGATCGGTACGCCGGCCGCTTTAGCGTGTTGTACCGCTTCTTCGGTTTGTGGCATCACACCATCGTCGGCAGCGACTACCAGAATAACCACGTCCGTCGATTGCGCACCACGAGCACGCATAGAGGTAAAGGCTGCGTGTCCAGGAGTATCCAGGAAAGACACCATACCGTGGTCGGTATCAACGTGATAAGCACCAATATGCTGGGTAATACCACCCGCTTCACCCGACACGACGCGTGATTTACGGATGTAGTCCAGCAACGAGGTTTTACCATGGTCAACGTGACCCATCACAGTCACGACCGGCGCACGTGTGGTTTCATCACCATCGTAATTAACCGCTTCCGTCACCGCTTCTTCCAGCGCGTTGTCAGAAATCAGTTTCGATACTTTATGGCCCATTTCTTCAACGACTAAGGTTGCAGTGTCCTGATCCAGAGTCTGGTTAATGGTCGCCATCACGCCCATTTTCATCAGCTCTTTAATCACTTCACCGGCCTTAACAGCCATTTTTTGTGCCAGATCACCAACGGTAATCGCTTCTGGCAACTCAATATCTTTAATCACTGGCGCCGTAGGCTTAGTGAAAGCATGCTCATTCGCCTGCTTAGACGCACGACGATTGCCACCTTTCAGTTTAACCTTGGCTTTGCGGTTGCCACGGTTACGATCGTTTGAGCCGGCATCACGATCCATAAAGCGGCTGTCGTCATCGCGCTCGCGCTTTTTGTCATTTTTGCCTTTTTTACGACCAGCGCCTTCTTCCTGACGCTGCGCAGCCACTTCGGCTTCGGCACGTTTTTGTGCCACGTCTTCTTCAGGCTTAGCTTTGGCTGGCTCTTTTTTAGCAACGGTAGCCGCAGGCTTAGCAGCACTGGCAGGTTTTGCCGGCGCTTTATCGCTGCTTTTCGCAGTTTTTTCCGCTGCCACTTTATCGGCAGCGGCTTTTTCTGCTGCAGCTTTTTCAGCGGCTGCTTTTTCTGCTGCTTCACGCTCAGCTGCCAGACGAGCTTCCTCTTCCTGGCGAGCTTTTTCAGCGCCAGTATCAACTTCGTCACGCTTCACATAAGTGCGCTTTTTACGCACTTCAATGGTCACGGCTTTTTTACCACCTTGACCAGTTTTCAGCGTGGTAGTCGCTTTACGCTTTAAAGTAATTTTTTTCGGCGCTTCCGCCGATTCGCCGTGGCTCTTTTTCAAGAAGCTCAGCAGCGTGTGTTTTTGTTCATCGGATACTGTCTGTTCCGCAGCTGTCTGAGGCAGGCCGGCCTCTTTCATCTGCGACAACAACCGATCAACACTGGTTTTGACCACGTCGGCGAGTTCTTTAACTGTTACATCTGCCATACGTTTCTCCTATGCCGAGCGAATGGTTTACTGAGAACCCTCAAACCAGGGCTTGCGGGCCGTCATAATCAACTCGGCCGCTTTCTCTTCTGTCATGTCGTCAATGTCGAGCAAGTCATCCACCGACTGTTCTGCAAGGTCTTCCATGGTGCAAATACCTTTACTGGCTAATACCAGCGCCAGGTGCTTGTCCATGCCTTCCATTCCTAACAGATCATCAGCAGGCTGAGCTTCCTCGAGCTGCTCTTCGGAAGCAATTGCCTGAGTCAGCAACACGTCTTTCGCACGGTCGCGCAGCTCAGCAGCCACTTCTTCGTCCAGCCCCTCAATCGACAGCAGTTCTTCCATCGGCACGTAGGCAATTTCTTCCAGCGTGGTAAAGCCCTCTTCCACCAGCAAGGTGGCAAAGTCTTCATCGATATCGAGGCTTTTAATAAAGCTGTCAATAAAACCTGATGCTTCAGCGTTTTGCTTTTCAGCAGCGTCGGCTTCGGTCATGACATTAATTTCCCAACCCGTCAGCTCTGATGCCAGACGAACATTTTGTCCGCCACGGCCAATCGCTTGGGCCAGGTTATCCTCCACCACGGCTACGTCCATGGTGTTGGTTTCTTCGTCCATAATAATGGAGGCGACTTCTGCAGGTGCCATGGCGTTGATCACCAACTGTGCCGGATTGTCATCCCACAGCACGATGTCGATACGCTCATTGCCACCTAATTCGTTGGTCACTGCCTGTACTCGGGCACCGCGCATACCAACACACGCACCCACAGGGTCGATGCGCTTATCGCTGGTTTTGACTGCAATTTTTGCACGTGAACCTGGATCACGAGCAGCACCTTTAATTTCAATAACGTCTTCGGCAATTTCCGGCACTTCGATGCGGAACAGCTCGATCAGCATTTCCGGACGGGCACGACTCATCATCAGTTGTGGGCCACGATTTTCCGGGCGCACATCAAACAAAATGGCTCGTACACGATCGCCCATGCGCATGATTTCGCGACCGATCAGTTCTTCTTTAGGCAACAGACCTTCGGCGTTATTACCTAAATCAACGATGACATTGTCACGTGTAACTTTTTTGACGGTGCCGCCCAGCAACTCGCCAACGCGATGCTGATATTGATCAACAATCTGCGCTCGCTCTGCTTCACGGACTTTCTGCACAATGATTTGCTTGGCCGCCTGGGCTGCAATACGACCAAACTCAGGGTTTTCAATTTGAGTTTCGTAAGTATCACCAGGCTGCAGGTTGGTATCGATTTCATGCGCTTCTTCCAGCGTCAGTTCATCGCCCAAACCTGGCACCACATCATTACTGACTACCAGCCAGCTGCGGAAGGTTTCGTAATCACCGGTTCTACGATCAATGTCGACACGAATAGTCGCGTTTTCATCTTCGTAACGTTTTTTCGCTGCCGCGGCCAAGGCTGATTCGATGGCTTCAAAGATTATTTCTTTGGAGACGCCTTTTTCGTTGGATACCGCTTCTGCGACCAGGAGAATTTCTTTGCTCATCTTCTAGCCTCGCTGTGCAACTTAGTCCTTAAACTGTGGAACGACTCGCGCCTTATCGATCAGTTCAATGGGCAATAAATATTCATGCCCATCGACGAACAGCACGACATCTTCCTGCTCCGTACCAATCAATTGGCCCTTGAATTTACGACGACCGTCGAACGGCATACGCAGACGCACATCAATAATGTGGTTGGCATAGGCCTGAAACTGCTCCAGGGTGAACAAGGGTCTGTCCATACCTGGTGACGATACTTCGAGGGTGTAATCCTGCGATATTGGGTCTTCTACATCCAGCACACTGCTGAGCTGGCGACTGACAGAAGCACAGTGATCGACCGTGATGCCATCGGCATGATCGATATAGACACATAACACCGTATGCTTGCCTTGAGCTATATATTCCAGCCCCCAGAAAACAAATCCCATGGATTCCACCACAGGTGCCAGCATCTCAGTTAACTGTGTGTCTTTTGCCAACCGTTTACCCTCGTCACAAACAAAAACTGGGCAACAAATGCCCAGTCCGCTAAAGATTTCTGCAGACCAAAGACCCTAAGGTCTTTGTCAGGAACCGCCAGCATACCTAGCGGTATCAGACAGCTACTAAAAAGCCCCTGACTGGAGGGGCTTTCAACTCACTCAGCGTTAACAACACTGAACTGCCTGATCAAAGCGCGCACATTATAGGCATGTCGAATAAAAATTGCGAGCAGCACAGTCGCGCTAAGACTATAAAGAGAGTTGGTGCGGATGGCGAGACTCGAACTCGCACGAGCTTAGCTCACCACCCCCTCAAGATGGCGTGTCTACCAATTCCACCACATCCGCACTACAAGGGCTCAGGCCCAGCCGTCAGCCTTATTCTTCGATAACAGGTTCATCTGTTACAGAAGCATCCAGCTCAGGTACGTCAGAGGGCGCGGAGTTTGCCACACCTTCACCACCTTGCTCAAGTGTTTTTAATGCTTCTTGGCTGGGAATGCCCAAATCCAGTGCAGACGTGGCTTTATCTTTGGCAAATACCGCCAATCCCAAGCTGGTAACAAAAAAAGCCGTCGCCAAAATCGCGGTACTGCGACTCAGGAAACTCGCATTGCCCTGGCTACCAAAGACAGTCTGAGAAGCACCGCCACCAAAAGACGCGCCGGCATCAGCACCCTTACCTTGTTGCAGCATCACAAAACCGACGATGCCTACTGCAAGCAGGATGTGTACGATTAAAATTGCTTGTTCCATATGAATGACAACCTATGAATGACAAATGGCCAAAAATTCTTCGGCGTCCAAAGAGGCGCCTCCTACTAGGCCGCCATCGATATCTGGCTGACCAAATAATTCTGCCGCATTAGCAGCTTTAACACTGCCGCCATACAGAATACGCGTATTTTGCGCGACGGCTGCGCTGACTTGCTGCAGTTCAGCACGAATAAACGCATGCATCGCCTGCGCCTGCTCCGGTGTTGCTGTTTCGCCGGTACCAATGGCCCACACAGGCTCATAAGCAATCACCAGCTGCTGCCAATCCGACTCAGCCAGCTCATCCACCAACGCCTTCAGTTGCGAGGCAACCACTTGCTGTTCCTGCCCTTGCTGACGCTGCGCTAGCGTCTCGCCGACACAGACGTAGGCGAGCAACCCTGCAGCCAGAGCCTGACGTGTTTTGGCCAGCACAGTGGCATCATCTTCAGCAAACAATGCCCGCCGTTCCGAGTGGCCAATCAGCACCTGTTGGCAGCCAATGTCTGCCAGCATGCCAGCAGACACTTCACCTGTGAATGCGCCAGCGTCGTACGCTGCGCAGTTTTGTGCACCGGTGCTCAGTTGGGTGTTTTGATTGAGTTCAACCGCCTGCGACAAATAAGGCGCAGGAGGAAAAACCACCACGTCTTTATCGTCATCACGAAAGTCCGCTAGAGCCTGTAACAACTGCTGAGTGGACGCTTTAGAGGCGTTCATTTTCCAGTTGCCGGCAATCAGACGACGCCGCATAAGTTATCCCCAAAATCAAAGAGCGCAGATACTATCCAAGTTGCGCCGTTGGCACAACCGCCAGATCAGCTCAGAGCCTGCTCCACCACAGCCGCCAGCTCAGTCGCCAAGCGCTCCACTTGCTCGCCGTCTTCGCCCTCAACCATCACTCGCACCACAGGTTCGGTGCCCGATGGTCGCAACAGTACCCGACCGCGTTCAGCCAATTGGCTTTCAGCCTGTTGAACGGCCTGCTGTATCTGCTGATTCGTTTCAATATCGTCATCACGCTGGCGTTTTACGTTGATCATGGTCTGCGGCATTTTGCTCATACGCTGCGCCCAATCGTGCAGACATACACCACTATCACGCAATGCCACCATCACTTGTAATGCCGATACGATGCCATCACCGGTGGTATTGGCATCCAAACACAACAAGTGGCCTGATGATTCGCCGCCAAAACGCCAACCTAACTCGCTCAGCATCTGCATCACATAGCGGTCGCCAACCTTGGCGCGGCGGAATTCAATACCCTGCTGCTGCAGTGCTAACTGCAATCCAAGGTTGCTCATCAAGGTACCGACCACACCGCCGTTCAATCGCTGTTGCTGCTGGGCGTGACTGGCCACGATGTAGAGCAACTGATCACCATCCACTAACTGGCCTATATGATCCACCATCATCACCCGATCGCCATCGCCATCAAAGGCAATGCCCAGATCGGCGCCTTCGGACAACACCCTCTGACGCAAGGCCTCAGGCTCAGTGGAACCGACCGCGGCATTGATGTTCAGACCATCAGGTTGATTGCCAATAGCAATAACATCCGCTCCCAGCTCTCGGAATACCGCGGGTGCAATCTGATAGGTAGCACCATGAGCACAATCCAGTACCACTTTGATGCCACGCAATGTGAGCGAATTCGCCGTCGCTTTACAAAATTCGATATAACGACCAGCAGCATCGTCGATACGCTTGGCTTTACCTAGCTGGTCTGATTCAACACAGGTCATATCACGATCGAGCCAGGCTTCGATGGCCAACTCGGTTTCATCCGGTAGCTTCTGACCATCGGCAGAGAAAAACTTGATGCCGTTGTCATAAAACGGGTTATGTGACGCACTGATAACAATGCCAGCTTGAGCGCGAAAAGTTCGGGTTAAATACGCGATACCCGGAGTTGGGATTGGCCCTAATAAACCACTGTCGACACCCGCCGCTGACAACCCCGCCTCTAACGCTGATTCAAACATGTAGCCCGAGATGCGCGTGTCCTTGCCGATTAAAATGCGACTTTTACCCTGTTGGGCAAATACCTTTCCCGCCGCCCAACCCAGCTTCATCACAAACTCTGGGGTAATTGGACTTTCTCCTACACGACCACGAATGCCGTCGGTGCCAAAATAACGTCTAGACATGAAATATCCTGTTATTCAATTCCCGCGCCTGGACGTTCACTCACCATCCAGACCGCCAGTGCATCCACCGTCGGACGCACATCATGTACTCGCACAATTCGCGCACCTTTCATAGCGCACAAAAGGGCACCTGCAATGCTTCCAGCCAGGCGCTCTGCGGCATCGGCCTGGCCCGTTACATCGGCGATCATACGCTTGCGCGATAACCCCGTCAGTAAAGGCAACTGCAATCTTCGCTGCAGCTCGGGCAACTGCCTTAGTAGCTCATAGTTATGCTGTTTGGATTTTCCAAAACCAAAACCAGGATCCACCAACAACCGCGAGCGCTCAATACCAGCCTGCTCACAGGCATCAATGCGCTGTTGCAAAAACTCAGCGACATCATTCACCACAGCGTTATAGCTGGGATTAGATTGCATGGTCTGCGGATCACCTTGCATGTGCATCAAACACACCGACAAATTACTCTGCGCTGCGGCTTGCAATGCCCCGTCGCGCTGCAAGGCACGCACATCATTAATCATATGAGCACCTAAAGAGCTGGCTTCGCGCATCACACTAGCAGTACTGGTATCTACCGACAGCTGCGCGTCGGTGTTATTCAACAAGGCTTCAATCACAGGCACTACCCGATCCAGCTCTTGCTGCTCAGATACCGGCTCGGCACCAGGGCGCGTGGATTCACCACCCACATCGATCCAAATCGCCCCATCTTGCAACATTTGCTCAGCATGACGAATGGCGGCGTCACGCTGCTGAAAACGACCACCATCGGAAAACGAATCTGGCGTAACATTTAAGATACCCATCACCTGCACCGGCCAGGCAGATCGTGTATCAGGCTTTGAAATCGACATAGCCTTAGTCCCAATGATTTAAATGACCAAACAAAAAAGGCGGCTTGCAGCCGCCTTATGGGAAGGATGGCGATTAACGCTGCTCGCCAGCCGGATCGCCCAACAAGCCATCGTCTTCGTTCTGTGCCATATCACGACTATCCTGTGCCGGAGCCGCTGGACCCGATGAATCATCGCCACTCCAGGATTTAGGCGGACGAGGTTTACGGCCTTCCATTATGTCGTCGATCTGGTCAGCATCGATGGTCTCGAACTCCATCAAGGCGTCTTTCATCAACTCTAGTTTGTCGCGGTTATCTTCCAGAATTTGATAAGCACGCTGATAGCAGCCGTCCAGCAACTGTTTAACTTCAGCATCAATTAAGCGCGCCGTATCATCGGATAAGTGCGACATCTGGCCACCACCAGCAGAGCCCAAGTAGCTTTGCTGTTCTTCTTCCGAATACAGCTGCGGGCCAAGCTTTTCTGACAAGCCCCACTTAGTCACATAATTACGCGCATACTTAGTAGCACGTTCGATGTCATTAGAAGCACCAGTGGTGACACCGTCTTTGCCTAACGTCATCTCTTCAGCGATGCGGCCACCATACAAGGAGCAGATATTGCTCTCGATGCCACGCTTACTGATCGAGTTACGATCTTCTTCAGGCAGGAACATGGTGACACCTAAGGCACGGCCACGCGGAATAATAGAAACCTTGTAAACCGGATCATGTTCCGGCACCAAGCGGCCGACAATAGCGTGACCAGCTTCGTGGTATGCCGTGTTGGTCTTCTCTTTTTCCGACATCACCATGGTTTTACGCTCGGCGCCCATCAGGATCTTATCCTTGGCCTGCTCAAACTCTTCCATGGTGACTAGGTTTTTGTTGGCACGCGCGGCAAACAAAGAAGCTTCATTCACCAAATTGGCCAGATCGGCACCTGAGAACCCAGGCGTACCACGCGCAATCAGCGATGGCTTCACGTCATCGGCAATCGGTACTTTACGCATGTGAACTTTAAGGATCTGCTCACGGCCACGAATATCGGGCAAACCAACGGTCACCTGGCGGTCAAAACGGCCAGGACGCAGCAATGCGGGGTCCAGCACATCAGGGCGGTTGGTCGCGGCAATGACAATAATGCCATCGTTGACTTCAAAACCGTCCATCTCTACCAGCAGCTGGTTTAGGGTTTGCTCACGCTCATCGTTACCGCCACCGATGCCAACGCCACGGGAGCGACCAACGGCATCAATTTCGTCGATAAAGATGATACAAGGTGCCTGTTTTTTGGCTTGATCAAACATATCGCGCACCCGCGATGCACCCACACCAACAAACATTTCGACGAAATCCGAGCCAGAGATGGAGAAGTACGGCACCTTGGCCTCACCGGCAATGGCTTTCGCTAACAAGGTTTTACCGGTACCTGGCTGGCCAACCATTAGCACACCACGTGGAATCTTGCCGCCCAAACGCTGATACTTACCCGGGTCACGCAAAAACTCCACTAGCTCTTTAACGTCTTCTTTGGCCTCATCACAGCCAGCAACGTCTTCGAAGGTGGTTTTAATTTGGTCTTCACTCAGCAATTTGGCTTTGCTTTTGCCAAATGCCATGGGGCCACCACGACCGCCGCTACCGCCTTGCATCTGCCGCATGAACAGCATAAACACAGCGATAATGATCAAAATGGGTAACGATGCCAGCAGCAGTTGCGACAAGAAGCCTTGTTTCTCTGGCTTCTCACCGATCACCTGTACGCGATTCTCCAGCAAGGTATCCATCAATTTGTCGTCATAGACCGGCAATACGGTTTCAAAGGCCTCGCCGCTCGAACCGATCCCCTTGATGGATTGGCCAGAGATAGTCACTTTCTCTACCTGGCCATTTTGAACCGCTGTAATAAACTCGGAATACGAATATTGCGTCCCTTTTCCAACATTCTGGAAGTTGTTGAACACCATCATTAAGACAGCTGCAATGACTGCCCACAGAATGAAATTTTTGGCCATGTCGGCACCACCTCAATTAACTGCCAATCCCACAGGGACGCTCGCCAGAGGCTTAAGCTTAGCAAGCTAGCCTAAGCGCGGAAACCTTTTGCCACTAGGTACACCTCGCGAGATCGGGCACGAGAGGCCTTGGGCTTTCGGATCAGGACTTTTGTAAAGGATTGTTTGACGTCCGCTAAATAGTCGTCAAATCCCTCGCCCTGGAATACTTTGGCCACAAATTCACCTTTCGGTTTCAGCGTCTGCCGGGCCATATCCAACGCCAATTCAACCAGATACATAGCTCCGGGCTGATCTATTGACGCCATCCCACTCATGTTGGGGGCCATATCTGAAATTACAAGGTCAACGGGTTTACCATCAACAGCCGCCATCAGCTCATCAAAGACACTTTGCTCAGTAAAGTCACCCTGAATAAACTGAACGTCGGCAATATTGTCCATCGGCAAAATATCCGACGCGATCACCGTTCCTTGACCATTCAGACGTTGTGCTACCACCTGCGACCAGCCACCGGGAGCGCTGCCCAGGTCGATGACGGTCATACCAGGGCGTAATAATTTGTCTTTTTCATCCAGCTCCAGCAACTTGTAGCTGGCACGTGTTCGGTATCCATCTTGCTGGGCACGCTGAACGTATTCGTCCTCAACGTGTTCTTTCAGCCATCCGGCACTGCTTTTCGAGCGCGCCATAGGGGTTTTTCTCCTCATTCGGGTATACTAGTGCCCTGACTCAGAAGTTCGCATGCTTTCAGCGAGCTATCCAAGTTCTCTGGCGAGGCGTGCCTCACAGGCAATGGTGGTTCCATTAGCAAGAGGCAGAACGAAGCCAGAGGGCTTGAAGGGCGCGCCCTACGGGAACGAATGGAAAGTCCCATTACGGCGTTGCTGCTCTTGAAAAGATCCCGATATTTCCTGCGAACAGCGCCTTGTACTAGCGCTTTCCATTCGCTCTGAAAATATACGAACTTCTGACTCAGGACACTAAGTTTACCATCGAAAACCTGAGTAGCCGACTCCGCATGACACTGAGCAACGAACAAAAGAAGGCCTATCGCGCCATTGGCCACGGCCTTAACCCCATCGTCACCATCGCCGGCAACGGTTTATCAGAAGGTGTACTGGAAGAGCTGAACCGCGCCCTCGATGATCACGAGCTGATCAAGGTCAAATTGGCCGTTGGCGATCGCGACATCAAGAAGGCTGTGATTGCTGAGATGGTGAAAATCTGCTCAGCCACACTGGTACAGCAAATTGGCAACACCGCCTTATTGCTGCGCCGTAATCCTAAGGCCAAAGCCAACTTGTCTAATCTGAATCGCTGATCACATCAGTACGGCGGCACTGCACGACGTTTTGCGGTGCCAGCCACAGCCATGCCAAACCAATAACACACAAGGCATGCAACACCATCATTTGCAGCTTCCACCAGGGCAGCAACGCGAAATAGCCAGCCGATAACAACAACATCACCAACAACAAACGTGACGCCAAACCACGCCAGTCAACTATTTTACGCGCCAGCGCCATGATCAATAAGATGCCGCCAGCCACCGCGCCGATCCCTACGGCAGCATGCATCACTTCCAGTCCATGGTGCGGGAAGTAGCCTTTGTGCTCCAATAACGGCCGCACCACATAAGCGCTAAACCACAGTCCACCGAGCCAAAAGGTTCGCAGCAATATCAGGTATCGGCGCATCACTTTGTCCTCAGTATCGATGTCAGTGCACTGCTATTTAACCCATTGTCATATACGGTCATAACGGTTTGCGTATCTGCCACTAAAGGGGTGTTGGAAGGGAGCAGCGTTACGGGGATAATGGACGACTTTATCGTCTTTGGCATTGATCAGAAATAAGGTTGCGCAGCGCATGTCAGATATTGTTATTTCCGGTACCGGCTTATTTATCCCTCCTCACCAGATCACCAACGATGAACTGGTCACCGCGTTTAATGCCTATGTTGAACGTCATAACGAACTGCATGCTGATGAAATCGCTGCCGGCACTCGGGAGCCCTTATCACCTTCGAGCTCTGAGTTCATTGAAAAGGCCTCTGGCATCAAGGCGCGTTATGCCATGTATAAAGACGGCATCATCGACCCAAACGTCATGCATCCGGTGTTTGAGCCAACCAGAGAAGGCCGCACGCCTGAGATGGTCACTATGGGTATCGCTGCCGCCAAAGAAGCCATGGCACAAGCCAATAAAAAGCCTGAAGATATCGACCTGGTTATTGTCTCTAGCACCTTTCGCCAGCGCGACTACCCAGGCATGGCGGTAGAGATTCAGCGTGACTTAGGTATAGAAGGCGCGGCTTACGATATGGGCATCGCTTGTTCATCAGCCACCTTTGGCATGATCAACGCTTTTGCTTCACTGAAAGCCGGATTGGCACGCTGCGTACTGTTTGTGAACCCAGAATTCACCACCCCAGGGCTAAACTTTAAATCCCGCGATAGCCACTTTATTTTTGGCGACGTAGCAACTGCCGCCATTTTAGAGCCGGCGGAAACCTGTACCAGTGATCAGGCGTTTCGTGTGCTCAATACCAAACAGTTCACCCAGTACTCAGACAATATTCGCAGCGATGCTTCCTACGCCGATTATTGCTTTGCAAACCTGCCAGACGATCGTCCATTTTTTAAACAAGAAGGTCGCAAGGTCTTTAAAGAATTACTGCCGCTGGTGACCCGTTTTATCACAGAACAATTAGCCGACAATCAGCTGGAACCACAATCGCTGAAACGCATGTGGTTACATCAGGCCAATATTAATATGAATAACTTTGCCGTTAAGAAGTTGCTCGGTCGCGATCCTGAAGGCAACGAAGCGCCCATTGTATTAGATGAATTCGCCAATACTGCGTCGTCAGGCTCGGTAATCGCCTTCCATCGTTTCAAAGATGACTTCAATCATGGCGATAAGGGTCTGATTTGTTCCTTTGGTGCTGGCTATTCAATCGGTAGCCTACTGGTAGAAAAAGTCTGATCTGATCGCATTTGGCCACGCTGGCAAGCCCAGTAGTCGTTTTATTGCTTTTTTTTCAAAAAACCTTCATTAGTCAAGCAACCCCTTGTGTGTCAGTCTGTCAGCAAAACTGACACTCAAGGAGTCTCCATGACCCAGTCTGCTTCCTTCGATCGCGAACAATTGCTGGCTTGTGGCCACGGCGAGATGTTCGGAGAAGGCAACGCACGTTTGCCATTACCCAACATGCTGATGATGGACCGCATCGTACATATCAGCTCAGAAGGCGGAGCCTACGGCAAAGGCGAAATCGTCGCTGAACTCGATATCAACCCTGACTTGTGGTTTTTTGACTGCCACTTCGAAGGCGACCCGGTAATGCCAGGCTGCTTAGGGTTAGACGCCATGTGGCAACTGGTTGGCTTTTTTCTCGGCTGGCGCGGCAACCCAGGCCGTGGACGCGCACTGGGCTGCGGTGAAGTAAAATTCCGAGGCCAGGTACTACCCAAAGCCAAAACCGTCACCTATCGCATCGACGTCAAACGCGTGATGGAACAAAAGCTGGTGATGGGTATTGCCGATGCACGCATGGAAGTGGATGGCCGTGAAATCTATCAAGCCAAAGATTTGCGCGTCGGTTTGTTCACTTCAACCGAAGATTTCTGAACAGTGGCAACACTGCTTAAGCAATAAAAAAGCCGGCGATGCCGGCTTTTTTGTCATTCGAGTTAACACTCAACAGACATTACAGGTGTTTCACCTCGTCAATTTCGTACTCAACCGCGCCGGCTGGCACTTGCACGACGACGATATCACCTTCTTCCTTGCCAATCAGCGCACGAGCAATGGGCGACGAAATTGAGATACGGTTATTCTTAATATCTGCTTCGTCATCACCAACAATCTTGTACTGCACGTCTTCATCGGTATCACAGTTAATGATACGAACCGTAGTACCGAACAACACTTTGCCCGAGTGAGGAATCGAGGTGATATCGATTACCTGAGCATTGGACAATTTGCCTTCAATATCCTGAATGCGTCCTTCAATAAAGCCCTGCTGCTCACGTGCGGCATGGTACTCTGCATTTTCCTTCAGATCGCCATGTTCACGAGCTTCTGCAATGGCTTCAATGACCTTAGGGCGCTCAACACTCTTCAGTTGCTGCAGCTCATCACGCAGCGCCTGTTCGCCTTCTTTGGTCATGGGATACTTTTGCATACATCACTCCTTCATCATGCGCCCATTAAATGGACGCATGCAGTTCTTGTAGACGACGAACTTCACTTAACCCAGGAGAGCGCAGCGCCTCAACGACCGCTTCGGCACCGGCCAGCGTGGTGGTGTAATACACCTTATGCTGCAGTGCACTGCGGCGAATATCGGCAGAATCAATAATGGCCTGCGCGCCTTCCGTGGTATTCACAATCAATGCAATTTCGTCATTTTTGATCATATCAACAATATGAGGGCGACCCTCAGTTACTTTGTTGACATGCTTAACCTCAACGCCCGCCTGCTGCAGCGCATTACAGGTACCCGACGTCGATACCAGCTCAAAACCACAGGCGATCAATCCTTTAGCGACCTCAACAACGCCGTCTTTATCAGCATCGCGCACCGAGACAAAAGCCGTACCGGCTTGTGGCAAGCTAGCGCCCGCACCCAACTGAGCTTTGTAGAAAGCCTCACCGAAGGTAGCACCCGCACCCATCACTTCACCCGTCGACTTCATTTCAGGGCCGAGAATTGGATCAACACCCTGGAACTTATTGAACGGGAAAACCGCTTCTTTGACCGAGAAATAAGGCGGAATAATTTCCTCAGTGAAACCCAATTCAGCCAAGGTTTTGCCTGCCATCACTTTAGCCGCAATGGCTGCCAAAGAAGTACCAATGCATTTAGACACAAAAGGTACGGTACGTGACGCACGAGGATTCACTTCGATCACGTAGATGTCGCCATCCTGCCATGCCAGCTGGGTATTCATCAATCCAACGACACCCAGTTCCAACGCCATCTTGCGGACCATGTCACGCATTTCGTCCTGAACATCGGCAGGCAGGCTATAAGGCGGCAACGAACAGGCCGAGTCACCTGAGTGAATACCGGCTTGCTCGATATGCTGCATAATGCCGCCGATCACCACTTGCTCGCCATCGCATACCGCATCGATATCCACTTCCACCGCACGGTTAAGGAAATAGTCGAGCAATACCGGAGAATCATTCGATACCTGCACGGCTTCGCGCATGTAGCGACGCAGCGATTTTTCGTTGCTAACAATTTCCATGGCACGGCCACCCAACACGTAGGAAGGACGAACCACCAGCGGATAACCAATATCGTTAGCACGAGCAACGGCTTCTTCTGCCGACGTCACGGTCGCATTTACCGGCTGCTTGAGACCCAAACGCTGGATCATCTGCTGGAAACGCTCACGGTCTTCGGCACGGTCAATGGCTTCCGGCGAAGTACCAATAATCGGCACACCCGCTGCTTCTAACTCATTCGCCAGCTTCAACGGTGTTTGACCACCGTATTGTACAATAACGCCTTTAGGCTGCTCTTTATCGACAATTTCCAGCACGTCTTCTAGCGTCAGTGGCTCAAAGTACAGGCGGTCTGAAGTGTCATAGTCGGTAGAAACCGTCTCTGGGTTGCAGTTGACCATGATGGCTTCAAAGCCTTCTTCTTTGGCAGCCAACGCGGCATGCACACAGCAATAGTCAAACTCGATGCCCTGACCAATACGGTTAGGACCACCACCAAGAACGATGATCTTGTCACGCTCGCTTGGATTCGCTTCGCACTCTTCTTCATAAGTCGAGTACATGTACGCAGTGTCGGTTGAGAATTCCGCCGCACAGGTATCAACGCGCTTATAAACCGGACGCACGCCCAGCTTTTGACGCTGCTTGCGGAACGCTTTTTCACTCACGCCCAGAAGCGTTGCCAAACGCGCGTCAGAGAAGCCCTTACGCTTTAAGCGATAAATGCGATCGGCGTCCAATGAGGTCAGACTGCTGGCAGCCACCGCCGCTTCTTCTTTGATCAGATCTTCAATTTGCACCAGGAACCAAGGGTCGACAGCACAATGGTTGAATATTTCTTCCACTGTCATGCCCATACGGAAGGCATCGGCAATGTACCAAATACGCTCCGCCCCCGGCGTGTTCAGCTCAGACAGTACTTTTTCGCGCGCGTTTTCATCGTCCAGATCCACTTTAGGATCAAAGCCAGCGGCACCAACTTCCAAACCACGCAGTGCTTTTTGCAGCGACTCTTGCTGCGTGCGGCCCATGGCCATCACTTCACCCACCGACTTCATTTGAGTGGTCAAACGTGCGTCAGCTTGGGGGAATTTTTCAAAGGTAAAGCGTGGAATCTTGGTCACGACATAGTCGATAGACGGCTCAAATGATGCCGGCGTGGCGCCACCGGTAATGTCGTTTTGCAGCTCATCGAGGGTGTAACCCACCGCCAACTTGGCAGCGACTTTAGCAATTGGAAAGCCCGTCGCTTTTGAGGCCAGTGCTGATGAGCGCGACACCCGTGGGTTCATCTCAATCACCACCACGCGGCCGGTTTTGGGATCAACACCAAACTGCACGTTAGAGCCACCGGTTTCTACGCCAATCTCACGCAGTACCGCCAGTGATGCATCACGCATCAGCTGATATTCTTTATCCGTTAAGGTTTGTGCTGGCGCTACGGTAATGGAGTCACCAGTATGCACACCCATAGGGTCAAAGTTTTCAATTGAGCAAACGATGATGCAGTTGTCGTTTTTATCACGTACCACTTCCATCTCGTACTCTTTCCAACCAATCAGCGACTCATCGATCAGCAGCTCATTGGTGGGTGATAAATCCAGACCACGCTGGCAAATTTCTTCAAACTCTTCCTTGTTGTAAGCGATGCCACCACCGCTGCCGCCCATGGTAAAAGACGGGCGAATAATACAAGGGAAGCCCAAGTCTTTTTGCACTTCACGCGCTTCTTCCAGCGAGTGGGCAATACCGGCTCGCGGACATTCCAGACCGATATTTTTCATCGCTTGGTCAAAACGATCGCGGTCTTCGGCTTTATCGATGGTATCAGCATTGGCGCCAATCATTTCAACGCCAAATTTTTCCAGTACGCCTGCCTTTTCCAGACCCAGCGCACAGTTCAGTGCCGTCTGGCCACCCATGGTCGGCAACAGCGCATCGGGGCGCTCTTTTTCAATAATTTTCGCAACCGCCTCGACCGTGATTGGCTCGATGTAGGTCGCATCGGCCATAACGGGGTCGGTCATAATGGTGGCTGGGTTAGAGTTCACCAGAATGACGCGATAGCCTTCTTCGCGCAGAGCTTTACAAGCCTGGGCGCCAGAATAGTCAAATTCACAGGCCTGGCCGATTACAATCGGACCAGCGCCAATAATCAAAATACTGCTGATGTCGCTACGTTTTGGCATGGCGGAGTCCTTAGCTGCGGGCTTTTTCAATCAGATCAATAAACTGGTCAAACAGCGGTGCCACGTCATGTGGACCCGGACTGGCTTCAGGGTGACCCTGGAAGCTGAACGCAGGCTTATCAGTACGGGCAATGCCTTGCAGCGTGCCATCAAACAGCGATTTGTGAGTCGCTTTCAGGTTGGCCGGCAGGGAGTCTTCATCAACGGCAAAACCATGGTTTTGCGAAGTGATCATCACCACACCAGAATCCAAATCTTGCACCGGATGGTTACCACCATGATGACCATGACCCATTTTCACTGTCTTAGCACCAGATGCCAGCGCGAGCAGCTGGTGTCCTAAGCAAATACCAAACACGGGGATATGGGTTTCCAGGATTTCTTTAATAGCAGCAATGGCGTAGTCACAAGGCTCTGGGTCACCCGGGCCATTTGACAGGAAGATGCCATCTGGATTCATCGCCAGTACGTCGCTGGCTGGCGTTTGTGCTGGCACTACGGTCAGTTCACAGCCGCGCTCCGCCAGCATGCGCAAAATGTTACGTTTCACACCAAAGTCATACGCCACCACTTTGTATTTGGGTGACGTTTGCTCTCCGTAGCCTTGACCTAAAGTCCAGTCAGCTTCGGTCCAGGCGTAACTTTCTGTGGTAGTGACTTCTTTGGCCAGATCCATGCCTTTCAGGCCGGGGAATGCCTGAGCCTGGGCAATGGCTTGTTCGATACGAGCGCTGTCATAGGCATCATCAGCCGCCAACAGGCAACCATTGAGAGAGCCTTTTTCACGCAGCACACGGGTCAGACGACGAGTATCGATATCAGCGATACCAAGAATGTTATGTTGTTGCAGGTATTCGTCCAGCGCTTGTTCGCTGCGGAAGTTAGACGCTACCAGAGGCAGATCACGAATGACTAATCCCTTGGCAAAAATGCCACGAGATTCTTCGTCTTCGCGGTTAGTGCCGTAGTTACCAATATGTGGATAAGTAAGTGTAACAATCTGGTTGGCGTAGGATGGGTCAGTTAGAATTTCCTGATAACCCGTCATGGAGGTGTTAAACACCACCTCTCCCACCGACAGCCCGGTAGCACCAAAACTGGTGCCTTTAAACAGGCTGCCGTCCTCAAGAGCAAGAATAGCTGGCGTAGGCAAGGCTCGATCCCCGAAAGATACATTGAACAAGATGTGGTCAGCACATACTAAGACTCAATCGCTGGCCGACGACTGGTCGTAAAAAAGCGGAATGGCGACGCTGACGACCCCATTCCGCTTTTAACTAATTCTGTGTATGCCCTGTATTCGACAGGTGCATTCTGTACATGCTGGACTTAACCCTAAATGATACTAAAAAGGTCTTAACTTGTCCACGCAGAGGATGACGACTTCGACACAGATAGGACTATCAGCACTACCCAGATCAATTACACAATGTTACATTCCAGACAAACAAACTTACACTCGATTCTGCTTCCCAATAGTAGTAGGTCGTCCTTTATTATTATTGAGCGCTTTAACTACTAACACCGTGTTAACTAGCGCCCTAGTCTGACTATAAAAAATGCAGCGCTCATTTAGCTGAAAGTGAGCGTCAAGCCTACAACAACAGCACCCGAGGAAGATGTGAGGACCTGTATATGCCTGTAGCCGTTGACGGCCGTCGCCGCCTGCAACCCGAAGAGCGAAAACGTTTGTTGTTAACCCACGCGGTCGAAGTATTCGCCCAGCGCGGTATTGGCCGTGGTGGCCATACTGAAATTGCGGAACATGGTGGCGTCTCTGTCGCCACGGTTTTCAATTATTTCAAGACCCGTGAAGCGTTAGTCAATGATGTATTAATTGAGGTCGAGCAGTTTTTGCTGCAACTGGCTGAAGACGTATACAGCAACTGTGAAGATCCGGTGGAAGCCATTCGCAATCACATCAAGGCTTTTTTACAAGCTTGCGAAGAAAACCCCGATTACATCAAAGTGTGGCTGGAATGGAGTGCATCGGTACGCGAGGACATTTGGCCTGCTTATTTGGAATTCCAAAACAAGCTATTAAGCATGATCGCCAAGCAAATTGACAAAGGCATCAAAAAAGGCCAACTGGAGCCTGGATTGTCACCCAAAGAACGGGCACGCTGGGCCTTAGGTAATGCACAAATGCTGGTGTCTATGGTGTTTGACCCGAATGGCAGACCGAGAGGCATGGACAGCATGGTCGAGCGCGGCTTTGATCATCTACTGGGCGTTAAAGCATAACGCCAGACAAATAAAAAACGGGCCAACGGCCCGTTTTTTATTTACGCTTGGCAGCAATTAAAATCCCAACACGTCCGACATATCGTATAAGCCGTTAGGCTGCTCAACCACCCACAATGCAGCTCTCACTGCCCCCTTGGCAAAGGTCATACGGCTCTGCGCTTTATGGGTAATTTCCACTCGCTCGCCTTCACTGGCAAACATTACGGTATGATCACCCACCACGTCACCGCCACGAATGGTTTCAAAGCCAATTTGCTTATGTGGACGAGCGCCGGTGTAGCCATCACGGCCATATACAGCGACTTCGTTTAAATCCCAGCCCATGGTTTCGGCCAACACCTCACCCATACGCAAGGCGGTACCTGACGGCGCATCAACCTTATGGCGATGATGCATTTCGATCACTTCAATATCACTGTCATCGCCCATCACCGCTGCCGCCATACGCAACAGATTCAGGCACAGGTTAACACCGACCGAATAATTGGCTGCAAATACAATCGACTGCCCGGCAGCAGCCTGCTGCAGAACCGCTCTTTGCTCATCCGACAAGCCAGTTGTGCCAATTACAATCGACTTACCCGCAGCACCACACACTGCCACATTGGCAATGCTAGCAGCAGGTGAGGTGAAATCGATCAGCACATCAAAATCGTCGAGATGATCGGCAATAGAGGCACTGGTTGGTAACTCCAACACCTTGCCTAAGCCTGCCAATGCGCCGGCATCAACCCCCAACATAGGGTCTTCAGGCAAAACAAAGGCAGCCCCCAACGACGCCTGCTGATGTTGATCAACGGCTTCAATCAGCACCCGCCCCATACGACCGGCAGCCCCGGCAATTGCAATTCGTGTCATAAGGTGTCCTAAAAGCTGGCGCTAAGCACAAAGCCGCGCCAGAGACTGGTCAGATTTCTTCGAAGAATTTTTTCACGCCATCAAACCAGCCGGTTTTCTTCGGCGAATGCTTTTCACCGTTAAGCGATGCCTGGAACTGACGCAACAGCTCTTTTTGCTCGTTGGTCAAATTGACCGGTGTTTCAACCTGTACCCGGCACAACAAGTCACCCGGTGCACCACCGCGCACTGGCGTTACCCCCTTATTGCGCAAACGGAACAGCTTGCCACTTTGTGTTTCTGCCGGAATTTTCAGCTTAACGCGACCATCCAAGGTCGGCACTTCAAGCTCGCCGCCCAAGGCAGCATCGACAATGCTGATCGGCACATCGCAGTACAGGTTGCGACCATCGCGATGGAACAGCTCATGCTCACGCACGCTGACCTGCACATACAGATCGCCAGCAGGACCGCCCATTGCACCCGCCTCGCCTTCACCGGATAAGCGAATACGATCGCCGGTATCGACACCCGGTGGAATTTTCACCGATAGGGTTTTGGTTTCTTCTTTAACACCGCGACCATGACAACTATCACAAGGATCATCGATGATGGTGCCCTGACCACGACAGGTCGGGCAAGTTTGCTGCACCGAGAAAAAACCCTGCTGCATACGCACCTGACCCTGGCCACCACAGGTGTTACAGGACTTCGGTGAGGTACCTGGCTTGGCACCGCTGCCATTACAAGGCTCACAACCCACCAACGTAGGCACACGAATGGTTTTTTCCACACCACGCACAGCTTCTTCCAGCGTCAGCTCCATGGTGTAACGCAAGTCAGATCCACGCTGTGGACCACCACGTCCGCCACGACCACCGCCGCCGAAAATATCGCCAAATACATCGCCGAAAATGTCGCTGAAGTTAGCGCCACCACCACCAAAGCCACCACCGGCGCTGGAGTCCACACCGGCATGACCATACTGATCATAAGCGGCGCGTTTTTGCTCGTCGCCCAATACTTCATAAGCCTCGGTGGCTTCTTTGAATTTGGCGTCGGCATCCGGGTCATCCGGATTACGGTCCGGATGGTACTTCATCGCCAGCTTGCGATAAGCGCGCTTAAGCTCTTTGCTATCGACGTCGCGGGCAACCCCCAGAACTTCGTAAAAATCTCGTTTTGACATACGTTCCGTATCCTGTAGATACACAAAAAACGCGGGCCCCAGGAGACCTGTGGCGCCGCGTCACATCATCAGAGCGGGCCCTGATTATTTGTCTTTCACTTCTTCAAACTCAGCATCAACAACGTCATCATCCTGAGCGGATGACTGCTCGCCGTCGGCACCCTGTGCCTGCTGCGCTTGCTCGGCGTACAGTTTTTGAGCCAGTGAGCTAGAAGCTTCAGTCAGTGCCTGAGTCTTTTGCTCGATGGCTTCTTTGTCGTCGCCTTTCAACGCTTCTTCCAGATCAGCAATGGCTTTTTCAATCGCCTGCTTCTCGTCGTCGGTCGCCTTATCACCGGCTTCTTCCAACGTCTTCTTAGTGGCGTGAATCAGACCATCTGCGGTGTTGCGCACCTGGATCATTTCTTCAAACTTCTTATCCGCTTCGGCATTGGCTTCGGCATCAGCCACCATTTTCTCGATTTCATCATCGCTCAGACCAGAAGACGCTTTAATCACGATCGACTGCTCTTTGCCAGTAGCCTTGTCTTTGGCGCTAACGTTCAAAATACCGTTGGCATCAATATCAAAGGTTACTTCGATCTGCGGTACACCACGAGCTGCCGGCGGAATATCGCTCAAGTCAAAACGACCCAAAGACTTGTTCTGCGCGGCTTGCTTACGTTCGCCCTGGACCACGTGAATGGTCACGGCAGTTTGGTTGTCGTCCGCGGTTGAGAACACCTGCGACTTTTTCGTCGGGATGGTGGTGTTTTTATCAATCAGCGGCGTCGCCACGCCACCCATGGTTTCAATACCCAGGGTCAGTGGAGTCACGTCCAGCAGCAGTACGTCTTTTACATCACCAGACAGAACCGCACCTTGAATCGCTGCGCCTACCGCGACAGCTTCATCTGGGTTGACATCCTTACGTGGGTCTTTGCCAAAGAACGCAGCGACTTTCTGCTGCACCATAGGCATACGGGTCTGACCACCCACCAGGATAACTTCATCCACTTCACCTGAGCTAATGCCCGCATCTTTCAGCGCAATGCGACATGGCTCCAGAGAGCGCTCAACCAGATCTTCAACCAGGCTTTCCAACTTGGCACGAGTCACTTTGACATTTAAGTGCTTAGGACCACTGGCATCGGCCGTAATGTACGGCAGATTAACATCGGTTTGCTGCGCTGAAGACAGCTCCACTTTGGCCTTCTCTGCAGCTTCTTTCAGACGCTGCAATGCCAGCGGATCATTGTGCAGATCGATGCCGCTTTCTTTCTTGAATTCTTCTGCCAGATACTCGATCAAACGCAGGTCAAAGTCTTCACCACCCAAGAAGGTGTCACCGTTGGTTGCTAATACTTCAAACTGCTTTTCACCGTCGACATCGGCCACTTCAATAATGGAAATATCGAAAGTACCGCCACCCAGGTCGTAGACCGCGATGGTGCGATCGCCACCTTCTTTATCGATACCATACGCCAGCGCCGCTGCCGTTGGCTCGTTAATGATACGTTTAACTTCCAAACCAGCGATTTTACCGGCGTCTTTGGTCGCCTGACGCTGTGAATCGTTGAAGTACGCAGGCACAGTAATAACCGCTTCGGTGACTGGCTCACCCAGATAATCTTCAGCGGTTTTTTTCATCTTTTTCAGCACTTCAGCTGAAATTTGTGGTGGTGCGAATTTTTCACCGTTTACCTGTACCCAGGCATCGCCATTATCGGCTTCGATGATTTTGTACGGCACCATAGAAATGTCTTTTTGCACCACATCGTCGCCAAAACGACGACCAATCAGGCGCTTAATAGCAAACAAAGTGTTGTCAGGGTTAGTCACCGCCTGACGTTTGGCTGGCTGACCAACCAAGGTCTCACCGTCGGTGTAAGCAATAATGGAAGGCGTGGTGCGATCACCCTCGGCATTTTCAATCACTTTGGCTTTGCCGCCATCCTGAACCGCCACACATGAGTTCGTGGTGCCCAGGTCGATACCAATAATTTTACCCATAGCTATTATCTCCGATCACCGCTCTGGGGCGGTCAATGTATTCTGTGTTTTCGTTTTGCTGTCGGCCTGAAACCGCGATGTTCAGCGTTAACCTTTATGTAAGTGCGGAAAATCGCTTTTCAAGGCCTTATGTGTGGTTTTTATGCTTTCTCATCCACTTTGGCCGCACCTTTGCTGACCATTACCATAGCAGGACGCAGCAAACGCTCATGCAAGGTGTAGCCTTTTTGCATAACAGCAATCACGGTGTTGGCTTCAACATCTGGGTTGTCGACCATCGACATTGCCTGATGCAGTTCAGGGTCAAACGGCTGACCTTGTGGATCAATGGCCTTGATTTGGAACTTTTCCAGTCCCGCCAACAAACCACTGAGAGTCATTTCTACGCCTTCACGCAAGGCTTGTGTGGCTTCATCTTCGCCTGCTGCGGCTAGTGCTCGTTCGAGGTTATCGACCACACTCAGCATTTCACTGGCGAATTTTTCCAAGCCAAACTTATGCGCCTTTTCCACATCCAGCTCAGCTCGACGACGAACATTTTGCATCTCAGCTTGAATACGCAACTGCTGCTCTTTCGCTTCAGTCAGTTCTTCTTGCATTCGAGCAAGCGCGTCATCGGCTTGTTCAGCATCTGGCTGGGTGGACTCTTCAACCGCGTCTTGTACGGCTTCATCGATATTAGTGTCTTCTTGCTTGTGCTCGTCAGACATCCAACTCTTCCTCAATCGTGTTTCAGCTGGGCTGTATATGGGAACGGATGCAAATCTTTCAAGGGCTAACCGGACATTCCCTTGACAGATGCCGACACTGTATATAAAAACACTGTATATCTATTCAGGTAGGGGCGCCGCTATGCTCAGTCATCTGTCTATTCGCCAATTTGCTCTGGTTGAGCAGCTAGATCTGGAATTCCAACACGGCATGGTGGTGATCACCGGGGAAACTGGAGCCGGTAAATCTATCTTGCTGGATGCTCTTGGTCTGGCTTTAGGCCAACGCGCCGACGCCGGCTTTGTTCGCCAAGGTGCCGAGCGAGCTGACGTTAGTGCCACCTTCCAACTCAATCCGCAAGCGCTGCAGTGGTTACAACAACGCGATTTGCTGGACGAAGAAACAGACGTGGTTTTGCGTCGCACCGTCAGCAAAGAAGGGCGCTCACGCGCGTTTATTAATGGTCGCAGCAGCCCGCTATCGCAATTGCGTGAACTGTCTCAGCTATTGATCGATATTCACGCTCAGCACGCTCATCAGCGCCTGCTTCAACCTGATACCGTGCGTTCTTTGCTGGACAACTTTGCCGGCTTGAATAGCTTGCGCCAGCAAGTCAGCACCGACTTTCGTCAATGGCAGCAAAGCGCCCAGCAGTTGGCGCGCCTGCGCCATCAGAGCCAAGAAAGCGAAGCACAGAAACAGTTATTGAGCTATCAGATTGAAGAGCTGCGCCAACTGGCCCTCAGCGAAACCGAGCTGGAGTCGTTAGAGCTCGACCATAAGCGTTTGGCCGGTGCCGAAACCATGCTACTGAGTGGCCAACAAGCCCGAGTGCTATGCCAGGGAGACGAACACAGCGATACCGCTGCTGTGCAACTGGTATGGCAAGCCATTCATCAGCTGCAGGCCATCGATGACGATCACCCAGAGTTAAATGATGCCAGAGAACTGCTGCAGCAGGGCCACATTCAATTGGAAGAGGCCAGCTTGTCGCTGCAGCGTTATCTTGAGCAAGTGGATATCAACCCACACCGATTGCAACAAGTGGAGAGTCGCCTTAGCGATATCTTTTCCATGGCACGCAAACACCAAGTACAACCGCAAGAGCTGTACCAGCACTGGCAATCTCTTGAGCAGCAGTTGCAACAACTGAACGTGTCTGATGAAGATCTTGAGCAGCTACAACAGCAAATTGATGCCTATCAGCAGGCCTACCATCAGGGTGCTTCTCAACTTTCGCAAGCTCGCCAACAGGCCGCAACTCAGCTCGATCAGCAAGTTGGCCAGCAATTGCAATCATTGGATTTGGGCCAAGTCATATTGCGTACGCACATAAGTGCAGGCAAACCCGCTCAACATGGTATTGATCAGGTTGAGTTGTATGTCCAGACCAACCCTGGAACTCCCATGGGCCCTCTGGCCAAAGTCGCCTCGGGTGGCGAGTTGGCGCGCATCAGCTTGGCGATTCAAGTGGTGACTGCACAAAGCAACGATACTGACAGCATCATTTTTGATGAGGTTGATGTTGGCATCGGCGGCGGTACTGCCGAGCGCGTCGGTCGTTTAATGCGTACCTTGGGAGAAACGGTTCAGGTTATGTGTGTCACCCACCAGCCACAAGTGGCGGCACAAGCTCACCAGCACTTTCAAGTCAGCAAGATCAGCGGCGACAGCGCCACTCACACTCATATTCGCTTATTAAATGAGCAGCAGCGCTGTGAAGAGGTGGCACGTATGCTGGGGGGAATCGATATCACCCAGCAAACCCTGGCTCATGCTAAAGAAATGATCGCTCTCGCCAACTAGCAAACCAGCCAGCGGCTATCTGATGCCCAGATACAACAAAGCCCGGCAAAACCGGGCTTTGTTGTATCTAATCACGTATTGCCTTTATTTCTTTTTACGCACGTACAGCACTAGGCTGTGATCAACCAGATCAAAACCATGTGACTCTGCAATTTCATGCTGCAAGCGTTCAATTTGATCGTTGGTGAATTCAATGACACTGCCATCATCGACGTTAACCATATGGTCGTGATGTTCACCACGCGCCAATTCAAACACTGAATGTCCACCATCAAAGTTATGGCGCACCACCAAACCTGCGCTTTCAAACTGAGTCAGTACACGATAAACCGTCGCCAGTCCGACATCTTCACCGTTATCAATCAGTGAGCGATAAACGTCTTCAGCACTCAGGTGGGCGTCTGGATTGTCTTCCAGAATGCTCAGGATCTTTACCCTTGGCAAAGTGACTTTCAGGCCGGCTTTGCGCAATTCGACGTTTTGATCGGACATTGCTTCCCTCGAATATTTCACAGCATTGAGACTTATCAGGTATCATCGCCAGCCACGTCGTAAGCCTACTGACGAGATACACCGCATGCGAGCTTTAATTCTGACTGTTTCACTTGGTATTGCAACCCTTTCCGGTTGTGCCTTTCCCGGCGTTTATAAGTTGAACGTCCAACAAGGCAACATCGTGACTGCTGACATGTTGCAACAACTTGAACCCGGCATGACACCACGCCAGGTTATCTACGTTATGGGCACTCCCGTACTGCCCAACCCATTTAACCAGCAGCGCTGGGATTACGTGTATTCGTTAGAAAAACGCGACAAAGTCGAAACATCTTATCGGATTAGCCTATTTTTCGATGACAGCGGTCGCTACAGCCACTATGAAGGGTCATTGCCAGAAGACAAATTTAGCGAAGAAAACCAGCTAAACAGTCTGCCAACAGAGCAAAAGTCGCCCAACACGATAGAAAACGTCAGCGAATAAATCGCTGACCTATTTTTTCTCAGAGCTAGCAGCAGCCTTGGCTGCTCTATTCGCTCTGGCCTGCTTAGGGTCGATTAACAGCGGTCGATAAATCTCTATGCGATCACCATCGCGCACTGTGTCCTTATCCGGTGCCCGTGAGGCTTTACCAAAGATACCCATCTTGGCTTGCTGAAGATCTAGCCCAGGGAATTCGCGTTCTATGCCTGAGGCCAGTGCAGCATCGAGTAACGAACTGCCTTCTTCAACCTGAAGTTGAATAATGCGTTGCTTATCTGGCAGGGCATAGGCCACTTCAACGGCAATCATATCAGCCATAAACCACTCCAGCGCGGGCGACAAAAGCATCCACCATAGTATTGGCTACTTGCTTGAACACAGCGCCAATAGCTGCCCCAGCCAAACGATTGGCCATCTCAAACTCAAGCTCAAGGGATACCTTACAGGCCTGCTGAGACAACGGCGTAAAATGCCAAATACCATGAAAATGAGAAAAAGGACCATCCACCAAGCGCATATCCATGCGTTGTGGACGTTGTAAAGAATTGCGGGTACTGAAACTTTGCTCAAATCCCGCCTTGGCTATGGTCAAGCGGGCTTCGATATAGTCCTCACCTTCAGCGAGGACTTCCGTGTTTTCACAACCGCTGAGGAACTCGGGATAGCGACGAACATCATTCACTAACTCGAACATTTCCTCAGCGCTGTGCATTACCAGCGCACTGCGGGTAATTCTGGTCATGCGGTTTCCTGATTACAGCAGACCATTCACGAAGATGAACAGTACTGCCAGTGGTGATACAAAGCGCAACATTACGCGCCAGATATTGTACACCATCTCGTTCTGTACATTGGCTTCCTTAGCCACCGCACGTTCTTTCATAAACCAGCCAACGAATACCGCAATCAGCAGACCACCCAGTGGCAGCATGATGTTAGCGGTTAAGAAGTCGAGGTTATCGAAGAAAGTACGACCGAGGAACTTAACTTCAGACCACTCATTGAACGACAATACAGAACCGATACCCAACAGCCAGGCCAGGCCACAGACAATTACGGTTGCCATGGTGCGTGTTGCACCCCTCTCTACCGCCCAAGCCACCGCAGGCTCAGCAATGGAAATGGCAGAGCTCCAAGCGGCAATAACGACCAGAACAAAGAACACAGTACCAATGAACTCACCGCCCGGCAGACTACCAAAGGCAATCGGCAGGGTCTGGAACATCAAGCCAGGACCGGCGCCTGGCTCCAACCCTTGGCTAAACACAATCGGGAAAATGACCAAACCAGCGGCCAAAGCCACCAGCGTATCGAGGATGCCCACAGTCACAATGGTTTTACCCAGTGACGCTTCCTGCGGCATGTAAGCACCATACGCCATGATGGCACCCATACCCAACGATAAGGTAAAGAAGGAATGGCCCAATGCCACCACCACGCTTTCACCCGTCAACTTGCTCACATCAAAGCTAAACAGGAAGTTCCAACCATCGGCAAACCCTGGAGTCGTCATGCTATAACCAAGCAGCAAGACCAGCATGATAAACAGCAGCGGCATCAATACACGGACGGTCTTTTCCAGGCCTTCTTGCACACCACGTGCAATCACAAAGCCGGTCAGAATCATGAATGCAGTGTGGTACAGGGTCAGTGCTACCGGGTCACCCAACAGGCCGCCAAAAATCTCACCAGCCACTTCACCAGTCGCCCCGACAAAGTCACCAGAAGCCATCTTGCCCACGTAGGAGAGAGTCCAGCCGGCGATCACACTGTAGAAAGAAAGAATAAAGAAACCCGCAATGGCTCCCATCCAGCCAATGCCACGGAAAAACTTCGGCGCATTATATTCCGTTGCCAGTTCGCGCATGGTGTTGATTGGACTCAAACGCGCTTTCCGGCCTAGCAGAGCTTCTGCCATCATCACAGGAATACCTGCAACCAGAATGCACACTAAGTACATAAGTACAAATGCACCGCCACCATTTTCACCGGTAATGTATGGGAACTTCCAAATATTACCCAGGCCCACCGCTGAACCCGTCGCTGCCAGAATAAAAGTCCAGCGACTTGCCCAGACGCCGTGCATACCACGTTTATCTGCCGCCATCAGTCTTCCTCTCTTTTTTCTGTTTTATTAGTTATTTCGGCATTGTCAGGAAATAATTTCCTCCACTCAAGGCGCAAAACTACCGTATGGGGAGGTAAAACGCACATCTTCTTTACAAACTTCTAGTTCAGACTGTATTGACAAATTGCACCATAGTGGACAAACGAAGGTGCAAAATAGCTACTCAAATGTCACCAGAGGGTAAGTTATCAACTGCTACTGCCCAACAGCGGCGGCCTCAGATATAATCCGCGCCATGAGCAAAAAGAAAAAACCAAAAGTTACTGGCAATACCATTGCACTGAACAAAAAAGCGCGACATGACTTCTTTCTGGAAGACAAGACAGAAGCCGGTGTCAGCTTATTGGGATGGGAAGTCAAATCACTGCGTGCTGGCAAGTGTCAGCTGCTGGACTCCTACATTGTGTTTCACAAAGGAGAAGCTTGGCTGACTGGCGCATTGATTACGCCGTTGGATCAGGCATCGACCCATGTGGTTGCTAGTCCGCGCCGCGAGCGAAAGCTATTGCTGCATCGACGCGAGATTGAGCGCATGATGCAAAAAGTGCAGGCCAAAGGCTACACCTGTGTCTGTACCGCCCTGTACTGGAAAGATCATCGTGTAAAAGCTGAAATTGCCCTGGCCAAGGGTAAACAAGCGCACGATAAACGCGCCACCGAAAAAGACAAAGCTTGGGCAAAACAGAAAGAACGCGTAATGAAGCATTCTGTACGATAATTTTCTGTGTTACTATCTGCCGCTTGTTAGATGGAACTTTTTTTCTAAAGCAACATCTTAACCACTGCCGATAGCGGTGCACCGGATTCGGGGATGATCTGGATTCGACGCTGATTACGAAGCTATGGGTGCATGCCGAGAGCGTACGACGATCTCGTTAATAAACGTTGTACACTAGTTATAGTCGCAAACGACGAAAACTACGCACTAGCAGCTTAAGTCTGCTTACCTCTGAACTCAGGTGCCTGTAACTGGGGGACGAGGGCATAGCCCTACAGGATCGCCCGGATGCTTCGCTCGGAGCTGAACGGTTAAACTTAAATCGAGCTCGCTAGCTGCGCCCTGTCTCTCGGGCCGTAGTCGGCTAAATCAATAGAGAAGACTAAGCATGTAGATCCTCTAGTGGAGGATTGGCGGACGCGGGTTCAACTCCCGCCATCTCCACCAAACTCTTAAAAAGGCCCTATCCAAACGGATAGGGCCTTTTTTTATTGGCGTAGTGCTGGCACAAAACGGCGCAGCGCTAAATATGACAAACGAGCGACAAGCACATAGAATGCGAATTGTTTTCAATTCGATATAGGCCCTATTATGCGTGCACTGTTAGTCACAACGACACTCGCTGTTCTCTGTGGCAATGCTCATTCCCACGAGTCCAGCCAACATCATTCACAAACCCTTGCTCCTCACAACACCAGCGCTTTGCAGCAGTATCAACAGCATGCCCAACAGCTGTTATTCCAGCTACAACAGCAGCAAGGCGATGATATTGCCGCCCAAGCCAAAGCACTGGTGGAACTCAGCAAGCCGCTATTAGCCAGTTTCGAAGTGCAGTATCCGCAATGCAGCGGTTATTTAAAGGCTCTTAATGATGTCGCCGATTCTTTAGCCGGGCTGCCGTTGGAAGAGATTGAGTCGGGTTATCATGCCGATGGCAAACTTCCACCCTTACCGACGGCTGAGTGCTACCACGCCAAGGATCTTCTGGTACACCCTGCTACGGTTCAAGCCATGGCCCGCATTGGCATGAAACAAGCCGACGACTGGCTTGATGCCGCCCACGAAATTGAAGAGGTACTGGAGCATTTTAGCCAAGTAGAGTCCGCCCTCAGCCAGGTTGCAGTGCACGAGTAAGCCTTGCAAAAGTTACCAAAAGCCAACGCTGTTGCAGCATTCAGCAGCGATTGGCTTTGCTACTCTAAGGCAACAGGTTTGCCAGCCTGAGTTTACTTAGCCACAGGAATATAAGATGCGCGATCATTCACCAACTTATCTGGAAGAGCTTATCGGTATGCTGGCCGAATGCACCATGTTTGATAACTTCTCACCGATAGAACTGCGCAGTGCAGCGCCCTACTTTAATCTGCAAGACATCGAAGCTGGCAACATATTGTTTCGCGAAGGCGACGACGGCAGCTATATGGGCATCATTCACAGTGGCAAAATATCGGTCATGAAAAGCGACGCCAATAACCAAACCATCCCGGTTGCCTTGCTCAATCAAAACAAAACCTTTGGCGAAATGGCCGTTCTCGATGGAGAGCGCCGCTCTGCTACCTGCGTGGCTAAATCCACCTGCACCCTGCTGGTATTATCACGTGATTCACTCGATCGCATGTCTGAAGAATCGCCCAAAATTGCCGCCAAAGTGATTCGCGCCGTCGCCGTTTCGCTGTCGCGCAGACTACGGGTAATGGACTATCGACTGGCCAATAGTCTGGGCTAGTTGCCGCCACTTCAGCTGTATACCAATCGCTGATCACGGATATTTACGCTACCTTGCACGGCAAGTGGTTGAAGCTCAGGCCGTTCGACGCAATCATACTGTCAGATATCCGATAAGAGACTGTTATGTCAGAGCAAACTACCGCCATCGAAGCCGCTGTATTCAGACGTTTACTGCAACACTTGGATGACAATAAACAGGTGCAAAATATTGACCTGATGAATCTTGCCGGTTTTTGCCGCAACTGCCTCGCCAAATGGTATATGGCAGAATCCGAGCAGCAAGGTCAGCCGCTGGACTATGATCAGGCTCGCGAGCGCATCTATGGCATGCCCTACAACGACTGGAAAGAGCAGTTCCAAACCCCAGCCAGCGCTGAACAGCTGGCCCAATTTCAAGCATCCAACAAGGACTAGGATACCCGTATGAAACCTTCGATTTGGTTGTTGATGGGCTGCCTCGCCGCAGCACCTATCACACAGGCCGGCGAATATATTGAAGTCTCTGGCCAGGGCGTGATTGAAGTCATGCCCGATTATGCAGACATCCACCTGACCATCAAAAGCACGGCAAAAACCTTGCCGGAAGCCAAACAAAGAGTCGATAGCGCCATGATGACACTGCTGAGCACCGCCAGCAGCCTGGGCATTAACAAGGACGATATCGAAGCCTCTCAAATTCGCAATTACCCGCAATACGAATGGCGTAAACAAGAGCGCGTATTGGTCGGAGAGCAAGTGAGTCGCCCTGTTACCATCAGCTTGCGAAATTTGGACCAGCATGCCCGTTTAGTGCATGAGCTGATGCAAATCGACGGCATGCATGTGAATCATACCGAGCTGCGCTTTAACGACCGTGATGCCTTGCAACGCCAAGCCTTAAGTAAGGCCGTCCAACACGCCCGCAGCAAAGCCGATGCGTTAGCACAAGCTGCCAATGCCCGAGTCGAACGGGTGCTACACATTGTCGAAGGCAATGGTGGCTATAACCGTCCACCCATGCTGCAAGCTCGGGCGATGATGGAAAGTGCCAAAGCACCAGAGCCCGCGCCGACTCTGTTTCAGGAGCAGAAAATCGAAGCTGAGGTAAACGTGCGCTACGAGATTGATTCATGAAGCCTGAGTTAGTTAAAGGGCGTTATCGCCATTACAAGGGCCAGGATTATCAGGTCATCGATCTGGTACGGCACAGTGAAAATGAGCAGTGGCTAGTGCTGTATCAACCCTTGTACGGCGAGCAACAACTGTGGGTTCGACCTTACGATATGTTTATCGAAAGCGTAGAAATCGATGGCCACAGTCAGCCGCGTTTTGACCTAATCAGCGCAGATAACGACAGTGTGTGAGAAGCCGCGATGACACCCGCAATTAACTTGGCAAAAAAGAAAGGCATTTTGCATCGCGTTCATCAGTATCAACACGATCCCAGCTGCCAGGCCTATGGCCTGGAAGCGGTGGACAAGCTGGGACTGCCCGCTGAAAAAGTATTTAAAACCCTATTGGTCAGCCTTAACGGTCATTCGCAAAACATGGCAGTGGCGGTTATTCCGGTGTCCCAAAGCCTCAACATGAAGCGGCTGGCCAAAGCCTTAAATGCCAAAAAAGCCGACATGGCCAATCCAGACGACGCGCAACGGGTGACGGGGTACTTGCTGGGTGGCATCAGCCCGCTCGGGCAGAAAAAAGCGCTACCGACCGTGGTCGATAACAGTGCCACTCAGTTTGACACCATTTATGTCAGCGCTGGCCGGCGTGGACTGGAAATTGAGCTGGCTCCGGCCGACTTAATCAGTCTGACGCGGGGCCAGTTCGCCGAGCTTCAAGAAGGCTCTACCAACAACTGAGCGATGGGATAGCCAGTAAAGGCTTTGTTCTGCTTTAACACCACATGGGTGCTGATATTGGCAATGTCCGGGCACAAACGAATCAGCTCGTCGGTCAGCTCCATGTAGCGACTCATGCGCGCACACGCAAAGTGCACAATAAAATCACAGCCGCCGCTGACGGTATAAGCCGCCGTCGCTTCTGGCAATGCATCAATATGTAGCTCTAACTGGCGAAAGGTATCGGGCGCATGGCTGGCCATGGAAATGGTGGCAATGCACTGTACCGGCTCGCATAAGCGTTCGATATTGACCCGCCCCATAAAACCTTCGATCCAGCCTTGATCTAACAATCGCTGCAGCCGTTGATGACAAGCACTAGCGGACAAATTCACCGCTGCAGCCAGCGCTTTGTTGGTAATGCGGCCATCCGCCTGCAAGATGCGCAGCATGCGCAAGTCTAAACGGTCCAACGATCCGGCACGGGCCGGCAATGACGGCTCATCTCTCATCGACTCGCCTCCCTATTCAAGCAAAATATGATTCGGCAACCAGCCCAGTTGAGCTGCCTGTGGTTTCGTTTGCAACGACCCGCAAAGCGTCGTCAATAAAAGCCACAGAAGCCATGTAGCATGAGCTAGTATGCCACTCTAGTAAGTGACAATCATAACCCATTTCGAATACCGAACAATATTCGGCATAAAAAGCCAATAAGCGCAGCACATTCTTGATTCTCTGAGCCAGACTGATGCCATTGACACTTTGTGAGTATTCCCTATGTTGATTATTCGTCCTGTTGCTGAACACGACGTCAGTCAGTTGCTGCTGTTGGCCCAAGCCGCCGGACAGGGCATGACGTCTCTCCCACCGGATGAAGAAGCCCTGGCAGAGCGCATCGTGCACTCGATGGCCAGCTTTGAGCGCACTGAAAAACACCCAGATGACAATTTTCTGCTGGTGATGGAAGACACCGAACAGCAACGCCTGGCCGGTTGTGCCGGCGTATCCGCGCTGACCGGTGCACGTCAGGCGTTTTACGCTTATCGCCTGATCCCAATGACGCATTATTCACATTCATTGGAAAAGCAGGTTGCCAGCCAGCTACTACACCTGACCAACGATTACACCGGCTGCTCTGAAGTGGGCTCACTGTTTTTGCTGCCTGAATACCGCGGCAATGGCCATTGGTTAGCACGCTCACGTTATTTGTTGATGGGCTTGTTCCGCGAACGCTTTGCCGAGTCTGTGATTGCCGAGCTGCGCGGCTGGAGTGATGCCGATGGTCGCAGCCCGTTCTGGGAAGCGATTGGCAAGCATTTTTTCGAAATGGAATTTGAGCAAGCCGATACATTGTGTGGCCTAGGGTCAAATCAGTTTATTACCGAGCTGATGCCCAAATACCCTATCTACACCACCTTATTGCCAAACGATGCTCAGGCGGTCATTGGTCAGCCTGCCGATGCTGGCCGCCCGGCCATGGAGCTGCTGCAACGCGAAGGTTTCCGCTTTGATAATGTGGTGGACATATTTGATGCAGGGCCTCTTATGCACGCCTCGATCGATCAGCTCGCCAGCGTTAAAGCCATTGAGCAACGACTACTGGCCAGCAATAGCGGCGAGCAAGGCAAGGTGATTGCGGCCAATACTCAATGGTCGAATTTCCGTGTCATGCTGAGCGAGGCACAGTTGGATGACACCAGCATTGATATTCCAGCAGCAGAGCGCCAGGCACTGCAACTGCAAGACAACGATTCATTGGCGTTTATCGCCCTGTAATGGTACGAGGCTACCCGCATGAAACATTATGAAGTTAACTTTGATGGTCTGATCGGCCCGTCCCATCACTACGGCGGCCTGGCCAGCGGCAATCTGGCGTCCCATCGCAATGCCCTGAAAACCTCGAGCCCGCGTCAAGCAGCGCTACAAGGACTAGAAAAGATGCGCACTTTGCTGCGCATGGGCTATCGCCAGGGCTTTATTCCACCGCAACCACGACCCGCGCTAAGTACGCTGCGTCAGCTGGGCTTTAGCGGCAGTGACGATCAAATCATTGAACAAGCCGGCAAACAAGCTCCCGAGCTGTTGTCGATGGCCTATTCGGCGTCGTCTATGTGGGCAGCCAATGCTGCCACGGTCACACCGTCCAGTGACAGCGAAGACGGCAAGGTTCATTTAACCCCGGCCAACCTGGTCACCACGGCGCACCGCTCGATTGAGCACCCTTATACGTTTGCCGCGCTGCAACGCATCTTCCACAACCCGGCCGTATTCAGTGTCCATCCGGCGCTGACTGCCACCGGAGCCTTTGCTGATGAAGGCGCTGCCAATCATGGCCGCTTGTGCTCTAAACACGGTGATAGCGGCACTGGCTTGTTTGTCTGGGGCCGTCAACGCGGCGCCGATACCTCGACACTGCAGTTCCCAGCACGCCAAACCTTAGAAGCCAGCCAGGCCATTGCCCGTCAACACGGCGTTAAGCAGGCGGTATATTTACAGCAAAGTGCTGAAGCCATTAATGCCGGCGCTTTTCATAATGACGTGGTGGCTGTGGTTAATGGTCCAGTGCTGTTTTTCCACCAGCAAGCCTATGAGCAAGAATCCCAGCAAGCGGCCTTTGAACAGCTCGCCGCCCATGGTGAATTCATTCCGGTATGTGTGCCTGCTGATCAGGTATCGCTGGATGAAGCCATTCGCAGCTATCTGTTTAACAGCCAGCTATTGTCAGGCCCAGATGGTGACATGAGTGCCATGACTCTGATTGCTCCTACCGAGTGTCAGGAAGTCGAAGCCGTCGCTCAGTATCTACAGCGACTGACTGCCGACCACAGCCAGCCAATTCGCCATGTTGAATTTGTTGATGTGCGCCAAAGCATGAGCAACGGTGGTGGCCCTGCCTGCTTGCGTTTGCGTGTATTGCTGAATGAGCAAGAGCTACAGGCAGTGAACCCTGCCTTTATGCTGGACGATGCTAAAATCGATTCCCTGCAAGCCTGGGTGAACGAGCATTATCGTGACAGCCTGCACCCACTGGACTTGCTTGATCCAGCCTTTATGCACGAGTGCAACGCTGCCATGACAGCGTTAACTGAGCTGTTAGGCTGCCCGGATCTGTACCAAGACCTGGTATAACTCAATAAAAAAGCGGGCATTAGCCCGCTTTTTTATGCTTTGTATCGAATCCTTAGCTGAACAGGGACATCTAGAGTTTTGGGCCGTCTCTGCAAACCTTTGCTCCCACACTTCTTACTGGTAAAACCCCTACTCGCGCCTTTTCCAGCAAAGCCTAACCTGCAAATGATCGGGCATCGCGCACAAAGTCACGCACGGCATGGTAGGTAACGCCCCCAGATTGTCCTTTGGCGACCTGACAGCGGACATAACCACGCTGTTGGCCATCGGTGATATCCAGATAGATTTCATACAGCTTTTTATGCTCCCGACTTGATAGCCGGTCAATGCTGATGCCTGTGAGTTCAGGTAAATGCTCATCGGTATATTGGCGGCAAGCATTCATGGCATCGCCAACGTCGCGAATGGTCACCGAACGATCCGCTGTGGTGGTATGCACACATCCGCTTAATCCGACTAACGACAACAGGCCAATCCAGGACTTCATACCTTTACCCTTGCATTTTTATAACTGGGCGCAGACTAATGGCTTTTGACGTAGCAATCAGCGGTGAAGACGTTAGCAAACGTAGCGTTACGTAAGGCGGTACAATAACGTCACATCAGCCAGGAGAGAGACAGTGAGTCAACAAGCGCAGCATTGTCAGCTGTGTCAGCGGCAAGTGCCCCTGACGTTCCACCATTTAATACCGCGAAAAGTTCATCGCCGCACTTACTTTCGCAAGCACTTTGACAAAGCTGAATTAAATACCGGAATTTGGGTGTGTCGACGTTGCCACAAAGGTATTCACCGGCTATACGACGAGATGACGTTGGCAAAACAGTTTTCGAGCTTGGATGCGTTAAAAAACGACCCGGCTATGCAAAAACATGTAGCCTGGGTCGCTAAGCAAAAAGGCAATTAACCGTTGTTGGTACTTTCAAAGATTTTATCGGCGGACGCTGCCACAAAACCTGTGTAATAACGGCCATCCGCTTGCTGGTAACGGCGAGCAAACTCGTAGAAGCAACTTGGGATGCTGTGCACACCATCGCTGAAAGTGACGTCAGCTTTATCAGCCATGGTGGAGCTTTGCTCCAGCAATACTTCTGGCGAGCCTTTAATTTCACCGCCGGCGGTATTCAGTGCAAACCCCGCTTGTTTTAATGCATCGTTCACCGATTGCAAGGTTTCAAACTCGCTTAAAGCATTTACATCAACGGTGAAGTGGTTGGCACGGTAACCCCAGGCTGCCATCCAGGCGGCGTATTCGCTTTCTTTCAGCAGCACCTGATAAGTGTCGTGGCTCACCTGCCAGTGAGTGCCGGAATACAAGAATTCTGGGCTGTCAGTCGCGCCCTCTTCAACCTGATCAACCAGCTGTTTTACAATCGCCTGCAACTCGGCAGAACACTGATCAACCAGCAGCTCAGAGATAAAGACTTTAGGTGCCGTCGCATCTGGGTGTTCAAAGTGGCGAGCAAACAGTTTTTTCTGTTCAAAGTGGTATTCACCGCAAGGCTCATATCCAATCTTAATAAAGTGCTGGGATAATTTATCCAATCCGACTTTATCGAGATTAAAAGTACGCAAAGCGATGTGATCATTAATAATATCGCTCGCCTGGGTATTGCCCAATAGCTTGTGAATCTTGTCGGCCGATGGCGTTACCTGTAAATAGTTCTGCCACAAAGCCTCAAACAGCTGATGAACAGCGTCTGACATAAACACCTCCAGATATGTGTTGTATCCGTACTCAGAATCGGCCTGCCTTGTGGGCAGGCCGTGTTAGCACCGGCTTACAGTGATAAGCCCGGCGCCAGTTTTTCTGGCATTTGCACTTGATCCGCTTCAACCGAAGCAACCGGATAGGCGCAATAATCGGCCGCGTAATAAGCGCTGGCGCGGTGGTTACCGCTTTCGCCAATACCGCCAAATGGTGCTGCACTAGACGCACCCGTAATTGGTTTATTCCAGTTAACAATGCCCGCACGAATATCACGGAAGAATTCGTCATATTGCTCACGGCTATCGCTTAATAAGCCAGCCGACAGTCCAAAGCGGGTATTGTTGGCCGCGACAATCGCATCGGCAAATTGCTCATAACGAACCACCTGCAACAGCGGGCCAAAGTATTCTTCATCTGGCAGTTCAGCGATTGCCGTCACATCAATAATGCCTGGAGTCACAAAACCCAGGTTGGCATCAGGCTGAGTCAGCTCGAGTAACGACTGGCCACCCAGTTGTTGCAATTTCTGCTGCGCCGCTACCATACCGCTGGCCGCTTTGGCAGAAATCATGGCGCCCATAAAGTTATCCGCCAGAGGATCACCTACCTGAATATTGCGCGCAGCTGCTAACAGCTGATCAAGCAATGCATCACCGTCGGCACCCACAGGCACAAACAAACGACGCGAGCAGGTGCAGCGCTGACCTGACGTGACAAAGGCCGACTGTACAATATCGTGCACCACCGCCCGTTGATCACTAACATCACCAATAATCAGTGGGTTATTGCCGCCCATTTCCAGCGCCAGGATTTTGCCTGGATGACCTGCAAATTGCTCGTGCAATAATTTGCCGGTGGTCGAGCTGCCGGTAAAGAACAAGCCATCAATCTGGGCATGGGATGCCAGCGCCTTACCGGTTTCAACTTCACCTTGGACTAGATTCAGCACACCTTCTGGCAAACCTGCTTGCTGCCAAAGTTTTACCGTCAACTCAGCAACTTTTGGCGTTAATTCGGATGGCTTAAACACCACACAATTGCCCGCCAACAGCGCCGGCACAATATGACCGTTAGGTAAGTGGCCAGGGAAATTGTAAGGGCCAAATACTGCCACAACACCATGGGGCTTATGACGAATAAAGGCACGAGCACCCGGCATCGGATTTTCGATAGTGCCGGTACGCTCTTCATAAGCGCGCACGGAAATATCAATTTTGCCCATCATGGCGGTCACTTCGGTGCGTGACTCCCACAAGGGCTTGCCTGTTTCTTCACAAATAGTGGCCGCCAGGGCTTCCTGATTGTCACTTAATTGCTGTTTAAAGGCCTGCATCAACTCTAAACGCTGCTCGAATGAGCGCTGAGACCAGCCAGTAAATGCCTGGCGCGCGGCGTTAATTGCGGCATCAACATCAGCCGCAGTGGCGCTGGTACCCTGCCATACGGATTCACCCGTGGCTGGGTTAATAGATTGCATTTGATAGCCCTGACCTGAGCTCCAAACGCCATTAATAAATTGTGTCGAGGTCATGCGGAAGTTCTCCCCATATCCAAAAATCGAACGGCATCGCCGTTATTCAGTTGTAAATGTGGCTGTACAGACTGTGGCAAGATGAGTAACTGTTGCTGCTCCTGCCAATCGGCCTGATCGCACAGCAAGGCACGAAAATCACTTAAGCCGGTGTTGCTGACCATGACATGCATTTGCCCTTCGGTGGTCGGCCTAAATTCCACTCGCGCATGTATGCTGTCACGCACACTTTTAATGCTGTCGAGCGGTGCTTCCACTGTGGGGCCGGCATCAAATAAGTCGACGTAACCGCGATGATTAAAGCCTTCATTTTGCAGCATGCGCAGCGCCGGTTCGGTGTTGCGATGAACCTTGCCAATCACCGCCTGGGCTTCTTCGCCCAGCAAGTTGGTATAAATCGGATGACGCGGCATCAGTTCAGGCACAAAACCTTTATTGCCTGATCCGACCATGCGACTGGCGGTAGAAAAATCGAGCTTAATAAAATGCTCTTCCAGCCAACTCCAGAACGGTGAGCGACCTTCTTCATCCGCCACACCCAGCATTTGCGCGATGACGAAATCAGAAAAGCGCTGCGGGTGCTCAGCCATCAGCAAAAAACGTACTTTGGACAGCAATTTGCCCGCCATGCCACGGCGATGGCCGGCGAGCAAATACAGGCTGCATAACTCACTGCAACCCATGTAGTTGTTACACACCGTCAGCGTGGTGACGATGCTTTGAATACCCAGTTGCGTCGATTGGTGCATCGACTTACCAACATGATAATGATAAAGCGGCGTTTTCAGTCCCACGGCGGCTTCAATCGCCGTGGTTCCAACCACTTCACCTGTGTCGGTATCTTCCAGCACCAGCAAATACCCTTCATCTCCGGGAGCGCTGACATCGGCGGCAAAGCTGCGTTGCGCGCGCTCAATTTTGCTTTGCAGCAGCTCCGGGTCATCCACCAGCGAGGTGAAACCCGGACCGGATTCGATGGCTATGTGACGCAAGCTTTGGTAATCCGAAGCTTGTATTGGGCGCACCACCAACATGGTTGTTTCCGCGGGCTTAGCCCGCGACCACCTTGGCAACGGCACGTTCAAAACGCTGCAGACCTTCGTCTATATCCTGCTCTGGAATCACCAAAGAAGGAGCAAAGCGCACCACGTCGGCACCGGCTACCAGTACCATCAGGTTTTCCGCCATCGAAGCCAGCAAGAAGTCACGTGCACGACCCTTGTATTGCTCGTTTAACGCAGCACCAATCAGCAGGCCTTGGCCACGAATTTCACTGAATACTGAGTATTTTTCGTTGATGGCGTTCAAGCCTTCAACGTAGCGCTGGTAACGTGCTTGCACACCTTCCAACACCTCAGGCTGATTCACGGTATCGAAGGCGGCTTCTGCAACCGCACACGCCAGCGGGTTGCCGCCGTAAGTAGAACCGTGGGTACCAATCTTCAGATGATCACCAATCGCTTTAGTGGTCAGCATGGCGCCAATCGGGAAACCACCGCCCAGCGCTTTTGCCGTGGTTAGGATATCGGGTGTCACACCCAGGCCCATGTAGGCATACAGATGGCCGGTACGGCCAACACCGGTTTGTACTTCATCAAAGATCAGCAGGGCATTGTGCTGGTCACACAGAGCGCGCACGCCTTCAACAAATTCTTGCGTCGGAGGAACGATACCGCCTTCGCCTTGCAGGGGCTCCATCATCACCGCACAGGTGTTGTCAGAGATCAGCTCACGCAGGCTATCCAGGTTGTTGTATTCAGCGTGTACGATGTCACCTGGCTTAGGACCAAAACCATCGCTATAAGCCGCTTGACCACCGACAGTCACGGTAAAGAAAGTACGACCGTGGAAGCCCTTTTGGAATGAAATAATCTGGCTCTTTTGCTCGCCATGGTTATCCAATGCCCAGCGACGCGCCAGCTTCAGTGCCGCTTCGTTCGCTTCTGCACCTGAGTTGGCGTAGTACACTTGGTCAGCAAAGGTGGCATCAGTCAGCTTCTTAGCCAGACGCAAGGCTGGCTCATTGGTCATGACATTGGACAAATGCCATAGCTTTTGGCTTTGTTCCTGCAGTGCACCAACCAGCGCCGGATGACAGTGACCCAGACAGGTAACGGCGATGCCACCGGCAAAATCGATGTACTCATTGCCTTGCTGGTCCCACACTCGTGAGCCTTCGCCGCGTACCGGAATCACACTTGCTGGTGCGTAGTTAGGCACCATTACTTGATCAAAAACCTCTCGTGTTACCTGCACAGCCCTATCCTCTAAAAATTTCAAGGTTGATAGTCACTAGGGTGATTACCCACTGGTATCCCCTATGGTTGTTATGCCTACTATTTTGGCTAGCTGTCACGCCAAACTGTAGCGACATTTATAGCGAATTAGTGTACAACTACTAGCAATCTGACGATACCTAAAATCAATATGACCAACTCAAACCTCTCACCGGCCGATCAGCGCCTACTGGCACTGCTGCGCGACGACGCCAGAGCCAGCGTGTCTGAATTGGCAAGAAAGCTCTCTTTGTCACGTTCAACCGTTCAAAGTCGCCTGAAGAAACTGGAGCAAAGCGGCGTCATCAGTGGCTATCGGGTAGAACTGGGTGAACGCTTTCGTGCCCAGCAAGTCGAAGCCCATGTGCTGATAAAACTGGTGCAGAAGCTCACTCACAGTACCGAAAAAGCGCTACAACAGATTCCGAATATCGTTCAGCTGTTGTCCGTCAGCGGAGAATACGATCTGATTGCCATGGTGGAAGCCGACTCGTTGCAGCAACTCAGTAATCTGCTGGATGACATAGGTGCGCTATCGGGTGTTGAGCGAACCACCTCATCTGTGGTACTTGAAGCACGTTTTCGACGTTAATGCCTGCCTGCGGAACTGAACATGAGTCATATATTGCAAACTGAGTTTGATTTCCTAACCCTGAGTCGCCAGCAACCAGAGCGCATTGAGCCTGGCCAATTTAAGCTAAGCAATAACACCCTGGTCACGGTACTGGCGGCAGGCATCATTCAATTTGAGCCGCCAACAGCCGCGACAGAAGACGTCGTCTTGTCTTGCGGTGTGCATGGCAATGAAACGGCCCCCATTGAAATCTGTGCCGAGCTGGTCAGTGCTTTACTCAGCGGTGAGCGCCAGGTCGAGCAGCGGGTATTATTTATTTTCGGCAACCTCAGTGCCATGAATATCGGTGAACGCTTTGTCGATGAAAATATGAATCGACTGTTCAGCGGCGAGCACTCCAAAGGCCCAGGCCTGATTAACGAAGAACGTCAGCGAGCCAAACTGCTAGAACAAGTGGTGGGCGACTTTTTCACCGCAGGCCAAGGGCAACGTCATCACTACGATTTGCACACCGCGATTAAAGCGTCACAGCATGAAAAATTTGCTGTTTATCCCTATCGCCCTGACGGCGATTACGATACTGAGTCGCTGCGCTTCTTAGGCGCCTGTGATGTGCACGCCATTTTATTATCGAATGCGCCCACCACGACCTTCAGTTATTTCTCTGCCGCGCAGTATGATGCGATCGCGTTCACCGTCGAGCTGGGCAAGGTGCGTCCGTTTGGTGAAAACGACATGAGCCGCTTTGCGGCGGCCAAGGATGCCATTACCCGCTTAGTGTGTGAGCAGCAGCCGCAGTGGCCAGCTTATCGCAGTGACGATTTTTCGGTGTATAAAGTCAATCAAATCATACTGCGCCAACAAGACGATTTTCGTCTTGGTTTTGGTGATGAGGTCGCTAACTTTACGGCCTTCAAAACCGGAGATGTGCTGGCACAAGAAACCGGGGCGGTTTACACCGCCCAGCAAGATGGTGAGGCCATTGTTTTCCCCAATGCCAAGGTCGCGCTTGGGCAGCGCGCTGTGCTGACATTATTACCAGCACAACTGCCTTAGTGTCTGCTAACACTATTTAGATCTTGTCCGTTGTTTCTTGAGCAAGGCATGAGGAGTGCCGTTTAACTCGTTAAACGTCCCTCTTCGCGCCTTAACGGGAAATTTCCCGTTGATAACAGCGCGATCAAAATAATGTAAACAGCTCCTAATCACTAGGCCTCGACTGGTGCTTGCAAGGTAGCCGTTATTTGTTGCAGCAGCGTTTGATAGTCGCTGCTGTTCCAAGCCGCATAATTCAGGTTTTTAAATAATCCGGTCAAGCGAGTATAAAAATCTCGCAGCGCCGATTTATCTTCTCCGAGCTGGCTGGGCTGATGTTCTACCACTGCTTCGATTAGGGCCAATAATGCTTGCTGGCGTTCCATCGGCACAGCAACATCAACGTCGTCAAAGGCATCTTGCTGTAAATAAACAAGATCTAATAGTTGGGCTTTTTGACTAACAATAAAGTCTTCTGCTGTGATGCCTTCTTCACCGGTTACCTGCATCATGCGTTGTATTTCTTCACCTTGCTCTAACAACTGCTGCAGTTTCGCAACACGACTGGTCCAATGCTCGTCAATATGCTGATCAAACCAGGGTTTTAACTGCTGCCAATATCGAGACCAAGACAACAGTGGATCGACTGCCGGATAAAAGCGTTTATAAGCACGCTCCGCCGATAAACCCAAAAACGTTTTTACCGTCGACAACGTCGATTGTGTCACCGGTTCTTCAAAGTTACCGCCCGCCGGCGATACCGTACCTATCATGGTAAAGGTTCCCGTGGTGCCATGCTCATCGTAGCGCTGAAGAACACCTGCCCGTTCATAAACGTTTTTGATGGCAGAATCTAAATACGCAGGAAAGGCCTCTTCCCCCGGTATTTCTTCCAACCGGCCTGACGTTTCTCGCATGGCTTGGGCCCAACGCGAGGTCGAATCGGCGATCATTAATACGTCGTAGCCCATGCTTTGATAATATTCTGCCAGAGTGATGCCCATATAAATGGACGCCTCTCGTGCAGCCACCGGCATAGAGGAGGTATTACATAAAATTATCGTACGATCCATCAAACTGCCGCCAGTTTTAGGGTCGGGCATATCAGGAAATTCCTGAATGGTTTCTACCACTTCACCCGCACGCTCACCACAGGCAACGACGATCACAATATCCACATCAGAGTAACGTGCAATCAGACCCTGCAATACCGTTTTACCCGCCCCAAAAGGACCAGGTATGCAGCCTGTGCCTCCTTTGGCAATGGGAAAAAACGTATCGATCAAGCGCATACTGGTCGACAAAGGCACGCTGGGATATAGACGCTCAGCTTGCCCTTGCGCCATCAAAGCGCGGCCAATGGGTTGGCGAATAGGCCAGCGCTGGCGCATAGATAGCGAACGTTTCTGCTCTCCAGTTGATAATTGGGCAATATTATCGGTAACTGCAAAGCTGCCCACCATGATCCAATCCAGCTGCCACTCTCCAACCAAATCGAAGGGCGCCATAATGCGATGGTGAAAATGCCCTTCTACCACAGTGCCAATAACATCACCGGCACGAACCTTATCGCCTTCTTTGAGCTGTGGTTTAAAGGGCCAGTGTTTTTCTTGATCCAGAGCGGGTAAATCAACGCCACGAGGTAAAAAAGTACCGTGTTGAACCGCCAATAACTCCAGTGGGTTTTGCAAGCCGTCATACACCATACCGAGCAGACCTGGCCCCAGTTCCGCCGATAACATATCGGCACTTTGCACCACAGGATCACCAACGCCAACGCCACTGGTACTTTCATAGACTTGAGCATCGGCGCGACTGCCCTTCACACGCAACACTTCTGCTTTGAGCCATTCCTGGCGTTCACCAGCCAGGCGGGTTGGCAAAATATAAACAACTTCATTTTTCATCAGCGGCGTCAGCTGACCGTCAACCGGCAAAGACTCAATGGTCACCAAGTCATCCTGTACGGCTACCACACGTGCGCTACTAGGGTCATTGCTGTTCATTTGGACGGTATCCTGCAGTATTCAAGGTCGACTGAATAAGGGTGTGAAATCGTTGTTTGGCATCTTCACTATGGTTGCGACTCCAGCGCTCAACCAAATGCCATTTCATCACGTATTGAACAACGGCCATAAAACCAAACTCGTCTTCAGATTGATGGCGGAGCAATGTCTGCCAAGCTTGGCTCATCAGCAGTTTTTCTAGCTTTAATATTTGCTGCTCACGCATCAATGTCAGCGCCGTTAATAACCAGGGAAATGCCTTACCCAGGTGAAAATCATCTTCTTGCCAATGGCGTGCAATCACATCACGATAACGACTGACCGCCCAGTCGCCCGTTGGTGGCTGTTGCGGCTGTGCTTGCCGAAGTCGCAATGCTCCCATCACGGTACGTAAATCGAGTTTTTCATGCATGAGTTCGCGCACATCATTGTCTTCAATATGACCCATTGCATGGCGGATATGCGCCACCACTTGATCGTGAGGGAGTGCCGGCGGCCAACTATCCCAGTGCATTATTTGTTCTATCCAGTGCAGCTGCTGACGGTGCTGATACGATAGTAGCTGCAGCCGTTGGTTCAGTTTGATGCGCGACAAAGGGATTTGCTGATCGGCAAATAACGCATCGTGGCGCGGTAGGCTACTGATTAATGTCACATAAGGATTTAACGACATCAGCGAATAACGCCATCTAACATGGCTTGAAAGCGTGGCTGCAAATAAGACAGCAGCAGATCAGCGATGGCTTTATCAGAGATATCCACTTGCACCTGTCCCTGCTCTGCTGCAACGCGAAAACCACCCTGACCGCTTCGGCCAGTACGTGTTAATGGTTGAAACTCAATGCCATCGCGAAATACTTGATCGCGCAGAGCAAAAGCCAGCTCGGCCAGTGGCCCTTCGGTCGCACGTTCCGGTGTTTGACGAATTTCCTGAATATTCAGTAGTGCATCGGGCACCAACACAGTCAACGATTGCTCATTTTTAAGCGGTGCTGGCGCCGCTATCGCAATTACCGCTTCTCGGATCAGCTGCTGAAGTAATTCAGGGTCTTGTAGCTCAGCATGAATCTTATGTTCAAAGGTATCCGACAATCGATTTAACAGGCGATTTTTCATATCCAATACCAGATCACGAAAAGCGACGTGCAACGCATCTTCTGCCGCCTGGCGTTCTATGGCGATGGTGCGCCGGGTCTCCTGTAGCAACGCCTCTGCCTGTTGCTCGGCTTGCTGTTGTATCTCTAAGGCGTTGGCTTTGGCCTTAGCAATAATGTCGTAGGCTTGCTGCTGCCCAGCTTCCAGGCCCTCTTGCTGTAGCCTCTGTACCAATGAATCAATACCCGAGGAAATCACTTCCGGTGAATGTGAACTCATGCTCAGCCTCCCAGATTACCTGCCAGCACTAGTGCAAAGATAAAGACAAACACACCAAAGCCTTCAACAATAGCGGCGGGCGCAATGGTTAACGCAAATATCTCTGGCTTTTCTTTGGCCGCATTGATGGCCGATGCGCAGGCACGACCTTGCCAGATTCCTGTCATCAGTAACGCCAACCCGGCTAATATACCGATGCCAAATAAGCCGCCAGAATTGCTGCCTAATACCGGCCGCTGCAAGGTAAACATCAATACAATGCCATAAATAACAAAGGATGAAGGCAACACCGACAAGCCAATAAAACGACCGTAGCCAGACTCTGTTTGCATCATGGCACCAATGGCGGCCTGACCTGCCAGAGCACAGCCCATAACACTGCCAATCGCCCCCAAAGCCACCGGTGCAAATATACCTAGCCAGCCAAGAGCCAATACCCACTCATTCATTGTTGACCCCTTAATCTTCCTTTAATTTAAATGGTTGATAGCAAACCCCTTCGCCTGGTTCGCCCCAGTTATAAAATTCAATAAAATTCAATCGAAGTCCGTGTACAACGCCACTCATAATCGCCAACATCAAGTTTACCGCATGGCCTAATACAAAAATCAGCGCTGCGCTTAACACCCCTATACCTGGGCTGCTGTGAAGTGCATTGGCTGCCAATTCATTAAAGGTCAGGCCTAAGGAAGCACTGGCCAGCCCCAAAGCAAACAGCCGCATATAACTCAGCACATCACCAAACAATTTGCTGACATTGGCTAGCGCTAAAACACCGCTGGCCAATGATAACAGCGAAGATTTTTTGGCAATTTTAGTTGACCAATAAACTGCAAACACTATGGCTGTGGCGGCGACAGCTGCCACAACCTGCCAAGCCAGTTGGTACTGGGGTAGTTGCCAGATACCGAGCCCAGCAGTTAGTAGTCCAAGCCAGCCACTGCGCGCCAGCAGCTGCCACCATTGATGGCGGCGTGACCAAGCCATACTCATAATCGCCAGACTAATATGAGCTGCACCAGCAAATACGGATAAGCGCATCATGCTGTCGTAATTGTTTAAATCAATGACTTGCAACTGCGTTAACCAACAATTTGGTGCCAATGCGGTAATGTCATAACCCCAGTAGCTACCGGCCAGAATGCCCCAGGCTAATGCCGCCAAACACAGAGATGCAAACAACTGCCTTAACGTACGCTGCTGCTCGGTGTGAGAATACTTTCGCCAACCGATAGCCAGTGCCAGCAGTAGCAAAAGACTGTAACCAGCATCGGATAAAATCATGGCGAAAAACACCACAAACGATAAATACAAATGACCAGAAGGGTCCCAGCTGCGATAGTCGGGCAACTGATAAATACTGGCTAATAAAGCCCCTGGCCGTAGTCCCTTAGCTGGCTGAAGCCAGGTCGGTGGTTGCTCATTATCTGCCGCTGGTTCTGCACTCCAAGCAAATCCATAGCTGGCTGCAATCTCATCCAGCTCGGCCAAGCTGGCCGTTGGCACCCAGGCCTGAAGAGTAAACACCTTGCCATGACAGCAGGTTTGCGCCATCACAAATTGATACAGAGCTTCGTTATCAGCCGCGACTAAATGACGGCGCAATAACTCGCGAAAACGTGTTAAGCGCTCACGCTCAATTTGAAGATCTTCATACTGGCTTTGCAGCGCCTCTAGCTGCAGTTGCAATTGATGTAACGACTGCGAGCCTAAGTGTTCGCGAGGGATAGGCAGTAAATCCGAATTCGGCTCATCGGCGCTGACCACAATCAGGTAATAAAAACGAGCACTGCGCCCGGCAATTTGCCAAGGTAAAGGTAAATCATCTAATACAGAGCGCATGGTGACCGGCAGGCGGTAAAACCATAGACGAAATAAATCCACACTGGTATTAGGTGGTAGATTAAAATCCCCCCAAGGCTTAAGTGCTCGAATACGCTCTTCTAATGCATCTATCTGATCGCCCGTATCACGTAACTGCTGAGCATTACCAAGGCTATCGTCGATTAGTTTTTTAGCGGCTAACAACGGCTGGCTTTGCTGCAGTAAAGCCTGCGGCCAACGCTGTAATGGTCGACGTGGATGAGGGCAAGATTGCAAATGTTTCATGGCTTCATAAGCGCGCTTATCTTTTGCGCTTAATTGCCGCTCAAATCCCTGACTGCCGTCCTGATTGATAATGTGCAACTGGCCAAACGCTTGCCATTGCCGCAATAAACGCTCGCGGTCCTGCAACGAACCAGCCAGAGAAATTTTACTAAAACGCGCAATACTCACACTTGCGCCTCCAAGCGTTTTTGTTTGGCGATTTTAGATGTCACTACCGCCTCACGAGCCTTATCGTCCAAATGAATCTGAATACGGCGAATGTTCTTTTGTGACTGTGGTATCAGGACCTTATCGAATAAATTCATTCGCTGGGTCACTTTGCTCAACGCAGCTCGTAATGCGTGATGAATCTGTTGCTCGGCTTCAAACTGTAATCGTAACTGCACAGCCTGTTGTAACCAGTGTTGCACATACTCTACCCAATGCGGACGCGACAGTACCGACATAGGTGATATTTCAAACTGTACCTCGGCCAGCCTCTTTATCACCACACCGGCAATATTCTCCTGCTGATACTCAATGGCTTGGATACTTAATAGCGGCTCTAGCTGGATATCTTGGTTGGCAAGCATGGGCACTTGCTCGGCCATCAAAGCGTCGATATCGTGCAGCTGTGCATCAATAGCTTGCATCGTGTCTTCACTGTGTTTTAACGCCAACATGAGCTGCTGACGTTTCATTTCCAGTGACGGCAAAAACTTCTGAAAAGCGGCCAACTGGCGGCGCTCTTTCAGTAACGTGGCTTTGGATAACAGCAGCTGCGCCATCACTGCTGCCCTTGCGGATAATATTTATTCAGCAGTGACTGTTTCATCAGTAGCTGCTCTGGGGAGAAGCAGTCGGCCATGATCTTCCAGCCAAGATCTAACGCCTGCTCTAGCGCTAGGTCTGCCTCCAACGCCATAAAATGCTGGCGAAACAAGGCACCAAACTTTAACAATTGATGATCATAATCACTGAGTTCAAAAGCCATGGCTTGCTTTTGCATGGCTTCTTTAGCACCTGAATATAATCGAATCATGGTATTCATAACCTGGCCATGATCTTCCCGGGTCTGTTTACCTATGACTTGCTGCTTTAGTCGCGATAACGAGCCAAACGGATCAATTTCACCACCGTGTAAATAAAACTGTCCTTCGGTGATATAGCCAGTGTTATCGGGCACGGGGTGTGACACATCATTGCCGGGCATAGTCGTCACTGACAAGATAGTAACAGAGCCCCCTTTGGCATAGTCACAGGCTTTTTCGTAGCGTCTGGCCAGTTGGGAATATAAATCGCCCATATAGCCACGATTAGAAGGCACACGTTCATTGGCAATACCGATTTCTTTCAATGCATCGGCGTAAGCGGTCATATCCGTCAACAGCACCAACACCCGTTTGCCTTCTTCTACCGCAAAGCGCTCCGCCACTGCCAGGGCCATATCAGGAACCAGCAAACGCTCAACAATAGAATCCGATGCCTGGTTGACGAACATGACGGTACGAGCAAAAGCTCCGGAGTCTTCGAAGCTTTGGCGGAAAGAATAAAAGTCATCAAAGCCCAGCCCCATACCACCAAAGACTATGATATCGGCATCAGCCTGATTACCAATCCGCGCTAAAAATGCGTTATAGGGCTCACCGGAAACGGAAAAGATTGGAATTTTTTGGCTTTCGACCAAGCAGTTAAACACATCAATCATGGGTACATTGGTGCGAATCATGCGCGATGCCAGCACACGTCGCATCGGGTTAACCGTTGGCCCTGCAATATCTACTTTGTTGTCGAACTGTAACGACGGGCCATGATCGGCGGCTTCACCTTTGCCGTTAAAAATACGCCCTAAAATATGGTCAGAAAAGGTCACTTGCATGGGATGGCCAAGGAAAGATACTTCGGCATTGGTCGCCAAACCTTTGGTGCCATCGAACACCTGCATCGACACTTGCTGATCACGAATATCAATGACTTGCGCCAAACGCTGAAGGTCTCCTTGGCGAACCACGGCTAAGTCATTCAAACGTACTAACGGTGGCTGCCCAGCTGCTGGCACAGGCACAGATAAACGAATCAAGTCCCCTACCAACTCTGTAACCGAATGGTACGCCGTATTCACCAATCCCATGACCGTTCCTATACCCGATGACGCGCCATAGAATCGCACTTCATATCCACTGACGTCATTGCGTTATGTCAGCGTTTGACCGCTCTTCACTCTTTTGTAAACAAAGACACCGAATCACCATCGCTTACTGTAAAAGGCTCAGCGTGGCACCCAAGCATCGATCAAGACGGCCACGCACAAATCTTGTGGACAATCTCCTACAACTTTCCCCATAGACCAAAACAGCAATCAAAAATCCCTGGCGCTACCATAAATTATCAACTCATCCATGGAGGATGACTGTCATGCGCCTACTACTGATTTTTCTCATTGCGTTGTCGAGCCTGCCAGCTCGAAGCGAAGACAACATGAATATGATCCTAGTCACGGCGGAAAGCCGCCATCATGCCACCGAAGAGGATGGTACCGGGCTCTACTGGGACATATTAAGGGCGGTATTTGAACCCCAGGGTATTCAAGTGGCCTCTTACAATACGTCCTTTGGCCGCGCCATTGGCATGGTGCGCTACCGTCAAGCAGACGCCATTGTGGGTATCTATGAACGAGAAGCTGAAACCCATGGCTTGCTGTTGCCCGACATGCACCTCGATAGCGATGTTGTGTCCGTGGTCTTCAAAAAAGGTCAGATCAGCTGGCAGGGCTGGCAAGCTTTGGATGGTCTACATATTGGCAAAGTACGCGGCTACAGCATTGATGAACGTCTGGATTATGATCTCAGACCTCACCGGCTGCGCAATCACCACCAGCTATTACATTACCTAAAAAAAGGCGATTTGGATGTGGTGGTCAATACCCGTAATAACTTGCGCGTCGACATGCAGCAGGGTCAGCTCGATCCTGAGCAGTGGGAAGTGATTACCGTCGATGCTCGGCCTTTATTTATCGCCTTTGCCAACACTCCACGTGGACGCTTGCTGGCCCAGCAATTCGATGACGGTATGAGTAAGTTGATCGGTACTGCTCAGCTGGGTGCCTTGTATGAGCACTGGCAATGGGACAGCTTCGACTACGACAGCCGCAACAGTACATTGGTAGCCGAAAGGTATCGTTAACCGCCCGTGTGGAACATTTGGCAACACAGCATACCTGTTATGCGACCTTCTGGTGGCTCGGCAGCCAACAGGGCTCATGGTATCCTTAGCCCTGTTTGACTGACCGAGCCGAGGTATCCACAAACTTCATGAGTAACGACTCCACGCCCATTCGTAGTGGGAGTAAGTTCCAAAGCGAACATGGTTTCAGCGCCATAAAAGATGGCATCAAAGCCAACAAAGATGCTGACGCCACTCCCATTGGCCGCAAACCCAAGTGGCTACGAGCCCGTATTCCCGGCGGACAGCGTTTCGAGGAAGTCAAAGCCAACGTACGCGAGCATCGTTTAAGCACCGTGTGCGAAGAGTCCCATTGCCCGAACATGGGGGAATGTTGGAATAATGGCACCGCCACCATCATGGTGATGGGCTCAGTCTGCACCCGCGCCTGTAAGTTCTGCGCCGTCGATACTGGCAATCCCAATGGCTGGTTAGACCAAGACGAACCGGCAAACGTCGCCGAGTCCGTTGAACTAATGGGCTTGCGCTATATCGTTCTAACCTCGGTGGATCGTGACGACCTCGACGATGGTGGTGCCGCCCACTATGCCGCCTGTGTCTCTGCGATTAAGCAACGTACCCCCAAAGTTAAGGTCGAAGCACTGACGCCCGACTTTGATGGCGTCGAAGCGCATGTCGCTAAGGTCGTGGACTCAGGCTTGGACGTATTTGCCCAAAATGTTGAAACCGTTGAACGTCTAACCCATGTGGTGCGTGATCCACGTGCTGGCTATCGGCAAACCCTGGATGTGCTGGCCTTCGCCAAGCGACATAATCCAGATGTGTTGGTAAAAACCAGCTTGATGGTAGGTATCGGTGAAACCGACGAAGAAATTTATCAAACCATGGACGAACTCAAAGCCATTGGTGTCGATATTCTTACCCTGGGCCAATACTTGCGTCCCACCAAAAACCATCTGCCGGTTGATCGTTATGTCACACCGGAGCAATTCAATCACTACCGTGATGTCGGTCTTGAAAAAGGCTTTATGGAAGTGGCCTCAGGCCCTATGGTGCGTTCTAGCTATCGCGCCGATAAGGTATTTGAGCAAAACAACCTCGGCATTGAATTGCCTGACGTACCCGCAGGGCGTATTCCCATCACCACCGTCAGTTAAGCACTGAGCGCACGATGTCAGTTTCGTGCGCTTTTTCCGCTCCGTTAGTGCGATTTCGGATTAAGTTCAAGCTGGCGAACTAGGTCAGATAATAAGCTAATAGGACTATTTTTGCGCACCAGCATGGACATGCAGTAGCAGGCATCCGTCACTGAGTTGCTGCCACTCAACTCACCTACGGACGGAGCTCCATATGACTGTGATCAGCAAAACTGCCATTCTCATGACCGCCATGGCGTCATTGTCCTTCACTACCAGCGCCCAGGCCAACTGCGTACCAGAACCGTATCTTGGCTCTGTGTGTATGACAGCGGCGACCTTTTGCCCAAGAGGATTTGCCGAAGCAAACGGCCAATTATTGGCCATTTCCAGCTACTCCGCGCTGTTTTCGCTGCTCGGCACTAACTACGGTGGTGATGGCCGAACAACTTTTGGTGTGCCCGATTTAAGGGGGCGCACGCCGGTTGGCATCGGCACCGGCCCTGGTTTGCAAAACATTCGCCAAGGTGCCATGCCCGGTCGAGAGTTCATTACGCTTAACTTACTCAACCTGCCCAGCCATACCCACAGCGCTACGGTTTCAAGCCCGGTCACGGTCAATGTATCCATCCCTGTGGTGCCCAACTCGGGCTCCAACGTAACGACGCCCAGCGACAACCAGAATTATCTGGCGGCATCGCCAGGTGGTCCGACTTCAGCCGCCATCTGGGCAGCGCAAAATACCGAAACGGTCGCACAAGTGGGCGGCGTTAGCGCCACTGGCGCTGTTACCGGAGCGGTGACAGTGGGCAACACTGGCGGTAGTCAGTCATTCGATAGTCGTCCGCCACAAGTCGGCATGCGTTATTGCATTGCCATGGTCGGCCTATTCCCACCCAGAGACTAGCCCTAACAGCCCAGGCCGGCATAGCCCGGCCTAACAACGCTGCCAGTAGCGGTAAGGTGCTGTAACACGATTGTTTCCCAGCGATGGGTTCTCAGTCTTTATAGTAAGACCCAAAGTGCCTACAACGGCCCTTATTTGACGGATTTGGGTTGAAGGATCAGGGAGTTCCTACCATGAAGCACATCAATAGCATCGCAATAGCACTCGCATTAACCCACTTCACTCCTGCGGCTTTAGCCTGCGGCGATATGAGCCAAAGTTATATCGGCTCCATCTGCGCCACAGCCAACGCATTTTGCCCACGCGGTACCCTGCCTGCAGATGGCCAATTATTGCAGATCCCTGAATATTCCGTGCTCTTTTCGTTACTAGGGACAAACTTCGGTGGAGACGGAAGAACTGTTTTTGCAGTGCCTGACTTAAGAGGCCGTGTCCCTGTTGGAGTTAACGATAGCGGCGAATGGCCATATGTGGGTACGTGGCGTGGCTTAGAAACAAACCTGCTTACTGACTCAACAACGCCTGAGCATACCCATCAAGCCACTTTTGCCGGCGATACTGCGACCGTGCCGGCACTTCCTTTGTCCGTCTCTATTCCTACCTATGGCCATACCGACGCCACCTCAATCACCCCAAACGCTGATAGCTACCTGACCGGCTCTATAGACTCCGGTCCCGCTTCAGCGGCGATTTGGTCGTCTACACCGGGAAATATTGCCGGCTTCTGGGTAACAAACCACCTGAACATTAAGGCTAGCTTGAGCAGCACAGGATGGGCTGTGCAGATAACACCAAATCACCAGCCCTCATACATTGAACTGTTACCACCACAACTGGGGCTGAAGTACTGCGTGGTGGTTGATGGTCAGTATCCACCTCGTAACCTTTGATTTATCCGATACACAGGAGCGTGTTTATGAAAATCAAAATTGCCCTAGCCACTTGTCTTGTGCCCTGGCTTAGTTATGCCACGTGCAATACCGAGCCGCTAATAGGCTCCATTTGTGTAACGGCAGCTAACTTTTGTCCGGTTAACTATGCCGAAGCAAAAGGACAAGTATTAGCCATTAACAGCAATCCCTCGTTGTTTTCTTTGATCGGCACCACTTACGGCGGTGACGGTGTCAGCACCTTTCAATTGCCAGACCTTCGCGGTCGCTCCAGCGTTGGCATTGGCCAAGGAGTGGGGTTATCTAACGTTGAACTAGGACAAAAACGCGGGTCACAAGAGACCATACTGCAACCAGAACACTTACCCTCCCACACACACCAAGTGATATTCGAGGGTGACTCATCTGACGTGTCCTTTGATCAAACCAGCATAACATTCCCGGTGTACGCTAACACGGGCTACAACTCGACAACACCGGATTCCGGTCGGTTAACAGAATCTCCAGCCTCTGGGCCAGCCTCTGCAGCTATCTGGTCGGACGGTAGCGGTGGCAAGGTAGGCAATATTGAAGGCTATATCAGTGCCATGTCGGCTACAGAGGTCACTCCCAGCGGCACAGTGACCGTCGAAGCAGTCGGCGAATCTGAACCTTTTTATCACCTCCCACCGCAGCTCGGTCTATTGCACTGCATTGCCGTTCAAGGGGTCTACCCCAGCAGAAACTAAACATCTTACAAATGGGTAACAAAAAACAAAGGAAGGTGTCATGAAATTATATATCTGCATGGATATATTCTCAGATCATTAAGCAACAGATATTTAGCTTAAAAGGCTGACTACACTGTCTACAACAGCATAAAAATAATCCACCGTATTTGGGGAAGAATAAGGTATGGGGAGTGATGCCATGCAAACAGGAATTGCAGCGATTGACCCACGGTTAGCTGATGCGGATATTCTTGCCGATGCCGCCAGCGCACAAGGCCTAATTCCAATTTATCTGACTCAAGATGGCGACAGCCTGAAAGGGTTAATCCAACAACTTAAACACCTTGATGTCACTGACTATTTACACGTCTTTTGCCACGGTGAGCCCGGCAAACTGTGGCTAGGCAATACTTGTCTTGACCAACAGCAGCTGCAACGGCGCTATGACGATATCCTGCAACTTGATCAGTGGGTGAGCAGTGGCTGCCTACTGTACAGCTGTGAAACCGCACAAGGACAAACGGGGCAATACTTTATTGCACAGCTATCTCGAGCGCTAAATTGTGAGGTACTGGCATCCAGCCTGGCAATTGGCCAAGGCCCTAGTGGCCCACACTGGCAGCTCGACACGGGCGCCACCAGCTTACAAGCACAAGTTGTTCAGATCCCCAATTATGCTCATACCCTAGCCGCCACCACCCTGACCTTTTCATCTGACGATGGAAACTGGGACACAGACCATATTGCCGAAGATGGCGAAGGCGGCAGTACCGATATCGCCGGTATCACCATTCAGATCTTCAATATTGACGACTCCAGTGGCACTAAAACCAGCAGTATGAACTGGTTTAATAGCACCGATCTAGCCAGCAGTGATGGCTTTAGTGGACTGACCGTCGATTACAACTCGTACTTCACCGAATGGGGCGGTATTGCCGTCAAAAGCAGTGACGGTTCGGAGTTTAAGTTTAATGGCTTCGATTTTTACGATTGGGGTAATCAAACCGGCGAAGCCATGAGTATCGTTGCTTACCGTGACGGCGCTATGGTGGCCAGCAGTACTGTCAGTTTTAATGCCAATAGCAACACGTCTCGTGTAAACCAAGATTTATCCGCCAATTCTTATTATCAATATGTCGATGAAGTGCGGATATATTTCAACGATGGCTCAGGCTATGCCTCCATCAATAACATCATTATTGATGATGCTGTGATACCGAATACCGCCCCGACGCTAGGCGGTACTCCGGCCGACGACAACGCCACCGAAGACGTTGCCACGGCCATTGATTTGTCGGCCTATAGTGTCGCTGATGTTGATGGCGATACCATCACGCTCACGTTAGCAGTCAATACCGGTACCCTTGCCAGCACCGATGGTAACGGTACTGTGGCGGGTGTCACCATTGCCAACTCCGGCACTGCCAGCATGACCCTGCAAGGCACTGCCGCCAATCTTAATACCTACCTGGACGACACCAGCAAAATCCTCTACACCACGGCATTAAATGGCACCACCACCGCCACGCTAACCGTCACGCCAAACGATGGCACGACTAACGGCAGCGCGGATACCGTCAACATCACCATCACCGCCGTTAACGATGCACCAGGGTTGGATGCAGGCCAATCGCCAGCACTCACTGCCATCGATGAGGACGCTGGCGACGATGATGGCTCGGCCGCCGATGGCGATGACGACGCCAGTAACAATGCCAATAACGGCGGCACCACAGTGGCGGCTTTGGTCGTCGATGGCTCAATCACTGACGTCGATGGCGGCGCCGTTGAGGCCATTGCCGTGACCCAGGTCGATAACAGCAACGGTGTATGGCAGTTCAGCACCGATGCCGGTACTAGCTGGACCAACTTTACGGGCACCACAGGCAGCAGCGTCGATATCAGCGCTACTGCCAGATTGCTCGATAACAATGATCTGGTGCGTTTTGTACCGGATGCCAACTACAACGGCAGCGCCACCTTTACTTTTCGTGCCTGGGATACATCATCCGGCGTCGCTGGCGCTACCGCTAATGCCTCCAGCGGCGGTGGCAGCAGTGCGTTTTCCAGCGTGACCGATAGCGCCAGTGTCACCATTAATGCAGTGAACGATGCACCGGTATTTTCCGGTCTAGACGGCACACCAAGCTATACCGAAGGCGCTGCGGCGGTGCAATTGGATGCCAATGCCACCATCGCTGATTTGGAACTGGATGCGCTAAACGGTGGCAATGGTGACTATTCCGGAGCCAGTTTAACCCTAGTGCGCAATGGCGGCGCCGATGCCTCAGATCTGCTCAGTGTGCTCACGGGTGGCAGTTTAACCGTCGCCGGTGGCCCCAACGGCGGAGGTACCGTCACTGCAGGTGGCAATGTTATCGCCACCATCGCCAATACCGGCAATGGTCAGTTACAACTGAGTTTTGCCGACAACGGCACTACACCCACCACAGCACTGGTAAATGAAGTGCTGCAAGCGATTCGCTACAGCAACAGCAGCAATGACCCTGCAGCCAACGTTCAACTGGATTTCACCTTCAGTGATGGCGTAGCCAACGACAGTGGCAGCGTGACGGTCTCCATTACCAACGTCAATGATGCTCCAACCCTGACGGCTACGGGCCAGGACCCCAGCTACATCGAAGGCGCTGCTGCGGTTGATTTATTTTCAGGCCCCAGCGCCGATACCGTAGAAGCTGCCGACCGCTTTGATGCTATGACGTTAACCGTCACTAATGTGTCCGACGGCAGCAGTGAAATATTAACCTTTGATGGATCAGACGTGGCTCTGACCAACGGCAATTCTGTCAACACCGCCACCAATGGCTTGACAGTCAATGTGTCGGTGGTGGGCAGTACCGCCACGGTTTCTTTCACTGGCGCCACCTTGACCAATGCGCAACTGCAAACTTTGGTCGATGCGTTGGGCTACCGCAATACTTCAGATAACCCCACCACCGCCGGCAATAGGGTGGTGACCATTACTGCCATTTCAGATAACGGTGGCACGGCCAATAGCGGCAGCAACTCAGCCACGCCCAATCTAACCTCAACAGTATCGTTGACCGGCGTGAATGATGCACCCGTCGTCACTAACCTATACACCGAAACCAGCCAGGTGGTCGCCGGCAATGGTGCCCAGGCTCTCACTGGCTTTGCCGACGCTGCCGTCGCCAACGTCGATAGCGCCGATTACAACGGTGGCTTTATTACGTTGGCGCAAACGTCGGGCACCGCCAACGGCAACTGGTTCGTCGACGGCACCACAGTGACGTCAGGCGGCGATGCCACCGTCAGCGCAGGTGAAACCGTTCTGGTATCAGGCACCTCGATTGGTACCGTGGACGTCACCGACGACGGTCAAGGTGGCAATGATCTAACCATCAACTTCGGCGCCAATGCCACCGATGCTCGGATACAGACCCTGTTGCAGCAACTGCAGTACGATGCGCCCTCAGCTTTGGGCGATCGCGGCTTTACCCTGACGTTAAACGACGCTGATGGCATCGCCAACGGTGGCGACGCCGATGACAGCGGCAGTTTCACCATCAGCGTCACACCCAACCCACCAGTGATTGGCAACCTCAATGGCGATAGTGTCAATGCTGCCGAAGAAGGCGGTACCGTGCTATTGGATGCCGGCAGCAATGCCACCCTGACGGACGCTGATTCTGCCAACTTCAACGGCGGTACCCTCACCGTGACGGTATCTGCCAATGCAGATGCTGCTAGCGATGTATTGTCGGTGGATACCAGTGGCGTAGTCAGCCTGGCTGGCACCACCGCGGGCTCTAATGTGTCGGTGTCTGGCACAGTGGTTGGCACGTTAGGCAACAATATTGCCGCCGGTAATGACTTTGTTGTAAATCTCAATGCCAATGCGACACCTGCGTTAACTCAGTCGCTGCTGCAAGCCTTAACCTTCGAAGCATCGGGCGACAACCCAGCTGAGTCTACCCGTACCGTCAGCATTACCGTCTCTGATAGCCAGGCCAGCGGTAGCGCTGACGTCAGCGTAGTAGTGACAGCGGTCAACGACGCACCGCAACTGGCCGGTTTAGTCAGCGATGCCAGCTTTACCGAAGACACCGCCGCTAACCTGGATTTATCCGCAGCGACCTTATCAGATGTGGATACCGCAGGCAGCGTAACACTCACGTTAACCGCCAGCGCTGGCACCCTGTCGGCCACTAGCGGTGGCGGCGTTACCATCGGCGGCAGTGCCTCAGCAGCCCTCACCTTGACCGGCACCATCGCCGATATCGATTCTTATCTCAATGGCGCCAACATCACCCATACTCCGGGGGAAAACCTGGCCGGTAACGATGTCGCCACTGTCAGTTTAAGCATTAACGACGGCGGTACTAATACCGCTCTGGGCAGCGTCAATATCGATATTACCCCTGTAAATGACGCGCCTACCGCCGCCGATGATACGGTCAATATCAGTTTTAACGGCACGCATACCTTTGTAGCGGCAGACTTTGGCTTTAGCGACGTTGATAGCGGCGATACCCTGCAATCGGTACGCATCGATACCGTGCCAGCGGCTGGCATACTGACGCTCAATGGCAACCCAGTAAACAATGCTGACGTCATTACCATCGCTGATATCAATGCCACTTTATTACAGTTCTCTCCCACGACAGGTGAGAGCGGAACCGGGTATGCCAGCCTGACATTCAGCGTCAACGATGGCACCGCTTTCTCTATCGCCGGTAATACTCTGACCTTTGATGTCGCTGCAGCCGTTACGCAACCAACAACACCAACAGATCCAAACCCACCCACATCAGCTGAGATTATCGACGGCACAACCGTTGAAAAACGCAATGTGACGGAAAATGGGCAAACAGTGCTGAAAGTAACAATCGACCCCGTTACCTCAACACGACAAGATTCGGACAGCAGCAGTACTTTGGCCGATATTCCGCTTCACTTTGATGCCAACAATGAGCCTGTCACCACGCTAAGATTACCAGAGGGAATCGGCGCCACAGCACGCGCCAATGAAACCGCCATTGACCAAACGTCCTTCCGTGACGCCTTATACTTATTGCGTGATTCGGCACCCGAAAGCGATTGGTTTTCTATGATCAATGGCCTGGATCAATGGCTTAACGGTGTCGGTGCCGGCTGGTTGAATCAGGTGACGTTAACCAGCAACAACAACCAGGCTCCGTCAGAGCCAATCGGGCTAAGTGGCGTCGCCGGAGATAAAACTGAAGTCATGATCATAGACGCCAGCCAACTGCCTGCTGGTACCGTCATTGACCTCGAAAACATCGAGTTTGCCATCATTGTTGGAGATGTCACCGTCCGTGGCGGTGCTGGTAGTAATGTCGTTTTTGCAGGCAGTGGCAGCCAAAACATCGTATTAGGCGCCGATGACGATGAACTGCATGGCGGTGCGGGTGACGATACGATAGGTTCAGAGGGGGGCAATGACCGGTTATTTGGCGATGCGGGTGACGACATCCTGTTCGGAGGCAGCGGCCTCGATACCCTGCACGGAGGTTTAGACCGCGACGTGATAACCATCGATGGCAAAAAAGAGAACTATATCATTGAACGCGACAACGCTATCACTCGCATTACCCCGGTGAATAACCCAGGAGAAACCGATACATTAATTAATGTTGAGCTCGTTCGATTTACTGATCAAGATCTCATCGTTCACTACGATCAGGATCACCAATGGATCAGTGCACTCTACCAGCAACTGATGGGCCGACAAGCAGATGTCGACGGCTTCCAGTATTGGGCTAACTTGGTTGATCAGGGTGCAAGTGTTGGTGATATCGTTAATGGCTTTATTCACTCTCAAGAGTTTACGGATCATTGGGATATCAACCCTGGTCAACTCAACAGTGATCAGACGCTGGAGTTGTATTACAACGCGATACTGGGCCGTGACTCTGACCAAGCGGGGCTTGAATTCTGGCAGCAGTACTTACAGAACGGTGCCAGTCACGACGACGTTATTTACGGCTTTATCTTGTCTGAAGAAATGCAGCAGTACTACCAGCAAGCTGAGCAGTGGGATTTCCTAATCTGATCACGCTTTGCCAATGCTCATTCCCTAATCACATCCCGTGTCGGTATACTCGCCACGGGATGTTTTTATTGAGAGAGACACATGTCGAGCGATGCCAGCCGCAAACCCAATCACGGCTTCTTCAGCAACCTGTTATTTAACATTGTTATACCCACCTTGATTTTGACCAAGGCCAGCGGCGATGACATGCTCGGCCCGACTTTAGGCGTGGTGGTGGCACTGGCATTTCCCGTTGCCTACGGCCTGTGGGATTTAAAAGCCGCGGGCAAGGTAAACGCCTTTTCCATCCTGGGTATCATCAGCGTATTGCTTACCGGCGGCATTAGCTTGCTAAAACTGCCACCTGAATACATTGCGATTAAAGAGGCGGCTATTCCAGCACTGATTGGTATCGCCGTTCTATTCACCGTGAATACCCGCTTTTCACTGGTGCGGCTGATTATTCTTAACGACGACGTGCTTGATGTAGACCGATTGCAAGCATTGATTGAGCAGCGTGGCGAGCAACGCAACTTTGACCGCCACTTGGCCGTGGCCAATAAAATTGTTGCCGCTTCGTTTTTTCTTTCCGCCTTTCTCAACTATGGCCTGGCCCGCTATCTGGTGACCAGCCCGGCTGGCACGGCAGAGTACAACGAACAGCTGGGCACCATGACTGCCATGAGCTACCCCGTCATTGTGCTACCCAGCATGTTAGTACTGGGGGCCGCCATCTGGTACTTGTTCAAACAGATAAAGCAGGCCACCGGACATAGCCTTGAGGACTTTGTTCGGCAGTAATATCTACTAGGCCAGCGTGATGCTGGCCTAGTTACCGCTTTTGTTTCCTTCCCTCGTTTCTCTCCGTATTTGCTGCGCTCCACCTCCCATGTCGTAAAAAGCTAGCTGTCACAATAGGCGTGCGCTAAGGCTTAAGTTACCGTGACATACACTCCAATTCCTATACAATACATATACAAATAACGTAATGGTTGCATAGGATGAAATCACGTCTGGTGGTTGTACTGGGGGATCAACTGCATAACCAAATCAGTAGCCTGCGAGCCGCAGATGCAAGTAGTGATCATGTGCTGCTGGCAGAGGTGGATGATGAAGCACGCTATGTGCCCCACCATCCTCAGAAAATCGCCCTGTTGTTTAGCGCCATGCGTCACTTCGCGCGTGAACTGCGTCAACAAGGCTGGCATCTTCACTACCATGCTTATCAACCCAACACTAAACAGCGCTCGCTGTTGGATGTTATTCAGGCTTTACATAGGCAGCATGGCTACGAATCGGTGCTGATCACCCAGTGTGGTGAATACCGGCTGCAACAGCTGATTGAGCACCAGTGGCCTCAAACATTGGCTATCCCAGTCAACTGCTTTAACGACGACCGCTTTATTGCCACACCCGAACAATTCGCCCAATGGGCACAGGGTCGCAAGCAACTGCGCATGGAATATTTTTACCGTGACATGCGCCGTCAGACCGGCTTATTGATGGAAGGAAATGACCCCATAGGCGGGCAGTGGAACTTCGATGTCAATAACCGCCAGAAGTATCGCGGTGAAGTGCCGCTCCCTCCGGCTTTGAGCTTTGAGCGTGACGACATTGATGTTGAGGTGCTCGAACTAGTGCAAGCACATTTTAGTGAGCATGCCGGTAGCTTGGAGCACTTTAACTGGGCAACGACCAGAAACGATGCGCTCAAAGCCCTGCAGCATTTCATTGACCATCGCCTGCCCTGGTTTGGTGACTACCAAGACGCCATGGTGATGGACGAGCCTTTGATGTTTCACAGCTTGATCGCCCCCTACCTGAACTGTGGCCTATTGTTGCCGATGGAAGTGTGTCAGGCAGCGGAGCAGGCGTATCTGGATGGCCATGCACCGCTTAATGCCGTCGAAGGCTTTATTCGCCAAATCATTGGCTGGCGCGAATATGTGCGCGGTATTTATTGGTTAAAAATGCCTGACTACGCCACCTTAAACGCCCAAGGCAATCAGCGCGCCCTGCCCGGGTTCTACTGGCATGGTGAGACAAAAATGCTGTGCATGAAGCAGTGTTTTAACAGCACTTTCAAATACGCCTACGCCCATCATATTCAGCGCTTAATGATCACCGGCAATTTTGCCTTACTGGCTGGCATTAACCCGCAAGACATTTGCGACTGGTATTTAGCTGTGTATGCCGATGCTTACGACTGGGTCGAGCTACCCAACACTCTGGGCATGGTGATGCATGCCGATGGCGGCTACCTAAGCAGCAAACCCTATGCAGCCTCTGGTAACTACATCAATAAAATGTCCGATTATTGCTTGCACTGCCATTATTCTGTGAAAAATGCCACCGACGATGACAGCTGCCCTTTTAACAGCTTGTACTGGCACTTTATGCAACGCCATCGAGAGCAATTTGCGCGCAACCCACGCATGGGCATGATTTATCGCAGCTTTGATCGCATGAAGGCAGAAAAACAACACGACATTATTACCCGCGCCGAGCACTTACTCGATCACATCGAGGAGCTGTAATGGCACATAAAAAACCACATCTGCCGGAAAAAAACTGCCAGCACTGCGGCCGGCCATTTAGCTGGCGCAAAAAATGGCGCAGCGTTTGGGCCGAGGTGCGTTACTGCAGCGAGCGCTGTCGCCGCAGTAAAACCAAGGCACCCAAAAATCTCTGTGCCGCCAGCATGGTGGAAGATGAGTTTTAAGCTGGCCACGCAGTAGGAGAGACAATGAACCTAATTTGGCTACGCAACGATTTACGTCTACATGACCACCCTGGCTTTCAACTAGCTCAGCAAAGTCAGCAGCCCATTGCTGTAGTCTATATTTTACCGCAGCAGTGGTTACAGCCGGACGACGCTGGGCTGAATCGTCTGGCAACAACAAAAGCCCGTTTTTTACGAGCCAGTCTCATTGATCTGCACCGCTCCCTTTACTTGCAAAATATTAACCTGCAAATATTACATGGCGACCCTGTTGAGCAGTTGCAACGCTGGTTTAAAGAGCATTCCTTTCAGTTGCTGACCCACAGCGCGCAGGCACCGGAAGAAAAGCAGTGGCTAAGCCAGCTGGAGCAATCTGGCATTGAAATAACGACCTACGACAATCAAACCCTGTTTAGCCAACAGCAAATGCAGCCATTGTTACAGCATTGGCCAAGCAGTTTTAGTCAGTTTCGTCGTCACATCGAAAATAAGCTGCAGCCCGATGTGGCAGCACCAAGCCCACCGACAAGACTGACTTTATCTGAGTTAGATGCTCCTTTTATTACCCATGTACCCTGGCCAGATGACTTTTCTTCAACGCAACAGCAGGCCTGCTTTCATTTAAGTGGCGGCGAAAGCTCGGCAGAGAACTGGCTAACCCAATATTTGTGGCAGAGCCGTGCCATTGCCCATTACAAAACAACTCGCAATCAGCTTTGTGGGCACGAGTATTCCAGCCAGTTGTCGGCATTTTTAGCCTGGGGCTGTTTATCCGTGCGCAAGGTTTGGCATGCCATTAAAGACTACGAAAAAACCCACGGTGCCGATGAACACAGTTACTGGTTGGGATTCGAACTACTGTGGCGTGAGTATTTCCATTGGTCATTGCGATTTCATGGCCAACATTACTTTCATTACAAGGGTATCAGTCAGGCTCATCTGACACCGCCAAAGCTAAACAAAGATTACTGGCAAGCATGGCAGCAAGCGAGCACGGGCATGCCAATAATTGATGCTGGCCTAATTGAACTGCAGCAAACCGGCTTTTGCTCCAACCGTATGCGCCAGTGGTTAGCCAGCTACTTTATTAATGATTTAAAACTCGACTGGAGACTAGGCGCACGCTTTTTTGAGCAGCATTTAATCGATTTTGATGTCGCCAGCAACTGGGGTAACTGGGCCTATTTGGCCGGCATGGGGCACGACCCTCGTGGTGAGCCGGGCCAAGGACGTTACTTTTCGTTAAATAAACAACTGCGTCAATACGACCCTGAACTTATTCATCTACATCACTGGTTGCCACAACTGCGACATTGCTCACTGCAGCAGATAGTCGATCATCAAAGCGGCAAACACCAGATAGCCAATTACTCAGCTCCAGTTCAACTAGGGGAAGCCGCTGGCTAATGCGCATTGCAGTGCTGTGGTTAAACGTGACCTCAGTCTGTTCGATCACCAGCCACTGCAGCAGGTACTGGATTACGGCCACCGCTATGATTGCCCATGGCAGGGGCTGTATGCACTGGAGCATGACTATTGGCGATTAGCAGATACCAGTCAGAGCCAATGCGGTGTTATTGTCGGCCAGAGCTACCCCAAGCCGCTGCTAGATCTTGCCTAAGCGAGTCGCCAAGCAAAAGCACACTGTTACGTGATCCAGAGTTTAATGCCACCGCCCGAGCTATTGACGATAAACACGGCTCACGTAAACGTAGCTGTCGCGAATGGAAAACCTATACACAGCCAGCAGCTCACTTTGCTTTAACTGCGGTACTGCTGCGCTAAAGCAAAAATCAAATACTCGGTAGCTTGCGGATCGTATTTTTCCATAGCATCAAATACTGGGCGATAGCGCCGGCGTTTATTTTCTGCAAATACCCAGCGTGGTTTATCGAATTGGTTCGCAAAAGCCAATGCTTGCTCAATCGTTTCACCATTGCCCACCACAGCTTGCTCAATCACACCATGCGACAACAGGGTTTTAGCATCCTGTCGCTCCCCTGTGTGTAACATACGATTAAACAGAGTGCTCGGCATGACCCGTTCGATCAGCTCGAACATGCTGGGAAAAAACGGCACGCCCACATTCACTTCCGGAAAGCAGAAATAACCTCGATCACTGCGCATAAAACGAAAATCACAGGCACAAGCCAATACCGCGCCATTGCCATAGGCATGGCCATTGATCGCAGCTATAACCGGCACCGGGAAACTCAGTAAACGCTTAAGTAACCGAATGAGACCCAGTAGCAGTGCTCGAATGTCCTGCTCCTGATGTGCTTGGCAGGCGCAGATTAACCAGTCAGTATCTAAGCCTAGACTCCAGTTTTTATCATCTTTTGAAGACAATACTAACGCTTGCACATCTTGCTCGTCTTCAATGGCATCCAATGCTAGATTAAATGCGGCTAAAAATTCTGGGTTATGGCGATTTTCCCCTTCCGGCAGGTAGACCAACGCTACTCGATCGCGTTTTTCCAGCTCGATTGCAACCACAGGGTTTCTCCTTATCATGATAAATTAACCGCCATTGAGCCACAGGCCAAAGCGCTCGATGCCTGTTTGGGTCTGTGTGGGTATACTGCCAGACATTATTTCCAGCGGCCACGATCAGGGAACTTTGCATGCACCGACTGTTAGCCTTGTTAACACTGTTAAGCCAAGGCGTTGTCGCAGAGCCAATCCGAGTAGCCAGCGCGGCAAACTTTACCGCCCCATTGCAAGCCTTGGTAACTGAATACAACAAACAACAGGTCGACGCCGATATTCAAATCAGCAGTGGCTCTTCTGGCAAGCTATACGCGCAAATCCAGCACGGTGCGCCTTTTGATGTGTTTTTATCGGCTGATCGGCAAAAGCCAGCGCTTCTGGTGCAGCAAGGACTATCTGAGAGGGCACAGACGTATGCCATTGGCCGCCTGATACTGTGGTCTGCAGAGGAAGATATAAACTTGCTGGCACAGCTTAAACAAGGTGACGTTCGAAGGCTGGCCATTGCCAATCCGCGTTTGGCTCCTTATGGCTTAGCTGCGCAGCAAACCCTGCTCGCATTGAATCTTCCTGCCCAGGTCAGTCAGGTACTCAGCCAACGCAGAGTAATGGGAGAAAATATCAGTCAAACCCATCAGTTTATCGCTACGGGCAATGCCGATATGGGCTTTATTGCTTTGTCACAAATAGCCAAAGCGCAGTTAGCACCGGCGCAGTGGTCAGGCAGCCATTGGCTGGTGCCTGAAGTGTTGCATCAGCCCATTCGTCAAGACTTAGTCGTGCTTCGCCACCGTCGCCAAAGTCAACAGCAATACCAATTAGCACAGCAGTTTGTTGATTTTTTAGTATCACCACAGGCGCAACAGCTGCTGCAACACTATGGTTATCAGGCCCCTGCCGATGCTGACTAGCTCCGATATCAGCGCCGTTGTGCTAACGCTCAAGCTGGCCAGCCTAGTCACCATTATTCTGTTATTTATTGGCCTGCCCCTAGCCTGGTGGCTAGCTCGCACGAAATCACGCTGGCAAGCCCCGGTCGCGGCCTTGGTCGCCATGCCCCTGGTATTGCCACCAACGGTATTGGGGTTTTATTTATTGATTGGGTTAGGGCCCAACAGCCCAATAGGACAGGCGTTAGATATCGTTGGCATTGGCCCATTGCCCTTTACCTTCAGCGGCCTAGTGGTAGCGTCAGTATTGTATTCATTGCCTTTTGTGGTTCAGCCTCTGCAGGCCGCCATGCAAGCATTGGACGAACGAGTGTTAGAGGTAGCGGCGAGTGTCGGAGCAGGGCCTATCGATCGTTTTTTGACTGTCGTGCTGCCGCTCAGCTGGCGCGGTATCGTCACCGCATCGGTGTTGGGCTTTGCCCATACCTTGGGCGAGTTTGGTGTCGTACTAATGATAGGCGGCAATATCGAAGGGGAAACCCGTGTTATTGCTGTGCAGATTTACGATCATGTCGAAGCATTGGACTATGCCCAAGCCCAGCATCTATCGGCCTTGATGTTGGCCTTTTCATTTATCGTGCTAGTACTGATGTACAGCCTCAATCGAAGCAAAAGACCATGACAGCGGTCGAGTTTGAACTGCATTTGTCTCGCTCTGATTTCACCCTCAATGCCAGTGGCCAAATTGAGTCGGGCAGTATCACCGCCCTTTATGGCCCATCCGGCTGCGGTAAAACCACATTGTTGCGCTGCCTGGCGGGACTTGAAAAGGCTCAAGGCCATATTCAGGTTGATGGCCAAATCTGGCAGAGCCCAAAGCATTGCTTGCCGGTTCATAAGCGCGCCATTGGCTATGTTTTTCAGGAAGCCAGCCTACTGCCACACCTCAATGTCGGCGCCAATCTTAACTATGCCCGTCAACGTGCTCGCTCGCCGTTAGCAGACAAAGAGATTCGTGCTCTGGTGCAAGCGTTTGATATAGAGCGGTTAATGTCGAATCGCGCCACGGCCTTATCCGGCGGTGAGCGTCAGCGTGTTGCGCTGGTGCGCGCCTTGCTGATCAGGCCACAGCTGTTGTTATTAGATGAGCCTATGACGGCGCTGGATCAAGCAAGGCGAGAGCAGGTTTTGCCTTACCTGCAACAGCTGCCCAACTGGAGTCAGGCACCCATTATTTACGTCAGTCATTCATTGGATGAAGTCACCCGACTGGCCAGTCAGGTCATCTTTATGCAGCAAGGCCATACCCAGCCACAGCAGGCTATTACCCAGGCATTTGATCACCACCAGCAAAGTCCTGAAATGGGAGAAGCACTCAGCACAGTCGTGCAAGGACAGCTAGCCGGTCACTATGATGGTTTGCTAAAGGTCGACATAGGTCCAACCCAACTGTGGATGCAGCCAACAGCAGAGCATCACAGCGAGACGATTAGAGTGCGACTATTAGCCAGCGATATCAGTGTCAGCCTGCAACCGCTGCACGGCAGCAGTGTGCTCAATCAGTGGCCGGTTCAGATTGAGAAAATAGTGCCTGATACTCATGGCCAGGTGCGCTTGTCGCTACGACTGCTGAGCACGCAGCAACAGCTCAGTGACTTAGTAGTGCTGGCATTGATCTCACAGCGGTCACAGCGCTTGCTGCAGTTACAGCCTGGCCAAACGCTATGGGCACAAATGAAAGCCAGTGCCATCCGCCAACGCTAGCGCGACAATTGGTCGCACTCAGAAGACTATAATTGCTGTGATCAGGCCCATGCTGCCTGCCCCCTAGTAACGGTATACTGCCTGCATGCATCAAAATCTCAGTTTTTTATTACCCCGTCTGGCGGCCTTACGCCTTACCATCGCCACCGTGTGGTTACTGTTTCTGACCTATTTGCAATGGCAGGGCTTTCATCAGCTGGCACCGGCCTGGGGCTTATTGGCTCTGTATATGCCGCTACTGCTGGTGAGCTTATGGCAAGGTCAAGGGAGTCACTTACAGGATTGGCAGCTACTGCTGCACCTGGCCTTTGAAGTACAGTTATTGACTGGCTTGCTATTTTTTACCGGCGGCGCCACGAATCCCTTTATTTCCTATTTTCTGGTGTTAATGGTGGTCGGAGCTTATGCCCTGCCACGGCCGTATTTATTGCTGTTAGGGCTGCTGTGTGTGGCCGATTACAGCCTGTTGAGCCAGTGGTATCAGCCGCTATTAACGCAAAAGCTCAACCCAGAGCAGCATATGGGGCAGCACGCGCTGTTTGATTTGCACCTGTCCGGCATGTGGCTGACCTTTATTATTAGTGCCTTGATCGTGGTGCTGCTGATTCCGCAGCTACGACAACGCCAACAGCAGCAACAACAAGAAATTGCTCGGTTACGCGAGCGACAGTTAAAAAATGAGCAATTAATTGGCATTGCTACCCTAGCCGCCGGTACTGCCCATGAAATGGGCACCCCCTTGATGACTATGAATATGCTGCTGAGTGAACTTAGTGAGGATTCCCATGGCCAGCCCGAGGTTCGAGTTAGCCAACATGATTGGCACATCTTGTGTGAGCAAGTGACCCTTTGTCGCCAGTCGCTCCAGCACCTAACAGCAGCTGGTCGTCACGCCTATGAAGAAGGGGTTCGCCAAGCCACCCCCTGGCTATTGCAACTGCTGCATCGTTGGCGTTTGTCTCAGCCTAATGCCTTGTGGGAAAACCAGGGCATTGATAACGATGCCTGGATTCCGGCCTCGCCATTACTCGATCAGGCGCTGTTAAACCTGCTCGATAACGCTGCCGAAGCCGGAGCCTTGCCCGTCAGGCTAGAAGCCAGTGTGCAGCAGCAACAGTGGCAGCTCGATATTACCCAGCCGGATCCCAGTGCCAGCCGCCATATTCAGCAGCCAGGCTTATTTTCCAGCAGCAAACAACAAGGCATGGGTATTGGGCTGTATTTAAGCAATGCCAGTGTTGAGCAGTTTGGTGGCCGCATCGAGCTGATTGCCTGCGATTCTGGCGCCAGCATCAGTCGCTTAATTCTTCCATTACAATCAGGCAGCCGTGCTCGGAGTTGATAAATGTCGGTCAAATTATTGCTAATTGATGATGATCCACATTTCTCAGAGGTACTGGCACGCGGTCTTAGGCGGCGTGATTATCAGGTCGAAGTCGCCCATAACGCTCAACAGGCGCTGACCTTGGCTAGCCAGTTTCAACCGCAATGGATAGCCCTGGATTTACGCTTAGGCGAAGAGTCTGGCATGCCTCTGATTAAGCCGTTACTCAGTGTGCTGCCCCAGTGCCGTATCGTTATGTTAACTGGCTATGCCAGCATCGCCACTGCGGTGGAAGCAGTAAAACAAGGGGCCTTCAACTATCTGCATAAACCCGCCACCATTCACGAATTACTGCGAGCCTTTGGCGATGAATTAGCGCCGCAGACGCCAGAACAGCAGCCAGGCGAAATTATGTCGGTGGAACGTATGGAGTGGGAACACATTCAACGCGTGCTCAACGAAAATGATGGCAATATTTCGGCGACCGCCCGCGCACTGAATATGCATCGACGCACCTTACAGCGCAAACTGCAAAAATATGCGCCGCGTTAAGCGTGTTAGTGAAAATAGGATTCTTCATCAAAAGTGCTCAGCCAGAGCGGGTGAAATGCCACCATACCCGCGATAAACATGCCGTTGACGACACCTTCCGGAAACATCATCAGTGGCAGATAGCGCCAATAGTCATGCCAGATTTGCTCCAGGCTGTAGACGGATAATCCCCACAATACACCGCCTTGCATCAAATCAGCCAACGCATGGGTAAGACCTGCATTAAAAAAACCAGCCACCAAGATGTAAATAAAAGGATTATGGGATAAACGCAAATACACCCAGCGATAAAAGCCGTAGCTAAACAGCATGGGCAAAGCGGTGTGCAGCAAATAGTCATATCCCAGCAACGACCAAGACCACTGCTGATGCAGCCAGCCCGCCATCACAAGGCTGAGCAGTTGCGCCAAAAAACCTGCCACCAGTGCCAGGCGTATACCCATCATCAGAACCACAGCGGTTAAGCCCAATATTGAGAACTCTAACCCTGGCCGCACGCTGGCGCTGCCGGCCCACATTAGAGTCATGACCAGCACACTGCCGGCCAACAAGTGCTGTGCCATGGTGTGATCTTTTAATGCTTGCCAATTACTGCCAAGCACGGCCCACATCAGCACCGAGACAGAGACCAGTGCGCTAGCCATTAAGATAAGCGGTGAGAGGACATCAGTCCAAGATGTCATTAGCGGTCAGATCCAGCGCATATATCCAAGCATCCTCACGCCCATGTGCGCAAGGGTAATAATCTTTTCGCACACCAGCACAGGCAAATCCTAACGATTCATACAACCGAATGGCCGCATCATTACTGGCGCGCACTTCCAAAAAACACTGCTCGGCATGCTGCTCAGCAAAGCGCGTTAAGATCTGTTGTAACAGTGCTCGCCCCAGTCCCTTGCCTTGCTGCTCTGGGTCTATGGCAATGGTCAACAGCTCACCCTCACCGGCAATCACCCGAATGACGGCATGTCCTAAGATGCTGCTTTGATGTTCCAGCACCCAGGCACTCTGTGGCCGTTGCAAATATTGCTGCATCACCTGCTCACTCCAGGGAAAACTGTGAGCGCGGCGTTCAACTTCCATAATGTTAGCCAGGTCATCAACCTGGGCGGGACGTACCTTCATAGCTGTGATAGTTGCTTTAATGCCTGCCATAAGGCCCGTTTTTCATAGGCTGACTGTAAACACTGCTGCAAGTCAGCGATGTGATGATGGGTGGTGACATCAATGTGATGCAACCACTGCTGACTGTCGGCGCCCACCGTAATAACGTAGTCCACACCTTGCTGGCGAATAAACTGCCATTGAGCCGTTAATGCCTGACGAGCCACGGGCAGGCTTTGATCGTGCTGCTGCGATTCAATAAATGGCCAACGAAATTGCACCGGTTGAGCGGCCAGATCAGGCTCTGCGCCCATAGCCGTGGTAACCCGCAGCATAAACTGACGCAACTGCTGCAAATCCTGCTGCTGATCAGCCACCCAAATCCCTTTGGCACTGGCGCGCACAAACCACAGCTCAAAGCGCGGCGGTGTCATATCGACAGTGTCGGTGTTGTCTGTGCTATCCGCTGCTGGCAAAGCCGCTTCTGTACTGCTTTGCCGCTCTGCCGGCTTAGCGGCAGAACGACGATCCAACTGCAGTAACTCACTGGCGACCACTGGCGGAATATGATGCTGCTCGGCGACCTGCTCTATTTCGTCATGATCAGGCGCATTCGAGGCTTCTGGTAACCAATGCGAGGGCGCGGCATGGGCCAGCGGCTTTCGCGCCATCCATTGGGTCACCCCCATAGCGGCCAAATAGTCGAGTCGACGTTGCTCTAGCATCTGGGTTACACGCCCTCAGCTTGCGGATGCTGACGATCAGCACCACTGTCGAGCAGATTCAGTGCATGAATATAGGCTTTGGCGGAGGCGGTAATAATATCGGTATCAGCTCCCTGGCCATTAACAATACGACCGCCTTTTTCCAACCGCACCGTTACCTCACCTTGCGAGTCTGTGCCCTGGGTAATGGCATTCACTGAATACAACAGCTGATTCGCACCCGACTGGGCCACCATTTCGATGGCTTTCAGTGCCGCATCCACAGGTCCACTGCCCTGGGATTTACAGCGATGCTCCGTGCCATTAAAGCTCACCACCACTTCGGTGACGGGTTTTTCGCCGGTCGCACAGTGGCTTTCTAACGAGATCAACCGATAGGTATCGGCCACCGCCGCTTGCTTGGTTTCAGAGACCAAGGCTTGCAAGTCCTCATCAAAGATTTCGTGCTTTTTATCGGCCAAGTCTTTAAAGCGCGCAAAGGCTTTATTCAGCAGCTCGTCAGTTTCAAAGGTCACACCCAGCTCTTCGAGGCGACTGCGAAACGCCGCCCGGCCAGAGTGCTTGCCCATCACCATTTTATTGGCGCCCCAACCAACGTCTTCAGCCTTCATGATTTCATAGGTTTCACGATGCTTAAGCACGCCATCCTGATGAATACCCGACTCATGAGCAAAAGCGTTAGCGCCGACAATGGCCTTATTGGGCTGTACAGGGAAGCCGGTGATGGACGACACCAGACGCGACGTTGGCACAATTTGCGTGGCATCAATGCCAGTGCTGAGATCCAACAAATCAGAGCGAGTGCGTGTCGCCATAACGATTTCTTCCAGCGCAGCATTGCCTGCCCGCTCGCCCAAACCGTTGATGGTACATTCTACCTGGCGTGCACCATTGGCAACGGCAGCCAGAGAGTTGGCCACCGCTAGACCCAGGTCGTTATGACAATGCACCGAGAAAATCGCTTTATCGGCGTTCGGAATCCGTTCTAATAGAATGCGGATTTTTTCACCAAACTCGGCCGGAATGGCATAGCCCACGGTATCTGGAATATTGATCGTGCGTGCACCGGCGTCGATCGCCGCTTCGATAATACGACAGAGAAAATCAATCTCGCTACGGCCTGCATCTTCACAGGAGAACTCCACGTCTTCTACAAAGCCGCGCGCCTTTTTCACTGCATAGACCGCTTGCTCGACCACTTGATCAGGCGTCATACGCAACTTGTGCTGCATATGGATGGGCGACGTTGCAATAAAGGTATGGATACGCGCCTGATGAGCTTTTTTTAACGCTTCAGCAGCGTGCTCCAAATCGCGATCCACCGCCCGCGCCAGCGAACAAATGGTACTTTCGCGTACATTTTCCGCAACGGCCTGAATCGCTTCAAAGTCACCCGGACTGGCAGCGGCAAAGCCGGCTTCAATCACGTCAACACGCATCTTCTCCAGCGCTTTACCGATTCGTATTTTTTCTTGTTTTGTCATCGATGCGCCGGGGCTTTGCTCACCGTCGCGCATGGTGGTATCGAAGATGACCAGACGGTCTTTCATGGGCTTCTCCACTGCCGTGAAATTCGAACGTCTAGTATACGCCTGAAGAGGATTTGACGGCCAGTGATGCCAAAGTCGTGCAATACTTCTGTTGCTGACAGAATGAGACCTAGTCGCATGCCTGCGGGCTCATTCAGGAAGTGTTCTTACCCGCCAGACTCCGTACTAGCGAATCGGTGTCGCCGTCAAGTTAGTGGTGATGTCCATATTCTGCATGACGATGCCAGAAAACACCGTCTGAGTACCGCCCGTTGGATGCCCGAGCCGTACCTGATCAATCTGGAAATCTTTGAACGACACATTACCTTGCACTGCAAAGCCCAGTGGCCTTAACAGCTTTTGTACATCGTTTGGGTTAGTAACGTAGGCGTAGTCTGTGCGCGTGCTGTCGGTATAAATGAGCTCATCACCTTTGTTGCCAACCTTGCCTTCACTGTCGGCACCATCGCTCTTTTTCACCACCTTAGTTTCGTACACATCGATATTCAGATCGGCGCGAAAGCCATAGTCGTTACTATCACTCTTGCCTAAGCCGTCGTTGGTACTGATGCCATCAAACTCAATACGGGTACCCGTGCCATTAACATAGCCGCCATTACCATCGGCAGTGCGATTGTTTTCCCAAGTTAAACGGTTACGGGCAAGGCTGCCATCACTGGCTAAGCCTTCAGGTTCAAAGGCGGCTTTTAATGCCACAGTAAGACCTTCTTCACCGCGATCTTCCCAACGGCCACCGGCAGCAGCACACGCTGATTGGTTGCCGGCGCTGGCACCCACACAGACAGCACCGGCACCGCCCGGCAGCACCTCCAGCGATGAACCACGTTCAAACCGTTCCAGTGTCACTCGGCCAAGACTACGTCCAGCAACTTTATCACCCCAGCGTAAATCGTCGATGTTCATGGTGCTCCATTGCTCGCCACGATTCACACTGATGCCGCGATCGCTGACATCAAACTGGAACTGGCGCATATGGATTTCGTAGGTCACTCCCGTCGCCCAGATGCCCTGACCATTTTCATCCACCGACAAACCAATATTGGTATCACTGAATAAATAATCGCCATCAACCTGAATGCCGCCACCGCTCACTCCGCCTGCCGTGATGTAGGTGTATGCATCCAGGTTAAAGTCCATGGCCTGAAACACTTCCAACGACAACAACAACTCAGCACCACCTTGTAGTGGTGCGTTTTTATTGCCCACTCGCAAGCCATCAATGCCATAACTGCCCTGAAAACGATTGAGACCAATAGCGACGGCGGTTTTATCCGCTGTGCTGCTGTTGTCATCGTGATCAAAACCGCGCACATCAAAGGTCACGTCACCACTGCCATGGCTGCGAATACCACTTACGACCACCAGTCGACTGTCATCAATATAACTGGCATTAGCATGGCTAAGATTCCAGTCAACTCCGGCGGACAAACCGTCGCTCGAGCTGTTGATTGGCTGATAAAACTGGCTGGCATAAGGACGTATTGCGTCAGGCAAGGAGGCAAAAACAGGCTGGCGAATACCTGGATATAAACGCAGACGATTAAAGCGATTATTCACGCTGTCATCTGCCATCAAAAATTCAAACTGAATCGCACCTAACGGGCGGCTGCTGTCACCGATCAATATGCGATTTGCATTAAAGGCACCATCCAATTGATCCACACCAATGGCGAGGTGATCACTGGCGACATCTAAGGTTAAACCTGTGATATTAAGCGCACCATTAAAATCGCCCATCAATAAAGCATTGCCATCGTCGACAAACTGCACATAGTTGCTGCTGTCATTAAGGATACTAATGGCAGAATCTATGGTAATGCCCTGACTGCCTAAACGGCCGCCAGCATATAATTGTGCCGCGCCAGACAATGCTAACTCACCAGATAAAGTACCAAGCGACACGCCACCCAGTTTTAAACCACCGGTGGAAAAGTCGTAGGCGAATTGATTGAGTTCGAAGTCCAATCCCTGACGCCCATTTTTAAAGGCGTCGCCGATGCTGAACTGATCAATGTCGGCGCGAAATAAAATGTCATCAAAACTGATAGAGTGGCCGTTAGTCGTCCAAATCAACTCAGCATCGGATATTGAGGTATCTACCTGACCTTCAATATAACGACTATTACTCGGCCTGAGTTGCAGGTGAGTATTGCCACTGTAATTCAGTCGAAAGGCACCGGTACTAGCCAGCGAGTCGTTAATACGAATACCACCAATCGCTATAGCTGTCGGTGCGACTGTGGTGTTGATGGACAGAGTACCATCTGCAGCCACATCGGTGACGTGGGTTACACTCGAGGGCAAAGAGATATCGTTTTGATCGCCACGTTCCAAATTCTGTATTTGCAGTTGATTGCCATCATCTATGTAAGCAATCTCACCAACGGTGGCATGACCGGTTTGCTCCAATGTGATGCCTGACTGTCCCGTCACAGAGCCAAGGGTATGATCAGAGAGTGGCTGTAATGCCTGAGCCAACGCCGGCAAGGTCGCAGCTAAAACAAACATTCGCTTCATTATGGCGCTCCCGTTGGAAACAGCAGCACATTACCTTGCTGGTTAACGGTGCCATTGATATTGAGAGTCATAATATCGGTTTGTTGAAAGCCCGCATCCGTCGGTCTAGGTGCATTGCTGTTAGCAATGGTAAACGACACATTTTCATAGTCGAGCTGATCCGGTAGGCCGATTTCCATCACATCACGATCAAAAGCTGCACCATCACCAGCAAAACCCGAATTAATTCGGCGAGTTTTTAGGGTCAGACCTTCAAAAGCAAAACGACCACGAATATTGTCTAAAACCAACCAACCGCCACTTTGTCCGGTATTGACGGCAATACGGCCACCGCAACGTTTATCAACGGTGTTGGCGCCACAACTGGTTTGCCAGTTAAAACCATTGGCTGATGGACCGTCCTGATTGAGCGGCCCTCCGCTTTCATTAATGGTTAAATCACCAGACAAATACACACCACCTTGTCCAGTCACCTCCGACAAGGCTTCGCTATCCAACGGCTCCAGCGCCAGTACAGGTACGCCAATAACGATGAAAAAAGACGCCAATATTTTCATTACAAATCCCTGCTGGTGGCTTTTAAGTATTGGATTTGCAAATTAGATATGGTCGTACTGCCAAAGCTTTGGCCAGCCACGGACACATCGCGAATATAAATATCCGTTCGTGGACCATTGTTATAGAAGTTCTGATAAAAGCTATTACTTTTACCTTCTATGCTGCCGACTTCAATGGTGAAATTGCCGCTAGAATCCACCTCAAAAGTAACCGGCTGCTGCTCGCCATAGCCCAGCTCACTTTCAATCACGATATCGGAAAATACCACGCTGTCACCGCAGTTACTGCCACTGGCATCACAAGCAAAAAACGTCAGCTCTTTAGCTACGGCTTTTACACCCAGGTTGCCAATCATTTCATTATTCTCGCCCCACAAACGAACGTAGCTGCCATCGATGGCCAGCCCTGTAGCATGAGTTTGGAGCGACTGCGAGCGGTTACCATTAACGTTGACATCAAAGCGAACCCCCATATCAGGGCGTTCACCATCACGGCTGGTTAGCACACTGCTATCGATGCCTGTCACACGATCAACTCGAGTACCTGTTGCGACTTGCTCTCCAGGGAAGCGGCGCTCACTGCGATTTTCCGTCTGCACCACCAACAGGCTATCAGTGCCAGAGGTTTGTCCAATAAGGCGGGTGGGGGCAGTAAATTCAAAAATGGCCTTATCACTGATGCCCAGCACATCGCCATTCACTAATTCTATATTAAAGGGGTAAGCTAAACGCCCAAGATTGACCGGATTACCAATAACGTTTGCACCACGATTACTACCATTGCCGGCGATATAAAACTGGCTCACACTCAGCACTACCGGCTGGCCGCTACTGTTTGTGATACCGCTAATATCTAATCGGTTACCAGCAGAGACCGACTCTCCTGCTTCAAAGGCAAAGTCTTCAAATACCAGCCCCAACCCAGCGCCCTGTATCTCGCCCAGTGCGGCATCATCGACCGGTACCAGGTCGGCATGAACAGACGCACAACAACACAAAGCCAATAGCGACAAAGGTTTAGTCATAATACGGGTCCAGGAACTTGGTACGGATGCGTTCGGTGCCATCGAACGCCTCTTGAAAGCTGGTACGAATACCGCCGTTAGGAATATTCATAAAGGCACCTTGAGTAGCGCTGGTTCCATTACCACCGTCATACCAGGTAACGGTTTTGGTTTGAAACGACATAAACATGCCCTGCGCTGCCGCACCGGTATCCTTATTACCAATATCGAGTGTCCGATAAATGCTCAACGGGAAGCAGGTTTGTACATTTAATAGCTCGCAATTGCTTGAGCTGAAGATACCCAAAAGAAAGTTGGTAAAGCTGCTGCCACTAGGAATCGATAACGTCTGACCATTACGCATACCAACATGGGTCGCACGAATACCATCCTGCTGGCCATTATTGGGGTTAATCAACACCGCTTGGGCAGCAAAGTCGTCATCAGACCAAGTACCACCGACCAAACCTTTTGCACCAGCGCAGACCAAGTCCCACCAGCTACAGCTCATCTGGCTAGCGAGGTAACTCCCCTTACCATACAACTCAACTTCGATATTACCCGTCAGGTACTCAATATTACCGGTCAACTTGCCAAAAGCTTCACCAAAGCCCAAACGGATACCGACCAGTTCTTCCTGCCCACCGTTGTCTTCAAACGCCAATTCCAGGAAGGGGTCTCTAATCTTAAAAGGGTTAATGCTGCCATCGGCGTTGATTGACCCCAGCGCAAAGTCATTGATACGAATATCGCTGGAACCAGACGGCTCGCCACTGCGCTCGTAACGACCGAGTTCAACCAAATCGCTGGAGATTAGTGTCTCAACATCCATACCGAAGGTGAACCGAGTAAAGTCATTAGCTCCAACCGCTGTACGATCTATCTGCAAAAACGCCTGACCGGTATATTGGCTCAATTCTTCATCAGTGATGGGCTGAAGGGCGGCTGTTGCAACCAGTGGCATCAATAGCCAGGCGACAACAGTCAGTACTGCTTTCATAGGCATTCCGTGAGTTCCCGATCAGATCTGCACATGGCGATTGGCCGTGGTGTCAGCGCGATCGTGGCGAGTTTGTTGTTATTTTTTGAAACGTCTAGCCAGAGAGTAAGGATTTTCTTGCCCTCAGCAACCACTATTAATTGTACGATCGTACAGCTTATCCAAGCAATCCCGTTTGCGCCGCCATCATCGGACTTCCGGCGCCATGTAACAATTCGAGCCAACCATGACATCCACCAATGGGTACTACCCATTGACCGAAATATTCCGACCAGAAGGCCCAACAAACAGCCAAGTTTGCGAAAGCTAGCTAAGCTTATCGACATAGTGCCGCACTCGCTTTGAAGAGGCTTGCTCCCATGTCAATACGCACACGTCTAATGCTTGCTCTGTTGTCCGCCGTTATCCTGCCGTTATTGATTATCACCATTCAGGTAACCCTGAAGATTCGTGATCAAGCGGTAATGGACTTTGAGCAACGCGCCGCAGCCGAGATCAGCCATATAGATACTGCTTTCACCCTGTATCTGAACGGCTTGGCTGAAGATGCTACATTCCTGGCTCGTACTAATGCGCTTAGGCGTCTGACGGCAGATACCAACACATACATGGGTGCCGAGCGGCAGACTCGTTCAGAGCGTCAGGGGGATGCAGAGGCAGAGGCATTTGCACTGCTGGATGACTTCGGCAAGGCCCGACCAGATCTTGCCTATGTATTCTTGGGGTTGGAAACCGGCGGCTACATTCAATGGCCATCGAGTAAAATCAGCAACTATGACCCCAGAAAACGCCCTTGGTACACAGGTCCAATGGCCTCATCAACTCAACCTGTGCGCCCTCCCGCTTACGCCGATATCAACACCGGGGTGCCGCTCATCGATTTCTTGCACACCTTTACCACCGACAGTGGTTTGAAGGGCGTAGTCGGTGTTGATGTGACACTGGGTAAACTGACCGACATGGTCAAGGCCGTTAAGTTTGGTGAAGATGGCTATCTCATCCTGATCGAAGAAACCGGATCGGTACTGGCTGACAGTCGAAATAGTGATAATAACTTTAAGAACGTAAAAGTTTTGGGCCAGCCTTATAACGGCTTTTTTAAAACGGATGGGTTATCAGAAGTAGAACTCGATGGCCGGCGCTGGTTCGTTCAGGTTTCTACCTCAGCTGAGTTGGGGTGGAAATTTGTTGGCCTGATTCCCGAATCAGAAGTGTACGCCACCGCCAATGATCTGCGAAATGGCATCATCTTTATTAGCATTATCTTGATTGCTGCCTTTGCTGGTATTGGTTACTGGATCAGCAGCCTAATCGCCAAACCTATTGTTGCCGTGACCATGGGGTTAGAAGAAGTCGCCAGCGGCGGCGGAGATCTAACTAAACGACTGCAAGTGAATAGCAGTGATGAATCCGGCAAGATGGCGGCCGCGTTTAATCGCTTTGTCAGCATGATTCATTCCCTTGTCAGCGACATAAATCAGGGGGCAGGTAACGTCAAACATCAAGCAGAGAATACACTGGGGTTATCTGAACAAATCAATCAGAGCGCCGATCAGCAGCGCAACGCTATTGAGCAGGTGTCCACCGCCTTTAACGAGATGGTAGCTACGGCTAACGAGGTATCACGCAACTGTAATGATACTGCCAGCGCGGCGGATGAAAGCCAGCAACACGTGCAACAGGGTCGTGACTTTATCGATCACACTTCGAAAGCGGTGCAGCAGCTGGAGCAGGTGATTCAAGCTTCTAACGATGCCATGGGGGCGTTAGCGGATGAATCCAAAAACATTACCGTCATTCTCGATACTATTCGTGGCATTGCTGAACAAACCAATTTACTGGCACTAAATGCCGCCATTGAAGCTGCACGGGCTGGTGAGCAAGGCCGTGGTTTTGCCGTGGTGGCCGATGAGGTACGCACTCTGGCGGCAAGAACGGCTGAGTCCACGGAAGAAATTGATGCTCTGATTAGCTCACTGGTGAATCGTACTGGCGATGTGTCTGGCAAACTTTCGAGCAGCCTTGAGCATGCCCACGCGACCACCAAAGCGACCGAGCAAACGGGTGAGGTTTTCAGCCGCATTCAAGAATCTGTGACCGCTATTCGAGATATGGCGACGCAAATTGCGGCGGCTGCTGAAGAGCAACATCAGGTGGCAGAAGAAATTAATCAGAACATCATTAATATCAATTCAGAGGCCAATAACAGCGCCGATACGGCTGCTCAACTGCAACAAAATTCCGCGGGCATGGGCGATGTCGCCGCTGAACTCAACAAGCTGGTATCACGTTTCAAGGTTTAGTCGATACGAAAACGTTAGATTAGCGGCAGTAGTTAGTTGAAGCGATGATTACGCTAGGGCGTCACCAGGAAAGTTCATCCTTCAGCCACTAGGGCCTGTTAACACTATTTAGCTCTTTGCTGATTTTTGATGCATGAGGAGCGTGGTTTAACCGGTTAAATAAGCAACGAATAACACGACTCAGGGAAACAGGCTCCAGCCCTTCGGGGTATGGCTGAAAGCCCCTCAATCCGTGTTTCTCATCCTTCATTTAACTCGTTAAGCATCCTGCTTCGCGCCTTGATAGAGGGCTTTTCAGCACATAACAGCGTGATCGAAATAGTGTTAACTGGCCCTAGCGAGATTGATAAACTCCACATCGAATTTCATAGGCCCAAGGCGTGTAGGGGCTAACAAATGACAAAGCAGGTACCACAAAGCTCAATACACTGCTGCTGGCAATCGCGACCATGCTGTTGCTAAAGGTATATTCGATTTCAATTTCCGCCCAAGGCTTGCCACGACACTCCTGATACAAGTTCACCGGCTCACTGATTTCCACCATGCCGTCGATCGTAGTGTCATGCCATTTTTCATGACTGGCCACTCCAGCCGAATAACCATCAGGCAAGTCTTGCGTAAATCTCACAGTGCCACAACCAGTTAACATAATGGCGGCAAGCAAGAAAGCGACTTTATCCATGCGTTTCACCTGCACCAGGCTCCTCACACCAAACTTTTGCTGTTCTAGGAGTGTAAATAAGCACGCTAAAGAAGCTTTGTACCAGATCGGATAAGCTGTTCACCGTCTGCATTTGCATGACCCTGCGATCACCACAAATATCGCTAACATTGACTTCATGTTCACCAATCAACCAGCCTAAGTAAAATGACTTACTCGCTTTGTAATCGGGTTCGGTGGTGTCTTTTTCTCCACCGTAAGGTCGCACTGTAACGCTGGAGCATGCAGACAAACAAACCATTGCACACGTCACCAGTACATATTGAAATATTTTATATTTATATTCGGCCACTGGACTGGCCCCCCTTCCATCGCACAGAGAAGCTCGCTCCTCCTAAAGAGGACTGCGAGATGGTTAATTGTGCCTGATATGCATCCAAAATGTCTTTCACTAATGCCAGACCAAACCCCTGACCTGGCTGCTGACTATCTAAACGCACACCGCGGCGCATTATCTGTTCATGATGCTCGGTCGGGACTCCTGCACCATCATCTTCAACCGTTAAGGTGCAGTACTGCTGATTATTTGTCAAAGTGATATGCACCGAGTGGCGACCATATTTACAAGCATTGTCAATCAGGTTTCCAACAATCTCCATTAGATCATTGTCATCGCCGTAAAAAAAGCAGCCGTCATCACATTTTAACTGCCAACTAATTTGCTTATCGGCATACACTTTTTTTAATGCCGAGATCACAGAATCCAGGATTGGCTTTACAGCAATACGCTGAGCGGCACTGATACGACTGCCGGTTGTTGCCCGCTGCAATTGATACTGGACGGTATCTGCCATACGTTGCAATTGCTGCTGCACTTCCTGCTGTTGCTGCTCTGGCAATGACAACTGTGGCAGCATGCCCCCTAGTACCGACAAAGGCGTTTTTAAACTGTGTGATACGTCTGCTACTGTATTTCGATATCTTTCACGCTGGGCCTGCTCAGAGCTTAACACGCGATTAAAATTCGAAATCAATGGCCTGAGTTCTCTCGGGTAATCATCACTCAGTACGGCTTGCTGACCACGTTCTAATCTCGTCAGCTCATCGCTCATTCGTCGCAATGGACGCAGGCCTAAAGTTAGAATCAATACTTGCAATATCATTAATGCAACAACAATTTCCGCTAACAACGACCATAACTGTTGACGAAAAGCGAAGGCTTGCTGATCCAAACGATGACTGTTTTCTGCAAACACCAAATTGTAGGTCACGACTCCCGCTGCAGTATTAGCAGACATCCAATCAAAGCCGAATCGTGCGACTAAGAGCTCCTGTTCGCCATTACTGGCTCGACTGAATTGCCAGTCACCAGCTGCACTCCAGCCACTGCTAAATCGCCCCAGTCCAATGGTTGATGGAGCGCGCCACACTGTTTGATCGTCGCGCTCTATCACAGCGTACAAACCGGAGTCTTGTTGGTTAAAGCGTTGATCCGGCATTTGCTTGGGCAGCACAAGTTGTCCATTATTTTGATCTAACAAGGCCAGCAGGTTGTAGCTATGAATTTTCATCTGTTGCTGCCATTCTTGCACCTGCCCCTGCCGATAGACCGTATCCAGCACATAGCCCACCGCAGCCATCAGCAACAGTAAAAACAACAAAGTAAACAGCAATAAACGAGCAAGCAGCGACTGTCGCATTAATCGCTAAAACGGTATCCGCGACCACGTAAGGTGGCAATGGGAGCAAAACCTTCAGCTTTAGCAAGTTTACGCCGTAAACGCCCGACTAATACTTCAATAACGTTGCTGTCACGATCAAAGTCCTGCTCATACAGGTAATCGGTTAACACGCTTTTTGATACCACTTCATTTTTATGGCGCAGTAAATACTCCAGTATTCGGTGTTCAAATGCCGTCAACTCCAACGGCTGCTCCTGAAGTAAAAACTGTTGTGTCGTCAGGTTCAGACATAAAGGCCCAGAGACCAGCTCACTGCTATACCCGCTCACCCGGCGTAACAAGGCTCGCAAACGCGCCTGTAGCTCCTCGATATGAAACGGCTTTTCCATATAGTCATCACCACCCGCTTCTAAGCCGTCAACTTTAGACTTCCAACCTCCACGAGCGGTAAGAATCAGCACCGGCAAGGTAGAGCCACTGGCTCGTAATTGCCGGATCAGCTCAATACCATCTAATTGAGGCAACCCGAGGTCGACTACAGCAACATCAAAGGGCAGCTCTAACGCCTGAAACAAGCCATCACGACCATCCCTAGCTAAAGTAACGTCAGCGCCGCTACCCGTTAAGCCCTGTTGTAGCTGCGCTCCTAAGGCGAGATCATCTTCAACGATCAGGATCTTCATGGTTTTCTCCTTGGCTCGTGGATGGTTGGGTGGCTGGAGCCTGTTCCAGCAAAGTGCCATCTTTGGCGTTCATGTAATACAACTGTATGCGACCAGCACGACTCAATAAACGCAGCACATACACAGGCGGCTCCGACGCCAGCCATTGCACCCTGAGTACTTTGCCACGTTGAATCAGGGTGAGCAGTCGAGCTGCTTCGCTGGGGGCGATAACACCAACAGGCAGAGGATCGGGAACCTCGCTAACAAAGTCGCCTTGTGGATTTGAAGGGGAAGGATCCTGAATGGCTTTTTCCATCCAACGAGTGAAGGGGACAAAAGCCCGCTCCACCCATTCTGTCGATGGGGAAATATTCTCCTCGACCCAATCGCCGGATTCTCTATCGGCAAAGGCTAGAGGAGACATGCCTAACCACAGCAAACACAACAGCGCACACCGTCCTTGCAACAAGGAACAGCGGTGACAGATGTCATATAGCCAATAAAGATCAATTGCTCGCAAAATGGTGATCCACAAATAACTGCTGCCAGCATACCAGTTTGCGCATGAATCGAAACTGAATCAGACAGTTCAGCTAGCGTTCAGACAGGTGCCGTAAACTGCCGTGCTATCTGGCTAATACTCAGAAAGGAGCCTGTATGACATCGCCCTATATCGATCAGTTGCAATACTTAGTACAGCAGAATCGAGCGGCCATGCGTCGCAATCGCAAACAGCGTCCAGGCAAACAACAGAAATCAGTGCCTGGTGATATTATCGCCAGGCCAGTAATGGTCACACGAGCAGCATGAATAACCTGTATCTTTTATCGCTAGCCTTTGTTTGCTGTGCCTGTAGCTACAGCCATATGCAGGACAATCAAAGTTCACGCTGCATGCGTGAATTTCCTCCTGAGCAGTACGAGGAGTGCATGGGTAGCTACATGATGACTGAACAGGAGTACCTGCAACAGCGAGAACAGCTGCTGCAAGACGAAGATCTTTCACCTAAACCATAGCGCGCTAGTTCAAGGCTTCAATTAACTGGGCGCGCTGCTCATCAGTGAGACCACTGGTATTGCCCAGCGGCATATACCCGGTACGCAAAGCCGGAACGATGCGAGCAGCATTCGCTTCCACTTGAGACCAGCTTTCCAGAATAATGCCAGCTGGTGCTGCATTAAATGCAGGATGCGAGGGCTTAGTCACATGGCAGGCGCCACAATGTACTTGCACTAACTCCATCGCCGGCCCCTCATTCATCACGGGCTGCTCTGAACTCATGTGCTCAACTGGCTTTGGCAGCATCCAGCCAATGACCAACAACAGTGCCACAGCCGCTACCAGCAAAATCCAAGGCTGATGATTGTCTTGATGCTTGAGATTAAAGTAGTGGCGCGCAAAGGCTGCGATGGCGCCAATCAAGGCCAATACCAACCATCCGTGCTCGTGACCATAGGTCATAGGATAGTGGTTACTGATCATGATAAAAATCAGCGGTAGTGTTAGATAGTTGTTGTGTGTTGAGCGCAGCTTAGCCAGTAGCGCAAAATGCGCTTGCGGCGTTTCTCCGGCCTGCACTGCACGCACTAACTCACGTTGAGCTGGCATAATGCCAAACAAAACATTGCCCGCCATAATGGAGCCAATTAACGCGCCAACATGCAAGTAGGCAGCGCGATCGCTGAATACCTGATCTAGCCCCCAAGCAGACAACACCAGCAATGCATATAACACTGCGGCAAAAACCATCGGTAATTGACGTAATGGGCTTTTTATCAAGGCTTCGTAGAGCACAAAACCCGCTATCAGAAATGCCAGGCTAATGCCAATAGCCTGCCACTGGCTTAGCGCCATTTTTTGTGGATCAATCAGGTACTGATCGGCACCCCAGTAGTACATCACCGACATTAAGGCGAATCCGGTCAGCCAAGTGGTGTAGGCTTCCCATTTAAACCAGTGCAGTTTTGTCGGCATTGCTGGCGGCTGTAACTGATATTTGGCCACCTCATAAAAACCGCCGCCGTGGATGGCCCACAAGTCGCCTTTCACGCCTTGCTGTTTTTTCCACTCTGGTGGTTCACGCAGACTTAAGTCTAGCCAAACAAAGTAGAAAGAAGCCCCTATCCAAGCGATACCGGTAATGACATGAAACCAGCGAAAAAAGAGATTTAACCAGTCAAACAAGTAAGCTTCCATTAGCAGCCCTCGTGTTTACTGTAAGCTTTTTTCCCCGCCACCCAGGTTTCTGCAATACTGCGATCATCGCCCAGCATGGTCAGACAGAACAGGGTCTCGTCTAGCGTTGAACACGCACTCTGGCGCCGGCGCATCAACTCAGTTGAAGCCAAGTCTAAAACTAGAAAATCGGCTTCTTTTCCTACTTCAAAATTACCAATTTTGTCATCCAGCTTCAGTGATTGAGCATTGCCTAAGGTCATCATATAAAACGCCCGCAGCGGCGATAATCGACTGCCACGTAACTGGCACACTTTGTAGGCTTCATTCATGGTTTGCAACATAGAGAAGCTGGTTCCACCACCAACATCGGTGGCGACGCTGACTTCAACGGGGAACGGCTGATCATCCAGTGGCAATAAACCACTACCTAAAAACAAGTTCGAAGTTGGGCAAAAAGCTATCTTACTGCCTGTTTCGCTTAAGCGCTGATACTCGCTGTCTTCTAGATGCACACCGTGGGCAAAGGTGCTGTATTCCCCCAGCAAGCCATAATAATCGTATACATCCAAATAATTTTTACGCTCTGGAAACAGCTCTTTAACAAAGGCAATTTCGTCCAGATTTTCTGACAAGTGAGTTTGCATATAGACACCAGGATTAGCCGCCAGCAGCTCGCCCGCTGCAGCCAGCTGCTCTGGTGTCGAGGTAATAGCAAAGCGCGGCGTTATGGCGTACAGCTGACGCCCCTGACCATGCCAGCGGTCAATCAACGCCTGGCTATCGGCTTTGGAGCTGTCAGCATCATCACATAAAAAATCAGGTGCATTGCGATCCATCATGACTTTGCCACAAATCATGCGAGTATTCAGTGCATGACTGGCTTTAAAAAATGCATCTACTGACTGAGGATGTACAGTGCCAAAGACCAAGCCAGTGGTTGTGCCATTTTTAAGCAGTTCGCGCAGGAAAAACTCTGCGGTTTCTTCTGCGTGCTGTCGATCAGCAAACTTACCTTCATTAGGAAAGGTGTAGTTATTCAGCCAATCCAGCAGCTGTTCACCGTATGAAGCAATCACATCAACTTGTGGATAATGGATATGGGTATCGATGAAACCTGGGCAAATCAACGCCTGCTCATGATTGCTTACATCCGCTTGCGGAAACTGTGCCAGCACCTCGGCTGCATCCCCCACTGCCAAAATTGTTCCGCTGTCAGCGTCAGTGACCAGTGCACCGTCAGCAAAATATTGTGGAGTATTTTCATCCAAGCAGTGCAATACTGCGCCACGCTGGGCCTTAACATTCATAGCTCGTCTCTTTTACTCATGTGCTCTGCCACCGCCCCGTCCATTAAGCGCGGATCTGATAACTCAATACTAAGGGCGGTATCAAACCAGGCTTCTTCCAGGTTATTGCCTGGCCCCTGTCGGTCAACCACCCAAAAATCACAAACCTTGTTCAGTGCCAATAGAGGATGGTGCCAGCATCCGGCCCGATAATTGATACCCACCCCCTGAGCCATAAATAACATCAGAGTATCAGGCTCAGGCTGCTGCTCTCCCAGGCACACCAGCACCAAATAAGGCGTATCATCCGTCGGCAAAAATGCCTGACTTCCAAGCGGATGGCGTTCCATCATAGTTATTGCCATAGGCAGGGTTCGAGGCTGTGCACGGAAAATATTAATAATGGCATTGCCCTGCTCACCGACCTCAACAGAAGACAGGGCATGATGACGTTCCGTCGTGCCTTCGTTGATCAGCAATGGGGTTTCCTGCGTCTGAATCAGCTCGCCAAAAGGTGCAAACGCCTGGGCCGTAATCGGCTGCGGCGTCAGAACAAGATGCGTCACTAGGACCCCCGATAAGTGGAATAGCCATTAGCACTCAATAATAACGGAATATGGTAGTGCTCACTGGCGTCATCTATTTGGAAATGAATTTCCACTTGTGGATATAAGCTGCTGAGTTCATAACGCGAAAAATAGTCCTGGGTCGAAAACACCAGACGATATAGGCCCTGCTCTCGCTGACGCTCGCCTAACCAGTCAGTAATACGACCATCGTCATCGGTTTGTGCTTGCGCCATCAATTGCCAGCTTTGCTGCTGCCATTGGTACAGGCTTACGTCGACACCAGCGGCAGGTCGTCCTCGGTGGGTATCGAGAATGTGAGTGGTTATCACACTTTTCATATCAGCTTTCCCCCAATAACTTACGCAGGCGCAAGTCCGTTATTTGCTGTTGATTAGCGGCCGCATTGGCGATTTCTTCAGCGCGACTATTGTTCAATCGCTGCTCCAGCAGCGCTAACATTTGCTCGGCACTTTTACCAGTGGCGAAGACTATAAAAATAAAACCAAACTTATCTTCATAGGCATGATTTCCAGCTGCCAGCCTCTCTAACGTTTCATCACTGGCATACTGTGCGCCGCTTTGCTCGCCTGCCGCTAGCGCCTTAGTACTGGCATATTTTTCTCGCAGCGAGTCAACATCACCAATCTTTGGATGCGCGGCAAACGCCTGTAAATAATCGGCTTCATCCAGTGTTTGCCAAATTTGTTGAGCTTGTTGGCAAATATCCTCAACACTGGCAAAAGGACGCTGACTTAACATCTTGTCAACCCAACGCTGAGCCGCGCAGCAACGGCTCAGCTGCTCCCCCGCGTCACTACTGCCGAGTTGATTAAATTCATCCAACGTCATCATGACAATTCCTGCTCTGGATAGCCCCAGACACGCAAACGACTGATGCCACCGTCGGGGTACATCAACAACTTCACATGGGTAAAGCACTGCTGGGCAGTTTGAATTTCATCGAGATAGCCATGTTCGGCATCAGCCGTTAACCCTTGGCGTTCAATAATGGTTTGCCAATCAGCGCCTTCATCAGGATCGGTCGACGAATAAATACCGTGCAGGGCAAAACCATCCGGGAAGTTGCCTTTAAAATGTGCCGTATCAACCAACACTCGCGCAATATTGCCTGGTGTTGCCAGTTTTATAATAACCCAGTCGTATTCCCGGCCTCCACGACGGCGCTTGGTTTCCCAGCCATCCCCCATATTAAAACCACGATCTGGCATAATCAGATTGTTCATGTCACTAAAGAACATATCACTGCAAGCCAAGGGGCGAGCACCATTTTTGACATAAGCCAAGTCAATCGGCTCACCCGGCAAACGCCAGTGATCATCCATCTGTGCCTGCCCATAAACTCGTAAGCGTGCGATGCCACCGTCGGGATACATGGTCAGTCTCAAATGGCTCCAGCCCTGTTCACTGCTGCAATCAATAAAATTATCGCTATCAGGCTGCACATCTTGACGGTCAACGATAACAGTCCACTGAGTATCCTGGTCTGGGTTCGTGTGACTTTGGCACGCTTCGATTTTCACTTGCTGCGGTGCATTGCCAGCAAAAAATCGGGTGCACACATTAAAACCACGAATAACCCCAGTGGCACCTAGTTTTAAAATAGCCCAGTCAAAACCATCCTCCAGCTCTCCGGAAGGTAGGGTTTTAAGACGCTTACGCCGACTTTCCCAACCATCCATCCATTTACCACGATCCGTGTATTTATCTGCAATAAACACAGGCTCACTGGCTTTGATCAGGTTTTCCATTTCCGCGAAAAAGTCATCACTACAATCGAGTACTTGCCCACCCAAGCGACGGGAGGCTAGATCCACCCATTGCTGATACGGATGCTGTGCAACGGCCTGTGCCATAGTTATTCTTCTCCTGCGATGATATTGGGTTGTTGTGCTTGGGTAGGTTTATTATCCGTTGCCGGTGTTAACGCAGCCTTGAGCTGCTTCCAGTGAATGCCTTGACGTAAGCTGCGCGTTGGGCTCGAGCTTGTCGATAACGTCATTAGCTCGGCACAGATGGATATCGCCACTTCCATTGGCAATTTACCCTGAATATCAGCGTGGCCAATCGGCATACGAATAGCGTCAATGGCCTCATCAGAAAAACCATCATAGGCCAGGCGCATAGCGAAACGCTGGGCTTTGGTCTCAGAACCGATGCAGCCGATATATTCCAATTGGCCGTGCTCTATAGCAGCACTTAATAAATCGTAATCGAGCTGGTGGTTGTGAGTAACAATCACCACACGAGTAGCAGCGGGCAGGGAACGCATTTGGGCGATAGGATCACTGTGCCATTCACAGGATATTTTCTGACCCACCATCCCATTGGCTTGATCCACCATATCAGCGCGATTATCGATCCAGCGTAGCGGGCCAGGTAATTGTGTTAATACCGTCACCAATGCCTGGGCTACGTGTCCGGCACCGAAAATTGCAACGGGTGCATAGGCCGATATTCGACATTCCAATAAAACACTGACGCTGCCACCACAGCATTGCCCGGCTTTTGCGGCCAACGGCATGTTCAGCAATTGTTGGCTGCTTTCATGGCCCAAGAGCAGCTGTCGTGCTCGTTGAATTAATTGAAATTCCAACTCGCCGCCGCCAATGGTGTCGTATTGATGCTCGGCCGTGACCAGCATCTTGCTGCCCACATCTCGTGGAATAGATCCCGCCGTGCCCAGCACCGTCATCAACACATAGCTGTGGCCCTGACGCTCACAACGGTGCAGAGCTTCATGCCAAGACTCAGCAGCCATGCTCATCGCTATGCTCCTGACAGTAACGTATGGCTGCCAACACTCGCTCTGGTGTCGCTGGCGTATCCAGTGGCGGATTTATTTGATAATTGGCCACACTGGCGGCTGCATCGCGCAAGGCACACCAAACCGAAATACCGTGCATCAGTGGCGGCTCACCCACAGCTTTTGAGCGATAAATAGTGTCTTCTTCATTGTCGCGTTGCCACAAGGTTACCTGCAGTTCAGGTACGTCTATTGAGGTGGGGATTTTATAATTGGCAGCGGCATTGGACGTTAACCGACCTTCGTCATCCCAGCTCAGTTCTTCCGTCGTTAACCAGCCCATGCCCTGTACAAATCCGCCTTCAATCTGACCGATATCAATGGCAGGATTCAACGAACGGCCGGCATCGTGCAAAATATCGGTGCGGATGATTCGATACTCACCGGTTAAGGTATCGACTTCGACTTCACTGCACGAAGCCCCCAGAGCGTAGTAGAAAAACGGCCGCCCTGTTGCTGAATCACGGTCATAATGAATTTTAGGGGTACTGTAAAAACCCGTCGATGATAGCGAAACGCGAGCCTGGTACGCCAGCATAATAAAGTCGCTAAAGGCCACCCATTGCTCGCTATCACCTTGCACTACTAAATGATTCTGCTCAAAACGCAGCGCATCCCGGCCCACACCATAGTGCTGTTCAGCAAAATCCAACAATCGCGATTTAATAGTTAAGCAGGCATTTTGTGCAGCTTTACCGTTTAAGTCTGTACCTGACGACGCCGCAGTGGGTGAGGTATTCGGTACCTTATCGGTGGCCGTGGCCGATACCTGAACCGTATCGATATCCACATCAAACTCGCTGGCAACAATTTGTGCCACTTTAACAAACAGCCCTTGGCCCATTTCGGTACCACCATGATTAACATGGATTGAGCCATCGGTGTAAATATGTACCAAGGCACCGGCCTGATTTAAAAACTGCACAGTAAACGAAATACCAAACTTAACCGGCGTTAATGCCAGACCGCGCTTTTTAAAACGGTGTTTATTATTAAAGTCCGTAATCTCTTCACGGCGCTGCTCGTATCGACTTTGCTGTGCCAGTTCAGTCATCAACTCAGCCATAGGGAAATGCTCGATACATTGCCCATAGTGAGTGTATTGACCAGTTTGATAGATATTTTCTAGTCGCACCTGCAAAGGATCACGGCCAACGGCCCTGGCCACGTCATCCAATATGCCTTCACCTATCAACATGCCCTGTGGGCCACCAAAGCCACGAAACGCAGTATTCGATACTGTATTGGTTTTACAACGATGGCCAATCACTCGCATGGCCGGATAATGGTAGGCATTGTCGATATGAAACATGGCGCGATCGACGATAGCATCGGATAAATCAGGAGAAAAACCACATTTACCAGCCAGCTCTATATCTGCTGCCAATAATTTTCCTTGTTCATCAAAGCCCACTTGGTAACGGCCAGAAAAATCATGGCGCTTACCTGTCATCACCATATCGTCTTGGCGATCCAGACGAATTTTGATGGGGCGCTTTACTCGATTTGCAAAAACGGCTGCCAGACACGCCCAAGGTGCGGCCTGGGTTTCTTTGCCACCAAAGCCTCCGCCCATACGGCGTACTTCGGTTTGCACCAAATTAATCGGTAAATCTAATACTTCTGCCACCAGTTTTTGCACTTCACTGGGGTGCTGGCTAGAGGTGTAAACCTTCATACCACCGTCTTCCACCGGCACCACGTAACTCACTTGCCCTTCGAGGTAAAAGTGCTCTTGCCCTTTATTGTACAAGCTGCCATGCAACACCTTAGGTGCCTGGCTTAGCGCCTCTGTCACGTTTCCTTTTTGCATGGTATGGGCAGGACGAACAAAGGCGTTTTGCCGCAGTGCATCGGCGATGGTTAAAATGGGAATTTCTTCCTGGTAGTCTATCTGTGCCAGTTGCACAGCGCGCTTGGCTTGCTCAAAGCTGTGGGCAGCAACGGCAAAAATTGGCTGGCCATGAAATTCAACCCGCCCATCGGCCAGCAATGGATCGCCTTTAAACACTGGGCCAATGTCTTTTTCACCCGGTACGTCGTTAAGGGTTATGACGTCGACGACTCCCTCTGCAGCCCGCACAGCCGTTAAATCAATGTCACGGATCACTCCGCAACTGATCTGACTTTTGCCCACCGCCACATGTAAGGTACGCGCCAACTCGGGCATATCGTCGATATACTGAGCCTCGCCCGTAACGTGCTTGTGGGCGCTGTCGTGGGCCTGAGAATGACCACGACCGCCTTTGGCCGGACGTTGACGACGCTCACTGGCCGTTGCCAACCGCGATGACTGATAATTCATGCCACCCCCTCCTGCTCGGCCCAAATTTTAACCAACAAGTTTTGCACCAACTGAATGCGATACTGGCTGCTGGCGCGAACATCATCGATGGGCTGATAATCCAGGCTAACGTCTGCCGCGGCCTGCCTCATGGTCGCTTCACTCCAAGGCTGCTGGCGCAACCCCTGCTCAACCTGATAAGCACGCTTAGGCGTTGCCGCCATACCACCACAAGCAATGCGCACATCAACAATCTGATCGTCGTTGCGCTCAACCCAGGCCGCTAGCATCACTGCAGAGATATCATCATCGTAGCGTTTGGACACTTTGAAACAGTTTAATGTTTGCCCAGCCGTCAGTTTCGGCAGGTAGATCGCGCGCAGGTATTCTCCCTGGCGCAGACGGGTTTGCTTGTAACCGGTAAAGAAGTCGTTGGCAGCCATGCGATGGCGGCCATAGATGCCATCAATTTCCAACTCGGCTTCCAATGCCAACAGCACAGGTGGAGTGTCACCGATAGGAGAGGCATTCACGATGTTGCCGCCTAACGTGCCCATATTTCGAATCTGGCGAGAGCCAATGCGATGCAGTAATTGAGTAAAGGCGGGAAAGTCGTTAGCCAATAATAACTCTGCTTGGCTATAAGTTACGCCAGCTCCCAACACCCACTGCTGCTCGAGCTCTTCCGCCTGATTAAGACTGGCTATGTGCTGCAAAGCAATGATGGTGTCGAACTGACGAAATCGCTGCGAAATTTCCAATCCTAAATCCGTTCCACCGGCCCACAACAGCGCCTGAGGGTATTGCTGCAATAATTTAATCAGCTGACTTTCTGTCGTCGGTAAAAATAACCGACGCTGGCCTTGCTGCATTAAGGCTGATAATTCGCAACTGTCGTCGACTTTCATCTCTTTCGGGTCAAAGCTGACAACAACGTCAGTATTTGGCGGCGGATAGTCAGCCATTGCTCGGGCGGCATCGACAATAGGGCGATAGCCAGTACAGCGGCATAAGTTGCCAGAAATAGCGGCATGAATGACTTCATCGTTCGGCACAGGCCAAGGAGCCTTAGCTTCATTACTGACTGGCTGGACAAGCGCACTAGATTCTTGCCCTTGCCATTGCTGCTGATACAGCGCCGCCATCGACATCACAAAGCCTGGCGTGCAAAAGCCACATTGGGAACCATGGTGATCAATCAAGGCTTGTTGCGCTGGGTGCAAACTGCCGTTTTGCGACAGCCCCTGGGGCGTGATCACATAGGCATCTTGCACACTGGCGAGCAAGGCAATGCAACTATTGATGGTCAGATAGACAGGCCCGTCTGGCGATGCCTTGATCACCATCACAGTGCAGGCGCCACAGTCACCTCCGGCACAGCCTTCCTTCACATCCACCTGCGCCATTTGGGTGCGCAGGTAACGCAGGATGGTCCATTGCGGATCAGCATGAGCATCTTCTACCCACTGACCGTTGAGATTAAATCGAATCACGCGTTCACCTTTTTTTGCCGCTTCGCCTTTGAAATAGCGTATCATGGCGGCCGTTTTTCGGGCCCGCTCGCAGCCCGCAATCTTCCGGTTTGCAGCGGTCTTGTAAACAAGACCCTGCAAAAATCTGACCATTTAGTCAGGTGTGTTTTATCATATCCCAAATGGTGGATTTTTCGCAGTGGCAAACTAATTGCTAAGACTGGCCAACTGGTCAGCTTTATCAACCGAGGTTTCACTGTGAGTTCCAGCGATCGTTTACACCTGACAGGCATCACCAAGGCCTACCCAGGATGTATCGCCAATGACGCCGTTGAATTAAAGGTTCAACAAGGCGAGATTCATGCCCTGCTCGGGGAAAATGGCGCCGGCAAAAGCACCCTAATGAAAATTATTTATGGGGTGATCGCACCGGATGCCGGTCAGTTACTGTGGCATGGACAGGCACAAACGATCCGGGGGCCCGCCCACGCTCGCCAGCTGGGCATAGGCATGGTGTTTCAACACTTTTCCTTGTTTGAAACCCTGACCGTTGCCGAGAACATCGCTCTCGGCCTGCCGCCTGAGCAGGCCAAAGATATGCCGGCACTGCAGCAACGCATTAGCGAAGTGTCCGAGCATTATGGCATGGCCCTCGACCCTCAGCGGTTGGTACATACCTTATCTGTGGGGGAGCAGCAGCGAGTAGAAATTGTGCGCTGTCTGTTACAGGACATTGAGCTGCTGATTCTCGATGAGCCCACTTCAGTGCTGACGCCGCAAGAAGTCCAGCAACTGTTTAAAACGCTAAAAACCCTAGCCGACGAAGGCTGCTCGATCTTATTTATATCCCACAAACTGGATGAAGTGGTGGAACTGTGCACCGCTGCTACCGTGTTACGCCACGGTAAAGTCACCGGCCACTGCAACCCTCAGCACACCACCAGCACTGAGCTGGCGCGCATGATGGTTGGCAACGATACGCCCCTGAGCGAGAACTACGCCAAAGCCCAAGGCGGCGAACTAGCGCTGCATGCAGATAATCTCTGTTATCGCCCACACGATCCTTTTGGTGTAACGCTGCAGAATTTGTCGTTACAGGTCAAAGCTGGTGAAATCCTTGGCATCGCCGGGGTCGCTGGCAATGGCCAGGATGAACTGATGGGACTGCTGTCAGGTGAAGAACAGCAAGACAGCGGCTCTATTCATTTACACGGCCAAGCGATAGAAAAGCTCAGCCCGGATCAGCGCCGTCAACTGGGTTTTGCCTTTGTGCCAGAAGAACGCCTGGGACGCGGTGCTGTGCCCGATATGTCGTTGGTTGATAATGCATTACTCAGTGCCAGTCACCGCCAGCTTAAGCGCAAGGGATGGATTCAATATGATGCCGTGCGCACCTTTGCGCGCGACATTATCGATCGCTACAACGTTAAATGTGCCAATGAAGATGCCCAGGCCAAAAGCCTGTCGGGCGGAAATTTGCAAAAATTTATTATTGGCCGAGAAATCGAGCAACAGCCTAAATTTTTAGTCTGCTCTCACCCGACCTGGGGTGTTGATATTGGCGCAGCTATCTTAATTCGCCACGCGCTTATTCAACTGCGCGATCAAGGTGCAGCCATTTTGGTGATTTCTGAAGATATTGATGAGCTGTATCAAATCAGCGACCGCATCGGTGCTATCTGCGATGGCCAGTTATCGCCACTCGCAGCCACCCAGGATGTATCCATTGAACAACTCGGCCAATGGATGGCAGGTCAATTTGATAACGGAAGCAGTGATCAGCCACAGGAGTTAAGCCATGCTTAAACTGGAAAAGCGCCCTTCCGATTCGCGCTTAATGGCCTATTTATCGCCTTTGATTGCCATCGCGTTAACTTTATCGTGCGGCGCCATCTTATTTGTTTTTCTCGGCCACGATCCTTTGGGAGCCCTGCATACCTTTTTTATTGCCCCTCTAACCAGCGTCTATGGCTGGACCGAGCTGGGCATAAAAGTGGCGCCTCTGCTGCTGTGCGCCATGGGTTTGACCGTCTGCTTCCGTGCAAAAATCTGGAATATTGGCGCTGAAGGCCAATTCATCATGGGTGCTTTGGGCGGCAGCATGGCAGCGCTGCAGTTCCTTGATAGCGACAGCCGCTGGGCTCTGGTACCGATTTTATTGGCTGGCACGCTGAGTGGTTTGGCCTGGGCAGGCCTAGCAGCCTGGCTGAAAACCCGCTTTAACGCCAATGAAATTCTGACCACCATTATGCTTAACTACATCGCTTTAAACGCCTTGCTGTATGGCGTGCACGGGCCGTTAAAAGATCCCGACGGTTTTAATTTTCCAGAATCGGCTCTGTTTGCCGACGCCACCTTATTACCTGTGTTCAGCGACGATTATCGTTTAAACATTTCGATTTTGTTTGCCCTGCTGGCCATGGTTGCGATTTGGACATTGATGTCACGTAGTTGGATTGGTTATCAAATCCGCGTTCTGGGTGAAGATGCAAAAGCTGCCCGTTATGCTGGCTTTAAAGATCAGCGTCTAACTTGGTTTGCATTATTGTTGTGTGGCGCCCTGGCAGGACTGGCTGGCGTCGCTGAAGTCACCGGGCCACTAGGCCAGCTGGTGCCGCAAGTCTCCCCGGGGTACGGCTACGCCGCCATTATTGTGGTGTTTCTTGGACGTATGCAGCCGCTAGGAATTTTATTGGCCTCCATGCTGCTGGCACTCACCTTTATGGGGGGGGAGATGGTGCAAATTGAAATGGCCTTGCCTAAATCTTTAACCGGTCTTTTCCAAGGTATGTTGCTGTTTTTCCTACTGGCAACAGACCTGTTAATTGCTTATCGCATTGTTCCCAGCAAACTTCCCTCGACTTCAGTGAGCCAGGCCTGATTCTATGGATATCGATCTGATTACCAATATTCTATTTGCCACCATTCGCACCGGAACACCGCTAATATTGATTGCTCTGGGCGAAATGGTGTGTGAAAAATCCGGCGTGTTAAACCTAGGCCAAGAAGGCATGTTATTGATGGGTGCCGTGATTGGTTTTATCGCTGCCAGCCTCACCGGCAGCTTGTTTATCGCCGTTTGGTTTGCCATTGCCGCTGGCATGTTAATGGCTTTGCTGTTTGGTTTTTTGGCCATCAGCCTAGCCTCAAACCAGGTGGCTACCGGCCTTGCCCTGACAATTTTTGGCACCGGTTTAAGCGCCTTTTTGGGCACTAGTTATGTCGGTATTGGCCTTGAAGGCATGCAGCCATTGGCGATACCTCTATTAAGCGACATCCCGGTTATTGGCAAGGTGCTGTTCCAGCACGACCCATTGGTATACGTCGCGTTAATACTGTTTGCTGTAGTGTTCTGGCTATTTCACTCTAGCCGCCTAGGCTTGCAAATCCGCGCTGTCGGCGAAAATCCCGAAGCCGCCAATGCCATTGGTATCAATGTGCAGGCCATTCGCTATATGGCAGTACTGTTTGGTGGTGCCATGACCGGATTAGCCGGCGCGTATTTATCTCTGGTGTATACCCCCATGTGGTCTGAAGGTATGTCAGCAGGTCGCGGATGGATTGCGTTAGCACTGGTGGTCTTTGCCAGCTGGAAGGCCGAGCGTATTTTGCTCGGCGCGTATTTGTTTGGTTTTGCCAGTATTTTACACCTGGTACTGCAAGGCACACGCTTTGAAGTACCGCCCAATATTATGGCGATGTTGCCGTATGTTGCGACCATAGTGGTGTTGGTATGGCTATCTAGCGATGCCATTAAAACCCGCTTGAGCGCACCAAAATCCATCGGTCGCCCCTATCGGCCAATGAGTTAATGAGGAAGGAGAAGCACATGACGATCAAGAAATTGATGGCGGCTGCAAGCCTGGCGGTTGCCGCCAGCGTGGCACAAGCCGAACCACTGAACATTGGCTTTGTTTATGTTGGCCCTGTGGGTGATGCCGGCTGGAGCTATGGCCACGATGCAGCACGTAAAGCAGTTGAAGAGAAGTTTGGCGATAAAGTTAAAACAACTTATGTTGAAAGTGTCGCGGAAGGTGCTGACTCTGCACGAGTCATTCGCAACCTAGCGCAAAAAGGCAATGAGCTGATTTTCACCACCTCATTTGGCTATATGAACCCGACCTTGAAAGTGGCGCGCAAATTTCCCAAGGTAAAATTTGAGCACGCTACCGGCTATAAGCAAGGTAAAAACGTCGGCAACTATATGGCTAGAGCCTATCAGGGCCGTTATCTGACTGGCCTGGTGGCTGGCAGCATGACCAAAAGCAACACTCTTGGTTATGTCGCCTCTTTCCCAATCCCAGAAGTAGTCCGTGGTATTAATGCCTTTACCAAAGGTGCACGTGAAGTGAATCCAGATGTGAAAGTAAAAGTCATCTGGATCAGCAGCTGGTATGACCCAGCTAAAGAGCGTGAAGCCGCAGAAACCCTGATGCTGCAAGGCGCCGACGTATTAACCCAGCACACAGATTCCGCCGCCGTCATTCAGGCCGCAGAAGCGAACGGCAAATATGCCATTGGCTATCACACCGATATGTCAGCCTATGGCAAAAAAGCACACCTGACTTCTACGGTACACAACTGGGCACCGCTATACATAGCGAAGGCCGAAGCCGTTATGCAAGGCAACTGGGAATCACAAAGCCTGTGGTATGGCATAAAAGAGGGTGTCACTGATATTGCCCCCTTCAACCCTGCCATTCCTGCCGATGTACAGGATCTGGTAAAGAATAAAAAAGCTCAGTTAAAAGCCGGTGAGATCCAGGTATTTACCGGCCCTATTAAAGATCAGCAAGGCACCGTTCGCGTAAATGCAGAGCAAAACCTATCCGATGAAGATCTGAAAGGCATGAACTGGCACGTTGAAGGTGTCGAAAGCAAACTACCCGAAGCTTGAAGTAAGAGAGAGAAGTAATGAATAAAGTAGTCATTGGTACTGTTCTAACCGCTGCTCTGGTGGCACCGGTTCAGGCCGAGCAATATTGGGCCGATAACAGTGTCTCTGTTTTATATGGTGAAGATTACAAGCTGGTGCCAGAAGAGAAACTCACCACCATGACATTGGAGCATGCCTCAGGTCACAGCTGGGGTGGTTTGTTCTTCTTCGTAGATCGCCATGTCGGTGAAACCGGAGAAGACGGTGTGCAGTTTAAAGAAACTTATGGTGAGTTTTCACCAAAGTTTACTGTGGTAAAAATGGACGGATTTGTTAGCGCCATTAACGCCGCCTTCACTTATGAATTTGGCTCTACCAGCAACAACTCAGGCCAGCAGGACAACTACCTGTATGGTGTTGGCGCCGACTTCAATGTTCCTGGCATGAATTACGCCAGTGCGACCTACTTCTATGCCAACAACGAAAATGTTGAAGATGATCATCAGTTGACACTGACCTACGGTTGGAACAAGGGCAATTTCAACATCGATGGTTACATTGACTATTCGACGGCAACCGAAGACCTGAACGCTCAATTCCACTTTAACCCTCAAATTACCTACAACGTTGGCCCGGCTCTGGGAATCAGCAACAAAATCAAAGTGGGTGTGGAATACAGCTACTGGAACAACAAGTTTGGTCTGAACTTCTTAGAAGATGACGACAAGGATCAGAATGCAGTGAGCTTTATAATCAAGGCCCACCTGTAATCTGTTCGCCAAGGAGCAGCTCGCTGCTCCTTGGTCTCCATCCGATGTGGTGATGGCGCCGTTACTATTTGAATGTGATATTCTCAGCACTGGTTGCAGGAAGTGAATCATGAGCACACAAAAGTACAAACCTGGCAAGATCCGCGAACGCAATGAAGAAAACATACTAGCTGCTGCCGAGCGAGAATTCGTACGTAACGGATTTAAAGGCACCAGCATGCAGGCCATTGCGGATCGCGCTGAAGTACCTAAAGCCAATGTTCACTATTATTTCAAGAGCAAGGCCAATTTATACCGTGCTCTGTTGAATCACATCATGCAAAGCTGGAATGCGGTACTGGAAGATATCACTGCAGATGACGATCCAGCCGATGTGTTAAGCCGGTTTATTGCTGTAAAAGTTGAACAGTCTTATTTAAACCCTAATGGTTCTAAGATTTTCGCCATGGAAATCATTCAAGGTGCTCCCCACCTGAAAGAGCATTTAAGCCAGGAAATGCGCCACTGGGTCAAAGAAAAGTCGGCTGTCATTCAAAGCTGGATTGATCAGGGCAAGCTACGCGCTGTTGATCCGATGCATTTGATTTTCATGATATGGTCGACCACACAGCATTACGCCGATTTTGAAACCCAAGTACTGGAAGTTTCCAACAAACGCCAATATGAACTGGAGGACGTTGAGCGCATCACGCATTTTTTGCAGGATATGATACTGACCGGCTGTGGGCTCACTGTGCGGCCAACAACGCAGGCTTAACCGGGATTGGAAGACTGTGGCTGACATTGCTCTTCGGCGGTCACATCCATCGGCAAAGTCAGCACAAAATGGGCGCCAGGCTGTTTGTCAGTGGCTTGAATATCACCCGCCAGAATTTGATTTACTAGATTAAATACCAGGTGCAAACCCAAGCCGGTGCTGCCCTTAGAACGCCGAGTGGTATAAAACGGGTCAAATGCGTGCTGACGTATCTCTTCTGACATACCGATACCATCATCAGAATATTCCAACATCAACCAATTATCTTGTGGACTGCCCGCCGTCAAGCGTATAACAATAGGCCCACCTTGTGGATAACCATGCTCAATGCTGTTCGCTAATAAGGCACGAATAACAGTAACAAAACTGGCGTAATAGGTATTGAGCCAAATATCGCCCAATTCAATGTGCAAACTAATACGATCGGCAACTCCGTATTCGGCCACCCATTCTTCTAGCAGCTCTTCTAATTCGGTCAGACTAAAGCGGCGCCGGGCTTCATGTTTCTGCTGGACGCCCAGACTTTTGAAGGTATTAACGATATTGATGGCGCGCTGAAGGCTTTGCTCTAGTAACTCTAGTCCCTCCTCCATTTCGGCTTTACTGCCCTGCTGTAGTTGCTCTTTGACAAAGCTATGGGCCGTTAATGCTGTTCCTAGGGGGGTATTTAATTCATGGGCGACACCGGCAATCAAGCTGCCCAGCTGTGCCATTTTTTCCGATGTCACCAACTGCTGTTGCGTATCACGCAAATCCTCCAATGATTGCTGCAGTTGCTCAAAAGCATGGGTTAGCCGCTCAGTGCGCTCAGCAACCTTTTGCTCTAATGTCTCGTTTAGATCCTGCAGCTTACGATTGGCAGCATCACGTTGAGTTAGGCTTTTCAACACCCGTTTGCGTTGTCGGTCTATGGCCCGTACTAACCGAGTCAGCTCATCTTCACTGCCATGTTTGCGCTCTAAAGTCGGTTTTTTGTTTAAATCATCGTTATCCGCCCAGGCGGCCAAACGGTTGAGGTGGCGGGTCACCATGTGGTTCACCAACAGCAGAATCATGGTGGAGATTAATAAAGTGCGAATCATTTGTGACACTAAAATCGTCACTGCTTTGTTATATACCTCGGCCAGTATTTGGTCGCGATCAATCTTCAGCTCCAGCACACCAAGTCGCCTGGGGCCGCGCTTATCTTCAAATATGAGCTCAAATTCATAACTATCGAGGCTTTGACTGGCACGTCGCTGGCCCGCACTGACAACGGCACCAAAGTCATCAATCACCTGCGCTTGCACCACATAAGGCAAGTTCACCATACCATCGACCTGGGCCGCCAGCTGGGTTTCATCCATATTCCATAAACTGATGGCAACGGATTCAAGGTAGGTTAAGCGAATATGCTCGACGGCTTGGCGAGAAAAAGACACTTCACGCTGGTAATCTCGCCACAGGATAAACCCCGTCATCAACAAGGTCACTAGGGAGCTGCAAAGCAGAATAGCCAGCAATAACTTGCGGCCTAATACCCCAGGTTTGGACATTGAACAGCTCCCGCAGACTTCTGATCGTGATAACGATCATGCTTTTAGCCTAGCAGTGCCCAGCAAGGCTGTCAGCACGCTATTCGCGCCTTATCTGCCAAAGCAACCTTGATATTGCAGCACTGACATTCATTTGTGCCTTTGTTAGACTGCCACCAGCAGATTAACACGCAAGTCACTGCTGTTTACGGCACCCCAAGTGCCTTTCTAAACAGAGTGCGGCGCGTGGCGTCGCACCGTATCAAACGGAAACGCCTGTGACCTCTATCTGGATCAAACACCCTAACGCCTGTTTCACTGCCAACGATGAAAATGCCGACAATGGCGTGGTCATTGCCGATGGGCACATTGTCGAACTGGTAGCCGCTGGTAAACAGCCCAGCATCAATGTGGATACACAGTGGGATGCGAGTGAACACGTACTGCTACCAGGGTTGATCAACAGTCATCACCATTTTTATCAAACCCTGACCCGTGCCTGCCCTGCCGCCCTTAATAAAAAACTCTTCCCCTGGCTCAAAAGCCTATATCCCATCTGGGCTGGCCTAACCTCAGAGTGGCACGCATTGGCAACCGAACTGGCACTGGTCGAACTACTACTATCTGGCTGTACCACCGCCGCTGACCATCATTATTTTTTTCCCGACCATCTAAACGATGCCATTGATCAACAAGCTCAGATTGCAAAGCAGCTGGGCATCCGCGCGACCTTGACTCGAGGCTCTATGTCCCTTAGCGAAGACGAGGGTGGTTTACCGCCCAAGCAAGTCGTGCAAACAGAGCAGCATATTCTGCAAGACAGCGAGCGTTTGATTCAACGCTGGCACCAACAAGACAGCCAGCAGTTAGTGGAGATTGCCCTTGCCCCCTGCTCACCCTTTTCAGTGACTACAGAGCTGATGTCGGCCACGGCCAAACTGGCCCAACACTACGACGTCGGTCTGCATACACATCTAGCTGAAACCGAAGATGAAAACGCGTTTTGCCTGCAACGCTTTGGTTTGCGCCCGCTCGATTACCTCGATTCCGTGGGTTGGCTGCAACCGCGCACTTGGCTGGCCCACGGCATTCATTTCACTGGCGAAGAAATCCGCCGTTTAGGCCAAACGCACACCGGCATCTGCCACTGCCCCTCTTCCAATATGTTATTGGCTTCTGGCATTTGCCCTGTCAATGAACTACTCCAGGCAGGCTGTCCAGTGGGGCTGGGGGTCGATGGCAGCGCCTCTAACGATCACAGCAATCTGATGCAGGAAGTCCGCCAGGCACTACTGATTCAAAGGCTGCGCTACCCCGCCGATAGCTTCGGTCACATAGAGGCGCTCACACTAGCCACTCGAGGGTCGGCACAACTGTTGAATCGCTCCGATATCGGTCAATTAGCAGTTGGCAAAAAGGCTGATTTAGCGCTGTTTAAACTCGATGAGCCACGTTTTAGTGGCAGCCATGATCCACTGGCAGCGTTAGTATTAAGCGGCGCCCACCGTGCCGATGCTGTTATGGTGCATGGCCAATGGCGAGTACTCGACGGCACCTGGTTAGGCGGTGACCTGACTAAGCTGATGCACCGTCATCAGACTGCTGCGCAGCGCTTATTACGTGAGTCCTGCTAAGGTGTATTGGCCAATTCATCCCACAGCCCTTGGCAGGCATTAGAAGATTGAAGAGCCACCTGCTCAAAGCGTCCGCTGGCCAATGAGGTATCGTCCTTTAATAAACGAAACCGCATTGGCCACCATAGCTGATCTACGCGCTGATACTCTGACTCAACACCAATAACACCATCGTCATAACGCAGCTGCTCGATTTTTTGCAGACTGTTATCCAATAATACACTGTAGGGCGATGCAGTATTTAATTGCAGTCTAAATAATCGGCCTTGCTCAGCTTCGCTAGCATACACTTCACGCCAACGTGGCTGTCTTTGTTTTAGCAGATAAACAAAATTAACTTCCGTTGCTGACATCAACTGATCGACTTCTTCCTTCGACATGGTCTCTACTGGTTGCCCGCCGTAACGCTTAAATCCCGTGAGGCCATCACTCCAGCGCTGCAAATCACCACTGAGCTGACAAATAGAGAAGGGTGAAAACAGCATTGAAGTATGATTGCGAGTAACCGCTTGGTTTGGCTGGTCAATGAATAGGTCAAACGAAAACCCCATCAACCCAGCAAAAAACTCTGGTGGTGCTAGTAGTGGCAAAACTTTGGCAGCGAGATGTGCAGTATACCAAGACTGAGGAAAGGCTTTGTCCGTGGCGATACGATATATGTCCAGGTCTGATTGCTCATCGCCGGATGCGGCATAATATAACCAACGAGCGTCGGCCGAAAATTGGGGGGTAAATATATGCCCAGAAGCTGGAACAAATGGCTTCAATGACTGCGGTGATTGCCACTGTCCATCAGCCCAGCGCATAGCCATCAGTTCAGTATGCTTTGTATTCGGCGGTAACTGCCAAAACACCGCCAGTTGTCCATCGGGTGAAAAAGTTAAATCACTCACTTGCCCGGCCATATGTTTTAGCGGCTCAAACAAGCTGACGGAAACAGGCGAAGTGGATAAATCAGCCTGATACAGCTGTAACCGTCCATTCCGATCTGAGCTAAAAAACAACGTCTGACCATGAATTTCTGGTCCCAGCTCGTCATGTTCCGAATTAATTGTTAACGGCAACGGTCCTTGGGTCTGCCAGCGACCTTGCTGCCAGTTAGCCTGCCAAATATTATAATCAGAGCGATCATCATCAACGCTCAGAGGGCGGTCAGAAATATATAATAATGTCTGACCATCTGCGCTGATCATAGGGTCAGAATAGCGGTATTCTGCAGGTCCTAAATCCACTATCGAAGGCTTTGAAAAGCTGCCATCGGCTTCAAGCAATGATTGATAAACTTGGCTGTTTGAAAAATCGTCATCAGAGCGCGCCAATATGTATCGATCAAATTGTGCACTTTGCTGCAAGCCATAATCACTGCGAGACGTTGACCAATCTAACGATGGATTTGCTCGTACCGGAAGCGATATTGATATAAACAATATTAATCTGACTGCGCTCGCCATGCTTTTCATTGCCTGTTTTCCCAACAAAATAGATTCAACTGACCTTATCTTAGCCACCAGCAACGACACTCTCAGGACCAACAGCAACACCACTCAGCAGTGCAAAGTAAGCCAAATGCCTGATATCAATTCTGTTAAATGGCCATCTGGTGAGATCCAGTCCTCATATTCAAGCAGACCATGTTCACAGTCAGGCGATAGCGACACATCAGCGCTGGAAAGCGTGCAGCGATGGACATAGGATACGCCCCTAAGACCAATTCAGACACATTCGGTTGCGCCACTGCACGCAGCCCTTCAATTACAGGGAAGCCTTCACATGAATTCCGCTAAAACTATGTTATGGGCGCTGTTACCACTGATGGCCAGCCACACAGCCATGGCGAGTAACTATATTTGTACCCACAAAGATCAGCAAAGACAGATCAGCGTGGTGTATTTAACCGAGGGCGCCGCGGTTCCGTGTGAAGTGCGCTACCAAAAAGACGGCCAACAACAAACACTGTGGCAAGCCAGTAAATCCGTCGGCTTTTGTGAAAAAAAAGCTGAGCAATTTATGCAGAAACAACAAGCCTGGGGCTGGGACTGCCAACAGAGTTCAGATACAGAGATCACACCACCGCAAAACGAATCGACTGAGCAAGCATTACTGGACAGCCAACCAGATTATCAGCGTAGCGCACAATTTTCGGCCATTTTTCAGGCAGTGATGCCCATTAAGCTAAAAACAGACGAGCACGCCCGACGCTTTGGTGAGTTCCCTGCAAACATGGCCACCATGGGGTTAGACACGCCAGACTACCTGCAACACAAAAAGTACAATCGGGTAAAAGTCGTTGATGGTGTAATCACAGTGGAAGCTACTGATGATCATGGTGAACCAACAGTACTGCGCATGACGCCACAGTTTTCTAGCGGTGGTACTTATGTGGAGTGGGATTGCAACACCAACCTGACACTGGTCAATCAAGAGATCTGTCCATTGCAACCGGCCCTAGTATTCTAACTATCAAGGTTGCCATTAGTACTGATTATGAGCTCCCGTTACCCGCTCGGATTTTGCACTCAGCGAATCACTGCCAAAGAAATTCGTCAGCCTTTGACCGATAGTGATCGTCAAAGGCTGCTGCCTGCATTGCCCACCTTGTTATCCGCTGCCGTGGTTGAACACTTACCAGACTATTTTCATGGTATTGATAGTCCAGAAAAGGCTGAGCATTGGCTGCAGCGCAGCCTGAACGAAGGACATGTGTTGCTGTTGCAACAGCAGCAGTCATTGCTGGGTTTGATGCTTATCGCTAGCCCCGATGGCAGTAATGCTCATATTGGATACTTGCTGGCGCAAGCGTACTGGGGGCAAGGTCTCGCTAGCGAACTGTTACAGGGTTTTATTGCCATGGCAAAGCAAAATACACCATGGCAGCAGTTGTTCGCGGGCGTTGCCAAAGACAATCTAGCGTCATCACATGTGTTGAATAAAGTGGGGCTTGTACCCCACCAGTTCAATCAAGATAGCACAACTTATCGCTATGACCTTGGCTCAAAGTAATTCTATCAAGCATCAAGCTCGATTCCAGATCCTGAGCCAACTCAGACAAGATAAGCGGGTCAGACTCAAAGCGGTATTTCTCAAAATAGTGATCACCAACGACACCACTGCGCAGCATGAATTGACTGGTTAGCTCAGAAATATTTTTGATTTTTTTAGCCAGACTCCAAGGTAAACATACGCTCTGTCGTAGATAACAGAGCGCGACATGGACGGGCATATTAGTCCCCCATTGCAGAGCAATCCTGTTACGCCTGCCGTTTTGCAATCGGCATTCTCACACAAGAAGTACAGTGGCTGTGGCTAAGCAACCACCTGCAGTCCAGACTATATCAGCGCCAACACTGCAAAAGCTAAAATACCCGAGCAACTCAATATCACAGTCTGCTTTTTAAACATAGGTGACAGCAATCCCAACGCCATACCCGACAGCATGACAACCACTAGGGCAATCGCAAATAATTTTTCCAACCACTTAAACCACCCCGGCCCATGACCCTTGTGCAACTCCATTATCATGGCCTGCAAGTCTGGATTGGCCTCAGCAATACTGACGCGACTCCCCTGTAATTCAATTTTATAATGCTGGCGACTGGTGGGGCGGGTATACCAGGTATCACCTTTTTCTTTCACGTATTCAAACCCAGCATCCAGTTGCGCATCTTGCAGCAATTGTTTAAGTTGCTGCTGACGCTCAGCCCTGACGTCAGACCAGGTCGGTGCCTCCAACGTCTGCAGCGGCTGATAATTCATGTTTCCTTTTATGCCAAACAAGTACAAGCCACCAGAGATTGCCATAATAATGACCATGGGCGCGAAGAAGGCTGCCAGATACAGGTGAATAGAAACAATAAGTTTTCTTGACATCATTAACCATATACTCAATAAGGTTTAAAGGTGTGGCAAGCCTAACAAAACTAGATTGCAGTTTTACGAAAAAAGTATCAGTAAGTGTCAGTCGCAGCAGCTCCAAGTCAATTGCCCTATTAGAGTCTAGGCTGCGACTAATGGGCAATTGACCCCAACTACAGATTCCTACATCTTGCAGATTTTTATCGATTTATCATGACCCTTGTTTCTACTTCTTCATCCGGCTTAGTCTCTCAGCCGGCCTTACAGTGTTTGATGGATTTGGTCCGCTGGCGCAGTGGTGACCCAGATGCGGTACTGCTAGCCACTCGACTGAATCCTCACGCCGCCATGCAACCCATGTCCGACAAACAGTGCCAGCAGGCACTCAATACAGCTGCCAGTGAAATGGATGAACCCGCATTGGGGCTCTATCTGGGCAGTCAATGGTTTTTATCCTGCTACGACCTAGTGAATAGTTGTACGGATAACAGTCCAGACCTGCTAACAGCACTGCAGCGCCTGTGCACACTACTGGCGCAACATATGCCGCTGCTACAGTTTGACTTGGACCATCATGCCGATCTGACTCGCTTGAGTATCAGCGCCACTCAACCGGTGCAAAAAATAGAACCCATATTGCTGGAGTTCAGCGCGAGTCTGATTAACGGTGTTTTGGCCTATATTTCCGATAATCGCTGCCACCCCCAAGAAGTGCAGCTCGATTTTACCGAGCCTGCCCACCAGGCTCTGTATACAGTATTTTTTGCTTGCCCGGTGAACTTTCACTGCAGCCAAAATCAGCTGTTATTCGATAGAAAGAGTCTCTCCAGACCACTCAGTCAACGTGATATCAATGCCCCGTTCTGTGTGCAAATTGAACACTTGCTTACTCACGTGCGCGGCCGCTATCCCAATATTGAACAAGTGGCTGAGCGCATGGCGCTATCGGCACGTACGCTACGACGTCGTCTGCGTGATGAAGGTTGGAGTTATCAACAACTGGTGGAGCAGTGGCGCCAGCAAAAAGCGCTGGAGTATTTATTAAATACCCGACTTACCGTGCAACAGGTGGGCTATGTATTAGGCTATTCAGATCCAGCTAACTTTGGCCGTGCGTTTCGCCAGTGGTTTGGCAAGTCACCACGACGCTTCCGCGAAGGGCGCGGCCAATACGACTAACATTCAGGACGATTAAAGAAGAAGAGCAGGACGCTCTTCCCCATCCGCCATGCTGATTCTGACAGCAGGCACCCAGCCGATTCCAGGGTGTTACAAAGCAAACTCTTTGATTTCATCATTCAACTGACACCAGCAGCGATCTGGCACCGAGTGAAAGCGCGAATCCATTTCAAAATCAAAGGCCTGCATCCAGCCACCTTGCTGCCGACACCAGTCGCGACAGTTGCAGCGTGCCTCGACATAGGTATAAATAAACAAAGCCGCCATCCCAAGCAAACAGACCACAAATAAACGTCTGGTCCAGTGTTCCAAGGTCGCATCAAATGGCGTTGATCGCAGTGGCGGCCGCATAATTAAAACACAATCGTTTTATTGCCGTGGCGCAACACCCGATCTTCCAAATGGCTGCGAACACCACGCGCCAGCACCATTTTCTCCACGTCTTTGCCAAGGCGCACCATGTCTTCGACGGTATCTTGATGGGATACGCGAATCACATCCTGATCAATAATTGGCCCGGCATCCAACTCTTCGGTGACGTAATGGCAGGTGGCACCGATCAGTTTCACGCCACGTTCTGCTGCTTGGTGATAAGGTTTGGCGCCCACAAATGACGGTAAAAAGCTGTGGTGAATGTTGATTACCTGGCCGGCGTAGCGCTGGCATAAGTCGCTGGGCAAAATTTGCATATAACGAGCCAACACTATGGTATCCGCATTATGTTCATCAACAATGGCGCTGACGCGACGGAAATGCTCTTCCTTATTACTTGCATCAACAGGTACATGGAAAAACGGAATGCCATGCCACTCCACCATAGAGCGTAAAGTATCGTGATTAGAGATCACACAAGGAATATCACAATCTAATTCCTGGCTATGCCAGCGATGCAGCAAGTCTGCCAAACAATGGCTTTCACGGCTGGCCATCAAGATAACTTTTTTCGGTATGCCAGAATCTTTAACGTCCCATTGCATATCAAACTCAGCCGCAATCGGTGCAAATTCCTGTTTAAACTGCTCCAAGCTCAACGGCATGCTGTCAGCCTTGATGCAATGGCGCATAAAAAACTGACCACTGGCCAAATCGGAATAGTGATTCGCTTCCACAATCCAGCCACCATGGCCGGACAGGAACTGCCCTACTTTGGCAACAATGCCAACACGGTCAGGACAGGAGATGGTTAAACGGTACACACGTTCCATAAAAATGCTTTCTTCTCTAGAGTATTTGCCCATAACGGGCGTCAAATAAGGGCGCAGATAATACCAGCTCCACTCCCCTGTGACTGTGCTTTTAATCTACCTAGGCGTTTTTATGTCAGCAAAGATACAGTCCGGAGACTCAAAGTTTGTTCATCTGACGAAGATAGCTATGACTGTGGCCATCATTGCGCACATTGCTCAAACGAAGTGCGTAGGCCACTTTACTCAACCTATCGTCTAAAAACTCATGTACTGATAGGGCCATTTAGAGACCGTCTCTGTCCGAGCTACGGCAGTTTCGACTGTGCAAAACCGTGATCTGGTCGCGCTGTTTACCGCCACGTTATTAGTCTGCAACTGAGCTCAGTATACAAAACCCTTGTTCAGTAAACGGCAGCGGATGAGAAGCAACGCCATTGGCGCTATGCTTAGTGTGACTTTGATCTATCACACAGTATGGCCTGTCAGGTTCTCTGTGTTACCGCCAAGGAGCGAAGCAAAGTATGTCACTGGTTGTCTTCGATATGGGGCGAAGAATAGAAACACCGCCACGCCCCGACCGGTTGCGGACCGAAAAAACGTCCCCCAGCGACACGGTTCATGACGAGCATGCCGCCGTGCACAGCTATGAAAGCCAATCTGGCTCGGCATATCAGCATGCCCAGCAGCGGCCACCGCAACCCGTCGCCTATGTACAGGATATTATGTCACCGCAGGTGGAAACTCTGGCACCTGGAGACAGCTTGGGCCTGGCACTAAGGCGATTTCAGCACAGCAGTTTTCATCATTTTCCAGTGGTAGACAATGATCTGAAGGTGCATGGTATTTTATCGGATCGCGATGCCCTCAATGCCATGTTGAAACACACCGATATTCAGCACCATCCCGTTAGTCGCTATGCCAGTCATCCGGTGGTTTGCATACAAGCAAGCGCTGACATTCGCCAAGCTGCACAAACCCTGTATCAATACAATATTGGCGCTTTGCCAGTCGTGAACGATCAGCAACAATTGTGCGGCATCCTGACACCATCCGATATTTTGCGTACCCTGAGTCACTACGGCCCGATGGAATTATGGGCCTGATCATCAGGAATTAAGGAGTAGCCATGATCAAAAATTACCAACTTGTCCATCCAAAAACCCACCTGCGCGTTTTATCACGCTACGAAATTCAGCAACTAACCGACACCAACAGTGAAACCCATGAACTGGTTCGACGCTGTTGTTACGCCGTATTAAATGCCGGTAACGGCACCGATGATTATCTCGACCTAGAGCAAGACTATCGCCACTTCAATATTGAAGTGCTGCAGCAGGACCGCGGCATAGTATTAAATTTAACCAATCCTCCCGCATCAGCATTTGTTGATGATGAAATGATTCGCGGTGTTAGAGAGCAGTTATTCTCAGTACTGCGCGATGTATTGTACGCTCAGGATTCCATCTTAAGGGCGCATAGGTTTGATCTAAATAACTCCGAAGACATCACCAATGCCGTGTTTCATTTATTACGTAACGCTGGGGTATTGCTTCCCGATATGGAACCAAACCTGGTGATCTGTTGGGGTGGCCATTCCATTCCACGTCACGAATACGAATACACTAAGCAAGTGGGTTATCAGTTGGGACTGCGTGGCCTTAACATTGGCACCGGCTGCGGCCCAGGTGCGATGAAAGGGCCAATGAAAGGTGCAGCTATTGGCCATGCCAAACAGCATATTTGTGATGGTCGTTATATCGGTATTACTGAACCTGGCATTATTGCTACCGAAGCGCCCAACCCAATCGTTAATGAGCTGGTGATCTTACCAGACATAGAAAAACGCCTTGAAGCTTTCGTTCGTATGGCACATGCCATTGTCATTTTCCCTGGCGGCCCAGGCACCGCTGAAGAGCTGTTATACCTACTCGGTGTTCTGTCACACCCAAACAATCAAGAAATGCCTTTTCCTGTGGTGCTTACCGGCCCTAAAGAGGCAGAGAGCTATTTACGCGCCATTGATGCCTTTATTGGCACCTGCCTGGGTAGCTCGGCACAGAAGCGCTATCAACTGATCATTGATAATCCCGCTGAAGTTGCCCGAACGATTAAGCAAACACTGAAAGATGTGCAGGCATATCGCAGGCGTGAAAACGATGCCTATTTCTTTAATTGGCGTCTCAATATCGATGCCGACTTTCAGCATCCATTTGAACCCACCCATGAAGCGATGGCAACACTAGATTTAAATAAAGATTTGCCAGAACATGAACTGGCCGCCAATTTACGCCGTGCTTTTTCTGGCATAGTCGCAGGGAATGTGAAGGAGTCAGGCGTTACTGAAGTTAGAAAGCATGGGCCGTTTCAGCTTAGTGGTGACGCTGGCATTATGGCCGGCATGGATGCCTTATTGAAAGCCATGGTGGATAATGGCCGCATGAAAATCAGCGGCCAATATACACCCTGCTATCAAATTAGTAATAGCTAAGTACGGTATCGATACCAGTATCGCTGTCCAGCTCAACCTGTTGGTGAACGTTGGTCAGCGGTGCCACAACCGCATCCCGCCCTAGGGCAAAGCTTTGCTCTTTTACGATAACTTGGTAAGCCTTATTCAATTGCAAAGCACGCTCTGCAGAGGGCATAAGTAGAAACGAGATATCTGATTCGAGCTTTGCAAAGGCAGCTTTGTTAGGTGTTTTATCGGCATTAAAGAAAGTATTAAACACGTCCATATTGTTGCGATATTCGTTGCCAGTTGGATTATTCATCAAATAAAACGCGTATTCCCCCTGACCATCTTCGCGCTTGGGATCAGCTACTCCAGCTAGGCCTTTTTCGCTCCAGTGATACCAACCATCTTTAAAGCTACCATGATCAAACTTACGTTCCAGCGAGATAATAGTGTCGTTGCTGGCTCCCATACCACCGTGACAACCAGCACAGAAGTAGGTTTCTTCATAGGTTTGCGGCCTTAACTCGCCAGCATCGTCTTCAATAAAGCCTTGATATGTCCAACCATGAGCCACCGTTAAACCTTGCTCTGCATTGCCGGTTACCTGTTTAGTTCGATCAGGAAAATCGTGGCGCTCTTTAACTTCGTTATCAACCACGGTACGTAGCTGATGATAGTTACGCCAAAATGCTTTTTTACCATAGCGGAACTCTTTCATGCGCTTGGCCATTACAGCCCCCTGCTCGGTAACATCGATATAGCGCACACTGTGAGCAAACTCGGTTCCAACTGGCAACAGTCGTGCTGCGGCTTTGACCTCACCGGCTTTTTGCAGCTCACCTGCCAAGCCAACATAGTACATATGGCGATCTTGCAGCGGTGCCCAATCGTAACGAATCACTGAGCTGATACTCAACACACCATCTTTGTTTAGATCGACACCCACTTGAGTTTCATCCACAGGACCAAAAGGTACGTCCTTTTCTCTAGCTATGGCCTCGGCAATCGCCAAATTTAATTTGTAAATGTCCTTATCGAACTCGCCATTACGGTTCTGGCGAAATGGCTCAGGCAAACGAATCATCACATCATCCGTTGAGCCATTAGTCGGCATAAATGTGCCTGGAAAAGGATAATAGGCATAAACACGCCAGCCCGTTATTTGACCATCAGGGGCACGATCAAAACCTTCGTCATCAAAGTTAAAATACACATCGGGTACGTAGCCATCCCACTGGCCGTTGCCATTCCTATCCCAGGCCGATGGTAGCTGCTGTAACTTCTGTGCCAGAATTATGTCGCCATTTTCGGTTTTGTAGTTGTCTTCACGCACATACTGCAAGATGCCATCATCGCTAATGGCTGCTATCTCATCGCGGCGATCTTTAAATAGGTTGGTCCAATAGTTTTTATAACCAGGTTCTGGAAAGCTATAGCTTTGCTGCACATCGGTGTCATTTAGGAAATTAGGGCGTTTGCTGTCAGTATGGCAAACATAACAAGGGTTCTGACTGCCTTCTGCTGTCACGGGGTCGGTATAACATTGCGGCGGTATGTAGGCTACCGGGTTGGCACTGCGATCGTGGCTTAAATCAACCAAGGTACCGAATTTAAGATTATTGGTGGCTATTTTTTCACTGCCGGTTGACGTGCTATTTGCTTTGCTGGCCATTGCAGCAGAATCATCCTGATCATTAAAACAGCCGCTCAACAACAATACAGCGATCAGGCCCATAGATTTTTTCATGACACTCTCCAAAACCAAAAAAGGACGGCCAAAGCCGTCCTGTATAACATCGCTCAGATTATTGCTTCACCGCAGGGAAAGGCCCCATGTAACCTGTGTAGGCACGTGCTTCACCGGCACCTGTGTCTTTATCACCATCAGATTCGCCGTACGGGTGCTGAACTACCGAGGTCAGGTAGGCCCAGCCATTAATATTTGGATACCAGTAAGGTGACGTGGTTTCTGCACCATATGGCGTGGTTTGAATACGCGTCAGTGACTGATCAGCAAAGTCATAAGCCCAGATAACATCGTTCTGGTGGCCACTACCAGTGTCTTCGCCAATAATCAGCTGATCGTAACCAGACATATAAGTAACGTTGTCTGGATTGGCCAAGCCGTTGATGTGACAGCTGTTGTTGTCTTCAAAACCAGCTAACTGTGGGTCTTGCTCAGATACAGGGCGGCCAGCCAATAAACCTTTCATGCTGATCGCAACAAAATCGGAACCTTTACTTTCACTGCGTGCCAGATCCAATTCATACACAGCACCGCACTTGTTGTAGCTGTCTAAACGAATATGATTTGGCCCACCCAAGTCATAAGAGTTACTTTGGTTGCCATTCTTTTTAAAGTCTTCCATACCACGTTCAACAGAAGACATTGCAACGTACAGCTTGTTGCGTTTGCTATCGAAGGTCACCCCTTCTTCCTTGCGGAATTCTGTGGTGGCTCCCATCATGGCAGCATAGCGACGGGTTTCAAAACGTGACGCCACCTTTTCCATGCCGTCTTTCACTTTCAAACATTCCTGACCGTTGCCACCAGCATTCACTGAGCTGTAACCAACCGGACATACATTGGCTTCGGGCTCAACGGCATCAAAAATATCGGCAAATTTAACCGCAGGCTTACCATTGGTACCGTGCACATAATCTTTTAATTCAGCATTGCTGGCATGGCCTAAGCTAACCCATTCTAAGTTTGCTGCGCCTACGCCTGCTGCTGAAGTTTGCTTCCATACCGCAGCATAGGTAGTACCTGAGCTGAGGTCGCCTTTGTTATCAGCAACAAACATATAAAAACCGACGTTAGTGCCATCGTCCGTCATGTATACGGTTTTCTGATCCGGCATCACATACGACAGCTCAAATGCTAATCGACCCATGGCATAGTGCTTAGTAGTAGTGACCGCAGCGCTCTCATCGACCGCCACTTCAATGTTCCAGCCATAGAAGTACGGATTCCATTGATTGATATCAGCGTAGTAATCCAGCATGCCAGCGCTGTAACCGTCTTCAGCCGCGTCTGCTCCGCTAATTAAACTGCGAGCATTGGGCTCGTATTCTTCTGAAGCCAGATGGGTTGTCCATGGAGTAACGGAACCTGCACAATGTACCCAACCGCCATCAACACCAGACTGGTCGATTTGCTGCAACGATTTAACGGACAGAATGCCCTGATCATCCTGATCCAATTCCATCAAGAACATGGCACCGGGGCGATCTTCAAATTGCGAGACAGAGAACAGCTTGTCGCCTACAGGCAAGATAGATGTGAACTCGTTAGAGTCCGAAATGCGTGACGAGCCATCTTCAGCTTTTAACACAGCGCCGGTTTTATCCACCAACTGTCCAAACTGCATGCCGCTTTTATCTTCGCCCGAGCGTAAGAAGGTACGGTATTCGCCAGCATAGGTTTTGTCTTCTACTGTCGCCGCGGATGCGAGGATAACGCGCTTTTCGGCATCGGTCGCTGGAGCTTCAACGCCTGCAAAGTTGATTACACGGCTTTCAGGCAGGCTATCGTTGTCATCATCGTCGCTGCCACAGCCGGTTACTGCGGTCGCTGCTGCTGCGATCATCATCGCCTGAACCAGGCGCGACTTCATCATCGTGTCCATGTTTTATCTCTCTCATTGAACCCAAGTACGGTCAGGAGAGGGCAGCCTAGCGTCGATAAATGACAATTCCGTTAAAAACTATGACAAAGGTATGGCAAATTGACGAGCGTCCTAAGACATCTCAGGCTGCAAGCGGCCTATGGCGATGGCCACCTAAGTGAATTTTCCTAGGGCCAATTAACACTGGGTTGGTCTTTGTTGCTAGAGTCAGCTTTTCTCGGGTGAGGCATTAGCTGCACCGTTTAGCCCTGGAACTAATCATCAATAACACAGCTCAGAGGAAAATGGACTCCTGCCCGTCGGTGGCTGAACATCCCTCAACCTGCAGCGCTCATCATTCATCTAATTCACTAAATATCCATCTTTACGCCTTAGTTGAGCAATATTCAGCTCATAACAGCGTGATCGAGTTAGTGTTCATAGGCCTTTGCATTGGCTACAGCGTTTCACACAACTGTGCCAAACGAATATCACGCTGACTAATACCATTGATATCATGGGACCACCACAATACCTCAACATGGCCATAACGAATGGTTAGTTGCGGATGATGGTTTTGCTCGTCGGCCAGTTTGGCTACTTTTTGTGCAAACACCATAGCCTCGGCAAAATTGTCAAAGCGAAAGTCCTTTTGCAAAGCCGCAACACCCTCGAGCAGCAGCTGCTGCCATTGAGGTAAGGTGATCAGCGCCGCTTGGATCGCATCATCTGATAACTTATCGCCCATCTTACTCAATCTCTATGTGATGACTTATCATCACCATATCCATGTCACACTATGCTTTAAAGTAGTTTGAGGAGATTGGCACCTTGTGTCATCTATTAAGCTTTGTCATTAACGGGAAATATAGGTGAGATAAGTAGTAAAATATAGGATGGAATTAATGCACATTACTTACCTCAATACTTAAGCAATAAAGTCCTAACTCAGCGATCATTAGGCCTTAAGAAAATACAAACTTACGGCCAGACCGCCAGCTGGATGATTGTAAATATCCAGATATCCTCCGTGAACCTCCATAATACGACTAACAATTGACAACCCGAGCCCGGCTCCATCGCCACGTAGGCCATCAACTCGATAAAAGCGTTGTTGAATATGCTCTAACTCATCCACATGAACACCTGGACCAAGATCCCTAACGCACACACAGTAATGATCTAATAAGGTGGTCAAACTAACCTGAATGGGTTGTCCGGCTCCATAACGCACAGCATTGCCCAATAAATTACTCAGCGCAATATCAAATAATGTGCTGTTTATCATCACGTTAACAACCTCATTGTCGCTGTGAAAGCTGAGATCACAGCCAGCCTTTTCAGCCCGATAGTGCATATGGGCCAGTGTTATACGACTTAACTCAACAATATCCTGCAATGTAGCTTGCAATGTATGCTCAGGGTGATCGAGTTGTGCTAATAACAACAGCTGCTCAATCACTCTGGTCGAACGATCGACACTCGCCTCCAACTGTTGCAAGGGTTCCGTCATGGTTGCAATATTTTGCCGCTGCAAGGTTTGCGTTTGTAGCTTTATAACGCTTAAGGGTGTACGCAATTCATGAGCGGCATCCGCTATAAATCTTCGTTCACTGTCTAATCCTTGCTGCATTCGACGAAACATTTTGTTGATGTCGTCGATAACCGGCTGCAATTCAATAGGATTTCTCAGCAAAGTCACTGGCGAAAGATTGGTTAACGATCGCAACTTTAAAGAGGTCGCTAACTCACGTAACGGGTATAATCCATATTCAATAGCCGCTAACGCAATTAACGTGCAGAAGATAAGCGCCACCATACCTGACATCAGTAATACGGAGCCGAGGTTTTCACTGATTTCTTCCCTGCCATAAGGATACTCACCAACCATTAACCAGCTGTTGATGGTCGGCAAGTCAGTAACATATACCATCCATTCCTGACCTTGACTGTCGTGATGATAATAGCCTTTATGCATAGGAGCCAAAGCGTACTGAGGTGCACCTGGAGAGCGAAACAAGAGTTCACTGCCATCTTGTCTCCATATTTGAATCAAACGAGTACGTTCGTAGGCTTCTAGCTCAGGTTGCGCAGACTGTACCGTACCTAGAGATTCGTCAAATGCAGCAGCAATTCGTGGCAAGTCGTCAGCAAGATTTCCCTCACTCAATAAACCTTTAATGATTTTTGCTGATAGCGCTAATTCCGCATCAAATACTTCATTCACTTCATGATGTGTCACTATAGTGGCCAACACACTATTCATGGCGATGGCCAACAGTAACGTTAGAAATAATAGCAGTAGTAATGTCGTACGAATTGACAGAATCATCGTGGTGGTTCTGGATTCAGACGATAGCCCACACCTCGAACCGTTTTAATCAAGTCGGTGTAGAACTTCTTACGCAAGTGATGAATATGAACCTCTAACGCATTGCTTTCTACTTCTTCACCACTACCATACATGGCTTGCTCCAACTGCTGACGGGTATAAACCTGGCCAGGGCGACTAAGAAACACTTCCAGCAAACGCATTTCTCGCCGTGACAGCGATAATTCTTTGCCGTGAAAGGATACTTGATAATTATCTTGATTAAGGACAATACCGGAAAAACACAGTTCATTACTAATGCTGCTAGCGGTACGACGTGTTAAAGCACGTAAACGAGCAAATAGTTCGTTAAGATCAAAGGGTTTTAGTAAATAATCATCAGCACCGGCGTCCAGGCCGCGGATTTTATCTTGCACCTGATCTCGTGCTGTTAGAATCAAAATAGGCAACGACAACTTTTGAGCACGAAGCTCTTCAATCACTCGAATACCATCTAAGCCTGGTAAACCCAGATCCATGATCACCAAATCAAAACTCTCGGCCTGCAACACGGATAGCGCAGCGATACCATTGTCGACCCAATCAACTTGATAGCGTTGTTGCTGCAATGCAGTTTGTAGACTTTTACCCAACATGGCATCATCTTCAACGACCAACAAACGCATCAACGCATACTCCAAAACTGAATATCTTGTTGCTGCAAAAATTCTTCTGCTTGCTCGCCCATCATCGCCGCTAAGGTTGACAATACTCCCGCCTGAACACAAGTTTTGGCACAAACAGTAATGGCATGAGGCGCATTGGCCACCGGCCAGCCAGATCTGGGGTCTAAAATATGACTGTAACGAATACCATCGCGTAATAAGTAACGCTGGCTGTCACCGCTGGTGGCAATAGCGCCGGTGTTTAGCTGCAACAAATCAGGCTGTTTGCTCGACACTTTTTCAACACCCACTTGCCATGACACTCCATTTTTACATGGCCCTCGGGCACGCAAGTCTCCGCCAAAATTGACCAGCATGGCACCATCAAAATGCTGTTCCAGCATGGCAAATACTTTATCAACAGCTAATTCCTTACCAATACCACCGAAGTCAATTTCCATCCCGGCGGGTAAGGTCAACGCTGGGCGACGCCAGCGAACCTTATGCCAACCAATATAAGGCAGCAGCGCTTCTATAGTTTTCTGCTCTGGAATATGATCCGACCCATCAAATGTCCAGGCTCGACGTAAAATACCCGAAGTAATATCGAATCGACCATCGGATAAGTGATATAACTCGTCGGCAAAGTCCAACAAATGGGCCACTTCTTGATCAACAATAGTGGTTTGGCCAGCAGCTTGATTTATCGCTGCTACCGGATTATCACTGCGATAACGTGACAGCTTGTGCTCCAACCGTTGACACTCATCTCTGGCCATTTGCCCGAGGGTGAGGGCCTGCTGTGGGTCTTGTGTGTCTAGCAAGACCTCACATACACAGGCCATGGCATGAAAGTTAACCCGACAATATTCTTCCAGTTGGGTTAACTGAATGCTGTAAGCCATGATGCCCCTCTAATTTACCATCGCAAGGTGTACCCCAACTGTAGCCAGTTTGCAGACAATTCTGCAAACTGACTTTGCCCATCTAGATTGGAGCCCGGCAACACCGATTTAACAGTGTTGTTATCGTATTGCTGGTAATGTTCAGCAACCAATGTTAGTTCTTCATCCTCTCGCAAAGGTATGCCCAATTTCAAGCCAAATGTATGTGCTGAAAACGCCGCTAATCTCGGATCTGATGAGGCATCATCAACCAGCGCCCTAACGCTGCTCTGATCTAGCTTGACGTCACGGTCGGTGTCCAAGAATGGTACCCAGAAGTCAGCAGCAGTTTGCTGGTAGTAACGATAATGGGGCTGCAAATACAAGTGCTGAGATGCACGCCAGTGGTAGCTCAAGTCGAGTGTATGTGAATTCACGCCCCAATCATCCATCATGTAGCGATAGCTCACATCCATGGAATCTTCTTTAGCAATGGCCACTTTATTTTGCCAATACAAGCTGGTTTTGAGTCGTTTATCCGGTCGACTTTCCATGAGATACAAGTAGCTCGAATCATCGTACGGATCCAAAATTAAATTACCTTGATTAGCAACGGTTAATAACTTGTAGGGATCACTTTGATAGCCAGATGAATAACTCATACCGAGATTAAACTGCATCAGCCAACGGCGATTAATGACCTGGCTAACACCCGCCATAACGTCGACTACATACTTGCTTTCATCGCTGCCTTGACTGGCACGCTCGGCATAGCTACTGAGCGCTAACGGAACGCCGCCATTGGGTGCAATGCTATCCAGTTCAAAATTTATACCCGTTGATAACGTGGTATTTTTATTATTGATCTCACGTGCCAGAGCAGCATTGATACTTACCGACGTAAAGTCCCCTTCGCTGGAGTAAGCTCCGCCTAGGTTCAATGTATTATCAGTATCGAGTTTGTGAGTCCAGCCCAACGACAATACCGTGCGGTTGTCTTCAAATGATGGATCTAACGGTAAGTCGCCTGGTGCTATGGTGTAAATGCCCTTATCAGCGTATTTCTGCAGCTCATCGTCATCAGCATTTTCTTTACGAGCTGCCGCTGATGCTGAGGTAAAAGTTTGAGCTACGTTGGCAGCCATGGCGCCATTCGGTGATGAACCGGTTAACGCATCATAAACCAGACGCACGTTTACACTGCTTTCATCGGCAAAGTCTCGACCAATGTCTAACACTGGCTCAATCGCCTGTACCCGATCATCGCTTTCGCTATACAGCAGTAAGCCAGACGATACTTGCCAGGAACCGTCATCAGCCTGCGCTGGTAACGATGCTGTACCTAACAATGCACTGGTCGCTATGGCTAAACGTTTGGCAATTGCATGGTCATTTAATTGCATCCACAACCTCCTCCACCAAAGCCACGACCACCAGAGCTGGCTTCTTTACTAAAATAAATATGATCGTCAAAGGCAGTCTTCAGTGGATCTGGATCAAGAGCCATATGCGGCTTGGCCAGTAAATCTCGCTCCCAAGGTTTAATCGTGGTACAAGCAACCAAGTTGCAAAATATGACCAGCAATAATATGAGTTTTAACGGCATTATAAGACCCCCAATAGCTGCTGAATTTCAGTTTCGTAGTTCACCAGCTCGCCCGTTTTAAAGCCACGGTGTTTAATCGTCACTCGGCCTTCACGATCGATCAAAAAACTGGTTGGCATGGCGTCAACGTTAAATTTCTCAGCCAAACGACCTTGTGGGTCATAGTTAATACGAAACGATGCTGGAAAGTGCTGTAGAAATACCTTTGCCAGTTGTGTTTCTTGGTCCATGTTGATGGCAATAATTTCCAACCCTTGAGCAGCATATTGCTGGTGCATTTTCTCCATCCAAGGAAAAGAGCTGCGACACGGACCACACCAGGATGCCCAGAAATCCAGGTACACCACCTTGCCTTTCAGGCGTTCAAAATCAATCTCTACGGCCAACACATGAGATGACAGCAACAGCCCTGCCAAAACGATCAACAGCCTTTGCATAGTGAGTCTCCAGATTCGGTTCACCATCACATTACTCCGGCAACCTTAAGGCAAACTTAACAAATCAATTGTGGCTCTTAAGTCAGCGTTAAGTCACCCAACACATACTCCCATCACCTTTATACGCAGGTGGGAATCACAGATGAAATACCTCCTCAGACTGATATCAGTCTGGCTAACGTTAGTCATCACGCAATGGAGCTGGGCTGGCGCAATGCCTGACATGTCGGCAATCAAGGATAGCGACCAGGATTTTCTTACCGTTGAACGGGCCTTTATCCCCACTGTTACCCGGGTCGATGGACGCATCAACATCCACTTTGCGATTGCTCCGGGCTACTACCTCTACCAAAACCGCTTTGGCGTACGTGGCGACGATGACGCCAATCTAATGTTTCAACAACAGGCGCAATTGAAACAAGACAAAAACTTTGGCCAAGTGCAGGTGTTTCATCATCAGGTCGATGTGGCCATCACCGTAGCACAAGGCTCCGAGCCCCTGTCTCTGATTTACCAGGGGTGTTCCGAGCACGGGCTGTGTTATCCACCACAAACTCTATCCTTATCGTCCACTGACGATCCGCCACCCTCAGCGTCGAAAAGCATCACCACGCCATCGTCGCTTGCCAACAACAGTCTGGGCTGGTTACTGCTGAGCTTCTTTGGTCTGGGCATTGGGCTGTCACTCACGCCCTGTGTTTTCCCAATGATTCCGATTCTATCGAGCATTATTGCTGGCCAGCCCATTAGCCAACTATCGGCTCGCCGCGGAGCCACCCTGGCCCTGGCCTATGTCATCGGTATGGCCAGTGCCTACTCACTGATTGGGACCTTAGTCGCTGCCTTTGGTGCACAGCTCAATCTGACGGCACTGACCCAGTCACCTTGGGTCTTATCTTTGACGGCGCTGATGTTTGGGCTATTGGCTTTATCAATGTTTGGTTTATTTGAACTGCAATTGCCAGCGCGCCTGCGTCAACAACTGCAGCATTGGCAAAGTCAGCAGCAAGGAGGCCGCTGGTTGGGCACTTATTTGATGGGATTTGTTGCCGCACTGGTCGTTTCTCCCTGTGTTTCTGCTCCGCTGGCAGGCGCGCTAATTTACATCAGCAGCACTGGTGACATCGTCAAAGGTGGCGGTGCATTATTTACCTTGGGCCTGGGCATGGGGATGCCGTTGTTGCTGCTTGGTATCAGCGGTGGTCGTTGGCTACCCTCTGCCGGCATCTGGATGATCTATATACGCTCAGCCTTTGCTGTGGGTCTGCTAGCCGTGGCATTGGCACTGCTCAGTCGTATATTGCCTGCCCCCCTAGTGCTAGCACTAGCAGGCGTGCTGGCCCTTGGCTGCGCTGTCTACCTTGGCTTACTGGAGGCCGCCGTTAACGCCGCTCAGCGGTTACGGCAAACCCTGGCCTTGTTGCTAGCCGTGATCGGATGCCTGTGGCTAGCAGGCGCTGCACAAGGCAATCGATCCTTGTTACAGCCACTACGGCCCGCTTTAGCAGCTACGCCAGATGCAGGCATAGAAACGATTACCTCGGTGGCAGAGCTAGACCGAATAATCACCACATCACACCAGCCATTGTTAGTGGATATTGCCGCAGATTGGTGCAGCAACTGCAGAGATATGGAAGCGCTGTTGCAATCACCGCAACTCAAAGTAGATCTGACTCGCTACAAGGTGGTACGTTTTGATATCACGGCGAATCAAGTGGAGCAGCGCAACTTACTCGCCCAATGGCAAGTCTTTGGCCCACCGGCTTTGGTCCGCTTTGATCAAGGAACAATGAATAAGGCACCGCTACAGGGGGTGCCAAATAAGGCACAGCTCTCACACTGGCTAACGAATTAATTTGACAAATCCGGCATAAAAAAGCGCTGATTAACACAGCGCTTTTTTATAGCATGTTGAGCCGTAGCTGCCTGCCACAGGCAGGTGCTGTACTCAAACAGATTATTCTGCAATCAACGCATCAATCATTTTCTGCCCTACTTCAGTATGTCTCTGCAGGGTTGAAAATTGCTTGGTAATGGCTTCTGGGCCAAACACATACACAGGCACAGGCGCTGCTGTATGGGTACCATTGCCCCATGTGACACTTTGCTTAGAGGCAAGCTCACGGGCGATAAGCGCACCGGTATCATCATCGGCATAAACATAGAAATCTGAGAAGTCGTTGAACTTCGGAATATTGGTAGCACTCAGGTACTTGTGTTCTGGATGTACATCTTCCGCAGGCACCTCGTAACGAGCAGCGATGCGCTCGCCAGACGCTGTATCAATATGAAAATCTTCATGCACGCTGGCATTTACTTCCGCCACCCAATCCGCCGCTTGGGTATTGGAGAAGTCCCAATCGCCATTGACCGCACTAAGGATGTCGTAGAAAGAGCGCTTCTGGGCATAGATTTTATCCAATGTCGCCAATGCACCAAAGTTATACTGTGGTTGATAATCGCGCGCACTGCCGTCGGCATTCAACATGGCATCGCCCGACAAGGTTTTCGCCTCAGGAATATCATGTTTATGATAAGAAATACCAAAACCGCCAGTTTCATGGTCTGCAGTGACAACCACCAGAGTATCGTCTCGTTCAGCCGCCCACTCATAAACCGCCTGCACGGCTTCATCGAACTTCAACATTTCATGCAATAACCAACCCGCGTCGTTGATATGGCCTGCCCAGTCTATTTGGCCGCCTTCCACCATGAGGAAAAAGCCATCTGGATCTTGTGAAAGAATATCCAAGGCTTTTTTGGTCATTTCCTTCAATGACGGCTCGTCGGCACACTTACTACCGGCCTCCGCCGGTGCCGATGTTTTACACAGCGAGTAGGCAATACCATCATTCATGGCCGAGTCATCAAACAAACCTAGCAGCTTGCCGGAGGTAACGGCGTTCATCTGTGCACGATCAAATGCCAGGGCATAACCGGCACTTTTCGCCTCGGTGAACAAGTTACGTTCGTCATCAGCACTGCGCTTCGATTTTTTAATCACGTGAGTCGGCGCATTCAGCTCTGCAGCCAAGGCAGCAAAATCGTCCACTGCTGGTGCCCAGTGGCGCGAGCCACCGCCTAGCAGTACATCAACACCGGATGCCAACAAATCTTCGGCGATCTCATTTTCCATCGAACGGTGTGGGCGGTGAGCAGCAAAACCGGCAGGGGTCGCATGGGTGAGACGAGTATCAGTAATTAATCCGGTAGCTTTACCCATCTTTTTGGCTTTTTCCAAAATCGTTTCGGCTCTATTGCCCTGGTCATCCAGACCAACGCCTTCAGATATAGACCCCTGACCCGTGGCCAACTGCGTCGCCGAACAAGCGGAATCCACCACCAGCACACCGTTTACCCCCATAGGCGACGTCAGCGACAGACCAACAGCGCCTTTGTCTGCTATTTGATGAAAACCCGTCATCTGGCCAACCTGAGCCGCATTGGCAGGCGAGCGGCGAGCATATTCTTCCAGCAGACCAACCTGCTGAGCGCCCATACCGTCGCCAATCATCAAAATCAGGTTTTTTACTTTGCCTTGCGCAACACTGTTCTTAGAATCGGAGCTGGAATCAGAGTCGCCGCCGCAGGCGATCAGCATGCATGAAGCAACCGCTGTAGCGCTTGCCAATACTGCCGCTGACAGTTTGGTGAGGGTTTTCATGAAATATTTGGCCTTCGATAAATCAATTATTGCTGTACCGGGGGAACCCGGAACAAATCCGCCGCGCATGATACAGAAGTAATATGAAGATTGTGTTACAAAAATCAGACCACTATCCTGTTTGTAGTTGTTTTTCATTACAAAAGCCGTTAAAGACAAGCTGGACAATCTGCGCTATCAGGCAGTTCGCACTACGTCAGCAGACTTCAATAAGGGATAGCAACTGTGAAAAATAGAAGATGGGACTTGCAGGAAGTCTGGCGCATATGATTTTAAAATATCCAGAAGATCTGTTTTAAGCGTGGTGACATGAGCGCAGCGTGAGGGATATATACAAGGTATAATCGACTGGCACTGAAATTGATCCTCATAAGCACTTCAACGGCAGGTATAAATCTTGCAAATTTGTAATAATTCACAAATCACCGAAGAATATCGTCTTATAACTTCCCATCTAGGGTAAAGAGTGAGCATCCCTGTGATCCGTATATGTCTTTTTGCAATTCTTTTATCAGCACTTCCCCCCATTTCTTATAGCGAATCGTGGAATGACGTTAGTCGATTAAACCCAGAATCTGTATCCCGAGTGATTAATGTACAATCGCAGCAGGACATAGTCGATACGCTAAAAAACCTTACTAGAGACGCAAAACTGACTATATCGGGAACTCGACATAGCCAAGGTGGCCATATTGTGTATCCTGATGGAATCGTTCTTGACATGACGAGCTTCAATAAAGTCATCGACATTTCGCCGCAAGAAAAGCTCATTAGAGTACAAAGCGGCGCTACCTGGCAGCAGGTTCAGCAAACCGCTAATCAACATGGATTAGCTGTGAAGGTCATGCAGTCGTCCAACATATTCTCTATTGGCGGCTCATTAAGCGCTAACGTCCATGGCCGAGACCCGAGGTTTGGCCCTATCATTGAGACTGTTCGCAGTATTAAACTGGCTCTGGCCAACGGAGAGGTTGTCGAGGCAAGCCGCACCGTCAATTCCGATCTATTTATGGCGGCCATTGGTGGATATGGCTTACTGGGTGTTATTATCGAAGCAGAAATAGAATTAACAGCGAACCTTCCCCTCAAGAAATACACACAACACATAGCCGTTAGTGATTACGCCAAATTAATACATAATCAGGCTGATGAACTACAGCTGCACTATGGGCGCTGCTCATTCTCCCCTGGCGAGAATTTTTTAACCGAATGCTACTCTACCAACTTGATATCAGCCAGCGAACACATCACCGTAAGCGAGTTACAAGCAGAGAAGAACATTGCTCGCAACGCCCTGATATTCAACGCGTCCAGAGCCAGCAATACCGGGAAATCCATCAGATGGTGGTTACAAAAGCAACTACTAGACAAACCTGGAAAGGCTTCATTCACTGATCGAAACCCAGCAATGCAGCCAGACATACGATTTTTGCAGTATGACAGCTCAACTGATACCGATATTCTTCAAGAGTACTTCGTACCAATAAACGCCTTCCCTACCTTTTTTATTCAGCTAAAGACAACGCTAGAGAAACATAACGTTAACCTGCTTAGCATCACCTTGAGATACCTAAAAGAAAATCACGAAAGTTATCTGAGCTATGCAACCGATAATATGATCGCCATCGTCATTTATGTAAATATTGAACTGAACCAGCCTTCCATTCAAACAGCAAAGACCTGGACAAGGGAATTGGTTGACCTAGCGCTACAAAATAACGGAACTTATTATCTGACTTACCAGAGATTTCCTACACTGGATCAATTCGAAATGGCCTATCCGGGCTGGAGCACCTTTATGACGGTGAAGTGTAAGTATGACCCGGCCGAAGTTTTCTCCAGTCAGTTTTATCAGCAGTATTTAAAAGCTGCATACCGAAGGGCTAAGCAGTCGGATTCTTCGGGGTGTGGTTACAATTAAAGACGATTTTTACGCCTTACAACCGAAAGCCTAGCTTGATGGGGCTGGTTTTCCCCGAACTAGCGGGATATCCACTCAAGCTGTGAACTCGCTCTTGCGCCCAGGTTGCCCGCGTATTAGCAGGCTGCTTGAGTTGGCAATGGCTGTACCCGCAGGGGCTGCCCGGACGGCAGCACCAGCCAATATCCTACTAGGATGCAGGCTGTTGGCGTTGCGGCGACCAAAGCATTGCCAGTGACGGGAATATGGCCTGCACAGCGCAAAGCAGGGAGCTCGCCCGCCCGACGTGAGGGATAACCTCAAGGAGGGCAGAGAATTTGGCAATAACAGATCCGATAATCGTCAAAAAGCTTGAAATGGATGTCCTGCTAGTACCGTCCTGCTAGTACCGAGGGACGGGCATTACCCTGCAGATTCCTGAGCGTCTTTTTATGTATTACTTGAGCTCTTACCTATATTAGCAAGAGATATGAATACCAAAGATACCGACAGAGATATAAACCCAATTATGAATGCAGTATCTATTGAGTTGGAATACTTCAGTTCTAGCCTCTTTGCATATTCTTCACAGAGCATTGCATCAATTGGTTGCTGAGTAACGAATGCAGCTAAAGAACTAAAAAGCACTATATTTTGAGCTACGAACAATCCAACTAAAACGATACAAAGGAGCAGTTTTACTACGATATATTTATTCAATGGTTAATCCACCAAATACACATAACGCCCGGCTCACCGAGCAAATTTTTGATGGCGGCTTTTTTGCCACGCAAAAAAGGTGACAGCGAAAATTTGTCCGGTGCAGCCGCTCGTTATGAGTTTACTCGGCGATGGCAACAGTAACAGATATTGCATCGCTGTTATAATCTCCGAAACCCACCAGCCAAGCTGTAATTGGATTTGCAAGCTCGACAGAATTCAGTCCATTCTCTTGTGGATGGTACTCTAAGCCTATAGCCGCGTGATTCCAGAGTAAGTCTTTAAAATACTGCGAATGTGACTCAATCACTTTTCTCGCTGAGGAATACTTGCTCCTCACTTTTTCTATATGAGATTCATAGCCTTCACCAAATGGCTTCGGCACATGAAGAAAAGAGCCACACTTTTCCCACATACAGATCAATTCAATATGAGTCGCCTCAAACCCATTTTCAAAATGATTAAGACCATTTTTGCTCGTCATTTCGCCCAGCGGGCGAGGCATAAAGTGAGGGCTAATATCTTTCATCTTCTTCAAGATCGTAGGAGACTTCCAGTCTTTCACGTAGTTCCCGTGATCTTTTGATCCGGTTTCTCCTTCAAGCCTCCTAAAATCTTCGTACCGATGTTTATCACATAGGATGGAAGAGAAACAAATTTGCTCGACTATCATTCTTGAGTTTAAAAAGCAGAATTCCGCATCTAAGGCTGACAATTCTCCTTTTTTCGCTAGACAGCTATCTATCGCTCTAATTCGTATCTTTATTTCCAGCATCATGGACTGGTATATCTGATGTGGTTCTACCGCCATAATTAGATACTCGTTGATTCATAACACCTTGCTAAGGGGCAGCTGAAACGCAGCGTAGGCTGTCCCACGGAGGCCGCGCTTTTTGCGGCCGGAGTGTACTTGAGCAACTTGTTATGAGTTGAACTTGGCACTTATGTAACCCGCAATTTCTCGAACCAAAGGTTCTGCTGACTTAGTTTTTGCATTTACGATATAGCCTGACCAATTGTCCCACTCTAGGCCAACAACGTCGTTGCCATTTTTGAAGTCTTGGAACACTTCATCAAGGCCGCTAGTTTTGGAGCCTGCAACCTCAAGATTGAAATGATTAACAACTTCGAAGGTGATCTTTTTATACATCACAGCTTCGATGCTATGAAAGTCGATTGTTAATCTATCGCTATTATCCCTGTGCTCATTCATTCTTCAATCTCAAGACTCATAACGCCCAAAGCTGCGGTGCGAAGCATCCGGCAGCCTTTGCTTGTTATGTTTATTTACACCAAACATTTCTAATGTCCCGCGTAAAAACAGTTTCAGGTTCATCTTCGTCGACGTGCAACATTCCACAGTCTTGAAGTATTCCTTGATCAATCAGTGTCGATACAATTTGATCAGTTTTGTCCGGGTATGACCAGGCTTTGTCACGACTGCCAGTTTTGAAAGGCCAATCATCGTAAGTGTCAGAAACAAGTTGAATCTGGTCGCCCTGATTATTTAGAAGATACCAAGTAACAATCGCTGATTGCGCTGCATTGCCAGCAAGCTCTCTCTTTTTGCTTCCATTGAGATGGCTGAAAGAAATAATTTCTTTTTTAGTTTCATTGACGAGAATGTATTCTACGCCCATCTCTCTTCCTTAAACATAACAGTTTAATAGTGTGCGTGCCTGTTTTTCCAGCTAGAACCATTCGAGGTATCTCTTCCAACTCACTAATTTAACGCTGGATATCCAGTTTTTCTCACATTTCCTCCGGAGAAAACGTGCTCGCCTACTATCCACGCCTCAAAGTTCTGGCGCTCTAAGACTAACCCACTGATTTCTCCGGCGTTTAAGCTACCACCCCAGGGAAATACAGGCAAGTCAGCCAAGAAAGCGTGCCAACATACTCTCCAACCTCCAGATATACTGTATATTTGAACAGTATATCTTTACATTCAGGTGAGCGCGATGGCCAAGAGCAAGTTCATCCAAGAAATTCGCCAATATATGCGGCTTCGTGACTACAGCGTTCGCACTGAGCATACCTACCTGTACTGGATCCGATTCTATATTCGCTTTCACCGCTTGCAGCACCCATCAGAGCTTGGTGCACCACATGTTATGCAGTTTCTTAGTTACCTAGCGAATCAGCGTGATGTTACCGCCAATACACAACGCGTCGCACTCAATTCTCTTGCCTTCTTGTATAACAAATTTCTTGGCCAGCCATTGGGAGAATTGGGCTTTACCCTGGCAAGCCGCCCGAAGCATTTACCCACCGTCCTCACGGCCAAGGAAGTAGGGCAGATACTTGCACATTCCCAACCGCGCGAGCGGCTGATTTTCTCTCTGCTCTATGGCTCTGGGTTGCGTATTTCGGAATGCTTGCGACTTCGCATTAAAGATTTGAACTTTGAAGCAGGCACGCTGACGGTTTTTGATGGCAAAGGCCGTAAGGACAGAGTTACCCTGCTTGCCAGTAGCTTAACAGCGCTATGTGATGACTATGTGCAAAAAGCCATCGCCCTGCAAGCCAGTGATAACACGCAAGGAATCGGGCCCTCTATGCCTGGCGCCTTGGGAAAGAAATATCCTTCAGCCTACCGTGAACCTGCTTGGATGTTTTTGTTTCCGTCGATCGGACTATGTCGCCATCCGACCAGCAACATCGTGTGCCGCCACCACTTAGATGCTTCGGTACCCAGAAAAGCACTCAAAAGATCTGTACAACAAGCCGGGCTGTCGGCCAAGCGCATCACCTGTCACACTTTTCGGCATAGTTTTGCTACCGAGCTGTTACGCTCGGGGCGCGATATTCGCACAGTGCAGGAGCTGTTAGGGCACAACGATGTAGCGACCACGCAAATTTATACCCATGTTATTGGCCAGCATTTCGCTGGCACCACCAGCCCGCTGGATCTTTTGTCATAGCCGGTTTAGTCATCCCTACGGGAACATCTCTCTTAGAAATTCTCGGTTTCGCGGAATCAACCGAACGCGCCTTAGCAGGCCGCCTGCGTTGGAAATGTCTGTGCCCGCAGGTGCTGCCCGGACGGCAGCACCAGCCAACATCCTGCCGGATGCAGGCTGTTCGACCACAGCATTGGTAACGAGGGGAATACGGCCTGCGCTGCGCAAAGTAGGCTGAAAGCTATCTACGTTGTTTCTGCTGCGTTAAAAAGCGCTCGTGCGCGAGTCCGACTCAATGCTCACTTACAGCTTGTAAGCTACTTTTTGCCTGGCAGAAACTGACACGATGTACGACTTTCAGTCGTTCGCCCGCCCGGCGTGAGGGATAACCTCAAGGAGGGCATAGGGTTTGGCAGTCAAAAATCAGATAATGGTGAAAAAAGATCCCTCAAGAACAGAATCACCAAAAGGCACGGCTTCCTACTTCCCTAAAGCTTGAAATAGATATCCAAATAATGAGTTAACACTGTCGATATAAGACACCTGCATTATAAATGCTAGGCTTTCACAAAGCTCTGGAAACCCGCGTTGTTACAATCAAACAATGAAACGAACTCGTCTCAACAACAGACACGGGATTGCCAAGTTGCATGGTAAAGAAATGAACATGATCATCGAGATAATGAATAAGGCTTTCGAACTACTATCAGGTGAATTTATACTTAAATACATCCCCAATGGGGGAATGGCCATAACCATTCGCACACTAATAGTTTCTCTCATCATATATTTTCTTGCCATTGCTATAAGGTCATACACTGCTCCCAATGCAACTTTTTCCTTTTCATCCGAACAGCTTATGGTAGAAATAAACGAGACCCTTCCTTGGCTCGGAGCAATAATGGGTGGTTGCTATGCAGCTTTTTATACACGCTTTTCGTCTCAATGGTCATATCTAGCAAATTTATACAACCACCAAATGGAAGTGTCTTTAATCCTTTCCTATGAAGATTGGGATGATGGACAAATGCATTCATGGCAGGCCGCATTTGTTGAAGATGCTGTAGAGATGCACCTAGCTGATAAATCTGTATTCAAAACCGTTGTAAAAACATACATTACCGATGCCGAAGTAGAAAAAGTACTACTGGAGGAACCAAATTTTGGAAAAACTAGGCTAGATTCGCTGAAGAAGAAATTAAAAATTGAGTAGACGAGTCTTGCTCCATTTTAGCCATACAATCATTACCCGCATTAATAGCTACTAATCCAGGCGAAGGGGAAAACCTAGCAACGCCCTACAGCGTCGAAGACTTCTGGCAAGCAACCGCTGTCACTACGCCCAATCGGCCTGAGATGGCGCCGCTAGCCTGCGATGCCCACTAGGCTGCTCTGCACGGACGCAGAGCAAGCAAACGGGGCGTGGGATTCGCCCTGTTTGCGGGCCGCCTGTTGGCAAGCAGGTTGGCGGAAATACGCCATCTCGGCCGGGAGCAGGATTGTTAAGGGGAGCGGCCTCCCCTTAACTGATTAAGCCCGCGCTCAGCCGGGCGAATCATTCCATCAACTCGACAGCCAATAGCCAATAAAAAAGGGCCTTGCGGCCCTTTAAATTCAAACAATAATTACCCTACATTCTCAGCATTAATCCGCTGATACCACTCCTGTGGTCCGGTTTGGTGAACCGATTCGCCCTTGCTATCAACAGCGACGGTCACTGGCATATCTTCCAGCTCAAATTCATAAATCGCTTCCATGCCCAAATCTTCAAAGCCGACCACTTTGGCGCCTTTAATCGCTTGCGACACTAAATAAGCGGCGCCGCCTACTGCCATTAAATACACAGCTTCGTTATCTTTAATGGCTTCAATCGCGATAGGGCCACGTTCGGCTTTACCGATCATGCCCAACAGGCCGGTTTTTTCCAGCACGGTGCGAGTGAATTTATCCATGCGGGTGGCGGTGGTTGGGCCAGCTGGACCAACCACTTCTTCGCGTACTGGGTCGACTGGGCCAACGTAATAAATAAAGCGGCCTTTTAAATCCACCGGCAACTCTTCGCCTTTGGCGATCATATCTACCATGCGCTTATGGGCAGCGTCGCGGCCGGTGAGCATTTTGCCCGACAGCAAAATGGTTTCGCCTGGTTGCCAGTCTTTAACATCGTCTGGTGTGACGGTATCCAGGTTCACGCGGCGTACGTTATCGCCCACTTCCCAGCTGATTTCTGGCCAATCTTCTAATTTGGGCACTTCCAGCTGTGCTGGGCCCGAGCCATCCAAAACAAAGTGGGTATGACGCGTGGCCGCACAGTTAGGAATAATCGCTACCGGCTTGTTAGCAGCATGGGTTGGATAATCGGCGACTTTAACGTCCAACACTGTGGTTAAACCACCCAGACCTTGGGCGCCAATGCCCAATTTATTCACTTTTTCGAACAGCTCTAAGCGCAGCTCTTCCGAGCGATTAGAAGCACCGCGTGCTTGCAGCTCATGAATATCAATCGGGTCGAGCAGGGCTTCTTTGGCGATTTGCATGGCTTTTTCTGCCGTGCCACCAATGCCAATGCCGAGCATGCCAGGCGGACACCAGCCAGCACCCATTTTGGGGATTTGTTCCAGTACCCAATCCACCACCGAATCAGACGGGTTAAGCATGGCAAATTTGGTTTTCGCTTCTGAGCCACCACCTTTAGCCGCCACATGTACATCAAGGGTATTGCCCGGTACCAGTTTCATATGGATCACGGCAGGCGTGTTGTCTTTGGTGTTAGCCCGCTTGCCATCTGGGTCGGCCAGCACCGAAGCGCGTAAGACGTTATCAGGGTGAGTGTAAGCACGGCGCACGCCTTCGTTGGCCATATCTTCGACACTCATATCGCCTTCGAACTTAACGTCCATGCCGATGGTGAGGAATACGGTCACGATGCCAGTATCTTGGCAGATGGGGCGTTTGCCCATGGCACACATGCGCGAGTTAATCAGAATCTGCGCCATGGCGTCTTTGGCGGCTTTAGATTCTTCTTTTTGATAAGCCTCGTGAACGGCGTCGATAAAGTCTTTCGGATGGTAATAAGAAATGTACTGCAGCGCGTCTGCCACGCTTTGGATCAGGTCTTCTTGCTTGATCACCGTCATGGGAGGTCTCTCTCTGGCTAAGTAAAAACCCACGCTGCCAGACCAGGTGGGTTTATGCGGTTAGCCAGATTGTACCGCAAGCCAGAGTGCGCTAAAACGGCCACCACCAACTGCTGTCATCTTCGCCTTGCTGCAACTGCCCATCAAACACTTGCTGTAGCTGCTCATCGCTTTCAATGGCTAGGGCACTGAGCTTCTCCATGCCATCGTCGAGCATATGGGTATGGCTCATTTCTTTATAGGCCAAGTTGGCGGACACCAGCTGCAGTGGTCCATCGCCTAGAGGCATGATTTCAGGGTCGGGAGAAATAGGTGCAGGGTCGATTTCTGAATAACGCCAGTAATACACGCGCCCAGGCTCAGCACTAAACGACAACTCGCTAATGCGATGGATTTCGAACCATTCGATGCCTTCAAAGCCAAACAGGCCACGTCGAATCACCAGATCGTATTCACCCGGCTGCAGTTCATACCAGGTGTAACCACCGCCTTTAATGTTAAACAGCCGTTCGCCATTGACGTTAAAACTCGGCGCTTCGATTTCGTCCATCGACCATTCAGTAGCGGGACGATAGACATACATATAGGCGGCGTTATTGCCTTTGCAGAGATAACCAGTACCAGCAAACTCAGCACCATCGGGTTCGCCAAGGTAGGCGCCAAAGTTATGACCAATCGATTGATGGACCGTACAGCCGCTCATCAGGAGCAGTGCGGCCAATGATATGCCTGCTTTTATCATTATTGTTCTGCCTGCAGCAGCGGCCGCGATTCAGGCCAGCCGGTATACAAAAAAAATCCGCATTGCTATCATGCCATACTTACACAAAATAACAAAAACAACGAGGTCAGCTCAATGGACAAGACCTTAACCTCCGCTCCCCACTGCCTCGCTATGATGGCGTTATGTGCTGGTTTTATAGCCACTCCAGCCAGTGCCACCGAAGAGGGATACTACACCACAGAAATTGATCAAGCGGTTGAATATGCCCAACAGAATCCGGTACGCCCTGAGTTGATTGGCGATACCTGGTACGATCGCTCTACCTTTAAAAGTTTTGCCCTGCCAACCCTTGCCAATGAGGTGATGGATAATCAGGTTATTGAAGGCGCCATGGGCCCCACCGCCGCCGGCGAAGCGGCAGCAGCCGATGCCGGTCGACCTATCCGACAAGCGGCATTGGGCCGCACTCGTAAAGATGGCGTACTTGAAGAGGGCAGCGAACGCAGCCCCAGCAATTCTGCGGACGTCGAAGCCGATAAAAATGACTTAATTATGGAAGAAGTCAGCTCGACCACCAATTCAGGTCGCAGTCGGGTCAGCCAAGTACGTGGTAGCGTTACTATTCGCACCCGTGCCACCCCCTAAGCACGCATTTGGAGGTCGATAAGATGTTCAGACTAGTGTTTCTGTTACTGGCGATGTTACCAGCCACGGGCCAGGCCAATCAGGACAACTATTATTCCGACGATCTGTTCGAAGCCATTGCTGAGGCACGTAAACGCAGTCATCACTACGACTACAGTCAGCCACAGCGCTATAACCGCTCTACTTCGCAAAGCATTAATATACCGCGCATGCTGAACCAGGAGCTGGGGCAAAAATACGTCATGACACCCATAGAGGTGGATTTACAAGGCAACCCCAGCAGCCATGCCACTTCCGATTCCAACTTCGAACCTCCCGCTACTCAAAGCCAAACACAGCAAATAGGCAATAACGCCAGTAGTCCGGTCTCGGTGACGGTCAGCGTGCGCTGAACTTCGCTCTTAATGCTGTGCGCGCTTTGGCAGACAACAGCATCAGTGCCTGATCGCGTTGCCACTGCTGTCGATCGGTTACGCTTCGAAGGGTTTTTTCCGCAGCAACGAGCTGTTCTAGGCACTGCTCTAGGGTATCTAACCCGGCAAGATCATAGTGCTGAGGGTGACGGTCAAAATGTTCAATCAATGCCTGAGCAGCGGATGCTAGTAACTGTGGATCAGCCACCCGGTTACGCATCCAGCCAGCCAGCGCCAACGCGACATGCACGTCTTCCCAGTAGCGAAATGGTTTATTCACCCTGTTGTGGGCATCCGCCAAACAGAAATCTGCTTCCACTGGCACCTGCTCAAACCGCACCGGACAATGGCGCACCTGAGGCACAAAGGGCTGTGCCAGCGGCGCCTGTGGGTGAATGCCATCAGCCTGGGCCGATACTTTAACCAGCACCAACTCGTCGTTTTGCCTGGCCAGCACATACAGCCAATCAAGCTCTATCGGCTGCATTAACATGACATGGGACTTTAGGCCCGATAAACGCCCTTGCTCAAGCTGGCACGACATCTGCCCCAGGGACCTTACGCCGGTTTCTGAAACACAAAAGGCCGCCAGCTCGGCAGCCTTCAAGTTGCGATCGAGGTAGCGCAGCGCCAGCTGATAAGCCAGCACAAATGCCGTACCGATATCATCCGCTTGTGCCCCTAACTGCCAGGCTAAGCTGGCCGAACTCGTTAGTGGCGCAGCCGGTAACTGGTCGCGCAGCGCGCTGATATCGGTAACGCTGATCATGGCTGTATTTGCGGCCTAAGGGCACTCACTTGTTGGCGCAAAGAGGTGATCACCACTTGTTGGTCTCGCAGCTGCTGGCTGTGTTGAGCCAGCTGGCTTTCCAGCATTTGCAGAGCTTCATTATTTTGACCACCACGCAGTTCACTGGCATTCACGGCCGCTTGTAGTTGCGCCACCTGCTGCTTCAACGTGGACGAGCCTTGGGCCTTTTGCAACGCCTTAAGCTCGGTTGTTAAGGCCGCCAGCTGCTGCTTTAGCGAATCCTGTGCCTGAGTTTGCTGTTTATGCTGCTGTGAAGTGCTGGCTTGTTGCTTTTTCAAATCATTGCTCAGCGCTTTCAGACTGCTGCTATTGCTGGCGATGTCATTTTTATTGCGTTTGTTGGACACGTCCCACAGCTTGCGAATTTCCGACATATGCAGTTTTTGCGTGGCACGTACCGCCGCCAGGGAAACATTGGCGTCTTCATCGGTGGCACTGAGTTGTTGCTGCAGCGTCTCGAGCGCCTGTGATTGCTGCTGCAATTGCTCGGTTAAACCATTCAGTTGCTGATGTTGCCAATAACCCAACGCCCCCAGACCTGCCGCCGCCAACAAGGCCAGCACGGCTAATCCGGTGCCTGCGGAGGAATGACCAGCGCCCTTAGCGGGAGCGTGTTTGCCGCCAGCGCGTGACGGGGTATCGTCGGCGCTGATTTGAATATCACTGACAATAGGCTCTTTACGATCTGACATAGCACATTCCTAATTGCAATCGCGCCAGTATACCGCCTTGCTGCCACCTTGCGAGCGGTGAGTCGTTTGACGCTGGAATAGCCCTACATTTTGCGTGCATAGCACGCTGCATGGGGCGGTGCTATTATGCCAGCACTTAGTAGCCGCCAGCCTTGAAAAATCGCTAACTGGCCGCACATCTAAATAATAAGGTCAGCCCTGTGGCCGACCACCGCGTTAAGCAACCTGACCCAGCTAAGAATGGAGACCTATCATGGCGTTCGAATTACCGGCCCTGCCTTACGAAAAAAATGCCCTTGAGCCACACATCTCTCAAGAAACTCTCGAGTTCCATCATGGCAAGCACCACAACACTTATGTGCAAAAGCTGAATGGCCTGATTGAAGGTACTGAGTTCGCTGGCAAATCGTTGGAAGACATTATCAAGAGCTCTTCTGGCGGTGTATTTAACAACGCGGCACAAATCTGGAACCACACCTTCTACTGGCACAGCCTGAGCCCAAATGGTGGCGGTGAGCCAACTGGTGCCATTGCTGAAGCCATCAACGCAGCATTTGGTTCATTCGCTGACTTCCAGGCCAAGTTTAACGACATGGCAGTGAACAACTTCGGCTCTAGCTGGACTTGGTTGGTGAAAAAAGCCGACGGTACACTGGACATTGTTAACACCTCTAACGCAGCAACGCCTCTGACTGAAGAAGGTCTGACGCCACTGCTGACCGTCGACCTGTGGGAACACGCTTACTACATCGACTACCGCAACGTTCGCCCTGACTACCTGAAAGGTTTCTGGGCACTGGTTAACTGGGAATTTGCTAACCAGAACCTGGCTGCTTAATTCAGCCATGTTGCAAAGCCGGGCGCTGCCCGGCTTTTTTGTATCTGCCGTTGGGAAATCCTAATGAAACTGTTACTTGCTTCCAGCTCACCCTACCGCCAACAACTGTTACAACAGCTACGCCTTAACTTTGACTGCGCCAGTCCGGATATTGATGAAGCGGCTTTGCCCAATGAAAGCCCAACGGCTTATGTCGAGCGCCTGGCACGGCAAAAAGCCGCGGCCCTGGCTCCAGAATATCCACAACACTGGATTATCGGCAGCGACCAGGCGTGTGTATTAAACGGTGAGATTTGCGGCAAACCTGGCAACAGCGAAGCGGCAGTACAGCAACTATTGAGTGCCAGCGGTCAGCGCGTTGAATTTTTAACTGGCCTTTGCCTGCGTGCGCCCAACGGCCAGCAATGGTCCGTGGTGGAACCCTTCGCGGTGCAATTTCGCACACTCACCGAGCCACTGATACGCCGCTACGTTGAGCTAGAACAGCCGCTTAATTGTGCCGGCAGTTTTATGGTCGAAGGCTTGGGGATTAGTCTATTTGAAGCATTAGACGGCCGCGACTTTAACAGCCTGATAGGCCTGCCTTTGATTGCATTGCGAGAGCTGTTGGCTGAGGCGGGAATCGAATTACTGCAGTTGGCCAACTAGAAAGATCATATTGGCGCCTCTGCAAGCAGAGACGCCAGTCGCTTTAACGTTGCAGCGGATAGCCTTTGAACAGGCTTTCCATTTGCTCATTCACGCTGTCCTGACCCAGTTGATCAGACAGAGTAAATTCCCAAATGCCTTCGAACTTCTTACTGGTCAGCTCGGCACTTTTACCTTGAGACAGCACGATAGTCGGGCGCAGGAACACCATCAGGTTGCTTTTTACATGCTCAACCTTAGTGGAGCGGAACAGCCAACCCAAAATCGGAATGTCGCCTAGCAGCGGTACCTTGCTTTCCAGCTCACGTACGTCATCACGAATCAAACCACCCAAGACGATGGTCTCTTCGTTTTCCGACAATATCATGGTTTTGATCGAACGTTTGTTAGTGATCAAATCGGCACTGCCTTCAACACTGGTGGACGATACCGACTCCTGAGTGACTTCCACTTCCAGACGCACATCATCACCTTCATGAATGTGCGGCTTCACCTTTAGGGTGATACCCACGTCTTCACGAGTGATGGTGGTATATGGGTTGGCGTTATCACTGCCTGTGGTTGAGCCCGTACGGAAGGGCACGTTCTGACCGACGATGATTTCCGCTTCCTGGTTATCGAGGGTCATAATGCTCGGCGTCGACAGCAGGTTGGTATTGGTCTCACTTTCCAACGCCTGAATGATGACACCAAAATCAAACTCACCGTTGATTTCACTAAAACCACCCAGGTTCAAACCATTGGCCACGGCACTGGCCGGATTATTGCCGGCAATGGCGGTAGCAATGCTGCTAATCGATGGCCCGGCATTGTCGAAGTTAGTACCCGCGACCGGCGCATCCAAGTTACCCGTCGCCCACTGCACTCCTAGCGCATCTTTGACATCGCCCGTCACTTCAACAATGGCGGATTCAATCAGTACCTGGGCACGACGCACATCCAACGAGGTAACCAACTCTTCGATTTCTTTCATCAACGAAGGCTCAGCACGCACCACCAAGGCATTCAGTTCTTCATCGGCATGAATACCGGCTTTGCCTTTGGCTTGATTTTCACCCTCACCGGCTGGCGCATCCGCCAACAGGCCTTTCAACAGCTCTGCCAGCTTTTTGGCATCGGCATACTGCAAGCGCAATACCTTGGCGCTGCCAGAAAAATACGATGGCTGATCCAGCTCTTCGATTAGTTTGCGAATGCGCTCGCGGGCACTTTTTTCGCCTTTGATAATCAAGCGATTACTACGCTCGTCAGCCACCACACGGATACTGCCTGCAGTATTGTCCTGACTGTTGTTATTGCCCTGACTCACCTTGGATGGGTCCAAGCTTTGCAACATGGTCACGACGTTGCCAACCCAGGCTTCTTTTAGCTGGATGACTTCCAGCTCTTCACTGCCAGATTTATCTAAGCGCTGAATTATCTGCTCAATGCGGCGAATGTTAGTGGCGTGATCCGAGATAATTAATGAATTAGCCGACTTCACTCCAGCCAGGTGACCATACTTGGCCACCAAAGGGCGCAAAATAGGTACCAGATCTAATGCCGGTGTGTTTTTGATGGTAATGACTTTGGTCAGCATTTCCTGACTTTCAGCAGGCGTCGCGTCGGTCATGTCACGACCTTGCTGTTTGATCTCGTTTTGCTGCACCACCAGCGTCACGTCACCGGCCGGTACTGCGGCAAAACCATGCACTTGCAGGACTGACAAAAACAGTTCATAGACTGCAGCCTGGTCCATCGGCTCACTACTGAGCACGTTCACTTTGCCTTTAACACGCGGATCAACCACAAAACTTTTGCCAGTAATGTCGGCTACCTGACTGATAAAGGCACTGATATCCGCCTCTTTCAGATTGATTTGCCAGTTATCCTGCGCCTGGGCGGTGGCCACCATCAGTGCCAGCACCCCTGCTATTAACCATTGCTTTAACACACTGTGTTCCTTTAATTCAGACTGTGATTGACCACGAAGCGTTGATTTCCGCGCTGCACTTCAATGCGCGCTTGTCCTGAATCCCGCACTTGCTGCAGGATCATCTGATCGGCACTTGCGTCGCCCAGACGCTGGCCGTTAACCGATAACACGATATCTCCCGGGCGCAAATTCAGTGCGCTCAGCATAGAGCCAGACTGGACCTGATAGCCCTGACCCGGACCGTTGCTGAGCAGCCCCAATTGACGGATCGCCGCTTGCGGGTCTTGAGCTGCAGCGTCGGTAGTCATTTCGAGAAAATCAGACGGCGAGCGAACGTCGCGGAAGCGTTCGCGCAGTGATATTGGTGATGGCTCCGGTCTGGCCACGGCACGAGCCGATACGCCACGACGGTTTTGTTCTTCAAACTTCAATGTTTCAAGCTTGCCGTTGGTATCAAGAATCACTTTATCGGTCTGCACACCGGCTAACTTGGTACGGCCTTGGATGCGATCACCAAGGCGATAGAACTCACCTTCGCCATTTTGTGGCGCGATAATGGCACCTGAGCCCTGATCCTGACTGGCGACAGTGACTCCCAGTAATTCCAGCCTGAGCTTGGTATCTGGGGCATCGACTGTTTGCTGCACCGGCGTTACAGGTTCTGCACCGGGCTCACCGAACAGGTGATAGCTAGCAGTGCCCGCAACTTGCTGGCTACTGCTAGCATCGGCACTGCCCTGTGCGGGCGGCGGTAATACCACGGGTGTCGGTGCGATAACTAGCCAGACGAGGTCTGCCAGCTGCACCGCGATCACTAGGGTACAGGTCAGTTTGCCCAGTCGCAGTAGCCAGCGCTGCCAAGGAGCCTGAGCATTGCCGTCCGTGGTGACTGCTGCTGTGGATTGCATCATGTAGAACTTCCGTTACTGCTACTCATACGCCGGCGGCGATAGTGAAAGGCGCTCAAGGTTATAGAATCTTTTCAGACACTTCAAAAATTACCGTATCGGCTTCGGCTTTAGCCGGCCACTGCTGGCCCAGCACATCCAGGAAGCGTCGGCGAATTCGACTACCACCCCAGCCATCTGGCTGCAGATATAACTGACCCAGAATCTCGTTATCCGTGGTGGTTAGCGCCAGCACAGTGTTGCTGTTTTCTGTGGCAATGTTGCCAATCAGCATCGGCAAGGTAGCCTTCACTGGCTTGCCATCCACCGGGAAAGAGACATCTCCGCCACTAAATACCAAGCGGCCCGATGCGTCTGATAACTTTCGCTCAGTCATATCAAATTGCGCATTTAACTGACTAACTTCGAAATGCCCTGCCAAAGACGCCTGGCCACGACGCAGCAATGGGCCCAGCATATCGGCATCCACATAAGCACTGACCTGCTCAAGCTGTAGAACCTGCTGATGATCTAATGCCACCTGGCCTTCTATACGTGCAGAACCCACCTTCACCTCTAGCTCTGACGCCAAGGTACCCGTCAGTAGTGCCAGCGGTTTCAGCTGCCACTGGCCATCGATGCGGCCCAGCATGCGGTCACTCAGCTGTGCCTGGCCGTGCCAAAGGGTGCCTGTCACACTGTTAACTTGCAGCGGCAAAGGACCGAGTTGGTCCCTAACGTACGGCCAAACAAAATGCAGCGGCGTTTGCACCACAGCAACGATCAAAAATGTGAACAACCCGAGTATCCAATACCCACGAGCGGCCCAGAATGCTTGTAACATGATGACCTGCGTATCCGTATCCCTAAATCGACGGCCATTCTACTCAACCAAGCGGGCGAGTGTAACGCCGTCATGTGACAGGATTGCAAAAAAAAGCCCCCGATGTGACGGGGGCCCCGTTCACAACGACACCCGAAAGGGCGCTGACACCAGTGCCGGCAACTTCTCTCGCGAGGCAATGGTTAAGCGATAGTTGCCACCCGCCACTGGGTTGTACCAACGCACCTGATAACGCGCCATGCCGTCGTCGTCATCCTCCAGCCAGCGAACCTCAAGGTCATAGCCATCGTCTGAAATAGGACGGCCATGATGCGTTAACGGCTGCCATTGACCGTCATGTTCAACCTCAACCTGCACCAAGGGTTGGTGGAAACGGATTTTACTGGCTCCGACATCGAGCCATTCCCACGCCATATAGTCTTCTTCACTTGGCTGCTTGGCGATGACAGTGCGTCCTTGTTGCAGCCATTGCCGTTGTCCCTGCGCAGGTTGAGACACTGGCAGGAACTGGTTGGTATGTAACTGATAACGCCAATCAGGCAGCAGCTGCTGAGATGGACCTTGCTGGCGCATGTCCCTGGCCAAAAGACCTAGCTGTGCGCTGAGGTAGGGGGTTGTTTGACGGCCATAGAGCGTGTGTCCACCCTCGTAGTTTTGAAAGCGATACTCTTCTGGGGTGGTGGCGTAACCAAAATAGCCATTACTGGTACTGGTAACCCAGGCATGACGAATGGGCTGCTCTGCGTTTTGCCACTCGGCCAGCACCGCTGCACTGATGCGCCGACCGGCTTCTGTTGTTACCTCAAAGGGTAACGGCAAAATGGCGGTGTCGTTGATACGTAGCAGCTGAAACATCACGATATGCGGAAAGCTGTCTTTCGGTTCAAACAGAGGCTGAATAAAAGAAAAGCCCAGGTGTCGCTTATTGCCCTGACAGCCCTCGGTATTAAACCACCAACGATGAGACCACGCAGTGCCCCCTTTAAGAAACGGCAAGGCCGCCAACCAGGGCGTGCGGCGTTCATAAGCCCCCGCCGCCACTGGGTTGCCAACCGCAGCATCCTGACACAACTCAATATCAGCAATGCGGTTATGCTGGCGGATATCGATTTCCCGCGCCGTACTGGCCAACTGCAGCTCATCTTGCAGTTCCTGACCGAGTTGCTCAAACAGCAAAATCGCTTGCTGCCCCAGTCGCTGCCCAAGCCCACGCGCATCGTGCCAGTTCAGCTGGTGATGGCCAAAGGTATTGTCACCACGATCAGGAACCGCAGGCGCCATATCACCTTGGGTGCCTGTGGTCATGGCGTGTACCACAGGCCAGGGCGTCTGATAGCGTTCAGCCATGCGCCATTCTAAATCTTTTTGCGCATAGGCAAACAAATCGGCGTTATACACCTCAACCGGCACTGACACACTGGTAGCATGCACGGAAAAACTGGAAAACGCTGCTAACGGCAAATAACGGCCAGACTCATCGGCAACATCGATGCGTACCATATAAAGGTTGGGGTTAACCGCCTGAAATTTGGCCATCGGGTCCGTGGTATCAATATCACCGACCGTGCTGTTCAGTGCATACGCCTGCAAGGCGCGATTGCGATTGATACCAAACACCTGACGCACTCCGGTCGCTACCCGTGCCGCACGCTGCTGCTGATGCGCCTGGACGATACCGTCGCTGATGCGCCCGGTCACAAACTCAAGAAAGTCGGGCTCCAGCCACTGGCCGCTCGACATATGCTTGTTGTAGAAATCATTGTGAAAAAAGTTAACCGGTGCCGAATGACTGTGAGAGCCGGTGATCACGATATCTTTTGGTTGCAAACCCGTTAGCGCAGCCACTCGCTGCGACACCTGGTGATGAACTAACAGCGAACCTGCGGCCAAGTCGGTTTGCACCAGCGCCATTGATTGACCACGGCCATCGTTTAAGTACAGCACCCGGGCTTTGAGACGGGTGCGAAAACCTTGTCCACGATTGGCCATCACCGAATAGCCACCCATTGGCATTCCTGGCGGCGGAGTGATGTCGATACTGACGGCGGCTGCACTGGCTCCGTGGCCATCAACGACTGCCGCAGCCTTGGGTTGATCAATATAAATTTCCTGACTGGCAGCACAGCCCATCAGATGCAAGGTGCCCAACAGCGCCACCACGGTGGCAAACAAGGATCGATAACAGAACATAGTGAGATACCGGCATTGTCATTATTATTTTGCACATTTGTACCATATTGATTGGCAAAGGTCATAGATCCACTTCATACCTCAGCATGAGTAACAACGGATCCGAAGACAGCAAAGACGTAATAACTAAACCAGGATAAAAAATCTGTTACTTATAAGAAATTTGCCTTAGCAGAAAACTTCGGCCACCACGTTGCTCGACTAACCTTGCAGATAAACCTGTGAAAGAAGTGAACCGCCATGTCTTTAAACAGCTTGTTGCTGAAGACAATCCTGCAGATTGTCGCCGGTATCACCGTGATTCTGGTGCTGTTAGGCGCCTTTAACTACTCCAATACTGAAAAACGGTTGTTAGCCGAGGTGCAAGCGGATGCACAAAATGTGGTGAAGCGACTGCAAGGTAGTTTGCCTCTACCGATCTGGAATTTCGATCAGGATACCGTGGTTAAAAACATCGAAGCCGAATTAGCCGCGGATTTTGTTAACCGCATTACCGTCGTGGTCAATGAAGACATCTTTGCCACCCGTGCTAAAAACGCCGACAACGAAATTATCGAAAGCCAAGCCAGCGGTAAAAAAGATGCACTTGAGCTATCTGAGCCACTAACCTACGCCGCTGACGGTGACGAAAGCGAAGTCGGTAAGTTAGTTATCGCTATCAATAAAGAGCGCGTTACCGCTGCTTTGAACTCAGCGCTACAAATTGAGATCTTCCGCGTTCTATTACTGGCCGTCATCGCTTCTATTCTCATTACTTTGATTATTAAAGGTTCAGTGATTTCACCTTTGAACAAAATTCGCGAAGCCATTCACGATATCGCCGAAGGCGATGGCGATTTAACCAAACGGTTGGACGACAAGGGTGCCATTGAGCTGGCCAAAGTCGCCAGTGAATTCAATGTATTTGTCGCCAAGTTAGCTGATCTTATTCGCGATATTGGTGAAACCGGCGCTGCCATGGCATCAAAATCGCAGGAAAGCCAGGGCTACGTTGAAGATATTCGCGGTGAGCTGCAAAGTCAGCGTTCCGAAATCGACTTAGTTGTATCCGCCAGTACCGAGCTGTCCAGTAGTACTGACATGGTGGCGCAAAACGCGCGCCAGGCAGCGGAAGCGGCTGTTAATGCCAACCAAAATGCGCAACATAGCCATACCATTGTAAATACCGCTGTCGACAGTATTAATGCTTTGTCGACAGAGATCGGACAAATATCCGAAGTGATACAAAATCTGGTCAAAGAAGGTGAAAACATCGGTGCCGTCAGTGATGTCATTCAAGGCATTGCCGAGCAGACCAACCTGCTGGCTTTAAATGCTGCTATTGAAGCTGCCCGTGCAGGCGAGCAAGGCCGTGGCTTTGCTGTGGTTGCTGACGAGGTTCGTACTCTGGCACAACGTACCCAGCAGTCGACCGAAGAAATTAACCAAATGATCGAACGGCTGCAAAAATCCACCGAAGAGGCTGGTGTAGCGATTCAAAAAGGTACCGAAAACGCACAAACCAGCGTACAGAAAATCACCCGTGCCGGCGAAGCAATCAGTGAAGTTGCTGTCAACATGGATGAAATCAATACCATGAATTCGCAAATCTCCCAGGCCGCATCTGAGCAGAGCAGCGTAATCACTGAGCTCAACCAAAACATCGTCAATATTTCTCACAACGCTGACAGTACCGAGCAGCTGGCCAATCAAACCGCCGGGGTCAGCTCAGGTACCATGGAACATGCCCTTGAGCTGCAGGAAAAAATGCAGCGATTTAAAACATCCTAACTCGCTTAATCCGCTAAGGAGCCGCTATGTTAAAGCGCATTGCACTATTGCTAACATTGACGTTATGCACCAGCCTGGCCTGGGCTGAAAAAACAGTGTATTTAACCTCTCTCGATTGGCCACCCTATTCAGGCAAAAGCCTAAAAAACCAAGGCGCCTCGATTGCCGTAGCCAAGGCTGCCTTTGAAGCCATGGGTTACAAACTGGAAGTGGAGATATTTCCTTGGAGCCGGGCGGTTTCCTTAGCTAAAGATGGCAACAGCAAGTATGCAGGCTACTTTCCCGAATATTATTCCGATGGTGTCGCAGAAGAGTTCACGTATTCTGACCCGATGGGCAAAAGTCCCGTCGGTTTTGTTGAGCAGGCCAGCAAGCCGATCCCTTGGAGCAGTCATGAGGATCTGAAACAGTATTCCATTGGAGTCGTACAAGACTACGTTAACGAAGCCAAATTTGACGCCATGGTCGCTGACGGGTCACTGAAGGTGCAACCCGTCATCAGTGACAAAAACAATTTGATGAAGGTTATCAATGGCCGGCTAGACATGGCTGTAATTGATAAAAACGTAATGAAATATTTGTTTGCTAATGACAATGCACTAAAAGGCAAAGAAGACAAAGCTAACTTTAATAGCAAGCTATTAGATGACAAAGACATTTTCATTTGCTTCAAGAAAACAGCGGAAGGGGCTGAGTTAGCCAAAATATTTAATGATGGCCTAAAGAAAATTGACCTAGAATCAATCCTTGCCGCTCATATGTAGAAATTAAAATTTACATTCACCTTTTCACCCAAAGCCCGGTCGAATCCGGGCTTTTTATATTTCTAATGGTAACAATTCAGTGAGCTGTACAGCGCCGCAAATCAAGGCTTCTTTGTCCTTTTTGGGCAAACGTTTCAACCGATATTCCAGCCTTAAGGCTTGTGATCGCCCCCCCACGGCTTGCTGAAACTCTAATCTGAGTGGCCCACGCCCACGCACCGCTTTAGCCGCACGCGGACCACCTGAGCAATGCTCATGGAAGCGCCTGTTAACATCCGTAGTAATGCCACAATACAGATCGCCTCGCGCTGTGCGAAGCAAATACAGCCACCAGCTATGCACATTATCCCCTTGTATCCCATTGCAAAAGTCGTATCGTAGCGGCACTTTAAGTCTTTTTGTAACCACTATGCACAGAATATTTCGCGAACCGATTAGCGGCCTGACACATCTTGCCGGCGCCATCTTTGCCGTGGTTGCTCTGTGCATTATGTCGGTTCAAGCAACGTTGCACGGCGGCATCTGGCACACAGTGTCATTTGCTATCTTCGGTGCTTGCATGCTGATCATGTTCACCAGCAGTACTATTTACCACCTGTTACACGGCAGCGAGCATATGATTGCTTGGCTAAAACGCCTCGATCATATGGCCATCTTTTTAATGATTGCGGGCTCCTATACCCCTATTTGCCTGATACCACTCAACGGACCGCTGGGATGGGGGTTATTGGCGTTTATCTGGCTGGTGGCATTGGCCGGTGTTCTGCTGAAACTGTTTTGGATCAATGCTCCCCGCTGGTTATCTACCTTGCTGTACGTTTTGATGGGCTGGTCGGTGGTATTCATCTACCCGGCCTTGGAGCGCATCCCGACTGATACGCTGCAGTGGATGCTATACGGCGGCATTTGTTACACTGTGGGAGCGTTAATTTATGCGCTTCGATGGCCCAACCCTTGGCCCAAGTGGTTTGGTTTTCATGAAATATGGCACCTGTTTGTTATCGCCGGTGCATTTTGCCATTTTTGGGCCATGGCCTTTTCGTTAACCAGAGTTGTGGTGTAATGCCTGCCGTCATCACTGATCCATTATTTATCTCGCGCACGGTACAAATACCTTGGCGAGAAATCGAATTGCATGCTATCCGCGCTCAAGGCGCCGGCGGACAGAATGTTAATAAAGTATCGAGTGCCATTCATCTGCGCTTTGATATACAAGCATCCTCTTTGCCCGATCACTACAAAGAGCAGTTGCTGCAATTAAGCGACCAACGCATTACCAGTGACGGCATTGTTGTTATTAAGGCCCAGCAATACCGCACCCAGGAACAAAACCGCGAAGACGCTTTACTGCGTTTACAGGCGTTGTTGCGCAGTGCCACCGTGGTGAAAAAGAAACGCATTGCCACGCGGCCAACCCGTGCGTCCCAACAACGACGAGTCGATAAAAAAGTAAAGCAAGGGCACACCAAAAAAATGCGCGGCAAGGTGAGTTTCGACTAGGAATCCGCTGAATGATTCGCTGCTCGCACTGGATAACCCGAGCAGCCCTAGCGCCTAGCCTTTCGAACCTGATCGTAAGCATGCTGAATCTGCTGGGTTTTTTCTTTGGCCAAACGAATCATTTCATCGGGCAAGCCCTTGGCGTGCAGTTTGTCTGGATGATGCTGACTCATCAAACGCCGATACGCCTGTTTCAACTCGGCATCTGTGACACTGTCTTTAACCCCCAGAATATCGTAGGCCGCAGCCAAAGACTGTTGTTGGCTGCGCGCAGACTGTTGTTTTCCTGCCTGTCGCGCCGCTTTGACCCGAGTATGAATCCATTCAAACTGGAAAGCACTGATATCGAGCGCCCGGCACAATCGTTCAAACAGTCGCCGCTCCGCCACCGACAGCTGCCCATCGGCATACGCCACACTCAGCTGAATTTCGAGAAACATCTGCGCCAAAGTACCGTGCTGCGATAACGCTTGCTTCAATCGTTGCAAATCATCGCTCAGATCGTAATCAGACTGCTTGCCTTGGTTAAAACACTCAATAGCTTGCTGACGCTGATCACCTCGCAAATGCATTTGATCCATCACGTGGGTAGCTGCAGCAATTTCAAGTTCACTGACGCGACCGTCTACTTTCGCCAACCGCCCCATGGTGCGAAATGTCGCTTGAAAGAACACCGCTTGGATCGCCACGCGTGACAGTCCAGAGCCCTGATGTTCAAGCGTTCGGCCATGCAAGGCATGCTGGATGGCACGGTCAATCAAATGACCTGCAATCAGTCCAACGATGGCGCCAGTAGGCCCGCCACTCAGTAGCCCGACGGCCGTCATGGTCAGTTTACCGGCCCAGATCATGACGTCATTCTACCCGCTTGTTGCAGGCGCTCGGGGGTGCCGACATCCAGCCAAGCATTTGGCCAGTATTCGCCGCTCACCTTAGATTCTGCTATTGCCTGGCGCAACAAAGGCGCCAGTGGCTGTGCTCCATGGTCGAGATGCTCAAACAAGCGAGGGTGCAATAGGCTAATGCCCGTGTAGGTGAGCTTGGGTGACGATAGCGTTACCCGCCCATGCTGGAGCGAAAAATCCCCCGCAGGGTTGTGATCTGGGTTATCCGTTAGCCACAAATGGGCCAAGTCATTGGCCTTAAGAGTGACCAACGGCGGCAGCCCTTGAGGCAAAAATACATCGCCATTGACCACCAAAAACGGCTGCTCACCTAACCATGGCAACGCGTGTTTTATGCCACCGGCGGTCTCCAATGCCTGCTGCTCATGAGAATACCGAATAGTGACGCCAAAACGTCGACCGTCTCCTAACTGAGCTTCGATTAAATGGCCTAGATAGCTGACGTTAATAACCACTTCGGTTATACCGAGGGACGCCAGCGCAACTAAGTGGTATTCAATTAATGGCTTACCAGCAACAGGCAGCAAGGGTTTAGGCAAGTCATTGGTCAGACTGCCCATGCGCTGGCCTCGTCCAGCCGCCAGAATCATGGCTTTCACGCGCTTTCCTCAACCTCAGGCAGCAACGCAGGCATCAGCCGCTCGGCTAGCCAGTGGTGAAACTCTGCAAGTTGTGGATATCGTTGGCTAACGTTGAGCAAATAACGACAGGTATTGGGGATGTCACCCAGATAGTTATGTTTGCCATCGCGCAACGACAATCGAGCAAAAATACCAGCGGCCTTCAGGTGGCGCTGCAGTCCCATCCAGTCGAAATCTTGGCGAAATTGCGACCATTCCCCCAGGTAAATACCCAGAGGGCGAGCGGCCTCCCAGTATTCACCGGCAAGTTCTTCGATCCAGCTCTCAGGCCAATTGACGTAGCAATCTCGCAACAAGGACACCAGATCATAGGTTGGCGGACCGGCCACGGCATCCTGAAAATCAAGTACTCCGAGCTGATCATCCTCCAACACCATTAAGTTGCGCGAATGATAATCGCGATGAACAGTCACTGTCGGCTGGGACAAGGCCTTCTCAGCCAACAAGTCAAACGTCGATTGCAGCATCTGTTGCTCAGCCTCAGACAACTGCATCCCCAGATGGCGCTGGCACAACCAATCGCGAAACAAGGCCATTTCACGCTGCAATAAAGACTGGTCATAGACAGGTAAGCCAACCGTAGACAACTGTTGAATTTGCAATAGTTGCCGTATCACCTGGCGATACCAGCCACTCACCTCATCCTGGTTTTGTGATGATGACTGCAGCACGTGCCATAACCAGGTATCGCCCAAGTCTTCCAGCAGCATAAAACCCTGTTCGACGTCGGCTGCCAGCACCTGTGGCACTCGCACGCCCTGGCGATGCCACTGCTCTGCCAACTGTATAAAGGGACGACAATCTTCTTGGTGTGGTGGTGAATCAACCACGATCCAACTTAACTGGCGATAGCGCAGGCGATAATAACTACGAAAACTGGCATCACCGGCCACTACTTCCAGTTCAGCCACTACATTTACTGACGAATGCTGCCGTAAAGCATCGGCAGCCCATGCAGCGACGGCAAGTTGTCGCGTATCCATGCTGGCCTCTCAGGTTCAGTCGTTCTAGAATTGGCGCCGCGTTGTGTCAGACGACGACTTATCAGCGCGCTAATGTAGCACACATCGTCGACATTCATCAGACACAGGATCGGCCCTTCCTCCGCCATGAATTTTAATGCTGTCAAAGGTTCTTTAGTACTGTGCATTGGCTTAAGCAATGTCAGTGTTGGTGCACAGCCTAACGAGAATGCCACAGAGCTATCCTGGTACCCTCGAGCGCTACTCAGTGAAGAGCAGCAAGCCAGTCTGCCATCTTTTTGCAGTGGCATGTACTTGCCACCAGAGTTGCCGTCTATCGCCGGTGAGCAAATTGAGCTGGAAGCCAACAGCTCCAGTTCCGATGCATCCGGTGGCGTGTATTTTCGTGGTAACGTCGAATTTGCTCGACAGGGCCAAAGATTGCGCGCCGATGAAGCCGACTGGTTTCGTGATCAAGGCGAGGGAGAATTCCGTGGTAACGTGCAGTTCGACAGCACTAACCTGGTGCTGGCCGGTGAACAAGCGACGCTAAGTCAGGACAAGGGCACACGCCATACCGATTTGTTTGGCGCCCGCTATGCTCTGACCGACCAGCATTTACGCGGCAGTGCAAACCATATTCGCCTTCAGGCTGATGGCAAATTGCAGCTACAGCAAGCCAGTTTTACCTACTGCGAGCCAGGCAGCAATGACTGGGAGATCCGAGCCAGCAGCATGACCCTCGATCAACAGTCGGGTATGGGCAGTGCTTGGCATACTCGGCTGAATTTGGGCGGTGTGCCCGTGGTATACCTTCCTTATTACCGTTTTCCGATCGACGATCGGCGTATGACGGGTTTTTTGAATCCGCAGCTCAGCCTCAATCAAGAACTGCAGGCAGAAGAGATCCGACTGCCTTTTTACCTCAACTTGGCTGACAACGTCGATGCCACCATGACGCCTCATCACATTCTCGACAGAGGATTGCTGTGGGAAAGCCAGCTGCGCCATAAAACCGAACTGCTGGGTGATGGTGAGCTGAACTACGGGTATTTAAATCAGGATGCCACCGACGATGATGAACGCTGGGGCATTAATTATCGTCAGTCTGGCGCTTTTGGGCAGGGGTGGAGCCACAGCTGGGTCTACAACAATGTCAGCGACGGTGATTACCTCAAAGACATGAACCCAGGTGGTGCCATTGACCGCACTACCCATTTGCCACGTCGTGGACAAGTTAGCTATCAACAACAAGATCTGACCTTTAGTGCGATAGCGGAAAGCTTTCAAACGCTGGACGACAGCATTTTACTCGAAAACAGGCCCTATCGGCGGCTACCGCAACTGGAGCTGAGCTATCAGCCGGTTCGTTTTAACGATTGGCAATGGCAACAGCGCTTGCAGTACAGCCAATTCACTCGCGATGACGACGCCAGTATTGCCGGCTCACTGCAAACATTAACAGGCGCGGATGCTCTTAATGCCCATCGCTGGGCTGCTGATACCGCCGTTAGCTATCCCTTATATTGGTCCTATGCCAGCATCGAACCAAAGGCTGAGTGGCGTTACCGCCACTATCGCTTCAGTGGCCCAGAGCAGCAGTGGCTTGATTCGGCACAAGCGCCAGATCGACACCTAAGCTATGCCGTACCGCGTTACTCTCTGGATGCCAGCTTATTTTTTGAACGACCCTTTGAATGGTTTGGCAAACAGCAACTACAAACGTTGGAGCCGCGTTTGCTGTGGGTCAAAAGTCCTTACCGTAAAGACCAGCAAGCAGTACCCAACTTTGATACTGCAGCCACCACAGTATCCTATGCCAGCTTGTTTAGCGGCGACCGTTTTACCGGCGATGATCGTCTGGCGGATCTCGACCAAGTTAGTGTTGGTGTGACCAGCCGTTGGCTCAATGAGCGAGGAGAAGAACGCCTACGAGGCAGTATCGGGCGGATTTTTTATCAACAGGACCGACGTATTCAGCTGACAGGGGATATGGCTGAAGACAGCGATACCTCCAGTACTCTGGCAGAATGGCAGTGGATGCCAACGGATGCGCTGCGAATCTACAATACCTTGGAGTGGGACCCGTATCAGGATTTCTTCCGTCAACAGCGGCTGGGCATACGCTTTCGTCCTGACAGCAATCGTTTAATCAATGTGGCCTGGAACACAGACCGCCGTTTTGACTCAGACAATGACCGCATTCAGACCAACAACCGCCAATTGGACGTTGGCGTGTTCTGGTCAATCAACGACCGCTGGGCCCTGGTTGGCCGACTGCTTAGAGATTTGAAAGACTATGACGACGACGAATTACGCCCTCTAAACCCGGTACTGGAATCCATTGCCGGCTTTGAATACCAAAACTGTTGTTGGCGTGCACAGCTGCTGTATCGTGAAAGCTCACCCAGCAGCGATGACTTCAGTGATGGTTTCAGCACCGATAAAAAATACAGCTTCATGTTGAACCTGCAGCTCAAAGGACTCGGTTCCTTTGGCAGCGGCACCGACGACTTGTTAAGTGACAGCATATTCGGATACTCAAGACGACAATACCATGACTATTAAGCGTTATTTTTTTGCTCTAGGCCTGACCCTGTTAACCAGTATCAGTGTCGCCAAGCCACAGCCTCTGGATCACGTAATTGCTGTGGTCGACGAAGGCATCATTATGAACAGCGAGCTGCAACAGCGGCTGTCACTGTTAAAGCAGCAAAATGCTGGTGCCCAATTGCCACCGGACAATGTGTTACGCAAACAAGTGCTAGAGCGCATGGTGGTGGAAAGCATCCAGCTACAAATGGCCGATCGTGCTGGCATCCGCATCAGCGATGCTCAACTCAATGATGCCTTGCAGCGCATCGCTGCACAAAATGGTATGAGCCTGCAGCAGTTCCGCCAGGCCATGGAAGCCGAAGGTACTCCTTTTAACGCTGCTCGTGAGCAAATTCGTGACGAAATGCGCATCAGCCGAGTGCAACGCTTTCAAGTCGGAGAACGGGTACAGATTTCAGAGCAAGACATCGACTACTTTCTGGCATCGGAACTGGGCAAAATGACCTCAGCGGCAGAATATCAGCTGAGCCACATATTGATTGCCGTTCCAGAAGCCGCTTCTGCCAGCGATATTCAAGCCGCCGAAGCGAAAGCTGAAGCGCTACGTGAGCAAGTAATCAATGGCGCGGACTTCCGCCAGCTCGCTATTGCCGAGTCAGCCGGTCGTAACGCCCTCAATGGCGGCGAGCTGGGTTGGCGCAAAGAGGCACAGCTGCCGAGCATATTTGCTGATGTTGTTCCTAAGTTGAACATTGGAGATGTGTCTATACCGGTTCGCTCCAGTAGCGGCTTTCACTTAGTGACACTGACCGACAAACGTGGTGGCAGCACCCGCATTATCAATCAAAGCAACACTCGCCATATATTGATCACCACCAATGAACTACGTGATTCACATGAGGCCGAAGAATTGATCAACAGCCTTTATCAACGCGCCAAAGATGGTGAAGACTTCGCGGCCCTCGCAAAAGAATTCAGCGATGACCCGGGCAGTGGCGCCAGTGGCGGTGATCTTGGCTGGGTAAGCCCAGGCGATATGGTGCCTGAGTTCAATCAGACCATGCTCGATATGCCCATCGGTGAGATCAGCGCGCCATTTCGCAGCCAATTTGGTTGGCATATTCTCCAAGTGCAGGAACGCCGCGATACCGACGTTGGTGAAAAGCTGCAGCGCCAACAGGTAAGGCAAATGCTGTATGGTCGCCGCTTTGAAGAAGAACTGCCCATCTGGCTACGTAAGATTCGCTCCGAGGCCTATGTTGATATCAAGGCAAAGCCGTGAGTTCATGCCTTGCGCTCACCTGCGGCGAGCCTGCCGGTATAGGCCCGGACTTGATCCTGCAACTGGCACAGCAGCCAAAGACTCAACCTTGGCTGGCGATTGGCTGTCGCCGCACCTTGCTTGACCGCGCTCAGCAACTCGGCCTGTCGTTGCAAATCCAGCGCTATGAGCCAGATATTCCGGTGCAAATGCAAGCCGGGCAGCTGACTCTGGTCGATGTACCCACCCAAGCGGAGGTACAACCAGGCCAGCTCAATCCTGCCAATGCCCAGCACGTGTTGGATATGTTGCAAATCGCAGCACAAGGCTGCTTGCAAGGTCGCTGGCATGGCATTGTTACTGCACCGGTGCATAAAGGCATTATCAACGACGCCGGCCAAGCGTTCAGTGGCCACACCGAGTTCTTTCGAGATATTAGTGGTGTCGATGAAGTGGTCATGATGCTGGCTACCAACGATTTGAGGGTGGCGTTAGTCACCACCCACTTGCCGCTGCGTCAGGTCGCTGACGCCATCACAGCAGAGCGCCTTGAGCGGGTCATCCGTATCCTGTATCAAGACTTACAGCGTTTTTTTAAATTGCCAGCCCCCCGAATCCTGGTCGCTGGCCTCAACCCTCATGCGGGTGAAAACGGCCATTTAGGCCATGAAGAACTGCAGATTATTGGTCCGACATTGCAGCGCCTGCGCGAGCAAGGCATGCAACTGATTGGGCCGCTGCCAGCCGACACCCTCTATACTCCAAAACAATTGCAAACCGCCGACGCAACGCTGGCCATGTATCACGATCAAGGCTTACCGGTACTGAAGTTTCATGGCTTTGGCCGTGCTGCCAACATTACTCTGGGGCTGCCTTTTGTACGCACCTCAGTTGATCACGGTACCGCTTTGGATCTGGCCGCCACAGGTCAAGCCGATGCCGGCAGCCTGGCAACAGCAATCGACGTCGCCGCACAAATGGCTCAATAACCCATGTCAAAACACGTTCCTAAGGCCCATGGCCACAAAGCCCGTAAACGCTTCGGGCAAAACTTTCTGCACGATCAATATGTGATCGACAAGATAGTGCGCGCAATTCACCCTGTGCCGGAAGACCGCCTGGTAGAAATTGGGCCAGGTATTGGTGCCATTACCGAGCCACTACTGGAGGCAGCCGGTCGCTTGGATGTGGTCGAATTGGACCGCGACCTGATACCCATTCTGCGCACCAAGTTTTTTAACTATCCAGACTTTCGCATTCATGAAGGCGATGCACTCAAGTTCGACTTCAACCAAATTGCCGAGCAACAGCCGCTACGCATTGTCGGTAACTTGCCCTACAACATTTCAACTCCGCTGATCTTCCACTTGTTGAGCCACCACAATACCGTGCAGGACATGCACTTTATGCTGCAAAAAGAGGTGGTTGATCGACTAGCAGCGGGGCCTGGCACGTCAGACTATGGCCGCTTGGGCATCATGGCACAGTACTACTGCCGAGTTGAGCCACTGTTTATTGTCGGCCCAGGTTCCTTTAATCCTCCGCCCAAGGTCGACTCGGCCATTGTAAGGCTGGTGCCGCATACCGAGTTACCCTATCCAGCTCAGGACGTTAAAATGTTGGAGCAGGTGGTACGCAGTGCTTTTAGTATGCGCCGCAAGACGTTGCGTAATACTCTAAAAAACCTGATTGATGCCGATCAGCTCATCGCGCTGGGCATCGACCCATCACTGCGCCCAGAGCGCATCACCTTGCCCGAGTATGTGCGTATCGCCGATGCCATCAGTGCCCGTGGAGCCGATGATGAGTAACGAAGACAGCATCGAAGTAGCCGTGGATAGCGAATTCCTGGCCGACCAATCGGAACTGGAAGAGCAGCGCTACGTCTTTGCCTACCATATCGCCATTACCAATCACGGCCAGCAAGCTGCGACTTTGCGCAGTCGCCATTGGTTTATTGCCAATGGCAATGCCGATGTGCAGGAAGTCAGTGGCGAAGGTGTGGTCGGAGAGCAACCAACCATCGAGCCTGGTGAAACCTATCACTACTCTTCAGGCGCCGTGCTCAGCACAGAAGTCGGTAGTATGCGCGGCTACTATGTGATGGAATCAGACGATGGCCAGCTGTTTCATGCCACCATTCCGGTATTTACCCTGGCTATGCCGCACGCGCTGAACTGAGACTGTTATGGCCATTTATGCAGTAGGCGACATTCAAGGTTGTTATGATGCTCTGCAGCGTCTGCTCGAGCGTATTCGCTTCGACCCCGCATCAGACCAGCTATGGCTAGCGGGCGATCTAGTTAACCGTGGGCCAGATTCACTGTCGGTATTACGCTTTATACGCCAGCTAGGGTCTCAAGCCATCGCCGTATTAGGCAATCACGACCTACACTTGCTGGCTATTCGCTATGGCCAGCAAGCGCCGAAAAATAAAGACACCCTTGACGACGTACTGAGCGCTAGCGATAGCGATGAGTTATTGGACTGGTTGCGGCATCGTCCGCTGCTGCACTATGCCCACCACTGGTGCATGACCCACGCCGGCTTGCCTCCACAGTGGTCGGTGGAACAAGCGCAAAGCCTTGCCAGCGAAGTAGAACAGTGCCTGCGCAGTGATAAAGCAGGCGACTTTTTTGCTGCCATGTATGGCAATCAGCCAAACCTGTGGAATGATCATCTAACAGGACAGGAGCGCCTGCGTGCCATTGTCAATTACCTGACTCGTATGCGCTTTGTCGACCAAAGCGGCCGTTTGGAGCTACGCAGCAAAGAATCTGCCGGCAAGGCACCCGAGGGATGTGCTCCTTGGTTTAGCTATCAACGCAAAAGCCAACCCACACGCTTGCTGTTTGGCCACTGGGCAGCGCTAGAGGGACATACTGGCGTTGATGACATTATTGCACTGGATACTGGCTGCGTTTGGGGTGGCCAACTGTCTGCCTTACGCCTGGACGACCAACGCTGGTTCCGGGTTAATGCTGAGTCTTAATTGGAGAACAAAGTTATGAGCCAGTTTCAGCACATCGATGCCGCTAGCGCCCAGCCGCTGATCGAACAACAAACCGCTACCGTGGTAGACACTCGCGATGCCATGAGCTTCTCCGTTGGGCATATTCGTGGAGCTACACCACTTAATAACGACACTCTGGGCGAGTTTATGGCGACGGCAGACAAAAGTCGCACTTTGATCGTATGCTGCTACCATGGCAACTCCAGCCAAGGAGCTGCCCAGTTTCTTGCTAGCCAGGGCTTTAATCAGGTGTTCAGCCTGGATGGTGGCTATGAACACTGGAAGCTGGTTTATCCGGAGTTATGTGATACCAGCTCGACCAAACCACAAGACTGAACCAGCAAAGACCCGCCTCCCCAGCGAAGACGAATTGTCTCTGAACGAACCTTTCCTCGATGATTTGTACACTATAAAGAACCGGCTTTTTACGCCGGTTTTTTATTAGCCTGAGTTCCTTAAGGCACAAACAATGCATCGTTTTCTTTAACAGGCTCAATGTTAACACTGAACGTTTGTTGCCCGAATAAAGGTCAATTTATTCATAAATAAACTGGTCGTTAACCCAAAAACTGAACCATACTGAATAACAGCACTCGAATTTTTAACGAGCCGTTATGTAAAACGTGACTACATCGTCATCGAGAGAGGTGGACCATGAGCGTATTCAATCGCTATCAGGAGAGATACCAAGCCACACAGGAAGAGGTGATGTCTCTCCAACAATATCTCGAACTGTGTAAACAAGACCCTTCGGTCTATGCCACCGCAGCTGAACGCATGTTAGCTGCCATTGGCGAGCCCGAAGTGGTAGACACGTCAAAAGACATACGACTCAGTCGCATCTTCATGAATAAGGTCATTAAACGTTATCCCGCGTTCAATGAATTTTATGGCATGGAAGAAGCAGTAGAAAATATCGTGTCATATTTCCGCCATGCTGCCCAAGGCCTGGAAGAGCGCAAACAAATCCTTTATTTACTTGGCCCAGTGGGTGGCGGTAAATCATCTCTGGCCGAGCGGCTAAAACAGCTGATGGAAAAAATTCCTTTTTATGCCATCAAAGGATCTCCGGTTTTTGAATCTCCACTTGGGCTTTTTGACCCAGTGGAAGACGGTCAGATTTTAGAAGAAGACTACGGTATTCAAAAACGCTACCTTGGCAGAGTGATGTCACCCTGGGCAGTAAAACGCCTGCATGAGTTTGGTGGTGACGTCAGTAAATTCGAAGTGGTCAAACTCTATCCATCGATTCTAGATCAGATTGGTGTTGCCAAAACAGAACCAGGTGATGAGAACAACCAGGATATCTCGTCATTGGTGGGCAAGGTGGATATTCGCAAGCTGGAAGACTACGCCCAGGATGATCCAGATGCCTACGCCTACTCAGGTGCATTGTGCCGCGCCAATCAGGGCTTGATGGAATTTGTCGAAATGTTTAAGGCCCCCATCAAGGTTCTTCACCCGCTTCTGACGGCAACTCAGGAAGGCAATTACAACGGCACAGAGGGCATGGGAGCCATGCCGTTTGAAGGAATTATCCTCGCCCACTCGAACGAATCTGAATGGCAAACCTTTAAAAACAACAAAAACAACGAAGCCTTTTTAGACCGCGTTTATATCGTCAAAGTGCCGTACTGCGTACGTGTAGATGAAGAAGTTAAGATTTACGAAAAACTACTCACAAACAGCTCACTGGCGGAAGCCCACTGCGCTCCGGATACTCTTAGCATGCTGGCGAAGTTTACCGTTTTATCTCGACTAAAAGTACCAGAAAACTCCAGCATTTATTCAAAAATGAGGATTTATAACGGCGAGAACTTAAAAGATACTGACCCCAAAGCAAAATCCATTCAGGAGTATCGTGATAGCGCCGGGGTTGACGAAGGAATGAACGGAATATCAACACGCTTTGCGTTTAAAATTCTGTCAAGAGTATTCAATTTTGATTCTTCGGAAGTTGCTGCCAACCCTGTGCACCTTTTGTATGTGTTGGAGCAAGCAATAGAGCAAGAGCAGTTCCCTGAAGAAACACATAACCGCTACCTGAATTTCATAAAAGAGTATCTAGCAACCGAATACGTCAACTTCATAGGCAAAGAGATTCAAACAGCTTATCTCGAATCTTATGCCGAATATGGCCAAAACATCTTTGATCGCTACGTAACCTATGCCGACTTCTGGATTCAAGACCAAGAGTACCGCGATCCAGAAACTGGCGAGATGCTTAATCGCACTGCGATTAATGAAGAGCTAGAAAAGATCGAAAAATCGGCCGGAATCAGCAACCCGAAAGACTTCCGTAATGAAATTGTGAACTTTGTCCTACGCGCCAGAGCCAATAACAACGGACACAATCCATCCTGGCAGTCGTACGAAAAAATGCGCTCAGTTATAGAGAAGAAAATGTTCTCTAATACTGAAGACTTGCTACCCGTTATTTCATTCTCAGCCAAATCTTCTACTGACGATCAGAAAAAACACGATGATTTTGTCGCCCGCATGACAGAGCGGGGCTACACGGAGAAACAGGTACGCTTGTTATCAGAGTGGTATCTGCGGGTTCGTAAATCGCAATAGTGTCTGGCTGATTCACTGCCAGGCTCAGGCATAGCCCGTTTGGCTATGCCTTAAGGGGGAGCCGATGTCCTACATCATTGATCGTCGCCTGAATGGCAAAAATAAAAGCATGGTCAACCGTCAGCGATTTCTGAAACGCTACCGCGACCATATCAAAGGTGCAGTGGCTGATGCCGTCAACAAACGTTCCATCACAGATATGGAGCGCGGCGAAGATATCAGCATTCCAACCCGCAGTATCAATGAACCTATGATTACCCATGGCCAGGGCGGCAAGCAACACCGTGTATTTCCTGGCAATAAAGAATTCAATACCGGTGACGAGCTGGAGAAACCCAGCCAAGGTGGTGGATCTGGTAGCGGCAGTGGTCAAGCCAGCAACCAAGGAGAAGGAGAAGACGACTTCACCTTCTTTATCACCAAAGAGGAGTTTCTAAACTACCTATTTGATGACCTTGAACTGCCTAACATGGTGAAAAAGACCCTGAGTCAATCTAAAGAATTTAAATCCATGCGCGCTGGCTTTGTGTCTGAAGGCACACCCAACAATCTAGCCATTGTACGTTCGTTAAGAAACGCTCACGCCAGGCGTATCGGCATGGGCGCAGGTAAGCGTCGTAAACTGAAACAACTTGAGGAAGAAAGAGCTAGCTTGCTTGAGGAAAATCCAAAAGATTCTGAACGCATATCATTACTGGATGAAGAAATCTCCGATCTAAAACGACGACTAAAAGCGTTACCATTTATCGATGATTTAGATCTTCGTTATCGCAACCAGGTTAAGGTTCCGGTTCCCAGCAGTAAAGCTGTGATGTTTTGCTTGATGGACGTCTCTGGATCTATGACTCAAGATGTTAAAGACATCGCTAAGCGTTTCTATATATTACTCTACCTATTTCTTGAAAAAAATTACGATCATATTGAGTTGGTATTTATCCGCCACCATACCAGCGCCAAAGAGGTAGACGAGAACGAGTTTTTTTATTCACGTGAAACAGGCGGAACCATCGTATCCAGCGCATTAAAGCTCATGCAAAAGATCGTCGCAGATCGTTACAGCAGCAGCGAATGGAACATATATGCAGCCCAAGCATCAGATGGTGATAACTGGGATGACGACTCCCCTCTGTGTGCACAGATACTTCGCGATCAGCTACTACCAGAAGTTCAGTACTTTGCTTATATCGAAATCACGCCAAATCACCATCAAGCGCTTTGGGAGTCCTACCAGGGAATTATGAATCAATTTGGACAGCAGTTTGCTATGGCACAGATTAAGGATGCTGGAGACATTTATCCTGTATTCCGCGAGCTGTTTGCCCGCAAAGAATACCAGCAGGCAAGTTAAAGGAGCGGAGTATGAGCCAATATATCTCCACTGAATCTGACTGGACATTCGACTTATTGGAACAGTACGACGCGGAAATTGCTAAGGCTGCTGAGCACTTTAAGTTGGACACCTACCCTAACCAAATCGAAGTGATAAGCGCCGAGCAAATGATGGATGCTTATTCATCCGTGGGCATGCCCATTGGTTATAACCACTGGTCTTATGGCAAACAGTTTCTGGCCACGCAAAAGGGGTACAAACGAGGCCAGATGGGCCTGGCATATGAGATTGTGATCAACTCCAACCCCTGTATCGCCTATCTCATGGAAGAAAACACACTGACTATGCAAGCATTAGTGATTGCCCATGCCTGCTACGGTCACAATTCCTTCTTCAAAGGCAACTACCTGTTTCGAACCTGGACCGACGCTAGCTCCATCATAGACTACCTGTTATTTGCCAAACAGTATGTGCGTAAATGCGAAGAACGCCATGGCCAAGAAGAAGTTGAACGCATCCTAGATGCCTGCCACGCATTGCAAAATTACGGAGTCGATCGCTACCGTCGACCGACGCCGATATCCGCGGCAGAAGAAAAATCCCGTCAGCAGGAACGAGAAAGTATCCTACAGCAACAAGTTAATGACTTGTGGAGAACTCTGCCGCAAAAGAGCAAAGATGACGCGCCTGAAAAACGGCGCAAGTTTCCATCAGAACCGCAAGAAAATCTACTGTACTTTATGGAGAAAAATGCTCCCTTGCTTGAACCCTGGCAACGCGAATTGATTCGTATTGTCAGAAAAATTTCTCAGTATTTTTATCCACAAAGACAGACCCAGGTCATGAACGAAGGCTGGGCGACGTTCTGGCACTACACCTTGCTCAACTATCTCTATGATCAAGGCAAAGTGACTGATGGCTTCATTATGGAGTTTTTGACCTCCCATACCAATGTCGTCTTCCAACCAGACTTTGATTCACCCTACTTCAGCGGTATCAACCCTTATGCTCTGGGCTTCAACATGTTCAGAGACATCCAACGAATTTGCCAGAACCCAACCGATGAAGATAAGGAGTGGTTCCCTGATATTGCGGGCAGTGACTGGTTGGAAACAGTGCACTTTGCTATGCGGAATTTTAAGGACGAAAGCTTCATTCAACAGTTTTTGTCACCCCAAATTATTCGAGACTTTCATTTATTCAGTTTGTACGATGACGATGAAAAATCTCACTACAAGGTTGAAGCCATTCATAATGATATCGGCTATAAAACCGTACGAGAGATGCTAGCCAGCCAGTATGATTTATCAGTGCGCGAGCCTAACATTCAGGTAGTGTCTGTTGATGTTCAGGGAGACCGCTCCATGACACTAAAACACACCATGACAGACAACCGACCACTCTCTGCTGACGTTCATGAAGTGCTTAAGCACCTGCACTTTTTATGGGGCTTTGATATTCACCTAGAAAGCTATCAAGGTGATCGTATGATTAAGCGCTTTAGCTGCCCTGCGATGAGCGTTGACGACATATAAGCGCAGCTAAGCTGCGCTGCTTTTCTGTCTCTTGCGTTATCAAAATCCATTGGCTCACCAAGCAATCACCATATCATCTCGCTGAATCGCCAAATGTTCCGCCGTAAGCTTCATTTCAGCCACCACAAACTGGGGCTGAACCTGTTTAATGACCACTTCTGTTGCCATATCGGTTAGCTCAGTACGCGGTTCAAGGTCTAAATTATAAAAGGTACCAGTCCGATACACTTTAAAGGTATCTCCCGGGCGTATACCCGCGCCGGCACTGGCTTCGATGTGCAGCCTATGTCCACGTGCTTTAACAATACGAGCCATAAAGGGCTGGCAGCGAAGCACTTCATCAATGTCATCAACCACACCTGTCAGTAAGCTACGCACCTCTTGCCCGTAAGGTATACGCCAGAATTTAGGTGAGGCAAAACCAGGGCGGTCGGTTCGGGCTGTTGTCCACTGTCCTTTTGTGGCATAGCTGCGCTGAAATAACATAGCGCCACTCAAACCATCGTGCACAAATACATCTATCACAAATTGACGTTGGCGGTTGTCACTAGTCCAACCCATTAAATCCAGCCAACCAGGGCCCTGATGTTCTTCATCACCCGCTTCACCTTCCATCGCAAGGCTGCGAACCACACCAGAAACAACATATTGCGCTCCTAACTGAGTCGCTAAAGCAACCGATGTTGTCAGGCGTTGCTGCGCCGTTTCCGTTGACGGCGCACGGCGAGGATTTTGATACAGGCTAATGCGAGTTGCGTCGTAAGCGTGGATAGCTCCACGATCGTTTAAGCTATTTACCAGAACTCGCGGCAAGGCTTGCTCAACATTAAAAAGGTCTCCCAGGGCAGCTTCTGTGGGGGTAGCCAGGCCAAAACCCGCTATTGCAATGGCTTTGCGGTAGCGCTGGGTGCTGGCCGGACACATGGCTTGTGGAGACACGTCAGCTCGAATCGCCACTTCGTATAAACCATCACGCTGATCTTCCCATAGAACATCGACATTGCTCAGGCGAGAACGACTGGATACGCGCACGTCATCCTGCTCGACGATTCCCTTGCTCATAAGTTGAGTACTGCTGACTTGAGCTCCAGCACGTAAACTGGCACGCCGCATCGCATCTTCCAGCGCTTGGCTACGACTATTGGCAATGGATGCGCTGATTTCGGCTCGCCCTACCACTTCAACCGTCAGTGCTGAGACATTCCCCACCCAACAGAAAAATAACGATAATGTTAAAGCCTTGTAAAACATGGCTCCTCTCCTATTCGATAAAGTAGAAGCCACCATCAGGGCTGCTACTTTCATCCATTACGCGCTGCCGTTGCGTTGCGGCATAGTGGTCATTGCTGTTACCCAAAGGCACCCGACAATCAACATGAAAACGCTGTTGATCTGTGGTTTGTAGACAGTTTCTAAAGCCCTGATCGACGGTCATTTCCAATACTGTTTCAACGCTATTGTCCGGAAGGATGTCACTGGATATCACCCGTGCACCGTGCATATACGCATCGACATAGGTACGGAAGCGATCGTTTTGTACCACCATATCTCGCACCGTCGTTGAGCCTGACAGCTGCATCCCGTACACCCGCTCAGCCATGGCACGAAACGCATCAATTTTGGAAGCACGAATACCCATCAGGCGGCGCTGCACAGAGCTGAGCTTGTTACTGTGATCTATTGCTCCATAGCCCACCACTCGTAATGTCATAGGTGCTACTGGATCAACTTGCTGCTCCACTGGCTGGAAAAAATCTCCCGATTGTTGCGGGCGATCGTCCATCAGTAAGTTTGAACAACCCGATAGCGCCAGTGGCGCCACTAACCATACCCATTTCATCTGCTGTCTCCTGAAATGCCGCAACTCTTTTTCATGTATCGGCGCCGCGAGCAAAAGATTGAGCGGCTATTTGTCAAAACTGCTAGCTGGTCGGTGGGCAGAGTGGGTTCCGCCAACTAGGCTATGACTAATAACAGCAACATCTATGATTGAAGATCATCACTGCACAAGGAACTGTCGTCATGACCAAGCCCTCGCTATTGGCTGCGTCCATTGCATTCGCCTCTGTCACTTCGGTACAGGCCGCTCCATTTACTCCACTGGATGCACGCGGTATGGCCATGGGCCACACTGGCGTCGCCAGCGCACAGAGAGCCCATGCCCCTGCGTACAATCCTTCTTTGCTAGCGCAAGCTGATGAAAATGAAAACTTTGCCTTACTCTTCCCGCAACTCGGCATTCAAGTACGGGATGAAGAAGAATTGGCCAGCACGGCTGAAGATATTAGCGACGACCTACAACCCAGACTTGAAGACCTGATTAATGGCACCAGCGGCAACAACGGCTTTGAACAAAACATTGAACAGCTCGATACCGCGGTGCGAGCCTTCAATCAGGCTTTTTTAGACGCCCTCAATTCGTCCGGCAATATCACCCAGCAACTGGATAATCTAGAGGCCGCCAATAATGGTTTGACCACCGCACTTGCCAGCGTCGAACAGAGCCTCGAAGAGGTCGATAGTGTGTCATCTGAATTAACCGAAGCATTACGCTCTATCTCCGGCAATCCTGTCAGCGGCCGCTTGGGAGTGTCCGGTGCCATGGCGTTCCCTGGCAAATCATTTGCTGGTGCCATCAGCATGCGAGGCCATGCGACCTTTTCCGGACGCGCCCTGTTCAGCGACAACGACCTAGGCCTTATAGATGCATATGCCCCAGCAGGATTGCAATACACACGCATAGCACAAGAAGCGAATGAAGACGTTTCACGAGCGCTGGATTTAGCGCGTAATTCAACCACCCAACCTGAACTCATTTTGCAGTCTGAGCTTAACCGCGATGACAACAACAATGGCCAACGCGATCTAGAAGAGCAACTCGACGCTATTTTGGGCTTTAACTACACCTCTGATCAGGGGGTAGAAATATTCCGTGATGGTCAACTGACAGACAATGCCAGTGACCCTGACCTTGACTCAACCGTCGAAGTGGTGGCTCTTGCCGTAGCAGAAGTCGGTTTATCTTTTGCCCGCGAGTTTTCCATTGCCAATAGAGCTGTCGCCATTGGTATTACGCCCAAGATTCAACGCATATCCACTTTTCACTATGTCACTGAAGTTGATAACGAAGAAGACGTTGAAATAGACGACATTGAGGATTCACGTGAAGACTATTCCAGCTTTAATTTGGATATCGGCGCCTCAATGCGCTTTGGTGAACTACAGCGACTGACCGCAGGCATAGTAATTAAAGACATATTGGGTGGAGACTACGACTACCAAGATACCGAAGTCCGTACCGGCCTTAATTTACCCAACCCTGCCATCGTAAAAGGCGACACCATCAGCTTGTCCCCTCAGGTCAGAGCGGGATTGTCATATAGTGACGGTTCCACCACTTTAGCAGTGGACTTAGATTTACTAGAAAATGATCCCGTTGCCTATGAAAACGCCACCCAATTTCTAGCCTTTGGCGCTGAGTTCGATTTATGGCAGACCATCCAGTTACGGGGCGGCTATCGCGCCAACTTGGCGGCCACCGACTCCGACATTGTGTCGCTAGGATTTGGTGTTTCACCGTTTGGTATACATCTGGATTTGGCCGTAGTGGCCAATCCATCCAAACTAGAAAAAGAAGCGGGGGTTGCACTAGAAACGGGTTTCTACTTCTAGCCATCCTCGATACACTTACCCAATGGCCGCCCTATGCGGCCATTTTTGTTTGCAAGAGATGCAGGAACCAGCATGCAGGTATATTTAGTAGGTGGGGCAGTACGAGATCATTTGCTGCAGTTAGCAGTAAAAGATCGGGATTGGGTTGTGGTCGGCGCGACACCAGAACAACTACTGCAGCAAGGCTATCAACAAGTAGGGGCTGATTTTCCTGTTTTTCTGCATCCAGACAGCCAAGAAGAATACGCCTTGGCGCGCACCGAACGTAAATCTGGCCAAGGCTATCAGGGCTTTGACTGCCGTTTCAGCCCCGACATCACGTTGGAACAAGACCTGCTACGCCGCGACCTTACCATCAATGCCATGGCCATGGATGAACAGCAGCAACTGATCGACCCTTACGGCGGCAAGCGTGACCTAGAACAGCGTATTTTACGCCACGTCTCTGATGCTTTTGCAGAAGACCCACTGCGCGTGCTCAGGGTCGCTCGCTTTGCTGCCCGATTGGCACCGCTCGGCTTTCGCATTGCCGACGAAACTCAAACACTGATGCAACAGATGTGCGAGCAAGGTGAACTGCAACATCTGGTGCCTGAACGTGTTTGGCAAGAGACCCGTCGGGCGTTAATGGAGCATCAGCCAGCACGTTATTTTGAAGTACTGCGCGACTGTGGCGCACTGGCACAATGGTTCCCGGAAATCGACCGATTGTTTGGAGTGCCGCAAGTCAAGCAATACCACCCAGAAATCGACTGTGGCATCCATGCTTTGATGTGCTTGCAAATAGCTGCACAAGAGCAAGCCAGTGTTGAGGTTCGCTGGGCTGCCCTAACCCATGATTTAGGTAAGGCGCTGACACCGGCCAGTGAATGGCCCAAACATCATGGCCATGAAAAACGTGGTCTAAAGCCGCTGAAAACATTGCAGCAAAGACTCAAAGTGCCAAATGATGCGAGCAAGCTGGCCGAGCTCACGACTGAGTTCCATACCCATGTGCATCGGGCCTTTGAGCTACGCAGTGAGACCCTACTCAAGCTGTTTTCGCAAACCGATGCCTGGCGCCGGCCTGAGCGTTTTGCAGAGTTTCTATTAGCCTGTCAGTGTGATGCTCGTGGCCGCACCGGTTTTGAGCATAGTGACTATCCACAGCGTGAACACTGCCAGCAGGCACTACAGCAGGCTTCTGCCATTCAAGCCAAGGATGTTATTCAGCCAGGTATGCAGGGAGCAGAAATTGGCCAGGCACTACAGAAAGCACGGCTACAAGCGCTGAAGAGCTTTCGCACTCAGGCGTGAATTGCCTGCTGCCAGGCCTCTGGCGTCATGACGGTTAGAACTTGCTGACTAACCGCTGGCCAATCGTCACACAGCGGCTGTTTGCGCAGCGGGCAAATAGCATCTGGGCAAATGTCCAACAAAGGCTTGAGCACAAAGGCATAGCGCCAAATATCATCGCGCGGCAACGTCAAAGTGCCGTAGCGGGTAGGCCAGCTGCCGCAGATATCGCCCATCATCAATATGTCGATATCCAACGCTCTAGAGGAATATTTGCTGGCATTGTGCGGCCGACCGAAATCAAACTCTAACTGCTTTAACGCCTCGGCCAGGGCCACGGGTGAATCATGGGTCGCGATTTCGACCACTAGGTTAACAAACTCTGGCCCAGCAAAGCCGACCGCAGGGGATACGTACCAAGGTGACTGCTGTACCAGCGAATAGCGCTTAGCCAGAGCCTCTAGTCCCAAGCGTACATTGCGCTCGGCATCGATATTCGACCCCAGGCCTAAAAACACCCGCGTTGTTGTAGCGCTGTCTAGATTCACGACCGAACCCCACGCTCAATTTTCAGGCCCACGGCACGAGCCTGGGGCACCACCGCCGGTTTTTGCACGCGAATGCTCAGCCAGGGAATGGCGAATTCATGTTGCAAAGCAGCAGCCAGGGCTTCTAACAAAGATTCCAGCAGCTCAAATTGCCGGCTCGTAACAAACTGCTCGATAAACTCAGTCACCGCCTGGTAATTGAGTGCGTATTGCAAGTCGTCAGTGGCAGCGGCCTGGCGAATATCCCAAGCCAGATCCAAGTCAAAAATCAGCGGCTGCTGTAGCTTTTTTTCCCACTCAAACACACCAATCACAGCATCAATGGCGAGGCCATGGATATAAACAATGTCCATCGTCAGATATCCACCGGTGACAGGTCTGTTAACGGCCAGCGTGGCACCACACGCACTGCCAGATCACTGTATTCACCCGCCAATAAACGCTGAGTGCCAGCATAGGCAATCATGGCGCCATTATCGGTGCACAGCTCAGGACGCGGATAAAAGACTTGGCCTCCCATAGCTCTGGCCGTTGCCTGGAGCTTCTGCCGCAGTTGACGATTAGCCCCAACTCCCCCGGCGATGATGAGTCGATTGATGCCCGTTTGCTGCATCGCCCGCTTGCACTTAATCGCCAGCGTATCGACCACCGCCGCTTGAAATCCGGCGGCGATATCGGCCTTATCGTGCTCGGCTAAATGCCCGTCATTGGCACAATCGAGAATGGTGGTGCGGGTGAAGGTTTTAAGGCCGCTAAAGCTAAAGTCCAACCCCGGACGATCCGTCATTGGCCTAGGAAACGCAAAGCGCTGAGCATCGCCCTGATCGGCCAAGGCGCTCAGCGCAGGCCCGCCCGGGTAAGGCAAATTCATCATTTTGGCGGCTTTATCAAAGGCTTCGCCGGCGGCGTCGTCCAGCGACTCTCCCAACAGCTCATAACGGCCAATACCTTCAACTTTTACCAGCTGGGTATGGCCACCAGAGACCAATAAGGCAATGAAAGGAAAGTCAGGTTGTTCATCTTCTAACATGGGCGCCAGCAAATGGCCTTCCATATGATGCACAGCCACGGCTGGAATGTTCAGTGCCCACGCCAGGCTGTTGCCGATACAGGCTCCCACCAGCAAGGCACCGACCAATCCAGGGCCTGAGGTATAGGCAATGCCATCCAACTGCTCGAAGCTGACGCCGGACTCGTCGAGGACCTCCTGAATCAGGGGCCTAGCTTTGCGAATGTGGTCACGTGAGGCCAATTCAGGCACCACACCACCGTACTCAGCATGCACCTGAATTTGAGAATACACGCGGTGCCCAAGCAGGCCACGTTCGCTGTCGTACAGTGCAATGCCGGTTTCATCGCACGAGGTTTCTAGTCCCAATACCCGCATGAGGGCCCCCGAAAATAGCAAGGGCGGCAATGATACGCGGCCGTTGGGTTAAAATCCATGCAGAGGTTTTGCATTCCGCCGACAAACTCTTTAGAATGCCCGCCCTCTAACTGGGGGTCGTGGTTCCCTCAATGAACGAACACTTATAGATAAGGTGATTGGATGCCAGCTGTAAAAGTGAAAGAAAACGAGCCATTCGACGTAGCACTGCGTCGCTTCAAGCGTTCTTGTGAAAAAGCCGGTGTACTGTCTGAAGTACGTCGTCGTGAGCACTATGAAAAGCCTACTTGGGTGCGTAAGCGCAAAGCAGCTGCTGCTGTTAAGCGTCACCTGAAGAAGCTGCAGCGCGAACAGCGCAAGATGACTCGCCTGTACTAATCAGCTTTTTGCCTGAACTGAGAACAGGGAGTCGCTCATGAGCACACTGGTTCAAACCATCAAAGACGCTGTTAAAGACGCCATGCGGGCTAAAGACAAGCCTCGCCTTGGTGCCTTGCGTCTGATCACTGCCGAGTTCAAACGCGTCGAAGTGGATGAACGGGTAGAGGTCAGCGACGAGCGAGCACTAGCCATTCTCGATAAGATGGTGAAGCAACGTCGCGATTCGATTGCTCAGTACCAGCAAGCCGGCCGTGATGAGCTGGCTCAGGCTGAGCAGCAGGAAATCGATATTATCAGCGAGTTCCTGCCAGAAGCTCTGAGCGAAGAAGAGTTGGCCAAACTGGTGGCTGATGCCGTTGCACAGTCCGGTGCTGCAGGAATGCAGGACATGGGCAAAGTCATGGGCATCCTAAAACCACAAGTGCAAGGTCGTGCTGATATAGCACAGGTCAGCCAACTGGTTAAGTCGCAACTGGGATAAATCCTGTCCCTGTGCAGGCTATCAAAAGCGCTAGCGGGCAACCGCTGGCGCTTTTGTCGTTGCTGCGAGCCTGGCTTAATGTCTTGTTCAGCAAGACAAAGCTCCGTATTCTGCAAACTTCTTACTTAATTCTGTAGCCGCAGTTATGGCCGGTCGAATACCGCAATCTTTTATTGATGATCTGCTGGCCCGTGTTGACGTGATCGATGTCGTCGACAGTCGCGTCAAACTGAAAAAAACCGGCAAGAATTACTCCGCCTGCTGCCCTTTTCATAACGAAAACACACCCTCGTTTACCGTCAGCCCTGACAAGCAGTTTTATTATTGCTTTGGCTGTGGTGCCTCTGGCAGCGCATTGAAGTTTGTTATGGAGTTTGACGGCCTGAACTTTCCCGATGCCGTTGACAAACTCGCCGCCCAGGTTGGTGTTGAGGTTCCGCGCGAGCAAAACAGCCTGGAGATGCGCCAGCAACAAGAACATCAGCCCTTATATGAACGCCTGCAGGATGCCAGTCAGTATTATCAGCAAATGCTGCGCCAGCACCCTGAGCGTCAACGCGCCATAGACTACTTGCAGCAGCGTGGCCTATCGGGCAAGGCCGCCAAATTCTTTGCCATCGGTTACGCACCGCCTGGCTGGGACAACTTGTTGCAGGCCTTGGCCGACGGTGATCAAGAACAACAGCGGCAGTTGATCAGCAACGGCATGCTGATCGAAAAAGAAGATGGCCGCTGCTATGACCGTTTTCGTGATCGCATTATGTTTCCCATTCGTGATCAACGCGGCCGCACCATTGCCTTTGGTGGGCGAGTATTAGGCGACGACAAGCCTAAGTACTTGAACTCACCCGAAACACCGGTATTCCATAAAAACCGCGAGCTGTATGGCCTCTATGAAGCGCGTAAGATACGCCAAAAGCTTACTCGTTTTGTCATTGTCGAAGGCTATATGGACGTCGTTGCCTTGGCCGAATACGGCATTCACTATGCCGTGGCCACACTCGGTACGGCGACCAGCGAGCATCATTTGCTGCGTTTATTTCGCATGGTGCCAGAAATTATTTTCTGCTTTGACGGCGACGACGCCGGTCGTACCGCCGCCGCTCGTGCAATGGAAACCGTGTTACCGGTACTCGAAGACGGCCGCCAGGCAAGATTTTTATTTTTGCCGGACGGCGAAGACCCAGACACCCTAGTACGCCAAGAAGGCAAAGACGCGTTTGAACAGCGCTTAAACCTATCGGAGCATTTGCCCGAGTTTTTGTTTAAACACCTAAAGCAGCAGGTCGACTTTGACACCCTGGATGGCAAGGCCCGCTTTGATCAGCTGGCAGCTCCCTTGATTGCTCGCCTGCCCCATGGCGCACTACGGGACTTAATGAAACAACAGCTAGAAAAAGAAACCGGGGTAGCCAGCCACGCACTGGACAAAATCGAACAACAAGCAGCGCAAAGCAGTGAACCTGATAGTGCTTATGAAGCCGACTATATGGATCCAGCCGCCGTCCCGGCAGAACCGCCCAGCATGAGCCAGCGCCAGGATGTCGGCGCCCGCCAAGCACTGTGCAGCTTGCTGCTGCAGCCAGAACTAGCCAGCCAACTGACCCTGCCTGAGGTTGAGGCACAAAGTGAATATGAGCGACTGCTACTGGAAGTCATTCGCAAACTACAGCAATCACCCCAGCAAAATAGCATTGGTGTCATCATTCAATGGACCGGCTCTCCTTATCAGGACGAACTCAAACAATTGGCCGAGCAGGCCGCACAGCAGCAACACATGGCCAGCGCCAGTTCGGTGGAGCATGTATTGCAACGCATGGATACCCGCCGACTCGACGCCGAATGGCAAGCGCTACAAGCCAAGTTGCGCGCCGGTGATAAACTCGGCGATGACGACAAACAACGCCTGCGCGAGCTGAGCAAAGAACGCCATATGCGCCACCGCAAACGCACTGCCATCTATCAACGTCATTAGGCCTTGAAATCTGCTTCATCGCCCCTATATTTCTTTGTGCCCCAGCAAGCGGGCAACACCGACGACCTGACAGCCACCACCAGCACCCGAACCGATACGATCACGCCTCGCGCCCACAATGACAGGGCATCAGTCGGGAACAATCCTCCGGCACGGCTGGCCTAAAGAGCGGTTAAAAGTTATACTCCCGCGCTTTTCTGCGCCTCACAATACGGAACACAGGGCTTCTATGTCAGCGAACACCCAACAATCCCGTTTGAAAGAACTTATTGCCAAAGGTAAGGAGCAAGGCTACCTCACTTTTGCACAGGTGAACGATCACCTGCCGGATGACATTGCCAATCCGGATCAGGTTGAAGACATCATCCGTATGATTAATGACATTGGCATTCCAGTGTCAGAAAACGCCCCCGATGGCGAGTCCCTGTTTAACGAAGCCGCAGACGACGCCGCAGCCGAAGAAGCTGCCGCGGCACTGGCGTCGGTAGAATCTGATGTCGGTCGCACCACCGACCCAGTCCGTATGTACATGCGTGAAATGGGTACCGTTGAGCTGCTGACCCGTGAAGGCGAGATTGTCATTGCCAAGCGCATCGAAGAAGGCATTCGTGAAGTCATGTCTGCCCTGGCCTATTACCCAGGTGCGGTCCACGTTGTTCTGAACGCATTCCAAGAAGCAGAAGAAGATCCAAACCGCGTTAGCGACATTTTCAGCGGCTTTATCGATCCTTCCGATGAAACTCCTGAGCCAGGTCCACAATCGGGCCCGGATGTGGAGACGGATGACAATGTCAGTGACGACGACGATGAGTCTGAGGAAGAAGAAGACAGCGGCATTGACCTGACCGAAGTGATTCGTCGTTTTGATGAAATCAAAGATGCCCATGTTGCTGCCGAGGCGGCACTGGAAAAACACGGTCGCGCAAGCAAGCAAGCTGAAGAAGCATTGTTGTTATTGGCTGAACGTTTTGCGCCTATCAAGCTAACGCCTAAGTACTTTGACCAGCTGGTGAGCGATGCCCGTGAAGCGCTGGAGCAGATCCGCGCCCAAGAGCGTCAGATCATGGTGATGATGACGCGCAAGTGCGGCATGGATCGCAAAGACTTTATCGGCAATTTCCCTGGCAATGAAGTTAACAATCAGTGGATTGAAGAACTGATCGCTGGTGGTCATAAGTATTCCGACAAGCTCGACACCTATAAGCTGGAGATTTTCCGCGCGCAGAAGAAAATCAAAGCCGTTGAAGATCGTGTTGGCTTGGCCATACCTGATATTAAAGAAGTTAACCGTCGCGTCTCTATTGGTGAGGCTCGTGCCCGCCGCGCCAAAAAAGAAATGGTGGAAGCCAACCTGCGTCTGGTAATTTCTATTGCGAAAAAATACACCAACCGCGGCCTGCAGTTCCTCGATCTGATTCAGGAAGGCAACATCGGCTTGATGAAAGCGGTAGACAAGTTCGAATACCGTCGTGGTTATAAGTTCTCAACGTACGCGACCTGGTGGATTCGTCAGGCCATTACTCGCTCTATTGCCGACCAGGCACGCACCATCCGTATTCCTGTGCATATGATCGAGACCATTAACAAGCTCAACCGTATTTCACGGCAAATGCTGCAGGAAATGGGTCGCGAGCCAACACCAGAAGAGCTGGCCGAGCGTATGGATATGCCTGAGGATAAAATCCGCAAGGTGTTGAAAATCGCTAAAGAGCCTATCTCGATGGAAACTCCGATCGGCGACGATGAAGATTCGCACCTGGGTGACTTTATCGAGGATACTCAATCTGAGTCGCCACTCGATACCGCCACCGTTGAGGGTCTAACGGACGCTACTCGCTCAGTGCTGTCTGGCCTGACCGCGCGTGAAGCCAAGGTTCTGCGTATGCGTTTCGGCATCGACATGAATACCGACCACACGCTGGAAGAAGTCGGCAAACAATTTGACGTAACCCGTGAGCGTATTCGTCAGATTGAAGCGAAGGCTCTGCGCAAATTGCGTCATCCAAGCCGCTCTGACCACCTACGCAGCTTTATTGACGAATAATAACTGGCAGTCACTGAATAATTCGTGGCTTGCTCTGGTGCGCCAGCAGGCTTCGAATCACGAAGCCACTGTGCCGCTCTAGCCTGTGGCGACAACGGCTGGCGCTCCACGCAGGATACGAGCAGTTAGAACCACAGGTTCAACGAGCTTGTCATTTCGTGCATAGCTGTGCAGCATTATTTAGCGACTCCCATGGCCCGGCTCTGCCGGGCTTTTTTATATAAATCAAAGGGGTAGCGTCATTCGTCGAAGCTGCATATAATGCTCCCTCGCTGCAACTAGCAGCCAGGCATCCACTGCCTGATTCCTAAGGGCCCGTAGCTCAGTTGGTTAGAGCATCCGACTCATAATCGGCAGGTCCCCAGTTCAAGTCTGGGCGGGCCCACCATTAAAAACCCTAGTAAACCCGCATAAAATCTGGCCTCGATTGATCTTAAATGGCTATATAAATTGGTCATTCATAAGACGCCAACCAGGGACCGCACCCCAAAATTTCAATATAAGTGTCTACTGTTGGCGTTTAACGGAGCCATTAGCAAATGCCAATGCTCTCAGATCACTAAGGTGACTATCAGTGTATTGACCTTTCACAGTGCTCACTTCACTAAACGCCGGCCGTGAAATCACGGTGATTAAATCGACTCAGCGATTTATAACACTCAGCATTGAGCAATGCTGGCAGCTGCAAGTGGCGCAACTAAAAAAGCCCCCCTCAATTAGTCGCTCATCTTAATCCAATAGGCATCAATGAATTTAGTTCGTTTTCATGCAATCCAGATAATTACCCAGCATGTACTACGGTTCAACATTCACCATAGCGCCCTTACACAGGCACACATACCAACAATCCAGGCAGCTAAAACCTACGACACAAGACCTTACCGGCGTAGTTTCACCAATATTATTGATTATCAGAGACTTGATAAAATCCGCCGCCCAAAAAACAACAAGGCTTTCGATAATGGATATTCGAAGCACGATTTTGATCGGCTCCTTCACACTGGTTAGTTCAATGGCTATGGCTGAGCCTTGTGAGGTGTTATTACCAGATTCCTCACGTTATACCGGCAACTGCGAAAATGGTCTATTTCATGGGCAAGGGCGCATCGATTTCCAACCGATTGGCCACTATGTAGGGAGCTTTAAAAAGGGTTTGTTCCATGGCCCTGGCACAGTCACCTACGTTAATGGCCAGACCATGACCGGTAGCTTTCAGCAAGGTCTGATGCAGGGTAAAGGCACATACACAGATCCCAAGTGGGGCACCTACCAAGGCGAGTTTAAAGATAGCCTCTTTCATGGCCATGGCGTTTTTAGCTACTCAACTGGCGCAGTCTGTGAAGGCGAATACAAAAACGGCGCCAAAAATGGCCAGGTTACCTGCTCATATCCTGATGGCAGTCACGTCGAAGCGGAATACCAAGACGATGTTTTGCACGGCCATGGCCAAACTGTATTCCCAAGTGGCGAGGTGTATACCGGTGAATATGCCAATGGCTACTTTAACGGCCAGGGCATGCTGGAATATCCCGATGGTTCTAGCCATATCGGAGAATTTGCCGACGGTATGCTGCACGGCTATGGCACAGAGTACGACGAAGGTGGTGAAGTGTTACTGCAAGGATTTTGGTGCAATGGCGCTTACTATGGTGACGAGCACTGCGATTGCGAATAAAAAAAGCCTCTGAGCAATCAGAGGCTTTTGACTTAGCTAGGGGCAGTTCATTTCATGACCGAAGATGCCCCAAAGCATGCCTGCTTAACCGGCTTTTGATACCGGTCGAACAGCCTCAGCTGCCCAATCCTGTGGGCCGAACTTATCCACCACCCAGGTGTACAAGCGACGTAATGGCCAGTTTCGCTCCAGCATCATATCGTGAAATATCTGCACACTCTGTGCTTTGGTAATAGGTAACTCAATACGAAACTGACATAAAGCATCATGCACTAAAGATGGCTCGTACATCCATGCTTCGCCCTCACGTAACACACCATCCGGCGTACCGATAGACCACACTCCCAGCAGTTGATACTTTGGACTGCAGCCATCCCAAGCGTAACCCGCCGAGACCTTCATACGACCATTGGCGATCACAACCCAATCATTGCGAAATGACACACCTAATAGTGCCGGATGCTCAAATGTACGCTGCTCTGTGAGACAGAACTTCCACTGCTTTTTCATATCTATCTTGGTACTGGCTAAATTCGATGGAGCGACTTTACCATACGTCGCTGATCAAAAACCGGGCAACTTTTCCAACTTTTGTCATTAATCTAACGCTTGTTTATCGCTTTGATACATGGATCACACCACAGATATCGACCAAGGTGCGATGTTGGGATAAAGACTCAGTTGCTAGGCTTTGGCCGCACACAAACAATACCGATTTACTAAAGGGAGCAAGTTAATGACAATCAAGACACTAATCCCCATGGCGCTAATGGCCATGGCGATGAACACACACGCCTATGAAGTATCTGCACAGAATAGCCAGTTAGAAGGCCAAGTCAGTCGCTATAAGGGCGATGTGACATTGGTATTCAATAAAAGAGAGGTCGCTAGCATTGAAGCTGATCAGCAATCGGTAGAGGGCAAACAAAGTCACTATCAAGGCAATGTTCAAATTCGCCTAACAGACGGCTCAAGCATTCGTACCGAGGAATTAACCCTTATCCAAGGAGCTCAATGGACAGCGCAGGCTCAGAAGATTGAGATACACAGCGCTGCTCAATAGGTGACTTTCAAATAAAGTGGTTTTTGTTGGCCTGCCCATACGAGCAGGCCATCCTTCACTTACAGAGACGCGGCTTCTCCGGCCAGCGACTTCAAGCTATTGATATAGGCTGATTCGTTAAATGGACGTCCCAAAAACTCAGTGACCATATTGGCCGCTGGTTTGCTACCACCCGCCGCCAATATTTTATTGCGATAAGCATCTGCCACATCACGATTATTGATGCCTTTCTCTTTAAAGAGTGAGAAAAGGTCTGTTGCAATCGCCAGCGACCATTGATAGGTATAGTAGTTAGAACTGTAGCCATACAGATGGCCAAAGTTAGCATAAAAGTGAGTATCTTCAATATACGGATACGGAGAGTACTCTTTCTGTAACTGTACCATCATGGGCTGCAGCTCGAACTTGGCAGGATCATGCATGTAATACTGCAAAGATAACTGGGCATAGAATATTTGCACTGCGGTGCCTGTGGCTTTGCCATAGTCGCGAGCTTTATTCATCTTCGTAACCAGCTCTTTAGGAATTATCTCCCCTTGCTGATTCCGAGCAAATGTTTTTAGCGTGTCATAATCCCATACCCACTCTTCCAACATTTGTGAAGGTGCTTCTACAAAGTCCCACTCCATTGCCAGACCCGAGTTGTCCAGCCAGCGCTGATGTTGGCCAGCAAAGATGCTATGCAGCAAGTGGCCAAATTCATGCAGAAAGGTTTCTACTTGGCCATGCTCCATTAGACCTTTAGGAAAGTTCTGAGCCAGGGCTGCCAGTGGTATTTGTTTGCCTTTAATACCGTCACGCAAGCCCCAGTAGGCAGCATGCTGATATTTTCCATCACGAGGATGGTTATCCATATAGAATCGCCCGATCAGTTTGCCCTGATCAAAAATCTCGTAAGACTCAACATCCTCATGCCATGTTTCGGTTTTCCAAGGGCGGATTTGTATATCAAATAAAGACTCTGCTAATGCGAAGACACCTTTGCGAACATTGTCATACTGAAAATATTGGCGAACTTCTTTTGCATCTAGGGCATATTCTTCCTGGCGAATCAAATTGTCGATATAGGAAGCTTGCCACTGGTTGACCAACTTTGCAGTTGGATCGATCTTTTGTAAGCGTGCCAACGCACGCTGACTTTCTTGTTCAACAGGCTTTTTCAATGCCGAGTTAATACGTTGTAGAAATGCATTGGCTTTTTCTGGCGAGCCAATCATCTCGGTTTCCATGTTGTACTCAGCAAAGCTGTTGTAGCCTAGAACCTTGGCCATCTCATGCCGGCGAGATATTAACTCTTTTAATACCTTTTCGTTGGCAGGATATCCACGCTGCATAGCCAGAACGCGCAGATCATGCCGCACTTTATCACTATGGGCATAAGTCAACACAGGATACAAATCAGGGTAGTTTGTCGTTAAAGTAACGGTTTCTTCACCCTTCTTAACTCGCTCAGCGATATAGTCATCAGGAAGACCAGCCAAATCATCAACACTCACTTCCAGTGTGCGAACATCTTCTTGAATGTTGCGACTGAACTCATTCCCGAGTTCTGTAATTTGCTGTTGCAAAGCAAAAATTTTGTCTCGCGTTTCTTCATCACGATCAACACCAGAGCGCCGTAAGTCTCTTAACAAGCGATGTAAGAAGAAACGTGTATCATCTTCCAGGTCAGTGTCGTCAATTGCACTCAAACGTTGATAGAATGGCTGTGATAAATAAATTTCCGAATCAAAATCTGCAATCTTTTGGCTACAGGCCTCTGCAGAATCTCGCACCGCTTTGTCAGGATGAACTGCTGTAATGTAGGAAGCAGGCATCAGCGGCTGAAGCGCATAATTCACCTGTTCATATTGCTGCAGCACTGTTTCGACATTAGCTGGCCCAGTGCCTTGCTCTACCGCAGCAAAGTGATCACGCGCCTTAGATAATTGCTGTTCACACAATTTTTGCCAGTCATCAGCGCTGGCCTTGGCATTAAAGCCTTCAACAACTAGTTCACTTGCCCCAGCCCAGCTAGCGCTTAGCAGCGTTGCCGTTAGGGCAGCAGTGCGAAAATACTTCATTCTGTTACATCCTAGTGTTTATTGTATTTGTTCGATTAAGCTGACACTGACCAGTGCCTACTTAACAAAGCAGTCAGCTGTTCTAGCCAGTTCTTATCGCTCATATCAAAGTCACTCAGCCGGACTGAGTCGATATCTAACACCGCCACCACTTCATCGTTAACCATGACGGGCACAACAATCTCTGAGCGACTGTCACTACTGCAGGCGATATGCCCTGGAAACTCATGAACATCAGTCACAACCAGGCTTTGTTTTTGTTGCCAAGCAGTACCGCATACACCTCGGCCAAAGGCGATACGAGTGCACGCCGATGGGCCTTGAAAGGGACCCAGCACCAGCTCTTCACCTTTGACTAGGTAAAAGCCTACCCACCAGAACCCCAACGTTTGGTACAGCAACGCAGAAACGTTGGCTAAATTTGCTACTAAATCGTCTTCACTCGTGATCAATGCCTCGGCTTGCAGCAGCAGCATACGGTAGTGCTCCTGACGCTGATCAGAAGCAACCGCCGGAGTCTCAGCACGTTGCCAGTAGTTGCTTGCTTGCATAATAAGCCCTCATTGCGATCGGGAAAGTACCGGACAAAATCATTAAAGGCCGAGGATTGTACGCCATTTATACGTACGTTGAACATTCGATCTGGGACAGTGTTAGCAACAGAATGCGCCAAAAGCAGCACACCTGGAAACAGTTGCGGGTGGCCAGCTGGATCCCGCTGGGCTGTGGATAAAAACGAACTCCAGCCCTTCGGGAGATGGCTGAACAACGTGATCGGAAGAGTGTTAACAGCCGCTAGGCAAAACCATAGACAGCAGGCGATGCTGAATCGCCTGCTGTCGGTTAATTAGACGAAGGCTTAACGATTGGCTTGGCGCATAGTTTTTTGTCCACTTTGGCGTCCCTGGTGACGTACCGCTGCAGTAAACAAACGTTGATAGCTGGAAGGTAACAAACGCACTAACAAATCAAAGACCTTCGCATCTGGGCCAATCAAAACTCGGCGTTTATTTTTTTGCACTGCCTGGATAATCATAGCAGCGGCTTTGTCGGGGCTATTGATAAATAAGCGCTCAAAGTCAGCCGTCGCTGATTCTCGGTCAACCCCAATCGCCTGCTCGCAGCTGCGGTCCATACGAGCGGCTCTAGCAATATTGGTTTTTATCCCACCAGGGTGCACACTGGTGGCACTCACACAGCTATTTGTAAGTTCCAGATCCTGGCGCAGCGACTCAGTAAAGCCGCGCACAGCAAACTTGCTGGCATTGTAACCACTCATCAGTGGCTGCGAAGCTAAACCAAAGACGCTGGATATATTAACGATATGCCCCTGCCCTGCAGCTTCCAGTTTGGGCAAAAACGCCTTACTGCCGTACACCACACCCCAAAAGTTTATGTCCATAATCCAGCGGTAATCATCTAGGCTCAAGCCCGCCACGGTGCCCGATAATGCTACGCCAGCGTTATTAATCACTAGGTTGACCTGGCCATGATCCGCCACCACTTGCTCAGCCCAGGCGTATACGGCCTTTTCATCGGCAACATTGAGGGTTTGTCGAGTCACCTTCACCGGCTGGTTAGCCAATAACTGACAGGTTTTATCCAATCCATCACTATCAATATCGGCTAACGCCACATGACAGCCTTCATTCGCTAGCTGGATTGCCAGTGCCCTGCCAATACCGGAACCAGCACCGGTGATAGCAGCTACTTGATTGCGCAATGATTTCATTGTCGGTCTCCTTGGTTATTATTTTATTCACTACTCAATGCTGCTAAGAAAGGCACGGTACTCTGCTGCGGTTTCCGCCGGCGCTTCCATCATGGGCATATGACCGAGCTCCGGCCAGATACGTACTTGCAAGTTTGGTACGGCACGGCGCCAGTTATCCACAGCACTGACGTGCAGTAAACGATCTTTACTGCCCCACCAAAGTAATGCTGGCGCTTGAAGTTGGGGCAAGCGTTGTGCAAGTTGAGTGCCTCGATGAAAATCGTCAAAGATCTTCGCTAATTCCGTTTGTCTCTCGATATATCTGTGCGCCACAGCCTCGAGTAGCATATCAGGCACAAACGGTGGCTGTGCCATGGTCATGGCATAAAATTGATCAAATTCATTGCGGTTCTTGATTAAAAATGGATTTCGGCCCAGCGCTAACATTTGTTCCATATCGCTCTTTTGTGGCGAGCCAACACCTGCCGGATCGACCATAGTGGCCGACAACACTTGCTCTGGATAATGCAGAGCAAACTCCGCTGTTAAATATCCTCCCATAGAGTTGCCAATCACATGTGCGTTTGCAATCTCCAACACATCCAGTAGCTTAGATAAGCGTTGCGCCTGGGCGGCCATGCCATAGTCCCAGTTAGGGTCGTAAGCGCTATCGCCATGCCCTGCCATATCTGGAATCAGCACCTGGAAATCGTCGGTTAAGTGGCGAGCAAAGCGCGCCCATACGTCTTTATCGGCACTGTAACCATGCAACATCACCACAACGGGTTTAGTTGGGTTATGGTTGCGGTATAACGCCAGAGACATTCCTCCAATATCGACCTGTTGTTGTTCCAAGCCATATAAACTGGCTTCAAAATCCGTTCCCTGTTGATAAAGCCATTGCCCTAGTGGCAAATAAGCCCCCTGAATAACCCCAAATAGAGCTGCCAGTATCAACAGCGAAAATAAACTTAATATTTTTTTCATAAAGGCTCCTGTTAACAAAAGCGATGATCGGCTGGTCGAAAGTTTTTGGTCCAACGCCTGAAGGTAAAACTAAAGCCAGGGAACATGGCGATTACCTTGTCACTTTTACTCTTATACCAACTATTGCAACCACCGCTATGCCAGACGGTTTTTTCCATCTCACGATGAATGTGCTGTGTGTAACGTTGCTCAGCATCCTCTTTAACTTCAATTGTCATGTATTGACTCTGCAGCACGGCCTCAATCGACTGCATGATGTAGTTCATCTGCGCTTCAATAACAAAGATTGCCGAAGTATGACCGATGCCGGTATTTGGCCCGGTGACAATAAATAGGTTGGGGAAACCAGGCACAGAGGTACCCAAATATGCTCTTGGAAAATCCTGCCAAAACTGCGAAAGAGTTTTATCTTTTTTACCTATCACTGGATAAGAAATCACACCATCAGTTGCATCATAGCCGGTTGAATAGATAATCAAGTCCAGCTCCAACGCCTGACCTTGCTGTGTTGTTATTCCACTTTCTGTAATTTCATCTATGCCATCATTTTTATCATGCAAATAGACGTTATCCCGACAAAGCGCAGGGTATAAGGTATCTGACAAGATGACACGTTTGCATCCAATGGTAAAATCGGGTGTCACTTGCTGGCGAAGAATCGGATCTGGTATTTGTTTTTTGATATGTCGTCGGGCTTTACGACCAGCCAACAGCTCCAGCATTAAGCGTGAATACTTAAAACCAATAACTCGGCTCTCCAACCCCCAATAAATACCACTGCGCAACAAACAATAAATGGGTTTGCAACGAAGCAGCGCTCGTTGCCAGGAATAAAACTGATAATCAGGCCTAGGAAGAACCCAGTGAGGTGTGCGCTGAAAAACATGTAAGCATTTCACATCGGCAGCAATAGCAGGAATAATTTGTGCCGCACTGGCACCGCTGCCAATAATGGCCACTTTCTTACCGTGGTAATCAAAATCATGATTCCACTGGTTGCTATGGAAGGCCTCACCTTTAAACTGATCACGCCCTCTAAGGTTTGGAATCACAGGTGTACTCAGTGGTCCAGACGCATTAATCACAAAGCGTGTCCAGAAAGTTTGATGACCCTGCTGAGCATGTCGAGTGTCCACTTTCCAACACTGCTTCTCCGCCTGCCAGGCGATGCTAATCACATTGGTTTCGGTATGAGTTTTTTCACGTAACCGATGTTTGGCGATGACATGTTCGGTGTACTGTCGCAACTCATCTTGCTCGGCAAACATTTGCGACCAATCATAAGGTTCTGATGCAATCGAATACAAAGGTGATTGCACATCAACAGCCGCACCTGGATACGAGTTCTGCGCCCAGGTTCCACCCATAAACTCACGCCGCTCTAACATGATAAAATCACAGATCCCACGCTTTTTCAGATTCATAGCTGCGCACTGTCCACCAAAGCCAGTGCCAATGATAATTACGCTATGAATGTCTTCCTTTTCCATCGTCATCAAGCTGATCTCTGTTGTCATGTCATATACACTCTCACGAGTATTTGGCTAAACAGCTACCAGAATGGTTGCCAGTTCCCAAAACTGACGCCGTAGCCGTTAACTCCTATCACCCAAAAGACGTACATATCCCACCAGTGCAAAGCCACGGCGCCACAATCCTTTAGTTGTAACCCGAAAGTCATTACGAGTAGAGGTGCAAATCCGCCGATTAAAGTAGCCCTTGTGCTCTCAGGAGATTACGGGCCGAGGCCACAATAGCGGATAGCAGTTCGCCCAACAGCAGGTCGGGTTACAAAGCAATCAGAGAACCATGCTCCCTTCACTCTGGACAGCATGCAGAGCAGCGCTATACTCGCGGCACTTGCCGGGGGCTCTATGAAATTCGACGACGTTAAGAAACTGCAGCAAAAGAAGTATCGCCAGCAAAGCCAGTATTTTTTACTGGAAGGCGAGCACCTGATTCAGGAATTGGCTAAAGCCCGTCAGCAAAATCCCAAGCTTGCTCAAGCCGAACTGTGGCTGACCGAGCACTATCAAGACTGGCCTGGTGATTGGCGCCGCCATATCATCTCTGATAAGCAAATGAAGCAGCTGTCAGAGACCAAAACTCCACAAGGCATCGTGGCAGCGGTACCCATGTCGGCATTGAACACGTCGTCGTCGACCGGCAAAGCCGTTTATCTGCATGAGATTCAAGACCCCGGCAATCTTGGCACTATTTTGCGCACTCTGGCTTGGTTTGGCGGCTATCGTTGTTTGCTCAGCCCAGGTAGTGTTGACCCATTCAACAGTAAAGTACTGCGCGCGAGCATGGGGGCCATTTTTCATACCCCTATTGAGCAAGGTGTCACCTTAGAGCAGCTGCAACGGCGCTATCGCAAGCTGGGCTATCTCGATATGCAGGGTGAGTCTCTCGCCTCCGGACAATTTCATCAGTGCGATTGTCTAATTTTTGGCAATGAGGCCCGTGGCATACCTCAGGAAAGTATTCAATCGCTGCACGCGAGCGCTTTTACCATTCAAGGCCAAGGCTTGATCGAGTCACTTAACCTCGCTTCCGCCGTTAATATTTGCATCTATGAGCAGCAACGCAGCTAACTACAGCTATCTTAGGCAATAAAAAAAGGCCATGTTAAACATGGCCTTTTTTATCTCTCCGGCATCACAGCCTAGCTGTGACTATCGCTTAGCGACCGTAAGAGCGCTCGATATTGGAGAAGGTTCCGTCTGCAATAAGCTCTTGTGCCGCTTTTTTCAGAGCATCGGCCATACGCTTATCAGTATTCTTGTTCAACGCTAGATACAGTGGTGTGGTTTTAAAGGTCAGGACTTTACGTGGGTCCATATCCACCGCATCAGAGGCTGTGTAAGGCCCCGCCAGTTCATCCGATACCCACAAGTCAATCTGACCAAGCTGTAAGCGACGTGGATTCAGCGCATCGTTATTGATAACAGAGACATTAAAGCCCTTATCTAGCAAGAAGTTGGTCATCACGTCGCCTTTGTAGCCGCCAATTTCATATTTTTTGGCGTCTTCCAGCGACTTCAAAGTAATTTTTGAGTCGGGCTTAGAGAACAAGGTCCAACCAATGTTGGTCAAAGGGCCAACCCATTCAAACCAAGCTTCACGTTCTTCTGTGCGTGCGGCACAGAAAATACCGTGGTTAGGCTTGCGCTTAACGCGATCCAGGCCATAGCTCCAGTTACGCAATTTTACTTTTACTTCGTACGGCACCTTTTCGATGATCGCACGTACCATGTCAGTGCAAAGTCCGCTGACTTCGCTGATGTCATGAGCAAAAGGACGACCATCCAGGGTCATGTTGTAAGGCGGGAACTGCTCGGTAAAGAAGTAGAGCTTGTCATCTGCCTGTGCATGGCACGCCAGTATCAGGGCCGTCATTGCAACCAGTTTTTTCATGCCTGTGTCATCTCCGCTGTGCAAGTACTTATGTGCAAAGCCTAGCTGACAAAGTGACGCTAGGTTGTCACACATTGTTATGGTTTGTTATCTCGCGAATTGTACCGACTGTACAGTATTTAGCCAGCGCTAAGAAAATGCTTGTCATGTATGTCGTAGTTTTACGGCGACCTGGGCCGCCAGCACTGCCGTAAATGACGCATTGCATCAGCCCTTGGCTCAAAAAAACACCAAACAACAACAGACGTTCACTGTCTTGAAGCTGTTATCACCAAGGCTTTTCAACGGCCCCTTGTCATGGCCTTTATATTGTTACCACTAACAGCACTCAGAGAGACAGTGATCATCGCCTTTTATTGCGCTGTGGCCAACAACACTCAGAGAGCCACACATCGTCTTTAATCACGTTGCCGCCAGCTGCATTCGGAGAGACAGTTGTCACCGCCTTTATCACCTTTATCACGTTGCCGCTAACGGCATTCTGAGAGACAATAGCGCGCCTTTGCAGGGGGTACCGGTGTGGACCGCGACCGCCTCTGATGTCTTAAACAGATCACTGTGATTGTAGGAGTCGTTACATGACCACCCGTTCCGAACTGGCGAACGCCATCCGCGCATTGAGTATGGACGCCGTTCAGAAAGCCAAATCTGGCCACCCAGGCGCGCCAATGGGCATGGCTGATATTGCCGAAGTCCTGTGGAACGACTACCTCAAACATAACCCCAATAATCCAGAATGGGCCGATCGCGACCGCTTTGTGCTGTCCAATGGTCACGGCTCTATGCTGATTTATTCCCTGCTGCACCTAGCCGGTTATGATCTCAGCATCGACGATCTGAAGAACTTCCGTCAGCTGCATTCAAAAACACCAGGCCATCCTGAGTATGGCTATGCCCCTGGCATCGAGACCACCACTGGCCCTCTTGGCCAAGGCATCGCTAACGGCGTTGGCATGGCAGTGGCTGAAAAAGTACTGGCTGCCCAGTTCAACCGCGATGGCCACGATATCGTTGATCACAACACCTATGTGTTTATGGGTGACGGCTGCATGATGGAAGGTATTTCCCATGAAGCCTGCTCTTTAGCCGGCACCTTGGGCTTGGGCAAGCTGATCGCCTTCTACGATGACAATGGCATTTCCATCGACGGCGAAGTCGAAGGCTGGTTTACCGACGACACGGTTAAGCGCTTTGAATCTTATGGCTGGCAGGTGATTCCACGTGTGAACGGCCACGATCCCGAAGAAATCAAACAAGCCATCGACACTGCCCGCGCCAATAGCGAGCAGCCAACGCTGATCTGCTGCAAAACCATTATTGGTTTTGGCTCGCCTAATAAAGAAGGTAAAGAAGAATGTCACGGCGCACCGCTGGGCGACGATGAAATTGCCTTAACACGCGAGCGTCTGGGCTGGAAGCACGGTGCTTTTGAAGTTCCTGAAGACGTTTACCAGGGCTGGAGCGCCAAAGAAAAAGGCGCAGCGGCTGAGCAAAGCTGGAACGACAAGTTTGATGCCTATGCACAAGCGCACCCAGAATTAGCAGCTGAGTTTAAACGCCGTATGGCAGGCGATTTGCCAGCTGATTTTTCAGCCCAAGCCCAAGCCTACATTGAAGAGTGCCAAGCCAAAGGGGAAGAGGTCGCATCACGTAAAGCGTCACAAAATACCCTCAACGCTTTTGGCCCTATGCTGCCAGAGTTCCTCGGCGGTTCTGCCGACTTGGCTGGCTCTAACCTCACCTTGTGGAAAGATGCCAAAGGCGTAAGCGACATCGACGCCTCAGGCAACTACCTGTTTTACGGTGTGCGTGAATTTGGCATGAGCGCCATGATGAACGGCATCGCTTTGCACAAAGGCTTTGTCCCCTACGGCGCTACCTTCCTGATGTTTATGGAATACGCTCGCAATGCCGTGCGTATGGCTGCCTTGATGAAGCAACGCAGCATCTTTGTGTACACCCACGATTCCATCGGTTTGGGCGAAGACGGCCCCACTCACCAGCCAGTTGAGCAAGTCGCTAACTTGCGTAACACACCGAACCTGGAAACCTGGCGCCCTTGCGACACCGTTGAGTCAGCAACCTGCTGGAAAGCCGCCATTGAACGCACAAATGGCCCAAGCGCGCTGATTTTCTCCCGTCAGGGCTTGAAGCATCAGCCACGCAATGCTGAGCAAGTGGCCAATATCGCCAAAGGCGGCTACATTCTGCGCGACGCTGTTAACCCACAAACGGGCACTCCTGATGCCATCATCATTGCTACGGGCTCGGAAGTAAATCTGGCCATGGAAGCAGCTGAGCAGCTGGCGGGTAAGCAGGTGCGAGTGGTGTCTATGCCGTCGGCTGAAGTGTTCTGCAAGCAAGACGCTGCTTACATTGAGTCGGTACTGCCTGCGAGCGTGAGCGCACGTGTCGCGGTAGAAGCACTGCACAAAGATTTCTGGTACAAGTTTGTTGGCCTCAACGGCAAGATCATTGGTATGGATACCTTTGGTGAGTCGGCGCCAGCTGGCGATTTGTTCAAAGAGTTTGGCATCACCACAGACGCCGTGGTCGAGGCGGTCAACAGCTTGCTGTAAGCTCGCTGGTGATAGTACTAAAGCCGCAGCTGAGACTGCGGCTTTTTTGTATCTGCAGAACAGGCTTAACTGAGTAACAGAGTTATCGCGCTGAAAAATATTCGCCCGTGGCTGTCAACCTTTTACCGCGGCCAGCGTTATAACAACAACAGCCTGAGCACACACAGACTGCGGAGACAACACACGGGTGCAGACACTGGATCAATTCCTCGCCTCGGTTGAGCGCAAAGCGTTCCGAATGGCACAGCTGGCGGTCAAAAATGAAGCCGATGCGCTGGATATTTTGCAGGACAGCATGATCAAGCTGGCGCAGAGCTATGGCCATTGGCAAGGCAGCGAGCAGAGTCAGCAGTGGCGAGCGTTGTTTTATCGCATACTGCAAAACCGCATCCTCGATTTTCACCGCAGTCAGAGCCGTTGGCGGCGTTGGTTCATGCCGCTAAGCGGCCAACAGGATGACGACGATCATCAACTAGAGCAGCTTAGCCAGGCCACAGAGTTTGCCCCGGAGGAGTACTTACACCAGCAGCAACTGGGCCAGCAGGCGTTACAAGCGATCGAAGCGTTGCCATTGCAACAACAGCAGTGCTATCTATTGCGCAGCTGGGAAGGACTGTCGGTGGAAGACACTGCCGCCGCCTTGAATATTTCACCCGGCAGTGTGAAAACTCACCACTTTCGGGCCATGAAGAAACTGCAACAGGTGTTACATGAAGAAGCCGAATGAGCTAGAGCAGCAGCTGAATCAGCATCTCGACCAGAGTGTTGAAGACTTGCCCGTGGCAACACAACAGCGCCTGGCCCAGGCACGTCAAGCGGCACTGGCCGCTAACAGCGGCACCCTGGTCGAACTGCCGAGCCAGCACCGCTCACTGACCGCACCCGTGTGGGGCATTGCTGCCAGCGTGCTGTTAGCCGTGCCACTGTGGTTTTTTATGCAGCAAACACAGCATGGAACGCAAACGTTAACCGATCCTCAACTGTCTGGTTTAGACTTCATCACCACCCTGGCTGAGGTGAGCGATGATGACATTGATGTGGCGGATGATCTGGAATTTGCCCTGTGGCTTCTGGAGCAGGATATGCCTGCCGATCGTGGTTAGCATGATGTGCATACATAACCTTCAGGCACAGCCAAGTGCTATTGATGACGAAGCCTTTTTATTGTTTTTGGCCGACAGCCAAGAGCAAGACGGAGAATGGCTAGACCCACTCAGCATGGCCACAGATGACGAACAAGCAGAGCAACCAGCAGCGGATAAACCTGCCGACAACAGCGAGGAGGCCGACGATGAACACTAATGTCCTTCTGCTGTTATTACTGAGCTTTAACCACTGGGCTTATGCTCAAGAGTTCAAACAGTTGCCTGCAGATGTGCAAGCAACATTAAAACCCTTTGAGCAACGCTGGGATTCATTGGCCAGTGATAAACAAAACAAGTTGATCACAGGCGCCCAGCGCTGGAATCAATTGTCACCCGAGCAAAAGTTGCAAGCGAGACAACGATTCGAGCGTTTTCAACGCCTGCCCGATGCTAAGCGTCAGCAAGCTCGTCAGCGCTTGCAGCACTATCTCAGCCTGCCGCCCGACCAGCGCCAGCGGCTCAAGCGCCAGTACCGGGAGTTCCGCCAACTGAGCCCACAGCAGCGCCAGCAGCTAAAGCAGCAATTTCACCGCCAGCGAAAGCCGGCTAAACGGCCGTAACGACTAAAACACCAAGCCCAAAGAAAGTGTACGGTAGCCATCTGACCAGCGCTGATCACTGCTGCGCTGCCAGCTCAGCCCCAAGTCCCATTGCTGATAAAACAATGACAGAGAGATATCTTGGTCGTTGACGGCAGCAGCACTGTCGCTGGATGACTCTTGCACCGTGCGCGCTGGCAGCCGCGCCCGGGCGTAACGGGTTTGCATCGAACCCTGGCCCGCCAAACGCCAGCTGCGACTTAACCCCAGAGTCAACATCAGCTCTAGACGCTCGGTAGGCGACCAAAACTGCGACCACTGCAGGCCCAGGCTGCCGATACTCGTATAGTCATCCGAGCGCATATCCACACGTTGCAACGGTTGTTGCCGGCGCATCAAGCTCTGCTGTTGTTGCTGCTGCGACGATTGTCGCATCAGACTCGCCATGGCCGATAGTTGATGGTTTGGCCACTGCCACTGTGTACCGGCATCCAGTGACACACTTTCATCGTCTTGTTGCAACGATTGACTGGCCGAGCCATCGGGCAGGGTCTGAAACAGGGATTGCACGCTATGCTGGGCGCCGTAGCTAGCGCCCAGCCAACTGTCCTGCCAGCGATACTCACCATACAGACTCCACTGATGGCTTTGGTAATCAATAACAAGAGAATCTGACTGTTTTTTATCACTGCGACCGCCCGACAGATACACACTCCAGTCGTCCTGGCTGACCCCCAACAAGGCCGCTAGACCGGGTACCTGTACCTCTTGCTGCTGCTCATTGAGCTGCGCGTGCAACACTTCCTGTGTCAGTCCGAGTTGGCCATACCAGCTAGCATCTGCCAGACACACAGGTGTTGCTGTGCACAACAGCAGGCAGGCAACCGTCTGCCGCAGCTGAAATTCTTCCATATAGCCACGTCGAGACTGGCCTATCGGCTGTTTGCTTAGCGCTGAAAAATTTTTTTTTATTTTTTTCATGTTTCCTGTCAACCAAATCGAACCTGCCTCGTTTTAACACCATGCACGCACTTGCGGCATAACTCAAATTACGGGAGCACACCATGAATAAAATGACTTCAACTCTATTATTGGCCCTCACCATCAGCAGCCCATTGGCTTTTGCTGGAGAAGCGGCAGAGCGCTGGAACCGATCAGAAGCGCGCCAAGAGCGTATACAAGAACACGCCGCCGAACTGGGTTACGACTTGAGCACAGAAGAAGGACGCTCAGCATTTAAGGAATATAGAGAGCAGCAACGAGCTGAAAAAGCAGCCGAACTGGGCTTCGATATTTCCACCGAAGAAGGCTTGGCAGCATTTAAAGAATATCGTCAGGAAATGCATGAACAGCACCGCGCTGAGCGCGAAGCCATTCGTGAACAGATCTCCCAGCTGAGCGAAGAAGACCGGTTGGCACTGCGCGAAGAGCTAAAAGATCTAAGCCGTGAAGAACGGCGTGAACTGCTGCAACAACGCTTTGGCAGCTAACACTCCGCTGGCAAATCCACACAACGGAGCCCTATGAGTAGCGCTCCGTTGTTACCCCTACAAGATCTGGAGAATCATCATGCAGACAATCATTTTTTTTATCCTGATCAGCAGCCTGACATTGACCGCCTGGGCTCAGCCACTGGATCTTGAGCTGGATATTAACCGTGGATTTAACAATAACGTCTTTTTAGAATCCGACGAAATCCTTAGCAATGCCAACAGCAGCAATGCTCAAGCAGAAGACGTGCAAACACAAACAGGAATATTTTTAGCGTACGAATTTCTCGATGCAAAAAACAGCGATGCCAGTCTGGTGGTCGATTATTTTCAGGAGCGCTTTGACAGCAACGATTTAGAAACCAGTATTCAAAGTTATTCACTCCCCATCAGTGTGTATCTGGCAGACTACCGTATCAAAACCACCCTGGCTCATACTCGCTATCAATTGTCCGGCAACGACGTGCTGGCCTACCGCAATGCTCAATTGGACGTTGCCAAACGCTTAAGCGATGATCGGCTGGGATTGCTGTTATCCGTGACAGCAAAAACCCCGCAAGATGACGCTTATAATGGCTATGACGGCACATCCCGCGATGCCAGCCTGTATTATCTGTGGCGCGGCGACTTTTATTCTATGCGCTGGGCACTGCACGGCTTTGATAACGACTATAGCGATGAGTATTTGGCTAGCCACGGCTACGCCGTAAAAGCCAGCTTTACCCACAGGCACAGTGGACACCATGGCACCCTATCGGGCCGGTTTAAGCACAGCGCCTACAATCCCGATCCCTTGTATGATCAAAGTCGAAATGATGGCCAGTATTATCTCAGCTACAGCCATTACCTTTATCTGTTCTCCCACCTAGATGTTTACCTACGCTCGGAATACACGGTCAATCGCTCCAATATCGCCGAGCAGGATGATAACTTCAATTACAGTCAGTGGATCAGCAGTGTTGGCCTGACGGTGTCGCTGTGAGTGCATTAGCGGCAACCTTTGCCTTGCAATCAGACAGTTCAGACTAAACTCAGTCAGAACTGCCTGAACGGACTCCACCATGATATTAAGAGCTGGGATTCGACTCACCACCGTGACTGTGTTTGCCCTGGTTACCCTGGTCGTCGCCCTGATTGCCATCTCCCTGCAGTACTACTTTGGCCAACAGCTAGCACGTGAAGTTGCCGAAGAGGAATATTTACGCGCATCCCACTCTGTGGTTACCCAATTGACCAGTATGGAAGCGCAAAGTGCCAACTCGCTGAGGCTGATATCTGAACTGCCATCGCTTACCGAGCCAACCCTGGAAGTTGAAAACCGTCAATACCTACGCCAGTTACTACTACATAACCCCTTTTTTTATGGGGTTTACATTGGTAAAGACGATGGCTATTTCTATGAATTAATTAATCTTGAGACCAGCCAGGAAGCTCGCAATAGTCTCAAAGCCCATCCTTCGGATCGCTGGGTAGAAATTCGAGTGCAACGCCAGCAAGGCGAAAGAGTCCGTCATTTTCAATATTATGACTCGGATTTTAATCTCAGATTTGAGCGCTCTGAAAGCACCGACTACGACCCTAGACAACGCTCTTGGTATCAACAGGCCCAAAGTCGCCAGGATCTGTATCAAACGCCGCCCTATTTATTTGCCCAACTGCAAGTTCCGGGCATGACCTTATCGATTCCGCTACGGGATAAGACGTCAGTGCTGGGGGTAGACCTATTACTCACGACCTTATCGGGTTTTCTGCAACAACAGGGATTCGGTCAACAGCGCGGTCATGCATACATTTTTCAAGATGATGGCGACATCATTGCTAGTAGCCAGGATAGCGTACTAAGCACAACGCTTCAGTTACCCGCTCTACCCATGAGTGACAAAGAAAAAGCCTGGGTCAAACAACAAGATGTGTTACAGGTCTCGAACGAGTTGAATTGGCCGCCGGTCGATTTTGCCCTCGGCGGACAGCCCAGGGGCTACTCCATCGACATGCTTAAAATGATTGCCGATGTCACCGGTTTAGAAATGAACTTTGTTAATGGTTTGTCCTGGCAGCAATTGGTCGATCGTTTCCAAGCGGGTGAGCTGGATATCTTACACTCGGTGTTTTTAACCGATAACAATCAACATTGGGGTCAGCCCAGTGTGCCGTACGCCCAGCTGCCTTTTGCACTGGCTAGCCGCGAGCAGACTTACCAACTAACAGACCTGCAACAGCAAACACTGGCCATTCCAGCAGGCTGGTCCATCATTCCTGTCATTCGACAGCAATATCCAGACATTAACATTTTAGAAAGCGAATCAACCTTGCAGGCCTTGCAGTGGGTACAGCAAGGCAAGGCCACGGCCGCCCTCGATAACGAGGCCATATTGCGCACACTGCGCAATAGCTATTTTTTAGCCGACATACTTATCAACCCAGACATAGGCCTGAGTAACAGTCAGCGCTTGGAGCGGCTGGTAATGCTAACCCCCAGCTCTAAACCGCAGCTCAGCGAATTACTAAATCGTGCCATCAGCCATGTGCAATCTCATGCCCAACACCAACTGGAGCAGCGCTGGTTACGCCCACAGGCACAACTGCAGGGCAATTTAGTCAGCAGTAGCGTACCAACACCGGTATTTTTGACGTTGGCCAAAGACCAAAACACCTCCTTAGTATCTGTGCTGCATAATGAAAACCTTCACTATGCATATGTCAAAAGTATTACTACACCCGATGCACAGCAAAATCGTTATTTTGGTGTGTTGGTTCCCCAACAGGTGGTGCATGCGCCTTTTATGCAGCAAGTAAAAATTTCTATCGCTGTCAGCGCCGCCTTGCTAGCGCTGATTTTGCCTTTGTCTTGGGCCTTTGCTTATCCCATCGTTCGGCCGGTACGAGAGCTGGCAGCAGAGAATGAAAAAATCCGTCAGCATCAAGAGTCCCACGTTAAACGCATCCATTCGCCTATTGTTGAGCTCGATCAGTTGTCGGAATCTATTGTGAATATGGTCACCACCATCAAGCAACAAGAACAAGCCCAGCGTGATTTACTCGATGCCTTTATTCAATTAATTGCCCAGGCCATTGACCAAAAATCGCCTTACACCGGCGGTCATTGCGCACGTGTACCTGAGCTGGCGTTATTGTTGGTCAAAGCGGCAGATGAAAGCACCATACCTGCGTTTAACCACTTTAAAGTCGATGGCCGTGATGCCTGGCGAGAGCTGCGCATTGCCGCTTGGTTACATGACTGTGGCAAGGTTACAACACCAGAATACGTGGTCGATAAGGCCACCAAACTGGAAACCATCCATAACCGTATTCACGAGGTTCGCACCCGCTTTGAAGTGTTGTGGCGCGATGCCGAAATTGAATATTTACGCCAATGTCAGCAGCAGCCAGAGCAGCAACAACACTGGCAAAAACAGCGTGATTTAAAACAGCAACAACTGCGTGACGATTTTGCCTTTATCGCTGAGTGCAATATCGGCGGGGAATTCCTAGACGATGACAAAAAAGCAAGATTACAACAGCTTGCTGCCGTCACTTGGCAACGTCACTTTGATAATCGTCTTGGCTTATCCATCGCTGAGCAACAACGATTTACCGCTCCGGCTCAAACGCTGCCCGCTACCGAGACATTATTGCACGATGGGCCCGAGCATATTATCGAGCGCGAGCACGACATCAGTTACCTGCACGAACTGGGTATCACCATGGAAGCACCAGAGTATTTATACCATCGAGGAGAGTTACATAATCTCAGCATATCGCGTGGTACCTTAACCGAAGAAGAGCGCTTTAAAATAAATGAGCACATCATAGGTACCATTCGTATGCTCGAAGCCTTGCCCTTTCCCCCAGAGCTGGCCGCCGTGCCGCGCTATGCCTCCACCCATCATGAAAGAATGGATGGCAAAGGATACCCCAGGGGATTATCAGCCGAGCAATTGAGCATTCCCGAACGCATGCTCGCCGTAGCCGATGTGTTTGAAGCGTTAACAGCCTCTGACAGACCTTACAAAACAGGCAAAACCTTAAGCCAAACCTTGAAAATTTTGTCATCCATGGTGAAAGACCAGCACCTTGATGGCGACGCCTTTGAGCTACTGCTCACCAGTGGGTTGTATCTGCGCTATGCACAAAAATACCTAAGTCCCGAACAAATTGATGAGGTCAATATTAACGATTACCTGCAAATGGAGAAGCCTCAATGCACGAGCAGCAGCCCAGCCTAAGCATCTGAGAAAAAGCAAATTGACTGAAAAGTGCTCTTTTAGACCCAACAGACTGGGTAGACTAGCGGTGTAAAGCCTGTAATGCAGGCATAGCCCTGGTTCACCCCGTGCCCAACACAACTTAAAGGATCTGCTCACGCCATGAAACTTCGACTGTTTTTGCTCTCTTTACTGCTATTGCCTGCTTTCCCCAGCCTGGGAGATGATGCGCCAGCCGTCATTGTTAGCAGTATTCAGCAAACCAAAGCGCGCCCAGATATTCAGATTGCCGGGCGTATTCGGGCTGTTCAGCGGGTAGACATAGTTCCTAGGGTCAGCGGTATTCTTGAGCAGCGACACTTTGTTGAGGGAACTAAGGTCGAACAAGGTACTGCTCTGTTTTCACTTGAAAAGATCGCCTACGAAATCCAGCAAAAACAGTCACAAGCTGCGCTACTCAGCGCGAAAGCGTCGCTGAAACAACGCAATGCCGAACTGTCTAGACAGCGCACACTGCGCAAAAGTGGCGCCGCTTCCAAAGCACAATTAGAAACCGCTGAAGCGCAGCGCGACCAAGCCAAGGCGCAAGTGCTGCAAGCCGAAGCTCAATTGCAACAAGCCGAACTGAACCTTAGCTATACCGACATTAGTAGCCCTATTAGCGGCAAAATCAGCAGTGTTAGCATCAATACAGGTAACCTAGTAAGCGCCAATAGCAGTCGCTTGGCCACCGTGGTACAGACCGACCCTATCTACGTTGAATTATCGGTATCCGATAAAATTTTGCTACAGGCTAGGCGCCAATCACCTGATTTAGAAGAAGCCGATATGGTGCCCTATCTTATTTTGGCTGATGGCCAAGCGTATCCGCACCCGGGTGAGTTCAATTTTCTTGCTCCAGAAGTCAACACCGAGACCGACTCCATCGCGGTACGAGCCCAGTTCCCCAATCCACAAGGGTTATTACTGCCAGGAGAATTTGTTCGGGTCATGCTGGAGCCGAAAAATGCGCCGTTAGTCACCACGGTGTCACAAGCTGCCGTGCAAAGAGATAAAGACGGCTTTTTTGTTTTAGTCGTCAATGATCAGCAAAGCGTAGAGCAGCGTCGGGTTACCTTAGGAGAGCAGATGGACTCCGATTGGATTGTAACCTCAGGGCTATCTGCTGGGGAACGTGTGATTGTGCAAGGTCTGCAAAAAGTACGCAGCGGCCAACGCGTTAATGCCGTGGAGCAATAAATCATGTTTTCTCGATTTTTTATTCACCGCCCAAAGTTTGCACTGGTCATCTCGATTGTGTTGATCGTTGCTGGCCTGCTGGCAATGACTGCTTTACCAGTCACCCAGTATCCGGACATTACCCCTCCGCAAGTTATTGTTAAGGCCACCTACACGGGCGCTAATGCCCAAACCGTGGAGGAAACCGTCGCCACACCCATCGAATCTATGGTTAATGGTGTCGACGATATGCTCTATATGAGCTCCACCAGCGGGAATGATGGCAGCTATACCCTAACGGTAACCTTTAAAGTAGGTACCGACCCAGATCAGGCAGCGGTTAATGTGCAAAATCGTGTTTCACTCGCCTCTGCCAGCTTGCCTCAAGACGTAGTGCAACGTGGTGTCACCACCCAAAAACAATCCAGCTCAATGCTGATGGTCATTGCACTGACGTCTCCTGACGACAGTCGCGATAATCTGTTTATGAGCAATTATTCCTCCATTTACGTTGAGGATGCGCTGGCTCGTATTAATGGTGTTGGTAGCGCCAGCCAGTTTGGCAGCATGGATTACGGCATGCGTATTTGGCTCGATCCGGATCGCCTGCAAGCCTTATCGTTAACCCCCGCCGATATTCGCAGCGCCATTCAAAATCAAAGCGTGCAAGCAGCGTTGGGGCAAATTGGCGCTCCACCGGTTAAGGAAGATCAACAGTTTCAGTTCACCATCACCAGCCAGGGGCGCTTGGCCAGCGTTGATGAGTTTGAAGACGTCATAATCAAAACCAGCCAAGATGGTTCGCGCATTTACCTGAAAGATGTTGCCCGGGTTGAATTAGGCTCTCAAACATACGCCTTTAATATGCGCGTGAATGGAAAACCAGGTGTGCCCTTTGCCGTCTACCAAAGCCCGGGGGCCAATGCCCTGGATGTGGCCGATCAAGTTAAACAAGAAATGCAGCGCCTGAGTCAGTTTTTTCCACAGGGCCTGGAATACCAAATATTCTACGACTCTACCAAGTTTGTTCGCGCATCCATTAACGAGGTCATCGAAACCCTGGCCATGACCTTTGTTTTGGTAGTCGCCGTCACCTTCTTATTTTTGGGCGATTGGCGCGCTACCCTGATTCCATCGGCAACCATTCCGGTTTCCTTAATTGGTAGTTTTGTCGCGCTACAACTGGCGGGATTTTCGATCAATACCATCAGTTTATTTGCGCTGATATTGGCGATCGGCATTGTGGTCGATGATGCCATTGTGGTGGTAGAAAATGTTAAGCGCCATATGGCTGAAGATAATCTGACTGCAGTCCAGGCCACCGAACGTTCCATGAACGAAGTCTTTGGCCCAGTGATCGCCACCACCTTGGTGTTATTGGCGGTCTTTGTACCCGTTGCCTTTATGCCGGGCCTAACAGGCAAGCTGTATACTCAGTTTGCCGTGACCATTGCCGTGGCGGTATCGCTGTCCTCGCTAAACGCGTTAACACTGTCACCAGCGCTATGCGCCTTGTTGTTAAAACCCAACCAGCAGCCCAAGGGCTTTTTTGCCTGGTTTGACAGCAAAGTGGATGCCGTGCGCCAGCGTTACGTGTTAGGTGCCGTGTTCTTAAATAAGCGCTTATCTATCACCCTGGCTGTACTAGCAACGATCTTTGTCGCTACGGGTTACTTATTTAAAAACACCCCCACCGGATTTATCCCCTATGAGGATCAAGGCGCCTTTTTTGTTGATATCTCCCTACCCCAGGGGGCTTCGATCAACCGCACGACACAATTGGCCATGGAGATTGACCAGTCAGTTCGAGACATTCCTGAAATTGAGCGTACCATGGTGGTAGCCGGCTTTGGTTTAATTGGCGGTGCTTCGTCCAGCAATGCCTTTATGCTGCCGGTTATGAAAGATTGGGATGAAAGGCCAGATACACCTTGGTATGTCACCTTTCAGCAAATGTCCAAGCAACTGCAAGCCGTGCCTGGTGCTAATGCGTTTGGTTTTCCGCCACCGCCCATACCAGGTTTAGGCAGTGCCGGCGGCCTGGAGGCCAACCTGCTCGATCTAGGAAATGGCACGCCACAATCACTGGCTCAAGTAGCCAATAGCTTAGTACTGGCATTAAATGATTCAGATAAAGTGAAGCAAGCCTTTACCTTCTACAACGCCAATAACCCACAGCTTGAAATTGTTCTGGATCGTGAAAAAGCGGCCTCGTTAAATGTTTCACCCGCTAGTATATTTTCTACACTGCAAAGCCAATTGGGCTCATCCTACGTTAATGACTTTAACCTGTATGGGCGCAACTATCGGGTTATGCTGCAGGCTGAAAGCCACTATCGCGACGCTATCAATGATATTCACGGTATCTATGTGCAATCAGCGACTGGTGCACAAGTGCCACTGGGCTCGCTGGTGGATATCCGCCAAATTTTAGGGCCGCAGAAGCTCGATCGCTTTAACACCTACCGCAACGCTGGCCTTAATATTACTCCGTCCGACGGCGTGAGTACCGGTGAAGCCATCGCAGCAATTGAAGCCATCGCCGCTGAGCAATTGCCTGAAGGATATGGCCTGGAATGGACAGGTACCGCACAGCAGGAGCAAGAGTCTGCCGGTTACGTGGTTATGATCTTTTCGCTGTCGTTATTGTTTGCCTATCTATTTTTAGTGGCACAATACGAAAGCTGGACCATTCCCATGGCCGTTATATTATCCGTCAGTGTCGCCATGATGGGCGCGCTGCTGCCCTTGTACTTAATCAATGGGCTAGATAATAACTTGTATGCCCAGGTTGGTTTGGTGATGCTGATTGGTTTGGCCAGTAAATCAGCTATTTTAATCGTCGAGTTTGCTAAGCAACTTCGAGAAGAAGGTAAGTCGATTCTATTGGCCGCCGAGCAAGCCGCCAGCTTGCGTTTTCGTGCTGTGATGATGACCGCCTTTTCGTTTATTCTTGGTGTTGCTCCGTTAGTGACAGCCTCGGGAGCAGGTGCAATGAGCCGTATTTCTATCGGCTTTGTGGTGCTGTCGGGTATGCTGTTTGCCACGGTAATCGGCATATTTCTTATCCCTGCTTTGTATGTATTGATGCAAAGCATGCGTGAAAGGCTTAAACGCACAAAACACGGCTAAATAAAAAACGCGGCAAATGCCGCGTTTTTTATTGGGTAACTTGTTAGTGGCCTATCACTAAGGCCCTATTTAATATCCGCGCTGCTATGACGTTCATGTACTTGCTCATGGGCTTCACCCCAAGTGCGATTCACTTGACGACCACGCAGTACCGCCGGACGCTGGGCGATGCTTTCGGCCCAGCGCTGAACATGACTGTACTCCTGTACCGACAAAAACTCTGCTGCGTCATACAGCTCGCCCCGTGCTAGCACGCCATACCATGGGTAGATGGCAATGTCGGCAATGGTATATTCATCACCTGCCATATACTGCCGCTGAGCCAGATTTTGATCCAGTACATGCAACTGACGTTTGACCTCCATGGCAAAACGATCGATAGGATATTGGTATTTTTCTGGCGCATAGGCATAAAAATGGCCAAAGCCACCACCCAAATAGGGCGCTGCGCCCATTTGCCAGAGCAACCAATTTAGCGTTTCAGTGCGCTGGCTAACATTGCTAGGAAGAAATTCACCAAACTTTTCCGCTAAGTACAGCAAAATTGAGCCTGATTCAAACACCCGCACTGGCTCAGCACCAGAACGATCGACCAAGGCGGGGATTTTTGAATTGGGATTGATCTCAACAAAGCCACTAGAAAACTGCTCACCATCCCCAATATTGATCAGCCAGGCATCGTATTCCGCCTCGGAATGCCCCAGTGCCAACAATTCTTCCAACATAATGGTCGCCTTTACACCATTGGGTGTCGCTAGCGAATACAATTGCAATGGATGCTGCCCAACAGGCAAATCTGCTTCATGGGTTGCACCGGACACAGGGCGGTTAATGCTGGCGAACTGACCGCCGCTAGGCTGCTCCCAGGTCCAGACTTTGGGGGGATGATAAGAGTCGTTCATGATCGTATCTCGGCTGTGAACACTTGCCCCTATACTGTGGGCAAGTGTTTGCAAACTCCAGCATCTAGTAACGAAACAATGCGTCTTACTGGCTGACCGCAGGCGCTGTTGATTTCTGCAACAGTCGTCGCCACGGCAATAAGGGCACAACTATCATGGCCATACCCGCCACACTGAGCCAGTCTGGCACTTCATCGAACCAAGCTATGCCCATCAAGGTCACAAAAATCAGCCCTGTGTATTCAGCCATAGAGATCTGATCAGCCGGTGCCCTTTTATAGGCCATCACCGCCAGGCCGTTATAGGCCAGCACACAAAATGCGCTCAAACATACCCAACCAGTCAACGACCAAGTTAACGGCTGCCAATAAAAACCGGCAGCGACGCCACTGACAGGCAAGGAAAACAGTGATGTCCAAAACAAGGTCGTCACCACGGTTTGTTCCGCCGGCAAACGACGCGCCAGTAAATGAAAAAACGCCACACTTACTGCCGTGCCCACAGCAAACCAGGCAGCCCAATGAAACTGCGATGGTCTAAGGACCACTAACACGCCGACAAAACCGAGCAAACAACCGGCGACCTTACTCAGCTTAGGCGTTTCTTTTAACAGCCACATAGATAAAGGCAGCATGATCAAAGGTGCGACATAAAACACGGCATTCGCAGTTGCTAACGGCAAATAGGTCAGAGCCATCATGGTACAGCCACTGCCCACCATAATCAGATGAGCCCTTAGTACAGTAATGCCAATGTGACTAAGAGCTCGCTGGGACGACGTTTGCCTCAGCCAAAACGGCAAAATAATCAGCAAGGATAAGCTCTGGCGCAAAAAAGTGTATTGCACCGCACTCAGATCGCCATTGAGGTTCTTAACACCGACATCGGCCAGGGAGACGATAAAATTTCCCGCGATCAATAACAGCACCGCGACGCTTGTCGGCGTCACCGGCTGAACTTCATATGAATATGGGGAATATCGTCTTCGAGGTAAGGTTCGGAGATCTGCTCAAAACCATGGCCTTGGTAAAACGCCTGTAAATACAGTTGGGCACTGATTTCTATAGCGGACGAAGGCCATAAACGTTCACACTGCTGCAACGCCTGTTGCATCAACTCATGCCCCAAACCACTGCCACGATGGCCTGCGTGTGTCACCACTCGTCCAATACTCGCTACCGCGTAACTGATGCCAGGCGCCAATAAGCGAGCACAAGCTACAGGCTGCTGCCCCTGCCAGCCAACCAATTGATAGGCGCCATCGGCCAAGTCTTTGTTGTCCATATCCTGATAAGGACAGGTTTGCTCAACTACAAATACCGCACTGCGTAATTGCAATAACTTATATGCCTGCTCTACTGTCATATCGCTCAATGGCGATACTGTCCACTTCGTCATTGATCTTGCTCCTGTGATGGGAGCAGCAGATTAGCAAGCCAGTCAAAGCAAGGCATTAACCTTTGTTAAGCCATGTGTGAATAATTCTTTAGCGCTAACAAGCTCGCACTACAGCGGCCCTGACAGCCAACTGACGGGCATATTCAATATCAAGCACGATGCTATGTAGGCTAACAACCAGAGCCAGGATCAGGGCGCTTTAGCAAAGCACAAAACGCAGCATCCTCGAGTTATCAAGGGCGCTTCTTTAAGCGTGCGATAATACGGCTCAAACTAATGGGAGTGATGCCCAGATAAGCAGCAATTTGATAGTCCGTTAGTCGATCCACCAGAAAAGGATAGTGCTGACAGAAATAGGTATAGCGCTGCTCTGGTGTATTCAGTAATAGAATGCGTTCTTTATTTTCTTTGTGCAGCAACTGAGTTTCCAGCAAACGTACATACAAAGGATGCTGCTGATAGCGCCACTGTTCCAGTATGCTGACTGGTAGGCTTACCAGCTGACAGTCAGTCAGTGCTTGCTGCTGATATGGAGTCGGATGACCGCTGATCAGGGGCTCAAAACCGATAATCCAGTCGCCCTCCCAATAGAACTCTTTACTGTAGGCTTTGCCATTTTCGGTTAGATAACACGCATGGCAAACACCCGTGTACAGCCAGTGGATCTGTTCTAATCGTTGGCCCTGCTGGGCCAGCAGGGCTCGGGCAGCCAGAGTTTTATAACTTGCCAACTGTGATAGCACCTCGATATCACTAACGCTTAAACCCTGCTGTTGAAGAAAGTGGAGAAATGCAGTTTGCATTTTGTCTATCTCAGCGTCACCAAACCGTTAAAAGCTTACTGACAAACCGGCTACCGTGTCATCTTTTTAACAAACACCACCACAAATAACGCCATGGTGAAGCTGCCTAAAAATGCTTCCAGTGCAGCCAGCAGTCGGGCAAACCCAATAGGCGCTATGTCACCGTAGCCCAAAGTAGTAAAGGTCACGACGCTGAAATAGAGTGCATTAAGGAAGTTTATACAGTTTCCAACAATGCCAAGCTCAGTGGAAAATCGTAAATCGTCACCGCCACTGGTATTACCAAAGGCAAAATACAATAAGGCACACACAAAAATAAAGGCGATCGAAAAAATTACCACGCGCGCAGGGGACTCACCATAACCACAAAAGACATCAACCACTTTAGAGATAAATCGACGTCCACTCATAAGCGGCATTTTCATCCGCCTAAACATCATCTCCTTTTGAAAAAAGACACCAGCTTGCTCAAACATGCCTTGCTTTTCGCATTGCTTGCGAATATTACGCGCGACTTCTTCCGCTTCCTGCCAGTAGCTGTCAGCCCGTTCATGATCTCCTGCCAATAAGCATTGCTGAGCACAGACCTCCTGATGGAGACGCTTCCCCCACTGCACGTTTTCCATCCTGGCATGGGAAAAAATACTGCCTAACAGATTGCAGTCGCGTAAATCAACGCAGTGTAAGTTAGCCCCCGATAAGTCCGCTTTCATCAAGGAACTGCCGCGAGCATCGAGGCGAAACAGGTGAGCACCGGTTAAATTAGCACGGTATAAATCGGCATTGCGGCAGGAATATCCTTGCTCGGCGCCATGATTAACCAAATCCACATCGGTCAAATCTGCTCGGGCCAACTGCATGCCATCCATCGGCCTACCATCACGCACCCAGTGCTCTAGCGCAGCAGACAAGTGTTGACCATCTTTACTGGCCGCTCGGTCATGCCAAAAGCAAAAGCCTGTTTCTCCCGCTTGTTGATCACAGTGCCAGCCTTGCGGGCTGCAAAACTGGCACACACCGTCATGGCCTGGCTGCTGCAACGATTGTGACTGTGGTGAAGATGGCTTAGACATAGCCACACCTAATGTTAAACACTTGTTCAGTATAGAAGCTGCTACCCATCAAGACGCCTGCGACAGCATTGTCATGTAAGGATTAACTCACCTGCTGCCGGTGATTCAGCCCGATTACATGACAGCTGTCACCTGGTATTCATGACGCCTGTTTCTATTCATCGATGCTACTGGCACCAACAATACCGCCATGACTATTTTCTGCGAGGTATCCATATCATGAGCAAGTTAGCATTCATTTTGGTCATTAGCCTGGCGGTGCTCAGCCTAGGCTTATGGCTTTGGGCACGCCAGGGAACCGCCTTTCCCGCTTCGACCGAAGCATTGCTTCAAGATATGGTCAGCAAATCCATCGCCCCGCCAGCCGATGGCGCCAGTGGTTATGCAGAGACTGACACTAGCCGGGTCTGGTATAAAAAATTGTCCGCTTACTCTGCCACTGAAACCTATAAGGGTTCGGTATTACTGATTCATGGCTTGGGTTCTTCTTCCAATTTCTGGCCCCCTTATGTATACGAACCGCTGCGCCGAGCAGGCTATGACGTCATAGTGAGCGATCATCGTGGCTGTGGAAAAAGCCAATCCCCTATCAACGGCCAATATAGCGATTATGACCTAAGCGATATGATGCGGGACAACTTAGCCATTATGGACGCCCTTAAGATCGTACAGGCGTATGTCATCGGTGTTTCGTTAGGTGGCATGATAGGCCAGCAAATAGCGATTGAGCATCCACACAGAATTAAAGGTTTGGTATCTGTGATGTCGACTGGCGATATGAACGACCCAGAATTCCCCGCCAGTCATGATTTTAAACTGGCTACGCTAAAACTCTTTGTTCGTTACGGTTTGATACCCTCAGAGGCCAATACGGTACGCATGATGCTGGGTATTCATCATCTATTAAAAGGCCAGCAGCCTGTGGATCAGCCGGACATTATTCGTGCCACCTTACAAGAGCTGCGCTATCAACATGGGTTCAACCATAAGTTACCTGAACAGCAAGCCAATGCCATGCGCCGTTCCGGCTCTCGCCTGGCAGCGTTATCACAGTTAACGGTACCTGTGTTGGTGGTTCATGGCGATGCTGATCCTTTGATTGATATCGGCCAAGCAAAAAAGTACGCTGCGAAAATCCCCCAACATGAAACTTTATGGATTCATGGTATGGGGCATGACCTAGCACCATCACATGTTGCACAATGGCTAGATAAAAGCCTGAGCTTTATGGATGCTATACCGTGACACGCCTATCAAAGCTACTATATCGTTATTTTCACTTCCCGGACTCTCTCAATGGGGCGTTAAAAGTAACGCCCTACTTCCAATGTCTATTTTATTTACCGTTCTTTTTTCTTGAGCGGGATGCAAGCGCATTCATCGCCACCATCGTTGCTCATACTGTCCTGCTACCGATTTTCTTCCGGGTGTTTTGGCATAAAGGAATCCATGCTGCAGGACTAGTGTTGATACTCAGTTTAACTGCCAGCATCTGCTTAGTTTATTCAATCAGTGGTATTGGCATCTTCGCTTATGCCGCTGCCGCTTGCTCCGCCTGCAGGCAAAGATCACTGGTCTATGCACTGCTAGCCTTAGTTAATATTGCTTTTTTACTATTAGCATTTTCTCTAAGCTACTCGACAACTGCGATTCTTGTTGGCCTTTTTTTCACAGCGATTAACGGTGTTAACTTTGATTATCAACTCAGAAAATACTTAGCCAATAGAGCCATACAGCAAGATCAACATGAGATATCCACCCTGGCTAAAAGCCATGAACGACAGCGTATTGCCCGTGACCTACATGACTTACTCGGCCATAGTTTGACCAGTATTTCACTAAAGTCTGAGCTGGCTGAGCGCTTGCTGAGTATTAATCCTGAGCAAGCGAGACAGCAGCTGCAAGAGATACAAACGATATCGCGCACAGCACTGCAACAAGTACGACATGCCGTTAGCGACTATAAAACCCGTAATTTCTCTAGTGAACTGATTAATGCCCGCATTGTATTAGAGTCACTTGATATTGAATTGCACTGCCTGGGCTGTGATATCACCTTGCCGGCCGCCATAGATACAGCCTTGGCAATGGTACTCAGAGAAGCCATCACCAATATATTGCGTCACAGTCGCGCCAGCCGCTGTAGTTTAACCATATCAATCAAGGATAATCATGTACTGCTTATTATACGTGACAATGGTAAAGCTAACGGTGAGCCAAGCTTAGGCAATGGGTTTAAAGGCATGAGGGAGCGCTGCCAGGAGTTAGGCGGACAGATGCAGCTGCTGTTTCATCAAGGCTGCGAAATTTCAGTAACTTTGCCAATGGACCCAGCTGATAACGGAGCCAGCGTATGATCAAAATCCTCATCGTTGAAGATCAATCTATGGTGCTCGGCGCCCTCAGCGCCCTGATCGACCTTGAGCCGGATATGCAGGTCGTGGGTACCGCCAGCAATGGCCGCGAAGCGTTAGCATACTGCCAACATCAGAAGATTGACGTGGTCGTCACGGATGTCGAAATGCCACAACTCAATGGCCTCGAGTTAGCAGAGGCACTGCAGGCGTCGGCCCATAACGCCCTCGTTATGATACTCACTACCTTCTCTCGTGCTGGCTATGTTCGCCGGGCACTGGAAGCGGGTGTGCGGGCCTATTTACTAAAAGATGCTCCCGCCAGTGAACTGGCCCGCTCAGTTAGGCTAGTGATGGCAGGTGGCACAGTTATCTCACCAGAACTAATGCGCGATGCCTGGGAGCAAGGCAGCAGCCCTTTGTCCGATAAAGAGCATCGTATTTTGTCCCTTGTACTCAGCGGCTCAAGTACCGAGGAAATCGCTCAGCAGCTGAGTTTATCGATTGGCACCGTACGAAACTATATTCATATTTGCTGCCAAAAACTGCAGGTCAGCAGCAGAGCTGAGGCGGCGGAAAAGGCACAGTCCAATGGCTGGCTGTGAGTACGAAGCTAACTAGCAATCAATCTGCCTTCTTTCTACCGTTTCAATCTTGCAGATCTTTATGCCTGTCATTGCGGACTGTGCCATTATCACGTCAATTCTTGGAGAAGCGAGGCCAGATCGTCCTCGAAGTCGTGATGATCTTAGAGAACGGCGCTCTGTTCGATCTGCCTAAAATACGTATTCAACACCTTGCGCAAGCAGCCTATCTATCAGCTGCGACCTCTCTGACTTTACACCCTTGACAAGACCCAACCTTCTCCACATGACTACAACCACAAAATCGTCATTATCTATTAAGATATTTCATATCTAAATAGATAGCAACTTCAGCACATTCTTAGTAAGAGCAAGCTCTGCCACGCCCCAGAAAAACTATTTTCTCTTAAAATTCAAATACTTACACAACAGCCCTGAGAAGATAACAAAACTGGCATGAGCTTTGATATACCAGAGTTACTAGAAGGTTGTGCACCCATTTGTGCAAGTACTGGGTTTACAGAACGCGCCCTAAGATTGAGAAAACCATGAATAACGAACACAGCAACACCATACGCAAGCGCCTAACAGCATTGGAATCGGAACAGAATATCAAGGTACTGCTAGCGGTTGAGTCCGGCAGTCGAGCCTGGGGCTTTGCCTCGGCCAATAGCGACTACGATGTGCGCTTTATCTATATCCGCAGTTTGAACTGGTATCTGGATATCGCCATTGAGCACAAACGTGATGTTATTGAGCTGCCACTGGATAACGATCTCGATTTAGTCGGCTGGGATGCACGTAAAGCGCTAAAACTATTAAAAAAATCGAATCCATCAATCCTAGAGTGGTTATCGTCACCCTTAGTGTACTGCGATAGAGAAAACACTTTGGAAAAACTGGTGCAGTTGGCAGATGATTATTTTTCGCCCGCTCGGTCTTTTTATCACTATATCAGCATGGCGACTAAACACTATCACATGTATTTAATTCGAGATGAGGTAATACTTAAAAAATATCTCTATGCCATACGGTCATTATTATGCGCACGCTGGGTAAGCGAGCAAAATACCCAGCCACCGATGTTATTTGAAACCTTGTTAAATCACTACCTACCGTCGGGGCAAGAGCGCGATGCCATTGATCTGTTACTTAGATTTAAACGAAGTACCCACGAATGGACGGCGAGTGCCAGCAATCCAACACTGAATCACTATATAGAAAACGAACTGGCTCGCTTAAAAGAATGCACACTTTCAGCAGCTCACGATAACAACAATGATCAGCAGCTAAACAACAGCTTTATAGATTTGCTGCGCCAACATGGAGAGACAGTATGCCTGTAGTTACTTTATTAAAATCAAATGAACAGCAAAAGCCAGTAAAAATCTGGACCGATGACATAGAACACGAAGCACTACAGCAACTCAAAAACGTCGCCAGCTTGCCATTTGTATTTGAGCACATTGCGGCCATGCCAGATGTTCATTTAGGCAAAGGTGCCACCGTAGGCTCCGTTATCGCCACCACAGATGCGGTAATACCCGCTGCGGTGGGCGTGGACATTGGCTGTGGAATGAACGCCATTAGATTATCCTTGAAGGCCAAAGACCTGCCGGATGATTTAAAAACCGTGCGCCGGGATATTGAACGAACCGTTCCTTTAGGCGCAGGCGGCATACACAAAGATGCTCAACTGAGCAAAGACAGCCAGATTGCGTTGCGACTGGATAAGATACTGGCCAAACATCCAGACCTAAATAAACAGGGTCGAGTGAGCAAATACGTCAAACAACTTGGCACACTAGGCTCTGGCAATCACTTTATCGAACTGTGCCTGGATGAGAATGATGATGTATGGGTAATGCTGCATTCTGGCAGCCGCGGTATCGGTAACATGATAGGCCAATACTTTATTCGCCTCGCCCGCCAGGAAATGGCGCGTCATCAGGTGAACTTGCCAGATAAAGAGTTAGGCTATTTATCAGAAGGCAGCCTGTACTTTGACGACTATGTTGAAGCCGTAGGCTGGGCGCAAGACTACGCCATGCTTAACCGTGAGCACATGATGAATGCCGTGTTGCGCTCACTGACGTTTCGATTGCCTCCGTTTATTGTCACCAAGGAAGCCATCAACTGCCACCATAACTTTGTCGAGCGCGAGTGGCACTTTGGTAGCCAGGTTTGGGTTACTAGAAAAGGAGCGATTCGTGCCCGTCAGAACGAGTTGGGCATTATTCCCGGCTCCATGGGAACTCGTTCTTATATAGTGCGAGGTAAAGGCAGCGCTGAGTCTTTCTGCAGCTGCTCCCACGGCGCCGGTCGGAAGATGTCGCGAACCGCCGCACGTAAAGCGTTTTCCGTTAACGACCTGATTGCTCAAACAGAAGGCGTTGAATGCCGAACCGATGCCGCGGTGATTGATGAGATACCTGCCGCCTACAAAAACATCGACAAAGTGATGTCACTGCAGGATGACCTAGTTGAAGTGGTCCATACCCTCCGGCAAGTCGTTAACGTTAAGGGCTAAAAATCTGCACCCTAACCTGAGCATATAGCAAGATATGGAACCTTTGTCGTTGTTGCCATATCGCCGCAGTCGCTTTGTGCTCAGCTGATGAACTAAGCCCACTTCGCTACGACTGAGTGGACCAGATACCCGAAGATTGCTGTGAAAGCCACAAGAAAATAGTGCCAGACGAACCATGTTGTTCACATCATACCCGTAATGGAGCCATTAAAGATGCAAACATCAATGTTCAATCATGAAAAAACACGGAAATTTCTAGCCGTAGCCAATCCGTGAGAGAAACCTAGTCTTTTCCCATCACGACTAGTGACGCTTATGTGTACCTGACAATCAAAAACGAATACCCAGCCCGATAAAAACAACGCCCAATACGCAAGTCATTACAATCTGTAAGACTTTGATAAAAGCCGCCAAATTAACAAATTTGACAAAGCATCGACTCTATTTATTGCTACATAACACGCCAAACAGCCATAAGAATACTGCAACATAATCAGCCAACGCCGTATTTATCTTACCTGCCAATGTGAACCATCTCATACAAAATAATGATACTTGATAAATTGGTCCTTTCTACCCGTTTACTAATCATGCATTAGTACTTAATCATCGCAGAGTCATTATAAAAACTACGAGCGTTAGTATTGAAGTCATAGTGACGTAAATTTTAACAAATCAGGTGCAAAGCCTGTGAATAATGAGAACGACAGGAATAATTATGATTAAAATGAACCGTCTCAAGCCTCTTGCAGCCATAATACCTGCTTTAATGGCTGCACATGCTATGCCAGTATCCGCAGGAGACAGTCATGTACTTGAAGTTCAAGAACAACAAGCACTAGGCCGAGCCAACTATAAAGTTGTCGCGCCAAGCGAAGAAATGAGCGTAAAAGCGAAAATTTCATTTCACGCTCAACTGATCTCCGAGAACAAGGATCAGGGCTATACATTGATGTCGCTAACAGCGGAAGAAGTGAAGAAACTCGAAGCTTTTGGGTTTACCGTAACTCTTGCGCCTGTCGAACCACAGAGTTTGATTGATAGCCCGATTATCGGCCCCAACGAGGTGCCAGGCTTCTCATGTTATGAAACCGTTGAAGAAACCTTTGCTGCAGCAGAATCATTTACTCAGCAATATCCAAATTTGGCGGCTTGGATCGATGTTGGTGACTCGTGGCAGAAAACTAATGGCACTGGCGGCTACGATATTAAAGTACTAAAACTGACTAATAAAAGTACATCTGGCAGCAAACCCGTATTGTTTGCCAACTCAGCCATCCATGCTCGCGAGCTAGCCACTGCTCCGCTCAACCTTGATTTTGCCCGCTATCTGCTCGAAGGCTATGGCACCGATGCTGATGCAACATGGATTCTCGATCATCACGAAGTGCATTTAATGCTGCACACCAACCCAGACGGCCGTAAACAGGCAGAATCTCAAGCGAACAATTCATCGATACCCGATGGCTATATGTGGCGGAAAAATGCCAATGATAATTACTGTAGCTCTTCAAGCCGCAGTCGTGGTGCCGATTTGAACCGTAACTTCACTTTTAGCTGGGGCAGCGTTGATGGCGGTTCAAGCGGTAATCAATGTGACTTTACCTACCGTGGGCCTTCTCCCGGTTCAGAGCCAGAAATTCAAGCCATTGAATCCTATATCCGTAACTTGTGGCCAGATCAACGTGGCCCTGGCAATAACGATGCGGCGCCACTAACCACATCGGGTATTCACATTGATATTCACTCATTCAGTGAACTAGTGTTGTGGCCATGGGGCACTACCGACCAAGCAGCTCCCAATGGTACCGAGCTGCAAACTCTGGGTCGAAAGTTTGCCTTCTTTAACGGCTATATGCCGCAGCAATCTGTCGGTTTATATCCAACCGATGGCACCAGTGACAGCGTAAGCTATGGCGAGCTTGGCGTGCCTTCATACACCTTTGAGCTAGGCACAGCATTCCGCCAAAGCTGTAGCTCTTATGCCAGTACAGTTAAACCAGACAACTTGCCAGCACTGATTTATGCCGCAAAAGTTGTCCGCACCCCCTACATCACACCAGCCGGCCCAGACGTTACCGACATTACGCTCAGTGATGGCGCTGCCGGCACCGGTGTCATAGCAGGTACACCTGTTAATATACGCATCAACACCACCGACAGCCGCTTTAGTGGCCGCAACGGTAGCGAAGCCACTCAAAACATCCAGGCCGTTGAGTACTATATTGATCAGGCACCATGGGAAAGCGGTGCATCTGCTCGCGCGATGACGGCTGAGGACGGCAGCTTCAACCAGAAGACTGAAAGTGCTATAGCCACCATTGACACAACCGGTTTAACTCTCGGAAAGCATTTAGTTTACGTCCGTGCTAAAGACGCTTCGGGTACTTGGGGGGCGGTAACGGCTGAATTCATCAACATTACCGATGGTGACGTTCCTCCGATCGACTACTGTGATGCTTCTGGCAATGACTACAGCTACGAGTGGATCGCTGGTGTTCAGTTCGGTAGCTTCCGAAAAACTTCCGGAGCTGCAGGCTATAGCGATTTTTCTGCTGAGAAAGTTGAGGTGGCTACTGGCAATACCGATTTCGTTCTAACTCCCGGCTTTGCTAGCAGTAAATACAACGAGGTCTGGAAGATCTGGATTGACTTGAATAATGATGGTCAATTTGGTGAGGGTGAAGAAATGTTTTCATCATCCGCTACCAGTTCAAATGTGACCGGCAGCTTAAGCATTCCTGCCAACTACGCCGGCACCACCACTAGAATGCGTATTGCCATGAGCTATAACCAAGGCACTAAGGCCTGTGGTTCGTTTAACTATGGTGAAGTGGAAGACTACACCGTTGTTATTGGCGGAGATACGGGAGGCTCTGACAGTGTGTTTGAAAACACTGAAACCCAAGCCATACCTGACCAAGGTAGTATCAGCAGCAATATTACTGTCACCAATGCCATTGATGCATCAACGGTAACGATTGAAGCAACAGTTGATCACAGTTATCTGGGCGATTTGCAAATAACTGCGGTAAAAGATGGACAATCGTTCACCATAAAGGACAGTGATCGCAATGATCGGGCATCAGGAGAAAAAACTTACAACACCATCATTAACGCTGCGGATCTATCGTCCCTCGATGGTGAGTGGACGCTCAACATTAGTGATCAGTACCGCCAGGATGACGGCCAGCTTAAGCAATGGGCAATTCGCCTAAAGAAGTAACCTAATAACAACAGTGCTCGACAGAATGGCACAATAAAAAACAGTCTCTCCTCCTTTTACCCGGCCTAGAGCCGGGTTTTTTGTGCACCAATGATGAGCACTTGAAACAGTGTTCGAAATACATCGATGATTTCCGTATTTAATCTCCTTTTACTGAATTTATTATTTGGACAAAGAGGAGAAACAGTCAAAAAAATAATATGAAGCTAACTTACTGATTATTTCGTATATCGGTTTCCTCATGCCGTTCTAGCCTGAAAACGTCAGCAAAAGACTGACAAGGCCAAAGCCGCCAGAAGTAGTTTTGGCAAATAACAATTCCCACAAGGATAGAAGCATGAAGACATTCACTAAGGCGATGACTGCTGTAGCTCTGGTTGCTGCATCAGTTTCAACTCAAGCAAAATCAGACAAGTTCGTTATGGCTAGCGCCAGCACAGGTATCGACAACAGTTATATTGTTCTCTACGACAACAATCTGATGTCAACAACGTCTGCTGCTGATTATATGAGCCAGCAAGTTAGTAAGCTTCAAGCCCAGTTTGGTGTCACGGTAAATAATCAGTGGCACGGTGCCGTTAATGGCGCATTAATTCAAGCAACGCCAGAGCAAGCAGAAGTGATTTCGCAACAAGCAGGCGTCGCGCTGGTTGAACAGAACCAAAGAATTCAACTTGACCCCGTGCAAGCCCAACCTATTCAAAACAATGCCACATGGGGTCTCGACCGAATTGACCAACGTGCATTGCCACTGAGCAACACCTACCAATACGACTTCGATGGTAGCGGTGTTACTGCGTATGTTATTGATACCGGTGTCCGCAACAGTCACAGTGAATTCGGAAATCGTGCCAGAAACGGCTATGACTTTGTCGATAATGACGATGTTTCCCAGGACTGTAACGGTCACGGTACCCATGTAGCTGGGACCATTGGTGGGTCGACTTATGGTGTTGCAAAAAATGTCGAAATTGTCGGCGTGCGGGTGCTTAGCTGTAGCGGTTCAGGCACAACAGCGGGGGTTATCAATGGTGTCAACTGGGTTGCTAACGATGCTAGCGGTCCATCGGTAGCCAACATGAGCCTCGGGGGAGGTGTTTCTCAAGCTCTGGATTCTGCGGTAGAGGCGGCCGTACAAGCCGGTGTTAGCTTTGTGGTGGCTGCGGGTAATTCCAACGCAGATGCCTGTAATTCATCTCCGGCACGTGCAACCAACGCTGTTACCGTGGGATCGACCACCAGCAGTGATTCACGCTCCAGCTTTTCAAATTACGGCACTTGCTTAGACATCTTTGCGCCAGGTTCGAGTATCACTTCCGCCTGGCACGACAGTGATAGCAGCACCAACACCATCAGCGGGACGTCCATGGCATCTCCCCATGTAGCCGGTGTTGCAGCTCTTATTCTAAGTGAAGATGGCAGCCGTACCCCTGCCGATGTTACGGCTCAATTAGTCGGCCGTTCTACTAAGGATGCTGTTTCAGATCCACGCTCAGGATCAGCCAACCGGTTGTTGTACTCTCTTGACGGTGGCCCAATCACTGACCCTGTCACCGAACTGAAAAATGGCCAAACACTGGAGGCATCTGGCGCCAAAGGTGGCAATCTGTTCTATAAAATGAACGTGCCCGCCGGAGCAGAGAATCTTGTATTTAAAATCTCTGGTGGCTCTGGTGACGCCGACTTGTATGTACTGAAAGGTAGCAAACCTTCAACCTCTGACTACGACTGTCGTCCGTACCTAGATGGCAATGTTGAAGAGTGTGCTTTTGCTACCCCAGATGCCGGCGAATGGTATGTGATGCTACGGGGCTATGCGGACTTTGCCAACGTTAGTTTGACCGGCTCCTACGATGTAGGCCAATGTGATGGCAAAAATTGTCTCAACAATGGCGATAGCGTAACAGACCTGTCTGGCAACCGTGGTGATATGGTTCGTTACCAAATATTAGTTCCAGCAAAACAAACTTTGACTGTCGATATTCTTGGTAACAGTGGCGATGCTGACCTTTATGTACGTAAAGGAGAAGAGCCCACTTTGCAAGACTATGATTGCCGCCCATATCAAAGCGGCAGCACAGAACAATGCCGCGTCACAACAGACACAGATACCATGGTACACATTATGGTACGTGCTTACAGTGACTACTCCGGCGTTACTCTTCAAGTAAACTACTAACCGTGACAATGGCACAGGATGGCATCATCCTGTGCCTTTTATTACATGGCTATATTAGCCTCAAAAAAGTCTCCACGATCCTTCGATTGCTCTTGGTTCAACTCCGAAGATAAGTAGTGATGAGATAGTGTACATCTAGTCAAAACACCATAACTCTAGATAGCCAAACCAACCATACCACCTAAAAAATCAATTGGAAAACATATCCATTTAACGATCAATCTATATAACGAAAAGACTCTAGATTAAAATAACCACCATACTGAGACGATGTTCAGTCAATATCAAAGCCCAATATAAAAGAACAGGAACAATTCGGCGCTAAACACAACAGAAAAGACCAACAAAAAGTAATTAATAACAAATACAAACCTACCAGAAATAAGACATCACCTGCCAATGGAACTTCTTATTGAATCCAAAAATCTAAAAAAAACAGAAAGGTAACAGAAAAGTAATTAGACAGGAAATACAGAAAGATTAAGATGAAGATCACCCAACCTTATTCAAAGGATATTCTAACCATCAATCTGAACTACAACTAATCGGAAGTTCTTCCACATTGGGAAAACACACAAATAGAAAGCACTCATAACAAAAATAATCCACCACTCTACAATCAAGACATAATCAGTCCCTGATATAAGAAAAATAAAAAAGACTCCTATCAAAAACCATTGCAACATAACAAGACGATGCATAAGCTTCAGCCTCGCTAAAAAGATGCCCGATCCTTCTTGATATTTAAGCCAGCGTATTGTACGCCCCTGGACCAATGTCATTGTTAGAACAAACACGATTACGGCAGCGTTTTGAATTTCCCATTGAATGTGTTGTGCTTCTGGGCGCAACAAGGCAGTCGATACAGTAAGGCCACAGCAAGCTATACCTGCTAATAACAACAAATGCCTGATGGCCCAACTAGGAGGTTGAGATGCATGGGATATCAACCATGCCTTCATACCATACCACCAGAATATCCATACAACCACGGTGGAAAACAACCCCGCACGAAAAACAAATGATACTGGGTCAGGGATACCTAATTGCCATACTCCGACACAGCTTTCTATGTATGGAATACAACTATCGGTAGGACTGATAAACCACAAAAGCACCAGACCTACCCACAATGTCATATGTGGTAATAAGAAAGCCGCTAGGCTAAGTTTCTGAGCCAATGAAAGAGACTGTGTTTTCATACGGTCGCTTGCTCCAGCCGCGTTAATCGGAAGTTGCGCCAGTCCCAATAAGCACTGAGATAAAATAGGCTACTCAGGGTTGCTAACCACCATTCAAAAAACGCCACCATTCCCTTAAACTCCCAGCCCATTATTGTCATCACGATAAGTACGCTGAGGAATATAAACTGCAGAGCAGCAAGCAGTTCTTTTATAACGATGTGGCTAAACTTGATATTCAGGCTCCGCCGCAACTGACGCATACGCACCGTCATCATGATTTGGCAGATTGAGTTTGCCAGAAAGAACAGGCCCGCCGTGATCGCGTGGAAGCGCCATAAGCCACGGTGCTCTCTGCTGGGAATCAGGTTTTCACCCAAAACGACCATGGAAGCAATAATCAGTACACTGGCAATGATCGCCACCCAAACAACAGCGTGAAACCAACCAACAAGCTCAGATTGTTTAACCGATTCCAACCAGGCACGCACACAGTACCACCAGAGAATAAACACCACGGCAGACATAGAGATTCCAGCACGCAATATATAGGCGGCAGGGTAATAGATTCCTGTCGATGTGATGGTCGCACAGCCTTCGATGTATGGAAAACAGAGTGGCTCATGACCATCAACTACCGTAATGGCATAACTAACGGCGATGGTCACAACAGGAATAAAGAATGCCGCCAGGGCAACACGCTGAGGCAGGGTTGCATGATATAGCCACATCCTTGTATCTCCTGAAGACTAGGCCAGATGCTAGACAGTCAAGTGTCTGATACGGCTATATGAATCGACTTCCAATCCCAAAAGGACGACAAAAAATACAGCCCTATAAAAAGGGTAGCCCACCATTCAATCAGGCGCTTACCATGGCTCATCTCGACTCCGACGGTAACTCCAGCAAAAGCAACAAACATCAGCCACAGCACGACCATCAGCACTGTCTTAAAAAGAAACGAAGGAACAATTAAGTTCTGCTTACGAGCACGAAATATCAGGACATAATTGATGGTCAAAGCAATCAACATCCCCTGAAAGAACAAGTTTGCTCCTTTGACATGCACCACCCAAGGTACGGCTTCCTTATCTGGCAATAAGACTGCCGTTCCCACCAGCAAGCCCAAAGCAGCGACCGTGCCAAAGACCTGCATAGTTATCAGCGCCCATCGCCCGGCATAGTCGGCTAGCCATGCGCGCATGATTACCCACCAAATTACAAAAAAAGAAGTAGCGGCTATCATGCCACCACGAAAAATAAAGCCACCATCCCCCTTCATTCCTGTATGGGTAATATCTGTGCAGCCATCCCAGAATGGGTTACAAATAGCGGCGGTTTCCTGTACCACTGCCACACCATAGGTGACAGCAATGGTTCCCATTGAGAGAGCAAAAGCGATTAAAGCAATGCTTTGGCCAAATGACATATCAGCGCCCTAGTTCATAGCAACAAAGAGTATTTAAGCTCATAGCAGAGCCGCATCCAGTGCTTGTTGAATGTCTGCAATAATATCATCGACATGTTCAATACCAATCGACAGTCGAATCAAATCGGTACTCACCCCAGCACTTCGAAGTTCGTCGACGCTTAACTGACGATGTGTTGTGCTGGCTGGATGACAGGCCAAAGACTTGGCATCGCCAACGTTCACCAAGCGCTTTATCAAACACAGCGCATCAATAAACTTTGCACCAGCTTCTGCACCACCTTGAATACCAAAGCTTAGAATCGCTGACGGTTTGCCAGCAGTCATACGCTGTGCGACTTGGTAATAGGGACTATCGGACAACCCTGCGTAGTTCACCCATTTAACCTGTTGGTGCTGGTTTAAAAATGATGCGACGGCCATGGCATTTTCTACATGTCGATCCATACGCAGTGCTAACGTCTCCAAGCCCTGCAAAATCAAAAAAGCATTCATGGGTGACAATGCAGCGCCCATATTGCGCAGCGGTACAACTCGCGCACGGCCAATAAAGGCGGCTTCACCCATTGCATCAGCATAGACCACACCATGATAGGAGGGATCTGGCTCATTAAATCGGGCAAAACGAGGATTATCTCTCCACGGGAATTGGCCTGAATCGACGATGATTCCTCCTACGCTAGTACCATGGCCGCCAATATATTTCGTTAAGGAATGCACAACGATATCGGCACCGTGCTCAATAGGACGACATAAATAAGGTGTGGCCACCGTATTATCGACGATCAAAGGCAGACCATGCTGATGGGCTAAATCAGCCAGAGCCTTGATGTCCACAACATTACCGGCAGGGTTACCAATTGATTCACAAAAAACCGCTTTAGTATTGTCATCAATCAAAGCAGCCAAGGCATCAAAATCGTCACCAGAGGCCATTCGAACTTCTATGCCCTGCTGTGGAAAGGTGTGGGCGAATAGGTTATAGGTTCCACCATACAACTGGCTCACACTAACAATGTTGTCTCCCACCGCTGCCAGCGTCTGTATCGCTGCCGTAATCGCTGCCATGCCAGATGCCATAGCAAGCGCTGCAATGCCTCCTTCCATGGCAGCAATGCGCTGCTCAAGCACGTCATTGGTTGGGTTCATTATGCGGGTGTAGATATTGCCAGGTTCTTTTAAATCGAATAAGTCGGCACCGTGCTGAGTATCGCGAAAACTATAGGAAGTGGTTTGATAAATGGGAACCGCGACTGCCCGCGTCGTCGGATCTTCAGTAAATCCAGCATGTATCGCTTGAGTTTCCAGCTTCATAGTGCACAGCCCTTCTTGTTGTAAATACGGTTGGCAAAACTGCGGTACAGTGTATCAGAGCGTTTGCGTTTAAGAAGTCTTTTCATCCTCAGGTGTCAACCACGACTAAGGTCACGTACACTGCAACAGCAATAACAGATGTTGGTTAATTTCATGGCAAAAAAGAAAACTGCATATGTCTGCAGCGAGTGCGGCGCAGACCATAGTAAATGGCAAGGACAGTGCACAGGCTGCCACGCCTGGAATACCTTGCAGGAGTTCGTTGTATCCTCAGCCAAGTCATCTACCAGCCCGTCACGTTTTGGTGGTTATGCCGGTGCAGCACAACAACTGACGCGACTTGATCAAGTCGATTTGAATGAAGTGCCGCGTTTTAGTAGCGGTATGCAAGAATTGGATCGAGTGCTAGGAGGTGGCCTGGTACCAGGCTCAGCCATTTTGATTGGCGGACATCCGGGAGCTGGCAAGTCCACTTTGTTATTGCAAGTCATGTGTAGCCTAGCGTCTCACATGCCCGCGCTATACGTCACCGGCGAAGAAAGTTTGCAGCAAGTAGCAAGGCGCGCCAAACGACTTGGCTTACCCATGGATCAACTGCACTTATTAAGTGAAACCAATGTTGAGCAGTTAACCCAAACGCTACAACAACAAGCACCTAAAGTGGTCGTAATTGACTCTATTCAGGTCATGCACTTGGACGGAATTGAATCAGCACCAGGCAGCGTGTCCCAAGTGCGAGAAAGTGCGGCTCACTTGACTCGTTTTGCCAAACAAAGCAATACCGTTTTGCTGCTGGTCGGGCACGTCACCAAAGACGGAACCCTAGCGGGACCCAAAGTTTTGGAACACATGATTGATTGCTCCATCATGCTAGAAGGCAGTAACGACAGTCGTTTTCGCACACTGCGAGGTATCAAAAACCGCTTTGGTGCGATTAATGAGCTTGGGGTATTTGCCATGCTCGACAGCGGTATGAAGGAAGTTAAAAACCCCAGCTCTATTTTCTTAAGCCGTGGCGAGGATCCTGCTCCAGGCAGCGTGGTCATGGTGATCTGGGAGGGTACCCGACCGCTACTAGTGGAAATACAGGCACTAGTAGATGACAGTCACTTTGGTCACCCTAAACGTGTTGCTGTCGGCCTCGATCAAAATCGCATGAATCTATTATTAGCTGCCATGCACCGCCACGGTGGCATCCATTTAGGCGATCAGGATGTTTACGTCAACATAGTTGGCGGAGTTAAGGTATCAGAAACCAGCGCTGATTTAGCGCTGTTACTGGCCGCCTTATCCAGCTTCCGCAATCAGCCTCTGCCACAAGAGTTAATTGTATTTGGTGAAGTTGGCCTATCTGGAGAAATTCGGCCAGTTCCGTCGGGGCAGGAACGCATCAAAGAAGCTGCCAAGCACGGCTTCACCCGAGCCATTGTGCCCAAAGCCAACTTGCCCAAGCAGCCGATTGATGGCATGCAAGTGCAGGGAGTGGATTCCCTGCAACAGGCCATTGAATTAATTTGAAGAGTCGGTTTCTTCTTGCAAAGGTGCATCGCCGGGAAGTTGGCGTTCCGCGCGCTCTCGGCTGTCACTTGAGTGACCACCTTGTAAATGCTCTACTCGCCGATGCAGCGCTGCTTTCGCCAGCATATGTGCTGAAATTGGCGCAGTGATAAACAAAAACAAACTAATCACTAACTCGTGAATGCTGATGCTGCCCTCACGAAGCGTGTGCACCAACATAGAGGCCATCAATACCGAGCCAATACCCAAGGTGGTGGCCTTGGTGGGAGCATGCAGTCGGGTAAAAAAGTCGGGTAACTTGACCAACCCAATCGAACCAATTAATACAAACACACCACCAATAATCAGCAGCACAGCGATCAGTGTTTCAATCCATTCAGCCATAAATTACTCGATAATATCGCCGCGAAGCAGGTATTTACACAATGCTGCTGTACTGACAAAGCCAAGCATTGCGATCAATAATGCACCCTCATAGTAGAGCGCTGATACATTGTATATCCCTAATAAAATAATCAACGCAATACTATTAATGTACAAAGTATCTAACGCTAAAATGCGATCCGGCATACTAGGACCCAGCAATAAACGCCATACATTCAATGCCATCGCCAGCAGCACCATGCCCGCCGTTAGCTTCAATGCCCAATCTAACATGCAAAAATCTCCCGCAAACGCCGCTCGTAACCTTGCTTGATTGAAGCAATCAATTGCGCTTCGTCTTCCAAATGCAGAACGTGAATATACAACCACTTCCGATCCGTTGATAAATCAACGCTGACGGTGCCAGGGGTAAGAGAAATGGTACTCGCCAGGACGGTCTGTGGAAAATCGCCTGTTAGGTCGAGCGGCAACGCCACAAATCCAGGGCGTAACGAACGGTTAGGACTGAGCACCCGACGTGCGACATCAAGATTCGATAAAATGATGTCCCACAATAAAACCAGGACATACAGGGGAATCAATATGGGGCGATCAATTCGAGTTTGATCATTCGAAAAAGGAGCTGCTAATACACCGATGCCCCAGGCCAAAATACCTCCCAATACCAGATGACCAGCACTAAAGTCATTTAACAGCAGCCACACTATCCACAGCAGCAGGCTGTGAACTGGCATTGGAAATAAGCGCTTAATCATAAACCTGCCTCCACCACTTCAGACAGATCAATGCCACGGTAGAGCTCTTGCGCTGCGGCCTCACTTAAATCCGTTAAAGGACCAGCAAAAACGACCATTAATACCGACATTGCTATCAGGCTGAACAGTGCTAACCACTGCAAACTATGGGCTCGTACATCACTGCCCGGCTGGCCCTGAATACGCCAGAACATGCTAGTTCCTGCACGCGAAAAAACCACCAAAGCGGAAAGTCCGGATACTAACAATGCCGTCCATATCCAAGCCATCATGTCATGGTCAGCACTGACTTGCAGTAGCCAAACTTTGCCGAGAAAACCAGACAAAGGTGGCATGCCGACCATCGCCATCGCTAGAACAAAAAACGCAATGCCGAGAGGCACAGCCTGTGGTAGTGGTTTAGCCTTTACGAAGCGATCTTGTGCCTGGCCTCGTTGCTCTTGAATCAGACCAGATAATAAAAATAGAGCCGCTGACATGAGCGTACTATGAATCAGATAATAAATGGCCGCGGCTGTTGCCTCTACCGTACCTATGGCAATAGCCACTAGCAGTGTGCCAGCCGACACCACCACTAAATTAGCAGTCAGTGTCTTCAACGTTTGACTGGCCAGAGCAGCTACCGCACCCACCATCAGTGTTGCCAAACCCAAAGCCCAAAGCCAATCACTGGCTAGTCCACTCAGGTCACCGGCCTGATCACCAAAGACTGCGGTATGTACTCGCCAAATGCTATAAATCCCCACCTTGGTCATAATGGCAAATAACGCAGCTACCGGAGTTGAAGTCATGGAGTACGTTCTGACTAACCAAAAATGCAAGGGCAACATAGCTGACTTCAAGCCGAATACGAGCAGCAATAATAGCCCACCAGCTTTTGCCAGAATCTGATTATCTGCACTCAGCTGGCTAGCTTTCATTGCCATATCGGGCAAATTTAACGTACCGAAGCTGGCGTAAATAATGCCTAAACCAATCAAAAAGAAGGCCGATCCAATCAGGTTTAGTAACACATAGTGCACCGCCGCCTGGGTTCTATGTTTGCCGCCCCCATGGATTAACAAAGCGTATGAGGCAATCAGCAGCACTTCAAAGAAAACAAACAGATTAAAAACATCGGCCGTTAAAAACGCGCCGTTGATGCCCATAATCTGAAACATAAACAGTGGTTGAAAAAACGGCCCTCGAGCATCGTCACCAGCGCAAGCATACCAGTGCGCCGTCGTTGCCAACACAGCCGTCAATAACAGCATTAATGCAGCCAGCTGATCGGCCACCAACATAATGCCAAACGGTGGCTGCCAGTCACCAAGAAAATAGAGTTGTGGAGCCGAACTGGCCGCACGGCCCAGAAGCAATACCGCTATCACCAATAAACCAAGATTCGCCGCCATCACCAACGGACGTTGACGCTCCAGGTTGTCATGAAAAGGCGGCAACAGCAGCGCTATGGCCGTTACCAAAGGTACCAGTACCGGTAGAAAAACCAAATGATCCGCTAACACCACCGTTACTCTCCCTGTGCTTTTTTGCGCTTATTCAGCACATCATCGCGAACCTTGCCATCGACCTGGTCATTGCCTAGGTCTGCACGGGCGCGCAAAGCCAGAATGATGGCAAACGCCGTCATGGCAAAACCGATCACAATCGCCGTCAACACCAAAGCCTGAGGCAACGGATCGGCTGGATTTGAGCTTTGCCCGAGAATCGCCGCCTGATTGACCGTCAAGCGGCCGGAAGCAAACAAGAATAAGTTAACCGCATACGATAATAAGGTTAATCCCAACACCACGGAAAAAGTGTGGCTACGCATCACCAGATACACGCCTCCCGTGGTCAGAATGCCAACACAAATGGCAAATACGGTTTCCATTAGTTCGATACCCCCGACTTCGGACGCTCTGTGGTGGTTAATTTGCCGAGGTTGGCAAGAATCAACAGGGTGGCACCAATGACGGTTAAATACACACCCAGATCAAACAGCATGGCACTGGCCAGCTCAAACTTACCAACAAGAGGCCACTTAAAGTACTCAAACCAGGTTGTCATAAAGGGGCGCCCAAATAACCAACTGCCGACACCCGTCGCCACCGCAATGATCAAGCCGGTAGCAATAATGCCATGATAACTGCCAGCGCCACGCTCTTTCATCCAATCAACACCATGAGCAATGTACTGCTGAATTAAAGCAATTGCGGTAATCAACCCGGCGATAAAACCACCACCTGGCAAGTTGTGGCCGCGTAAAAAGATATAAGCCGATACCAATAGCGCCAACGGCAGTAACGATTGCGATACCAGACTTAGCATCATGGGGTGCTTATCTTCTGACCAGGAACGACCACGATAATCACTGGCCGGAACAAACAAGCGCATCCCTGCCAACAATTTAAAGATGCCTAATGCCGCAATGCCCAAGACGGTGATTTCCCCGAGGGTATCGTAACCACGGAAGTCGACCAAAATGACGTTAACCACATTGGTACCACCACCGCCCGTTTTGCTGTTTTCGACAAAAAACGTCGAAATACTTTCTAGCGGACGAGTAATAATGGCATAACAAATCGTGCCAACCACAGCACCAACTAAGGATGCAATCGTTAGGTCACGCATAATTCGCTGCGGTGGTGAATCACGCAGGCTGGCATGCTGTGGCAAAAAATACAGTGCCAGCAAAAACAGCACTATGGTCACCACTTCCACCGACAGCTGTGTTAGTGCCAAGTCTGGCGCAGAGAAATAAGCGAAAGTGATTGAAACGATTAAACCGACAATGGATATCAGCACCAGAGCCAGTAAGCGTTTATGGCTGAACACCACAGTGGTAATGGTTCCAACTACCAGAATTAATGCAGCACTGATCACCGCCCAATTTAGCTCTTGCTCAGGACGACTACCCAGCGCAACCTCTAGCTCCAGCATTGGCCAACCAGCAAACACTAGGGCAGTAGCCACCAGAGCAAAGGCATAGCGCTGCAGTGAGCCATTATCAAACCACTCGGTAAAACGCTGGGCTGCAGCGGTAATACGCTGAATATTGCGCTCAAACTCTATCTTAGCGTCCCATTCAATAAATTGATCTTGGAACGCAAACAATTGCCCGCGGTTATAGTACAGCCAGCCACCGCCCAACACCGCCATGGCACTCATTAACAAGGGCAAATTAAACCCATGCCATACTGCTAAGCTAAATTCCGGCAGCGACTGCCCTATCACAGCACCAGCTGCTGCACGTAACAGCTCTCCGACACTTTGCTCCGGCGCCATACCCACTAACAAACACAACACTACCAGCACCTCAACAGGCACTCGCATATAACGCGGCGGCTCATGAGGAGTTTTTGGTAAGTTAATCGGCTCGCCGTTAAAGAAAACATCGTGAATAAAACGCAATGAGTAAGCCACCGCCAAAGCACCGCCTATGGTCGCCATAATAGGAATAACCCAGGATAGCGAGCCAAAGGTTGACTGATGTAGAGTCTCTGCAAATAGCATTTCTTTGGACAAAAAACCATTCAGCAAGGGCACACCCGCCATTGACGACGCTGCCACCATGGCCAAGGTTGCGGTATAGGGCATGTACTTCCACAAACCATTTAATTGGCGCATATCGCGAGAGCCAGATTCGTGGTCAATGATGCCAGCGGCCATAAACAGCGACGCTTTAAACACCGCATGGTTAATGATATGGAACACGGCAGCAATGGCTGCTAACTGGGTATTCAAGCCAAACAGCAAGGTAATCAGCCCTAAGTGGCTAATGGTTGAATAAGCCAGCAGCCCCTTCAAGTCGTGCTTAAACAAGGCAGTGTAAGCCCCCACTAACAAGGTCGATAAGCCGACTAGCGACACAGTAATAAACCACAAGTCCGACTGCGCCAGTACCGGATAAAAGCGGGCCATCAAGAACACACCGGCTTTGACCATAGTGGCTGAGTGAAGATAAGCACTGACCGGAGTGGGGGCAGCCATGGCATGGGGCAGCCAGAAATGAAACGGGAACTGGGCAGACTTAGTAAAGGCACCCAGCAGTACCAATATCATGATGGCGGGATAAGCGTCACTGGCCCGAATCAGATCTCCGCGCTGTAGCACTTCGGTTAGGGTATAACTGCCGGCCACTTCTCCTAATAAAATCAAACCAGCCAACAGAGCCAAACCACCCGCTCCAGTGACGGTCAGCGCCATGCGGGCACCCTTACGTGCTTCTGTTTTGCCACTCCAAAAACTGATCAGCAAAAATGAGCTGATGCTGGTCAGCTCCCAGAAAAACCAAAGCTGCAGCAGGTTATTGGACAAAACAATGCCCAACATAGCAGTCATAAACAGAATCAGGTACGCGTAAAAGCGCCCCATATGATCTTGCTCTGACAGGTAATAGCGCGCGTACAAAATCACCAGCAAACCAATGCCGAGAATCAGTAAACTAAACAGCAACCCAAGCCCATCTAGATGAAAGGCTAGCTGCAGCCCCAGCTGCGGCACCCAGTCGTAACCCACCATCAAGCTACGTTCGGCGAACACGTCGGGAATGCATTGCAATACCAGCATCAATGCAATGGCAGGTAACGCTGCCGTCAAGGCGGCTGAAGCGCTGCGGCTGAATCGAGTCGTCAGCAAAGGAACTAGGGTTCCGAGCAAAGGGAGAAGCGGAATCCACAATAGATTCATGTATGTGCACCCATCAACAATACCTGTTTGGGCGCAAATCGCCCCTGTTTATAACTGTCTATCATAATACACAGAATAATAGCGTCGCTTTACTGTACGACAAGCACCTTGCGGTAAAGAATGGCCGTCGGGAGGTTGCAAAGTATGTGCAACCTCCCCGGCTAAGAAAGAGATTTACGCGTGATAAGCCGGACTGAGTTCAGTCACAGCTTCGACAAAGACCCTGGCATGTTCCGGATCTACAAATTGATGAATACCATGCCCCAAATTAAAGACATGGCCACTGCCGTGACCATAGCTGCTTAAAATTCGAGCGACTTCGGCACGAATCGCATCTGGAGATGCGTACAACACGCTTGGGTCCATGTTGCCCTGTAACGCTACTTGGCTGCCAACACGCTGTCTGGCGTTGCCAATATCTGTGGTCCAGTCCAGACCAAGTGCATCGCATCCGGTAGCGGCCATAGATTCTAGCCACTGGCCGCCGCCTTTAGTAAAGAGAATCACTGGCACAGGCTGGCCGTTGTGCTCGCGCTTTAAACCCGCCACGATCTGCTGCATGTACTTCAAGGAAAATTCTTGGTAACACACATCAGACAAACTACCTCCCCAAGTATCAAAGATCTGTACGGCTTGGGCCCCGGCATCAATCTGGGCATTAAGATAATCAATCACTGACAACGCCAACTTGCCTAGCAGCTGGTGCATCATCTCTGGCTGGCTGTACATCATGGCTTTAACGTGGCGGAAATCTTTAGACGAACCACCTTCGACCATATAGGTCGCCAAAGTCCACGGACTTCCAGAAAATCCAATCAGAGGCACTCGGCCATTGAGTTCGCGCCGAATAGTGCTGACAGCGTCGGTTACGTAGGTCAGATCAGAAAGGGTATTAACGATGGGCAGGGCATCAACGTCTTCTTGACTGCGTACTATCTTACGAAAACGCGGCCCCTCACCCGTTTCAAAGTACAGCCCCAAGCCCATAGCATCCGGGATCGTCAGAATATCGGAAAATAAAATGGCAGCATCCAGTGGATAGCGCTCCAGGGGCTGGATGGTGACTTCGCAGGCCAGCTCGGTGTTTTTACACAAGGCCATAAAATCACCCGCTTGCGCCCTGGTTGCCTTGTATTCAGGCAGATAGCGCCCTGCTTGACGCATCATCCAGACAGGAGTGCGATCCACAGGTTGCTTGAGCAAGGCGCGCAGGAAACGGTCATTTTTGAGTTCGGCCATGGGAGTTCCGCTATCAGTTCGAAATGGCCGCCACTATAACAAATACGAGACCGGATTCAGATACAAAAAAACCCGGCTTAAGCCGGGTTGGGTGTATATGATTTCTATCAGCGTAATGTAGCTACGCCAACTTCAGACCCACCGGATGTCGTGATGGACAACGAGATCTTTTTAGGATCGTCTTCTGCTTCATAAGAAACGAAAAATAACCTTCCATAACTTGACAGCAGCCCGGTATAGGTAGCCGGCATAATAGTCCAGCTATCCCCTACCGCACCGCCACCGAAAGTGGTGTAGCCGTCTCCAGATACATTGAGAGTTGTACCATTCCCGGGGAACGACAAATTGCCATCCATTACATATACATAGAAGCCACCAGAAGCCCCTAGGCTTCCCGTGAATGGTGTAAAGTCATCACCATTCCGCTGCAGAACCTGAAATGTCACGGAATTATTCGTTGCCTGAGCCAAACTCACTTGGGAGCGCACATACATTAAGCTGGCACAATGCCCTAACGCCAGAGCAGCGTCCGAGCACAAAGCACCTTGGTAATAACCTGGCTTACCATCACGAACACCGTCAAAATCAAAATCAGCAACAAACTCCCCTTCATCGTACATTGCATTTTCATACGCCACTTCATCATTACGGATATCGATATTGGGGAAATAGTTATCCGGGTCTGTTAGGCTTCCTTGAGTAATCAAAGAACGCGCTAGATCATGAATACTAGGATGTAGGTTTAAGCGATCATCATCTCTAACACCTTCGAAAAACTCTTCATAGGGCTCGCCGACATCATAAACACCATTATTATTGGTATCCGTAAAGCCGGCCGAACCCTGTGTATAAGCCAGAATAGTAGTCATACCAAATACAGTCTCAGCGACATTATTACTAACTCGGCGGGGGTCGTGTTCGTTATAAAGCTGCCGACCCGAGTTTTCAAAATCGTCTTCTTGTCCTGGTCGATATCCACCGCTAAACCAAGTAACCGTGCAACGACCGCTCTCTGTGAGACATGTTGCCTCTCTAAAGTTACCGCTTTCCGCTGTAAAAGTGACGATGGTGTTATCTGCAACAGGGTTCTGGAACTGATCTGCTACCGATGCAGTGATTTCTACTTCCACTCCCAGAACATCGTAGGAGGCAGGGTTAGTAATTTTTGCAGCAATCGCAAAGCTATCTTGATCAGCAATACCAGTTGTAACCGAGATGGGCTGTGAGCTGGTGCCAATCACAGTTACACCATCGTTGGCGGTGGTTGTTGCACGCACTGAAACGGTTGTATGAGCACTGCCCGATTGCACAATGGCACGAGCTACGCCAGACTCATCCGTTACCGCACTATCGACTGCAAGATTCACCCCACCCGTGTCGTTGGTCAAAGAAAAGTTGACAGTTTTGCCTTCAATCGGGTTATTGGTTTGGTCTAATACGGTAAAACTAACTGTTGTTAATTTCGGCAAGACAGGGTCGCCAATACGGTTTATCGAAATTCGAGGAGCGGTAATTCCAGTATAAGTAATAGCCCCTACTTCTGGCGGCTCTACTTGCAATGCCAAGGTAGCAACATCTAACGCAGTCTCTAAATCAGCAACACCATTCTCTACGTTATATAAGGTGAAAGAGACAATATCTTCCCCTGAGCAGCCCTTGGCTTCATAGGTAGCGCTTACTTCACCACTGGAAGTAATTAGCTGGTCTTTACTAAAAGATGCTTGAGCAGGCTCAGCTCCCGAACAACGTGAGCTAAATACAACAGCATAGCTTTTAGAAACAATCTTCTTGTTGCCGCTGTCAGCATCAACGATATTCGCCTTGATCTGAGTGGTTCCACCAGCGCTCAGATTTAACAGCGTTGCTTCCAGCGCACCAGAATTAAAGTCTGAGCCAACTCCGGTACCAATCCGAGGGGATGTGATTTCAGTTCCTGTGGTGACATCATCAGAACCGCTATTATCACCAGAGTCCCCTGTGCCATCGCCACCTTGAACGACAGATCCACCATCATTGCCACCGCAGGCCGTCAAAAAGCCGGCCATTAGCATTGCCAGCAGAGTCATGGGCTTGTACATGCGCTTACGCTCCATCTTGTCTCGTCCCATCGGGTTGTATCGCTTTGCTCGAAAGAATAACACCTGATCGGGGAATCAGCCATAAAACAAAAGCGCGGCCCCGTGCCTTCTGGGGTCGCGCCTTGTACCTTCTATCGGGAAGTTAGCAGTCTTTACTTAGCGGTGACATTACACATCGAGATAATCGAGAATGCCCTCTGCTGCTTGTCTGCCTTCCCAAATGGCGGTCACGACCAAGTCTGACCCCCGCACCATATCCCCGCCCGCAAAGACCTTAGGGTTGGTGGTTTGAAATTTATAAGTCTGCTCTTCCGGCGCGATTACCCCATCCCAGCTGTTTAGCTCAATGCCAAACTGCTGAAACCAAGGAGCGGGGCTGGGACGAAAACCAAACGCCACTAACACCGCATCGGCTGGAAGAATTTCTTCTGAGCCTTCCACAACCTGTGGCCGGCGACGCCCATTGTCGTCTGGTTCGCCTAACTCTGTCGTGACGACTTTCACACCTTCGACTTTCTCTTCGCCAATAATGGCCACTGGCTGGCGATTGAATAGAAACTTAACGCCTTCTTCACGAGCATTTTGCACTTCTCGTTTTGAGCCTGGCATATTGGCTTCATCGCGTCGATAAGCACAGGTCACACTGGCGGCCTGTTGGCGAATGGAGGTGCGATTACAATCCATGGCGGTATCGCCACCACCCAGCACCACCACCTTTTTACCTTTCATACCAATGAAGTCGCATTCCTTTTGCTCAAAGCCGAGGTTGCGATTGACGTTGGCGATCAGGAAATCCAGTGCATCGTGCACGCCAGCAAGGTCTTCGCCAGGGAAACCGCCTTTCATATAAGTGTAGGTGCCCATACCAAGGAAGACAGCATCGAACTCATCGATTATCGATTGAAAATCAACGTCTTTGCCCACTTCGGTGTTGAGGCGGAACTCAACCCCCATGCCCTCAAACACTTCACGGCGGTTGCTCATCACGCTCTTTTCCAGCTTGAACTCTGGAATGCCGAAGGTCAGCAAGCCGCCGATTTCTGGATATTTGTCGAACACCACTGGGCTAACACCATTACGTGCCAGAATGTCGGCACAACCCAAACCAGCAGGCCCAGCACCAATAATGGCCACACGTTTACCAGTTGCGACCACATTGCTCAGGTCAGGGCGCCAGCCCATGGCAAAGGCGGTATCGGTAATGTATTTCTCAACATTGCCGATTGTCACGGCGCCAAAGCCGTCGTTTAGCGTACAGGCCCCTTCGCACAAACGATCCTGCGGACATACTCGACCACAGACTTCGGGCAAGGTGTTGGTGCGATGACTCAGTTCAACGGCTTCAAGAATATTGCCTTCGCTGGCCAGCTTCAGCCAGTTAGGAATGTAGTTATGAACCGGGCATTTCCATTCACAGTAGGGGTTGCCGCAATCCAGGCAACGATGGGATTGCTCCGCCACCTGCTGCGGCTGAAACGGCTTATAAATCTCTACAAACTGCTTTTTGCGCGTTGAGATCGGTTTTTTATTAGGATCACGGCGGCCAACATCCACAAACTGGAAGTGGTTGTTCAGCCGTTGCTTAGAACTCTTGCTCATTTCACGTCTCTCTCTATCACCCTAACCGGCCGTTACTCTGGACGAGCACGGGTGGCATTCAGCAGTTGCTGCAGATCAGCGGCTTTTGGTTTCACCAGCCAGAACTTGCGAATGTAATCGTCAAAATCTTCCAGCAGTTCTTGCGCCCAAGCGCTGCCGGTTTCGTCATAGTGCTCACGAATAACGCCACGCAGATGGCTACGATGGCCTTCGGTTTCTTCATTGACGATCCGGGTAATCTCAACCAGCTCATGGTTGTACTTATCAACAAAGCTGTTGTCGCGATCGAACACATAGGCAAATCCACCCGTCATGCCAGCACCAAAGTTGTAGCCGGTTTTGCCCAACACACACACCATGCCTCCAGTCATGTACTCACAGCAGTGATCACCCGCGCCCTCCACCACGGCATGGGTACCTGAATTACGCACCGCAAAGCGCTCGCCGGCACGACCAGCCGCCAACAACTTGCCACCGGTGGCACCGTATAAGCAGGTATTGCCGATAATGGAGGTTTCTTCGCTGCGGAATTCAGAGCCCTTCGGTGGACGCAACACCAGCTTACCGCCGGTCATGCCCTTGCCGACGTAGTCGTTGGCATCACCATCGAGAATCATTTCCAAGCCGCCGGCATTCCACACACCAAACGACTGACCGGCAACACCCGTTAGATGAATACGAATCGGGTGTGCTGCCATACCCTGATTGCCGTGGCGCTTGGCAATTTCACCCGACAAACGAGCACCAATCGAACGATCACAGTTAGTAATCTCATAACTGAAATAACCACCGGCTTTGCTTTCAATCGCTGGCAGTGCATCTTGTGCCATGCGTTCAGCCAATAACCCCTGGTCGTACGGTCGGTTACGCTCTACCTGCACGGTATGAGGCTTGTCGGCCGGAATCTGATCATTATGAATAATGGGAGTCAGATCCAAGTGACGTTGCTTATCGGTATTGCCACCGATCATCTCTAGCAGGTCTGTTCTGCCGACCAGCTCCTCCAACGAGCGCACGCCCAGCTTGGCCAGCCAGCCACGTACTTCTTCAGCGACAAAGCGGAAGTAGTTCTTCACCATATCGGCGGTGCCAATATAGTGTTGATCACGCAAACCATCGTTTTGTGTCGCCACGCCAGTGGCGCAGTTATTCAAGTGACAAATACGCAGGTACTTACAGCCAACAGCCACCATAGGCATGGTGCCGAAACCAAAGCTTTCAGCACCCAAGATAGCAGCTTTGATAACATCCAAACCTGTCTTCAAACCACCGTCGGTCTGTACGCGCACATTGCCGCGCAGATCATTGGCGCGCAGTGCTTGGTGCGCCTCCGATAGCCCCAGCTCCCAAGGTGAGCCGGCGTACTTGATCGACGTCAGCGGTGATGCTGCCGTACCACCATCGTAGCCAGAGATAGTGATCAAATCGGCGTAAGCCTTGGCCACACCTGCGGCGATGGTGCCAACACCAGGCTCAGATACCAGCTTGACCGACACCAGCGCCTGTGGGTTGACCTGCTTGAGGTCGTAAATCAGCTGCGCCAGGTCTTCAATCGAATAAATATCGTGATGTGGCGGCGGTGAAATCAAAGTCACCCCAGGCACCGAATAGCGCAAGGTAGCAATGAGATCATTAACCTTGCCGCCAGGTAGCTGGCCACCCTCACCCGGCTTGGCGCCCTGAGCAACTTTAATCTGCAACACTTCGGCACTGGACAAATAGTGCGGTGTCACACCAAAACGGCCGGAAGCGATTTGCTTAATCTTGGAGTTTTTATGGGTGCCATAACGCGCAGGATCTTCACCGCCCTCACCAGAGTTTGAGCGTCCACCCAGCTCATTCATGGCCTCAGCCAGGGCTTCATGAGCCTCAGGAGATAAGGCTCCCAGTGACATAGCCGCAGTATCGAAGCGCGGATAAATAGATTCCACCGGCTCGACGTCATTTAGCTCAATCGCTTTGATGTCTTTACGCAGCGACAGCAGGTCACGAATCGTGGCAACCGGACGTTCATTCACCAGGGTGGCAAACCGGTCATAGGCCGCCTGACTGTTAGTTTGCACCGCCTCCTGAATATTTTTCACCACATCTGGGTTATAGGCATGGTACTCACCGCCGTGCACATATTTCAGCAGTCCGCCCTGATCTAATGGTTTCCGCACTTTCCAGGCGTTGCGATGGGCCAACTTCAGATCATCTTCAAAGTCTGCAAAACTGGCCCCCTGAATACGGCTGGTGACACCGCAGAAACACAGGTCAACCACATCAGAGCCCAAACCAACGGCCTCAAACAACTGCGCGCCGCGATAGGAGGCAATGGTAGAGATGCCCATTTTCGACATCACCTTCATCAGTCCTTTACGAATCGCCTTACGGAAGTTCTGGTGCGATTTCAACGGATCGCCCAGCAGCTCGCCGGTGCTATGCAAGTCAGTGAGGATGTCATAGGCCAGCCAGGGATAAACAGCCGTGGCACCAAAACCCAGCAACACTGCAAACTGGTGTGGATCACGCACGGAGCCAGTTTCAACCACGATATTGCTGCGAGTACGCAGACCTTGACCCGCCAGACGGTGATGCACTGCGCCCGTCGCCATGGCAGCGGGGATAATTAGCTGTTCTGCGGTAACCTCATAATCGCTGAGAATCAGCACCACATGGCCGTCACGGACCGCCTGCTCTGCCTTGTCTGCCAACGCCAAAATGGCGTCACGCAACGAGGTGTTTTGGCTAAAGCCAAGCGACAGCGTGATATTGCTGAAACCTTCTTTTTCCGTTTCCGCTTTTTTTAGGCCAACAAACTTCAGTGGTGACAACACTGGCGAGGTCAGAATAATACGGTTGGCATGCTGAGGTGATTCTTCAAACACATTTTTCTCAGCACCCACGCAAGTCTCCAACGACATAACGATGGATTCCCGCAGCGGATCAATCGGTGGGTTGGTGACCTGAGCAAACTGCTGACGGAAATAGTCCGCCACATGCCGAACACGCTGTGACAGCACCGCCATCGGTGCATCATCACCCATCGAGCCGGTCGCTTCTTGACCACTTTCCGCCATGGGCCGCAACACTTGGCTGCGTTCTTCATTGCTAACCAGATGCAGCTTTTGATGACTATTGAGTTCATCTCCAGCCATATCATCCAGCCCGGCGTGGCGCAGATAAAGACTACTTTCGATGCGCTTGGCATTTTCTCTGAGCCAAATTTTGTACGGGTGCTGTGACTTCAACATATTGTCAATGTCGTCGGTGTGCAGCAGCTTGCCTTCTTGGGTATCGATCGCCAGGATCTGACCCGGTCCAACACGGCCTTTCGCCACCACATCTTCCGCTTTATAACCATGCACCCCAACTTCCGACGCCACAGTGATCAGATCATCCTTGGTGATGACCCAACGCGATGGGCGCAAGCCATTACGGTCTAAGCCACAAACGGCGTAGCGTCCGTCGGTAATGACCAGTCCAGCCGGACCATCCCAGGGTTCCATGTGCATCGAGTTGTATTCATAAAATGCACGCAGATTGGAATCCATGGTTTCAACATTCTGCCAGGCCGGTGGAATCATCAAGCGAATGGCGCGAAACAGATTCATGCCACCGATCGACAACAGCTCCAGCATATTGTCCATGGAGGAAGAGTCGGAACCTGTGGTATTGACGATAGGCGCCAGATCGGACAAATCGGGCAACAGCGGGCTGTGGAATTGGCCAACCCGGGCATTGGCCCAGTTACGGTTACCCTGAATGGTATTAATCTCGCCGTTGTGGGCCAGCATACGGAACGGCTGAGCCAACGGCCATTTCGGCATAGTATTGGTAGAGAAACGCTGGTGGAACACACAGATAGCAGTTTCCAAACGCTCATCACCCAAGTCCGGATAGAAGTTGGGCAAGTCTACCGGCATCATCAGGCCTTTATACGACAGCACCCGATCAGACAAGCTGGCAATGTAAAAATCAGGATGCGAAGCCAGAGCTTTTTCCGCATAACGACGCGCGTAAAACAGTTTAACAGCCAGTGCCTGCTCATCCAGTTCCTGCTCGGGGGCAATAAACACCTGTTCAAAACGCGGCAGACAATCAATGGCCATTGGGCCGAGATAATCGTTATTGGTGGGAACGGTACGCCATCCTAGGACGGTCAGTTGCTGTTCGCGCAAGGCTTGCTCAACGGCCTGCTTCTGAGAGTTGAAGATCGACTCATCAAGATCCATAAACAACATGCCAACAGCGTATTTTTGCGGCAAGGATATACCCGCATCTGCCGCAACGGCGCGCAAAAAAGAGTCTGGCTTTTGAATCAAAAGGCCACAGCCATCGCCCGTTTTGCCATCGGCAGCAATACCGCCGCGGTGAGTCATACAGGTCAAGGATTCAATGGCTGTTTTCAATAACCCATGGCTTGGCTGCCCCTTCAGGTGAGCCAACAGCCCGAAGCCACAGTTGTCCTTAAATTCGCCAGGAGTGTACAGACCAGTCCGCATAGAACAGCCCTCATCAGTAAAAACGATTAAATATCAGGGGCTTAGAAAGCCAGGTTATTCGTAATTTGAACAACCTCAAGACAAAAAAGGACGACCATTCTACACACGCAAATACCCGGTAACAAATAGGTTACTTACGAAAAGAAGGCAAAAGAGAATAATATTCTGCGGTTACTACCTAGTGGATTACCGAAACTGACCCAAATCCCTCACCCAGGGAGAGCCCGACACAAGCCCTTTAGGAAAGCGGGATGCAGCCTTTTTGGCGTCGACATCACTGGTATAAACACCTGCCACCACTACGTACCATGGAGCTCCTTGATACTCACTCTGCACAATATATAAACGTTGCGACACCTTGCCTTGCCACTGATCAACGTATTGCTGCGCAGCAACGCGGCTTTTGACTCCGAGTACCTGCACAACATAACCCTTGGCATTTGGATCTATAGCGTTGGAACGGCTAGGCGATGGTGAGCTGGCCACTTTTGCAGCCTGCTGTGGCTTCACTTGCTCCGAAGTCACCTGCTCAGCGACGGGCTGAACCTCCGTCTCGGGGCTTTGTTGTTGAGCTTCTTGCACAGCGCTCGAATCGGTCTCAAGTGGCAACCTAGCTGTTGTCACAGGATTCTCAATCACCTCAGACGCTGATAACGATTCAGGCGTTTCATCATATGAAGATGGGGTAGAGCGCAGTGACTCTGATTGAGCATAGTTATAATCAAGCTCAACAGGAGCAGACTGCTCAAGCTGCTGCAACAATTGCTCAGCGGAAGGTGCCGCTGGATGTGGTTGCTCTTGATAGAGAAAGGCCATGACAGTGACACATCCGACCAAAGCCACAGCAATGATGTGCCATAGCGGAAAACGCCCAATGACTGGGTTGGCTATAGCTGTTGTTGTCTGAGCCTTCTGCTGCTTAGACACATGCTGTAGCAAATCACCGGGATAACCGCTAGAGCGCTCAAAAACAGCCAGCTGCTGCGCATCATTAAGACTAGGCTGCGCCATAGTCAGCAACTGCTTGGCTTCTGATTCTGGCAAGGGTTCGAGCTGAATAACATGAGAGGGGGCGGCGGTTGGTCCTGGGCGTAATCTCTGCTCATAGCCATTGCGCCCAAGCAAAACAAAAGCCAATTGCTTTGGAGCCAATAAAGCTAAGTAACTGATATCATTCAATATTTCAGCCGACAAAGAATCGGCATCATCAATGATGACAACCAAACCGCCGCCATCGCGATAACGCTGCAGAAGAATTGCACGCAGCTGATCCAACGCTTCACCGCGACTTTGAGACAGCCCAGTATGATCAGCAAAAGCTGCGATACGCGATACCAGATGATCCAGCTCCAAGCCAGGTTCGGCCGTTAATGCCAAGGTCTCGTCCGTGCCTTGACGTTCTTGCTGAAGAAGCAGCGATAACGTGGACTTTCCAGAACCGGCATCACCACAAATCAATACCAGCAATTCGCTGTAAGCAGATAGGTGCAACAGCAACTGCAAGTGTTGCTGCTGACTGGCCAAAGATAGCAAGGATGGATCAGATGACGGAGAGCGTTGCACGGCAGACGAAGTCGGTAAGTCCAAGTCCTGCATAGCAACAGCTCCTTTTAATTCATTCCGCGCGACAAGCGTTCAATGTTTGCTGCAGAGTATCAACGGCCACATCACTGGTCACTACTGCTTCGCCTATTCCCTGCAGCAATACCAAACGTAAGCGGCCATCAAGTACCTTTTTGTCGACCTGCATTCTCGACAGATAATCATCGACTGTCATATCGGCAGGCCCCACAGTTGGCAATCCGGCCTGTTGCAGCAAGACTTCAAGCTCTGCGACATCTTGGCTTTCTAACCAACCAAGGCGCGCACTGAGATCGGCGGCCATTTGCATACCCGCAGCAACGGCTTCACCATGAAGCCATTTGCCATATCCCTGGTGGGCTTCAATCGCGTGGCCAAAGGTATGGCCCAGATTCAGGATGGCACGGATGCCGGACTCTTTTTCGTCTTCTGCCACAACCGCCGCTTTATCACGACACGACACTTCTATGGCATAAGCTAACGCACCAGCATCTCGCGCCAGCAAGGACGACATATTTGCAGCCAGCCACTGATAAAATGGTTGATCACAGATCAGGCCGTATTTGATCACCTCAGCCAGACCTGCCGATAGTTCACGCTCAGGCAAAGTATCTAGCGTATCGGTATCAGCAATGACACAACGCGGTTGATGAAAAGCGCCAATCATGTTTTTGCCCAACGGGTGATTAACAGCCGTTTTGCCACCAACGGACGAATCTACCTGAGACAGCAAGGTGGTGGGGACCTGAATGAAATCCACACCGCGCTGATAACAGGCTGCGGCGAAGCCGGTCATATCACCAATAACCCCACCACCTAACGCCACAAGCGTGGTTGTACGATTATGCTGATTGGACAATAGCCCATCAAAAATCTGGTTCAATACATCCAGATTTTTAAACTGCTCTCCATCTGGCAGTACAACTTCATCCAGCTGGTATCCCGCCAGAGCCTGGCGAAGCGCCCCCAAATATAAAGGCGCTACGGTTTCGTTGGTAACGATAAGAACCTGGGAACCACGAATATGGGGGGTATAAAACTGAGCATCGGCGATCAGTTTATGGCCGATATAGATGGGGTAACTACGCTCCCCCAAATCGACCTGCAACGTTTTCATACTAATACCTTGAGACGCTTTTTTAACTCTTGCACAACCCAACGAGGATTGCGCTTATCTGTCTCGATCACGAGATCTGCCACCTCTTTATACAGTGGGTCGCGGGTTAAAAAAAGCTCTCGCAGAATTTGTTCGGGGTTATCAGCTTGAAGCAAGGGCCGATTTTTATCTTTGGCTGTACGGGCGAGCTGTTGAGCGACTGTGGTGCGCAAATACACCACAGTACCTCGGGCACTCAAATGGCGACGATTGTCCGGTTTCATAATCACACCGCCACCCGTCGCCAAGACAATACCTGGCTGCTGACTCAGCTCATCAATGACCTGAATTTCGCGTTCGCGAAAACCCGCTTCCCCTTCGACATCAAATATCCAAGGAATGTTGGCCCCACAGCGCTCTTCGATCACTTTATCAGAATCAAAAAACTCCAGACCTAGCTCTGAAGAAAGCAAGCGGCCAATGGTGCTTTTTCCAGCTCCCATTGGCCCGACAAGAAAAATGGAACGAGACGTCATATCAGCGAGCGTTCAGCGTATCCTTCACCAGTTTTGGTGTAATAAATACCAACAACTCAGTTTTATTATCAACGACATTGGTGTATCTAAAGAGAGCACCGATCAATGGTAAATCACCGAAGAAAGGCGTTTTATTGATAGTTGTTCTCTGCTCGGACTCAAAAATACCGCCCAAAACAATCGTCTCACCATTATTAACCAACACCTGTGTTTCAACAGCATTGGTATCAATAGCAGGCCCCGCAACAGTATCCTCACCAACAGAGTCTTTTGTTACGATCAAGTCCATAATAATCCGATCATCAGGGGTGATTTGTGGAGTCACCTCAAGCTTCAACACAGCTGCACGAAACGAAATACTGGTCGCACCACTGGACGCAGATTCCTCATAAGGGATCTCAGTACCAGACTCGATCAGCGCCTTTTTGCCATCCGCAGTCATTACCCTAGGTTGAGATACCACCTCACCTCGGCCATCAGACTCGATCGCTGAAAGCTCTAAATCAAGCATGTAATCGGCTGTCTGGTAACCTAACGCTAAGCTGGAAGCGAGAGGGTTGGTGGCACCAAAGTTCACTACATCAGAAGCGTTGATATCAATGCTGGAACTTCCAGCAGACGCCTGAGTGGCACGGTTAAACAAAATCTGGTTGCTTTCGGTCAAGGTTTGCTTACTGCCACCAATAGTGGTCCAGTTGCTACCGTTGTCCTTGTAGCCAGCTCCGCCCCATTTTACCCCCAGCTCCTCGCCAACATCGGTATTTGCCACAACAATGCGGGCTTCAATCAGCACTTGACGTACCGGAACATCCAGTAAGCTAAAGGCTTCGCGGATTTTTTCCAAACTGGACGCTGTGTCTTTCATTAACAAAGTGTTGGTGCGTTCATCCACCACAGCCGTACCGCGTTCAGACAACAAGCCGCTCTCTGAAGTGAGAAGCTCTGCCAAATCTGCTGCTTTTGCATAGTTAAGCTGCATATACTCTGTCACCAGGGGAGCCAACTCCTCAACCTGGCGAACTGCTTCCAATTCAACCTTCTCTCGAGCAGCAATCTCTTCAGCCGGTGCTATCAGCAACACAGATCCCATTTGGCGTTTACCCAAACCTTTGGTTTTCAACACCAGATCCAGTGCCTGATCCCACGGAACATCTTGAAGCCTAAGGGTAATGCTGCCCTGCACAGTATCAGAAGCAACTAAGTTGAGACCAGTGAAGTCAGCAATCAGCTGCAAGACTGCTCGAACTTCAATATTTTGGAAATTCAGCGAGAGCTTCTCTCCGGTGAATGGGAAGGCCTTTTTACGCTCTTCTATTGCTTCTTCAGGAAGAACCGACACATTGATCGACAGCAGGCGATCAGCTTGGTATGCCAAAAAGTCAAAGTCATCCGACTTCGGCTCGATGATTACGCGAGTTCCACCCTCCGCAGACCGAACATCCACAAATTTAACGGGCGTAGCAAAGTCGAGAACATCTAGTCGACGGCTCAATTCTGCAGGCAAGCGCACTCCGTTCAAATCAGCAATAATTTTCGAGCCTTCTCTACGAATATCAGCTGCGGCACGGTCATCACTCAAGCGAATCTGTACTTGGCCATCACCGAGTTCACCACGACGAAAATCTACGCTAACGATTTTTAGCTCGCCAACCGAAGCTCTGCTATTACTAGTCATAATTTCCGAACTAGACTTGCTGCTTGCAGGCTTAAAAACACGCTCTTCAGCAGTTTTCCCAACCCGTAAAAGCAAGCTATTTCCATTTACAACGGTTTGGTAGTCGACCAACCGTGTCAGGTTAATAACCATTCTGACACGATCTTTGCCAGCCAAAACAACGGCTGTTCTTGCATTACCTGCGCCTATATCAAACCGCTTTGCTGACAACGCACTAGAAGCTCCAGGGATATCGATCGAAATCCTAGCAGGCTTTTCAATGGTATAGCCTTTAACCTCAGGAGGCTTCCCATCAAACACAAGTTCAACCTCAGTAACATCACCAGGCAATGAAGAAAACTTCAAATCCTGTAGTACTGCCGCTGATGACCACGAGCTCAATGTCAAAAGTAGTAATGACAGCGCCCATTTATTTATCATTTTCGTAAGCATGCGAGTCTTCATGTTAATCTCCCGACAGCCCCTCTAGCACCATTGTGCGCGGACGCTCAATCCAGCCCCCCATACCGTTGGGCACAATCTCAATTAAATTAATTCGATAATCCGACACAGAAACAACTTTGCCATGGTTCTGCCCCAAATAGTTACCTTCTTGTATTCGAACAACGCCTCCATCACCATCTCGAACGAGCACCCAAAGATCTCCATCAGAGCCTTTTAGCGTTCCAACCATAGCCAATTCGTTAAAACCAAACTGTTCCAAGTGCTCTTTTGGCCGGTTATCGTCTGGTCGAATATTTGAGACATCTTTATCGAGCTGCACCGTTTCATCGACAACTACAGGCAATTCAAACGGCGAGCGAATTCCAGCTGAACTGTAGTTAAAAGACTCATACGGTTTAAACACAGGAATAGGTTCAATACGCCCCCGAGGCTTAGACAGCGTGTCATCCACAAACCGCCTCAAATCATCAGTATCTGCAGATGATGAGCACCCAGCCATGGCGAATGCTAGTATCAGCAGTGCGAAGCTCCTCATCATCATTCTTCCTCAGGGTTATATTGGTAAGTTTTGGCCTGAATTTTCATAGTCAGGTCAGAATTTTCGAGTTTTTGTATCGAAAAATCATGCAGCGTCACAATACGAGGCAAGGAGGCCACAGTAGATACGAAAGAGCCCATTTCATGAAATCCACCGGTGACAGCGATATCGATTGGGAGTTCATTATAAAACTCCGCCTTTGTCATCTCACTCGGGTCGATAGCATCCAATTTAAGGCCAGCTCCAAGGGCTGCGCCACTAATATCATCAATCAGCCCCGGTACTTCGGTATCTCTTGGTAGCTGCTTCAATAACGAACCAAAGCTTTCTTCCATCTCCAAAAGCTGAGCTCGGTATTGGTCTAGATTGGAAATTTTGAAGGCCTTTACTTCAAATTCTTTTTTCAGTTTAACTTCTTGCTGTTGCTCGGATGCTAATTGATCAACTTGATCAACGATCAGGAAGTAGTACCCTGCCACACATAGCCCGACAAACAGCACCAAAGCTAGGGATGCCCTCCCAAGCAAAGGCCAGGAGCCCATATTTTCCCAATCAGCGTTGTTGATATCATCGATGTCAATGTTTTGCAGTTTTTCAACAAATGCAGACATATCAAAGCCTTTACCACTAGCCATCTACAGTTGCTCCTCTTCCTGATTCGGGTTGAAGCGCTGCATCTTCACTTCGAACTCATTAACACCCTCAGACACAGAACGAACACTAATGAGCTCAGGATTTTCGAACCACTGCGACCCATCAAAGTTACGCATCAACGCAGCAACACGGTTGTTAGACTGAGCCATACCCTTAACAACGACTGTCTGACCTGTAATAGACACCGAGGTAAAATAAAGATCATCAGGTACAGACTTGGCCATTTCATCAAACATCCGGACAATAATAGGCCTATTTCCCTGCAATGCCTGAATCAGCTCCATCCGTTCTATCAGCTGTTCCCTTGTTTCTCTAAGCTTGCTGATTTCCTCAATTTTGGCCTCGATCACATTCATTTCGTTTTGTATGAATGCATTCCGTTGCTGCTGGTTACTAACAGCACTACTGTAAAAATCGCTAACAAAGTACACCAGCGCACAGGCGACGATTGCCACTAAAAAGAGAGCGGAATAATATTCCTGATTTTTCTGTTGCCGACGCTCTTCACGCCACGGCAATAAGTTAATATTTGCCATCAGTCGAAGCTCCTCATCGCCAGGCCACAAGCTATCATCAGCGCAGGCGCGTCATTATTAAGCAAGTTGGCACTTACTTTCTGTGACAGAGTCATGCTTACGAAAGGATTGGCCACCATAGTAGCAATACCTAATTCATCCTGAACAAGCTCCGCTAAGTCTGGTAGCGATGAAGTACCACCGGCCAGCACAATATAGTCAACATCATTAAACTGGCTTGAGGAGTAAAAGAATTGCAATGAGCGACTTACCTGTTGCACCACTGCGTTGCGGAATGGCTGCAACACCTCAGACTCATAATCATCGGGGAGCCCGCCTTCCAATTTTGCACGTTGTGCTTCTTCCTCGCTCAGACCATACCGCCGCATGATGTCTTCAGTGAGCTGCCTACCACCGAACAGCTGTTCACGGGTATAAATTGATTTGCCCTGATGCAATACGCTCAGGGTGCTCATCGTGGCCCCAACATCAAGAATCGCGACGGTTTCAATTTCACTGCCGTCCAACTGGCCTTCTATTAACTTAAAAGCTCGCTCGGTACAGAAGGCTTCTATGTCCACCACTTTGGCTTCAATGTTGGCATACTCAATGGCATCTTTACGTCGTTCTACAGTTTCAGAGCGACATGCTGCCAACAGGACATTGACCATATCCGGACTGCCTTCGGTAGCACCCTGTATTTCCCAGTCAAGTGCGACCTCTTCCAAGGGATAAGGAATGTACTGATCGGCTTCAGCACGAACCTGAAAATCCATTTCATCGTCAGACAGGTCTCCGGGCATCTGAACCGTTTTAGTAATAACGGCTGAACCAGCCACGGCGATCGCACCTTGTTTGGCTGAAGTGCGGGAACGCCCAATGGCGCGACGAATGGCTTCGCCTACTGCCTCATCATTGTTGATGGCCTGTTCCACCACAGCATTCTGTGGCAATGGCTCACTGGCGTAGGCCTCGACTTGGTAACGGCCGTTGTTGTGACTCAGCTCGAGCACCTTTACAGAGGTAGAGCTGATGTCGACACCCAGGAGCGCTTTGCCTTTTTTACTTAATAAGCTGGCCAGCACGGTAAAATCCCCATCAAATCGCGAACTTGCGAGAACAAGCTCACTCTAATCCTATCTGTCAAATTCATTATAAGCACATTCCTATTAAAAGAACAAAAATCCCTTATAATGCTCCAACCCGCATAAATACTGGGTTTCTGAGGCAAGAGACGTTCATTTAATATGGCTTCCACACACATCGCCGCGCGCCTAATTCTTTGGCTTACAATGTCCACCATAGCAGGCGCCGGCCTGGTGATGATGGCTGTTTATATCTACTTCGCCCCCACCTTACCCGACACGCAGGATCTGTTAGACACAGAACTGCAAACGCCGCTGCGAGTTTACACTCGGGATGGGAGGCTAATCAGTGAATTCGGTACCAAAAGACGAAATCCAATTCGCTATGAAGAAACGCCGCAGCGTTTTATCGATGCTCTGCTGGCTTCCGAAGACGACAGCTTTTTTGAGCACTTTGGTATCGACATCAAGGGCTTAGCCCGCGCCGCCTTTGAGCTTCTTAGTACCGGTAGGAAGCGATCTGGCGGCAGTACCATCACCATGCAGGTGGCCAAGAATTATTATCTTAGCAGTGAAAAAACATTCTCTCGTAAGTTCACCGAAATTCTTCTGGCTTTAAAGATTGAGAAGGCGCTCACAAAACAGCAAATTCTCGAGCTTTACCTCAATAAAATTTACCTCGGCAAGCGCGCTTACGGCATTGAAGCCGCTGCTCAGGTCTATTATGGCAAGTCGATTCAGCAACTAAGCTTGGCCCAGCACGCCATGATTGCTGGGCTGCCGCAGGCTCCGTCTGCCGCCAACCCTATCAATAACCCAGAACGGGCCATTAGCCGGCGTAACTATGTGCTTGCACGCATGCGATCGCTTGAGCTCATTAGTCAGGAAGAATTTGAAACAGCAGCTCGAGAGCCCATTACGGCTCGTTATCATGGTCCAGTGTCAGAAGTGTCAGCTCCTTATGTTGCCGAGATGGCTCGTCAGTTTGCTATTGAGCAATACGGCAGCAGTGCCTACACGGCTGGCTACAGCATCTACACCAGTATCGATAGCAAACGCCAGCAAGCTGCCAACCAGGCTTTGCAGCGTGGACTGTTAAAATACGATCGTGACCACGGCTGGCGACAAGCAACCGAACAGCTGCCGGTTGTTAGTTACGAGGTGAAAGATCAGCCGTCACTGCAAACCTGGCTAAGCCAAGCCTCTTCAAACTACGACATCAATTGGCACGCAACTTTGCCCGCATGGAATGACTATCTGCGCAATTCCCCAGACAGCGGCCTGTTAAAAACAGCAATTGTCTCTCAGGTGGAGCAGCAAGGCGCCTGGCTCTACACATTAAATGGTATGCGCTATTTGCCCTGGTCAGGCATCCAGTGGGCGCGTGAACATGTGAATGTCGATATCATTGGCAAGCCATTAAAGTCAGCCAGTGAAGTGTTAACCATGGGCCAGGCAGTGTGGTTTGAGTGGCAAGACCAGGTGCCAGTTTTAGCTCAGCAACCAGAAGTAGAAGGCGCACTGGTCTCTTTGGCGCCGGAGGATGGCGCTATCCAGGCATTAGTTGGCGGCTTCTCTCCCGCCAGCAACAGCTTTAACCGTGCAATTCAAGCCGATCGCCAACCTGGCTCAGCCTTCAAGCCCTTTGTTTACAGTGCAGCCTTAGCCAATGGATTTACTCCCGCCAGCATTATCAATGACGCACCGGTTGTATTTGAGGACGCCAGCCTAGAAAACACCTGGCGACCACAAAATGTCAGTGGCAAGTTCTATGGCCCGACACGCCTGCGTCAGGCTCTCTATAAATCACAGAATCTGGTGTCCATTCGCATACTGAAGAGATTAACTCCGCAAACGGCCATCGACTTTATCAGCCCCTTTGGCATCCCTGCCAAAAAGCTAAACCGCGACTTATCCTTGGCGTTGGGGGCCTCTGCAGTCTCGCCGATGGAGTTGGCAACCGGATACGCAGCGTTTGCCAACGGTGGCTATGCCATATCTCCGTACGTTATTGACAGAGTCGAGGACGACGATGGCAATGTTCTGTTCCAACACATTCCAAGCAAGGCCTGCGACACCCCAGTCACTGAGCTGCAGCAGCTGGAGCGTGAAATGCAGGCAAGCCTAGGCATTGATGCAACAACAAAAAACTGTGCACCGCGTGTCATCGATAAACGTACCCATTTTCTGATCATGACCATGATGCAGGATGTCATCAAACGCGGCACCGGCAAACGCGCATTGGCCTTGAATCGTGCAGACCTGGCCGGTAAAACCGGAACCACTAACGATCAAAAAGATGCTTGGTTTGCGGGTTTCAACCCAGGCTTAGCAACCATCGTTTGGGTTGGCTTTGACCAACCCAAAACCCTCGGCCGCTGGGCTTATGGAAGCAATACCGCACTGCCGATATGGGTCGATTACATGGGTCAAGCGCTACAGGGCATTGCCGAGCAGCCCTACCAGCAACCGGAAGGCATTGTCAGCGTACGCATTGATCCAGATACCGGCTTATTAGCACCCGCCGGACAAGCTAATGCCATCTTTGAATACTTCCGCAAGGAAAATGTGCCAACCGAGATGAGCAAACCTGCCCCTTCAGCAGAACAGCAGGAAGAAAAGAACGGAGTCATTCCAGAGCAGCTGTTCTAACGCCCGCTAGTTAAGGAACCAAAAAAAAGCAGCCCTAAGGCTGCTTTTTTTATGGTGGGGAATTACAAGTCAATCAGCTTGCCCGGGTTCATTACATTGTTGGGGTCAAACACCGCTTTAACCGCTTTCATGTAGGCTAATTCGGCAGCCGAGCGGCTGTAGTTCAGGTAAGGTTTTTTCGTCATACCAACACCATGCTCAGCCGACACAGAACCTTGATACTTTTCGACCGTCTCAAACACCCACTGCGAGACCTTGTTGCAACGTTCAAAGAACTCATCTTTAGCTAGGTCATCGGGCTTGAGGATATTTAAGTGCAAGTTGCCATCACCAATATGACCAAACCAGATGATCTCGAAGTCGGGATACTCGCGTGTGACGATATCGTCGATATCACGCAGGAAAGGAGGTACCTTAGAGACCACCACCGAAATGTCATTCTTGTAGGGAGTCCATTCAGAAATGGTTTCTGATATGTCCTCACGCAAACGCCACAGGTTCGCTGCCTGGGTTTCACTTTGACTGATGACACCGTCAGCTACCCAGCCATTTTCTAAGCACTGCTCAAACAGCGTCATCGCCTTATCGAGCTCGGCTTCGGTCAGCGCCTCGAACTCGATCAGTGCGTAATAATCGGTACTGGATTCAAATGGCGCTGGCACATCACCACGGGCAAGCACTTTTTGCATGGCCTTATCAGAAAAGAATTCGAACGCGGTCAGATCCATATCGCTCTGGAACTGATGCAACACCTTCATAATGTCATCCAGCTCTGGTACCCCAAGTACCAACACAGTGAGGTCTTTGGGCTGGCGCGTCAGGCGCATGGTTGCTTCAGTAATAAAGCCCAGTGTTCCTTCGCCACCAATAAAGAGTTGGCGTAGATCATAGCCAGTATTGTTCTTCAACAAGTCTTTATTCAGCTGCAGCACTTCTCCTTGGCCAGTGACCACGGTCAACCCAGCAACCCAGTCGCGAGTCATACCCCAACGAATGACTTTAATACCACCTGCATTGGTACTGATATTGCCGCCAATCTGACTTGAGCCCGCCGAGGCAAAATCGACCGGATAAAACAAATCGTGCTCTTCTGCGAATGTTTGCAGCTGCTCGGTGATGACGCCAGCTCCACATTTCACGGTACGATCCACAGCATTGAAATCCGACATCTGATTCATGTAATCAAATGCCACCACCACTTCACCGTTAGCTGCCACGGCTCCGGCACTCAGCCCGGTACGACCACCGGATGGCACCAAAGCAAGCTGCTGTCGGTTGGCCAATAGCACCAGCTCACGTACCTGCTCCGTCGTTTTCGGGAACACGATAGCGCTGGGCTTAGGATCATAGATCTTGGTCCAGTCCTTACCAAAGGTCTGCAGAGAGTCATCGTCAGTACGGACTTTATCGGCACCAACAATAGCGGCTAACTGGTCGATCAGAGCGTCTTGAGTCAGGGAGGTCATGAGGATTCCGCATATGAATAACATTCATTGCAACGTGAACAATCGTACAGTTTGAAAAACCCCGCAATACTCACGTTGACATAAGCAATTATGCTAGCATACGTGCCTCTTTTTTCGGAGTGGTTTTCACTCCCGGCGCCAGACGCCCAAGCACACGGTTTCCATCATTGTTAATCGACCACAGGTACCTCCATGGCACAAACATCTCTGGACAAAAGCAAGATCAAGTTCCTTCTGCTGGAAGGTGTGCATCAATCGGCCCTAGATACGCTGCAAGCGGCTGGCTACACCAATATTGAGTATCTCAAAACCTCTTTGCCCGCTGATGAGCTGAAAGAGCGTATTAAAGATGCCCACTTTATTGGTATTCGCTCACGCACCCAGCTGACGGCCGACATCTTTGATGCTGCCGAAAAGCTGATTGCCGTTGGCTGCTTCTGCATTGGTACCAACCAGGTCGACCTGAAAGCTGCCACCGAACGCGGCATCGCAGTGTTCAACGCACCTTACTCGAACACACGTTCAGTAGCCGAGTTGAGCCTGGCAGAAATGATCATGCTGATGCGCGGCATTCCGGAAAAGAACGCCCAATGTCACCGTGGTGGATGGCAGAAATCGGCCGCCAACTCCTACGAGATTCGAGGCAAAAAGCTGGGCATCGTTGGCTACGGCAGCATCGGTACGCAACTGTCGGTGATGGCAGAAGGGCTAGGCATGGAGGTCTACTTCTACGATGTGGTCACTAAGCTGCCGATCGGCAACGCCAAGCAAGTGAACAGCTTAAACGAACTGTTGAACCTGGCTGATGTGGTGTCATTGCACGTTCCTGAAACTGCAGCAACCAAGTGGATGATGGGGGCCGAGCAATTTGAACAAATGAAGCAAGGTTCTATTTTGCTCAATGCTTCACGTGGCACAGTGGTCGACATTGACGCACTGGCTGATGCCGTTCGTAGTAAAAAACTGCTGGGCGCTGCCATTGATGTCTTCCCAGTTGAACCACGCTCTAACGACGAAGAGTTCGTTACCCCACTGCGTGAGTTCGATAACGTTATCCTAACACCGCACGTTGGTGGCTCTACCTTGGAAGCCCAGGAAAACATCGGTAAGGAAGTGGGTGAAAAGCTGTCGACATACAGCGACAACGGCACCACCACATCTTCGGTGAACTTCCCTGAGGTGGCACTGCCGGCCAACCCCAATGTGCATCGGATTCTACACATTCATAAAAACGTGCCTGGCGTGATGAATGCCATCAACCAGATTTTTGCCGACAACAACATCAACATTTCGGGTCAATACCTGCAAACCGTTGAAGAAGTTGGTTACGTGGTCATTGATGTAGCAGCCGACGTCAGTGATCTGGCACTGGAGAAGATCAAGCAAATCGAAGGAACTATACGCGCTCGCGTACTGTATTAAGCAGCACGCCAGTACAGCCACAAAAAAGCAGGCCGAGGCCTGCTTTTTAGTTTCTACAGCGAGGATTAATCCAGTCGCATCTCGATGCCTGCAGCGGCCATGTGCTGCTTCGCTTGCATCACAGTGTATTCGCCAAAGTGGAAAATACTCGCCGCCAGCACCGCATCGGCGCCACCTTGCTGCACCCCTTCGACCAAATGATCAAGGTTACCAACACCGCCCGATGCGATTACCGGGATATTCACTGCATCGCTGATGGCCCGTGTCACTCCCAGGTCAAAGCCCGTTTTCACGCCGTCACGATCCATACTGGTTAATAAAATCTCGCCCGCTCCCAGCTGCGCCATTTTTTGCGCCCACTGTACCGCGTCGATACCCGTTGCTTTGCGGCCACCGTGGGTAAAGATCTCCCAGCGCTGCGGCGCCACCTGTTTGGCATCAATTGCCACCACAATGCATTGGGCGCCAAACTTATCTGACGCCTGGCGCACAAATTCTGGGTTATATACAGCCGCAGAGTTGATGGATACCTTGTCCGCACCGGCGTTAAGCATGCGGCGAATATCCGCCACTTCTCGAATGCCGCCACCCACCGTCAAGGGAATAAACACCTGCTCGGCAATGGCTTCCACCATGTGCTCTGTGGTATCTCGCTCCTCATGACTGGCAGTGATATCAAGAAAGGTGATCTCATCGGCACCCTGATCGTTGTAACGCTTAGCAATTTCAACCGGGTCGCCTGCGTCTCGAATGCCAACAAAATTAACGCCTTTGACCACTCGGCCCTGATCAACATCGAGGCAGGGAATGATGCGTTTTGCCAGAGCCATCAGCTGGCGACCTTGCACAGTTCATCGGCCATCTTCTGTGCGGTTGCCACATCCAGAGTGCCTTCATAGATAGCACGACCGGTAATCGCCCCCATCACGCCACGGCCAGACACAGCAGCCAACGCTTCAATATCTTTCATATCGGTCACACCGCCAGAGGCAATCACAGGAATTCCTCCCTGTTCTGCCAGCTGTACTGTGGCTTCGATATTCACACCTTGCATCATGCCGTCACGGGCAATATCGGTGTAAACAATCGCCATCACACCGTCATCTTTAAACTGGCGCGCCAGATCAACGGCTTTGACATCGGAAACTTCGGCCCAACCATCGGTGGCCACAAAGCCGTCTTTTGCATCTAAGCCAACAATTACGGCGCCTGGAAACGCGCGGCAGGCCTCGCTAACAAACTCAGGTTCCTTCACCGCTTTGGTGCCAATAATGACCTGACTCACGCCGGCCTTGATGTAGTGCTCGATGGTCTCTAACGAGCGAATGCCACCACCGATCTGAATCGGCAGCTGTGGGTATTGTTTGGCAATGGCTGTTACCGCCTCACCATTCACTGGCTCACCAGCAAAAGCACCATTCAAATCGACCAGATGCAGTCGTCGACAACCCGCTTCAACCCAGCGGCGTGCCATGTCCACAGGATGGTCACCAAATACGGTGGAATCTTCCATGCGGCCCTGACGCAGGCGCACGCATTGACCGTCTTTCAAGTCGATGGCAGGGATCACCAACATAAACTGCTTACCTCTTAAAGTGGTTGTTCATGGCGCCGACAGCTCGGCATCATGCTCAGGCCTGACCATCCCAGGCGAGAAAGTTCTTCAACAATGCCAATCCAGCGTGGTGGCTTTTTTCCGGGTGGAACTGCACAGCAAAGACATTATCTTGCGCCAACGCCGCATCAAAAGAGACTCCATATTCACACTGACCCATCACCTGAGCACGGTCTTCAGCACGAACAAAATACGAGTGCACAAAATAAAAGCGGCTGTTGTCTGGAATGCCTTGCCACAACGGGTGAGCATGTTGTTGCACCTGATTCCAACCCATGTGCGGTACTTTCAGATGCTGTTGCTCTACCGCTGGCTGATCACCAAAGAAGTCCACCTTACCGGCAAACAGGCCCATTGCCTCAACGCCACCATTTTCAGCACTGTGATGCAGCATGGACTGCAAGCCCACACATATTCCCAGTAATGGCTTACTGCGACGCACCTCGTCCACCACCTGGTCGATACCGAGCGCGCGTATCTCCGCCATGCAGTCACGAATCGCTCCTACACCCGGCAATACCACATGATCGGCGGCGAGGATTTCCTCAGGGTTTCGACTCACGATGATCTGAGTATCTGGTGCCACATGCTGCAGGGCTCCATGTGCTGAATGCAAATTGCCCATGCCATAGTCGATGACCGCGCATACCTTGCTGTTCACTGTCATCACGGATTCCTACAACGAGCCTTTCGTGGAAGGCATGATGCCTGCCATGCGCGGATCTAGCTCTACTGCCATGCGCAGCGCGCGACCAAATGCTTTAAAGATGGTCTCTGCCTGGTGATGCGCATTGAAGCCTTTCAAGTTGTCGATATGCAGAGTGACGTTGGCATGATTAACAAAGCCCTGGAAAAACTCCCAAAACAACTGGGTGTCAAAGCGGCCGATATTGCCGCGGGTAAAATCAACCTTCATATCCAGACCTGGGCGACCAGAAAAGTCGATCACCACACGAGACAAGGCTTCATCTAACGGTACATAGGCATGGCCATAACGCACTATGCCCTTTTTATCGCCAATCGCTTGGGCAAATGCTTGGCCTAGGGTAATGCCAATATCTTCTACCGTATGGTGGTCGTCGATATGGGTATCACCATCGCAGTGAATGTTCAGGTCAATCAATCCATGGCGCGCAATCTGATCCAGCATATGCTCCAAAAATGGAACACCGGTGTTGAACTCGGCTTTGCCGGTGCCGTCCAGATCGATACTGACGCGAATCTGGGTTTCGAGCGTATTGCGCTCTACCGTTGCGCTGCGTGCCATGATACTGCTCCGAAATCTCGCAAATTGGAAAGAAAGGCATTATAAAGCAACGCGCCAACGCAAAGTAGGCTGGCGGTTTCATCTATTGGTATTTTTACAGGGGGCCACAGTGCCGGTACGTTTAGAGCACATTTACTCACCTTCGTCGCAAGATTGGATCGATCTGCAGAAGATCCACGAGGAAACGGCACAAGACGGCCTGACATTGGACATCGATGCACTTAAACAGTGGCTGCAAACAGACCATCATTGGATCTTGGCGGGCCGCTTTAATGATCGTATTGTCGGTTGCTGCTTGGCCGCCATGGAGACAGATAACCAGATAACGCTAAGCAATGCCGGTGTGCGACGCATCACCCAACGCCGTGGCGTTATGCATCAATTGCTGCACCATATCTGCCAATGGGCAAGCCAAGAAGGCAACTGCCTGCTCATACCCACACCGCCCGCTGAGTTACATAGCGCCCTCGGACGACGACAATTCGCCACCATTGGCCCTGACTTTCTATACAATAACCTTAATGGAAGCTGAATTGTTCCTTCTGAAGAACAGGTTATTTGCATAATCTTGTCTACACACACAAGAAACGGGCGTCCATAATTGCCTCCATAGTTAATCAACCCGGATGGTTTGCCATGCGCATTGTCATTCAATCTGCAGCCTCTTTCATCATTGTTACCGCTCTGGCCTTGGCCAGCAGTCTTAGCGCTGCTGCCGAAACGCCACGCACTGTGGTTTCACAGGCCACCCAAGGTGTGATTGATGAACTCAAGCGCCTGCCGGTTGAAGATAGAACCGATGAACAGGTCAGACACTTGGTATTAACTTACCTGGTACCTGCCATTGATCAGCAACGAGTTGCGATGGGCGCACTGGGTAAACACTGGCGACGAGCCAACCAGGAGCAACGCCAACGTTTTATCGAACTGTTCCGCGACCAACAAATCCGTACCTATAGCGGCGCGTTTAAATCTTTCAATGGCGAACAAATAACACTAGATGAAGCACGTTTTAACCAGCGCGGTGATCGAGCCTTAGTGAAAGGCCAGCTAGTTCAAAGCAGTGGCCAAACCATCCCGCTCGACTTTCGCTTGTATCAAACACCAGACGGAAGTTGGCAAGTCTACGATGCTGTGGTCGCAGGCCTCAGTATGGTCAAGGCCTACCGCACTCAACTATCGGAACAACTGCAATCCATGTCGATTGCCGAGCTTCTCACCCAGATGGAGCAACAGGCTCCAGCCGCTCAGCAAGCTCAACGTTAAAGCAAGCACTCTCCACTCTGCTTGATTTCCCTTTGCCGGCTCTATGCTGGCTTTTTTCGTTTTTCCTGTGTCCTTAGCATCAGCTGCTAATATTAGAGAAGCGGGCATAACATCTTGGCCATAGATTCTTAATAACACTAGGAACCTCCATGACGTTTTGCATCAAGATGACGATCTCTAAGACCTGAGGTAGCCATGCAAAAACGCCTGCTCAGGCCCTGCTTAGCATTCCCTTTTTACCTATCTGCTATTGGCATTCGCGTGTATGGTGTTATGACGGTGCCCCCAGAGCCGTGTATTCACGGAATCAAACAACCGCCTTATCGCGCCAAAGACGACATCCTGATTCAGAAAGTACTGGACATGGCGTGGGCTGACTATTCGAAGGCAACAAACACAGGCATACTGCATTTGAGACTGTGGACAGATCAGGATGAGCACAACGGTCGTATGGTGTACTTCAGCCAGCCACTTAGCAGCGCATACCAAAGCCATCGCCCTAGCATGGTGATTAGTTTCGCCTGCATTAATAGCTTTGTGCATGACAAGCAAGCATCCCGACTTAGAGCTGAACACCCCTCACCAACAGCTAGCACAGTTAAGTGTCAACTTGGCAGCAATCAGTACGGTTTGCTCCTAAAGCTGGAGGGTTACTGAGTGTATCCCTTCCGCCACCAGTCGCTGCGTAAGAAATTGATTCTAATTTCATTGATCACCACCAGCCTGACCTTGCTGCTAGCCAACTTGGCCTTTATGTCGCTGGAGTATTATCTCTCTCGTCAAGACAATCAGAACAAACTCGCAGTATTGGGTCAGGTCATAGCCAATCGCGCCACCGCCGCTCTCACCTTCGCTGATATTCAGGTCTTGCAGAATAATCTCAACACCTTAAAAGCAGACCCTAATGTTATGCGCGGATGCATATTTGATGCAGAGCAAAGGTTGCTAGCCCATTACGAAAATCAAGGCATTAGCTGCCCAGTAAGTTTACAAGCACTGCAAGTCAACCGTGACCAGTTCTTTTCCCAGCTGTTTCCCATTTATCTCGATCAGCAACCCATCGGCACCCTCTACTTAGAAAGCAGTCGAGGAGCGCTGCTAGAGCGCTTCAATCAGTTTGTGACGTTCTCCCTGATTATTCTGGCGATTACGGTAGTGATGGCTATTTTGTTGGCCAATCGTCTGCAAGAGGTGGTGTTGCGGCCGATGCGAGAACTGAGTAATGCCCTCACTGCCATTGTTGCAAACAAGGATTATTCTATCCGGGCCACCAAAGAGAACGCCGATGAGCTGGGAGATTTAGTTGATTTGTTTAATGGTTTATTACGTACCATTGAAGCTGAAAACTTATCGCTAAAAACCAGTGAAGAACGTTTTCGCAAGCTCACAGCACTATCGCCAGTAGGCATTTTTCAAATCGATCCTGACCAGCAGCTAACCTATGTCAATCAGCGCTGGTGTGACATCCACATGGTGTCTGAACACGATTTGACCTTGCAGAGCTGGTTTGACCGTATTCATCCACGTGACCTGCCGCAGCTGCAAAAACGCTGGAACAGATTGATTTATGAGCAAGAAAGCATTGCCCAAGAGCTGCGTCTAACACGCCGTGATGGCAGCCATACCTGGATTCATTTATTGGCCAGCCCACTACACAACAGCAATGGTGAGTTATTGGGTTTTTTGGGGGCTATTTCAGATATTTCTGAGCTCAAAGCCGCTCAAATTCAAATGGAAAACCTGGCGTTTTATGATCCGTTGACAGGTCTCGCCAATCGTCGCTTATTCAAAAATCGGCTAGAGAAATCCGTTAAAAGTGTACTCAGATCCGGCAATTCGATGGCGCTCATGTTCCTCGACATGGACCAGTTTAAGCGCATAAACGATACCTTAGGGCACGACGCCGGCGACATTTTGCTGAAAGAAGTCGCAACCCGCCTAACTTCTACTGTGCGCGAAAACGATACGGTTTCCCGCATTGGTGGCGACGAATTCACCATTTTACTGACCGATATTCACCAAACGTCCGATGTGCTGGTGGTGGCTGAGAAGCTACTGCAAGCTTTGGCACGGCCAATTCGTATCAAAGGTCAGGATATTGTCACCACGGTAAGTATAGGCATCACCTTAACGCCCGAGGACTCAACCGATGCCAACACTCTGATGAAGAATGCTGACTTGGCCATGTACCGAGCTAAGGAAATGGGGCGCAATAATTTTCAGTTTTTCTCCGAAGATATGAATCACAATATCCTCGAGCACTTGGCTATCGAAAAAGAAATCAGCATCGCCATCGAACGTCAGCAATTTACCCTGCTGTTCCAGCCCAAAATAAGCATGCTGGACTATTCCGTCACTGGTGTTGAAACTCTGATTCGCTGGGATCACCCAGAAAAAGGCACCATCACCCCCGGGCGGTTCATTCCCATTGCAGAAGAAACCGGACAAATATTGGATATCGGCGCCTGGGTGTTGGAACAAAGTTGCCGCCAAGTGAGCTCACTCATCAGAGATGGAATCCTTCCCGCCAACGCCAAAGTCGCGGTGAATTTATCCGCCCGGCAGTTTGCCGATCCTAAACTGGTTGAACATATCAACGACGTGCTCAAAGCTTCCGCTATGTCGCCCTCGTGTTTAGAGCTGGAAATTACCGAAAGCACATTGATGGAAGATGTCGAAGCAGCGATCGCCACCATGCAAGAAATCAAAAAAACCGGCGTATCGATAGCCATCGATGACTTTGGCACCGGTTATTCTTCTCTGGCGTACATTAAACGTTTTCCCATTGATGTATTAAAGGTCGACCGTTCGTTTGTGATGGATATCCCTGATGATGCCAATGACATGGCTATTACCGCGGCGGTTATTGCCATGGCGCATAAACTCAGCCTGGATGTCGTCGCAGAAGGGGTCGAAACCAAAGCCCAACTGGATTTCCTACGTAGCAATAACTGCGATGAAGGGCAGGGCTATTTGTTCAGTCGGCCATTGTCATTGGGACAATTGCATCAGTTTATGCAGGAAACCAACCAGCAACGTTCAAGTGCCTACCACATCTGATTCTAGGACCGAGTGCTAACGTTTAATCCTAGCGTGACACACCTTATACTGCCGCTTTTTGACAACGACTCGAGCGCTTGTGCATTTCTCATTCAGCGACACTGTTTTGGCCTGGTATCAGCAGCACGGACGTAAACATCTGCCTTGGCAGCAAGACATCACACCTTACCGAGTGTGGGTATCAGAAATCATGCTACAGCAGACCCAAGTAGCGACGGTTATACCCTACTACGAACGCTTCATGGCGCGTTTTCCTGATGTTTTCAGCCTAGCCAAGGCCGAACAGGACGAAGTACTGCATCTATGGACAGGACTGGGTTATTACGCCCGTGGACGCAACTTACACGCCTGTGCACAACGTGTAGTTGAGCAATACCAAGGACAGTTTCCCCAGGATCTCGAGGCGCTCGCTAGCCTGCCAGGCATCGGCCGCTCCACCGCAGCAGCGATTGCCTCTATCAGCATGGGTATGCGTGCCGCCATTATGGACGGCAACGTCAAGCGTGTTCTTACGCGTTTTTTTGCTATTGAGGGCTGGCCAGGACAAACCAGTGTTAACAAAGAGCTGTGGCAACTAGCGGAATCACTGACTCCAGAGCACAGTTTTCGCGAGTACACTCAAGTCATGATGGACCTGGGGGCAACGCTATGCACCCGCAGCAAGCCGGCATGCGGTATATGCCCTCTGCAGCCACACTGTGCAGGCTATGCCAGTGGCAAGCCAACACAGTTTCCACATTCGAAGCCGAAAAAAGAAAAACCTGAAAAGCACACCATCATGCTACTGATAGAAAACCCATCGGGTGAGCGCTGGTTGCAGCAAAGACCTCAGCAAGGTCTATGGGGTGGACTGTGGAGTCTTCCAGAGGTTGATAGTGAAAACGAGGGGTTGGTGTGGCTAAAGCGTCAGTTTGGTGTAGAGCCCTCTACCAGCCAATGGCTGCCTGCATTCCGTCATACTTTTAGCCATTACCACCTGCATATTAGTCCCTGGCGACTGCAGCTGGATCGTCACTGTAACGCACTACAGCAAGGGAGTGGCTGCTGGTACAATCCCGATGATCCAGCCGAGCTGGGTCTGGCAGCTCCTGTTAAAAAACTATTACAACCGTCATAAGGACAACACCATGAGCCGAACCGTGCTGTGCCAAAAGTATCAGCAACAACTGCCAGGCCTGGACCAGGCACCGATTCCAGGCCCAGCAGGTGAAGACATCTTCAACCATGTTTCCAAGCGCGCTTGGGATGAGTGGACTGCCCATCAGACACGTCTGATCAATGAGAAACATCTGAACCTGATGGACCTGCAAGCCCGTAAGTATCTTACTGAGCAACGTCAAAAGTTTCTCAACAATGAGGACTACGATAAGGCCGACGGCTATGTTCCTGAAAATAAAGAAAAATAATTTGCAGAATTGGTTGACAGGTGGCGCCTCTCAGGTTTTAATACGCGCCACTTGATGAGGCAACAACTGCTGCATCATCAATGCCCGGATAGCTCAGTTGGTAGAGCAGAGGATTGAAAATCCTCGTGTCGGTGGTTCGATTCCGCCTCCGGGCACCACCTCTTACTGCTAGATATTTCTATTTTGAGCACTCGCTCAAATTCTAAAAAAGCCGCTCAAATCTTGAATAATCGCCATGATTAGCAATAATCCAACGGATTTATGAAGCCGAGAAAATCCTGCCAATTTGTTCTTGTTGTACTGCACATTTTCCTGATTGCTGCAGCAGCGATCAACACAGCCGTAGCGCAACAAGCAGTCACCGTCGACCAAGTCGTGCGCGTTTATGACGGCGATACCATCACCGTCAATATTGAGCAATGGCCAGCCGTCGTGGGTCAAGCCATCAGTGTGCGCATTCGCGGTATAGACACACCTGAAATTCGCGGCCAATGCCAGCAAGAAAAACAACAAGCAAAAGCAGCCAGAGACTTTGTCAGATCAACCCTCAATAGCGCTCAACACATCACCCTAATAAACATTGAGCGCGGCAAGTATTTTCGCCTAGTGGCCGACGTATTTGTCGATGATCAAAGCTTGGCGGCGATGCTATTGCAACAACAACTGGCCAGACCTTATGACGGCGGCAGTCGTCAACCCTGGTGCTAACTGCCGTCGTAAACCACCACCAACTGATCAGGCACTGGCGTCGATGCCGGCCAATAACCTACCGCACGTGGCTGGCTTAATAACTGCTGCAGCAGATCATCTTCGTTTTCAACCTCCTGCGGTGGCCGAGAACGTCCGGTAAATCGCATTTGTGCCCAATACGACTGTATTCTCGACTCAGACAAACCAATCACTTGAGTATTAAATATCAAACGCAGACGATTCGAGGGAGTCAGGGCAATTGGCGTTAGCTGCTGGCCAAGCGATGCCCCCATATACAAATTGCGCACTTGCTCTCGACTTAACTTGATCGGCTCATCGAGATTAGCCACCACTACAACGCCTTCAGCCAGTGCCCAAGCAGGGAATAACAGCAGCGTAAAAACAACAGACTTAAGCCAGCTATACCGCCACATCAGAATATCCACTCCCAGCCCAGCTGATACAACAGCGCTGATTGCTTTTCAGGCCTAAGCGCAGGATCAAACAAGCCTTCTCTGGGTGCCGAAAAGAAACCACTTCCTGGCGAAGTTTCTCGCAACCAACTCAACTCGGCCTTTAGTGCCATATTCAAACGAAAATCCCAGCGCGCACCGAGGGTATAACTATCTAAACTGCCATCTGGGATTCGATCCAGCAACTGGTAGTATCCTGCCGCTAAGGGGAAAAGCGGATTGCTCTGATCAAGCAACAAGGGCTGAAGCTCAGACTCTCCCGACACATCACCATAAGCACTGGCAGCATAAGTGAGATGAATGCTCACATCACCCAAATGAGCCCCACCCATCAGGTAATAACCTGTTAACTCTGGAGTCAGGGAAAATTCGGTGTGAGTTCGTACCCATTCAGCCTCCCAAAAGGTGTGAAGGCTATCGTAACTGATCGCCCCCTGGGCAATCGTGATACGCCCCTTGGAATCGAGACTGTCGGCACTGCGAGCAAATCCAGCTTGCTCTAACGGCAAACGCAACAAATCCAGCTGCGGCAAATCGGTTTCGTTATAACCGGCATGATAAGACAAGCGTAAATTGACATTATGGCTGCGCAGATTCAGCACCACACCCATCAAGTCAGACACTTGAGCATCCACGTCAATGCGACTACCAGCAATATACACGTCGTCATCAAACGAGCCGTAATAACCTTCTACCGCTAATGCCAATGATGGCCAGCTGTGCTGATAACTGACGCTACCGCCCTCAAAAGTAGAAAACAGATAATTGTTATACACCTGAGTGGGTGGCGTTATCCAAGGGTAGGTATAACCAACATCAATACCATCACTGTAACGAAAAAAAGGCGTTCTAAGCTTACCTGCCCGCAGACGCCAGCTAGGGGTAGGCTGATAGCTCAGATACAACCACTCCAAACTACTGCCTCTATCATCACTGGTATGAGCCAGCCACTGAGCCGTCGCCGACAGCTCTGAAGTGAAATTGAAGGTAGGCTGCAAAGCAACCAAGCTTTGCTGCCCTAAGGAGACGCCATCTTCATAGCCGTTAAAAGGCGCGTCCGGCTCGTCTAAATAGCCAGCAACCACCCGCGCAAAGCCAGAGAACTCAAAGCCTTCGCGCCCATGATCGGCCAGCACAACAGCAGGCATCAGCAATAGCCAAAGTCCTGCCTTAGTGACGAGTGATCGATACATGACCTCTCCTGCTCAGTACATAGCGTCTAGCCTTTACTATATGCCAGCCTACAGCGAAGCCACTCGTCTGTCATAACTGGCAGGTTGCAAGCCAGCACCAGCCCCCTTGAGCTACGCTGTGTAGCAGCCCTGCTCAACTTCAGGCGGAGACATGTATGCAAATCAAGAGCATGCGTACAGCCGTGATGCTGCTTGCTCTGGTCTTTATGACAGCCATTGCGGTGGCGGTTTTTTTATTGGCCGTGAAAGAACACCGTACTCTATACGCCAATTATGCCAACAGCGATCTGGATGCCTTATCGGATAATATGGCCAATGAACTGCTCCCCCTACTCAGCCAGCAACAGCAACATTTTTTTCAACTCACCACTTTTTTACTCAAGCTAGACCCATACGAATACACCCAAGGTGCAGCCATCTTCGATGAACAATGGCAACTTTTAGAAAGCTACGTCGGCCGCCAACAGCAATCTCTGCAACCAGAGCAACGCCTCAACTTTCGTCAGTGGCCAATGCGCGAACTGGGCGTACACCAACAACAAGGCAACCTGATTGCCGTTAAAGCCGTTGGCGATCCAAGTCTTATTCTGGGCTATTTGGTGATCGTACGGGACTTTTCCAGCCCACTAGAACGCAGCACCAACAACCTCAGCTGGCAAGTATTTCCTGCGGCCACACTGTCAATTCTATTGCTCATGATGATTTTTTATTTTTTTGGCAATCACTGGCTCACCCCGCTCAGCAAGCTATCGGCCATGGCCAAGATGGTTCAACAAACTAAAAACTACGACGTCAGCCTGCCACCATCTGGCCATTTTGAAGTGGAGTCGCTAACCCGCAACTTCAATAACATGTTGAAAGCCATTCGCCAGGAGCACGAACTCAACAAACAACATGTTGCCTTGTTAGAGCAGCGCCGTGAAACCATGGAATACCTAGCCAACTATGACCATCTTACCGGCCTTGTAAATCGTCAACATTTTCGCGAACAGTTACAGCAACTGCTGCTAGCCAACGAACACCAGCAGCCTCCCATTGCGCTTATGTTTGCCGATTTGGATGGTTTCAAGCTGGTCAATGACTCCCTCGGCCACGAGGTTGGAGATCAACTACTCAACAATGCCGCTCAGCGACTTAAAAACCTGATTGAAAAACGCGGGGTAGTCTCTCGCCATGGTGGCGATGAATTTTTAATCATGGTGCAGCACTACAGCAACGATCGCGAACTGGAGGTGCTGGCTGCGCAAGTCATCGATGCATTAACACAGAAGTTTGCCATCGACACTTGGGAGATCCGCGTCAGCGCCAGTATTGGCATCGCATTGGCCACTCCAGGTCAAGACGCGAGCACCTTAATACGCAACGCCGATGTGGCTATGTATGAAGCTAAGCACGCGGGCAAGGCTCGCTTTAGCTTCTTTAATGCCGAAATGATGGTTGAGTATCAGCGACGCATCGAAGTTGCCAATGCCATTGATAGCGCCATGCAAAATAACGAGTTTTTTATCGTCTACCAACCTAAGCACCAGGTCGATGGCAAAGTCGTTGGCGCAGAAGCTTTAGTACGCTGGAACAGCCCAGAACTGGGTTTTGTATCGCCCGGTGAATTTATCCCCATCGCCGAGCAATCGGGCAAAGTGTCGCAACTGACCCAGTGGATCATCAATCGGGTCTGCCAGGATATTCATGACACCTTACTTCCTGCAGGCTTTTCTCACCCCATCGCCATTAATTTGTCGGCAGCCGACTTAAAGAAATATCACATGCTGGGCAGCATAAAAGGCGCCGTACAAAAATATGGAATCTCTGCCGGATACCTTGAGTTTGAAGTGACGGAGCACTCTTATTTAGATGATTTTTCTACCGCCAATCACTTTTTATCTGAAATCAGCAATATGGGATTTAGTATCGCTTTGGATGATTTTGGCACGGGCTATTCCTCGCTGAGCTACTTAAACCGCATACCGGTCGACACCCTGAAAATTGATAAACAGTTTGTGGATCATATTGGCGCCAGCGAACGTGACGACGCGCTTGTCATTACCATTATTGAAATGGGCAAACGCCTGGGGATTTCACTGTGCGCTGAAGGCGTTGAGCAGCAGGTACAGTTAGATTTTCTGGCAGCCAACGGCTGTACTATTATTCAGGGTTATTATTTTGCCAAACCCATGGTATTGCCGGAGCTGTGTCAGTACTTAAAGCAAAGATCGGGCAACACCGCTAAATAAAGCACCAACCCCAGCCAGAGAACGAACATACCCAGAGCGAAATAACGGACACAAGACACTTACAAATTGCGATCCGCTCAGCCGACCGCACCTTGATACATATTTCAAACACAAAAAAAGCCGGACAACGTCCGGCTTTTTTAGCTAGCTACTAGATTACTGCTCGGGCCATCCATGCCCTCACCCTTCCTTACGTCAGGGCCAACCTACAGTTGTCATAATCTGATCCAGTCAGATTATTCGATGATCTTAGCAACAACACCAGCGCCAACGGTACGGCCGCTGTTATTCGTGTCGTCCTGACACTCACCCTTCGGGCTTCCTTCGGTCGTGCTGTTTTTGCTCCTGCAAAACAGTCACGGATAGCGATCCGCTCAGCCAACCGTACCTTGATACATATTTCAAGCACAAAAAAGCCGGACAATGTCCGGCTTTTTTAGCTAGCTACTAGATTACTGCTCGGGCTATCCATGCCCTCACCCTTCCTTACGTCAGGGCCAACCTCCGGTTGTCATAATCTGATCCAGTCAGATTATTCAATGATCTTAGCAACAACACCAGCGCCAACGGTACGGCCGCCTTCGCGGATCGCGAAACGCAGACCTTCGTCCATCGCGATAGGTGCAATCAAGTTCACTTTCAGAGCTACGTTGTCACCCGGCATTACCATTTCAACGCCCTCTGGCAGCTCAACAGCACCAGTTACGTCAGTGGTACGGAAGTAGAACTGTGGACGGTAGCCTTTGAAGAATGGCGTGTGACGGCCACCTTCGTCTTTGCCCAGAACATATACTTCTGATTCAAACTGAGTGTGAGGAGTGATAGAACCTGGCTTCGCCAGAACCTGACCACGCTCAACTTCGTCACGCTTAGTACCACGCAGCAGAACACCAACGTTCTCACCGGCACGGCCTTCGTCCAGAATCTTACGGAACATCTCAACACCAGTACAAGTAGTCTTGGTGGTTTCTTTGATGCCGATGATTTCGATTTCTTCACCAGTCTTAACGATACCGCGCTCAACACGACCGGTCACAACGGTACCACGACCTTGGATAGAGAATACGTCTTCGATAGGCATGATGAAGTCACCATCGATCGCACGCTCTGGCTCTGGGATGTAAGTATCCAGAGTTTCTACCAGCTTCTTAACAGCAGTAGTACCCATTTCGTTGTCGTCTTGGCCGTTCAGAGCCATCAGAGCAGAACCTGGGATGATTGGCGTGTCGTCACCTGGGAAGTCGTATTCAGACAGCAGGTCACGCAGTTCCATTTCAACCAGTTCCAGCATCTCTGCGTATTCTTCAGAGTCTGCACCGCCACAGTCTTCAGCCAGCAAGTCTGCTTTGTTCAGGAAGACAACGATGTAAGGTACACCGACCTGACGAGACAGCAGGATGTGCTCACGAGTCTGCGGCATTGGGCCGTCAGTAGAACCACATACCAGGATAGCGCCGTCCATCTGAGCAGCACCGGTGATCATGTTTTTCACGTAGTCGGCGTGCCCTGGGCAGTCAACGTGCGCGTAGTGACGATCTGGAGATTCGTACTCAACGTGAGAAGTTGAGATGGTGATACCACGCTCACGCTCTTCTGGAGCGTTGTCGATACCGTCGAAGGCAACAGCGTCACCGCCCCAAACTTCTGCACATACGCGCGTCAACGCTGCAGTCAGGGTGGTTTTACCGTGGTCAACGTGACCGATGGTGCCAACGTTTACGTGGGGTTTGGAGCGCTCAAAGTTTTCCTTTGCCATGACTCTGTCTCTTCTGCCAGTGATTAACAGTTTTTCAATCGCACATACACAAAAAGGCAGGCCAATGGCCCACCTTTTCTGTATTTTCGAACATGGTGCTGATAGGCAGATTCGAACTGCCGACCTCATCCTTACCAAGGATGCGCTCTACCGACTGAGCTATATCAGCGAATTTTTATTGGAGCGGGTAGCGGGAATCGAACCCGCATCATTAGCTTGGAAGGCTAAGGTTCTACCATTGAACTATACCCGCTTACCGTGCAGCCAAGTTCTGTGGCTTTTGCCTGCCTGGCTGCTCCAACAACGAATCCTGCCGTTGTTTTAAATAGTGGTGGTGGGGGCTGGATTCGAACCAGCGAAGCTTTCGCGTCAGATTTACAGTCTGATCCCTTTGGCCGCTCGGGAACCCCACCGAACTGGCGCGCATTATGTCGACCGATCGCCAAGCTGTCAACAAAAAATTCTTATTTTTTATCAACTTAGCGATTGGCCAAAAATTCAACGCTGAGAACAGGCCAGTGCCCGCCATTCAATACCAGCCATATCGCCGCTGATACGCTGCAGCAAATCATCGGCAATATCGACTTCATTCAGTTCAAGCCATAACTCATCTTGAGTATCCGAAACTTCACGAATACTGACCGGAATGCCAAACGCCTGGACCTTGCTCATCAAATTCTGCGCCGACTCTTTATTGCGGAACAATCCAAGCGACACACCATCGGCCAGCTCACCTTGAGTAATGATGTAGCTGTCGATACGACGACTCTGCAGTTCGTGCAACACTTTACGCGCCTGTTGGCGACTACCCCGCGGCGGAACATGTACCCAATATTCCGATGGCTCTGCACTGTGCGCTTGAATACGTTTTACCCGACTCAGCAACCCTACGGCAGTGGCGCGGGCTTTAGCATCCTCTAATGTTTGGCTATCCATAAAAGGCCCGGCGACCTGACACAAACGCGGCTGGGCCGGTGCCTTGGTCACAGGCTGACGACGCTGACTCAGTTGCAATTTGGCCTCCCCGACCAATTGCAAACGCTGCTCGGCACTTTGCACATTAAGAGCAGCGGACTGAGGCTTAACCGGCTCAGGTGATTGCTGCCAGAAGAAAGCCAGCAGCAATAGATTGGCCAACACTAAGAGAAAAAAGATCCAGCGCATAAATGTTCCATACCATCAAAAACCAGGTCCGCCGTGAAGCGACATCCCTTTGCTTGTGCCAACCATGCTCCATCACCACCACTCACCACCAGTTCAGCGGTGGGATAGCGATCGCTCAGGTGCTGCAATAATGCCAGCTGCTGGCAACGCACTCCGGCAGACACACATCCTAGTGTATCGGTTCCCGGCAGAAAATCCGTGGCCGGCACCTCATCTGTGTAATCGCACACGCGCTCAGCATGGTTGAACAAAGCACTCTGTGCCAGCGCTAATCCAGGCACGATATAGCCGCCCTGATGCAACAACTGCTGCTGTTGCCGCTCAAGCAGATCAACCGTCAGTGCCGTGCCGGCATCGATAACCAGCCAACGATCGTTAGCAGAAGGTACGGTCTCCGCAGCTCCGAGCATCGCCAGCCAGCGGTCGACTCCCAAACGCTCGGGTTTGTCATAACAATGAACAAAGCTTGAATACGACCGCAGTGGAGCGTGCAACACCACTAGCTCGTCATAGCGCTGCCTGAGCCATTGTTCCAATTGCGGCAACTGGCGCACGCTGGCCAGCACAACTTGCTCAGCCTCAGGCCAAGCCTGCTCGGCAAAGTCGTCATAGCGGCAATACTGGATACGCCCCTGCCAACGCCACTTGATACGGCTATTACCGGCATCAATCAGTAACGCGGACACTGATTTCCCCTGCCGTTATAGTTTCCATACCACGCTCGGTGCGCAGCATCAGCTCACCTTTGCGATTAACGCCTTTTACCACGCCCTGCACCTCTTGCTTGGGCCCAACGATGCGTACCTCTCGCTCAGCAAAAACATCGCGCTCACACCAGTATTGCTGAAACGGCTCAAAGCCACTGCGCTGGAATTCATCGACTAAGGTCAATAACTCCTCCAGTAACGCCGCTGCCACTTGGTTGCGCGACAAGCCGCTTTTTAAACTGCGAAGCTCAGCCCAAGGCTGATCGATAGCCGCTGCATCTTGTTCGTTCAACGCCAGATTAAGACCTATGCCAATCACCACCTGACAATGGCTGTTGTACTCGCCGGTGACCTCTAACAAAATGCCCGCCAGCTTCTTATTTTGCGCATACACATCGTTGGGCCATTTCAGACCAATATCGTTAATGCCGAGCTTGACCAAGGCCCGCTCAACGGCGATGGCTGTTACCAAGCTCAGTCCTTCTAATGCTTGCAAGCCACCACTAAATGACACTAGCAGGGATAAATAAATATTTTTGCCAAACGGGCTGACCCAGTGACGACCTCGACGGCCACGCCCTTGAGTCTGTTTTTCTGCCAGCACGGCATAGCGTTGGCCCATGTAATCGCGAGCACGTTCAAATAGGTAGGTATTGGTGGATGGCACATCCAACAAGATATCAAGACGGTCCAAGCGCTGTGACAAGGCGTCAGTGATGCGCTGTTCATCGAGCAGTTCAATAGCATCATGCAAACGATAGCCCTTGCCCTTCACCGAAGAATAAGGAATATCCAGCTCATCGAGTTTTTTCAGCTGTTTCCATACCGCAGCACGGCTCACGCCCAGTGCTTCGCCAAGCGACTCACCGGAGTGGAATTCGCCGTCTGCCAGCTGTTTAAGAATCTGATTCAGCATTATGTGACCTCCGGCGCTGAATATACCTGAACGCCAGATGATGGAAAGCGTCAGCCATAGCAGACGCTCGTCACACAATTGATTATCGCCTCAGTCTTTAAGGCTCACGATGAACTAGCTAGACGGCAGCTCTGCAGCCTGACGCAGTTGCTTGCGTTGCCTGGCCTGCTGCTGAGTGCGACGTTTTACCCACCACACATACAGCCCGGTAAAACTCAGCCACACAACAGCCGCTCCTGCTAACGCCCAAATCAGCTTGGATCCAGCACCGCCGAAATTGCCAAAATGCAAACGCCGAAAGCTGTCATCGATACGACGGCCAATATCCTGCTGGCGAATATCGCTGACATTCTTCCGCGCTCCCGTTTGGGCATCGAAGCTGACCACACTGGCGTACTGGCTGGTGAGTAGATGGGTATCCTCGACATCTCCCCAAAAGCGAATGTCAGCCCCCTCGCTCCAGGGCAAAGAAATATAAGTACTGGTAAATCCATCAATGCTGTTGTGCGCATGTTGCTGCAGCTCTGATAGTGACAACCCATGATCGTACATAGGCCCGACAACAACGTGCTCAGCGCTGTCATCGTGCACCAACCCCTCACGCGCCAGATGTAGAAAATTCCAGTAAGCTCCGGTAAAACCAACGATGATCATCACTGGCGCCAGCGCCATACCGATGCTGGAATGGGTGTCTACATACATGGTCATGCGCGCCGCCCGCCAACGCAGTCGTAACAGGTTTTTCCAAAACTGGCGATAAATAAATAAGCCACTCAGGCCCAGCAAACACAGTGCCGCTGATGCTATTCCGGCCAGCAACAAGCCGCTGTGATCGAGCAATAAATGATAATGCAGCTCCAGCAACCAGTCGGTAAAGTGGGTGGTCGCCAACGCTGGCTCAGTTAGAATTTTGCCTTGATAAGCATCCACATAAATGTGCTGCCATTCGCTAGTACCATGGGCAATTAAATACACCACGTCAGCACGCTGCGGTTGCTGAAACAAGGTCCAGCCGGTTATTTCATATTGTGGAAATTGTTCGCTCACCAGCTGACGTAAAGCATCCAAAGACTGGCGCTGTGATACCTGCTCGACATTGATGGCGGCAGGTCGCAGCAGGCTGTCGATTTCATACTTATACACCAATAACGCACCGGTGACGCAGCTGATCAGTATCGGTATGGCGGCCAGCAAAGCCAAATAAGTATGCAGTTTAAACAGCCAACGACGCTTGCTCATGGGGTCCTCATTTCTCACGAAAAAGCCATGCGCTAGACATGGCTTCCAAGGCTATAAGATCTGATCGTCTGCAGCTCACGCGTAGAGCTGTGCAAACGCCTTCAGGATTGCCTTAATAACGCCAGTTCACCGATGCCATCAGGTTACGCGGCGCACCATAGTAGGACTGGGCAAAATACAGGCTATTCAGATACTTTTCATCGGTAACGTTATTAATGTTAATGGCGGTGCTCAGCTGCGAATTAATATCGTAACTGGCCATCAAGTTAACTAATGCATAAGCCTGTTGTTTTACTATGATGTCTTGCCCGGCATTGATGCCATCAGCCACCACACCCTGATTGCGATAGATCTCATCTTGCCAAGTAACGCTGGCACCCAGTTTCAACGCCTCTAAACCAGAAACTTGCCAGCTCAGCGCCCCTTTAAACTGCTGGCCTGGCAGATAGGTCATGGTGTCTTGGTCATCGGCATCTTTTATGTCCAGATGGGTATAAGCGGCACTCAACTGCAAACCGGTCATTGGAGCACCGGCCACTTCCAGCTCATAGCCCTGGGTTTCGATGCCATCATCAGCGCGATAAGCATCTTTAGTGGTGCCTGGCACCTTGTCACCCGTCGCTACCGCGACGTTGTCTTGCAAAGATTGAAACAGCGCCACCGAACTGCGCAGGGTTTTTTCTTGGTTTTCCACTTTCGCGCCAACTTCATAATTCACGCTTTGCTTAGGGTCCAGATTATCGCCGCGGCTATCCAGCTCGTGCTGCGGGGCAAAGGTTTCGGTCCAACTGGCATACAAAGCAACACCTGGCAGCACTTCATATGTAGTACCCAGATAAGGCGTCAGCTCATTGTTATGAGAAGTAGAGCGATCACGGCCATAGCTCACGCCATTGCGCTGCCAGTTACTCAGGCGTCCACCGGCCAGTACTTGCCAGCGTTCGGTTAGATTAAAACGTGCCGCCGAATAGAAGGCACGCTGCTTGTCATCCCAATTGCCGGCACCCCCAAACTGATCAAAGGTCGGACGTGGATAGTTGCCGTCCCAGCTGCGCAAATCAACGGCAGGGCCTGTGCCCGTTACTGTCGCCAGGTCGTAATATGACTCGTCAGCAATGCGCGACTTAGACCAATTCACACCCAACATCAATTCATGGGTGCGACCCGCTAGCTGGAAAGGCCCCGATGCCATCACATCTAACATGCGCTGACCTTCGGTTAAGTCGTATTCACTGGCATAGGCTCCGGTCACGCCCGCACCTGTGTCGGCATCCGGAGTGCCAGAGACATAAAACAGCTCGCTATCGGTATCGTTGTGCAAATAATTGAAGGTGGCTTTTAGTTGCCAGCCACTGCTGAAACCATGTTGCAGTTCAACAAAGGCATTGCGATTGCGGGTAGAAAAATAGCTCCAATCGGCAGCCGAGCTAGTTGATAAGTCGTAATCTAACTGGTGGCCATTGCTGTCATAGTTTGGCAAAGCACCCCACAAGGGACTGTCAGCCCAGCTCCATTGCTGACTCATACCCATGGTCAGCAGAGTTAACGGTGACAACTCTTGCTCAAGCACAGCATAAGCCACTCGGCGTTTAAGGCCGTAACGATCAAGATAAGAATCGCCATCCTGCTCAGCCACCACCACACGTCCACCAGCGGTATCACCGTTAAAACGTGCCGATGCATCGGCCTGCAACCGGTAAGTGCTCCAAGAGCCAGCGCTTAATGAAACCTCAGCCTGGGCCTCTGCCAGCGGTCGTTTACGGATCATATTGACCGTCGCAGAGGGGTCGCCCAACCCTGATCGCAAGGCATTAGCACCACGCAAAATTTCAATACGCTCAAATATCGCGCTGTCTAGATCGCTGTAAATATTGTCGTGGGTCAGCGGCATGCCAACCCCATCAAATTGAAAGTTGCTCACCTTAAAGCCACGTGCGGTGTAATACACCCGGTCGGTCTCGGGCTTTTCTACCGTCAGACCTGGCGCACTCACCAATGCCGAATTAACGCTGGTCAGAGCAAAATCTTGCAGTTGCTGCTGCGTCATAATGGAAATTGACTGGGGCGTCTTTTGAATATCCAAATCCAAGCCGGTGGCAGAGGTATTGCCATGAACCAGATAACCGCTTTGCTCCTCGCCGGTCACCACCACTTCTTCTAACTGCTGAGCATTATCATCAGCCTGAACGGCGGCACTCGCCAGCGCTAACGCCATAAACAATGGCTTGCGAGTGAACAGGATCGAATTCATTTGCTAGTCCCCAAAAGGTTAAACACCAGATCGGGGCGCATCTTAATTGAGACAACTAACAAATATCAATATAAATGCTAATAATTATCATATAGAACTGGATCGGATGCTAAATATGCGTTATGGCGCGGGCATGGAAGCGGCACTTGCCTAAATGGTTATCTTATAACATCATTAACGTTATGAGATAACATACGAGATTTTGCATGAAACGCCCTTTGCTCTGTACTCTGGCACTGACTGGCAGCACACTCAGCCACGCAATAGAGCTGGAAGAAGTGGTGGTAACAGGCGATGCTCGAGCCAGGCTCGACCAGGCTCAGCCAACTTTGTTGCTAGACCCTAAAGCGCTGGAAGAGAACCGCCAACAAACCCTGGGAGAAGCGCTGAGCAACTTACCCGGGGTCAGCAATGCATCGTTTGGCCCAGGCGTTGGCCGGCCACTGGTACGAGGGCAAGGGGCCAGCCGTGTTAAGTTGCTGGTCAATGGTCAAAGCAGCAATGACGTTTCCGCCATGAGTGCTGATCATGCGCCAATGACGGATCTGGCTGCCGCCGACAGCGTTGAAGTGGTGCAAGGTCCAGCCGCGCTAAGATACGGCGGTGGCGCCATTGGCGGTGTGGTACGAGTTGAAAATGGCCGTATCAGCAGCCTGGCAACTCACAGGCAGAGCCTGAAGTTGAATAGTTCTGTATCCAGTAATGATAACGGTCGCTCAGCCTCAGCCCGCTTCAATAGTGGCAATGAGCATTGGCAACTGCAGCTGGATGGCATGCGCCGGCGCAGCGAGGACTATCACGCTGGTGAGCGCATTGCCAACAGTGACACCGATGGCCATGAGCTCGGTGCCGGGCTCAGCTATATCTGGCAGGCCGGCCGCTATATAGGCTTTAGCATCGCCGAAACGCGCTACGACTATGCCATTCCCAACGAAGATAATGAGCCTGCTCGGGTACAGCCGTTGCAACAAGACTACCAACTGCAAGCCGGCGGCTGGACACAGTCATCCTGGCTTGAAGAGTGGCAGCTACAACTCAGCTATCAAGACTATCGCCATCAAGAAGTCACCGGCTCAGACGTTGAGGGCTTGTTTGAAAAGAACAGCTGGCAAGCACAAGCCGATGCTGTTCATCAGCCGCTGTGGGGCTGGCAAGGCCATGTTGGTATTCAGTACAGCCAGCAACAACTAGAGCTGTGCCATGATCACAGCGGTTGTGACCGTATCCCCGACTACAATCATCAGCCCTGGGATGGCAGCGCAGGCGATGATTTTTTCACTCGTCATGGTTTAGATTTCAGTCACAGCACTCCTATGCCAGCCACCACCACCCGGGATCTGGCTGCCTACTGGGTGGCCGAGCGTGATTGGCAACACGGCACATTAGAGCTGGGCTTACGCCAAGCGCAACGTCAAATCGATAGCAGCGAAGACCCCATTGCACCCAGCTATCGCCGCCAGCAAGGGTATTACGATCAGCGCTCCTATCATCCACACGCCCTGTCAGCCGCTGTCACCTGGATGCTCGATGATCAGCAACGCTTGGCCATTAGCCTAGCGCGCAGCCAGCGAGCCCCCGATGCAGCAGAAATGTTATGGAATGGCGACCATCACGCGACCTTCTCGTTCCAGTTAGATAATGGCGAGTTAGACGTCGAAACCGCCCACAGCGTTGATATCAACTGGTTATACAGCAACGAGCAGCAGCAGTGGCGACTGGCTGCCTACTGGTATGAGTATCAGGATTACATCTACAACCAGCGTCAAAGTGTGGTTGACCCTTTCCATGGCAGTCCCGTCTACCGTCATGAGCAGGCCGATGCCCGCTTCCGTGGTTTTGAAGCCAGCTGGCAACGCCAGTTGCTGCCACAACTGCAGCTGCAAGCCAGCGCCGATGCCGTCAGGGCACAATTTCGCGACGGCAATAACCTACCTCGTATTCCTGCCGCGACCGCCGCTCTGGTAGCACGCTGGCAGCAACATAACTGGCAGCTGCAAGGAGAGATTCGCCATACCTTTGCCCAGCGTCATACCGCGGTCGCGGAAACCGAATCCGACGACTACAGCCAGCTTAACCTGATACTGCGGCAGGATTTTGGCCCCTTTAGCTATCAACTAGGCGGCTACAACCTGGCCGATACGCGCGGAGAAATCCACAGCTCCTATCTAAAAGAATTTGCCCCGCTGCCCGGCAGACAGATTCGATTATCGATGCAATTAGCGCTGTAACACTCTGTTAGATCCACTGCGATGGCGGTGGATCTGGCCTCGTATAAGCTTTGATTTTTATTACGTTATAACAAGGAAACCACTTTATGTTTAACACTTTAGTCCATCGGCCATCCTGGCTGGCACTGCTATTGGCATCACTGACCTTGGCAGGCTGCGGCAGTAGCAGTAGCTCCAGTGACACAGATAATGAGCACGCCGTCGACGATAGTCTCAGCGAACTGCCTGGTCGGTTACTGGTGACGGCGGCGCAACAGCCCATGGCATTGGTGTATGACCTAGACAGTCAAACGGTAATGACCACCATGACCCTCGACCATATTGTCAGCGCCGCTTATACCTCACCGCAAGGGCGTTATGCATTGCTGTCCCAACGTCAGCAGGACCAAATTCAACTGGTGGATGGTGGCCTGTATCAGGAAGATCACGGCGATCATTTGCATCCTTATGCCAAAGCACCACAGTTATTAACCCACGCTCTTGCCGGCAGTCGCCCCACCCATGTGACGGGCCATCAAGGCTATAGCGCGGTGTTTTTTGATGGCTCTAGCGATGCGGGTAGCAATGCCAGTGTGCAGCTATTTAGCGATACCCAGCTGGCCAAAAATGAAGCGCTGAACTTAACCCTAGACAGTGCCATGCATGGCACCGCTGAAGTGGTGGATGGCCATCTGCTGGTGAGCTGGCGTAGCCCAGAGGCAGAGTCTTCTCTACCCGAGCAAGTCGAGTTGTATCGCATCCATGACGATCATTTTGATTTTGAAACCCGCTTCGATCAGCCTTGCCCTGGCCTGCACGGCAGCTTAGCCACAGAGCACGGCGTGGTATTCGGTTGCAGCGATGGCGTGTTACTGGTGCATCAGCACGACGGTGAGTTCGAAGCACTAAAAATAGCCAACCCCGAAACCATGGCCGATGCCCGAGTTGGCTCCTTTTTCGGCGGCGATGAAAGCGCTCTCATCATTGCCCGAGCCGGTAATCAGCTGTGGTTACTTGACCTCGAGCAGCAACGTTTAAGCCCGCTTGAATGGCAAGGCAGCGAACCCATCGAATGGCTGGGCATGCACAGCACAGATGAAGGCGAACATTTGCTGGGGCTTGATAACAATGGCGCATTACATCGCTTTGATGCCGCACAGCAATATGCCCATGGCGGCAGCGTCACCCTGCTCAATGAGCTTCCAACCTTAGATGATCACGCCACTATCGCCATCAGCAGCCATGGCGATATGGCCTACATCGCCGACCAAGCAGGCAGTGCCATTAAAACCGTTAACCTCGCCAGCCTGGAGGTCAGCACTATCAGCTTGCCGTTTGCACCGGCAGCCATCGCTTGGATGGGGCTAGTGGAACTGCATGAACACGATGATCATGATCATTCAGGTCACGATCACGACGATGAACACTCAGATCACGATCATGATGAAGACGAGCACCAAGGTTAACCGTTATTCACGCTCGAACTCTGCCGCATGATGATTAAAATGCACCTCCACCGCGCGCTGCATCTCGCGAATGGTGGGGGTGTTTTCAGTGTGTACCAATACGATTAACGACTGTGCATGGACGGCGTGATCACCGTCGGGGTGAGCCTCGACATGACCCTCTTTGGTGACATAAGCCAGCGGAGTTCCCAAATTACTTTGCACCACAGCATTGACCACGTCGGCCCAGCGCTCGCCCTCTAGCCATACCGGATAACGCACCGGATGATCATTGGCATGGGTAAACATGTCTTCAATCACCACCTCGGCACCAGGTGCGACCATGGCACGCACGATAATTTCCGGATAAGAACGGATGGGGCGTAAAATGGAGCGAATATCCAGGCCTTTTAAACGCTCACGATTATTATCATCAACACATTCTGCGATGACTCTATGCCCCAAATGGTGCTGATATAAACGGTAGGCCACGTCAAAGGTATAGCTATCACTGTCGGCCGAATATTCATCCCGCGCCAGCACGATAATATGGCTGGCTCGATCGACACCGGCACGGCGTAAATCATCTTCTCGACTGGCAAGCCCCGTGACATGCACGACGCCAAGCTGCCTTAGGCTATCGGGCAAGCCATCGGCAAAATCTTCATTCAGCAGCATAATAGGTGCGTCGGTATATTCACCACTTTCGCGAATTTGACTGATTAAACGCAGAAAATACGCCTCGCGATTGTATTTCGGTGAATTAATAAAGAGTAAATGCTCGGCCATATTCCAGTCCCAATGTCCGGTGCGAATGCGTTCTCGCCTGGCGATGCGAAAGTCCACGTAGTCGCTGATTAAAAACGTCATGATGGTAATGCCACAGCCAAACATCAGCACCATAGTGGCTGCTTGACCCGGCACGGTTTGCGCGGATATATCGCCATAACCGACGGTGGTTAACGTGGTCATGGTGAGCCAGAGCGACTGCCAGGCCGACAGACCTTCAAACCACATCATGGCACCAGCATGAATGGCAACAAATGCAAACAGCACCGCTGCTGTTTTGATCACAGAGCGTTTAATACTGGCATCGGTTTGATAGACAGCGTGGCGAACCCGCTGACGCTGGCGGATAAATCGAGTGACTTTATTCATGCTGCGATAATAGCCAAGCGCAGCAGTCTGTACAGCTTCCATTGCCCACGATTTGATACAATGCAGCTTTTATCCTGCACAGGAAGCAGCACATGAGCTACCACATTTATGGCATTGGCAATGCTCTGGTCGATAAAGAGTTTGAAGTCGACGATGAGTTCTTCAGCGCCACTCAAATTGAAAAAGGCATGATGACGCTGATCGAAGCGGAGCAACTTCACACCACCCTCAGCACCCTAGATCAACGTTATGGCCTGAAAAAACGTGCCAGTGGTGGCAGTGCCGCCAACACCATTATTGCTGCCGCCTATTTTGGTGCCAACAACTACTACACCTGCAGCGTTGCCAACGACGAGGCCGGAGATTTTTATGTCGCCGATATCAAAGCCGCGGGTGTTGATACCAATATGGACGGTGAGCGCAGCGACGGTGTGACCGGCAAATGCTTGGTAATGGTGACCCCCGATGCCGAACGCACCATGAATACCTATTTGGGCATCTCCACTGAGCTTAATGCCGCCCATATCGATGAACAGGCTTTGGCGCAATCGCAATACGCTTATATTGAAGGCTATCTGGTAACCTCAGACACCTCGCGCCAGGCAGCGATTCACGTACGCCAGCTGGCACGCCAGCATGGTGTTAAGGTCGCCCTGACTTTTTCTGATCCAGCCATGGTGCAGTTTTTTAAAGACGGCCTTAGCGAAATGATCGGTGACGGTGTCGACATTCTGTTCTGCAACGAGCAAGAAGCCAAGCTCTATAGCGGCCAAGAACAACTCGACGACGCCCTACAAGCATTGCAAGCAGTTGCGCAGCATGTGGTGATCACACGTGGTGCAGACGGTGCATTAATCTGGGATGGCCAACAGCAACATCACATTGCCCCGCATCACGTGACAGCCATCGACAGTAATGGCGCTGGTGATATGTTTGCCGGTGCCTACTTATACGCCATTTGCCATGGTCATGATGCCAGCGCAGCAGGACGCCTAGCCAGCTTGGCGTCGGCTCAGGTGGTGAGTCAATTTGGACCACGTTTAAACCCTGAACAGCACGAGCCACTCAAAGCCGCCCTTTGATCATTTTTTAACCAATTAAACCCCCTGGTAAGTAGCTTAACGGCCAGGGGCATTTACCAAGCATTTGCCCCCAAAGTTATCCACAGAAACTGTGGAAACTCTTGTATCCAACGTCCATAACAAGCTTTGAGTCTGCATTCAAGCCCCGATCAATGCCATTTGGAGGTTTGTTTTTTTGCCTCATACCTCTTACCTAACCCCCTTCCGTGGTTGTAAATAAATCACTGTCAAGCCTTGACATACCTGGCCTGGGCTAAATTCTAACAGTGATCAAAACTACAACAATTTAAGCTAAAGGCCATGCTAGCGGGGCTGCTGACAGTTATCATCGAGTTGTTCCCAAATCTATCCACAGATACTGTGAAAAACTTTATTTTCAGCGGCTAAAAGCGACGTCAAAATCGCTTTTCGTCAACAGTTATTCACCGCTACGTAGCAGCGCATAACTCAGCTGTGAGAAGTACTCGCGAAAAGCCGCATTGATACGCTGGCGTTGTGCACCAAGAGGGTAAACACCAGCAGCGGCTTCACTGCCCTGGCGAGTCCCCGTGACCAAATAAGAATTGTCGATATCGGCATCTTCAATAAAGGCTTCAAATGCCCGCGCCGCCATTTCTTCTGGGCGACGGTAATAGTTTAACGACAGCTGGCGGTCATAGTTGAAACTGCATGACACAAGCTCAGCCTCAGCATCGAATATCATCGCCAGACAATGCTGCCAGGCATCCACCAAAGCATGGGAGGAAGCGGGTACTTGCTGTCGATAAAAGCAAGACGATGAAAATGCCGTCGAATCGACCCCATAGGTGGTCGTTGCCAGATAATGGTCAAAACCGTGAAACCACTCATGGGCCAAACTGCCAGCGCCAGCATTTTTGGCCAAAGCAAAGGTGCGACTGGCGGGTTCATAGTGGGCGGCCACGCCAGGTTGGCCGCCACTGCCATATTTGAGGGCCAAACGGCTACGCAGGGAAATCAGTGACGACGGTAAGCCATATTGCAGATGGTCAGCGGCTAAAATATGCAGCAAATCCATCAGCGCATAAAACACCCCTTCAGCAGCCCGTTCAGCTTCATCAAGCTTGACCCAGCTACCGACCGTCACCGAGCGAAACCCAAACAACTGCTGAATGGCGTGAAAATCGGGCTTGGTCAAAATATGGCGGTAGTCCGGGCCACGCCGTCTCAGTCTGGCAACCATTAGCCCGGAGGGTCTAGGCGATCACCGGTGGTGGTATTCAGTCGATACCAGCCGGCGATCGAATAACGATCTCGCTGCGCCGGCAGTACTTCGTGAGGAAACTCTTCACTCAAAAACACCACCAGGCTGCCCAATGCCGGCACGACTTTAATGCCTTGCTGATCGTCGTCACTGCGATACAGCACCAACTCACCGCCATCGTCGGGTTGCCAGTGCTGATTTAAATACGCCACCACAGTCAAAATACGGTTGGCTTGTCCACGAAAGGCGTCGTAATGACGTTTATAAAAATGGCCAGCGCGGTAATAGGCGTAATGACTTTCAAATGAAAACAGCCCGAGCAATAAACGTCGATTCAAATACACCTGCAATGCTTGGGTCCACTGCAACCACTGGGCACATGGCTCACTGGTGCCGTCGATCCAGCAAATATCGTCGTTACGAATAAAGCGGTTAACAATGTGCTCGCGTTGGCGCCCTACCCCGGCACGCTCAAAATAGCCCGGCCCTAAGCCGTGCACTTCAGCCGCCAGCGACAGGGCCAGATCACTCGGCAATGCCAATGGCTGAATGCTGTATCCTTGCTGATACACATCGTCGGCAATGCGAGCAAATAAGGGTTCATCAGAATCACCGCCAATCGGCGGCTCGGCTAAGGCATGGACGTTCATTCAGGCTACTCATTAATGGACGAGAGATTATAGCCCCAGTTTGCCAGCCGCCTATCAATATTAGTGCTAGGGCCGTCTTTGCCAACACACTTATAAAGGCCACCATCGTTTTAGCGGCGGCAGCGCAGTGAGCGCTATGTATTGCAAGTAACGACAGGGAGTCAGTTGACGGTACATAGCCGCATCGGTAGCGGCCAGTTTTTCGGGTGTCGACATATCGATGCCCTGCAGTTGTGCCAAACCAGTAATGCCCGGCCGACGATCAAAAACTCCATGGCGTAAACGCGCTACCGTCAATTCGGTATGGCCAGGCAAACCAGGACGAGCACCCACCAAACTCATATCACCACGCAACACATTCCATAGCTGCGGTAGCTCATCAAATTTGCTTTTACGCAAAAAGCGCCCCAGCGGCGTCAGCCCTTGATGCTTCAGCTCATGGGTTGGAACGGAAGGAGTGTCCAGTGCCATGGTACGGAACTTGACCATTGTAAAAAGCCGTTGTTGGCGTCCCAAGCGCTGCTGTCGAAATAACGGCTGACCAGCGGGCAAGCTATTTAGTAATGCCATGACCAACATCAGCGGCCACAGCAGTGCCAATCCGCTGGCCGCCAGCAGACAATCAGCAATGCGCTGCCAGCCGGGCTCTGCTGCAGGCTGTACACAGCGTTGCAACGCCTCGCGCGTACTCAATAGAGGGTGCCAATTCAGTAAGCGCCTAGCTTTGCTGCTATCCACAAGCAAGGGTTGGCTGAGCTGTTGCAAGGCCTCGGCTTTGCCAGCCAGGGCCGCCAGCGTCGTTAACAGCGTCGATGGCATAGGCAGTAAACGGTGCCAGTAGCGCCCGTTCGCTCGCTGCAGCTCGCGAATGACATCGACGACCGGCAGGACGGGCTCGTCTGCAACATGGAAGATACTGTTGGCTGCGGCTGGTTTTTCCACACAGGCAACAAGTAGCTCTGCCAAGTGCTCCACATACACCATGGAGCGTGGCGCCTTTAGACCAGCAAAAGGTAGGGGCAAGCCGCTGTTCACTAGACGCAGCAGCAAGGCAAAACTGCCCTTGGCTTCAACACCGTACACTAAGGGAGGACGAACAATGCTCCAATTACAGCGCTGAACAACCGTCGTCAGCTCATTTTCAGCCACCGCTTTACTGCGAGTGTAAGCGTTTTGCGGAGCGTAAGTAGACGACTCTGTCAAAGGATGACTAGAACCAGCTCCACAGACGCCAATACTGCTGACGAAAATAAGATGTTTTACTCCATCTCGCTCACATGCCAACGCTAAGGATCGAGTCAAATCGACATTTACTGCCTGCAGTTGCTCTTCTGAGCCCTGCGTTATGGCCGCCAAATGCACCACCGCATCAACGCCTTGCAGATCCCATTGGCCATCTTCTGGCCACTGCATGAGCTGCCAGGGGGCAGAAGAGATGCGTCGCTGCACAGCAACCACCTGGTGACCTGCGGCATGCAATGCCTGGCATGTATAGCGGCCGATAAAACCATTAGCGCCCGTCACTAACACGTTCAATGACACATCTCTCCTAGCTAAATTAGGTAGCGCTTTTGCCGTCGCCAGGCATAAGCGACCACATGCATGAGTGAGCGCCAAACGCCCAATTGTTCAAGGCGGTAATAGATATGCCACAAAAAGCCCACGTTGCGCATCGCACTTGAAGAAGCCGAGCCTGGCTGCATTCGATATTCAGCCAATGCTTCTGGCAAGCCCTGAATGCTGTAACCACGGCGCAGCAAACTCAGCCAGAGGGCATAATCTTCATGACCACAAACGGGAAAGGCAATGTCAGGTAACTGGTCCCTATCCAGCATCACGGTTAAACAACCGGCGGTATTTTGCTTTAACAGATCACGGTAACCTGCCTGTGACGGAGGAAGAATATCCTGTGATATGCCATCAGGGGTCACTCGTCGATAGCCACAGCAGCTGATCGCCGCCGATGTACGACGCATAAAATCAAGCTGATGCGCGAGTTTATTGGGCAGCCAGATATCATCAGAATCTAAAAAAGCGATATAACGCCCACGGGCATGAGATAAAGCAGTGTTGCGAGGCTTGGCTGGGCTGCCACTTGGCTGCTCATGGCGCAGCAAGCGAATGCGTCGATCGCCCATTTGCTTAACCACAGCCGCAGTGTCATCGGTGGAGCCATCATCGACCACCAGTAACTCCCAATTTGACCAGCTTTGCAGCAACACCGACTCAATCGCACATTGGATGGTGGCAGCACTGTTGTATGCCGGCATACAAATACTGACCAGTTCAGAACAAGCATCATCTGAATTGTTAAAAGACATCATGACCGGCAACACTAAGCAATATTCATCAAGAGGCGCGCATCATAACAGAAGCTGTACTTGCCCGGGTTAGAGAGACAGTCGCTTAAGCAAGAATTCGGCACTGTCCGCCCAAGTCGTATTGATACACGCAGGATGCCTCGATGGCTGGCACTGCAAACAGCCTTGTATAGCCTCGACCAGCTGTTGATCGTCAGCAAAAAATTGTGTTCCAGCCGGTGCCACCTCCCGAAACACAGGAAGATCACGCGCCAATACCGGAACACCTCGCTGCGCCGCTTCGAGTATCGGTAAGCCATAGCCTTCACCTTCACTGGCAGCCAATAACCATTGCGCCCGCTGATACCACCATTCCAGACCACTGTCGTCACAATTGTCCTGCCACAACAACCGCTGCCCAGGCACATCGTGCTGCTGCAACTGCTTCAATCGAGCAATCTCAGGTTCCACCCGGCTGGCTGGGCGGCCGATAACCACCAGAGTCACCTCAATGCCTTGCTGCCAGAGTGTTTCCACCGCATCTAGCACCGCTAGGTGACCCTTACGGGGGTCTATGGTACCCACCATTAAAACAACCGCCGCGCTATCAGGTAATGAGATTCCGGCTGGGCGCTGAGCAGCCACCTGGCTGGTGTCATAGCCCATAGGAAAATGGCAAATCGACGGCGCACTGACGCAATGCTGCTGCAAACGCTGTTCAACCTGCTCTGCCACCGTCGCGGAAATGCACCATAACTCATCCCCTAGTCGTGCTAGGAGCAACAACCAATCATCCATCTCAGCGGCAAAGTCTTTCGGGTAAAACTGTGGCAGTGTCAACGGTAATAGGTCGTAGACCACAAAGTTCATCGACACGCCAAGTTCACGCCATTGCTGCAGTAAAGGTTCAGCCCGGCGCAGCATCGGCATCGACCAGTCCAGCCCGACAAAAACATCTCCCGCTTTGACGCTAACCCGATGGTCGCGCAACTCCTGATTCATGGCCTCCGTTCGCTCTATATTGAGCCACTGACAAGTAAAACGGCGGGCATAATAATAATGGCCCTGAACTTCAAACACTGGCTCTACATGCCAGTTGACATCAGAGGACAAAAGCCAGGGTTTTAGGATGTTACGCACCACACGCTGAATGCCCGTCTGTAAGTCGAACCGCACTAAATCAGAGACATCAACCAGTAACTGTCGTCTCGACAGCGTATCTATCACGGGCACGGTAGGCTTCGATAGCAAGCCTAAATAACCTGCATACCAGAAGCGCAAAATATCCAGATCAACATCTGGCAAAGATTGTTGCTGAAAACGCTCATGCCAATCGGGCCACTGACCAGCTGGCTCAGGGGTTGGAGCTGCGCGGTTTTCAACCCAGTCACGCAACTGGGCCCGCAGCCAGGGCCAGCGATCAACCCAGCTCATAAAAAAAGGATACAACCGCGGCGAACGACGCAAGCGGTTTAATAGGCTTCGCAAATCGTGTTACTCGTCATCAATCATGCTGTGCCTATAGGGCATCAGCGTAAGGGCTGACCGGTATAGTCAAGAGAATAGGGATAGCCAACTAGCGTGCTTTGTCGCCACCCACTTTAAATGGCCGAACATTGCTGGCTTCCACACCAGAACGCGGCTCTGAAAGAGAGGGGAGCTGCTGTGGCTGATACCCAAGAGGAGCATGATAAAGCAGATACACAATTCGCTCATGATCAAATTCACGACTTGCCCGACTCAACTGCTCTAACATTTCTGCCACCTGATGCCAGGGTTCAGCATGCTCCCGTGCCATCATAATCCGAGGATGAGTGGTCCCCTGAGGGTCATTGCCAATCAACAGTTCTTCAAACAGCTTTTCACCGGGTCTTAATCCAGTGAATACAACTTCTATATCACCACCTGGGTTGCTGAGCGTTCGTTCTGTTAGCCCCATTAAGTGGATCATCTTGCGCGCCAAGTCTGCGATCTTAACGGGTTCGCCCATGTCCAACACAAAGACTTCACCACCACCGGCCATATTACCGGCCTGCAATACCAGCTGAGCGGCTTCCGGGATAGTCATAAAATAACGGCAGATGTCGGGATGCGTGACCGTGACAGGTCCGCCTTCACGTATTTGCTCTCGAAACAACGGCACCACTGAACCCGAAGAGCCCAATACATTGCCAAAGCGCACCATGGTGAACACAGTATCGCTCTGCCGCATTGCCAGCCCTTGCAACACCAGCTCAGCCATACGCTTGCTGGCGCCCATAATATTGGACGGTCTGACGGCTTTATCGGTAGAAATCAACACAAAGCGTTCAACACCGGCTTCAATGGCTGCTTCGGCGGCATACCAGGTGCCAAATACATTGTTTTGCACACCTTCAATGACGTTATGCTCGACCAGAGGCACATGTTTATAAGCTGCTGCGTGATACACCAATTCAATGCCATGTTCTCGCATTACGGTGGTGCAGCGCCGACGGTGCAACACACTACCCAATACCGGCACTATCTCAGTTTCAGCAGTCCCAGGTTGTAGCTGCCTAAGCTCTCGTTCAAGCTGATACAAGGCATATTCGGACTGCTCAAATAACACTAACTTGCGCGGCTTCTGGCGCAATAGCTGCCGACATAATTCCGAGCCAATCGATCCACCGGCGCCAGTAACCAACACCGCTCGACCTACTATTTCTGGCTCAAGCTGGGCATGTTGAATACTGACGGCTTCACGACCCAACAGGTCTTCCACATCCAAGTCACGAATATCACTGATTCTTACACGCCCCGATACTAAGCAGGACACCGATGGCACCGCTTGAACGGGAACCGACAAGGACTCCAATTGATTGAGCACCTGCAGGCGTTGCAGCGACGAGCGACAGCCGTCACTATCATCATCCAGCGCTAACAAGATTTTTTTAAGGCCTAACTCTCGTACCACACGCTCGGCATGACCCAGTTTGTACACCGGCAAAGCAGCAATCAGCGACAAGTCTGCAACATGTTCAGGTGTAAAAAAGGCCGCCGGTCGAAACTCAGTCCCCTGATTGAGGGCCGATGCTAACTGCCGTGCTGTCTCTCCGACGCCAACAATACCTACCGCCTCTTTATTACGATGGCCAGGTCGGTTGATGAGGGCACGCATTCCGAAGCGGGTGCCGCCAACAAACAACAAAGCCAACATGCCATAGCAAACCACCACGGCTGAGGTCACTGGAATATGCAGTAAATGAGCAAATAACCACAGCGCAGCAACGGAACATAAACTGCCTGTTGAAATGGTCAAGATGGCTCTGTCACTTAAAAAGCGTAATACGGCACGATATAAACCCAGCCGTATGAAAACCGTGACGGTCACCGTCAGTGTTAACAAATACAGCAAAATATCCTGTTGCGAAGGGATATAAAATTGATCGCGATAGAGCGAAACAGAAACCCACAAAGCCAAGCCCAACACCAAAGTATCAGACGCTACCGTTAACAAGCGTTTAGTCAGACGTGGCCACTGTAAGAAGCGTTCGAACATGAAAATTCCTAACGAAAAGGCAACCACTGCCGCGATTCCCCGGAGCGGACATTATGCCAGCTACTTGTAGAGTAACAAGCGCGACGCATTGCACTTACAAGAAGATAACACTAGCTGGCGCCGTCTGCTTGTCGTTTGCTGACATTGGCCACAGATTCGGATCGTTCTGCTGGCCAGATGGCTGGTGTATTTGCGCAAACGCGCCTTACACCGCCACCGCAGGGTTAACTTCGAGGTCATGGCTCATTTGTGTTAACGAAATGCGTCCAACAGCTCAGCAACCAACTGCCGTTGATCATACCTAGGTTGCCAACCCGTGAGCTGACGCAAGCGACTGGCATCCCCTGCCGCCAACGCTATATCACTGGGGCGTATGCGCGCTGCATCTTGCACAACGTCGACCGTGCAGTTGGCTTGTATGATCATCTGCTGCAACCATTGCGATATCGCAACGGGCTGGCCCGAAGCGACATTTAACACTTCCCCTGTCTGTAACTTAGGGTCGTTTTGCAACAGCAGTGCCGCCACGCTGACATAAGCATCAGCAACATCGGCCACATGCAGAAAGTCTCGCTGTGCGGTTAGGTTGCCCACTGCAATATGGTCATGCTCACCACGCTCAATACGAGCAATTTGCGCAGCAAAGTCGGGTAATACAAAGCCCTGAGCCTGGCCCGCACCACTGTGATTAAAAGGACGCATCCTGACGACACGCAAATCGCTGGTAGCCGCTAGCTGCCCAGCGGCAAGATCAGCGGCAGCTTTACTAGCCGCATAGGGATTGAGTGGCTGCAGCAAGGCGTCTTCGGCGAGTACGGTTCCGGCCTTAAAACTGGCGCCGTACACGTCGGATGAACTGATAAACATCAATGCTGAGTTTGCTGCGTGCTGACGCAAGGCTGCAAACAGATTGAGCGATCCTTGCAGATTGATATCCCAGGTCTTTTGTTCCTCAGCGAAACTTTTCCCGACGCTGGCCTGGGCTGCTAAATGAATGGTCAGCTGTGGTTTGACTTCAGCCACTAAACGGGCGACGGCATCAGCATCGCACACATCCAGTGCACGACAGTCCTCATCACCGTGCAGGCCGGTGCCAATGCACTGGGCAGCAGGCCAACGTTGACGCAGGGCAGGCATCAGGTAACGACCAACAAAACCGCCTGCCCCGGTAACCAAAATGGTGATCGTGTCTGCCATTGTTAGCTCAGACGCTGCACATCAGCGGCATACATTTCTTCAATCATACTTTCCAAACTGGTCTCAGCCTGCCACCCCAGTTTCTGCTTCGCCTTGCTGGCATCGCCCAATAAAATCTCTACTTCCGCCGGGCGGAAAAACGCCGGGTCAATCACCAAGTGCTCATCCATGTCGAGTCCTGCGGCATCAAATGCAATACGGCACATATCACGTACCGTCGTGGTACGGCCCGTCGCAATGACAAAGTCATCAGCTTGATCCTGCTGCAACATCATCCACATTGCCTGAACGTAGTCGCGGGCATGGCCCCAGTCACGCTTGGCATCGATGTTACCCAGTCGCAACTCAGTCTCCAGACCCAACTTGATTCGAGCAACACCATCCGTCACTTTGCGGGTGACAAACTCCAAACCGCGCAAAGGTGACTCATGGTTAAACAGAATGCCGCTACAAGCGTACATATCGAAGCTTTCGCGATAATTGACGGTCATCCAGTGAGCGTACAATTTGGCCGCAGCATAGGGTGAGCGTGGGTAGAAAGGTGTACTTTCTTTTTGCATCGGTTCTTGGATCAGACCGTACATTTCAGAGGTAGAGGCCTGGTAGAAACGTGCGTCTGGCTTTGCAATCCGAATAGCTTCAAGCATATTCACAGCACCAAGACCCGTTGCCTGACCTGTTAACAGTGGCTGGTCCCAAGACGTTTTAACAAATGATTGTGCACCTAGGTTATACACTTCATCGGGGTTGGCGTGCTGCACACACCGAATAAGACTGGATAGGTCCGTCAGATCACCGTCAATAAGCTCGATATCCTTGTCGATACCCAGCCACTCCAACCGCGCCAGGTTTACATCAGCTGAGCTACGACGCGGTGCCACGCCGATAACGCGATAGCCTTTCTGCAACAAAAACTGAGCCAGATAGGCACCATCCTGCCCGGTAATACCTGTGATTAATGCACTTTTCATGAGGGTCTAATCAACCGAATTATTTAAGTTCAATATAAGTGCGCCGGATAATATCAGATGGCGGCCCTTAGATGCAGACTAAGGATACACAAGACAATGAATTACTGAGCACATTAGTACGACGCTTGTTCAACACAGCAACCAGAGTTGGAGAGCGCCGAACATGCCAGGAACTCGAGTCGTAGGCGCTGCGCCTCCCTCTCTGTAATCGATCTCAATAATGCTATGATCCGCCACCACGTTTAACCTTAAAACTGCAGAGTCGTCATGTCCGAGGGATTTTATTCACAATTTGAAGCACTACACCGTGGCAGCACGGACAGTATCAAACAGCGACTGGCGGTCTACCAACCGCTGCTAGAAGCATTGCAGCACTCGTTTGATACTAACGTGTTGGGCCTCGATCTTGGGTGTGGTCGTGGAGAATGGCTCGCTTTTGCCCGCGAGCAAGGCCTGCAGATGACCGGCGTTGATAGCGACCCAGATATGTTGAACCAGGCCGATGGATCTCTCGCAACCCTGGTTATTGACGATGCCCTTGAGTACCTGCAACAGTGCCCAGCGCATAGTTTTCATCTGATTTCCGCCTTTCATCTGATAGAACATCTGCCTTTTGACCTGTTAACGACTCTATTAGAACAAGTAAGCCGTGTATTGGCCCCAGGTGGCATATTACTGCTGGAAACGCCAAATCCAGAAAACCCGCTGATCGGCAGCTGCTATTTCTATATGGACCCGACTCATAAAGCACCATTGCCACCTGCATTGATGGATTTTGCCGTTCAGCATTATGGTTTTACTGCCGCCAATATATGGCGTCTCAACACTCCAGCCGAAGCTGAGCAACGCGCGCCTTCGATGCATACTGTTTTTAATGGCGTAAGCCCGGACTACGCTATTGTTGCCCTGAAGCCTAATGGACCTGACGACGATGCATTGGCCGCAGCCCTTCAAGGCCCTAAAGGTCAAACCCTGCTGGAACTCGCTACTCGCTACGACAACTTTATGCACGAGTCTTTTGAGAAACAGCAAGGCGATACTGAGCGCTTATTTAACGACTTGCAGCGCCTGGCACAAGGGCATGAAAACGTATCCACGGCCGTCGCTGATCATCAGCGTGTTCTCGATGAGCGCCAGATTGAGAACAATCATTTGCGCCAACAGCTAATGCAGCAACAGCAACAATTTCAACAGACGCTGGATCACTACGCCAGTTTGATCGAAGTACACGAGCAAAAACTGCGTGCTCTCACTCTTCCAATTGCCGTCATGCGTCCTATTCATAATCTGTATGTACGACGCCGCGATTGGATCAAGCAACTGAGTCAATCGGCCAGAACCAGTTTGTTCTACAAATGGCAAGCCATTAAGCTGCTGCGTCTCATTGGGCAGAAGCGACTAGCCAATAAATTGGCCGTTAAAGTGGGGTTAACCGCTTTTATTCCTGAGCTTCAACAAGGCGCTGCGACAGGACCGTTGGATCGTACTTTGCCTATGGCAAAAATCCGACAGCTAAGCCTGCAGCAACGGTTTCAGCCGTCGTTGAACGAACTAAAGCTGGCGATTGATGGCCATTTTAGTGGCAGCTATAGCCTTGCCAGTGTTAACCGCCAGCTGGCACTGGCATTAGCACAACAAGATCACACCCAACTGTCAATTCGCCCACGAGAAGGCGCGGCAACAGAGGAAATAAAAGACGTACCTGCTGCACATGAAGCGGCGTTACAGGCTTTAAAGCAGCACTTAGGGGAGTGTGACATAACGCTCTATCATCATTTCCCTGTGGTTGAGAACCCCGACCCCAACAGTACACCTCTGCTGTTATTTTTCTGGGAAGAGTCACAAATACCAGCACAAACCATAGAGCAGATAAATCGCTGCTACCGTGGCGTGCTCGTTATGAGCTACCTAGTACGTAAGGCACTGATTGATTCCGGTTGCCAGCTTCCTATTGCCCACATTCCTATGCCGCTGGAAGACTGGCGCGATGACGATCTCTGTGCGCCAGCCGACATCAAACCCAGAAACCTACTCCATGTTTCGTCATGCTTTCCACGCAAAGGAGTGGACGTATTATTGAGAGCATTTGATGTTCTCGCGGCGCGTCATCCAGATCTGACGCTCACCATTAAAACGTTTCCCAACCCACACAACCAATGCCAACACTTGATTGAACAATTGCTGTCTCCGTCACATCAACAACGAGTCACGTTAATTGAACAAGACTACAGCGACGAGCAAATGGCCGACTTATACCGCCAGGCCAGTGCTGTTGTTTTACCAAGTCGCGGAGAAGGCTTAAATCTTCCCGCCATTGAGGCTTGTCGCTATGGAGTGCCTGTTATTTCTACTGGCTACGGTGCTCAAACCGACTTTCTGGCAGACTCCCAAGCCGAGCTGGTGAACTACCACTTCTCCTTATCATCCAGCCATGTCAGCAGTCGCGACTCTCTTTGGGTAGATCCGGATGTCGACGATTTGGTAAGAGCTTGCGAAGCCAGTCTCACTAGCCTAACTACAAATCTCGACCTAACACCGACACGCCAAGCGATTTATCAGCGCTTCTACAGCCCTGAATCACGCCAGCAACTGGGCGCCGCGATTCAAGCCCTAGGGCAGTTTGCCGCCAGCCGACCACAACCGCAGCACAATCAGTTAACCCTCATCAGCACTTGGGATGAACGCTGCGGAATTGCCGAATACAGTCGTTATCAAAGCGATGCCATGGTGGCAGCAGGGATGGATATCACAGTGATCACAACCCGCAGATCGCCATCGGATAGCCCCAATAATGGCCGAATCACACAGGTAAGCTACGAATGGGCGACCCAAAGCCCGATGCGACTGGAAATACTGCGCGACGGTGATCAGCCAATATGGATTCAGCACCATCCGAGCTTCTTTAACCTGGATGAGTGGTTGGAGCAGGCCATTGGTGCAGCGACTCGTGCTGGTCGGCTGCGTTTGATCACTTTGCATACCACCCTGCCACTGTTGCAGCTGCCGAAACCTATGGCAATGCAGACAGCACGCACCCTGAATCAATTTTATCGAGTCATCGTACATACGGTGGATGACCTTAATAACCTGCGCCAGCTGGGCGTCAGCGACAACCTGCTGTTCCGTCCGCACGGCAATGTGGCCAATCCAGAGACGCTGGGTGAGCTCAAACCCCGCTCCAATACTTGGAAGGTTGGCTGCTTTGGCTTTCTGTTTGAACACAAAGGCGTACTTGAACTTATCGACGCTTTTGCGGCATTCCGTCAGCAACAGCCCGATGCTCACGCTGAGCTGCTACTCATTAACAGCGAGCACAGCAACGACGAGTCTGTGCGCTATCGAGCCAAATGCCAACAACGACTGAAAGAGCTTGAGCTGGAAGATTGCACCACCTTTAAATATGAATTTTTGCCTGAAGAGGCAGTCGCTCACTATCTGAGCCAGTGTGATGTTCTGGTGATGCCTTATCGTGAGACACCTGAGTCCAGCAGTGGCGCGGTGCGTATTGCGGTGGCCAACTGCCAGACCGTTGCCGTCACCCCAGCACGGATTTTCTCGGAAGTGCGAGACGTCACTTTACCCCTGGCTGGGTTTAAGAGTGAACATATTGAGCAGTTATTGCTAGCGACGTGGCGTGGCGATAATCGCGCTGAAATAACGCAGTGCCAGCAAAAACGTGTTCAGTGGTTGCAGGCCTACAGCTGGGAGGCCTTGGCAGAACGCCATATTGAGCTGATTAAAGCAGCACAAATCGACTTACAGTGGCTGTCGCAGTAATCTGTGGAGCTGTGTTGCCTGCTAGGTAACACAGCTATCACTCTGCATTAACGAAACGGCAGCAGCAATAGCCATCCGAGAATAATGCCAAAGGTATTAGCATAAATATCTCGCCAGCAAAAAAACGAACCGTAAAAATGGTCCCAGACTTCTTTCGCCAAGCCAATAACAGACACTAGCAGCGCTGCAGGCCAGAACGGCATAACAAACAATGCCATCTGCATCAGAACCAGGCTAACCAGTATGTGTTGAAGTTTGTCGGCTTCATGCAACCAGTGTTTGATTGCCTGCCAAGAAGGGATGTGAATCAAATGATATTGCCAGAGGGGTGGCAGAGTACCACCACACTCCGGGCTCCAGCATTACTGAATGGTAACCTCGGCGTCCTTACCATTATCTGCTGCAAGCTCTGTTTTCAACGCATTCGCGTATGCCTGGCGAGCCGTTTGGACAATCATCAGTTCCTGCTGTAGCTGTTCGGCACGCTCATCAGTGGCTCGCAGATTAACAATCTGTGCTTTGGCACGATCGCTGAGTGCAGAAATTAAATACTCGTTACCATCAATGACAATGCTCGCTTCTTGCTGCTTAGTCGCTTTTTTGGCTGAGGATTTCTTCGCAGGTGCTTTAGTCTTTTTTTCTGTCATGGTGTGGTTCCGGTTATTTCTCGCCAGACTGCAATACTATTTTGAGATCATTGACGCTCTTAGCCCTGGCCGTACGCGCCATCGATAAACGGGCTTCAAGGTTTTCGATAAAGCGATCGGTAATATCCACTTTCACAAGCGCTTCTTTGGCGTCCTGGCTCATATCAGAGACGGGATACACGGTATCACCAATGGTTACCGTTCTTGCCGCTGTTTGGTCTTTGTTACCGGCCATAACGACTCCAGTCAAAATAAACGAGCACGGAGTATATCAGCAGGCCCAACTCAAATCGATGCATTAGCACAAACAAAAAAGGCCAACCCTTTCCCTGGGTTGGCCCGTATCTGACTTAACAATCATCGACCCGCTCACCATACCATAAAGGACCAAAAATACCAGTCAACCTGGCCAATTTGGTCCATTAGTTACCAAACAGGTCAGTCAAAACTCAAAACATCATCATCGTCGTCAAACATGGATTCTATATCCACATCATCTAGGTCAACTTTTGCCTGGCTTCGCTGTTTCGCCACCTGTTGCAGCAATTCGAGCCGCGGCATCGACATTCGCTGCGCATAGGCCAACTTCAACGCACCGGATGCGGTCAAAGATTTCAACACATCGGCATCCAAAGTCGCCAGTTTTTTCTCATTCACACAATAACAGCGCACATGCTGTTGATCGCCTTCTCCCGATACCAGCCAGGGAGTGAGCAAATCGTACTGCACCAGCAAATCCGTTAATGCCTGTGTCTGCAGGCGCGATTTTTCACTGGCGCTGAGAAATTTTTGCACCGCCTGCAATGACTCGGACGGCTCACCTTCGTCATCAAAAAAACGGTTTCCATCCGAACTGATGGTATCCAGTAACAAACCACTGTCGGTATTAAAAGCTAACGCCGCCCCTTTATCAGTGCGCTGAATCGCAAAGGGGTACTGCCTCAAATACGCCGGTATATAACCAGCTAGCCAGTTACCCTGCTCATCAACGAATAATGGCTGCGAAGCGTTAAACGCCACCACGGATACCAGCTGATAGGTTTCATCTGACTGCTGAATAAAGGCCAGCGGGTACACTCGCATTAAGTGCTCTACTTCGTCCAGCAATGCTGGCAAACACCACTGCCCTGCAGCGTGTGAAAAGTCTGTCGCTGGCAACCAAGACGAATGTTGCAATTGACTGCGCTGAACTAATACCCAGTTTTCCAATGATAAATCCCCATGCATAAAAAAACCCGGCCCGCCAATGGCGAACCGGGTCACTGTACCTGCCACTATTTCTAGCAGCAAGTGCTACACACTATCTTATGCGAAGATGGTCGCATCGATAGTAGCATCCAGCTCAGCACCAAAGTCGATGGTACCCAGCAGAACAGCTGCAGTGTAGTCTGCAGCAGTAGCCGCAGAAGTGTCGCTGGTCAGGTGGAATACTTTGTATACACCGTCATCAGCACCGTCTTCGATGAAGACGATTTGATCAGTGATAGTACCTACGAAGTTCGCAGGCTGACCACCGGCTGCTGCCGCGTTCAGAGTACCATCAGCCAGAGCACCACCAGCATATGGGGTGTTGTTAGTGGTGTTAACCGCTGCCAACAGGTTAGTTGCATTCAGACCAGCGAAAGTATCGGTAGTAGTGAAAGCAACATCGTTGATCACAGTTACTGAGTTAGCTTCAGTAGTGGCATCACCGTTGAAGGTAGTTGCAGAACGAACCTGAGACTGAGTAGAACCAGATGCAGACACCAAACCATCCAGGTAGCTGGTGAAGTCCATCACGTCTTTTTCAGCAGCCGCAGTTGCAGACTCGAAGTTAACAACAGAAGTGCGAGTGAACACAGTGTCGAAGACCAGAGTGTGAGTGCTCACACCACCTGCCGCATCGTTGTCAGACAGAGCAACGACGTTGCTGCCTGCGCCAACATTGATGGTGCTGGTGTTGGTTTCGTCATCAGCGTTGTCACCTGCCAGACCTTCGATGATTTGAGCAGCAGCCAAGTGGCCGTTTGCCAAACCGATCAGAGTATCCAACTGAGCACCGACGGCTGCTGCGTTAGAAGCAGAACTCAGACCAGTACCAACACCATTGTCGATCAACAGATCGATCAAAGAAGTCAGTTGGGTCGCAGTCAAAGTACCGGCGTATGCAGCACCTGCCTGAGTAGCGCCATTGGCGTCTACCAGAGTGTTCATGGTTACTGTCAGGTCAGTGTCAGCAACAGTAGCACCGTCGATCAAAGAAGTGATCTCCAGGATGTTACCTTCACCGTCTTTCGCAGACAGCAGCTTGCTCAGAACCGCATCACCTTGGATAGCCGCTTTGATGGCGTTACCAATTTCACGCTGAGTAGCCAGACCAGAGCCGTTGATGGTTGGTACGTCAACCACTGCCTGGAAGCCCAGGTAAGTGATGGTCAGACGAGAATCAACCAGGTAGTACAGCTCAGTCGCGTCGCTTTGCAGCGCGTCCAAGTTTGCACCAGTGTATGCCACTGTACCGTTGTCGTTAAACAGAGCCCAGTTAGCTTTTGCGCCGTCTTGAGCAATGTAAACAGTGTCGTCACCACCAGCGGTAGTTACGAATACTTCACCGCTGTCTTCGATATCAACAGTGTCGTTACCAGCACCAGTATCGATAGATACGTTGTTCAGCAGAGCTTGGTTAACGATGTCAGTCAGATCGGCAGTTTCCAGATCCAGATCCAGGTCAACAGTATCGTTGCCAGCACCAGTAGAAATGTTCAGCACGAAATCTTCGTGAGAAGCAACTTCGTTTGCTACGTCCAGGTTCAGAGCGTCAGCGCCTGCACCAAAGTTGTAGGCGAAGTCAACGTTGTCAGTTGCAGACGTGTTAGGAGCGATATCAGCCAGGTTCAGGTACTGAGCAACAACGTCAGCATCCAGACGTGCAGTCAGAGACGTCACATCACCGTTGAATGCAGTTGAGTTCCAGATCTGAACGTTTTCGATACCGTGTGCAGCCGTGTCGTAACCGTCTTGCTGTGCACCACCAGTAGTACCACCATCGATGCGCAGGTCACCAGTGAAGGTTGCGTCGTTGGTTACAACGATTTCGCTCAACACATTGCGAGAGTTGGCATCGTCGTTGTTAGTAGAACGAACAGATTCCAACCAGCTATCACGCTGAACGATCAGGTTGAATTTCTCAACGCCGATAGAACCAGAGTTAGCGCCAGTAGACATACCGCCAACAACCAAGTCACCGCCTTTAGAGCCAGAACCTACGTTGTCCAGCATAATGTTGCTGGTGATCTTAGCCGCAGAAGTGGTAGGAGCACCTACGCTGAATTCACCGTACAGGGTGAAACCACCGGTAGAGTCTTCGTTACGGGTGTAGTTCGGGTTGTCCAGGTCACGACCACTGGCGTCAACCAACTGAACAGTCAGACCAGCGTTGTTGATCGCGTTGCCCGCGTTCGCTTCTGCTGGAATGTCAAAGCTTGCGCCCAAAGAAATGCTCAAACCATTCAGAGCAGAATCAGCAGCTTGTGCTTCTGCCAGAGCAGCTTGCAATGCAGTTTCTAATTCTTGGTAGGTTTTAGCATCGTCGATGGCAGAGCTAGTGTCTGTGTCACGCAGAGTGTAAGTAACACCTTCCAGCTCAAAACGGATACCGTCGATGTTCAGGTTACCCAGAGGCTCAGCTTCGTTGGTACCAACGGTACGCAAGTCACGCAGCTCGTAGTTAATCTGTGAGTTAGACGCTTGTGGTGCGGCGGCACGCAGAGACAGTTGATCGAAGTACACTTCGTAGTCAACTTGGTTGTCAGTGCTGCGCATACCCAGAGTGATGTCAGAAGTGATTTCATCATCAGCGATGTTCAAGTCTTCAATCACCAGATCAGCACGGCTGTCCAGAGACCAAACTTGCTTAACGCCAGTGAACAGCTCAGCATCCACTTGTGCAGCGCCCAGCTCGTTGCTGCCCGCAGCGTTGTCTTCCAACTGGTTGCGGAAGAACAGGTTTTCAACACCGTTGGTTTCGAATGACAGCTCTTCGTCGAACAGGTCAGCTACCAGCGTGTCAGTACCGCCTTTGCCTTCCAGTACTTTAGAGTCGTCTAGGCTGCCGCGAGAAACGAAGCTGTCGTCCCCGTCAGTACCAGAAATAACAGTTTTACCATCGATACGGATAGTAGTTGAGTCGCCGCCATCAGGATCTGGAATAGTAGTATCTGGATCCAGATTTTCCAAAGCCACTTCGATTTTTGCATCGTAGTTAACACGGCCTTGGTTAACCAGAGCGTCGATTGCTTCATCACCAGTAGTGGTGAACAAGCTAGCAGTGTACTGGAAGTGAACAGCCAGCTGTGAACGGCTGATAGAATCCAGACCGCTCAGCAAGCCAGCCCAGTAGTCCAGACCTGCCTGGTCAACACCACCATTATCGGCGGTACGGCCCAGGAAGTTGTCGTACAGTGCACTTACGAATTCAGTGTCAGAAACGTCGCCTGTTTCCAGGTTAGCTTCTTCCAACAGGGTGTTTGCCAGAGATTGTACGCCATTTTCTGCAATAGCCACCACGCCGTTGTTCAGTTCGGCTTGAGTAGGTGCGCGATCTGCGATCGCCAGGTACAGATTGATGACATACTGCTGGGTTTGACTGTAATCACTCAATGACATTAGTCGTTCTCCATTAACGTCGATGATTCAAATAAATTGATCAATTTATTTTCCGTTACTATGCGGCCATTTCCATAAGTTGATGGCACACAGTACAACCGCATAGGATGCACCTACACGAGCACCGGCATTCTAGACCGCAGCTGTAACGCCTGTAAAGCCTCACCAGGAAATAACAATCGGCTTTTTAAAGGACGACAAATCGTCTATTTTTTAACCGACCCAAGTTACCACCTAACAAGCTCAACTCTTTGTTGCTGGCCGCCCAGAGCATCATGCTGATCAACGACATAAGCTCAAGGGTAAAGCCAGAAATCACCTTGCTAAAACAGGGCGATTCGATTGTGGGGTTAGACTATGTGCTTGTTTTCAGCAATGCAAGCAAGGGCTTCGTAAATTGTGATGCGCGTAATAGACGCTTAAAAACGTCCGCTTTGCTCATATTCAGCATTGGTTCAGCCTTGCTTATCAAGGAATTAGCAAAGCACCGACCGTTTACTGTTAGGGTTTGGTCAACGTTGCCCCTTCTGGTGAGACAGTCCTGCCCAAGCCACACCAATAAGCTACAAAAACCACAACAGTGATCAAAAAACAACCTGTGCCAGTATGTTCTCACGAAACACTCACAACGCCCGCTGCTGATCAAAAAACACTCAAAGAACACCTATTTGTTCACCGAATGAACAAACAGCTTTGCATTTTACTGACTTTATTTCGCCATCAAAAACAGCCTGGGTGATCGTTCAGAGTCTCCAAATACACTGACGAGCCCGATCTGACTTTGCACTTTATTGACACAGGTCAGCCCGCACAACTGCCGCAGCAGATCTTTATGCAGATCCGTAGCGCCAATGCCTTCTTATCAATTGAGCGCTGCACTTCGTAAACACGACAGAGCTGTTATACTCGCCCGCCGCAGTAAACCCATGCTGGTTGTGAATTTGCCCGGCTTAGATAAGCCTCTTGTCTGGATAGAACCTATGCCTGCAGTTACCCGAACATTAGCCACCCTGCGCTACTGGTGGTCATTTCGGCTGTTTGTCCGTAGCGCCATTATTAATGACTTTAAAGCCCGTTATGCCCGCAGCCGGCTTGGACTGGTGTGGATTCTGGTTCAGCCCTTGGCCATGGTGCTGATCTATAGCCTGATTTTGTCGCACATTATTGCCGCCAAACTGCCACAAACGGACAGCATTTACGCTTACCCCATTTATCTAATGTCAGGCATGCTGGCTTGGACATTGTTTTCTGAAGGTCTCGGCCGCGGTTTGGGCATTTTCGTCGAGCAAGGTGAGCTGATCAAAAAAGTGGCTTTCCCCAAAGCTTTGCTGCCCGCCATCGCCACGGGCACAGTCACTATTAATGGTATGGCACTGCTCACCATGATGTTGGCGGTATTTATGTGTTTACAGCACTGGCCCAGTTGGCACTACCTATGGTTGGCACTGCTGATACCTTTAACCTTACTATTCTCGGTCAGCCTGGGCTTAATCTTTGGACTGCTGAATGTCTTTTTTCGTGACGTCAGCCAGATCATTCCAGTAATCCTTAACTTTTTGTTTTGGCTAACGCCCATCGTCTATGTCACCGACATGCTGCCCGAGGCTTATCGTGGTTACTTTGCCTTCAACCCCATGGTAAGTGTGGTCAACGCGTTTCAAGATGTGATTCTTTACCACCAGCACCCTGCCCCCTCAGCCATTGCTCTGCTGTGCTGTGGCAGCCTGATTTTTATGTCCATTGGCGGCTTTCTTTACAGCCGCACCCGCAATGAGTTGGCAGATCAGTTATGAAGTTGATTGAAGTTCAAGGCGTTGGCAAAGCTTTTCGGCAATATCCTAGCGCCCGTCATCGTATATTTAGCTGGCTCGGACTTCCGGCCGACGGCATCGAAGAACACTGGGTACTTAAAGACATTAATTTTCATATCGCACCTGGCGAAGCAGTAGGGCTGGTCGGTGAAAATGGTGCCGGTAAAAGTACATTGCTGAAAATGATCGCCGGTACGCTCGCTCCGTCTGCAGGCAGCATTACCTTAAATGGAGACATCCGCGCCATTTTAGAATTGGGCATGGGCTTTCATGGCGAATTCACCGGGCGCGAAAATGCCCGCCATGGTCTCAGCATGATGGGCCTGAGCAGCGCAGAGATAGAGAAGCTAATGCCAGAGGTCGAGGACTTTGCCGAAGTGGGCGAGTATTTCGATAAGCCTCTGCGCACCTATTCCAGTGGTATGCAAATGCGCGTCACCTTTGCCGTCGCGACCGTTAAGCGCCCACAAGTGTTGATTGTCGATGAAGCCTTATCGGTTGGTGATGCGTATTTTCAGCACAAGAGCTTCGATCGTATTCGCGAAATGCAACGTGAAGGCACCAGCTTGCTCATCGTTTCCCATGATCGCGGGGCTATTCAACGGGTATGCGATAGAGTCATTCTGCTTGAGCATGGCCAAGTCGTATTACAAGGTGAACCCGAAGCCGTGATGGATTACTACAATGCATCCCTCGCGAACAAAGAAAACCAACGCCACAAAGTGCAAACCCGACAATTGCAAGATGGTCGGGTGCAAACCACATCCGGCAATGGTGATGCCGAAATCACCCAGGTTCAGCTGGTCGATGCCACAACGGGTGACGCGGTTGAAGTTGCTGCGGTTGGGCAAAAACTGGCTTTGATTGTTGAGATTACTGCCCATGTTGATTTGCCTGAATTAGTCGTAGGTTATCTAGTCAAAGACCGTTTACGACATGACATCTTTGGTACCAACAGCCATCTGTTAAAACAAGAACTGACTGAAGTTGCGGCAGGCAGTGTGGTGAGTTACCGCTTTGAGTTTGATTGTAACCTAGGCGAAGGCAGCTATTCGTTTTCCATTGCAGCCCATGCCGACGACACCCATATTCGAGAAAACTACCACTGGAAAGACCTCGCTTACACCTTTGAGGTGCTGAACACTGGCCAACCACGTTTTATCGGTTCGGCATGGATTCCTCCCACACTCACTCTTTCTAGACCTTGAACAAGGAGTCACGATGATTGGCTACATTCGTGAAATTGATGGTCTGCGTGCATTAGCTGTATTGGCTGTTGTCCTGTTTCATCTTGATCCGGCCATTCTGCCGGGTGGCTTCAGTGGCGTTGATGTTTTTTTTGTGATTTCAGGTTATGTGGTTACTAAGTCTGTTATCGATCATCAAAACCGACACCAACTGCCTTTTCACCGTTATCTAACCGCCTTCTACGCGCGACGCATGGTGAGGATATTCCCTGCGTTAATAGTCATGCTGTTGGTAACATCGCTGGCCACCGTTTTATTTGTACCTGAGTCATGGCTCAGCCAGTCGCTGAACAAAGTAGGTTTATGGGCATTTGCCGGACTGAGTAATTTCGCCCTGGTGTGGCACACCGATGGCTATTTTTCACCACGTACTGAGTTTAATCCTTACACTCACACCTGGTCGCTAGGGGTCGAGGAACAGTTTTACGTTATCGCTCCGTTGCTGCTGTTTGTTTGGCTAGCCGCCTTGCGTCGTGACTCCCGCTGGCAAAACGCAGCCCTGGCACTGATGCCGCTATTAGCCATAGCATCACTCTGGTACAGCGCACTGCAAACTAGTCAGCAGCCTATGCAGGCATTTTATTTACTTCCAGCGCGTTTTTGGGAACTCGCTGCAGGTGCTTGGCTGTACCAGTTGCAACATTCGGGCTGGCTACGCCATGGCCATGCCAACGGCTTGCGTATATCGATGTGGCTAGGGACAATATTAGTGGCTTGCGGTTTTGCCGTCAGTGATAAAAGCCAGTTCCCTTGGCCATGGGCATTATTAGCTGTGAGTGGCACCAGCATGATGCTGCTGGCCATTACCGCATCGAATAGTCCACGTACCTTACTGCACCAAATACTAGCCAGCGGCCCTGTCGTCTATATCGGCAAATTATCTTATTCGCTGTATTTATGGCATTGGCCTGTATACACCCTGATGCGCTGGACAACCGGCCTCGACACATTCACGCAGCAAATCATCGCGGTTGTTTTGAGCTTTTTATGCGCCATGTTGTCCTACCATGTTATTGAGAATTTAACGCGCAACCACAACACAATTAGAATGCTGCCAGCGATCGCCAAAGTCGGCGGCGGCATAACCGTCGTTGCTTTAAGCTGTGCCATGGCGTGGCAGATGTACGCACTGCGTCCAGCCTTATCGCAAAGTGTGACTGCCGATAAATACCAATGGCAGGCATTAGAACATGAGGTCAGAGATATAGATCCGGCTAACATCGAGCGCTGGCAGGGACGTTCGGTGTTTGTTGTCGGCAACTCTCATACGGGTGCCTATTCGACACTGTTAAATGAAGTGAAGCATCGCTACGGTGTAAAGGTGCACAAATTTCAAGTCATGGAATGCCCTATTGTTCATCTGCTTCACAAGCAATATGAAACAGAGCATTGCAACAAGGTCATCGAAAATCTACTGCACTTTTTCTACGCCCATGGAAAGCCTGGCGACGTTATCTTTTTTGCGTCGTTACGCACCCACCGGATCGTTGATCAATGGGTACGCTTTGGCCCGGAGTATGTGAGCGTCATCAGCCACTCGCCGCAAACATTAGAAAACATTAAAACGGCGCAGCAACAAGCACGCCCGTTACTGGAAAAACTCAACGAGCTAGGCTTTAACGTATTAATCGATGAACCTAAGCCAGTATTTGATACTGTGCCCTATCGCTGCTCTGACTGGTTTAACCACCAGCATCCGATTTGTGGTGCCACGACCATAAGCAAAGATTTTCTCGATAAGGTTAGCCAGCCTGTGCGGGATTCCATAGCAACACTCGAACAGGACTATTCTCATGTGTATGTGTGGCAACCCATGAACAGCCTATGTTCCGATGATAGCTGCTCAGTCATGCAGGATGGAAATACGATGTTTTTTGATGGCGACCATCTCAGTGGTTATGGTAACCGAGTATTAATGCCCTCGTTTACTCAAACACTGGCAGATATCTGGAACAATAACTGATCGAAGATATTTCACACCAGATGAGCTGCTGCACATCTGGTGTGAATGTCGCGGAGGGTGCTATAGCTGCTGCAGACTGTCGCTACCTAACTCACCTGCCAAGCTCAATAGTTCAGCGTATCTCAAAGAGCTAGTATAAATTGCAGTCACGAGTTTTTGTTCAACCTGCGAGCGTCGCTGCTGAGCGTCAAGCAACTCCTGTAAACGACGTACACCAGCACGAAAGCCCTCCTCGGCGGCTTTTTCTGCAGCCTGACTAGAAGCTAACGACTTGAACAAGGCCTCAATATTGTCATGCAATCCTTGCAGTTGACTGGTCAAACTTTCAACGTCGGTTTTTACCTGACGGCGAGCGTAATCCAACATGGCTAGTGCTTTCGCTTCTCGCTCGGCTGCGGCCCGGCTTCTGGCACTGGTTGCTCCACCAGAATAGAGAGGTATGCGCAATTGCAGTTCGATTTTACTTTCTTCACGCAAACTCGTTGTAATCGTGTCATTTTCACTGTAGCGGCCACTCAGATACAACTCTGGATAGTGGGCTGCAGATTCAAATGAGTGATTGGCATCCGCCAGCTCGACTTCCGCTTCAGCACTGTCAACTCGCGCCGAACGCTCAAGTGCTTCATTCAGCCAGTCACGCTGTAACCATTGCGGAATTTGCTTCCAGCCGTTTTCATCTAGTGGTGCAACAGCATCAACCGTTTGTCCAGTCAACTGTGACAGTTGCTGCAGTGCTACGCGATGGTTGTTGTTCACTTCGACTAAACGAGCATCAATCTGATCCACTTCTGCTCGTGCATTTAATACCTGTGCCAGGGTCGTTAAGCCACGCCCCAACATTTCTTCCACTTGGTTAAGTCGATACAAGTGGCTGTCTTTTTCCGCGGTAATAATGTCTTTCAAACGCTGGTTCTTGACCACCTCAATGTAGGTCTTTACGACCTCAACCCCGGTTTCAAACTCAGTGCCTCGCGCCTTTGCTTCAGCTACTTCGGCAGCACGCTTGGCTCGACTGATCGCAGCAAAGCTTTTATGGGAATAAATGACCTGATTTAACGACACGTCATAGCGATCAGAGGTATCAATATTAAATACCTTTCCCTGTTGATAGTCCTGCGTAGTGCGAGCACGGCCATAACTGGCCGTCGCACTGAGCTGCGGCTTCACTCCAGCCCAAGCTTCATCAACAGAAGCTTGCTCTGCTCGCACATTGGCGCGTTCTCCTTGCAAGCGAGCATTGTAGTCAATCGTTGCCTGATAGGCCTGTGACAGCGTCATTTCTGCTTCAGCCAGCGGTGCAGCTAAGGCTGCGACCAAAGCAATCCATGGGGTTGAACTACCCAGCAATTTCATATCAAGCCTCCCGGAATGCTTTTTCAGAAATACGAATAACAGGGCCCAATAAATAATGCAGCACTGTGCGCTCACCGGTTTTGATCATGACTTCTGCAGGCATGCCTGGAACAAAATACATTTCCTGCTCTTTCATCGTTTCGAGACCGTGCTCCGTGACTTGTAAACGCGCCTCATAAAACTGCTCTCCCGTTTTATCATCGGTGAAGGCATCCGCTGACACCCGCAATACTTTAGCTTCGATAATATGGGCAGCTTGGAAGTTAAAGGCGGACAGACGAAGATCTGCCATCAGCCCAACATGAACACGATCAATATCTGTGGATTTAATCCGTGCCTTAATAGCAAACTGCTGCTCATTTGGAACCACTTCCATAATGGTTTCCGCCGGCTGGATCACCGCGCCCACAGTGCGAGAGCGAAAGCCGACAACCTCACCAGAAGCTGGGGCACGAATTTCCATTCGGGCTAGAGTGTCTGACAAAGCAATACGACGCGATAACAAATCTGCTTTTTTCTGCTGAACATCTCGCAGCTGAGTGACCACTTGCTCCATGTACTCTTCTTTTTTCAGCGTCATTTGCGAGCGTGTTGAGCTGATATCCAGCTCAGCCTTAGCAATATCCGATTCCAAAGAATCTCGCTCGCCCTGTAAACGCAGCAGATCGCGGCGCATTTCATTTAACCGGACTCGGTCGGCCAGCTGGCGTTCATACAAACTTTGCCATTCTTTAACTTCAGCCTCATAGGATTGAATCCGGCCAATTAAGTTGTCGCGCATAGAAGTCATGCCACGAATTTGCTTTTGCAGCGCAGCGATCTGTTTTTCAAAAATTTCAATGTTGGATTTATAAGACTCGCGTCGTGCTTCGAAAACCTGGCGCTGACCATCCATAATCGATTGCACACCCGGCTGATCGGCCTGCTCAGTCAACTCAGTTGGAAAACTAACCGTTTTAGTCGCCGCTCGCTCAGCCAGCAAACGGGCTTCATAACCCCAAGCTTCACGCAATTGAGATTCGACTATCTCCAGCTCAGAGCGAGCCCGGGTATCCGACAGACGCAGTAAAATTTGCCCTTCTTTGACCAGATCACCGTCTTCCACCAAAACTTCATCGACGACGCCACCTTCGAGGTGTTGTACCACGCGGTTCTGAGAGTCTGTTACCACTTGCCCCATACCAATGGCAGCACCATCAAGCTTAGCTACCGCAGCCCAACCACCAAAAAAGATAAAGGTGGCAATGACAACCCACCAACCAAACCTGGAACGACCGCGGTGATCAGTCTCAATTTTAAGCTCTGGCGCAACATCCACTTCAGAAAGATCACGGACGTAGTCGCCCTGAACCACGCCATCGTTACCCACAACAACCTGCTGCTTGTCAGTATTCATAACTGCATCTTTTTCCTGCTGACTCATTGCGCACCTCCGGCAGCCAATGCTGGCTTGGATGCGTTACCGAGGTTCAGTTTGCCTTCCTGCAAGGCGCGCATGACGTTGTCTCTGTGATCAAACATCATCACTTGACCATCCGACAGCACCATCATTTTGTTTACCAATTTGAGGATTGGTTTACGATGTGAAATCAACACCACGGTCACCTGGCGCTCCCGCAGTACTTCTAAGGTTTCCAGCAGCGCTGCTTCGCCTTGATCATCCAAGTTGGAGTTAGGTTCGTCCAACACCACCAGACGTGGATCGCCGTATACGGCACGCGCAAGACCAATGCGTTGGCGTTGGCCGCCCGATAATGCACCACCGCTACTGCTGATAACAGTGTCGTAACCCTGGGGTAAACGCAGAATTAATTCGTGCACACCCGCTAGCTTGGCAGCACTCACCACCTTGGCAGCATCAACGTCGCCAAAACGCGAAATATTTTCACTAATGGTACCGTCAAAAAGCTCGATATCTTGTGGCAGATAGCCAATATAGGGACCGAGCTCTGCTTTATTCCAACGATGTACATCTGCACCGTCGAGACGTACCTTACCGTTCGACAGCGGCCAAACTCCGAGTAATGATCGGGCCAAGGTCGACTTCCCAGCTGCGCTTGGGCCGACAACGGCCAGCATATCGCCTTTATCAAGCGCAAAATTAATACCACGCAAAGCCGGAGCCGCGGCACCCGGTGGCACCACAAAAACACCTTCCGCACTGAGTTGACCTTCTGGCGCAGGTAATGGCATACCCGGCTCTTGATTTGGATAAGTGGTAAACAAAGCATTTAACCGGTCATAGGCTTGGCGCGCAGAAGCAAAACCTTTCCAAGAACCAATCAATAAATCCAGCGGAGCCAGCGCTCGTCCAAGCAGAATAGAGCCAGCAATCAACATGCCCGGAGTGATTTCCTGAATAATCGCTAGATAGCCACCAAGGCCTAATATCAACGACTGAAACAGCATTCTCAATGCTTTGGAAATATTTGTCAGAATAGCTGCACGATCACTGGCTTTAGATTGTGACGACAAGAAACTGAGATGACGCTGCAACCATTTCTTGCGCAGGCCAGTTTCCATACCCATGGCTGCCACTACTTCAGCATTACGCACCGCCGAATTGGCGTACTGGGAAGATTGCACATTTTTTTGACCGGCTTCTTTGAGCAGTTCGCTGGTGGCTTTTTCGTTGGCGTAGGCTAACGCTGCCAAAATCAGTGCAGCAATAATGGCAAACACGCCGTACCAGAAATGGAACATAAACAACACGGCGATATAGATAGGTAGCCAAGGGCCATCGAAAAAGGCAAACAGCCCCTGACCCGTTAAAAACTGCCGTAAAGAGGTCATATCAGTGATTGGCTGAGCTGTCTGGCGACCAGGCTCATTGACGGATTGCTTAAACATAGAAGCAAACAGCTTTTGGTTCAGCAAATCGTCAAGTTGACTACCCACACGAATCAAAATACCAGAGCGAGCCACCTGCATTAATGCCAGAGACACAAACATGGCCACCAACACAATCGTTAACATAGCCAGCGTTTCCATGCTACGACTACCCAATGCGCGGTCATATACCTGCAGCATGTAAATCGCAGGGACCAGCATTAATAAATTAATAAATAACGACAGGAAGCCAGCAGATAAAAATCCACTTTTACAGGCCTTAAGAGCTCGTTGTAGCTCAGTCAGCTCCTGATCATTTTTTTGAGAAAGCTTGCGCATGAGGTTTTCCAAACACGAGAGAGATATGTCACAGCAGCGTTCAATGTCTCAGGAATACACTGCCAACAGACGACGTTGTTGCCTTGTATGGGGACGGCCCCAATAAATTACTAGGGCCCGCCACGAATCAGAGTTAAACAACGCACCCGAATATGGCGGCGTCCAAACACACGTTTGCCGCACGGAGCACATAAGGGAGCAACCGGCTGGTTAACCGGGCTGGGGTTACACCCGACCATAGCGATCTTCCAGGCGGACAATATCGTCTTCACCCAAATAACTACCCGACTGTACTTCGATCATTTCCAAAGGAATGACCCCCGGGTTTTCCAACGCATGCACCTGGCCAACGGGAATGTAGGTTGAGCAGTTTTCGGTAACTAAATAGGTATCGTCACCATTGGTCACCCGGGCCGTACCCGACACCACGATCCAGTGCTCGGCACGATGATGGTGCATCTGCACCGATAACTTGGCGCCTGGATTCACCGTAATGCGTTTGACCTGATAGCGATCGCCGCAACCAATCGAGTCATAGCTACCCCATGGACGATAGACTTCACGATGCTGAATGTGCTCATCGCGTCCCTGATCACGAATGTGAGAAACGATGGCTTTAACGTCCTGTACCTTGTCTTTGTCAGCTACCAGCACGGCATCAGGGGTATCAATCACCACTAGATTGTCGACACCTAATGTTGCGACAAGACGGCGCTCACTGAAGACAAGGGAATTGCGAGTATCTTGCAACACCGCATGGCAATCTGCCCCAGAGCCCAAACACACATTGCCTTGCTCATCTTTGGGACTGATTTCCCACAAGGCTGACCATGAGCCAACATCACTCCAGCCCGCATCCAGCGGCGCCACCACAATAGGGCTATCTGCCGTCGCCGTTAATGGCTCCATCACGGCGTAATCAATAGAGTCCGAAGGGCTGGAGGCAAACGCCTCGTTATCCACGCGGACAAAATCCATATCCAGACAGGTATTAGCCATCGCCTGTTGGCAGGCTGCATACATGTGCGGCTGATAACGTTCGAGCGCTTCGAGGTAGCGGTCAGCTCGCAGCATAAACATGCCACTGTTCCAGTAATACTGGCCGCTAGCAACATACTGCTCGGCGGTGGCGGCATCAGGCTTTTCAACAAACTGCTCAACCTGCTTTAGCGAGCCACCGACCTCTGCACCAGCTTTTAAGTATCCATAACCTGTCGCTGCTTCAGTGGGAACAATGCCCAGTGTTCCAAATTGACCATCACGTACGGCAGGCAACAAAGAGCGCACCGCCGCTTGAAAAGCGTCATTATTTTCAATCACATGATCGGCTGCCAGCACCAATAACACAGCACCTTCAGGCTGTTGCTGCAGTGCTTGCATAGCAGCCAGCGCAATGGCTGGTGCAGTATTGCGGCCGCAAGGCTCAAGCAAAATTTTGGCCTGAACCTCTTGTTGGCGAAGCTGTTCAGCCACCAGAAAGCGGTGATCCTCACTGCACACCACAATGGGTTGGTCCATTTCTAGACCATTCAAACGCGCTGCAGTTTGCTGCAACATGGTCAGCTGGCCTGCCAACGGCAAAAATTGTTTTGGGAACGCTGCGCGACTCAGCGGCCATAGTCGGGTCCCTGAACCGCCGGCGAGTATGACGGGAATCATGCGTGCAGCTCCTCTCTTAGCAGGATGTAAAAACGACGCGGGAATATATCACGATGCGCCTGGCCAACCCAGACGCCGACTGCGTTCAAAGTGCAGGCAAAGTGTAAAGGCTGACACAGCTGACCATTTTATGTCGTCAATGTGAGCGAGTCGGGCTTTGAGCGAGCTGAGAAACGGGAGTTCCCTACTCAGGAATGGCTAATAGCGCCACTGGGCGCTGATAAACACCTGGCTGAGCTGGCTGCGAAGCTCGTTATAACCATCGCGATCACGCCAGTTGATATAGCGGTACTGGTACTCCAGATCGACGGATGCTTGGCGCCACACCAGTAGCGGCACCCCAGCTCCGACCAGCAAACCCGCTCCATGACGAGCCAAACCATCGGCATAGTGCCAGCCAACCGCGGATTTGAAGTAGACGGGACGCGGTAAGCCCGCTGCTGGCAAATCCATCTTCAATCCCAGCTCTGCGCCGACCAGGCTGTCATTCACTTCGTCGACATTAAGCAAACGTGAGTAATTCAAGCTTGCTAAAGCATGAATACGCTCAGCCAGCGGCCAGTAGCGGCCGAGATAAGCACTATGGCCGTCACCGTCCACACGAATCGCCGTGCTGGCATTATCCGCTCGAATAGACGCTGAACCACTACCCAATGCCATGGTCCACTGCCCCTGTTGAGTATCAGCCTGGCAGATACATGCCAAGAACCCAGAAAACACCAACAAGTGACGCAATGCCGTCATAGTAACAACCTCGAACAATGGTTTTGGTTATAAAGGTAGCAGTCATTGTGATGATAAGTCAGCGACAGAGATCAGGTCACGTTGCTTGTTGCCGCAAAGCTTGATCCTTACCGTTTAACCGCCATAAAGCCTGTACTCCCTTCACTGGCGTATCAACGTTGCCAGCGACACCCATTGCCAATTTAACGGCAGGCAAGATAGACCTCTCCTGCAGCGATACGCTCGCCTTTAGATGGAAATCACCCCCGCAGCTCCTATATTAACGCTATGGATGCATTGAATCGCTGGGCCTTTCCGTTTGTTCTTACTGTGCTGGCTGTCGCCCTTTGGCGCAGCAGCGCCTTTCAAGAAATTGCTGCCGGTGTCGCTTTGTTTTTATTTGGCATGCTATCACTGGAGCGTGGTTTTAAAGCACTCAGTGGTGGCGTGTTACAACGCTGGCTGCAGCGCTGCACCGACACCACAGGTAAAGCATTAAGCGTCGGTGTCGTGGCGACTACCCTGATGCAATCCAGCTCGCTGGTGTCGATGCTCAGCATTTCTTTTATATCTGCAGGATTAATTCCTCTAACCGCCGGTCTTGGCATTGTGTTTGGTGCCAATTTGGGTACCACCACCGGCGCCTGGCTGATCGCCTTATACGGGCTGAAGATCAAATTATCGAGTTATGCGCTGCCGCTACTGGTGTTTGGTATTGCCTTGCAATTTCAACATCGGCGGCGCTGGCAAAGCCTGGGGCATATTCTCACCGGCATCGGTTTTATCTTTTTTGGCATTCATTTAACCAAACAGGGCTTTAGCGCCTATGAAAGCCTACTGCTACTCGACGGTATCAACAGTCAGCTGTGGCTATCGCGAGTTTTGTTTGTCGCCATTGGTATCTTGGCTACTGTCATTATGCAATCCAGCCATGCAACCTTGGTGCTTATTCTCACGGCACTGACCAATGGCCAAATCGACTATACAGCGGCCTTGGCCGTTGCTATTGGAGCCAACATTGGCACGACAGTAACGGCTATGGTGGGTGCTATGGGAGCCAATATGGCTGGCCGCCAACTAGCCGCCGGCCACGTTATTTTTAACCTGATTACCGGCATTTTAGCGTTACTGTTATTGCCTTGGCTGGTGGCGCTCACCGCATGGCTAGCCCATCAGCTGCAGCTCCCCCCCGACAGCGACACGTTAAAACTGGCCCTGTTTCATACCCTGTTTAATGTCATTGGCATAGCACTGATGACACCCTGGCTCGCAACGTTAGCCAAACTGCTGCAGCGCTGGCTGGTGGCCGGCGAAACCGACATTAAAAAACCCCGCTATTTAAACGATGCCGCTCTCGCTTCTCCTGCGTCGGCTTTGCACGTTAGCCAACGAGAGACCTTGCGTTTGTATCGCTTTTGCCGCGATACCATGATTCATGCCCTGGGCTGGCGCAGCAGTGATTTTCGTTTGCAGCACAGCCTGATCAATCTCGATACCGCCGATGACATTGAGCAACAGCATCAGCACCTGCTGCAGGCTTACCAACATAGGCTTAAGCCCGTCTACAGCTCGATTGTCGAGTTTCTGATTCGCGCTCGCAGCCAAGCAGGTTTTAAGCAAGAAGAACAACTGCGCCGCACCCGAGTCGCGGGCTTTCACTTATTAGAAGCCATTAAAGGGGTGAAGCATCTACTCGATAATCTGGTGCTGTATCTACACCAAGGCCCTGTTGCCATGACCGCCAGTTACCACAGCTTGCGCACCCAAATAGCCGCTACACTGGCGCTGCTCGACCAAACACTAGAGCTCGGCGATAGCGACGATATTGAGCTGGCTTTGCAACGTCATCATTTACAACTACAGCGTTTTAGCGACGACTACGATCAGCAATTGGAACAGTTGATTCAGCAACGACAGATCACAGCCGTTATGGCCACGTCACTAATGACCGACAAAAGCTATTGCTTGCATGTCTGCAAACGCCTGTTAACCGCCGCTGAATACTTATTGGTGCCTGCCAGTCATGACGACCCGGATTGGTCGTTAAGCGACGAAGACTATCGTCAGTTAGCCAGCGATGTACGTGAAGAGGGCAGCGGATGAAATTTAGTAAGCTGATGAAGCAAGTGCAGACGCTGTTTGACCACCCAGAACGCCAACGCCAGCAACAGCGTAAGGCACTGAAACATTGCTTGAAAAAACTGCGGCAAAAGCAAAAAAATCTGGAAGAGAAGTTGGCCCAGGAGCCAGACAGCAACGACCAGCAAGAACTGCGCGACAAAATAGCGCTGCTCAAGCAGCAGCGCCGCAAACTTATCCAGGCTTTAGCCGCCGATTAAGCTCGGTCAGCACGGAACCCAAATTGTGCCTTGTAAATAATCCTGCGCCTGCCCTAGCAACACAACTCGCTCGCCAGCCACCTGACACTGCACCGTACCGCCGCGTTCAGATAGCTGCTGTGCCAGCAAATGGGGTTTATTTAAATGCTCGGCCCAAAATGGCGCGGTCTGACAGTGAGCAGAGCCCGTTACCGGATCTTCATTCACTTTTAACTTGGGAAAAAAGCAGCGGCTAACGAAATCGCACTCATCCCCCACAGCGGTCACCACCACTCCGCGCTTATCGAGCCCCATCCACAGATTGAAGTCTGGAGTTAATGCACGCAGTTGGGCTTCATTGTCTAACACCACCACATAATCAAATCCGGCCAACACAGCTTTTGGCTCCGCCCCGAGCCCTTGCAATAAAGCGTTTGGTGCCTCACAAGCCACTGGCATTGTCGCCGGGAAATCCATGGCGTAACCTTCGGTTGTCGCTGTCACGTTGAGCTCACCGCTGCGGGTAAAAAATCGCAACGTTGACTGATTGGCAGCCAAGTGCCGGTGCAACACATGGGCGGCTGCCAAGGTGGCATGACCACATAGACCAACTTCCGCCTCTGGGGTCATCCAGCGCAGCTCATAGCCTTGCTCTACGGCGACGACAAAGGCGGTTTCCGACAAATTATTTTCGCTGGCAATCGCCTGCAACAAATCATCCGCCAGCCACTGCTGTAAAACACATACGGCGGCAGGATTGCCAGAAAATACCTGCTCAGCAAAGGCATCCACTTGATACAGGGTAATTGCTTGTTTCATGTTTATCTCCTATTTGGGCCCGTTAACACTATTCAGCTCTTTACTGCTGGACGTCAGTTTTTCTTGAGTGAGGCATGAAGCGTGTGGTTTAACGGGTTAAATGAGCAACGAATAACGCGACTCAGGGAAAAACGGACTCCAGCCTTTCGGGATATGGCTGACAACCCCTCAATCTGTGTTGTTCATCCTTCATTTAACTTGTTAAACATCACTGTTCGCGCCTTACTTCTCATAACAGCGTGATCGAAATAGTGTTAACAGGCCCTAACAAATCCATCATCCATGTTTTGCGCTCTAATACCAGCATTGGCAGGCTGTACAGCCCCTTTGCTGCAGTACTGTATTGTTGCAGCAAAGCCAGACTGCTATGATCAGCGCCGTCTTGGGGGAGTAGCCCGCTGTACCGGTGCATACCGGTCGGTTCACTGGTCAACATAGTCAGGCAACAGCCTGTGGTCAGTGAGTATGAACACCTTCATATCGGCGAGACCTAAGGCAAATCCCCACTCCAATTGGCGGGAGGTGGGCATTTGCCTTTGGTTATGATTCCCGCCTGGATTGTCTTTTATGGAAGCATTACTGACCTCCATCCTCACCGTCACCCTGGCGGAAATGGGCGATAAAACCCAATTATTGTCTTTGCTGCTGGCTGCTCGCTTTGCCAACAAGCCTGCGATTATTGCTGGTATTTTATTAGCCACCTTACTCAACCATGCAGCCTCAGCCTGGCTCGGTAGCTGGCTGGCACATTGGCTTAATTCCCATTGGTTTGACTGGTTGTTAGCCGCCAGCTTTATTGGCCTGGGGTTATGGCTATTGATACCGGATAAGGACGAAGAGGTCAGCCGCCGCTTTGATCATTTGGGTGCCTTTGTGGTTGCGACTGTGCTATTTTTTTTGGCAGAAATTGGCGATAAAACCCAGGTCGCCACCGTATTGTTGGCGGCGCAATTTCAATCCTTGTTGTGGGTGACCTTAGGCACGACGCTGGGCATGCTGATCGCAAATGTGCCCGTCGTTTATCTGGGCGATCATTTACTAAAGCGTTTGCCCATGAGCCATCTGCACCGGGTGGCCAGTGTGCTGTTTATTGCCGTGGGGATTTGGGTGTTGCTGTCGGCCGTTTAACTGGGCCAACGCGCTAAGGTTGCCGATGGGCTTTCGCCAAACAGCTGTTTGTAATCGCGGGCAAACTGGCCGCCGTGCCAGAAGCCCCACTCCCCAGCCACCCGGCTGATGCTGACATCCTCGCAGGGTGTGGTTCGAGTTAGCACTCGGCGCACACCATTTAAGCGACTGGTGCGTAAAAAGCGCAGCGGACTGATGCCTAAAATGCTGTCAAAGCTGTATTGTAAGGTACGACGGCTAACATGGGTCAGCTGGCACAATTCGGTGATTGTCACGGGTGCGTGTTGATTAGCCTCCAGATACGCCTGTACACGCTCGACTACCGCTTTGCGACGACCATAACTCGTATGCCTGCGCTCCGTTACCGGCTGTTGCTGCAGCACTTCCAGCGCTGTGTTCAGCAGCAACTCTTGCTGCAAACGTCCACCCACCCCGGTATGCATCGGCGTCAGCCAGCGCTGTAGCATGTAACGCAGCGCATTGAGCCGTTGTGGATGCCACTGTTTACGCGGCTTAAGCCAAGCGCTTGGGTCCAAGGCTATGCCTTGCGCATCGGCCACCTGCTGCAATGCCGCTTGACTGATCACCAGTCCATAGATATCAAACTCGGCTGGCGTAATCAGCTCAAAGTCACACTGCCCCGGGCGTACCATCAGCTGATCAGGCTGGACTTCTAAGCCGTTAATCCGGCACTGCTGCTCCCCCACGGTGAACCCTAGCCACACAGAATCCGGCCAGACATTACAGTGTTGATGCAGCGCCTGGCTGGTGTGCTCAGTGAAAATCTGCAGTTGCCCTAGGGCCACTTCATCAATGCGGCCAAAAAACTGGCCATCGCTAAGCTGATCGTACTGCTGCCGCCAGTTGCGTAAATTGTCTGCGTGCAAATCAGCATCCGTTGCTTCGCTTCTGCACAGTGCTGGTGCGTTACTGCTCATTAAGGGTGCTACCTCTGGTATCAGCCTCAGCCCATTGCCCTATCCCGTACTCCTCCAACACACAGAAACCATACATAACTATTTGTTTTATATGGTTTTTTTGATGTTTGCCGATTTTTGATATGGCTTCGGTACGACCTTCGCTGGTGCTGAGTAATCGCTCATTGCTACAGAAGCATGCTGCTACGCAAGTTCTGTTCCTGAGCCCAGCAGGCAGGAAACACCATGCACAAGACCTATCGCTACCGTCTTGGTAGCAAAACCTATGAATTCAGACATTTGGCTGAGTTGATGGCCCGCGCCACCCCGGCTCGATCAGGTGATCGTTTGGCTGGGGTCATGGCCCAGTCAGCCGAAGAGCGCGTGGTTGCGCAAATGACCTTGGCTGAGGTGCCACTGAAAAATTTTCTCAATGAAGCTCTGATTCCCTATGAGCAAGATGAAGTCACCCGCCTGATTATCGACGAGCACAATGCTGAAGCCTTTGCACCCATTGCTCATTTAACCGTGGGTGATTTTCGCAACTGGCTGTTATCAGACCATGCCAGTCCTGAACGCCTTGAACACATACGCGCCGGCGTCACACCGGAAATGGCGGCCGCCGTCAGCAAAATCATGCGCAATCAGGATTTAATTCTGGTGGCACAGAAATGCCACGTCACCACCGCCTTTCGTAACCGCATTGGCTTGCCTGGTCGATTATCTACACGACTACAGCCCAATCACCCGACCGATGATATTAACGGCATTGCCGCCAGCATTCTCGATGGCCTGCTATACGGCAATGGTGATGCGGTGATTGGGATTAACCCGGCCACTGACAATGTGCCCCAGGCGACACGCTTGTTAACGCTGATGGACGAAGTCATTCAGCGCTACGACATCCCGACTCAGTCGTGCGTGCTCACTCATGTCACCAACACCTTGGAGTGCATTGAACAAGGCGCCCCGGTTGATCTGGTATTTCAGTCGATTGGTGGCACCGAAGCCACCAACAGCAGCTTTGGTTTTAACCTGGCCACCCTGGCCGAGGCCGAAGCCGCGGCCCAATCTCTGGGGCGCGGTACGGTGGGCAATAACGTGATGTATTTTGAAACCGGCCAAGGCAGCTCGTTGTCAGCCAATGCCCACCACGGTCTTGATCAGCAAACCTGTGAAGTGCGCGCCTACGCCGTGGCACGCAAATTTAACCCGTTACTGGTGAATACCGTGGTCGGTTTTATTGGCCCGGAGTATTTATTCGACGGCAAAGAAATTATCCGTGCCGGCCTAGAAGATCATTTTTGCGCCAAATTATTGGGGCTGCCCATGGGTTGTGACGTCTGTTACACCAACCATGCCGAAGCCGATCAAAACGATATGGATAACCTGCTGACTCTGCTCGGCACCGCCGGTTGCTCTTTCGTGATGGGCATCCCGGGCTCCGACGACATTATGCTCAATTATCAAACCACTTCCTTTCATGATGCCCTGTACGCCCGTCGTGTACTTGGTTTGGGCGCAGCACCTGAATTTGAGCACTGGCTGGAGCGCATGCAGATCATGAAAAACGCCCCTGGTGCCAGCTTGAGCGATGCCTTACCACCAGCCTTTGCCGATTCTCTGCAAGCGCTGCCAGCGAACTCTGATGGCAGCGCCAATAACGACCAGGAGGCTCAGCATGGTTGATCAACCTGAACAGCAAGCTTGGCAGGGAGTGGTAGATAACCCCTGGCGCCGTCTACGACAGTTTACCGCCGCCCGCATCGGCTTGGGTCGCAGCGGCGTCAGCCTGCCCACCTCAGAAATGTTGGCTTTTCAGTTGGCCCACGCTCAAGCCCGCGATGCGGTGCATACCGCTTTGGATACCTCAAATTTGAGCCAACAGTTGGAGCAGTTGAGCGCGCAACAGCCGCTGTTGAACGACGAGCCACCCTTGCACATGCACAGCCAAGCAGTAGACCGTATGACCTACTTGCAGCGGCCGGATTTGGGCCGCCGCTTAGATGACGCGTCACGGACGTTACTGCAACAACAGCAACCCATTGCCGAGCAGCCCTATGACCTGGCGCTGGTGATTGCCGATGGCTTATCAGCCACCGCCATTGCTCATAATGCCGTGCCGTTTATCGACGCACTGGCACAGCAATTAGCCGACGATGCCCAATCCTGGTCGCTGGCGCCCATCACCCTAGTGCAGCAAGGTCGTGTCGCCATTAGCGATGATGTCGGTGAGTTACTCAATGCACGTATGGTGCTGATGCTGATTGGCGAGAGGCCAGGCTTAAGTTCGCCCGACAGCCTTGGCTTGTATTTAACCTATGCGCCGAAACCTGGGCTAACCGATGCGCGCCGCAACTGCATTTCCAATGTCAGACCGGAAGGGTTGAGCTATGCCTTAGCCGCAGAAAAAGCGGCTTATTTATTGCGTGAAGCACGCAGGCTGCAAATCTCCGGCGTCGATTTAAAAGACCGCAGCGGTGCGATCGAAGCACACAGCGCCGATTCGATTGACCATAACAACAATAACTCCACGCCCAACCTGGGCACAGCTAATAACTTTTTATTGTGAGAGGACGGATCTATGTCGCACACGCATCATGAATACCTGGCACAACGCCAGCTCAAACGTGGCAGCGCAGGCTGGATATTGTTAGCCGGCTTGGGCGTTTCTTATGTGATTTCTGGTGACTTTGCTGGTTGGAATTTTGGCATTGCCCAAGCTGGCTGGGGCGGTTTTGCCATCGCCGCAGTGTTAATGGCGACTATGTATTTCACCCTGGTGTTATCGCTGGCTGAAATGTCGGCCGCCATTCCCGCCGCCGGTGGCGGTTACAGCTTTGCTCGCCAAGCCATGGGCCCTGCCGGAGGTTTTTTAACCGGCTTGGCGGTATTGATTGAATATGCGTTAGCACCAGCCGCCATTGTCATTTTTATTGGCTCTGCCGTTGAAGCCCTTATTGGCGTTAATGGCCCCTGGGTTTACGCCGCTTTTTATTTGGTATTTGTCGGTATTCACTTAGCCGGTGTCGGTGAAGCCCTTAAAGTCATGATGGTGATTTCTGGCTTAGCGGTATTGGCCATTGTCGCCACCGGTGCTGCGCTGCTACCACACTTTGACAGTGCCAATTTAATGGATATTAACGCCACCAACGGCAGTGAGTTTTTGCCATTAGGCTGGTACGGCGTGTGGGCCGCGTTACCCTTTGCCATGTGGTTATTTTTAGCCGTCGAAGGTGTGCCACTGGCGGCTGAAGAATCAAAAGATCCAGCCAAAGATGTGCCCAAAGGCATTATCGGCGCCATGATATTTTTGCTGTTTACCGCAGCTCTGGTGGTGGTATTGATTCCAGGAGCCGCCGGCGCTAGCGCCATGAGCGATAGTGCGGTGCCATTGGTCGACGCGCTGAATGCCATCGGTGCCAGTCAGTTAGCGACCTTTGTTAACCTACTGGGCCTCGCCGGTTTAATCGCTTCATTTTTCTCCATTATTTATGGTTACAGCCGCTTGGTTTTTGCCTTATCTCGGGCCGGCTATTTACCCAAAGCGCTATCGGTCACAACGGCTCGCAAAGTCCCTGCCCGTGCGTTAATAGTGCCAGCTGTATTGGGTTTTATTGCCTCTTTGAGTGGTGAGGGAGATTTAATGCTGGCGATGGCTGTGGTCGGAGCAACGGTATCTTATGCGCTGATGGCGCTAAGCCATATTTTATTACGCCGTCATCAGCCAGAATTAGCACGCCCCTATAAAACTCCAGGTGGAGTCGTGACCTCAGGCATCGCGCTGTTATTGTCGCTGGTGGCATTAACCGGTGTATATGCCTTTGATCCACGTGCTTTTTGGTACACGGCGATATTATTTGCCATCGGTGCGGCATACTATTTTGCTTACAGTAAGAACCATTTAGTAGCAAAAACTGCTGATGAAGAGTTTGCCATGCTGGCAGCGGCAGAAGCCGATCTCAATCAGGACGACGATCAGCAACAAGAGACGGCAGCAGCAACACAGACAGCCTAAAGGTCAGTCGGTATTCAGCCACTGAGGCTGAATACCGCTGCTATATCCAGCCACACCACCCCTTTCCTAGCAGTATTCGCGGCAACAACCATTGCTCCCTTTACTGATACCATGGTGGCTTAGTTTCAGACGGTTGGAGAGCGGCTCTCCCTCAGAGCTGCGAGATGGATAACATGCATCAGCACAGACAATGGTTTTCTGACCCTGTTTTTTGGCTGGCCGTGGTGGCAGCCGTGCCAATCTGGATCCTGATATGGATGTATGGGCAAGTGCAACCTGATGCGATATGGATCATTCAAAACCCAGAAACGGCAGTATCAGTATTGATGCTATGGCCTTGGGCGGAAGAACTGGTTTTTCGCGGATTTATTCAGACGAATTTGCGGCGCAGCTGCCCCACACGATCCAGGCTAAGCCACGCCAATGTTATTTCCAGTGTGTTATTCACGCTGGCACATTGGCTGTTAAACCCGACTTGGCTAGCAGCTTTGGTATTTTTTCCATCACTGCTATTTGGCGCTCTGCGCGAGCGCCATGGCACAACAACCAGCCCAATATTGCTGCACATCTTTTACAACTTGGGCTGGTTTTTGCTGTTTCCGCCTATTGGCGTTTAGGGCGCATGCGGGAAGCTTCTATTTGCTGCACAAACGGCAACGCCGCGACAGCTTTCAGCTGCTCTGGTGTGATAGAAGCACTGACCACAGGTCCTGTGACAGCGCCCAATACCACCCCGAGGTCACGCAACTGCTGCAATTGCTCAGCCGTAGCCATGTTGGATAAACGCAACAATACTGGCTGGCGCTCAGCATTACTGTCTTTGGCCATGCGCTGCACCTCGGGCTGAATTTTATCTTGTCCTAACGGCTGCCCAGCACAACCATGTAGCGAGCCCAATAACAGCGCTGTGAGAATAGCGACATAAGGCCGTTGTTTCATGCCGCCTCTCCTATAATACGGCGGCGATACCCAACAGCGAGTGCCGACAAAATGACAATCAATGGCAAGGTTGGATCGACGCTGCCATTGGCGACCGCCAAACTGCAGCCGCCACCGCCGCCACTAGACTTACGACCTCCGGTATCCGTATCAGGGTTGCCTGTATCTGGTTTTGGTTCTTCGACATCAGGCTCGCTGGCATTCACCGCCTGATCGACGGCCAACACGCCATAGCCCCAGGTGTAATCAGGCTGTGCTGGTGTTAGTACACTGGCACTGAACTCGGGCAACTGCGCCGGAGTAAAATCAGTCCGTTTAGTATTACCTAACAAACGAGCACGCAATTGGGTTGCTGTTTCAGTCGGGAAAGATTGCCATAACAGGGCTGCTGCTCCAGCAACATGCGGCGATGCCATACTGGTACCAGAGAAAGCCACGTATTGCCCGCTGGGTGTTATCTCTTCTGGATAGTCGCTATGATCGTAATCATGGGCTTTGGCGGCCATAATGTATGAGCCAGGAGCCGTAATTTCTGGTTTCATAACGGCCGGGCACTTGCTCAAATCGCTACAATTACGTCGCGGGCCACGGCTACTGAATGTCGAAATATCATTTACGGCACCGGTACCATAGCCGTCTGCGTCAATATCATATGGGCCAACACCGCTTTCCCAAGCGTAGTTGGTGTTATAACTGGCTACACCAATAACGTGAGTGGCACTGGCAGTATCTGTCAGGATCTGGCTGGTGACCCCGGTCAAGCCCGCTATTTCAACTCCCCCTGCCTGTTCTCCAGTGACCACATCAAACTGACTACCAGTACTCGCCTCCAATGCTGTTAGAGTCAATTGCCAAGTGCCAGTTACCAGCGGCTGAGAGTCGCCTTTGGCGATATAAATACCTATATCGCGGTCACCGTTACTACTGTTTATATTACCAGCGTACATTTCGACGTAACCACAGCCCATTTCCTCAAACCACTCTGCCACGGAGCCGCCTGCGACAGATGCATCTAACGGAGGAATATTGCCACAGTCTTCAGGTCCAACGAGTGTCACGCGATAACGACTATTGCCCGAGTACCATACTTCGATAACACCCTCTTCCAGTCCATCTGGTACTTCAAGCTCGATGGTCTTTGACTGTCCAACCGCTAGCTCACCGCCAAGTCGAATTGCTGCATCACCTTCATTACCGGCAGAACCCACCACTAACAAGCCGTCGTTAACGACAAAAGAATCTAGCGCCTGTTCAAACACTGAGGTTCCATCGCGAGCGCCGTAATAAGAGCCCAAGCTCAAGTTAACGACAGCTTTCTTATTATGTGCTTTGGCCTGATCACGGATAAAAGCAATACCGTCGATGACAGTGTCGGTGCCTGCAGCAACATCAATACCATCGCCTAAGGCATTCACCAATACCAGATCGGCTTCCGGTGCCATACCTACATGCTGATAAGCATATCCTTCGCTGTCTGCGCCATTGCCGGCAGCAATGCTGACGACATGGGTACCATGGCCACCATCACTTGGTTGATTACAAGCCGTCACCGCTTCGCCAGCTTCTGCTTGAGCAATAGCGCTATTAATCATCGCTGCGGTACAGACGCCACCGTAGCTAAACCCTGACGGAGCGCTGCCCACAGCATCGTCGCGTTGATTCCATAACGCCAGAATACGAGTGGTACCGTCAGTATGACGCAAGGACGGATGGCGAAAGTCGAAACCGTCATCCACTACACCAACAATCACGCCTTTACCAGTCAAGCCTTGCCATTGTGGTGCCGTACCAGTACGCAGTGTATTTGTCCCTGTTGCCGCCACGCTGTGGTTCAAACGGCTAGGCAGGGGCCGCGATGCTTCCAATCGTTCCACAACGGGTAAAGAAGCGGCTGCTTTTATCTTCGAGCGCAATATACGTGCGGATAAAAACCGTCCCGTCTGAGAGCGAACCTGCACCCCCGCAGACGACAATTGTTGGATAGCCGCAGTAACATCAGCTCCTGCAGTGAGCTGAATCAATACTGATATCGCTCGCTCTTTGCTGATCTGCCGTGGAGTGCGATCTGCACCACGAATAGTTTTTTCTGCCTGATAGTGGGCAGACTCGCGTGCCAGCTTAGAGTCAAGTTTATTGTCATTAGCCTGAGCAGCCACTGGGAATGCGCCAACCAGCAGGCCACTCAAAAGAAAGGTTGTGATTTTGGATGTCATCCGTTTGCATCTCCACGGAGGCTTGTGCTGCTCACACATTTGGCATCAACCAAGATCCGCCAAATACAACACAAGTAAGGTAAGAACAGAGTCTTTATGACGTTAGCAGCGTCAGAAAAATTTACATCTCTCTGATGATGAAGACCATAAGACTATTGTTATGTTATCGGATCGGCCTTAACCGCAGGTGAACCAAGCGTTAATCCGATCCTACCAGTGCAACGCGTTACACTGTCGTGCGGTCATAGACACAGGTCTGAATCGACCCTGGGACCACTTTTATGGTACATAGCGTGCTGAAGTCACCCATTAAGGACCCTAGGTGTCTAGAGCGAACGCTTTTCCGGTGTATTTCCTGATCAATCAGCAAACCCACCTGCTGGATATGGCTGGCCCGTGCCAAGCCTTTCATGAAGCCAGTGAACGAACCGGTCAGTTTGACCTGCATTACATCAGTTTTGATACCGATGCCAGCTGTCATCAGGGCTTAACCTTGAGCAACCTGCAACGGCCACCGGCTCAGCTACCCGCCGACGCCATTGTAGTGGTATGCGCGTCAAAATATCAGCCTAGTGTTTATACCGACGAGAGCTCAGAGAAAAGTGCACAATGGCTGCGTACTGCACCACGTCAGGACACTCTGATTCTTGGCATCTGTACCGGGACTTTTTTGTTGGGTAAGGCAGGTTTGCTCGATCACAGACAGTGCACCACCCACCACAGCTTAACTGCAGAGCTGTCGTGCCAATATCCTAAAGCACAGGTCATCGCCGATCGCATTTATCTGCAAGATCGCAACCTGTTTACCAGCGCAGGCGTCACCGCAGGCATTGATTTATGTTTGTCACTGATTGAGCAATTGAGCAGCGGTCATTGCGCCACCGAAGTGGCTCGTGAATTAGTCGTACACCGCCGTCGAATGGCCAACGATCCACAATTGTCGCTGCATGTCCGCTATCGCAATCACGTCAGTCCGCTGATTCATGCGGTGCAAGATCACATTGCTCAACACTACCGTCAGCGTCTCAGCACCGCCGAGGTCAGCGATCATTTTCGTGTATCGCAACGCCATTTACAGCGCTTGTTTAAGGATTACACCGGCGTCACCATGAAGGAGTACATCACTCGTATCCGTCTGGAAGAAGCCAAAAATTTGCTCGACGATTGCCAAACCGTCGAGCAAGCAGCGTATCTGAGTGGGTTTTCCCAAGCTTCGACCTTTCGCGCAGCCTGGAAAAAATACCTGGGAGGTTTGCCTGGCGAATGTCGCCAGGGCTCGGGGCCTAGGGCCTGTTAACACTATTTCGATCACGCTGTTATGAGCTGAAAACTCCTCAATCAAGGCGCACAGAGGGATGTTTAACGAGTTAAATGAAGGATGAGCAACACAGATTGAGGGGTTTTCAGCCATACCCCGAAGGGCTGCAGTCCGTTTTTCCCTGAGTCGCGTTATTCGTTGCTTATTGAACCCGTTAAACCACGCTCCTCATGCCTCAAAAAACGGACTTACAGCAGCAAACAGCTAAATAGTGTTAACAGACCCTAGTTCAACCGTTGAATAAAGAAGTCGGTTGCTTTAATTGCAGCATGCCAGGCAGATAAAGGGCTGTAGCGGATCGGCACATAACCACCGGCACCACGAAACGCGTAGGGGTCGAAGAATTCGCTGGACACCCTAGGTAGCTCAAACCCGTGGGTTGCAAAGGGTAACGACAGCAGTTCAACTTGCTGCTGATCAGATGCTGGCAGGCTGTTAATTAAGTCCTGACAATCGTTAGGTGCATCATATAGGTCTTGTTCGCCAGCAATAATTAACAGTGCTTTATCGTCGCTAATCTCGGTGAAATCGTAGCCAGGTACCTTATTGTAAGCCCAGCAAACCGGGTAATTGGCCACCATGGCCTTGAGCGGCTGAGCCTGTGATGTTTGTTCCGTGGCCATTAACATAGCCACCACCCCACCCCAGGAAAAGCCGATTAGACCAATATTGTCGCCATCGATACGTTCATCCCGTTGCAAAAATGCCAGCGCCGCATAGATATCGGGCAAAGTTTCACGCACATGATTAGGGCGAGACAATCCACCTTGCAGGCCTCGCGCGGCCCACATATCCAGCTCTAGCGTGGCAAACCCAGCGTTAGTTAATGCCTGGCTATAAAAGCTGCCACGCTCATCCACACCACCAGAACCGTGCACCACAATGACGGCTGGCACTGGCTGTTCAGATTTAGGCACAGACAATTGAGCAGCAACCGTTATAGATTCCTGCTCGCCGAGTTCACTCGTGAAAGCAACAAAATTCACCTTGGTATCGGCATGACGATCTTGGGCCAGGGCATCTGATGTCACCATCGCCAGGAGTAACAGGGCACAGCTCTTGAACAACCGCATGGTCTTTTCCTTATCGTTATTAACACACCAATGTGGTGCTTTCTAATGGCTCATTGGCGACCATCATCGCCTGCTGCAGATCCTCAATGATATCGGTTGGACTTTCCAGCCCTACGCATAAACGAACTAAATTATCAGTAATGCCATGGCGTTGCTTTTCTTCCACGGTATAGCGCCCATGAGTCGTGGTCGCTGGGTGGGTAATCATGGTTTTGGCATCGCCGATATTGGTACAGCGAGATACCAGTTTAAGGGCATCTATAAAGCGCCAAGCATGGGCCTTATCGCCATGTAACTTAATGGTGATTATCGGTGAATGGCCGGTCTGCTGGCGTTGAATAACATCGCGATTGGGATGATCAGCCGCCAAGGTTGAATACACTTGTTCTACATCCGCTTGCTGACGCAGCCAAGCATATACATGGCGGGCATTGTGCTCGTGCAGGTTCATTCGCGCCTGTAAGGTTTCAATACCTTTGCTAAATACCCAGGCATTGAAGGGGCTCATGCAGATACCAGATGCCCGTAAATAGGCGCGCAAGGGTTTGATCAAGTCCATTCGACCGACAATAGCGCCACCCACACAACGGCCCTGACCGTCGAGAAACTTGCCCGCACTGTGCAGCACCAAATCGGCACCCCATAGCAACGGCTGCTGAAATACCGGTGTCAGTAAGGTGTTATCTACCAGCAATACGACATTATTCTGCTTCGCCAAGGTCGATAAGTGCACCAAATCGGCAACACCCATCATAGGATTGGTCGGTGACTCCACCACCATCAACTTAGTGTTAGGGCGCATTTCTTGTTGCCAGCCATGGTAATCATCAACCTGCACCGACGTCGCGCTGATACCAAACTGACCAAAGTACTGGCGAAACAAGTGCGTGGTGGTGCCAAAAATACCGCTGGCCAGCAGCACATGATCGCCTTGTTTTAAAAAGGTCATAGCGACGGCCATATAAGCAGCCATACCCGACGCAACGCCAATGGCTGCTTCGCCACCTTCCAGCGCCGCCAGTTTGTTTTCAAACATCTCCACCGAAGGATTAGTAAAACGGCTATAGACATTGCCGGGCTTTTCACCACTAAACCTTGCCTGGGCGTCGGCAGCGGAATGAAAATCGTAAGCAGAGGTTAAGGCAATGCTTTCGGCATGGCTGTCATCTAAATAGACGGGCGCGGAGTGTATTGCCCTAGTCGTATTATCCATAAGAAATTCTCCTGAGTTCAAAAATTATAAGCACACTAACCCATCATCCATGGCATATGGATTAATAATAAGTACATAGGATTATTCAATGATCAGGCCAAGATCAGCTGCTACAGATGAGCCTGTCATTGGTTTTTCGTGCTAGGGGCAGCCTCACGCCAGATTGCGTAAGGCATCAGGAAGTTCCTCAGATAGGTTGCTGCTGCGCTGCTAGATGAGAGCGTTTTTGCCAGCCATGCAGCAATAACCCAGTGACCGCAGAAAAGCCGCAAAACAGTGCGACAGCTACTGTCACGCCCTGATAATCACCACTCAAGTCGAAGGCAACACCACCTGACCATACCGTAATAAACACCGCAATTTGATGAATAGTGAACAACAGACCAAACAGCTTGCCTTTAATCTTATCGCCATACAGATCCAGACAAAGCATTGAGGTAATAATCACAGTGCCCATGTAGGTCAGACCAAATAGCACAGCAAAGCCCCAAAACATCCAAGCCGATTCGGTTTGTACAATCATGAACATAGCTAACGCTCGAATGCCATATAGAGCTGCCAAAAACAGTCCAGGTTTGAAGTAGCGCAGCAGCCAGCCCACCACAAAGGCACCAATTAATTCCGCTGCTCCCAATACGCTCAAAGTCGACGCCATGATCTCAGTTTTCAGCGTATTCGTTTCTAGCACCTGCTGCATCATAGGCACCAAATGTACATCGATGTACGCCATGGATGCTCCGCAGCCGGCAAACGATATTGCCAACAATAAAAATGCCGGCTTTAACAGCTCATCACGCATCCTGTCATTAACTGCAAATTCCGCCGCAGGCGCTGCTTTTATTGCTGGCAGCATACGCTGCAAGGTCAACACGGCCGGTACCACCAATACAGCAAATACAGCGGCAATTAATAAGCACACTTGAGCCCAAGACATAAATTCGTTGAGCCACACCCAAAGAGGTGACAGCAACATAAAGCCTATCGCTGTTCCATTGGTGATGGCGGCAAAAGCCATGCCTTTATTTTCGTGGGTGAAGACCCGATCGACCAATAACCCAAGAGGCACAAAAGTCATCGCTGCCAGAGCATAAGCCGCTAATAAGCCATATAGCAGTAAAAACAACGGGAACCACTGCACATAGGCTAAACCGGCAAATACCAAGGCGGTGCAAACGGCACCAGATAAAATGGTATGGATAGCACCAAAGCGATCACATACCCAACCCACCAGAGGTGACACCAATCCAATGGACAAACCAAACACTGCGCCGGTTAGGGCGAAATGGCCACGGCCAATATCAAATTGCTCCACCAAATCGACAAAATAGACCTGATAGCTGCCTTTAATGGCCGATGCCAAAAAAGTGACCAGAATGCCGACGGCAATCACCAGACCGAGTTGAGTACGCGTCAATTGCATTTAGGCAGGCTCCGCTGTTGCATCCAGTGCATGCAGACCAAAGTGGTGGTATATCCCTTGGTACATGTTGTAGAACAGCTGACACGTATGATCGATGGCATCGATCGCCTGCTGCTGCATTTCCGCCGTAGTGCACAAATCAGCCAGATACGCCAGGCCTTGCTTAACATGACCAACGTCTTCTTTTTGATGCACCGAAAAGAACAACAGATCCTTATCCTTAAGGTCGTAGACTTTGCTAAGAATATTGTGACGCGCCTCTTCGCCCACTGTCTCAAGGTTCTGGCCTTCACTGGCAACCAGCACCGCTGCCGCTCCGACATGACGCCGTTCAGGGTCTTTCACCGCCTGCAAGCGATAGTCAATCAGTTCTTGCGTTGCCGGCAATGGCTCAGCGGCTTCACGTTCCTGTTCAGAAATACCCAGTGCCTTAATAAAGTCCTGCATCAATACCACATGGTTCTTAGTGCCTGACAAAGCGCCGGTTTCTTCTTCATACAGGTTGTGCAGCAAAATGGTTTTATGCTTTTGCAAAGGGCAATAAAAAAAGATGTGTTCGATATAGGTCAGAAAGTGCTTGGTTAACTGATATCCCTGCAAGGTGGTGAACTTCAGCAACTCGGTATTGGGCGCATCTTCATTAAGCAGATGTTTAAACAACGGATTCGCCAGAGTTAGATGCTTATCTAAGGTGGCCCGCATTGCCTGTTTAAATTCATTTTTTTCTAACATTGTAATCTCCATGAGCTAGCCAACCGATTCGGCAAACTGTTCGACCATGCCAAACTGTTGCATCAGTGCTTCGGTGGTAATGCTCATGTAATAGCCAGCGTAACTTTTGCCAGCATAACGAGAGTAGTCATTGAGGATGCCGTAGGTTTTGAAACCAATTGCTTTCCACAGGTGATGGGCAGGCGAGCCGCCGCGAACATCCAAAGTCAAAACATCGACCTTGTTCGCTTCGGCAACCTTGGCAATCTGCAACATGGCCTGTGGCAACAACCCACTACCGCGTAAATCAGGGCGAATAAAACCCTTCTGCAGATCGTAAATATGACGCGTAGTATCCTGCCGACTGCCTTTCAGCATGCAACACAAGCACACGTCACCCAGGGCATCCACTGCCACTAGGATTTTCAACACCCCTTCGTCCAATTGGGCACACAAATCGCGACGCCAGCCATCTGCCTGGGCATCACTAAGCGGCTCGGCCAAACCGAGGATCGCTTCATCCGACGAGCTTAACTCCAGCAGATACACCAGTGATGAAAACACTCGTTCTAGCTGCTCTGGTCGCTCGATCAATTGAAAAGTGGGGTATGACTCCATCTGTTATTCGCTCATTCTACGTTACCGCACCATCCTCGACGAAAGTATGAGTTTTCAAAAGTCCGTTTAGCGACACAATCAGCAAAAAAAAGCGCCATGGCGTTCATCGGCCAGCTATCACGGGGCCTGATCATGGCCAGTCAGGAGCCTAGAAAGTCCTCAGAGGTGGCATAGAATTCAAATAAACTGCGTGCCAGTGGCCGTTCTATCCATCACAGCGGCGCCACCACGCAGACACCCAAGCCAACGGCAAAGCAGGCGTTGGCTATTAAATAAACAAACGACAAAGCGGACACTGTGTGACCGTCAGTAAAAAAAGCGACAGTTCTCATTGCTTGCAGCACAACAATGGAACGGACAGGCAAGACACAAAGCAGGGGCCGAGTCATAGCGAGAAGGCGAGCCCCAAACCGCTCACACGGAGATCAATCGGCGGCACTAAAAAATGCCAGCATATGCTGATTAAATGCTTCTGGCGCATCGACATTGCTTAAATGGGCAGAATCAGCAATGACTACACACTGCCCCTGAGGTGTTGATTTCGCCATGGTCTGGCTGACAATGGGAGCTGACATCTGATCGTTTTCCCCAGCCATGAACAATACCGGGCAAGCAATATTGGCCAGATCGGCCGTCGCGTTAAATCCGACTAAACCCTCGGCCACATAAGCAAGAGAGTCACCACAATGTTGCGCGGCTTGAGCCATCCACGCCTGGTGGGTTATCAGCCCTTGAGACGATTGACGAAAGCGCGCAGACAGCAACTGTGGCCACATAAACTGAAGCCGTTTAACAGGCCCACCGGGCTGTTGTAGTTCAGCGATCCAGTTACGGGCCATGGAACGAGCCACCGGACCATCAAACTCGGAAAAACTATTGGCAATGACGGCCTGCTTAACTTGCTCTGGCGCCATCTTGAGCATCCCTTGCAACACCATGCCACCTAACGACACCCCCACCACTCGCACCTGAGATAACTGCAGATGATCCAACAAGGCCAATGCATCCTGAGCCAACTGCTCCACCGTGATCGACTGCTGTAATGTTGACGAAGCGCCATGGCCAGCATGGTCCGGGATAATCACTCGGTAACCGGCGCCGACCAACGCTTGCAACTGGGCAGCAAAAGCACGCCCTGAGTTGGTGATGCCATGCAGGAGCAGCACTGGCTGCCCTGCTCCGATGTCGTAAAAAAAGATCTGCCGCTCACCGCGCTGTAGGTAAGGCATTTTTGCTCTCCCTGAATCATGAATTAACGATGCCTATGAATGCACCATTATCTTCATATAAAGATAACTGCAAAATATCTTCGCGTGAAGATATTTTTTTGTGAAAGCAGCCTTTCTAGCGACACAAGCGACGGCTCGCAATGTCAAAAACGACATAAAACACAGTAAATAGCCGCACCAGCTACGCTAACAGGAGCGCGTTATAGTGATCGAAATCTGAAGGAGCGCGTACAACTCTAGTGTTTGGTCATAAAAGGCGAATGCATGCGAGCCACAGCCTGGATCCTGCTTTTCACCATCAGCACTGCCATGGCTGGGCAGCCCTGGTCGCTGACTATTTACACCGAACATTACCCACCGATGAATTACCTGAATGAGCAGGGTCAGCCTGCCGGTGTCGTCTACGAGGTGGTGGTACATGCGCTGCGCCAGCTGCAACGCCCAGATTTGATTGAACAGATTCGTTTTGTGCCTTGGGCGCGTGGTTATCACGAAACCCGCTATACGCCGAATACCATGCTGTTTTCCATCATCCGAACCCCGCAGCGTGAGCCTCATTTTATTTGGCTGGGGCCAGTCTATAAGCAGGACAACTATTATTTAATTGGCCGCCGCAGTCTATTTGGCAAACTGACTAATCCCATTACAGCCGAGGATCTAGCCGCCTTTACCATAGGCGTTATACGCCAGGATTATGGTCAGCAGGCGATAGAGCAACATCCGGTACTGAGCCAGGCACAGCGAGAGATCGTTAATACTCCGGCCCAGGCGGCACAGATGTTAATTGCCGAACGTATCGATTTGATGGCCTACAGCAACCACGCAACCGAACATGCGTTAGTGCAGGCCGGAGCCAATCTGGATGAGTTTTTTGCGGGCTATCGCTTGGCCGTCGATGTGCCGTTATACCTGGCTTTTCAGCCACAAACCGACCCACAGATCATTGTTCAGTTCGAGCAAGCACTGGAGCAGGTTTTACAGGTCAACCCTGAGACTGGCAACACCCTAGTGGACGAACTAGATAGCCATTACCGCAGCAGATTGCATTCAACGCCCTGATTCCAAAAGCCCCCAAATGCCCTACCGCAGTCCATTTGCAGACGTTTAACAAAGCTCATCTTGCACCAAATTGTTAATTGAAATGCGAATCACTCTCACTAAAATCCCTGCCACTATCTTCTGACCACTGAGTGAGAAACCCGCCATGCTGAGCTCTGCCCTGCCTATTTCTGCACTACCCAACGCAGACACAGACCCTCGCCAATACTTGTTTTCCGATACCACGCTTGAGGCTTACCAAAGCAGTGTCAGCGAAGCCGTGCAGCGTGTTTGCCAGCAACTGACCCAGCAAAAAGCACCCTGTTCGGGTGTCTCGCCAACGACGCTGCAACAGCAGTTGCAACAACTGGATCTCAATCAACCACTGGCCGGTTTGCCACAAGCCTTAGATGAGCTGCACAGCCTTTATTTAAAGGATGCGGTGTATTTTCATCATCCAGCCTATATGGCCCATTTAAATTGCCCTATTGTTTACCCGGCTTTAGTCGCCGAAGTGATCAGCAGTGCTATTAATACGTCGGTTGATACCTGGGATCAAAGTGCAGGAGCCACACTGATTGAGCAATCCTTAGTCGACTGGTTTTGCCAGCGTATTGGTTGGCGTGAGCAAGCCGACGGAATTTTCACCAGTGGCGGTACCCAATCGAACTTAATGGCCTTGTTGTTGGCACGCGATCATTTTTGCGAGCAAACGCTCGATCATTGTGTCAAAACCCAAGGTTTGCCAGCCGGCTTTGATCGACTGCGTATCTTTGCCTCCGAAGTCAGTCACTTCAGCGTGAAAAAATCCGCGGCGTTGCTTGGCCTAGGCCATAACGCCGTGATTCCCGTAGCCTGCGACGATCAATTCCGCATGAGTGCACAAGCTCTATCAGATGCCATGCAGCAATGCCATCAGCAAGGGCTTATTCCAATGGCGGTGGTGGCGACTCAGGGAACCACAGACTTTGGCAGTTTTGATCCGTTACCCGAGCTGGCGCCCATTTGCCGCGACTGGGGCGTGTGGTTGCATGCCGATGCTGCCTACGGTGGTGGTTTGTTGTTATCTCAGCAATATCGTCAACGTCTGGCTGGCTTACACTTGGCCGACTCAGTAACGGTTGATTTTCACAAATCATTTTTTCAACCAGTGAGCTGCAGCGCCTTTTTATTGCGCGATCGCCACTGGTTAAAATATGCAGGCTATCACGCCGATTACCTCAACCCACGTATCGATGCCGCTGCCGGTATTCCTAATTTGGTCGATAAAAGCTTGCAAACCACCCGCCGCTTTGATGCTTTAAAGCTGTGGTTAAGTTTACGTTTAATGGGTCCGGCCGCTATTGGCGAATTATTTGACCAAGCCATTAGCTTAACAACCAATGCCCATCAGTGGATTCAACAACACTGCGCTGATATTGAGCTGTTACACCAACCCGAGCTCAGTACCCTAGTGTTTCGTTTTATTGATCAAAAGGCTAATGCCAAGCAACTAGACGACTGCAATCGTTATATCCGTCGCCAGTTATTTGACCAAGGGCTATTTGCACTTGCGGCCACCAAGGTTAAAGGCCATGGCTATTTAAAGTTCACTTTACTCAATGCCAATACCGAACTGGAACAAATAAAGGCTGCGGTTCAAGCGGTGCAACGTACTGGCCAACACTATTTGCAAAACTTGCTGGCAGAGGAGGCCTGCGCATGAACACGGTTTACGATTATATTGGTATCGGCTTAGGCCCATTCAACCTGAGCCTAGCTTGCTTGCTGCAGCCACTCGACAAGGTTAATGGCATTTTTCTCGATCAACGCAGCGAATTTAACTGGCACCCAGGATTAATGCTAGATGGTGTTCACCTACAAACACCCTTTATGTCAGATCTAGTGACCCTAGCCGATCCAACGCATCCGCTGAGTTTTTTAAATTACGCCAAACAGCAAGGAAAACTCTACTCCTTTTATATTCGTGAGGACTTTTTCCTACTACGACGTGAATATAATCAGTACTGCCGCTGGGCAATATCACACTTAGATAACGTTGCCTTTAATAGGCGCGTCACGCGGGTTGAGTATCTCGAAGGCGAACAATGCTATCTGGTCAGCGTAGATCAGTTACAGAACGACAAGGTGGTAGATACGCAACAACTGAAGACTAAAAAACTCATTATCGGAACCGGCCCTGCGCCTTATTGGCCAGCCAATAGCCAACCCTCACAGCGCTGCAGTCACGCCAGTGACTACTTAACCCGCAAGGAGTCGATCCAAAAGGCCAAGCGTATCACCTTGGTTGGTGGTGGCCAAAGTGCTGCTGAAATCTATTACGATCTATTGCAAGACATTCATCAATACGGCTACGAGCTGCACTGGCTGACCCGGTCGGCACGCTTTTTCCCGCTGGAGTACAGCAAGCTAACGCTGGAAATGACCTCGCCAGAGTACGTCGACTATTTTCATGCGCTGCCGCCGACACAGCGCGATGAACTGATTCAAAAGCAAAAAAATCTGTATAAAGGCATTAACCAGGACTTAATTAACGATATTTTTGATCTTTTATACCAGCTTAAACTGGAACAGCCCGTCGCCACCAAGCTGCTGACCCATGCACGATTAGATCAAGTATTTGAAAGCGAACAGAAGCTGCGTATCCGCTGCCAACACACGGAGCTAAACCAGGCCTTTGAAGTCGATACCGAGCAGCTGATTTTAGCCACCGGTTATGAGCGACAATGGCCGCAGTTTTTACAACCCGTTCACCACCGCATTCGCTGGGATCAGCAAGGGCGGCCCGACGTCCAGCGTAACTACAGCATAGATAGCAATGGTGGCGAGCTGTTTGTACAAAATCTGGAGCTGGCTAGCCACGGTTTTGTTACTCCTGATTTGGGCATGGCCTGTTACCGCAACAGCTGGCTGGTACGAGCCATTACCGGGGTCGAGCATTACCCAATTGAGAAAAAAATCGCTTTCCAAGACTTTACCATTCCCACGGAGTGGCAGATAACCTCCCAAGCAACGGAGTGCACGGTGTGAGCCTACGCTCGGCATTAATTTTATTAACACTGGTATCGGTGACTGCCGATACCATGATTTTGCCGTTTTATCCGCAGTTTTTTTCCCAGGCATTTGATGTCCATGAGCAAGCCCATGTTGGCTACTACCTGGCCGCCTGCTGCCTAACAGTGATGTTGTCATTCCCGTTGTGGGCGCGTTTGGCTCGCCACATACATGAGCTGCCACTGTGGGTGGTGACTCAAACCTTAGCCGGTGCGCTAGGGGTGGCCTGTTATTTTTCCACTTCATTGTGGCAGTTTTGGCTACTGTCGCAGCTAATGCTGTGCCTTAAAGCCTCCTATTTATTAATTTACCCCTACGTTCTACGTCTAGAGCAAGGCAATCAACAGCTCAGCTTAATTGGCTTGTTTGCCGTATTAATGCAGCTAGGCGGCATTCTTGGTGCCGTAGTTGGCGGCGCACTGTTAGAGTATTTTTCACCACGCAGTCTGTATTTATGGATGGCAGCCAGTGATGCTCTGCAAGTGTTGGTCTGTGGCTATTTAATGTGGCAAACCCGTCAGGGCTGGCGTACCGATATTAAGCCCAGTAGCGAGAGAAAACGAGGCTGGACTCCACATATCGTCCGCCTAGGTTTATTGGCCATGCTGTTTTATTGCGCCGCCTTTTTTATCCGGCCGTTTTTCACCCCCTATTGGCAAGCGTTACACGGCGATAGCTGGCTAGCGTCTGTCAGTGTTAGTGGTTGGATTTTCGCATTGCCCGGCTGGGTCGCGCTATTAGGGCTATGGGTTAACCATAGACGTCCACCCAATGATGATCACTCACGCGTATTACTGTTGGCCATGCTTTATGGCGCCGCAGGCTTATGGTTACAAGCCAGCGCCAATACCGAGCTGATGGTGATCGGTCGACTGATCTACGCCTGGGCTTTATTTCAAATCACAGTGCGACTGGAATTGTGGTTATTTGCCCACAGTGAGCCGGAGTTTTATGGCCAAGACTTCAGCAAATTGCACTTGCTGCAAAATGTCGGCGTCATCGCCGCGTCCATGAGCGTCGGTCATTGGGTCGACGCCTACGGCGCCGCCACCACCTTCCTGTTTTCTGCCTGCGGGTTGTTGCTGTGTGCTGTCTATTTATATGGCTGGCGCAAACGCAGTGCTCTCTCGCCGCAGCCATCCCATTCTATCTAACGAGGTTTGTCATGCAGTTTGAACGTCACTCATGCATTGGTCCGCTAAGCATAAAACCTTTTGTTATGGATACCGATTTACCGGTCTTTCATCACTGGGTAACCCAGCCCTATGCGCATTATTGGGGCTATCAGGGTATGGCTATTGACGATTTGCGCGCCGAATACCAAGGATTATTACAACAAGGCCATCAGTTACTGTTAGGTCTGCATTATGGCCAACCGGCATTTATTATTGAGTTGTATGATCCTCGCGCCGAACTGGCCGATCATTACTCCAGTGCTGACGGTGATATTGGCATGCACCTGTTGTTAGCACCCTGTGAACAACCACTGCATGGTTTTAGTCGCGAAGTTTTTCATACCCTGATGGCGGCGTTATTTGCCGCTGGCTATCAGCGTGTTGTGGTTGAACCCGATGCGAATAATCACGCCATTCACAGGTTAAATTGTGCGTTTGGTTTTCGCCATCATGGTCCGGTCGATTTGGGTCACAAACACGCCTTTATTGGCCTGTGTAATCAGACCGATTTTTTGCAGGCCGTACAGCTACAACAGCAAGATGGCGATCAAACAGAGCGTGCTCAGCTATTGCGCCAACAGCCAGAGAAGGCTTGTGATCCTTTAGAGAAACATTGGCGTCAGGCCAATGCTGAGCAAGTCGCAAAATGCATTAGTGAAGCCTGTCATGAACGCCTGATCACACCACAATGGGTCGACGGTGCCTATCAAATCACCAGTGGCAACAGCCATTACCGCTTTGCCGCACAAGTCATGGCCCTAGAACATTGGTGCATCGACCCGAGTTCTATTCAGCGCTGGGTTAATAATGAACCGCAGGCATTGGATGCCGTGCAATGGATAGTCGAATTTCAGCCAGCACTGGGGTTATCAAAAGCGCAACTCAATGGCTATTTAGAAGAGCTGGCCAATACCGTATACGGCCGTGCGTTTAAATTATCACGCCCCGACCTCAGTGCCAAACAATTGGCCACTGCCGATTTTCAAACCTTAGAAGCGGCCATGAGCGAAGGTCACCCCGCGTTTATTGCCAATAATGGCCGCCTCGGTTTTGATCAAACCGACTTGCGCACTCGCGCACCAGAAAGTGGCTGTGTACAACGCTTGGTATGGCTGGCCGCCCATCGCGATGCCGTCAGCTTGGCGTATATGCCCGACATGGATTACCCCAGCTTTTTACAGCAAGAGTTTGATGCCACTACACTGGCACGCTTCCAACAGAAGCTCGAAAATGAAGGGCTGTCGTTTGACGATTATGTATTGATTCCGGCACACCCCTGGCAGTGGCAGCACAAGTTAGCGTCAATTTATGCTGCTGAGCTGGCCGCTAAGCGCTTAGTAATGCTGGGCTATGGCGATGACTATTATCAGCCACAGCAATCTATTCGCACTTTTTTTAATCGTTCCCAACCCCAGCGCAGTTACGTTAAAACCGCCCTGTCGGTAATTAATATGGGCTTTGTGCGCGGCTTGTCTGCCCAGTATATGAAGGTCACACCGGCCATTAATCATTGGCTTTACCAAACTCTAAGCGCAGATCCACAACTCACAGAATGCGGTTTTACTCTGCTGCGTGAAACCTGTGCCGTGGGCTATCAACAACCATTTTTTAATACCAGTGAGTTGGTCGACCATCCGTTTCGTAAAACGCTAGCCGGATTATGGCGCGAAAGTCCGCTAGCACTGCTGCAACCTGGACAGCAATTAACCACCATGGCGGCGTTGCTGCATCAGGATGGTAACGGCCAGTCGTTGGCAGCCGAGTGGATTTTACGTTCAGGAAAAACACCCAGCAGCTGGTTAACAGCCTATTTACGCGCCTATTTTATCCCTCTATTGCACTGTTTTTACGCCCATAAGCTGGTGTTTATGCCCCACGGTGAAAACCTCATTTTAATTATGGAAAATGGCGTACCGGTACGAGCATTAATGAAGGACATTGGTGAGGAGGTATGCCTGCTCAATAGTGATCAACCACTACCCACTGAGGTGGAGCGTATACGTGTTGCCATGCCTGAAGACAAAGAACTATTGTCTATTTTCACCGACGTTTTTGACGGCGTTTTCCGCTATCTCAGTCAACAACTGTGGCAAGCCGGGCTGATGGATGAGCAGCAGTTTTGGTCCACCGTCGCTAGCGTGGCTAAGGATTATCAGGCATCGCAGCCACAATTAGCCGAGCGCTTTGCCCAATACGATTTATTTTGTCCACGCTTTGCCCATTCTTGCCTCAATCGTTTGCAGCTGCGTAATCATCAGCAAATGGTAGATTTGACTGATCCGGCCGGTAGCCTGGTATTTGCTGGCGAACTGGACAACCCACTGGCGGCCTATGCCGAGCAACCTGTGCATGGCTGAGAGCTGGTTGCAGCACTGGCACGCTGCGCTAACACGGGTATCCAGCGCCCCGTTATGGGTCTCGCTGCAGCAACCTGACAGCGTGGCGGCCATGATCGAGCAAGTGCATAGCTGCCATGAGGATAGTGCGCCGTTGTACCTGCGCTATCGCTGCTGGACACTGTTGCTGTGGCAGCCAGTGTATTTATCCGTGGCGGCGGTAAACGACGGACACGCTGTATTGCCACTCGATAATATTCGCCAACGCTGCCAGCACGGCAGCGTTTATGGCTTTCAACAGCTGCCACTAGAGCCTAGTCAGCAACCCTTGAGTGAGCGTTTGCAGCAACAAGCCCGCAGGCTACACAGCTACGCACAACAGGCTATGGCACTGCTACCGCCGGAGCTTCACTGCAAGCCCAAACATTTATGGGGATTATTGGCCGATTTATTGTGGCTGGCTCTGCAGGCCGGCTGGCAGTCGCAACGCCAACGCGACCCTTGGTATCAACAAGGCCTGCTCTGGCAACAAGCTGTATTGGCTCAGCAGCCTGTGGCAGGACAGCGCGATCTTATCTATCAAGCCCAGCTACAGCACTGGCAGATACAGCGTGGCAGTTGCTGCTTTGCTTATTTAAACCCAGCGACAACGCCCTGTGAGGGCTGTCCTAAACAACAAGCGGCAGCCCGCCGTGCAATAACAACAAACACCAAGGAGAGAGTATGAACGATCGCATTCAAGCGGTGGATATAGGCCGAGGTCTGGCCGTTATGGTGATGGTCTGCGTCCACGTGATGTGGATGTACGCCAGCATCGACACCCAAGCCCATACCTGGTTGGGGCAGCTGCTGCATTTATTGGGTAAGGGTACCGCTGCATTTTTGCTGTTTATGGGCATGTCCCTGCAGCTGGCCAAAGCCAAAACCACCACGGCTCACCTTATACGTGCAGTGCAGCTATTGGCTTTAGGTTATGTGATGAATGCGCTTAAGTTTTTACTACCACTACAGCTGGGCTGGCTGCCATCAGAATTTATTGCCGCTTATGGCTGGCAGGCGCCATTAAGCCTGGAACAGCAACTGTATTTATTATCAACCGGCGATATCTTACAGCTGGCCGGCCTGACTCTGGCGTTATATGCATTGATAAGCCGAGTGATTAACCACGCCTTAGGGTGGCTGGCATTGGCGCTCGTGGTCGCGCTGATAACGCCTTGGCTACGCCAGCTCATCGGTGCCGACATCTATGTTTTAAAGCTGATCGCAGGCCAGGACTACCAAGTCTATTTCCCGATGCTGCCGTGGGCCTGCTTTATTTTCTTTGGCGCTGCCTTAGGCAGTTGGTGGCGTGATAAACCACAGCAATGTGTGCGCTGGTTACCTTGGCTTGCCGTGAGCGGTATGGGCATTGGCTATGGTCTGTACGCCGATAACGCCGATTTTCATATGGGCAATTTCTTCCACCATGGTCCTGGCGGTAGCCTGTATTTGCTGGGCATCACCTTGCTGGCGCTGTGGCTGATTCAATGCAGCCTGCGCTGGAGCTATCCACCCCGCTTAATGGCCGCTTGGCGTTACTGCAGCCAGCGCGTTACTTCGTTATACGTAATTCAGTGGGTACTGGTGTGCTGGGGCATGTCACTGGTCGGCTTTCAAACCCAAGGCGTCACCGGTACCTTGCTGCTAATTATTCCTGCCTGGGTGGCCACCTTAGCGGTGCAGCGCTTATACGATATGCAAAAGGAGCGCATATGGCGTTGGCGCACCGCTTAACGGCCAAGCAGCAGCAGCGCGTCTCTCGGGTGTTAGCACATATCGATGCGCACCTGAGCGGCAACCTCACGCTGACTGGCCTAGCCGAAGTTGCTGGCTGCAGCCGCTGGCAACTGCAGCGAGCCTTCGCTGAACTGGATCTAACCCTGGCAGCCTATGTGCGTCAGCGCCGTCTGAACCGGGCGGCGTGGTTATTGCGCCATACGCCGGATCGCCAGCGCGACATCGCCAGTGCCTGCGGCTTTGAATCTGATATTCAGTTTCACCGCGCCTTTAAAGCTCATTTTTGTATGACGCCGGGTCAGTATCGTCGTATTGGCCAACCGCTTAAGGTGCCAGCGAATGAGCCAGTGTCCAAGGCATCATTGTGGCAGCCACTGCCTGCAGGCTGGGCGCCATTTTCATCTTCAATTGCCTTACAAAATAGCCAATAAAGAATCGCCGCTTGAAACAGAGCATGACGTGCATCATGTTGCTCAACGGGCGGCGCATTTGGCCCTAATTAGACCGCCTTAGCGCTGATCTGGATCAACGCAGCAACTAGCCCATATCTTCTACTGTGGGTGCCCTGAGCCGGCACTCACTTTGGAGGATCTATGCCACGTATTCGCTTTCCCAGTGCCTTTACCATTTTATTTGCCCTGATCGCCCTGATGGCCGCGCTGACCTGGGTGGTGCCCGTCGGGCAATACGAACGTGTGCACAATGAAGAGCTGGGTAAAGACGTGCCCGTGCCGGGCAGTTTCCAAAGCGTCGAGTCCAACCCTCAGGGTTTGGAAGACATTGCCCTGGCACCGATCAACGGTTTTTACAACAGCGACAGCTATGAAGCCGGTGCCATCGATGTGGCTCTGTTTGTATTAATGTTGGGCGGTTTTCTCGGCGTAATTAACGCCACCGGCACCATAGATCATGCCATTCAACGCATCATGGAACTCTTTTCAGGGCGCGAGCAATGGCTTATTCCAATCTTGATGGCGTTATTTGCTGCTGGTGGCACCATCTACGGAATGGCAGAAGAGTCGCTGGCCTTTTATGCCATTTTAATTCCCATCATGTTGCGCGCCGGTTATGACACAGTGACCGCAGTCGCGGTCATTATGCTCGGTTGCGCTATTGGCACACTCGGCTCCACCATCAACCCCTTCGCCACTGTGATTGCCTCCGATGCTGCAGGCATTGCCTTTACCCAAGGGCTGGGATTGCGTTTGGTCATTTTATTGGGCGGCTGGCTGATCTGCGTGGCTTATGTGATGCGCTACGCCTCACATGTGCATGCCGATATGTCGCACTCCTTGGTGAAAGAAAAACACCAAGACAATTTGCAGCACTTTTTACGCGCCAGCAGTGATCGTCACGCCCAGGAAATGAGCGTAAAAGAAGACATCACCCTAATCTTATTCGCACTGGTATTTGCCATCATGATTTGGGGCGTCGCCATTGCTGGCTGGTGGATGGCACGCATGGCGGCATTATTTATTGTCGCTGCCATTGTCGTCGGTTTGGTAAATCGCATGAAGGAGCAGGATTTAGTCGATCACTTTATTGCTGGCGCCAAAGATTTATTAGGAGTCGCACTGATCATTGGCTTAGCACGAGGCATCGTTGTAATCATGGACGCTGGCCATTTAAGTGATACAGCGCTGGCTTGGTCAGAAGAGTTAGTCAGTGGTTTACCCGCCGTGGTGTTTATCAACGTGGTCTACTGGATTGAAGTGGCAATGTCATTTTTGGTGCCATCGTCGTCTGGCTTGGCGGTACTCAGTATGCCCATCATGGCACCACTAGGCGATTTTGCCGGTGTCAGCCGTGATTTAGTGGTCACTGCATTTCAGTCCGCCAGCGGCTTGGTCAATATGGTTAATCCCACCTTTGCCGTGGTGATGGGCGGCCTGGCCATTGGCCGTGTGCCCTATGAAACCTGGCTCAAGTTTATGTGGCCATTATTGCTGATTCTTACCCTGTTTATTATGGCCGTGCTGAGCATTGGCACTGTAATTTAGCAGAAAATTAGGTCGATATTATGAATGCACTGCTGGGCGCCAACTCCGAAGTTGGTAAATTAAAAACGGTTATGGTCTGCAGCCCGGGGTTAGCCCACGAGCGCTTAACTCCCACCAACTGCGAAGACCTGCTATACGACGATGTTATTTGGGTCAAACGTGCCCGCGAAGACCATGCCGACTTCGTCGAAAAAATGCGCTCTCGCGATATTAATGTACTGGAGATGCACGAGCTACTCACCGATGTCGTCTCCACCGATGAGGGGCGGCGGTATATTCTCGATCATAAAATGACCGCCAACATGGTGGGTGAAATTCTGAAAGACGAATTTCGAGGTTGGCTGAACGAACTGCCAGCGGCGCAACTGGCACAGCATTTAATTGGTGGAGTACTGGCAGCCGAAACCCCATTTCTGCACGACAATATTTTTGCCCGCTACACCAACGAAGAAGCGTATCTGTTAGCACCACTTCCCAACAGCACCTTTACCCGTGATACCAGTTGCTGGATTTATGGCGGCGTGACCCTAAACCCCATGTTCTGGCCAGCACGGCGGCAGGAAACCTTACTGACCTCGGCTATTTACCAATACCATCCGTTTTTTGCCAATAAAGACTTTAATATCTGGTGGGGAAATCCCGATGAAGATCATGGCCTGGCGACCTTGGAAGGCGGCGATGTCATGCCTATTGGCAATGGCTGCGTGTTAATTGGTATGGGGGAGCGTTCTACTCGCCAAGCCGTTGGTCAGGTCGCCAAGGCACTGTTTTCCGCCGGCGCGGCCAATCGTGTGGTGGCCTGCCAAATGCCACGGTCCCGTGCGGCCATGCATTTAGATACCGTGTTTTCATTATGCGATATCGACAAAGCCACCGCCTACACCGAAGTTTGTGACCATATCCGCTGCTTCTCTTTACGCCCAGGCGAAGGAGATCAACTAGAGCTAAGCGAAGAATCCGCTCATTTGTTTGACGTGGTGGCAGATTGTCTGGGTCTTGAAAAACTGCACGTCGTTACCACCGGTGGCGATCGTTATGAACGTGAACGCGAACAGTGGGATGACGGCAATAATGTGGTGGCGTTAGAGCCAGGCGTCGTGATCGCCTACGACCGTAACGTCTATACCAATGATTTATTGCGCAACGCCGGCATCGAAGTCATCACCATTAATTCTGCTGAACTGGGCCGTGGCCGTGGTGGTGGCCACTGTATGACTTGTCCAATCGAACGCGAAGCAGTGTCGTTTTAATACACAAATTTTTGCAGGTGCTATCGCTTAGCGTCTGCGCAGACCGGGGCACGGCCCCGTGGAGACCAAATCATGGCATTTAACTTACGTAATCGCAGCTTTTTAAAATTAATCGATTTCAGCCAGCGCGACATGATGTTTTTACTCGATCTGGCACGCGATCTTAAACGTGCCAAATACACTGGCTCAGAAGTACAACACTTGCGCGGTAAAAACATCGCCTTAATTTTTGAAAAAGCCTCCACTCGCACACGCTGTTCGTTTGAAGTGGCGGCGTATGATCAAGGTGCCAACGTCACTTACCTAGATCCGACCGGCTCACATATGGGCAAAAAAGAGTCGGTACGTGATACCGCGCGAGTATTAGGGCGTTTATACGACGCCATTGAATACCGCGGCTTTGGCCAGGCGATTGCGGAGCAACTGGCCGAGCATGCCGGCGTGCCGGTATTTAATGGTCTGACCGATGAATTCCACCCGACACAAATGGTGGCAGATTTAATGACCATGCGCGAATACAGCAACAGCAAACCATGGCATGAAATCAGTTACTGCTATAGCGGCGATGCCCGCTCAAATATGGGCCACTCACTGATGATTGCCGGTTGTTTAATGGGTATGGATGTTCGCATCGCAGCGCCGAAAGCACTGTGGCCAGAAGACGAGTATATTGAAGCGGCACGAGAATTAGAGCAGCGCTACAACGCCAAACTCACCATTACCGAAGACCCAATAGAGGGTGTTAAAGGCGTCGATTTTATTCACACCGATGTGTGGGTGTCGATGGGCGAATCCGATGACGTTTGGCAGCAACGCATCGATTTACTCAAGCCCTATCAGGTGAATGCCGAGCTGATGCAGGCCAGCGGCAATGCGATGGTCAAATTTATGCACTGTTTGCCAGCCTTCCATAATCTGGACACCGAGGTTGGCCGCAAAATTGAACAGCGCTTTGGCCTCAGCGCCATGGAGGTGACGGAAGAGGTATTTGAATCGCCCGCTGCCATTCAATTTGAACAGGCCGAAAATCGCATGCACGCCATTAAAGCCTTACTCGTTGCCACCCTAGGCCAATAAATTAGCCCAATAACTAGGAGGCCATATGAGAGTCGTTGTCGCCCTTGGGGGCAATGCATTATTGCAACGCGGTCAGGCCCTCAATGCCAGCAATCAACGCCATAACGTACGCCAAGCCGTGCAAGCATTAGCGGCCGTTCACGCTCAGCACCAGCTGGTCATTGCCCATGGCAACGGCCCACAAGTGGGACTGTTGGCCTTAATGGACGCAGCTTATGAGCAAGGTTCGGCTTTTCCCTTAGATGTTCTAGGCGCCGAAAGTGTCGGCATGATCGGTTATATGATTGAACAGGAACTCGGCAATGCGGTGCCCAAAGACGACCATATCGTCACCCTGTTAACGCAAATTGTGGTGGATCAAACTGACCCGGCATTTCAGCACCCAACCAAACCTATTGGACCTGTCTACACAGCCGCCGAAGCCGAGGCACTGGCCGCCGATAAAGGCTGGAGCTTGGCTGCCGACGGCGACAAGATGCGTCGTGTAGTGCCATCGCCCAGACCGCAGCGCATTATTGAAATCGACACCATACGATTATTGGTCGATACAGGTGTCATTGTTATTTGCGCTGGTGGGGGCGGCATTCCCGTCAGCTTTGATGAGCAGGGTCATTTGCATGGTGTTGAAGCCGTGATTGATAAAGACCTGGCCAGTGGTTTGCTAGCGCATCAGCTCGATGCCGATGCCTTTATTATGCTTACCGATGTGGCCGAGGTATTTGCTGATTACGGCACGCCTGAGCAACGCGCGATTCGCCGTGCTCACCCAGACGCGCTGGCAGCGATGGACTTTGCCGCCGGTTCCATGGGACCCAAAGTGCAAGGCGCTTGTGAGTTTGTAAAAGCTACCGGAAAAATGGCCGCCATTGGTTGTTTAACGGACTTAACCGATATTGTGGCCGGCAAAGCCGGCACCTGTATTAGCCTGGATGTTGATGGCATTGAATACGCTTAAACACAAACATATCAAACAATAAAAAACGGCGCCAATGCGCCGTTTTTTATTCATTTAGACTGATTAACGCAGGTGTTGCCACACCGACTGCAAGGCCTCACTGCCCAGCATAGCCAGCCAAGGCTCGTCACTGCTCAGTACACCTTGCCAGCGCTGGTTGCTGCCACCATGACACGAGTAGGAAATCAGAGTGCCGGAGGTACGGGCATAATCGAGACACTTGCCTGACTGCTCATTTTTCAACTGCTCATTGCTGTCGTACTGCCAGCGCTGGGCCGAATTTGTAACCTGGCAGGCATTTAATGCCACACCACTATCACTCGGCTCGGCGCACAGCCATGGGCTAGCAACAGGGTGCAAGCGTCCATAGGCATCCATTAACCAAGTCGGTGAACTGTCATTGGCACTGCCAGTGGTCAGGATCAGCTGCGAGCCCTGCACATCAAAAATTACACCGTCACCAGCAATGGCTTGTCCCTGCAAAGTGGCGACCTGGTTTTTGGCCAGCCCGGATTCACTCAGATGCAGCTGCAAACGCGCGGCTGTTTCAGCTCCAGAAAATTGCTTTGCGCTGGCATGTTGCAGCAACACGTCCACTGCATTGGCCGCCTGCTGCAGGTTCATCCAGTTCTGCAAACGTACGGCCGATTGCAGCGACAAACTGGCTAATAACTCACTGCTGTCATAGCTGTTAATCAGCTGCTGCAGCTCGTCTGACAATAAGCTTAAGTCTTGGCTTTGCGCCGCTAGGCCCTGCTCAATGGCAGCCAGATCACGGGCTTTTAAACTGGCATAGCCATGATCCTGACCTGCCAAGCCTACTTCCGGCAAGGTAGGAATCTGGCCGTCAAAATCCGTGCTAGTCAGCTCAACTTCACTGCCGCCTTTACGACAGTACAGCTGCGCACGAGTTGGGCGAAAGGCAGCGTCGATATTCACATGCAGCTGATTCACCGTACCGGCATCGTGGCGTGAGGCTGACACCTCAATCAATCGCGATTCATTATTACCGTTACTGACCTTTAACCAGCAAGCATCGCCACTGCTGGCTGGCGCCGCCAAGTCAAACACATTGCCATAGTTACCATGAAACACTGGATAGATAACCGCGCTGTTGTTGTCTGGATCATAAGCCCCCAATAAGGTCGCCACGGCAACCCCCACCTGAGTGGGTACTGGGCGGTTATCATCGTAATTTTGATAACTGCCTGTGGTGGTATCCCAACGCTTATAGCCGCTGCTAAAGCTGCTATCCGCCAGCGGGAACTGCTCCAAGTCGTTTTGAATGATGCGAGCACTGTAGCCCGTGTAATGGGTGTAACGTGACAATGGCGAGGCGTCCCAACCGCCTGACATGGCATCTTTGTTAAAGCTCATCTGACCATTGCCATCAACGCTCACCACGCCGGTGCGCAAATGATTACGATGAGCGATATAACCCCAGCCACTATCGGCATGGTGCACAGCCCAACGCCCATCTGTAGTAAGGTCCTGGCCAGGATAATGTCCGATGCCATAGGCATGGCCCCATTCATGACTGGCTTCATTACCCGATGTGGCATACAGGGTACCTATGCCGTTACCGCCACTCAGGCCATGTTTAATAACACCATTTTGATATTGGCCCTGAGCGTGGTGATTGGTAATTTGCTTAAACACATGGGGGTAGCCCTGGTCCATTTTATGGCTGCTGTAACCAAAGTTGGCCATATTAATGCCAACACTGATTTGCGACTTAGCGACGTTCTCGCGCATATCACCACTGTACACATCGCCATCATCGGCACTGCTGCTGTCATAAATGGTGCCGTCGGCAATCATCACCTTATTGAGCTGAATATCGGCGTAGTTCGCGACGACCAAACGTGATACTGGCAGTGTTTGAAAATAATCCGCTGCGGCCAAAACAGGATCGTTGGAAGCAAAATGATCATCCGAGGAAGCCGGTGGAGCGGTGAGCATACCAACTCGCACGTTTTGCAGAATCAGCTGCGTAGCCAAACCAACATCGATATCGCTGGCACTCAAGTCACCTTGTTGGCCGTTATAGCGAAAACGCAATTCCATACCATTGCGAACATGCTGCCAGGGAATATTTCCCCACCACGCTTGCTTGGAGTAGGTCACCTGGCTGGCCGCTACGTCGGCATCGGGCAAGGTATTTGGATGCTTTAGCGTCAGTGTTTCAATCAGCTGACCATTGACCAGCAAATCCGCTTCAGCCGAGGTCACAGAAGCCTGGCTGTGATGTGGGAAAAACAACACCAAGGCCTCACGCTGGGCCACTAAACGTGGCATATAGCGGCTTTGAGTCTCATCGCCGGTATTGCGCTGATAGTTGCCAGCCGGTGCTACCGAGTGCGACTGTACAAATTGAACTTCGCCAGCCAATTCGCCGCGTAAATCATTGCGCAGGGTACGTGTTTGGCCGTCGTAGTTGCGGGCGTAAAAGTCGATTTTATCGTTGCTTTGATAAGCCTCTGCGGCTTCAACCATCAGAGTGCCACGATAATGGCTGCGCACTTCACCTAGCACGGCTTCAATCTCGATCACCTGATCACCAGCGCTGCCAGCAATACCAGAGATAGCGCCAGTGGTGGCATTGAGTTTCGCCCAGGATGGTAACTGCAGCGCTTGGAATTGAGCACCGGCAGCCACATCAGCATACTGAGGCTGATACAGATACCCAGCCTGGCTCACCGCTGAGGACAAGGTCAGGCTTTTTACCTCAGCTTCGCTATCACCGTTGTCGTCTGAGTCGCTGCCATCACCGCTTTGATCGCTGTCATCACTGTCATCGCCATCTTGATCACTGCCAGAACCGCTATCAGAACCACTGTCAGCACCTCCATCAGTGTTATCGCTGTCCCCAGAACCATTGTCTGATGTATCAGAGTCGTCTGTTGAAGTATCTGGTGTGGTGGAGCCATCACCAGAGGTATCGGTATTACCGCCCTGATCGCCATCTGTCCCTGTGCTTGGAGTTTCCTGGTCACTGCTACCATCGCGGCCTGAGCCACTACCGCCGCCACAAGCAGCGAGCAACGCAGATAATACAACAACAAATAAGGGAGAAACTGGCTTCATAGCGGTCTCTTGAAAATGCAGGGCTGATCATTATTTATACAATCTTGATCAGCACAAGAGCTTTGCTAAGCCTGACAGGTAAAACTGCGAACTAGGTCGTTATTTGCACGGCAACAACGACCTGTCACAACGCCCTAACGACACAACACCTCATCACGAATGGATTCAGCAATGCCCGCCACCTGCTGAATCAGCTCCGCCGGCACCGATAGCTCTTCTAAGGTCGCGGCCAAATTTTCCACCACCGCATCAAAGTGCTGATCCGCTAAACCCAACTCATCGACCAAACGCTGATGGGCCTGGCGCATAGACTTGCCGGGATAATGCTCGCTACCGCCAAAGGCATAGGTTAAAAAGCGTTTCTGATGGGCTGCCTGGCGGCCCATATCCACGCCCTCAAAGAAATGGCGCAAGCGATCATCCGCCAACACCTTGTTGTAAAAGCCGTCCACCGCCGCCTCTACGGCCGCCGCTCCACCTAACTGCTGATACAGTGATTCCATGCACTTATCCTCGTAAATGCCTTTTGGGTGGTTTGAGAATAGACGGGAAATGGCTGCCGGATCATTTGCAACGCAGGTTCAGACTTCAGAGAAGCAAGACAAGATAGCCCGCCCGAGAGGATGACTGTCGGCCTTCGGCCCATCGTCGCAGGCTGCGATGTTCTCTGCGCTCGCAAGCTCGCTACGAGTCGAACCTATCAGAGCTTCTCGTCCTGCACGGGCTAAGGCAGAGGTTTTTATCGAAACGTGGTAAGAAGCTGAAATGTGAGACTTCGAGGAAAGCATGCGAAATGGCCCGCCCGAGGATCGTCTTTCGGGCATCCTACCCTTCACCCTACGGGCGCCTGCGGCGGAGCTAATGGCTCCGGGCTATGGTCGAACCTATCAGAGCTTCTCGTCCTACACGGGCTAAGTCAGAGGTTTTTATCGAAGCGTGGTAATAAGCTGAAATGTGAGACTTCGAGGAAAGCATGCAAAATGGCCCGCCCGAGAGGATGACTGTCGGCCTTCGGCCCATCGTCGCAGACTCCGATGTTCTCTGCGCTCGCAAGCTCGCTACGAGTCGAACCTATCAGAGCTTCTCGTCCTGCACGGGCTAAGTCGGAGGTTTTTATCGGAGCGTGGGAATTGAAATGTGAGACTTCGAGGAAAGCATGCGAAATGGCCCGCCCGAGAGGATTCGAACCTCTGACCTCTGCCTCCGGAGGGCAGCGCTCTATCCAGCTGAGCTACGGGCGGAATACAAAATCAGAACCAGCCTGATCTCGTAAGGCCGTGGATTATATACAGTTTTTAGGCCTGACACTACCATTCGTCAGACTGCGGCTATTACTATAGGTAGCGCTAAGTGGTTAACGCTGTTATTCCAAAACAGAAAAACATCACTTTACCGACAAACCACCGCCGATTTGCCCAGCTTTTCTGTATTTCAGCTAAAAAAATCGGACATATGACCGGCTATTACGCCGATTTGATCACAAATGTCAGCATTATGCGGGTTTTATCTAGTTCAAGGCCTGATTTGCAGCTAACGCACGGACAGTAGTTTTGCTAATATTCGCGCCATCAACCTATAGGGATTCACCGGACTACCCATGCCTGACCCTACCACCCTGTTTACTGCCGAGCGTAATCCGCTGGCAGATGCTGGAACCTGGATGAAAGCACGCCAAAAGCGCACACCGTCGTCGGATCTGTTGCAACACTACGAGATCAAGCAGGCCGAACTGCAAGCCTACAAAGCCCAGGTCCTTAACCAGGAGAATCAAGCACGTCTCGAGGCTGGCCTGCCGCCGATAGAACTGGAAATGGACGCAACTGAACAACGCAGCGTCAAACGCATCAGCGGCGCCTGCTATTTGGCAATGACCGCCTTAGCACTGATCGCTCTAGGCTTGATCGTACTGTTTGTCTAACACTTCACACCCTGCAACCAGAGCAAGACCTGCACACTCACCTACCTAACGCTCAGAGCCATTGCCGCGCAGCGCCTACGCCACTATGATGCGCCCTTTTCAAACCTCGGTACTCGCTGAGCGCTGCTATTTCATTGCGCAGCCCCCCTATGTCTGCAATCAATGCTTTGCCGTTGCCTACCTCGTTGCCCGTCATATTTGGCTATCTTCCCCTAGGGCCTGTTAACGCTATTTAGCTCTTTGCTGCTGGAATCCATTTTTTATTGAGTAAGGCATGAGGTGCACCGTTTAACCCGTTAAATAAGCAACGAATAACATAGCTCAAGGCAAAATAGACTCAAGCCCGTTGGGTTATGGCTGAAAATCCCTCAATCTGTGTTGCTTATCCTTCATTTAGCTCGTTAAACATTCATCTTCGCACCTTAACTGAGAGGTTTTCAGTTAATAACAGCACGATCGAACCAGCGTTAACAGGCCATAGCGGCATTAAATCATGCCTACTGGATTCTAGGCTGCACTATGGGTGCAGTTATTGGCTCGCAGATTAGTTTCTCAACAGCTGGAATTTAATTTGTTCTACCAGCGCTGTTTATGGTGCTGACGATAGAACCGTACAAACACATTCGTGAACCCTGGCCATTTTTGCTGCTGCATAAAGTGGCCGACCATCCACTGTTGGCTTACGTAGTGCGCTATTTGCCGCCCATGATTATGGTGCTGCTGGTGGTGTATTCCTTTAAAGCAGAACTATCATTGAGTTACGACTTTATGCCCCAGCTGATTTGTTTATTGCTGGTTGCGCTGCTACATGCCCTATTCCGCCAGGCATTAATCAGCATTATTGGCGGCACCACGGCCTATATGAGCCTGGTGCACTTTGGGCTGGCCTTAGCTGCCTTCTACCTCCCCCTACATCATGCTTACCTCGACGCTGTGGCAAACAGCGCCAATAAAGTAGAGCTTTTATTTCTAGTCTGATTAACCCATATCAGCAACAGTGCATTCGACACTACTCCAGCGCTAGCCATCGAATGCTACAGGTACAATAGCAAGAAGAAATTGCCGGCGATCTGGCCTCATCAAGCTCGCCGCATCAACAATAACAACAATGATGGGGGCGATTTTTCGTTCAAATAACCGTTAGACTCTGGCGCAGAAGCCATACCCGATAGCCCGTTGCAAGCAACCGAGTGTTAGGGGTTAGCAGTACAATCGGAAGCTCTGTCATCAATCTAAAGTCCGTCAACTACCACAGGAACGTTGGTATTTATTTTTTAGTAGGAACTAGCCATGATCCGTTTCACCTTGCCCTTTGTGATGAGTCTGTTATTTGTCACTGCTTGTGGCTCTGATAGCAACTCTTCTAGCAACACAGCTGAACCCACTCCGGAGGTTCCCACTAGCCCACCATTACTGACAGCACGCCAGTTTGAGCAGAACTATCGCAACCGTATCAGTCAGTTTGAGGTGAATAAGGATGGTCATTGGTGTTTCATCAGCGAACAAGCCAAACAACAAGCTGAAGTATTCCTAAATCGTAACTGGGAGTTAGGCTGGCAACAGCAATTACACTGTGAGCAGCAGGGACAAGAGTTGTTCAGCTACACACCCAAAGCCGGAGAAATATTGCTCGATATCGCCTTAGACGATAGCCAACAAATTTATGTGCTTGAGGCCATTGAAAACCCTCGCTTCAGGGGCGTTCGCTTCGCTAACTTTAATTTGCGACTGAGTGTATATGACCTAATGGGAGAGTTGCTCAAGCAAGAGACCATTCAGCACCCAGTCAGCGATAAAGATCTGCTTTATTACGACGACGATATAGCCAATGAGGTGATCCCACAGGACCCAGACTATCTAAATAGTCTTCCTCTCATACTCGAAAACAATCGAGTACAACTCGAGTGGAAACATAACCAGCTTTATCTACTGGCACATGTTTTAGGCATACAGGTGTATCAGTTTAACACCGATTTGAGCCTGGCTTGGAGAAAGCAAGTGCTGCACGACCATGCATGGGTAACAGCGGACTTCAACAGTATGGGTAGCCATATGGCTATAGACGATCAAGGCCGTGTCGCTATTGCCATGGAGATAAGTAAAACGGATATATCAGCCTTTAACCAGCATTTCGACCAGACTCTCAACGCACCGGATGAATCGCTCAATATACTAGTCACTTTACTTCAGGCCGATGGCAGTCTGATATGCCACTTTATTGCAGGGCAAGCCGATATCGGGGAGAAAGTGAATAGCTTGCTGTGGCAGAATCAGCAGTTGATTATCAGCGGTCATATCGCCATTGAAAAAAATAATGAGGTTGGCCAAGAAGACCTAGATGTCTATTTGTACCGTTATGACGAACAAGGAAAATTAATAAAACATCAAATCATTCACTGGAATAAAGAGGAGTGGCTGACTGATGCGGTTGTCGACAGTCAGGGGAATGTTTGGCTGAGCGGTATCACAGGTTTAGTGCTGGTTGATACTGGCAGCCAAACGCAAGACGGGCAGGGAGTGATTTTTAAAGTCAGCCCAGCAGGGGATGTGTCTGCACCACTGGTCTTGGATGTACCACGCGACTCTAGTGTCACAGGATTACAGTTGCACGATCAGCATCTTTATTACCGCTATCAATACGATGGCCCTATCAGCCATACCTGTGACCAGGATGATTCCTTATGTGGCTTAAAAGCTGGAATAGGATTCCTTTCGATGCCATCACTTCAATCTGGAGAGTGACGCTATGAAAAAGACCATTTTTCTATTCATGGGTCTTCTGTTATCCGCTTGCGGCGCTAGCAACAGCAGCTCCAGCGGTAAGGTTGTTGAGCCAACAGATAACAACACCAGTCCTACCAGTAGCCTGATCCAGCCACAGCAAATAGACCAATCCTATGTATCTCAGTATGTAGATTTAGCCGTACATCCCGATGGTGATTGGTGCTACATCGCCCGCCATGCTGACCTGGGGGATAACTATCTTGCGGAAAGCCAATGGCAGTACGGATGGAAAAACGACCTGACTTGTTACAACGGTCAACAGGTCATCTGGAGCTATCAACCGGATAACGATATTGCACTTGTCGATATCGAGTTCAGCAATAGTAATCAGCTAATCGTTATTGAAGCCGTTAGAAATAGCCAAGCAAGCCATACTGTCTTCAATGGTGAATTAAGGCTTAGCATATACTCGCCAAGTGGTGATTTACTTCGACAAGATTGGCTAAAGCATACCCCCTCGGCAGACGATCTGGCGTTTTATGAGGTTGATGGTGGCAATGTTATTCGTAGAGAATTCACGGTACTGAGTGCAAACGATCGCCCTCAGATTGCAGAAAACAGCGTGGTTCAATTAATTGCAGAAGGTGACAACCTGTATTTACTGCTGCATAGCTATGGCCTTCAAGTTTATCAGCTCAATAACGACCTCAGCATCAATTGGTCTCGACAAGTTATGCCGGCCTACAACTGGCTTTGGGGGGATATGCTGGTAAACAACAGTGAAATGGCAATACAGGCAGATGGAACGATTGCTGTTGCTTTTGAACTTTATGGCGAAGACTCCGTCATTTACAATGAGCATTTCTCTACTGATTTTCCAGTAGGCAATCAAGATGCCAATGTTGGACTGGTCACTCTAGACCAAACTGGTCAGTTACTGAGTCAACACCTTATAGGCAATGCTGAACTCAGTGAACAAATCGTTAGAGTGTTTTGGCAAGAAGATACTGTTACCTTGATCGGAAATGTACGCCGAGAAAAAGCTAATGCAGCTGGAGGAACGACTGAATGGGATTCCTTTATATACCGAGTTGATCCCATTAGCGGTCAGACTATCGATGAAGATGTTCTACATTACGATAAAGAAGATATCATCATTGACGCTACTGTCAGCCCAAATGGGCAAATTTGGTTGGCCGGAAAAAGCGGTTATATTCAAGTCGATTCAAATAGCCAGACGAGCTTTGGCCGTGCCGTATTACTGCAAATGAACGATCAAAAACGGTTAACGGAGCGAGCTAATCTTGATTTACCCAGGCACTCTGAAATAAAACAAGTTTTCTGGCTACAAGACCATCTATATTTTCGCTACGACTTCGATGCGCCAATAACCCACACCTGTGATCACGATGATAGCTTGTGCTGGCGTAAATCGGGAATCGGAAGCATCCCTGGGGGAAATTAACCACAGAGATTCTACAACCTGTGCCAGCTAACGCTGGCCAACCTGCTCACCGAGCAAATTTAGTACTTACCGACTTGCCAAAAGAGTGGCCATGACTTCTTGATGGGTTCAAGAATCTTCAAGTAGCGCCATCGTCTTTGCGACCAGGCGCTGCTGCTCACTGCCTTGCGACAGTCCGGCAACCACGCCAGAAAAATCTTCACTCGTTTTATTCTGCGAGTATTTCATCTGCCCTTCGATCGATTCAACCATAACTTCAACGCCAACGATCGCCTTGCATAGCTTTTCGATATAACCATCGGGTGCGTCACTCATGTGCCAAGGCTTTTGCTGTTGAGCCTGCTTTTGCTGCTGCTCATGATGGTCTGACAACTCACTCAGAAATCCTATTAACCAACTTGGTTCATGGATAAATTGTATCTTGCCACGAACATGCACCGCGGAATAATTCCAGGTTGGTACCGCCTTACCATCTCGTTGTTTTGACGGATAAAAGTTAGGACTAATATAAGCATCAGGGCCGGTAAAAATCAGTAACACCTCGTCATTTGGCTGACACTGCTGCCAAATTTTATTCGCACGGTTGATATGGCTGGCGAGAACCAGAGAGTCAGCATCTGGGCGTGTTAAAAAGGGAAGATGACTGGCGTTTAGTTGGCCATTAGCTTGAGTTACCAGCGCCGCTAATGGGTAGCTGACGATCAAGTCCAATAGCTCAGACTCTTCACGCAAACGAAAACTAGAAGGAATATGCATATCAATTACTCCAAGCAAATCAGGGGAATGACTTTACTCTGGAGCTATGGCACTGACCAGACACAGATGTATTGAAAGCGGTAGGCACAGCTGCCTAAAGATCTTGCGACGGACTGCGTTATTGGCAGCGATCAGGAAAGGTGCCAAATTCCTGATTCAATCGTTGTACCAGTGCTTCGGTTCGAGGGGTCTTCGCGATCTGAAAGCCCATCATGGCGCAGCCAAATACCCGCTGTCCTAGCACCAAAGGCTGCCCCTGAAGACTGGGCTCATGATCAATGAGCCACTCGGCAACCCCTCGCTCCATAACCACCGCCCGTTGCCGGCGCTCGGGCGACATGTCCAGTAACGTTTGCAACATTTTCACTTCTGAGGTTTTGTCGATGCGTAGCGCATGACCATCATCAAACCAGGTCTGTAACTGCGGATAGGCATAACCAAGATGGGTCACTATTTCGAAACCGGCCAAGGCTGCATCCGTTTCGACCGTTGGCACATAGTCCCGATGGTAAACGAGCACATCCTGCATCGGCAGCATCAGACTGGTCCATAAAAAACGCTCAGGACTGTCGGTCCATGACGGCGATTCAATACGTCCATCGACCTTTCCTTGCTCTAACATACGCATACTTCTTAGCTCAGGTAACAGAGTAAACTCCAGCTGTATTCCAACCCGATCGGCAGCCTCCATCATGGGCACAACCAACAACCCATGTATGCCCTGATCATCATTGACGACATAGGGTGGATAGCCCATATCCGGTACCGACAGCAACAAATGCTCAGCCACTACCGTATGGCCCTGTGACCACAGCCAACACACACTTAGCAATAATAATCGCCGCATAGCCATACCTGCTGATATTGCATTGTCATTCAGTGTAGCAGCGTCAATGGCGGGCTTTCTGGGCCAAGCTGTTGCCTTCGATCACGGAGCAACACATGACAATGCCAACCAAGGCAACGTATAGTCCACATGTCGTAAATGACGGCTAACAGGAGGTTATATGGCAAGCGTTATATCTGTGAGCAAAAGCGATCAGCATGCTTTTTCTAAAACCGTTACCGAATCCATCGAACTGATCAGTGGTCGTGGCGTCGATGGCGATGCCCACAGCGGCACCACCGTCAAACACCGGTCCAGGGTGGCAGCCAACCCAGATCAACCCAACTTACGCCAAGTACACCTATTACACGCCGAACTCATCGATGAGCTGCAACAACAAGGTTTTGATGTATCACCGGCAACGCTGGGCGAAAACATCACTACTCGAGGGTTAGATCTGCTCGCTCTGCCGACCAACACACAGCTGGACTTTCCGAGTGGCGCCCAGCTCATTGTGACAGGCCTACGCAATCCTTGTGCGCAGTTAGATAATTATCAACCAGGCCTTACAGCCGCCACCCTAGACCGTGATGAGCAAGGCCAGTTAGTCCGTAAAGCCGGAATCATGGCCATCGTTACTTCAGGTGGACGCGTAGCGGCTGGCGATAGCATTCATGTCACTTTACCTGCTGAGCCCCACTTGCCGTTAAAGCCAGTGTAATCACAGAGAGTTATGACAATAACAACACGCCTTGCTGATAATAGCGATATCGATCCTCTAGCTTGCTTATGTATTGCGGTTTGGGCCGATACTTATTGCTTAGACGGCATAGAAGTACGCCATGCCAGCTACATGCTGTCAGAATTTTCCGCTGCCAGCTTGCAAACAAGATTGCATAACAACACTGTGCTGTTAGCCCTGGATGAAGACCGTCTGGTTGGTGTCATTATTTACAATGATCACAACGGAGAAATTGAGACCTTATATATCCTGCCTAGTTATCAAGGCCAAGGGGTTGGTGGCCATTTGTTGTCTGATATTCGGCAATACGCTACCAAGACGTTGTTTCTCACTTGCTGGGAAGGCAACCACTCGGCGCTGAGTTTTTACTACAAAAAAGGTTTTGTCGCCGACGGAGAGTTTTATTTCGATCTAAATGGCGAGAAAATTCGCAACATAAAACTGGTTTTAAGCGAGAATTGACATGGCTTATCTGGGCAGCTGCCTGTGCGGCGAAATAGAAGTATGCATCAGTGGAAGTATTACCGATATCATTCACTGCCATTGCTCGCTATGCCGAAAATCCAGCGGCACGGCCTATGCGACCAACGGCTTTATTAACGCAGCCGACTTCGCTATAAACAAAGGGCGTCATCAACTGGCAGAGTTTGAAGTTCGACCCGGAAGAAAACGCCATTTCTGTCGCCGCTGTGCTTCACCTATTTTCAGTTCCAACGCGCACGATCCACAACGTTTACGCATTCGTTTAGGTTTACTTGATTCGAATATTTTGGAGCGACCCAGTGCACACATTTTTGTTAACTCTAAGGCCTGCTGGGATGATATTAATGCCGAGCTACCTCAGTATGACGAGTACGAACCAAACCGGTGCTAAAAAGAGGCTCTGGCCTCTCATCTTCAAATACCTGCAGCGGCACTTGAGTCACTGAAACCCGAGTTGAGCCCTGACCAGTATTAGTGTTATCAAAAAGATATTAATGGCATTATCGCCGGGTAAAATCCAGTATCAGCATTAATAAAATAACAGCCAACGGCGCATACCAAATAGCGCGTCATGTGCCATCAAAAACGGATATAGCAATGAGCATTGAACAAGCCTTAGATTTCCACCTCAATAGCGTTAAAAACCGAGACTTAGAGGCGTATGCCAGTACTCTGGTTCAGGACGACCGACTCACCCTGATCATGCCAAATGGCAATGCACTGTTTGGCTACGACGCCATTATCGATTTTCATAAAAACTGGTTTGCCGACCCGGATTGGACACTGCAAACTACTCTGCTGAAGCTATTACAGGCTGATACCAGTGCCACAGCGCTATTGGAAGTGACCTATCACGATCTAGATGCCAGCGGTCAAGCGTATCAACTCAGCTACTTGCTCAGTCTGACCTTTATTCAGCAGGACGGAGAATGGCGTTTGCTGTTTGATCAGAATACCCTGACGTCAAAGTAAACCTTCTCGCCAGTAGGGTTCACATCTGCAACGACTTATCATTGATGAGCAAACCCTGTGAACCCTCACTCATCCACGCAATACCCTAGTGCCATCTAATATTCCGGCAGCAAACACTGTTCCAGACGAAGATATGGCTTTGCTCTATGATGGCGGGCCTGCTTCAATTGATAGGCACCGCGCTGCTTGCTGTACTGCCTTCCTGTTGTTAACAATCAGTCTTAGGGTTTGCTATGAGCCATTCTATTACACGTTTCTGGCCTTTGTGGCTGATATTATTGACCGGCTGCGCCAGTGTGGCACTGCAAAGCTACGACGCTGATTTGCTCTTTGGACAGTCCGTCACCGTTGAACGCCGTGCGCCGTTTCATTCTGAACAAGCACGTTATTTTAGAGAGCAGGTTAAGCCGATTCTCGATCAACGCTGCGTAGTCTGCCATGCCTGTAATGATGCTCCTTGCCAGCTCAAGCTCACCTCAGCGGAAGGCATCATGCGCGGCGCCAATGCCAATAAAGTCTACAACGGCACCCGCCTGATCGCCGCCGATCTTACCCGCCTAGGCATTGATGCCCAAACGACCGAACAATGGCGGCAAAAAGGCTTTCATCCAATACTCAATGAGCGCACCCAAACACCTGCCATTAACTTACAGAATTCGCTTATGTACCAGGTATTGGCACTCAAGCGCACTACGCCAGAACATCGCTCAATATTATTGGACGACGATGACTACGATCTAGATTTAAACCGTGAGCAAAGCTGCCCCAGCAGAGAGCAGTTTGAGCAATACGCCGAGCAGCATTCTCACTGGGGCATGCCGTATGGTCTGCCTGCCATTAGCAATGAGCACTACAACACCCTAGTCAACTGGATACGTGCAGGTGCTGCCATGTCACAAGGGCCAGAACTGCCCGATAACATTCAAAACCAGATTCAGTTGTGGGAAGACTACCTCAATGGTGACAGCTTAAAGCAGCAACTCGCTAGTCGTTATATGTATGAACATTTGTTTTTGGCTAACCTGTATTTTTCTAATGAGCCGCTGTTTCGTGGCATAGAGCCCACATCACGCCCTCAACACTTTTTTAAGCTGGTACGCTCTTACACACCACCGGGTTTTCCGATTGATGTGGTCGCCACACGCCGCCCCTACGATGATCCAGGGGTGAAACGTATTTATTATCGTTTACAGGAGGTTCAGGAAACCATTGTTGCCAAAACTCATATGCCCTATCGCCTTAATAGCGAGCGTATGCAGTGGATGAAGTCCTTATTTAATAAGCCCGATTATCAGGTGACCTCCTTGCCTGGCTACGATACCGACACCTCAGCTAACCCCTTTATCGCCTTTCATGATCTGCCCGTGACATCACGTTATCGGTTTATGTTAGAAGAAGCTGAGTTTATTATTCGTGGCTTTATTAAAGGCCCGGTCTGTCGCGGCCAAGTAGCACTGAATGTGATAGACGATCATTTCTGGGTCGCTTTTATCGATCCTGATGCATTGGAAACAGCACAATTAGCCGACTTCTTAAGTCAGCAAAGTGGCAACTTACGCCTTCCAGGGGAGGCTGAGAGCAATACTGGCGCACTGACTAACTGGCTCACCTACTCCAAACTGCACAGCAACTATTTAGAAGCCAAAAATAAACGCATGCTGGAGTATTTCCCCAATGGTCAGAAGCTTGATTTAAGTCTCATCTGGGATGGCGATGGCCATAACCCTAATGCCGCGCTCACCATTATGCGACACTTCGATAGTTCATCAGTCGAAAAAGGATTTATTGGCCAACCAACCAAAACCGCTTGGGTTATCGGCTACACCTTATTGGAACGTATCCACTATTTGCTAGTGGCCGAGTTTGATGTGTACGGCAACATTGGCCACCAGCTAATGACTCGCTTATACATGGACTTTTTACGCATGGAAGGTGAGCAGAATTTCCTCGCCTTTTTACCGCAAAAGACTCGAGTCGAACTGGCTGAATACTGGTACCGTGATGCTGGTGATGAGGTCGATGACTATCTTCTAAACTATGAACATCAGACCTTAACGGATCCGGCAATTACCTACCAGAGCAATCAACCTAAAACCGAGTTGTATGCATTGTTGAAACAGCATCTTGCTAGTGCTCTATCAGATAATTTCGAGCTATCCAGTCATATCTCGCCACACCAATTGGCCACTGTCTTGCCAATTAATCGTATTCAAGGGCAGGCCGCCACCCTTATGCCAGAAATATCCTATTTATTGGTTGAGCGTGTCATGCGTGATCCACAGGTATTTACTTTATTGCGAGCCAGTGGTCACAGCAACCTGACCGGGCTATTGTACGAACAGGGCAATCGTTTACCAGAGGAAGATTATCTCACTATAGTCCCTGGTATTTTAGGAACCTATCCCGCCGCTATTTACCGGGTACCCGAGTATCATTTGAGTGAGTTCGTCAATGATATTAGGTCGTTGTCGTCGGAGTCTGACTATTACGATTTTGCCAGTCAATATGCTCTGCGCAGAACCGATCACAGATTTTGGCATTACAGCGACACCCTGCATCAGTGGTTTCGAAAAAATAGTCCTCTGAATTATGGTATATTGGACTACGCACGATTGGAAAATCGTTAGCTCATAGCACACCAAAGACAACGGTGGTCGTTATTCACCGTTGTCATTTGATACTTTTCTGATTGGTCCCTCTCCATTGACAGACACACTGTTATTAGATTTTTGAGATGTTTGCACCCTATAATCCCAGTGCTCAGCGACAGCAATACCGCTATCGCATCACCCCAGTAGAACCCCAACATCTGCCAGCCATCGCCGAATTATTTGAACAGCGTGAAGGCCATGCGATTGCCATTGAAGCAGTAGAGCGTAGTCTGTTAGCAGATAACGTTATTGTCTTTGTCGCTATGCAACAACAACAGCTACTCGGTTATGGCAAGGCCACCCATTTTAATGGCCAGGCGTATTCTCCTCAGGGCTGGTACTTATCAGGGCTGATCGTCAATCCTGATTATCGCCGTGCCGGCATTGCTCACGAGCTAACACGACAAAGATTGAACGCGTTGAGCCAGCATACGGATACTGTGTATTATTTTGCCAATGTTAATAACCAGGCATCGATTGACTTGCATGCCAAGTTTGGCTTTGAGCTACTGAAGGATGATTTCTGCTTTCCTGGCGTTACCTTTAACCAAGGTCGCGGGCAATTGTTTGGCATAAAACTGAATACAACCTCTGCCAGTCAATAACCGACGGTTTAACACACCCTATAAAATCAAACGAATGAAAATCCCATGAATGTATTAAACAAGGTCTATCACAACGTTTGTATCCGACCGCTTCAAGCATCGGACGGAGATAGCCTTTATCATCACTATTTAGGCCAGCAAGAATTGGCTTTTTATCTGGCACGTCAACCACACAAGAGCCTTGAACAAAGCCAAGATTTTATACATCGTTGTATCGAAAGCTATCAGCAATCGAACCCAAGCATGCAAGTTTTTGCAATAACAGAACCAGACAGCAACACTGCTTTTGGCATGTTAACGCTGATTTTTAATCATGATCATGCCGAGATTCACTTTGGCATCTCAGCGCAATATTCAGGCCTTGGTATTTGCACCCAGGTATGCCGCGCAGGCGTAGAGTATCTAATGGCGTTGGGCATCCAGGATATACGTACTCAGCTACACGTTGATCATATTGCCAGCCGCAGAGTGCTGGAAAAAAATGGTTTTATCTGTACTGGAGTGTTGCGCGAATTTCTGTGCTTTCCCGCAACGGGCGAGCAGCTTCAGGATTGTCTCGATATGCGGCGGGTTCATGATGAATCTAGCCACGATCTGTAGGCGCTATCAGCACGGCATCACAAAACAATATGGCCTCCTAAGAGGCCACAAGCATATTTTCAATAGCGGTAACGGATAAAGCTTGTTATGAACTTCTGAGCCTATACAAGCAACAACAAGACTGATTGTGAAGGTTGGTTTAATTACCGCTAATCGACAACCATTTACTCCGATACGCTCTGCAGAGGAGGTACCTGCCCCATGGTTAGCCAACGACGTCCTTCCGCCAAGGCCTGCTGCAGCAGTGACCATTCAATCAATGATTTTTGATAATTGGCCGCTACGCCATTCAGGGTAATTCCGTAGGATTCCAACCGATACGCCATAATGGCAAACATCACATCAACAGCACCCGGCTCAGAGAACATAAAGCGTCCCTTGGCGCGGCCAAATATACGCTCAATACGATGCAGTTCATCATCCAGTTCAGGTGAACGTTTGGTCAGCGGTGCTATGGGTTTCACTGAAAAGCCGCATTGACTGCGCAGGTTGATAAATCCGGCATGCACTTCGGCACACAAGCTTCGTGCCAGCGCCCTTTCCATGGTTGATTTGGGATACAAGGCACCGTCATACAACTCGTTCAGGTATTCAATAATGGCCATTGAGTCATGAATCGCACCATGCTGTGTCTTTAACACAGGAACTAAGCCGCTCTGTGACAGGCGCATAAGTTTTGAGTGATGGCCAGGAGCGCTCAAATCGACCACTTCGACAGTGGCTGGCTGTTTCAATAATTGCAGGCACATCCAGGCTCTAAGGGACCAGGTGGATTCCGTGCCTGCAATCAGTGTCATTTCAGTTTGGGTCATGGTTGAATACTCCGTGCGTCATAACCAGCATAGCTAATTGAGTAAGGAAACCACCATGAGCACCTCACTTTCTTGCCTTTGTGGCCAAGCCACACTTGAAGTCACTAACGATATTAAAGAAGTCGGCGTCTGTCATTGTAGTATGTGTCGCCGCTGGGGCGGTGGCCCGTTACTGGCAGTGCATATCGGCACAGATGTTACGGTCAAAGGAACGATTAGCCGTTACCAGTCCTCCGACTGGGCCAATCGTGGCTTTTGCAGCCACTGCGGCAGCCATTTGTTTTATCAACTCAATGAAAGCCAGGAATATGTGGTTCCAGCCGGCCTGTTTGCTAAGGACCCTGGCTTTACCATGACATCACAAATCTATATTGATCAAAAACCGCCCTACTACGACTTTGCCAATGAAACACCGCGCCTGACCGAAGCAGAGTTTCTTGCCAGCTTGGGCGTAGAACTGCCGCAATAAGCGTAGCTGTCGAGAAGATCTAACAAGGCGTGCCATTCGGCACGCCCCTCACAGCATCAATCCCAGAGAGATGCCCACCAGTCTTTTAACCAGTTCCACCAACGCTGCCAGGGTGACTGTCTGCCATCCTGCAAGGTGACACTGGCGTCCACGCTGGCCTGGCCATCTGTCACGCTAAAACTCAAGGTCGCCGGCAGCGAATCTAACTGATCGGCGCTCAGTTGCAGATTTAACTGGCCGTTATCCTGCAATAGCGCACCGCTAAACTCGCTATCTAAAGAAAAGTTCAGCACATCGCCATCGGCGTCGCTGAAGTACTGGGCCAAATCGACCTGGTACAAGTTATCCGCCAGCTCAATTTCAACATCGGCAATCACGGCCGTTTGCTCAGGTGCCTGGTTGTTATTATCGAACGCCAGCCCGACAACGATTGGGTCGTGATCAGATGAACGGTAGGCATCCGGATCCGCGTAGTTATCCACAGAGTCGAATTTCTGGCCATTGGCTTCGGTCAGATAGTCCACCATAGGCGCTTCTACCGAGTTGATATGCCAAGCGTCGACACTGACCACATAAGGCCGCAGCGCGTCAGTAGCCAAGGCATGGTCCAAGCTGCCTAAGAAGCCGCTAAAGCTGTATGAATAGGGCTTAGCCTCGCTGTTGGCTTCGGTGTACTTCAAGTTGCTAAAGCCGCCTTGATAAAACACCTGCATCGGATCTTCCTGGCTATAGGCGTTTAAATCCCCTAACAGTATCAGCGCATCCGATTGCGTTCCGGTGGGCTTATCGGCGAGGAATTGCACCAATGCCTGGGCAGCTTTGGTGCGCGTTAGGTTACAGTTGCCCACGCCATTTTCACCTTCACCCGGCTCGTTACAGGCTGACCCTTTGGATTTCAGGTGATTCACCGATACGGTAAATTCGTTGTCCTGGTAGCGGAATGTCTGGATTAATGACGGCCGGTTCTTAGCATCGATAAACAACGGCTGACCTTGCTCATCCAGCGGTGAGTTGCTGCTGTCCAGTACCACGGTTGAGCCTACCGGAGCAACTTTAGCCGCTCGATACAACAAGCCGACGGCAATGGCATCACCACCTAGCTGATCACGGCCCGGATTGATATAGCTATATTCATCGCCCGCCGCTTGCTGGGCATTGAGCGATTCGACCAAGCTGGCAATGGCACTGTTGGATCCATAACCATCGTTTTCAATTTCCATCAGGCCGATAATATCGGCATTCATCGCATCCAAGGCAGCCACGATTTTGGCGCTTTGCATTTCAAACGCCGCCAAAGTAGGAGCGCCACGAGATGTCGGGAAACCACCGCCCTGCCCATCGCCATTAAAGAAGTTGAGCACGTTCATGCCGGCGATCACTAGCTCAGCATCAATGGCCACTTGTGGCATAGCGCTGCGCTCAGCCACCGGGTCGATAACGATATGCTCAGGAATCACGCTGTATTGATTGCGGTATTCATGCAGCACACCGGTAAAGCTCGGTACCTGGTAACCAATCCGCATTGGATTGCTGGCCGAAAAACCACTGTCATCCGGGAAAGGAATAAACTCAGGGTAAGACTTAGACACGCCATCATCGACCAACAGCACATCCATCGGACGCGCAGCTGCTAAGGCTTTGGCTTTATCACTGCCCGGCAACGCCACTTCCGTTGGCTGATAGTGTAGACGTGACGACAGTACAAACTGGCCGTAGTTACCAAAGCCATAGCCACTGCCAAACAAATCACTCACCACCAAGTTTTGCTGGCTGCGAATGCGCATACCTTCCAGCGCTTCCCACTGCGCCAAATCGCTAACGGGCAAGGTCACAACTTGTGCTGCAGGCAATGACTGATTGCTGCCACAGACCACCAGTTCAGAGACATTTTTTAGCTGGGTAATCTGGTTAAATTCATCCACCTGAGCCTTTAACCGAACGCGATCACCTACCGCTACCTTTGAGCGGAAATCGTACACAAACACGCCTTCTGAGGTCATGTCATCGGCGTCGTATTCTTGCTCCGCTTGTTGCAGCCAATAACCACTGTATTGCTGGGATGCATCACCATTGGCCAATGTGCCGCCTTGCAGGTCAGTGGTAACGATGGCTTCAACCACCACAGTGTTACCGGCCAGCGGGCTGGCGTCATTATTCGCATCTTCAATGCGGCCCTGAATACGGCTGATCAATTGATATTGAGCATGAGTTGTATCGCCACAAGCACCTAGACCCGGCTGCGGATCTGGGTCTACCGCACCACAGTCGTTGGCAGCACCCGCTGTCGGTGCACTTTGCTGATAGCCGTCGGTATTACGTGCAACCCCGGCGCCACAGCGCTGATTAGAGTGAGCATCTTTATTACCGCTGCCGGCCTCGTCCACCTGAGGCTGATTGGCATTTAATAACGTTAATAAGCCCGTGGCCGTGCTGTCGCTGGTGCCGTATACCAAGGCATCGACAATACCGGCATTATCGACTGGCGTATTGACTGGAAAATCCGCTGCTGGGCGTTGATATAAGGCCACTGCATCGGCGCCATTTTGAATCAGATTGGTATCAGCACCGATGTCCAGATCGCAGCCTGTCACCTTAGAAGGATCACCGCAAAGCACAAAAAAACCCTGCTCGTTGGTGCGATAGCCGCTGAGATCAACGCTCAGATAACTTTGATTGCCACTGCCGTTATAGAGCACCAGGCTGTGCCCATCGAGTGATTGAGAACCTAAGCCGCCGTCATAGAGTTCGATAAATTCGGCGCTATCCGTGCCAGCCTGATCGGCATCGACTTCATTTATTATGATTTGTGCGTGTGCAGCGCTGGTCATTAACAGTGCCAGGCTGAGTGTTGTCCGTTTCATCCCTTTCCCCTAAAAAAATCGTGCGCGGGGAGGGTGCCGGGTAATTATGTCAGTTTTAAGTCGAATTGCCGACAATGCCCACAATAGAGTGAGATGGTCTCGACAATCTGAGCCACGGCTAAAAAAAAGGCATAAAAAAAGCGCCTCGGTTGAGGCGCTTGCTTGAAGCGGGTTATTGCTGGTCGATCAATCGCTGCACATTAGCTGGGATTTCGCCCACCCCCCATTTTGCATACAGCGCCTGCAATTTACCCGACTTCACCAGTTCTGGAATACGACGGTTATACACTTCTAACAAGTGGTTGGATAAATCAGTATCGGCAAAGCCAACATAAACATCTGTGCCTTCAGGCATATCGTGCATTTCAAACTTTTCAATGCCCTGGCCCGCTTCCTGTAACGCCATGGCCACCTCATCCCACTCATCAATCAGCATGTCGAGCTGACCTTGCAGCAGCAAATCCACACCGTCAGCCGTGTCACGGAATTCACGCAACGTGAAATCACGCTGATCTTCCGGAATCAACTCGTAGTCTTTGATCCAACCCACGGTGCGATTGCTGAAGGTCGCCTGCCCTTGCCATTCGATGCCCTTGCCAACGGGGTATAAGACCGCCAAACGCTCGACATCGATGGCGTAATCCGGAAAGCGCAGTGGCTCTTCGGTATCTAGGTATTCACCGACAATGGCGTTGTAGACTGGGTATTTAGTGACCATCTTCATCGCCCGGTTCCAGGGCACAATGGCATATTTAAGGCGAATGCCTTCCGGCTCGTACACTTCGCGCAGTAAATCCCAATACAATCCGGTACCGTCCTTGTTGGTGAAATCTGGCCACTCCGGGGCCACGATATTAATCACTTTAATGTGCTGGGCAGTAAAATCAGCCGACGGGGCTTCACTGTGAGCCTGCACAGTCATGAAAAACGCCGCCAGCAGCAGAACGATACGCATGATGGTCTCCGGGTTACGGCGCTAGGCGCCTTAGTTTCGAGTTTAGAGTGGATATTGCTGAGCTGCACGCTGACCCGAGCGGATAGCACCTTCCAGGTAACCGACGTAACGATCAGCAGTGTGCTCACCAGCCCAGATTAAACGGCCCAGCGGCTTGCGAAATGCCTGCCAAAAGCGCGTCACGTCACCTGGTCCATAGGCGCTATAACCGCCTTGTTGCCAAGGCTGGCGCAACCAAGCTTGGGTTTCACCGTGCAAGAATAAGGCGTCGGCACCTGGATACACCTGTGCCACCTGATCACGCGCTGCGTTAATCAATTCAGCTTCGGTTTTAAAACGATCGCCATCGGCAAAACGGCCCGAGGTATACACGGTCAGGATGCCGGCTTCGCCTGCTTGCTGATCGGTAGCTTCCCAGGTCCAACCTAGGGGTAAATCAGCCACGGTATCGCCGTTTAATTTAGCGTCGAGCCAAAAACGTTTTTTGTATTGCAGCATCACTTTGGTGTGACTGCCGTACGACAACGCCTGAGCGTTATCCAACGGCGCAGGCAGCGCTGGATTAAAGCGAATCTGATGTAAAACCTTGGCTGGTACCGTGACAATGGCGTAATCGGCGCTGAAAACTTTACCGGCGGCGATAACATCCACGCCATGTTCATTCAGACGGACTTCCGTCACCGCATGATCCAGCAAGATAGGTTTTTTAAGCTGCACCGCCAATGCGTGAGCCAGGCGCACATTGCCGCCAGCGATGCGATACACCTCAACCTGCTCGTCTTCGACGTCTTCGTAGACCTTGGCTTGATGCGCCAGGAATAATAGTGACATCTCAGATGGCTCGGCGTATTCACCGCGAATATGATGCTCAGCCAGCACTCGGGCTTTGGGTGCCAAATTCAAGCCATCTAACCACTGGGCAACAGATTGCTGATCCAGCTCTTTGGCTTTGGGTGACTGATCCAGTTTGGCAGGGTCAGGTACATATTCAGCTAATGCAGCCAACTCTTCCCAGAAGCGATCGTAATCGGCCATAGCTTTGGCACCGATAAGGTTTTCCAGCTCCGACTCAGGTACTCGCTTGCCATCAATAAAGTAAGCCGTGTCATAGTCGTAGCCAACCTCTTCCAACGACAGGCCAAACTTCTTCATATAGCCATGCACTTCGGTATGCACTTCAGCATCATCGAGCAGTTCGCCGCCCGCTTCAGCGTATTGCCATTGATCAAAAGCGTTATAGAGGGTATGAACACGGCCGCCAATGCGTTGTTGGGCTTCCAGCACGGTGACATCAACACCACGCTGCTCCAGTTCATACGCAGCAGATAAGCCTGACAGCCCCGCCCCAATGACGATGGCTGACGGAGATTCATCAGCTTGGCTGATGCCGCTCAGGCACAGAGAGAGCAATAAACCCAGTTTCTTCATGTCCATTTCCCAGTACAGTAAAGTAACAACGCTAGCGGACAGAGACCCAGACTAAAATGCCCTGCCAAGAAAAACTGTCCCAACCAGCCGTTGGCAAGCGCGTCACCATAGCTCAAATGCGACCATTTATCATCAATGGCAAACCGTGCGCACTATTGATAAATAAATAAGTATGACTACTGACTGATGATTGCGCAATTTTGCGTCATTATAGGCAATGATCGCCAACCCCCTCTACCCAAACCACAAGGAGGCCCCATTGGAGCTTGCTGTTGAAGCTTTATTGTTATTGTCTGTGGTCGCTCTGGCGGCCGGTTTTATTGATGCTGTTGCCGGCGGTGGTGGCTTGCTCACTATTCCTGCTCTGATGGCGGTCGGAGTACCGCCGGTCGGCGCTATTGCAACCAATAAGCTGCAAGCCTGCTTTGGTAGTTTTTCCGCGACTCGTTTTTTTCTGCGCCAAGGCCTGATTTCTTTGCGTCAACAATGGCCCGCGATGACCTGCGCGGCCATTGGCGCTGTAGTCGGTGCCTGGCTGATTCAGCAAATCAATAGCGACTGGCTGACCACGGCCATGCCCTTTGCCATGATGCTGATCGCTGTGTACCTCATTATTGCTCCCCAAGCCAAAACTGAAGATCAGCCACCACGTATGAGCCGCAAGGCGTTTAATGCCAGCGTCGTGACCAGCATTGGTGTATACGATGGTGGCTTTGGCCCAGGCACAGGCACATTTTTTACCCTAAGCCATGCCACCGCCCGTGGACTTAGCCTGGTTAATGCCACGGCAAACGCTAAGTTGCTCAATTTCACCACCAATATCGTTTCATTGGCGGTCTTTATTGTAGGCGGCCAAATATTGTGGACGGCGGGCTTATGCATGGCTGTCGGTCAGGCCATAGGCGCACGACTGGGTGCCGCAGCAGCGATGAAACAAGGCGCCAATTTTATTCGCTGGATGACGGTAGGCGTGTGTATTGCTACCAGCATCTACCTGCTATTAAAAAACAGTTAAGTGCTGCTGGGCTCCACTGGCTTTGCCATATTGAGCCCAGTAATGTGAAATCCTAACTGCTGATACAGCGCTAATGCACGGCGATTATGATACGCGACCCGTAACTTAATTTGCCTAACGCCGAGCTTGGCCATGCCTTGCTCCAGCGCCTCAAGGGCGCTGCGGCCATAGCCCAAACTGCGATAGTCAGGCGCTATATAAAAATCACATATAAATGTGCTTTGCTGCTCAGCACAGGTGTTGTGCCACAAATAGCCAACTCGTTGCTGGTTACCGTCAAGCAATGCGTCTATGCACAATAAATTCTGATCGCTGGGCAATGGCCCTTGCGGAAAGCTTTTATCAAGATCCGCTTGCGCCACAGCACGGCCATGCTGCAGCGAATGGCCATAGTTGTCGGCAATTTCACGGCCATAATCTTCAACAAAATAGTCGCAAAAAGCAGCAAATTCATCTGCCCGCATCGGCCTTATACTAATCCCGGAATTGTTCTCCATGTTCACCTACGGCAATGGGTAAATCGGCATTGGCGCCCCATTCTGCCCAGGAGCCATCGTATAAACATACAGACTGATAACCAGCCAAGATTGCCGCCAACAATACGATGCAGGCAGTAATGCCTGAGCCGCAGGAAAACACCAGTTGATTAGCTGACCTAGGCAACAGCTGGGTGAACAGTTCGCGTAACTGCGACTCAGATAAATAGCCCTGATCGGTCAAAACATCGGCAAAGGGCAAATTATAAGAACCAGGAATATGACCACTTCGAACGCCAGCTCTAGGCTCGGCGGCCTGGCCCAAAAATCGAGCGCGCGAACGTACATCGATAATAGCGCTGCTGTTGTCTTGCATAAATGCCAACACCTGCTCACAGCCACACAGCTGGTCCGTTTGAAGATCAGCCACGACATTTCCTGGCTGGCTAAGTGTCACAGGCTCGTTAACCACCTGTCGGCCTTGGGCTAACCATTGCGGTAGACCGCCATCCAAAACAAACACCTGATCAAAGCCCATAGTGTTAAAAATCCACCAAGCACGAGGGGCTGAATAAATGCCTTGGTTGTCGTAGATCACCACCAGACTATCTTGGTTAATACCGAGTGAACGCGCCACGCGCTGATAAATTTCGACACTCGGAAAAGCATGCGCCTGGGTTGAATCGGTATCACACAATGCCTGTTCCAAATCCAGCATCTGAGCGCCAGGAATATAGCAGGGCTGCTCATATAGCACCGGCTCTCGACCAATCACGGTTTTCATACTGGCATCGAGCAGCACCAGGTTTGACTGACCCAGTCTATCTGCCAGCCAGTGACAATCGACCAGCGGAGAAGTGCTGGCAAAGGCGTTGCTTTCCGTCATATTCCGTTACTCCTGAAAGTGCGATATTCGTTTGAATGCCTTGCTCGTTAAGCAACAACAGGCGTTAGCGAAGCCTGCCGCAGTAACTCACCTGTCATTGACAAAACGTGCTGATATACAGTGCTTCCACCTTATCCCTAGCCCACTGAGTTTTACGCAGAAATTTCAATGAAGATTTGATGGATGGGTTGCTATGAAAGCAATTGATATGGATTCTCTCATCCAGCCCTTGCCAGCCATAGTGCTCTTGCAGACGCACCAGAATCTTTTCTAAGGTCAAACCATGCAAAGGGTTATTGGGCTGCTCTTGGCTCATCTAGGTACCATCCTAACACACGTTAATTACAGCTTTATATTACCAGAGACGCTCGGCTACTTCTCCCGCCGACCAACATGTAGCCCCAGCACAAAGCAGCCACTGGCAAAGGCTGTCACTGCTAATGCGATTAATATCGCCTGAACTGGATCATTAGAACCGTCCTCAAGACCGAAGTTCGCTAAATAGATAGATGGAAAAATAACCATAGGCTGTAGGTAAGCCACCACACTCTGGCTTTTTTTTCCGGGCAGAATCTTGTGCATGCACGAAAAAGTGATCACACAAATAGCAGCAAAGGTTATCATTAAAAACAGTGACCAGCCCTGCACATGCAAGAAAACATGCAAAGCAAACCCTGCTGGAATCAAAAGTATCAGGCCATAGCTGATAATATTGGTTATCGACATTGTAAAGTGAGCCTTTGGCTATCGCGATGAAGTAACAGTTGGATTTTCATGATCTTTGTTTGACTAATTCAAAGCTATCTCTATTAACATCAATACGAGCACCACAATACACCAACACCTCACTAGCACCCGCGGCCATTGCCAACTCCTTTAATACACGCTGTTCTATATCCGTCAAGCCACCTTCAGTTTTTTCTAGCTGGTGCATTATGATTCTTGACGCTAGTCGGAATCTAGATTTCTTTAGAGTAGATATCGCGTACTGAAGCAGTTTTTCCGCACACTCAAAATCTGCAACAAACGATCGGCTGTGCTGAAAGGGATAAACCACCTGGCAGTTAGGCTCAGTGATGGAATTGGCACTGGCACCGACAGCAACAATGGCTTTACCTTTGTCAAATTGTTGTATTGCAATAACGGCCTCATCGTCAAAATAAAGATCTGCCCCAAACACGGTAACCCTCAGCTTTGTTTCACTGAGCTCAACCAGAAAATCATTAGATAATCGTTCTTTTAATTTATAAAACACTGCTTCTCCTATGGCACACAGGGACATCAAGCGTTACTGGCTTAGGCTGCTTATAGCAGCCTAAGCGAAGACGGGCATCTAGGAGACAAATAATAAGGTGGCCGAGCCCAAAAACACGAAAAATCCGACCACATCGGTGACTGTTGTCAAGATCACCGAGCCAGCCAACGCAGGATCTATACCCAAGCGATTAAGTATTACCGGAATAATAATACCGCTAATAACGGCGACCAACATATTCACCAATAGCGCCACCACGATCACCAGTGCCAGCCAGCCATTGCCAAACCACCAGGCCGACACTATGCCAACCACCAATGCCCATAACACGGCATTAATGGCGGCCACCCGTAGTTCTTTATTGGCCAATGGGGTTAAGTTCGCCGCCGACAATTGCCCAGTGGCCAAACCGCGAATGGTCAGAGTCAGTGTTTGACTGCCGGTAATACCGCCCATACTGGCAACGATTGGCATTAACACGGCCAGCGCCACCACTTGCACCAAGACCGCTTCAAACAAACCGATAACCGCCGAGGCTAAAAATGCGGTGGCCAAATTAATGCCTAACCAAACGGCACGACGCCGAGCACTGATGGCAACCGGCGCAAATAAGTCTTCATCGCTGACATTACCCATATGCGACAGCTGCTCTTCATAGTGCTCCTGCATCACATCCAAAGAGTCACGCAGCGAGAAGCGGCCCAGCAATATGCCCTGCTCATCCACCACAGGTAACATGCTTAGGCCGGAAGCTTTCACTCGATTAGAGGCGTCAAGCAAACTAACCGTGGGTAATACACCCACTTCACTTACCATGATTTCACTGATGGCGACTTTGCGTGAAGCACTGAAAATAGCATCCAGGCTGGCCAGCCCCAGGTAACGCTCTTGCTCGTCCATCACCACCAAGGCATCCGTATAAGCGGGCAACTGGCGCTGTTTTAAATCCAGCAATACGTCGGCGACCGGCGTTTGCGGCAATACCGTGACGACATCGTGGTTAACATAACGACCCAGTTGGTTTTCCGAGTAGGTCAGTGCATCTTTAACCGAACTGCGCTGCTGGTGTGGTAATTCAGATATAACTTGGCGCGCCAAACGCGAAGGCAATTGCTCATACAGCATCAATAACTGGTCAGCGCTACTGCGTGCCAGCAGGTCGTTTACCTCATCGCTATTGAGTTCTGCCAGCAAGTGTTTGCGCGCATCATCACGCATGGCACAAATAATGCCCGGCTGCATATCGGCCAATAGCGAACGCCACAATAATGGCCGGAACTCATGGGGAATACCTTCCACCACATAGGCCCAGTCATCGACACTAAAATCCCGGGTCTCCAACGGATGCGCCAGAGCCTCTGGCGACATCAGGTTATTGACCAGCCAATCCAATACCTGATGTCGCTGCTTGATCGTGACCATAAAATCTTTCCTCTTCGTCGTTGCCGACTTCCCTGCTATAACAATAAGTACCCATAGTGTGCCTGACTGTGGCTCAGGATAGGAAAAATGACCAGAAAAAACAGTGCTATCACCCTGGCGGGCGTCACAGTTCAGCCTGGCGAAGTGAAAAAAATCGAGCTGCCCGTCGTCAAACTTTATACCGACACCCAGATGTCTATTCCGGTGCAGGTTCACTGCGGTCGTATGGCTGGCCCGACACTCTTTTTGAGTGCCGCCATTCATGGCGATGAACTCAATGGCGTTGAAATCATTCAACGCCTGATCAACAGCAAAGCGATGCAAAAGTTGCGTGGCACGGTACTGGCCGTGCCTATGGTGAATGTTTATGGGGTATTAAACCAAACCCGTTATTTGCCCGACCGTCGTGATTTGAACCGCTCCTTTCCTGGTTCATCTCGCGGCTCCCTAGCGGCACGTATGGCGGATTTATTTCTGCGTGAAATAGTGCGCCGCTGCGATTACGGCATCGACTTTCACACCGGTGCCATTCATCGCTCTAACTTGCCACAGATTCGTGCTGACTTGGACGACGAAGCGACCGCACAACTGGCATCGGCCTTTGGTGTGCCTGTGGTGCTGAATGCCAATATTCGCGACGGTTCCTTGCGCCAATGCGCGGCAGAAGAAGGCGCCAAGGTACTATTATACGAAGCAGGCGAAGCATTGCGTTTTGATGAACTGGCGATTCGTGCAGGCGTGCGCGGCACTCTTAACGTTATGCGCTCACTAGGGATGCTGCCAGCATCGCGTCGCAAACCGTCCTACCATCCTGTGGTGGCACGCTACAGCCGCTGGCTACGCGCCACCGACTCCGGTTTTATTCGCCATAAAAAGCAGCTCGGTGACCAGGTCAGTCGTGGCGATGTGTTGGCCGATATTGTCGATCCTTATGGCACATTGCTCGATAGCATTGTCACTAAGCAGGATGGCATCATCATAGGTAAGCAAAATATTCCGCTGGTACAGGAAGGCGAAGCGGTCTATCACATTGCTTTTTTCCGCCAGCCAGAAGAAGTCTCTGAGTACCTAGAGCAGCTACAGGATGACCTGCTACCGGATACAGATTGATCAATCGTTGACCAGCCCAATTGCGCCGGCTGTCTGACCGTGCATTAGCTGATACACTCAGACTTTTTACCGGGACAGCTTGCAACAATGCCTGACACTATTCCTGCCAATTCGGTCGGGCTGGTCACCCCTAAGATACAGCATTTCGATCAGCCACTGACATTACGCAGTGGCCGTGTTTTGCCCAGCTACGACCTGATCTATGAAACCTATGGTGAGCTAAACGCGAATAAATCCAATGCCGTGCTGATCTGCCACGCCCTTAGTGGTACTCATCACGCAGCCGGTTATCACAGCATGGACGATGATAAGCCCGGCTGGTGGGACAGCTGTATCGGCCCCGGCAAACCGATAGACACCAACCAATTTTTTGTTGTCGCCCTCAATAACCTTGGCGGCTGTAACGGCTCTAGTGGCCCTACCAGTATCAATCCGCAAACCGGCGAAGTGTACGGCCCCGACTTTCCAATTGTGGCTGTGCGTGATTGGGTGCATAGCCAGGCACGGTTAGCCGATGTGCTCGGCATTGAGCAATGGGCAGCGGTGGTCGGTGGCAGCCTGGGCGGCATGCAGGTATTACGCTGGAGCATTCAGTACCCCGAGCGCCTGCGCCATGCGGTGGTGATTGCATCAGCCCCCAAGCTATCAGCACAGAATATTGCCTTTAACGAAGTCGCACGTCAGGCCATTGCCAAAGACCCTGATTTTCACGATGGTCATTATTTAAAACACGGCACCATTCCCAAAGTCGGTTTGATGCAGGCACGCATGCTGGGGCACCTGACCTACTTATCTGACGATGCCATGCGGCAAAAATTTGGCCGTGAGCTAAAAGAAGGGCAATTAAATTACAGTTTTGCGCCTGAATTTCAGGTGGAAAGCTATTTGCACCACCAAGGTGAAAAGTTCTCCAACAGCTTTGATGCCAACACCTATATGTTGATGACCAAAGCCCTGGATTATTTTGACCCAGCGGCGGATTATGATGATGATCTGGTTGCCTGTTTAGATAATGCTCAGTGTCGTTTTTTGTTGGTCTCCTTTACCACGGATTGGCGTTTCCCACCGGAGCGCTCGGAAGAAATCGTCAACGCTCTGGTGCAGGCCGACAAAGACGTCACCTACGCCTGTGTAGAATCGCAAAGCGGTCATGACGCTTTTTTACTGCCCATTCCGCGCTATCTGGATATTTTAACGGCATACTTGCAACGCGTTGCCGCGGAGGCCAATAAATGACAAAGGCGGTCGAGTTACGCGACGATTTACAACTGCTGCAACACCATATTCGGCCAGGTAGCCAAGTACTCGACTTAGGCTGTGGTGATGGCACCCTATTGCGCTACTTACAGCAGCATAAGAATGTACGTGGCTATGGTCTGGAAATTGACCCACAAAAAATCACCGCCTGCATAGCCAATGGCGTGAATGTGATTGAGCAAAACCTGGATGATGGACTGGATAACTTTACTGACCAAAGTATTGATACCGTCATCATGACGCAAGCGCTGCAGGCAGTTAGGCGCCCTGATCAGCTGTTAGAAGAAATGTTGCGTATCGGCAAGGAGGCCATCGTCACCTTTCCCAATTTTGGTTACTGGCGTACTCGCAGCTATTTGATGTTTAAAGGCCGTATGCCGATGTCGGAAACGCTGCCATACAATTGGTATGACACTCCCAATATTCACTTGTGCACCTTTCGTGATTTTGAAGTGCTGTGCCGCGAACGCGGTATTCGCATTCGCCACAAGGCAGTGGTCGATGGCGAGCACAAACGTCATTGGGCCATTCGTTTATGGCCAGCGATGCTGGGAGAAATTGCGGTGTATCATATCAGTCGTTAACACAAGGGGAACATCATCATGAGATCCATTCGTACAGCTGCTACTGCCCTGCTCATGCTGGCATTGAGCTGCCTGGTACAGGCGAATGAGCAAGGCGAGCAAAAACAGGTCTTTGGCGACTACGAAGTCCATTATATTGGCTTGAACTCAACGTTCTTGAGCCCTGAAACAGCTAAGGCCTACGGTATTACGCGCTCAAAGGCGCTGGGCTTTATCAGTATTTCGGTGCTTAAACATGTCGATGGCGAACCACTGCCCGTCGCTCTAACGGCCAAGGTGGATGGCGCTTTGCGCAATCTGATCGGTCAAGCCAAAGAGCTGTCGTTTAAAGAAGTGAAAGAAAGCCAGGCCATCTACTATCTGACCACTTTCCGCTTTGATGATGGTGATATGTACCACGTTGATTTGCAGGTATCGCCGCAAGACAGTACAGACTCCTTTAATGTTAAATTTACTCAGAAGTTTTACGAGGAAGAATGAGCCATAAAATCGTACTCGCCAGTGGCAACGCTGGTAAATTGCGCGAATTCTCCGCCATGTTTGCTCAACACTTTGCTGAGCAGCAGGTCGAACTCGTTGCACAAAATGACTTAGCAGTAACAGAAGTAGAAGAAACAGGCCTGAGTTTTGTTGAAAATGCCATCCTCAAAGCCCGTAACGCAGCACAGCAAACTGGCCTGCCAGCCCTAGCCGATGATTCTGGTTTGGAAGTCGATGCCTTACTGGGAGCACCAGGTATATACAGCGCCCGCTATGCTAGCGGCAACGATGGCTTTGGCAGTGGTGACAGCGCCAATAACAGCAAGCTACTGCATGCCCTTAAGGACGTTCCTGAAGAAAAACGCAGCGCACGTTTTCAATGTGTATTGGTCTATATGCGTCATGCCAATGATCCGACGCCTCAAGTATTTCAAGGCAGTTGGCAAGGACAAATCGCGAAAAGCGCCGATGGTGAGCAAGGTTTTGGTTACGACCCGCTGTTTTTTGTAGCCAGTGAAGGCTGTACCGCAGCGGCACTGAGTAAAGAGCGCAAAAATACTTTGTCACATCGAGGCCAGGCAGTGCAGCAGTTTTTACAACGCTGGCAGCCTTAGCACGGTGGTGAAAATGTCGCTTTTTACACTGAGTAAAAAGGCATTTTAAGATGTCCTTATAGACACTGGGCGGTTTATCCGCGCATACTTTTTACCGTTACATCGATCCACGAACAACAGTGTGAGTACTCCCTTGAATAGTTTTGAATTGTTAGAACAAAAAATCCGCCAGGCCGTAGCCACCATTGAGTCATTGCGTCAGGAAAAGCAACAACTGCGTGAAGACCTGGAAGTGATGGAACAACTGCAGCAAGAGCAACAGCAATCGCTGGAGCAAGCGCAGCAGCAATTGCAGAGTCAGCAGCAGCAAAACCAACAACTGAGCCACGAGCGTGAGGAGCTTCAGAAGGCGGTACAGCAGCTGCAGCAAGCCAATACCGAACTAGAAAAAAACAATGCTCGCCTGAACCATGAGCAACATGAATGGCAAACTCGTGTCACCTCTTTGCTAGATGCATTGGAGCAAAGCGGCGAAGAGCAGCGCCAAGCTTCCTAGAGCCTGTTAACACTATTTAGCTCTTTGCTGTTTTGTCTTGAGTGAGGCATAAGGCGCCCAGCATGGCCTGGGTGCTTACTTGTACTTTAGCTGTGCCGTCACACCCGTATCTTTGGCCAGGAATTTGGCTAAACACATCGTCCATGCTGAACTACCTGCGATACTGCCAATACTGACCTGCTAAACTTTCTTTGCACTACTGCTACCCCGCAACTGGATGACCATGACTCAACCGCCGCTTAGCCTTTATATACATGTACCCTGGTGCATTCGTAAGTGCCCTTACTGCGATTTTAACTCCCATGCTGCCCCCAGCGGATTGCCAGAGCAAGACTATATCGAGGCATTGCTTTCCGACTTAGGCCAGGATCAGCATTGGATACAAGAGCGCACTATCCAGAGTATTTTTATTGGCGGCGGCACTCCTAGCTTATTCTCGGCAGCCGCATTTCAGCAGCTATTTGATGGCTTGCAACAACAGCTCAGATTGGCCAGTGACTGTGAAATCACATTAGAAGCCAACCCAGGTACCTTCGAAGCCGAAAAATTCGCTGCCTACCGTCAACTGGGCATTAATCGTTTATCCATGGGCATTCAAAGTTTTCAGCCACAACAGCTTAACAACCTTGGCCGAGTACACGATGGCGACGAAGCACGTCGCGCCATCGACATCGCGATACAATCGGGATTTGACAATTTTAATGTCGACTTAATGCATGGTTTACCTGGACAAACCCTGGCCCAAGCGCAAAACGACCTGGACATCGCACTCAGTTATGCACCGCCGCATCTGTCCTGGTACCAGCTCACCATAGAACCCAATACCGAGTTTTATAAACGCCCGCCGCGCTTGCCAGAAGACGATGCACTGTGGGATATACAGGAAATGGGCTTTGCCAAGCTAGCCAGCGCCGGTTTTGAGCACTATGAAATTTCTGCCTTTAGCTTGCCTGGAAAAAATGCCCGCCATAATGTGAACTATTGGCAGTTTGGCGACTATCTGGGCATTGGCGCCGGTGCCCATGGCAAGATCACCCTGGCCGATGGCCAGATTATTCGTACCCAAAAAACCCGCTTACCACGTGATTATTTGAATCCCGATAAGGATTTTTTAGCCGCCCAGCAAACTATTCCAGCAACAGACGTTGGCCTTGAATGTTTAATGAACGCATTGCGTTTGCGCCAGGGCATAGCGCTGCAGGATTTTATCGATCGAACTGGGCTGACACTGGACGATGTGCAGCAACCGATTGAGCGGGCACAACAGCAAGGCTTACTGCAGATTGATGATCATATTCGTGCAACCGAACGCGGACAACAGTATCTGAACGAGCTATTAGCGCTGTTTTTAACCGATTAATACCGCATCATTCAGTCTTATCGACCTGCATTTAGCCAGACCGCTAACGTTGCATACCTGTGCTAGCGGTTTGAGCCTGTAAATTAGCCGCAAAATAGTCATCGCAGCTCAGCAAATATTCCGTGCCTGCGGCTAAGCCCATGCGATAGCCCTGATGTAAGCGCTCGATATTCATGGTCAAACGGGACACTGTAAACTGTGGTGGAGGCGCAATCACTCTGATGCGGCAATCCTCTGGTGGATGGCTGATAAATTCCAAGCTGTCGTTGTAATCATCGGCCCGCAACATCATGGCCGATAATAATTGCGCTTCCTCACCAAAACGTTGCTGCATACGCTGTTGCAACTGCTCCACCATAGCGTGTGGATACTGGCGTTTGCGATAGCCATAAGGGCGTGACAGCACCACGGTAATTTCGCGTGCTCCTAACTCATAGGCTTTTCGTACTGGGATTGAGTCCGCCACGCCGCCGTCAACATACCAATGTTGCCCCAAGGCGACACTGTCTCGATACAAGTACGGCAAGGCGCAAGTGGCCACCATAGCAGCATCCAGGTTATCACCATTCACACGCCAATATTCAGCGTCACCTGTATCCGCTCGAGTGCCAACGGCATACAAGGGCATGGCATCCCAAATACGTGGTAAAGTCAGCGGATGCTGTTCTAGACCCGCATGCCATAGCCAATGCACGTCGGTCAAATGACCACCACGTACAAATCGGGCTGGGTTAAAAAAATCTCGCAGAGTTGCCAGCTCGGTGATAACCCGGCGATTACGCCCTGGCCTACGGGCCAAATAGCCAGTCAGGTTGGTCGCGCCAGCCGATACACCCATTGCCATATCAAAATCGTAATGATTGCCTTGCATAAAGGCATCCAACACGCCTGCAGCAAAGATGCCTCGCATTGCACCGCCTTCAACGACCAGGGCACGGTGGCCTGATTCAGTGCACGGGGTGATCATATATCCATCTCCGTTATGGAATGCAACACAGGTTACTCACAGACCCATCGCTTGGGAAATTGTTCATTTGCATTAAGGGGATCAATTATGCCAATGACTGAGTGCTGCCAAGCTAGCGGGCTCAAAACACACATTAAAGATCCGCGTTAAACTGCAGCTCAGCCAAACGCCGATACAACCCCGACTGCTGCAACAGTTGCTGGTGGCTTCCCGTGGCAACAATGCGACCCTGATCGAGCAATACAATGCGATCAGCATGGATCACCGTTGCCAAACGATGCGCGATCACAATACTGGTGCGCTGACGCATCAGTTGATCCAGCGCTTGCTGCACCCAGTATTCGCTTTCGGCATCCAGTGCTGAGGTGGCCTCATCCAATAACAAAATATCAGGGTCACTCAGTATCGCCCGGGCAATGGCCAAGCGCTGTTTTTGGCCACCCGATAACTTAACCCCTTGCTCACCCAAATAAGAGTCGTAGCCATCTGCTAGCTGCACAAGAAATTCGTGAGCATGAGCTGCCTTTGCCGCCGCCACGAGTTCATCATCACTGGCGTTGGGTTTTGCAAAACGTAGATTGTCTCGCACACTGGCGCTGAACAGCACCGGCTGTTGCGGCACTAGCGCAAAATGGCGACGCAATGCTGACAAGGGCCAGTGACGAAGATCTTTTCCTTGTAACAGCAGCGCACCTTGCTGCGGATCACGAAAGCGCAACAGCAAATCCAGCAAGGTTGATTTACCAGCCCCGGAAGGACCAACAATTGCAATGCGCTCACCCGAATAAATGCTTAATTGCACATCAACCAAAGCGGGCTGCTGGGCACGCGAAGGGTAGTGGAAGCTCAGCTGTTTAAATTCCAGTAACGGCGCTTGCAGATTTGATTCCGTTGGCACTTCGGTGATCCTTGCTTCCAATGTGCCTGTGGGCGAGCAAATATCAGCCTCGGTTGCCAGCAGTTCACGAATGCGCTCTGCTGCTCCCGCCGCGCGTTGCAGCTCACCATAGACCTCAGTGACGGCCGCCAAAGACATAGCTACCATTAATGCATAAAATACAAAAGCCGCCAATTCACCCGCACTCAGTTGGCCGGCTATCACATCACTACCACCGATATACAGCATGCTGGCTACTGAGCCCATTAGTAAGCTCATCACCAAAAATATCAGCAAGGCGCGCTGACGAATGCGTATCAAAGCAACGTCAAACGCTGTCTCAGCGGCTTGGCTAAACTGCTGGCTGACCTTATCTTCACGACCAAACGCTTGCACTATCTTTATGTGCTGCAAGCTCTCACCTGCCCAGGCACCCACCTTTGCGATTTGATCCTGGCTGCGACGCGATAATACACGTACCCGCTTGCCCAATAACACTACAGGAAAAACCAGTAACGGCACGGCAAGCAATACCAACAAGCTCAGCTTAATATTGGTGAAAAACATCAGCACTAAGCCGCCCAAAAACAGCAAGCTGTTACGTACGGCAAAGGATAATGAAGAGCCGATAACGGTTTGTAGCAGCGTCGTGTCCGTGGTCACTCGACTTTGAATTTCACCGGCCAGGTTATCTTCGAAGAAGCTTGGTGGCAGGGTTAATAAATGTCGATACAACTGTTGGCGAATATCAGCAACAACCCGCTCCCCCAGCCAAGACACCCAATAAAAACGACAAAACGCACCGAATGAGACCAATAATACTAAGACTGAAAACAACGCGATGGACTGTTGCAAACCTTGCTGTGATGCTGAAACAAAACCTTGGTCCATCATCAGTCGTACGCCTTGCCCCAACGACAGGGTAAGCACGGCTGTCGCTACCAGAGCCAGCACAGCAAAGCCAAACTGTAAGCGATAGGGTTGAACAAAGGTCCATAACCAAGAAAGCATAACGGCTCCTTAAAAGGCGTAGCTGTTAGGATAGTACCCGCCACCTCAACTTTACATCATCAGACAGCCGCCTAAGCAGCAATCGAGCCTGGTTTTCAAGGCCATGTAAACCAATGGTTGTTGCTTGAGTTACTCACTGAACAGGAGTACTTTAAACGGTTCCCAAACGAGTATGCACCTTCGATTGGTTGGCCAATAATGGTCTGCCGTTGAGCCGATTGCTGGCTGCTTTGACAGTACTGCAACACCACCAATAACAACAACACAGTGTAACGCTCCTATCGTGCGCTCAAATCACATGGAGGATTTTATTTGTGCAGTTGATCGCCGCACTGTTTGCCAATAACCGGCGTTTGGTTGGCCTGGCTATTGTTTTTATTATTGCCAGCGCTTTGGCCAATATAGGTACTATTAATTTTATCAACGAAACCGTCGCCTCTCAGGGCGAGCTGTTTTCTGACTACGCCTTCTGGTTTGTGGCACTGCTACTAAGCGCCTTTTGTCTGGCTGTGATTTCGCAGTGGTTAATGACCACTCTATCTTATCGAGTTGCGTATCAATTACGTGGACGATTACTGAGCCAAGTATTGCATTGTGAATATGAGCATTTGCAAGCACTAGGCCGTAATCGAATTTATGCCGCTTTAACAAAGGACGTGCGCCAGCTGCAAGAAGGCTTCGTTATGCTGCCCTTTTTCCTGTATGGCATCACGCTGGTCAGCGCTAGTTTTGCCTATATGTTTTGGCTCAATGCACCGCTAGCCACCCTGACACTGGCATCATTAATGTTGGTATTAGCCATCAACCGAGTATTAACCTCACGCTTCCAAGCGTTATTGCGCAAAGAAAGAGAGCTAGAAGACGAGCTGTTTGGTGGCTACGAAAAAGTGCTGGATGGCCATAAAGAGTTACTATTGAACGAAGCCCGTGGACTGCGCCTGGTCAACGACATTATGCAAGGCCCGGCTAAAAAGGCTCGGGATTACCGCACCTTGGGTGATCGTTATATCGTCGTGAGCATTCACTTAATGACCACCACGGTACTGGCGTTGATTGGCGTTACTTTTTGGGCAGTATTTAAACTGGATATGGGCACCCTTGCGCAAGGCACTGCTTTTGCGTTAACTCTGCTTTTTATTCGCCAACCTATGAATATGGCAATGAACCAGTTGCCTGGCTTAATCAGTGCCCGAGTGTCGATGAAAAAGCTGCAATCATTGGATCTTCCTGAGCCAGAATCGCAGCGCCAACCTGCTTCACCCTGGCGCCAAGACTGGCAAAAAATTGAACTACAAGACGTATGCTATCGCTACCCGGGCAATGATCAGTTTAAGTTTGGCCCAGTATCGGCACATATTGAACGCAGTGAACTGATTTTTCTGGTGGGCCATAATGGCGCCGGTAAAACAACACTCGTTCGATTATTAACCGGCTTGGTTAAGCCTCGCAGTGGCGCAGTCAAAGTCGATGGCCAAACCTTGCCATCGCCTGATTGGCGTCACTATCGAGCCATGTTTTCAGCAGTGTTAACTGACTTTCATTTATTCGAACAAGCCGCGCTACCAGATCAGGGCGAGCAGGATGAGCGTGCGCGCAGTTGGCTAAAAAAACTGCAGCTCGACCATATTGTCAGCGTCGATAATGGTGAGTTTTCGGTGGTCGATTTATCGACCGGGCAACGTAAGCGCCTGGCCATGGTCAGTGCCTGCCTAGAAGACCGCAGTTTATTGGTGTTAGACGAATGGGCAGCCGATCAAGACCCGTATTTCCGTAAACTATTTTATGAAGAGTTATTGCCTGAACTAAAACAACAGGGCCTCACCCTGATAGTGGTCAGTCATGATGATCGCTACTTCCACGTTGCTGATCGTGTACTGGAACTCAGTCGTGGCGGTCTGGTGAGTTATTCACCTGCCGCTTGATACGCCCCTGGCCTGAGGAACTAAACTGAGGCAAGATAGGCAGCCAGCCCAATGTTGATACATTGGGTTTTTTTTTGCCCAGGAGACCGGTTTATGACCTCTGTAACGCGCACTGGCTTGGGGATAGTTGCCCTGACAGCGCTATTGGCCTGCAGCGAGTCGCCTAACGACGACAATACCTCAGCAGCAAATCCAGGGTGTGGCAGTGTAACCATTGCCGATATGAACTGGGACTCGGCCAGTTTTCTTGCCAACTTAGACGCTACCATTCTTGAACTGGGTTTTGGCTGCCAGGTACAACTGGTACCAGGCGATAGTCAACCGACCACGGCCTCCATGGTGGCCAAGGCAAAGCCGGATATCGCGCCCGAAATGTGGACTAATTCTAACCGTGAGTTAATTCAACAGGGTGTCGATGAGGGCAGTTTGGCGTTTGCTGGTCGATCATTAAAAGACGGCGGCCAAGAAGGATTTTGGGTGCCTAAGTACATGCTTGAGCAATATCCGGAATTGGCCAGCATTGATGGCATTCGCCAACACGCCCAGTTATTTAGTCACCCAGAAGACCCTGAATCCTCGGCTTTTTATGGCTGTCCGGCAGGCTGGACCTGCCAGCTCACAACCGAACGTTTATTTGACGCCATGGGATTGGCGCAAGATGGATTTAAAATCGTAAATCCTGGCTCAGGTACCGCCTTGGCCGGTTCATTGGCTAAGGCTTATGAGCAACAGCAGCCATGGTTTGGCTACTATTGGGCGCCAACGGCATTGCTTGGGCAATACGAGATGGCCATGGTGGACTTTGGCAGCGGCATTAAGGCAGAACATTTTCGCCAATGCATTACCCAAAAAGAATGCCCCAACCCTCAAGTAACTATGTACCCAGCATCTGATGTTTATACCGTGACGACCGCCAGCTTTGCCCAACAGGCACCAAAAGCCATGGCCTATTTAACCGCCCGCAGTCTTGATAATGCCACCATGAATCAGTGGCTAGCCTGGATGAAACAGCAGCAAGCCGATGGTGAATACGCAGCAATTGAGTTTCTGCAGCAACAACCCGACATTTGGAAAAACTGGGTGTCGGCGGAAGTGGCGCTGCATATTGAACAGCAGCTCAATAACTAAGAGCGCCTTGCCTGAGAGCTGTTGGGCTAGGGCCTGTTAACGCCGTGATAATCAGTGTGAATAAGTACTCGAACTCCGCTCCTGAACAGGGCGGAGTTACTATTCTCCACTCAGTCGCTCAACCCACTGTGCACGCCAGGCTGGCGCTTCATAACAATCTGGCCAGTACTCAACCTGTTTAACAATCTTGCCATGCTGTACTGTATGAAAAGTAATGGCTCTGTCCTGGCGGACACCATCGGTCACAGACACATCCGTTACCACTTGCTCCCCCTCTGCCAGCAAAGAGTTAATGGTAAATCGCCACAAGCCCTCGGCAGGAAAAGCTGAATTAATCGCAACAAAATTGTCACGTCCGACGATACGCTCACCCGTCTGGGGCCACCAACATTCGAATGACTCGGCTAAAAAACCCGCTGCCGCAGCAAAGTCATTGCTTTCCATGGCGTGCCAGTAAGCAATAACCACTTCTTTTTCTGTCATACCGTTTGCTCTTCGAAAAAACACGACAGCCAGTGTACGTTCGCTTGTCTGTGGCCTCAACGCCCAAATGACTCTGGCACGAAGCAACGGGATCTCAAATATAACTCGATGCCTGCTCTGGATCGCCAAAAGACTCGGTTATTAAGCCGGTTGATCGCTCTATCTTGTTTCGAAAAATCGACGACCCTTAATCGAAGTTTTCCATGCTTGCCAGCAGACAATAACAGCGCCCTATTCTGTTAAATGGGCTGCTCATCGAAGAAACAAGGCACCCAGTAACGAGCAATACGTTCACACAATATTTTGCCTTTAATAACAGCTTCCAGCTTGCCGCCATTAGCTTCAATGACTCTGCGCGATGCCCGATTATCCTCATCGGCTGTCACCAATGCCTGTTCTATGCCGAGCTGCCGGGCAACGGGCAAAACCTGTTGCAGCATCCAACGTGCATAGCCTTGACGGCGAAACGCCGGAGCAACATCGTAGCCAATATGGCCACCTTCCTCAGACAGCAGAGGGGTATTAATATGGTGACGAACACGAATGGTACCGGCAATAGCACCGTTATCAGCAATGCACCAAAAGTGATGACATGGCACCCAACCAGGCTGTAAATGACGGCCAATGCTTTCATCGATTAGACGATTTACATAAGCGTGAAAGTCATCTATGCCGCTACGGTAATATTGTGCGTTATCTGGATCATGGGCAGCAAAGTCACGATAAAAATCGGCAAACTCCCGCTGGTATGCCATGTTAGGTTCTATCAGTTGCACGATCGATACTCCTTTAGTATCGAGGCATTGAAGCATACTTCTGATTTTGAAAAAGTGACTTACTTAATCTTTGCTGGCTTATCTGATAACAACACAGTGTTACCAGCTGACAATTATGCGTGCAGCAGCTGGTATTCGGTCTGAAAAAACTGTTCCTGAAAATGCAACTGCTGCTCAACCTCTTGCAAAGTTGGACAGCGGCCGTTTAGTGTGGCAATCAGTTTGTTCTCGTCGTCATCGTGGCGAATGGCTATACCAATAATCACAGCTTCGACCGTCGTTAATGGCTGTTGACAGTCGAGTAAATACACATCGATTTCGCTGTGATCTTCTGCCTTCGTTGCTGGCAAATAGCCGTAATTCACTGGATCAGGGTACAGATATCGTGGATGACGTGAGCCGATCGGCCTGTCGATATGAATTGTTAACTGTTTGCCTAAATACTGCTGATAATCTACTGACATTGAGACTCCGTTAACAGATAGATGTACTGTTGGCCGTTCCACTCCTTTCCTTGGATGGTGACTGGGCTAGACAGCGCTTTCTCGAGCTTAAAGCCTTGCTTCATTAAAATATGAGCCGAAGCGGGATTATTATCTAACACCCTGCCATACAGAGTGGTCAGATTAAGCCTTTCTTTGGCAACCGTCAGCAGATGTTGCAAACACAATGTTGCTACTCCTCTGCCCGTCATCCCTTCATCCACTCTATAACCAACATAAGCACTGCCCTGTTGCGGCAAAATATGGTGCAAGTTAGTACGCGCAATGATATTGCCCCTGGCCACCAGCACCCAGGGGCTCAACAGGCTCTCTGCCTGCTCATTCAACAATGTAGATATATATTCAATCACCCCAGCTTGACTAAAAAATTCTGCGGGCCGCGGAGCAATGAGACGCTCAAAAAACTGCCGATTACGCTGTTCAAATTCAAGTAGCTGCTGCCCATGCTGTAACGATAACTGCTCAAACTGCATAGCTAGGGGCTCCTATCCAGCGAATAAACAAAGCCAATGCCGGCATATTGACTGTCTTGTATGTTAAGAGATCGCTTGCGAACCCCATTTGGGGAAAAACTGCGATAAAAGACATTGTTGTTGGCACCATCAAAGGTCCATACAGTCATTGTTTTTTTGCCTTGCTCTACCAGTATGTCACACGCCAACTGAAACAGCTGCTTGCCCAAACCGTACCCTTGATACTGTGGATGCACATATAAACCAAACAGCTCACCGTTTTCCTCCTGTTGATGATGGCGAATGCATAAATAAGCGACCACTTGTCGATCAGAGCTGTTATCTGAATGTACAACCCAGCTGCTGCTATCGCTATGAGATAAATCGGCTTCTGTACGTTGATAAAACCACTGCTCGCTAAAGAGCGCGGCATGCTCAGTTGAGATCAAACCCGACAAATCGTACTGCCAGGCTGCATTAACTACCGTAGCGATTGCCTTGGCATCATCAACTTGAGCGGAAACAATTTCAAATTGCGTGTGTTGTATAGCCATCACCAGGTTCTATCCAGATCCTTTGCGTAGAGTTCGATGGCCGCTCGATAGCTTTTGATATCTTTATTATCCGTATTTTGAATCAAGGTCGATAACAACAACTCTACCGCTTGCTTAGAGCGTCCTAGGTTATAAAGATTCATGGCATAAAATGGCAGCTGCTCGACACGCTGAGGATATTCTTTTAGCCCTTGCTGAAAATATTCATCGGCTTTGTCATATTGACCAACTGTGCGCAGACTGCTGGCAATGCCAAGCAAGGCATCAAAGCGTTCTTGTTCCGTTAACTGCCCTTGTAACGCCTGTTGATAATAAGGAATAGCCTGCCGCTCCAGTCCCTGCACGTCACAGTTCCAGGCTAGCTGTAAATACGCTTTACCACGTGCTTCTGGCCGTTCAGCCAGTTCCTTTAAAAGGGCATTAGACTCGTCATACTGTTGTTGTCGGCGCAGTTGAATAGCCCGTTGGATTATTTCATCCATTATCATTCCTATATCTTGTTTTTAGGCAAAGAATCTTACTCTAGAGATCGCCATAACATAGCGAAACACAATTCTTCCATAGCGCTGCGCTGGCTCCACTACAGTCGCTTCGCCCCACTGAAGTGCTAGTCACTTGCCAGTATTGGTCGCATAAATTGCCGTTCTATTTTCTGTACAATATTATGCTGCTCGGCATAAGCAAAGGCTTCCATGCAATCTTGATCACTCAAGCTTTGCTGGCGATAGTTTTCATAGGCTGCCAACGATGGAAAGCTAAAGATAGCAAATGCCTCGTAGTTTTTGCCTTCAGCCGGCAAGAAGTAGCCATGATGCATACCACCGAATTTTTCTACTAACGGAATCCATAAGCGCGCATAGTACTCAAACTGCTGGATTTTAGTTGGATCAATTTCATAACGAACATGGCAACTAATCATGCAAACCTCCATAAAAAAGCCCGGCTATACCGGGCTAACAATCGTAATGCACAAGCATTTTTTCAGCATTACATGCGGATAGTTACAGCGCCTGTGTTGCTTGCTCTAGCCAGCTGCGCTCTTCTTCATCCAACTGATCGACCAGCGTGTTATAAACCTGCTGGTGGTAGTGGTTAAGCCAGCTGATTTCATCGGCGGTCATCAAAGCCTTATCGATCAGACGCACATCAAATGGAGCCAAGGTTAATACCTCAAATTCCAGCATTGGCACGTCACCGGCCAGACCAGATGCTTCACGCACCATGATGAGGTTTTCGCAGCGAATACCGTAAGCATCGGCTTTGTAATAACCCGGCTCATTGCTCAACACCATGCCGGGGCGCAACGCTACCGTGCTAGGAGCCTTAGAAATACGTTGAGGGCCTTCGTGCACACTTAAATAAGCGCCAACACCATGACCCGTACCATGGTCAAAATCAAAGCCATGCTGCCACAAGAACTGCCGTGCCAGCACATCCAGCTGTGTGCCTGTGGTACCTTTGGGGAAACGCGCATTTTGCAGGGCAATATATCCCTTTAACACCCTGGTAAACTGCTGCTTTATTTCAGCATCGGGTTCACCAATAGCAATGGTGCGGGTAATGTCGGTGGTGCCATCCAGATACTGAGCACCGCTATCTACTAAATATACACCTTGCTTTGGCAAGGTCGCCGGAGTGCCATTATTGTGATTGTAATGACACATAGCAGCATTGCTGCCAGCGGCAGAAATGGTATCAAACGATACTTCCTGGAACTTGTCTTGCTGCTCGCGAAAGCTGAACAGCTTATCGCTTAGCTGGGCTTCATCCAGTTGTTCACCGGCCGCTAACGCTTTATCTAACCAGTGCAAGAATTTAACTTCGGCGACACCATCACGAACATGTGCTTGGCGCATTCCCTGTTGTTCTGTTGGGTTTTTACACGCTTTGGGAATCAATACCGGATCATCACCAGCAACTAACTCGGCACCCGCTTGTTGCAGCGTTAATTGGGTCCAGGCATTGGCTGTGGCCGGATCAGCCAAAACACGCTTGTTTTTATAACCTGCAAATACCGTAGGGGCCGCTGCTTCCGTCAGCACCGCCACACCATCACCAACATGATCATAAAAGCCATCAGGCAGCTTTTCTGCATTGGTAAACCATGTCACTTGAGCATTCGCATCGATCAGGGCATAGCCCAGAATCACTGGCATGGATGGAATATCACGGCCACGAATGTTCAATAGCCAGGCAACCGAGTCAGCAGCAAACAGCAAGGCCGCATCCAGCTTATCTTTTTTTAGCTGAGCAGCAATTTGCTGCCGTTTTTCGACACTGCTTACACCTGTGTATTCCAGTGGCATCAAAATGCCCTTGTGAATCACTTCGGCTGGGCGGTTGTTCCACAACGCATCCACCGGATGTTGCGCTTGTGCCAGTAACTCGATACCGGCTTTGTTCAGTGTGTTCTGCAAACGATTAAAGCTGTTAAGGCTGAACATGCGGCTATCGATGCCAACCTTATTACCACTGGCCAGCTGCTCAACCAGCCAATCAGCATAAGGCTCTTCGATCAGGTGACGATACTCAAAAGCGTCCCCATCGACCTGTTGGTGCACCTGCACGGTATAGCGGCCATCCACAAACATGGCAGCACGCTCTGATAGCACCACCGCTGCACCAGCAGAGCCGGTAAATCCTGTCAGCCAATGCAGGCGCTGATTGCGCTCTGGCACGTACTCACTCAGGTACTCATCAAAGGTTGCCACAACATAGGCATCAAGGCCTTGCTCAGCCATGATCTCGCGGATCTGGCCCAGGCGCGTGAGGGTCTGAGACATGGTTACAATCCTATTAATCGATACCCCATCCATTCTACAGAGACTGTGGCCAAAAGGTAGCCAGGCAACAGTGTGTATTGCTGACCATGGCATCAACTCGATACACTGCCACTTCGGGCTTAACCCCAATCAGAAGCGCACGCAAAGTTCATCACATCGCCATGCTAGTAATTTGATGACACCAATAAGCCACCGAAGGACTTTTGTGAAGTACACCAGCATTATTTTCGACTTTGGTAATACCCTCGCTCAATCTTCCTCCCTAGCCTCCGCCCTGACTCGAGTACTGGACCATAATCAGGCAAAGACTATTGGCCAAGCCATTGAAAATAGAATTCTTGCGTTATACCGCCCGGAGCAGCAGCAACAACCGAATTGGCTCGACATCTGGAAAGATTGCTTTGATGATGCTGGCGTAGACTTCAATGAGCAATTAGGGCGTGCACACCTGGAGGAATTCTGCCGCGCTAATGAGACCTTTGCCGATGTCGAACATCTGCTCCAGCAACTCAAGATTCGCGGCTTACGTTTGGGCTTGTTATCAAACGCGACTGGGCCTGGTGAGATTTTTCAGAGCGACTTTGAGCACAGAGGTCTTGCCCAGTATTTTGATGCCGTGGTGTGGTCCTGTGATATCGGTTATCGCAAGCCATACCATGCAGCCTTCGACATCGCACTGCAAAAGCTACAGGCTAATGCGGCCACGACCCTGATGGTCGGAGATTCAGAGATTGCCGATATACAAGGTGCACGCCAGCTGTGCATGGATACTGCCTTAGTCTGCAACACCTTCCACGCAGACAGCGAGGCAGATTACCAAGTGTCACCACAGCAGTTATATGACGATGTTTTAGCGATTATTGACCAACGCCTGTAAATACCACGCAAAAGCCTACTAGTTTAACTTAAGGGCTTTTCCAGCTCTTGCAGGCTGTAGTTCATTTCGTCCAGCTTCTCGTTTAGCAGTTGCTGGGCGTCAAACAAGCCTTGGTTGTAAAAGTGGCCGCCGAGCTCATTGGCAAAAAAATCGATTAAGAACTCGGCCTCAAAACCACCAATATCACTTTGCATTTCGCGCTCAAAATAGCTTTTTACACGGGCTACCATATCTTGCTTTTGTTGCGCCGATAGCTGTAGCTCTTTCACGAATACACCTCAGCTTGTGGTTTATTCTGATAGATATCCGGTTTATAGATTTGCATCAGGGTTTCAGGCTTGTCCACAGAGCCAAAGCCAAACTGTTGATATAAACCATGGGCATCTGAGGTGGCTAAGGTAAAACGACGCACATCAGCGACGCTCGGGTGGGCCATGACTTGCTGCATCAATAGCTTTGAAATACCCAGTCCGCGATAGTCTGGCCACACCACAACATCTACTAGGTTGGCAAAAGTAGCATGATCGGTAATAAGCCGGCAAAAAGCCACTTGCACGCCCTCAACATAGCCTCCAATGCACACAGAATGGGCGATGCTTTTGGCCACTGTCGCTTTCGAGATACCCTGTGCCCAACTGCTCTGCTGCGTTAAAAAGAGATGAATTTTATCTACATTTAAACGCGATTGATCATCGCTAAATTCAACGTCGACCATCATGCACTCCAACTCATTCTAGATGCCACCAGCATACCTCGATATTGCCAACACCGGATAGGTGGGCAAACAGAATTACTTTGGCAGCGTAGCCAGTTTTTGAATATAACTATAAGGCTGAAAGCCCAGCGATTCGCATAGACGAATAGAAGCGCTATTGTCACGATTGGTACGATAGCGCACCACTCTCTTTCGGGCTTTAGCCTCATCAACCAAATGAGCTAGCAATGCTTGGCCTATACGCAGTTGTCGATACTCAGGTTTGACCACAATCGACAAGGATTCAAAGGGTTCTTGACCACAATAGGACGCCAACATGCCAGCGATCTGCTCGTCCATCATAACGGCATAAAAGTAGTCGGAGTCGATATCAAAATCGGCTTTGACAATGTCTTTTGCTTCGCAGCTATCGATAAAGGCTTGTATCTCCTCAGTATTTTCAGCCAAGTTCAGTTCATGAATCACTAACGAATGACCCACCACAGCCCTGTCGTTAAACAAATAATAATCCACATCATCAATATAGATTTCGTATTTGTCCTTAGGTGCCTGATCAAGAAAGCCTTGCAGTGATGTTAGCTTCTTCTCCCAAATAGTTGCACGAACACTGTCACGACAACTTACTAAGGTCTGCTGCGGGGAGTGATAGATAAACGCCAAATCATCCTCACCGTCACAGCAGAAAAAGTTATCTGCTAACAGGTAGTCACCATTCATCTGCTCAATGCCCATGCGCTGACGCCAGGCGTCATCAATAACTTCAGGTGTTATTTTCATAGTTTCTTCCTTGGATTTTGTGCGGTTCAGCTGCCACTACTCATAAAAGATAACGACAGAGTAATAACTGAAGAAAAAAGAGGGGGTATTGTGAACACGACACCACAACTAAAATATCGACTAACTGTGGATGTTCAACTGCTATAGATAGTTTTGAACGGCCCATTGATGCCCTTGATGCAGCAGGACTTTGCCATCAGCCAAATCTATTTTGGCTATTTCATGCTAGCCATGGGCCATGGTTATCCACCTGAACTAATTCACATTCATAAAAATGCATAGTGCAGGCGTAGCTAAGGCCTGTTGAAGTGGAGTCAAAATACTGCAGACACTGCCCCAGTGAACGAAGTGGTTGGATGCGATAGCCGCATTCTTCTATAAACTCCCTAATCAAAGCCTGGGACAAGGTCTCTCCTGCTTCGACGCCACCGCCGGGCAGCAGTAAAAAGCCATGCTGCAGTCGAACACATGCCAGTTTTCCTTGCTCAACCAGCACGCCGTAAACAGCGCTTCGATGAAGATAATCTTTACCGAACTGGTAGCCAAATTTTTGCATAGTGTTACTTGGTAGCGGACAAGACGTGTTCATGGTGATCATTTATCACAGTTAAACTGAGCAGCCATTCTACGCAGCGACTAGCAACCTGTAAAAACAAGTTGGCCGCCAGCAGGCGGCCAGAATCTTAAAGGAGATTTTGCTTAATAAAGTCATCGGTCTCACTAACGTTCGCGTAAGCAAAACCTAACACATGGGCCGTGCTTTCTTTTACCGAATTGGCGTTGGTAGCAGCACTGATATTTGGTGCAGCGCAGGCATCTATAATTAAGTGGCAGTGATAACCTTTGTCAGCCGCTGCGCGAGTCACAGCATCAACACACACATGGGCCATGGCACCAGTAATGACTAACTCTTCTATGCCTTGATCAATCAGTATTCGCTCCAGGTTGGTGCCAACAAAACTGTTAACGCCCGACTTTACCACCACGGCTTCGTTTACCTGAGGTGCCAGCTGGTTATAAATTTCACTGCCTTTAGTGCCCTGAACAAAAAATCCTTTTTGATCATCGGCAAAAATATGCTGCACATGAATCACCCGGCGGTTGTCATGGCGAAATGCTTGCAATAATTTAGCGGCATTATCCGCAGCGGCTTGAGTATTTGCCAGCTCCATAGCACCGCCGTCAAAATAATCATTTTGCATATCAACGATCAGCAGCGCCATCTTGCTTTTGCTACTGCGCGCGGCAGACCATTGGCTTTTTACCGTGAAGTCGTCTTCTTGTAACTGCCACGGCTCACTAGGCGATGCCCGCACCCACAGTTCTTTGGTAATAAAACCTGTGGCAATATTCATACCCCAAGTCGCGGAAAGAATGGCCTGGTTGTCATCAATCACCTGAATGCGCACATCACGATAGACCAGCTCAGCGGGCTTTAGCTGAGCAAACTCGTTCCAAAAAGCCGCGATCTCGTGTTTACCATGAAAGCGACCTTTGGGATTGACCGTCATTAGCGCATCATCCCGATAAGCCGCTAAACAGCCCTCTAGGTTGCCTTGATTAAACTGGGCGATCCAAGCCTGACTGGCCTGCATTACTTGTTGTTCGATGGTGCTCATACGTGTGCCTCCTGGGCCATTACTGTTTAAAGAGGCGCTATGATATTGTTTCGATTAACTAAGATAATTATCTCGAGGGTGAAGTATATGTTCAGTATTTATGAACATAAGAAACTGCCGTATCAGATGCTGGTATTTTGTGAAGTCGTGCGCCAAGGCTCCTTCACCGCCGCAGCTGAAGCGCTAGGGCATACCAAGTCGGGTGTCAGCACGTATGTGTCACAACTGGAAGCAGATCTTGCGGTGCAGCTGCTCAATCGCAGCACCCGAAGACTCAAATTGACTGAGGCTGGCGAGCGTATTTATCAGCGCAGCCAACAACTAAGCACTTTGCTCAGTGATACCTTGGATGACCTCGATGCGCTGCAAGGTGAGCCCCAAGGGCGCATTGCCATCACCGCACCGCATGCCTTTGAAGCTAGGTTAATCACCCCCGCCATCGAACATTTGTGTGCCAGTTATCCAAAGCTGTTGCCCGACGTTACGTACAGCGATGAGCGTCTCGATATCCTCAGCCATCAACTGGATATGGCCATTACCGTGGGAACCCTGGCCGACAGTCGTTACCGTGCCATTGTGCTGGGGCAGCTCACACCCATATTGGTGGCATCACCTGATTATGTGCACACGGCCCCGAGCCTTGATTCCAATGATCTAATGCAGCACAGCCTGATCCAACTGCCCTGGCAGCAGCAGGCTTTTGTGCAATGCCAAGGACAGAGCATGGCGTATCAGAGTGAGCGCATGCTGAAAACCAACACTGTTAGTTCCGCCATGCATTACGCCCAAAGCGGGCTGGGCATTGCGCTGCTACCGGCGCGTTTTATTGCTTCTGAGCTGGAAACAGGAAGCCTAGAGCGGGTATTGCCACAGTATCAGGGGGAATCACGTACTGTGTATGCAGTGCATCGCTATCAGCAAGCCTTGCCACTGGCGTTACAAGTATTGGTGCAGCAACTGCAACAAGGCTTTGCCCAATGAATAGATAAAAAACAGAAAGGCAGCACACCTCCTGCTTAACAAAATCAACTGGTACGCACCGCCTGGCCGGGACGCAAACGCTCTGCACCGCGAATGACCACTTCATCGCCCACCTGCAAGGGGCCGCTAATGGCAATATTGCCTTGCTGCCCTTCACCTGGTTTTACTACCAAACGCTCGGCTTTGCCGTCGTTTAAACGATAAACATACACCGCATCCTGGCGCAGTACCAAGGCATCACGTGGAATCATTTTTACCGTTTGCGCAGGCCCTTGTGGCAAGGCCACACTCAGCCCTTGGCCGACCACAAACCCTTGCGGCAGTGCGACCCGCACTTCTAGCATGCGTGAGCGCTCGTCGCCCACCGGCACCACCGCACGTACCTGGCTACTCAGCAGCTCACCGTCAGGTAAACGCACTTGTACCTGATCACCCGCCTGCACATGGGCTTGCACTTCGACCGGAGCACTAACGCTCAGCTCTAGCTGTTCGAGGCTGACGATGCGCACGATCGCGTCGCCAGCATCGACGTATTCACCCGGCTGCTTTTCGCGCGCAGCGACAACGCCTGCAAACGGTGCACGAATAACCGCGCGTTCGATACGATACTCTGTTGTAGCCAGCGCTGCTTGAGCCAGTGCCACCTCTTGCTCCAGCACTTGCTGTTCCATTTGCAACTCATCCAGGCGAAATCGCGCCTCACTTTGGCTAGCAGACAAGCGCTGCGTACGCTCCACTTGGCGAATGCTAAAGGCTAAACGTGCCTGCAAACGTTTTACTTCGGCTTCATCACGCTGACGCTGCAGCTGCCATTCGCGCTGCTTCATACTCGCCAATTCATCGCCTTTTTCTACTCGGCTGCCGACTTCTTTGACGGCCAATAAGACGCCACTGTTTTCTGCAGCGATGCGAGAATCGGCACGGCTAATTACGTTACCGGGCGCCCAAATGGTCGGCGCTTGCTGCGCCTCCACCACAGTAGCGACGCTCACCAGAGTGGCGTCCTCTGCCTGGCTGTGACCGCTGTATGCAGCCACAGTCAGGCACAATATTGAAATAACACGGCGCATAACTGTGTGCTCCTCTTTTTTATTCATCATTGACCAGGCTCTCATTAGGCCGCCCTCGGCCATTGCTGATCATCTTCGTCTGCTTGTGCTTTAGGCTGAGCTTTGCCCATGCGCAGCAGGCAGGGCAATAAAATCAGGGTAAATACCGTGCTCACTATCATGCCACCGACGATCACTGCCGCCAGGCCGCGATAAATCACGCTGCCTTCACCTGGAATCAGCAGCAATGGCAACATGCCAAAAATGCTGGTCAGTGTGCTCATAAAAATAGGACGCAAACGCAGCAGCAACGATTGCTCCACCGCAGCATGGCGATCCAAGCCTTCGCGCTCACCAATACGGGCCTGATGCACCAGCAAAATGGCGTTGTTCACCACCAACCCCAGCAAAATCACAAAACCAATCATGGTCAGCAAGTCCAGCGGCTGGAAGCTAAATAAATTAAGAATTTGCAGCGCCAGTACCCCACCAACGGTGGCTAAAGGTATGGCCAAGACCACCAAGGCGCTGTCTTTAGGCGAACGGAACAAGGCACTCATCAGCAAAAATAAAATGCCCAACGCAATTAAAAAGTTCTCCGATAAGGTTGCCAGTGCCTGCTTCAGGCTGTCGGCACTGCCGCCATAAATAATGCGACCATCGGCCGGCATAATGGCCTGCAATTTCGGCTCAACATGGGTTTGAATCGCCGTCATTGCACGCTCCAGTGACATATTTTCTGGCGGTGAAACTTCCAGCGTGATGGTACGGCGGCCATCGATACGACGAATGCGATCCGGGCCAACGGTACGCTCTAATGTCGCCAGTTCGCTAAGTGGTACGATGCGGTTATCGCCCACGGCTAGGGGTAAATCCTCCAGAGTTTCCGGGCGCTGATCATCGGCCGCGCGCACGATAATATCGAGACGATTATTGCCATCGAAATACTCGCCGACATACATGCCCTGCCCCAAGGTACGAGTGACGGTTGCTAATTGCTGACGGCTCCAACCGTTTTCGTGCAAACGTCTGTCATTGGGATACAAGCGCAATTCCGGCTCAGCTTGCTCCAAACTCGGCTCAGGCCGTGCCTGCGCTTCTGGCAAAGCCTCGTTTATCCAGCCCATGGCCTGACGGGCAACCTCACGCAAGGATTCGGTATCACGACTTTGCAGGTGAATCGGAATGGAGCGATCACTGCCAAAGCGACCAAACAAATTGCCTTGAGAGCTAAAGGCCATGGTATCGGGCAAATCGCGGGTGATTTCTTCGCGAATAATGCGCTCCATCTCTTTTACTCGGCTCTGGTCTTTAACTCGTACACCCATGGTGCCGCCGCCATTGCCCCACACCAAAATGTAATAGTTCTTCAGTGCCGGCTGGCGCGCACCATCCATATAGGGTTTTAAACGCGCTTCTAACTTGGTGACAATTTCACGCTCAATGGTGTCGAGATTGGTGGCCGGAGGAAAACGAAACCAGGTATCAACGGCATCACGTTTTACCGGTGGCAAATAATCCAGTTCAGGAATTAAACTCACCGTCACAGCGACCGGTATGCTGACCAAGCCCACCAATACCAGCCAGCGACGCTTGCGTGTGGCGGTGATTTTCATAATGCCTGCAGTGAGCTTTTCCCAGCTGCGATGGTGATGGTCCTCGAGCTTGGTGGCGCTAAGCCAGCGCTTGGCCATCATTGGCACTACGGCCACGGCGACCAGTAAGGACAACACCACAGCAATAGCAATGGTCAGCGCCAAATCGCTAAACAGCTGGCCTTCGACGTCTTTTAAAAATACCACCGGCACAAAAATCGCAACTGTGGTGGCCGTTGACGCCAATAAAGCGCCCCATACCTGCTGGCTGCCTTGCAGTGCCGCTTCACGCGCAGGCATGCCGCGCTCGCGTAAGCGCACGATATTTTCCAGCACGACGATGGCGGCATCCAGCACCATACCAACAGCAAATGCCAGGCCGGCCAGAGAAATCACATTTAGCGTACGACCAGCAAAATTGAGCACAATAAAAGTGCCCAATAACGAAATGGGTATCGCCATAGCGACTACTAAGGTGGCGCGCATGCGGCGTAAAAACCACCACAAAATGCCCACCGCCAGCAGCACGCCCATCACCAGATTGCTGGTTACCAGGTTAATAGCGCGGTTAATAAAAACTGAGGCATCAAACGACTGTTGCATGTCTAAGCCACGCTCGGCGATCGGGCCGGTACGCAGCTCTTCAACCGCTGCTTTGACCTGCTCTAACGTGCCTAAAACATTGGCGCCATTTTCGCGGTCAATACGAATACTGATGGCTTCGTTGCCATTTTGACGAGCAAAGTCGCTGCGTTCGCGCGGCTTGACTGACACATTAGCCACGTCACCCAAGCGCACCGGCTGACCGGCACGCCATTCAAGAATCATGTTTTCCCATTCGTCGGGCTGATAGCGGCCAGCAAATCGTAGGTTATAGCGCCTACGCTCTACGTCTAACCGCCCAGCGGATACATCTTCAGATTCACTTACCTGAGCGGTAATTTGTGGAATCTGAATGCCCATTTGTGCGGCTTTTAATGGGTCAAATTCAATCACTAGCTCTTGCGTGCCGATATCGCTCCAGCCGCCAATAGATACTCGCGCCACGCCGTTAATCGACTCCAGCCGCGGCTTAATCACATCCTCGGCAAAGGGCACAAAGTCTTCTAACGGGATGTCGTTACCCGGCAGTTTTTGCAGAAAGAAGAACGTCAGTGCCGGTGTGCCACTGCCACCGGCCATGGAAACCGTCGGTGGGCTGGCATCTCTGGGTAAGGCCGGTAAACGGTTCATGCGGCTGATCACATCCAGCAGCGCTTTTTGCATGTCGGTTTCAATATCGAAGGTCAGCGATATTTCCGACCAGGTCATATTGGCATTGGCCTGCATCTCCTTGACGCCCGGCAGACCTTGCAGCACTTCTTCAATCGGCTTGACGATTTCGGCTTCCATCTCCGCCGGTGAAGCACCACGCCAACTGGCGTTAATAGAAATTTGTGGCTGGTCAATATCTGGAAACAACTGCACTGGCAGCTTAATCAGACTAAACAGACCAAACAACAACACCACGGCAACCACCACGGCGGCCGCAGCAGGGTTACGTAACGCAGAGGCGGTTAAGCTCATAATCGTTCCTTGTTGGCACAGAAGGCTGAGTGTGATTGCGCAGCGCGTCAGAGTGATGACAGTGCGCCCAGTTTGGTGATGGCAAGAATACCAACCACAGCGATGCACGAGCGGGTGATTCGTTAAGCGGTTCGCAGGGTGCGTTTAGTGGTGCCAGCGATCTAACAAAGCGTGACGATATCGACGACTAACGCGCAGCTCGGTGCCGTCAGCCAGCTGTGCCAAGGCATCACCGCCAGTGATTTTTTGCAAGCAACGCACCTGTCGTACATTCACCAGCCGCGATCGGTGGATACGGACAAAATCGTCGCTCAGTTGTTGCTCCAGCTCTTTTAAGGTGGAACGAACGATGTGCTGGCTGGCACCACAATGAAGACACATGTAATCGCCCGCCGCTTCGATCCAGTCGATGCTGCTCATCGGCAATTGCCAGCGGCCCTGATCCGTTTGACAGTCGAGTAGTGATTGCGGCTGTTGTAGTTGCTGCTGTTCCAGTTGACGCCATTGACGTTTTTGTCGAATACGCTCCAACGCCTGCTGCAGCCGATCAGGCAATACTGGCTTGAGCAAATAGTCGGTAGCGCCCAAGTCAAACGCCTGAATCGCATGTTCGCGATGGGCCGTGACCAGTACCACATCCACGTCACCGGGCAATTGTTTCATCAACTGCATGCCGTTCATGCGCGGCATATCGATATCCAATAACAAACAATCCGGGCGCCAGTCGGCCTGATGTTTCAGCACCTCATCACCACCACTGCAACTGGCCACCAACTGTACGTTATCGATTGCCTGCAGCCTTAATGCCAGCCCGCGCCGAGCCAAGGGCTCATCATCGACAATCACACAGCGCAATATCATAGGCTAATGACCATATGGCCGGCGCACCATGGGCACACTCAGCGGGAGTGAAATGCCGATGCTTAAGCCCGGCTGGTGATCCTGCAGCCAAATCTGCGCATGACCGTGATAAGTCACGTCCAAGCGCTCCAACACATTGCTTAACCCCACACCCAAACGTGAACGGAAGGTCTCCAGCGGCAGCGGCTGGCGCCCGACGCCAGCCATGCCCTGACCACGATCACTAACGACCAGCTCTAGGTGATCTGCCATGACATCTGCACTGATATGAATATCGCGTTTACCGTCCTGGTTCATGCCATGGATGACTGCATTTTCCACCAGAGGCTGCAGTAATAAGCTAGGGATGCTTTGCTGCTGGGCGGCATTAGATATCTGCCAATGAACCGACAAATCATCGGCAAAACGCTGCTGTTCAATATCCAAATACCACTGCAGGGCTTCCAACTCCGTTGCGAGGGAAACCGGCTGCTGGGCATTTTGCTCCAATGCGTAGCGCAGTAAGCGCGACAAACCCGACAGCATGCGATCGGCCTGGTGAGTTTGCTGTTCCAGCACCAGGGTAGTGATGGCATTTAGGGTATTAAACAAAAAGTGCGGATTGAGCTGGTACTGCAACATGCGCAGCTGCGCCAAATGAGCTTGGGCCTGAGCGTTCAACGAGCGGCGTTGCTCCTGCTGCCACAAACGGTAATAACTAATACCGAAATACAGCGCTGCCCAACTCAACAGAATAAAAAACGAGTAGGCAAACCAACTGAAATAATTCATCCATTCCAGCATATCGAGCTTGCCATGGCGGGCACTGTATACCAGCATCTTCACCGCCGACCAGATACCGGCAGCGAACACAACACACAGCACACTCGCCGGCCAACGCCACCAACCAGGCCACTGCAACGAACGCTTGAGCAGTGGATGCATGGCCCAACTCAATAACAAGCCAGTCATCAGAGAAAACAGTGGGTATTGCCAGGGAATACCGCTGTCGTCCTTCTCCCACAGAAATTCGCTCATGGAGACAAAAAAGCCGTAGCCCAGCCAACCAATAGCCTGACAGAGCCAGAACTGCACACGGCGGGACATCAGCCATTGTTTGAGTGGCAGAGTGAATGGGGATTGCTGTGGCAGAGCGTGATCAGTCATGAAACATTTCTTTGTTAAGCCGGAGTGGCGACACCATGATGAAAAGGATAAACACTTGCTCATAGGAAGAAAATAGCGGTGTTGCTGCCATTTATCCCATAAACAGGCATGTAACGATAACGACGTATGCTTGCGTACCGCCGCACCAGAGTGTTCAAAGAATCAGTCTAGTCGCAACTGACCCACAGAAGGCATTATCGCCACGTCAGCGTTAATAACGCGTTTCGCGAGGCTAGCTTTAGTCGATCCAATCACATTGATCGCGATCTTTAGTCGGAGCAACGCTCAGGAAACCACACCAATACGCTATCAAGCAGTCATATTTTAACAAGGAATTTTTATGATCACTGCCATCGTTAAAGCGACCATTAAAGCCGATATGCACCAGCAGCTAAAACGTGTTGCAGATGTATTGCAATACCAATATGCACCCCATGAGCCGGGTTGTGAAATGTATGAATCATATATTGATGGCGATACATTTATTACTCTGGAACGTTGGCAAGACCAGGATTCTTTGGATATTCACTTAGAGACTGAGCATGTCAAACAACTGGTGCCAGAATTGCGCCGATGTGTCGTTAATGAAACATTTCAAGTAACTTTTATTGATTCGGACAATATCCAGCAAGTCACTATATAAGCAGAAATTCGACATAAACGACAGTATATCCGGCGGACATCTAACATTGGATTGCTGCCGGGCTCCGCTAAATTATAGCTCTATGATTATCCCCAAAACGCCAGTGCTATACCAAGGTGAACCAAAGAGCTAAGCAGATATTTTCTGACTGCATTGAAAATAGAACTCAACAGCAATAAAGGCCAACGGGAAAATGGCCGCCAAAAAGAAAGCCAACCATTTAATCACTGGCCAACCTTGCTGATGGGACACTGACAGAGACAACACCATATAAACTAAAAACAGCACTCCATGAGTGACCCCTAATGGGAAAACATAGTCTCGGCAGATCCAGCCCAAGGTCACAGATAGAATGACGAGATAAGAAATACCGTCAGGCTCAAAATACCTTTATTAACCACATCTTCACATCAATCGAAAAGAAGCTTTATTTCACTCGTATGGTATCACCTTCCTTTACCCAACCGTGCAGCGTCCAGGCACCAGTGACACTGTTTCGAGTTTTGATTCGGCCTTTGCCACTTCGGTCGGCACACACACGAACAGAAGTTCGCTCATGTCCACTTAGCGTACGATTCAATACCAAACCCGCGACACAGTCAGAAGCACGCAAAACATTGTGCGCTTGGCGACACTCTTCGCTGCTTTCATCCTGCTGGCAACGATCACTGTCGACGGTAGCAGCCGCCAAACGACAGGCTGCCGGCATCTCATCACCACACACAGTATCGACAACCTGAATGCGATTTTCGCGAGCTGAGCCATTTTCCACTTCCACGGCAATCATCTGCCCGGCCTGAGCAGGAGCCAGAATGGCGAGCAAGCAACACCCGGTTAACATTTGTGCGATAGTTTTCATCAATTGGTCTCACTTATCCAGTGTACTAAAAGGCCCACCCGGGCAGCATCTTAAGGCAATGATCCATATTGTCGCATGAATAAGCTGAACATAAATTTAATGCCATACAACATGCGCAATCGATACTGGTTGCTGAGTGCTAATAAGGTATTCAGGAAAACCGTGAAATGGAACAGTCAGGCCACTAAAGACAGTACAATAGAAGCTTGGTTACTGCATATTGGTAAAAAAGACAAACACAGTGACGCAGCATGACCAACAGACTCAGAAGTGCTGATGCATAGAAACCAGAATCGAGCTGCAACCACAACTGGGTTACAGCTCCGAGCGAGGCCAGGCTTAGAGTGCTTGAGCACGCAACTCCTGCGCAGCCGCCACCATACATTGCAATGCTGGCAATACTTCTTTCCATTGCCTGGTTTTCAGACCACAGTCCGGGTTAACCCACAAACGCTCGGCAGGAATTCGTTGCGCTGCTTTTTGCATAAGCTGCACTATGTGCTCCTGGGTTGGAATATTGGGCGAATGTATATCGTAAACACCCGGCCCTATTTCATTGGGATACTGGAAATCATCAAAAGCGTCGAGTAACTCCATATCCGAGCGTGACGTTTCGATAGTAATGACATCCGCATCCATGGCAGCAATGGCTTCGATAATGTCGTTAAATTCCGAATAACACATATGGGTATGAATCTGCACATCATCGGCAACACTATTAGCGCACAAACGGAAGCTGGCCACTGCCCAATCAAGGTAGTGCTGCCATTCGCTGCGACGCAGTGGCAACCCTTCACGCAAAGCCGCTTCATCAATTTGAATCACTTTGACACCGGCTTTTTCCAGATCCAAAACTTCCTCGCGAATGGCCAGCGCCAGCTGTTGGCAGGTATCACTGCGGTGTTGATCATCGCGAACAAATGACCAATTCAAAATGGTCACAGGACCTGTAAGCATGCCTTTTACTGGCTTATCGGTCAGCGACTGAGCGTATTGAATCCAGTTCACCGTCATGGCCTTAGGACGACTGATATCACCAAATAAAATCGGTGGTTTAACGCAACGTGAACCGTACGACTGCACCCAACCATATTGACTAAAGACGTAACCATCTAGCTGTTGGCCAAAATACTCGACCATGTCGTTACGCTCAGCTTCACCATGCACCAACACATCTAAGCCCAGCTGCTCTTGCTGGCGAATATCGTGTTCGATATGAGCGCGCATTTGCTGCTGATAAGCATCATCTGACAAATCTCCCCGCCGGTGCTGCAAACGTGCCGCGCGAATCTCCGCGGTCTGCGGGAAAGAGCCAATGGTGGTGGTCGGATATAGAGGCAGATTTAACGCCGATTTTTGCAACTGACTGCGCTCAGCATAAGGCTGCTGACGCTGTTGCCATTGCGGCTGAATAGCCGCCACGGCCGCTGCTACCTCAGGGTTATGCACCCGCTTGGATTGTCGACGGTGAGTGAGCGCTTGCTGATTTTGCTGCAATGACTCTGCAACAACAGCACGTCCTTGATTCAAGGCCGTAGCTAACAGCTCAACCTCCTGCAGTTTTTGTCGGGCAAATGCCAGCCACTCTCGTACTTCGCTATCTAGTTGTTGCTCACTGCCCAGATCCACGGGCACATGCAATAACGAGCAAGACGGCGCCAACCACAGTGACTGCGGACGCTTTTGAGCCAAAGGCTCCAGCCATTCCAGAGCGGCTTCAAGGTCGGTTTTCCAGATATTACGGCCATCGACAACACCGACAGACAACACCTTGTGCAAGGCCAGCCAATCTGCCACTTGGGTGATTTCTTCACGGCCACGCACCGCATCGACATGCAGGCCCGCCACCGGCAGCTCACACGCCAGCTGAAGATTATCCTGCAACGGCCCAAAATAGTTAGTAAGCATTAACTTCACTGGGCAGACTTTCAAATGGTGATAGGCCTGCTGCAGGGCATGACGCCACTCGGCGGTTAAATCAGTAGCCAAAATAGGCTCATCAATTTGCACCCAATCAACGCCAGCGTCTGCCAGCTGGTGCAACAGCTCGGCATAAACCGGTAACAGCGACGGCAACAGCGCCAAACGATCGCTGTCATCCTTGCTTTTACCCAGCCATAAGTAGGTGACTGGACCAATAATCACAGGCTTAGCAGTACCCTGTGGCAATTGCTGCTGAGCCTCGGACAGCTGGCTAAGCAAGCGCTCACTGTTCAACTTAAACTCAGTGTCGGCGCTGAATTCCGGCACAATATAGTGGTAGTTAGTATCAAACCACTTGGTCATTTCACCGGCATGTACTGCACAACAAGCATCATCGCTGGCACTACGGCCACGAGCGACACGGAAGTAACGATCCAACTCGGTGCCACCCCCTTGCTGTGCACGCTCCGGCACTACGCCCAAGGTGAAACTCATATCGAGCACCTGATCGTACAGCGAAAAATCCCCCACCGGCACATGATTGAATGCTTGCTGCCACGACCAATGCTGCTGGCGCAGCGCTGCGGCAGACGTCAGCAAATCATCGGCACTGCTTTGGCCATGCCAAAAGGCTTCTAGGGCAAACTTTAATTGGCGTTGATCGCCGATTCGGGGAAAACCCAGGTTATGGGTCTCAACGGTGATATTTGTCATGGGAACCTCAATCTCGATGAATTGAGATCAGGGTACCCAAGGCCTATATCAAAAAAAATTGATATTATTTCAGCTTATCTTTAGCAAGATTCATGATGAAAGAGGTTCAACATGAATCTGGCTAGAAAACCGATCACGGACGATCGGTGTCTTTCTCAGGAGTGCGCTCTTCTGGCTCCGGCAGCACCACCATGGCCAAGAACAGCTCATTGTCACGCAAACTGTCAAAGCTGCTGTCTTCACCCGCTTGGGTACGCAACGATTCAGAACGACCAATGGCTTCTTCTAAATCGCGCAACGCTTCTTCAATAAAGCCGCTTTCCGCATACGCACAGGCTCGCTGGTACATGGCATGACTGTTGTCCGGGTCTATGCCTAAGGCGTGGTTGGCCAGACTGGTGGCCCACTGGGCCTGCCCCAGCAATAGCGCCGCATCGGCTTTGTAAGTGAGCGCTTCGACATCCTCTGGGCGCAGTGCCAAAATTTGATCGTAAATAGCAATCTTGTTTTGCGGACTGCTTTCCTGTGACGCTTTCAGCCACAACGAGTGAATTTCATTGGTCAGCTCAATCTCAGCCTGCGCGGCTTTAATATGGCGAGTTTTGCGGCTTAGTTCTTTTTCCAAAGCGTCCATACGCTCTTCATAGGACTGGGTAATACGTTTTATTTCATCGTTAGCAAAGGTACCCACTCGCTCTTTGATGTCGCGTAATGAATTCCAACCCACCAAAACCAATAAGGTAGAAGCGCCAGCAATCAAATAGAAGAAGTAAGTAATGGTGTCGGTGGCATAGGTAATGGCTTTGTCGGCCACACTCAGCTCTTTAGCCACGATTTTTTCTGTCATTTCGACCCGGACATCGGCCAATGCCTGACGTAAATGCTTCACTTCATCCAACAGATAACGTTCAGTAAAGGCACTGTAGAGGGGCTTTTCGAGGGTATTGATGGTCTGCTCCAGCTGTTCGTCAGTCGCGGCTTTGTCTTCGTTGCTGGGCGCTTCGGCGACGGCCAGGTTCGCCATCAAGAGTAAAGAAAACAGCAGCCGTTGCGGCCGCTGGAAGAAGGATATTATGCACTTGCCTGCTGTTGCCATAGATCAGATTTTTCCACCAGTAGTGTATGCAGAGCATTAACCGCTTTAGTGTAGTCGGCATCACTGACCAGGAACATCATATCGACCTGGCGCATGGCCTGGTGGACAGACAAAATATTCACGCCGGCATCGGATAGCGCACCCGCCGCTCTGCGTAGCAGACCAGGGATTTTCAGGTCGCTTCCAATGGCGCTCACCATGGACAGTTTTTCCAGGCGGATGTCGGCATCAGTGTATACCTGCTTGAGCCGATCAATCAGCCAATTCACTCGGCGTTTATTGCCCTTTAAATAAAAGGTGACGGTATTGGCGTTGAAGTCTTTGGTCAATACCCGAACGCCAGATTCGAACACCAGATCATTCATTCGCTGACCATAAGTGGCGTTACCGACCATATCCTGATCAAAGATTTCCAATGCCCACACGCCCCGCGTACCGGCAATGATCTCGACCTTCGGCTCATCGGTGTAATAGTCATTACGAATTTCCGTGCCCTGATGCTCAGGTTCAAAGGTGTTTTTGACACGCAGCAAAATATCCTTTTTGCGCAGCCCAGCGGCTGCTCGCGGATGAATGGCCTCCATGCCCAAATTCGCGAGTTGATCCGCTACGTCGTAATTGGTGCGGCCAATTGGCATAACATGATCAATTCCCACCAGCGATGGATCCGCCGTACTAAGGTGATATTCCTTATGAATAATGGCTTCAGCAGCATTAGTGATGGTGGCGATTTTGGAGAAGGTCATTTCACTGTAGCCACGGTCAAAGGTACGCATCAGACCTTCCCGACACTGGGTATATCCGGTCACGACCGGCATTTGTTTTGACAGATCAATGCCCTCAAAAGCAGCACGTATGGTGTCATCCAAACTCAGCTGGGTGTCTGAGCGCCAATTGGTAAGGTCAATATAGACGGCGTTCACCTCGTGCTGACGCAGCAATTGCACTGAGTTATAGGCGCTATGTGCTTCGCCGATAGCACTCAGCATTTCTCGTACTTGGTGCAAATGATCATCCAGCTGAAAATTACCAAAGCTGCACACGGCTTCAAGATTCTCGAGACAGTCACGCACATCTGCGACCCGACTGCTAATAAACTGATCGGCCCGTTTACGCTGTACTTCGCTATTAAACATCTCGGCATTGACCGCCAGCATCTCAGCCAACACGGTTTGCAGTTTTTCTTGCCAAGGGCGATGCTCATCCATTTCAGAGTACAAAGCATAAACGCCGGGCTCACCGGTTTTTTTATGCTCCAACAGACCATTGGTCATGCCAGCATAGGCCGATACCACAAACACCCGTTGATACAGGGTGGTACCGCCTTCTGGCACAGAATGAGGACGCAACCAGATATTCTTCAGCACATCCTGATACCGACTCATAGATGTACCGCCGATTTTTTCGACCGTGTGAAACATGATGGCTCCCTTATGCAATTTTAAGTGGCTAACAACAAATGCTGGCGTAATGATTAAAGGGCTTCAGCCTCCAACGCATACACACCATTTTCATCGTGTACTTCCTTGCCGTTCAACGGCGGATTAAAAACACAGGCCATTTGCATATCTTTGCTAGCACGCAGCAGGTGTTTGTCGTTCTGATCGAGAATGTACAAGGTGCCAGGACGAATGGGATAAACCTTGCCATCAGCGCAAGTTTCCACCTCGCCTTCGCCACTGATGCAATACACAGATTCGAGATGGTTTTGATACCAGATCGGCGTTTCAGTACCAGCAAAGATAGTCGTGATATGAAAAGAAAAGCCCATATTGTCATCTTTTAGCAACATGCGAACGCTTTCCCAGTTACCACCATTGATAGCGCGTTCAGATTTTTTACAGTCGTCAAGAGTTCGAACAATCATGTTTTGTTCCTTATTTAACAAAGATGGCTGCGGATAAAAAGTAGCAGAGAAACCGGGTCGCAAGACAACCCGGTTAGATTGAAGTCAGGAGGCAGCAGATATCTGCTCAGCCATCACATCGGCAATGCAGTGGGCAAGAATATCCAGGCCACGCTTGAGGTGTTCTTCTTCAATGGTCAGCGGCGCCAGGATTTTCACTACCTGGCCATCTGAACCAGATGTTTCGATCACCAATCCTCGTTCAAAGGCCAGCTCACAAACTCGCTCGGCCAACTCGCCTGTGCGCATTTCTAAGCCTTGCATCATGCCACGACCTTTATGCTTCATTTGGCCACCGTGCTCAGCCTGAATCGCCTTTAATCGACTGCGAACCAAAGCCGCTTTGTGCTGTACGGCTTTTTCAAACGCATCATCTTGCCAGTAGGTTTCTAGTGCGCGACAAGCAGTAATAAAGGCATGATTATTCCCGCGGAAGGTGCCATTGTGTTCACCGGGTTTCCAGGTATCTAAACGTTCTTTCAATAGCACAATCGCCATTGGCAAACCGTAACCACCCAGTGATTTCGACAAGGTAATGACATCCGGTTCAATACCGTATTCTTCAAAACTGAAAAACTTACCACTACGGCCACAGCCCGCTTGAATATCATCAACGATAAAGACCATATCGTGGCGGCGACACAGATCCTGCAAACCTTTAAGCCATTCGGCACTGGCGGTGTTCAAACCGCCTTCTCCCTGTATGCATTCAACGATTACGCCGGCAGGCTTACCTAATCCAGATGAGCCATCTTGCAGCGCTTTTTCAAAGTATTTGAGGGTATCAAAGTCGCCTAAATAGCCGTCGTAGGGCATAAACTGGACACCTGGCAAGGCCATACCAATCGATGCTTTGTATTTGCCGTTGGCGGTAACCGCTGCCGAACCTTGGGTCACACCGTGAAAACCATTGGTAAAAGATACGACAATCTGACGACCGGTATTTTTACGAGCAATTTTCAACGCCGCTTCAACCGCATTGGTGCCTGTTGGACCAGTAAACTGAACCTTATAGTCCATCGCCCTTGGCTTAAGAATCACATCATTGAAGGTGCGCAAAAACGCCTCTTTGGCCCCAGTGTGCATATCCAAACCATGAGTAACACCATCGGCCTGAATATAATCGATCAGCGCTTGCTTGAATTGTGGATTGTTGTGGCCGTAATTCAGCGTGCCGGCACCACCGAGAAAATCGATGTAATCATCACCGTCTGCAGTGGTTAGCACAGCATTTTGGGCTGATTCAAACACCACCGGAAAAGAACGGCAGTAACCACGGACATTGGATTCAAGCTGATTAAAAATTTCCATCGCTAATGCTCCTTTAAGACTGATCGGACGATTGATAAGAGAAGGGGCCAATAACCACCAAGGTTTCGGTGTCGTGGCGCTGATCAAAATGGCGTTGCTGATCGAACATCACCTGAGTATTGAGGGCAGCCTCCAAACGGCTGGCCAAGCGCTCAAACGTGCGCCATGACGCCTGGTTGCTGGCAGTAATACTGGTGTGTAAATAGCGAAGGTCGGGATGACGCTGCAATAACTGCAACAGCATACGACTGGCCAACCCCTGACCGCGCATGCTCGCATCAACCGCTACCTGCCATACGAATAAAGTGTCGGGCTGCTCAGGTAGACGGTAGCCAGAAATAAATCCGACTGGCATACCTTGGGCTTTAGCAACTACGCTGGTGTCACGGAAGTGTGAACATTGCAGCAGGTTGCAGTACATAGAATTTTGATCGAGTGGTGAGCAACGGGCTATCAGATCAAAGACAGCGCTGCCATCTTCGGCACAGGGAGCGCTCAGAACGAGCTCTGTAAGAGCGTTGTTTGCTGGGCGGGTTGGTAGGGTCTGATTCATTGTTTAGAGGCTCCGCGTACCGATCAAATTGTCGTTACGGGCCTGTCATTTACTTTGAACGCTAAACAAAATAGCATCCGAGAAAATTATTTACAACACGAATTAATTTAAGGAGTTGTCGATGCAGGCGGATCATGAGCGTTGGCTGACGTTCACCATGGACGACACCACCTACTGCCTTCCCGTTGAAACGGTGCGTGAAGTCACTCTGTGGAATCGCCCCGAACCGGTACCCGATGCACCGCCCCAAGCCTGGGGCGTTATTAACCTACGCGGCGATATAGTCACCGTACTTGACGGCCGATCATTACTGGGCTTACCGCAAGTAGAACCCGATGACGACACCCGTGTGCTGACGATTGAAGTTGACCAGGAAGTCATCGGTTTTGTGGTAGATGCGGTGCACGAGATTGTGCTGCTAGATCCCGCCAAGGTTGAACCGCCCGTTACCCCGCAAGCCTTTATGAAGGGCACCTGTTACCACAAGGACGACTTACTGGTGCTACTAACCTTGGAAAACGTGCACGAACAGCTAGGACGCTAACCATATTTACTTTGCATACAATCATTTAGATATGTATGCTTTTGTGAACAGGCTCTCAAACCGTCATGTCATGACAGTCTGAGACACACTGTGTTCGCAGCCCATTACCCGCACTAGTCCCTTGGACACCACTCTTGTCTCTAAATTTGGCCGCCAACACAGTCTCTGCTTTTCAGAGCACTTGCGCGTTCTGCACCAGAAAGGAGGCTGCTTATGCCCGCCACGTCACAATCGCAACGACCTATTTCGGCGCAACAGTGGATACCTAAGCGTGATTCTTCCTATAATTCGCGCCCCGCCCGTCCCGGAATAGCCGACATGAACCGATATGAAGATGTGCTGGTCGCGCTCCGGCGTATCATTCGCGCCACCGACCTGCACTCCAAACAGCTCAGCAAAACCACAGGTCTAACCGCGCCACAGCTGATGATTTTGCAAACCTTGCGTAACAACGAAGAACTGACCGTGGGTGAAGTCGCACGCAAAGTGAATCTGTCGCAAGCAACCGTCACCACCATCATCGACCGGCTTGAGCGACGCAACTACGTTAAACGTGAGCGCAGTCAGCTGGATAAACGCAAGGTCTATGTTTACCTGACCGATGAAGCACACGACTCATTGATCGATGCCCCCAAGCCGTTGCAAGAAAGCTTTGTGAATCAGTTTCAGGATTTGCATGAGTGGGAGCAAAGCATGATTTTGGCATCGCTAGAACGTGTTGCTCATATGATGGATGCTCAGCATATTGATGCATCGCCAGTATTGGACGTCGGCCCACTGGATAGAAATATCAGCAAAAACGACGCTCATAAGTCGAGTCACGATTAATGAATCGCGGCTGATTATTGCTCTACGTTATCGTCTGCGACATTGCCGCCAAAGGCATACAGATCACAGCCTGACTGGCCCTCAGGCTTTGTCTTATAGCAACCCTGCCGTCATCAATGCCTGGTAACGCCTCAGTAGACCTTGTTGTCCGCGCCACAACTCGATATACATGAGGCTACGAAGTTGATCTAAGCCAGGCCAACCGATCTCTGATTCGTCAGATCGCCTCAAATGATTAGAGGCGACATAGGTTTGTCACATGCCTTGTGATAGGACTGACGACCTCTTTTGAACACTATATGGAGAATTCATTATGACGGACGTAGTTATTGTTGCTGCCACCCGCACCGCCATCGGTAGCTTTGGCGGCAGCCTCGCCAGCGTGCCAGCGGTAGGGCTGGGCGCCACCGTTATTCGCGCCTTACTGGATAAAACCCAAATCCAAGCAGACCAAGTTGATGAAGTGTTAATGGGCCAAGTTCTGACCGCAGCCTGCGGCCAAAATCCAGCACGCCAAGCTGCCATCCATGCCGGCCTGGCCGACACCACACCCGCCATGACCATCAACAAGGTCTGTGGTTCTGGCCTAAAAGCGCTCCACCTAGCTGCCCAGGCCATCCAATGCGGCGATGCCGAGCTGGTCATCGCCGGTGGCCAAGAGTCGATGTCGAATGCACCTCACGCCTTACCAAATTCACGCGATGGCCAGCGCATGGGGCCATGGAGCATGGTCGACACTATGGTAGTCGACGGCCTATGGGATGCCTTTAACGACTATCACATGGGCATTACCGCTGAAAACATTGCCGCAGAATACGGCATTAGCCGTGACGAACAGGATGCTTTTGCCGCCGCCTCGCAGCAAAAAGCCTTGGCAGCCATTGAAGCCGGTCATTTCCAAGCAGAGATCACGCCTGTCTCTATTCCTCAGCGCAAAGGTGAACCGTTACGCTTTGATACCGACGAAAACCCACGCGCCGGCACCAACGTGGAAAAACTGGCGGCCATGCGTCCGGCATTTAAAAAAGACGGCACGGTAACAGCCGGCAATGCCTCGTCACTTAACGATGGTGCAGCTGCCGTGATGCTGGCCAGTCGCAGCAAGGCCGAGGCTCTCGGGTTACCGATTTTGGCCACCATTAAAGGCTACGCCAATGCCGGTGTTGATCCAAAAATCATGGGCACAGGCCCCATTCCTGCAACCAAAAAGTGTCTAGAAAAAGCCGGCTGGCAAATGGCCGACCTAGACCTGATCGAAGCCAACGAAGCCTTTGCGGTGCAAGCCTTATCGGTCAACAAAGGGCTAGGCTGGGATACCGATAAAATCAACGTGAATGGCGGTGCCATTGCCTTGGGCCATCCCATTGGTGCGTCGGGATGTCGTATTTTGGTCAGCTTGCTGCACGAAATGACTCGCCGTGACGTCAAGCGTGGTTTGGCGACCTTGTGCATCGGCGGTGGTATGGGCGTCGCCCTAGCGATCGAGCGCTAAGGTCAACAGTCGCACCGCCACTCTGGCGGTGCTATGGCTCACTTTGTCAGCTGCAGATACGATATCTGCCTGACAATCCGCTAAGCTGAAGCCAGCCACTGAGCGAGGGACTGCAGATGCCTATTTCAGCCATGCCAGGCAATATGATGCCTGATGAACTCCTGATTACTGATCTGCTCGAATACGCCGCACAGCATCACGGCGAGCAGCGTATTGTCAGCCGGCGACTGGAAGGCGATATTCACAGCTATAACTATCGTGATGCCCTGGCCCGCAGTAAACAGCTAGCCAATGCACTCACCCAGTTAGGCGCCAGACCTGGAGATCGCATCGCCACCTTGGCTTGGAATGGCTATCGCCACTTTGAATGTTATTACGCCATCGCCGGTATTGGTGCCATTTGCCACACCATTAACCCGCGTCTCTACAGTGAGCAAATTGAATTTATTATCCAGCATGCCGAAGACAGCATAGTGCTGGTAGACGCCTGTTTTTTGCCGATGCTTGAGCAGATCAGCGAGCAACTCACCTGCGTGCAGCATATCGTGGTTATGATCGACCCAGATCAAATGCCCGACTCGTCTTTAACCTTGCTCAATTACGAGCAACTGCTGGCCGAACAGCCCGATCAATTTAACTGGCCAAGGATCTCGGAAGATAGCGCAGCTGCCCTATGTTACACCTCCGGCACCACAGGCAATCCTAAGGGCGTACTCTATAGCCATCGCTCCACCATTTTGCATGCCTTTGCCAGCCGCTCCCCCGATGCCCTTAATGTCAGCAGCAGCACTGTGGTGATGCCTGTCGTTCCTATGTATCACGTCTGCGCTTGGGGTATGCCCTATATCGCGGCGATGACTGGCGCCACTCTGGTATTGCCTGGCGACGGTATGGACGGCGCTAGTCTGCATGAGCTGATTGACCGCGAGCAGATCGACTTATTACTCGGTGTACCCACGGTATGGCTTGGCTTAATCGATCATTTGCGCCGTCACCAACTGAAAATTCCTTCGGTAAAAACCGTCGGTGTTGGCGGCTCTGCTTCCCCTCGTTCATTGGTCGCCACCCTGGACCAAGACTATGGCGTTTACCTACTGCCGATATGGGGCATGACAGAAACATCGCCGCTGGCCACCCTCGGCGCCCCAACCCGCCAGCTGCTGAATCTACCTGAGGAGCAGCGCTATCGTTTGCAATCCAGTGCCGGCAAACCCATGTTTGGTATCGAGCTGGAAATCTTTGATGACAATGACCAGCCCTTGCCCCACGACGGTGAAAGCCGGGGGTTACTGCGAGTGCGTGGATCATGGGTGCTAAGTGCCTATTACAAAGATGAAAAGCCAGAGTCATTTTTTATCGATGAGCAAGGCAGACAATGGTTCGATACTGGCGATATCGCCATTATCGACAGCAACAGTTATTTGTTTATTGTTGATCGCGCCAAGGACGTAGTGAAATCAGGCGGCGAATGGATTTCGTCCATTGATCTGGAAAACGTCGCTATTGGCCATCCACAAGTGAACGAAGCCTGCGTTATTGGTGTGCGTCATCCAAAATGGGACGAACGGCCCTTACTGTTTATTGTGCGCCAGCAAGATAGCCAGCTGAGCAAAGAGGAAATGTATGAATTTCTGCAGCAACGGGTGGTTAAGTGGTGGCTGCCTGATGATATTTTAATGGTCGAGGCGTTGCCGCACACAGCGACGGGGAAACTGCAAAAACGCACACTGCGCGATGAATATATCGATTATTTAATTAAAGAATAATCCGCTGCACATCACCCAGAATGCCCTTAAACGCAAAAAGCACCGCTAGGCGGTGCTTTTATGGTTGAACCAGCCAGTGAGCTGGTCGTTTCAGGCAAGGTGCTTACAGCAGACTTTTTAAATCCGCCACAAACTCATCAACCTCAGCCTTGCTGGTATTCCAAGATGACACTAGGCGCATACCGCCAGCACCAATAAAGGTGTAAAAACGCCAGCCTTTATCGCGCATCGCTTGCAGCAAAGGCTCCGCCATTTCTACAAACACGGCATTGGCTTCGGTTGGGAAGATATGCTTCACGCCATCAATGGCAGACAGCTGTTGCGACAAGTAGGCAGCACACTCGTTAGCATGCTGAGCATTAGTCAACCAAGCACCGCTCTCTAATAGCCCTAACCAAGGTGCGGAAATAAAACGCATTTTCGACGCCAGCTGACCGGCCTGCTTGCAGCGATAATCAAAGTCTTCGGCCAGTTTACGGTCAAAGAACAAAATCGCCTCACCCACGGCCAAGCCATTTTTGGTGCCAGAAAAACATAAAACATCAACGCCACTGCGCCAGGTGACGTCGGCTGGTGATACCCCCAAACTGGCAACGGCGTTAGCAAAGCGTGCGCCGTCCATATGAATCTTGAGCTGGTAACGATCGGCGACTTCTTTAATTGCCGCCAGTTCATCCAAGGTATAAACCGTGCCAACCTCCGTTGGCTGGGTCACACTGATCACTTTGGGCTTTGGATAATGGATATCGGTCCGCTTGGTCACCAGATGCTCAATCGACTCGGGCGTTAATTTGCCGTTGTCGCCGGTCCCCAGCAACAGCTTTGCGCCGTTGGAAGCAAACTCAGGCGCGCCACACTCGTCGGTTTCGATATGAGCCAGTTCATGACAGACCAAGCTGTGATAAGACTGACACATAGAGGCCAGCGACAACGAGTTAGCCGCCGTGCCGTTAAAGACAAAAAAGACTTCGCAGTCGGTTTCAAACAGCTCACGAAAGCGATCAGCAGCGCGACTAGTCCATTCATCGTCACCGTAGGCGATGCCGTCCATGCCGTTTGCCCGCATCATATACTCCAGGGCCTGTGGGCAAATTCCGGAATAATTGTCGCTGGCGAAATGTTTCAGCATGTCAGTGTCCTATATCAGATTCAATGAATGTACCAAGGCGCTCAGCGCCCAGTACCCTAATGTAACTGATGGCTGAACAAATGACGATACGAGGAAACCAGTCCGCAATAGCAACACACAAGCCACCAGCGGCAACGGCGCATTTCTCAAACTACACTTGTGCAAGCTGATAGTAAGATACCTTTGCCCATACAAGATGGAGACCTGTATGCGCTCATGGCTGTCCCGCCACCACACAAGCATCGCCTGGATCTCTGGCCTAGCCCTGATGTTATTGGTGGTATTGAACGCCAGTCGCAGCTATCAATTGCTGCAGCAAGCCAATCAACTGCAGCAGCATGCCCACCTGGCCCAGTTGTCTGCCAGCGTCATTCATGAGCTGCAGAAAGAACGTGGCATGTCAGCAGGCTTTCTTGGGTCCGCCGCTAGTCTCTATATTCGCCAGCTTCCTCATCAACGTGAGCAAACGGACCTCAGCTTAAGACAGCTCAGCGACTTTAGCCGTCTGCAACCGTTCAATGACAACACCCAAGCCATATTGCAACAGCTCAATAAGCGCTTGCTAAAACTCGCTGACGTGCGTCGACAAGTCGATCAACTCAATATCACCTTGGATGAGATGTTGGCCTATTACACCGGCCATAACAGCTTACTGTTAGACAGCTTGGCCATGTTGATTCAGGTATCAGCCACGCCAGAGGTTGGGCAAGAGGTCGTTACGCTGTCCAACTTTGCACGGGCCAAAGAAGAAGCCGGCATTGAACGTGCCGTGCTTAACAATGTGTTTTCTGCCGATCAATTTACCCCAGAATTAAGGGTCAAGCACGCCGTCTTGATGGCCAAGCAGCAGGCGTTTTTACACAGCGCCATCGTCACCACCACAACCACTTTAAAACGAACCCTGTCTGGCTTTATTAACTCTGAAGAGCAAAAACAGGTTGAATACTATCGTCATATCGCAGCCCAGGACGACACTGACTACCAGGTCAAAGCCGAAGACTGGTTTAAGGCAGCAACCGCCCGTATCGATCTATACCGCAGCACGGAAGCTCAGATCATCGATGGATTTCATATGGATGCAGGTCAACTGCAAAATACGCAACTATGGTTGTTTTGCCTAAATCTGGCGCTGATGTTGGGTGCTTGGATATTGATTTGGCAAAAAAATGGCCATGATGCTGCGATGGACTAGCACTGCCCACCGCAGCAACAGCAGACTGCAGAAATCACCTTGTGTTAATCATCTTTGCCCGGCGCCGCTGCACTGCCAGCCAAAATGCCACCATCAATAGTGAGTTCAATGCCGGTCACATATTTGGACTCGTCACTGGCCAAATAAATAGCGGCATAGGCGACGTCTTCTGGGGTGCCCATGTGACCGACCGGGATATCTTTGCTGATGGCTGCAATCGCACTAGCCCGTTGCTCACCATCGCCTAACATGGCGTCCCATAGCGGCGTCAATATGGCTCCTGGATGAATAGAGTTACAGCGAATCGGATAGCCCTGCTGAGCACAATATAGCGCCACGGTTTTACTGTGATTGCGCACGGCGGCCTTGCTGGCAGCATAAGGAGCTGCCCCAGGAATACCCACCAAACCACTGCGGGATGACATATTAATAATGCTGGCAGCACGGCTGTGCTTCATTAAAGCTATGCCATATTTGCAGCCTAAGGCAACGCCATCGCTGTTGACCGCCATTACCGTGCGCCAGCTTTCAAGGCTCATATTTTCCGGGTCTTGTGCCGCACCGGTTTCTAAAAAGCCAATAATGCCAGCGTTATTGACCAGCACATCCAAGCGCCCTTCATGGGCCATAATGTCTTCTTCAAGCTGCTGCCATTGTGTCTCGTCACTGACATCTAACGGCAAATAACGCGCCCTGCCGCCCTGTTCAACAATGGCTTTGGCAACGGCTTCACCACCGTCATGATCAATATCAGAAACAATCACTTCAGCGCCTTGCTGGGCAAATAATTCGGCACAGGCGCGGCCAATGCCTTTGGCTGCGCCAGTAATCAATGCCACCTTTTTGGTTAATCTTTGCTCAGTCATATTCCCTCCTAATGACTTACTTCCGGCAAACGCAATGACACTAATACCCCTGCCACTGCCATACAGGAAAATATAAAAATAATACTGCTAGTCGACAGCCATGACGTCAGACCGCCAAGCGTGGCAAACAGCAACAACACGACACCAATTAAGGTATTGCTAACGGCCACGTAGCGGGTGCGTTGATTGCCTTCTGCCATATCCACCAGATAGGTTTTGCGCCCCACTCGAATACCTTGGTGGCTAATCGATAAAGCAAAGTACAATAACGGCAAGGCTCCCACCCACTGCAGCCACTCAGGGCGCCACAGCGACATCCCCACCAAAGCGAAACCACACATTGCTGCGAGTGCTGCAGCAACTTGCATTACCCGTAAGCTAGAACGATCAGAAAAACGTCCCCACAGCGGCGCCGATAACAGCGAGGCTACGCCACTAGCCAATAAAAATAATGCCAACACAGAAAAATCAGCCGGTAAAGACTGGTGGGCCAGTACCACATAATAAGGTGCCGTTAAAGCACTGCATAAAAACAACGCACGTGTTATCACAAAACGACGAAAATTAGCGTCATCGCGCAGCAGGCTAAGCTGTTTTAACGCGACTTTTAAGCCGTTACCACTACCATCGACTTGTCCTGGATATTCCACCACAGAAGCAAACAAGGCTGCGGCCAATAGCCATAAGCCCGCTGCCGCCAGCAGAGCCCAGGCCAACCACTCCGCCTGCATAGACCAGCCAGCCATCAACCATAAGCTCATCGCTAAACCTATGGTAATAACGCCCGCAGCACTGGCAGACCAGCCGTTGACCTGTCCGCGTTGATGCTTGGGAATGGTTTTACCCAGCACGTCTTTGTGGGCCACCGAGTTTAAACCACGCGCTAAACTGAAAAGCAATAATAAGGCAATGATCAGCCAGCCCGCCAACGCCCCTTGCTGCGTTAACGCCACCCAGCCAATCGCCAGTACACTCAGCGCCTGAAGCACCGCTCCTATAACCCACACCCATTTTCGAATGGCTAAAGTACGTACCCAACTGGCGATGGCGATTTGCGGCAGCAAAGAACCTGATTCTCGCAAAGGCACTAGCCAAGCCACTAGAAAAGCGGGCGCACCTAAACTTTGCAGTAGCCAAGGCAAAGTGATTTTGGGGTTTAACAACGCATCCCCCAGTTTACTGAAAAACTGGGCAGCGATGATGCGAACAAAATTACCCGGCACTTGCTGACAAGTCTCTTCGCCCATGGCTCGACCAGCTTGGGCATCTTTATCAGCGACCAGAATGTGATAAATACGGCTGGTTAGATCCTTAGTCATAGCACCTCGTGGAAATCCATAAGCCCTCAAGAATACCACTGTCAGACATGAAATCACTGACTACCAGCAGCACCCAATGGTCAGCTCCAGCGTTGCCAGCCACTCGCCTCAGGTCTAGGATTTTATCAGGGCCAGAGGTTGGCAGCGCGTTGATGGGCAGCGCCCAGATAGGACCAGCCCGCGGCAAAAACGGAGGGGTCAGGCATGATATGGAGGACATTAGGCCATCTTGTCATGGTGATGTTGTTGACTGCCTGTGGCAGCCAAGGCAATGACTACCCAGATACAACGGATCCGCAGACGGAAGAGCCTGAGCCTCCCACGGAGCCTGAACCCGAACCAGATCCCGAGCCTGAAGAACCCGTTACCAATCTGCAGTGCCCCATTAATGACGTGCCGCACTTTGGTGTGGTCAGCAATCTGTTTAACAATCCGGACTGGCAAAGCTTATACGCCGCCGACGTCGCTGCTGACTTCAGCTTTGATTTACAGTTACCGAGTGATGGCTACGGCGTGTTTATGTACCCTGCCGCGCTGGGCAAGGCCACTTTCATCAATAATGTCGATAACACCAGTGGCAGCTGGCAGGGGGCGACCTGGAGCGATGGTTCCATCGATCCCAACAGCAATGGCCCGGTGCTGGTGATGGTGGACGGCGTGCCCTGGCTGGCCCATAGAACTGATTTTCCGGCGCTGGGAGATATTAGTTTTCGCGTCGATTTCACCCGCAGCGGCGCCGTGGGTGAAAGTCTGAGCTGTGATATTTTTGGCTACCCCGCTGCCAGTGATCACAACCTGGATTGGCTGGCCGATGTCACCAGTCGCAATGAAACCCCTGGAACGGATGAGCCTGACGAGCCCGAGCCCAGCGAGCCCGAGCCAACGGAAGAATCCTGCCTAATTACCGACCAGCCCCATTACGGCGTGGTCAGCAATCTGTTCTCATCGCCAGCGATTGAACAGCTGTACCAGGCCAGCAGCGCCAATGATTTCGCCTTTACCCTGGATATTGGCAGCGATCAGTACGGCTTTGTCGCATATCCTGCGGCACTGGGCGAAGCCAGCTTTCGCCAAGGCACGTCGGTCACAGGGCCAGCCGCCAATTGGAATGGCGCGACCTGGGCGCAAGGTGATAGCGCTGGAGACACAGGCCCTGTGATGCTCCGTATCGACGATCAACCTTGGTTTATTTACCGCACAGAAAGTGCTGGCGGCGGCAGTCAAACGGTCAATCTCGATATCGCCCGTAGTGGTGCAATCAACGATGCCATCGAATGTGATGTCAGTGACTATCCACTCGCCAGTGAGCACTCCTTAGGCTGGGCAACGGTAATACCTAGCACCACAGAAACACCATTACCCGACGTTGCGGGCAGCTGTCGTGTCTCGGACCTACCGCGCTATGGCGTTGCCAGCAGTAATATCAATCACACCACAGATATCGCAGCCCTGGCGAATACCTTCAGTGCCAGCAGTGGCCAGCGCTTCACGGTAATCTTATTGGCTTCAGAGTTTGCATATCTGGCATACCCCGCAGCACTGGGCGAAGCCACCTTTATCAATGAAGCCAACGGATTAGTAACCGCCTGGGCCGGCGCCACCTGGAATATTGCCGACACAGTCGGCACCCAGTTCACTCCCATCGTCGTGCAGCACCAGAATGAACCTTGGTTTGTCTATCGCTATGATCTGGTAGGCCCCGCCAACCTCGACTTCAGTGTCAGCTTTGATCGTGATTTGGCCCTCAACGCCAGTGCTGATTGCAGCAATATTGACGCCTACCCTGGAGAATCCGTGGGGACATTCACCAGTAGCAATACCGTAGTGGCATTAGAACTGTATGCCAGCGGTACGGTCGACACAGTATTGGAACAAGGTATCGTCAGTGGTAACGAATGGCGCCTCAATACCAGTGACCTGGCGGATGGCGACTACCATCTATATTTTATTTTGGGAATTAATGGCGCACAAAAGCTATTAGCCGGGCCCATTACAGTTACCGTCGCCGCCGGACAACTACCGGCCACCGTGCATAACGTCGACTCAGCCCCCTGGATTTTGCAGTAAGCAAGCTATGACGCTCTGTAGATATCGATGATAAGCTGCCGCCTAGTCGTCAGGGATTTTAAATGCCATGCGTGTACTCATCGTCGAAGACGATCCGCAACTCAATGATTTTATCCAACAAGGTTTGCAACAAGCCGGACATACCGTTGAGCAATGTTTCGATGGCAAAAGTGGCTTAATCGAAGCCAGCAGCGAGCCCTTTGATGTCATTGTATTGGATCGCATGCTGCCAAAAATGAATGGCATTGAAGTACTTAAAGCGCTGCACAGTTTGGGCTCAACAACCCCAGTGTTAATGCTGAGCCACTTGGGCGATGCCGATCATAAAGTCGAAGGATTGCGCTCGGGCTGCGATGATTATTTATCCAAACCCTTTTCTTTTGCCGAGCTACTCGCCCGCCTGGAAGTGTTGGCGAGGCGGCGCCCAACCTCGGATGACAATCAACAGTTAACCTTAGCCGATTTAAGCCTCGACCTTCTTAGCCGACAAGCCCAGCGCGCTGGTCGCAACATAGAGCTGTTAACCCGTGAGTTTAAATTGCTGGAATATCTACTGCGCCACCAGGGCCAAGTGATTACCAAAACCATGTTATTGGAGCATGTTTGGCAATTAAATTTTGATCCGCATACCAATGTGGTCGAAGTGCATATCAGCCGTTTGCGCCAAAAAATCGATAAAGGGTTTCATCCGCCATTACTGCATACCGTGCGCGGTGCTGGCTACGTGATGCGGGTGGTGGAATGAAAAAACGTGCTTGGCCTTATGGGCTGCTCGTTGCTTTGGGGTTAGTGCTATGCGTTGGGCTAGGCTGGCTGCGTATCGACTTAGAGCAGACATTATTAGCGCCCAAGCAAAAGAATATTCAACAATGGCAACGCGAACTACGACAACAAGCAGGCGAGCCAGAACTATACCATCCACAATTATTTCCCCAATTTGCCGACATTGAACCCGAGTCAATAGAATTTGATGCCGACGATGGCGAAGCCATGTTGGAAGAATACATCGACTATTGGTTTGACTACTTGCAACAAACACAGCTCAGTGAACAGCAACGTCGTTTGGCCCAAGCACGGTTATTTGCCTTAAATGAAGATATTCAGATTAATCCCGTCGATGTTCCGTTAGCGGTTATCTGGTTTTTATTTAATGAAGAATTACCGGATATGGCCCATCAGGAAATGGAACAGCGCAGTGAAATGCGCTTTGATGCGTGGCCAGAATACAACAGCACCTCTGCTACCAGTGAAAGCCAACGCCTTGCCTATTACTTCGACAGCGATGACGTATTAGCAACCCCAAATTTATGCCTATTGCTGACTGACTCACAGCAACAGCTGTTGCGCGACAATATCGCCCTCGATGCCAGCGCGGCGCTTAATTTACCGCAGTGGTCGCTTTGGACATCCAGCGGACGTGCGCTGTATATAGACCACCAGCCGCCCTATTGCAGCTATCAGCTATTTCGCCTGACGGATGGTGGCTATTTATGGCTAGGGCTACCAGCGCAACAAGAAATATTTCTGCTGCAGCGTATACAAACCTGGCAAGTGAGCTTATCGGCCAGCACTTTATTGCTGTGCTTGACACTCGCATGGTGGCTAAGCCATAGGCGCCGACTACAGCTAAAACAATTACAACACAGCCTGGCATCAGTGGCCGATGGCCATCTGGATCAACGCCTCTCCGTTGATCATGCGCCTGAGTTTGCCAACCTGGTCATCGTCATTAACAGCATCTTGGATAATGTACAGCGCATTTCACAGCAAGCGCAGTGGATGTCCGACACCATGGCCCATGATTTAAAATCGCCCATTACTCGCGCCCGTGGTCAGCTGGAATTACTGCTGAATATGGAGCGCCCCGATAAACACACCATCGAAGCCATTATTCAAGAGCACGATGATATTACTCACTGCTTTAATGCCCTGCTTAGAATTTCACAAATTGAACGCAGCCAATATAAGGTCAGTGGCCGGCAGTTTGATTTTTCCGAGGTCATAGCGACCGTGGTAGAGATCTTTGAACCCAGTGCCGAAGAGAAACGACAAAACCTTAGCTACCAAATCGATCACGACAGCCTAGAAATAGAAGGCGATAAAAACCAGTGGCTGCAAGCCGTGTCAAACCTGCTCGATAATGCCATTAAATACACACCTAAAGGCGGTAAGATTACCATCCGTGCTCGATCAACCACGTACCAGCAGCGCGATGTCATTGAACTGACTGTGTGCGATACGGGTATGGGTATTCCCGAACATGAGCAAGCCTCAGTATTACAGCGTTTTTACCGCTTACACGAACACGCCACCAGCAAAGGCCATGGCCTCGGGCTGAGCCTAGTGCAGGCAGTTTGCCAGCACCATCAGGCGAAGCTCTCCCTGAGCAATCACAATGGCCTTGTGGTGACGATCTTTATCCCTAAAAAAGTTAGTTAAGGCAGCTCTGAACAGGCACCGCAAACTTCAATATCGACGGTGCTTTCACTGTGTAGCGGCATAAATACCTGCAATACAGGCTCTCCAGCGGCATTGCGCGTTAGACCCTGCTTGGTATTTTCAACCCGTGCACCGTTAATGCTGATGTGCGCCGGCACCTCACCTTGCCAGTTGGCAATGCTGAGTGCAGGGTTCATCAACGGCTGGCTGCTGCTGGCCTGCCAACGTGCTTTTAAATGATTGCCGGAGGTGCGCGTTTGATAATTGCGCTGTGACTCATCATAGCGCCAGCTAGCGTTGCCATCCGTGGTAATCAGCGTCGGAGCCTGCAGCCAAGAGCGCGCCAGTGATGCCACTTCCGTATCGGCCATGGCTGATAAACCGGTTAACAACAAACGGGTTTGCGACATCGCTGTTTGCTCATAAGGTGGGTTAAACGCCATATGAAATAACGAAGTATGACTGGGGTATTGAGCCGTGTTGGCTCCCCGGCCAAAGGCGCGAATATGATTAACCGGCCAATGGTCCCAGCGAACAAAATGATGGCCAGGATATTCGCTGGCAAAATCTTGCTCCCAATAGGGCATGATTTCTAACGTGCCGCCATGCTCCATAATGGTGAATGTATCCAACTCGGTATTTTTTAAGTTGATACGGGTGATATTGGCCCGTTTTGGCAGCTCAAATGGCTCATCGCCAATGGCATTGATGCCACCGTTTGCACCGTCGTATACCGCCTGTTCACCCTGCAGGTTCATAAAGGTGACAGTATCGTAGATTTCAATATTATCCCATGGGTTGGTACCCGCGCTGTTGATCACCATGGCTTCGTGATATTCAAAACCATTCGGCGCTTCGCCATAACTATTCACCTGCTGGCTGTGCAGCACATTTTTGGATAATACCGAGCCATCGGGATAAAAATAGAAATAAAACTCAGACGTAGCACCCCAACCGTCGACTGTGCCATTGGTGTCGATCAGGTTGTAACAAATGCCATGTGGATGATAGCGCCAGTGCACAACAACACGCGCAGGCGTGTTCTCCAATATGCGCACATGGCTGTAACGTGCTTGTTTATCGTTCATCGGCTCGGCGCCGCCCTCGTCGCACATTTCTGGCCAGCCCCAGCTTTCATTAAATTCATTGCTGTACCAGGCACCGCTATCCGACACCATGGCGGGCACAAAACTTAAGCCACGCCAAAACACCCACTGACTGGCATTGCCATCAAAGTCCACCACCACATCCGGGTGCGCATGCACTTGCCAGTTATTATTCCAATTATCTGAAGGCGGTTGATATTCATCGTCTGGACCACGATCCCAGGGGCCTTGATAACCCAGTTTGACATAACGTGCACCGAAGTCTTGATCCGTTGCTGTTGGCAATGCCAATGTGCTGTTGACATCGGCTGTCGCAGGCACGTAATTCTGCACAGCATCGTCAGTGCGAATCACACTGCCGTTCGTGTGCAAACTGAGCGTAGAATGCAGCGCTTTATTTTGATCATGCAAAATAACTTGGCGCTCCACCTGAGCATTGCTAAAAATACGAAAATACTCGTCCACCCAGCCATTCCATCCTGGCACCATAGGGTTTTCTGTGCTTTCAAAAACAGGTGCATAGCGCCAGTGCACCAGGACCTGCTCACTCGATTGCTCAATAATGCGAACATGGGAATGACGGTTAAGTTTGTCCCAGCGCTTACCCGAACCATCGCCTTGTGTGGCGACCCGCATATCGAAATAGCTAGCACCAGCGGCAGTGTTCCAGCGCGGTAAATAACTGCTGGCGCGAGCAAAATCCAGTTGTGAGCCATCGGCAAACTGCACCCGGATATCGGCATAATCACCAACAAACTGATGCGATTCCCAATCCTCACCCGAATCAATTCGGGTGTAATAGGCAAAAAACTCACCATCGCTGGCGACAGGTTCATCACTCGGGTTTTCACCAGAGCCGTCATCTGAGTTGGCATCGTCTTCTGCCGTTGGATTGTCGTTTGGCGCTTCAGTATCGCTACTATCAGAACCGCCCGATGAGCCTTGGCAAGCAAGCATGGTGAGCGAAAACAGCAGTATTGCTAAGATTTTAATTGGAGCAGTTAGGGTACGCATATAAAAACCTCGGGCACCTCTGAGTTATTTTGCCCAGCTCTGCGGGCACCGAATTATTCACAGGTGCCTTGCCGCTACTAGCGGCGCTGTCGCTGTGGTTTACAGTGATAAATCAAACTGGATGCTGGTATCAGTGTCGTACTGGCCCGCTATATAGGCCACCAACATGCGACGCCCATCCGTATCACGCTCAATCGCCGCGCGTGCCTCAGCCATTGCAGTGCCATTTACAGATACCGTTGGCAAGTTATTCGACGGCCAGTTTTTAATCACTAGCGCCGGGTTCCATAACGGCTGCTGTGCCGTGGCTTGAACGGTAAGGATGAGCTGATTGCCAGTGCTGTATTCCAGCTCAAAAGCGCGCTCATTTTTGTTGTAACTCACCTGTTCGTTGGCTGCACCGCTAATCGCACGGACTGTTGCAGGTTGATGCCAGGATTTGGCTAAACCTTGCAGCGCCGTCGGGTCACCCAAGGCATTGGCATCGCTGTCGGCAAAGCCATACATCATAGAGCCAGTGCCATAATTAAAGGCTTCTAAAACCCCCAAGGCAAAGTGTGATACGCGATCATAGTCACGCACGTAGCGACCATCTGATGGTATTTGCGCCACCGGCCAATGATTCCAAGGGCCAGCAAAGGGGAATTCACCGCCATCAAAACTGACATGAGAAGAGCGCTCATCATTACCCGCCGGATAAAAGGTGTTGCCCTGGGAAATACCAAACACCTTCCACTGGGTTTTACTATTTAACAGCGCAATTTGCCCAGCTGCCGGCATGCTTTCACCGTCTTCATCCTGTTGGTATTGATAGGGATAGATTAAATCCGTTGCTGGGCCAGACAGCTCAGCTAAAGACACCGCATTGCGATGCATAAAGTCTTCTGGACGCTGACCTGGGCCGGTTAACCATTGAAAGTCCTGATAAAACACCACCCCGGGTGCTGGACCTTCGTCCGAGTTAGCAGCCGGATGATAAAACACACTGCGAATGGCAATGCCATCCGGGTAAATGGTGTGCACTTCATCGATAAAAGCGTTGTCTAAAATTGGGGTGCCAAATACATCAGCGGCGGCGTAGCGCCAATGTACTTTTACTCGGGCAGTTGAGTTTTCAATTAAGCGCACATGGCTGCGCAACGCGGCTTTATCTGACATATGCTCTGCCAGCGTGACAATATTATTAAAAGGAACACCGGCGTTTTCTTCATCTTCAAGGTCGGGAATAATCATTTCAACGCTTTGATCCGACATCCAATAATCGTCTGTGACCAAATTCATACCGTGTGATGTACCGCGCCAGTACACATAGCTCACCGGTTTATCGTCAAAGCGTACGACAATGTCCTCATACTCAGGCACACGCCATAAATTGTCCCATTGCCGGTGAAAGTTAAGCCGTGTGTGCAACGCACCAAACTGCTGTGGTAATGCGTCCAAATCCGGTAATGATCGTTGCTCGCTTGGAGTTGAGGATACTAACTGCTGATAGTCTTCGAGAATATCACCAGCCGTCAGCTCTGCAGCATGAATACTGATTTCATCGATAAAACCTTCGATGCCATAAATACTGGAAAAATGGTGAAACTCGTCGGTGTCATCGCTACGCACACCGTCACTGGCGGCCTTAGCCATGGTGTTTAAGCCCATAACCCAGGGCACATCGGGCAATGACAGCTCTGCGCTGCGCGGGCTGCGCGCGACGTCGGTACCATTAACATACAAAACTAATTGCTCACCAACGGTCACCGCGACTTGTGTCCATTGATGGCGTGGCACTGTCTCATTGGATTGCAGCGTTTGACCATTGAGTGTGGCGATCACATAGCCCGATGGGTCAATGCCCACATACAAGCCTTGCTCACCAAAGGCATTGGAGCGATGCACGATGGGCGCAAGATTCCATGGCAAGGCAGCGAGGTTTACCCAAGCCTGAATGGAGTAACTGCTGCCTAAATCTGTTAACTGGGCACTGTCTAGCTGTGCTTTTGTACGATAACCATCTAACGCCAGCGCGCCGCCAGAAATACCGCCCTGCCAATGGCCACCGTGGGAGTCGATCTGAGCGTGTAACTGGCCCTGACTGTCACTGGCTTGTTCGCCTTGCATATCATCAAAGCGCCAATGCGCCAGCAGTGGCTCGCCTAACTGCACGGTCTTCACAGGGTTAGCCTGTGCTGGGGCCTCTGGCGTCAAGGTCAGCGCTTGGCTAGCGAGGACTTCAATACCATTAGGGCTTAACTGTAACTGCTGTTCAATGGCTCCCATACCACTTTGCCATTGCTCAATGGTGCTTGTGCCCGGGCGGTAAATACGACTCACCTCACCCGTTGATTTAATACGATACAGCTCATGCACAACGGCGGTTGGGTTGCGGGCTTGATCTGCCGATGGCTGCTTTAAATAGCGCCAGTGCACCACCACCTCATCGGCGGACTGTTCAATAATGCGGGCATAAGCAAAGCCCTGGTGGCCATCAAACTGCAACTCACTGCCTACCGACGCCTGAATCTGAGCTAGATGCTCAACCGCCTGTTGCCGCTCGCCAAAATGCCATACTGGCCGATAACTGCTGCTGCTTGAAAAAATCAGCCGCCCTTGCGGACCCAAGTTCACCACGATATCGGCGTAGGGGCCATAGTAGGAGCCGCTTTGATCGGATGTCGTATTGGTGCGCGTGTAATAAGCAAAAAAACCGTCTTGCTCAGCTGGCAAGGTCGGCGTTTCAACAATGTCGGGGGAAGATGGATTGTCATCAGGCTCGGCATCTCCGCCGCCCGAGCCACCAGAACCACCACAGCCTGCCAGTAACGACAAGGCCAGAATCACTGATAATGAATTGCAATACTCTGTCATACGCAACCTCCAGAATAGGTTAACCATAGAAGCGATTCTGGAGATATTCGATTCCAGCCCGCAGCCCTACTGTAACCAACCGAGCTAACAGCAAACTGGCCTGAATATTACAAATATTTAACCAAGCCCTAAATCTTTCGGCCCGCTCTGGAGCGCCAGAGGGGTCACCTTGTAGCTACGTAGTTAAGGTTTGAAGTAGCAATAACGCTTCTATGTCTACAGGTTTTATGTAAAAAAACAATTAACGTCACATTTATTGCCAATTTTTTCACCCATCACACAGAGAAAGCGGTAGGGTGGCGAAACATCAATTAAAGGGATCTTGAATAATGCGTTTATTACTGTTTCCAATCATGCTGTCTTTAGCCGCCTGCGGTGGCTCTTCTGGCGGTTCTAGCAGCTCAGACAATAACAACATCGACGATTCCGGTTCTGCGGTGGATTCAGGTGACTCGGGTAACACAGGTTCGACGGTGCAAGCTATCGACTGCAGCATTGATAACAGCCAAAATTTGCGCCAGCCATTGCCAGAATACCCAGGCCGCCCATACGAATACGAGCACTCTGGCAGTAATCCGGCGGGCTTTGACCCAGAAAGTTATTTCACCTTAAGCAGCGGTGGTTTACTTCTGGGCATGGGTAAGAGTGAAGAAGGCCTTTTTCATATGGGCCCGCAATGGACCATCATTCAAGACCAGCTAACAAAAACCATCACCTACAGCCAGGATGACGACGGCGAGCACTGGAGCATTCGCCAAACCGGCGTCGACCGAGATGGTATCGAGCACCAGCAACGTACCACCCTAGAAATCATTCAAAAGCCAAACTGTGATTTAGAAATCTTTGGCTATGATGACGAAACCGGTGCTTTGCAAAGCGATTACAGCACCAGCGTAGATCGTTCAATACAAAGAAGTTATAGCAACGGCGAGTTAACCGGCACCTTAGAAACCTTGATTAATCAAGATCGCAGTGGTGTCTCCGTCTCTCATAGTCTGACCTCTGGCTCAGACTATCCCTTTACTGTGCTGCAGTGGGATAGCAATGGTGACTTGACCTTGATGGAGCTGTGCCAGGATGCCGCCGATTTTAAAGGGGTAAACTGCGTCGCCTCTAGCGGCGGTTAAACAACCACCGACATCCGCTTTTGGTGAATAGCTGTTATTTAATGCAGCTATTCACTAAGGGCTGTTAGCGCTATTCCGCAGTTATGAGCTGATAACGGCTCAATTCTAGGCAGTTCTTGAGGTTATTCCGCGCGCTTGGCCAACGATTAAAAGCGTATATCAAGGCAGTTACGTTAAGGTAAAAAGCGAGCAGAAGTTATACCCGACAAGCGCAGCTTGCACATAGTCACAGAGCATTTGACCGGGCTCGCGGTCGAGACGCTTTTTAACGCGTATCTGCATTTTCTTTTCCGACAAGCCTTATGCCCTCCTTGAGAGATCTTATCCCTCACGCCGGGCAGGCGAACTCCCTGCTGTGCGCTGCGCAGGCCTTTTCACCTCTGCTGCCAATGCTGTGGTCGCCGCATCACAAAAAGCCTACGTCCTTGTAGGCCTTTTGTTGGCGCTGCCGTCCTGACAGCTCCTGCGGGCACAGCCATTGCCAACGCCGGCGGCCTGCTAAAGCGCAGAAAATCAGGGCGCCAGACCGAGAAATTAGTGAGTCAGGTTAGCGAGTTCGAGTGGATGTCCGACTTATCCTTGTTAGCACTCGTTATTTACTGGTAGCTAAGCGAGTTGCCAAACCTAAAAATATAAATCCTAACAGCCCATCTATGTGACGGCCTAATCCAAAATCTTTGCTAACCAACCTGCCAAATCGGCTGAATGCCAATGAAACTGCACAATTGACTAACAAGACAAAACCACTGAGAAAAATTCCAAGTATTAAAATTTGGACCGGAAGTGAACCGACCCCAGTTGAAAACTGAGGCAAAAAAAGACTAAAGAACAACAAAGCCTTTGGATTAAGCAGGTTATTTAAGAGTCCTTTATTTATCAAACTTAAGCTGGTTAAATTTCTATCGCCAGACCTAGCGTCAGTAGATTGCTGATTATTACGAAACCAACTACTTAACATCCTTATGCCTACGTAACTCAAATATAAGGCACCAAAAATCTTTATCGCATACGCAAAGACCGGCATTGATTGCATCAATTGCCCTAAACCTAAAGCTACGAGCAACGTTTGCAAAATACCCGCGAAAAATACACCAATAGCTACCATGAACCCCGCTTGAAAGCCCTTCGTCGAAGAGTAAGTAGAAATAAGAACCAAATCTGGGCCTGGCGATATGGCCAGAAAGAAAACTGCGGTGAAAAATATAGGTAAAATTGAAAAATCTATCATCCAAACATCTCGATATCAACTAAGACTATTAACGCCTCAAAAACCGACTCAGTGAAATTTCCCGTAGCGCGGTACGCGCGGGCTTTTGAGCTTGCCACGCGTCCTTTTAGTATTCTCATGCCCTCCACAACAACTGTTGATCAACTCAACGACTTTTTCAAACAAATCAAGATGCTCCTCGCCCGACGCTAAAACAATGAAATCATCACCATCAATATTTAGGCCAACCGAAAGAAATCGGACATTACTTATAACTCGATAAAATAGTCTCGCCGAAACTTGATTATCATTTACGTTATACTCAGACCTACCTCCCAAAATATTAAGAATCACTAGCTTACCAGAGTTAAAACTTATAAAAGTATACTTAACACGAAAGCTAGACTTAAAAATCCAGTAACCAACTACAGCAGTCGATACTAAGAAAGCTAAGCTAACTAGTGGAAGACCGGACCAATAGAAAACCAAAGCAAAGACAATGGCAATCATTGGAAGCAAGAAAATACTAACAAAGAAATGACCGACGTTCTCCGGCTTAGTCAGCTTTAGTTGCTTTATGTTAGGGTTGTAACTAACAAACTTGGTATTGGTAAGTTCCATAAATCTCTTATTACCGGAGCAAAGATCCGGCCTAGTTCCAGTCAAACATACTATCAAAGTCAGGATTCAAGTTTTTACAAAAAAATGTAAAATCAATGGAGATATTCTTTCTAAGATTGATTGTTCCAGTGATGACCTCCGCCTGTCAACCGCATGTTTTGTTTGAGCAGGAGTATTCAAAATAAGCTTGTGTGATGCGTTTTACGCATAATTGTCGTGTTGAGGGCGTAGGTTATCCCCAGAGCGGATGCCTCAGGTTATTCCGAAGCGGTCGAGGAACTAGGCTGATCGGTTGAGTAATGAACGGCAGCGACTGAGTCCAGGTGAGCGCTGATAATTCAGCGTTTCACAGGCCAGGCGAAGTTTTTCTTCACCGCCGACCAAGATATGGAAGCAGTCCTCAAAATGTTGGATTATTTCTAACCATTGAGCATCATCAATGCCTAAACGATCGAGAATAACTGCCGTATTTTGGGCTATGGCTCCGCGCTTATCATGCCGAATAATCCGGCCAGTTCAGTCAACCAGTTCAAGATAATCCGTCAGCTTCATTAGAATTCCTGGTGGTATATATTGCCGAGGATTACCCACGAAGGGCAATAATTCCCTAGGTTGTGGTCTAGGATGGTTGGGCTGCTTGCTGGCTTTGCCTTTTTTAATCTGACGCTTAATCGATGTGTGGGCTGCTTTTTCAGGTGTAGCAGTCATTTTGGCACGAACGGGGTTAAGTTCGATATAGGCCATGCACGCCGCCAGTGCGGCTTCATCCAAGAGTGCTTGATATTTAAACCGGCCTTCCCATCAATATTCGGTAAATATTGACTCGACTATGCCACCCGTAGGGTTTAGCTCAAGGACGAGCGAAATGATAGACGGCCTGAGCACTGATATTCCTGATTGGCTTCTCGCGCAATGGCTTCATTCAGTACTCTCATAAACCAACTAATACTCGACAGTCGTGCACGCCATTCACCCACATAAATTCGCAGACAGTTTTGTTCGGCGACTCCCAGTTCGTCACCGTTTATGAAACGCTGAGCCAGCATATTTCCGCTAAAATGGCACGTGCCAACGTTCGATGATTTCAGTGTCGATCCAGTGGCTCGCTCGTTCAGCTTCAACAAATAAAACGGCATGATAGTGGTTGCTCATAATGGCATAGGCGGCCACGTCAACGCCAAAACACTTGTAGCAAGAACAGTAACTTATCTTCCAGCCAGCCACGGCGATGCTCGTAGCACTGGCCAGTGTGATGATCCGTACCGCACAAAAACGCGCGTCGCACGCAGCGTGATACGCAGTGGTAATAGGGAGTGGCTTCTAATGAGATCTGTTGTTTTCTGGGTTTGGGCATGATGGTACTCCCACTTCGCGGCACAGATACTCAGCCTAGCCGATGCGGAAGTGATCGCCATTGGGGTGTCAGGTTAGAATCGGTGTCTCGGTTGTTCCATTAATTCCGATGGAATAGGTAAAAGAAGGCTCTCCTTCACCCTCTGCAACATTGAGTACGTGGAAGCCATACTCTTCGATGTCACTTAATGCTTTTTGATCTCTCTCGTCCAACTTGATACTTCCTTGAAATTTAACGCACCTAAGCAGAGGAAAATTGGTTTTTAGCGCAGCGCGTTAATTTGTCATGCCGGTTCGCTGGCGAACTGGCTTGGTTTGTTAGTAGATTAATGGTTGCCTGATAAATCATCCAAAAACCATTCATCCATCGAATCAACAACCACTATTTGATCTGTATTACCCTCACCGAAATAATAAACGTTTGGTATATCACCATCTTTTAGATATATCCAAGCAAGGACATAGCCTTGATGAGAGTAAAATACTAAATATTCAGAATCTACTGGATGTTCTAGCCCATTCTCAGTCAGAAACTCCTGCAAGTATGCGGTGTTATCTTTTAAGTCACCAATAAAGCAATCTGTCCCGATAAGAGGACCATCAGAATGTTTTCCCATCCAGAGGTAATACTCTCTCAAGGCATTTGGAAGTTTAATACCTAATTCCTGTTCGAGTTTATCAACCTCAGATATTGAAGCGCCTTTGGGTGATCCGTATTTGGCAAGGAGTGCTTCGGTATAATATTTTTTCGATTTTGACAGCATCATTGTCTACTAACGCCCGCATAAGTCGCCCATCACGCTTGCTAGTCTTGTGAGGCCATGTGCCGACCCAGCAAGCGTGTAATGGGTCGGCTTTAATGCGTTGGTTAAACCTATTGGCCAGGCTTATAGCTTACGACCTTTATATATTGTTTAAGATCACCTTTAGTGATGTTGTGTTGCTGCATGATTGATTCGGTTTTATCTGAAACCCAAATAGCGTTGACCGGCTGAGAAGGCTCATACTGAGAAATATCGCTTGCTAATATGGCTATTTCGGAAGGTGCCAGGTCATTTAACTTACGCTGTGACGCAAGAGGGAGTATGTTTTTATCTGGGTGTGCGGAAACTACGAATAGCTTTAATGTAGATACCGAATTAGAAGAATCTTTGATGTTCGCAGCTATGCCGGAAAGTTGATTTTCAAGGTGCGTGATCTTAATTTGATTTTCTTTGACTATTGTAAAGTAGCCAAGAACCCCAAGAATTACAGTCGTTATTAGACTGGACGCTACTGCGATTGCTATTTCTTTGGCCATACTCCGATCCTTTGACATGGCTTAACAGTTTAATAGTGTGCATGCCTGTTTTTCCAGCCAGAACCATTCGGGGTATCTCTTCCAAGTCATTGAGTTACAGCTGGATATCCTGTTTTTTCTCATACTCCCCTCTAGAAAAACGTGCTCGCCTACTATCCACGCCTCAAAGTTCTGGCGCTCTAAGACTAACTCACTGATTTCTAGGACTTTTAAGCTACCACCCCAGGGGAATATAGGCAAGCCAGCCAGGAAAGCGTGCCACCAGACTCCCCAGCCTCCAGATCGACTGTGTATTTGAACCGAGCGTCTTTCCATTCGGGTGAGCACTTCAACAAAGACATTCTACCCTTGGAGAAATGCTCGGTCTCGCGCTCAGGTCTTCCGCGCCTAGCAGGCCGCCGAAGTGCGCAATGACCGTGCCCGCAGGGGCTGCCAGGACGGCAGCGCCAACAAAAGGCCTACAGGGACGTAGGCTTTTTGTGATGCGGCGACCACAGCATTGCAAACGCAGGGGAAAGGTCTGCTTAGCGCAAGGCAGGGAGCTCGCCCGCCCGGCGTGAGGGATAAGATCCCTCAAGGAGGGCATAGGGCCTGGCGTTAAAAAGCGCCTCGATCGCGAGCCCGGTCAACTGCTCACTTATCGCAAGTAAGCTGCGCTTTTTCTTTGCTTTTTGCCTAGCAGAAACCGCCTCGACATACACTTTGAGTTGTTCGCCCACCCGCGTGGAGGGCATACAACTGGATCGTTAATTCCCGCTTTATCCCACCAAACTGGCCAACGCAGAGCGCAGCTGCTGAGCCAGCTCAGGGTTAGTGAGTTCACCACGTTCTTCGTCAAAATTATCGAAAAAACTCGGCACGGATAATTGTGCTTTTACTTCCATAGCAAAAAACGGCGCTGATCCAGCTGCGATGCCTAATACACTTTGTGCACCTCCTGGGCCGGGCGAAGTCGATAACAATACTGCCGGTTTGTCTTGGTACACCTTTTTATCGATGCGAGATGCCCAATCAAACACGTTTTTATAGGCCACGCTGTAGTTGCCATTAAATTCGCCAAAGGAAATTACGATGGCATCCGCCTCGCCTATTTTGCGAAAAAACGCCTGTGCAGGCTCCGGAATGCCGTGCTCAGCTTCACGATCGACACTGTAAATGGGCATTTCAAAATCGTTTAGGTCCAGCAGCTCAACCTCGGCGCCAGTATTGCTGGTTAGTAGGTCTGCTGCGTGACTAACCAGCTGCTTGTTAATGGATGCTTTGCTGTTGGTTGCTGCAAATGCCAGTACTTTCATGCTCAAACTCCTCGAATAATGTTGGTGCTGGTCATGCAAGCACCTCTAGTGATGTGAACACTGTACATTGGCCATCATTTGAGATTAATAGGCAAATCGTGGAGTTATTATTTCCAAATGACTTTTAATAAGCCATGCTTTAACCTTTGTGCAATAGGAGTACCGCTATGGGCCAGCCCACTAACTTGCTGGATGGCATGGTGATCTTTGCCGAAGTCGTCAACGCTGGCAGCTTTACCCGCGCGGCCGATAATACCGGCCACTCAACGTCTTATATCAGTAAAGAAATCAATAAGTTAGAGCAACGGCTTGGGGTGCGCTTGATGAACCGAACCACTCGCACCCAGCATCTCACGGGCGAAGGGGAGCTGTTTTACCAGCAATGCCAGCAGATCATCGCCGATGCCAGCGAAGTGCAGAATGCCTTGTCAGGACAGCAGCAACAGCCCAGTGGCCACTTGCGCGTTAGCTGCCCTTATAGCCTTGGTATTGCCCGCCTACAGCCGGCATTTGCGAGTTTTATGGCACGTTTTCCACAAGTGAGCATGGATCTCGATATGAATAACCGCCATGTCGATGTGGTGGCCGATGGCTTTGATGTGGTTATACGGGCAACATCACAGTTACCGGACTCCAGCCTGATCAGCCGCAAAATTATGAGCTCACAGCTGCTGACCCTGGCTTCCCCGGACTACCTCGCCCTGCATGGCACACCCACTCATCCGCAGCAATTAAAGCAGCACGCCTGTTTAACCTACAGCAATCTACGTAGGCCGCGTCAGTGGGATTATAAAAACCAATATGGCATGGATATTCAGGTAGAAGTTGACAGCCGCATTAATATCAACAGCTCTGAGCTGGAACTAAGTTTATGCTGTGCCGGTGTTGGTATAGCGCGTATGCCGGAATTTGTATTGGGTGATCAGTTGCAAACGGGGCAATTGGTGGAGCTGTTTGCTGATTATCAAAAACAGCCGGTCGAGGTGTATCTGCTCTATCCAAGTCGCAAGCATATGTCGGCAAAAGTGCGCAGCTTTATTGAGCATATGCTGACACAGACGGCGAAGGTATGCGGATAAAATCTTGCTGAAATAGTCTTGTTGGAGTAAGCGCGCGCTTACATCTTAAAGAGCTGTCACGCTAATGCCGATGTCAGGACGTCAGGTTAAGTGAATACGCCTGCAGGCCACCATCAAAACCTTTTGCCACCACCTTTTCACTGCCGCTAAAGGCTTGCGGGTCAGTTTCCAGTTCATAAACTTCCTGCGAGGCCAGCACCTTGCCCGGACTCGCGATCGAACATAGACGCGCCGCCTTTTGCACGGCACTGCCAAATAAATCACCGTGCTCTTCAATGGGTTCACCTGCGCTCAGCCCAATTCTGACTTGCAGGGATTCATCAGCCGAGCATTTATTATTGTAAATTGAAAAAGCATATTGAATGTCTTTGGCGCACGCCAGCATTTGGCCAATATCGTCAAACGACACCATAAAGCCATCGCCGGTATGTTTTACTTCTCGTCCACCATAGTGTCTAAACGCATTGCGGCACAAAGAGTTATGAACGTGCAGCAGATGCAGGGATTTTTCATCGCCATAAATGGTGGTCATTAGAGTCGAATCTTTCAGGTCGGTAAACATAATGCCTCGAAAAGCACTATCGACTGGGGCAGGTTGATTGTTTGTGGTTTCAGGGTCGGCTATACGGCCAAGAAAGGACTGCACAATAGCGGGATCAACCTCCAGTATCTCTCCCGGGATATCACCATGAGCTGCATTGTGGGTGTTCTCTACCGCTGACTTGTCAGGCGCTTCCACTAAACAAAACGCTGTGCTGCGCGCCTCATCAAACCAGTAGGTGAGAAATTTCACATTAAACTCATCCTGGATTTCCAAATCCTTTTCGTGAGCTAACGCCAGGGTGTTGCGAGTGGCCCCCTCAACATAGTGACGATCCAGGTAGATAGGCATAGCTCGCTCCGACAAAGCTGATAGGCATGACTTGAGTGTAGCAACTCCACCACCGAGCAGCAGCCAGACTGGAAAGATCAGCGATGCCGATTTTGCATCAAACCACTGCCTAACCAACTCACTCGCCATCAGCATTCTCGACATTTTCGGCGATACAACCAAGCCAAAGCTCTACTCTAAACGACAAGCTTGGCAAATATGACATCAGAATAACAACCAGACTACTTCGCTACTGAGAGCAAACAAACATAAAATACCGCCAGCATATGCCAGGGTGCGCCACGGCTGCATGCCAACAAGATAAAATAGCGTATGCAAGTATCGCATTAGCGTAAAACTCATAAAGAGCCATGCAGCCATTACAGAAGAACCGCCTAACCAGATAAATGCGATAGCCAACGCCAAGAAAATAGGAATATTTTCCAGATCGTTAAGCCAGGCTCGGGCAGCACGCTGAACCTGAGGCAACTCTTCGCTGGCCACTTCACAACGCATAAGGGCGGCATCTTCGGGAGTTTTATAAACTCGTTTTCCGATTCGATGGTAGCCTTGATAAACAGAAAGAAAAAACATCTTTAAAAACAGCAAAACTGCTGTTAATGCGTACCAGTGTTCAGCGCTTTCCATGATCTATCTCCAATTGACTACACTGTTATGGCTGCCACGTGCCCGCACTGCACTTTTATTGTCCATGAAAATCTCGGACAAAGCGAGATTATGAGCTTATCCGTTAAGTCAGCTTTTATCTTGTAAAAAGTGCGACAACGATTTTTTATCCGGTACCACACACTGCTGATAACGCCCAAACAGTCTATAGCGGTTTAACGCAATGCGATCGTATAACCAGTTGCGTAGCGGGGCTGGTATTAGCCAAGCCAAATACAACAATGGCCAAGGCCAGGGTAAGCGCTTTATCACACGTAAAAATGCCGTCGATTGCGTATATAGCTGCCCATTTTCAATCAATACCATGCTGTCGTAATAGCTGGTGGGTAACCCATGGTGCTGCAGTAATGCTTGCCCTTGCGGTGATTGCACCGTGGCCAGCTTAAACTGGCACTGACGATCAAAGCGAATCAAGAAACGCGCCCAGCCGGAGCACAAGCGGCAAACACCATCAAACAGTACCACGTTATCCACTAAGCTAACGTCTGATAGCAAGGATGTGCGCTTCATAAAAATAACCTCTGCGGGAGAATACTCAGATTTCTTTTCACTCGTACCAAACCGCCTTGCAACGAATCTATGCGGAAGACTGCCTTATACGGAAAAATGCAGCAAGCGCTTTAATATGCACTAACGCTTGCTCTGATTAGCGATGAAGTCACTCTAGTGCCCTGAGTCAGAAGTTCGTATGCTTTCAGCGGGCCATCCGAGTTCTCTGGCTAGGCGTGCTCAGGCTTTGAGCCGTTCCATCACGCTTTCGGCTGTGCACAAGCCGCCCTCAATTTGATTGCGTGGTAAACAAAAAACAGAAAGCGGTGCAAAATTAATGGATACTTTATCCAGCCTGTATGAATAGCAGCTGCGGGTATAGATTTTTCTAGTTTGCTGCCAACGGCCATCCAGCGCAATGTAATGCTGATAGGATGTCGCCGTTATTAGCGGCCGGATATTTTCGCCTGGATACAAGAGTACTGCTTCATTCTGTTCGATCTGATCCTGTCGGCAAGAGTTTGCCTCTACGCACTAACCAGTCATAGTCTCACGCCCCTTCCTATCAGCACTAAAACCAGATCAGCACTAGGCATAGCTGACCCTACGATCGCTGCATCCAGAGCCGCATATGAACATCATCACAATAATATGAACAGCGTTCAGAATATTCTTGCATTATGAACACTGTTCACTATAGTTGCGATTCATAGTCGATTTACGAGAGCACTCCTCACGTGGCAAGACGCAAAGACCACAGCCATGAGCAATTACGCCGATTGGCCATAGAAACCGTACTGGCACATTTACGCCAAGCGCCATCGGGGGATATGAGCCTACGTAAACTGGCGCAGCAAGTGGGCTATTCACCAGGCACCTTGATCAACATCTTCGGTAGCTACGACCTACTGCTGCTGAACGTCAACGCTCATACCTTAGATCAACTGGCGAACCACCTAGCGGCTACCCAGTCAACAGAGACTCAAGCGGTAGAGATGGATAGCAGCATTTCACAACTCAAGGCTCTGGCCCACGCCTACCTCGACTTTGCCCAGCAACATCGTTATCAATGGCAACTGTTATTTGATCACCGGTTACCGGAAGACGAGGCCCTGCCAGTGTGGCAGCAACAGCGCATCAGTGATTTGTTTGCTCAACTCGAGGCCATTCTGGCACAGGCGGCTCCTCAGGCTAGCGTGCTGGAACGCCAACGTGCAGCACGTACCTTATGGGCTTCGGTGCACGGCATTTGTGTCTTGGCACTGAGCGAAAAGCTGTTTGCTCACCAGTCTGATGACGGACCGGCCATGATGGATTCACTAATTACCCACTACGTCAGCGCCTGGAGTCAGGCCCACAAGGAGTGTTAATCATGCAGCAGCACAGTCAATTTGCCCTGCTGGGTAAACGCCGCTTCCTGCCCTATTTTATTACCCAGGCGCTAGGGGCTTTTAATGACAACCTATATAAAAATGCACTGCTGTTATTGATCGCATTTGGCGGCATCGCCAGCCAGGACAATAGCGCCCTGCTGACTAACATGGCTGCCGGCATCTTTATTTTGCCGTTTTTTTTGTTTTCGCCCATTGCCGGGCAAATCGCCGATAAAACGGAAAAGTCGCTGCTTATTCGTTGGGTTAAGCGCTTGGAACTGCTCATTATGCTGATGGCTGCTTTTTGTATTGTCAGCAGCAACGTTTGGGGCATGATGGCGTTATTGTTTTTAATGGGCTTGCAGTCAGCCATCTTTGGGCCCGTCAAATTTGCGTTATTGCCTCAGCATTTACATGCCGACGAGCTGGTAGGTGGTAACGCCCTAGTCGAGATGGGCACCTTTGTTGCCATTTTGGCCGGCACCATAGGCGCAGGTCTATTGTTCGATTTTAGTCACAAAGAACTGTGGCTGGCCGCTGCGGTGATTGCCTTTGCACTATTTGGCGTTATCAGCAGCCAGTTTATTCCACCGGCTGCCGCCAATGATCCCGATCTTCGCATCAATTGGAATCCGCTCACTGAGCTGGTTAATACCATTAAACAGGCTCGTCAAAATCGCGCCGTCTTTCTCGCCATTGTCGCCATCAGTTGGTTTTGGTTTATTGGTGCTAGCTATCTGACTCAGTTCCCGAATTTTTCGAAGGAGTATCTAGGTGGATCAACCCAATTAGTGACGCTGTTATTGACGCTGTTTTCTCTCGGCGTCGCTGCAGGCTCTTTGCTGTGTGAACGTTTGTCTGGCCATAAAGTTGAATTGGGCATTGTTCCTATTGGTTCATTGGGTATGAGTGTCTTTGGCATTGATCTATGGTTTGCTATCGGCCAATTACAGGTGACCGAGGCCATGAGTGCAATGGCCTTTATCCAACAGCCACAGCACTGGCGTATGATGGCCGATATTGCCTTGGTTAGCGTCTTTGGTGGATTGTTTGTGGTGCCTTTGCAAGCACTTATTCAGCAGCGCAGTGATGACAAAAACCGCGCCCAGATTATTGCCGCCAACAATGTATTAAATGCGTTATTTATGGTCGCCAGTGCCGTGATCGGCATGCTGTTACTGGGTGTACTGGGGCTATCGATTGGCGATTATTTTTTGATTTTGGCCATTATGAATATCGTTGTGGCGGTATATGTTTATACTCGCGTGCCGGAATTTGCTCTGCGCTTTATGATCTGGCTGCTCAGCCACACCTTATACCGAGTGAAACATTCTGGGCTTGAGCACATTCCCGAGCACGGACCTGCAGTTCTGGTGTGCAACCATGTTAGCTACGTCGATGCGCTGTTAATCGCCGGAACGTATCAACGCCCAATTCGCTTTGTTATGGATAAAAGCATCTCGCAGATGCCAGGCTTAAAAACCTTTTTCAAACTCGCTAAAACCATTCCCATCTGCTCACCCAAGGCCGATGCAGCGACGTATGAGCGGGCCTTTGAACGAATAAAAGAAGAGCTAGAGGCCGGCGAGTTGGTGTGCATATTTCCAGAAGGCAAGCTCACAAAAGACGGCACTATTGATGAGTTTAAAAAAGGCATCGAACGCATTGTGGCAGAAACACCGGTGCCCGTGGTGCCCATGGCATTAACGGGTTTGTGGGGAAGTTTCTTTAGCCATAAAGATGGCCATGCCCTTACCACCCGCCCCAAACGCTTTTGGTCACGGGTAAGCCTGCAAGCCGGGCCTGCCGTTGCTCCGATGCAAGCCAATGCTGACTCACTGCGTGAAACTGTGCTGGCCTTGGCAGAGTCTTCCGCTGCAAGCGCCTAAACTGTTTTTATTTTGAGGAGAAGCCAATGAAAGCCATCACAGTGTTATTCACTCTGTTCATCGTTGCCTGTAGTCCAGCTAACGATGAAAAAGAGCAAACCGAGCTACTAAAAAGTCAGCGACAAGCACTCGACAAAGCTAAAGAGGTCAGTGAGCTGGTTAAGAATGCCGAAGAGCAAAGGTTGCAGCAGCTCAAAGAGGACCAGTAGCCACTGCAATTACCCTCCAGCTGGGCGCATAAAACGCTGCAGATGAAAGATACCAAACAGGAGTATCTGCAGCGCATCCTTAACCGGCTGCTGGCTACGCGGCTTTAAACTGAGCCAAAAATACGCCACTTCCAGCAAGTGAATAGCTGCCACCACCAAGGCGGCAACGGGCAACATAGCCAGCCAACCTTGCCATTGCTGCTGCCAGGCCACTAGCGCCAGACACCAAAACACGACAGTGACGGTTTTGTTTAGGGCCTGTTAACACTATTTAGCTCTTTGCTGCTGAAAGTCAGTTTTTTCTTGAGTAAGGCATGAGGAGCGTTGTTTAACGGGTTAAATAAGCAACGAATAACGCGACTCAGGGAAAAACGGACTCCAGCCCTTCGGGTTATGGCTGAAAATCCCTCAATCCGTGTTGCTCATCTTTCATTTAACTCGTTAAACATCCATCTTCGCGCCTTGATTGAGGGATTTTCTCCTAATAACAGCGTGATCGAAATAGTGTTAACAGGCCCTAACAAGACCACAGCTCTCTCCAACGTAGGTAGTCCAGTAATGTCAGCAGCATACGGCAAAGACATTCGGCGCCTAGGTCCGATACTGCCGCAACGCAAGACTTTCACCCACGAGGTCGCTAAAATGCCGGTTCAATCAGCCCTTCCCAGACGGAGCGCCCAGATGGCAGAGCAGCCTAAAGACAATACCACTCATTTTGGCTATCAGACGGTCGAGGCCGAACAGAAGCAAGCCATGGTGGCGGACGTGTTTCACTCGGTGGCCAGCAAATACGACCTCATGAACGATCTGATGTCTTTTGGTGTGCACCGCCTGTGGAAGCGTTTCACCATCGATATGAGCGGTGTGCGCCCTGGCAACCGAGTGTTGGATCTGGCTGGCGGTACCGGTGATTTAACCAAAAAGTTCTCTCGCATTGTTGGCCCAACAGGTCAGGTGGTGCTGGCTGATATCAATTCTTCCATGCTCAATGTTGGCCGTGACCGCCTCACCGACCAAGGCTTTGTTGGCAATATCGACTATGTACAGGCCAATGCCGAATGTCTGCCGTTTGACGACAACAGCTTCGACGTTATTACCATCGCTTTTGGCCTACGTAATGTCACTGATAAAGACGCCGCGCTGCGTTCTATGGCACGCGTATTGAAGCCCGGCGGCCGTCTGCTGGTGCTGGAGTTTTCCAAGCCGACCAACCCAGTGATGAGTAAGGCCTACGATCTGTATTCGTTTTCCGCTTTGCCAGTGATGGGCAAACTGATCGCCGGCGACAGCGACAGCTACCAGTACCTGGCCGAATCCATTCGCATGCACCCAGATCAAGAAACCCTGAAAGGCATGATGGAAGCCGCCGGATTAGTGCGCTGCAGCTATCACAATATGACCAGTGGTGTGGTGGCCCTGCACCGTGGCATCAAACCCTGATGAGCAGTGTGTTACAGGCAGCATTGGTGCCGCTGGAGCAGGCCATCAATGCGGTGCTGCGCCGCGACCCAGCCACCCTGATGGCCCTTTCCAGTCAACAAGGACGGCTATTGGCGGTGCATATTGCTGAACTGCCATTTGTTCTAGGTATACGCCTGTTTGACGATGGCGTGAGTCTTTCTGCCAGTGCCGAATTGGCCGATGCCAGCGTCAGTGGACGCATGCTCGACTTTGCCCAATTAGCCAGTGCCGACAATAAAGCTGCCGCCTTGATCAACAGTGCCATCGATCTTAATGGCGATACTGAGCTGGTGCTGTCACTGGCACGCATTGCCGATCGTCTCGATGTCGATTGGGAAGCCCTCATCAGCCCAGTAACCGGTGGCCTAATGGCACACCAGCTGGGCAAGACCCTGCGTGGATTGCTGCGCTGGGGGCAAGACACTGCCCGTACCAATCGCATCGCGGTGAGCGACTACCTGCAGGATGAGGCCAGATTGGTGGTCCATGGTCAGGAACTGGAGCAATTTGCCAGCGCCGTCGATCAGCTGCGTCTCGACACCGATCGCTTTGAAGCACGTCTGCAACAACTGCTCGCTGCGCGCACTAAGGACTGAGTTATGGCCAATTGGTGGCGCCTCTGGAAAATCCTGTTTGTCTTCACGAAGTACCGCCTCGACAGCCTAGTGCCGTTGCAGCAGCTGCCGTTGTCGCTGCGCATTTTATTGTGGCTGGCTCCTTGGCGGCTCAACCCAGTGCCCTCGAAATACAGCCGTGGGGCGCGTCTGCGCCTGGCGCTCGAAGCACTGGGCCCTATTTTTGTTAAATTCGGCCAGATTCTGTCTACCCGCCCGGACCTGATTGCCGATGACATAGTCGCAGAGCTGCGCCGACTGCAAGACGATGTGCCGCCATTTGATCAAGCCCAAGCGGTGGCCTTAATTGAGCAACAACTGGGGCGCTCGGTGAGTGAGTTATTTGCCGAATTTTCCGCTAAACCATTAGCTTCGGCCTCCATTGCCCAAGTGCACGCTGCCAGGTTGCATCCAGCCAACGACAGTGACGCTGGCCAGGAGGTGGTGGTGAAGGTGGTACGCCCTGGTATTGAAAATACCATTGAGCGAGATCTGCAGCTGCTGGAAACCATGGCACGGCTATTAGTGAAATACTCCGCCGATGGCCGCAGGCTAAAGCCAATGGAAGTCGTGGAAGACTATCGCCATACCATTTATGGCGAGCTGGACCTGCAAATAGAAGCCTCAAATGCCACTCAGCTAAAGCGCAATTTCAGCAACTCAGACATGCTGTATATGCCCGATGTGTACTGGGAATATACTCGCAGCAAGGTGATGGTCAGTGAGCGTATTTATGGCATTCCGGTGGCCGATGTTGCCGCCCTCAATGCTCAAAACACCAATATGAAGGTACTGGCTGAGCGCGGGGTCGAAATCTTTTTCACCCAGGTGTTTCGCGATAGCTTCTTCCATGCCGATATGCACCCAGGCAATATTTTTGTATCACGCGACAACCCACAACAGCCCCAGTACATCGCCATTGATTGCGGCATTGTTGGCAGCCTCACCGAAGAAGATCAAAACTACCTGGCGATGAACCTGCTGGCTTTCTTTAACCAGGATTATCATCAGGTCGCACAGCTGCACATAGATTCTGGCTGGGTTCCCCCCAGCACTAAGGTGCACGAGTTTGCCGCCGCCATTCGCAGTGTTTGTGAACCCATCTTCGACAAGCCTCTGGCCGAGATCTCCTTTGGTCAGGTGTTGATTCAACTGTTCAGTACTGCCCGGCGCTTTAATATGGAAGTGCAGCCGCAATTGGTGTTGTTGCAAAAAACCCTGCTCAATATCGAAGGCTTAGGACGGCAGTTATATCCACAACTGGATTTGTGGAGCACCGCCAAGCCTTTCCTAGAACGCTGGATGCGCGATCGCTTTGGTCCTAAAGCCGCATGGCGCGAGCTAAAACGCCAATTACCCGGCTGGATTGAAAAAGGGCCGCAGATTCCTGGTCTGGTCCATGGGGCACTGAGCCGCATTAATCATATGGATGAACAGCAACAAGCACTGCAGCGTGAGCTGGCAGCCTTGCGCCAGGATATACAGCAGCAACGCCAGCAAAAACGCCATCAAGCCATTGGCTTTGGCGGCATTTTGACTGGCGGTTTTTTGTGGTGGCACGCGCCGTTACTTGGCTTACCCGATTTGGCCGGCTTAACCATCGCCGCCTGCGGTTTGGCCTGGTTGCTGATCAAAGCCTGACTTTGCCGCCTCTGCCGGGTACGTTATGCTGCGCCGTCGTATTGTTAGGGGAACACTATGTGCACATGGCTTGATGAAGTGAAGTGGGACAGCCAAGGGCTGGTGCCAGCCATCGCTCAGGATCACGCCAGTGGTCGTATTCTGATGATGGCCTGGATGAACCGAGAAGCGCTGGAGTTAACCGTCAAAGAGCAACGCGCTATTTATTATTCCCGCTCGCGCCAGCAGTTATGGCGTAAAGGCGAAAGCTCCGGCCATAGCCAAACCCTGCACGAGGTGCGTCTTGACTGTGATGCTGATGTGATCGTGTTGCAGGTCGAGCAACAAGGCGGTATTGCCTGCCATACCGGTCGCCAAAGCTGCTTTTATCGCGTTTATGACAATGGTCAATGGCGCACTGTGGATGAGGTCATCAAAGACCCCAGCGAAATTTACTGAGCGGTAAGCTCCCGGTTAATGAAACTGAAACAGCGATGAGTGATATTCTTTCTGCTCTGGGTGATATCCTGGAACAACGCAAGCAAGCCGAAGCCGACTCCTCTTATGTTGCTAGTCTGTACCATAAGGGCCTTAACAAGATTCTGGAAAAAGTTGGTGAAGAGGCCACTGAAACCATACTGGCGGCCAAAGACGCAGAGCACAGCGGTGATAACCAAGACCTTATCTATGAAACCGCTGACTTATGGTTCCACTCGCTGGTGGCGTTAGCCCATTTGGGTGAACGGCCAGAAGCGGTACTGGCGGAACTGGCACGGCGTTTTGATATCTCAGGCCTGGATGAAAAAGCATCCCGCCAGCCGAAATAACTTGCTCAGACAATGAGGTGGCCCCATGAGTGATTGCCTGTTTTGTAAAATTGTTGCTGGTGAAATTCCCGCCCGCATCGCTTACGAAGATGATCAAATTCTGGCCTTTCATGACATCGCCCCTAAAGCCGATACCCACTTATTGGTGATACCCAAACGCCACTTGGTGAGTCTCGGCCATTTGCAAGAAGACGATGCCGCACTGGTCAGCCACCTTACCTTGAAGCTTCCGGCCATCGCCAAACAGCAGCAACTGAAAGGCTTCAGAACCATAGTGAATACCGGTGCAGAAGGCGGCCAGGAAGTGTTCCATCTGCATTATCACCTGCTTGGCGGCGACTCCTTACCGGGCTTTAAGTGATACCCAGGACGCAGGTTAAAGCGGAAACGCTACCCATCTTCGGCCCAGGACGGTAAATTACAACAATCGGTGGCCGCACTATGTGCCTAGCCCTAACCATGCAAATAACGAGGTAACTCATGCTCGGCGGTATCAGTATCTGGCAACTATTGATCGTTCTGGCCATTGTCATCATGATTTTTGGCACCAAAAAACTGCGCAGTTTAGGCGGTGACCTGGGCGGAGCAGTCAAAGGCTTTAAGAAAGCCCTCAACGACGATGACAAGACCGAAGACGACAGCAAAGACGCAGATCCACTGAAAACCCTGCCGAAAGATGAGCAGCCGGCCAAAGATGCTGAGTTCAGTCACAGCAAGGACAAAGACCAGCGCTAATGTTTGATATTGGCTTTCTCGAGCTGATGGTGGTGGCCATCATCGGCTTACTGGTATTAGGGCCGGAGCGACTGCCAAAAGCGGCGCGTACTGCCGGTTTGTTTATTGGTCGCATGCGCCGTTCACTGAATAATATTCAGGACGATCTGGAGCGCCAGATTCGCACCGAAGAACTGCGCGAAAAGCTCAAAGACCCCTACGCCACTTTCCTTGATGACGATGTTAGCGAGCCTGCACCCAAACCCACCACGTCGACGACCACTACAACGCCGGCACAACCTAAAGAACACGACGACAAATCTTCATGAGTCAGGATCACGAGCAGCCCCTTATTGCGCACCTGATTGAGCTGCGAAACCGTTTACTGCGAGCCGTACTGGCGGTGTTGGTTTTGTTTCTCAGCCTGTTTTATTTTGCCAACGATTTATATCTGATTCTGGTCGAGCCGCTATCGAGTTTATTGCCCGCCAGCAGCAATATGATTGCCACCGGTGTGGCATCGCCTTTTTTGGTACCTTTTAAGCTGACCTTGGTATTGGCGGTGCTACTGGCAGTGCCCTTTATTCTTCATCAGATTTGGGCCTTTATTTCACCCGGCTTATATCAACATGAAAAACGCTTTGCCATTCCCTTGCTACTGTCGAGCATAGTGCTGTTTTATAGCGGTATTGCCTTTGCCTACTTTGTTGTACTGCCACTGGCCTTTGCATTTTTTACCGCAGCAGGCCCTGAAGGCATCTCGTTTTTGCCCGATATCAGCAATATTTTAAACTTCATTCTGAAGATCTTTTTCGCTTTTGGTATCGCCTTTGAAATACCCATCGCCACCTTCTTAATGGTGCTCACAGGTATGACGACGGTGGAGTCGTTGAGCGAGAAACGTCCGTATATTTTTATCGGCTGCTTTGTCGTGGGCATGTTAGTGACGCCGCCAGATGTGATTTCGCAGACCATCTTAGCCGTGCCTATGTGGCTTCTGTTTGAAGTCGGTGTCCTGTTTGCCAGACTGGTCAAACCGCGCAACGACGAGTCAGAAGTTAACGAACAAGACCCGGCCTAAGCCGGGTTTTGTATATGATCTGACCAGTTTAACCACGCTCCTCATGGCTCAAAAAACTGACTTGCAGCAGCAAAAAGCTAAATAGTGTTAACAGGCCCTAGAGCCTTTCATTGTTCTATATCATCAACACTGCCTTGCTGAAATTCACTCTGCCCCGTTAAGCACTCACACGCCATACTGCTGATTTGGATACCTGCCATGACAGCCAAATCCCAATGCTTATGCGGCGCCGTCAGCATTACAGCCGAACTAAATCCAGATTTTACAGTGTGCCATTGCAGTAGCTGCCAACGCTGGAGCGGAGGACCTTTGATGATGAGCCCATGCGGCCAACAAGTACACTTTGACGGCCAGTCATATATTCAAGAATACGATTCATCGGCCTGGGCAGTCAGAGCGTTTTGTCTCCAATGCGGTACCCACCTTTACAGCCGTTTCAAACAAGATAACCGTTATAGTCTGCCAGTGGGTTTATTTGCTGATCAGCCATTTAATATGACGATGCAATATTATATCGATAAAAAACCTGCCCACTATCAATTCGCTAATGACACAGACACCCTTACTAGTGAGCAGATTGCCGCGTTATTTGCGCCCTCTGACGAGTCATAAGCGATCAATGAGCTGCGCCGTTGAGAGGTAAGCATCAAACAGCAAAGTGGAGTTGCTTTATCTACGACGGCTCGGCTGCTGGCGACTCTGGCAGCCATAGCGTGAACTTACTGCCCTGGCCTAGCTGGCTATCAACGTCGATCCAGCCATCCATTTTTTCAATAATGGAATGACTAATGGCTAAGCCTAAGCCAGTGCCTTTGCCTTCTTCTTTGGTGGTGAAAAAGGGGTCAAAAATGCGCGCCATATCCTCAGTGCTAATGCCTTTGCCAGTATCGGCTACTGATACATACACAAACCAGCCTTGTGGCAATTGCTGTCGACCGCTGCTAACCGTGACTGTGCCCTGGGTTTCGATCGCATGGCCGGCATTCACCAGTAGGTTTGTCAGTACCTGATTGAGTTGTCCGGCTGCACCCAGTACCTTGCCTACAGGCTGCAACTGAAGATTCACGGTGCAGTGATACTTAAGTTCGTTATTGACCATTTTCAATGTGGTGCGCACACATTGATTAATATCGATGGGTTCTTTGACATTGTCATCCTGGCGAGAAAAGGTACGCAAACCAGCAATGATGTCTTTGATACGCTGTAAACCTTCATTGCATTCGCCAGCAATATCGATCAGCTCCTGGCAACGGTCTAAATAATCTTCCTGTTTTAGTTGCTGCAAACACTGCTGAATGGCTGCTTTATGGTCGTCTGTCTCATTATCGGCAGACTGCAATGCTGCCATCAACTGCCCCACCAATTGCTGACTTAATTCAGAAAACTCACGAATGTAATGCAGATTGCTGCCAATAAAACCGACGGGGTTGTTTATTTCATGGGCCACACCTGCAGCAAGTGTTCCTAGCGATACCATTTTTTCGGCATGAATCAGGCTTTGCTCTGCGCGCTCTTTGGCACGTTTTAATTCGCTGCTTTCCAGCGCCTGTAATTTGGCCTCAAAGCTCAGACGTACTTGCTTAGTTAGCTGACCATAACGCTGTAATAGATGAATATGTTCTTGCACATAAAAGCCGACCTGATGATGGATAAACACCAATAAAGCTTCATGCTGCTGACCACTAAAAGGCCCATATAAAACCGCACCAACGGCGTTATCACCATGGGACTGCCAGGCGGGCTGACGCTGCGCCGCAACCACAGCACAGGGCTCGCCATTTAACGCGCGTTGCAGTACATCGTCTAATGGCCAGCTATATGTCAGCCAACGCTCATCATTGGCAGCAATGCACTGCAATGAGCCGTCACTCTGACGTTCCAGAATCAAGGCATAGTCGTATTCAATCAGGCTGGCGAATAGTGCAAAGGTATGCTGATACAGCTGATCACCACTGGTTGCTTCCAAGATGGTTTGCATACCAGTAATCATCAAATCACTTTCACGCCGCCGTGCCTCAGCTTGCTGACGCAATCGGTTTTCGCGCCGCAGGGCTTCCAGTAATTCTTCGGTACTGATCGTCATTGGCCAAATACCACAGCGGAAATCATCAGGTTACCGTGACGATTGGAGCCATCGACAAAACAGCCCTGTTCACCAAAGGTATATAGCCCTAACACAGGCACACCACAGTGACGCTGTATTTGCTCCGCCATCACATTGACCTGTTCACCAATGGTCAACATACAGCCGGCGCAGTAAATCATTAACGCGCCTTGCGGCTGCTCGTCTTCAGGCAGTAGCTGACAGGCGTTATCCAGCACGCGCTGGGCGCGATTGACCAAGCCTTCAATACTGCCGCTCATCAGCTGCAACTGCTCTCCGGCCTCGACCTGAGAGAACAGCGTCAGAGCGCCCTGCTCAGTTACAGCATCAGGATGACTAAGCAGATAGTCATCTGGCCCTTCGGCCATAGGGATGCGCCTGCCCAATGGATGCAAGGTGGTGAGTGCCAGCACATTGCCACCGCCCAAATGTTGCTGAATCACACCGCCAGTTAAGCGGTTATAACAGGCTGCGGCCGGCTCATGATCCAGCTGTTGCAGTTGGCGCTGCTCCACCTGGGTCACAGTTACCGCTGAGCCACAGGGCTGATATCCCGAACTGAATGAAATCCCAACACTGCCCGATGGAAAACACACCGCCACCTGAATCAAATCTCGTCCAGCGGTATGTTGATTAAACTGCTGCCATTTGCCCGATACATCGTTGTCTGCGCTGCTGCCACCTAACACCGGCACATTGGGCCCCACCACCTCGGCAAAACCCTGCAGAATTTGCTCTTCATCACCCGGCGGTAAAATGCACCACAATAACGCCGGGCTTTCCGAGCTGCGGCCAGACTGATCCAGTGCCATTTCCAGTGCTTTTATGGCAGCACTTTTGGCATCCGTACCTTGGCGACAATAGCCGACGCCATAGTGACCACGGCTATCGCTGAGAGTCCACAACACTAAACCCGCCGTGGTGCTCACCTCATCATTAATGGCCAGTGCACCAAGACAGGATGAGCCAGCCATCACGGGACAAGAAAACTGCTGCATCAATTGTTGTTGCAGCAGCTCAGCATTGTGTTCGGTATTAAACCCGGCAATGACCAGATCGCACTGTGTATTGGTCAGAGCTTGCAGTACTTCTTGGCAGGCTGCTTGTGTATCCGACTGAGTGGAACTGACGACAGAAATATTCATGTCCCTTCCTCCTTGTTTCCCTGGGACCTTGCTATTTGTCAGTGTAGACGCTGGAAGTCGCAGCGCTGCTGATAATACAGACCTAGACGTACGGGTTTTTACCGATACACTGCTGAGTTTGGCAATTTTGGTGGGGCACAGGATTCGCGCCCCTGGCACTGAGCTTTAGAGACATTGTTATGGCCGACATCTGTTTGTATCAGTACCCAATTTCCCCTTACTGCGACAAAGTACGGCGAGTACTGCACGCTAAGCACCTGGACTATAAAAGGGTCAATATCAGTCTGTGGCAAACCCTGACCGGCACGGTCAGAAGCCTAAGTCGTACCGGCAAATTACCCATAGTGGCCATTAATAATCGGGTGATTGCTGACTCAACCAATATCATTGAAGAGCTTGAGCACTGCTATCCCAACGTCAACCTGATACCCGATGACCCAGCCGATCAGGCAATGGTGCATTTTTTTGAAGACTGGGCCGACGAAAGCTTGTACTTCATTGAAATTCATTTGCGCTTTGGCCTGCGCAGCAATGCCGGTTATTGGGCGGCGCAAGCCTGTGCCGACGAGCACCCCTGGCTAGCACCGTTATTACGCATAGTGGCTCCCGGCATCATTGCCAAAACGGCGCAGATACAAGGGACAGGACGAAAAAGCTGGCCCATGGTAGAGCAAGACTTACGCCGCCATTGCCAGGCCCTGGCCGCCTGGCTCAGTGGCAAACGCTGGCTGGTTGCCTATCAACTGACCCTGGCTGACATCGCCGTCGCCAGTCAGATCAGCGCCATTATTGGCACTCCTGAAGGCAGGGCCATCATTGAGCAGTATCCGGAAATCATCGCCTGGCTGGCGCGAGTTGACGAAGTCACCTTGCCAACACCGGCATAAATAACGGTCCAGACACGGCACTGGCTGGCCACAGCGGCAGCCTTTGACCATAATTCGCAGCCTCTCCCCCTGCAAAATTATGCTGCGAAGGACTGTGTTATGACTCGCTCACTGCCACTGCTGTGGTGCTGGCTATTTGCCGCCACCGTGCAGGCCGCCAGTTTTGATTGCCAACAAGCTGGCAATGCCATTGAACAACGAATCTGCGCCAATACGCGTTTATCACTGCTGGATGAACGCTTGGCACAACGCTACCAACAACTGCTGTCGAGCACAGAAAAAGCTGACGCTGTGCGCCAACAACAGCGGCAATGGCTAACAGAACGCGATCAATGCCAAACCGACGACTGCTTGCTGCAGCAGTATCAACAGCGCCAGCAAGCACTCGATCACCAGTACCAACGCGAGCGCTATCGTAACCAGGAAATGAGCGTCGGCTCAGTGAAAGAAGAAACCTGGAATAACGGCGCCGCTCTGGTGATTCGCACCACAGTGCCAGTCGATGCCGATAACAACTGGCGCCGTTTTTTAACGGTGTTGCAACAAGACCAACGCCAGCCCGCCGATCACTGGGTGCTAAGCGACGATGGCCTGAAGATCATTTACCCCTTTGTCGAGCCAGCTACTCGCTATCAAGTCGACATTAAGCCGGGCCTGGCCGGCATAAATAACAAGCGCGTCATTCGCCCTGGCAAACACACCATCACCACCCGCCAGACACAACCTGGCGCATCTTTCAGCGGTGGAGGCCATGTACTGTCGAGTGCAGTGCGTATGGCGTTACCGGTATCGACGCTGAACGTCGATGCCGTCGACATCCATATTCACCGTCTTAACGACGAACAACTGGCACGCTGGAGTTATTGGAGCAATCAAAGCACCGGCCGCAGTTATCGACTCAATGACTTCGCCAAACATAACCCCGAAGTATTTGCCGGTCGCTTTGATATCGACCACCAGCGCAATCAACGCACCACCCGCAATATCGACCTCAGCGATATCGATGCATTGCAACAACCCGGTGCCTACTTGGCCGTCATGCAGATTGCCGGACAGTACGACGACGATTACCAAATCAACTTTTTTACCGTCAGCGATATTGGCGTACAAGTACGAAAAAACGAACAGCAACTGCGCGTCAATACCCACTCGATTGAGTCGGGAGAGGTGCTGAGCGACGTCACGCTATCGCTTTACAGCAATAACGAATTGATCGCCGAGCAGCGCGTTGATGAGCAAGGTGAAGCGGTGTTTGCCGCCTATCACAACAAAGGCCACACCCTAGTCGCACGCAGTGGCGAGCACATGACGGTACTTCGTTACGACCGTCAGTCGCTGGATTTATCAGCCTACGACAATGCCGTCAGCCGTCATAGTGAGTTGCAAGCTTTCGTCTGGTCACCACGCGATTTATATCGCCGCGGCGAGCAGCTGCAGTTTAATGCGTTATTGCGTGACGCTGACGGTCAGGCGGTGGATGCTTTACCACTGCAAGCACAACTGATAGACCCCACCGGCAGCCGTGTTACCAAAGCCACGTTACAGCGTGAGGATGGCGGCCACTATGTGCTGAGTCATCAGCTCGGTGACAACGCCAAAACCGGGCCCTGGACCCTTACCCTGGCGACCAGTGCTAAGCCAGACCATATTCTCGCCAGCTACGACATCAAGGTGGAAGACTTTCAACCAGAACGCTTAGCACTGACACTATTCGACGGTGACCACAGCGCACGGCGCATGGCCGATGACGGCGATCAATTGTCGATACCCGTGAGCAGCAGCTATTTGTACGGCGCACCGGCGTCGGGCAATCGTGTTGATGGTTTTGTCCTCGCCGAACTTGATCGCAAACCGTTGGCCAATTGGAGCAGCTTTGTCTTTGGCCTTGAAGGTGAAAACATCCCCAATCGCCGCTTGCCATTGCAGCCGGGCACCTTAGATGCCAATGGTAAAACCCAGCTGATGGCTTCGCTGCAGCACTGGCAGCAACTACGATCGCCACTGGCGCTAATTGCCAACGTCAGTGTTTACGAAAGCGGCGGTCGCCCGATCACCCGTAAGGCCACGGTAACCCACTGGGGCAGTGATGAACTGGTTGGCCTGGAGCCGCAATTTAACCAGCGTCCGGACAACCATAGCCAAGCGCGTTTTAAAGCCATTTTGGCCGATCGTAGCGGAGAGTTGCACAGCGCGGACGATTACCAACTGCGGTTAATTCGCGAAGATCGTAACTACTACTGGCGCTATTCAGATGCCGAGGGCTGGCGCTGGCAGTATGAACCGCTGGAGTTCGTTGAATACAGTCAGAACCTAAGCTTTAACGATGAGGCACCCATCGACTTCGCCCTGCCCGTTGAATACGGTGATTACCGCGTCGAGATCTACAACGACGACAATCAACTGGTGAATCGTTATCGCTTTCGCACCCGTTGGAGTGGCTGGCGCAGTTCGGGCGACAGTCTTAAGCCCGATCAGGTGCAGCTGGCCTTTGAACAGCAAAGCTATCAACCAGGCGACAGCGCTACCTTGTTAATGACACCCGCCACTGACGGCTTGGCCCACATTACCGTCGAAAGCAATGACGGCGTTTTGTGGCGCGCGCAACGGCAGGTGAAGGCCAGCGGCGAACGCATTGAGATTCCTACCCAGAAGAGCTGGAAGCGCCACGATATTTATGTCACCGCCACCGTATTTACGCCTGGCGATATGAAGCATTCGGTAGCACCGAAGCGCGCCTTTGGTTTTGCCCATCTGCCATTACGACGCGGCGATGCCGGACTTGAGCTGAGTGTGCAGGTGAAAGACAAGATCGCACCGCGCCAAAAAACTCAGGTCACCATTAACTTGGCCAATGCCGATCAACATGACGATGTGTGGGTGCGTGTGGCCGCCGTCGATGTGGGTGTGCTCAACATTACCCGCTTTGCCACACCAGATCCGCTGGCCTACCTGTTTGGTCCCCGCCGCTATGACTATCAGCTGTTCGATGTCTACGATCGCATTATAGAAAATGCCGGCTTTGACTACGCCGCCCAGCGCTTTGGTGGCGGACTGGTGCAATCCGAAGCCGAGCTGGTACGCGGCGGCGAAGAGCCAAAAAATGAAGTGAAGATTATCGCCTGGCAAACTCAGCCAGTGCGCCTGCGCGGCGGCCAGACTGAGATCGAGCTGGACATTCCCGACTTTAATGGCCGCTTGCGGTTGATGGCGGTGGCTTGGAACGAACACAGTGTCGGCAGCGCCGAAGCACACACCACCGTGGCCGATCCGCTGGTGATGCAGCTCTCCAGACCACGCTTTTTGGCGTTGGGGGATAGCTCACAACTCAGTTTGGATGTCGCCAATCTATCAGGCCAAGAGCAGACCATTGCTATCGAGTTCAGTGTCGCTGGCATGTTAAAGCCACAAAACTGGAGCCAGCAGTTGACGCTGGCAGATGAGCAGCGCGACGTGCTGACCTTCCCGATTGCAGCACAAGCCTTGGGCCGTGCTGATATCAGCGCGCGCTTGACCGCCAGCAGTGACGGACAAACCCTAGAACTGCAACAACAGTGGACACTGCATAGCCGCGCCGCCTATCCGGCACTGACTGAACGCCGTCAGGCGGTATTGGAGCAAGGTCAGAGCTGGCAAAATGATCTCAACAGTGATGGCATGATCGCCAGCACAGTGCAGGCTCAGTTGACCCTCGACAGTCGTCCACCGATCGACACCCGTGGCCACTTTGATGCACTGTTACGTTATCCCTACGGTTGCACCGAGCAATCGACCAGCAGTGGTTATCCTTGGGCGCTGGTCACACCGGCAGCGGCTCAGCGCTATGAGCTCACCGCCAAACTGGAACAGCGCTTTAACGAACCCTACAGCGATGGCCTACGCCGCCAGCAACTGGAACGTGCGATTAAGCGCCTGCAACCACGTCAGACCAGCAGTGGTGGCTTTAGCCTGTGGGCCAATGGCGAAGAGCGCCAATGGCTCAGTGCGTATGTCGCCGACTTCCTCACCGACGCCCGCGATGCTGGCGCCACCTTGCCAGGCGGCATGTTGGAAGATTTGCAAAAGCGTTTGCAACAGTATCTGCGCAGCGAGATGCCGTTGTATTCCTATCAAGGTGATAAACACTATGGTTTTGCTACCCGTGCCTACGCCGGCTTAGTGTTAGCACGCTCCAACAAGGCATCACTGGCCAACCTGCGCCGTTTGCAACAGGAAATGGAGGCACAGCCAACAGAGGTTAAATCCTCTCTGCCTTGGGCTCATTTGGGCCGTGCTCTGCAACTCAGTGGTGATAACCAAGCGGCCATCAGCTTGTTTGAGCGTGCCAACAACAGCAGCTACCAGGCGGGTTATTACGGCGATTACGGCAGTGCACTGCGCGACCAAGCGTTGACCTTTGCCCTGCTAGCAGCCGCCGGCAGAGATACCGCGGCGCCGTTATTGGCCTTGTTTGATGAAGTGCAAAAACGCCGCTGGCTCAGCACGCAAGAGCGCAATGCGCTGTTCCGTGCCTCACTGGCGTTAGATGAAAACAGCGGCCAGCAACTGCGCAGCCTGATCCAGCTCAGTGACATGCAGCAAAACATCGATCAGGACCGAGCCTTCCAAAGCTTGTTAGACGCACAGCAGCTCGATCGCCTGCAAAGCGTTAGCAGCCAAGATCAGCGCCTGTATCTCAATCTGGAAATGATTGCGCACCCAGCCACCGCACCTGAACCTGCTAATCGTGGCATCCGTATTCAGCGTCGTTATTACAACCTCGATGGCCAGCCAGTCACGCCATCAACACTGACTTCGGGCGAGTTGTTATTAATCGAGCTCGAGGTGGATGCCGACGAATACGTGCGCGACGGACTGGTGGTGGATTTGCTGCCTGCGGGGCTGGAGCTGGAAAACCAGAATCTCGGCAATGCCAGCATTGACCTCAGCAAACTCATAATTGCTGATCAACCCGTTGAAGGCTGGCGCCAGCGTGCCGGTGTCGAGCATCTGGAGTTCCGTGATGATCGTTTTGTGGTCGCACTGCCGATCAATGATTATGACAGCCAACGTTTGTATTATCTGGCCCGAGCCGTCACACCCGGTAGCTATGCGGTGCCAACGCCGTTTGCCGAAGATATGTACCGCCCTTACAAGCATGGCATTGGTGAAACCCTACCAACTCTGGTGATCACGCCCTGATGCGCTGGCGGACGCGCGCTGCGCTGGTGCTGGCATTATTCGCCAGCCCAGTGCTGCTGTTAGCTGTTATCGATTGGTTGGCGCCCGTCGATCTGCAGCCGCGTCCTGGCGCCACTTTAGTGGTCGACCATCATGGTGAACCCTTGCGCCGCTTCGCTGACCAAGGCGGCGTATGGCGCTATCCAACTGATATCGAACAGGTGTCAGAGCATTACCTGCAGGCGCTGCTCACCTATGAGGATCGCTGGTTTTACCAGCACCCTGGTGTAAACCCGCTGGCCCTAGTACGAGCGACCGGGCAATTAGTTCGCCACGGCCACATCATTTCTGGCGGCTCCACCCTAACCATGCAAGTCGCACGTTTGCGCTATCCACAGCAAGGCAGACTGTGGGGCAAGCTGTTGCAAATGGTGCGCGCCCTGCAGATCGATTGGCATTTCAGTAAGCGACAGATTCTGACTTATTACCTCAATCACGCGCCCTTTGGCGGCCCCATTGAAGGGGTAGAGACCGCTAGCCGCCATTATTTTGGTCACAGCGCGCGCTGGCTCACCAAGGCGCAAGCGGCACTCTTGGCGGGCTTACCGCAAGCACCGAGCAGGTATCACCCGCGCCGCCACCCTGAACGGGCTTTGCAACAGCGCAATAAGGTACTTAAGCGCTTAGCCAAGTTTGAATTGCTCAGCGACAGTGAGTTGCAGCAGGCGCTGCAAGAACCCATAAGCCTGGTGCCCGTGGAGACACCCCAACAGGCACCCTTGTTGGCGCGTCGGCTACGCCAGAGTTATCCACAGCAGGGGCGAATTCAAACCTTTATAGACCCGCAACTGCAGCACGCGTTGCAGGCATTAGCCGCCGATGCCAGACAACGATTACCCGCCGGTGCCTCCGTCGCCATGCTGGTGGTGGAACATGGCAGCGGTGCCGTCAAAGCCTATGTTGGCTCGGCCGAATTCAGTGACCACCGCCGCTTTGGCCACGTCGATATGGTCACCGCACTGCGCTCACCCGGCTCGACGTTAAAGCCCTTTATTTATGCCTTGGCCATGGACAAAGGCCTGATCCACAGTGACAGCCTGTTAATGGATGTGCCCTTGCCGTTTGGCGACTACCGCCCAGAAAATTTTTTACATGGCTTTAGCGGCCCGGTAAGTGTGCGCGAAGCTTTGCAGCGCTCATTGAATATTCCCGCCGTACAGGTGTTAGAGCAGCTAGGTCCAGCGACCTTTTATGCCGACTTACACACTGCGGGCACCCATCTGCACTTGCCTGCAGGGGCTGGCCCCAGCTTGGCCTTAGCGCTGGGCGGCGTTGCCACATCATTGGAAGAATTGGTGCAGTTATACAGTGCACTGGGCAATGGCGGGCTGCTATTGCCGCTGCGCTTTAGCGACGCCGAACCCCATTTAGGCCAGCCAAGACCCCTGCTGTCACCGGCCAGTGCCTGGATTACTCGACAACTACTGCGTGATCGCCAGCAACCTGGACTGGCGGTGAAAACCGGCACCAGCTCGGGACTGCAAGATACCTGGGCCATCGCTTCTAGCGTTAGTCACACTCTGGGGGTGTGGGTCGGTCAGCCCGATAATGCCAACATGGCAGGCCACCATGGCAGCGCCACGGCACTGCCGTTATTGCGTGCCGCGGCACGTGTATTGCCGCACAGCCCGCAGCATTGGCATGACAAACCCAGTAACGTAAGCCGACAGACAATCTGCTGGCCTAGCGGTCAACAGCGCCCAGCAGAGCTGTGTGATCAACGCCTAGACGCTTGGCTTATAGATCAGCAGCAACCACGCAGCTGGCACCACACCCGTGACATCAACAGCCAAGACAGCCGCAGCGAGCGCATCCTGTTACTGGCTAACGATACCGGCTTACGTCTCGGGCTAGGCTGCGAGCTGCCAGCCACCACAGCAACGGTGCCAATATGGCCAGCACCGTTACAGCCTTGGCTGCCACCCGATTGGCAAACACAAACACGTATCCCGCCCATCGATGGCCGTTGCCAGCGCCAGCAAGCCTTGCTACAGGCCGAGCCAGTACGCATCACCGGCCTGGCCGATGGCAGTCTTATTCGCCGCCACGCCAGTACCCAACAACAGCCTAGTGTGCACTTGCGCGCTGTCGGCGGCCAACCAGATTGGTATTGGTTTTTAAATGGACGGTTACTCGCTCAGCGAGGTGCTGAGCTGGTATTAACGGTACCCAATGCCGGCAAGTATCAAATCAGCGTTAGTGATCAGGCCGGTAGCAGTGATCAGATAAGTTTTGTGGTGGAAGGATAAAACACGATCTCGGTCACGATTTGTCAAAATCATGAAAAAGCATCAACAGAAATATTGATAACCCAAAGCACATATTGATAAAATATTCAGTGAATGGAGGCACTGAAATTGAAGAAGTATTTAGCTCTAGCATTAGTAGCACTGGCGTTTACTACTATTGTTCTGACAAATCGCCAGCACGTTACCATCCCAAAACAAACAATCGATAGTAATTCTAAAACCAGTATCGAACATAAGTTCGCATCCGAGGAAAAAACCAACAGTCAGTTAATCATTGGCACCAGCTCAATGAATAACAAATCAGAGATAGTGACAAGATCCGCCACGAAAGATGAAACCTTAATGGACGGATCAGATGATTTCCATTTCATCTCATTAAATAATGTTATTTTCTCAAACCTGTCAATAAATGATGAATTTGATATCCCAATATCAGATTTCCCAGCAAATACAACAGCAACTGTAATGGACGTAGCGCTAGAAAGTAACCGAAAAGTTTACACCGGTACGTTAGAAAACCCACAATCAACAGAGATTGGGGAGTTTTTCCTTTCAATAGAGAATGGCATCATCTTAGCTTCATTTTTTATTGATGGCACAGAATACTCATTAAACACTTATCAGTCGTACACAGACATGAGTGATGGGTATATTTACGAACCTGGAAAAAGGTTCAACCAACCGGATGAAGTACATTAAGGATATATATGAAAAAAATCATAGCAACGGGCTTAGCAATTAGCTCAAGTCTCTCATATGGATTTTGCGAGTCATGCAAGGAAACTATTGATCTAACCGTAGCATATGATGATTCTGCTATCTGTTATATGCAGGAAAAGTCTCCAAACCTGAAGAGATTGGTTGACAACCAATCTAACTCCAACGACGCCAAGCCCGCACTGGAATCACGTCTGAAATCAGAAATAGATGCATACATTCGGAGCGCCAACCTATACTACTCAAATAGCGGAGCCAACGTCTCATTCTCACGAAAAAGTTTTCTTTACCTCAATGACGTTGGGATATCTGATGGAATATCATACAACAAGTCAAACAACTGGGAACGCTGGTGCAGTGAGTTAGCGAAAAATAAATATAAAAACTCCAATAATGAGCGAATTAATGTATCGCCATTACTCAGCAACCTTCCATCAATGAAAGTTGTTCAAAACTATCGCAACCAGAACTATGGTGACTTAGTACCCGTTTTTGTAGGTTATGATACAAAGACTAACGATACGAGCAATATTTGCGGCGTCGCTAATCTGCCAGAGGCTACAAATGGTCAGGGTAAGGCCTTCAGCATTAACGAAGTCAAATGTGATAGATACACTCTTGCACACGAAATTGGTCACAACCTAGGGCTCGGACACTCACAGAAGCAAGGCGAAGAAGGCTCTCTCTTTTCATATGGAAGAGGATATGGAAGGCAATATGAGTTTGCGACGATTATGGCCTACCCTAGCGCCTTTAGCGTCAGTAAGCGATCACCTTACTTCTCTAATCCACAGCTTGGGAAATGTGGTCAAGGAACAAGCAAATATATCTGTGGCGTAGAGAACCACTCCGATTCAGTCAGAGCTATCAATGACATTGCTCATATCGTAGCTCGCTACCGTCAGAAGCAACCTTCTGGCGCTGCCATGCCGGAAGGCGTATATCATATTAAGGAATTTGGCACCTACTATGAGATTATGCCAAGATCTGAAAACTCCATAATCAGTGGAGTCGGAGTAGGCCTTACAGGCTGGGCATCAAAGTATATGGGCAACCATAATGAGTATGCATTTAAAGCACGTCTGACTAATAAGTTCTCAGACACCGATTTATGCTTATCAACAAATGGAAGTTCAGTCATTCCCGAAGCCTGCAACTCAAGCTCAGTCAAACAGGTATGGAAAATCCATGCCAATGGCGATGGCTCATATCGAGTGGTATCCAAATACAATGGTAAAGCAATTACGAGCCAGGGAGCCTCAAAAGGCTACTCTCTGACTAGCATCACCGGAGCTAGCAATCAGAAGCTAACCTTCACTCCAGCACGGAGTGTCTTTAAAGAGTCAAATGGACTTGTGCCTGATAATCGCTTGTATGCTAATGACCGTATTTTCTCGCCGGACGGTAATACTCAACTAGTTATGCAAGGGGATGGTAATCTCGTATTATATAGCCATGGAAAAGCACGCTGGAGCTCACAAACCAATGGAAACCCAGGAGCGTTTGCCGTGCTACAACAAGGTGATGGCAATCTAGTTGTTTACCACCAAGGGCGCCCTCTGTGGTCCAGCCAGACTGCGAGTAATTCGAACAGAAATGCCTCAGGACGCGTACAAGATGATGGTAACTTCGTATTGTACAAGCTGTCAGGAGAGGTACTATGGTCAGCATGGTAAGCTGATTTAGCCAACCTAACAACGCCATTTAAATATGGCGTTGTTAGGTAACACAACTAGTCTTGTAGTCGTTTATAATCAAAAACGTGACTGATAAAAAATCTCCAGACCCTTATCACCTACCAGCGCCAATGTTTTACCACTTTTAGAAATGGCTAACTGCCGACCTGAGCCAATGTCTGGAATCAATGTCATGGCAGGATCACCCGCCAGCATATCAATGCCAGAGTAGGTCAATTCATTCATAGCTAGCTGATACACCCGGGTGTTTTTATCAAACACAGGGTCTTCTGTAGCCAAATACAGATATTGTCCATCAGCGCTAACGTCAGCACTGTAGTCGTTGCCGACATCAAACCTGTTAAGCTCAAAGCTGGACAGTTCATCCAGGTTCAAATCCAGCAGTTCAAACTGACCTTGTTGCGACAACACAATATGCTTGCCCGACTGCGCCAACTTGACATTTTCAATATCAATGTCTGCAAGGGACTGGTAGCTAGCTGTTACTTCTTGGGTATTGATGTTATACAGACTTATCTGACTTTTGCTAATCGCCAGTATCTTATTGTCACCTTCAATCGCTACAAACCTAGCGGCATTTAACTTATTCAGATCAGATAACACCACAGCATGGTTACGTTTAAGGTCAATCAAAACCGCACCCAACTGCTTATCGGTTAGCAGTAACGATTGATCAGCAAGCAGGGTCAGAGATTTGGGCTGTTTAACCTTTAGTTCGCCAAAATTCAGTGGTATTTCAGTGGGCGCCATAAAACCAACGGGGACAGAATACAAAGTCCCATTAGATAACATATAAGCCGTTGTTCGGCCCTCACTTGTCACCCTAGACGCGACATCACTGACATTATTAAATAAGTCAGTTCTTTCACCCGTCGGATAGATGGCACGAATATTTTGCGCCGCAAAGGGTGAAGCCAAAAAGAAGGTTCCGTCCATCAGCAGATGCAACTCACCGCGGTCGTTATTCCAACCAAAGCGCTTAACCTGATTGTCGTTATCCTCCTTCCAGCTCATGGTTGCCGGAAAACCTATGAGCTCATCACTATATATATTCAGGTTTTGGCTACTTAAGATCCCGTTTTCTTCCGTTAGGACTAGATTCCACCGGCCCGGACCCAGATCAACATTTTTTAACACTAACTGATAGGGAGAAATAATCTGCAACTGTGACGGGTTTAAGGCCACTTCAGTATCGCCCTGCAAAAATACCAGCTGAGATGCCTCTACCTTATCAAGAGAACATCCAGTCAAAAAAATATTACTGGCCGTAGACTGATATAACTCATTAGGTGATAGGGAATACAGCTGAGAATGACTGGTTATTGAGAAATTGACCGGAATATTTTCCTGATACTCCTTACCCTGGCTATAAACTTTCAAATCAAGAGCAAGCCGATAATCACCACAGTACTCCGCCATCGGTACATAGTTCAACGATACCGCTGTGCTATTAGTTTCAGATGTTCTGCTTTCAGAAGTAGTCGTTCGAAACAAGGGCACGATGCTATATCCACTATCACTGGAAAAGGCAATCTCATACCAACCGTTATAATCATGAATGACAAATGGCAGGCTCAATGAACCAGCGTCTGAAAAGTCAAACTCTCCTGATAATCGAGACTGGCCGAGTTCATACCCTTGACGATTCTGATCGTCACTATCACCGCCCTGCGAATTGTCAGTGCCTGTGCTTATACCGCCATTATCATCAGTGCCTTTATCTTCATTGCCAACATCCGGAACCGTCGGAGGTTGTGGCGCTTCTGATGTTGAACCACCGCCACCGCAGGCAGTAATGGCTATAAGTAATGGCAATACCGTGAAAAATGTAGCCTTCATATTCCCTCTATTTACTGGTCGTTATCCCTGATTGGCACTGGTTTCATCCTTGCTATACGGCAACTCACGAATTATCCGAATACAAGGGAGCCAGAAGTATCAGCCTGCGAAGTATATCTTCAGAGCTAAAGACACAGGAAGTTGGCAGCTCGCCTGGTTTACCTGCCACTTGCCTACAAGAGGGTGTGCCTGAGCATGGCTTCCGATACACTGTGAGCTGTTGTTCAACGAGTGCATCGGAGTCCCATGAAATACATCGTTTTATCCAGCATGCTATTGCTGCTTGGTGGCTGTAGTGGCCTAACCTACATCAACACAGACGACTACAGTGCCCAGCTCAACCAGCAGTGCCTCAGCCGGCAGCAGCAAGATAACGAAGATATCCGTGAACAATGCCTAGATGAAGCGCAACAGGATACGGAAATCGCCGAGCGCATCTATAAGTTACGACAAGACAAGGATAAGCAGCGTTGTCGTGAAAAGCATAGCGACGAGCAAGCTGTCGATCAGTGCTTCCAACAAGCACAAAAAGCTTTTTACGATCTGTACTTCTCCACCGGCCGCGAGTAGTCGCAGTCGGATAAGCACGTTGGCAGTGAATATCGTATGATAATGCGGTTTTCACCATCAGTAGGTATACCAGCGTGCTTAGTTTCGAATATCGCCACATTGATGTGGTTTGCGTTGATCAGTTCAACCCTGAGTCTTGTGTCTTAGAATGGCGCACCGATAGCCAGCAGCCCGCCCTGCAAGGCAACAAACGCGAGCGCTGCAGTCACCTCAACAATGGCCACAGTTGGACCTTTGTTAAACGCAAAGACGCCAACAATACCTTTGAACGCCTGACTCAGGCACGTAAAGCCATTAAAGATAGCTGGCACCACAGCGATAAAGTCCTGACCTTGATCGCCGACGATAACACTGGCTTAGATGCTCTGCTGAGTGCAGCTTTGGCAGATATATATCAGCTACCCACACATAAACGCGAGGCTGATCCCGAGGTTCAAATTACCCGCATTGAATTGCTGGGTCAGCTTGATAAAACACTGATTTTACAGCGCCAAGCTGAAGCCGAGGGCAACGCTCTAACACGCTTTTTAGCAACCCGCCCGGTCAGTGACGTTAATCCCACCAGCTATCGAGAGTGGCTGTTAGAGTGGGCACCGAAACAAGGCATCGAAGTGCTCGTGCACGATTACGCCAGCTTAGAAAACATGGGGGCGGGCGCTTTTTGTGCGGTAGCCCGTGGTGCCGACGATGGTGAAGCCAGCATTGTTGAGCTGCGTTACCAGGGTCAAGCCGATAGCAAAGAACACACTGCGTTAGTGGGCAAAGGCGTGTGTATGGATACTGGCGGCTACAACCTGAAAACCGGTGGCCATATGTTTGGCATGCATGGTGACATGGCCGGTAGCGCTGTTGTTGTCGGCACTCTGCTCAGCGCTGCACGCCAGCAGCAAGCCATCAACTTGCGTGGCTGGCTGGCGCTGGTCAATAACCATATTGGCCCTAAGGCTTACCACGCCAATGAAATTGTTACCGCCCTCAATGGCACCAGCATTGAAATTGTCGATACCGACGCCGAAGGTCGTATGGTATTGGCCGATACCTTAACTCTGGCGAGTCGTGAAAAACCGCAACAGGTTATTGATTACGCCACTCTAACCGGCACTTGCGTGTCAGCCCTAGGCACACGCACCTCAGGTGCTTTTACCAATCAAGATATCTGGACTCAGGCCCTTATAGATACCGGCCGAGCATCAGGTGAGCGCGTTTGGCCCATGCCCTTAGATAGTGACTACGACGACGACATCGACAGCGATATCGCCGATGTGCAGCAATGTAATCCAGGTCGTGCACCGGATCATATTAATGCCGCACGTTTTTTAAGTCGTTTTATTGAACACGATACGCCCTGGTTGCATATTGATTTATCGGCAGCCAATCACAAAGGTGGCTTAGCACATGTTGGCACCGAGCAAACAGGATTTGGCGTGCGTTTTACCCAGGCTTGGCTAAAACGCTAATGCACTAAATCGTTAAATGTGACGGCTGGCTCGGCATTGAGCCAGCTCTGATATTTTATCAACCCTCATTGCACTGCTTGCATCAACACGTTAACAAATGGCTTACAAGACTTTCTGTGATTTTTTCTGGAATGCCTATATGAGCTCTTTCTTACCCTGCTTGAAACCCAGTTTTTCAAACAAAGCCAAGGAACGAACGTTACCCTCATCAATATCAGTATACAAAATATTAATGCCTACCGACTTAGCATAGGCGAATAACAAGCCAAGAGCCTCTGTCATAAAGCCTTGTCGCCAGTAGGATGAATTAAGTAGACAGCCTACCTCACAAGTTTGGCCGTCATCACTAAAGCTATGTAAACCACATGTTCCGATTACTTTGCTGGTCCTTCGCTCGACAATCGCCCATTCCAACGATTCACCCGATTGCTCCAACCTTGCCACACTGTCTAACATTTGAATGATCATTGACCTAGATGAAAAAACAGGGTCCGAGGCGTACTCCATCGTGTGAACATCAGCATAAATCTCGAATAGATCATCGCTATCTGTGTTCTCAATAGTCCTGAGGACAATACGGGAAGCATATAAAGTTGGCTTCATTTTACCTTTCCAAATGTATTGAATGCTGGCCAAGCTCAATAAAGACAAAATAAACGAGTAGTGCCGGGACCTTGCCCCGGCTCCCACCGTCGATAATTAACAATAACGACTTAAGCCAGCTTTTGCTCCATGCTATGACGATATTGCACCAGATCTTCAATGGTTAACACTGGCATATTATGCGCACGGCCAAAGTCGACCACCTGCGCTGTTTTCGCCATACTGCCATCCGGGTTGGTCAGCTCACATAAAACACCAGCAGGCTGCAAGCCAGCTATTTGCATCAAATCGATGGTGCCTTCGGTATGGCCGCGACGAGTTAACACACCGCCCGTTCGCGCTCGTAGTGGAAATACATGGCCGGGACGGGCAAGATCATCCGCTTTTGCATTCTCTGCTGCCGCTGTTTTAATCGTCACCACTCTGTCTTTCGCCGACACTCCGGTGGTTACACCCGTTTTGGCCTCAATCGACACGGTAAAAGCCGTTTGATTGGCACTGTTGTTATTCGCCACCATGGGAGGCAATTGCAAACGATCCGCCTGCTCATTGGTTAAACACAAACATACAATGCCACTGCACTCGCGAATCATCAGAGCCATTTGTTCGCTCGTCAGATGTTCAACCGAATAAATAATATCACCTTCATTTTCTCGGTTTTCATCGTCCAGCAACAAGACCCCTTGGCCTGATTGCAAAGCGGCTATGGCACGCTCAACACGTTGTATTGGCTGGCCAAACTCGGCCAATAAAGAAGACTGATTCATGGTATAACTCCAAATAAAGACCAGAATCAGGGCAAATTGCGAGCAATGGAAATTTCACCGGCCTGTGGCCAGTGTCATTCTATTCTCTCTCATCCGGACTATCACCGTCGGCTCTGGCCTTTCACCAGATCTGCTGACCTCGACTAACGAGCGCTCGCGGGCTCACCCAAAACATGGGCATACCGCCGGTGGGGACTTTCACCCCGCCCTGAGAATAATGCTCAGAAAGTGAGCGCAGGCATAATAAAACACTTCTCTACCCATGGGCTAGTCGCTTATCTTCGAACAGAGTATTCAAATTTTTATCAGCCAGCAGCGAATCCTTGGCGCTGGCCCAGGCGCTCAACGCTGCCTGGTAAGTCGTCGCGCAGGTCACTCACGATGTGAATAAGAGATACAATAAATCTTAAACGTAGCCTTAGCCTAATACGGTATGCGTGTTGGCCCTAGGGTTATTTTTGGTACCACAGGAATCTTCAGCGATGCCAATAAACAGCGGGAATAGACTGGTAGAAGTCCTGGTAATCTTGATTGTCGATACTGATTTGATGACGTTCATTTATTTGAGCTTTTTTCAGAGAGTCAACCACCAAAGGGTGACTATAAAGGAATTTCTCATAGCTACCATCCTGATAGCCTTTATCAAAGCCCAATTGAATCGCGTTTTCCAACTCAGTATTGCTTGGATGGACAAAGAATAATACGGCAGACGAATAACTTAACACTAGTGTTTCCTGCACAGCCAGATTAGTTAACGCCTGTCGATCACTTAGCTCGCCATAAATTTCTAGTACCCCTCGAGAGAAATATCCTGGATTTCCAGCATCGATAGATAAAAAAATCTCATCGTAAATTCGTTCGTATACGGGCAGCTCATTGTCTGCAAATAGCTCAACTTCGGGCCAGCCAAAGCCCAGTAATGCACTATGATTACGCAGCTGGCCTAGCGAGCGAATATCTTGATATAAAGCGCGTGACTTCTGGTTAATGATCAGTAGACGCTTACCGATAAGTCCACGGGTAATGGGAACAGAAATTGGCTTAAGATGCTCATGCAACTCTCGGGTGTAACCAGCATATAAAACATCGATTTCTTGATTGCGCACCATTACGACTTTGCGCTTTTGGGTAGACACTGGGTGGTCGGTGTACACCAAGTTGTATTCGACACCCGACTTATCCAGTAGCCACACCAGAGCATCCATATAGATATTGCTCTGGCGGCTATCGCTAACCCTGACCTGAAGAGCAACCAGATGGCTAGAGATCATCATTAGTACCAAGATCAATGGTGCCTTCATCTAACTGTGTCCTCCTCCGCTATTGTCAGAATAGATAAACTCTGCACACAAGGGCGGCGAGGCTCCTGTCAAAACTCCCCGACGGCTATAGCCACATCGCATACAGCCAGTGATTGCTGCCCCATAATCACATTAAGAGTACACTCGTCGTGTTAGACAGGTTCAATAACAAGGCCCAGAGTACCCTGAGCCAACCGCTTATATCGGCATTCGCTATTGCAGCTAAGTTAGTGCTCTGACACTCCTAACGTATCTATCACCTGCTGCTCAAACTCCTTGCCCGTCACCCTAGATAGCTCAGCAGAACTTACTTTTAGCAATCCTTGGCTTTGCAACACCTCAAGAGCATTCGCATCAACCACCCACACAATGGCTGTTTGGTCTCCTGTTGGTAGGGTCACAAATCTCTGCTGACTGTCTCTATCCCTCGCAATCTGGTTCAGCAATGCAAGTACCGCGTCGAGGTCGTACCAGTCGCCGTAATTTTTGGCTTGGCGATGATAGGTTTCCCCTGCAACCGTCGCCATCAGTTGATACGGCACGCTGTTATCTGCATCCAGACCTGGTGCCACCTCAGTGAATTCGACATCCGACAAGTCGCTATTGGCTGCAATATTGCTTAACAGGTAGTCGTGGTTATTGGGGTAAACTCCGGTTTCCACGTCAAACCAATACACGTTTCCCATGTAACGCAGGTAGTCGCTGGCGGTGATAGCTCGCTCCAAGTCTGCATACTCCCCTGGAGGATTAGGTAGCAAGTCCATTTGCCTGAGTTTTGCTTCCAGGCTGCCTTGTTCAGGGAACTGCGTTAAGGTCGCAATAAGGGGCTTCAGTTCCGACCATGGCGAAGATGCGATATCCCAGTCACTCATTTCAATAGCTTCTTTCACGGCACTCGCTCTATCTTGCAGCGCCTTCTCATACAAGCAACTTTCAACCTCATAATGCTGGCTGCCTTTTGCCAAGCTACGCCGCCAACCGGCACAATGACCCGCTGTGGGTGGCTCGTTGGATAATTGAGTGTTTGCTGTGTTGGCATTTTTCGGCTGTTGCCCATCTGAATCTGTACAACCTGTCATCACAGCCAGCAATAGGCAAAGGGCCTGGTTAGCGACTTTCATTGAGATACCTCCTGTAAAAAGAGCCCATACCATAACGCATATGGTGCAGGGATGACTGTCGTATCATCAGTCCATTGCTGACACTGTGCACCACTATGAATACAGATGCTCTAACCTGACTAGTAGTCACCCGCTGCACCATCTGCGTTCTGTCAAACGGGAGTCGAGATGCCGCTAAAAATTTGCCTTATCTGCATACTACTACTCTCGAGCCAGGTAAATGCCGAACTGCAGGTTAGAGTCAGCGACAGCCGCCAGAGCAATATCTATATGGACGCGCTAGTGTGGCTGCTCAACAAGTCGGGGAAAGAGGTGCAAATCGTGCACACCGATCACCCCCCTTCTACCCAAAAACGCAAAGTGGCCATGGTGTTAAACAAAGAAATCGACATCATGTATGCAGGGACCTCCGCTGAGCTGGAATCGACCCTTAAACCGCTGCGTTATCCTATCTCTAGAGGCCTGATTGGTTATCGCGTATTAATTATCAATAAAGGTCAGTTAGCCCACTACAACCAGATCTCCAGCTTTGATCAGTTGGCGAAACAGCCGGCTTTGCTCGGCTTTGGCTGGACCGAAGTTAATATGTTCCGTGATAATGGCATGCTGGTGTATGAAAAATCTTACGACGATATCTTTGCCATCATCAATTCCGGCCATCCGGGCTACTTTTCACGGGGAATATTGGAAGTGTATGGCGAACTGCAAGATCGGCCTGAACTTCAAAAGTTGGTAGTACACCCAGGGCTGCTCACCAGCTACCCCTCTGCCATGTACTTCTTTGTACACCCAGACAACGATCAGCTGGCGCAGTTGATATCCGACGCCTTTATAAACAGCTATCAGGACGGTAGCTATTTAGAGTTTTTTTATTCACACCCCTTGGTTAAGAGTGCACTTGAGCGCGCCAACCTGAAACAACGCAAAAAAATCATCATCAATAATCCGTGGTTTCCACGAGAATCGCGCCAGGTCGCTGATCAATACTGGCACGACAAGTTATAACGCCTTCGATCACGCTGTTAAGAACCGAACAGTGCTAACAGGATTTAGCTCAGGCCAATGGAAGTTCCGTATTCAACGCCTGGCAATAATCATCGTGTAAACGTCGAACCTTATCGGCCTTAGGATCAATCTCATTGCTGCCAAGCTGGCATACAAAGTGACAAGAGGCGTAAGCGGATGCCTTGTCATCATATTCACTAACCCAGGCCTGGCGCTGTTCCACATGTTCTGGCTTTACCGGCCAAACACCAGGTCGGGGACGCAGTCGGTCGATATTAATACGCCAAGGTTTAGGGCTGATACGGGCACGAAAGCAGCGCTGATTACGACACATCTGTACATACAGAGAGTCGGATTCCAGCTCCTGCAATAATTGCAGTGTGCGTTCGCTGGTTGGGTCAAACAGCTCATTCATACACAGCACCCGATACCCCATTGGCGTACGATAAATGCGCAAATGCAATTCCGGATGGCGCTGAGAAAATTCCTCAATGTGTAATAAACACTGCTGTTCATCCTCGGCATAACCTGCAGAATATCCAGCACAGGCACGATAGGCCTGCAAATACGAGTCGGATTGATGCTGAGCAAGACCTTCGCTTTGCTGCGACCGTTGCGTCCCACCATTGGCAGGACGTTTTTCACTACGTCGGTTAGCAGCGACCCAAGCGCCACCCACTATGGCCAAACATAAGAAAAAAGCCAAAGACAGTAACGGAAGAGGCATAGTAGGAGCCAGCCCAAAGGAGAATGCACCAACACCAATAACTACTAGTAAAAGTTGACCACCTTCAAGCCGCTTCGGGTTAGCAGAAGAGCATTTGCCATCGTCGCTCTGGAAATCAATATCGGCAAAAAATACATCGGGGGTATTTAAACATAAGGCGCCATATGAGTTCCTTGATATCACCAGATCATCGTTTTTGGATATCACTTCCTCACGAATAGGCAAACCTTCTGCACCGTTATAGGCCGTTTTCCGATCGGTTTTACGTACTGAACCAGTATTCGACAGCGCTTCCAACGCAGCAGACAAGCGCTGCTCGGCATGTTGTTTGGCTTCCTCTTCGCTATTATCAGACCAGCCTGCCCGTCGAATAGTGATTTGCCGTCTGGCTATACGAGTCGTTTTTTTCGCTTCAGACCAATAACGGGGCACAATCATGCGGGGTTCCTTATTCAAGCGGCTATGTAAGCATGTTTTCGTGTCAAGATAAGGCGTCGCAGTATACCTCAGTTGCTATCAATTCGGGCAAACCACCGGCAAGGAAAAATAGGCTATATAACTTCGGCATAATGCTGGACAAAGAAGCAGAGCTGCTGACAGAATCCTTGCTGGCAGCAGATAAGAAAGAGCATAAACCGTGAACAAATTATTGGCGCTGATTCTCGCAGCAACACTCGTAGTGTCAACCGGTTGTACCTCGGTACCACTGTCTACGATTGCCAAGATGAGTACTTTCGATTGGCAGGATTTTAATGCACTCAATGCCAGTGAACTAGAAGTTCAAATAACCATTCCACAAGGGCTCGAGTTAAATATCGACAACAGCTGGCTCGGTGTCGATATCGGATCAGACAACGATCACCATAGCGGACGCTTTTCACTTAAAGGCCTCGAGGTTGTTAAAACTTACAAAGACATTGGCTTGTTCCATGACGATGCTGCCGTCACCCGATATACGTTAGCACTGGCCGATGTTTCATTGTTGGACTTTAAACGTCTGCAAGACTATTTAAGCACACATAAAGCAAAAGATGTTGCCATACGAGTGGTGCCTAAAATCAAGCAATATCCACGCGATCTAGATAAAATCCGAATTTGGATCGATCTAAAGCTATCCCAAAAAGAAGGTTACTTTACGTTAATCGATGGTGCAGATTTATCATTAGAAAATCTTAAGAACAAACACAGCGATGATCATTGATGACTAAAATATATCTGTTACGCCACGCACAAAGCCAAGCCAATGCTAATCAAGATACGAGTCTAGCTCCCGACAGCCCTTTATCTCCATTCGGTCAGCTTCAAGCCCAGCACATTGTTCCGGCATTGAAAGCGCTAAGTTTGGATGCTGTATGGTGCTCGCCATTTCTCAGAGCTGAGCAAACTATTTATCCCTTTCTGTCGGATTCTGAGATCAAGGCACAAGTCATTCCCGCTCTAGCCGAAGGTCAGCTACTGCTTGATGCCACCATTCCTGCCGCCGAGAGCCGATTTGGGTTTGACGCTATGCCAGCCGTTGACGAGCGTCCGGAAGAGTTTATTGCCCGCATTGATGGGGTAATCAAATCCCTTCACAGCCAATCAAACAAACGTCTGCTATTGGTTTCCCACGGCCATACCATAAGGGCCTTGCTAAACCGAATAATCCAACCCAGTTGCATTGTGCGCTTTCCCCATCAAAACTGCGGCTTAAGCGCAGTGACCATACATCCTGAACTATGCATTGAGTTTATCAATCGGCCCCTCTGTAGTGATTAGCCTATCCAGTCACACACTAAAGGCTAGGAAATGTTAACACTATATCGCTCGTTGCTACTGCAAGTCAGTTCTTTCTTGAGCAAGGCAATTGACACCTTTGCTTACTATTTTTCCAATAATGTGGGACTTTTCAAAATCACATGATCGGCGACTCAAGGCCATCAATTGAGCTGATAAAGCAAAGTTAGAAAAGACCACAAATCAACATGAGATAAGACAAACAACGACGTTCAAGCGCCGCCAATCATAATCCATCCTTTATCATCAAATAAGATCAAACAGCAACCAATAAGATCGGGCAATAGGTGATAGAAGCGATGAATTAGCCATGCCGAGGCATCCATGGATTGTCATAAAAAAAACACAAGATACAATCCGCGACCTATCTAATAGCAAGGAATCAACATGCTGCCTTTCAAGTCGACACGATTGCCTCACTACCTATTACTGTCATCCATGATAGCCGCAACCGGTTGTGGATCGGATGATAACGATAGTTCAAGCACGGCCCAAAATGAGCCGCTGACACTGAATATCCTGCATATTAACGACCACCATTCTCACTTAGAGCAAGAAACTCAAACCCTGACCATTGCCGGTAAAGAGACTGAGTTCACCATTGGTGGTTTTGCCAGAGTGGCGGCCAAAATAACCGAGCGTAAGCAAAACTTGGACAATGTATTGACATTGCATGCCGGTGACGCCATTACCGGTACCCTGTATTTCTCGTCATTTGAAGGCACAGCTGATGCTGATTTGATGAATATGGTGTGCTTTGATGCCTTTGCATTGGGTAACCATGAGTTTGACCGTGGTGATGAAGGGCTGAAGTACTTCCTGGATGCCTTAAATGAGGGTAACTGCAACACGCCTGTTCTGGCAGCCAACGTGAAGCCTGCCATCGGTACACCACTGGCTCCAGAACAGGCTGATGACTATATTCAGCCGTATGTTATTAAAGAGGTCAACAATCAAAAAGTCGGTATTATCGGTATTGATATTGCCAATAAAACCAAAGGCAGCTCCAGCCCGCTGGCAACCACCGAGTTCTTTGATGAGCAAGAAACCGCACAAGCCGTGATCGATGAGCTGAAAGAGCAAGGCATTAATAAAATTATTGTTCTAAGCCATTACCAATACGCCAACGAGGTTAATCTGGCGAAAAATCTTCGTGGTGTTGATGTGATCGTCGGTGGTGATTCACATACCTTACTCGGTGATTTTTCTGCATATGGTTTGACACCCGCCGGGGAGTATCCAACTCAAGTGAGCAATGCCGACGGCGATCCTGCTTGTGTTGTGCAAGCCTGGCAATATTCTCATATCGTCGGTGAGCTGAGCATCAACTTTGATAAAGATGGCAAGGTGATTGACTGCAACGGCACCCCCCATTTGCTATTGGATCAGCCCATCGTACGCCAGGATGATAGCGATACAGACTATCAGCCCACAGGCACAGAACTCGCCGCCATTGAAGCCGCCATTGCCGCTGACCCTCAACTCAGCTTAACCGCAGCAGATGAAGCTGTTGCCAACCGCCTGGCATATTATCAGTCGCAACTGGATACTTTCCGCAATGAAGTCATAGGCAGCGCCACAGACAATCTTTGTCTGGAGCGTATTCCGGGCCAGGGACGCAGTTCATTACCAGACTGCCCTGCCAGCTCAACGGCTCAACGCGGTGGTGATATCGCCAATCTGGTTGCACAGGCGTTTCTCTATCAAAGCAAAACCGCTGATGTTGCTATTCAAAATGCCGGCGGAGTGCGAGTCGACGTCGCAAAAGGCAATATCACAATTGGCGATGCGTATACCTTATTACCTTTTTCCAACACCCTGGTGAACCTAAGCATGACAGGGGCAGAAATACGCACCGTGTTAAACCAAGCGGTCGACTTTGCTCACGATCCTAAGGGCTCCAGTGGTGGTTATCCTTATGCCGCAGGCTTACGCTGGCACGTAGATATGAACCGCCAGGCTGGCGAGCGTTTGTACGACATTGAAGTCAAAACACGTGGCAGTGACAGCTGGCGCACTCTTGAGGATAACGAAACTGTGATCGTTGTTAGCAACAGCTTTACCGCCAGTGGCCGCGACGGTTACGTTACCTTTGGCGAAGTTAGTCAAAATGGTCGGGTAGAGGATACCTTCTTAGATTACGCCCAATCCTTTGTTGACTACGTACGTCAACAGGGAACGTTGGGCAAACCATTGGCGGATGAGTATTCAACTCAGTCGTTTACGCCTGCTGCGCAATAAACAGAGCTGATGATGAGTGCCAGGAGTATAAAGACTGCTGGCACTTGTTATGCAAATAAAAAACAGAATCCATTTACCCACCACTTACCGGTCTTGTTCTGTCACTACTCAGATAAGCAGGCTCTGACTGACTGTATTAAAAACTCAATTCTAGCGACGTTAACTGAGCTTTTATTTTGTGAAAGATATATTGTCTCTGCAATAGAGTGATTAAGTTGGTGAGCGGCAATGTTTTGCTGCGCATAGAACTGTGCAACAGCCGTAGCAGGCAAGACGGTAAAACCTAAGCCGTGGGCGACGGGCTGCAATATCAAGCCGATCTGATTGCAAAAGCCACTAATCTTCAATTGAGATACCGACTCAAACTCAACAAAGTTGGCGCTTAATAACCGCCTGGCCTGATACGCACCATCGGGGTGATCTATAAAACCTAATTGCATCAGTCGCTGCCAGCTGATATCCCCTTCACTGTCGGCGGTGAGCAAGAGTAATGGCTCCTGCGCCAGCGCTTCACAGAGTAGATCAGGGTGCCGTGTTTCTTGCGTCAGCAAACCAATATCCGCATCCCCGTCTGCCAAGGCCCTTTCAACGCTGCCATTGGGGGCAAAACGATAATCAATAATAAGCCCAGGGTGCTGTTGCTGTAGCTTTAAACACTGAGGGTAAAGCTTTAAGCCGACACTGCCCGGCGACACGATGCGTACTAAGCCTTGATCATAGCGGTCCTCACACACTTGTTGTTCTAGCTGCTGCCACTGCGACAACAGCTGTCGGCCACGCTGATACAAGCGTTCCCCCTGATGAGTCAAGCGGAAGCTTTTACCCTGTCGCTGCACCAGCTTATGCCCTAGCTGCTGCTCCAGCTTATGGATATGCTGACTCACTCCCGGCTGGGTCATATGTAAACGCTGTGCCGTCTGAGTGAAATGTTGGACTTCTACCAGCGTGCAAAAGGTTTGCAGCCATAGCGGATTAATCATAACGACTTGTAATTAAATAGATGACAAATGATAATTTAACATAATAGCTTAAACAACTTAGCCTGCTCCCTCGTTAACGCCACACTAGTCACGAGGTGCAACATGACCTACCCACGGTCCTTCTCCCATATTGGCATTTCAGTACCCGACCTTAACGCCGCAGTCGATTTTTACACCCAGGTGCTGGGCTGGTATTTGATTATGCAGCCCACCACCATAGAGCAGGACAACAGTGCCATTGGCGAGATGTGCACGGATGTCTTTGGTCCTGGCTGGGGTAGTTTTCGCATCGCTCATTTATCGACTGGTGATCGTATTGGTGTGGAGCTGTTTCAATTTCCTCAACAGCAAAACCCAGCTAATAACTTTGAATACTGGAAGACGGGCATATTCCATTTTTGTGTACAAGACCCAGACGTCGAAGGTCTGGCGGAGAAAATTGTCAAAGCCGGCGGCAAGCGGCGCATGGCCAAGCCACGTTATTATTATCCCGGTGAAAAGCCCTACCGCATGATTTATATGGAAGACCCATTTGGCAATATTCTCGAAATCTATAGCCATAGCTATGAATTGATTTATAGTGCCGGGGCCTACTAGACCCCCTTGACCCAAACAAGTCTAATAAGCTTTAGCAGTGAGGGTAAAATTATCCGCATAGGCGTCCAGCTAGTCTTTTAACCTGGACTGGCGCTAAACTATGAAGACGCTTCCATCGAGGAAAACCTGATGTTCGACAATCAGCAGTCCATCAATGACTTACGCGCGGTAATGGCCATTATTGTCTCTTGCTGCAGCGCCTACTTCTGTATCGATATGCTGCTGAATGGTTTCTCGTGGACATTGTTAGTGAGCGCTATAGCAGGCTTTATTGCGGTACACCTGCTATGGCCGCCGAAACGCAACTACGATAGCGCCTGGTACGAGGCGTTGGAATGGATATTCGACCTTCCATTCCAGCTAATGGCCAAATTACTCAGGTCTGTCGGCCGCTTATTTCGCAGCGACATTGACCTTGATATTTAGCCTCGTCACTTAGCTCAGCACAAGCCAGGTAGACCTGGCTAGCACTTGCTGAAAAATCGCCGGCTGACCTACTTTATCGCATGGGCAATAAACTGCTGGATCGGATCTATTGGCGCCGGATTACTAATCGCAGGGCTGATATAACTGGGGGCTTGCAAGAAGCCTTTATCAATCAGACGTGATATCACTGGCAAGTAGTTAATCGCAGCCTTACCGGTTAACAGATGCAAAAAGTTCTGCTCCGATTCGTAGGCGTTAAGCACCTGATGGAAGCCAGACAGATAGAGATAATCTTTAGTAAAACCACCACCACGATAGACCCGTGCCGTTACCGTAAAGGCCAACTCATCGCTGGCGCCATGCTCATCCCTCAACATAGCAAAGGTGCGACAAAAATCTTTTTCATGAATCATGGAATTCACCGCCAGCACCCTTAATGCCAACACCTTTAACCGCGGCAAGGTTAAACAACCCGATAAATATTCGCACAAGATGGCCAAACCTTCTTGCGTTAAGGTATTTAGTGGACAGCCGAGCGACATCACTTTTAGTGGCTGACTGCGGGCATTTAGGGTAGTCACTAAGTGCACCCCTAGTTCATGGTGCGCCAACGCACGTAGCTCAGTGGCCGATACTTGAGCATTGCGGTTAATTTTCAAGGTGGTGCCATTGACCAGAGCATTAGCAATCATGCTGTCTTCTATACGCACCTGAAATTCATAACCATGCAGTTGAGCAAATTCTGTCAGTTGCTCCGCCATGGCATCAGCAGCAAAGACCTCTTCATTCTCTTCGGATTGGTTGGGTAAATGCAAAATGAATTGTGCATTGCGAATATCTTTATCACTCGGTTCGCCAAAGTAGCGCAAAGAGTTATACAGAAATTCGGGGCTGCCGATGGCATGAATTTGATCCAACTTATCAACATAGGAATCAATAACATCGTGATAAAGATGTGCCAGGTCATCATCACCTAATTCGTCGATAGGCAGGTTAAACAAAGCGCGCTTCTTAGCAAAACCATCGACAGCCGGTTTTTCATATTCAAATACCGGATTGGAAGCACAGTGACTGGCAAAAAATCGTTGTTTTTCGCTGGCGTAATTGATCGGCACAATCGCACCTAGAATGTCGGTTCCCTGTACCGTCTGGGCCAGGTCAGCGTCCAGTTGCGATAATTTCTTCATATCTGTCATGGCAGCTCTCATCTTGATGGCCAGCGCCATCACCGCAAATTAGTAGTTAGTGGGTCGCAGCAGTATTCCTATGGTCTGCCGTCAATTTACAATAATGCCGTTGTACTACCCCGTTACTATAAGCCTGACAGCACTGTAGCGACCAGCGCTGTAGCAAGGGGACCGATGCTGGGGAAAACAGCGGACTACCTTGTCCCAGCGTAACAGGCAAGGTAGTAACGATCAGTTCGTCTAACAAGTCTTCGGCTAAAAAACTCTGTATCAGCTGGCCGCCATCAATGTATGCGTGCTGGAATCCTCTGCATTGTAAATCGTGCATGAGCTCAGTCAGCGTCAACTGGCTGATTTCTACACTGGCAGGCATGTTATCGGGTAGTTGCACCAGGCTGCGACTCATCACGATGACGGGCTTGTCGCCATAAGGCCATTGGCCAAAGCTCATCACAGTTTCAAAGCTATTGCGCCCCATCACTAACACATCAGTGGCACCTGCAAAGACCTGATAGCCATAGTCTTCCCCGTCTAGGTTTGCGAGCTCCAACCAATCGACCCGCCCTTGATGGTCAGCGATAAAACCGTCCAGGCTGGTAGCGATAAACACTGAACATTTCATAGAAACTAGATCCGACAAATTCTACAGTGTAGAATCGTGTCACAGGAGGGGCTTTCATGGCAAGCAAACTCAGCCGCAATGACATTTTAAGAGCGACTCAAGATTATTATCTTATTCATGGCAAGATGCCCAGCATTCGCCAGCTGGGGACTGATTTGAGATGCGACCCGATGGCGATTTATTACTACTTCTCCAATAAGCAAGCTTTGCTGGAAGCCCTGTGCATCAGCTTAATGGATGGACTGCAAGTTGCTGCAAAGGGACGCTGGCAATTGCGCGTGCAGAGCTTATGTGAGCAATACCTGGACTTATTGCAGCGCTATCCAGGTTTGTTAAATATCTTGTTGGCTATGGAATCAGAAGGACCAGCACAGCATTTTATGCAGCAGCTACAGCAGCTGTTAACGCCCCACTGCCCACCAGCACAACTGCAAACCGTGCAGCATTTGATTGCTGATTATCTGCACGGAGTAGCGCTGGCACAGGAATCTCAGCCAGAGCATTGGCAAAGTATTCGCCAATCTTTTAACAAAGCTATGCCCTGGCTGCTGCAGCGGCTGTAGCAGTCGCTGCCGTTAGCCATAGGCACAACTAAAAGCGGGCACTTTGCTGCAGCAGCAATTGCCACGTCGGCAGATCATCGCCATAGGACAGTGCTTCATACCACTGCAGATGTAAGCGACTGCCCGGCCAGAGCGTACGACTGGCAGCTAAGGTCAGCACACTAGGCTGCTCATTTTGGTGATTGAGTAACGACTGCTGTAAATCACGACTATTAACCCGGGTTAAATCCACATCGCTGTCGAAAGTATCGTAACGCAACGCCAGCTGCCATTGTTGCTGTGCCGATTGCCAGCCAACCTGCAAATATTGACCCGTAGCGTTCAGCTCTAAATCGGCCTGGGCATCTAGCGGTTGACCGGCTGCACTGCTTAAGGCTCCTGTTTCACGGCGCAGTTGGTGCTCAGCCAATACAGTCCATTGGCCCGCTAACGTGTTCCAGTGTAACTTGAGTGCAAGACCACCATGTAACGTATGGCCAGAGAAAAATTCCGTCGCATTATCGCCGTGGCTATGACTGGCGCCCTCGGTGAATAATTGCAATCCGGATTGTTGTAATGAAGCCCAATAAAGGTCGGCCTTGGCAGACAGCACTAGGGTATTAAACTGACGTTGCCAACTAACCGAGGTTAATAAAGCGCCACTATTGCCCCGAGTATTTCGCTCTTGGGTGGTGAATGCGCTCGTACTGACATGCCAGTTACCGCTGGCTGCATAATGATCAAAGTCAGCGCTCACTCCGGCTTCAGAGCTTTGCCCGGCCCACATTACTTTGTACACCAGTGGCCGATCCGTGATCATCAAGGCATGACTATGACGCTGATTTAACCAACCAATATCGGGCAACATTTGGCCAACTTTTATCTTCCAGCTTTGCCATTGTGGCTGTAACCAAGCTTGTTCCAGCTCCAATTCGTCGCCGTGGTAGCCAAGACTAATTAAGCCTTTTAATGCCATCGGATCGGATAAATAAAAGTCGCGACTTACATCCAAATGCTTTAATCGCAAACCAGCCTGATCATAATGACGTTGCTGAGGCAACACCCCGCGCAGCACCGGCTCACTGGTGTCGCTATAGCTCAATAAGGTATCCAGCTGCCAGCTACCCTGACCAGTTTCCGACATCGCCGCACCATGGGCCGCTGCCAGCTGGCTGAAACCCATTCCGGTTGCCATGAGTAACCATTTGGCAAAGTTAGGCATCAGGTTGCGCTGCAAAGGGGTTAGCAAAGCGCGGATCGTTAATAAATTCATAATCGGTCAGACTGCGTAAGAAATTGATTAAGTCCTGCTTTTCTTGCTCACTGGCATTAAAGCCACTGACAAAATCACTTTTGTAAGGATTCACTCGACCGTCACCGGCATCGGCGCCGGTTTCGATAACACGACCACCGGCAGCATAAAACTCCACCACCTGCTCCAAAGTCGCGATAGAGCCGTCATGCATATAGGGAGCAGTCAACTCAATATTGCGCAAGGTCGGTGGGCGAAAAGCCCCCATATCATTCCAATCACCCGTCACTTTAAACTTACCCTGGTGATTGACTGGGTAGCTGCCATTATTATTGAGGTTATACAAACCATTGTTGAAAAATACCCGCTCGGCAAAGCGCGTATTGACGGTGACGGTAGAGCTGGAAAAGTTAAAGCCATTATGGCAATGGAAACATTCCATCTTTTCTGAGAAAAACAACTCTCGCCCACGTTGAGCTGACTCACTCAATTCACCTCGGTCAAAGGCGGAACGGTCAGACACTAAGATACGGCTAAAGGATGCCAGCGCCTTGACCACATTAACCAGAGTCACAGGCTCTGATTGCTGTGGAAACGCCTGGCTAAATAAACCTTGATAGTGTTCATCATCACGAAAGCGCTGTAACACCTCTTCTCGATTGCCATCGTTGATACCTAGTTCTACTGGATCATCCCCCGTTAGGGGAATAAACAATTGCTCTTCTAAGGTGACTAAAACAGGGCTCCACCAGGTATAACTGGCGTTATAGGCAACGTTAGTGAGTGTCTGTGAATTTAATGCCAAACGGTGGCCGGTAGAGCCTTTCGGTCTCGCTTTGGCATCGGTAAAGGCGAGCTCCTGTTTATGGCAGCTGGCACAGCTTTGTTGCTGATTGGCCGACAAACGTTGGTCGTAAAATAAATGTCGTCCTAGTTCGGCTTTGGCATCGGTCAATGGGTTATCGGCTGGAATCTTCGGCAGCACAAAGCCACCTTCGGCACTGAGTTGCAGTGCCTGGCTATCGTCCAGTGTCGTTTGCTGATCAATGGAAAAATCAGACTCGGCCTGACAGCCAGATAAAATACTGGCCATCAGAAAACACAAGGCTGGCGCCGTAATACGCCAGCCAGCTGGTGCGGTTAAAAAAGGCATCATCAACGTGAGCGTACCGTCACCCAAGTTTGACTATCACAACCGGATGCCGCGCATTGACCCGTCGTCAGGTCCAATCCCAGCGCAGAAAATACTGGGGTACAGTCGCTATCACTGGCAGAAGACATACAGCCTAAGGGCGTTTGCTCGGCATTGCTGCTGATGTCGGCGCTGTTAACCAGTGCTGCATAGTCGAAGTACACTTCGTCTTTGCTTAGATCAATATTATTAAACTCATAGGTTGGCCGATTAGGACGAGCGTTGCTGCAATCCAGATTTTCATTGTTGTCATCCAGGGTACAGCCTGTGGTACCCAAATGAATGTTCCAGCCATTCACATCCAGTCGAGCATGTTTATAGCCACCGGCCCAGCTCCAGGTCATACCGTCAATATTCAGTGGCGATAAAGCGCTGGTACGGTCGAGGTGATTGAGCTCCTCTGGCACACCGACGGTAAAGCGCAGTCGTGATACATTGCCTTTGAGCCCAGAAACCTGAGCACTGATCTGATGATTAGTCGCAGCATTACCACCACTGCAACTGCCGCTGCCATCTTCAAAGTCGAGCAAAGCGACACTGGCCTGTTGCCAATCGCTGCTATTTAACTCAACGCTCACAAAGTCGCCATCATCACTGGCCACTTGAACATTAGAAATATACAGACGAAAGTCTTTTATTTCTGGCTGAGTTTGCTGACTGCCTACCGCGGTTGTGCGCTCGCCACAGGCCATGGCTTCAGTGCCAAGACCAGCGGCAAAGTTGATGGTTACTGCCTGATTGCTGCTATCGTCACTATCGCTGTCACTGCCACATGCTGCCAAACAGGCAACGGCCAATACGGTTAAGCAGGGTTTAATCATCGTAAGTTCCTGTACTAGTCTCGCTAACACCATAAAACGAGGCAGGCCAAGCACAATCAAACCTCGTCACAATTCGGATTTTATTATGCGTATTCAATACCCAGTGTCAGCACAGCGCGACATCATGTCGCATATAGCGTAGGGAACTAATAGCGTGTAAAGGGAGTGGACCGGTGAACGGATGCGCAGTTGGAGATCTGAGCGAGCACAGCAATGGAGCAATACTGATTGATGTATCATCAAAGTAAGAACATAATCGGTATATTGTACAAGCTTTAAACCAAGAACGAATAGGTTACAAAGCTATTCCGCACTAATCCGAATCCACCTATTCTGCAAACACCTAGCCGACTCTACACCACAACGGAAGACCACGTGAGCACAAAGAAACTCAACCCTCAGCATATAATGCAACTCTATAACCAATATGAACGCCAGGTAATCGATGATGCCAATGGCATTGTAGAAATCTGCCCTGGCATCGTTCGTGTCATCTCACATCAAGCCTATGGCAGCTACATTGCGTATTTTAACTTTGCTGCCGATCAAACCGACAGTCAAATACGGCAACAGGTCGACTATTTTTCCAAACTAGGCATTGGTTTTGAGTGGAAAACCTATGCCACGGATCAACCTAGTAATATCGAATCAGCATTGCTAGCACAGGGCTTTATTGCAGAAGAGCAAGAAGCTTTTATGGTACTGGATATCGATGCCGTAGAAAGCCAGCCAGTGCACTTTGCAGGGCTGCAGCGCGTCAACGATGAGCAAGGCATCCGTGATGCCATTCAGGTACAGCAACAGGTATGGAAGCAGGACTTCGACTGGCACTACCAGCAGTTATGCGAGCAGCTGCATAAGGCACCAGAGTCAATTTCTATTTACGTGGTGTACGACTCTGGTCAACCCGTGTCTTCTGCCTGGTTAACCTTTAAAGAAAACAGTCCGTTTGCCGGTATCTGGGGCGGCAGTACTGTGCCAAGCCATCGCCGTAGAGGCCACTATTCCGCCTTGCTGCAACAACGTATCCATGAGGCCAAAAACCGTGGTAAACGCTACTTAACTATTGATGCCTCTGATATGAGCCAGCCTATTGTGGCAAAATTTGGTTTTCAGTTAATAACCCTTACTCGTGGTTATAGCTTCAGTCCTAGTGACTGTTAACACTATTTCGGTCACGCTGTTCTCAGCCATAACCTAAAAGGCTGGAGTCCGTTTTTCCTGAGTAGCGTTATTCGCTGCTTATTTAGCCCGTTAAACCACGCTCCTCATGCCTCAAAAAACTGACTCACAACAGCAGAGAGCTAAATGGTGTTAACAGGCTCTAGCTAACCACCAGGACTTGAACCAAAGTTTCAGGAGTTTTTGTGCAGATCGTAGCCGCTACAGCGCAAGATTTAGAATCATTTTTTACCTATCTTCAGCGTCAACTCAGTGACAATGCCACAGATGGCCAACCACTGTTTCAACCGCTAGCAAAAGCCCATCGTCAGCTATCAGAGACGACTCGGAATAAGTTTATCCATGGCTTCGACCATTGCTTAGGACAGTCGGGTTGGCGCAAACTTTGGTTAGCTAAAGACCAAGATGGCCATATTGTGGGCCATATAGATCTCCGGCATCATAGCGATGCCTATAAGTCTCATCGCTTATTGCTGGGTATGGGGGTTGATAAAAACGTGCGCCAGCAAGGCTTGGGCATGCGCTTACTTCAGCATGTTATTGCATTCTGCCAGCAACAGGATGGCATCGATTGGCTTGATTTAAATGTACTGTCAGATAACACACCGGCAAGAAACCTGTATCTCAAAGCCGGATTTGAGATCATAGGTGAGATGAGCGACTGTTATCGCATTGATGGTGAACAAGTTGCTGAGACCAACATGACACTGAGCACATCTCGTTAACGGCCCTGCAAGGAATACAGTTTGATCAAAGAATTAACCAATGACCTTATAGAGCCAGTATTTGCTTTAATGAAAGCCAATATGGAGCCCTACTACATCGCCAGAAACGAGCCCTGGAACGAAGAACCGATTCGCAAACACTTTCTCGCTCAGCGCGGGATCGTTCTTGAGCAAGATGGTCGCTTAAAGGGCTTTTCTTTCTATCAACTGACAGATGAGCGCCTGCATATACATACGCTACAGATTCCACCCGAGCTACAAAATAGAAATATTGGCGGTCGTTTCCTCATATGGTACCGCCAGAAAGCGAGCAGTCTTGGGCTTAAGTGTATCACCTGTGGCGTTTTCGCTAGCAACCCGGCGCGCGAGATGTATCGCCGTATTGGCTTTGAGGAAGTTGGCGAAGACAATGGCATTATCCAAATGTCGCTGCCACTGTCTACGACGGTGTCCTAAACCTTACCCAGATCCATGATCTCAATGCCTGTACCCAAACAGCATTCCAGGGCTAGTGAAAGGCAGGCCTTAGTTTTTTTGATGATCTGGGTTAATTAAACCAAAACACTTTAAATCGTGGAATCGACCTTTCCAATAGCCACTGTCGCGCCGCAAACCTTCTTCTAAAAAACCTACCTTCTTAAGCACTGATTCGGAGGCTAAATTACCCAAAACCGTGTCAGCCTGAATTCGATGAATGCCTCCACAAGGCAATCCGCCTGAAAATGCATATTGGGTTATCTTGCTAATGGCTTCCGTTGCATAACCGCGTCCCCAATAACTTGCCTTTAGATCATAGCCAATAACAGCGCTTTTCATCGGCTTTGACCAACTGTTAAAGCCGCAGGTTCCTATAAGAGCACCTTTGTCATCTAGCTGATCGTCAGCCACTAAGCGAATCGCCCAACGAATGCCTTCACCTTCCTGAAAACGTTTTTCAAACAAGTCAATCAAGTCTTTTGCTTGCGACGGTGAGCACAGCGCTGCAAGGTCATAGTAAGCGACAACATCATGATCTGAAAATAACTCAAAGATATCGTCGACATCAGCGTATGATAGACGGTCAAGGACAAGACGTTCTGTTTTTAGTACCGGAAACTCCATATAAATACCTATAATAATTAGCCTTCAATCGTGCACTAGCATCATATTATCATTATAAGCGCACGCAGTCTTACTGCTGCACCATCGACCACCATCTGTGCTCGAGTTGCATGCTGATGTTTGCAGCGCTCTCGATCCACGTACTGCATGACATCGTTGCCACCCGGTTATTCATTGCTGCAATTCGGGTGCTGTCGAACTTTATCTATTATATTTTCGCACACTAAAGAATAATGAAGTGGCAACTGAAATCTGCTGACAAACCTAGTGTTGGAAATAACACATTATTGTCGATCATGCCGTAACTAGTGGTTATCCAACCTTTGCTATTATGGGTCCAAGGTGGCCAGTGCTTCGCTGCAGAAATCTGGCAGCTTGCTGACTTTATATTCTGATACCAGCATCAGATATCCAGCGTAGGTAAAATTCGTTCTATGATTGACCTCCCTATAGTCATCTTCGAATACTCTATATTGAGAAGTAGCCAATCCCCCTTGCAGCTTCAAGAAACCATCGACTTCGATTATTAAGCCGTTTCACAAATAACAATCTACACACCTTGCCAATCAACCTACAGCATGATTCACTGCAAAAAAAGTGCTGAATGGCCTGCCAATCCTTAGCACGCGAAAAACTAACGCTTAACGATCGTTTTGTATTGTTACTGACAGTGTTCTGGCCATTTAATTACGCCTGCTAGGCGTATCCTAATCGCTGTAGGAGGCGTGCTATGAAAGATCAGCCCACAGAAAGTTATAACTCCCGAAAACAACACCTAAGTCAGGCCGATACCCATGAAGTATTTAACCAGCCTAGCGCGCTGGAAAATTTTAATGCCTACCAATCTGATTTGACGCTGCAACACTGGACGCACGTTTACGGCGGCGATTGGGCCAGTGAACGTCTGCATGCCTACGGTGAGCTATGCGGTGGTGAATTGATAGAAGCGGGTTTTTTAGCCAATGAAAACAAACCGCAGTTTTACCCCCATGACCGCTTTGGCCAGCGTATTGATTTAGCCAAGTTTCATCCAGCTTATCACCAACTGATGCGTAGCGCGATTGATGCGCAAGTCCATTCACTGCCTTGGGTATCGCCTAGGCCTGGCGCTCATGTGGCGCGGGCGGCACTGGAGTATATGCATATGAATGCCGATGCCGGTTCTGGTTGCCCGCTAACCATGACCTTTGCAGCGGTACCCGCGCTCCGCCACAGCCCTACTCTAGCGAAAGAATGGTTACCAAAAATCATGGCAAGCCACTATGACGAGCGCAATGTGCCCTATTTTGAAAAAAAGGGTGTGACCATTGGCATGGCGATGACGGAAAAGCAGGGCGGCTCGGATGTGCGTGCCAATAGTACCCGAGCGTACCCTGTGTCAGAGCAACAGGGTAATGGCGCAGAATATGAACTGATTGGGCATAAATGGTTTTGCTCAGCACCTATGTGTGATGCCTTTTTAGTGCTAGCCCATACGGATAACGGCTTGTCTTGCTTTTTAATGCCACGCTGGCGTCCGGATGGCCGTAAAAACCAGATGTTTATTCAACGCCTGAAAAGTAAGTTAGGCAATATCTCTAATGCCTCATCTGAGGTGGAGTTTCGTGGCGCGTTTGCCTGGATGGTCGGCGATGAAGGTCGAGGGGTTCGCACCATCATAGAAATGGTGGCCATGACCCGTTTTGATTGCATGGTTGGATCATCAGCACTCATGCGCGCAGCGGTGGCTCAAGCCATTCACCACACAGGGGAACGCAGTGTATTTGGCAAGAATCTACATCAGCAGCCGCTGATGCAAAATGTACTGGCTGATCTCGCCATCGAAAGTGAAGCTGCCCTCGCCATCAGTATGCGAGTAGCCCACGCACTGGATCATAGTGATGATCCACATCAATCATTGTTTCTACGCCTAGCGACCGCCGTCGGTAAATATTGGATTTGCAAACGCACTCCCCATTTGGCGTATGAAGCGATGGAGTGCATCGGTGGCGTAGGCTATGTCGAAGACAATCTCTTACCACGCATTTATCGCGAAGCCCCGGTAAACGCCATCTGGGAAGGCTCAGGCAACGTGCAGTGCCTGGATGTATTACGCGCTATTAATAAAGAGCCGAAAGTGATCGATGCGTTTATGCAAGAGCTGCAACAAGCTGGCGGCCAGTATGCAGCCTATGATCAATTCGTAGCAGCGTTAGGCACGGAATTTAGCGACCTGAGTAACATAGAATTTCGTGCACGCACACTGGTGGATAAGCTCGCTATCGCCTTACAAGCCAGCGTGTTAATTCAGCAAGGCGAGACTATGATAGCAACCGCATTTATTCGCTCTCGCATAGAAAGCAATGGCGGCATTAACTATGGCACCTTACCGACTGATGTTGACTGCCAAGCCATGATTGCCAGAGCCAAACCTCAGTTATAGTCTGCGATATCAAGCTGACGCGGCTCAATACCATCAACACAACCCAGGTTAATACGGAATGACCTGGCTCGTATAGGGTGTCATGAAACGGGTTTGTCGCACTGCCAGTGGTGCTGGTTATAGCGCCTGTTCTGCCAGCACCAGTAGATTGTCGTAACAGGCTAACGCTTGATCACTGTGGCCATCCCCCACCAGAATGCAGTCAATACCTGCAGCCAGTGCGCCGCCTAAGTCTCGTCGTACGGAATCACCAATAACCACGCAGTGCTTTTTGTCTTCGCCTAAGGTTTCAACCACCAACTCAAACGGCTTGTCTGATGGCTTCACCATGCCATGATCGGACGAAAAAGATGCGGCAGAAAACAACGGCCATAGATCCAAACGCTTAAAGGTCTCAACCCAAAGATTCTTTGGTGCCCAGATATCAATCACCAGCGCTAACGTATAACGCTGCTTGAGGTTTTTTAGCACCTTAACATAATCTGGTGGAATATAGCCGTGCTCATGATGAGCAAAGGTCTGTACTAAGAGATCCAGTTCCTCGCAGTCAAGTGAATTCGCAGCAACCGCTTCAAACGCTTGCTACAACGAGGGAAAAGAGTGTCGATAGTTCGGCTGCGGATATCTCTCTGCCAAATAGTCGTAGCAGCACCGAATCAGCTGGTTAACTTCTTGATCTGGCAAGCTTCCACCTAATCCACGATAGTGGATGGAAAAGTCTTGCTCCGGGCCAAAGTTATCTTCACCAAACATAAACGTACTGTTCATATCGAGCAGTAGTGTGCGCTTACCCTCAAGCACAGATCCTCCTTGCATTCGGTTGTTGTGTTTTAGAAAAGACAATTACATTTGTTGATACGGCTCCAAACTGGTGCCCTCGATTTCACACACAGTTTTTACCGATGGGCGCGAAGCCAGATCACGAAGATAACGACCCAAGTGCTGAAACGATAGTGGTGGTGTAGAAAAACCGCTAGCCCAGTGCGATAACATAAATACAAAAAAGTCACACAGGCTTAAACGATCACCCAGCAAGAATTTCTTGTTTCTAAGCTCTTGGTCTAACAAAGCAAACATCTCTGTTACACGTTGCTCCTGAGCGTCAGAAATATCCGTGTAGCTGTCTTGTGCCAGCGTATGTTTATCTGGGTAAAAGTACAGCATTAAGCCCGGCTGAATGCTGGTGGTAAGATAAAACAGCCATTGGAAGAATTCCGCTCGCTCGGCACTGCCCAGCTCAGGTATCAATTGATGCTCTGGATGCTGTTCACATAAATGCATGGCAATAGCGGCACTTTCAAAGATAACCTGACTACCGTCAACCAGGGTGGGAATACGCCCTGTTGGATTGAGCTTTAAATATTCGCTATCTTTCTGTTGCTCAGTTTTTCTATCTACCAGTACCAGTTCATGCTCAAGTCCCATCTCTCTCAGTAGCATATGAGGTGCCCAGCTGGCATTGCGTGGGTAATAATACAGGATGTACATGGCTTCTCCCAGATTGCAGATGCTACCACCGGAGTGAAATGCGTAACAATGCTTTGGGCGCAGAGACGAGCCCTGCGCCAAACCATTATACAGAGTCTAACGCGGCTGTAATGCTGGTTTTACAGCGCTGGGGCTAAACATAAATGCAGCGCTAAATAACGTTACCAAGGCTGCCAGGAGAAATATCGGCGATAAGCCCAGTTGGCTGGATAAGCTGGCCCCCAACATAGCTCCGGCACCAATAGAGGCATTAAAGATCGAAGCGTAAATAGCGGAGGCCGGCAGAGCATTATCACCCGCTAAACGAATAACCCAAGTTTGTATGGCGACAAACAGCACAGATGCGCCCACTCCCCATATCGCTATAATGACTAGGCCAACCAAAGGTGGCAAAGAATGCTGCACAAGCAGCAGCATAAGAGCGACCGCAATCGATAAAATGGCTGCCATCAAGGTTGTTTTTAAGTATTGGTCGAGAAAAATACCGCACAGGAAGTTCCCCACAAGTCCAGCCAGCCCAAAGGCTAGTAGATAAGCCGTTATCCAGGTTGAGCTTAACTGAAAATCATCGGCCAACAGCACTTCAACAAAAGTAAAAGCGGTAAAGTGGGCCAGAATACTCAACGCTGCCAGCCAATACACGTTTTTAAGCTCAGTATTAGCAAACACCGCCATTAATTGGCGCCTTCCAAGGGAAGCAGCCCCCTGCAATCTGGGCAGGCTAAGTGTTAGTACCAACGCGGTAATGGCCGATAAAGCCGCTAACAATACAAAAGTAATACGCCAACTGCTGCTATGGCTTAACCAGTTGACCAAAGGCACACCAACGACGCTGGCCGCTGATACACCACCAAAGATAATAGCGGTGGCTTTGCCTAACTGATGAGCAGCCACTAACTGGGCTCCGACTGTCCCTATCATGGCCCAGAATGCACCGTGGGCCAGAGCGCCCAATAATCTAGCCACTAATAGCCATTCAAACTGCTGACTGAAAGCCGCAGCTAAGTTGGACACACTTAGCAACACCATCAGTGCAATCAGCACAGGTTTGCGTGGCCAGTGACTAATCCACATCACAGACACTAATGCAGACAGCGCGCCTAACCAAGCGTAAGCGGTCACGGTAAGACCAGTGGTAGCGCTGTCTTGCTGTAAGTCGTTGGCAATCACACTCAACATGCCAATGGGAGACAATTCAGTGGTGACGACAGTAAAGGCAGCAATACCCAGCATAAAAACCGCCAGCCAGTGACGCCAGGGGGTGGAAATAGATTCGCCCATCATAACTCCTACGAGGTTCATTGATGGGCGCAGTCTATTTTTGAATAAACCTGAGCAATAGCGCCAAAGTTCGCAAGCTATTTTCCGATTATGGAAAACTCATAATGAATGTTAATACTCCGCACAGCTCTACGCGATTTCAGAACAAGGCAGTGATGCCAGGAAATGGTCAGCCCTTTTCAACATCATCAACGACGTTATGGACGCCTGTCGCCCGCACCCTGTGGGGAGCGCCAGAGAATTCGAACTCTGTGTTGCCGATTTTTGAGAGCGGCAAACCCGCTTCGTGATCTAGAGCTCTCTGGCAATCCAGAGCGGGCACCGAATTATTCCAAGCTGTCTTAATCAGACCTGCCTGAACTAAAGCCGCAACTGATACACATCCACTTTCGCTAACTGACCATCACGATCCGGGCGTTCAAGAGTATGACTGTAACTCATGCCAATTTTTTGCATCAAACGCCCCGACGCGGGGTTAGATTGCAAATGCTCTGCGATGACTATGCGAATGCCCATAGTGGTGCCTACCATTTCAATAAGCGCCGTTGCAGCTTCACTGCCATAGCCTTGGTTCCAAAACGGCTCTCCCAACCAATATCCCAGTTCAGCCTGATCGCCATTAATCGCCACTAGACTTATATTGCCAATTAGCTGTCCGTTGGCTTTTAGTTTGATTGCAAAAGCAGCACCGGTTCTTGCCTGCCAGTGTTCTGGATGGCTGGCAATCCATTGCTCTGCTATGCCATCCTAATAAACCAGCAGAGCTGAGCAAAGATCCAGCTCTGCTTGGTTTGGCCATGTTACAGCTTGCACACCATTTTCCACGAGCCATCCGAACCGGGTTCGCTCTGAGTCCACCAATTAGCCTGATAAATCACTCCCTGATGCAGCATTTTATCGCCTGCTGCAGCATGGTTTGGTGTGCCCGACCAATCATTTTTCGGCCAGTTTGGATAAACGGGTATACCATCGATATTACAGTTACCGTCGCCATTTCCATCGCCGTCACCTCCGCCATTTAAATCTGCAATCGGCAATAATGGATACTCCTGGCGTGTACCATAAACATGATCACCAACTAGCACACGCATGCCATTAGGCAAAGGGACAGGCAGGTAATAGTTCATCGTGATATCAACACTATCGCCAGCAGCCAGAGCCTTCCAACCAGGCAAGGTTAAACGTACACGATGAAAATCGTTTTCTAGTCCACCTTGGTTACCACCGGCGGCATTGCTACCATCCGAGACTACAGTCAGCTTCATACCGCTCTGATCATTGATAATATTTGAAGTAGCAGTCGGCATATTAAATTCTATTTGAGCTCCACCGGGGATCGTTTGCTCGCCACTATTACTTAACCTGAGCGTGGGATTTAATGGATAATTATTGTCACCCACCTTATAGCCGACAAAATCATAACTCAGGGCAACTGCCTGCGGTGGCACCTCAACATTATCCGCTGCGATCACCTCATAAGGCGTTGCATCACGAAAAGCATTATGAGCAATGGTGGTGAGAGTATCGCCAATAAAATATTCCTGACGATCTGGCAACCACTCGTAATCACCGGCCAGCTCCCAGAACATAATGCCACCCACTCCCTGGTCGATGACGTACTGTACTTTAGCCGCCATGGACTGCTCATCTTCGGTGGACAAAAATACCTTTTGCTCTGCATTCCATAGCCAAGGCGCTTGGGCGATATCATCATAATAACGCTGATAGTCACCAGCCAGTTGCGAATCGGCTGGAAAATCATATGCCGGTAAATAAGAGCCTACAATACCTTGCTGCAGGTTCTTGGCATGCCACATAGGGTTGGAGCCCGCGCCTATCTCAGCACCATTAGTATCCTTGTCGTGCCATAAATTATTGAGGCCCAGTGCTCCATATCCACACGGTGTTGAAATACCGGTACCTGGCGCACAGTCACTTTGCGAGGGCAGTGCCGCCTTACCCCATAAGCCATGAGTTCCGCCCTGCACATTTTGCCAACCACGGGTGTAATACGGCACACCTATATTGATGCGCCCGGCCGCGATGGCTCCACGGAAATAGTGCACTGCCCAGTCGGTATTGAGGTAGCCGATATTGCCATACTGTGGTGTGCTATAGACCTTGCCTTCCTTTAGCTCCAAGTCATCACCAGTATCGTATAAAGCCGCATTATGGCCGACGTAGTGATTCCAAGCACCGTGTAGGTCGTAACTCATAATATTGACAAAGTCCAAGTACTGCACCACGTCAAAGTCTTCCATACCGCGCAGCAGGTAGGCAGAGCTAGGCGACGCTATGGTCAGTAAATAGTGCTTGCCATCTTCAACGGAAGCACGGTCCAGAGCCTGACGCAAAGACTTCATCAATGCCTGATAAGAGCGCCATAAATTTTTACGCTGAGCATCGCTAAAGCCATAGTCGTCCGGATTACCGGCACCTTGCATAGAGCTGGGATATTCATAATCAATATCTACACCATCAAAGTTGTAACTGCGAAGGAAATCTATGGTTGATTCAGAAAATGCCTGAATACCCGCTTCATTAATGCTGCCATCGGCATTGGTAGTCATAGAATAAAATCCGCCATTGGCAATACGTTCCCCTTGCTCGTTAAAGAAACCGCCGGTTTCAGCCCAACCTCCGACAGAGATCAGAGTTTTCACTTGTGGATACTGACGTTTATATTGAGTTAACAAGTTAAAGTGGCCTTGATACGGCAAAGCCGGGTCCATTTCTGCGCCAGCAACCCCAGGCCAGGTCATTCCCGTAGCGGGATTTTCTGGGTTAGCCACATTGCCTACCGATAGCCGATAATTGTTATCTATATGGGCAAAGGCATAGTTAATGTGGGTGAGTTTTTGCCAAGGAATATCGTTAACCAAATAGCTCGGATGGCCATTTTTGCCATGCCGCCAGCTGGTAAAATAGCCGATAATTCGGCGTTGATGCACAGTGCCTAGCTGTTCACGTCCGTCCTGATCATAAACACTGCAATAGGGCACTGGTGTGTCTGGTGTTGTATACAAACCGCCAGGCTTGCAGTTTTCATCGTTGGCTTGCGCCACATTGCTGATAGCAGCTAAAGCAACTAATAATAACTGTCTAATCATTATCGTTCTCCCTGGGGCCCTAGAGGAAACCTCAAAGGAACCTCTAGCGACCCGCTATTGCAATTATTGGCTGACTTGGCTATGGCCCAGACCTTGGTGCATGGCATTGAGAATATGACCGTTGTCAGCATCAATTTCCCAGGCAAAAATGCCACCGAGATTATTCGATTGAACGTACTGCCCCTTAGCCTCCACCGAACGTGGAGTATCAAAGCTGATTAAGGTGCCATTAGCGTAATTCCATAAGTAGGAGGCCTTGGCCATGTCATCCCAAAATAATTGGAACCCATCGATACCTGAGCCATCAGCGCCGCCCATGTATTTTTGTTCGATGACCTTGTAGTCTTCGATGCCTTTTTCCCACGAGCCGCTAATGCCAGCACCTCCAGTGCCAACAAAAGGATTACTGGGCTGACCACCACTGACATCTTTCCAGCCACGTCCATACATGGCAGCGCCTAGTGTGATCTTGCTAGCAGGAACATTACGCGATAACAGATGTTGAACGGCATCGTGTGCACTGAAACCGTCAATTGCCGCATCTGGGGCAGCGTATAGGCCCGTCTGATGGCCCAGTACACCATTCCAAGCACCGTAGTAGTCGTAGGTCATTAAATTAATGTAATCCATATATTGCGCTGCTTGTTCCCAATCAACCTGAGACAGTTTTTCTACCCCGCCACTCATCGCAGCGGTTAATTGATAGCTACGTCCGGTTTCTTGGCTAAGTGCATCCAGTGCCTGGCGCAGCTCCTTCATCAGTACCGCAAAGCCCACTCCGTCTTGAGGTGAACCCAATGCTGGATTAGCACCACCACCACCGGGAAACTCCCAGTCGATATCAATGCCATCGAAAAAGTCGTAGCGCTTTATAAAGGCAATCATTGAATCGATAAAAATGGCACGTGCTGCTGGGTCTACGCCGATATCGTATAGCGGGTCAGATAGGGTCCAGCCACCCACCGAAGGCAAAATCACCAAGTCTGGCTGGGCATTGCTGAGCCGATACAGCTGGCCAAAAATGCCCCGAATATCCTGATCCCATACATCGCCCGGATAGCTCTTTTCCAATGCCGCGAATTTATCGTGCACCACCACTTCATAATCCTGCTTGTTGGCACATTGACTGACCAACGCGGAATACCCTTGTGGATTGGCCTGAGCAAGGCTGTCATTGGGGCCGCAGACGGGCACAAAACCGTAATATAGGTGGGTTAAATTGGTAGAAGGAATATCAGCAACATGGTAACCACGTCCGTAGATACCCCACTCGACAAAATAGGCTCCCACCTGTTTACCACTGGTATTTTGATAGGCCTGATTGTTTTGTTTTAGTGGTTTAGGCCAATCGCTGTAATCCAGGTCGTCACCATCGGTCGGCCCTCCTGCCACCTTGACCGTGGCCTCTGCCGAGAGGCTACATAACTCTTCGGATGCACTGACATCACAGAGTTTTACTTGATAACGGTAGTTTCCGTTTTTTGACACTGTAACTTGAGCCGAGCCAGATTGAGCATTGGGGCTATTTTTGCTGATATCTGCTTGATGGATTTGCTCTCCATCCTGATACAAGTACCATCGACTGCCATTAGCGCCGTACCAAAGATTCCAGCGCAAGGTAAAGTCTTTTGCTCCTGTAGATATATTTTGATCACCAATCCAAGCGATACTGGGCGTTGCGGGCTGCGTTAGCGCCTGTGCATGAAGATCATTATTAGCCATGGCTACTGGCGTGGCCAGCACACCAATACTGACAATAAAAACAGTAGATAATGTGATGCGAGAGTTAGACATAGCAAAATCCTTTGCTGTTGACTGACGGAAAACAATAATCACTCTGCAACATGAGTTTTGTCGCAAAATGCAATACGATTCGATTCCAATAAACGAAGTCGAATAATCAACAGCTTAGGCGGCTAATTAGAAGCAGAAATAAGACGGAATGAGTATTCTAAGAATTTAAATTATTTATGCTAAAAAACTGCCCATGAACAACCAAAAAAACTAGTCCATAGGCATCAAGATAAGATGCTCAAGATTGCCTATGAAATAACGTAAAAAATAACCATCACTAAATATGATTAACTCTATCACATCCATTAATGGCACCATCGACTAAAGTCTATAAACAACGCACAAAACATAGGGGCTTTTAACAATGAATAACAGAGGACATCACCGAAGGGCATCCCCCGGTGATGAAAAGCACTACTTCAAGTAGCAGTTAATACGAGTCAAGAGTTCATTCACCGGTGTGGTTTTGGGGTCGTTTAGATATTCCTCAAACGCTGGAAAGTCTGCCATCTCTTCACCACTGTTGGGCAACCACTGCCCAAATAGATACGCGTATGCTTTTTCTAGCTCGGCATAAGGGCCTTTAAAGACCAGGCTAGCGCAGCGACCGCCAGGCAGTGACAGCACATCGATGCCATCGGCGGCATGGCTTTGTGCATCGTCACTGCTGATGCAAGCATGAGAGCGCAATTCGCTTTCAGGCACACTATCAGGGTCCTGGTAATAAATACCCACACTACGTGTGGTTGGCCCCAACAGTTGTTTGGTGGCGGCAAAGATATACAGCTTTTCAAAGGCCTGACCAATATTGAGATAAGAGCCTTGGTGAGAGACGGCTAACAGTTCAGCTGCTGGGTTTTCAGTAATTTCGACGGTATACATAGAGGGCATCTCCGGTTGAGGTGCCAACATGGCGATAAACGGCTCTAGTTTGACTGGCTGCTGCTGGCGACTACGACGATAGTCCGCAGGCGTTTCTCCAAACTGGGCACGAAAAGCCCGGCCAAATGCTTCACTACTGGAGTAGGCCGTTTTGCTGGCAATGCGCGATATTGGCCAGTCACTCTGAATGAGTAACCCGGCCGCATGATGCAGGCGCAAGCGACGTACCGTGACGTTGACAGGTTCCCCTGCAATCTGACGATAGATACGATGAAAGTGGTACGGTGACAAAGCCGCCACATCGGCCAACGTATTGACGTCTAAATCCTGGTCAATGTGTTGGTAGATATAGTCCACCACGCGGGTTAGGCGTTTGCGGTAATGCTCCCCGGTACTGGCTTTCATAACTTGCTCCTGAGTGTCGGCTTGACTGTCAAACCTTGATGCCATAGTAAGAAAGGCCAACTGACAATGTTTGCGCTTTTTATGTGATTACAACCGATCCTCCGGCAGATCAGCTCTTCCATCAACTAGTGCTGCCTGCAGCAACTCTGATACGGTCACCAAACGGTAACCTTGTGTGTGTAAGTCTTCAATTATTGCCGGCAAGGCCTGTCGAGATAGTTCATTTTTAGAACCTAGCACATGCAATAAAATAATTGATCCAGACGCTACCTGTTGATTCAACTTAGTAATCATTGCTTCAGTGGATAGCTTCACGTCAGAAAGCGCTTCGGGTTCCACACTCCAAGTTACGGTAAGCATCCGCTGCTGCGACAGATACCAGGGCAATAACAGTAGCTTTTTACCAAAAGGTGGTCGAAAGTGAATGGGGCCTTGGTAGCCTAAGTTACGAATCAGTGTTTGGGTATGATCAACTTCATATTTAATGGTGTTCCAATCTCGTAAAACTAGGCGCTGGTGAGAATAACCATGATTGCCTATTTCGTGCTCTTGCATCACTATCTTAGCTGCAGCGCTAGGGTTCTCTTCAATGCCTCTGCCATTTAAGAAAAAAGTTGCCTTTACCTGATAATTGTCGAGAACGGCAAGCACTTGATCTGTGTACTGCTCCGACCATGGTCCGTCATCAAATGTTAAAGCGACCAAGCGCTGTTGAGTCTCAACATGGGATAGGATCTCTCCCCAGAGCTGAAAGTCTTTTGCTTTAGATAGTTGCCAAAGCCCCGCCAAACTGGCCGTCAAAAAAATTATCGCCACCCATAACAGACAAAACTTATTCGATAGAAAATTAATCAATATCTATTCCATTTTTATATCGTCCAAAACCCGTGATACTCATCCAAGTAAATCTTCAATTGACTCACAATGCCTCTCACAGAAGGCCGACCAGCTCAGAAAGGTGTTTAATGGTATTGACCTCAGTTGCACTCTCGCTCGCTGGATGGTAACCCTGCAGCCAGGTGGCCCGCATGCCCGCTGCCAGCGCACCTTGAATATCATTCACCGGATGATCGCCCACATACATACACTGCGATGGCTGAAAACCAGAAGCTGCAATAGCCGCTAAGAAGATACGGGCATCAGGTTTGGCGCAGCCAAAACCACCAGAACTGACCAATTCCCGAATCAAGGACTTAAACGAGGTATTGTTTAACGTCGCCAGCCTGGAGTCGTGGGCGCCATTAGAGATAATACCGAGGTAAAAGCCATCGTGATGTAATTGTTGCAGTAGGTACTGGGCGCCTTGCATTTCTACGGTATTTTTCGGAAACCCGCGCCGCCAGAAGGCGGTGAGCTCATCAGCGCTGGGAGAATCAAGCCAATCCAGCTGTTTAACCAGTTCACCGCCTATTGCTTCATACACCTTTTTGTAGGGTGAACCCGCCGGTAAATAACCACCGTTATCAACCTGTTTAATAATGCTAGCAATATCATCGACACTACCCTGTTGTAACCGCGACTGATAACAACTAACAAAGGCTTCGGCAAAGCGCTCAATACTGGCGCTGCGATCAACCAGGGTATTATCCAAATCAAAAAACACCGCTTTAATCATTATTTCTCTCGATACAGAGTGTTTAATACTTCAGCCAGGCGCTGAGCGGCTAAACTGGCCTGACTATTCCACAGAGCAACATGCTGTTGATGCAATTCACTGCCAGCATCGATGGACTTATGCGGCTGACGATAAATGCGTCTGGTGAGTTGCAATGACTCTGTAGCCCACTGGTATACCGGCAGCACTGTGTTAGCAGAGGCATTGTTTACAGTGAGCGCCACCGACTTAAGCCGCTGCGGCTTACGCTGCAGCAAACCGCCATCCCAATACTGGTGCAGATTGCTGCGCTCGCCAGCAAAATACAGACGCAGACGATTGCCACCTCGGTCATCGCTGTAACTGACATGCATCGGTTGATGGATATCGCCCAGCAAATGGCCAACAAAGGCCAGTGCTTGCCAGTTATTAGGGGTCTGCTGCAAGACGCGCCATTGCTGTTTTAGCGCTTCAGTCACGCATCCTTTGCCACCACAGTCCTTATTCGTTACCTGCTCTGCTGTGCGGCTAACGTTGATGTAATGCCAAGTTTTTGTATGCTCATACTGGTCATCTCCCCGAACTCGATCGGGCCAGGTACACAACTCAGCAAAGTTCTTCTCGCCCGCTTGTTGCGCCAGTGAATCGAGCTGCTGGGCGACCGGTGTCGGCAACGACTGCTGTGCGGTTTTGCAAATCAAGGCATGACCATAAGCACTAAAAGCCCAGCTTGGGTTGCTGACCAAACACAGCACAGATAACAAAGTGGTATGAAGCAGGCGAACACTGAGCTTATGTTTTGGCCCTGCCGCTGCCATACTGTGCCACAAGCCAGCAGCGCCAACCCTTGGCCGATATTGATGAATGGATACCCTCATGACGCGTATTTTCCTATCTAGCTTGTTGTTAACAATTCCGTTGGCTGGGCAAGCAAACCAAGTACCTTCCATGCCCGTGGGTGAGCTATCGGCGACCTACTTTGAGCCCGCTGCGGTGCAAGACATTAACGCCGATGCCGACATCACCCAGGTCGACACGCGTTTAAAGTTCCCGATTGGCAGCCACGGTAGTATCGAGCAAGGACTGTGGGTATTTCAATTTAATCTGTTCGAGCGCGAATTTCGCACCACGGTCGATGATCAAGCCAGTGGCAAACAGCGCCTTTATGATGTCTCAGCCCCCATTAGCTATGTGCGCAAACTCAGCGACAGCAGCCGCTATACGGTTAATATTTCGCCTGGGTTAAAGTCTTCGCTGGAATACGTTGGCAACGATGATTGGGCCGTCAATGGCGTGGTTCAGTACAGTCACAGTGAGCAAGGGTTTGGCTATAACCTCGGTATCGTTTACACCCATGCCTTCGGTGAAGGTCGCTTTGTGCCACTGGCTAATGTGCAGTGGGATATGGGTCAGTCGTTTCAAGCCATTATTGGTTTTCCCTTTAGCCGCATCAGTTATGCCCCCAGCGGCAGCCAGCATTATTATATGAAACTGACCCCTAACGGCGGTAACTGGCATGTCTATCAAAACGGCAGCGACAACAGTTTTGATTACACTCAGCAAGGCTATCGCTTAGGGCTGGGTGGAGAGTGGCATGTGGCAGGGCCAGTTTGGTTAAACCTGGAAGCCGGCCGTCAGTTTGCACAAGAGTTAGAATTCGATAATGAGCAAGGCATACGCGAAACACTGGAATTAGACAACAGCGCCTATCTGCACCTCAGTGCCCGATTGCGTTTTAACTAGGGCCTGCTAACGCTATCTTCGCGCCTTAATTGAAGGGTTTTCAGCTCATAACAGCGTGATCGGAATAGTGTGAACAGGCCCTAGAGAACCTAGCCGGGCAAAAAACCACATTCACTTAAGGTATTGCGCCAAGCACGAACATGGCGCTGGCTAGCCAGAGTAAAGGCCTGTTGCCGGCGCTCTAGCTCAGCCAGCCAGTCGCGATAAGTATTGGGGGCCTCAATGCCTTGCTGTTGCAGCAATTGCTGCAGGGTATTTAAATTCTGCAGTAACTGCTGGCCCAGTTGATCACTGCGACTCATATAGGGCTGAACCTGCGCCAGATAAAACTTTTGAAAGACGGTAAAAAGAATGTTGGCTTTATCCGTTTTCTGGCCGGTAATACACAAAGGTTTTTGTGCAAAACGCTGCTCTAATACTTGCGCCACACGATTTAATACATCGGTTTGCAGCGCTTGGGCATGGAGCCATTTTCCCAGGCTTTCTCCTAACATTAATTGCTGCTGGTGAAATTCCATCTCACTGCTGCGGTAGTGATAATCTTGCTGCTGCCAGCGCTGGCCCTGGGCAATGGCGTAGTCTAGTGCCTGTAACGAGCGCGATATATGGGCAGGCTCATCGCCACCCATCTCTAATGGTCGCGCCGCTGTGCTGATAAATTGCTGCCATTCTTTGGCCGTTAGCCAAGCGTTCCACCATTGCTGCATACGCTGCTGTTGTTTTAGCTGCAACGCCTGCTGCAGCGTTTGGCTTAACTCTGGCCTTGCAGTGCGTAATTGCTCAATACAGGCGGGGGCCAGTAATAAAAAATCGCGCTCCATATGTAAGCGCTGACTGGGCGGCGCCACCTTACCCAGGGTCGAGTTTTTTTGCCCTATGGTCATGCCCAGCGGGCACACATTCAGCCGCAAAAACTCCAGCAATCCGATATCGCTCTGCTGTAATGGCAAGGTGATTTGCCGCAGTGATAACGCTGGCAAAGTTACCGCCTTTGCTGGCGCCAGCGGCTGCTCCACCACCCTTGCGACCCGCTCAGCATAATCTTCCAATGCCGCTTTTGGGCCAGAGCTACATGCTGCTAATGTCAGGCTAAGCCAAATGATCGAGCCAGCTTGGCCGAGGCGAAAAGGCCTGCTGCAATGCCACCACTTCATCTCGATAGGCCTCGGTTAGATAAGGGCGCTCTAATGCAAACACCTGGTATACGCCGCCCTGTAACTGTTGCAAGTCGACGCTTTGTTCTTCATGCAATAAGTGAGTGCGCAAAAATGAAATCCAGGACGTCATTACAATCCAGGTGTTGAGCGCCAAGCTGTCGATACCATCATCATCAATGGCAATAATGCCAGCGCTACGCAGGCCACGATACACTTGCACCACTTGCTGTAAACAATGGCGAAAAAAATCCTGATACTGGGCCTTTAACTCAGAGTCAGCATCCATCAGATGCTCCATATCACGGTGGATAAAACGATACTCCCACAGACCCGTTAAAATCCCCTGCAGGTAGCTGATTTTATCGCTCACGGTCAGCACCCGATCGGCCGGTAGCTGCAACACATCCAACACACGCTGCTGATAATTCATCGCCAGCTGAAAAATGATCTGCTGTTTATTGTTGAAGTGGTAATACAAGTTGCCCGGCGATATGTCCAAATGCGAGGCAATATGATTGGTGCTGACATTGCGCTCACCATGTTGATTAAACAGCGCCAAGCTGGCGTCGAGTATGCGTTGTTTGGTGCTCATAAAACTCTTCTTGATCGATGCCTGGACCCCAAGCCCACTGCCAGCCCGCCGAGAATAACGACGGATGGCCGCAAAAGCCCTGTTCGGCTCTGCCTTGACGCTTTAGAGTAAACACTCTAATAATGTCATACCAGCATAATAACTAGGCCACAGACTAAACAGCGACTGCCAGCACATCAAGCCTGCAGCCTGGTCTTTGCCAACCTGACCACACACCGCCAAGGAGCACAGCTTATGGATGCCACCGTGAGCGACCTGCGTCGCGACAATGTTGAGCTACAACGCCTGCAGACGTTATTACAACAGCAGCGCCAAGCCTATCGTCAACAGCCGATGCCATCCCTGGCCGAACGACAAGCCAACTTAAGCAAGCTGAAACAGGCGCTGCTAAAACACCAAGATGCCTTGGCCGCCGCCGTGAACCAGGACTTTTCCTGCCGCTCCGTCGATGAAACTCGCATCGCTGAAATCATGACCACAGTGGAAGGCATTAACTACACCAGCAAACGTTTGCGCCGCTGGATGAAGCCATCACGGCGTCATGTCAGCCTGCTGTTTATGCCCTCTAGCAACCAGGTGATGTACCAGCCATTGGGGGTGGTCGGCATTATGGTGCCGTGGAATTACCCCATTCAGCTGGCCTTATTGCCACTGATGACGGCGTTGGCTGCTGGCAATCGTGCCATGATTAAAATGTCGGAATTCACCCCGGCCACCAATCAGGCCTTAAAAACAATGCTGGCCGAGATATTTGCCGAAGATCTGGTCGCTGTTATTGAAGGCGAAGTGGATGTTTCCAGTGCGTTTGCCGAGCAGCCCTGGGATCATTTGATTTTTACCGGCTCCACCGCCGTCGGTCGTATTGTGATGAGTGCTGCGGCGAAAAATTTAACCCCAGTCACCTTAGAGCTAGGGGGCAAATCTCCTGCCTTGATTGCACCAGCGGCCAATATGCAAGATGCCGTTGAGCGTATTTGCTTTGGTAAGTCATTAAATGCTGGCCAAACCTGCATTGCACCGGACTACATTTTATTGGAAGAAAGCCGTCAGCAAGAATTTATCGACTGCTATCAGGCCACCTTTGCCCGCATGTACCCAACCCTGCGTGATAACAGCGATTACACCGCCATCATCAATGAGCGCCAATTTGAACGCTTGCATCGCTGGCTGGCTGAGGCAGAGCAGCAAGGCGCCAAGATCACCCAGGTGAATCCTGCTAATGAAGATTTTGCTGGCACACGCAAAATGCCATTACATATCGTGCAGCACACCAGCAACGACATGACCATTATGCAGCAAGAGCTGTTTGGCCCTATATTGCCGATTGTGCCCTATCAGCAGCTGGATCAGGCCATCGATTACATTAACGATCGTGATCGCCCCTTGGCCTTGTATCTATTCAGTTACGATAAAACCCTTCAGCAAAAGGTGCTGGAGAAGACCCACGCCGGTGGTGTGACCATTAACGATACCTTGATGCATATCGCCCAAGACGATATGCCCTTTGGTGGCGTAGGGCCTTCTGGTATGGGCCACTATCATGGCAAAGAAGGCTTTTTGAGCTTATCCAAAGCAAAAGCGGTGCATAAAAAAGGCAAATTTAACAGCGGCCAATTTATTTACCCACCCTATGGCGGTACTTTACAACAGCTCATTCAAAAGCTGTTTATTCGCTAAGGAGTCTGCATGCGCAATACCACTCGCCGCGGTTTTATGCAGCTCAGTGCCGGGGCTGCAGCGACGTTAACACTCGGTTCATCGCTGGCGCTGATATCTGGCTGCAGCAGCCAACCCGCTGACGGGCTTAATTTTTTAAGCGCCGACGATGCCGACTTTCTGGCCGCCCTGACTCCGGTCATTATGGCCGATAGTTATCCCGGCCAGTTAACCCTTGAGCAGGCCAGAGCGCGGCAGGTGGCTGCCCTTGATCGTTTAATTGGCACACTGCAACAACATGCCCAAAGCCAGCTAAAACAGCTGCTACTGGTGATGTCCTCGGCCCCTTTACGTGTGGCCATGGGAGCACCCTTTGCCAATTGGCGTGAGGCCACGCCCGAGCAGGTTGAAGAGTTTTTACTCAACTGGCGCGACAGTAACCTGCAATTAAAACGCATGGGCTACGCATCGTTATGCAAGCTGCAAAGCATGTGCTGGTACGCCATGCCTGAAAACTATATTGCCAGTGGCTACCCAGGGCCGCCACAAAAAATACCCGCCTGATCCAACACATAGACCTAGCTGAGCAGTTATGAAAACCACAGAGCGCAAACCCGATATTCCAATGGTCGCCGGTATTTCAGACCCTATGGTCAATGGCATCGCCAACGGCTGGCAAGTCAACGAGGCCACAGAGTTTAACCACGACAGCGTATTAGAAGCCGACGTGGTGATTATTGGCACCGGAGCTGGCGGTGGTACCAGTGCAGAGATTTTATCGTCAGCTGGCCTTAAAGTGCTGATGCTGGAAGAAGGGCCACTAAAATCCAGCAACGATTTTAATATGGATGAGCGCCAAGCCTATCATGACCTGTATCAGGAAAGCGCGGGCCGTATGAGTAAAGACGGTGCCATGTCGATATTGCAGGGGCGCTGTGTTGGTGGCACCACCGTTATCAACTGGACATCCAGTTTTCGAACGCCAAAGCAGACATTGGATTTTTGGGCACGTGAATTTAATGTTCAGGGGTTAAGCCAGGAACAGTTGGCACCTTGGTTTGAACGTATGGAACAGCGTTTAAACATTAGCGATTGGCAAGTGCCGGCCAATGAAAATAACGCCGTATTAAGCCGCGGCTGTACAAAACTAGGTTATGACTGGAAGGTTATTCCACGCAACGTAGCAGGCTGCTGGAACTTAGGCTATTGCGGCACCGGCTGCCCAACCAATGCCAAGCAGTCCATGCTGGTGACCAGCATTCCCGCAGCGTTAGAGCAGCAATCACAACTGATCTACAGCGCCCGCGCTGAGCGTTTGATCATTGAAGGCAACAAGGTCGTAGGGGTTGATGTCACTGCCCTCGATGCCAGCTATCAGCCATCGGGCAAACGCCTTATCGTGAAAGCACCCCATATTGTTATGGCTTGCGGCGGTATTAATGGCCCTGCTCTGCTAAAACGCTCTGATGCACCCGACCCCGAAAATCGTGTCGGCAAACGTACCTTTTTGCATCCAGTCGCCTTTAATTTTGCCCGCTTTGATCACACCGTTGACCCTTATTATGGTGCACCACAATCGATATATTCTGACCACTTTCAATGGCAAAACGTCGATGGTCCAGTAGGCTTTAAACTGGAAGTTCCACCGCTGCAACCAGGTTTGGCCTCGGTACTATTGTTGGGCCATGGCGGCCATCACTTTAACGATATGGCCCAGCTGCCCAATACCCACTCTATGATTGCCTTATTGCGTGATGGCTTTCATTCCCATAGCCAGGGTGGCAGCGTTGAGCTGGCCAGTGACGGCTCCCCCATTTTGGATTATCAGATTAACGACTATTTATGGGATGGTTTTAAACGCGCCTTTTTGACCATGGCAGAAATTGAGTTTGCTGCTGGCGCCAAGGCTGTGCGTGCTTCCCATCTCGACTCGACTTGGTCAACCAGCTGGAAACAAGCTCAGCAAAATATTCAACAGCTAGAGTTTCGCAGCAATGCCTTTACCGCTGGCAGCGCACACGTGATGGGTGGCTTGGCCATGGGAGAAGATTTATCCCAATGTGTCGTCGACAGTAATGGTAAATACCATTACCTCGATAATCTCTATGTGTTTGATGGCTCGGTATTTCCCACCAGTATTGGCGCCAACCCACAGCTATCGATTTATGGCTTAGTGGCACGCCAGGCGACAAAGCTGGCACAGAAGCTAAAACCCGCGTGAACCAGCTAGCACTAAGCTCTATATTAATTGCAGGCCTGCTACAGGGATGTAGCCAAAACAATGCCCCGACTTTGCCGCAGTTCTCGATGAACGGTCAGGAAAACTGGCAGTCGAATCAGAGCTCGTTATGCCATTTAATGGCCTATCAAGATGGCAACGCTAACGATCATAGCTAAGGTATAAAGAGAGCCAGTGTTAGTTCACATGCAGACATACTGGTTTATAAATCGCTCACAATAGTTAAATCAAGCCGGTTATGGTAGCGTAAGCCATCCATGATAACTGGCGATATCGTATATTTTCGCCACTCGTATCAACACTGTTTGCAAAACAAAGCACCCAATCCAAATAAGTTGAGATAGGCCATGATCAGAGAAATTACCCAGGCAGATTTTGAGCAATTCTGGCCAACCTTTTCCGCCATCGTTAAGGCTCAAGAGACCTACGCCTTTGATCCAGAGTTGACGCTCGATCAAGCATTTACCCTTTGGTGTGAGTCACCATTAAAGACGTACGTATATGTTGAAGACGACAAGGTTCTTGGCACTTATTACATCAAGCCCAATGCCATGGGACCAAGCAGCCATATATGTAACTGTGGTTACATGGTATCAAGTGAAGCGCGGGGCAAAGGCATTGCCCGACAGATGTGCGAGCACTCTCAGCAAATGGCTTTAGAGCTTGGTTTTGATGCCATGCAGTTTAATAGCGTGGTGGCTACTAATGAGGTTGCGGTAAAACTATGGCAGAAACTAGGTTTCAATATCATAGGCACCATTCCCAAGGCCTACCAACATGGCCAACTGGGCTTAGTTGACTGTTATATTATGCATAAATGGCTGCGGGTATAATACTGCACGACAACAATTTATGCCCTAGTCATGGTTGACGTTACATTCCTGTATGGTTACTCTCTGCTCATGAATATTTTTTCCTTTATCTCAGCTCACCATCTGCATCAGTCTACTCATAGTCGGCTGAGGGGAGCTATTGCTTAGAGATGATGACAAAGCCTGATCGCTAAGAAAGCCCTCTCAGTCACCACTCAGAGGGCTTTTTTATGCGTTAAAAAAGGTGTGTTATGGAACTCAAAATAGAGAACAAATGCCGAGGTGTGCGAATCATCTCAGGGCAACAAGCCAAAGACAGACGAGAAGTTTTAAATCAGCTGATTGCTATCGCAGAAAGCGAAGACTTCAACGAAATAGTCCTACCAAGTATTGAACCATCCAAGGTCTACACAGATAAGGCCAGCACAGAAATCCTGAATCAGATGTATGCTTTTCCCGACAAAAAAGGCCGAGAGCTGTGCCTTAGACCAGAAGGAACGGCAACCGTACAGCTAATCGCAGACAAGTACCACAAAAATTGCTCCAATGTAAAACTTTGGTATTTTGAACGATGCTGGCGCTACGAAAGGCCTCAAGAAGGCAGGTATCGTGAGTTTTTTCAGTTTGGAATGGAAATTCTAAACCCATCAGCAGATGCAAAGAATTACCTGGTCAAGCTGGCGGAAAAGATGGTTTCAATTAAAACCAAGGATTACCTGCTGGACACATCGGTAAATAGAGGGCTTGCCTACTACACAACAGAGGGATTTGAGATCAGCGCTCCTCAACTGGGGGCGCAAAGGCAGTTAGTTGGTGGAGGTGCTTATACACAGGGGGTTGGCTTTGCCATCGGGTTTGATCGGTTGATGTTATGCAAATAACCCAATATTGATTACTGTAACTGATATAAAGAAAGCGGCGTAAAATTTAATTTACGCCGAAATTTCACCTACAACCTGAAAATATATTTATTCATTAACCGAACGCACGCCTCACCATCAAACGATTAAAGTATTCGTACCACTCTTAAGGATAAGGGAATTATCCCATTCATGAACAAAGAGTTAACGGGGTTTAATGTTCACTTGATATCTTGCGTAGCTCTGTCACCTGATCAAAACCAATACCCCAGTTATCAGTGTTGATCTCGTTGATGATCACAAAGGTGGTGGCTGGATTTTTATCCAAAACATCGACCATAAGTTGGGTAGCCCCTTGAATCAGGGCTTGTTTTTGCTCTTTGGTAACACCTTCGTCGGTGATTTGAATGTTGATATATGGCATCGCCTTATCCCATTTTAATTATCTGCATACATTTTATTAACGATTTTCCATTCGCCATTTTCTTTTAAACAGCCAAGAAAATCCGTGTAGTCTCGTCCTAGCAATGGGCAATAAACTTTGGCCATGGCCTGCTCATTCAGCACCTCAAGCCACTCCAACTGGTAGCGGTAGTCATGCCCTAACTCACTGGGAACCGGGCGCTGAGCCACCAGCACTAGCCAATCATTTAAGTTTCGGCGCAGGTTTGGGGCTTTTAATACCGCATCCGGATGGAAGATGCGCCGCAACAACGCCACATCGCCGTGGTGCAAGCCATCACAGTAATCGCTCACTAACTGCCTGACTTGCTGCTGGTCTGTTAGTGCGTTCATTAGGCAGCCTGCTGCGCTTGCTCTGCTCGCAACGCTTGTTGGAAGGTCGGGCGCTCAATGACGTGTTGTAACATGGCTTGGGTGTTCGGCCCAATCACGATATCGACGGGAAACGCCGCACTCCAACGCGAATACACCGCGAGCATAATATCTGCCGCAGACAACTGCTCACCGCCTAAAAAACGCTGCTGCTGCAAGCGTTGCTCGACCACTGCCCACAAACGCGATACCTCCTCTGCGGCTTTTTCCATTAGCCCCTGCCGTACCGAGGCATCCACATCGGTGCCGGCAAGAAAGAACAAACGACCATACGCCGGGTGCATGCTGGCATTGGCAAACATAATGTCTTGCAGCGCCTGCTGCTGCCCCTCAGCTGTGCTTGGCATCAATGCGTTAGGGTGCTTATTAAGAATATGCAGCATGACCGCTGCGCCCTCCAGCAAGACTTGCTCACCGTCTAACAACACGGGCACAACGCCCGCTGGATTAATCTCACTAAAATTATCGACCTGCTGCTTGTTAATCAGCGTGAGAGGCTGTTTCAACTCGCGCAACACCACTTGAGTGGCCAAAGAGCATGCATCGGGCAGGTAATAAAGGGTATACATAGCGTTCTCCTGTTGATTGTGATCGGCCTTGATCGTCAGGCCCAAACACAGGTTAGGCTTCTGCTCTGCTGCCATATATAGCTACAATGCGAACCTATTGTTCTCAAATAGGAAACAACAATGGATAAGTTACGCGCCATCGAGTGGTTTGTACGGCTGGCGGACTTGGGCAGCTTTACCCTAGTGGCAGAGCATGCGCACACGTCCAAATCCATGATCAGTAAGGAAATTAGCCGCCTGGAACAAACGCTTGGGGTGCGCTTGTTACACCGCACAACCCGCAACTTGCGCCTGACCCAAGCCGGCGAAGGCTACTTGCCTAGAGCACGACAAATACTGAACCAACTCAGCGAGGCGGATAACTTTGCTCAGCAGCTCCAGCAAACGCCTAAAGGTCGGTTAAAAATTAATGTGCCCATGGCGCTAGGCATTACCGACCTAGGGCCCATGTTCGCCGAGTTTATGCAGCACTACCCAGAAATTGAGCTAGACGTTCACCTAAGTGATGGCGATATCGATCTAGTAGAACAAGGCTTTGATTTGGGCCTACGCGCCAGCAGCCAAGCGCTGGATTCTAGTTACGTTGGCCGGCCTTTAACCCGCTTTAGCTACCATATTTGCGCCGCAGCTGATTATTTTGATCATCATCCAGCCATTATAAAACCCAGTGACTTACGCCAGCATAATTGCTTTGAATACAGCTATTTTCGCAGCAAAAACACCTGGCCCATTGATGATGGCGTCGTGATTAATGGCACGCTACGAGCCAATAGCGTGTTATTTATGCTAGCAGCCATACGTGCTGGCCATGGTTTGGGTATGGTGCCCGACTTCTTGTGTCGAGAGGAGCTGAAAACCGGAAAATTGATACAGGTATTACCGCAAGCCAAGAAGCCGCAACTAACATTGTATGCGATGTATCCGGCTCGTCACTTTGTGCCTGCACGAGTACTGCAGTGTATTGATTTCTTGCAAGTTAAATTTAGTGAATCGAATTAAATATGGCCGCCAAACATAAAGTCTGATCTACAGCCGAGATAAATCAGGATTATTCCAAGGGGTTCGTTGTGAACAATCCTTGCTGATCATTTATCTATTATCAAACCCAGCGCTCAGCAGAAAAATACTGATCCAATATAGCGCCATTCCTCTATTGTCAGATTGTATGTAGACATAGGGTAAACTCGCCTGCTTGATGCTGGTGTGCATTTAGGCCTGTAACATCCGTAGCTCTCCCTGTTCGATCAACCTTTGTAGTTTTCTTACTGCTGATTCAGGCTGCAAGTTAATAGACTCTAACATTGCTAACTTAACCCACTGGGGTTCGTACAGGTTACTGTCGGACTGTTTTAGCTTTTCCGGTCCGTCACCAAGCATAACCTCACCTGATACGGTACCAACCCTGAAGTAGCTTTCTTTTCGACCATCATTTGACTGTTCGAAGGCCAGGCTAACATCATCGGCGATCAAACTCGTTTCCTCTCTAATCTCACGAATAACCGCCTCTTCCACCATTTCACCTGGCTCAATACTGCCACCAGGAAAAACCCAATACTCACGCCCGCTCTTGACACGGTGAATAAGTAGTATTTCGTCAGATTTATTTAGTATTAGCGCACAAGCTCTTGGGTTCATAGCGGACTCGAATGTTATATTCCATGGTTATCGGGTAGATCAGCGAAGAATTATTATACCTACATAAAAGATGCCCGTACGGAGGCTTTGATCTTGCCCCGATAAAATGGACACGTTCGTTTTCATACTGCTATTCGCTCATTTTCTACCGTAGAATGGTAGCCAATTCCCGAGTGCAGTCGTTTTCTGTTGTAATAGCCATTGATGTAGCAGGCCAAAGCTTTTCTGAGATCATTGGCCGAATGAAACACGGTTTCACGAATCAGCTCTGCCTTCACGTTATTCTTTTCGCCATCGTGACAGCATAAAGGGATGGATGTCGAGTGTGGCAGCCACCTCCTGGACTCGAACCCTTCAATCTAGCTTAACCTGACTGCAGTAGATTTGAACTCATTCGAATACTGTCAAGTCTTCCTTGACTGTTTGTATTTTGGCATTGGACACCTCGCCTGTTAGACGCTGGTGTCCATTAAATCGGGGCAAGATCAGGGCGATGCTGCCTTTGCTTGTTATGTTTATTTGGTTGCAGACCATGTAACGTTGCTTTTCCTAATGCCAAGACCCTGTTTGAATTTGACTGGAAACTCTAAGCTAGGCTTGCCAGCCCAGCCACGCTCTAAATAGAGATTGTAACCATCGCCATTCTGCTCGTATCGAACGGCTGAAAGCCATATTCCATCCCAATCCCCTAAGAACTCTAAATCTTTCAGGCTTTTTGGATAAACACCGTTTCTAATTTTATGAAGCTCAATCATTGACACTGCGGAAACGAAGTTTTGTGTTCCAAACTTTTCATCCGCGCCCGGTACTTCAAAGTCACATCCGCTCAGCAAACCAATAAGTAAAATCGTCGATATTATTCTTTTCATTAATTAGAGAACCTTAGTCGGATTTTAATAATAACGCCCGCAAGAGCGGAAAATTGCAGTGAAGTATTTGTGTGCAAGATGGCGAAGCAAACACAAAAATGCGAAACGGAAATTTGTCCGCTGCCTGTGATTGTTAGCAGCCTAACTTCGTTATATACACTACCGATTATTACCACAAAAGATAAAAATCACTACTTTAATGCAATTAAGCGCAACATGTTATTTTTGATTGACATAGCTTTGCTCCTTAAAATAAGTGGTTGCGCATTGACCAACAAATTTTCTTCCAGGGTTGCTACCTGCACACCATTCTTCTGGAGAGAATAAAGCGAAAAGCCCAACTTTAATAAGTGTTGGTATAGCTAGCTCTAATTCTTTCTCGACAGCACCTCGCTCTCCATTGTTATATAGAACAATATTGTGAAGCATGGTGGCAACGGTTCCAGTTTGAACAATGGAACCATCTTTAAGACTGACAGTGGGTAAATGTTCACCATCTGCAACGATTTTGGAATTGATAAAGCCAAGTTCAGTTGTATTATCAATGTTCAAGAAATCACCATATTTGTTTATTGGCAGCTAACGCCTCAAACACCGGCGCAGCTTTGCTGCGTCCGAGTGCTTTGACTTGTTATGAAGCTCTTACAGCCTCGCTGAATGCTTTCCGACTAATTTCCCAGCAATCCAACAGACAACCAATGATACCTCTCAACTCAATAGAAGATTCCGAGTGAGTTCTAAATTGTCGACTCATTGCCAGGCTCTCCAATTCTTTTGCTGAAGAAAAAGTTATCTTTCCAACGTCTGCTTTAGAAAAATACTCGCCAAGGATATTGGTTGGTAAAGAATCGAAATCAGCCATTACTTTAGTGCGTACTTGCGAGGATATAGCTTTACCTTCAGGTGCAAATTGCTCAACCAATGACAAGGATAGAGACAACATTTTCGTAACACCTTCTCTTCCTTTTGATCCAAATGTAAACCCCTCAACAAGCTTGTCAACCCTTTCATCATGATCAAGAAATGAAAGCTCTTTTAGGATAAAGTCAACACCAATACAAAATAACGATAGTGAATAATAAAAGCATCTAATAGCGACTTCTAGCTGACTTGGCTTAGTTAAAATTTGTTCTGCAAAAAATCTAGACACCTCAAGCCATTGGTTGCACGCATCAAAACCAATTTCATTGGCCAGCAAGCTCTTGCATTTAACTATTTGACCTTTCCAATCACCATCAAGTTTTCCCAGACTGTACTTTTCAACCTCCGCAATGAATTCTTCATCGGAAAAACGATTCCTTAAGAAGCCCTCAGATTTAGTCAGTTTAGATAGAAACGCACCATCCAAGACTAATACATCTAAATCCGAACCAAAATCCTTAACTTCTTTCCTTTTATCCGTTGTAGCAACAATTACTTTATTTGCTTTAACAGCTTTAGCTAACCCTTTGGCCCAAAATATTCTTTCTATTGCTTGCGGCGTCTTTTTGTTTTTCACATCAACAATAGTGATGCTTCTTGTAAGGGATGACTCTCTACTATAAAGCCAAAGATCGATATCTGTTACATCAAATCCTTCATAAACAAATGGAACACCACGAACAACAAAGTAACCAGATTGAATAAAGTAGTTTCTAAGTTGCTCTTCCATTTCAAAGCCTTTAGATATTTTCTTCACCACTAGAGACCACCTCCGGTTCTTAAAGCACTAATCATATCATTGGTCTCAAATGGGCTTTTTTGTATTTGTTGCCGCCGGATAATTTCACGATTAGTTTCTGGACCTCTAAATTTAGTAATCGCAGCGCCGGGAAATGACTGGATTGACTGTTCGCTAACATCGCCCTGCCTAATAGCTTGCAGGGCCAATTCACCTACTTCCTTCTTGAGAAGCCTCATAAGAGGACCACTACGGCCTCCTTTCGTCCCATGCCGTATGGAAACAACGCCTTTCAATTCCAGAATCTTATAATCTTGTCCAATTGCACTTACTGGACCAACTTCTTTACCATCAATTAGTGCACCCAGCAAGCGGTCAATCATGGAAATTTGGCCTCGCGCGTAAGTGCTTTTAGTCATACCATAAGTCAAGGACGCCACGAATGCTTTAGCCAAGTCAAAAGCATCGTCAACCATAGAGTTACTGTATTTGGAAAAAGCTGAAGGTAATGTCAAATAGCCAACTTCTTCTTGGTTATTACTCACAACATTTATGTCAAAAAAGCCAATCGAGTTTACTTTCCTAAAAAGTGGTTCACCTAATATTCTTACCGCATCTGTATACGATACACATGCATTTTTCTTTAAGGTCTCAGTCAACTCCGAAAGTGCTATTTGTTCTTGAGCACTCAAAGAATCTAAAACTGCCTTTGTTTTTATGGCAGAATCGCGTCTGAACAAGTTTCCATTAAAAAGTATTTTTTCACTTTTACTAATAGGTTCAACATCAATAAAACCTATTTTTTCAGAATCATAAAATAACTGTTTTACTTCATCGTTTGCCAGTTGATATTCATCTGATATTCTCTCTGAAACTTCATTACTGCCAATAGGTTTTATGGAAGCAATTTCCGCTAGCTCGATAGCTGACACTTCAATACTTTTAGGTTCAAGAGATTCAAAGATATTTGCCGTATGCTGAAGAGCAGATAACGTGGTTACGCCCAGAACTCCTACTCCAGAAGCTGTTACGTCAACTAACTCCTGATCTTTAAGTATGTCTAACAACCTAGGAAGCTCAAAACCCGTATTGATATTTGAAGCATTCGCTAAAACTTGCAATCTTTCATTTGTAACAATGCTTTGGTTTGTTTCTGATATTGCAGATAATAAAATTCCAGCCTTACCTGCAACAAAAGTGTTTTGGTATTCACCTTGATTAGTTACATTCTGTAGCTTATTTGTATGGTGAATTAACCAAGATCCTTGTACTTTTTTATCCATACAGACACATCCTCAATTTGATTGTGCTTCATAACGCCCTCAATAACCGGCTGGAGCGAAGTTGATTGACTTGTTAGCTGGATAGACCAACGAGTTGATCTAACACTTTTAATTCTAGCTGACGCCACCTGGCGATTCCCTCTTTGTGAGAATGGACATCTGACCGTAAAGTTTCTAAGTCACCTAGTTGATCGAAAAAGACAATCTCAGATAAGCTCCCTTTGTATGATTCCTTTTCTCCTAGACTCCAGATTGCTTCACTCAGATCAATGTCATCAAGCAATAAAGTATCTAGGTCGATGTAGTATCTTTGCAAGCCATCTTTTGTAGGGATAGAACCACGAAGAACTGATAAAACTAACTCTTTACTGTCATTATCAACTGCAATTCCTTCAAGAAAATCGCCTAATGTTTCTTTAGCTTCGTATTTGTCCATGACTCATTCTTTCAGCTAACAGCTTAATAGTGTGCGTGCCTGTTTTTCCAGATAGAACCATTCGAGGTATCTCTTCCAACTCACTGATTTAACGCTGGATATCCAGTTTTTTCTCACATTTCCTCCGGAAAAAACGTGCTTACCTATTATCCACGCCTCAAAGTTCTGGCGCTCTAAGACGAATTCGCTGATTTCTCCGGCATTTAAGCTACCACCCCAGGGAAATACAGGCAAGTCAGCCAAGAAAGCGTGCCAACATACTCTCCAATCTCCAGATATACTGTATATTTAACCAGCATATTTTTACATTCAGGTGAGCGCGATGGCCAAGAGCAAGTTCATCCAAGAAATTCGCCAATATATGCGGCTTCGTGACTACAGCGTTCGCACTGAGCATACCTACCTGTACTGGATTCGGTTCTATATTCGCTTTCACCGCTTGCAGCACCCATCAGAGCTTGGTGCACCACATGTTATGCAGTTTCTTAGTTACCTAGCGAATCAGCGTGATGTTACCGCCAATACACAACGCGTCACACTCAATTCTCTTGCCTTCTTGTATAACAAATTTCTTGGCCAGCCATTGGGAGAATTGGGCTTTACCCTGGCAAGCCGCCCGAAGCATCTACCCGCCGTCCTCACGGCCAAGGAAGTGGGCCAGATACTTGCTCATTTCCAACCGCGCGTGCGGCTGATTTTCTCTCTGCTCTACGGTTCTGGGTTACGTATTTCGGAATGCTTGCGGCTTCGCATTAAAGATTTGAACTTTGAAGCAGGCGCGCTGGCGGTTTTTGATGGCAAAGGCCGTAAAGATAGAGTCACCTTGCTTGCCAATAGTTTAACAGCGCTATGTGATGACTATGTGCAAAAAGCCATCGCACTGCAAGCCAGTGATAATATGCAAGGAATTGGCCCTTCTATGCCTGGCGCCTTGGGCAAGAAGTACCCTTCAGCCTACCGTGAACCCGCTTGGATGTTTTTGTTTCCATCCATCGGACTATGTCGCCATCCGACCAGCAACATCGTGTGCCGCCATCACTTGGATGCTTCGGTACCCAGCAAGGCACTAAAAAGATCTGTACAACAAGCCGGGCTGTCGGCCAAGCGCATCACCTGTCACACTTTTCGGCATAGCTTTGCCACTGAGCTGTTACGCTCGGGACGCGATATTCGCACAGTGCAGGAGCTATTAGGGCACAACGATGTAGCGACCACGCAAATTTATACCCATGTGCTAGGTCAGCATTTTGCTGGCACCACCAGCCCGCTGGATCTTTTGTCATAGCCGGTTAGTCATCCCTAAGGGACCATCTCTCTTAGAAATTCTCGGTCTCGCGCCATCAACCACATGCGCCTTAGCAGGCCGCCTGAGTCGCCAATGCTGTCCCCGCAGGGGCTGCCCGGACGGCAGCACCAGCCAACATCCTGCCGGGATGCAGGCTGTTGGTGTTGCGGAGATCACAGCATTGGCAACAAAGGTATACGGCCTGCGCAGGGCAAAGCAGGCTGAAAGCTATCTACGTTGTTTCTTCTGCGTTAAAAATCGCCTCGCCATGCTCACTTACTATTTGTAAGCTGCGCTTCTACGCTACTTTTTGCCTGGCAGAAACTGCCTCGATGTACGCTTTCAGTCGTTCGCCCGCCCGGCGTGAGGGATAACCTCAAGGAGGGCATACGACTTTGCCATTGCCCTTACCATCACCTCAATGAAGGCTTTCAACTAAGGGCTCTTGGCCAAGGCTTAAAGCTCCCCCACGCCCATATTAAACAGCGCAAAACTATAAATATCAGAATACAAATCAATAATTTTGCTGGTCGGTGTACCCGCACCATGGCCGGCATCGGTTTCAATGCGGATCAAGGTCGGCAATGGCCCGGCTTGTTTTGCCTGTAACTCGGCGGCGAATTTATAAGAATGCGCAGGCACCACACGATCATCATGGTCGCCTGTGGTTATCAAAGTTGCCGGGTAGTTAGTGCCTGCTTTTACATTGTGCACAGGTGAATAACCTTTTAGGTACTCAAACATTTCTTTATTTTGCTCCGCTGTGCCGTAGTCGTAGGCCCAACCCGCGCCCGCAGTAAAGGTGTGATAACGCAGCATATCCAGTACACCAACTTGCGGCAGCGCTACTTGAAATAGCTCTGGGCGCTGAGTCATTACTGCGCCGACCAGAAGGCCACCATTAGAACCACCTTGAATGGCTAATTTTTTAGGCGAGGTGTATTTGTTTTCAACTAGGTACTCAGCTGCGGCGATAAAGTCATCAAACACATTTTGCTTTTGTAATTTGGTACCCGCATCGTGCCAGGCCTTACCGTATTCACCACCGCCACGCAGATTAGCCACGGCAAAAATACCGCCCATTTCCATCCAGGCGGCACGCACTGAACTAAAGCTCGGTGTTAAGCTGACATCAAAACCGCCGTAACCATACAAGATGGTTGGAGCACTACCGTCGAGCTTGATGCCTTTTTGATGAGTTAAAATCATCGGCACCTTTGTGCCGTCTTTGGAAGTATAAAATATCTGCTTGGATTCAAACTGGTCAGAATCGAATGGTGCTTTAGACTTGCGGTAAACTTGACTTTCACCCGACGGAATATCTAACCGGTAAATAGTGCCCGGCATTTTGTAGTTGGTAAAGGTGTAGTACAGCTCGTTATCGTCTTGTTTACCGCTAAAGCCATGAGCACTACCAATATCAGGCAGCTCGATGGTGCGCAATAGTTTGCCGTTCATATCGAACTGTTTGACTTGCGATGTTGCGTCCACCATATACTGGGCAAATAAGCTGCCGCCTGCAGTCGATGCACTGAGGACATTATCGGTTTCAGCAATCACATCCAACCAATGCTCCGCCTGTGGCTTGCTAATATCCACTTTGACTACCCGGGTATTGGGTGCATTAAGATTGGTTTCTAACAATAGGGTTTCATCTTGAGAAGCGATGACCCAAACATCGGCATTGGTGTGATCTTGTAAGGTGATTAGCTCAGCATTTGGTTTAGATAAGTCTTTAACATACAACTTATTGCCCGAAGTGGATTCCATTGCTCCAATCACCAGATAGCGTCCGTCTTCTGTCACGTAGCCAGATACATAGCGATGCTTCTCGGCTTCAGAACCACCAAAGATAAGTTCGTCGTCTTTTTGTGCTGTGCCCAATGCATGAAAGTACAGCTTGTGTTGATCTGTTTTGGCAGAAAGCTCGCTACCCGTTGGCTTATCGTAGCTGGAGTAATAGAAACCTTCGTTGCCGCGCCAGCTGATGCCGCTGAATTTAACGTCGACTAAGGTCTCACCTATGGGTTTTTTGCTGTCAGCATTGAGCACAATCACTTTACGCCAGTCACTGCCACCTTCTGAAATACTGTAAGCGACTAGCGAACCATCTCTAGAAAAGCTGACGCTGCCCAGTGAGGTAGTGCCTTCTTCACTGAAGGCATTAGGGTCAAGAAACACTTCCGCTTCGCCGTTACCTTGCTGGCGATAGAGAACATCCTGATTCTGCAAACCATCATTTTTGTAGAAATAGGTATACTCGCCTTCTTTAAACGGACTGCTGACTTTTTCATAGTCCATCAACTCTGTTAAACGTTGTTTTATTTTTTGGCGGTAAGGTATGTGTTGCAGATAGCTAAACGTGAGCTTATTTTGCTCACTGACCCAGCCGGCAGTGTCTTCACTGCGATCGTCCTCTAGCCAACGGTAAGGGTCTTTTACCTCGATACCAAAGTAGTGATCAATCACAGTAACGGTTTTAGTAACTGGGTACTGTACAGTCATTGGCATCACCTGTTGTTGATTATTCTCGGTTGTGGAACATGCCATCAAGGCGATTGATGTCATAGATATAGAAGCTGTCAGAATCAAGGTGCGTAGCTGCATAACCTGTCCCTGTCTGTTGTTGAATTTTTGTAACTAACTCGCAGCTGGGTTCAAACTTTAACTGCAATAGTAAGAGAGCTACACCAAGGCTCGACACGAATATCAGGCCAGCGGCGCAAATAGTCTTTTGTCATCGTTTGATAGTTTTCTTGGCTCATTACCTTGGGGTTTGGCTTGACTCGTTGATTGAAGGCGTCTTGCAAACCGTAGGGCGAATATATCGTTAAGTCGCCATTTTGTTCTAAACGAAAGCCTATGGCAAAGGCAGACAACCAGGACTCTATGCCTTCTTCTACGCTGGCGTATGGCTGAATACTGCGGCCAAATTTCTTTGCAAACCATGTATGCACCAAAGCCTGATTGACCACATCAACAGCAACCTTATGGTGCAGCCTGTTATTAATTTGTTGGCTATACCAGCTCTCACTAGGTTCCGAAAGAGAGTCAAAGTAGACCAGATCAAAGTCTTTGATATTTGTCAGAGGTGCTTGTTTGCTGAGGGAATTCCAGATGCGCTGGGTAACACAGCCACCAGCAATATAGTGGTTTGGTATGCCCATGTCGCGGCATAGTAGAGCTGTTTCCATTAGCTCTGGCGTGCTAGTGATGAGTTGCTCTAGCTGGCGCTGCAACACAGTGAACCACCTGATATTAGACATCTCAGCCAGCACAAAACCGCCGGCCAGTAAATGGGTCGCCATGTTAGCTGAAGTGTTATCGAGTGGATACTGCCCTGGCCCTAGCCATCAACTCGAGCAAAAAGACTGGCCAGACCCTCACAAGTACTAGCCTGCTTTGTTGGTTCATTTGTTTATTGCGAGCGCGGTAACGAAATAGAGCCCTGCCCCGGCACTGTTTGCTGCTTACCATAATGCTGTTCCACCCAAGATGGATGCTTGTAGATGATGCGAAAATCGCCATAGCGACGTACATCACTGAGCATGCTGATAAACTCAGCAAAGACCAAGCGCACAGGATTCAGTGTCATCGCTGGGCGATGATCGACCCCATATCGAATGTCGCCGGCATCACGCTCATCGACAAAGGTGCCAAAGCAGCGATCCCACAGCATAAAAACGCCGGCAAAGTTGGTATCCAGCTGCCCTGGGTTACTGCCATGATGAACCCTATGATGTGACGGGGTATTAAACAGCCATTCGAACCAGCCAGGCATACGGCGAATGGTTTCGGTATGAATAAAGAACTGGAAAAACAGATTAAGCTCCAGTGCCACCACCGCATATTCCAGCGGGAAGCCAATAACGGCAGGTGGCAACAAAGCCATCAACATCACACCGTTAAACGACACCATGGGGGTTTGGCGTAACGCCGTAGAAAAATTAAAACGCTCTGAGCTGTGATGCACCCAATGGCCAGCCCAACCGTAGCGAACCGTGTGCATAAAGCGATGTACCCAGTAAAAGGTAAAGTCGACCAGAATGAACAGCAGTAAAAAATCCAGCCATTGCAAACCAGAGCTCCAGCCAAAGCCCAATTCACGCACCGCCAAATAGACTGCGCTGCCGATGGCAATCAAAAACAGCGCATCACCAACTTTATACAATAAACCGGTACCGACGTTTGCCAGCGACTCACGCAGATCATAAGCATCAGTGCGCCCTTGGCGTATCAGCCACCAACGTTCAAACGCCATAACAGCAAAGAACACAGGCCCAGCCAGAGCAATAAACAGCGCCGCTGCAGAAATCTCATTCATATCCGCCTCATTGTTTTTATCATTTGACAGAGATCACAGGGTAAGGGAAAACTGCGAGGCAATATTGGCTTTACACGTCTTACTTTTAGCATTTCATGCCAGGTGTTTATATGAACATGGCCATCAGGGTTAACGGCTGCTGGATTCGCTTACTCAGTGACTGGCTGGATCAACAACAGCTGGCCGCACCTAACATTCGAGCTCAAATTGCTCGCTACCGCCCTACCGATGAAGTCCCCATCAGCCATTGGCAGTCTCTTTTACAGCAAGCTCAAGCATTGGCAGCAGACGACGCCGGCATGTTGGTTGCTATCGCGCGCTGTGTTACTCCTGCCCATGTCGGGGTGTTGGGCTATCTGGTCATGGCCTGTGACCATCTTGGCCAAGCCATGCAAACCTACCAGCGTTACGAGACGTTGTTTTACGGCCAACCGCTAGCCGAAACCTCAGTGCAAAATGATAACGCGGGCATATTCTGGCAACCGCAGCCGCCCTTACCCTTGGCCGAAGAAGTTGGGTTGTGCGCCTTGGTACATTTCATTCGTCAACAATTAGGGCAGCCCGAGGCAATGCCGTTGATATCCGTTTCATTTTGCCATCAGCCACAACCCGAACGCATGGAAGCCATGCAGGAGTTTTTTAAATGCCCAGTCGTTGGTGGCCAGGTGCACAGCGGTTTGCGATTTGATGCCGCAGTGCTGCAGCAACCGCTACTCAATAGCGAGCCCGGATTGCGCCAACTACTAGAACAGCAAGCTAGCGCCATGCTGCAAGCCCTGCCTGAACCAGATGAGTTTGAACAGCAACTACAGGTGCAATTAGTACGCAGACTGCCCGAAGGAAATGCTCGTATAGACTCTATCGCTAAAGAACTGAATTGCTCAGTCCGTACCTTGCAGCGTCGTTTGGAACAACGACAAATCAGTTGGCAAACACTGTTAGATAATACAAGAGAGCATTTAGCACGCCAGTACTTATTTAATCCAAGTTTATCGTTATTAGATATTGCCTTGTTATTGGGCTATCGCGATCAAAGCACCTTTACTCGTTCGTTTAAACGCTGGTATGGGAAAACACCACGGTCGTACCGAAATGAACACTGTCAAAATAATACAAACGTTTCATTTAATTCAAACGTATGAAAGAATTTATTTTTGACTCATCTATTAATAACTTTTGTCATTGATCAAAAAAGCACAGCGGTTGTAAGCATACTGCCGAGAAACTGAGCCTCAGATTTTAAAGATAGGTAAAAACTCAGCTTGTTCAGCTGAGGTTAAGTTATTTATTAACGCCAACACCTAAAGTAACAACATAAACCAAATTCCGAAACTGGCGCAATTTATCTCACCAGGAAATGACAGTGTCCTCAGTTGTCCTATTTGAATATAAAATAGGCTAAAAACTTTCCATATCAGTCGTCTTACGTAACGGATACGCCATGCAAACTAGTCCAACAGCGCCGATAAAACCTGAGGCCTATTTAATGATTTACTTGTAAATAGATAAAAGGCGCACTAGCGAGACATTGGCTTGATTTACCACATGACGAATCATGCTTTGGTATGACGCAGTAAAAAAATGTCAAAAATTGCTGTAACAAACCAGCAACAAACTATTTATATTTTAAATCCAATCGGTTAATTTCCTCACATCCTAATAAGAACAGACACACAGAGGCACCATGTTCTCACTTTCAGAATTTTATTCTCAGGTGGTCTCAAATCAGTGGACAGGAGACATCACAGATACCTCAGGTGGATCACTTTGCAGTGACATATGCCAAAGCTACATGGATGTCCTGACGAATTCTGAAACGACAGTACAACATGGTGACAAGGTCATCATCGCCGCTGATAACAGCGTTAATTCTGTTGCCTGGATGTTGGCACTGTGGCACTTGGGTGCTGCTGTGGTACCGGTAAAATCAGGCATGGTACGCCGTTCAATTGAGAGTATTGCCCAAGACTGCAACGCAAAATTCTTGATTGAAGATAACCAAGTAACGCCGTTAGAAAGCTGGCAGTCGCTACCGAAAACGTTTGCTTATAGAACTGAAGCACGAGTCACAGGGGTAGACTTGGCACTGCTGATTTATACATCAGGTAGCACTGGCACGCCCAAGGGCATCATGCTGACTCACCAAAATGTACTGACATCATTGCAGTCCATCAGTCAGTATCTGCGCATAGAAAAAGATGACCGCATTCTTTGTCTGTCACCTTTGTCATTTGATTATGGGTTGTATCAATCGCTGTTTGCGCTATATCGCCCTTGCAGAACACTGCTCTACGGCTCCACCTTTAACCCCATGGCCGTTATAAAGTTATTGGCTGCTGAACGAATCACGCTATTGCCCCTGGTGCCTGCCATGGCCTCTGCACTAGCCAGATTGTTACCGGTGTTAAAGCCAGATTTGTCCTGTTTACGCGCCATCACCAATACCGGTGGACACTTGCCTGATAGTGTTATTCATAGCTGGAAGCGTTTCCATTCTGAGCTTAACGTGTTTGCTATGTACGGCTTAACTGAGTGTAAACGTGCCTTGTATTTAGAACCTGAGTTTTGGCAGCAAAAACCTGGCTCCGTCGGTAAGCCAATACCAGGGCTCGATGCCAAAGTATTTATCGAGACTGAACAGGGCTTGATCGAAGCGAACGCCGGGGAAGTGGGTGAACTTTATGTGCGAGGCTCCGCGGTGATGCAGGCATACTGTGATCCTAATGCTCAGGGTGGAGCCCGGTTGATTGCCGGCAGTTACCGTGCGGATAACTGGCTTGCTACTGGCGATTTGTTCTGCGTTGACGAAGACGGATTCTTTTACTTCAAAGGAAGAAGCAAAGACCTGATTAAACAGGCGGGTTTTTGCCTTTATCCAAAAGAAATTGAAGCACAGATAGAAAGCTGTCCTTTTGTTGATCTCGCTGCGGTGATTGCCAGCGTTGATGCAAATGGCGATGAAGTTGCTGTGGCAGTTATTCAACTATCACAATGCGATGAAGAAACGGAACGTTACGCCAGTGATTGGATCAAAGATAATCTAGATAAAGACTACACACCTAGGAATATCCGTTTTGTCGAAAAACTGGCACTAACAGACAACAGCAAGATAGATAAAAAGCAATTAGAAAAAGATATTTTAGTAAGTTAATTACGGCGCAAGCACGGCTAACATGTTGCGGCATGTCGCAGATATGTTGTGGCTTCAGGCACGCACAAGATATATATAAGGTTATATAAAATGACATCATTTGAACAACTGAAGGCGCAACTTCAGGGGGATAGCTGTGCCTTATCAACCCCCTGTTATATCTACTCGGTAAGTGACGTACAGCGTAATTATGAAGATCTAAAGGCAGCTCTCGGCACCCAGCTTATTTATTCTTTTAAAGCCAATAGCAATCTCGACTTAATCGTCAGATGTGGTCATATTTTTACCGACGGCATTGAGTTGGCATCTCAAGGAGAGCTTAATCTTCTGGCAACGGGTGAAGCGCCTCGCTACATCAACAACCCATCTGCTGATAAAAACTTCTTTCGAGCAGCCATTGCCAGCAAAGCCAGAATTATTATCGATCATCCTGACCAGGTAGAGATACTGGCTGAGTTCGTTGGCAAACGTCCTATACAACCGCTTGTACTACGCTTGAACCATTGCTTACTAAAAGAGTTCGATTCCAGACTGAACTTCCGTGACAACCACTTCGGCATGGACTGGGAAGGTGTGCAAGCTGCGATTAAGCGTTGTAACGAATTAGCATTGGAAATTGCCGGCGTTCATTTATTTACCGGCTCCTACCAGTTTGAAAAATACGCGCTGGCAACCGCCCAAGCGTCGCTACACTGTGTTGAGCGGTTGCAACAACTACTGCAATACAAGTTGTCGTTTTTTAATCTCGGCGGCGGCTTTGACAGTAGCTGGAGAGACAGTGATTTCGATTTCGGCCAGTATCGGCAATTATTGTCTGAGTTCCCTGAGCATATCACCCTAGCCCATGAAAGTGGTCGTGGCATTATGGCCAGCGCTGGCTATTTTGTTAGCCAGGTGCGCTACCTGAAACATATTGATGAGCGTCATTATGCGGTTTGCGACGGCGGCATGGCGCAGAACTTTTTACTAGCGCAAACTGAAAATACCTTCCGCCGCTATACCACGCCAATACATGTAGCACGAGATACCGAGGATACTGGGCCTGAAAAGCATTACCTAGTGGTTGGCACCTCCTGCAACAAGGATGATGTCATCGGTCAGCTCGATACTAATGGGCTCAAAGAGGGAGATTATTTGGTGTTTGAGCACTGCGGCGCTTACAACGCTAGCTATACCGTCGCACCCTTTTTGAATCTACCCAAAGCCAATACCTACATAATGGAGTAACCCATGAGTATCGCATCTATCATGGGTGGCTTTATCACCCAGCCGTTAACTGCTGTTTCTCCTCTTCCTGACAGCTTCAGTCAGTTGCTAGAACGATCTGCATTACGCTTAACTGAAGCACAAATGTTAATTGAGGATCCACTGCAGCCACTGGTGCCACCTCGAGCGTCCAATGTTCAGCAACCACTGGAGCAGTTTGAACAGACCTGGATATTAGACGACACCATCAATCGTATAAAAAATGATGGTTTAGCCCCTCATTTCCACAACATGATCGGCCTGTTTGGCTCCATTATGATGAGCCTTAGTGCTACACCACAGCAGCTTAAGCAAGTTCAGGACTGGGTTGATAGCGGAATTTTTGGCCACTTTTTAATGACCGATAAAGGTGGGCCTTCATTAGCTAACTGGCGCACGCAGCTGTATGAGCGTGATGGTGAGTTACGTTTAAAAGTCGACAAGGTTCATGGCATTGAAGCGCATAACCTTGGTTTTGCTATGGTCGTCACGGCCCAGGCAGGCAAACCCTTTCCAATGACAGTGATGCTGCCACCTGAGTTGTGCCAACAATTAAATCAACGCGCCGTCGGCGACAGCTATTTATCAGGCAGCCTGCAATTGGGCAATTGCAGTGGTGATGTGGCTATTCAGCAAGAGATGTTACTCACCGGTGGCGGCCTGGGCAGCGTCAATCGTTTTCTGACTCTGGTGCGTCCGCGCTTTGTGAAGGCATTAATGCACCACTTGTTATATCTGCATGGTCAGCAACAGTTGCAACTCGACAGTCAGGATCAACACCATATCGAATACTTGATTGGATTGTGCCAGCTACAGCTAGAAGATAAGCACTTTTCTATTCATAGCGTAAACCGAGTACTGGCTACTAAGTTTGCCAGCAACGAATTACTACTCGACTTGGTAACCCAAGGAAAAGTCAGCGATATCGCCATACAAAGGGACCTGCTCAGTTTCACTAAGATGGAAGGCAGCTCCTATCGTTGCTTTTTCGAGATCTATAGCAAGCTGAAAGGTCAGCGGCTATGAGTTTTACTGTTATTTCAGCGGCTTTTACACCAATTGAGACTATGGCAGACGATGCCGCTCAGCCACTTAAGCAGCAAGCGGCATCGATAGCGAGCTTAATTAGCCATCAAAGCCAGCAAATTATGCAGGCAGTCGAGTGGCAAGACTCGCCTAAACCGCAACGACATTTTTTATGCTCAACCATGCTGGAGTTGCCTTTTACGTCAGGTGCACTGACGTTAGCGGATCTGAGTCATGGTGAGGACTATGCTCCGACCAGTTATCTTAACACCTACGAGTGTGCCTCTTGGGGGTACAGTCTGCGCTATGCACTGCAAAAGCTTGCCCAAGATGGCCATCAGCATGGTTATGTACTGTTTAGTATTTTGGATGCAAACCTATTAGGGCTGAGCTTCTGGCGTGAAAATGAAAACTGGGGGCATAGCGGCTTTGGTTTAACCAGCGTGTTATTGCATTGCAGCGATGTTGAGCAAGCTCGCCAGCAGCTCGCCACCAGCTGCGCACAAACCTGGAACTCGACGCCTGAGTTCGCCACCCTTATTCGTCGTCATAGTCAGAACCGTCCTGAGCTGACTTTATCTCTGCCGTTCTTTCCAGAAAATATTCGTCAGATATTTGATAAGTTATTGGCCGATCAACCCAAACTGATAGACCGACATGAGCGCTGGGGCCACGTATTTGGCTCCGACCCTTGGTTGAATTTAATTGAACACCAGTGCGCAGAGAAACCAAAGGCAGCCGTGTATTTACCAGCATCTATTGCATTAAATGGTTATTACTGCTGGACCGAGGTACACATGACCGAAGAGAGTCAGTGTTGGGTTAATCCAGTTTGGCAATGGAACCTGGAGGCGAAAGCATGTTGATAGAAACCAGGCTCACGTTAGTTGCCAATCCTTATCCTAATACGCCGTGTATGTCACAAGCGATGGTGATGCCGCTGGTCACTGAGCGTGACTTTGCCAGTATGGGGGCATTGCCCAGCGGCGATGTCGCCATTCTATTAAATCATGAAGAGCATTACCGGTTATTGGATGGTTTACTGCAGCTGCTGTGGCAAGCCACACCGGAATTACAGATTTTATTACGCATGCAAATGCCCGCTGGCGGACGCATGCCACGTTCGTTTCTGGATGAGCGGGTATTAATGGTGCAGGACGTCGCGGATGAGGAATCCCGCTGGCAGCCTAACCATGGTGCACTTCTTGTTATCGACGACCACTTACCACGTTACCCATTAGAGGCTGGTGACAATACCACCCGGTTACGTTTGCATCACCAGGATGAATCAGCAGCCCGCACTTGTATGCAACAGGCGACAGAATATTTTCTGCAACATGCCTTTCGACTAGAGCAGGCCAGTCAATGAAACTCTGTGTACGTGATTCTTGGTTCGATCCCGTTGCGCCCGATGTACTGCTACATGATCACAATAGCGAAGCGGATACGCTGGCGCATTTGCAGGCGCTCGATAAAAAACTGTCTGAGTGGCAACAAAAAGCTGAACTGCCCAATTGTTGGTACTTAACATCCGCTGCCGAAGTTAATGTACTGCTAGATCCAATACTGCAGCAATGGCTGGCGCAAAAAGCACAGCAAGGTTTTCAGTTAGAGTTTTTGGGCAGCGCCTGCACCAGCTGGCACGCCGCTATTCTAGAGTTCAGCCAGAGCTCTTTGCAGGACGTGTTGGTTTTGCAGCTGGAACTGAATAAGGACCGTCAACAGGATTGTCTGGATTGTTTAGGTATTGGCATCCAGCCTGAACAGGATGGCCTGGATGCAGTTACAGGTGTTGCCCTAAGCTGGTTGAGTAAAACGCCCACAGCCAATGATCAAGCACATATTTTGGACTGTGACCTGCTGTCACAACCGGCAAGCCTAGTGGGTATGCCGCGACTTATTCACATGGTCCGCAAGCGGCTCAACAGTTCACCCAATGCCGCTGTGGTGTCGTTTGATATTCATTCGCGCTGGGGTAAACAACTGTTCCGTGGTTTTGGCGACCATTCTAAGTCATGGCTGGCGAGCCTTGAGCTCTGCGGCCATCACTTTCTTAGTATTAAACCTGTACGTGAAATGCATCGCTATTTATTGCAGCAGCAGCGTAATGAAGTCTGGCTGCTGACGCTCGGTGGTGGAGGTCGAATCGGCTGCTTACGTTTAGGCCAGCCCGATGCCAGTGCTGATGAGTTTGTTGTTCGGCCAGTGCATAGAGAAGTACTGACGATGGAAACATCGTTACGACAATTTCAATCGGCATTACAGGTTAAGCAACATAGCTCGGCAGCCTTTTACCCCATGGTACGCAGTGCCATGACTTACCCGCAAAAGCACTTTCGCGGCCACCACAATCAAGTGTTTTATTGGCAAAGTGATAGCCAATGGAGCAGTTTATCCGAACATTATGGAGTTCAGTATGGAGAAGCGTAATTTTTATAAAACGGATCTGCGTGAATTCGAATTTTTGTTTTGGGAACAGTTTCCTCAAATACAAGAACTGATCGCAGATAGTCGCTATCAAGACTGTAACCAAGTCAATGTTCGCACCATTCTCGAGCGCGGCCGGAAATTTGCGTATGAGCACTTAGGCCCCTCTTACCAGGCTTCTGATGAGCAAGGCTGTCAGTTAGTTGATGGCAAAGTTGTATTACCCGAGGAGTACCCTCAACTGTGGCAGCAATTTCAGCGCGACTGGGGTGACTTGGCCAATGGTGAAGGTGAAAACAGCAGCCAGTTGCCACCTATGCTAATGCAAATGCTGTTGGAAATGTTTATGGGGGCTCATCCAAGCTTTATGACCTACGGTGGCTTCTGCTTGCCATCGGCGACATTGCTGGAGCGCTATGGCTCCGACTTACAAAAGAAGTTGTTCCAACAACCGCTCGCCACATCGCAGTGGACCTCATGCCTAGCATTAACTGAACCGCAAGCAGGCTCGGATGTATCATTGGTTAAAACCCGTGCAGAGCGCCAAGAGGATGGCAGCTATTTATTGCAGGGCGAAAAGTATCTGATCAGTGCTGGCATGCACGATCTGACCGACAATACAATTTATTTTGTATTAGGCCGGGGCGAGAAGAGTGGCGATGGTACCTTTGGATTAAGTTGTTTTATTGTGCCCAAGTATTGGGTGGAAGAAGACGGAAGTGTTGGCAAGTTTAATAACGTCGAGTGTGTCGAACTGGCCGAAAAAATGGGCTTTAAAGGCTGTGCCAATACCCATTTAACTTTTGGTAAAAACGGCCCCTGTCGCGCCTATCTGATGGGCGATCGCGAGAATGTCGGCCTGTTACAATTTCTCACCTTGATGAACCAAGCGCGTATTAGTACCGGTGTTTATGCGCTGGGAATGGCATCGTCTGCTTATTTGAATGCATTGGACTACGCCAATCGCCGTCTGCAAGGAAAGCGTTTTCAAGAAAGTTTCAACCCGCGTGCCGAGCGCGTCAACATTATTGATCATGCTGACGTGCAACGCATGTTGCTGGAGATGAAGGCTAAAACGGAAGGTTGTCGTGCTCTGGTCGCGCGTTTGACGCTGTCAGAAAGCCTATTGGCAATCTATAAAGACGATCCAGAAAAAGAGCACCAAGTCGCTCAGCAGCAAGGGCTGGTAAACCTGTTAACGCCTGTGGTCAAAGCTTATATATCTGATCAAGCTTGGCGCATTTGTGAGCTGGCGATTCAAACCTGTGGTGGTCAGGGCTATCTGAAGCATATGGGCATCGAGCAATATGCGCGTGATATTAAAGTGCTATCGATTTGGGAAGGCACCAATTATATTCAAAGCCAGGATCTGATTCGCGACAAACTGGGCATGGGCAACCAAAGCAAGTTGTATCGAATCTATCAGCAGCAGCTTGACTCCCTGCTAGCAAAAGCCAGCGACTTCCCACAGTTTGAATCGCTATTTGCACAGCTCAAGACATCCTACCAACATCTGGATGAAGCCTTGCAACAAGTCGGCGCTTGGGTCAAAGCCAAACAATTGGAACGCATTCCAACCTTTAGCACACGCATATTGCATTTAATGGGTGACGTTACTTTGGCTTGGCTATTGCTAGATGCAGCCACAGTGGCAAGCTCAGCGTTAAGCCAGCCGCAACGCCGTCATAGCGAAGGCTTTTATCAGGGAAAAATCGACAGCGCTCGCTACTTCATCTTAAACGAACTGCCACGTAGCGCAGCGACGCTACAAGTGATTAAAGACGACAGCGCCTGTCTCAATATTGCCAGCGCGCAATGGCAGGACTTGCTAGAGGGTGTGGCATCATGATGGCTAAACCAGAGTTCGATGTAGTTATTATTGGCGGTGGCTGGGCCGGTTTAACATTGGCGCGGCAATTAAAGCGTGAGCAGCCGAAGCTGGCCATTCAAGTACTGGAAGCGAAAGAAACTTTTAGTAGCAAGGTTGGCGAAGCCACGGTTGAAATGACAGGCCACTATTTTATGAAGCGCCTGGGCCTGGTGAATTATTTATATCGTCAGCACTTACCTAAAAATGGTCTGCGATTCTTTTATGATTCACCCGAACATGACCTGCCACTTGAGAAAATGAGCGAGCATGGCACTACTGCCATTCCTCCTCACCCAGCCTTTCAGCTTGATCGTGCACGATTGGAATGCGATCTGGTCAATATGAATCGCGAGCAAGGCATTGATGTTCTGCAAGGTGCCAAAGTGCAAGAGTGGACCCTAGGGCAAGACGGACAACCACATGCGGTGGCGTACCAAAAAGAGCAACAGCAGCATGTATCGACTGCGCGCTGGGTTGTCGACTGCTCTGGGCGTCATCGTGTAGCCCGTAAACAGAAGAAACTCCATAGCCAAGACAACGTGCCGCATAACTTTGCTGCCTGGGGACGTTTTAAAAATGTTCAGGATATTGACTCCCTTGGCACAGACGAATGGCGTCAGCAAGCATTTGGTCGGTTCTTATCAACCCTGCACTTTACCGGCGACGGCTACTGGGTGTGGTTTATTCCGCTCAGTGGCGGTTATACCAGTGTAGGAATCGTCGGTGAAAAAGATAAGTTCACAGACTGGCCACGAAAGTCCGAGCAGTTCCTCGAGTTTTTGCATCAGCATCAAGCAATGCATAGCCTGTTGGAAGAGGCAGAGCTGGTGGATTTCGAAGCTTGGGGACAACTGGCCTATCGTGCCGATGAGTTTTTGTTCACCGATCGCTGGGCGACATCGGGCTTCGCGGCAATGTTCCTTGATCCGCTATTTAGTGGTGGTGGTGATGTTATTGCCTTATTGAACGACGCCATCAGTCAACAAATTGTTCAGGATTTTAACGAAGCCGACACCATCATCGCTGATCAGCGCCTGGCCGAACAAGTGCCGCAATACAACCAAATGGCATACGAGTTTTATCAAGGCCTGTATGCCCACATTGCTAATGCCTATCCGGTACTAGATAGTGCAGAGCTAGGTAATGCCTTGGCCGCCTATAATACCGCCGCCTATTTTGTCGAAATTGCCTGGGATTATATGGCTGGCAATTATCGTGACTTGGCTTATTGGCAGCGAAAAAGCTACCTGCGCCGCGGCTATATGGCATTAGAATTGATGCTGCAGCGTCAGGTGCTGAGTGCTCGTCATACTATGTTAGAGCAAGGCCGTTACTTTGATCGCAATATGGAAGGCTTTTTTGAATCGGGTGCCGACCACTACAAATATTTTGTATACCAAATGGGTCAAAGTGGACGCGACGGTTGGCGTATCGACGTTCGCCTAAAGTTATTCACTGAAGTGTTTTTGCGCATCAGCCAAGCCAAATTAAATGTGCCAAATTTGGCTCACCGACGTGTGGTACAGCAGTGTTTTACCTTCGTCGATATTCTCAATGCTCCGTTATTTGATGAAACCGACCTCACTGAGCTATTGCCTAAACTCAGCCAGAAACTTAGTGAATGGGTTTCTGAGCAATTAGAGACCAGTATTCAGGTAGAAGTCACACGCGAGTCCTTTCATAGCGATCAAGTTCTGATCACCAATGCTCAGGATTTGGACGACATGATGCGTAAAAAAGCTCAAACCGTTGCTAATCAACAATGGCAGCAAACCGATGAATTTATTGCTATGCCCAGTATGGTACCGGTTTTTCTCAGCTTTGCCCGTGAGCAACCCGATAGCATCATGGACAGCGTTATCGATCAACGACGCGTATTTGATGCTGCAACAGGCCAAGCAATTGAACACGCTAGCACCAGCGAAGCTGAGGTAGCTCTGTGAAAACCGTGCACTTTCAAGCCAGAGACAAGGTGAAGTTGGCTTATCGCTGGTTTCCTCATGGGCAAAGTGAGCAACAGGGTATCGGTACTGTTTTGGTATGCCTGCATGGCGCCACCATGAATAACCTGAGATACGTCACCTTAGCTCGGGTGTGCCAGAGTAAAGGCATTTCGGTGTGTTTGCCGGATTGGCGCGGCCATGGTGAAAGCGAGGGCAAGCCTGGCGATTTGGACTATCAGCAACAATTGCAGGACGACCTTGCCGACTTGTTGGCACATTTAAGGCAAGCCGGTGCAGACAAGCTAATTATTGGTGGCCACAGCGCAGGATCGCTGGTCGCTCTTGGCTATGTGGGCAGTTATGGCTGTGATGATATTGATGGCTTTTTTGCTATTGCACCACCGCTATCCAAAACAGATGAAACCTGTCGCTATGACTACCCTGGTGCAGGCATGCAGTATCTGGCGCGCTACTGGCGTAAAAAACGTCAATACCGACCGCTGTCAGAAGAAGCCGCGCGCTATTTGCCAAAAATTCATTTCGTACGCTATTGGCTCGCCGCTTGGATACCATTGCTACGCCATCAGGTGGTTATGCGTTTTCCACCCATGGGGCCGAGTCAGATCCCTAATGATCGCCGCGTCTATGACTATACCTATGCTCTGATCAGCGCCTATAGCCATAATCGCTATCCACAGTTGTTCAGTAAAATTACCGTTCCTTGCCGTTTATTAGTCGGAGAGTTCGACGAAATTATTGAACCTGAGCTAGTGCATCACTTGCGCGCTTGGTACCTGCATCCCGATCTAGATTGTGACAGTCAAGTAATTGCCCGCAGCCAGCATATGTCAGTCATTATGCCAGCCGGGCATGTGTTGGCTGCCTGGTTAAGCCAGTGGGCTATCCAGCAGGAGGCGGCGTAATGGAAGCTTACCAGCCAATTACCGTCATATTGTCAGATCGCGATTTGCTCGACGTGAAGGCAGAAGTTGAGCAGCGTTATTCACAAGATCTGGTGATTATCATAGGCGAACATAGCGTGTGGTTATGGCAAAGTGACAAACACCCATTAGCCTGGTTTGCACAACCTAGTAGCAGTCTGCTCAAGCTCTCTACCCGCACGCCAAGATGGCAACAGCATGATGAGCTCAACCTGGAATACTTAGACGAAGTGGCATTCTTTGGTTTCGGCTTACAACCTCAAACCATCATTAAAAATGTAGATCGTCTATACCCAGGCCTCTGGTATGAGTATTCAGCTACACAAGTGCAGTGTGACAATCGGTTAACATTGCAGGCTGAAACTGAACTGACGCTGCTAGCTAATCCTGCTCGAGGTTTATTTGATGGCAGCGTTAGTAATCTCGAGCAACCATCAACCGAGGTAGAGCGTAGCGTTTTTAACCAACTGCCGCAGTGCGCACGGCAGATTCTTGCTCCGGTTTCCACGCCACTGCTACCGCAACTGGCTTTATCACTTGAGGCCAGTGACGCCAACCATTGCCAATTGACGATAAATGCAGAGCAAGCTTCACAGCTGGGCATAGATACCTGCATTGGCGATTGGTTTTCGATGTTTAAAGGTAAGCGGAAAATACTAAGGCAGAAAATCAAGCAAGCCTATCAACTGTTGGCAAAGGATATGCCGGGTGCTGATAAAACAACGTTAGATCAGCTAGCCTGGCAGAAGCATGGCTGGCCACACTTGCAGCATCAAATGAAGAGTCTGGCGCAGATGCAAGGAAAGGTACTCAGTATCGAGGCAACGATCGATCCAGTAGCTATCTATCAATTCCATCGAGATGCCAAACCGCTTAGCAACGTCATTGAGAGTTTTCAACGGCTTTATTTCTATGGCTGTGATGCACTCAAGCAACTGGGCTTTTTTATGCCCCCCTTGATGAGCAAAGCACTCATTAAACCATTACTAAAATCACCCCAAATATCTCGATCCAGCTTACCCATTATGATGCTGACTCTGGATCACCTACTGCGTTTTAAACCAACCATCTCCCAAGGAGAAAAAAATGACTGAAGTAGTTGCAGAAAAATTGCAAGAGTTATGTTCACAAGTAGCTCAAATGTTAAACAAAGACGATGTTGATGCCGACACTCCGATTGCTGAACTGGGCGTTGACTCACTGAACATTGTTGAGGTTATTTTAATTTGTGAACAGATATATCCAGGAGTTATGAACCCAGAAAATCTGGTATTTGACGAGCATACAACGCTGCGTGAAATGGACAATCAGTTGATTGAGAATTCAGTCGAATTTTAACATCGAGGTGTCAGGTGGCTAAAAAAATGTTAACTGCGATAATCTCTTCATTAATCATTGGTAACGTTATTGCCTGGTTCAGTGGTGCAGCACCGATTGATTTTCCTAAGGTGCCCTACACCGAACCCCAGCAACAGCAACTAACCTATTTACAGCAGGCTCTACAAGAAACACCGAATGACATAGATGTGCTGCTGGAGCTGGGTCAGCTGTATAGCCACCACAATCAGCTAGACAAAGCCGATAATGTTTTGAGTGAAGCACTGGAACTGGCTCCGGAGAATGGCCTGGCACAGGCAGCATACTATTCCAATGACGGTAAACTGGCGGGTGCCATGTTTGACCCTGGCATGGGGATATACAAGTTAGTACGTTTACGTTCTGCTATGAGCGCGGTTAATGATGCAACAGAGAATCATCCAGACGATATTCAGATACGCCTGATTCGTTTGATGACATTTGCCTTTGTCGGTGAAATCAGTGGTTACTCAGAGAAAGTCTTTGAGGATGAAGCTTGGTTTAAGCAGCAATTTTCAACAGATCCGTCTACACCAGATGCGATTAAGCAGCTAGTGTATTTGGCCCTGGCTCATGCTTATCAGCCGCAAAACAGTGAGCAGTCTGCTCGCTACCTAGCCCAAGCTCAGCAGATTGGACCATGCCCTAATACGCTGGCCAACGTTTGCGAAACGCTGCCTACCGCCACTCTGGCTGCAGAGAGTGAATAATGCTGGTTGAACTCAAACGAGTCAGTAAGCACTACCCCCTCGGCGATACTCAGGTTTGCGCTTTAAATGGCGTCGACCTGAGTATTGATCGTGGCGAGTTTATAGTACTGAAAGGCAATAGCGGCAGCGGGAAAAGCACCCTGCTTAACCTAGTCAGCGCTCTCGACGATGCCAGCCAGGGCGACGTCATTATTCAAGGGCATCGCCTAGCCGGTCTGAATGAAAAACAACGCGCCAGGTTGCGGCTGGATAATATCGGCATTGTTTTTCAATCCTTCAACCTCATTCCCGTGCTCACTGCACTGGAAAACGTTATGTATCCGTTAACGCTTAAAGGGATCGCTAAACGCGATGCCCAAGCGAAAGCGCAGCATGCTCTCGAGCAAGTACAACTAGCAGAGCAAATTCATCAGCGCCCTGTGCATTTATCAGGAGGGCAAATGCAGCGTGTGGCCATTGCCCGAGCTTTGGTGACCCAACCGGCACTGATTTTGGCAGACGAACCCACGGCCAACTTGGACTCATCCACCGCTGCGACCATTTTGACCTTAATGCGCGAACTGAATCGACAGCAAAACATCACCTTTGTGATTGCCACTCACGATGAATACGTAATGACCCAAGCATCAAGAGTCATTACGTTAAAAGATGGCATCTTAATAGAAGACTGTCAGTTAGCACCCACTCATCATACAAACAAGGTGACACTGTCCGTATGAAAGCACTGTTTTTTGCATCACTGATAACGATGCTAGTAGTGAGTACTCACTCTTATGCCGATGAATATCTTGCGCCGACGCAAATCGCGCTTTCTATCGCAGAGCGTCAACAGCAAATCAGCCAAGCACAACACAGTGACGATGCTCTTATTCAACGCACCGCTTGGTTAGCTGAACTGGCTACCATCACCAGCCAACAAAGCGACGACAATGATCGCATCGAACGCCTGCAGAAAAAATTGCAGCAGGCGTTAACAGACGCACCGGACGATGCCGAACTCATGGCTGCACTGGGCTCCTTATATAGCTATCAGTCCAGCCTATTTACCGACAACTTAGCCAAGCTAAACGTGCTGATGCGCAAAGGCACGCGCTATATGGATCGTGCAGTGAAGCAAGCGCCCACTCACCTAGGCGCCAGGCTACAACGTGGACTGGCCTGTGCCAATATGCCAGCCTTTGTTAAACGTGCTCATTTTGCCGTGCAAGACTTAACCCTGGTTAAAGAGCAAATAGGTGAAACCTACGGTAGTGATTTTTCCGCCTTTATCGACTATTACCTTGCTCAGGCATTGCTGCGGGATGGTCAACCCAATGCTGCTCGCGATCTATGGCAACAAGCCAGCCAGATCGATAGCCAGTGGGGAGTAAAAGCACAGCAGGCTTTGGCAGCACTATGAATGGACTTGGGCTAAAAATAGCTGCACTCAATGTGTTACGGAATTATCGCCGCAGCCTGATAACCTTGGCAGCCATCACCTTTGGCTGCGTCAGTTTGGTGGTGTTTGGTGGCTTTGTGCAAAGCATGTATGAAGGCATGCGTGAAAGCATGATCCGCTCGCAACTTGGCCACATTCAGATTTATGCCCAAGGCTATAACCAGTTTGCCAAAGCAGAGCCTGATCGCTACCTGCTCGATGCCAGCAGCATTGAAAAGATTCAAGCACTGGTAGAACAGCAGGCACAGCCACTAGTTATGGCTCCACGACTTAACTTTAACGGCCTGATTAGCGATGGCAAACAATCGCTAGCGATTTTAGGCGTAGGCGTTGACGCCGATAGTGAGGCTCTGCTGTCGTCAGCGATAAAAATTGTCGCTGGTGAGGATCTATTTCCTATGGACACCGATGGCGCACTGATCGGTCAGGGGTTATTTGAATCCCTCGACGTTAACGTCGGTGATTATTTAACGCTGATGGCCAGTACCACAGATGGCGCAATTAATGCGGTTGATGTACGTATTAGTGGGGTAATTAACACGGGCACCAAAGCGTTGGATGATCGACTGGTGCGTCTCAACCTCAGCCATGCACAAGAGCTGCTGTACACAGATTCAGTGACACGTTTGGTGGTGTTATTGGATGAAACCAACACGACCCAGGCCGTCAATGATCGTTTACAGCAAGCGTTTAAGCAGCAACAACTGCAGTTGGAAACCAGAACCTGGGACCAGCTGGCAGACTATTATCACCAAGTAGTCGCGTTGTTTGATGGTGTTTTTGGCTTCGTGCGCATCATCGTTATCATTATCGTGGCACTCAGTATTTCTAACACTATGATGATGGCCGTTATGGAGCGCACCCGAGAACTCGGCACCATACGTGCAATGGGTGCAGCCCCGGCACAAGTTGTGCAACTCATATTATTAGAAGCGGCAGTGCTAGGGGTTGTCGGCGCCTGCGGTGGTGTTGGCTTAGGTGCTGCCAGTGCAGAAATGATTACCTGGGCCAACTGGATGATGCCCACGCCTCCAGGCAGCACTCAGGATTATCCAATCCGAGTATTAATCATTCCGCATATATTGTGGCAAACCTTTGCCCTGGGGCTACTCATTGCCGTTTTATCAAGTATTTATCCCGCCTATAAAGCGGCACGTTTATCGGTCGCCAACGCCTTACGGTTCTCATAGTTTTTGGAATTTTATATGCGATTTTTTAATCGAAACCTGTTGTATTTCTTTGCTGTCTTTTACAGTCTATCGACCTTTGCACAAGCGCCAGACGCCGAAGCATTGTTACAGCGCTTTGATCAATACCGTGGTTACGGCGATCAAGGCTTTAGCTTTGTTATCGAAAATAGCAGCCACCAACAAGACAGCGAACGTTCTAATCAATTGAAAGTCAGAGTGTTAGGACAGCGCTCTCTGGTCAGTTTTTTAAGCCCTGAACGCGAGCGTGGCCGGGCCATGTTAAAAGATGGCAAAAACATGTGGCTCTATATACCCGGCACTCGCAAAGTTATACGTATCACCCCAGCACAGCGGTTAATTGGCCAGGCTAGCAATGGTGATGTCATGGGTACCACCTTAAGCGGTCAGTATGATGTCGAATCGCTCGAGCAAGACAACTCAATACAACCTAGCTGGAAGCTTACCCTCAGTGCGGGCAAAGAAGGTTTAACCTATGGCCGTATCGAGCTGTGGCTATCACAACAGCCAGACCACAAACCATTGCAGGCCAAATTCTATTCACGCTCCGGTAAACACTTAAAAACAGCCGAATACCTTTCTACCACTGAGGTGAATGGAGAGCCAAAGCTGGCTAGCATTAAACTGACTGATGCTATTCGTCCGGAACACTATACGCTAATGACCTTTGACCAATACCAAACGGAAGAACTGGACACTGCGCTGTTTAATAAAGATGCCCTTAAATATCTCGACTTTTAATATCAAGCTGGCGTTTGTTGTGCCAGCTTTGTTGCTTTGTTCAACTGTGTTAGCGAATAACTGGGATATCCGCCAACGTCTTATTGTAAGCCATGAGCAAAGGGATACCCGGCCTGACACGCAACTCAACCCAGGCATATTCGCGCGCGAGGATAAATACCGCCAGCTGGCTTTGGATAACGACCTTCAGTGGCGAATAACCCCCAACTTGTCATCATCCGCGCGACTCGCCTGGATGGCCGAACAGAGCGGTCTGCAATCGGACCAGCACGCCTACCAGCAAAAGCTTGATCTTAGTGCCTTGCTATTAGAAGGTGAGCTGTCGTGGCACAGCCGCTTTCGCACTGAACAGCTGCGTATTGGCCGTATCAAACCACAATGGAGTCAGGGCTTTAATTGGCCTGTTACAGATCTGTTAAAACCTAATCGCAGCCGACCGAGTTTTGATCAAGACCAACTGCGTCAGCAGCAAGGTCACGATATGATTAACCTGCGCTGGCGCCATGATGCCTGGAGTGCTTCTGCACTGATCGCGGAATTAAACAGTGATGAGTTTACCGCAGAGCACCAATCTGCCATGCGTTTAGCGTATGAGGGTGATACCGATGTTGCTCTTATTTGGCATCATATTCCTACCCTAGGAAGTCAGTGGGGTGTCAGTATCAGTCGCTTACTTAATGATGCCACCACCTTTCGATTTGAAACGGCCTTTGAACGCCAGCGTGATCTTCTAACACTCTCTTCACTCGATGGAAATCAAGTGCCGCAAGCCATTAGTGAGCGTGATGGCTACTGGAAAATATTACTCGCTGCTCAGCATAGCTGGGGCAACTGGGACCTAAGAAGCGAATATTTATTCAATCAGCATGGCTATTCTGATGACGAGCGACGTCAGTTGGATAGCTGGTCTGAGCATTATCAGCAACAGCTAAATAGTCCACAAGCTGCCAGCAGCTTTCAATTTTTTGCCAACGCCAGCCAAGCGATAAGTAATGGTCAACTAGCCAGAAATGCACTGTATTTGATGTTCGGCAATAGCCGAAGTCCGGGTTTTTGGCAGTGGCAGCAAAGCGTGCAATGGAACCTGGACGACAATAGTCAATATCATCAATGGCAGCTTGGTCAACGTTGGACCGATGCCATTAACAGCCGGCTGCAATTGGAATACTTTGAGGGTGACTCCAACAGTGAATATGGCCGCCTACCCAGTCGGTTTGCTGGCAGGCTAACGCTGTACTGGAGCTTTTAACCATGCTTCGACTGCTGGATTATCGTCTGGTTTATTTTATAACCACTATTCTGTTGGTATATACCTTTGCTATTGGTTGGGAAGTCAACAGTCATCAGCAGTTGCCTGAGTTGGTGAAGAGCCATGGCCACTTCTTTTTTATTGGACTCACCGCGGCCATTATTGCCAATGCCACCGGCGCTGGTGGCGGTATTGTTTTTTTTCCGGCCTTTGTCACCTTGGGCCTATCCACCACAGAAGCATTGGCGACCAGTTTAGCGATTCAATGTTTTGGGATGACGGCTGGCAGCCTAGGCTGGCTACGCATTCGCAACAAAGAAACGCCTGCTTATCAGCCACAGTGGCGACCACTACTGACCATTTTGCTCATTTCAACGCCCGTTAATATTTTTGGACTCTGGCTTGCGCAATGGCTATTGCCGCAGCCAGGATTTTCTGTCCATATCTTCTTTTCGCTGTTTTCACTTATGGTAGGAACAGCCATATTACTGCGCAGTCAGGGCGATCAACTTCACGGACGTTGGCAGGTACTATCAAGGCTGGAAATGTTGCTAGTTGTTATCGCCAGTTTTATCGGCGGCATTATTACTTCCTGGCTTTCCATTGGTATTGGCGAGATATTAGCGGTTGTACTAATTTTCATGGGCTTTCGAACCAATATGGCGATTGCCGCTGCCGTTATCATATCCGCTATCACCGTCATCGCCGCTATCCCTTACCATGTACTGGTCACCGAGTCAGTGCAAACGGACGTTCTGATGTTTGCTGCACCTGGCGCCGTTATCGGTGGCACCATTGCTTCGCTGCTGGCAGTCAAGCTAGGTGCCGCGAGGCTAAAAACAGCCATGGCAGGCTGGATTATCGTCAGTGCCCTATTGTACTTGTTGGCCATCTAAGATGATGTTCTATGGCGGCGATAGCAGCTAACTTTATTTTTTGCTAGTCCTATCCGCGTAGAATTCAATTGATTTGTCAGTACTACGATTGAACTGTTGCTAACAGCTCTACACAATTCTAACGACATTGGGTGGCTTCGACTTCCCACAATAATAAGAATCGTTAGAAGTAATGGGTCCAACATGAAGGCTATCAAGAAAAAGACGTTACAGCGCTCATCCGCTAAGACTGATGAATATAATCAACTGGTCGATCAAATCATTGCTCTGGATGAAAAGATTTTCAACCACTCAGATATCCGTGGTGAACAGATCGACAAAGTATTTAAGGACAGTGCCGACGACGACAACATTGCCTGCTTAATCAGTCGCGATGGAACCGCTATTGCTTATTGTTTTGTTAAGATTATTTATATTACTTTCAAGGGAAAACCGATACGTGCCATCCAGGGGGCCGTCGGAATTTTGCCTGGACAGCATGGTGGTAATATCGTTTTCCCGACCTATTTGTCATTGTGCCTTAAGTACTTGTTTGACTTCCGTTACAGCACCTACGGCGTTGGATTCATCACCAGTCCAAACCTGTATGCGGCCTCTGCTAAGTTTGCTCAGAAACTATACCCTTCTCCTGACTATCAAGATCCACTGTGCGACGAAGCCATCATATTGAAAAAGGTGATCGATCACTGGAAAGTGGAAGCAGTCACAGAAACGGATTCTCCGTTTTTTATTACCGAGGATGTAGCAGCCGTTGATTCCTTCGACATTGAGCCACGCAACAAAGAAGAAGCTTTTTTCTTCCAGTACAACCCTGAATTTAAACAAGGTCATTATTTAGGGTTTTGTGTCAAATTTACCTTGCTGCGCATGTTGCAATGCTTTTCGTTCTTTGTTTATAAGCGCTTTAAAAAGCAACGACAGCAGCAGAGTGGGAAACAACAGCCAGCACAACAATAAGTCTCATGATGATGTTGCTTCCAGCTGCAGCAACCAACGTTTGCGCTCAACGCCACCGGCATAGCCGGTGAGCTTGCCAGAAGCCCCAATGACTCGATGGCATGGCACCAGAATAGAGATGGGGTTTTTGCCGTTGGCGGTGCCTACTGCGCGACTCGCACTAGGCATACCCAGTGACGCAGCAATATCCTGATAACTGCAATGTGTTCCGTATGGGATTTTTTGCAATGCCTTCCATACACGCTGCTGAAACTCTGTACCCACGGGATTTAAAGGCAGTTCGAATGTTTGCCGTTGGCCGACAAAATATTGTTGCAACTGTTCACGTGCTTGCTGTAACAGACCATGCTCAGGCTCCAAACTGCCTAAATCAGAAGGTTTGGTGGTGTGCTGTTCAAACCATACTCCGGTAATACCCCTGTCATCGGCCTGAACTACAACCTCTCCTAATGCTGATGGAAACGTACAATAATAATGCATTTAATGACTCCAAAGGTGCAAGGTGGCATAACTGCCCCAAGGTGATACGTCACCCAGGGCTAAAGAGCCAAGTTTTTCTAAGCGTTTTTTAACCACTAAGTCATCCGTTAAAAAACAGTCGGGCAACTGCCATCCGCGCAGTTTTATATAATTCACCGTCCAGGGGCCGACTCCTTTTAACGACAGTAACTGTTGCTCATCCAGATGCTCATGGCTTGCACAGTAATGAGCAAAGGCTTGCAGTGTCTGCTTGCGCGCCGCAGGTATTTTCAGGTTAGAAAGATCAACATTAACCGCCTGCTCCGGTGTTGGAAAAGCACCGCTATTATCACCACGAACGAGTTTTAGCCATTGATTTAATAGGGTGATGGCAGCAGTAACCGATATTTGCTGCCCTAAAATGGCGCGGATACCAGCCTCCCAAGGGCTCCATACACCCGGTATTCTAAGGCCTTTGTGCTTCACCATCTGGTGATTTATTCCTGTCAGATGCTGCTCTATCACATCCGTATTGGCATCTAGGTCAAACATTTTTCGGACCGATTGTAGCAGTCGATACAATAACGCTGGGTTGTTGAGTCGATAATGCATTACCAAACTCTGGCCAGCATTCATTTCGACTTTAAACCACACAGGCTCATTGTCGATTAACGCAAAGCGGCTATAGCTGTTGTCATCAATGTATTCAACGCCATCAGCTGCGCGCAGCCGATAAAACTGCAAACAGTGCGTCCAATTCAGCTGGCCACGAAAAGGCAGTCGTATCGACTGCTCGGCCAGTTTGTTGCTTAGTTCGCGGCGTACCGCCGTAGGTGGCATACGAAAATGATTTTGAAAAGCGTCATTAAAACGTCTCAGGCTATTAAACCCAGCAGCAAAGGCGATATCAGCCACCTTCATATCGCTGTCATGCAGCAACTGCTTAGCAAACAGTAATTGTTGATACAACTGATACTGTTTTGGCGATATCCCCAGATATTGGCTAAACAGCTGTCGTAGATAACGTTCAGAAATTCCCAGCCTGGCGGCCACATCGGTCATTGGTTGCGGCTGCGCTAGCGTTTGTTCAAGAATGGTTCTGGCACGAATAAAGGTCGTTTCGATTCCCTTCCAGGCCCATGATTGCGGTGCACTGTCGGGTCGGCAGCGCAAACAAGGTCGATAGCCCTGATCCATGGCCTGGGCACGACTGGCAAAATATTCAACATTATCTTCTTTGGGTAACCGAGCTGGACAAATCGGCCGGCAAAAAATACCCGTCGTTTTCACCGCCACAAAAAACTGGCCATCAAAGCGTGCATCGCGACTTAACCGTGCAGAACGACACTGCTCTAGTGAAAGTGAGGTATGTTGCAGCCCTGTCATAACATCTGCCCATCTAAGTAAGAGTCTCAGTGTACCCTGAATACCTCTTCAAACTGGCCACTTTCGGCACTGACAATCACGAACCCTGGCGACATTGTTTAAAGCCCATGTAAAGGCCTTGTGATGGAGAACGCGGCTGATTATGATGCGCGCTCTTTATCCATTCACACACTGCACAGGAGTATGACCCATGTTGTTTATTCGTTCTGATGCAGGCCTCGCCCTCAGCTAATTCATACGCAATAGCTGCTCTGGGCTCAGAATATCTGCGGCCTGCCAATTCAACTTTTTGTTATCCATTTAAAAGAGAATTGGAGCTATGGGCACGTCCATACAATTTCTTTCTGAACAGGTTTGCCTGCTGGCGTCTAAAAATAGCTGGATCGAAGGCCAAGCCATTCAACAATTACACAACACAGCGGGATTACCCGGCATGTTTCGGGTGGCAGGCATGCCGGATCTGCATCCAGGCAAGGGCTACCCCATCGGCGCAGCCTGCTTAAGCCAGGGCCTACTGTACCCCGCGTTGGTGGGCAGCGATATTGGCTGTGGCATGACATTGTGGCAAAGCGATGTCAAAGCCCGCAAAGCCAAACCCGACAGCTGGGCACAGGCGTTAACCAGGGTTGAAAGCCCGCTCGATGCCAGCTGGAAACAAGCTATTCATGATGAAAAGCAACAGCGCTACATCCAGCAGCAGGGGTTTGATTCCGCCCTCGGCACCATAGGTGGTGGCAACCATTTTGCCGAGTTTCAGCAAGTGGATGAGATCTTTGATTGCGCTCGCTTTGACGCCTGCGGCCTAGATAAACAGCGCTTACAACTGCTGGTGCATTCCGGTTCGCGCGGTTTAGGGCAACAAATCTTGCAACAGCATGTACAGCAGTTTGGCCACGCCGGCCTGAGCGATGGCAGCGCTGAACAACAGGCGTACCTGCAGCAACATGACGACGCCTTGCGCTGGGCAGAGCTTAATCGAGAGCTGATCGCACGGCGCTTTTTGCAGGCGATAAAAACCGAAGGCCGGCCGCTGCTCGATGTTAATCACAACCTGGTTAGCCAGGTTACTGACTCTCAGCCAGGCTGGCTGCACCGCAAAGGTGCGACGCCGTCGGATCAGGGCTTAGTCGTGATTCCAGGCTCTCGTGGCGATTATTCCTGGCTGGTTGAACCCATTGCAGACGCCAGCCATGCCAGCACCACGCTGTGGTCTTTGGCACACGGTGCAGGGCGGAAATGGAAGCGCTCCGATTGCAAAGGTCGTTTAAGCCATAAGTACAGCCAAGCCGATTTGCGTCGCACCCGCTTGGGCAGCCTGGTGATCTGTGAGGATAAAACCCTGCTGTACGAAGAAGCACCGCAAGCCTATAAAGACAGCCGGCAAGTTATCGACGATATGCAGCAAGCCGGACTGATTCGCTTGATTGCCAAGCTCAAGCCAGTGCTGACCTTTAAAACCCAAGGAGGGCGCTGCTGATGTGGTTATTACAGTTATCCGCTGGCCGCGGTCCGGAAGAATGTGAGCGCGCTGTCGGCTTAGCGTTAAAGCAACTGCAATATGAAGCCCAGCAACAGCAGCTTGGCTGCAAACTGTTGGAGCAGCAATCTGGCCGCCGCGCGGGCTGCTTTAAATCTGTGTTGCTGCAGTTAACGGGCGACAATGCCAGTGCTTTAAGCCAGCACTGGCAAGGACCTATGTTGTGGGTCTGTGCCAGCCCTTACCGGCCCAAACATAAACGTAAAAACTGGTTCTTTAGTGGCGAAAGCTTCGAGCTGAGTTCAACAGAAACCGAGCCAGGGCTCGTTGACGATGATATTGAATATCGTAGCTGTCGCGCTTCTGGCGCCGGTGGCCAGCATGTGAATACCACGGATTCGGCCGTTCAAGCCAGACATAAACTTACCGGTATACAGGTGCGGGTCGAGAGCGAACGCAGTCAGCACGCCAACAAAAAATTAGCGCGCTGCTTGCTGCTGCATAAACTAAAACAGCAGGCAAATGAAGAGCTACGCCAGCAGCAACAGCAACGCTGGCAGCAGCATCTGCAGCTGACACGTGGCAATGCCCAGCGCCGTTTTGTCGGCACAGACTTTATTGAGCAGGCTTGATTCATAGCAAGCCCAGCCGATTAGGTTTGGCAGGGTTTGTCCTTTTTGTTTACTATGCGCCCGGGACAGGCCAGAGCACTGGCCGTCCCACCGTGATGATAGCAACCAGCACAAGGGCTTATTATGAATACGGTCGTTTACCCAGGCACCTTTGATCCCATCACCAATGGACATACCGATCTGGTGGAACGTGCCGCGCGTCTGTTTGACCACATCATTATTGCGGTCGCAGCCAACCCTAAAAAACAGCCCATGCTGGACTTAGATACCCGGGTCGATTTGGCCCGCGACGTATTAAGCCACTTGCACAATGTTGAGGTCACCGGCTTTGATAACTTGCTGGCCGACTTCGTGCGTGAACGCAACGCCAATATCATTTTGCGCGGCCTGCGTGCGGTATCTGACTTTGAATACGAATTCCAGCTCGCCAACATGAACCGTGTGTTGGCGCCGAATGTTGAGAGCATGTTCCTGACTCCGGCAGAGAAGTACTCTTATATTTCATCCACGCTGGTGAGAGAGATCGCGTCTTTAAACGGCGACGTCAGCAACTTCGTTCACCCGAGCGTTGCCAAAGCCCTGCAAAAACGCGTCAGTTAACCTGTGTGCCCATCCGCTTGCGGATGATATGACGGAGGTATGTCATGGCGTTGATTATCACCGATGAATGCATCAACTGTGATGTGTGCGAACCCGAGTGCCCCAATGAAGCCATTTCTGCGGGCGAAGAAATCTACCAAATAGATCCAGCCAAATGCACGGAATGTGTTGGTCACTATGATGAGCCCCAGTGCCAGCTGGTGTGTCCGGTCGACTGCATTCCGCACGATGACAACAATCAGGAAACGCAAGAAGAGCTGGAAGCCAAATACGAGCGCCTGACCGGCAAAAAAATCGCCTAAATGACTTAGGCGCCAGGCCAGTCACGCTGCTGGCCTGAGTTTCACCTTCCCCCTCTCTGCCTAGTCCCCTGCTATTTGCGCCAAATCGACGCCCAATAACCGCCGGCAACATGACAGCCACGGCGCTCGCCCTGTATGCTCGCTGATTCCTAGCATTGTCTAGTGTCCTGAATCAGACATTCGCGTATTTTCAGAGCGAATGGAAAGCGCTGGTACACAGCGCTGTTCGCGGGAAGTATCGGCATCTTTTCAACAACAGCAACGCTGTAATTGAGCTTTCCATTCGCTCCCTTGGGGCTCGTCCTTCAAGCCCTCTTGCTTCGTTCTGTCTCTTGCCAATGGAACCACCATTGTCTGCGAGACACGCCTTGCCAGAAAACTTGAATGGCGCGCTGAAAGCATGCGAACTTCTGACCCAGAACACTCGCGGAGACTAATAATAATGAAACAAGCACGCAGCATTCTTACCTTATTCGTTAGCCTTTGGCTGCTAGCAGCCTGTAGCAGCACCCCAGAAGAAATTCGCACCACACCGGGCGCTACTCCCGGCTCAGTGGCTATTGCCAGCGCTCATCCCATGGCTACCCAGGCCGGGCTCGATGTGCTGGCCGCCGGTGGCAATGCCGTCGATGCCGCCATTGCTGTGGCCGCGTCACTGGGCGTTGTCGAACCCTACGCCGCTGGTATTGGCGGTGGTGGTTTTTGGCTGATTTATAACGCTGGTGAAGACAAATACCGCTTTATTGATGCCCGCGAGACAGCGCCTAAGGCGGCTCATCGGGATTATTACCTGAAAGACGGCAAGCCTGACCGCGACCGTTCCATCAATGGACCTTCAGCTGCCGGCATACCGGGACAACCCGCCGCTTTTGCTTATTTATCACAGCGCTACGGATTGTTGTCTCTGCCACAGGTGTTAGCGCCAGCCATTGAGCAAGCGCGCAGCGGCTTTGCCGTCGATCAACGTTACCAAAAGCTGGCCAACTTTCGCCTGCACTACATGCAACGCTACCCCACAACAGCTGCCATATTTCTGCACGACAACCAGATCCCCAAGGTAGGCCATCGAATTGTTCAAACAGAGCTGGCAGATACGCTGGAACGATTAGCGCAAAAAGGCAAAGCCGGTTTTTACCAGGGAGAACTGGCAACAACATTGGTCGATACTGTGCAAGCCAATGGCGGCGACTGGACACTGGAAGATCTGGCCAATTATCAAGTGGTAGAGCGTGAGCCCATCGTCTTTGAATACGGGGAGCACACCATTATCAGCGCGCCGCCACCGTCGTCCGGTGGCATCGCCCTGGCACAAATGCTGGCCATGCTAGACGCTTACCGACAGCAAACAGGCACTGACTGGCGTCAGCTCGGCAAAGTTGCACAGACCCACTTGCTCGCCGAAGTGATGCGCCGCGCTTATCGTGATCGTGCTGAGTTCTTGGGCGACCCGGATTTTTATCAAGTCCCTATCGACAAGCTGTTATCTGAGCAGCATGCAGCGAACTATGCCGCCAGCATTGATGCCAATAAAGCGTCCGTTAGCTTAGAAATGCAAGGCCCGGCCAATCTGTACGAAGGTCGCCACACCACCCATTTATCGGTACTGGATAAATACGGCAACCGCGTCTCGGCCACCCTTAGCATTAACTTGCCGTTTGGTTCTGCTTTTACCGTGGCTGGTGTGGTGCTCAACAACGAAATGGATGATTTTTCTCTAGCCCCTGGTGTACCCAACAGCTACGGCCTGGTCGGCGCTGAGGCCAATGCCATTGAAGGTGGCAAACGACCGTTATCGAGCATGACGCCCACCATGATCGAAAGCTGCGATCAGATCGCCATATTAGGCGCACCGGGTGGCAGCCGAATTATCACCCAGGTGCTGTTAGGTACCTTAGGGCACATTCAAGGACAGCCTGTGCACGATTGGGTCAGCCAGCCGCGTTTCCATCATCAGTACTTGCCTGACCGCATCCAAATGGAACCAACGACCTTTACCCGAGCAGAGCAAGCGGCACTGCGAAACTTAGGCCATGACGTGCGCTCAGTTGGTCGCCAGTACGGCAATATGCAGGCCATTGTTTGGGATGTTCACAACAGTAAAGTGAGTGCGGCATCGGATCCTAGAGGCGTAGGAGAAGCCAAGGTAGTGCCGCTACGACAACTTAACCGGCATTGATGATTTGGTTAGCTTTCCCAGGCACAAAAAAAGGTGGCTAAAAGCCACCTTTTTTTGTTTCGATAACAACTGCTTAGAACATCATCGATGCTGTAAAATCTATGCTATCAATGGATACTTCGTAGGCACTCTTTTCCAGTGTGTGACGCGTGTATTCTACCCCTGTACGTACACTATCACTTAGACGGAAATCCAACCCTAAGCCATAAAGGAGACCAATGCCGTTAGGGCTACCATCCTTTGGCCGGCCTGCCGCAATGTCAGCCGCGGTATGATCTACATCTTTCCAGCTTGCTTGCCATCGATGCATACCTAGTTTGCCGACGATATCAACACCATTAAATATTTCACGACCGAAACGGCTGGTAATTTGATACGACAGAATTTTATCTTCATAGCCCGCGTCATCAAACTCGGGCGCTCCCAAATGACGAACCCCCAGCAATACATCAAACCGACTGGTATCGCTTAAACGAAAGTTCGTACCGATAGCAACTCCACCACCGATTGCACCAGCGGTTTCATCATCCTCCAGACTATCGTCTGAAAACAGGCTGTAGCCGAGATTCACTTGGACGAAATGGCGAATGATTTTGCCATCCCCTTCTTCCATTCTCGATACTTCAGTGTTTATCTTTCGACATCCCAGACAACGCAAAAAGCCCTGCTGCAGAGGGGTTACTACGATCGCCTCAGCCACTTCATCTGCTGAGCCAGTCAGAAGAGTAAGAGGCAACGTTGCTCCGTACACCAGCGCTCCAGCCTGAGACAAAATAATGTACAAAGGACGAGCAATGGCAGCATCAGCCACGATGGCACCAGCGCTAGGAGTTTCTTCAATTTGATTCGCTGACACTGGAGTACTCAGTGCTGTCAGCGCCAATGCTGCTGCCAGTGTTGATTTCCGTAAGGCCGCTGTCACTTGCATTGCTAATCCTCTCAAGTAAGCAGAATAGCAGCGACTATAGCAGTCACCGCTCAGGTCGTCACGACGCATGCGCGCCAGTGTGAAGCACGTCAATGCTGGCAATGTCCACAGTACACTGTACTGCGTTGTCCCAGCCTAATTTCTTTTAACTGCAGGCTGCATTGCCGGCAAGGTTTACCGCCACGTCCGTATACATGCAGCTTTTGTGCAAAATAGCCGGGTTGACCATCACCGCCAACAAAGTCTTTAAGCGTGGTGCCACCTTGTTCAATTGCAGCCGCCAATACCTGCTTTATTTGTTCAGCAAGGCGCTCATAGCGTTGTCGACTGATTCGGCCAGCCGCTGTAGTTGGGCGAATTCCTGCTAAGAATAGCGCTTCATTAGCGTAAATGTTGCCCACACCCACCACGACCTTGCCATCCATCACAAAGGTCTTTACTGCTTGCTTCTTACCACGAGAGCGCTGGAACAAGTAATCACCATCAAACTCTTCACTCAGCGGCTCAGGACCTAAATGCGATAATAGCTCACTCTGGGCCCATGACTGACCTGCTTCTAACCATAGCAGGGCACCGAAACGGCGGGGGTCGTGGTAACGAAGTATTTTGCCGTTGCTGAGATGCCAATCGATATGATCGTGCAAACGAGCAGGCTCTTCAGGCTTCACCAGCCGCAAAGATCCTGACATACCCAAGTGCCAGACGGCTGTGCCGACCTCGGTTTGTACCAGTATGTATTTAGCGCGACGCTGCAAGCCCGTCACCGTTTGGCCAAGCAATCGCTGCACATCATCGGGAACGCGCCAGCGCAACTGCGGTTGCCGCACTACAACCTGTTCAATAGTGGCTCCCTGCAGCCAGGGTTCAATTCCCCGTTTGGTGGTTTCGACCTCGGGTAATTCAGGCATCCTGTCTCTCCTGCATAATCGTCGGACATAAAAAAACCCGGCAGAGCCGGGTTCTTTTCAAGCCAAAGAAACTTATTTGATTTTCGCTTCTTTGTACATCACGTGCTTGCGAACAACAGGATCAAATTTTTTGATCTCCATTTTCTCAGGCATAGTGCGCTTGTTTTTGTCTGTGGTGTAAAAGTGACCGGTACCGGCACTTGAAACCAGACGAATCTTATCGCGTGGCATAACGAGTCTCCTTAAACTTTCTCGCCGCGTGCGCGGATTTCAGCCAGAACAGCATCGATACCTTTCTTATCGATGATGCGCATACCCTTGGTAGTAACGCGCAGACGTACGAAACGCTTTTCGCTTTCTACCCAAAAACGATGGTATTGCAGGTTTGGCAGAAAACGGCGCTTGGTTTTGATGTTAGAGTGGGAAACGTTATTCCCTGTTACAGGGCCTTTACCTGTAACCTGACAAACCTTAGACATGGATCTTCGCCCCGATTTTATCTGTATCGAACAATGTGAAAAATTCGTTACCAACCGTGGGCTAAACCGTCGAAAACGACAGCGTCAGGTGCCCTGGCTGAAAAGAGTTGCGCTTTATACCAAAAGCAATCGATGCCCGCAAGGGAAAGGTTGTTTTTTGTACGAATGGCAGGACAGCTCCTGATAGGCTCGATTCAGTCATGGTACTGGCTCTAGGCTATCCAGCCGCGCTGACGAAAAGACACAGATTCACCATCTCCAATCACCAAATGGTCCAGCACCCGCACATCCACTAGGTTCAATGCTTGCTGCAAACGCTCAGTAATAGCGCGATCCGATGCGCTTGGCTCAGCGACACCCGACGGATGGTTATGGGCCAATATGACCGCCGCCGCCTGATGGTCCAAAACCAATCGCACGACTTCCCTTGGATAGACCGCAGCGCTATCGAGTGTGCCGCGAAACAACTCTACAAACTTGATCACTCGGTGCTGATTATCGAGCAGCAATAGTGCAAAAACTTCGTACTGCCTATCACGCAGACAGGATTGCAGGTAGCGCTCGGTCAGCTCCGGGCTTGTGAGTGCATCGCTACGCTGCAGCTGCTCGGCCCAGTGACGACGGCTGATCTCAAGGGTTGCCTGCAACTGCACGAACTTAGCAACGCCTAAGCCAGCGGAACGACAAAACCGTTTGCGATTGGCCGCCAACAAGGCGCGTAAACCACCGTACTCAAGCAGCAGCTCTCGAGCGAGTTCAACGGCACTTTTACCGGCAACCCCAGTGCGTAAGAATATCGCCAACAACTCTGCGTCAGACAACGTATGAGCTCCCTGTGCCAGCAGCTTTTCTCTCGGCCGTTCCGACTCAGGCCAATCACGAATCGCCATACACACTCCCTGTGTTAGCCAACACGAGCCCTACTGTGTTGCGGCCAGCGCCGCTGCGATATACTGCCGCTCCAATTTAGTCAGTGGTCGCAATCCATGCAACAATTGAGTAATAAGCGCATCGTACTCGGCATCAGTGGCGGTATCGCTGCCTATAAATCGGCGGAACTGGTGCGCATGCTCAAAAAAGCAGGCGCCGATGTCCGTGTCGTCATGACTGACGGTGCCAAAGAGTTCATCACACCGCTGACGTTACAGGCCTTGTCTGGTAACCCCGTCCATCACACCTTGCTGGATCCAGCCGCAGAAGCTGGCATGGGCCATATTGAACTGGCCAAGTGGGGCGATGTCATCGTTATTGCTCCCGCATCAGCTAACTTCATCGCGCGCTTGGCACAAGGCCAAGGTGACGATTTGCTGACCACCATCTGTTTGGCCAGCGAAGCACCGTTGACGCTGGCTCCAGCGATGAATCAGGCCATGTGGCTAAACCCGACGACCCAGCACAACCTTCAACATTTGCAGTCGGTTTATCAGCAACGTTTACGGTTGTTGGGGCCGGATAACGGCCAACAAGCCTGTGGCGACGTTGGTCCAGGACGCATGCTGGAACCGTCGGTTATTGCCGACTTATTGGCACAGCAATTCGAAACCGGCGCCTTAAGCGGCAAGCACGTGGTGATAACAGCCGGTCCAACCCGCGAAGCCATCGACCCAGTGCGCTATATCAGTAATCACAGCTCAGGCAAAATGGGCTTTGCACTCGCCGCCGCCGCCGCCGAAGCTGGCGCCCAGGTCACCTTGATTGCCGGCCCAGTGCACTTGGCCACACCGGACCGCTGCCGCCGCATCGATGTCACCAGCGCAGCAGATATGCTGGCTGCTGCCCAACAAGCCGCCGAACACTGCGATATTTTTGTCGCCGCAGCAGCGGTCGCTGATTACCGACCGGCCGATGTTGCCGAGCAGAAAATTAAAAAGTCTGGCGAGCAAATGACACTGACATTGAGCAAAAATCCCGACATTGTCGCCACTGTCGCAACGATTGCGCCACGCCCTTTTGTCGTTGGATTTGCCGCCGAGACGCAGCACCTGGGTGAACACGCTCAAGCAAAGCTGGAACGCAAAAAGCTCGATATGATTGTCGCTAACGACGTATCCCAACCAGGCATTGGTTTTAACAGTGACGATAACGCCGTCACTCTGTACTGGAATCACGGCGAGCAGTCTTTTGCCCAAACCAGTAAGCAGCGCCTAGCGCGCCAACTCATTCACACAATCGCTGAGCGATTAACAGCAACACAATCACAGGCAGACTGATGACTGATAACGCTTTTCCCCTGCAGGTTCGCATTCTTGACCCTCGTATCGGCGAAACCATCGCCATGCCAGAATACGCCACCACGGGCTCTGCGGGCCTTGACTTACGCGCTTGCCTCGACAGCGCTTTAACCCTGCAGCCAGGTGAAACCCAACTGATCCCGACCGGCCTCAGTATTTACATCGAAGACCCGGGCCTGGCAGCCATGATCCTGCCACGCTCTGGCTTGGGACATAAGCACGGCATCGTGCTGGGTAACCTGGTGGGGCTCATCGACTCCGATTATCAGGGTGAACTGATGGTGAGCTGCTGGAATCGTGGCGATACGGCCTTCACCATTGATATCGGCGAGCGTATGGCGCAGCTGGTTTTGGTACCTGTGGTACAGGCAAAGTTTGAAATTGTGCAGGAGTTCACAGCAACAGAGCGAGGTAGTGGGGGGTTTGGCCATTCCGGTCGTACCTGACAGCCGCTACACTGGTGCCCTGCAAACATCCTGCCGATACTGAGTCTCTCAGCCTGCAAATCCGCGACTACTCTAGTAGGGTTGGAGGGCCGAATCTGAATCTGTGATCGGCCGAATGTTTCCCGAACGTGTTAAGCCGCTCGCGGCTAACTCTGAATTGATCGGAAGGAACCCAGGCATGAGCGGCAACGCTAAGGCACCCTCGCGTACCCTACTTTTTTACACCCGCATCAGCTCCTGGCTGGCCATGTTAATACTCGTTATTGGCATGGCAGCTCAGGGCTTACAGATTAACCTGATAGCCCAAGCCGATGTGGATCAAGCCTATTCCAAAGCCGTAGCAGCACAGCTGGCACAATCATTGAAATCACGCCTGGAAGATACCCGGGTGCTGCAAATCACAGCCAGTAACCATCCGCTTACGATCCGAGCCCTGCGAACTGGAGATGAGAGCTGGCGAGCAACTCTGAAACAGTTTATGCCGGGTGCGCAACGCTTATTGTTGCTGCCCAAAAATAACGCCCAAGGATTGCAGGATGACTTGGGCTTTGCTGTGCAAGAACTGGTAACGCGCACCCTACGCGGCTCGACGATGCGGGTTGAAGCCGTTATGCGTAAAAACAAACTGCATTTCTATTGGGCATCTCCCATCAATGACGCCTCAGGTAACACCCGTGGCGTCATGCTGGCTCAATATGGCCCCGAATGGTTAGACAGGTTTAAAGCCGCTGCCAACACCACAGTCGGCCAAGTTATCGTAACGCAGATGTTGGACCCACAAAGCAGCCAGGGACTTGAACTGCTGCGCGCCGGTGACACCGACGGTACGGGTCATGTCGTGACGGAGACCATTAACGATTATTGGTACTTAACCTTTCTCCCAGCCAAGGACCGACCTCAATTAGCCTTGATGCCTCTCATTACACCTTGGATTGCAGTCATCATAGCTACTTTAGCTTTGCTGGCAGTCGTGCTTTATTTGCAGAAGAGAGAGCTCAAAAACAATCAGTTAGCTTTGCTAACACATGTCCGTCAAATGGTGCGTAAAGGGCAAGATCACCCTCCACAATACACCTTAGCGCTGTTCTTTGACTTGGCTCAGCACATGCGTCAATTGTGTTTTGGCAGCAATGCTAATGCAAACACAGTCAGCCCTACCAGTGCCGACAACGAGACTGCGCCAGAGCGCGAGCGCATGAATGTGTCTCTGGAACAGCCCAAGCGTACAGCAAAAGCCTCTAGTGAGGCTCCCAGCGGCAACTACGCAGGCCACCTACCTCAAGTCACCATTGAAGACGATGACGATCCTTTTGAATCGCCTTCTGCTCAGACCGGCATCAAGGAAGAGACAGCGGCCAAGCCCAAGCGCCGTCGCAAAGAGCCACCGGCACCTAAGACCAGACCACCAGCAATGCCGAAAAACATCTTCCGTGCCTACGATATTCGCGGCGTGGTTGGACAAGAGTTTAATGAAGAAATCGTGTATTGGATTGGCCGTTCATTAGCCGTTGATATGAAACAGCGCGGCTTTGACAAACTGTGCCTAGCCTGGGATGGGCGTTTAACCAGCCCTCCTTTGGCTGAGAGCTTTGAGCTTGGAGTGTTGGATGGCGGCTGCAACGTTGTCGTCTTGGGCGCCCAACCAACCGGGCTGCTGTATTATTCTACGTTTGAAACCGAAGCACGCTGTGGCGTGATGATTACCGGTAGCCATAACCCTGCACAGTACAATGGCCTTAAGATCGTTGTTGATCGTTTGCCATTAGCGCAACAGGAAATCCAGGGACTTTACCACCGCATCGTACGCAAAGACCTGCCTGTCGCCGAAACTCGTGGGGTGCGAGAATCACGGGACATCAACGATAGCTACTTGCAGCGCATCGAAGATGACATCAGTGTGAACCGCCAGATGAAGGTCGTCGTTGATGCTGGCAATGGCATTGCAGGACCACTGGCAGAGCAACTGATGCAGCGCCTGGGCGTGCAATGCGTATCACTGTTCTGTGATGTTGATGGGCGTTTCCCTAATCACCACCCAGATCCCACCGTGCCATCAAATCTCACCGCCATCCAACTGGCGGTACAGGATCACAAAGCCGATTTGGGCATCGCTTTAGATGGTGATGGCGATCGTATCGTGTTGGTCGACAACCAGGGCAAGATCATTTGGCCAGATCGCTTATTAATGTTATTGGCTCGGGATATTTTGCCACGCAACCCTGGCAAAGATGTGACCTTCGATGTGAAGTCTTCGCGCCATTTGCCAGGCATTATTATCGGCTCCGGTGGTCGTCCAGACATGTGGAAAACTGGCCATTCGTTGATGAAAAAGCGCATGGCTGATCGTAAAGCCATCGTCGGCGGTGAGTTTAGTGGCCACTTGTACATTCAGGAGCGTTGGTATGGCTTCGATGATGGCTTATATGCGGCCGCTCGATTGATCGAAATTCTGTCGCAACAGAACGTCCCTGTCGCTATGGTTTTTTCCCGCATACCAGAAGACCTCAGTACACCTGAGCTGACCATCAAAACCAAAGACGAAGATAAATTCGAACTGTTGCAAGATCTGCAAGAAGACGAAGAACTGACCCACGGCGCGCGCGTCCACACCGTTGATGGCTTACGATTGGAGTTTCCCGATGGCTGGGGGCTCATTCGCGCGTCAAATACCACACCGGCACTCACCCTCAGATTTGCCGGTAATGATCAACAAGCCATCGATCGTATCCAAAACCGAATCAAACAAGCTCTTAAACACTCAGCTCCGGATTTGCAGCTGCCATTTTAGACAGCTGCGCTTCAGGCTATAATCGCCGCCACTAAGTGGCTGGCGATGACTAGCCCTGAGCATGATGCTGCTTTGCGCAGCCGCCAATGAAGGAGTGACGCATGCCCCTGACGCGTAAGCGCGCGATGACCACCGCCATGGTTTTGAGCCAGGCTTTACCCTATCTGCAACGCTTTGTCGGTAAAACCATCGTGGTGAAATATGGCGGTAATGCCATGATCGACGACGATCTAAAGAACTCCTTTGCCCGCGATATGGTGATGCTCAAACTGGTCGGCATTAACCCGATCGTAGTGCACGGTGGCGGTCCACAAATCGGCGAGCTGCTGGCCAAACTCAATATTGAAAGCAAGTTTGTCAACGGCATGCGCGTTACCACCAGCGAAACCATGGACGTAGTCGAAATGGTATTGGGTGGCCTAGTGAACAAGGACATCGTCAACCTGATCAATCAAAATGGTGGTAAAGCCGTTGGCTTAACCGGTAAAGATGGCCAATTGCTGCATGCGCGCAAACTGCAGGTGAAACAAAACACACCAGACATGCAACAGCCCGAAATTATCGACATTGGTCATGTTGGCGAAGTCGCTCGCATTAATACTCAAGTACTGGATATGCTCACCAGCAGTGATTTTATCCCTGTCATTGCCCCCATAGGCGTCGATGAACAAGGGCATTCCTATAACATCAATGCTGATCTGGTTGCGGGCAAAGTTGCCGAAGTATTGCGGGCAGAAAAACTGATTTTGTTGACCAATATTGCTGGCTTGCTGGATAAGGAAGGCAATTTGTTGACCGGTTTATCCACCGACCAGGTTGATGACTTGATTGCCGATGGCACCATTTATGGTGGCATGTTGCCGAAAATTCGTTGTGCTTTGGACGCAGTACATGCTGGCGTTACCAGTTCACATATCATCGATGGCCGAGTTGCTCATTCCACCATGCTGGAGCTGTTCACCGACGAAGGTGTCGGCACCCTGATCAGCAACGACTTGCAGTGAGAACGACACAATGACCCAACGAGAAAAAATGTCCCGTCGTGATCAGATACTGCAAGCCCTGGTGCATATGCTGGAAACCAACCCTGGAGCCCGCATCACCACCGCCAGCCTGGCCAAAGCGGTGGGCGTATCGGAAGCAGCGCTGTATCGCCACTTCCCCAGCAAAGCCAAAATGTTCGAAGGTTTGATCGCTTTTATCGAAGAGACGGTGTTCTCTCGCATCAATCGCATCCTGCAGGATTTTGACGGCGCCGATGAGCGTTGTGAAAACACCTTAACCCTGATCCTGACATTTGCAGAAAAAAACCCGGGCATGTGCCGGCTATTGTCAGGAGATGCGCTAGCGGGTGAAACCGATCGTTTGCGCACCCGTATTCAGCAGTTTTTTGAACGCATTGAAATGCAATTGCGGCAAATATTGCGCGAAGCCGAAATGCGCGAAGGTCGAGTAGCCGTAGAGACCGTCAGTGCCGCAGCAAACTTGTTGACCGCGGTATTAGAAGGTCGCATTCGACAATATGTGCGTACTGAGTTTGAGGTCTTACCCACCACTTACTGGGATGAACAGTGGCGACTTTTGCAGCCTAATCTGTTGCGCCTGCGTCAGAGCTAAAGATCACCTAAAGCCTGGTCGACTCGATCATAGTCGACCTCGTCGTCCAGCGTACCTGGACGATAAACCTGCAGCACTCGCATACGCTCATATTGTGCCGCGTAATCGCGAGTGCTTTCCGCCATCTCCCGGCGACGAGTATCAATGGTCTGCTGAATTTCGCTAATACGGTTCTGTAGTTGCACGATTTCTAATCGCATATCTGCAGGCACTTCCTGCCCAACGCGCTCAACATTGGCGGCACGAGTCTGGGCTTCAGTGAGTTTCTCTTCAAAACCGTTAATGCGGCGACGCTGCAATTGCACATAAGCTTCCAGCTCGTCTACCCTGCGTTGACGGGCGCGCTCGACATCTTTCGGCTTGGAGTACAGACGCAACAGCTCCATATCCTTTGCACGCCGTTCAGAAATAGCCTGTAAACGTGCCTCTTTTCGAGCCTCGGCTTCTTCTCTGGCTTTAATTTCGGCAGGTGTCAGGGCACGATCAACACGTTGAATCACCATGCCCTGAGCATTGAGTATTTCATAACCGAGATGCTTGTACTCTGACGGCACATGGTCCTTGACCACGGTACGGCCATCAACCTGAAAGCGATACAGCTTTGAGGCTTCAACCGGCATGGCCACTAGCGACAGCAGTGCCAGCGAGCGAGCAAGCAATCTCATGATGAATCTACACTCCGTATTGTTCCCGATAGCGACGAATCGCTTCTTCATACTGTTGTAATTCTGGCTGTTGGGCAACGTATTCCAGTACCTGATTCAGGCCAACGATGCTAATCACCTGCATACCAAAATCGCGTTCGACTTCCTGAATCGCCGATAACTCTCCCTGTCCTTTTTCCTGACGATCCAAGGCAATCAAAGCGGCAGCAGCTTGTGCATGCGGCTCTGCTTCAATCATAGCCATGACCTCGCGAATCGCAGTCCCTGCGGTAATCACATCGTCAACGATCAGCACTCGACCAGTCAACTCAGCACCGACTAAGGTGCCACCCTCGCCATGAGCCTTGGCTTCTTTGCGATTGAAGACATAAGGAACGTCTTTGCCATACTGGTCATATAAGGCAACAGCAACGGTGGTTGCCAGAGGAATGCCTTTGTAAGCCGGGCCAAACAGTACATCGTATTCAATGCCCGCATCTTCCAATGCTGCTGCATAAAAACGACCCAATTTCGCCAGCGCCACGCCACTATTGAACAAACCTGCATTAAAGAAGTATGGGCTAACACGGCCAGATTTGAGGGTAAATTCTCCAAAGCGCAAAACGCCTTGTTGAATAGCGAATTCAATAAACTCTTGTTGATAACTTTGCATGAGGAAACCTTTGCTGCCAGGCGATAGTCGGACGCCGGGAACTCTGCAAGGAAAGCACACTGATGGCACTGCCGCGATGTCCATACTGGCCCGCTCAGACCAAACCGCCATCCACTCGACGGGGCGCAATGATATAGACTACTGACCAGAGAGGGCATCGACGGTTTCACAGATTTCCCGGATTTACCGATGCTCAGGATGCGGTATCATACACACTTCACCAACCGGGAACCATGTATGAGGATTGTCAGTTTACACGTCGATGGCCTGCAGCAAGCGGTCGATAAGGGGCTTTATACCTGGTTGCAGAGTGCCGATGCCGATGTCATTGCGCTGCAAAATCTAAAAGCCAAAGAGTATCAGCTGTCGGACGATGTACTTTACCCGGACGGTTACAATGCCTACTTCTTTGATGCCGAAGCTGAGAATTATTCAGGCGTCGCTATTTTGACGCGAGAAATGCCCAAAGCCATTATGACAGGGTTGGCGTTTTCTCAATGCGATTTGCAAGGGCGATATATTCAAGCCGACTTTGAGCACGTTAGCGTTGGTTCAGTATTGTTTCCTAACGTCGATGAGCACAATAGCCTGGAAGACAAACTGGCGTTTCAGCAAGCCTTTCTTGAGCATCTGCAAAAAACCCGTCGTAAGCGGCGAGAGTTTATTTTTTGCGGTAACTTTGAAGCCGCGCATAAAACTGTCGACCTTGCTAATTGGCAATCTGCACAGCAACAGCCCGGCTTTTTACCGCAGGAACGTGCCTGGTTTGATCAGATGTTAGGGCCTGTCGGCTTTGTTGATGCCTTTCGCGAAGCTAATTTTGGCGAAAACCAATTTACTTGGTGGCCGGATGCCGACAGTGCTCGCCGTAACCAGGCTGGCTGGCGAAAAGATTATCAGATCTGTACACCCAACCTGCGCCAATACGTGGTTGAAGCCAAAATTGATGTGAACTTGCAATTCGGCGAGCATGCCGCGGTGATGGTCGAATACGAGTTCGACGACGAATAAGCGCCCCGAAGGGCGCTGATTATCAGCTATCCAAGGCGGCTTGCTGAGCGGCTGCTAGTTCTACTATGGCTTTCTGCGCTAGCGCCAACATGGCGTTCAATTCTTCTACACTGAATGCTTCTTGCTCGGCAGTGCCTTGGATTTCTACAAAGCCGCCAGCGGCGGTCATGATGACGTTGAGGTCGGTATCGGCTTGGGAATCTTCTGCGTAGTCCAAATCGAGCACCGGGGTGCCTTGGTAAATCCCCACCGAAATCGCCGCGATTGGGCTTTTGATCGGGTTGGTTTTGATTTTGCCTGCAGCCAGCAAGCCATTGATGGCATCTGCTAACGCCACATAAGCTCCAGTAATCGCAGCGGTACGAGTACCACCATCGGCTTGAATCACATCGCAATCCAAAGTAATGGTGTTTTCACCGAGTTTTTCTAGGTCTAGTGCTGCACGTAGACTACGGCCAATCAAACGTGAAATTTCAACGGTGCGGCCTTGCTGCTTTCCTTTTGCAGCCTCGCGAATCATGCGCGAACCCGTTGAACGTGGCAGCATGCCATATTCCGCCGTCACCCAGCCACGCCCTTCGCCACGCATAAAAGGTGGCACCCGATTTTCAACACTGGCGGTACAAATCACCTTGGTATCACCAAACTCCACCAACACAGAACCTTCGGCATGTTTAGTGAAATTGCGAGTAATACGCACATCGCGCAGTTGATCGGGCTGTCGGCCACTGGGACGCATAACGGCTTCCTTCGATTAGCTAAATTGGCCGCCATTATAGGCCCTGCCAGCATTGCTTTCGACCGCCATGTTAAGGTCTTACAATAATGCCTTTTACCCATGGAGGACTCCCAGGTGAGCCAGCCTATCGTTTTCAGCATGACCGCTTTTGCACGCAGTAGTTCAGAACTTACTGACGGCCGTTTCACCTGGGAAATACGTAGCGTTAACAGTCGTTATTTGGAACCGCACTTCCGTCTACCCGATGCCTTTCGTGAGCTGGAGCCCAAGCTCAGAGAGCGGTTAAAGCAGCGCCTAAACCGCGGCAAAATTGAGTGCGCTTTGCGCTTTCAGCCACTGGCAGGTGAAGCCGGAATCCGCGTCAATGCGGCACTGGTTGAGCAACTCAACCAAGCGGCAGAGCAAATCCACGCCATCATTGGCCCAGGCAATGCCATGAACGTACTGGAACTGATGCAATGGCCAGGCGTGCTTGATCAGCACAATGCTGACAGTAAAGCCCTACAATCCTCTGCTCTAGCAGCCTTTGATGAAGCGTTAGAACAATTATTGGCCACCCGCGGCCGCGAAGGTGAGGCGCTGACTCAAATGATCGAGCAACGGCTAAGTAAAATGCAGCCCCTGGTAGAGCAGGTTCGCGAGCAAATGCCGCTGGCGTTACAGGCGCAAAAACAGCAACTGCAAACACGGCTAGGTGAATTACAGCATCAACTTATGCCAGAACGCCTAGAACAAGAAATGATATTATTGGCACAAAAAGCCGATGTAGCCGAAGAATTGGACCGCCTCGATACTCATATTGCCGAAGTGCGTCGTATTCTTACCAGCAATGAACCTATTGGTCGCCGCCTTGATTTTATGATGCAAGAGCTTAATCGCGAAGCCAATACCTTATCGTCGAAATCACTTACATCAGCCATCACCCAAGCGGCAGTAGATTTAAAAGTACTGATCGAGCAAATACGAGAACAAGTACAAAACATTGAATAAATGGCCGGGCGGTACGAACCATATATGGCCGGGAGCCATTTATCGCCAACACAGTTAGCCGGCAGGGTGAGTATCAAGGACGATACCAACCATAAACAGTCGGCAGCCACATCAACAACCTAGCTCACCATTAATTCTGATAAATAATTTACCGGCTCACCATTAAGCACCAAACAAATGTAATCCTATGTAAATACCTTTGGTTGTCATTATTGGTATTGCTACCACTGACACTTGCATGAACGATGTGGGTTCATATCAACGACGTGATAATCAGGGTAGAGCCATGCCATCAACGACACTTAAAAGCACTGTTATATCACTGTTATTATCGATATCTTTTCAAGTTCAGTGTAATTCAGAGTCCCATCCTGGTTTTCTCATTCTCAACCCAGACTATTACAATCAGGAGCACTTCTTAGAGGTGATTTCAACCGTTCCCTGTACCCTTGAAAATGACAGAGAATCACGCTGCTTTAAATTAAAAGTTAAAAGCAATGCTGTAGAAGATGGCCCCTACTGTCCAAGAAGTGTCACGGAAGTCGGCGGGATATACCCTTACGACGGAGTAACCAACCCCGGTTTAAGGGTGCTGGACTACAGTTTATTTCTAGATATGGAGAATGATGGTTACGACATCATCGACGACGATGGAAACATTAGAGTCGCAATATTTGACCGCAGCAAACCAGATGATCGCGACCCAGATCATGCCTACTGTATCGAAGTGCCACCCGACTTCGACCTTACGTTGACATATATAGTCCCGGCATTTCCAAAATTTGCCGAAAAACCAACGCCGATGGATACGGCTGCCAACACTGTTGGTTTATCTCTGATAGGAGTGCCGATTAATGGTCTTCCTCCTTCCGTTACTGATAGTTTCCCAGGCACAAGGCCAGGCAACTTACCGGCATTAGACCCTTGTGGTGGACACGTAAATGAAGGGTTTTATCACTCCCATATTTTCCCAGAGACCATTAATAAGAAGCTCCGAGATAATAATATAAATGAAGTTCAGTGTACCAACATTTACCAGATTCCGTCTACAGGATTAATAGGCTACGCCATGGACGGATTCCCCATCTATGCCAGCCTCGAATTACCGGAGCGCCAAGCCAAACACCTAGATCAATGTAATGGCCACTTTGGTCCGACTCGCCACTACCCATGGGGAGTTTATCATTACCACGCCATGCATGATGAAAACGTCAACATCCCTCGCTGCCTTCGCGGCGTTATGGCCAAGAACCAGTTAATAGTTGAGTAATACCATGACAGAGCATATTAAGTTCAAAATAAACCCCGTACTAATTTTAGTTTTCACTGCATTTATTTCGGCATTACTTCCAATCCGTGGCCAGGCTCATAGTGGACATATGTCCTTTTTCCGCTTAACCCAACAGGGAGATAACTGGGTGCTAACAGCATCCATTGCTCAGGCAACGCTTCACCATTATCAATCGCAGCACAATGGATCAACCAAAGACAACCTAGATAAAGAACAATGGAGCTCCCAGTTTAAAAATAAAATAGCCAAGTATTTACAGGACAATCTCGTCATCAACTTTGATGGCAAACAATCAAGCATGACTGTTAAAACGATTAAGCTGGGTGGACACGAAAGTACGGCTTCTTTCACACTTAGCCAAGTACCAAAAACCTTTGAGCATATCGATGTCCGGTTTACAGCGTTTTCTGAGGGTAAAAACCATCATAATATTTTATTCATAATAACCAACAGCGGAAAACATAAAATGATCCTTTCTGCCCGCAACGATTATACCGCTAGTTTGACGCTGCCTAAGCAACATATATCAGTAGCGCATGATTAGGTTTACCAACAGGGAGGCTAACGTGCTTCCCTATTCCTCCCAAGCATTCATGGTCAGCCATTAATCCTGACCACACCAACATGAGCATCGATTAGAGATGCCCCTTATTTTAGGTCTATTAAGCTCTGGCAAGATACTGGCACTATTAAAGCCAAATTGTTATGTTACTAGCGTTTAGCTGTAGACCATTTCCATCAACGCCACGCACTCCTTCGAACCCAACCAAGAGCACCTTGCATGAATAAACGGACTTCATCTCTCGTATGGGATGTGTTTATCCGCCTGTTTCACTGGCTACTTGTTTTCAGCATAGGCTTCGCCTGGTGGTCAGCTGAACAAGGAGGGGAATGGATGGAGTGGCATATGCGCAGTGGCTACACCGTGTTGGGGTTGATACTGTTTCGTTTTATATGGGGATTTAGCGGTCCAGCTTTCGCACGCTTTAGTCAGTTTATTCAGTTTCCAAAACAGGTTTTCAAGTACACCAAGGAATTGGTTCACAATAAATCTCGCACTTATCACGGCCATAATCCGCTAGGTGGCTGGATGGTGGTGTTATTATTGTTGCTGTGCTTGTTGCAGGCTGGCACAGGGCTATTTGCCAATGATGAAATCTTTACTGAAGGGCCACTGGTGCACTTGATCAACTATGACTTGAGCGTCGAGATAACCCGCTGGCATAAAACTCTGTTTGATGTGCTATTGGCCGCCATAGGCTTGCACCTTTTAGGCGTTATTGTTCATCAATGGGGGAAAAAAGAGCCCCTTATTCAGGCCATGGTGCATGGCCGCAAGCCTGGCAGCACCGACCATCAAACTCAGTCAACGCCTTGGTTCAAAGGATTATTGGTGGCAGCCATAGCCGCCACCTCGGTATGGGCCTTGATCAATCTTTGAATTGATCATGGCAGCCTTTGCAGCTACGAGCGACCTGAATAAAGGCCGGTTTAATAGTGGCCATGTCACCGCTTTCAGACGCTTTTTTTAGACCTTGTGCTGAGCTTTGAAAGGCTTCCATGGCCTTGGTGAAGGTGCTCCAGTCGGTGCCGATGGCAGGCAATGCTGACGTGTCTTCATCATTTTGATAACTACCGTCAACAAAGGCTTCCCAAGGCATATGGCTGAGCGCAGCTAAGTGGGTAGCACGCTGTTTAAATTCAGTCGCATCAAAATCTTTTTTGCCTTTGACCATATCGCCCATCGGGCCAAACTGCCACTTAACGGCGGTAAAGATGCTTTGACGGTATTCAATGGCATCTTCGATATCAGCATTGGCGACCAGGCTAGACCCCGCCACAGTCAACGCCAACAGAACTTTCATCGCGCTTTTCATACAATCCCTCTCGTTATGTTCAAGCTTATTCCGGACGACTAGTTTATCGATAGCGATGTCAATACAGCAACGTGCTTACCTTCTCTGACAAGGATTCAGATCACCAGTAGCTGTACGTAGAAAGTCTAAATTAGGGAGTCAAAATAGTTAGCTGCCTTGCGTAAATCAGTTCGCAAGCACCTTGTCCAACATCATCACGAGTTAAAGAACTGACCCAGCGCCAACCATCTGCAGCATCCACTCGCACCAAATAGCCTTCTATTTTCACCAGGTCACCTTGGGTGACGCTTTTTAATTGCCGAACGACATCATCATCGGCAGGGATGATATGCATATTGGCGCTTGAGCGTTCAATATCACGCTGCGGGGCGGGCAACTGCTCAGTGCGCCAACGATACCAACGACCACTTTGAGAAATTTCAATCCCCTTAAGGATTTGGCTATCCGACATGATGCTCCATCCCAAAGCCAAATCGGTCGGTGACAGGTCAGATTCCCTGCCTAGGTAATAGTCTTCTTTTGCCAGCACTCGCGCTGTGATATCAAAGCCCGCCAATGGTGTCAGGCGATAGTCACCATGCTGCAATGTGCCGACATTTCGCGCAGGGAATTGCAGAGGCGGTTGAGGGGCAATTTGTCCAGCAGGATGCTGGCGCTCTTTAGCGGGCCATCCCCACCATACCAGCAGAAAAAAAATGACCAGCATCACCTTCATCGACTTCTCCGTGAGCTTTGTCTTGGGCTTTTATATACTGAATAGCTTTTACACATTTGAACCTGAGAGGTTGTCATGATTGGTACGTTATATGTGTTCTCCGCACCATCCGGAGCCGGCAAAACCAGCCTAGTAAAAGCCCTGTTAGATAGCACTTCTCATATTGGCGTATCCGTGTCTCACACCACCCGCGCACCACGCCCCGGAGAAACCGATGGCCAGGACTATCACTTTGCAAGCAAAGAGGCCTTTGAGCAGCTTATTGGTGAAGGCGCTTTTCTCGAGCACGCCCAAGTGTTTGATAACTATTACGGCACATCTCAGCAATGGGTGGAAAGCGAACTAGCAGCAGGTCGTGACGTTATTCTCGAAATCGACTGGCAAGGTGCCCAGCAAGTACGCCGTTTAATGCCAGAAACCATCAGCGTTTTTATTGCTCCACCGTCGATTGAGGCACTACAGCAGCGCCTCAGCCAACGCGGACAGGATGACGCAGACACCATTGAGCGACGCATGAAAGACGCACGCAGCGAGATGAGCCACTACGGCGAATATGACTATCTCATCATAAACGACGACTTCGATAATGCACTACAGGAGCTGCGCGCCATCGTGATCGCCCGTCGACACCGGTTAGAAGCCCAAAGCCAGCGTCATGCCGATATACTGCAAGCATTGCTCAATGATTAAAGAAAGGCAGCATTAACACTGAACAATATGTAATCAAAAGGCTTCCTTTCAGACCGATTTCAGATAAACTATTAGGTCACTTCGAATTCGACTGAAAAACAGGATAACTATGGCCCGCGTTACTGTTGAAGACTGCCTGAACAACGTAGAAAACCGCTTTGAACTGATCATGCTGGCCACCAAGCGTGCGCGTCAGATCGCTGTTCAAGGCGCTGAACCTCTGGTTCCTGTTGAAAACGATAAGCCAACTGTGCTGGCACTGCGTGAGATTGCTGATGACCTGGTGACACCAGCCAGCATGGCCGCTCATGAAGAAGCTGAGCGCAATAACAGCCTGTAAGGCGATCTGTTTGTGCCCACCATTGATGCCCTGGCTGAGCGACTGACCCAGTATCTGACACCTGTTCAGATCAAACAGGTCAGTCGTGCGTATTATTACGCCGAGCAAGCTCACGAAGGGCAACGCCGCCGCAGTGGCGAACCTTATATTATTCACCCGTTGGCGGTTGCCAACATCCTGGCCAACATGCATCTCGACCATCAAAGTCTGATGGCAGCCATGTTGCATGATGTGATTGAAGACACTGGCATACCTAAAGCCGCCCTCGCCACTCAGTTTGGTGACGTGGTGACCGAGCTGGTAGACGGTGTATCCAAACTCACCCACATCCATTTTGAAAATAAAGAACAGCAACAGGCTGAAAATTTTCAAAAGATGGCCATGGCGATGGCCAAAGACATCCGGGTGATTCTAGTTAAGCTGGCCGACCGCTTACACAACTTGCGCACCCTGGGCTCATTGAAGCCAGAGAAGCGCCGTCGCATTGCCCGCGAAACCCTGGATATCTACGCCCCGATTGCCAATCGCCTGGGGCTTAATGACGTTCGGGTAGAAATGGAAGAGCTGTGCTTCGAAGCCATTTATCCGATGCGTTCCAATATGATTCGCAAGGCGGTCAAAGCCGCCCGCGGACACCGCAAAGAAATGGTCGATACCATTTCCACCGCCATCCGCAACCGGTTAAATGAAGTCGGAGTGCAAGCACGCATCGTTGGCCGCGAAAAGCATCTGTACAGTATCTACTGCAAGATGCGTGATCAGCGCAAACCGTTGGCCGATATTATGGATGTGTATGGCTTTCGTCTGATTACCGAATCTGCCGACGACTGTTATCGCCTGCTGGGCGCCATGCACTCCTTGTACAAGCCAATTCCTGGGCGTTTTAAAGACTATATTGCCATTCCCAAAGCCAATGGATATCAGTCACTGCATACCACCTTGATTGGCATAGCCGGTCTGCCGGTAGAGATTCAAATCCGTACCGAAGAAATGGACGCCATGGCCAATCATGGCATCGCCGCGCATTGGCTGTATAAATCTGATGTTGATCCGGCCAATGGCAGCCAGCGTGCCCGTCAGTGGGTGCAAAACCTGCTTGAACTGCAAAAAAGTGCCGGCAGCCCAATGGAATTTGTTGAGCACGTTAAAGTCGATCTATTCCCCGACGAAATTTACGTGTTCACCCCCAAAGGCAAAATTCTGGCACTGCCAGCAGGCTCCACCCCCATCGATTTTGCCTATGCCGTGCATACCGATGTCGGCAATCGCTGTATCGCCTGCCGCATCAATCGCCAGCTGGCGCCATTAAGTGCCAAGCTGCAAAACGGCCAAACGGTGCAAATCGTTACCGCACCTAACTCGCAGCCCAACCCGGCTTGGCTCAATTTTGTTGTTACTGGAAAAGCCCGCTCCAATATTCGCAGCTACCTGAAGAATCAGCGTCGAAGTGAATCCGTCTCTTTGGGTGAACGCTTGCTCAGCAAAGCCCTCAGCAGTTTGGGCAAATCGATGGATGACATTGATACCCATCATGTTGAGCAATTGCTGCAAGAAACCGGCATGAGCTGCCTTGATGATCTGCTGGAAGACATTGGTTCTGGCAACCGAATGGCACCTCTGATGGCACGACGGTTGCTGGTCGCCAACCGCGATTCCGATGTCGATCTAGGCGCATTTGAGCAATCACCGCTGGCGATTAAAGGCACCGAAGGGCTGGTGGTGAGCTTCGCCAAATGTTGTAGCCCAATTCCTGGCGACCCTATTGTTGGCCACGCCAGCTCGGGGCGCGGCTTGGTGATTCATACCGAACATTGCCGCAATGTTGAAGAATATCGTGATAACCCAGAGAAGTGCGTCATTCTGAGTTGGGATAAAGACATCACCACCGAGTTTTCCGTCAACCTCAAGGTGTATATGGAAAACCGCCGCGGTGCCGTGGTTGAGCTGGCCAGCGCTGTGAACCAGGCCGACGCCAGCCTGGATAGCTTCTCCGTACAGGAACGCGATGCACGATTGAGCGTCGCCCATATGACCATCAGCATTCAGGGCCGCAATCATCTAGCCCGCGCCATTCGTCGCCTGCGCCATGTTCATGGCGTGACCAAAATCGTTCGTACCCGCAACTAACTCGTCCCTTATTACAGTCATTGAGCCATGGCATGACCGACCTACTTGAATTGCGTGAGTATCAAATCAAACCCGGCAAGCTAACGGCCTTTTTGCACCTAATGAAGGGCACCATACTGCCGTACCAGCGTCAGCAAGGTATGAATGTCGTCTTCACTAGCCACTGGCAAGATGAGCAAGGCCAGGACTGGTTTATTTGGCAACGTCGTTACCGCGATGAAGCTCATCGACTGCAGCTATTTGAACAGGTTTACAACGATTGGTGGATTGAGCACATACGGCCGCAGGTGTTTGAGCTAATTGAAGCCGATGCCGTACGCGTGCGCTTGCTAACTCCGACCGCTAGCTGATCTGGTTTGGCGCAGCCGCCATCCGTGGGCATAATGTCGCCTCCTGAATTCCCGGCGCACGGATCTATGATGATTTTTTTGCTGTTTCTCGCGGTCGGCGCCCTAGCCGGGTTACTGGCTGGCCTGTTTGGTATTGGTGGCGGCATGGTAATAGTGCCAGTGCTGGTATTTACCTTTGAAGCGCAACAGCTCAGTGCCGATGTGCTCACTCATATGGCCGTCGCCACATCCCTGGCCACCATTGTATTCACCTCCATCAGTTCGGTGTTAGAACACCACAGAAACGGTGCCGTGCAATGGCCATTAGTGATGCAGCTGAGCGCTGGCATCATAGTTGGCACCGTGTTGGGTGTCGCCCTGATCACCAAGGTGCCAGGGCCGGTATTGCAAAACATCATCGGCATCTTTGCGCTGCTGCTATCCGCCAAGATGTTCTTCGATTTAAACCCCTCACGCGATGGCAAAGTACCTGGCCAACCCGCTTTGCTAGGGGCTGGTAGCATTATTGGTTTTGGATCTTCTTGGTTTGGTATCGGTGGCGGTACCTTCACCGTGCCCTACCTTAGCTGGATGCAACTACCGATGCGTCAGGCCGTTGCTACCTCGGCCGCTTGTGGCTTGCCCATTGCCTTAACAGGTGCACTGAGCAATATCTGGGCCGGCTGGAACAACCCATTACTGCCGAGCTGGAGCAGCGGTTTTTTGTACTGGCCCGCCATTATTGGCATCGTACTGACCAGCGTGCCCATGGCCAAGGTCGGTGCCAAGCTAGCGCACCGCCTCGACCAGCAAAAACTCAAAAAAGGCTTTGCTTTATTGCTGCTGGTCGTCGGGCTGCGCTTTTTGCTGAGTTGAACCCAAAGCTGGCTATGTACTCTCAATTGTCACCGTTGCCACTGACACTGGCACTTATCTCTCCAACAAGGACTAGAGCATGTTGAAATACCCTGACATCGACCCGGTTGCCATCGCAATCGGGCCGCTGCAAATCCACTGGTATGGCTTGATGTACCTGCTGGCTTTTGCAACGGCTTGGTGGCTGGCCAATTATCGGGCTCGTCAGCCAGGATCAAACTGGAATGCAGAACAAGTCAGCGACTTAATCTTCTACGGTGCCATGGGGGTCATTCTCGGCGGCCGCTTTGGCTACGTGATGTTTTATAACTTTTCCCAGTTCTTACAGGACCCCATCTGGCTGCTACGAGTATGGGAAGGTGGCATGTCATTTCATGGTGGGCTATTGGGCGTACTGATTGCCGTGGGCCTGTTCTCGCGCAAATATCAGAAGAACTTCTTTGATGTCGGCGACTATGTCGCACCCTTGGTGCCAGTGGGTCTGATGTTTGGTCGTATTGGTAACTTTATTGGTGGTGAGCTGTGGGGCCGTGCGGCCGATCCGGAGCTGGTACCATGGGCCATGGTATTCCCACGGGCCGATGAGTTAGCTCGCCACCCATCACAGTTGTACCAAGCCGGATTAGAAGGCTTGCTGCTGTTTATCGTACTGTGGTGGTACTCCAGCAAACCGCGCCCGCGAATGGCCGTGGGTGCCGCTTTTTTGATTGGCTACGGGATTTTCCGTACCATTGCCGAATTCTTCCGCGAGCCCGATGCGCACATCGGCTTTGATCTGTTTGGCTGGATGAGCCGAGGCCAGCTGTTAAGCCTGCCGATGATTGTCGCCGGCATTTTGCTGATGGTCTGGGCTTATCGCCGTCATCCCCAGAGTGTGTAAATAACCATGCAACAATATCTCGATATGATGCGCCATGTGCGCCAACAGGGTGTCTTCAAACAAGACCGCACCGGTACCGGCACTTACAGTTGCTTTGGCTATCAGATGCGCTTTGACTTGAGCCAGGGCTTCCCGCTGGTCACTACTAAGAAGCTACATTTGCGCTCCATTATTCACGAGTTGCTGTGGTTTTTAAGTGGCGACACCAATATCGCCTACCTAAAAGACAATGGCGTCTCTATCTGGGATGAATGGGCCGATGACAACGGCAACTTAGGGCCAGTCTATGGTTCCCAGTGGCGCAGCTGGCCAGCTGCCGATGGCCGCCAAATTGATCAGATCAGCCAGTTGGTCGAACAAATTCGTAATAATCCGGATTCACGTCGCTTGATCGTCAGTGCTTGGAATGTCGGCGAAATCGACAATATGGCCCTGCCGCCCTGCCACGCCTTTTTCCAGTTCTACGTCGCTGACGGCAAGCTGTCGTGTCAGTTGTATCAGCGCAGTGCCGATGTGTTTTTGGGCGTGCCCTTTAATATTGCTAGCTACGCCCTGCTGGTACATATGATGGCGCAGCAGTGTGAACTAGAGGTCGGTGACTTTGTTTGGACCGGCGGTGATGTGCATCTTTATGCTAACCATTTAGAGCAGGCCGATTTGCAACTGACGCGAGAGCCGCTGCCATTGCCGCAACTGGTTATTCAGCGCAAACCGGAATCCATCTTCGACTACCAGTTTGACGACTTTGTCATTGAAGGTTACCAAAGCCACCCGCATATTAAGGCTCCGGTGGCCATCTAACCTGCCAATCCTAGCGCCGACCGGCAACCGTCGGCGCCCTTAACCGCGGCTGACTATACTGAAGGCATCTCTGTCGCGGTTGCCACTATGACCATGCAAACCAGCCCGCTGTCATGTCAGCAGACCATGTTGTTCTGTTTGGCCTTAGACGACAGTGCCTACGACTTCTGGCAATCCTGCGCCCAAGGCGACACCCTGTTGTCGCGTTGTAATACCTTTTCCGACCTGAGCAGTGCCTGGCTTAGTCAGCAAAACGGCGCCCTGGCGCTGGCGGCCAATGGCTTTGATGAACGCCTACGCGATGTGCTCGAGCGCCTGCAACTGACGCTGCCAGAGGCGCCGGTGCTGGTACTTTTACAACAGCCATGTGGTGCCGACACTGCCGTTGAGCTAATCGATTTAGGCGTTCAGGAAGTGGTGGTAGCGCCAAATAGTGGCTGGCAACTGGACGATTCGCTGGCGTTAGCCAGTGCCCGCAAGCAATATGAATTGCAGCTGCAACGCAGCTCCCACTACGACTGTTTGACCGGATTGGCCAATCGCACTCTATTTCAAGATCGTCTTGATTACAGCCTGGCCCAGTGTCAACGCCGTCAACGTGGCCTGGTACTGCTGTTTATCGATCTTGATCGTTTTCGGGTGGTTAACGAAATCTTTGGTCATCAAGGCGGCGACGAAGTACTGAAGGTGGTTGCCCAACGTCTGCAGCAATGCGTACGTCGGGCCGACACCTTAGCCCGACTGGCGGGCAATAGTTTTGCCGTGTTATTAGACAACATTGCAGATACTCAGCTGGCACAGCAAGTGGCAGAGAAGCTGCGCAGTCGCATTAATCAAGCCATAGAGCTGGGTCAGGAAGAAGTGTTTGTCAGTGCCAGCATCGGCATGGAGCTGGCCACTCGGGTCGGATTTGACGCCGGCCAACTGGTCAGGCGCGCTGAGCTGGCTTTGCACCAAGCGAAGCAGCAAGGCCGTCAGCTTAGCCAGCTGTATGAAGAGCAGCCTTCGCCCATTACCAGTGTTCGAGCGGGCTTGGAAAGTTCACTGCATCACGCGTTAGAGCGCGATGAACTGTTTCTGGCCTACCAGCCGCAAATCAATATAGAGCAGCATAGCTTCGCTGGCGTCGAAGCCTTAATGCGCTGGCAGCACAACAGTTTGGGCAGCGTGCCTCCTGCGGTTTTTATTCCGGTGCTGGAAGATACAGGCTTGATCGAAGCCTTTGGTGAATGGGCGTTACTGAGCGCCTGTCGTCAGTATCAGCAGTGGCTAAGCCAAGGCATAGTGCCGGCAAGCAGCAAGGTATCTGTAAACCTGTCACCGCGTCAGTTTCGCCAGAACAACCTTGAGCAGATTGTTCGCAACACCTTGGCGGATAGCAAACTGCCGCCGCAAAACTTGATGTTGGAAATTACCGAAAGCATGTTGATGAGCAGTGTCGAGCAAAATGCTGAGCTGCTGTCGCGGCTTCGTGACTTAGGCATTGGCGTGGCCATCGACGATTTCGGCACCGGCTACTCATCCCTAGCCTATTTGAAAAACCTACCCATCGACGTATTAAAGATCGATCGCATGTTCGTCAAAGACATTGTCGATAACGCCGACGACGCGGCCATCGCCCACTCCATCATTAATCTGGCCCACAATCTAGGATTAAAAGTGATAGCAGAGGGTGTTGAAGATGTTGAAGTACTGGAAATCCTTCGCCTGCTGGGTTGCGATCAATATCAGGGCTTCCACTTTGCTCGCCCGGTGGCGGCTACAGATATTCCAAGCTTGGTAGCGCGCTGTCGCTAGCGCTATCATGGGCACCTGTTTTTATAGCCTGCCATTGGAGTCGCTGTGTCCCTTGCCTTGATCGTTGCCAAAGCCCGTAATCACACCATAGGTCGAGACAACAAATTACCTTGGTATCTGCCCAACGATCTGAAGTACTTTAAGCAAGCGACGCTCGGCAAGCCCATCATAATGGGACGCAAAACCTACGACAGCATTGGCAAACCACTGCCAGGTCGGACCAATATCATCATTACCCGTCAAAGCGATTATCAGCCCGCTAATCAAAACGACAGCGTGCGCGTTGTCGACAGCCTGGAGGCCGCACAGCAGCTGGCTGAGCAGATATTGATCGTCAATGGCCAAAGCGAGGCCATGATTATTGGCGGGGAAGAAATCTATCGCTTAGCGTTGCCCTTAGTCGATCGCATGTACATTACCGAGGTACATGCCGAGGTTGAAGGTGACGCCTTCTTTCCTGAGTTTGACCAGCAACAATGGCAGGCTGTCGCCCGCGAAGATTTCGCCGCCGAGGGCCCTAATCCTTATGACTACAGTTTTGTGGTCTATCAGAGGCGTTGAACTCTAGGCGTTGAACTCTATAGGCACGCCGTCCTCTAAGCAGGCTGATCGCACTCGATAAGGATGCTTGGTGCAACGCTTGCAATTGGCGCTGTGCTGCTCACTGGCGGCACACGCTATTATCTTCTTTTACTGGCCAGCGCTGGAGAAACCGAGCAACACAGCTCGGCCAACGCTGCAGTTAATCCTACAAGCTACGACGGCCGAAAGCGTTGCTACAGCCAGCCAAGCAATCGCTGAACCGAGTATTGAGCAAGCGCCCGAGCCTCAGCCAGCAAGTGTTCCCCAGCAGCAGCCTATTGTAAGCCACCAACCAGAGCCAATAACACCGCACGCGGAGACTCCTCTGAACCGCCAGCTGCCAAAAGACTTAGATTTCGAACAGCCCGCAGCGAGCAATATTTTTGACCCGCGATTGCGCCAAGCGCTGCAACAACAGAGACAAGAGCGAGCCATCACAAATAGATACACCGCTGATCATCAACCAAGCGTCCAGGCTCTGCCGGGCGATAACCTCTATTTTGTTCGCTCAGGCCAACATTGTTTTTTGCATCAGCCCGCAGACCCATTGGATGAAGACAGCTTTGATATCTGGTCACCGGTAGCATGCCGCGACTAGAAAAGTCATCTGCACTGGTTTAACAGCCTTTGATCAGGGATCATTGGCCATGCTCAGCTGCCACTAGGATCCTCTACGTTAGCTCATGACATCTGCTCTGAAAGTTTTTGCCGGTAGTGAAGCGCTGGCTCATATCCGCCAGCATGGCCTTAAAGCCAGTGATATTGCGATGGTACTGGCGGCATCGGGCGGTCCAAAGTGGTTAACACTGGCCGCTATGGATAGATATTGGCTGTCAGAATGGTTCCAACCACGTGAGCAACCCTTGCATCTGCTCGGTACATCAGCCGGAGCCTGGCGCTTGGCATGTTTTGCACAGGATGACCCGCTGGCTGCGCATGAGCGTTTTCTCGAAGCCTACATCAGTCAGAACTATTCTGCTAAGCCCAGTGCTCAGGAAGTCGCCGCTGGCTGTCGTATCATGTTGCAGACCTTGCTCGGCACAGACGGCTGCCGGCAAATTGTGCAGCACCCTTTTATGCGCTATCACACCTTAGCGACTCGCTGTCGCGGCCTGGCTCGATTCGATAGCAAACTACTTCAATCACTGGGTCTGTTGGCGCCCATGAGCGCCAACTTGGTGAACCGCAAAGCCATGCGCCCATGGCTGCAACGAACTCTGTTTCACCATCCACAGTCACCGCCTATTCAGCACTTTCCTCATTTGCCTGCTCTTCGAGTGACCCTGACGGAACAAAACCTGCCGCAAGCTTTACTGGCCACAGGAGCAATTCCGTTGACCATCGCCGGCGTCAGACAGATTATTGGCGCACCGCCGGGTACCTACCGAGACGGCGGCATAACGGATTACCAATTTGATCTGCCCATTCTGCCCAGCCAAGGCTTAGTGTTATATCCACACTATTTTGCCCGAGCACCTAAACCCGGATGGTTTGATAAAAAGCTGCCCTGGCGGCAAGCCTCAGCTCAGCATTATCGCCGTACGATTATGCTGACACCGTCATGGCAGTTTGCTGCCACCTTGCCAGGCGGGCGCATTCCCGATTTGCAGGATTTTTACGCTTATCCAGATTACGCCACACGCCGTCGACGTTGGCTAAAGGCGCTCAGCGAATGCCAGCGCCTAGCGGATGAGCTGGCTGATATCGATCAACGGCAGCGATGGGATCAGGTGGTCGAACCGCTGCCCTGGTAGGTTTATTCGCTGGAGGCTTGCTCGGCTGGCTGTTGCGCTGCCTGTTGCTGCTGTGCCTGGCGCTGCATCACCTGCTGTACAATGCTCTGGTACTGAGCCTGGGCCTGATTCAACTTGGCCAGCAGTTGCTCACTGGTGTCATCGACACTTTTCATGCCGTCTACCAGAGCCTTGCTCAGCGCCTCTCCGGCCTCTTTGACCTCATCCATTTGCATAACTTTCTGCTGAGCTTGCTGCAGTGCAGTTCGTTGCTCTGTGTATTCCTGCTGCAGTTTCTGGCGCTGTTCGTCAGTTAAGGTTTTGGCGTTTTCTTTCGCCTCTTTTGCCACACTTTCAAGCTTCTGACGCGCCTTTTCAGCATCCACTCCCAACGCAGCCATTTTGCTTTCTACCATGGCGGCAAAGTCGTCTTTCTGTTGCTGGAGTGCTGGTGTTTTTTCCAGCGCTTGCTGCTGAATATCCTGCAGGCGCTGACCCAACTGCTGAATTTGCTGCTGCAATTGCTGCAGTACCTGACCCGCTGTTAATTGTGGTTGAGCAGTCTCCACTTCAGCACCCTTTTCCGGCTCCTCGGCCTGCAATGGAGTGCTGATTAGAGCGGCGAGTAGAAGTGCAGACACAGACAGCGATCGGGCAAACATAAGATTAATCCTTTCATAAGTTAGCCCGACCGTAACAGATACCCGGGGGGCTCTGTCAAACCACCTCACCTGCTTTTACAAACGGAAATCGTGTTCGACCTGAATGACCAACTGGGATTGCTGACTGCCGCGAGGGAATGGCGCAAACGGAGCGCTTGCTTCAATGGCGGTTGCCACTGCCTGATTCAGTTCACGATGGGCAGATGATGTTGAAATAGTGCTTGATAGCAGCTGACCGTTGGCACCGACAGTGACTCGATAGGCCACTCGTCCGGTTTTTTTCAATATTTGTGCACCCTTTGGATAGCGTATGGCTTGCTGAATCTGACTTAGAACCTGCTGCTGATATTGCTCTAAAGAAACCGGTTGAGCGGCCATTTCAGCATTGGCATCCGTTTGAGATGGCATTCCCTCTGGTGGCACGGGTTTAGGATTGGCTAAAGGAGAGTCATCATTCAGCCGGAACTGGTAGCGTACCGGCAGCGACCAGGAATCCCCGTGTAATTGCTCAGGGATATCTACTTTGGCGGCAACGGCTTGCAGGGCACGCTGAACTTCGCTAATTAATAATTTGTGTGCGCCATTATCAACCGGCAGAACTTCGGCAATATCGCCACTGCGTCGCAACGTCACACTGATCTGTACCATGCCTTCTTGTTCAAACTGGCGTGCCCAAGCGGGATAAGTGACTTCACCATCAACCGCTTCTTGCAAGCGCCATTGCAACAGCGCAGCTAAATAACGCTGCTGTTGTTGTGGGTCCACCTGAACCGCTAGCTGGACCGCTGGCGCTTGAACGCCCTCACTGCTCAATGGCTGAGCCTGCTGCTGGGCCTGACGCGCGGCTTCAGCCTCGGCTTGCTGTTGTGCTATACGCTGCGCTTCTGCCTCGAGCTGGGCCTGACGGGCCGCTTCCTCACGTGCTTTGCGTTCAGCTTCCTCACGACGTTGCTGCTCGATGCGTTTTGCTTCTTCAGCCTGACGGCGCTTAGCTTCCTCCGCTTGCTGCTGAGCGAGTTTCTGCTGCAGTTCTTTTTCGACCCAGCCGCTGTATAGGTTAACTCGGGCGAGTGGCACAGTGTGATCCGCTAAGATTTGACGGTGCTGCTGACTACGCGCATCGGAGACCTTGCCTAACATACGATCACGGAATTCACGTGACGGCGGTAACGGACCAATCCAGGTGTTGACTAGAAAGTTAAACAGCTCGGTACCCCGGCTGCGCAAAGCCAACTGGCCGTTGAGGTAAATTCGGGTATCGCCTCCAGGCTGATAATCGATGGATAATTCATCGCCCTTGAGCAAATCTTCACGCAATAGCTGAGTGAGATCCATCAGTGCCTTGCCAACGTCTGGCGCCTGACTGATGTTTTCATTATTGATTGAGATATTGTTCTGCCACATCTGCTGCCAGCGACGCGGCGACCAGCGATTAGCCACCACCACCAAACGCATGCGCTTAGCATTGCCAGCGCTGCGAATATAGGCAGCATCATCGCTGGCCTGAGGCAAATACAAGCCGCCGACATAGACGTCCTGGCTTAGACGCTGATAGCTGGCACTGCCGTTCAACACCAACTGAGCCTGACTGCTAGAGATCAGAGCCCAGAATAAACCCGCAGCGTACAGCCATCGCATCATCATCTACCCCTTCTACATCACGGTTCCCCCCGTCGAAGCGGAGGGCTGAGCATCAGTCCTTAATGGTAAAGAGGACTGCCACACTGGCATCAACCGCGCTGGCCTTGATATAGCCAATGGCACTTTCGTCAGCCGCTACCGCCGCTTTCATGGCATCGGCATCGTCCATAGCGCGAGGTGGTTGTTGTTTGCCGGAGAAGATACGGCGAGACCAGTAAGCATGCAACTGTGACGGCGTTTTTTGCAACACTTGCTCAACAAACTGCTGCCTTGAGGCATCACCTTTTTCTAAATCGTACGGCGTGGCTTTAGTGCCATCAGGGAACTGACTGGCTTTGCCCAAGTAGATGCGCTGCACCAATTCCTGATCAACACCGGTGTAAGTGTTCTGATTCTTGACGTTGACGATGACGGCAACATCCGCCCATACAGAGCTGGATAAGGTCACGGCAGCCGCCACGGCGAGAGCTTGAATACGCTTCATCATAGGGCTCCTTAAAATACCAGTTGCACGGCCATGCGATAGAGGTTACCGCTGGTGCCAGGTTCGCCACGGTTTTCAATCTCATTGTGGTGAGTCGCTTCGAACTTGAGCGCCGTCGCTTCATCCAGATCGTAGCGCACGCCCAGAGTGTAACTTTCGTCTTCACCCTGCAGTTTCAACGCTTCCTGAATGTCACCCACCTCACCACTGTCTACTTGGTCCTGAGACTTAGAGTAGGTAGCGTGTACCGTGGTTGGACCAAAACGCTTAGCGACACTGGCCAACCAGGCAATGTTGTCGACATACAAACCGGATTCGAAGCGAATAATGGCGGTTTCTGCCATCGCACTCCAATCACCATTGTCCCAGTTCACCGCCAAGTTATAGTAGTTGGCGTCTTTTTCGTCGAAGTTGAATGCTTCCTGTGTGCTCTTACTAGAGCCAGCCGTCAAAGCAGCCGCTGCAGTTTGCGCAATATCAATTCGACGAGCACCAGAAGCAGTTAAAGCAGCAATGGCTTCTTCTGGAGGAGTGCCTTGCAAGATAGCACCTAAAGTTGCCAGGTCAGCCTCGCTGTCGATATTCATCTCAGTTTGCTGAGCACCCGCTCGGAAGCCAAAGTTCCCCTTATAGAGGTTCAAGGTAATACCGGCAAAGTTATTCAGCTCAGAGTCGTACTCAGCTCCAAACAAGGTAATTGGCTTATCACGACGACCATAGTTCAATTGCACTTGGCCATCGAAGGTATCAAAGCTGAAGCGCTTGACTAAGTCAGCACCGTCATAGTCCGCAAAAGGAATACCGTATACATCGCCGGTTGGGCGTACCCAGTTGTAGGCATAGCCCACATCGAGGAATTCAGAGTAATAAAAGAACGGGATACGCAAACGACCAAAACGGAAGTCGGTACTGTCGTTAATCGCGTGGCTGATAAAGGCTAAAGAGGTCTTCACAGCAAAGTCATCTTCACCCCGTGCGGTCATCTGCACAGTTGCACTGGTGGCATCGGTGATCTGCTTACTGACTTGCAAGCCCACCATAGTGTCACGCTCGAAAAAGCGCGTCTCTTCAGCTTCATAGGATTCAATGGTGATGTCTTCCTCATCGAGGTAATAAGCACCAATATTGACGAAGCCATACACATTCAGACTGTCGTCTGCTTGTGCAGTTGCGGCACTTGCGGCCAAAGCGGCGCAAGTTATTGCGGTGTGGATACGAGTTCGCATGCGAGTCCTCCTAAATCAGGAGGCGCGATTTTACCCAACACTGGACCTAACGGTGTGATTCTAAGGTCGCCAAATAGTTTTTTTTTGTTACGAACGTACGCGAAAACGCCACCACAAAAGACAAATCTACCGACTAGGTCGCATTTCGACCGTTACATTTATCCAATTAGGTCAGATGGACACTAACGATTTGTTAGCTGGGCGCCGGCGCAGCAACAGCGTTAATAAGGTTGCCGTTACAAACATAAGCAGGCTGTAGATGCTGGGCGCTATCGACATTTCAGCGCTTTGCAATAAGCCTGTGGTCACCAACAAGGCCAGGGTGCCATTTTGCAATCCAACTTCAAGACAGATGGTACGTGCTTGCGCTTCGCACTGTAGCCACCAGTTACCTAAGCCGTAGCCCAGTGCCATAGTGACCAAGTTGAGTAACAACGCTGCCGGACCTGCCTGCAAGGTGTAGTCCCACAACCTAGGACCGAGGTTGACGGCGATGCTGATCACCAATAGAGCCAGCACCAGCATCGAAAAAACACTAATGACCGACTCCAGTCGTTGCGCCACACTCGGCCATTTGGCCCGCACAGCCATGCCAAACAGTACCGGCACCACGGTAATCACCATCAGCTTGAGCCAAGTCGTAACCAGTGGAAGCTCGAATGCACGTGGGTCCTGGCTGTAAAAATCTATTGCCCAGGAACCAAGCACCGGGATAGTGAATGGAGTGATAAAACCCAGCACTGCGGTGAGCGACACCGACAAGCCCACATCGCCTCGAGCCAGATAGGTGTACAAATTCGACGTCACCCCCCCCGGGCAAAGGGCCAGAATAAACAAGCCAATAGCCACTTCGCCATTGAGTCCAAGAATGGCGATCAGCAACATGGCCACCAACGGCAGCAATAGCATCTGACAGGCAGCCCCCAGGAAAAAGCCCTTAGGCTCACTGGCGACACGTCGAAAATCATCGCCGGTGAGACTCATGCCGACACCGGTCATGATCATGATCAAAGCAATCGGCAAACCTATTTGCGTCAGAGTTTCAAACATAGCGGACTCTTATTGTTGTTTTTGCTGATGCCATGCACGCTACTGCATTCAGATGGCGACAACAACTGTATACAATTGACGCTATCCATCACAGCGCGTAAAAGAAGACTTTTGAGTTGCGCTGATAGTTATACAGCTGCTGGCGCGCGGCCGGTAACGCACTCACATCTCCTGGCACAAAGCCCTGCTCGATAAACCAGTGCGCGGTGCGGGTGGTTAATACAAACAGGCGCACAAAACCTCGTCTTCGGGCCTCATCGGCCACTTGCTGCAGTAATCGCTGACCTCGCTGACTGCCTCGGTAATCACTGTGCACAGCCACACAAGCCAGCTCAGCGTCCTGTTCCGAATAAGGGTGTAAGGCTGCACAGGCGGTAATCAAGCCATCACGTTCGATCACATAAAAGCGGTGCAGTTCGGTTTCCAGCAGTTCTCGCGAACGTTTCACCAAAGTGCCATTTTCTTCCAGCGGCTGCAGCAGATTCAAAATGCCAGTCACATCTTCGGTGCGCGCAGCTCTTAATTGGTCGTAGGGTTCACGGCTGATCATGGTGCCGCCGCCTTCGCGGGTGAATAGCTCCTGCAGCAAGGCACCATCAACGCTGTGACTGATCAGGTGTACCCGGGGCACTCCTTCCCTGACGGCATGAATCGCTGTGCGGCTCAGTTGCTGACGTGACGTTTCAAACTCTTCCAGGCGCTGCTCCAACTGCAAGCAGGTCAGCTCTCGCAATAGTTCACCGGTTGCAGTGGTCAAACCTTGCTCCGCTGACAACAAGATGAGTTTGTCCGCTTGTAAGCGAATAGCCGCATGCAGAGCTACATCTTCCGCCGTCAGGTTAAAAACATCGCCTGCCGGTGAATAACCGGTTGAGGACAGCAGCACGATATTGCGTTGATCAAGCAAGTCACGAATGGCCTGATGCTCAATACGCCGCACTTCTCCGGTGTGCATAAAATCAACACCATCAATAACGCCCATGGGCTTGGCTGCCACAAAGTTTCCGCTCACCACTCGAATACGAGCGCCATGCATAGGTGAATTGGCTAACCCCAGTGATAAACGTGATTCGATGTCGGCTTTAACGATACCAACAGCGGCCTTTACCGCTTCTAGTGCCTGGTCGTCGGTGACACGAATGCCGTTCTCAAAATGGCTGCTGATGTTCATGCGCTGTAAGATCTGATCGATCTGAGGGCGGGCGCCATGCACCAGCACCAATCGCACACCAAAACTATTTAACAGTGCCAGATCGTGAATCAAATGGGTAAAATGCGCGTCGGCTAGCGCATCGCCTTCCATCATAATGACGAAGGTTTTATCTCGATGCGCGTTGATATAGGGCGATGACTGGCGAAACCAGTGCACATAAGGTGGAATAGAGGCGTGTTCAGTCACAGGGCGGGCCGTTACCGTCAATTTGCCCCCCATTGTTTTCTGTCCTGCTATTTTGTGCAAATGCTTTTGTCATTCCATCCCCGACTGCAGAGGCTTACCATAACGGTATGACAACAGAAATCGAACTCAAACTGCGGCTTGAAGAAGGCCAGGTAGCAACTTTAATCAATTATCTGGACGAACATGCTCAACGTCAGCAAACCCAGCAACTGAGCAACCAGTACTTTGATAGCGCTAATAGTGATCTAGCCCAGGCATGTTGTGCTCTGCGTGTGCGCAAAACCAGCACAGGCAGCTTCGAGCAAACCCTGAAAACCTTGGGAACCGTGCAAGAGGGCATCCGTCACCGGCGTGAATGGAACTGGCCACTATCGTCAGATCAATTTGATCCAGCACTGTTACAGCAAGAGGATGTGGTTCCGCATTTACCCGAAGCGCTGGCTATCGATGACCTAGCGCGCGTGTTCCGCACCGACTTCGAGCGCCATGTTTGGCTGTATCAAATCGACAGTAGCCAAGTTGAAATCGTATTGGACTGTGGCAGCATTGATGCCGCTGACCAGCAGCAGCCTTTGTGTGAGTTGGAGCTAGAGCTCAAAGAGGGTGACAGCTCAGTATTGTGGCCTTTAGCGCAGCAGTTATCTGAACTCTGTCCGTTGTGGCTCAGTGACATTAGCAAAGCCGAACAAGGCTACCGTTTGGCACAACTGCACAAGAGCTGGCAGGCTGAATTATACCTCGAAGCCGACAGTTCAACAGCGCAAGCATTGCAATTGTGGTTGCAACAAGCAGCGATCGGCTTGCAGCGTTCTCTCGAATTGGCGCTGTGGCATGGTGATAGCCAATCAGGGTTGGAAGCCTGGCAACACTGGCAAGCGCTAAAGCAGTTATCAGTCACGTCTAGCAAGGTACTAAAGCGTAAAGACAGCAAAGCTCTACGTGAACTGTTGAATCCAATGGAACAGCCGTTAGCTAGACTGTCTGCTCTGGTAACCGCCGCGCGCTTTAGTGGCGCTGCCGACCTCTACAGCCTTTTCTGCCAGCAAGCAGAAGTCATTCGCTGTGATCGACAGTTTGCTCAGTCGTTGATCGCCATTGTAGTCGAAGTGCAAAGTCTGCCACTGGAAGATAATCAGGAAGGTGCATTACAACGAATTATGCGTACTTGGCGTGATGAAAGTGCTCCTATTCTACAGGCATCTGGGGACGTCAGCGCCGACCAATGGGCCGACCGACAAAACCAATACGCCCGTCTACGCCAGTTGTACCTCTGTCGTCATAGCCTAGAGTCACCGATACAGCCAGGAAGCGCCGCGGAGCAGCAACATCGTACTCGACTGCGACTGCTGTCTGATATGCTAGCAGGTACTACCTTGCTGCATATATGCCGACAGCCAGAAGCTTTATTGGGAGATCGTAGCAACGCCTTACGAGAGGAGTTCGCTCAGTATTTGCCGCTCGAGCTAAACTCACGCTTACTGCAGCTGCGTCCCCAACTCTGATAGAGCACCCTGACTATGCATGCCCAGGCCGATCGCTTCACCTCGTTATCAACTCTGATTGAGGGTTTGCGTCGCGACGGCCTATTGTCTGACGAAGACTATCACGCCGGATTGTCGATTCGTCGCAACGCTGATGAGGCTGAGCTTCACCCTCTGACCTTGATCGCTCGTCAGGGTTTTGCTGATCAACGCAGCAAAAAATTACTCACCGAAGATGTTCTCACTCAATGGCTGGCCGACCAACACAAGCTGGGCTACTACCACATTGATCCGCTAGAAGTAGACGTCACCGCCATTACTGAAATCATGTCGTATGCCTTTGCTGAGCGGCAGCGGATCTTACCCGTCAAAGTAAGCGCTGATGAGGTCATTGTTGCCTGTGCTGAACCTGAAGTATCGGGCTGGGTGAGCAATATTGAGCACGTCAGTCGCCGCCAGGTAACTCGAGTTTTATCACCACCTAGCGACATTGAACGGCACAGGGTTGAGTTTTATCAGCTGGCCAACTCTGTCAGCCGGGCGCGCCAAGCACACAAGGGTGCCAGCGGCGTGCAAAATCTCGAGTCCATGCTGGAACTGGGAAAAGCAAAGGCCCCCGATGCCAATGACGAACACATCGTTAATATTGTCGACTGGTTATTGCAGTATGCCTTTGAGCAGCGCGCCAGTGATATTCACCTGGAGCCACGGCGAGAGATTGGTCACGTGCGCTTTCGTATCGATGGCGTTTTGCATACCGTTTACGAACTGCCAGCGCAAGTCGGCATGGCAGTAGTAGCCAGGATTAAATCCCTTGGCCGTATGAACATCGCCGAAAAGCGCAAACCCCAGGATGGCCGCTTAAAAACTAAAACACCGGCTGGTAATGAAGTCGAGCTGCGGCTGTCTACCTTGCCCACCGCCTTTGGTGAAAAACTGGTGATGAGGGTCTTTGACCCACAAGTACTGGTACGCTCATTCTCTGAACTGGGCTTCAGCCGCGAAGACAATCGCCGCTGGCACACCATGACAGAAAACAACCACGGCATCGTCTTTGTTACCGGTCCAACCGGCTCTGGTAAAACCACCACTCTGTACTCAACACTCAAACAGCTTGCTACTCCCGAGGTCAATGTTTCTACCATCGAAGATCCTATTGAAATGGTGGAGCCGGCGTTTAATCAGATGCAGGTACAGAATAACATCGAGCTTGATTTCGCCAGCGGGGTGCGAGCCTTGATGCGACAAGACCCTGATATCATCATGGTGGGAGAGGTACGCGATTTGGAAACCGCTGAGATCGCCGTGCAAGCCGCTTTAACCGGTCACTTGGTCTTATCTACGCTGCACACCAATGACGCCCCCAGTGCTATTACACGCTTGTTAGAATTAGGATTACCCCCCTATTTGCTGCGCTCAAGCGTGCTGGGCATTATGGCACAACGTCTAGTGCGCACCCTCTGCCCTCACTGCAAACAGCCTGACACCGTCGACGACGACGCCTGGAAGCAGCTCACTACACCCTGGCTGGTGAAAAAGCCGGAACAAATATGTGCTCCTAAAGGCTGTCTCGAATGTCGTGATACCGGCTTTATGGGCCGCATGGGTATTTACGAGGTTATGCCATTGACGGAACAATTAATGACCCAGATTGATGACAACACCGATTTGATCAAGCTGCGCCAGGCGGCAATGAAGGAAGGCATGCACAGCCTGCGTTTAAGTGGCGCCCATAAAGTCGCCGCTGGCATGACCACCGTTGCCGAAGTGATGCGCGTGGCACCTTTGTCCAAGTTTTAGACTTATCTATAGTTTGATCTGCCTGGGAGCCCTAGAATAGCGCCCCCAGATGGGTCACACTGGCAAGAAACAACAAAGGCGACGTGCGTGTCTCAACAGCTTCCAGCGATCATTGATTTAGAGGCCTCCGGCTTTGGCCGTGGCAGCTACCCCATTGAGGTAGGCTTTGCTTTAGAAGATCGTGTCGTGCACAGTTACCTGATTCGCCCGGCTGCGAACTGGCAACACTGGAGTGACGAAGCCGAACAGATTCATGGTATTAGTCGCGAGCTGCTGCTCGCTGATGGCGTCAGCGTGCGGGAAGTAGCGCTACAAATGAACCAATTATTGGCCAACAAGACACTCTACTCGGATGCCTGGAGTTTTGATTCCAGTTGGGTTGGACGCCTGTTCGAAGAAGCAGAATTGGTACAAAGATTTCGAATTGAGACCATCAACAAATTGCTTACCCCAGAGCAAATGGAAATATGGCACGACACCAAACAGCAACTGTGGCAGCAACAAGCGTTTCATCGCCATAGAGCAGCCAATGACGTGCAGGTGCTGCAAGAAACCTTTTTGCAAGTAACAGGAATAACCACCGATTAGATGGGCTATTGTGGCTCCTGAGGCTCACCGTCTGGCTGCTGATCAGAATCCATATCCAACACGGCTTGCTCCAAAAACTGCACTTCGCGTTGCTTACGTTCCAACTGTTCCCTTAGCTCGTCAACGTCTTCTTGCTCTGCTAACTCAAGAAAATGTCGCTCGACAAACTCCTTCTCCGCCAACGTCCGCTTCAGTGATTCCTCAGCCTGGTTCAACTCATCGCGTATTTCCTTCACTTCCGATGCGCGGAAACTCAGTTTCAATTCTTCCGACAGACTACGGTTGAGCAGCTTTTCTTCCTGACACTGCTGTTTTAACGCGGTGACCTTTTCCTGCAATCTTTGCTTTTCTCTCTTCAGTCGGTCACTGGTGACTTTGAGGGTTTTCAGGGACTGTACCTCACGGCTCATGGCGCCGACTTTTTGTTTGAGATGACGTGCCGCTTCGCTCATGTTTTGTTGCGTAGTTTGATATTTTTCCAAGAGTCTTTGCGCCTTATCGTACGCCTTACTCAGTTCATCAAAGCGCCGCTGCAGCTCTTCTTTGTCGTGTTCTTCGTTTTCCAGGTATTGCTTAAAGGCCGACTTCTGCTGCTCCATCAAGGTACGCATCTGCTCCAGCTCCTCGGCGTCGACTTCTAAACTGCCCATCTCCGCCAGCTCAGTGCAGACCTCATCAAGCGCTGAGCCAACTTTCTGCTGCTGCTCCGTACTGTCGTCAATATGCTGCTGTTGCTGCTGTAATTGCTGCAGCAGATGATCATTGGCATGCAACAACTCCATGATCTGAGTCTGCTTTTGACGCCAAATCAACACTAGTGCTGCCAACGTTGCCAGCCAGAAGAATCCCAACTGACCAATCGCCAGCCAACCGTACAAGGTCATAACTCACCCACTGATAGGTACTGTTTACATACTGGCTCGACGATGGCAGACGTCAAGCTGTTCTATACTGGCGACAGCAACAGGAGGCCGCATGAAGTTTCTGATCGTAGACGACAGCCCAGCAATGCAAACCATTATCCGCCGTTCACTGGAAAAGGCCGGATATGCCGATATTGAGTTTAAACTGGCCAGCGACGGCAGTGAGGCATTAGATATCATCCGCACCTGGGAGCCAGAGCTGGTCATTACCGACTGGCATATGCCCAATATGAGCGGCCTGGACCTAATGCAGGAATGCAATCGCCAGATGTTGGGCATTCGCTTTGGCTTAGTGACCACCGAAACCAGTCCAGAGCGTATTCAAGAGGCCAGGTCCGCCGGGGCTTTGTTTGTGCTGCATAAGCCGTTTGAAATGGACGAGTTCCAAAAAGCCTTGTTGCCCATTATTCAAGGCGCCGTCGAAGGTGAAGAAATTCTATCGCGCGAGCAAACGGATCAAACCACCTACGATCTACATTTGCCTGCCGTCAGCGCTTTAACAACCGTTATCAATGGCGTTAGCCACAATCCAATTGTGCTGGAGCCAACGGATATGCGCAGCATTGACTATCGCCATTTGCCTTATGTTGTCAGTCTATTTTGCGATCACGACCAAGCCAATATTAAGGCCGTGTGCATCCTAGATTTACGCGCCGCCGCCATTTTAGGCTGCTCCTACGAAGGTGCTGCCCCGGATGTTTTGCAACACTGTTTGCGCGATCAAATGTTAGATCGCCACTTGCTCGATAATATTAAACGGCTAATGAAGTTGATCGGTGCCTTATTCTACGACCCAGGCAACAAACAGGATCTCGATTTGAAGGGCGTACACCTGATTCCTAAGCCGTTTGAGAGGCTGGAGAAGTTAGGCTCCGCCACCAACGACAAACGCATGGATCTGAGGGTCGGCTCAGTGGAGTACGGCGAAGGCCAGATGATTTTGATGGAAGTCGTCGATTAATCAGGGCCTGTTAACGCTCAGTCAAAAGGCCCCAAGCTGGCCCGAGGGCCAGTCACTAACGCCGATACAATAAGCCTTTCTTTTCTGACTTATCTGGACGGGTTTTAAAGCGTTTGTGCAGCCACAAATACTGGCTCGGGTGCTGCCGTAATTGCTGCTCCAGAAATGCATTGGCCATGCGTGCATCTGTGGCATCATCGCCACTGGGAATATCCAACGGCGGATGCACAGTAATGTCATAGCCAGAGTTGTCGTCATTGCGGAAATAGGTGATGGGCATCACCACGGCATTGCCGGCTTTCGCAATGCGTGAGGTCGCGGTAATGGTGGCGGCTGGCATACCAAAAAAGTCGACAAAGACGCTATTCTTACGGCCAAAATCCTGATCCTGGGCATACCACAACACTTCACCTTGCTTCAGCGTGCGGATAAAGCCACGAATATCCTTACGGGTGAAACAACGTTGATACAGCCGCGCACGGCCACGTTCCATCAAATAGTTCATTACCCCATTGTCTTGCGGCCGATAGCTAATATTCACCGGCTGCACATTCGACACCAAGGCGCCAGCCAGATCGAGCATGCTGTAGTGTGCACCCAACAGCATCACGCCTCGTCCTTGCTGCAACTGCTCGGCGATTTGTTCAAAACCATGAAAGCGGGTGCGTGACAGCAGGTAGTCTGGCTTTCTAAACCAAGCCATCATGGTTTCCATCAGGCCGATGCCGTTATCGATAAAAATCTGTTGCACCAGTGCCTGACGCTCAGCCTGAGTTTTTTCCGGAAAGCACAGCTGGATGTTCACTTCGGTGATGTGTCGTCGCTGCTTGCCAAAACGATGCAGCAGCAAACCGAGCTGACGACCAATCCACAGCTGAGCCTTGTACGGCAACCGCGTCATCAGGTTTAAACAGCCGACACCGAGCCAGGTAAGCCAATGCTTTGGATGCCACAACGACTTCGGCATCGCCTGAAAGAAACCTGCCTTAGCCATTGAGGCAATCCATATAAGCGCTGACACCTTGCTCTACCGTAGCGAAAGGCGCGTCATAACCAGCCTCGCGCAACGCAGTGATATCGGCCTCGGTAAAGCTCTGATAGGCACCTTTTAAATGCTCAGGGAAAGGAACGTATTCCTTACGACCACTCAAGCCGTTAGCCTGATGCCAAGCTAATACGGCATCGGCGACGTCGTTAAAGCTCTGACAGCGGCCCGTGCCTAGGTTAAAAATGCCACTCTTGTTAGCATGCTTCCAGAACCATAAATTCACCTTCACGACATCGGCGACATAAACAAAGTCGCGACGCTGCTCACCATCACCATAACCACCACTGCCACCAAACAGTTTGCACACGCCGTTATCTTGCAGTTGGTTGTTAAAGTGGAATGCGACCGACGCCATCGAACCTTTATGCTGTTCGCGAGGGCCATAAACGTTAAAGTAGCGAAAGCCTACCACTTGCGAGCTGAAGCCGCTTTGCAAACGGCGCACGTACTGGTCGAACTGCCATTTGGAGTAGCCATAAACGTTGAGTGGTTTTTCGTGTTCACGAACCTCTTGGAAAACCTCGCTGCCACCATATACAGATGCACTGGAGGCGTACAAAAACTGAATACCCTTGGCCAAACAGGCATGCAGCAATACTTTGGAGTACTGGTAGTTATTGGCCATCATAAACTTGCCATCCCACTCAGTGGTGGCAGAACAAGCGCCCTGATGGAAGATGGCTTCAACGTCATCGAGAATGCCGTCGTTGGCTTTTACTCGGGCAAGAAAATCGTCTTTATCGAGATAATCGGCAATGTCGCAGTCACTGATGTTATAGAACTGTTTGCCATCGCTGAGATCGTCCACCACGATGATGTCAGTACGACCTTCATCATTCAGCGCTTTAACTAGGTTGCTGCCAATAAAACCCGCACCGCCTGTTACGATAATCATGCTTCGCTCTCCTGAATTCGTTTGACGATGGCCGAGGTGGAGCAATTATCTTTAAAGCTCAACACGATCACCTCACCACCGTTATCCTGCACACATTGGCCGCCAGCGATGTCTTCAATGCGGTAGTCGCCGCCTTTGACCAATACGTCGGGCAACACTCGGCAAATCAGTCGCTCGGGAGTGTCTTCGCTAAACGGCACCACCCAATCGACACTCTCCAAGGCCGCCAACACCGCCATTCGATGTTCAAGCGGATTAATCGGCCGGCTATCACCTTTTAAGCGCTTAACCGAATCGTCAGAATTGACCGCCACCAGTAAGCGTGCGCCTAATGCCTTGGCTTCTTTCAAGTACTGCACATGACCTGGGTGAATGATGTCAAAGCAGCCGTTGGTCATCACCAGAGTTTCACCGCGGGCTCGCGCTTCGGCGACTTGCAGTAACAAGCTGTCTTCATCAAACAAACCAGCACCTTGATGATGCTCACTACGCAGCTCAGCACGCAGCTCTTCAGTGGTGACGGTCGCCGTGCCCAATTTGCCCACCACAATGCCGGCCGCAGTATTGGCCAATGCCACCGCGTCGGCTAAATCGACACCAGCGGCTAAAGCCGTAGCGACAACAGAAATTACGGTATCGCCGGCGCCAGTCACGTCAAACACCTCGCGTGCCCGAGTCGGCAGATGCAAAGGATCTCCCTTGGCAGTAATCAAGGTCATACCTTTTTCACTGCGCGTGACCAGCAAGGCCTGCAGGTCAAAATCTTGAATCAGGGTACGCCCCTTCGCCACTAAGGTAGCGTCATCTTTGGCTGGGCCAACCACGGCCTCAAATTCATTCAAATTTGGGGTAATCAGGGTGGCACCGCGATAACGCTCAAAATCGGTGCCTTTGGGGTCGACCAGCACCGGAACCTGTGCACGACGCGCCGCTTCGATCAGGCGTTGTGGATTCGACAATACACCCTTGCCATAGTCGGACAGAATCACGGCCCCTGACTGACTAAGCTTTTGATCAAACGTTTGATACAGGGTGCTCAAGTCGGTGGCATCAAACGCTTCTTCAAAGTCGAGACGAATCAGCTGCTGATGACGACTCATCACGCGCAACTTGGTGATAGTGGGCAGCAAAGGATGATGATGAAAGTGACAGCTGACCTGGCGTTGTGCCAACAGCTGGCTTAACACCTCACCGTTGTCGTCGTTGCCAATGATACCCAGCAGTTCGGCTTGGGCGCCTAGAGTGGCGATATTCAGCGCTACGTTACCGGCACCGCCAGCACGATTTTCGATATCGTCGATGCGCACCACGGGCACCGGAGCTTCTGGAGAAATCCGAGACGTCGGACCCTGCCAGTAACGGTCCAGCATGACATCGCCAAAAACCAGCACTCGGCCTTGGTGAAAGTCAGGAAGGGCAATATCCATGATTACAGTCACAGCCTAATTCGAAGCGCCGCAGTCTAGCATATTGGCCACCGTGATTGTGCTACTATGCGACCGCTTCATTGATCTTAAACTTGCTTGGTTCAAATAGTCCGTGGCCCGTTTTTTTTATACTCTGCTGTATACCTGTTTACTCCCTGTTTTGGTCGCTCGCCTGTGGTGGCGCGGCCGTCTGAATCCAGGTTACCGCCAACGCTGGCGTGAACGCTTTGGTTTTTTACCGCACAGACCGGCCGCCAATGGTTTGTGGGTGCACGCGGTATCGGTCGGTGAGACCCTGGCAGCAGCGCCATGGATTAAAGCGTTCCAGCAGCGTCACCCTAATGTGCCGGTGATTGTTACCACCACTACGCCGACCGGCTCAGAGCAGGTTAAGCGCCTGTTCGGTGATCGCGTTTATCATATGTTTTTGCCTTACGATGTGCCGTTTTTCTGGCAGCGTTTTTTGCGCACCTTAAACCCAGGGCTACTGGTCATTATGGAAACCGAGCTATGGCCCAATCTACTGCACGCCTGTGAGCAAAGAGCCTTACCGGTGATCCTCGCCAATGCGCGCTTGTCGGAGAAATCCAAGCAGGGTTATCAGCGATTAGAGGCCCTAACCGCTCCCATGCTGCAACAACTAACACGGGTTGCAGTGCAGAACAGCACCGATGGACAACGCTTTATTGAACTCGGGTTACCCGCTAACCGCATGGACGTAATCGGTAGCGTTAAGTTTGATATTCAGGTCGGCGATGAACATCTGCAGCGCGGCAGCGAGCTGCGCCAGCAATGGGGAGCAAAGCGCCCAGTACTGGCGCTAGCCTCTAGCCATCCAGATGAAGATGAGCAGTTATTGGACCTGTATCCACTGCTAGCGGCTCATTGCCCCGGGCTGTTATTGATGTTGATTCCGCGCCACCCCGAGCGCTTTGACGTCGTTGCCAATGCCGTCTACTCACGCAATCTGAAGTTGCAGCGCCGCAGCAAGGGTGAAGCCAATGAGCTTACTCAGGTATATGTGGCTGACAGCATGGGAGAGATGTTAATGCTCTTGGCGGCAGCGGATCTGGTGGTGATGGGCGGCAGCCTGATTGAACACGGTGGGCACAACCCAATTGAGCCAGCAGCACTGGGAAAAGCCACAGTGTGCGGGCCGCATTACGCCAACTTTGCCAGTATCGTCACCACGCTGGAACAGGCTGGAGCACTCACGGTACTGCCAACCTCGAAGCAATCATGGGGTGAGCAGCTAACCCACCTGCTGAATAATCCACAGCAACGAGCAGCTATGGGTAAGGCAGGAAAAGAAACTGTTGATCGCAACCGCGGCGCGGTTGCCCAATTGTTAACTATGGTCGAGCAGCAGCTGCATCTATGATGCAGCTGCCAGAGACTTAAGCGTTAACCTGTAACCACTGGTTCAGTTCAGCGATGTCACCTTCATTTAAGGTGCCAGCGAAGAACTTCAGGTTCAGCAAGTTAATGATGTAGTCATAACGAGCGTTGGCATAGTCACGCTTGGCGCTATACAAATTACGCTGCGCATCCAGTACTTCAACAATGTTGCGCGTACCCACCTCATAGCCAGTTTCCGTAGCTTCCAATGCACTTTCGGCAGAAGCGATGGCTTGCTTACGCGCCTTTACGTTGCGCACATCGGTTTGCACCTGGCGATATAGGCTACGAATATTCTGCTTAGCCTGACGGCGCTGACTTTCTAGCTGATAGTCAGCCGCAGCCAGCTGACTCGCTGCTTGCTTGCTTTGGCCATAAAGAGAGCCGCCTGCTACCAGCGGTACAGAGAGCTGAATACCGATAGATTTAGAGGTGTTTCCTTTGGGGGAATAATCCAACACCGGCATTTGATCAGCATCGCTGTAACTACCGATCAGTTTCACTGTTGGCAGATGGTTGGAACGGGTAGCATTACGCTGCAGACGCACGCTGTCTTGATTAGCCTTCGCTAGCAAGATACCAGCATATTTTTCCATGCCACTGGAAACCCAGTCACTGACATCGGCAGGGGCTGGCATCTGCATTTGCACATCATCGCGCAGCGGCGCAACATCCTGGAAACGAGTTCCAGTCAATACTTCCAGCGCTTCGTAGCTGATATCCAAAGCGGCTTCTTGGCCAATCAGATTAACCGCCGTCAAATCATAAGTCGCCTGGGCTTCCAATACCTCAGTCACGGCAATCAGACCGACTTCGAAGCGCTGTTTGGTTTGCTCTAACGAGCGGCCAACCGCTTTTTCTTCTGCCTGGGCAGTGGACAGATTTTCTTGAGCTCGCAATACATCAAAATAGGCTTTGGCAACACGTTGCAACAGCTGCTGTTCAGCCAGTTGCAGTTGATAGGCGGCCGCATCATCACCTGCCACAGCCGCTTGGTAGGTATACCAGCTATTCAAATCAAATAACGCTTGCGAAGCCTCAACCGATAAGCTGCCAGCTGTATAATCGCTATCAAAGTCCACGTAAGACCCTGCTGCTTCGCTGTATTGCTGACCATCAATGTCATGCTTGATTCTGCTGTAGCTCAACTGCGCCTGGGGCAGCAAACCACCACGAGCGATGGTGACGTTATAGCCGTTAGCTTCACGGGTGGCACGTGCAGCCGCCACTTCTGCGTCGTTGGCTACGGCACGTTGATAAATGGTACTCAGGTCGGTGGCGTTCGCCATTCCGGCCACCAACATGGCCGTCGACAGGGCAAGCAGTTTTTTCATACAGAGGGCCTTATTCGATTGGGGTTCAGTCCGTTGCGCTGGATCATAGCAGAAAAGAATTCGGGTAAAATGGCGCTATTGTGCCGCTGAGAGGAACACAGCGTCAGGTTTACAGCGTAAACATCGAGACTCAGCCTGTCTACGGCTAGTTGAACATTTATTGAGCACAGGCCGTTGGCAAAATATTTCTCCTCCACGGGCCACACACATCACTCAAAAAACCGATTTGAAGTTGCCATCCAGGCCAAAAGGCTAACGACTCAGTGATGACACGCATGGCCACTTTTCCATCACAAGTTCGCCCAACCAGTGATTCACACAGCGGCTTTGGCGGTTCAGCCTCAGCCCCGTGTCCTGAAGTTTATTGCCAGCCATGGCTCTATTTGCCAGCAATGTTGGCAGCTGATGAGAGAACAACTAGTGTCAGAACTGGCGGACCGATTGGCGATGGTTCTCTACTTTCGCTACTCTGCCGGCATTGTTTGGAGTTTTTTAGATGCGCAAACGCTACGTCCCGGATCTGCCACAACTGGCAGCACAGTGTGAAGCCAATTACTTACGGTTGATGCGTTTACTGGCCGGGGCATCGGCCGGAGATAGCCGTTGCTTCGTATTGGAGCCTAGCGACAGTCAGGTCATTATTCTGATAGAAGAAGAGCATCCCTATACCAGCATGCTTGATATACGCCAGGTCGGTGCCCCCGGACAATGGATCACTCCACCGCAAATGAAAGTGCGGCTATACCATGATGCCGGCATGGCAGAAGTGGTCCGCTACCAAAATCAGCATCGACTGCAGGGGCGCTATACTTATCCCAATGACCAGATGCTGATGCCAGATGAGAAATGGCAGCTTAATCGCTTTCTGGCAGAGTGGCTGGATCACTGTTGGCAGCACGGTTTGGCACAAAACCACGACCAATTTGTACCGGCACCTTGAGTTTGTGATCATGGTCTCACAGGGTTTTCAACACTGCAGGTTAAAGTTACAAACAATAATATTTTAGGGATGAGGTGCCGCTTGTATACGTTACAGCAGTCGGGCTCATTAAGATTGGTACAGATTACAGATACGCACCTCAATGGGCCTGAGGATGGGCACCTGTTGGGCATGAAAACCTTGCACAGCCTGCAATGTGTCCTTGATATGGTCAGTCAGGAACAACAGGACATCGATGCAATTTTAGTCACCGGAGACTTGTCTCAGGACGGCTCGGAACAATCGTACCAACATCTATGTAAATCTCTCGATCGATTTCCAGTGCCTTCATTCTGGCTAGCTGGCAATCATGATGAACGTACTGCCATGCAACGCGCGGATATTCCGGGCGATCATCTGAGTCGTGTGGTCCGTGCGTCACACTGGCAGGTGGTGTTAATCAATAGTCAGGTGCAAGGCAAGGTTTACGGTCGCATCAGCGATACCGAGCTCGAGTTTCTTGATCAAGCATTAAGCGAACGTCCGGATTTACACACCTTGGTGACCTTCCACCACCACCCCGTTGATATGGGCAGCCGCTGGATCGACAAAATCGGCATTCGCAATGCCGATCAGCTGCTTGACGTGATTGATCGCCATTCCAATGTCCGCTGTTTGCTGTGGGGCCATGTGCACCAGGAAAGTGATCAGATCCGTAACGGAGTGCGTCTACTATCGACCCCATCAACCTGCGTGCAATTCAAGCCAGGCTCAGAAGATTTTTCTGTCGATACGCTACCGCCCGGCTACCGCTGGTTAGAACTGCATGCCGATGGTCGGTTGGACACAGGTGTCAGTCGAGTTGAAGGCATTCATTTTGAAGTTGATTACTCCGTTAAGGGCTACTGAGTGACCTTACCTGCCTGTTTGTATTTGCACGGTTTTCTAAGCTCCCCCGATTCCCTCAAAGCTCAGCAAGTTGCCAGCTTTTACCAACAGCATGAATGCGCTGCGCGTCTTCGAATTCCTTTTTTGGCCTTCGAACCCGAAGTGGCTATCGCTCAAGCTGAGCAACAGCTTCAAGAGCTGATGCAAGCGTATGGCGAAGAACACATATTGGTGATCGGCAGCTCACTGGGCGGCTATTACGCCACCTGGCTGGCACAGCAATATTCAGTGCGCGCGGCATTAATCAACCCGGCGGTGCGGCCATTTGAATTGCTAACCGACTATCTCGGCCCCAATACGCACTTTCATACCGGCGAAGTACATGAACTAAGCAATGCCCATATGGATCAGCTCGAGCAGCTGTATTGCCCGCATTTAACCGCACCGCACAGGCTTTTGTTGTTGCTGCAAACTGGGGATGAAACGCTGGATTATCGTCAAGCTGCCAGGTATTACCAAGATTGCCCTGCTTGGCTTGAAGGCGGTGGTGATCACAGTTTCATCCACTTCGAACAGCGTTTACCTATGCTGATGCAGTTTTCCAGGCGCTAGCCCACCGCTATACTCGCAACCAACGCGAAATCTGCGCCTGTTGTTTCAGCAGGCTATCCAAGTTTTGAGGGTGCTATGTCACAGCAATATACCGCGCAATCCATTGAAGTACTGAGCGGCCTGGATCCGGTGCGCAAGCGGCCGGGCATGTACACAGACACCACACGCCCCAATCACCTGGCGCAAGAAGTCATCGATAACTCGGTGGATGAGGCCTTAGCTGGCCACGCCAGTAATATTGAGGTCACCCTACATGCCGACGGCTCCATGACAGTGCAAGATGATGGCCGCGGCATGCCAACAGATATTCATCCGGAACATGGCGTATCCGGGGTCGAGCTGATCCTTACTCGACTGCACGCTGGTGGCAAATTCTCCAACGATAATTACCGTTTTTCCGGCGGCTTGCACGGCGTTGGGGTGTCGGTGGTGAATGCATTATCGAAGATGCTGGAAGTCAAAATCTGGCGCGGTGGCGAAGTACAGCGCATCGGTTTTAAAGATGGCAACAAGGCTCTCGATCTTGAGGTCGTCGACAACTGCGGCAAACGCCGCACCGGCACTAGCGTGCGCTTTCTGCCCGACCCTAAGTATTTTGATTCAGCTAAGTTCTCCATTCCGAGGCTGAAGCACAATTTACGCGCCAAAGCCGTTTTATGCCCAGGGTTACGAATTAAATTTACCGCCCCTAATGCCGAGGACAGCGGTGAATGGTTTTATGAAGACGGCCTCACCGACTATCTGCGCATCAGTGCCAGCGGGGAAACGGTATTGCCAGCAGAGCCCTTCACCGGCTCCATGCTGGGCGATACCGAAGGCGTGGATTGGGCCGTTCATTGGCTGCCAGAAGGCGGTGAATTACTGCAGGAAAGCTACGTCAACCTGATTCCTACCGCCCAGGGCGGCACCCACGTTAACGGCTTTCGTTCAGGACTGTTAGATGCTTTGCGAGAGTTCTGTGAATTTCGCAATTTGCTTCCGCGTGGCATCAAACTGACGCCAGACGATATTTGGGAACGCTGTGCTTATGTACTGTCTGCCAAATTGGCTGACCCGCAGTTTGCTGGCCAAACCAAAGAGCGGCTGTCTTCGCGCGAAGCGTCGGCATTTATTTCGGGTGTGGTCAAAGACGCCTTTGCTTTGTGGCTCAACCAACATACTGCAGAAGCTGAGCTGATTGCTGACCTGGCCATTAACTCGGCCCAAAGCCGGTTACGCAAAGCCAAAAAAGTCGCACGTAAAAAGATCACCCAGGGGCCAGCATTGCCCGGTAAGTTGGCCGACTGTACTAGCCAGGACAGCAGTCATTCAGAACTGTTTTTGGTCGAAGGTGACTCGGCCGGTGGCAGCGCCAAACAGGCAAGAGATCGAGAGTTCCAGGCCATCATGCCGCTGCGCGGTAAGATTCTGAATACCTGGGAAGTCGAGTCGGGTGAAATTCTGGCCTCCCAGGAAGTACACGACATCGCCATCGCACTGGGGATCGATCCGGCGGGTCAAGAGTTGGATGGACTGCGTTATAACAAGATTTGCATCCTTGCCGATGCCGACTCCGATGGTTTACATATCGCAACCCTCTTGTGCGCACTATTTTTGCGCCATTTTCGCCCTCTGGTTCAGCGTGGTCATGTGTATGTGGCCATGCCTCCGCTGTATCGTATCGATGTCGGAAAAGACGTCTACTACGCGCTGGACGAAGCCGAGAAACAGGGCATACTGGAACGCATAAAGGCAGAAAAAAAACGTGGCAAAGTCAATGTGCAGCGCTTTAAAGGCTTGGGGGAAATGAACCCGATGCAGCTGCGCGAGACGACCATGGACCCAAATACCCGTCGACTGGTGCAACTGACACTGGATCCTGAAGACGGTACGGACGAGTTGATGGACATGCTGCTTGCGAAGAAGCGTGCCAGTGATCGTAAGGGCTGGCTTGAGCAGCGCGGTAACGAAGTGGAGATTGCCTGATTTAACAGCTTGGTTGGCAGCCAAATGACCTTGGTCACTTTCAGCATAGCTGCCAAACCCGGCACCCAGGGGCATCCCCACCCAACTAAGGTTTGGGGATGCACAAAGCCATTTGGCTGGCCTGCTGGCTAGCACTGTTTATCACATCAATACTGCATGCAGAACCCGCCCCAAAGCGGGTGCTGTTGCTGATGTCCTACGATCCGCTTTTTCCGACCAGCCACCTGATAATCGACAGTCTACGCGATACCCTCGAACGAGAATCTCCCCACCCTATCGAACTGCAGGTTGAATATCTCTACAGTAAGCACAACAACAATGCGGAATATCTGCAAAAAGCTTTGAGTTTGTTGCAGTTACGGCGACCACTGTCCAGTTATGACCTGATCATCAGTTCAGATGACAACGCGCTGAGACTGTTACATCGCTACGCCAGGCCTCAACTTCCCAATACCCCGATCGTTTTCTTGGGCGTCAACGATGGCGATCTGATTCGCAACGTACGTGGCAGTGGCGGTTATACCGGTCAATACGAAGGCATCCCGGCGGCCGAATTTATGGCCTGGTACCGCACACTTTTTTTTCAACAACCGCTCAGAGTGATTGTTGATGGCCGTCCCACCGGACAAGCTGATTTAAAGGCCCTTGAGGTGGCCAGCCGTAGTATTGGTCAGCCCATGGACATATTGTCGTTACAACAGCTGAGCTGGGCCGAACTGCAGCAGCAATTGCAGCGTACACATCAGCCGCTGTTATTGTTATCTGGTTACCGTGACCGTCAGGGGGTGGATAAATCCTTTCAGGAAGCCCTGCGCTTTATTCAGCAATCAACGCCAGCCCCCTTGCTACACGTTTATGCCCACGGTATTGGCCAAGGTATGGTTGCCGGCGTAGTCGTTGACCATCAGCAGCACGCCCAACTGGCCGCCAAACAAGCACTGCATGTGCTAGCGGGCAGCGCCATAAACGACATTGCAGTGAACTGGCAAACACCTAAGCGGACGCTGGCGGACGAGCCTCTGTTTTTCCAATATGGCCTCAACAGCCGTTTGATGCCAGCAGATACACAATGGCTTAACAGCGCACAGCCTCAATGGCAGCAGCTGAACCAGATAGTCCTATTGGTGGCGTTTTTGTTGCTATTGGTCATGCTGCCGCTGTTCTGGTTATGGCTACAGTGGCAGCGCAGTCGAATATATGGGCAACAGCAGCGACAGCAATATCAAGCCCTGCAACAAACTCTGGATAGCTTGCCCGATATCGTTTTTATCAAGGATTGTGACGGCCACTATCGTTATTGTAACGACGCTGCGGCACGTTTTGTTGGCAAGCCCGCCGAGCAAATTATCGGGCTGCACGACAGTGATGTGTTTTCCGCGGAACTTACCGAAGTACTAAAACAAATCGATCAAGACATTATTATCAACCGCCAAGCTCGCACCATGGAGGAATGGATTCAGGACGCTCAGCAGCGGCTGGCGCTACTGCAAACGACTAAAACTCCCTTGTTTGATGACCACCAGGAGGTGACGGGCGTTATCGGTGTGGCACGTGACATCACTGAGCTGCGCAAAACTCAGCAAAGCTTGGAACACATGGCCCATCACGACAGCCTCACCGGCCTGCCCAACCGTTCACTACTGTACCAGCGCCTCACCTATGCACTGCAAATGGCGCATCGCAATCAGCAACAAGCGGCGGTGATGTATATCGACCTGGATCGCTTTAAAGAAATCAACGATACCTTGGGCCACGCAATTGGCGATTTACTGCTTCGCGATGTCGCACAACGGTTACACACTAACGTCCGAGAATCGGATATTTGCTCTCGCCTGGGCGGCGACGAATTTGTTGTCGTTCTGACTCAAGTCGACAACCCGCAGCACGTTCCAGGCAAGTGCCAAAACTTACTGCATGCCTTGGCTCAGCCATACAGTTTGCAGGGGCATTTATTAACAGTGTTTGCCAGTGCTGGGGTCAGCTTATTTCCTCAACACGGCAGCCAGGTTGACGAGCTTTTGCGCCACGCGGATAAAGCTTTGAATCAAGCCAAGCTCGAAGGCCGTAATCGTTATTGTATGTACGACGCCAAGGAAAAAGACGATCAACCTCAGCGTGCTCATCTCGAGCAGGAATTGCGCCTAGCCATTGAACAAAAACAATTAACCCTTGCCTATCAAGCCCAATTCCATATCGATCAGTCGCAGCCGCAACGGGTTGAAGCGTTACTTCGTTGGCCCCACCAGCATCATGGCCCGATCGCTCCAAATGAATTTATTCCGCTCGCTGAAGCGACCGGATTGATGGCCGAACTCGGCATGTGGGCACTGGAGCAAGCGTGTCGAGATTTTCTAAGCTGGCGCCGTCGTGGTTTGTTAATGCAAAAACTGGCGGTAAATATCTCTGCCATTCAAATCGATGGCCAGTTTGCCAAACGTGTGCAAAACCTTCTGCAAAGCCTGCGTTTTGAACCCCAATGGCTGGAGCTGGAAGTCACCGAATCACTGATGATGAACACCACTAGCGAAGTCACGATTCAAATCAAGGCTCTTACCGACATGGGCGTAGATTTCGCGATTGACGATTTTGGCACCGGTTATTCCTCCCTCGGCAAGCTCAAGAACATGCCCGTTAGCGCCCTCAAAATTGACCAATCTTTCGTTGCTGGCCTCAGTGGTGACGGCCACGACTATGAACTGGTACAGGCCATTATTCTGTTAGCCAAGAGCTTGAATATCCAAGTCATCGCTGAAGGGGTCGAAACAGCCGAGCAAGCCGACATTCTGCAAAGTCTGGGCTGCGAATGGATACAAGGCTTTCATGTTGGCCTGCCCCTCGATCACGACGCATTTTTCCAGCATTACCATTCCTGGTGATTCAGCTGCAGTTCAGTCGAGCAGCGTAAGCTTGCGCACTGCTGCTGCCATGATGATCTGACCCTTTTTTTGTCAGTCAGCAGTCAGCCATTTTTTAGCCGACACAGATACCCCTTATGCGATGGATTTTACTGTTATTAGCCGCCAGCAGCGTTGGTTGCGCACGTCTCGACCAATGGCAGATGGGCAGCCTGGATCAAAGCCAGGGAGACCTGCAGCCTGTCAGTTTCAGCGTTAATGAGCTGGGCTTTGATATGGCTGGCAGTGCAGAGCTCGCACGCCAACTTAGCCACGGCAAAGCTGCCGACGACCTTCAGGCAGTACGCGACATTTTACTGCTGATGAATATGGGGCCACGCACAGGCAACCCAGTATTTGACGACAGCTACAGCGATCAAATCTTGATCCAACTAATAGAGCAGTGCCCTAGCGGCCAGCTCACCGGATTGCGCTCTGTACGCGAAGGACTGGCCTATGGGCCGGTATCTGGTGAAGTGGTACGTATCGACGGTTTTTGTATTTCAGCGCGGAGTTAATCACCATGAAAGTCTTGTTAGCAGCTAGCCTGCTGATTCTATTAAGCGGCTGTGTCAGCCTCAATTCTGTTTCTATGACCCAGGTACCGCAGCAACGTCAGCACGAGGTGTTTGCCAGCGCCGATCACTGGTCGCTACTCGGCATTGCGTTCAGCAACGACTTTGCCGATGAAGCCGTCAGTCAGCTGCAACAACAGTGTCAGGGCGGCAAGCTGGAAGGCGTGTACACCAAGTACCAAAACACCCTGTACCTGCTTGTCGTGCAGCGCCAAGTGATCGTCAGCGGCTACTGTAATCGGAGCTAATATGCGCAGCACTCTGGCCCCCATAGCAGCGCTAATACTGCTAACCGGCTGTACCCATTCAGTGCACCTGCACCATGTGAGTGATAGCGACCCCATTGCAGCATCACAGCAGGTCAAAACACTGACTGCCGACAGCGAACAGCAGGTGGTACTGGGCTTTGCCTTTGATACCGACTACGTCGACCAGGCAAGACAACAGCTGTTATCGCAATGCCCTGGCAAATTAGCTGCCGTCAGCACCCGCTACTCCACTAGTCACGGTTTTTTGCATTGGACCAATCGAATTCACCTAACCGGCCTCTGTGTTAGCCCGGCAGCGGAGTAAATTCGTCTTCGTCACCAGGGATGGTGGCAAAACGTCCTTGCTGCCAATCGCTCTCTGCCTGAGCGATTCGGTCTCTGTTATAGGCCACAAAGTTCCAGCGAATATGCGGCGTTTTTGCATAGCGCTCGCCGCCCAGCAGTACACAGCGCACCGGAGTCTGGGGCAATAGCACCTCATCTGCTGTTAGCACCACAAATTCACCGGCGCGACAGATGTCATCGCCAATTAAGATCTCACCTTGCTGTACATACAGGGCAACCTCATCGCCGTCAGGCAGTTCAATTTGCTCACCTGCGGCACTGACGATATCGACAAAAAACGTTTTCATGTAGGTACGCACCGGCGACGTCATACCGTAGGCTTCACCGACGACCAGACGCATAGAGGTATTGCCTTGATAACGATGGGGCAGCTCAGCTTTGCAGCAGTGTTGAAATGCGGGCTGAATCTCACTGTACTCTGGCGGCAAGGCCAGCCATAACTGCAAGCCATCAAGGCAATGCTCAACACTGCGCACCTCCAGCGTTTCACGTTCGGAATGCACTATGCCCCGCCCCGCCGTCATCCAATTCACTTCGCCAGGAAAAATCTCCTGCACATTGCCAAGACTGTCGCGGTGCAACATGCTGCCGGCAAACAAGTAGGTCAGAGTTGCCAGGCCAATGTGGGGGTGAGGCCTCACATTAACGCCCTGCCCTGGCTGAAATTGAGCAGGCCCCATGCGATCAATAAAGATAAAGGGGCCAACCATCTTCTGCTCTTTGTGCGGCAAACAGCGGGTTACGCTAAAGCCATCGAGATTTTTTTGTTCGCCTTGAAGACGCTTCATCATGCTGCTCCTGTGCTCGCGCTTATCTGATTGAGAGTCGCACTTGCTATCTTAGCCACACAAAATCAGATCAAAACGTCAAAGATCCTTAGCAAAGGTTCGATTTTTGCGAATCTTTTGCCGCTCCGTCATTCATTCGGTTGTTCCGCCCGCTGCGGTCAGTCACAATCTGTGTCTTTGTTACCACTAGTCAGCCACACGCTCATGACGGATCAAATCAGTTACACCGATGACGGCGTTGAACGCCAGTCCCTGCGTTGCTACACCGAGAACGCTTACCTGAACTACTCCATGTACGTCATTTTGGACCGTGCCTTGCCGCATATCGGCGACGGTATGAAACCGGTGCAACGACGTATTGTTTACGCCATGAGCGAACTCGGACTAAAGAACACCGCCAAATACAAAAAATCGGCCCGGACCGTCGGTGATGTGCTGGGTAAATACCACCCCCATGGTGACAGCGCCTGTTACGAAGCCATGGTACTGATGGCTCAGCCGTTTTCTTATCGTTACCCCATGATTGACGGTCAGGGTAACTGGGGCGCGCCGGACGATCCTAAGTCCTTTGCCGCCATGCGTTATACCGAAGCAAAGCTGTCGCCCTTTGCTGATGTTTTGCTGTCTGAGCTGGGTCAGGGAACCGTCGACTGGCAGCCAAACTTTGATGGCACCATGGATGAACCCACCACCTTGCCAGCGCGCCTGCCCAATGTGTTGTTGAACGGCACCACAGGCATTGCCGTCGGTATGGCGACGGACATTCCGCCGCACAACGTGCGTGAGGTGACCAGCGCCTGTATTCGCTTATTGGATGAGCCTACAGCGGATATCGATGCTCTATGTGAGCATATTCAAGCGCCCGACTTCCCAACCGAAGCAGAAATCGTTACCCCCAAAGAAGACATTCGCAAGCTCTATCGCAGCGGCCGTGGCTCGATCAAGATGCGCGCTGTCTATCTGGTAGAGGACGGTGAAATCATTATTACCGCCTTGCCGCATCAAGTATCAGGGGCTCGAATTTTGGAGCAAATTGCTCAGCAAATGCAGGCCAAGAAGCTGCCACTGGTCACCGACCTGCGCGATGAATCGGACCATGAAAACCCCACTCGTTTGGTGGTGGTGCCGAAGTCCAATCGTGTTGATTGCGAAGCGGTCATGGCGCACTTATTTGCTACCACCGACTTAGAGAAGAACTATCGCGTTAACATGAACGTGATTGGCCTGGATGGCCGGCCGCAGGTTAAAGACCTGCGCACCATGCTCAGCGAATGGTTAGAGTATCGGACTGCAACAGTACGTCGTCGTTTGCAGCATCGCCTCGACAAGGTGCTGGCCCGCCTGCATATCCTCGAAGGTATGCTGGTGGCGTTTTTAAACATCGACGAGGTGATTCATATCATCCGCACCGAGGATGAGCCTAAAGCGGTTTTGATTCAGCGCTTTGGCGTCACCGATATACAAGCCGAAGCGATTTTAGAGCTGAAACTGCGTCACCTCGCCAAGCTCGAAGAAATGAAAATTCGCGGCGAACAAGACGAGTTGGCGCAAGAGCGCGATAAACTGGAAAAAACCCTCGGCTCTGAGCGTCGCCTGAAAACCTTAATCAAAAAAGAGCTGACTGCCGACGCCGAAAAATACGGTGACGATCGCCGCTCTCCAGTGGTGGTGCGAGGCGAAGCCAAAGCTTTCAGCGAAACCGATCTGTTGTCATCCGATCCTATTACCGTGGTGATGTCACAAAAAGGCTGGATCCGTGCTGCCAAAGGCCATGATATCGATGCCCATAGCCTGAGCTACAAAGCGGGCGATGGCTACCTTGCCAGCGCCCGAGGGCGCAGCAATCAAAACGCCATGTTTATCGATTCCAGTGGCCGTGCCTATAGCCTGGCCGGACATACCTTGCCATCCGCTCGGGGCCAAGGTGAACCGCTAACGGGGCGCTTGAACCCACCGTCGGGCAGCGAGTTTTTATCCGTACTGATGGGCAATGATAACGATCACTATTTGCTCAGTACCGATGCCGGTTACGGCTTTATTGCCCATATCAGCGATATGTACAGCAAAAACAAAGCCGGAAAAGCACTGCTCACCGTGCCAGAAAATGCCCGCATTCTGGCGCCAGCAGCAGTGACAGACCCACAACAGCAATGGATCGCGGCGGTCACCAATGAAGGACGTTTGCTGGTCTTCCCTGCTGCCGATCTGCCGCTGATGGCGCGCGGCAAGGGCAATAAGATGATCAATATCAGCTCTGCCCGGGCAGCAGCGCGTGAGGAACTGATGATTGCCGCCGCCGCCTTTAGTGAGCATGACACCATCCAGCTGCAAGCCGGCAAGCGCCATATGAAGCTCAAATTTGCCGATCTTGAGCACTATCAAGGCGAACGTGGCCGTCGCGGCAACAAGTTGCCTCGCGGCTTCCAGAATGTTGACGCCATGCTGGTATTGGCGGCAGACAGCTAATGTGCCTGATCGTTTTTGATTGGCAGCCTGGTCAGCGCTTGCTACTGGCCGCCAATCGAGACGAATACTACGCCCGGCCCACGGCAGCGATGCATGTCTGGCCGCAACATCCCGACATCGTTGCCGGCCAGGATTTGCAGCAAGGAGGAACCTGGCTCGGAGTAACACGCCAAGGACGCATCGCCATGCTGACCAATGTCCGCCTAGCTGGCAAAACGCCCGCCGATGCCCTCTCTCGCGGCGCCTTGGTACGCGACTATCTGCTCAGTTCACTGACAGCTGCAGACTACTTGCGCAGCATTGAGCTAGACCGCTACGGTCCGTTTAATCTTATTTGTGGCTCGTTGCAGCAGCTTTATTACCTAACGAACGCCGGCCAGTCTGATCCTCAGCCTATACCGGCTGGTATTCACGCACTCAGCAATGCACAGCTGAACTCCCCCTGGCCTAAAGCTGAACTAGCCAAGCAACAGCTGGCCCACTTTAACGGCGAAGAACTACCTTTGGCTCTGCTCAGTCGCCGCCAGCCTTTTGTCGATGAACAGCTGCCCGATACCGGCGTGGATCCAACGCTAGAAAAACAGCTATCGGCGCAACACATACACATTCCAGCAGTTTATGGCACCCGCTGTGCCAGCGCCTTAGAACTGACCCCTCAGCAAATAAAGATTGCCGAGCAAAGCTTTGATTCAGAAGCTCGTCCCAGCTACCGCTGTGAATGGCAATGGATGATCCGCTAACCCCTTACAAATCAGTATTTTTTATTAGATTTGGCCAAGCCTCTGTTTTGGCTACACAAAGCAGCCAAGCCTCTACGATTGGTTGCAGTTGATTACAAATATCTGTCCACTGTTGCGCCAATCGCATCACATTTTTGCCGTTCAGAGTCCATACTTTACGGCATGGATACAAAGCCTTCCTCACAGCGCCAGGCGCGCACAGTCATTGGAGCGACCGGAGTCATCGCCTTGGTGTGTATGGCTCTATTATTCGCTGCGTTAGCGGCCAGTATTAATACCAAACCCTACATGCCACCGAATGTGGCTCAGCGTTACATGGAACATTGGCTGATCGAGTCGTCGCGCCATGTGGCCGGCGAAGTGAAGCTCAAACATGTCCGTGCTATTGAACCCTTTTATTTGCGCCGCGATTACCAACCGGTGTGGATGGATAGCTATGAAATCACCGAAGCGGGTAGAGAATTGCTGCAAGTGTTGCGTGAAACCGCCGCGGACGACTGGCGCAATTATGGCTACGAGCTGCCGGTGTTAGAGCGTGAGGCAAGTCGTTTATCCAATATCCCCAAACAAGCCACGGCGGTTGATGTGTTGTTAACAGATGCGTTTGTCACCTACGCCAAGCAGGTGCTCAACGCCGAGTTGCTACCCGACTTAAACGAAGGCGACCATCCTATTCGCCGAGTTGCTAGTAATAGGGGCGACTCATTGCGCGGATTAAATATCAGTGAAGAGCGCATCGTCGAGTTGTTACATGAGTCCATTGATCGCGGTGAGCTCGAACACCTGATAGAACAACTCACCCCCTCACACCCTGGTTATCTCAGCTTACGTAATGAACTAAACCGCTATCGCGATATTGCTAACTCTGGACTTTGGCACCCATTGCCCCAAGACATGCTGTTGCAGCCCGGGCAAGGGCATCGACAGATTCCGCAATTGCGTTGGATGCTAACGGCCTATGGTGATCTGAAAAAAGGTGCATTGGCGTGGTTCTTTAAAGAAAATAAATCGTTGACCCAAGTCCCCAGTGCCGACGAAAGCGTTGACCTGACACAAGCCAAGTTCATTTACGACGAGGCATTGCAGCAAGCCGTGCTGGCGTTTCAACGTCGCCACCAGCTGGCCGAAAACCCCGTTATTGATGCTCAAACACTGGCAACCTTAAACGTGCCTCCCTATCGTGTTGCCCAGCGTATCGCCCACAATATGAAACGCTGGCGTCATCTACCTGAACACTTGGGCCAACGTTATGTCATGGTCAATATGGCAGACTTTCGCTTACAACTGATCGATGGTGGCTCTACTGAGCTAGAGATGAAGGTCATCATTGGCAATAACCAGCGCCGCACGCCAGTCATGTCACAGAGCATCAGCATGCTAGAACTGGCTCCTACTTGGTCCGTTCCTAGGCGCATTGCTGTCACCAGCTTACTGCCCAAAATCAAACGCAACCCCGCCTATTTGCAGCAGAAGGGCTACCAGATCATTGCCCAGGTCGATGGTGTGGATAAATTTATCTCGCCTGATGAGGTTAATTGGTCTCGTCTTAGTGCCAATTATTTTCCCTATCGCCTGATTCAAAAAGCCGGTGATGACAATGCACTCGGCACTATCAAGTTTCTTTTCCCCAATGACCGCGATATCTATCTGCACGACACCTCACAACCGCAACTGTTTAATTTAGACAACCGTGCTTTAAGTTCGGGCTGCGTACGGGTAGAAAAACCGCGTCTGTTGGCAGAAAAACTGTTGCGTGGTCAGCAAGGCTGGAACCGTCATGCCATCGACAGTGCCATTGAGCAAACTCGCACCACTCGCATCCGGCTACAGGAAGAAGTTCCTGTTTATCTGATGTATTGGACGACATGGGTCGATGACAAGGGCGCGCTACAAATACGCAACGATGTTTACAAACGAGACTTGATTGCCGGGCAAGCACCCAGCAATCCAGAAGCTTAAACGGCTACTTCGTTACCTGATTGTTTCCTAACTGTTGTTGAATGTAACAAACCCTCTGTCTTAACTGACCAAGCTGGCAATCACACAGCCTATTGTGTGCCAGTTCCCATTTTGTAGGCTTCCTTTTGGCATACTCGCGCGACCTTCATCGCCTGAGTTTGTTTGCACCATGATCAGCCGTCGTCGCCTGTTAGCTAAGACCGCTAGCCTGTCTGCCACAGCCCTGACTGCAACAGGATTTTCTCTCACCGCACACTCAGCTCAGGCCGAACGCCGCTTACGTTTGTACAATATTCATACCGGTGAATACGTTACATCGACCTTTTGGGCAGATGGCCACTATATCGACGATGAACTACAAGCGTTAGATCTGCTGGTGCGCGATCACCGCGCAAATCAGGCCATTGCCATGCAACGGGAGTTGTATCAGCGCTTGTTTGATTTGCAGCAGCTGTTCCCTGTTGATGAGCCTATGTACATCATTTCCGGCTATCGCGCTCCACGCACCAACCGTGCTTTACAGCAGAAGTCCTCAGCGGTCGCCGAAGGCAGTCTGCATATGCAAGGTAAGGCCATGGATATCCGTATTCCGGGAGTCTCTCACCGCCACTTACACAAAGCCGCTTTAGCCATGCAAGCCGGCGGTGTCGGCTACTACCCAAGCGATGGTTTTGTACATCTAGATACCGGTCGGGTAAGACGCTGGATAGCCTAGGGCCTGTTAACGCTATTTAGTTCTTTGCTGCTGGACGTCAGTTTCTTCTCGAGTGAGGCATGATGCATGTGGCTTAACGGGTTAAACATCACTCTTCGCGCTTTAATTGAAGGGGTTTCTCGCATAACAGCGTGATCGAAATAGTGTTAACAGATCCTAATAAGCCGCTCTAAGCATCGTTGTTACTGGTCAGGCCAGGCCCAATCAAACGTGAGAAACCGGCTTTTTCTAGCGACAGCTGAATCGTTGAAACAATAATCGGCGCACTGTCGATTTGCATCACTTCGTCCAGTAGCTGCTGTGCCCAGCTCAGCTTGATGCCACGTAATACCGATTTCACCTTAGGCAAGTTTGTAGCGTTCATCGACAACATGTCGTAGCCCATCGCCATCAGTAGCACAGCCCCCAATGGACTTCCCGCCATTTCGCCACACACACTCACGGGCGTTTCACTTTCACGGGCATCACTGGCAATTTTACACAGGGCCGTTAACACTGCTGGATGAAACGCCTGATAGAGCTCGGCGACACGAGGATTGTTACGATCCACCGCCAGCAGATACTGAGTCAGGTCATTGCTGCCAACTGACAGAAAGTCCACCCGTGCCGCCAGTTCGCGAATCTGGTACACCGCTGCTGGAACCTCGATCATAACGCCGACATCCGGCATCACGATGTCGTAGTCTTCCTCTAACAGCTCAGCATGAGCTCGATAAATGAGGTGCAGCGCTTCGTCCACCTCGTTCACACTACTGATCATGGGTAGCATGATGCGCAGATTATCCAGACCTTCACTGGCTTTCAGCATGGCGCGGATTTGCACCAGAAAAATCTCTGGGTGATCAAGGGTCACGCGTATGCCACGCCAACCGAGGAAAGGGTTAGCCTCTTCGATGGGGAAATAGGTCAGCGCCTTATCGCCGCCAATATCCAGTGTTCGCATAGTGACCGGATTTGGAGCAAAGGTTTGCAGCTGCTGGCGATAAATTTTTTGCTGTTCGGCTTCTGATGGAAAGCGATCCTTCATCATAAAGGGCACTTCAGTGCGGTACAGGCCCACTCCTTCAGCGCCACGCTCTAAACTGCGCACGGCATCGGTTAACAGGCCGGTGTTGACCCACAAAGGAATACGATGGCCATCAATGGTTTCCGCCGGTTCGTCTTTCAGCTCCAGCAGGTCCTGCTGCAGCGCCTGCTCTTCTTCATAAATCGCCTGGTATTGTTCTAGCAGCTCGTCATTCGGGTTGGAGAACAACCGGCCACGATAACCATCAACTATGAGCTGACGACCTTCTAGCTTGGCATAGGGTAAGTCGACCACCCCCATGACGGTCGGAATACCCATTGCCCGAGCCAGAATGGCCACATGGGAGTTAGATGAACCTTGTACCGACACCAAACCACGTAGCTTTTCGGCCGGCACTTCCGCCAACATCGACGGCGTCAGCTCTTCACTCACCAGCACCGTATCGTCAGGCAAATCGTCGACATTGAGCTGGGTGCTATTACCCTCTAAGTGAGCCAAAATGCGAGTGCCAAGATCACGAATATCGGTGGCACGCTCTCTAAGGTAGACGTCCTCCATCACCTGAAAATGGCCGACGTATTCCATCACCACTTGCCGCAACGCCCCGGCAGCCCAGTTGTTGCTGTCGACAATACGCTGGCGCACCTCCGCCCCAAGGGCATTGTCATCGAGCATATTAAGGTACACATCGAACAGCGCCATTTCTTCCGGCCGCAGCTCACCACTGAGTTGCTGCCCTAAGTGGCGGATTTCGTCACGAGCATCGTTGAGGGCGCGCTCAAAACGCAGTACTTCAGCATCCACCGACTCTGGTTGTTTATCCACCACGCTGCTGAGATCGGCTTTGGGAGTCACAACATGGCCGATACCTAGCCCGACGCCTGGAGCGCCTGGGGCACCCGTGAAACGCGCACTACGGCGACGCTCACCGGCATAGTTATGCAATTCAACGATATCTCCAGTGGCTTCGGCATGGGCAATGACGCCTGCCAACTGCGCCGACATAGTGACCAGAAATGCTTCTTCGCCCTGATCAAACTGCCGGCTTTCACGCTGCTGCACCACCAACACGCCCATCATGCGTTTGTGGTGAATAATGGGCACGCCTAAAAAGGAGTTAAAGGGTGATTCGCCGATATCGGAAACATAATGAAAACGAGGGTGAGCCGGAGCATTGTCGATATTGAGCGGCTCTTCGCGCTGCCCAACCAATGCCACCAGCCCCTGGGAAGTAGACAGTCGTACCCGGCCAACGGCTTTTTTATTGAGCCCCTCCGTTGCCATCAGTACGTACAGTTTTTTCTCTGGATCGTAGAGGTATACGGAACACACTTCTGTCTGCATCGCCGCCCGGATACGCGCCACCACCACATCCAACGCCTGATTGAGGTTGGCGGCGGCACTGACTTCCTGAACGATGCGTCGCAGAATATCCAGCATATTCCCTACCTTGAAAATTACTTGTTAGTGTCAGCACTGTTGCCGACGTTGTAGCCTCGCAATTCTTGGTGCCAGCTCTGTCAAAGCACTGCGATATACATCGCGCTTAAATGACACAACCTGCCCCAAAGGATACCAATAACTCACCCATTCCCAGCCATCAAACTCAGGTTTCGACGTGGTACAGACATTGACTTGGTCATCTCCACTGACCAGCCTGAGCAAATACCATTTTTGTTTTTGTCCAACGCACACAGGCTTGCTGTCCTGGCGAATCATGCGACGTGGCAAGCGATAACGCAGCCAGCCGCGGGTACAACCTAGAATTTTGACATCCTTAGGCTGTAATCCGACTTCCTCCGCCAATTCACGGTACAGTGCCTTTTCTGGCGACTCCCCTTGTTTTATACCACCTTGCGGGAACTGCCAGGCATCCTGTCCTACCCGGCGAGCCCAAAGTACTTGTCCGGCATCGTTACAGATGATGATGCCAACATTCGGGCGATACCCCTGATCGTCTATCACGCTGAATTCCAATCATTAGTCTTGGCTTCAACCTTGCCGATTTAGCGGCAAAGGTCAAGCATCAAGATGCATCTGTTGGCTTACCAGCACGTTAGAACCATCCTTTTTATCATTCATCGCTATTTAAAGCTGAAAATTATAAGGAAACGGGCTCGCCATTTTCTTAGAATGCTCTCAGCGGCTAACACCTCGACTCACAGTCGTCGGCATAACAGCGTAATACAGGAGAGCTCTGACGTGGCACTGGCAATCTTTGATCTCGACCATACCTTGCTAAGCGGTGACAGTGACCATGCTTGGGGACAATATCTAGTCGATCGACAGCTGGTTGATGCCGAGCAACACCAACGGCGCAACGACGAGTTTTACCAGCAGTATCAAAATGGCGATCTGGATATCCACCAATATCTGCAGTTTGCCCTAGCGCCGCTGACACAATATCCAAAGCAACAGATGGAAGAAGAACGGCAGCGATTTCTGCAACAGTGCATCGAACCCATGATCAGCCCAAAAAGCCTGCAGTTAATCAACCACCATAAGCAGGCAGGCCATCAGTTGTTAATCATCACCGCAACCAATGGTTTTGTGACTTATCCGATAGCCAAGCGTTTGGGAATCGAGCATATTATCGCGCCGCACCCTGAGCAGCAGGACGGCCAGTACACCGGGCGCATAGTCGGCATACCCAGCTTTCAGCACGGCAAGGTCACACGTTTGCATCAGTGGCTGGAGCAACAGCAATGTGATTTGCAGGGCAGCTACTTTTACAGCGATTCCCATAATGATTTGCCGTTGCTGCGTGAAGTCGAACATCCAGTCGCTGTCGACCCCGATGACAGATTGCGTCAGGAAGCACAGCAACAAGGCTGGGATATTATCAGTCTGAGGGATTAATACTCATGAAACTGTGGTGGAGTTGGCCGCTACTGCTACTGCTGACGGGCTGTGACCGCGGAGCAGAAACACCGGACCAGACCCAAAGCCTCAATGTACCGCCAGCACAGCAGCAGAGTACTCTCTCTGTCAGCTCTGCCTTTCGTGCTGACCTGGGTTTAAGCGCCTATACCCACTGGTCACAGGCTAGCCAGCTCGCACAGGTGTTAGATACCCGTATTGCCGCGTTATTGCATGAGCCGGACGAGCACTCGTTAACACAAACCCGACTCGCCTGGCGTCAGGCCTACGATGCATATTTGCAGGCGCTATTGTTTTCCTATTTGCCCATTACCGACCCCAGTGAGTGGCGCCGCCAAGGGCTAGACCAAATGACCCTACTGGAGCGCTTAGATAGCTGGCCGATCGAACCCGGCTATATCGACTATTTGCCAGGTTATCCCTTTAGCGGCATCGTCAACGACCTGGCTCTCGACCTAAACAGCCAGACCTTACTTGATCAGCACGGCTTTTCCGACCCCACGTCTGCCAGCATTGGCTACCATCCGATCGAGTTTATGCTGTGGGGTAACGACGGCACACGCACCGCCCGCGATTTTCATCCACGTGAGAATACCGCGGCTGTACTACTGCCGGCGCAAGATCAATTGCAAACCAGTGACGATGATATAAGCGTACAGAACCATCACCGACGGCGAGAATACCTACAGCTAGTCAGCGAGCAGCTGCAAAAAGATCTACAACGCATTCAACGGCGTTGGCAACCCAGTGAAGGCTACTATGCGGAATCACTGCAACGTGCTAACCCTGAACAGGCTTTGCAGGCACTCTTGATCGCTATGCAGCGCCTGACGTCCCAGCAATTGCTGCAACGTCGTTTGGAACAGCACAGCAGTGAGTTTTCCATGACCAGTCTGGACGACCTGCAAGCGCTGTCAGACGGTGTATTTGCCTTGCTGACAGCAACCGATACGTCTGGCTCCGGCTTGACCACCGTGTTGCAGGCGTCGCAGCTAAGCCAGTGGCAACAGCTGCAGCAGGATATCGAGCTTACTTTGCAGCAATGGCGCAGCGGCCAACTGCTAACGGACAACGCCCGCCAGCAGTTGCGAGAAGATTACATCACCTTGCTGTCGTATTTGCAGACACTAGCCGATCAGTATCAGCTGCAGCTACCAATGCCCCATTAACGGGTGGGCAACACACGCGCAAACACAGCCTTCAGATAACGAGTTTCGGGCACGGCTGGCAACACAGGATGGTCTGCGCCCTGACCACCGACATGCTGAATCAATACTTCGCGATCCAGTTCCCGCCCGACTACGCGCAAGATATCGGGCAAGCGATCATCAGCCAGATTCATGGAACAAGAGCCTGAGACCAGCAAGCCATCGCGCTCTAACAAACGCATGGCCAGCTGATTTAAGCGTCGATAAGCCTGCTCTCCGGCTTTAATGTCTTTGCGTCTTGGAATCAGAGCTGGCGGATCGACCACCACGATATCAAAGCGCTGGCCATCGTCTTTTAGTTGCTTCAGCGCGGCAAAGGCATCGCCTTGCCAGCAATGCAGCTTGTTCTCTACACCGTTAAGTGCGGCATTTTGCTCAACCCAGTCCAATGCTTGGGTCGACGCATCAACACAATGCACTTCACTGGCGCCATGACGCGCCGCCTGTACGCCCCAGCCTCCGATGTAACTGAACACATCCAGCACGCGCTTGCCAGCCACCAAGCGGTTTAGACGATCGCGGTTATCGCGATGATCATAAAACCAGCCGGTTTTTTGGCCATCGATTACCGGTGCCATAAAGCGGGTATCGTTTTCCACCAAAGGAGCGCATTGATCTTGCAAGCTGCCTTTAACGATCTCTACGTATTCACTGAGCCCAACGCTGGCGCGCAGCTTGCCATCATTCTTCAGCACAATGGTGGCAGGCTTTGCCACTTGATCAACCGCAGCGACGATATCGTCACGCACGGCCTCCATGCCTTCGCTAGAAATCTGAATCACCACCACGTCGCCAAAACGATCGATCACCACTCCAGGCAAGGCATCACTGTCGCCATAAACCCAGCGGTAACACTGATGGGGGTACCACAGTTCACGGCTGCTCAGTGCAATTTTCAGGCGATGCACCAACCAGGAACGGTCCAGTTGCTGCTGCGCGTTACGACTGAAGATGCGCGCACAGATTAATTGTTGCGGACTCACCAAGGCTCGGCCTAGGGTTTGACCAGAGGCGCTTTCAACCACCACCTGCTGACCAGGTTGCAGCGTCTTCAGCGGTGTTTGAGCGATATCCACTTCATTGCTGTAAACCCAGCAATGGCCGCCTTTAATGCGTCGATCCGACTTGGGTTTAAGGCGCAGCACGGCCGTCATAGATACTCCAGTGAGTTACAAAAAAAAGACCGACATTATACGCGCCAGCTGCCAACGCTCACCACAGTTTGCAGCGCCAGTTGCTACACTCAGCTTGTCTATTTCCTACGGGCCTGGCCATGGCACACGAACTCACCACCGAGCAGATAGAGTCTGTTTTGCAGGGAATTCGCATCCCGCCACAGCCGCAGATTTTGGTGGATTTACAGCTAGAACAGGTGATGCCAGACCCTGATCTTGGTCGCATTGCTGGCCTGATTCGCCAGGACCCAGGGCTGGCTGGCACCGTGCTGAAAGTGGTTAATTCGCCGTTCTACGGCTTACGTAATCGCATTACCTCGGTTGAGCAGGCGGTCAATCTGATCGGCATGAACAGCGTGGTGAATATCGTTAATGGTTTGTCCATTAAAAGCCAGATGAGCGACGAGACCATCGTTGCTATGAATCGCTTTTGGGATACCGCCACCGATATCGCCAATGTATCGACCACCATAGCCAAGCAAGTTGGCTACCCCAACCCAGATCTGGTGTATCTGTTGGGGTTGTTTCACAACTGTGGCATTCCGTTATTAATGGAGCGTTTCGAAAACTACACCAAGGTCATGGAAGAGTCCTACAGCCACCCGGAACTCAGGGTGGTTGATGTGGAAAACCAGCAGCTCAATACCAACCACGCGGTGATTGGCTATTACACCGCCAAATCTTGGTGTTTACCCAAGGTATTGTGTGATGTGATTGCCGAGCATCACAATGCCACCCGCTACTTTAGCGCCAGCGACTATCGCGATACCGAGCAAAAAACTCTGTTAGCCATCCTTAAACTAGCTGAGCATATTTGTGGCAACTATCGTGTGCTGGGCAAGCAAACCACCGACCCAGAGTGGCAAGCCATAGGCAATGAAGTGCTGGCCTATCTGGGCTTAGGGGAATACGACATGGAGCAAATGGAAGCCAACTTTGCCGAAATGGGTGCCAGCTTCCAGAACTACTTCTAGGCGCTGCTCAAAGCAGCGATTACAACCCCATGGCCTGCTGCATCAAGTGTTGCTTAACGGGCAAACAGCCATCAAACCAGCGCATTCCCTGATTGCGAAGCAGTCGCAGCCAATGATTATCTGCCGCAAATAAACGCTTGAATCCTTCCATCGCTGCCATAGTCGCTAAATTGTCGGCCTGGCGACGGCGCTCATAGCGTTGCAGCACATCCAATCGGCCTGCGGCCAGACCTTTACTCAGTGCCCGAGTAACCTCTTCACTCAACGCCGCTGCATCCTTAAACCCCAGGTTCACGCCCTGGCCGGCCAGAGGATGAATGGTATGAGCCGCATCACCAGCCAAAGCGATGCCGTGGCTAACATAGTGTTTGGCGTGGCGCTGACGCAGCGGAATCGCTACCCGTTCGGATACCTCACGCACACCACCTAACTTATGTTCAAAGGCCTCGGCAAGGGCACTGGCAAAATCATCATCGCTGAGGGTCATCAACCACTCGGCTTGTTGCGGTACAGTCGACCAGACAATGGAGGCCAGATGCGGATCTTGCGCCAAAGGCAACAGTGCCAACGGACCTTGCGGTCGAAAACGTTGCCACGCCGTTTGTTGCAATGATTGCTCCATACGCACCGTGGCGACGATGGCATGATGCTGATAATCCCATTCGCGAGTCGCTAATCCGGCCCATTGCCTCACCCGCGACAATGCTCCATCGGCACCAACCACTAAACTGGCTTGCAAACGGCTGCCATCCTGCAGTACCACAGGCGTCAGGTCATTAACTGGATTATCGATATGGGCAACAGCCTGGGAGAAAACCGTCACTGGCAGAGATTGCACCAGCTGCAACAAGGCCGCCACGGTTTGGCGATTTTCTACGATGTGGCCCAAATCAAAGCGGTGCAAATCATGACAGTCAAAGGTGACCGCCGCTGTGCCTTCTGCATCCCAGACATGCATGCGCTGATACTCTTGCTTGCGTTCGATATGCTGCCAGGCACCCAGGTTCTGCAACCAGGATTGCGACTGCGCCGACAATGCACTGACACGCAAGTCAAAGTCGGCCACTTGTGCTCCTGCTGGTAAATCCGTTTTCTGCGCCAAAGCGGGATCACACACGGCAATGCGGGCGGAACTGTGCTGCGCGAGATAAGCGGCTATGGAAAGACCCACCATGCCAGCACCGACAATAACCACATCATATTGCATTAACTGTCTCCTGCCGTTACGCCAACTCTGGTCGCTGTATGGCCGATACCCATGGCGTGTCGGGTAAATAAACGTCGCGCCACCGGCATCGCCGACAATGCCATTAAGCCGCCATCTCTTAGCGCAGCTAGCCACGGCTGCTCACTGCCAAACAAACTCGGCAGTACATCGCTGGCTGTTACCGTCAGGCGCTGATCCCGTTGTTGCTGCTTTACATAGGCCAGCAATAACGACAACTCACCTGGATTTTGCTGTTGCACACATGCCTGATTCAGATGTTGAGCCAACATTGCGGTATCTCGCAATGCCAGGTTAAAACCCTGGCCAGCGACCGGGTGCAAGCTGTGAGCGGCATTGCCCAACAACACCACAGAGCGGCGCACTTGTTCGCTGGCCGTCACTAATGCCAATGGGTAACTCTGACGCTCTCCAACACGCACCATGCGGCCCAAACGCCAGCCGATTTGCTGCTGCAGTTGCTGCAAAAATGTGTCGTCATCGAGACCTAGAATGGTTTCCAACTGATCGTTGGCAACGGTCCAGACAATGGCAAACTGACGCTCCGCCAGCGGTAAAAAGGCAATCGGACCGGCACCACGAAAACGCTCATAAGCCCATTGCTGATGCGGCCGGTCACATTCCACCTGGGTTACCACAGCGGAACTGCCATAGCACTTACGCTTCTGGGTTATACCCAGCTGCTGCGCTAGCGAAGAGCGTCCACCATCGGCTAACACCAACAGACGCGCCTGCAGCTGCTCACCGCTATCGAGGGATAAACACACGCCTTCGGCATTCATCTGCAGCTGCTCAACCCGGCTGGGAGCCTTGATATCGACGCCGGATAACTGAGGCAAGGTTTGCAGCAAGCCCTGCCCCAATACGGCATTTTCAATCACATAACCTAAGGCTGGAACCTGCTGCTCGTCAGCATGCAGATGCGTCTGTGCAAAACGACCTTTATCCGAAACCTGAATATGTTCAATGGCACAAGCACGACCAGCGATGGGTTGCCAAAGGTCTAATTGCTGCAGTATCTGCTGACTGCCGTAAGACAACGCCGTGGCGCGGCCATCAAAACTTGGTGGCCGCTGACTGATATCCCCGCCCCATTGCAATGGCTGGCTATCGAGCAAGGTGACACGGGTACCCGCTTGCAATGCCGGACGCAACAGGTGCACCAAACTAGCACCCGTCATACCGGCGCCCAGAATGGCAATATCAGTCAAGTGCTCGTTCATGTTTAGCCCTGAATCAGTCTTTCGATGTCGTCCGCTTCTTTAACCACCGCTGCCGTCAAATTGCGGTGACCACTGGCAGTGACAGCAATGTCATCTTCGATACGAATTCCAATTCCGCGCCACTGCGGATCAACACTGTCATCGTCTGGCGCAATATAAAGACCCGGTTCTATGGTTAGCACCATGCCTGGCTCTAGTACTCGCCACTCACCATCAATACGGTAATCCCCCACATCATGCACATCCATACCGATCCAGTGGCCAGTTTTGTGCATAAAGAAGCGACTGTAACTTTGCTGTTCCAGCACCTCGTCCAGCTCGCCTTGCAACAGGCCCAAATCCAACAGCCCTTGGGCCAGCACCTGAACCGCTGCTTGGTGGGGCTGGTCCCAGTGGTTGCCGGGCTTTACTTGCTCGATCGCCGCATACTGTGCCGCTAATACCAGCTCATACAAGGTACGTTGTGGCTTGGTGAAACGACCGTTAGCCGGAAAGGTCCGAGTCACATCAGCGGCGTAATACTCCAGTTCACAACCGGCATCAATCAACACCAGGTCACCATCGGCGATATCGGCATTGTTGGCGGTGTAATGCAGTACACAGGCGTTATCACCTGCGCCAACAATCGATGGGTAGGCCCAGCTGGCACCGGCATCCATAAAGGTATGCATCAATTCAGCTTCCAGCTGGTATTCCTTTAACCCTGGGCGCACACGTTGCATCGCTCTAGTGTGAGCACGCGCAGTGATCTCACCGGCCTGTGCCATCATGTCGATTTCTGCGCTGGATTTAATCAGACGCAATTCATGCAGCAAATGATCCAGCGCACTGAATTCGTGCGGAGCACCGCTACCACGCGTTAGGTGCTTAATGCGCTTGACCCACTGCATCAGCTGCTGATCAAACTCCGGGCTGACGCCTAAACAAGCGTAAATGCGGTCTTTGCCTTCCAGTAATCCAGGCAGAATGTCATCGATATCGGCTATCGGAAAAGCATCATCACAGCCCAGCTGCTGGGGTGCGGCATCCGGACCAACCCGGCGTCCTTCCCAGATTTCCCGAGCGGGATCCTTTTCTTCGCAAAACAGTATGTATTCACCATGCTCTCGGCCTGGCACCAACACCACCACGGCATTGGCTTCATTAAAGCCACTGAGATAATAAAAATCGCTGTCCTGGCGATACGGGTGTTCAACATCACTGTTACGCACTGTCATGGGTGCGGCTGGCACGATGGCAATGCTGTTATCACTCATGTGCTCCATCAAACGCTGACGGCGCTGTTGGAATTCTTGGCGAGGCAATGGCATAAGAGCTCCGTTAGTGCAGCGGTTTACCGCTGTGGGAAGGCTGTTGGTTGAGGCTATAAAAAACGGTCAGCGCCGCCATACGAGCATGCTCAGTGATTTGTTGCAGTAAGAACTCATTTTCTGGATCGGCAGGATCTTCCAGCGTGGCACCGGTGAAGGCATCAAGGTCACGCAGAACTTCAGCAACATCATCCGGCAAGCGCCCTTGCACATTACCCGACGCACCAAAGCCATCGAGGAAACCTTTGCTCCACTGCACTAAACAATCGAGCTGCTCATCGACGTCGGCTTCGTCTTCATCCGGCAGTAACGGCTGAAACTGCATATTATCCTGCGCCAGACTCTGCAACACCTGTGGGTACAGCTGCCCAATTGCCTGACTCAAACCTTGGTCAGAGGTTTCTTCTAGTTCCAGATAATCCAGTGCTTCGCGCATCCAGTCTTCTGGCTTTAACCGTGCACCGGCAGCCAGATAACCAGTGAGCCAGCCATGCAAGGCTGACGGTGTCTGAAAGCATCGGGCATTCAGCCAAATGTCGGCAAGGTCAGAAAACACCATAATATCGTGTCGCTTTGTGAGGGATACTGGCGCATTCTAACACTGCCAACGGTCGACCGCTGCCCTGCAAAGGGGGTGGGTAATTGACCACCTACCGGAACGGCTAATATAGTAACCACGCCCATGCCTTTGGCATGGATCTTAGATTTTCACCAGCAAGGTAGAGTGAATTCATGGACAGCGACGCTCATCCGCACGCGGACAGCGCACTGCAGCTGCAATATTTGCAGCGCAAGGTAGCCAAATTGCTAGCCGCCCACAGCCAGCTGCGGGAGCAGAACAAAGCCATGCGCCTGTCCGAAGTTCAATGGCAGGCAGAGCGCGCTAAGCTACTGCAGCAGAATGAAATGGCGCGACAAAAGGTCAATGATATGATCCAGCGCTTGCAGACTTTGGAGCGCAACAGTGGCTAATTCGTCCAAAACCCTGGCATTGACCATTCTCGATCGGGAATACCGGATTAACTGCCCGCAAGGCGCAGAAGAGCGGTTGCATGAATCGGCACGCCTGCTGGACCAGCGTATGCAGGAGATCAAGCAAGCGGGCTCCGCCACCGGTAAAGTATTGGGTCCAGATCGCATTGCCGTTATTGCCGCGCTCAATATGGCCAACGAACTGATCGAGCTGCGCCAGCACGATCATCACACCCAGCGCGCCATGCAGCAAATGAGCGAAGACATCGATCAACTACTCGAGCAGGAAATCGAACAGCAACTCGACCTGTAAATTTGCCCTACGGGCTCGGCTTCCGGTGCTGTTCTTTGCTATCATGGCGTCGCTCCCTGGGGTGTTAGCCAGTCAATAAAGACCTCGAGCCGATGCGTATTACCCAGGAGGGGAAGTTGGTTGTTGTGTGCATGTCCGCACGACGGAAAGCCTTATTCAGCCAATACCCCGCCACCTTGAACTTCAGGGTTCAAGGGCTTTATTTTTGACAGCGGCACAGTGGGGAGCCCTTTCTTTGCCTGCCTACATGAAGGCATCACCGCAGCATGGATAAAATTCAGCTTCGACGCTTAATTCGTCAGCACCGACGCCAGTTATCACCGGCACAGCGCCGTCATGCCGCCAATGGCCTAGCACGCAATGTAAGCAGTGCTGCAGAACTAATCGCCCGCAAACGCATTGCTCTGTATTGGCAAAACGACGGTGAAATTGATCCTGCCTTGGCGATAGAGCAGCTGCTGCAACGCGGCAAACAGGTGTATTTACCGGTGCTGCATCCGTTCAAGCAAGGCCACTTGCTGTTTGTACGCTACCAGCCAGGTATGCGTATGCGTAAAAATCGTTATGGCATTGCCGAACCCGACTGGCGCTATGCCAGTGCCTTACCAGCCGCATTTTTGAGCGCAGTACTGGTGCCGCTGGTGGCTTTCGATTTGCGTGGTGCCCGCTTAGGCATGGGGGGCGGCTACTATGATCGCAGCCTGGCATTCTGCCGACACAGCCAGCAACGTCCGCTACTGGTAGGTTGCGCTTATGAGTTTCAAAAGCTGCAGCAGCTGCCGATGGAATCCTGGGATATTCCCATGCAGATGATTCTCACCGAGCAGCGCTGTTATCGCTTTCGCTCAGCGAATACTGGCCTCTGATACCACCAAACTCGGTGGCTGGCGCTGATCAGCGCTGACGCTGGTCACGCCCGCTCCGATGGCGACCACAATAGCCAGGACAATCAATACATCTGGTTTTTTCATTGTTGCCGTATTTCCCCAATACAAAATTCAGCCATTCTGCGTGGCTGTTAGAACAAGGCGATGTTAGCCTTTACAAGAACTATACCTATTGGTCTATGTCATGCGCTACTGGTTATTTAAATCTGAACCGGATGAATTCAGTTTTCAGGATCTGCAGCAATCTAAACAGCGCCGCACTGTATGGGATGGGGTACGCAACCATCAAGCCCGCAACCTGATGCGGGACCAGATGAATGTGGACGATCTCGCATTTTTTTACCATTCCAGCTGTAAAGAACCGGCGGTGGTCGGCATTTGTCGTATATCTGCCACTCAAGTCAGCGACCCCAGTGCCTTCGACCCAGATTCGCCCTATTTTGATGCAAAGTCCGACCGCCAGCAGCCACGCTGGATCACGGTTGAGGTAGAGGCTCAGCAAGCAGTGAGACCTGTCTATTTAAAACAAATGCGAGCTGATAAAGCGTTGCAGGATATGGTGCTACTGCGAAACCCGAGGTTATCGGTACAGCCGGTAGAAGAAGCCGAGTGGCAGCATATATTGCAGCTGGCCGGTTACACCACCGAGTGAGCGTTACAAGTTACTGACTTGTTTTATTTTGGCTGCCTGATGCAGCAAATCGGCTGTATCGAGAAGCGAATGCGCTGATTGCAATACCCCCCGGCGCACATGCCAGAAGGTCACGGCATTCAAGGCGACGATACGGTCGGTTGGTTCAAAGCCCATAAAACGTCGCCGCAAACAGCCAGTGAAAGTTGATTGGCTCACCACCTGATTACCCTCGGCAATCAGGTCGTCGATTGAGATAGAAAAATCATCCATAACATCACGAATGGATTCAATCATCTCGCCCATGGCCTTCAGACCCATGGGAGCTTCAATCATGCTGGCCTGGTAAGTGAACTGAGCAGAGACCAGCGAACTGGCCAAGTTATGGCGGCCCTGATTCCAGCTCAGTTCAATAAACTGCCGTACCAGGCGCTTGTTACGATCTAGCCGTTCGTCCATAACTAGGCTCCTGTAACATGGTTCAGGTAGCTTTAATGATACGACATTCGATGTCTGCCAGATCTAATTTGCAGTGTGATTATCCTGTCCGGATTGCAGCCACAGCGACATCTGCTGATACATTTTTTGCTGGTTAAACTCTGACTCGTTTACTAAGTGATGCTGACCGCCGGGTAACATCAGCAGTTGCTGGCGAGGAAACTTCAGCTTTAACAGCGGCAAGTTATGTCGCCAATCAACAGTACGATCACAATCGCCTTGCACAATATGTACCGCCACATCGGTTGCCGGCTGTGATTCAATCATAGGAATCCAGCGCTTTAACGCCCCGACCCAACGCACGCTGAGGAATTTGGGCTGCAAAGGATCGAGCTCAGCGATAAAGCGTAAAAACTCAGAATCAGCAGAATTAGGTTTAAATTCCCGCTTCAACTGTTTGATAAAGCGATGCAATAACGTATGCAGCCAACGCCCTGTACGCCAACCAGTTGGGCGTACCAGGGGCGCCAATAAATACACTTGCTGAAATGGGCTGTCGACCTGGCGAATACCACGAGTTAATAAATAGTGCAGAATAATGGCGCCACCAGTACTTTGCCCAAACACGTAAATAGGCTGTTGTAATTGCTGTACCAAGGTCAGCATTTCACTGAAGACGTCATCGTACTGGCGAAAGTCATCAATGGTGGCCATTTCACCACTCGACAGGCCATGGCCAGGTAAGTCAAAGCACACCACGTCTAATTGTTGCTGCAAGCAAAACTCGATCAAGGAGCGATACAAACCGACATGATCGTAATAACCGTGCACCAATAAGGCGACACCTTTGGGTTTCGCCACCGTCCAATGCTGCACCACAATATCAAAGCCACCTAGCTCAGCCACACCAGCGCTGTGCTGCAAGGCCTGCTCAAATTCCAACCGATAATGCTGGCAGTAAGCTTGCCACTGCTCCGTTTTCGCTGCTGATAAGGCCTGCCAGTCCAGTGCAGGGGTAGCTGCCAGCAGTTCGGTTTTATCCCATTGCAACGCCATGCTCCTTCGCCGCTAAAGCTTGTATCAAGATAGTCATCAGCCAGATATGGGCCAGCCGTTATCGATCATACTGTCGATTCTGACTAAATGACTGCCCAGCATCTGTAATGGCCGCCAGTGTATCGCTGAAAGGTACGCAGAGCAGCTGCTGTCGCATTTAAATCACGTCAGAAGAATGATCTGCACTATATAGATAGATGGGGAATCTTGAGCACGAGGCTGTGGTGGTAAAGCGCGGAAATAAAAAAGGCCGCTTACGCGGCCTTTTTAACGAGCAGATATTATACCGAGTAGTACATATCAAACTCAGCTGGGTGCGTTGTGTGCTCAACTCGATACACGTCTTCCATCTTCAGATCGATGTAAGCATTGATCATGTCTTCTGAGAACACACCGCCTTCGGTCAGGAAGGACATATCCTCACGCAGAGCATCCAATGCTTCACGCAGGCTGCCAGCCACCTGAGGGATCGCCGCTGCTTCTTCTGCCGGCAGGTCGTACAGGTCTTTATCAGCCGCATCGCCAGGATGGATTTTGTTTTTAACGCCATCAATACCCGCCATCAACATGGCTGCAAAAGCCAGGTAGGGGTTGGCAGTGGGGTCAGGGAAACGTGCTTCAATACGCTTGCCTTTAGGTGACGCCACGTAAGGAATACGAATGGATGCACTGCGGTTACGGGCCGAGTAAGCCAGCATCACAGGGGCTTCAAAGCCTGGAATCAGACGCTTATAAGAGTTGGTCGACGGGTTGGTGAACGCGTTCAACGCTTTGGCGTGCTTGATGATACCGCCAATGTAGTACAGCGCCGTTTCGCTCAGGCCAGCATAGCTATCACCAGCAAATTGGTTTTCGCCATCTTTCCAGAACGACTGGTGCACGTGCATGCCAGAGCCGTTATCACCCACTACAGGCTTAGGCATAAAGGTCGCCGTTTTGCCGTATGCTGCAGCGACGTTGTGAACAACGTACTTCAGCATTTGCACTTCGTCGGCCTTCTTCACCAGGGTGTTGAACTTCACACCGATTTCATTCTGGTTCGCCGTTGCCACTTCGTGGTGATGTACTTCAACGTCTAGGCCAATGGCTTCCATCAGGTTACACATAGCCGCACGAATGTCGTGTGAGCTGTCGACTGGAGGAACTGGAAAGTAACCGCCTTTAACACGTGGACGGTGACCCAGGTTGCCGCCTTCCATCACAGTTTCTGTGTTCCACGCACCTTCATCTGAGTTGATTTTGTAGAAAGCACCGGCCATGTTTTGGCCCCAGCGCACATCATCAAAGATAAAGAATTCTGGCTCAGGGCCAAAGAAAGCCGTGTCACCCAAACCAGTTGACTTCAGGTACTCTTCTGCGCGCTTAGCCACAGAACGAGGGTCACGCTCATAGCCTTGCATGGTAGAAGGCTCAATAATGTCGCAGCGCAGTACCAGAGTTGGATCTTCTGTGAACGGATCCATAAATGGGGTGCTGTCGTCAGGCAGCAGGATCATGTCAGATTCATTAATGCCCTTCCAGCCAGCAATAGAAGAGCCATCAAACATCTGGCCAGTCTCGAAGAAATCTTCATTCACCTCACGTGCAGGGATAGTCACGTGCTGTTCCTTACCTTTGGAATCGGTGAAGCGCAGATCGACCCACTTCACATCATTTTCTTTGATCAGATTCAGAGTGTTCTCTGACATGTTTCTTCTCCAGATGCTGGTTCAAAAGTGAACAAGGGACGCATCCCCGTTGATATTGCAAGTCGTTGGAGCAAGTTGTATGCCATACTACTGAGTCAGCCAAGCCGCACAAAATCGGGGCCGTCTGATTCCAAGGGCATCAAAGATGCACCACAAACCGACATTTCAAACATTCAATGCACCACAACCGTGCATAAATGACTTTGATGTCGATCGCTCCCTGCGAGAATGCACAGTATAGGTTCACACCTAGCCGGCGGGAACCGCTTTTAAGTGCGTATCTAGGCACCATCATCAGCCCCTTGAGCTAGCTCAATAAGCGCCTCTAGCGGCGCGAAATCGACAAACAGTCACAATACTCGGGTTAAATAGCCTGCCGTGTAAAAGCCATGCCGCATTTTCCAAGGCTTCATGTATAATCGCGCCTCATTTTTGTTCAAACTTTAATCAAGGCTCATGTTGTGATCGACAATCTCAGAAACATCGCCATCATCGCGCACGTTGACCATGGTAAAACCACACTGGTCGACAAGCTGCTGGAGCAGTCCGGTACGCTGGAACGTAACCAGGGTGGCGAGCGGGTCATGGATTCCAATGACCAGGAAAAAGAACGCGGCATTACCATCTTGGCGAAAAACACCGCCATTAAATGGAATGACTACCGCATCAACATCGTCGACACCCCTGGGCACGCCGACTTTGGTGGTGAAGTTGAACGTGTTATGTCGATGGTCGACTCTGTGTGTTTGTTGGTGGATGCCGTTGATGGCCCCATGCCACAAACCCGTTTCGTGACCCAAAAGGCATTCGAACGCGGCCTGCGCCCCATCGTTGTAATCAACAAAATCGACCGTCCAGGCGCCCGCCCTGATTGGGTCATGGACGAAATCTTTGATCTGTTTGACCGCCTTGGCGCGACCGAAGAACAGCTCGACTTCCCAGTGATCTACGCCTCTGCCCTGAACGGTATTGCTGGTGACGACCCTGACAACATGGCCGATGACATGACGCCACTGTTCCAAATGGTGGTCGACCATGTGCAAGCGCCTAAGGTTGAGCTGGATGGCCCGTTCCAAATGCAGGTATCAGCACTCGACTACGACAGTTTTGTTGGCGTTATCGGTGTTGGCCGTATTACCCGCGGCAAACTGAAGCCAGGTACCGACGTACAGCTGATCGACATCGAAGGCAAGGTACGTAAAGGCCGTATTCAGCAGGTTAAAGGCTTCCATGGCCTTAACCGCGTCGATGTAGAAGAGGCAGCAGCCGGTGATATCGTCTGTATCTCAGGTATCGATGGTCTGAACATCTCCGATACCCTGTGTGCCGTCGGTAATGTTGAAGCACTGCCGCCGCTAAGCGTTGATGAGCCAACAGTGAGCATGACCTTCCAGGTGAATGACTCTCCGTTTGCAGGTAAAGAAGGCAAGTACGTTACTTCGCGCAATATTAAAGACCGTTTGGATCAAGAACTGATCCATAACGTTGCCCTGCGTGTTGAGCCAGGTGATAGCCCAGAGAAGTTCAAAGTATCTGGCCGTGGCGAGCTGCACTTGTCGGTTCTGATCGAAACCATGCGTCGCGAAGGTTTCGAAATGGCGATTGGTAAGCCAGAAGTGGTGCAAAAAGAAATCGACGGCGAACTGCAAGAACCCTACGAGCAGGTCGTAATCGATATCGAAGAGCAGCACCAAGGCTCCATTATGGAGGAGATGGGCAACCGTCGTGCGGAAATGACCAACATGGTGCCAGACGGCAAAGGCCGTGTGCGTCTGGAGTTCATCGCTCCGGCACGTGGTTTGATTGGCTTCCGCGGTTTGTTCCTGACGCTGACCTCAGGTTCTGGCATCTTGACCAACGTCTTTGACCACTACGGTCCGATCCAAACCTCGTTGGGTGCCACCCGTCACAACGGTGTGTTGGTGTCTATGGTGGCCGGTAAAGCGCTGGCTTACGCGCTGTTCACCCTGCAGGATCGCGGACGTTTGTTTATTGGCCCGCAGACCGAAGTCTACGAAGGTATGATTGTGGGTCTGCACAGCCGTGATAATGACCTGGTGGTTAACCCAACCAAGGCCAAGCAGCTCACCAACGTGCGTGCATCCGGTACCGATGAAGCACTGACCCTGACCCCATTCGTGCGTCATACGCTGGAACAAGCACTGGATTTCATCGAAGACGATGAGCTAGTAGAAGTCACACCGACCAGCATTCGCCTGCGCAAGAAGTTCCTCAAGGAACATGAGCGTAAGCGCGCCAAAAAAGGTTGATGCAAACGCATCTGCTAATCTAAGAGCCGGGCTTGTCCCGGCTTTTTTGTGCCTTCATGTTTGGATACAGGATGCTCCTATGCTGTTTCGCGCCCTGCTGCTAGCACTACTGTCGACCTCCGTCATGGCCGAAACCATCCGCTTTGCAGCAGGCAATTCCATGCCACCCTACGCCATCCCCAACTCCAGCAAAGGCATTGCACTGGAACGGGTCAAAGCGGCGCTAACAAGCCAGCAGTTAGAACTTGAGCTGGTATTCGGCAGTAATATTGAAAATCTACGTGCTTTCCATAGTCGCGGGGTCGATGCCATCCTGATCGCCACCCAGGCCAGTCAAAATGTCTTTATCAGTCGGCTGCCAGTGATGACTTTGCAAAATGTCGCCATTAGCCTGAACGCTTTACCGATTAATGCTGTTGAGGACCTGCAACATTATCGTCTCGGCGCCTTTAGCCCCGCTAGCCAGCTACTACCTGCCCCTTATGCCAGCACCGTCCAGCTAAGCCCGGCGTATCACGAATACCCTAAGCAAATGGAGCAAGTGCGATCGCTGTTACTGGGCCAAAACCAGGTACTGGTGATGGAGCGCAGTATCTTTCGCTATTTTTTTAGCCAACTGCGCCAGCAAGATCCGTCCAATCCCAAGTACCGTAAACAACCGCACTACTACGCTATTTTCCCTGCCAGCCAGTACTATGCCGGCTTTCATAACCAACAACTGCGCGATCAATTTGATAACGGACTGCAAAGCGTTGTCGACAGTGGTGAATACCAGCAGATCCGTGCTCGCTACGAGCGACTGATGAATGAATATTTGCTGCGAGAATGAGCTATTCAGCTGCTTGATAGCTGGGGCATTTGACTCTTTGCTGCTGTAAGTCAGCTTTGTCTTGAGTAAGGCATGAGGAGCATGGTTTAACGGGTTAAATAAGCAACGAATAACGCGACTCAGGGAAAAACGGACTCCTGCCCCTTGGGTTATGGCTGAAAACCACTCAATCCGTGTTGCTCATCCTTCATTTCACTCGTTAAACATCCATTTTCGCGCCTTGATTGAGGGGGTTTTCATCTCATAACCACGTGATCAAAATCCTAGGGCATCTCTTGCTGATTCTGATTTCGCTGTAGCTTCTGAATTTGTATAAGAGCATCGTCACTGACACCCAAAATATCGATGATGACTAGAAACAGATCGGCAGCAAATGCCCCCTTACTGACCTTGCTGCGCAAGTTGTCACTGGTCAAAACGATACCTCGCAGCTCAAGCTCAGCCGCCAAATCCTCATAGCGAGTATTGTTCAGTATCATCGCCGAGCGAATAAAGCGGCTAATGGCTGTCCGATACAACGCAAGATTGCGTTTGTTATGTGCACTTTGCTCAGGCCTCATCGCCCCTCCCCTCGCTACAGTCACGGTGTGAACTGACTGATTGTGACACCAATATATAAAACAATGATTGACAATGAAACAAATAAGTTTAAATTGTGACTTATTAGTCACGAACGATACCAAGGAAGCTTATATGGCTTGGCAGCTAAACGACGTCAAAACCCTGGTGGAAGGTCACGATAGCTGGTCTATCGAGCTGGAACAGGACTGCCTCAGCATCAGCAATGACGAAGGTCTGGATGCCTTCCTGTATGCCGGTGGACAACAAATCATTGTTGAATCGCTGCTGTTCCCTCTCAGCAGCGTGCGCGACGAAGGCGCATTAAACCAGCTGATATTAAGAACTCATCAGCTGCAGCCACTGACCACCATCGGCATCAAGGTGGTAGACGGCGCCGAATATTATGTCGCTTTTGGTTCCCTTTCGACCCAGAGCAAAGACAGCGTATTACTGGAAGAAATTGAAACCCTATTTATAAACGTCGGCGAATTCCTTGAATTGTATGCCGATCATTTGACTAGCGAGGTGTGACCATGAGTTTGTCAAAAATTTGGACCGCCATTAAAGGCGGCTTTAACGAAACCACGGATGCCATCGCCGATTCGCAGTCACTGCGCATCTTGGATCAGGAAATTCGAGAAGCCAAACAAGAGCTTCAAGCTGGCGATCAAAGCCTGACCAAAATTATGGCTAAGCGTAAGCTGGCTGAAAACAAGGCACAGGCTTTGAATGCGGATATTGAAAAGTATTCGAATCATGCCGTCGCGGCGATGGAACAAAGCAACGAAGCACTGGCATTAGAGTGTGCCGAAAAAGTTAGCGAACTGGAATCAATGCTGGCTCAAGAGCAAGAGATTCTGAACAGCTTTAAGCAATCAGAAGACACTCTTAAAGCCAATATGGCGAAGGCTAAAGCCAATGTCCGCCGTATGGAACAGCAGATTGATCAAATTAAAGCGACGGAGTCTGTACAAAAAGCTCAAGTGGCGGTATCCAGCCGTCATATGGGAGCTAATAACAAAGTAAAAACCGCGCTAGACAGCCTCGAGCGCATTAAGAACAAACAAACTCAGCGTGCTGCGGAGTTGGAAGCAGCCGAGGAAATGGCCAATGCAGAAAATGGCGACGATCTGGATGCCAAGCTGCGTTCTGCCGGTGTGATCTCGGGCGCTGGCGCTTCTGGTAAAGATAAGCTGGCACAACTGATGGCATCTCGCGGCAATAAATAATATCATCGCCCGCCTTTCCACCCGGTGACCTGTTCATCGGGTGGGTCTCTGAATTCAGTGGTCTCAGGGATGACACATGCCTCTCTACTTCAAGCTGCGACAACTGGCAGCGCAAATTTTTTACCGCATGAGCGGTTGGACAATAATCACAGCCGTAGTTCTCTATCTAGTCACTAGCTGGCTGGGGTTATATGTTAGCCATGAGGACGTATTACTCGCACCAGACGTCTTTTTCTATTGGATTTTGGTAACAGCTTCCACCGTCGGCTACGGCGACTTTTCACCACTCAACAGCAGTGGTCGATTATTTACCGCATTATGGATTATCCCTCTCGGTTTAAGCTTATTTGCTGTTGCTGTCACCCGCTTTGGCATGCTGGTTCATCAACAAATATTTAAAGGTCGTAAAGGACTACTTATGTTACAGCACCACGCGCACACCGTAATTATTGGCTGGAATGGTGCCCGCACACTGCGTCTACTGGAGTTATTATTAGCACGGCAAAATAACCAGCGTGAACCCATCGTGCTCTGCACTTGCGCAGATATAGAAAATCCCATGCCAGGCAAAATCGACTTTGTACGAGTGTCTTCATTTACCAACCGCGAAGACATGCAGCGCTCGGCCATTGATAGTGCCCATCGAATTATCATCGATACTGACCTCGATGACGTTACCCTGACTACCGCCTTATTTTGCGCTGATATTAACCCTGAGGCCCATAAAACGGCTTATTTCCATCAGGAATCGTTGGCCGATTTATTAAAGGTTCATTGCCCCAGAGTCGAAGTCGTGCCGTCAGTTGCGGTCGAGATGCTAGCCCGCTCAACTCTTGATCCAGGTTCGAGCCAAGTTCATAAACAGCTATTAGACGGTACCGATGGAATGACTCAATACTGTATTGAGTACCGTGGCGAAGCAACCACATTTTCACCATTATTCAATCATTTCAAGCAGCAACTTCAGGCAACATTGATTGGCGTTGCAGGGAAAAATCAGCCCACTATTAGTCTGAATCCTGACTTAAATACTCACATTCAGCCAGGCGATCGCCTGTATTACATTGCAGCACATCGCATTGCCACGGACAGCACAACATCTGGAGAGTTTAATGTTCAGCTGGTTTAAAAAAGACGATCACAAAGAACCTATTCCGGAAATACTCGGTTTACGTCCAGGCTACAGCTTTGAAGTCGATGCATTACTGATCAAGCTACTGGCCGATGAGCTTACGATCACCAGCATTAATCCGACCCAATTTATTCATTCAGTAGGGCTGGTCGAACTGGACGATACCTTTTTATATCGCTTTTACACCGACGATGATGCGTGGTTGCAGGTGGTGACACAAGGCGGCAAAGAGGAACAGCATATCGTTGATGTGAAGCTGTTTCATTATTACGACACCCTTGATGTCAGCAATCAAAACCACTGGAACACATTGCTGGCTGAAGAAATGGGCAACCCTAGCTACGCGTTAAATGAGCACATGTTTCAACGCGTATGGAGCAGTGCTGGCGACTACCATAATCCCGTTGCGATGACGGAAGTCACCTGGGACAAAAATGGTGATCGCAGTCAAACTGATGTATTCACTATGTTGTACGAACGTCTGCTCAATGACCAAAGCACGACAGAATCTCTGTTCTTGTCAGCAGAAGAACAACAGCAGAGTAATGGTCATTTTTCTCGCTGCTTGGTCATCAGCACCGGCATTACCTTAACCCCCAGCCAACTCACGGTTCATGGCTAAGATCTAAATTATTTAAAGGAATCACACTATGCTGCTGTCAGCCATTGGCAATTTTGCCTTGTATTTTGCAATCGCGACTTCCTTGTTGATCATATTTAAAGTGATCTACGCCGCCATCACGCCACACAATGAATGGAAGCTCATTAAAGAAGAAACCAATACCGCCGCAGCCATTGCTTTTGGCGGCGCTATTGTTGGTTTTGCTATTGCCCTTTCTGGTGCCATTAGCAATTCGGTTGACCTGATTGACTTTGTTATCTGGGCAGCCATCTCATTATTGGCCCAATTACTGGCCTTTGCCGTTGTGCGTTTTTTGTTTATGCCCAAAATCGTTGCCCGCATACAAAATAACGAGATCAGCGCAGCTGTGGTGTTAATGTCGGTATCCATTGCTGTCGGCCTGATCAACGCCGCTTCCATGAGCTACTAAGTGGGAGAGATCCATTATGGCCAATAAGAGAACTCGCAATATCCAACTTGAACGCATGCGTAAGAATCCGTCTATTCGACGCATAGCGCCAGTGGCAGCGGTGGTCGGCGTCAGCCTTAGCATGACAGCCTGCTCGTCAAAAGAGCCGGTTATCATGGTCAGTTCGATCGACGATTGTAAAAGCAAAACCAATTTGTCCGAAGCCCAGTGTGAATTTGCCTATCAGCAAGCGCTGCGAGAAGCACAACGTACTGCACCGAAGTTTCAGGCAGAACGCGACTGTGAAGACAACTTTGGTTTTCATAACTGTGTGCAAGCAGATCAGGGCTATTTTATGCCCGTCATGGCCGGATTCTTGGTGGCAGAAATTATCGATGAAATTGGTGACGCCTATAGCTCACGCTATTACAGCCCGGTATACCGCAATAAATATCGTGAACCCGTATTAGCCGATGGCAGTGGACTGAGCTACGGCAGTGGCGGTTACAGTTCATATAGCGTATCTAAAAAGGCTAATGCGCCTAAACCCACCGTCAGTAAAGTTCATCCCAAAGGCACTAAAACCATCAGCCGTGGTGGCTTTGGTTCAACCGCATCGGCCAAATCAAGCTGGGGCGGTGGTTCTTCTTCACGTAGTTGGGGCGGCTGATGTTTCGCCGCACTATTGCCGAGCGTCCGAACTGGCGCCAGCGAGCTCATGAGTTTGGATTTCACTTTCATACCATGCACGGTGAGCCGTACTGGGATGAAAGTGCCTACTACCAATTTTCGCTACGGCAAATAGAAAACGACCTCGAAGCACCGAGCGAAGAAATCCATGCCATGTGCCTGGATATTGTTGAGCAAGTGGTGCACGACGAGCAACTGCTCAAACGCTTTGCTATCCCTGAGCACCAGTGGGAAGTGGTTCGCGCTAGCTGGTTGCAACGGGAACCTAGCCTCTATTCTCGCCTCGATTTTGCCTACGACGGCCAGTCACCTGCCAAGTTGTATGAAAATAATGCCGATACCCCCACCAGTTTATATGAAACCGGTTTTTGGCAATGGCTATGGCTGGAAGATCAAGCTGATGCTGGTTTATTACCCCGTCAAGCGGATCAGTTTAATAGTCTGCAAGACAAACTGATCAACCGCTTTCAGCAATTGTTGGCACGCCAACTAAGTGAAGACGCCTCACCCATTTTGCATGTCAGTTGCTGCAAAGACACCGAAGAAGATCGCGGTACAGTGCAATACTTGCAAGACTGCGCCGCCGCCGCGGGAGTAGAAACCCGCTTCGTTTATATCGAGGATATTGGTCGTGACGCGGCTGGTCATCTGACCGACCTAGATGATCATATCATCGAGTGGTGGTTTAAATTATATCCATGGGAATTTATGGCGCAGGAAGATTATGCTGAGCTGATTCCGACTGCCGGTGTACGCTTTGTTGAACCAGCATGGAAATCTGTGCTGTCCAATAAAGCGCTACTGCCCATGTTGTGGCGACGGTTCCCTAATCACCCCAACTTGTTGCCCGCCTTTTTTGAAGACGAGGTACAACAGCTAGCAGGCAATATGCCGCTGGTCAAAAAGCCAATTTATTCCCGTGAAGGCGCCAATATCAGCTTCCTTAATGGCACAACAAAGCCACTCAGCTCTGATGGACCCTACGGTGAAGAAGGTTTTATTTACCAGCAAGCGCATATGTTGCCGCGTTTTGGTAATCAGCACACCTTGATTGGCAGCTGGTTGATTAATGACCAAGCAGCGGGCATATCTATTCGTGAAGACGCCAGTGCCATCACCCAGGATTTGAGTCGGTTTTTACCGCATATTATTTTGGGATAAAAAAAACCGCCCGAAGGCGGTTTTTTTTATTAGATATCAGATATTGACTGCAGCGGGTAATTGGCTGGCATCGGCAATTTTGCCACGCCAGTATCTATTGCCGCTTTAGCAACCGCATAAGATACCTTACCCAACAGACGCGAATCCGTCGCTTTAGGAATGATGTAATCACGACCAAAGGACAGAGCATCCAAACCATAGGCAGTCAGTACTTCTTGTGTCACTGGTTCTTTCGCCAGGTCGGCCAGAGCCTTAGCCGCAGCCAGCTTCATTTCTTCGTTGATGCGAGCCGCACGTACATCTAGTGCACCACGGAAGATAAATGGGAAGCCCAACACGTTATTAACCTGGTTCGGGAAATCCGAACGGCCAGTGGCCATAATGGCATCTGGGCGCACCTCACGGACCAGATCCGGCATGATTTCAGGCACAGGGTTGGCACATGCAAACACAATGGCATTGTCTGCCATAGTAGCGATTTGCTCACCCGTCACCATGTTAGGGCCAGATAAACCAAGGAAGATATCGGCACCAGCCAGTGCGTCATCAACGCTGCGCTTATCGGTATCAACCGCAAATGCTTGCTTGTACTGGTTCAGGTCATCACGGCCAGAATGAATCACACCTTTACGATCACACATAAAGATGTTTTGTGGATTCATGCCCGCCAGAATCAGCAGTTTGGAGCAAGAAATGGCCGCAGCACCGGCGCCTAAAACCGCCATTTTGGCGTCTTCAATTTTCTTGCCCTGAATTTCTAATGCGTTCAGAACGCCAGCCACAGTCACAATGGCGGTGCCATGTTGATCGTCGTGGAAGACTGGAATATCACACTGCTCGATCAGCGTGCGCTCAATTTCAAAACACTCAGGGGCTTTGATGTCTTCCAGGTTAATGCCGCCATAGGTGTTGGCGATACGGCGTACGGTATCGATAAAAGCCTGAGGGCTTTCAGCTTCGACTTCCACATCGATGGAGTCAACGCCAGCAAAGCGCTTAAACAGCAGGCTTTTACCTTCCATTACCGGCTTAGATGCCAGTGGTCCGAGATTGCCCAAACCTAAAATGGCTGAACCATCGGTAATCACGGCAACCAGGTTGCCTTTAGCGGTGTACTTATATGCGTTCTCTGGATCTTCAGCGATGGCCTTTACGGGCTCTGCCACACCTGGGCTATACGCCAGGGACAGGTCACGAGAGGTTTCTGCTGGGGTGCTCAGCTCGATGCTAATTTTTCCCGGCTTGGGGTTAGCGTGGTATTCAAGGGCCGCTTGCTTCAAATCTTCTGACATAGTACTCGTCCAGTCTTGTCGCGTTGTAATAAAGCCGGCTGTGCAACTTTAGTCCAATACACAGAGGCGTAAGGGGGGTTACTTGATAACAAAAAGATACTGTCTTTTCCACTAAAACCGGGTGATCTCTATGCTTTGATCAGTGTTTTATCTTACGCGGTAACCGTATTGTGATCTGAAGCCCGGGTGATCGGTTCTCAGCCCGAATCATTCCGTCGTGTAGTTCAACAATCCGTTTGACCAGCGCCAAGCCTATGCCGTAACCCCCGCTGGCATGGTCGCGTGCACTGTCAACTTGGGTGAAAGGGTCAAAAATACGCTGCAGTTCGTGTTCAGGAACACCTGGGCCCTGATCAGCCACGACGAGATCGACCCACTCTCCATCGCCCTGAAGCGTGACTTCAAGTTCACTGCCCTCAGGAGCAAAGCGAATGGCATTGCGCAGAATGTTGTCAAACGCGCGCTCGATCAACACCCAGTCCCATTCGCTGCTTAAGAGTACCGCATTTTTCTGGCGTTGTAGGCGTAATTGTTTGTCTTCAATTTCAATAGCGGCATCACTCAGCCAATCATCAAGGCGACCTTCGACATCGTCCTCCTCCAACAATAAGGCTCGACTGTCTTGCTGCTGTAAGCGCGCCAGATCGAGAATCTGCCCAACCAACCCATCGACCTGTGCCACCGCCCGCTCGATACGATCATGCTCAGTTGCCAGTAGCTGCTGCTGATCTTTTTTACGGGCAATGCCGAGGGCAATTTGCAAGCGGGTCAGAGGCGAGCGCAGCTCATGGGAGACATCGCGCAGCAGTTGCTGATGGCTCTGCAATAAACGCTGCAACGAGTCGGCCATGTCGATAACTTCGCCCGACAGCGCGCCAATTTCATCCTGACGCAGTTCATCAGCCCGCAAGTCGGATACATCAAAGTTGCCCTGCCCGAGCTGGCGTGCAGTGCGTTGCAAACGCTGAATAGGCCGAGTCAGACTCCAAACCAGGGCAAAACATAACAAGGTCACGACAGCCACCACGGCCACCGGCACCAACCAGCGGTGCTCGTCTTCGAGAAAGCTGCCCCACTGCTGTCGGGTGATGGCGATATAGAGGTAGTCACCACGTGCAACCGGGCCAATCATCAGCCAGCCATCGTTTTGCCCCCACAGAATTCGGCCCGACTCATCGGCGGCATCGACAAATTCTTCAACATCGTGCGGAAGCTGACGCACACGATCACTGGCCACCGCCACCAGGTTCCAGCCTGGATGCAGCTTACGCAACAGTTTTCTGTCTTCAGCGATAATAGGGGGTTTGCGCTCTAACAGGCGTATCAGATGCATCTGCTCGCGCGGCGTGGCCTGGCGAAAATAATCGTCGCCAATCCAGTCGCTGGTGACAACCGCCGCCAGCATGGCCAGAAAGATGACTGACCAGAACCAGAAAAAAACCTTAAAGAACAGCGAGCGGTACCAGCGGGTAGCGCGCACGGCTATACCTGAATCAGCATATAACCGCGACTACGCACGGTTTTAATCCAGTCGGTATCGTCTTCACGTTTGCCGAGCTTTTTACGCAAGTTACTGACATGCATATCGATCGAACGGTCGTAAGCCATCAAGGGCCGGCCCAGAGCAGCCAACGACAAAGTATCTTTATCAACCAGTTCGCCAGTGTTTTCCATCAGACACTGCAACACACCAAACTCAGCCCCCGTCAGCGATATCCGCTCACCCGCCAATGTCACTTCACGGGTGGAAGGGTCCAGCAACAGCTCACCCACTTGGTAAGGGTTATGCTGTTGGCTGTCTTCTGCACTGAAATCAATGCGACGAAACAGCGCCTTGATGCGCGCCACCAACTCATGATGATGGTATGGCTTGGCGATATAATCATCGGCACCATGCTCCAAACCTAACACACGATCGACACTTTCACCGCGAGCTGTCAGCATGATGACAGGCAATGACGACTGCACACGCAGTGCTTTTAGCACTTCAAAGCCGTTCATTTTCGGTAACATGACGTCCAATAATACCAGGTCATATTCGCCCGACAGTGCCGCCTGCAAACCGGCTTCACCGTCATGACGAGCACTCAGCTCAAAGCCTTCCATAGCAAGATACTCTTGCAACAGCTCGCCCAGTTCAAAGTCGTCATCAATCAGCAAAATTCGATTCATTGTGTGTTTTTTAGCCATACATGTGACTTCGCAGTTTAAAGTTCCCCAAGCCAGTGCCCAGTGTTTTTACCCTTCCTTACCTCAATGATCGAGCAAGGTTGCCAACCAACGGGTCTGTGGGCGCGTTTCGAGAGCAATCTTGACCACCATGGTCAATGGAATCGATAACAACATGCCCACGGGCCCTAACACCCAGCCCCAGAACACCAAGGATAAAAACACCACCAGTGTCGACAAGCCCAGCGTACGACCCATCAATCGTGGCTCAACCACGTTTCCAAACAAGGTGTTGGCCGCAACAAAGATGGCAGCAGTGACCAGCGCCGAGCCAAAGCCGAGCTGAATCAGGGCAATCAGCACCGCCGGTACGGCCGCGATAATGGAGCCAATGTTAGGGATATAGTTCAACAGGAAAGCGACCAGCCCCCACAGCGGGGCATAGTCGACTCCCAGTAACGACAGCGCTATGCCAATGCTTAACCCGGTACCAAAACTCACCAGGGTTTTAATCGCCAAATACTGTTGCACCGATTGGCTAAACCGGGCGAAATGTTCAAACGCTAGGGTCTGCTCACCAAATGCGCGTTTGACTTTATCGGGGAAGCCGGATGCTTCCAGCAAGATAAACACCACGGTAAAGAGGATCAAAAAGGTGTTGGTGAGCACGCCGCCGAGGCCATTAAACACCGACGCCACGGTTTTCATCACCACGCCAGGATTGACGTACTCTTTCACCAGATCATTGGCGACCTCGATACCTAGGCTGCGCAAACCCGCGATACCTTGCTGCAATAGCGCATTGAGCTTTTGCTCATACACCGGCATGTCTTGATAAAACGCATTCACTGTGCCGCCGATAAAGGTCGCTAGTCCCATCCCTACAATCACAAACAACCCCACCAACAACAGCACGGCCAGTACACTCGGAACCCGGCGGCGCGTTAACCAAGCCATCAAGGGGGCACTCATGACGGCAATAAACACCGCCAGCAGGAAGGGCACCAGCATTGACGCCGCGCTTTTAATGCCAGCAATCACCACCACCGCAGCGGCAGCTGAGAGTATCAGGTGATTGGCAAAACGCGATTCATCCGAAGACATCTAGGCTTCTCCATGCAATACAAAAAAGCTAACCATACACCAGCACCACACAAGTGAAACCTGGCAAATCACTGCTGCGAGATCTACCTCGCCATTGCGCTCGCTGTTTTTGCGACATCACAGCCTTACATTTGCAGTCGCTGCAAAACCGAGGCAGATTAATAACAGTAACTACTTGAACCTAGCAGCGACTGGCAGTAGTATGCGCGACCTACCTGCGGAAGTGGTGGAATTGGTAGACACGCTGGATTTAGGTTCCAGTGCTTCACGGCGTGAGAGTTCGAGTCTCTCCTTCCGCACCATCCTTTGCCGGAGTAGATCATGCTTGGATTGCTGATTCTGCTGGCTTGCTTAATCGCTGGACATGGATTGCATTCAGCATCCCCCTTGCCTATTCCAGCCGCTATTTTCGGCATGTTAATTCTTTTCGTTGTGCTTCTTCTGCTTGGCAAAGTGCCATTGCCCTTGCAACACACGGTCACACAACTGTCTCCACTGCTGCCACTGTTTTTGATTCCCGTCAGCGCTGGCATCGTTACCCAGGCCCAAGTCATCAGCGAACACGGTTTGCAGCTCGCGATCATTTTATTTATCAGCCTGATTCCCGGCATTCTGGTATGCGGCTGGCTAATGAAAAAAGGCAATGGCCATGACTGAACTGCTGCAGCTGCCACTGTTCTGGACCACGGCCACCGTAGCAGTCTTTCTCATTGGTCAGTACATCTACCGATTGAGCGGCCATAGCCCGCTACTGCCACCAATATTATCGGCCGTGACACTGTTAGTGACCTTGCTACTGCTCACCGACACGTCTTACGCGGTGTATATGCAAGGCGGTGAATTGCTACATATTATGCTGGGCCCTGTGATCGTCATGCTGGCAGTGCCGTTTTATCAGTACGTGCACACCATGCGACGCCAGTGGCCACGTATTTTGCTGGCCATCAGCGCTGGCAGTGCCACCACGATCGGCGTAGCCGTGCTGCTAGCGGATTGGTGGATTGGCATCGACTCGATTAGCCGCACCATTGCCACCAAATCAATTACCACGCCCGTGGCCGTGGCCATCAGTGAGCAAAGCGGCGGCCTGGCGGCCCTGGCTTCAGCCTTCGTGATTGTGACGGGCATCTTTGGTGCGTTAATGGCGCCGGCCATACTGCGTTGGATAAAGCGCGATGACGCCGCCACCATGGGGCTCACCTTAGGCGTCTGCGCCCATGCCATTGGCACCAGTCGGGCGATGGAGTTAGGGCAACAACAAGCAGCTTATGCTGCCCTGGCCATGACACTGACCGCTACCTTACACGCGATATTTCTACCGCTACTGCTGCCATGGCTGATTTAATCAAACAGCACTAAGGTAATAGCACGCCCGCTACAAAGGACTCGTCAGCGCCAATGCCTGCCTTCACCACTATGCCGAACCGTCAGCTCCAGAGGCTGCCATGAACAACCGGCTCACTCAGTTATGGCTACTGGCACTGATCAGCGCGACCGGCATCGCTTTGCTGATTGTCGCCCTGATGCTTAATCAGCAAATCAATCAGGAATACCAGAGCATGCAATTATGGTCGGCTGAGCTGGGCAATTACGCCAAACGCCAGCAATCACCACCCGCCACCTTGATGCAAGCACTGACCAATCAGGGCTATTTAGTACAGCTGGTAGAAAGGCAAACCAATGCCGAGCGCATTGTCGCTAGCAACAGTCGCGAACTCACTTTAGAGGCGGCTCGGCAAGTACTAAAAAACGGCCAAAGCAAACAACACTATCACTGGCTGCAGGGACAGCTGTATTTACTTCAGCAAACCCCGATTCCGCCCAACGCTGCCGTGGTTGTCTACCGACCCATGGCCGATTTATACACAGGCCTGATCACCATGGGGATTTCGGTGCTGGCCTCCTGTATCGGCCTGCTGTTACTGCTGTTTGCCATTTTCCGTCGTCTGGTATTGCCATTAACACTGCGCCTGCAGCAGAACCGCTTACAGCACAGCATGGGCTGGGAGCATATGTCGGGCATTGCCCTGCAGCTCAGCGAAAGTCGTTATATCCTCGACTCAAATCCGCGTTTTCGTAGTTATTTTTCGCCGTCAGAAGGGCAACTATTCGACCCTTTTCTCACCGCCGACTGCCGTCAACGGGTAATCCACTGCCTGGAACAGGCCATCGACAGCCAGCAACCGGTCAACTTTGAATGCCAGTTGCAAGACGAGCAACATCAAACCAGCGACTGGTCACTGCAAGCCCGTACCGTTATTCATAATGGCCGCCGTTATTTACTGGTGAATGGCGATGACATCAGCAAACGCTCGCGCACTGAGCGTCAATTATTAATGGAGCAGCAGCGCCTCAATACCTATTTCGACGCTATGCAGACCCTGCTGGTGGTGTGTGACAGCCAAGCCGGTGTGCTCAGAATTAATGATCAGATGCGTCATCTGCTGCAGCTTCCAGACGAGCAAGTATTAGGGCGCACCATATTTTCACTGCTGCCACGCAGTCATGCTGAACGCATGCGGCGTCAATGGCAGCAACTGGTGATGGGCGAGCCCAATAACGATGACCTTGAATACCCCTTAATTGCCGCCAGCGGTAAAACCTACTTGATTAGCTGGCGCATTACTCGGGTGGAGGGCGATGACCGAGAGCGGGACGATTTTTTACTGGCCGGGGTTGATATCACCGCCAGCCGCGCTCAACAGCAGGCACTGGCCGATGCCAATGAAAAAATCCGTGAAGCCCTGGCCAAAGCAGAAGCAGCCAATCGCAGTAAAACCATCTTTCTGGCCAATATGAGCCATGAAATACGCACGCCGATGAATGGTGTATTGGGGGCAGCCGAACTATTGCAGGAATCACCCCTTAACGAAGAACAAAGCAGTTATGTGGACATTATCAGCAAATCATCCCACGCCCTGATTGCCATCATTAATGACATTCTAGATCTGTCCAAAATCGAATCTGGCAACCTCGACATCGAATACACAGATTTTGATTTACACGCCATGATACAAGATCTGTATCAATTGTTTGCTGATAGTAGCCGGCGGAAAAATCTGTCACTCACCAGCGTTTATCAAGCCGAATTGCCCACCTGCTGGCGCGGTGACAGCCAACGTATACGCCAGGTGCTGACCAACCTGATCAGTAACGCCATCAAGTTTACCGATAGCGGACAAATCCATATCGCCGTATCGGCACAGGAGCTGTCTGAACAGCGCTACCAAGTGGATATCGCAGTGACCGACACTGGCATCGGTATTGCCGCCGACAAGTTAGAGCATATTTTTTCGGCCTTTCGTCAGGCCGACAGCAGCACCAGCCGGCGTTATGGCGGAACCGGCTTAGGACTTACCATCAGCCGTCGTCTGGCGATGGCCATGCAGGGCGATATTGTGGTCGACTCCACACCGGGCGAAGGCAGCCGCTTTTGCTTGAGCCTGCCGCTTACCGTCGGCGATGCTCGCCAGCTACCCGACACCACCACAGTGAGCCCTGCTCGACCACGGCGCTTTCAAGGTCAGGTATTGCTAGCGGAAGACAACCCGGTGAATCAAAAAATCACCCTCAAGATTTTGCAAAAACTGGGCTTTAGCGCTGAGGTGGCAGAAAATGGCGATGTCGCCATTACCATGGTGCGACAACAGCAGTACGACCTGGTGTTAATGGATATCAATATGCCGTTGGTGGATGGCATTGAAGCCACAGAGCGGATTCGGGATCTGGGCATGCCTGGCAGCCAGGTGCCCATTTTGGCGCTGACCGCCAATGCCATGATGGAAGACCAAGAGCGCTGTCTGGCGGCCGGCATGAACGGTTTTGTTGCTAAGCCCATTCAACTAGAGCGGCTGGCCGATGCCATCGCCAAGGCCGCTCCGAGCTTGGTGGCCTAAAGCGGGTCACCCGGGTAGTGGCCAGCCAGATGTTGCTGCACTAGGGCAAGTGCTGCCAATACCCGTCCTTCGTTGCAATCGCTGCGAGCAAATAATTGCGGTAATTCGCTCATGCGCCATTCCACCAGCTCCAGCGGCTCGGGTTCATCGCCTTCGAGTTTGGATTCATACAAATCGCGCACTAACACCAAATCGATGCCACCGCTCATGTAGCTGGGCGACAGACTGACCTTTTTCAAGTGGATAAACTCGCGCGCGCCATAACCAATTTCTTCCTGCAACTCACGCAGGCAGGCATCACGCATGCTTTCACCTAAGTCGATGGCCCCTTTGGGCAACGTTAGGGTGTAATCTTCAACGCCACCACCGTATTCACGAATCATGGCAAAACGGTCGTCATCAAACATGGCTACCATCATCACCGCTCCAGACCCGCCCGGCACCAAGCGCTCATAGGTGCGTTCAACGCCATTGCTAAAACGTATATCCATGGATTCGATACGAAATAAGCGTGTTTCAGCCAGTCGGTGACGCGCGAGAATCTGAGGTTTTTTATCCATACCAGGCCCGTTTACAATGGTGAAAATGCGTTTGAGTATAACCCCATGACGGCCCTAGATTGGCAACAAATCGATACCGTGCTTCTGGATATGGACGGCACCTTGCTCGATTTGCATTTCGATAACTACTTTTGGCTGCAGCACCTGCCCAAAGCTTACGCTGCTCATCACAATCTCAGCCATGAACAGGCTATGGCCGAGTTGAATAAAAGCTTTACCAGTCTGCGTGGCACCCTCAATTGGTATTGTCTGGATTATTGGTCCGAGCTAACCAGCCTCGACATCATGGCCATGAAGCGCGACCTGCAGCATAAGATTGGCTTTCGCCCACACGTGCAGGATTTTTTGCAGCAACTGCAGCACCAGGGCAAACGCCGGGTCATTGTCACTAACGCCCACCGCGATGGCCTGGATCTAAAAATGCAGCAAACTGGCCTCGATCAATTGGTGGATCGCATTATCAGTTCCCACGACTATCGTGAACCGAAAGAAAGCCAGGCGTTCTGGCAGCATCTGCAGCGCGAAGAGCCCTTTGACCGTGAGCGTACGCTGCTCATCGACGATAGCCAGGCCGTGTTAGAATCCGCCGCTCGCTGGGGTATTCGTTACCTGCTCACCATTTACCATCCAGATAGCCAGCAGGCACCCAATCGCGATAGTCCCTTTCCTGGCATTGACCACTTCAATGAGTTGGATCTGGACTGATTCGCCCCCACTATGCATGTCAGAGTCACAGTAATTGAGTAACTATGAGCGATAATTCCGACAAGGTGCGGCTGGACAAGTGGTTGTGGGCGGCACGCTTTTTCAAAACCCGCGCCCTAGCCAAAGCGGCCATCGAAGGTGGCAAGGTGCACTACGACGGCCAGCGCAGCAAGGTCAGCAAAATTGTTGAGCTTGGCGCCACTCTGACCATTCGCCAGGGCTTTGATGAAAAAGAAATCGTGGTACAGGCTATTTCCGACCAACGTCGCGGCGCACCACAGGCACAATTGCTGTACACGGAAACACCCGCCAGCATTAAACGGCGTATGGACGCCGGTGAAAATCGCAAAATCATGCGCGCTGCCAACCTAGTACCCGACCACAAGCCGAACAAAAAAGAGCGTCGCGATATGCAGCGCTTTGAGCGCAATCAAGACTACTAAGCCAACCATTGCGCTACCGCTGGAGATATCCAGCCTCGACTTAACACCAGGAACACAAACATGAACACTGCCGACCAACTTCAACGCTTCAGCTTCGATGGCACCAATATCCGTGGTGAAATCACCCACTTGAACGACAGCTATCGCGAAGTCCTCAAGCGCCATCAATACCCAGACGTCATCGCCCGCGCCGTGGGGGAGCTGATGGCTGCCACCGCATTAATGAGCGCCACCTTGAAGTTTGCTGGTCGATTAACGCTACAGGTTCGGTTAACTGGCAACGTATCACTACTGCAGGCCGAAACCAGCGAGCAAGGTGAGTTACGTGCCATCGCCCGCTACGACGATCAACTCAGCAATGACGAGTTAGATTTCGCCGACGGCCAACTGGTGATCACAGTCGAACCCGAGCAAGGTCAACGCTATCAGGGCATTACCGCCATATCGTCCGGCAATATTGCCCAGGCCCTGACCGATTACTTTGAGCAATCGGAGCAATTAGGCAGCCGTTTCTGGCTCAGTTGTGATGGCGACAGCGCCGCGGGTTTTATGCTGCAAAAAATGCCTGCCAGCGTCGATGAAGATCCAGATGCCTGGGATCGCCTGACCCACCTGGCTAGCACCATCAAAGACGACGAGCTGTTGCAGCTCGACTTTGAACAGCTGTTGCATCGTCTTTATCACGAAGAGTCGGTGCGCTTGTATCCAGTCACAGCACTGAAATTTTTATGCACCTGCAGCCAGGAACGTATCGCCAACGCGCTGCATCAATTGGGCTACGACGAGCTGCACAGCATTGTCAGTGAACAAGGCAGCATTGCCATTAACTGCGAGTTTTGCCAGCAGCTATATCGCTTTGAAAGCCACGACGTTGAACAGTTGTTCCCTGAACGTCAGCAGCACTAGGCCTATTTCGATCGCGCTGTTTTATCCCTCAACCAAGGCGCAAAGAGATAAATAGTGTTAACAGCCCCTAACACAGCTTGGCAGATCTCTTTTGAACGGCCGCCACAAGCGGCCGATATGGACAAACCGCTGGCCTAACAAGACAGAACTTGCCCAACACTTATCCTTGTTGGCATTTTCTGGCATAATCGCGCGCCTCGAACGCCCGTGCACCCTCTGGGCGGTAGGTAACACAGACTGATGCGGCGGCTCTCCCCCGCACGACGACAGCGAGGACCCATCGGGCACCGATATGACCACTGTTTACACTGATTTATCTTCCCCTCAACTGATTGAACAGGCGCTGCAACGTGGCGAAGGCAAGCTGCAAAGCACCGGCGCTCTGGTTGTCACCACTGGCCAGCGCACTGGTCGCTCGCCGATGGACCGTTTCATCGTTGAAGAGCCCAGCAGCAAAGACGCCATCGACTGGGGCAATATCAATCGTCCATTCGACGCCGACAAGTTCGACGCGCTGTGGGAGCGAGTGGAAGAGTTTCTGTCACAACAAGACAGTTTCGTATCGCATGTGCACGTAGGATCGGATCCGCAGCACTACTTGCCGGTTAAAATGACCACCCAGACTGCCTGGCAGAACCTGTTTGGTCGTAACCTGTTTATCCGCCCAGACAGCTACAACACCGCCGACAAAGAAGAATGGCAAATTCTTAACGTTGCTGGCTTTGAGTGTGTGCCAGAGCGTGACGGCACCAACTCAGATGGCTGTGTGATCATTAACTTTGCTCAACGCAAAGTACTGCTGGCAGGTATGCGTTACGCCGGTGAAATGAAAAAAGCCATGTTCTCGGTACAGAACTTCCTGCTGCCAGAAAAAGACGTATTGCCAATGCACTGCTCGGCCAACGTCGGTGAAGAAGGCGATACCTGCCTGTTCTTCGGCTTGTCTGGTACCGGCAAAACCACCCTGTCTGCTGACCCTGAGCGCTATTTGATTGGTGATGACGAGCACGGCTGGGGCAAGGGCACCGTCTTTAATATCGAAGGTGGCTGCTACGCCAAGACCATCGATCTGTCGAAGAAAAACGAGCCCATCATTTGGGACGCCATCAAGTTTGGCGCCATTGTTGAAAACGTGGTGATCAACGAAGAAACTCGTATCGCCGACTACGCCGACACCAGCCTGACCGAAAACGGTCGCTGTGCTTACCCGCTGGAGCACGTTGAAAAACGTGTCGCAGAAAACAAAGGTGGCGAGCCGAAAGCGGTGATCTTCCTGACCTGTGATATGACTGGTGTTCTGCCACCTGTGTCTATCCTCAGCAAAGAGCAGGCGGCTTACCACTTCCTGTCTGGCTACACCGCGCTGGTTGGCTCAACAGAAATGGGTGGCTCTAAAGGTCTGAAGTCGACCTTCTCTACCTGCTTTGGTGCGCCATTCTTCCCACGCCCTGCCGGCGAATACGCAGAGCTGCTGATGAAGCGCGTTACCGAGTTTGACTCCCAGGTATATCTGGTGAACACCGGCTGGACCGGCGGTGCTAATGGCGCTGGCGGTGAGCGTTTCTCGATCCCTACGACCCGTGCCGTGATCAGTGCCATTCAGAGCGGTGCTCTGCGTGATGCCGACACCGAAACCCTGCCGGTATTTGGCCTCAATGTGCCCAAAGCGATTGACGGTGTTGAAAGCCAGCTGCTGAACCCAATTGCGGCCTGGGGCGACGAAGCGGCCTGGACGGAAGCAGCCAAAAACCTGGCGGCTCAGTTCGTTGAAAACTTTAAAAAGTACGACGTATCAGAAGCCATTCTGGCCGCCGCACCGCAGCTGGACTAACTGCCCAGCTGAAACAAAAAAAGGCCGTCACTGACGGCCTTTTTTTATGCGCTAAGAAAATCAGGCATTCACGCCTTTCATGCCCTCCGACGTGTAACGCTCGCCTTGCACCGTAAATCCATCTGATAGAGCCGTGAGCCGCTGACACTCGGCGGTCGTCAATTGTATCTCTGCAGCCGCCACATTCTGCTGCAGATAACTTAACCGCCTAGTGCCGGGAATCGGTGCAATGTCATCACCTTGTGCCAACAACCAGGCCAAACACAACTGCGCCGCCGTGCACTGCTTTTCCGCCGCCATGGCCGCAATACCCTGGGTCAGTTGCAAATTATGCTGGCGCACCTCAGCCTGAAAGCGCGGCAAAGAGCCACGAAAATCATCGTCGGCAAAGTCGGTCGCGGTATTCATAGTACCGGTCAAAAAACCACGTCCTAGTGGCGCATAAGGCACCAAACCAATGCCCAGCTCACGACAGGTCGGCAAGATGTCTTGCTCAATATCGCGACACCAGAGCGAATACTCCGTTTGCAGCGCCGTCACCGGGTGCACGGCGTGGGCTCGGCGTAAGGTGTCGGAGCTGACTTCACACAAACCGATATGGGCAATTTTGCCTTGCTTGACCAGCTCGGCCAGGGTTTCCATGGTGTCTTCGATGGGGTGTAACGGGTTCACCCGGTGCACGTAATACAGGTCGATGCACTCCACTCCCAAGCGCTGTAACGAAGCTTCGCAAGCTTGGCGAATGTAGTCTGGGCGATTATCCAACTGACGCTGATACTCTCCAGGGCGGCGCACAATGCCAAACTTAGTGGCAATGCGCAGCGCTCGCTGATTGCCCTTTAAAAACTGGCCGATTAAAGCCTCATTATGGTGCGGACCGTAGGCATCGGCGGTATCAAACCAGTTCACACCCAGCTCCAACGCCGCCTGCATCAAGGCCAATGACTGCTGATCATCGCTGGCGCCATAAAATTCGCTCATGCCCATACAGCCCAAGCCCAGTGCCGATACCTGTAAACCCTGTTGGCCTATGTGTCGCTGCTGCATAACGTTCCCCCTGCTGCCTTGTGGAAAAGGGTGCTAGCGTGGCACTCTCACGAAATGAAAAATACAGACAAAACTGACAACCTATTTTCCACTATCGGAAAAAGCTGGCATTGGGATGATATTCCGGCCTTTCTCGCCATTGCCCACCTCGGCACATTGACCGCTGCTGCAGCCAGATTGCATATCGGCGTGGCCACTCTGTCGCGGCGTCTAGAGCGGTTAGAAAGTGCCCTCGGTTTGGCGCTATTTATTCGCCAGCAATCCGGCTATCGCTTAACCGAAGACGGTGACGCCTTGCTGGAGCAAGCCGAAGCCATGGCCCGCGCGGCGGCGGCGTTCAGCCTGGAAGCACAACAGCAAACCCAACTTGAAGGCCATGTACGATTGGCGACGGCGGAGAATCTGGCCAGCCATCTGATTATTCCGGCGTTGCCCGATTTTCAGCGCCAATACCCAAGCCTGACCGTAGAAATCGTGACCGACATCAACACCGTCAATCTGCATCGTCGTGACGCCGATTTAGCTCTGCGCATGGTGCGACCAGAGCGCGGCCACGTCACCTTGCGACGGCTCGGTACCTTGGGTTATGGCCTCTATGGCAACAGCGACAACGCCAATCGCCAGCAAATCATTGGCTGGAACGAGCATTATGATCATCTGCCCGCCGCTCAATTTATGAAGCAATGGCTGAGCCAGCAAAGTGATGCTCAGTTCAGTTTACTGACCAGCTCCGTCGCCACTCAGGTAGCAGCCGCCAAAGCCGGTTTAGGCGTTGCCGTATTACCGCACTTTTTAGCCCAAGCCGCCGGCCTGCATTGTTTGCAAACGCAGCTGGGCATCGATCAGACGATTTACCTCAGCATTCAAGCCGACCTGGCGCATTCGCCGCGCATTCGCGTGGTGGCTGACTTTATCAGTGAGCTGGTATTAGCCCAGCAGTCGCAGTTAGCCGGTAGCAGGGTATGAATTGCGACCGGCGTCTTTCCCCGCTTTTCCTGCCTTGGTTATACTCCGGCGCTGTTTTTTTGATTGTTTGAGTATTTGTTTATGAGTCACGCCACCATCGGCCAGCGCATTGCTGACGAACTCGGTATTCGCACCCAGCAAGTTGACGCTGCCGTCGCCTTATTAGACGAAGGCGCTACCGTGCCTTTTATTTCTCGTTACCGTAAAGAAGTCACCGGCTCGCTGGATGACAGCCAGCTGCGCCAACTGGATGAGCGACTACGCTACTTGCGTGAAATGGAAGACCGGCGTGAAACCATACTGAAAAGCATCGATGAGCAAGGCAAGTTAACCGACGAGCTCAAACGCGAGCTGCTCACCGCCGATACCAAAACCCGCTTGGAAGACTTGTACCTACCGTACAAACCCAAACGCCGCACTAAAGGTCAAATCGCCATTGAAGCAGGCCTTGAGCCTTTGGCCGAAAAGCTGCTGGCCGATCCGACGTTAGACCCAGAGCAAGAGGCTGAAGCCTTTTTTAATACTGAGCACAACATCGGTGATAGCAAAGCCGCCCTCGATGGTGCCCGTTATATTTTGATGGAGCGCTTCGCTGAAGACGCAGATCTTTTGGCTAAGCTGCGCCGCTTTATGCATCAACAAGCGCAAGTATCGGTACGCGTGGTGGCTGGCCAAGAGCAAGCCGGAGCCAAATTCTCCGATTATTTTGAGCACGACGAAGCGCTAAAAAATGTGCCCTCCCACCGTGCCCTGGCGATGCTACGTGGACGCAATGAAGGCATTCTCAGCATTAGCCTGGTCACCGGTGATCCGGAAGACAAAACCAGTGCCAGCCCTTGTGAGGCCATGATTGCCGATCACGTCGGCATTGAGCAGCAAGGTCGCGCTGCGGACCGCTGGTTGGCCGAGGTGGTGAAATGGACCTGGCGCATCAAGCTGCTGAACCACCTAGAAACCGAGCTGGTTGGCCAGCTGCGTGAGCAAGCCGAAGAAGAGGCCATTCGGGTATTTGGCGACAACCTGAAAGATTTGCTGCTAGCCGCACCAGCCGGTAACAAGGTCACCATGGGCCTGGACCCGGGTTTACGTACCGGCGTCAAAGTCGCCGTTATTAATGCCACCGGTAAAGTGGTCGACCACGCCACCATTTACTGCACGCCGCCACAGAATAAGTTTGCCGAGTCCGCCGCGGTATTAAAGGCCATGATAGCCAAACACGGCGTCGAGCTGATCGCCATCGGTAACGGCACAGGCTCACGTGAAACCGACAAGTTTGTTGGCGATATGATCAAAGCCCAGCCCGAGTTAAAAGCTGTGCAAAAGGTGATGGTGAACGAAGCGGGCGCCTCTGTGTATTCCGCCTCAGAACTAGCCGCGCGTGAATTTCCGGATCTCGACGTGACCATTCGTGGCGCCGTCTCCATTGCCCGCCGTTTACAAGATCCACTGGCCGAGTTGGTGAAAATCGAACCGAAATCCATCGGTGTCGGCCAGTACCAACACGACGTTAACCAATCACGTTTAGCTCGCTCCCTCGATGCCGTGGTTGAAGACTGTGTGAACTCGGTCGGTGTCGACCTTAACACCGCCTCGGCCCCGCTGCTGACTCGGGTGTCTGGCTTAAACGCTACTTTGGCCAACAATATCGTTGCTTACCGCGACGAAAACGGCGCCTTCCCCAGCCGTAAAGAGCTGAAAAAAGTCGCTCGTTTAGGCCCTAAGGCTTTTGAGCAAGCGGCGGGCTTTTTGCGCATTATGAACGGCGACAATCCGCTCGACGCGTCAGCAGTGCACCCTGAGTCTTACCCTGTAGTGGAAAAAATCGCCCATCAGTTCAGCAAAGACGTGACCAGCTTGATTGGCGATAGCAGCCTGTTGAAGTCGGTGAATGCGGCGGACTTCAGTGACGACAGCGTCGGTGAAATCACCGTTAAAGACATTATCAGCGAGCTGGAAAAACCCGGCCGTGACCCGCGTCCTGAGTTTAAGTTTGCCGAGTTCAAAGACGGCGTTGAAGACATCAAAGACCTTAAGCCCAATATGGTGCTGGAAGGCGTGATCACCAACGTCGCCGCTTTTGGTGCATTTGTTGATATCGGCGTGCACCAGGATGGCTTGGTGCATATTTCAGCGCTGTCGGACACCTTCGTCAAAGATCCACGCGATGTGGTGAAAGCCGGCGATATCGTTAAGGTCAAAGTGATGGAAGTGGATGTGCCACGTAAACGCATTGGTCTATCGATGCGCATGAGCGACGACGCCCTGGAAAAAGCTAATGAACGCTCGCTAGGTGAGCAAAACAAGGATCGTCGCGGCCGTTCACAGCCGAAACAGCGCAGTGCAGCCCCGGCGGGTGGCGCCATGACCGGTGCCATGGCAGCCGCCTTTGCCAACGCCAAACAGCGTAAATAAGCACTGGTGCTAACACGGCAATGGGCTGTTCCACTGAGATGGCCCATTTGCCGGTTTACCTGCGCCTAGCGCAATCCTCTATAATCTCCCGATTCCGACTCCCACACCGAGGCGACCTTGATCACATATCACCAAAGGCTGGCTATGCTCAGCCATCCAGAGCATCAACCCCTGCTGACTCAGCTGAGACGCGGTGTTGAGAAAGAAGGCTTGCGCTGTGACAGCCAAGGTGTGATCAGTCAGCAGCCGCATCCACGTGGCTTGGGTTCTGCACTGACCCACGACAGCATCACCACGGATTATTCGGAAGCGCTGCTGGAGTTTATTACCCCGGTCTTTGCCAGCGCACACGAGGCCATCGCCTATTTGGATGTGGCGCATCGTTATACCTACAGCCAGCTCAACGGTGAGATGATCTGGCCCAATTCCATGCCGTGTATTTTGCAGGGTGAAATGAGCATTCCCATTGCCGATTATGGGCGCTCTAACATTGGCCAGCTAAAGCATGTCTATCGTCACGGTTTATGGCACCGCTATGGCCGCATGATGCAATGCATCGCCGGTATTCATTACAACTTCTCGCTGCCAGATAAGCTGTGGCCGTTATTGCAGCAGCAGGAAGAAAACCAACAACCGCTGCAGGATTATATTTCCAGCCGTTATTTTGGCTTGATTCGTAACTTCCGTCGTTATTCCTGGCTGTTGTCGTATTTGTTTGGTGCCTCACCGGCCTTGTGTGAAAGCTTTCTGGATGGCAAACAGCACGACCTCCAGCGCCTGCATCAACACACCTTGTACGCGCCTTACGCCACCTCATTGCGCATGAGTGACCTGGGCTATCAAAACGATGCGCAATCGGATTTGATCGTCTGTTACAACCGCCTCGATAGTTATATCGATACCCTCGGCAAGGCCGTCAGTATTCCGGTTGAGCGCTATGACGCCATTGGCTTACAGACCACAGACGGCGTCTACAAGCAGCTCAACAGCAACCTGCTGCAAATCGAAAACGAGTATTACAGTGATATTCGTCCAAAGCGCGTTGGAAAAAATGGTGAAAAACCGCTGCAAGCGCTGGATAAATACGGCGTTGAATACATCGAAGTGCGCAGCACCGACCTCAACCCCTTCCTGCCACTGGGGCTGGATGTACCGCAAATGCACTTTATGGATGTATTCCTGACCTGGTGTTTGCTGCAACCTAGCCCAGATATCGATATGGACGAATATCGGCGCATTCGCCGCAATCAGCAAACCGCCTTGATGGAAGGGCGTAAGCCGGGGCTGCAACTGGAAAGCGCTGGTGGTGAACGTAACCTAGTCGATTGGGGTCGCGAGGTATTGGAAGGCATGCGAGGACTGGCTGAGCAGATGGACGCCGCCAATGGCCACAGTTTCCATATCGACAGCCTTAATCAGCAGTTATTAAAGCTGGCCGATAGCGAACTGACGCCATCCGCTAAGGTGTTGGCCGCTTTGCGTGAGCAGTCACTCGAGTTCAGTGAATTCACCCGCCAGCAGGCCTTACAGCATCGAAAAACCCTTTCCGAGCCGTTGGCGGCCGAAGTACGCCAGCGCTGGCAACAACAAGCCGAGCAATCTTGGGAAAAGCAGTACGCTATCGAAGCGGCCGACGACCGCCCATTTGCGCAGTTTTTAGCCGAGTATCAAAAGCGTTAAAGCCCTAGGGGCCTGCTTAAGTACCCTAACAGGCCCTTAGTTCTGTACCACAAAGTTATTGAAATAGAGGTCATCGACATAGGGTGACCCTTCCAGCAGTACCATCAGTGCCCGCACTTCATCTAACGCCACCTTGCGCAGCGATTCTCGGCCCTGAGCGGTATTCATCACATCACCGTCTTGAGCACTGAGTAACATCACCAGGTTATTGCGAATATAGGGTTTATGGTGGCTGACGCGCGACGCGGCATCGGTACTACTGACCCGCAGCGCCACTTCCGTACGCAGGTATTTCATGCGACCTTCACTGCCGTAGTTGAGCACAAAGGCCGGCTCCAAATGAATGTACTTAGTGACCTTGTTCTCTGCTGGTGCTTCTTCTTCCGGCTCGTCTTCTGCCCAGCTGGCAGCAGCCCCCATCAGACTGATCAGCATCCATCCAATCATGGCAGCGCGGAACATATTGGCTCTCCTATGAACTAACTCACCGTGGTCACGTGTGTGGTTTGAGTCCTAATTTTAGCCTATCGCTATCAGCACGGTTGCCATACCCTGTTATTTCGCTGCCACAAGCCCTAAACTCGCGACGCAACTCGCCATTGGACGGATATCGTTTTATGCCTTCACACCCTGTTGTTCAGTTTTTTCAATCACCGCTCTGGCTAGGGCGCGCCGGCCTGTTAGGCTTCATCACTTGCGCCACCTTGCTGGCAACGGCGTATTACTTTGAATACTACCTCTACATGGACCCTTGCCCATTGTGCATGGTTCAGCGGTTGGCCTTTTTGCTGATTGGGCTGGGCTGTTTGGCGGTATTTTTGGCCCGTCATCGCCCTGGCTGGCGTTTGGCAACGCTGACCTTTACCTTGGCGGCGTCAGTATTTGGCCTGTGGAGCGCCGATCACCATATCTGGATTCAAAATCTTCCGGCAGACGAGGTGCCCGACTGCGGCCCGAGCTTTGACTACCTGATGGATACCCTGCCACTGTCTGAACTGTTAAAAATCATGTTACAGGGCGACGGTAATTGCGCAGAGATTTCCTGGAGCTTGTGGGGGCTAAGCATGCCGGAATGGACACGCTTGTGGTACGCCGGCTTTGTCGCTGTCGTTGGCGCTGCTTTGGCACTCAATCTTCGCCGCCGTTAAAGCACCAGATTTTGCCACAGTCGTGAGCGCCCTTTGGCTGTTCGTTAAAGCGCAGTGAGCACAACACCCTTAACTGAGTTTTGTCGCAGTCGTAGTCGCCCTTTGGCTGTTCAAGCTTCGTCATCGTTAAAGCGCAGTGAGCACAACACCCTTAACTGCCTGGCGCAGACCAGCGGTTAAGGGGCGCGACAGAATAAGCCAGTCATTGCTCAGATCAACAAAATCCCTTTCTGTACTTGCACCTACATTTCTCTGCCACATATATTGATGCCATGCGCGGACACACTGCTCCGCAGATTCACGGCCGGCAATGAGGCACGTTATGTTAGAGAATTGCAAAACCGCACAAGAACGCTGGGGCGGCGTTCACCGTTTAATCGACAAGTGGCTGAACGATCGCCAGCAACTGATCGTACAGTACTATGGGCTCAGTTCCTGCCAGCCGCTCGCCAATGACTATAATCTGGGCGAGGCCATCACCCGTTTATGTGAGTCCATCGTTGATTATTGCTCAGTCGGACACTTTGAAATTTACGAGCAGCTAATTAACGAAGCCAAAGAGTATGACGATGGCGGCCTTGATGTAGCGCGTGAGCTGGTACCTCGCTTAGACGAGCTGACCACACGTTGTGTCGATTTTAATGACACCTATGATCAGCATTGCTGTCTCGATGATCTGGCAAAATTGCCGCAGGATTTATCCAGCATTGGCGAAGTACTGGAAGAGCGCTTCGAACTGGAAGATCAATTAATCGAGAAACTGCACAATATTCATCGTGAGACTGCGACCGAATAAATCTCTGCCCGCAGCTTGCGACTCAATACGATAGGGATGGAGTATGTTGAGCAACAGGGCAATTCAAGCTAAACGGCCATCACACTCAGGTGGCCGCTGTTCTTTTTCTTCATTCCCTGTTGTTCTGCTGTTTACCAGCACCCTGCTGATTGGCTGTCAGCAAGGCCAACCACCCACTGCCAGCCAGGAAGTGGCCCGCCAGGGCGCCTATTCCATTCGCTTTTCCCATGACGGCAACAGCGCAATGGTCGGCAGTCTGCATCACGGCGGCAGCCTGTGGACTTTGCAACCGTTTGAGCGCCGCTACGATTGGAACCATGTGGCCGAAGGCTACAGCAACCTGACCAGCTCAGCGTTTTCTGCTAACGATCGCTATGTCGCTACCACAGACTTGCGCACCATAGTGTTATGGCAAGTCGACAGCGGCGAAGCCGTTTGGTTTTGGAATGCTCCGGGAGACATTGAAGACATCGCCGTAGGCAACAATGGCGACTTTGCTTTGCTGGCCATGCAAGACTACACCGCCACGCTATTCGATATAAAAAATGGCGGCATCCTGCGCCGTCTGGCCCATGACGGCATCGTTTACGACGTCAGCCTCAGCGACCAGGGACTACTGGCCGCCAGTGCCAGTGATGATTTACAGGCACGGGTATGGAATCTGCAAACGGGCGAGGTTCAGCAGCAGTTTGAGCACCCTAATCAGGTACGTACTGCTCAGCTATCAGGCGATGGTCGCTTGCTATTTACGTCGGCCATGAGCAGCCCTGGCAAACTATGGGACGTAGCCTCGGGTCGGCTACTGCACGAATTGGGCAATACCCGCGGCTATTTTAGTGCTGCGCGTTTTAATAACGGCGCCAGCCAACTATTAACCGGCACCACATCAGGACAAATCACCTTGTGGGACGTCAGCAGCGGCCAACAATTAAAGCAATGGCATGCGCAGCAGCGTAGCGGTTGGATCAACCGCAGCGTGGTGATTGAAGATGTCGCCTTTAACAATGGCAGTTACTTTGCAGCCGGGGCCAATGGTTTAGTGTTTACCCTGCAGTAAAGGCAGCCTAAGGAATTTCCTTCAGCTGTTGGTTACGTTCATTCATCAGATTCTGCACATTTTCGGCCTTTTCCATCATATCCTTCACGCTTTCAGGGTCGACCGTCATTGGTAGTGGTAAGGTTTTTTGCGGTACTGCCGCCTTGCTGTCGGACTTCTCTACGTCTTTTTTAGCCACTGCAACAGGCTGCAAGATATTGGCGGCGGTGTCGATCTTCACCTCATGTAAGGTGACTCCCTCTGGTGGCTCATCGCCAAAATGCCATTGGCCATTATCGTCTTGCCACTTGTAATAGGTCTGCCGGGTTTCGTCGGTAGATATCACGTTAATCGGTACATAGGTCTGGTTATTACCGGAGTTCAAATAACGACTCATCAGATAAGGGCCCATTAAAGCAGCGGCGACGGTCAAAACCATAAATCCCAAACGCACCTTACTCTTCATTTTCATTGACCGAATCCCACAATTACCACCATGGCGCAGTATAACCTATGCTGTACTGGCTGGAAGCACAGCGGCTATGTTCGCCGCTGAGCACAATCCCCTGAACAGCCAGGTGATGTATGACGGAACCGTCTGATGCTGAAATATTTCGCCCCGATGCCAGAGTAATTGGTTATACCGCGCCCGTTAGGGTGATGGTGGCCAATGCTAAAGGCGGCTGTGGAAAAACGACACTGGCAACCAACCTAGCCAGTTTCTTTGCTAAGCACTATCAAACCGCCTTAGTCGATTACGACCCACAGGGCTCCGCCATCGATTGGCTGGCGGTACGCAACCCACATTTACCAACGATTGAAGGCATTGCCGCGTTTAAAAAACACCAGCCCCATCTCAGTACTCGCTGCTGGAGTCTGCGCGTCGCTGCCAATACCACCCGAGTGGTGATGGACACACCTGCAGGTCTACACGGACAAGCCCTAGCCGATATGATTCAACATTGTGATGTATTGGTAATTCCAGTGATTCCTTCTGCCATCGATATTCGTGCCGCCACCGGTTTTATTCGTGACGTCATGCTGTCACATCCCTACCGCATGCATCCACGTCCACTGGCTGTCGTTGCCAACCGCGTGCGCAAAAATACCTTGGTGTACGCCAAACTAGAGCGATTTTTACATAGTTTAAAAATTCCTTTTCTGACGTCACTGCGTGATACCCAGTTTTATGTGCGCGCCAGTGAACATGGTCACGGTATTGTCGACTTAGAAGACGCCAAAGAGCGTGATGGTGCCGATTGGCAACCCTTATTAACTTGGCTTGATGGTACTGCACAGAAATTAGTAGCAGCCAACGACAGCACGGATGCGCTATCCTCTGCCGCAACATGGCAGGATTCCTGATTCGTCCATAGAGGAATGCTGCCCTTTTCGTATAATGCCCACATCGTTTATCGACAGCACAGAGGTATCACTATGGCCGCCGCGAAGAAGACGACCGCCAGAAAAACAACTGCTCGCAAGACAACTGCCCGCAAACCGAAAGCGGCTGCTTTAACGCCAGTACAACAACTGGAAAAGGATATCGCCGCACTGCAAAGCAAGCTGGAAAAGGCTCGGGACAAGCAGTTAAGTGATACCGAAAAAGCCGTTGCTAAGGCAGAAACTGCCAAACAGCGAGCGATGGAAAAGGTTAAAAAAGCCACCGAAGCACGGCAAAAAGCCAGCGCCAAGGTCAAGCTTAAAAAGACCGCCGCCAGCGAACGCCAGCTGGACAATGCCCGCCAACGCTGGGAACTGGCGAAGGCAGAAAAAGACGCCGCACAACAAGTGCTGGTTGATGCCAAGGCTGAATTGGCCACTTTGAAAGCCGAAGAAAAACAACGTACCGCTGTATTAAAAGCCATTGCAGTCATTGAGCGCGAGCAAGAGCGTAAAGACAAAGCCAAAGCTTCACCCGCTCGTTCAGCCAGCACAGCCAAAGCCCCAGCCAAAAAAGTGGCGGCGGCAAAACCTGCGGTGAAAAAGGCAAGCAGCACTGCTAAGCCTGCGGTCAAAAAAGCAGCCAGCAAAACGACAGCGGCCACAGCAAAAACGGCAAGCAAAAAAGTAACAACTGCCAGCACAGCAGCTCCAGCGAAAAAAGCAGTGAAATCTACGGCTAAAAAACCGATTGCTGCTGCCAAAGCCCCAGCGAAAAAAACCACGGCCGCTAAACCTAAGGCCAGTACCGCTAAGCCAGCGGCCAAAAAGGTAGCTAGCGCCAAGAAAACCACCGCGACACCGGCAGCGGCCAAAGCGACGACTAAAACAGCAGCCAAGCCTGCGGCCAGCAAAACTGCCGCAACAAAAACCGCTAGCAAAGTTGCTGCAAAGCCTGCGGCGAAAAAGACCGCTACGAAACCAGCAGCTAAGAAGACCGCCACTAAGGCAGCTGCAAAACCCGCTGCTAAAAAGACCGCTACCAAACCAGCCGCTAAGTCAGCACCAAGTCAATTAGAGCAAGCCACTCAGGCGCCAAGCACGGCTGACAACAATAACGCTCAGCAAGCGGCGCTCAGCAGCCAGCCAGCTGTTGTAGAAAGCACTGTGGTTCAGCCCACGCTGATTCCCGAAGTCGCACCGAGTACGGAAAGCGCTGCTATTGAGTCAGCGGCTAAACCAGCCCAGGTAGAAATGCCAAAGCCTGCAAGCGTCGACCAGTCTGCCAACAACGAACAGCCAGCCACGGCGGATAAACCTGCACAGACCAGTTCTGAGCCGGCCAGTGCTGAAGTCACGCCAAAACATGACGGCAGTGGCTCAATCGCCAGTTTGTTTGGCGACGACGAATAAGTCGTTAATACGCTTTACCGCCAGGTCATCATTGGCCTGGCAGCCCACCTGCCCCGCAACACCCAGCTCGCCATCAAACGTTTCTGAGCACAGTAACCACTGCCATAAATACGCCAGCCCTTGCTGCTCGGCTTCAATTTCCAGCTGTTGCAGGCGCGATCTAAGCGCTAATGATTTGTCCAGCTGACGCCGTATCCGCCGCAGAGGCACGACTGTTTGCTCACGCCACTGCAGGTAGTGTTCTGGCAATGCTTGCTGAGGCCAGCCTTGGCCACGGCTGTGCTGGAATAACTGAGTTAATAACAACAATACGTCGGCGCCGTGCTCGTCTTGCAGCTGCAACAAGGCCTGCTGAACTGGATCATGACGATAAATACCGACTGCGTACTGCCACAGTGGGTTATCCAGCGTATCTGTGGCACACTTCGGCGGCATTTTTTTCATCTCCACGGTTATGATCGAATTTAATCAGGTTACCCTGCTGCGCGGCGTGCAAACACTGCTCGATGGCGCCAGCTTACGTATTCACGATGGCCAAAAGCTGGCCTTAATCGGCGCCAACGGTGCCGGCAAATCCAGCTTGTTTGCCTTACTTAATGGCGAACTCAGCCTCGATGGCGGTGATTTACTGCTGCCGAGCAAGTGGCGCATTGCCCATATGGCCCAAGAAGTCGAGGCCAGCGAGCGCAGCGCTCTCGATTACGCCATCGACGGTGACCAGGATTATCGCCGCATTGAACAGGGCATTGCCAACGCCAGCGATGACAATGAGTTGGCCAAATGGCTCGACCAGATGGACCACCATCAGGGCTATGAAGTCACGCCAAGGGCCGAGCAACTGCTGCATGGCTTGGGCTTTAGCCAAAGCGACTTGCTACGCCCAGTCAAAGACTTTTCTGGTGGCTGGCGTATTCGCCTGAATCTGGCTCAGGCTTTGATGATGCCCTCAGACTTGCTGCTGCTCGATGAGCCTACCAACCACTTGGATTTAGAAGCCACCGTCTGGCTTGAACAGTGGTTAAAGAACTACCGCGGCACCTTGCTGTTTATTTCCCACGACCGCGATTTTATCGACGGTGTCGCCGATCATATTGTGCACCTGCACCAGCAAGCGCTGACGGTGTATCCGGGCAACTATTCTGCCTACGAGCGCATTCGTGCGGAAAAACTCGCACAGCAGCAAACCCTGTATGAAAAGCAGCAAACCCGTGTGGCAGAAATTGAAAAATTTGTCGCCCGCTTTCGTGCCAAGGCCAGTAAAGCCAAACAAGCTCAAAGCCGGTTAAAAGAGCTGCAGCGCATGGAGCTGATCGCACCAGCCCATGTCGATTCGCCCTTCCGGTTTGAATTCCCATGTTATGACAAGATGTCGAGCCCGCTGCTGGCCATTGATCACGCCAGCCTCGGCTACGACGGCAAAGCCATCTTGCCAGAGTGCAAATTATCGTTAGAGCCGGGACATCGCATTGGTTTACTGGGCCCCAATGGTGCCGGTAAATCGACCCTGCTCAAAACCCTGTGCCAGGAAATCCCGATGCTCAGCGGTGAGCGCAGCGAAGGCGAGCACCTGCGCTTGGGCTATTTTGCCCAGCACCAGCTGGAATCCCTCGATACCAGCGCCTCTGGTGTGACCATTTTGCAACGTCTTAAACCCCAGGCCAGTGAGCAGGAAATTCGTAATTTTCTCGGCGGCTTTGGCTTTCATGGCGATAAAGCGCTGGAAGTCATTGCGCCGTTTTCCGGCGGCGAAAAAGCCCGTATGGCGCTGGCCTGTGTCGCTTGGCAAACGCCTAACCTGCTGATTCTCGATGAGCCGACCAACCATTTGGATATCGAGATGCGCGAGGCCCTCACCCTAGCGCTGCAAAACTTTGCCGGCGCCATTGTCATCGTTAGCCACGATCGCCATTTGCTTAAAGCCACGGTGGACGAATACTGGCTGGTCGACCATGGCCAGGTGCAAGCCTTTGACGGCGACCTGGACGACTATCACCACTATATGCAACAGCGTGATCAGGCCCAGGGCGATGACCATAGCCCAGCGCCTGCAGCAAAATCGCCCAGCGTCGATCGCAAAGAGCAAAAACGCTTGGAGGCCGAACGCCGACAGCGACTAGCGCCGATCCGCAAGCAACAGCAAGCGGCTGAAAAGCAGATGGAAAAGCTCAGCAGCCGGCTGGCCGATATTGAATCCCAGCTGGCCGATAACGGCCTGTACGACGCTGAGCGTAAGGATGAACTCAATCGTTTGCTGCAAGAGCAAGGTCAGATTAAGGGCGAGCTGGAAGAAGTGGAAATGCAGTGGATGGAACTAACAGAGCAGTTAGAGGCTGAGTAGTGCGTTTTTCTTCAGGCAACCACCTCTACTTGAGGGGCCTTCTCCTGTAGTGGTTCAATAAATCCGGACGCCTGTACGAGCAGCCGGGATGGCTGCGAGAGCAAAAGGAGCACATGGACGTGCTCTTTTTGCGTTACAGCGACCGTCCGAATGCAAACGCAGGAGAACAGGCCTGCACAGTGCAAAGCGGGGAGTTTGCCCGGCCGGCGTGAGGGGCAAGGCCCCTCAAAGAGGGCTATGGATTACTTGCCTAAGCCACCTTCCCCCGCGGCCAACCAATCAACACGGAAATCAGCGCCATCAGGCCCAATAACCAGCAATACACTACTGTGGTCACCAGCTGTAGTGGCGACACACCCGCGATAGACGCCGCCAACAGCATTTGCGCGCCATAGGGCAAAATGCCCTGCACCACACACGAAACGATATCCATCAAGCTGGCGCTGCGCTTAGCATCAACGCCATAGCGCTCGGCAATATCCTTGGCCAGTGAACCAGAAATCAATATTGCTACTGTATTATTGGCCGTACAGGCGTTAGACAACGCCACCGCTAAGCTGATGCTCAGTTCACCGGCACGACGATGGGCCTTGGGCTGCTCGCTGCTGCGACTTAACCGATCAATCATATTCGCCAGCCAGGCCAAACCGCCGCCGGCCTTCATCATGGCGCCAAGGCCGCCAATCAGCAGAGATAAAATCAGGATTTCCTGCATACCTGTGTAGCCGGCATAAATATCCTTCGACCATTGGGCAACGCTGTAGTCGGCCACCTGGGTCAGGCCCACCACACCCGCCAAGACGATACCGGTGAGCAATACCACCAACACATTGAGGCCAGCGACCGCCAGAATCAGCACCGCCAAATACGGCAGCACCTTAATAAAACTGGCATCGTCACCTGGAGTAACCTGAGTATCACTGCCCTGGAAAAACAGCCAAACCAGGGTCAACAGCGCTGCCGGCAATGCGATGCGCAAGTTGAGTCGGAACTTATCCGCCATCGAGCAGCCCTGGGTACGAGTAGCGGCAATGGTGGTATCGGAAATAATCGACAAGTTATCGCCGAACATGGCACCGCCCATCACAGTCCCCACCGTCAGCAATAATGGCAGGTCCGTGGCTTCGGTCAGGCCCACGGCAATAGGAGCCACAGCAGCGATGGTCCCCATGGAAGTGCCCATCGCCGTGGCCATAAAGGCCGTCATGACAAATAGGCCCGGCAACAGCAACGACGATGGAATCAGCGCCAGCCCCCAGTTGACGGTGGCGTCAACGCCGCCCACCGCCTTAGCGACGCTGGCAAAACCGCCGGCCAGTAGGAAAATCAGCAGCATGGTGACCAGAGTGTGATCGCCACAACCCTTAATAAAGGTTTCAACCCGTTCATTAAGGCTGCCTTTAGCCAATAGCAGCGCCAAAATGATCGCTGGCAAAATAGCGACAGGCGCCGAGATTTCATAAAACGCAAAGTCGACCCCAGCAGCCTGATAATACAATCCGCTGCCAATAAATAGGGTCAAAAACAGCAGCATGGGCAGCAGTGCCCAAGGGGAGCGCTGGGTCATGATCTTGTTCCATTCCAAAAAAGCGCCGTATTCTAAGCCTTGCCCATGGAATGAATAATACTTTTTCGTTATTTGCTAATGCAGACAACAGCTATCAGAGCAAAGGATGCAATATACAGACTCAATCACATTGATTGATATAACTCACTGTGCTTAAAGCCCGGTGTTTGTTTTCATAGATGCAAGCATTAACCACAGCAAGGAGCGACCCATGAGCAAGACTTTTATCGGCTTGAAACAAGAAGACGTACAAGCCCTGGCGCAGCAGCTCAACGAGCTTCTGGCTAACTATCAAATTCTGTATATGAACGTGCGCGGCTTCCATTGGAACATCAAAGGCGAGCACTTCTTTGAACTGCACGTGAAGTTTGAAGAGCTGTACAACGACTTATTGTTGAAAGTGGACGAAGTCGCGGAGCGGGTACTGACTTTGGGTCACCAGCCATTGCACGCCTTTAGCGATTACATCGAGCTGTCGTCGATTGCTGAGCGCAAGCAGGTTAGCGATGGTCGTGAAGCGGTCGAAAGTATCGTCGATGGCCTAGCACAGCTGGTGTCACGTCAACGTACGGTACTGGCAGCAGCCTCCGACGCCGACGATGAAGGTACTGCTGCGCTGATGAGTGATTATATTTCTCAGCAAGAAAAACTGCTGTGGATGTACCGCTCGTACTTGGGCCACTAGTCTAGCAACGCTTTCACCCTTACTTGCAAGCCGCCTGCGGGCGGCTTGTTTGGCTATAGCGGCTCGTTGACAATGCTGCGACAGCAGCAGTGGCGCCTAAAGAGTTGGATCTCTTTTTTATGGCCCTGCACTGCATAAAATCGACACACTTTTATACAATGATGGCCACTGGTTAGCTCGGATTGAATGCGTATCTCACCACAAAGTAGTTACGCACCATGTAGGGAAATTTCTTGAACACCTCGTTTCCTCGGGGTGACTCATCGACCAAGTAATTAACAACTGTTCACTGCTACTCTTTGCTATCCATTTGAAACGGTTCCATGCCACACGAGCGACTGACACCACGGCACTGCATAAATATCTTTCCAAATGCCGGAATACCAAGCCAAAACGATCTTTTGGCTTATAGCAGACCCTGTGGTAGCTTTTTCCCACGCAGCTTCTCGGGCTTACAGGAATAAGCATGGACTACAACACCTTCGAACCCAGTGAAGACTTAGACCCCTTTATCAACTTCTATTGGACACTCGAAGTGCCATCGGAGGAGAGCCCACAGAAGCAGATCATTGTGCCCGATGGTGGTATTGAGCTGGCGTTTATTCTTGGTGATGACATTAAACGTTATATATCCGACACTGAGTTCGTCTTGCAGCCTCGTGCTATGGTGCTTGGCCAGACCAATAAGCCATTTTATATTCAGCCAACTGGCTACGTTCATAGCTTCGCCGCAAGCTTTACCCCTTTTGGATTTTCACTCTTTACCGATATACCGCTAAAAGCCCTTAGAAATAAAGAAACCCCCATTGCCGAAGTCTTTGGGCAGCAAGCTGCCGCACGCCTGGAGCAAGCCATTATCGATGCGCCGACCACAGCCGATCGAATTGAAGTGATCGAGACATTTTTGCTAGGGAGGCTAAGTAGCCAGAAGCTGATTGAAGGCGTGGTTCATAAAACTGTGCAGCTTATCTCTGCGTGCCATGGAGAGTTGTCGATTGACGACGCTGCCCACCAGGATGCTAGCCAAATGCGCCAGTTAGAGCGAAAGTTCTTACAACAGGTCGGCATGAGCCCAAAGAAGCTATGCAAGCTGGTACGCATGCAAGCCGCATTAAAGCTAGTGCTAAATCAAGAAGGTAGCCTGACGGACATAGCCTATCAAAGTAACTACTACGATCAATCACACTTTATTAAGGACTTCAAAGACTTTACTGGGGTATCGCCCAGCAAGTTCTTACTCGATAAGAGCACAGCGCTTTCAACGGCTTTTTACAAATAACTGCACCAACAAGTTGTGATTGTCGTTTTTTTACAATTGGCTCCTGGAGGTTTGCACTAGGTTTAGTGTCTTCGATGATGAACTCATCTATCCAAACTAAAAACAGGTGAATACATGAACAACCTTGCCGCTATATTTGAGATTCCAGCCACCGACTTAACACGAGCCGTGGCGTTTTATAGCGCCATCTTGGACGTGCCCATTGAGGTCATGGAGATGGAAGACATAAAACTTGGCCTCTTCCCTTACGATGAGCAATCCACGGTTGGCGTTATTATGCAAGGCGAAGGCTGTGTGCCCTCTAGCTCTGGTGTGACCCTGTATCTAAACGCAGGGGATGATTTGCAGCAGGTATTATCGCACGTTGAGCCCAATGGCGGAAAAGTTGTATTAGACAAAACCCCCCATGCGGATGAAAGTGGTTTTTTTGCACTGTTTCTAGATAGCGAAGGTAACCGTCTAGGGCTACATTCGCCTAACTAGCTCCCTAGTCTAAGAACTAAAATATGCAGCCTAACGGCTGCTATTGACGTACTTATCTCCTCTACTTTCCTGCTCAAAGTGGCAGTAGCCCGTTAATAGGAATACGTTTCTCTGAGTAGCTTAAAGCGCCATTATCTTCACTCCGGCGTTACCTTTTGTCGACCACTTCGAAAGGCCTCCTTCAACCATAACAGTCTCTCGGCACCAGAATCTGCCGACAGTATTAACTTATCTATCACTTGACTTAATGCTGTCATTGAGCGTAGCCTCAAGCACCGTATTAATATTATTGTCATTATGTTGTTGTAACTTCATAAAGACTGAACGAAAGGCATCACTAAAAAGAACGTTAGTTAAACTTATCCCTAAAGGACGTATCATGAGCAAGATTCTTCCCATTACAACACTGTCATTGTTAATTGCTGCATGTGGAGGTGCGAATAACGCCCAAGCAATAGATCTGAGCGAACTTTCCAGTTCCTCTAAGGAAAACGCAGTGGCCGTTCCTAACAACACTATTGCTCATGATGCCATAACGTTTAACCTTAGATTTGATGATGCTGATGCACCTTGGACGGTAGGCTATGCTGATTATCCTGGTGACTCTCAAGATATATACGATTTATCTTCTAAAGTAGGTGGGCTTCCCCAGCCCTTACACAGTCACAACGGCTTAAATATAGCAGGAACAAATCGCAGCGATGATTTGTTTATGTTTGCCGAACAAAAGCTGTCAAATTTAGAAAGCAACCAGGACTATGAAGCAACACTGACGCTGACCTTTGCTACTAATGCTCCCTACGGATGTTTTGGTGTCGGTGGTGCACCAGGAGAAAGTGTATACATCAAGGCTGGCATTGAACAAATACGTCCCAAATCAGAGTGGTCTGGTGCAGGTTATTACCAGATGAACATTGACAAGGGCAACCAAAAAATCCCTGGAAAACGTGTAAAAACGTTGGGAGACTTCGCTAATAGCCAAGAGTGCTACGATACGGAGTCTGACTATGAAGTTAAGACTGTGACAACAGAACTACCGATAGAGTTCACTAGTACCGAAGACGGCCACGCCTGGGCCATTGTGGCGACAGACTCGGGTTTCGAGTCTAGAACCAGCATATGGTACACCAATCTGGAAATTGAAATTCACAAGAGATAATCACTCGATATATACCTTTCAAGGCCAAGGCATTGGCTCTTTATCCCAGTGCCTTGATAGAACTTAATTTCCCTTCGACTAGGGCATGAGCCTCAATTAATTCATAGGTAGAGAAACTAATCGACATCCAATTCAAAAGCAGCCTTGCCTGTACTAGTCAAGTGAATTTGCGGGGTATTGTATAAATAACCTGTTCATCCGTACACCATCCACTCCAGTGTGATCCGTACGACTCTGCCTTCCCAAAATAGAGCTTCTGATCGTTGGAGAGCCCTTCAAGATGACTAACAAAACGTTTCAGCTCCGGCAATACCCGTTGCTGAGATACTGAGAGACCTTCCATATTTTTCAGCTGACTTAATCTTCTACCAAAAACGCTGAGCAGTCTTTCTCTTGGGCATGGGCTATGAGTAGCGTCTCTCCAGACCTCACACTCGAGCGCCTCCAATTGCAGATGTTCCTTGAGCATACATTTGAGTCTGGATTCATCCATTAGTGCACTTAGCGCCCGGAATAAGGGCGCGTGTTTTTGCACGTCCCGCCACGCTTTTCTTTAGCCTTAACGGCCGCTTGTCAGGTGATGACATCAATATCTTCCTCCTGCTTCATTCGAAGCATATACTGCAGTTATGGAAACAGACGCTAGTAAATAGCCTGGTCCATAAAAAACTCCCAACCAGGTTAGGGTGGGTGTAAGGATTATTTGTTATGAGCTTTCGTCAAGGTGCCATCCGACAATATCACCAACATCATCGTAGACGTTGGAAATCACCTCACAGTCGCAGAAACCACCGTGCTCGCCAAGCCAGGGAAGAACCACCCCTGAATCTATCTGTTTAGATTTTAGAAATGTAATTGTCTCTTTGAGAGAGTGATCGCATTCTGGAGCAGATTCACGGTTTAAAAACGACAGCAAATCCTTTAAATCATCAATCGCCATTGGAATAGATGCACGAAGCTCATCTTGCTCATTCTGTTTGTACCGATCCTTTAACCTCTTTTTCTGCTCTTTATCCATACTTAAGACTCATAACGCCGCAATCATGTACGACTGGAACGGAGGTGTTGTGTGCTAGCGTAACGTAAGCACGCAACAACCAGAGTGTAAGACATCACATGCATTGTCTTATTATGCGTTTAGTGCTCCGTACCGGTGTATACCCACATTGGCTCTGTTTTACCGGCACGCTCGAAGCCTAGTGCTTTATAGAACTCTATGGCCTCACCGTCAGCAGTAAGCATTTGTTGGTGAAAGCCACTGTAAACAGATTGCATAGCCTCCATCATTTTGCGGCCTATACCGCAACCATGATTCGAGGGATGAACAAGCATGTGGGGGTAATAGACCACCAGGTGGCCATCAGAGATTGCATTGCCTACACCAACCAGTTTTCCATCAACGCGAGCTGTAACCAGTGTGTGAGAATTGCGTAATGCTGGCAATAGCTGTTCAGGCTTTTCAGCCGAAGACCATTCGTTGGCCCGGTATAACTCTACAATTTCGTCTTCTTCAATCTCGCCGTTGAGTTCAACTTTAATATTCATATCTACCTCTATTCTGATTTTTCATGACGCCTTGTAAGTTGCCCCACCAGGGGTCGACTTGACCTTTTTGTTAAGCCTACTCATACCCGCATTCATTAACAAGCATGACGCCTTCTATGTTGCTATGTTGCTATGTTGCTATGTTGCTATGTTGCTATGTTGCTGCCAGTATAGATCGTTCAACCAAACTAGATAGAGTGAGCCTGATATCAACCCAACAAACGTAAGAAAATAAATATTTGCCTTCGTGCTGTCGACACCACGAAGGCAATAGCCAGGAAGCTAATACACTTGAATAACACAGTAAACGGACACACAGCGTCCCTTACTGTGAAATGCAATTTTGCTAGCTTGCTCAGCATTAACTATATAGCCAGCCCCAATGTACAAGGTTCTACGACTTGCGTTTTACTTTGGTCAATAGTGCCGCTACTTCACGCACCACCATCTCTGGCTCATCATACTGTGGATAGTGGAAGCTTTTATCCGTTAGCACCGCTTTGCCTTGTGGGAAGGCATTGGCCCAGTCTGCATGCAGTTGCCCCCACATCACCCGGGCTTCATCGGTAAAAAATAGTAATGGCGGTGTATCATACTGTTTGATTGACGCAATTACCGTTACTGGTATATCCGCAATCTGAGGATAGTCTGGCAGCGGACGTTTGGACCAAAAGTCTAAGTACTGATTAGTCATACCGTTGGCTAAGTCATCCTGTTTGACTTGTGCGATTTCGATCTCTGCTTTTTCCAGGTCAATTTTCCTCATAATATCAACATCATGCTCGGATGCTGGCTCAATCAGCATAAGACCTGACACTTTATCTGGATATGTGGCAGAAAATACACGAGCAATATGAGCACCGTAGGAGTGTGCAATGTACACAACTGGCTTTTTTATATTGAGAATTTGTAATAGCAGGTGTGCTTCTTTCGCGTACTCTTCAGAGCTGTAATTTTTTCTAAGACGCTCTGAGCCGCCATTGCCGATACGGGAGTAGCGAATCACTCGAGCGTGCTTGGCCAATTGAGCAAAAATAGGATCCCAATCTGACATACCTGCAGACCCACCAGCTTCTAGAAATACGGTGGGCTCTCCTGTGCCAGCTATCTCATACTCTACGTTGTATCCATTGACTGCTACAAACTTGGCTTCGGCCGACACCATGGAAGATAGTAGAAAACCAAGGGCACACCAGAACTTTTTCAATTGAAATCCTTAATATAAAATCAGCCGTTGATCCCAGTGGTAGAACATCTGAGATGCCCTAGAATTCTCACGAACTCTGGAACAACGGCACACCCATTATTAGTGACGCTTTGTATACAGGTTGTACTGTGATTCAAAGAGACGTCTGTGAATAACTGACAGTTATTCGATTCTATTACAGCCAATACACCGGTGACAAAAATGTTAACAGCAAAATGTAGACGGAACGTTTCAATGAGGTGAGTAATCCCCCATACTTACAAATGTGATTGCAACATAAGCGACGGGCACCGTTTACTCACCACCCCAAATTGACAGCTCTACTACGCGAGCAAAGCACTGCCACAATATTGAGCACGTCACATCAGCCTTACCGTATTTTTTAGAATGGCGGCTATTCAGCAGGAAAATACACGTAACACGATCAAGTCATTTATGATTCCTATTGCCATTCTTTGCCAGGAGCACTATGACACCCGACGATCAGTATCAATTTGAATACCAAGTATCGCCCGATGACACGGCCAAGGCACTGAGTATCGGCGCTGGAGATGATTTCCCCGATGTATTTGCAACTTCGCGTATGGTAGCGGTGCTTGAGTTGGCCGCAGCGCGATTGATGCAATCAGAATTACAGCCAGGTGAGTTGTCGGTTGGGGTCAATGTGAATGTCGATCATATAGCGGCAACGCCCATTGGCGCCAAAGTCACAGCTTGTGCTCGCTTCACTGGCATGCAAGGGAAACTGTACGCCTTTGAGGTGGAACTACATGACGCTGCGGGACTTGCTGGTAAGGGTACGCATACTCGTGCCGTGGTCAGCACAGAGCGTTTATTGCAAGGTGCCGCTAAGCGCGGCTAAGTAACGCAACAAAGCAGCTCTACTTTTTCTCGTTATAGCGACTAACTACAGACGTGCCGTTAGTTCGTGGGCGCCTTTCCATTATTGCACTACTAGTGTGTATCAGTACGCCACACCAATACGCTGATTAAGATGCTGCGCTGCTTCCAGCTCATCCACCATGGCCTTGGCATAATCGCTCACACTAATACGGCTATCGCCGTTGTCGTCAGTGAGCAGTTGCTCACCGCCAACTCGGTAGCTGCCCTGTGGCTCACCTGGGAATATCTCTGCGGCAGGGCTAACAAACGTCCAATTGATGGCGCTGCTGCTATTGCGAAATACCTCCAGTGCTTCGCCTTGTGCCAGCGCCTCTGCACGATAAGCCTCTGGAAACTCAGGCACGCTCACTAAGGTGACGCCTGGCGCTACTTCAAGGGAGCCGGCTCCGCCAACCCACAGCAGTCGCAATGCCGATGTGTTTGGCAGCTCGGCCAACAAGCGCTGAGCAGTATCTGCCACCAACTCGTGATTGCCTGCCGCGCGGCCGCCAATGGCGGCGATCACCACATCGGCTCCTTGTACTGCACTAGCCAGATCAGCTTGAGCATTGAGCAAATCAAATTCGCGCACACTAGCGCCCTGCTCTGTGATTTTGCCCGCCTCGCGTGCGATGGCCGTGACCTGATGGCCACGTGCCAAGGCTTCGCTAACGATGTGGCTGCCTATCCAGCCACTGGCACCCAATACCGCCACCTTGATTGGGTTGCTGTTAGTGTGAGCTGCGGTGTTTTGCATACTGATATCCTCGCTTAAAACGTATTAAGTAACTGATGCTGTTACAATGCGAGCAGTCTAATAGCTCAGATATACGAGATAAATTCACAAAATTGATGTAGTTTGTATCGAGATAAGATACTAATTGAACGCCTATGGACCGACTCAACGCCCTGCGCAGTTTTATCGAAGTGGCCGATGCCGGCAGCTTTACCAAGGCAGCAGAGCAGCTGCAATTAAGCCGGTTGCAGGTGTCACGCCACGTGCAGGAGGTCGAAGCTTGGCTGCAGCAGCGCTTATTGCACCGCACCACGCGCAAAGTTAGCCTCACCAGTGCCGGCGAGGAGGCCCTGCTGCGCTGCCGTCGCATTTTAAGCGAAACCGCAGCCCTCGAGGCGGCAGCGCTGAACCGCAGCCAACAGTTAACCGGCACCGTTCGCATTGCCGCGCCCATCGGCTTAACCCAACACATGCTGCTAGACGCCGTGACTCAGTTTAGCGAGCAGCACCCCGAGGTGAGGTTCGATATTTTGGCGTCGGATTCATTTAGCCAACTGGTCGATGAGCGGGTAGATATTGCACTGCGTTATACCGAACTGCCTGATGAGCAATTAATTGCCCGCAAACTGCTGAGCATAGAGTCGGTGATTTGTGCTTCGCCCGAATATCTGCAGCACTGTGCGCCGCTAGTCATACCGAACGATCTACGCCAGCACAATTGTTTTGTTCATTTGAAGGCCAGTCAGTGGAGTTTTGTTAAAGACAACCAACTACAAACCATTGAAGTAAGCGGCAACCTAAGTACCAATGATGTCATTACTTTGATGCGAGCCGCCTTAAAAGGCCAGGGTATTGTTCGACTGCCCTGCGATATTGCCAACCCCTTGATAGCTTCCGGCCAGCTACTGGTGTTATTGCCAGACTACCGCGTGCCAGGCAGTCATTTGTGGGCGGTGTATTTATCTCGCAGTTATCAATTGCCTGTGGTGCGGCAGTTTATCGATTTTCTAGCGCACTGTTGGCATGAGGATATTCTGCAGCCATGATGTGTAGCCGATGAACACGACGGGAGTCGCCTTGTGAGCGCTATGGTCATATCACGCACCATTCTATTTGGTGAGTGCGATCCCGCCGGTATCGTCTATACACCTCGCTTTACCGACTTTGCACTAGAGGCCACACATCAAGCGCTTACGAATATATTCGGAAAACCCAGTATCAGAATGCTCAATGACTCGGGCATAGTCACGCCAGTACGCCATAGCGAAGTTAATTATCTGCAGCCACTGCATTTTGACGATGTATTGCTGCAAGACGTTAGCGTGAGCCATATTGGCCAGCACTCCTATACATTCGCCATCAACGGGAGCGTAAATGGATCTCCAGCCTACAAGGCTAGTATTAGCTATGTTGTTTTATGCCAGCAACATTTAACTAAATCTGAATTACCCAGTTGGCTGCGTCATGCCCTACAACAACTTTTAGTTCAATCATAACACATCACTTTTTCAACCTGTTTACCGTCGTCACACAGCCATGATCTTACCGACCCAAGAAAAATTTATTAAAAGAAATACGACAACCTGACTTGCGGCCTAAAGAAGAGTCAGCTCATTCAGCCTGGACCATTAATAGAATTAACACTAGAAGTTATTGGTACTTTCTCCTTAAGTTTAAAGTACTTATCTACTTAGCTTTTGTCATTAGCTGTTTTGATTTTTATGTTGTCTTTCCTAAGCCACGACGTGGCAAATATAAGCGCCAACAACGTGGTTTATTTATGGATTTAGTTAGATGGAGATAACAATGAAAAAGATATTAACCGCAGCGGCGTTGATTGGCAGTGCCATTTTTAGCGCACAGGCCAGTGCCGATTACATGGAGTGTCTCATCGATACACGAGACCGAGATCAGTACACCCCAAACCATTGCTTCGGCTTAGTCTATGGTGCTAGTGAAGCTACTGCGGTCTTTCGTGTTGTTGGCAATGGCTCAAACATTGACAGTGTGCAATGGTCGGGTGCGGCTAAATCATGCGGCACATCTGGAAGAACGTGCACTATTGATATCAGGCCATTTCGCGGCCATAGAGCTGAAGCTTTGATCCTTTACAGCAATGGTACTTGGAGCAAAGTATCTGCCACGGCTTTTTTTGAAGACGGTCGCTAGCAAACTAGTAGGCTGAGCAGCCAAGTATTCGCGGGCTGCTCAGCCATCAAAATACAATGCCGATTCTACAATCAACTACTTCGGCTCAGCCTTCTTTTGCTGTGCAATTTCTGCCAGGTTTTGCTGATAAAAATCACTGAGATACTGATACAACTGCGGATGCTTTTTCTTTAGCATCACAGGGCGTTCAAAAAAGTATTCTGAGGTTACGGCAAAAAACTCCGCCGAGTTGGTGGCTCCATATTGATTGATATTGGTCTTACCATCCTCTACTTCTGCTACCTTATGGCGTACAAATTCAAACCATGGCGCACAATATTGATATTCTCGCACACGCTCAGGAAAACCATCACATTGACCGTCTGCCATATCTAGAATATGCACAAATTCATGAATTCCGACATTCTGTTTATCGTTGTCGTTTGCAAAACCCAAGCGCAAATGTGGTTTACTCAGTGCCATTTTTCCACTCATTGGGCCATGCCCGACCATGCCACTGATACGCGAATCTGGCTGACCACACTCGAATCTGTCGTTAAACGTACCTGGCAACAAAAATACCGCAGCCACATTAAGATAGGGCCAGTCGGCAAAGCCCCATACCGGTATCACGGCACTGGCAGCCACTAACAGGCGATCCAAGTCGTCTACTTCTACCTGAACGCCGCCTTCAACTGGAGTCGATAGTAAAAAACCGGTGCAGCACTGCTCAAACTTGAGTTTATCAGCAGGGTTTAACGCACGATAAAAGCTGACGTGCTGCTCTAACAGCTCACTCCAGTGTGTCGGCCAATCAAACTCTACTGCAGGCTGCTCTAGCCCAAGCCAGTATTTAAATCGCTGCCACAGAGACATATAAACTTCCTTTAACACAGTGAGCAATACCATAACCTAGTGAGGTTATAGGTCACAACAGTAGGAGCAGACTGGTGTTTGTCGATTCAATAGAGCTTTGCTATTGCAGCAACGTCATTACACAAACCTTGAAGCTGATCGATATCAGTATCTGCTAACTGGATGGTTAGCTCAACTACCGTTAATAATGAATAGTTAAAGAAGAATTCTGGAATTAATTTGAGCTATTCAAACGACATTGGTGATTTTATAAAAACGCCAGGGTAAGCAAAGCCTACCCTGGTATAAAGGCAGAATTAGCAGCTTGGGCCTTTTACCGCCGCATTACTGGTTGAACGCAAGCGCTCAATCATAGCTTGGCGTGCTTTTTCAGTATTGATACCCAAAACAACGTTTAATTTTTTACCGGTACCCGCATCAGTAAAGCTGGTTTTGCCGACCATAGGATCGAAGCTAATAGGATCGTAGCGGAATTCGCTGTTTTCCAAGCCCTCATCCAGCTGGTCTACATCAACGTAACCTTCACGAATGGTCATTTCCAGCGTATCAGGTTCCAGCAATGCAAGCGCAGCAATAATGTCCCACAGGCGAATAACGGCATCTAATGCAAAGTCACCGCTCGCTGAGCCATTGAAGCCTGGGAAGTCGCCACCTTCAAATTCGCGAATCGATTTAAATAGCTTGGAGGTGTAACAAGCTTCTGGCGTGGCACCTTCCGCTGCTAGGTCAACAATGCTGTGCGCTTCCAGCTTGGCCAAATCCGTTGAGTTGGTCGGTACCAGGTAGCTATCAATATTGTTGGCTGCCAGTAAATCAAACGATACTTTTGCACTGAGAGGGTCCAGCAGGATATTAAATTCCTGATGGGTACTGAAGTTTGTGTCAAAGCCAAAGGTTGGGTGAGAGAAAATGTTGCCGCCTTTATTGTTAGAGCGGTCTTCATCTTCTGCTGCCACAAATGGGATTTCACCCTCAAAGCCACCGCCCATCATAATAACTTTATCAATTTTGTTGAGTTGTGCCGGGCTGGCTTTTGATAATACACGAGCAAAAGTAGTCAGTTTGCCGGTATTTAATACGATCACATCGTCATTGTGACTATCTAGCTCAGCCAGAATCATATCTTCCGCCAGCTCGAACTTAAACGACATGCCATTATTGCCGTTATAGTGGTAATGCTCTTGCTCGGCACGTGGAATTAAGTGATCGGTGGCATACAGGGTTGAGCCATTGTCACGCCATGGGCCTGGCACGTACTGGCCGTACAGGTTAATCCCCATAACGTTACGACGTTCTAGGTTCCAGCTGCCATTAGTATTGGAGTTCGGCAGCTGGTAGTCGCTGATGGTGCCGACCACAGCATTACTGTCCGTTACCGCAGTCCCCTCAGCTTTAGCACCGTTGGCGCCATAATAAATTTCTTCCGGCGCATAATAAGCACCACGAATGACTTGAGTATCGCGGTTACCCAACCATTCCAAAATGTTGTAAACCGTGTTGGCACCGTGGGCGACGGTATTAAATGAATCTTCAACCACCGCCAGCTCAATTTTGTAGCGCGGATCTTTGGCCACCAGCATCAAGGCCACGGCATCATCAAAGTTATTAAAATCACCAATCCAGATGACAGGCTGGGCATCGGCGTTTTTGCTGGCAGTAAATACCTGGTTAACCGATTGTTCGGATTTTTTGTCTGAACTGCTTTTGTCGTCGCTGCCACAGCCCATTAGCAGTGCGGCGGAGGCGGCGCCTACTAAGGCGAATTTAACTGGTTTCATGATGAGAAATTGCTCTTGCCATTAACAGAATACAAGCAAATACCTGACCACTCAGACAAATTAATGCCTGCAGCACACACGGTCAGGCCTGAATACAATGATGCATTCACTGAATTATGCCCGTGGTTGAAGGGGCGGCATTTTAGGGATTCTTAATCTGATTGCCATCAAAATTTAATATTAGGCAGACTAAGACAGCCAAATTATCGGCTAAATAGAGAGCGCCGCCGCCCAAGGCAGCGGCAGACTGGGGGCTAAGAAGCGCTGGCCGACATCAGAATATCGGCGTATTCCTTGCCCTGGACGTGACTGGCCATCACCTCAGCGGCACTGCGCCCCTGTAAATCCACTGCGCCCAGGTTGCGACCTTCGCGAGCAAACAATGCGACAAACTGAGCAAAGGTGGCAGGCACCATATGGCGGTAGGCGCGAATCAAGGCAATATGATCTGGATCGGTGCCATCATGGCTATCGACCTGCATAAACTCACGCAACTGCTGCTCGCTCCAGTCGCCACCAAATACCTTTTCTTTGTCTTTCTTTTGCATAATGTCTTCCGCTCATTCAGTCGCCTGGGTGTTCCCAGATCGGTTATTTCACTTTTTTATACATCAAGTCCCACACACCGTGGCCCTTGTTTTCGCCGCGTTTTTCAAACTTGGTAAAGGGACGATGTTCAGGGCGAGGCACACACTGGCCAGGACCTGCGATATTTTCATAACCTTCGGCCGCATCCATGACCTCCAGCATATGCTCCATGTAGGGCTCCCAGTCGGTGGCCATATGGAAAATGCCACCCGGCTTGAGTATGCGACGCAAGGTTTGCGCAAACTCCAGCTGCACAATACGACGCTTATGGTGCTTTTTCTTATGCCAAGGATCTGGGAAAAACAGCTGCACGGTATCGATGCTGTTATCCGGCAGCAGCTTCAGCACTTCAATGGCGTCATCTTTGTAGGTGCGCAAGTTGCTAACACCGGCCTCTTCGGCCAGGTTCAGCAGCGAGCCAACGCCGGGCAAGTGCACTTCTACACCAATAAAGTCTTTTTCCGGTGCCGCCGCTGCCATGGCAGCCAATGACTGACCCATGCCATAGCCGATTTCCAGCACCACATGGCCATCACGGCCAAACACCTGCTTGGGATCAATCGGACCATCAGCCAACTCTAAGCCCATCACCGGCCACTGGCGCTCCAGTGCACCCTGCTGACCTTTGGTGAGGCGGCCAGCACGAATCACAAAGCTCTTGATGCCACGTCGGTATTCAGGCTTGTCCGCTTGCCCTGGGGTGCTGTCCTGCGTTGAAGAATGTTTTTCGTCAGTCAAACCACTAACCTTTATCTGTTAATTACGCCCGGCGAGAAATGCCGTCCGGCCATACCGATACACACCCAGGCCAGCAACCAGCTGACACCGCCTACCGGTGTGATCATCCCAATAGCGCTGACACCACTGACTGCTAGTGCATACAGGCTGCCGCTAAATAACAGCAGACCCACCAGCATCAGCCAAGCCGAACGCGCCAGCCAGGCACGACATGCCAACGGCATCGGCTGAGTCATGATCAGACCAATCGCCAATAAGGCCACGGCATGTACCAGATGGTATTGCACGCCTGTCTGATAGATATCGAGCCACTTGGGGTCGAGTCGTTGTTTCAAACCATGGGCGCCAAAGGCCCCCAAAGCCACACCGCTGAATCCGGCCGCGGCGGCCAGTCTCATTGCACTGCGTGCTCGCATGTTAGTTCCTGGTCGCTGAAAGGCGGCGCAGTATAACAACTGACCAATGCGACGAGTAGCGCCAGAGCATTGATGCCGCAGAATCCGTCAAGGCTTGTACAGGTTTTGCAGCGGATTTTACAGGCCGCTGGTATACTCGCCGCACATTGAGCAAGTGAGGCTGACATCGTGAAATACGCAGATCTGCGTGACTTCATCAAGCTGCTGGAAAAACGCGGCGAGCTCAAACGCATTCAGCAAGAGATCGACCCCCACCTGGAAATGACCGAAATCGCCGATCGCACCTTGCGCAAAGGCGGCCCGGCATTGCTGTTCGAAAACCCCAAGGGCTATGACATGCCGGTGCTGGCCAACCTGTTTGGCACCCCCGAACGTGTTGCCTTAGGCATGGGTGAAGAATCCACTGAGGCGTTACGGGAAGTGGGCAAGCTATTGGCCTTTTTAAAAGAGCCCGAGCCGCCCAAAGGCATGAAAGACGCCTGGTCGAAACTGCCGATCTTTAAAAAAGTGCTGGCCATGGGGCCGAAAGAAGTCAAAAAGGCCGCTTGCCAGCAAGTGGTGATCGAAGGTGACGATGTCGATCTCAGCAAAATACCGGTGCAGCACTGCTGGCCGGGCGACGGAGGCCCACTGATTACCTGGCCCTTGGTCATCACCAAAGGACCACACAAAGAACGCCACAATCTGGGCATTTACCGCCAGCAAGTGATTGGCAAAAACCGCGTCATTATGCGCTGGCTCAGTCACCGTGGCGGAGCACTCGATTTTCAAGAATGGCAGCAGGCCCATCCAGGTGAGCCGTTTCCGGTGTCGGTGGCTTTGGGCGCCGATCCCGCCACTATCTTGGGCGCCGTGACGCCCGTGCCCGACAGCCTCAGCGAATACGCCTTTGCCGGCCTGCTGCGCGACAGTCGCACCGAGCTGGTAAAAAGCATTGGTAATGAGCTGATGGTGCCAGCCTCGGCCGAAATCGTATTAGAGGGCGTGATTCACCCAGGTGATATGGCGCCGGAAGGACCATTTGGCGATCACACCGGCTACTACAACGAAGTGGATGATTTCCCGGTTTTCACCGTTGAGCGAATCACCCAGCGCCAAAATCCGATTTATCACAGCACCTACACCGGCCGCCCGCCCGATGAGCCAGCGATTTTAGGGGTGGCGCTGAATGAAGTGTTTGTACCCATTCTGCAAAAGCAGTTTCCGGAAATTGTCGATTTTTATCTACCGCCAGAGGGCTGCTCTTACCGCATGGCGGTGGTCAGTATGAAGAAACAATATCCTGGTCATGCCAAGCGCGTGATGATGGGTGTGTGGTCGTTTTTGCGCCAGTTTATGTACACCAAGTTTGTGATTGTGGTGGACGACGATGTCGATACCCGCAACTGGGAAGATGTGATCTGGGCCATTACCACCCGCATGGACCCGGCACGCGATACCACCCTGATCGACAATACGCCGATTGATTATCTCGACTTTGCCTCGCCGGTGTCGGGTTTAGGCTCAAAAATGGGCATGGACGCCACCAATAAATGGCCGGGCGAAACCGAGCGAGAATGGGGCACGCCCATCGTCATGGACCAAGCCGTCAAAGACAAGGTTGATGCCATCTGGGACAAGCTCGGAATCGACTAATGGCCAGTGTGACCTTTCAGCCGTCCGGCATCAGCATCACGGTTGAGCCGGGCGAAACCATCGCCGCCGCCGCAGAACGCCAGCACATTACGCTGCGTCTAAGCTGCGCTAATGGCGTTTGCCAAATCTGCAAAGCCGAGCGACTGACAGGCACCGTGCACTGTCGCAACTCACTGGCCCAGACAATACTTGAGCAACACAATCAGGTATTATGCTGCGCCTGCGAACCGATCAACCATATTGAGCTGTATATGAACGACGTCCATACCCGCGACCACAAACCCGAAGTGACTCTGGCCTGCCAGGTACCTGTGGTCGAGCTGTTGGCCGACAATATTTACCGCGTAGAATTGCTGGCCCCTGCCGGCACTCAGTTCGACTTTTGGCCCGGCCAATATGTGCTGTTACACGTCGTTGATGAGCAAGGGCAGCCGCAGCAATTTCCGTATTCCATTGCCAGCATCCCCACCAGCCTGTCGGGCGAGGGAGATGGCCGTCGTTTGCAGCTGCATATTGCGGCCAACAGCGATACCGCCAATGCCGTTATTCAACAGCTAAAAACCGCCGTGGTGGTTAAAGCCACCCTGCCAGGTGGCGATTGCATTTTGACCCCGGAGTTTATCCAGCAACACCGCCAGCAGCCGCTGATTATGGTGGCGGCCGGCAGTGGTTTTTCGCAGATCAAAGCCCTGACCGAAGCGGCCCTGGCCGTTAATCCAGAGCAGGAAATACATATTTATTGGTCCAACCGCGCCCGCATTGGCTTTTATTTGCCAGAGCTGCCACGTCAGTGGGCCCACGACTATGCCCATGTGCATTATCACCCGGTGATTGAGCAGCATGCCGACGATTGGGACGGCCGCGCCGGCTGGCTGTATCAGGTGATTCACGAAGACTTTGATGACCTCAGCCAGGTACAGCTATTTGCCTGCGGCTCTCCGACCATGGTGTACGGCACTCTGGATCAGCTAGCGCCTTTGGGGCTGAGCCAAGACAATATGCACTCAGACGTATTTTCCTACGCGCCACGCTAAGTAAGCCCAGTACTGTCTGGGCTACTAGCTCCCTTTCCGTTATCCATTTCATTGGCACTATTTCTCATCGTGTGATCTTGATCTGGCCGTCATCGGCTGGCATCGTCAGGGCAACATTATTGCAGCGCTGACGCTGTCTGGAGGACGTATGAACTGGGAGTTCCCCATCAACCCCGATGTGATTGTGCACGGCTATGTGCTGCCTTGGGGCATGCAGTTGCTGATGGCCATTTTGGTGTTTGTTATCGGTCGTATGTTGGCCAAGATGCTGACCCGTATGGCCGCAGGTACCATGCGTAAAGCCAAGCTCGACCCAATATTGGCGGAGTTCTTAACCACAGTGGCCGGATCAGCACTGACGCTGTTGGTGATCGTGCTGGCGCTGTCGCAATTGGGGCTGGATACCACCTCGTTAGTAGCGCTCCTGGGTGCTGCAGGTTTAGCCGTGGGTCTGGCACTGAAAGACTCATTGTCGCACTTTGCCGCCGGCACCATGCTGATCTTATTTCGGCCATTCAAAGTGGGCGATTATGTCGAAGTCGATGGCGTGGCGGGTTCGGTCAGCCGCATTACCATTTTCAGTACGCGCTTAACCACGCCGGATAACCGCGTAGTGACCGTGCCTAACGGCAATGTATTCGGCAATACCATGACCAACTACTCAGAAGAAAAACTGCGTCGTATCGACTTGGTGATTGGTATCGGCTACAGCAGTGATTTACGTCTGGCCAAGCAACTGCTGATCGATCTGTTAGAGCAACACCCAAAAATTCTGAAAGAACCGGCCCATACGGTGGCGGTCTCTGAGCTGGCCGATTCGTCGGTCAACTTTGTTGTGCGCCCCTGGGTCAATGCCAGCGATTACTGGCCAGTAAGGTTTGAGCTGATGGAAACCATCAAACTGCGCTTTGATGAATCCGGTATTGAAATTCCATTCCCGCAGATGACTATTCACTCCAACGGCAGCAGCGAGCTCTAACACAAACCCATATCGGTAGGCAGCTGGGCTCTTCGCCAGTGCGAGGGGCCTGCTACAACCATCGGTGAGCAGCCAGCAGAAACAGTCATCTCTGCTAGCTTTAGAGGGATGCACAAGGACCCCTCAATGCTCACCGACGCCACCAGTTTCAACAAGGAAACCGTTGCACGCCCACAACAGTGGCTCATGCCATTTGCCCTGTTGCTGATGGCAGAAGCATCACGCTGGTTCAGCGTGGGCGACGTCGCGATCTCAGCTATCTGGCCCGTCACCGCTTGGCTCTGTGTTGGCTGGATGACAGGTCAGCGTGGACTGTTTGCCATTCAGGTACTTACGCTGGCGCTGTGGTCTTATTTCTCCCAACAGTATTCGCTGCAGGTGTCTGCTGGCTTGGCGATCTCTACCGCCGCCGGGGCCGGCTTAGCCGGCTGGGGCTTAAGCCTGAACAAACGCCTCGCTAGTAAGGGCGCCAGCTCGGTGCGGCAGTTATCGCTGTTTTATGCGGTGGCGGTACTGACGGCCAGCGCCGTGGTGGCCTTGGGTGGCAGTTGGAGCATGCTACAACTGCCGACCATCGATCAGACCTACCAATGGCTCGATATCTGGTTGGCTTATTGGGCCTTTGAAGCCTTAGGAATGCTGCTGTTTCTACCGCTATTACTGGCCTTAGTGGTGCAACGCAGTACCTTTTTACGCCAACTACAAAGCGATTTTTCTCCACTGTCGATGCGTATTTGGGGGGCTTTATTTGTTGCTTTAGTCACACTCACCATGGGTTTTAAGCTACTGCAAAACCCCACCTACGCCAGCCTGGCATTATTGGTGTATTTCCCTTTACTGTTTTGGTTCTTTTTACGCGCATCTGCCAGTAGCAGTACCTTATTAATCGCACTGCTGGTGATTGGCCTAATCGTGGCCTTGTTACGCGGCTGGGCTGGCCTGACCGCCATCGGCAGCGTACGAGATCTACTCGAAGCCATTGCTCTGGCAATTGTCGTGACCTTAGCCGCCCAATTGGTGAATGTCATTGCCCAAGAGCGCAATCGTTTGTTGCAGCATTTTCGCCGTCAAAGCGTCACCGACAGCCTTACCGAGCTCGGCAATGGTAGAGCCCTCAGGCAGCAGCTGGAGCAACGGCTAAAGCGCAAGCAACAAGGCCTGCTGCTGTATATACGCATGATGGATATCGGCCCTATGACCGATCTATTTGGCTTGCTGGCACTGCAACAATTACAACAGGAACTAGCACAGGGACTACAACAGCAGCTACCCGAGCACAGCCACATATTCCGCCTGCATGAGGGCGATTTTGCTGCTTTGCTGCCATCAGCAGATCACAATCGCGATGCCCTGCTCAGCCAACTACGCCAGCTGCAACTTAGATTGGAACAACAAGCCTTTAATATCGAGCAGCAGCCACTGCGACTGCGTTTGGCGTTCGCATTGATTGCCATAGATGGCCAGCTAGACAGCGCCAGTCAATACCAACAAGCAGCGGCCCAGGTGGCGTATTTGGCCAGCCAGCAACCCAGACGCTGGTACATGCTGGCCGACAGCGCCGAGTTAGTTGCGCAACAGCACAGTAATGCACAAATCTTTCATCGTCTTCGTCAGGCCTTACGCGATAATCGCTTGCTGCTGTTTGCGCAACCTATTCGACCGCTGGCCCACACAAGCCAGGGGCACTATTTCGAAGTACTGTTACGATTAGCCGGAGACGAAGGGCAAATCATTAGCCCCGGGGCCTTTTTACCCGTAGCAGAACAATCCGGTTTAATGGTGGATATCGATCGCTGGGTCATCGATCAAACCTTGCAACAGCTGCCCGCTGAGCAAGTCGCCTGTTGCTCAATTAATTTATCTGGCGCCAGTTTATCCGCCGACGATACCTTAAGCTTTATTCGTCTGCGCTTGCAGCAGTGTCTAATTAGGCCACAACAGCTGCGCTTTGAAATCACTGAAACCGAAAACATTACCGATATGGAAACAGCTACTCAGCTGATAAAAGGTTTGCGTAAATTAGGCTGTAGTATTGCACTGGATGATTTCGGGACTGGGCTGGCCAGCTTTGCCTACCTTAAGCAGTTTGACTTTGACTGCATTAAAATCGACGGCCAATTTATACGCGATATTCGTGGCAACTTGGCAGATCAAGCGATTGTGCGCAGTATTTGTCAGGTCGCGCGTCAGCAGAAGCTGACTGTGGTGGCCGAGTTTGTTGAAGACGAGCTAAGCATTCCATTATTAAAAGAGTTGGGCGTTGATTTTCTACAAGGTTATGCCATTGGCCGACCGCAGCCCCTTATCCCTTGGCTGACAGACGGTTAAACACTTTTAATCAGTCAATACCGAACAAAATATCGTCCGCTTTCAGCCAAATGACTGAGACCTGGATATTTTTCTAGCGCAATTGACCTGCGACCAAAGCCCTAACGCCCACCGCTGGCAATTCCGACATTATGCGTGGCGCGTTCATCATCGCACCGACCCAATCCGCAATCAAAACAATAAGGCGGTTAGAAGGAGTTACTCATGCGCCGTTTTCACCCCTGGCTAGTGTTTTTTGCCTGTTGTATCTGCCCGGCTGTTTGGGCTGCTGACAGTATTAAATTAGGCCTTAATTATCCCAGTACCGGTCGCTATCAAGAGCAAGGCTTGGCCCAAGCCCGAGGTGCTTTATTAGCCGTTGAAGAAATCAATGCCAATGGCGGACTGAATGGCCGACCATTGGAGTTATTAACCGCCAACAGTGCATCTAAACCGGATAAAGCCATTGAGAACGTCGACCAGCTGGTAAAACAAGGCGCGGTGATGTTATTTGGTGGTGCTTCCAGTGCTGTTGCTGTCGCCGCCGGCAAGCAAGCGGCGAAACATAAACGCATCTATTTTGGCACTCTGACCTATGCCAATGGCACCACTGGGGTGGAAGGTCATCGCCATATGTTTCGTGAAAGCTATAACGCCTGGATGGCCGCTAAGGCTTTGGCTCGCTATTTAAAAGATGAGCTGCAAGGAAAACGACTGTTTTACCTCACTGCCGACTATAACTGGGGGCATTCCACCGAGGCATCGCTGCGTAACTTTACCGGTACCGAGAATACTGAACAGCACCCTGGCGTTCGTACCCACTATCCACGACCACGTGCCAGCCATTTTCAATTGGCCTTGCAACAGGCAAAGGACTCCGGAGCAGAAGTATTAATGCTGGTGCAATTTGGTGACGATATGGTCAATGCCCTGAATGAAATTGAGCGTATGGGTCTCAAAGACTCCATGACCATCATAGTGCCTAACCTTACCCACGGCATGGCTCGGCGTGCCGGTGCCAGCATTATGGAAGGCGTAATCGGCGCCGTACCCTGGAGTTGGCAAGTACCCGGCAAATACGGCTATGAACAGGGTCAAACCTTCGTCAATGCCTTTGTTAAACGCTTTAATACCTACCCCTCTAGTTCGGCCGCTTCGGCCTACAGCATTGTTTATCAATTTAAACAAGCCGCCGAGCGGGCCGGCAGCCTTAAAACCGAAGCGTTGATTAAAGCCCTAGAAGGTCATCGCTATATCGGTTTAAAAGACCAGCAATACTGGCGTGCCTTCGACCATCAAAATGTACAGAGCGTATACGTGGTACGTGCCCATCAGCGTCAACATGTTATGCAAAGCCCGTTGCGAGAAGACTTTTTTGAAGTGCTTATGCAGCTACCAGCGGAAGAAGCGGCACGCACACTCGATGAGTGGCAAGCGGTACGCCGTGGCGCGGGTAAATCGCTGCAGTTGCGCTAAACCTTCTGCGAGGGGCTTGGCCCCTCCAACACATTCATACTTGCAAAGCTCCTGTCGATTAGACACTCACCAGCGTCAATCGCTTTTAGCAGCGACTAGAAAATCCGTTTAAAAAGGCGGATGATAGATTGCTAATATCCGAATAACTCAGGGTCCTGATGAGAATACTGATCGCTGTATTTTGCTTGTTGTGCATCCTTGCTCAAGGAGGGATGGCCTATCTTTGGCAAGACCCTGATGTTGTTGCTGAATTCCAAACCATATTTAGTGTTTTTTACCAGGGTGGTATGCCGCTTTGGAGTGAAATGGCATTTGCTTTTGGCCGCAAATGGTTTCTGATCACGTCACTGTTATTCGGTTTTTGGCTGATAGCCGTGTTACCATTTAAAACACCTTATGTTTTGCGTATTACAACGATATGCGCTGCTCTGGCATTAGGGCTTATGTGGTATGCCATGTACCCCTTACACCTAATGCTAGGTGGTGCATATGCGGTGTAAACGGCGCAAAACAGCCAGACTAAATCAACAAGTGTGTCGCGTATGCCGTTAGGTCGATGGTTTAGTAGCACGGTTATTTCCATACTGGTTACTTTTCTACCTTTTATTCTTGTTTTTTTAGTACAGCTCGACTTTCAAGATATAGTCGAATCACTACGACGATTGGCACTGGCCAGTATCACCCTGCTGGTATTCTTTAGCGTGATTTCGCTTGCGGGTTGGTGCTGCATTGGTTGGCCCACCCATTATTTAAGCTGCCGATATGGCCAAGGCCGAGTGATTTGGTATTTGCTGGCTGTTGCTGTGTTTTTTATCGCCATGATCCTCTATAGCGGCCTTAACCTAGCTATTTTTTTCTCAGTGTTTGCTTTGGCCCAAGCACTGATATTTCGCTGGCGAGTATTTCGACGTTAATATTTTCGTATAGCTATCGATCAACTACTGTGCTCAGTTCCTTTGCTAATAGGTCATATACCAGACGAATACGCTGGCTGGTGTGAAGTTCACGGTGGGTAGCCAACCAAATAGGAATATCTGGGTTAAATTGCTGCGGTAACACTGCCACTAAGTCTTCAAATAATTCGCCAATATCATGTGGCAAAAAACCAAATCCTAAACCTTCACGAATGAGCTGTAACATGCAGTTACCACTGCCGGTTTGTATGCGAAACTGCTCGGCCTTTAACGACAAGCCTAGCTGCGCTAAGTATTCCAACATGGCCGCACTGTCATCCACGCCAATAAATAACTGGCCAGCCAAGTCGTTAAAGCTCTGCGGCATACCCAACTCAATAAGGACACTACGGGCCGCGTAAATACGGCCATGTAGATTGCCCAATCGTCTAGCAATCACTTCCGGTTGCTGCGGCTCGGCATGACGAATGGCTATATCGGCCTCGCGGCGCAATAAATCTCTCAGTTGATCGGACGCCACTACGTCCACTTGAATGCCAGGTGCTTGTTCACGCAGACGAGACAATATTTTCGGCAGGTGGTAAGTGGCCAACAGCTCGGTGGCGGTAATGCAGACTCGCCCCTCTATCGCCTGGGATTGCCCAGAGGCTGCCAGTGCCATGCGATTGGCCTGCTCGGCCATGGAGCGGGCATGCTGCAGCAACTCAACGCCAGCGCTGGTGAGCTGTAACTGGCGATGGCCGCGTTCAAACAAGGTCACGCCCAGTGCCTGCTCCAGCGCCGTAACCTGGCGGCTTAAGGTCGGCTGGGTTTGCTGCAGTGCCCGTGCCGCAGCCGATAACGAGCCTTCTTCGGCCGCCACAACAAAGGCACGTACCTGGTTCCAATCAAAGCCAACGCCATCCCAGTTCATCGATTTATGCATACCTAACCTGCAGATATCCGTATTCTATCCTTCATCTGCGTATGGTCAAATAATCACCAACAGCTACACGAGGACGCCTACATGGCCATCACATCGACCGACTTTTGGGATAAAACCGCTCAACGCTACAGCCAGCAAGCCATTGCCGACCCGGATACCTACGCTCGCAAGCTGGCCGCTACCCAGGCGCTGATGCAACCCGATATGCAGGTATTGGAATTTGGCTGTGGTACCGGCTCAACGGCACTGGAGCACGCCGCCCACGTGGCTCATATTACCGCCAGCGACATATCACCCGCCATGATCGCCATCGCCCGCGATAAAGCCAAACAGCAAGGCGTTAATAATATTGATTTCCAAGCGGCCAGCATCGACAGCTTTGATGCCCCTGAGAACAGCTTCGATATGATTTTGGCGCTCAATTTATTGCACCTGGTGCCAGATCGTGCTGCAGCTTTGCAAAATATTCAGCGCTTGCTAAAACCCGGTGGTCTATTTATTTCCAGCACGGCGTGTCTGGCGGACCGCATGTGGTATTTGCGCCCAGCGATTAAAATCATGCAGTGGCTGAACAAAGCCCCGGCAGTGAGCTTTAGCAAGCAGAAAGACTTTTTGGCGGAAGTTAACGCCGCTGGCTTTGATATTCAACAACAGTGGAGCCATGGCCAGGCCAACTGTGTTTTTTTGGTGGCGCGCAAACTCGATAGTTGAGGTGATTTGCTAGCAGATAGCTCGAAGGTCGAACTTGCCGCAGTCAAAGAACTACTGGCCTGAAAAGCATCGGCCCTCTAGTATTCGTGGTAAATAAGTCAGTACGGATTTAGCAAGTAGTGGATACAGATCTTCGCCTATTAGTTCGTGAGCTGGTCTTAGCATGCGTGCACCATAACCCTAGAGAGATAGCTGCTGCAACTGCAAAGCTACCGCTAAAAAATATGGCTAAGCTGGAGCAAGAAATCCGCTACCAGTACGATTTGGATGACGTTCACTCGGTTAGAATAGCGCATGCCGATGGTATGGATTTTTCCATCACTTGGCTGGATATTATCAGCAGCGACGGCTATCGGCGTGAGAAAGCATTAAGGTTGTTATCTGGCCCCATTCCGAGCAAGCTGCTAATGTACTTTGCTTTGAGAAGGTTCAATGACTGGGTTCCGCAAGTAAGAGCGGCCGCTTACGATACTGTCATGGATATTGCACTTCTATCCGACCCAACAGATGTTGCTGAAGCACTCATGGCGGCACTATCAACCTGGTCTAGTTGGCAGCGCATTGGACATTATGGCCGCATAATGCTGTTAAAGATCCTAGCAATCAAGGGTGTCGAAGAGAAGTTTGTTAGTCAATTAATTCAATCAAGGACGGGACCCACCAGCACGATTTTCACGCAAGTGAGCCGTGTTGATATTTTAGATGCTTATCTACATCAGGTTGCAACTGAATCCATCCAACCTACGCTGCGAGCTAAAGCCTATCGAGTTCTGTTGGAGTCAAAAACCAGCTGGGTGGAAGAGCGCAAGCAAGAGGTAGTGGATAAAACTTCCGGTTTGAGAAGATGCCGAACTATTTTAGGCGACCGCCATGTATCGGTTAACATTCCATGGCAGGTCTTACTCAAAGAAGCAGCTCTTGATCGATCATCTTTCGTGCGCCGGATCGCAGCTGAAAAGATAATTGCTAGCCGAGACTATAACAATCCGGATTACTTGGCTTTGGCACATGAGTTCGCACGCGACGACTCCCCAACGGTACGAGAGCGAGGTGAGTTTTTTGTTAAGCGCCACGCAGAGCAAAAAAGCAGCGCTTGCGATCACGACTATTAACTTTGCAGTTTCATCAACTCATACACCAACCGCGCCGCGACCTTTGCGGTGCGCTGGTCAATATCATAATCTGGATTTAGCTCGGCGATATCGGCCATCAGCCAACGTACGTTATGCTGCTGACATTGCTGTTGAATATCTTTTAATGCCGCCAGCATCTGTATCAAGGGCAGACCCAGTGCCGATGGTGCGCTCACCCCCGGGGCTGTGGCGGCCGGCAATACATCCAGGCAAATGGTAACGTAGAGGTAGTCTATATCAGCAAGAAATTTATTGATTAATGCCTGGTTTGCTTCCGTGCTGCAATCCACATCTAACACATAAGATACGTTTTTTAGTTGCGCAAAGTTAAACAGCGCTTGGGTGTTGGCCGCTTCACTGATGCCTAAACAGGCGTATTTAAATGCCAGGCCACGCTGAGCACAATCTTGGCTGACCTGATAAAACGGCGTGCCAGAGCTGCCGGCCCAGTGGGCACCGGGTGCCGGTTTGCGTAAATCAAAATGGGCGTCAAAGTTTAAAATACCGACCTTGGCCGACGTGTGGTGTTGGTCATCTAGGTATTGCCGACAGCCCTGATAACTGGCCCAGCCAATTTCGTGACCACCGCCTAAGCCAATAACAAACTGCTGCTGAGTCAGCGCTTGAGCCACTTGCTGCGCGTATTGCTGCTGACCCTGAGCCAGGGCATCCAGGTTTGATTCTGCCGCCACTGCAATATCGCCAGCATCGTGCAAGGGTTTATCGCTGTGCCAGGCCATGCTGGCCATGGCTTTGCGAATCGCTATTGGGCCTTGTTTTGCCCCAGGTCGGCCCTGGTTATATAGCACGCCTAAGTCCGAGGCCAAACCAACAAGGGTCACACCTGGCTGACTGCTGGCATCGAAGGGCCTTACCACTTGATGACAGCGCAACCCCTGATCGCCGTCTTCGGCGTCGATGCGCCCCTGCCAGCACTGATCAAATTCCTGACTCATATTGCCTCCTGCATATTGCTGTTGCGTAACCGCCCTTGATGCCATACCTGAGTTGGACGATAAAAATTAACGCCGTAGGCCAGCTCCGCCGGATGCTGAATATCCCACAAGGCCAAATCGGCCGCCATACCCGCTTGAATACCACCGACATCCTTTAACCCCAGCGCTTTGGCACCATTCAACGTCGCGCCTTTTAACGCCTCAGCGGGGGTTAATCCAAATAAAATACAGGCCTGATTCATCGCCGTTAATAACGACGCCAGTGGCGCTGTGCCTGGGTTTAAGTCGGTGGCCACGGCCATGGGAATATTATGTTGCCTGAGGGCAGCGATGGGCGGTCGTTGTTTTTCATTGAGGCAATAAAACGCTGCCGGTAATAATACCGCGACTGTGCCTTGCAGTTTTCCCACATCGGCCTCGGCCAGATATTCGATATGATCGACCGATAACGCATGGTACTGGGCCGCCAGCACGGCGCCCTTTAAATCGCTCAGCTGTTCAACATGGCCTTTGATCGGCAAGCCCAATTTGGCCGCCGTTTGAAATACCTGCTCACATTGCTGTGGGGTAAAACCAATGCCTTCGCAAAACACATCCACGGCATCGGCCAGCTCCTGGCGCGCGACTTCTGGCAGCATATCCTGGCAGACATAATCGATATAACACTGCTGGCCATGGCTGCGCTGTTTAAACTCAGGTGGCACAGCATGGGCACCTAAAAAGGTGGTTTTTACGGTCACGGCATGGCGTCGGCCCAATTCACGCGCCACCCGCAGCATTTTTAATTCGGTTTCGGTATCCAGGCCATAACCCGATTTAATTTCTACCGTAGTGACGCCTTCTTCCAGTAGCCGGAGTAAACGCGGCTCGGACTGTTTTAACAGCGCCTCTTCGCTCAACTCTCGGGTATGGCTCACGCTGGAAACAATGCCACCGCCTTTGCGAGCAATGTCTTCATAGCTTTCACCGCGCAAACGCCACTCAAATTCCTGCGCGCGATTACCGCCAAACACCAGGTGGGTATGGCAATCGACCAGACCAGGCGTCAGCCATTGGCCGCCGGCATCGAGCCGCTGTTTGACGTCATAGCCCTGGCTAGTGAGCCAGTCGTCGGTGCTGCCAGGCAGCTGACCGGCAAACACGATTTTATCGTCAGCAATGGCTACCACTGCCTGGGTACAGCTGCCGTAATCGTCCTCGCCCATGCCCGGCAAACCGCCTTGATTATCCGCTTGTGCGAAGGTCACTAGATTAACGTTATCAATCAAATAATCGATTTTCATAGCATTACGGCCAGCTCTATTAGACCCTTCCAGCCTACTTGTATATACAAGAGTAGACAAGTAGCATGAAGGTAATCGTCAGGGGATAACTATGGCCCAGCCCAGATACGCGCAAATCAAATCGCACTTGTTACAGCAAATAGAGCATGGAGAATTACAGCCTGGCTGTAAGGTTGCTTCCGAAAACCAACTGGCCGAGCAGTTTGGCGTGAGCCGTATGACTGCCAGACGGGCACTGGATGAGCTGTCGGAAGCCGGGTTCCTATTGCGCAGCCAAGGCTTGGGCACTTTTGTTGCCGACAGTCGCCCCATGAGTTCGATGCTGCAGATTCGCAATATCGCCGATGAGATTCGTGAGCGCGGCCATCAATGCCAAATTGAAGTGGTGACCTTAGAGCAGGTTGAAGCCAACGAACAGCAGGCCTATTGGCTTGGCTTGCAACACCCTGCCAGGGTATTTCATTCAGTATTGGTGTTTTTTGAAAATGGTCGCGCCATTCAATACGAAGATCGCTACGTTAATCCGCAGCTGGCACCTGAATATGTACAGCAAGACTTCAGCAGCATTACTCCCAACGAATATTTATCCCAGGTAGCGCCACTCACCGAAGCCGATCATATCGTTGAGGCACTGTTACCAACGCCAGACATAGCCAAGCAGCTGGCCATTGCCGAGAGCCAGCCCTGTTTAAACATTACCCGTCGAACATTTTCTAAGGCCGGCATTGTGAGCTTTGCCAGCTTAATTCATCCAGGTGATCGCTATCGCCTGGGTGGCCATATTCATGTCAGCAGCCACGTATAAAAATCAGGAGCAGCACCATGACCAACGACCCTCGCCACGATGCCAGCCGCGTGATTAAAGCGCCAACAGGAAGCCAGTTAACCGCCAAGTCCTGGCTGACCGAAGCCCCCTTGCGCATGTTAATGAACAACCTCGACCCAGACGTTGCCGAGCACCCACAAAACCTGGTGGTGTACGGCGGTATTGGCCGAGCGGCGCGTGATTGGCAGTGTTACGACAAAATCGTTGAAGTGCTGACCCGATTGGAAGATAACCAAACCTTATTGGTGCAAAGCGGCAAGCCCGTAGGTGTATTTGAAACCCACGAAAATGCTCCGCGGGTACTCATTGCCAACTCCAACCTAGTACCTCACTGGGCCAATTGGGAGCACTTTAACGAGCTGGATAAAAAAGGCCTGATGATGTACGGCCAAATGACCGCCGGCTCGTGGATTTACATCGGCTCCCAAGGCATTGTGCAAGGCACCTACGAAACCTTTGTCAGCGTAGCGAAAAAGCACTTTAATGGCGATGCCAAAGGCAAATGGATTTTAACCGGTGGCCTGGGCGGTATGGGTGGCGCTCAGCCTTTGGCTGCGACCATGGCGGGCTTTTCCATGCTGGCCGTCGAAGTCGATGAAAGCCGTATCGATTTTCGTTTAAAAACTCGTTACCTAGATAAAAAAGCCACCAGTCTGGATGATGCGCTTGCCATGCTGGAGCAGGCCAAAGCAGACGGCCAAGCTATTTCCGTGGGCTTATTAGGCAATGCTGCCGATATTTTCCCTGAACTGGTAAAGCGTGGCATCACGCCAGATGTCGTCACCGATCAAACCAGTGCCCACGATCCACTCAATGGTTATTTACCCCAAGGCTGGACACTGGAACAAGCTGCCGCAACACGCAAAGAAGACGAAGCCTTGGTAGTAAAAGCGGCGAAAAAATCCATGGCGGTGCAAGTACAGGCGATGCTGGATTTACAACAAGCCGGCGCTGCCACCTTGGATTACGGCAATAACATTCGCCAAATGGCATTGGAAGAAGGCGTAACAAATGCCTTTGATTTCCCCGGGTTTGTACCGGCCTATATTCGCCCCTTATTCTGCCAGGGCATTGGTCCCTTCCGTTGGGCTGCCTTAAGTGGCGACCCAGAAGATATTTATAAAACCGATGCCAAAGTTAAAGAACTGATTCCAGACGACCCTCATTTGCACAATTGGCTGGACATGGCCCGCGAGCGCATTCAGTTCCAGGGGCTACCGGCTCGTATTTGTTGGGTCGGTTTAAAAGATCGCGCGCGCTTGGCACTGGCTTTCAATGACATGGTGAAAAGCGGTGAATTAAAAGCGCCAGTTGTGATTGGCCGGGATCACCTCGATAGCGGCTCGGTGGCTTCACCTAATCGTGAAACCGAAGGCATGCAAGATGGTTCGGACGCCGTTTCCGATTGGCCGTTATTAAATGCCCTCCTCAATACCGCCGGTGGCGCCACTTGGGTTAGCTTGCACCACGGTGGTGGTGTAGGCATGGGCTTTAGCCAGCACTCTGGGGTGGTCATTGTATGTGACGGTAGCGATGATGCTGCTAAGCGCATTGGCCGAGTATTGTGGAATGACCCAGCCACCGGTGTGATGCGCCATGCCGATGCCGGTTATGAGATCGCCATTGACTGCGCGCAACAGCAAGGGCTGGATTTACCGATGTTAAACCCAAATACAACAGGCCAGCAGCCGGAGTAATTTGCATGTATGAATTAACCATTACCCCCGGCACGTTAACCCTGGATCAGCTGCGCGAAGTTAACCGCCGGCCTGTTAAGTTAAGCCTGGATGCAGCTTGCCATGCTGGCATTGAAAAAGCCGCCAATACCGTTGCCGACGTTATCGCCGAGCAGCGTACTGTGTATGGCATTAATACCGGCTTTGGTTTGCTGGCCAATACCAAGATTAAACCCGAAGAATTAGAAACTCTGCAGCGCAGTATTGTGTTGTCCCATGCCGCTGGCATCGGTGAATTTATGCAAGACAGCACCGTGCGCTTATTAATGGTGCTTAAAATTAACTCACTGGCACGCGGGTTTTCAGGCATTCGTCTGCGTGTTATTGAGGCCTTAATGCAGCTGGTGAATCGTGAAGTGTACCCGGCCATTCCACAAAAAGGATCGGTTGGTGCCAGCGGCGACTTGGCGCCACTGGCTCATATGAGTGCAGTGTTATTGGGAGAAGGCGAAGCCATTTACCAAGGTGAACGCATTAATGCTCGCCAAGCGCTGGAAATTGCTGGCATGGAGCCCATTCAGTTGGCTCCGAAAGAAGGCCTAGCATTATTAAACGGCACCCAAGCCAGTACCGCCTTTGCTTTGCAGGGGTTATTTCATTGTGAAAATGCCTTAAAAGCCGCCACGGTAGTGGGTGCCTTGGCAGTCGATGCCGCCATGGGCTCACGTGTGCCCTTTGATGCACGTATTCATACCATTCGTGGTCATCAAACCCAAAGCGATATGGCCAGTGCCTATCGGCATTTATTGCAAGAATCGGAAATTGGCGCCAGCCACAGCGGCTGCGATAAAGTGCAAGACCCTTATTCACTGCGCTGCCAGCCACAGGTTATGGGAGCGTGTTTGCAGCAAATTCGGTTTGCATCACAAGTGCTGGTCACCGAAGCCAATGGCGTGTCGGATAACCCACTGGTATTTACCGATGAAGGCGATATTTTATCCGGCGGTAACTTCCATGCTGAACCCGTTGCCATGGCCGCCGATATGTTGGCCATCGCCCTGGCCGAAATCGGCTCGTTATCGGAGCGGCGCATGGCACTGTTGATTGATTCCAATCTCAGTGGCTTACCGCCCTTTTTGGTCGACAACGGTGGTGTAAACTCGGGCTTTATGATTGCCCAGGTTACCGGCGCAGCCTTAGCCAGCGAAAATAAAACCCTGGCACACCCAGCCTCAATTGACTCTTTACCAACATCGGCCAACCAGGAAGACCATGTATCTATGGCAACCTTTGCTGGTCGACGATTAAAAGACATCTTCGAAAATGTGGTGGGTATTTTAGCCGTAGAATGGCTGGCCGCTTCCCAAGGCATCGACTTTCGCTCACCGCTAAAAACCAGCAAACCGCTGGAGCAAGCCAAGAGCATTTTGCGCAGCAAGGTGTCGTTTTACGATAAAGATCGCTACTTCGCACCCGATATCGAAAAAGCCGCCGACCTCATTCGCCAGGAAAAACTGGCACAGGTGCTAGAGAGTGAGGTGTTAGGTTTTTAAATCACCACAATGAAGTAGGCTCATAATGAGCCTACTTCAATTCGACAGCCCATCATGTATGGATTTTCCGCCAGATATTTAACACACACGAATGCCCAAATGAGTCTCGAAATGACACCAGCGCTATACAATAAATTCTTCGTTCAAAAGCAGGATGAACGACGCATGCTGTTTAGAAAATTAGCGGACAAATACCGTATCAACAAGGCCATCTATCCTGGCAGCTTCGTTCATATTACTCCATCTTTATTTATACCTGAGATGACCTACATCGATAAAGATAAACGCATGCCAAAGTTCTTTAACGATAGTAACACCCATGCCTACATTAACAACCATAAAACTTACGATGAACCCGCGAAAATACATTGGTATATGGACGACTTCTCTACCTTCAATGAACCGAAGGAGGGTCAGTTTGATATGATGTTTTCATTTTACTCAGGATTCATCAGTCAATACTGCAAGCAGTTACTAAAGCAAGGTGGATTACTAGTCGCAAACAACAGCCATGGAGATACAAGCTTAGCCATCGCCGATTCAGATTATGAACCGATTGCCATAATTCTCCGGGATGGAGATGATTTTATTATTCAATCCAAGGATATCATCGACTACTGCACTAAGAAAGACAATACACTGATCGATGTTGACAAGGTACGAGATCGCATGATCGGTGAGAAACTTAAGAAACCTGCTTTTGCTCATATTTTTAGAAAACAGACATGAGTGACAAGCCATTACTAAAATAAAAAATACCAAAGTTTTTTATAAAACGGCAAGTACCAATGGGTAAACTCAAAAGTCACTGCTCGTTATACTTCTTTATATAGTCTTTAGTTAAGTCTTCCAAAATACGATCTCGTTTCATTCTAATGATAATCTCTGACATGTCTTTGGCAAACACTCTACAAGGCGACTTTCGGGAAAATGCAATATACATCTTGTCTTCAGTCAGGTACTTATCTGCAGCTATGATCTTTCTGGAGTATCCCATAGAATTAACCAGCAACATTCCCGAGTAATAACCACCTATGGCATAGTCAGCTCGTCCCAATACCACTAGAGAAAGTGTTTGTTCCCTCGATGACACTGCATCAATATTTAGTTCTTTACCCGCATAGTCATCAAATTCCTCACCGAAACTATTTCCTCTTTGAACAACGCCAGTCCGTCCTTTCAAATCCTCCATACTAGAGAAGTCAAACTGATTATCTGAATTCATAAATATCGCAGCGGGATCTAGTGATATCTCAGGCTGAACATAAAGCAGCCACTGCTGTCTTTCATTATTGAACCAAGGGCCAATTAACATATCGATCTTTCCGCGTTTGACCTCTTCCTGAGCTCGACGCCAATTTCCTTGCTCAACGGCCACTGACTCGACCCCCAACTCATCCAGTACCGCTTGGGTGAAGGCTATATAACTGCCTACCAAGGTACCAGCAGTAGGCGACCATGTGACAGGGGCATAGTTTGGGTTGCCTGTCATGGTGACTAGCGTGCAATCCTCTTTGGATAGCGCTATAGAAAGTTCACTTGCAAGCAGTAGTGCAATGGCCAGCGGAAGCTTCATAGTTTTACTCTATAAGAAAATATAACTACATCAACTGCTACTGATTATAGTTGCTAGGAGTCACGGCTGGGACAAGCTATTTTTAATGGCTCTGCCATTCTGCTAAATATCATTTTCACCATGCTACCAAGGCACGATCCACCTTATTGAACAGCCAGAAAATGATGAAACTTAACTAAAATCTAAGTTATCAATTTAGGATTTATAAAGTTCGTTACTGGATATTTATTTTCGCGGCTTTGCTGGTACCTAATAACACCATTAGTCGGCATAAGCTCACTGCTTATGCCGACCCACCATTATTGATAGCTAATACTTAGCTTGAAGTTTGATTTTTCAGCATAGCCATGCACGCCGATATAGTAATCACCCTTACCGCTAAGCTGGCAAGTTTCTTCACTGCCCTGCTCATAAGGACGGCATTGATGGTTATCTTCATCTGGTTGACTGCCTCGCTGGACATATAAATCAGCATCACCATCACCCTGCATTACTACCTTGAGTTCGCCGATTTGGTTAACGTATGGACCATAAAATAGCCACTCGCCTTCGGCTACCGAACCTGATTGTTGATCTTTTTTCGGCTTGCTCAGCACTTCTTTGGGTTCTAAACCAATAAACATGGTTGGGTTTTCGATCCATTTTTCATCCGGGTAGTTTGGATCTGGATTCATCTCGCTAAGACGATAATAACCATTGTACTTTCCAGCCCAGCCCCAGTTGACATGTACCTTATCCTCTTGGTTATACCCATCAATAACAAACACGTGGCCTGTACCATCTTGACTTTGTGCCATGTAAAGCACAGGACGACCTTCGTTTAGCTCTTCCTTTACCAATAACAGCCACTCATCATCGTCATACATAACCCAGTCACCCGCCTGCTTAGTCACGGTTTTCATACTGCGACGAGACTTGCCATAGTTCAGATGATAACGAAACAGGTTTTCAATCAGCTTACCCGATGCTTCTGTACCTTCCTTAATACCAAATTCTGCGTTTAAACCAACACCGATTCGATAAATAAAGTCGGTTAAGTTCTCTCGTTGTTCACGGCTGGCTCGATAAAGCGAATCTGGCATATTGCCAAAGTCGATCTGGTAGCTTGAAAAATCGACACTCAGCTCCTTTCCACCCAGATCCCACCAATAGTTAACCTCACCACGTCCGACACTAGGATATTCGTGAAATTTGAGGATTTGTGCCACAGCGATAGCAGCACAGCCAGGGTAGGTTTGCTGGCCTTGCAGTAGTGGAGTACCTTGGTTGTAGGGTGAGCCCTGCCCCCACTGAGTCGTGGTCATAGGTTCAATAGCAGCAGCATAGTCCTCTGCATAGGCGTATATGGATGCCAATGCTAGCGTGGTTGCCAGCACAGCTTTTTTAACAGTCTGAATCACAAAAATCTCCAAGGTCAAATTACTCCCCACTTTTGGGGAGAGACAAGTGTAACAGACATAATGACAACCTTAATATTTATTAGCCTGGCTTAAGTAATCGATGCTATCTCTGTCTAGAACTTGATTAGCCATGGACTAATGTTTGACCAAATTGGTAATTTATGATTACATTTCATCGAATAGTAATTAATAGCTATAAACACCTACTCCATCTCATTGTAATTTAGCTAAGAACAAATGAAGGGTAACTATGTAATGGAGAAAATATCGACAGATTTAGACAATTTTTTTATTTTTCTATGTATTAATATTTACATTTATAGTCACAGTATTTTTATCTATGATTTACTGGATACTCTTTGTTTATATGGGATATATTCAGCATATTATCTTTTTCAGGAACTAACAAAATACAAAAACATATATTTGTGCGATCAATCTATTAAGATTGAAGGCAATGAAGATGTTATTGATGTACCCATGTACAAGATATCTCATATTGAGAAAGAGTGTCGGCGTTCACCAGACTATAGAATAGTGTTTCTCGATAAGGATATTTTTAAAGGATACGTGATATTTAGAGCCAAATCTGACGATGCTTTCTTTCCCTCTTACCCTGGCCTAAATAAACTGGTCGATAAAATAGAAGAATATCATTGCGGGTTGCACCATCATGTAAGAAGAATTAGATATCAGAGAAAGTATAAACTTAAACACCCTAGTAGTGGTAGTTAATATGCCAACATGCCAGGCTCAGTTAGCCAAGCTAGTTCTTAATGGATTGCAAGAGGCGAGAAAGTTTGAATCGGTTACACTGTATGGCAATGTGGCAACTAGTGGCTATGATGAACTATCTGATATCGATGTTTTGGTGGCAACCAATACAAATAATTGAAGGCTTATTAGATGGCTAACAAGCCTTCAATCAGAGCATTTTTATTCTGTAGGCTCGACAGCAGGTAAGCGCGATACCAGCAACTGATTAATTTTATAGTCTTCTATATCCACTACTTCGAACTTAAATCCCGCATAGATTACAAAGTCAGTACGCTTAGGGATCTTACGCAGCATAAACATCATAAATCCGGAAATCGTCTCGTAATTTTCAGTTTCAGGGAATGACTCAATCTCCAGTACCCGCATCACGTCCTGTAAAGGTGTTAAACCATCAATTAACCAAGAATCTTGATCACGTTTGACGATCTGCTCTTCTTCGCCAACCACCAGCTCCCCCATGACTATACTCATCACATCTTTAAGAGTGACCACACCGACCACTAGTGCATATTCGTTCATTACTACAGCAAAGTCTGAACCGGTGGATTTAAACTGTTCCAGTACTTCGTACAGATTAAGGGTATCCGGAATCATGGTAAGTGGTCGCACCAGTCCGCGCGTATTAATATTTAGCGACTGATCCTTGAGTAGCTGTAACAGCAAGTCGCGACTATCCACGCCACCAATGACCTTATCGAGCACTTCCCTGCATACCAAAAAGCGTGAATGCGGATGCTCAATTAACTTTTGTTGAATGCTTTCCAGTGGCTCATCATGCAGGAAAAACACCAAGTTCTCACGGGCCGTCATCGCCGATGTGACCGTACGCGATTCCATCTCAAACACATTTTCCAGCAAGTGACGCTCATGCTCTTGTAACACGCCCGCTTGTGCTCCAGCATCCATCATCGCCATGATATCGCCTGATGTGACGTCATTATCGCGCATGGTTGGCAGGCGCAATAAGCGAAAAAACAAGTCGGCCAGGCCATTAAAGAACCACACCAGTGGTTTAAATACGGTAATCAATACCAGCATAGGCTTGGCTACCGTGACTGCTATGTGCTCTGGTGCAATCATGGCAATGCGCTTAGGGATCAAATCGGCAAACAAGATAAATAGAGCCGTGACCAAAAACACCGACGCTGCAAATGCCGTCATGCCAAGCCAAGGCTCTGGTAGGACTAATGACAGCGGCACCGCCAAATAAGGAGAGAAGAACGACTCGCCAATAATGCCGCCCAAAATAGCCACAGCATTCAGTCCGATTTGCACCACGGTAAAGAAGTTTCCAGGCGATTCCTGTAGATGAAGAACATGGGTGGCACGTGCATCGCCCTTACTACTGAGCTGCTGTAAGCGTGGCTTGCGCGCCGCCGCCAAAGCAATTTCAGATACCGAGAAGAAGGAGCTACCGACCACCAGGGCCATCATCATTAACAGGGTTTCAGACGGAGTCATAACATCACCAACAAAGGTAACAGGCTGTACCCGCGAATCGCGTATCTAGCCGTCAGAGCAGAACATAGAGGGCTATCGGGTAAGCAGAGATGGTGGCGAGCCAGGTCGCTAACACGTAGGACAATTTTCGCTCGGTATAGTAGCGCTAACTTGGGCAAACACAAGCAGATTTGCTGCTGACTTCAATGCATAGCCAGATTGGCAGGTGGAGGCTACCTGAGGGCCGATGCTTTGCCGCCTGGCACCTGAAAAAACACAGGTAATCGTTTATTCTCGTTCGGGTCTTTAAGCAAACTTGATACTGGAGTATGTGATGGTAACGCTACTCGGAGAGGACTGGAGTTTTGCTTGTGAAACTCTGGCCGAAATGCGACTACGTTATACAGGGTATGGCAACCACTTGTTTGATCAAATACAGCTGCAGATCCCCACTGTATTTCAGAAGCTGAAGTTCTATCGATCTATTCATCACCAGTCTGAAGATGTATTTGCTGTGTATGAAGATTCGACTACATCATTCGCAATACAACTTGATCCAGATTCTAAACATATATGTCTATGGAACGAGCACATGCATGTGGAACTCGGCTATTGGTGCGAAGACGTCTACCAAGAAGCCATCACCATCATCACTCACCAGCTGCTTACTTAGTCACTGAAAAACAAATGCCAATTATCAATATAGTGTTTCACTGAAGCTAACACATCCCAGCATGCACGCTTCAGCTATTACCCAAGCCCTCTCTTTAGCTCCCTACTATGAAGCAAACATAGGCGAGAAACGTATCTCAGCGCATGGCAGAGAGCTTTCTGGCGTCAATCCAGCCACGCTTTGGCGGAAGGAACTAAGTGACAATCGCCTTCACGCTGAGCAAATCCTGTTGGAAGACTTTTTGCTGATAATGAATATGGAACTATCTGCGCACAAGAGCTTCTTTTACGACTTTGTTCAATCAGGAGGAAGCGTCGATTACTTTATTGGATGGTTCAGTACCGGCAGCCTCAATATGAGTCTGCTGCTCGATGCGGACTTAATGCAAAGAACTGCAGAACTCGGTATTAACATCGTGCTCTGCGCCTATGCAAGCAATGACGAGTAAACGCCACCGCTCACGCGTTACAGAACCCATCACATCCTAGGCCACCACATTTTTAGTGTCGCCACCGCAATTCCCAGCAGCATAAATCCTGTTAGCGGCAATAAAGTGCCAATAAAAGCCCACTGCTGAGCACGTGTGACCTTTGCTTGCTGGCAATAAAAGTACCATTGCAACATGGCCAACGGCAGCAGATATTGCGCCAAGCCCAACACTGCCAGAAACGGGCCGGTAAAACTCTGAAAGTCGATGCCCATTCCACCGGTTAATACCAGCCAGCCCATCAAGGCGATGCGAAAAAACCACACGGCACTGGCCGCCATAAATAGGCGCAACGCCCAGCGACGATGGGCCGCAAGCTGCCCCAACATAACATGGCGCAGTGCCAGAGCGGCAAAGGCCAAGATCAAGATGCCATCGATCGAAATGGTAATTTGCGACCACAGGTTGCCAATACTATGACGCGTCCAGGTCATATACAGTCCGCCCACGGCACTCACCACCGCCGCCACTAAATAACTGCGACCTAACCAGCGATGAAACTTAGGTGCCTTGTTTCGTATCGCCGGAATCAATTGCACAGGGCCGCCGCCAATGACAACAGCAGCGAGCAATACATGGGCAACTGCCGCCAAGTTTCCTAAGCTATCGCCCGGGCGAAAACCGGCGGGTAAATGTAAGTCCTTTAAACCTTCAAGACCCGACTGAGCCACCGGCGGAAAAAACACCGCCACTATATAGATAAAAAATAGAGCGTGGCCCAAGGCTGCCAACACAAACCAGGCGCGCACGGCCCAGTCCAAAGTGCGTGTTGCCGCCAAGGGCGTAGAGGTTGAGAGTGGCAATACAGCATCAGTCATAAGATGTCTCCAAAAACCAGCATTGAGCTGACATGGCTGCCAACCCGTGTTGATCTTTATGCTCGTTTTTTTCACATCTAGGCACATCCATCTAGGGCAGGAAATTGTCCTCCGCCAAAAGGAGGAGAACAAGGCGATATGCTCCACCTTAAGGCTCATGACGGCGACGCACGGCTGATATAGCATGACGCTATGAAACCAACTTGGCTCAGCGCCCTTCTTCATTCATCTGATACTTCCCAAGTCACCCAATGGCGACCTTGGCGAGGACCATTCGCTCGCTGGCCACATGTGGCCGATTTGCTGCTGGCCCTACTCGCGCTGCTGCTGACGTTATTATTGTGGTCGCGCCAGAATCACAGCGTGCTGGCGTTGCAATCGTTTGCCGATATTGCAGCCTTTCAATGCGCCTTTATTGCCAGCTTCGCTTTGCTATGGCGGCGTAGTCATCCGTGGCAGGTGCACATAGTTGTCGTGCTGGCATCCGTTGTATTAGAGCTGGGCCTGCCCGCCGAAGGACTGGTGGCGTTGGCGTTTTCGCTGTTTGCCTTAGGTCGCTACGAAGCGAATAACCGCGCCAGCTGGCTGGCCTTTGTGGCTGCTCTGCTGTATTTGCTGATCGATCAGGGCTTGCTGCAAAGGCCCACGGTATCAGGCACGGTCGCGACCATGCTCGGCTGGGCCTTGTGGTACAGCGGTCGCCGGCTGCGCTTTCGCGGTGAATATTTGCGTTTGTTAGAAGAGCGAGCCGCCGCCTTAGAGCGCGAACGCCACGCCGATGCCGAGCGCGCCGTCGTAGCTGAGCGCAACCGCATCGCACGAGAAATGCACGATGTGGTGGCCCATCAGCTCAGCATGATGACAGTACAAGCCGGAGCGGCCCGCACTGTGATTCAGTCCAACCCAGACGCTGCGCGTGAAGCCATGACTGCCGTCGAAGCGGCAGGGCGCCAAGCGCTAAAAGAAATGCGCCAGCTACTCGGTGTGTTGCGCCCGGCCAGTGAACAAGCACAGCATTCACCGCAACCAGGCCTGGATGATTTAAGCGCGTTAATCGAGCAGGTGCGCGGTGTTGTCGCGCAGCTCAATTACCAGGCCGATGCGAAGCTGCTCAATCAGCCGCTATCGGCTAATGTCGCCTTAGCCGCTTATCGCATCGTGCAGGAATCGCTCACCAATATCGTCAAACATGTGGGCAGCCAAGCACAGGTCGATGTTTGTGTGAACATAACCGCCGGACATTTAGACATTCAGGTCCTTAACCACGCTCTTGATGAGCCAGTCCCGCTAAACCCAGCCCAAACGACTGGCCTAGGCATTCAAGGCATGCAAGAACGGGCGAGCGCGTTAGGCGGGCAGCTCAGCGCCGGGCCCAACATAAAGGGTGGCTTTGAAGTTCGTGCCACTTTACCGATAACACCAGGGAGTCAATGATGCTGCGAGTAATGGTGGTGGATGATCAGGCCTTGGTGCGCCGAGGTTTTGCCTTAGTACTGCAAAACGAAGCCGATATCGAGGTAGTTGCCGAAGCCGGCGACGGCATCGAAGCGGTGCAATTGGCACAGCAACATAAGCCCGATATTGTGTTAATGGATATTCGCATGCCAAACATGGATGGCTTGCAGGCCACGGCCAAGCTATTGGCGCTAGCAGAGTATTCATGCCGAGTGATTATTCTCACCACCTTTGATCCAGACGAATATGTTTTTAATGCCCTGCAAGCGGGCGCCAGTGGTTTTGTGTTAAAGGATATTCCACCAGAGTCTCTGGTCGATGCGGTGCGAACCGTCGCCGACGGCGGTGCCATGTTATCCCCCAGTATTACCCGGCGTTTAATTGGCCAGTTTACCCAAACCGATCACAGCCAAAACAACGAACATCAGTTGCTGCTGGCCCAGCGCCTTGAGCGGCTGACAACGCGAGAAAGACAAGTATTACTGGCCATTGCTGAAGGACACAGCAATGCCGAAATTGCCCAGCAGTTATTTATTGGCGCAGCCACAGTAAAGACACATGTCTCCAGTGTGTTAGCAAAGTTGGGCCTTCGCGATCGCGCTCAGGCGGTGGTATTTGCCTACGAAAGTGGCTTGACCGTTAGTGGAGGACGAGATATTGGCTATTAATGCCCATAATTCACTGTATCCAATATCAGCCACCACAGGTGGGCTGTTAACCGTATTGCTCACGCTCGGTGCCTATGGTCATTTTGCTGCTATATGGTTGCAGCTGGTCGATAGCACTGATATTTGGCGCAGCGCCTTATTGGCATTGCCCGGCCTAATGCTTGCTGCCACCGCGGTGATTAATTTCCTGCTGTTTAAGCCTTTATGGCAGGCCAAACACTGGGCATTGTGGGGTGGCTTAACCGCTAATGCTATCACTCTGTGTTATTTAATTTGGCTGATGTGGCGCGGTGTTCCTAATCACCCTATCGGTGTTTTTCTGACGCTGCAGCTATCCTATGTCATCATGTTGTCCGCCACGGCCGCAGGTTTGCGTTGGCCGAATTCTTCTAACTCGTAATTAATTTATGTCTGAGCCATCCTTGATCAAATTAATTTAGCACCATGATCCCTATATTTCCTAAGGGCACCTCTAAATAATTCGGTGCCCTAGATATTTGTAGCCTAGTGGTATCGCCTAGGGCTTTTCGTCGAGGAGTTGCCACTCAGTTATTGAATTATGTATTGACCAACTTACATTGGGAATGCGCGACCGTGTCGACCGCCTGTGCCAATAAGCCTTCCGTAAACCTGTATTTACAGCAGGGGTTTTCAATCGTCAGTCAAAGCCTGATACCCGAGGGCATTGAAGTTGTTCATTTCAAAAAGCTGGCTGATTAGATGAGCAAACCGTGTTAATGCCATCCAACAGAGCGACAGAATTTCTTGCGTGATAATATGGACAGCCCCAATAAGGAAGAAAGCATGCAGGACTTTCAGCGCCAACTTATCGATCTCGCTCATCACCTTTTTCAGCTAACCGTCGATGAATTGTTACCTATTGGCGAGTCGTTTGCCTCCGAGGTCATTCGCTTTCGCTCGGGCGATAAACACTATGTATTAAAACGTCCTTTTACTTTTGCCAAGGCACAGCGTGAATATTATTGGCTGAAAAAACTCGCGCATTTGTCTTTTGTACCTCATGTATATGGCTTTGCTCAGCACAAAGAGCAAGGTTACATCCTGATGGCCTCGCTGCCGGGCATGCCACTATCTAATTTTTCTGAGGCATCGAGTGATCAGCTGCAGGCCTTAGGGCAGGATATGCGTCAGCTTCATAAGGTTTGTGCCGACGACTTTGACGGTTGTTACAGCTGGCACAGACTTCTAAAAGCCAATGTTGAGCGCTACATTGCGACCATTGAAGGGCCACAGCGAGACCTCGCACATCAGGCCGCTGATCGGTTTATATCTGCTTTGCAACATCTGCCAGATAGTCACCAAGCCAGTGCGGTGCACTTCGATTTACGTGCCGGAAATATTTTATTCGAGCAAAATCGCTATAACGCCATTATCGATTTTGAAGCTATGCGTGGAGGCCACCCTAGCATGGACTTTTTTAAGTTTCTGTCGCCACCCTCGGATTTATCCGAGACGCAGCTAGACAATTTGCTGCAAGGTTATGGCGCTGTGGATTGGCTGCACAGCAGTGAGCAGCTGCGCAACATGATCAACCAATATCAGATCTATCATGGCCTCGCCGGACTGGCTTGGTGTTGTAGCCGCCAGCTAGCCAGTGGCGAGTTTTATCAGCGCAGTCTCGATTATCTATCTACTCCGGCTTAGTCGCAGTAGCTCGATAAAGTTATTCACAAGCAATGCGAAAACTATCATCAAGATCCCAAGGCAAAAATAGTGTGCTGATCGCCAATTGTGCACTGAGATCACACACCGCTTTACGCGCATTGGCATCTGAGAGATAAGCTTCGTCGTATTCCGCACTGAATACCGCCTTATTGTTATCACTAAAGGCCTTCAGCACGTCACATTCTTGATATTCATGGCACTGCTCGTTGACGGCAAAGTCAAACCAAGGTTGCAAGGCTGCCACTTGATCCAAATCGTTTTTCAGCCCCACGGCCAGCTGGCGCTCATGGGCAGCGCTAGCAATGGCCTGGTTGTAACTGAGCTGATCGGCAGCACTTAAACCGAGGCCGTTATTATTGCTATAACCATCGACATTATCCGGCTCGACCGCATCACAGCCTTTAGTGGCGGCCAAATCGAGCCGGCTTTTCATGATGGTTAATACCTGCGGCGAGCGAATGTCGAGCCACTTTTCATCTTCCCAGCCATCCAACGTATTGCCCAGTACCGACGGCGGGAATTGATCGGCATCGTCGCGCCATTCTTCCCACGAACCGGCAGAGAAATAACATACCACTTTACGACCAGCAGCTTTTAAATCGGCAATGGTGGCGGCGGGAGTGTCGAATAAATCGAGGTCGTACACATCAACTGGGTAACCGGTATTAACGCTGCCACTTAGCTGCCATTGCCAGCTTAGACCCGGGGGAAACTGCGGCCATGATGACGACTCCACTGTGTCTGTCGGCGGCACTGTGGGGGTGTCCGTGGGCTGTGAATTTGAGTCACTGTCGGCCGACATACAGCCCGACAACATTAGCTGAGACAGCAATACTACAGCGCCAGCTAGACACCTTTGTTTGAGGTAATTAGGCATTAAATAAGTCATGGGTTCCGTCCCTCCTAACAGGTGGAAACCCCACTATAGAAACACCCTATGGCCATCGCCACCGCGACCCAGTTCTCAGGGTTGGAACACATGACGGCAAAAAAAGTGTTGTGCCTGAACAGGCAGCAAACAGCCCCTGCATTGCAGGGGCAATGGGCGTTTAGCGCAACGCCAGTTGGAAGTGTTTACAAGCAGAGCTCTGATCACCATCCAGCAGCAGCACTTCAGCCAGCTGGGCGTGCAGTTCAGGCATGCCTTTAATACGCAGGCCGGTTTGCAAATACTCGCGGGCTTTTTCCAAATCGTTCTGACGCAACGCCAGTCGCGCCAAGGTCAGCAACAACACAGGGTCATTGGGGCGCTCCTTTAAACAGCCTTCAGCAAACAAGCGCTGCTTTTTGGTGTCTTCGCCTTTTAACCTGCCATACCAGTCGATCAAATCGTCATGCCAGACGTTCTTTAAGGCATTGCGCAGCTCTACTTCAGCCAGAATATCCTTGCCCTGATCTGCCAGCAGCTGCACATACTGCAGCACGATTTTATAGCTGTAGCGACAATGACGCGGCATGTCGTGGTAGACCTTTTTCAGCTCAGCAGCGATATCCTCGTGATGACCCTTCGCCGCCCGTTGCAACAGTTGCAACTGCACTTTTTCTTCCAGTGCCTTGAGTTCTTCCGACGGGATCTTGGTGGCCTTACGCAATACCGGCAGCAGCTCATTTAGCGCCACCCAATCCTCTAACTCCTGATAGGTTTTAACCAGCAGCTTGAGCACATAGGCGTGCTTAGGGTGCTGGCTGCGCAGCTTTAACAATACCGCCAGTGCTTGTTCCAGTTGGCCACGTGATTGCAGCAATTGCACATGGGAGATACCCACCGCCAGCTCCGAGCCTTTAGTGCTTTGGCTAGCGGCGTTAAGCAATTCATCGGTCGTATCGTGTTTGCCTTGCTCGTAGGCAGCACGTGCGGCGGCGAGATAGTTAATCAACGGGGTATCGGCATCTTTGGCCACCGTCGATAGTTGGCGTTCCGCTGTTCGCCACTGCCCCTGCGCCAGATTTAGCAAACCTCGCGTGGTCATGCGCCGGGCGCGCTGCAACTTGCGCTGACGGCGCCATTCGTTAAAGCGAAAGTCGTTACCCAACATCACCAAGCTCAATCGGGCCAACACGTACAGCACCGCCATGGCGACCAACACCAGCAAGCAAAAGGCCCACACGGTGGTTTCGACGGTATAGGTATGCCAGCTGATCAACACATAACCTGAATCCAGGTTGACCCAGCTGCCCGCCACCAGACCTGCGGCCAGGGTCAGCAACAGAAAGATAAGCCAGGTTTTCATGCCGCAGGCTCCTGTACCACAGGCTCAGGTTGACGCGGAGTGACGCTACCGCGACGTTGCTGCTCAACCAGTTGCTGCAATTGCAGCAATGACGCTGAAATATCGGGAGCATCCGGGGCGACCTGCCATTGTTGCAGCTCTTTTAATGTACTGCGCACCGCACGCGAGCGATCATCTTCAGCCATCAGGTACTGATCTAACCACTGTTGCACACGCTGCAGACTGTGCTGGTACAAGGCTGGCTCTTGGCGCATCAATGCAACCTGAGCCTGCTCCAGCATCAAATGCATATTTTGCTGTAGATAATAAAACTGATCGGGCGTTAGTGGTGCTTCCATGGCGACATCGCGCTCACGCAAGCGCACCATAGTACTGAGCGCATTGCTCATGTTATTCCACAGTTGCCAGTACCAGGCCTGTGGTTCTTCACCCTCGGTCTCCACCGCTTGTGCCTGTGGACGCTTCAGTTTTTCTGGCAGCCAGGGCAAGTCTTGCAGCGACTGTTGCAGGCTTTGCAGTCGATAAACAGCACCGACACTATCTAAAGCGGGCACTGCTCGTAGTGTTTGAATCTCATTTGCCAGGGTTTGGCGCACGGGATTCAAACGAGGATTGCGACTTTCCAACAGCACATTATCTGCCGCTTGCAGCATGCTTAAAGCACCGCTCCAATCACGCTCCAGCTGCAGCCTTTGATTGGCCAAACGCAACAAATACTCGGCTTCGGCCAGCAGCCAGTCCTGGCGCTCAGCACCCGGCAACTTGGCCAAACGATCGCTGTTGCTATCGATTTGCTGACTCAAACGGCTGATATCTGCCAGCAGTTGTCCAGTTTGCTGTTTTAGCTGTTGCTCTTGCTGCTGTATCGCTCCGGACTGCTGCTGTGCTTGCTGCAAACGATCTTTAAGTACTGCCAGCTCAGACGTTGTTTGCTGTTGCTGCTGCCAGCCCAACCAAGCACCGTAGCCGGCCACAGCAAACAAGCCCAGCATCAGCACCAAATTGATCCAAGATAACGGATGCGGCCCTGTGCGCTGGGCTTTTTCTGCCGAGCTATTGTTGCTTGGTTTGTCATTGCTTGGATTTGTACTCGGCTTCTCTGCGCCTGGCTTATCTGCAGCCGCAGTTGCCGCTTTGCTGGCGCTGGGCTTAGTGTCAGCTTCCGCCTTAGTGCCAGCCTCGCTAGGCTCATTGCCCTCCGCCACCACGTCAGGTGTTTGCGGCGGTTGTGGTTTGGCTGCGTCCTGTTGCTCGGACGGCTGCGGATCAGATGAAGGGGTGCGTTCGCTCACCGTTGGTTTCCTTGTCTGGCTGCCGTCGTCAGCAGCGAATTAATCTCTATGCAAACATTGGCTGACACAGGTCAGCATATCCTGATCACGGGCACTGGCGGCCTGTATCACGGGAATACCCAGTGCTTGTGCCTGCTCAGCCGCGCGTTGACTGGGCACCACTAACGCACGGATGCGCTGGGCCAAATCAGGCACCTGCTGGTACACAATATCCAGTGCCTGACTGCTGCTCAACAGCAGCAGGGGTTTTTGTGCCAGTCGCTGCGGCCAGTCGTTAACGTCCACCACCTGGCGCTGATACAGCTCGGCGTAATCAACCTGTGCCCCTCTTTCCTTTAATACCGAGGCCAGAGTTTCACGGCCGCCTACACCGCGCCAAATCAATACTTTGGTACCAGCCATGCGGGCAGCGGCCAAACTTGGCAACGCCAGCAGGCCGTCACTATCAAACTGCTGCAGTGGCATGCGCACACGCAAGCCGGCTGCTTGCAAGACTTCAGCGGTGGTCGGGCCAACGGCATACCAGTCGATTCCTACTGGCGCTTGGGGCCAAAACTCGTCCAACCAGCGTAAGCCGTGTTCAGCGGCGTTACGGCTGATGGCAATCACCGCCTGATAGTGATCCAGGTCGATCATACTCTGCCTGAGAGCTGCGTTAGACGCCAGCGCCTCGATACGGATGAGTGGCCGATGAGTGGCCTCAACGCCCAACTTAGCCAGCCCTTGCATCAGCTCATGCTGCTGGCCTTCAGGACGGGTGACCAGTACCTGCATCAGTCGACCTTATGACCATAAACGTCGGCCAGGATATCGCCAGCCCCTTGCTCTAACAGGTGCTCGGCGACGCGAATACCGATCGCTTCGCAGTCGCTGGCAGCGCCTTGTTGCTCGCTGCGCAGCATACGAGTGCCATCAATACTGCCGACCAAACCGCGCAAATGCAGTTGCTCACCATCTAGGGTGGCATACGCTGCGATAGGGACCTGACAGCCACCCTGCAGACGGCGGTTCAGTGCTCGCTCAGCCAGTACACAAGCCGCCGTTGGTTGATGGTGCAAAGGTTTTAACAGCTCATGAATGGCGCTGTCCTGGCTGCGCCATTCAATGCCTAATGCGCCCTGACCGCCAGCCGGCAACGACTGCTCAGCGCTGATGTAACTGGCGATGCGGTTCTGCATTTCTAATCGAATCAAACCCGACGCTGCCAGGATGATGGCATCGTATTCACCCGCATCGAGTTTGCTTAACCGGGTTTGCACATTGCCACGCAGGGTTTTGACTTCAAGATCGGGCCGCGCCTGTTGAGCCTGACACTGGCGGCGTAAGCTTGATGTGCCCAATACTGCGCCCTGGGGCAGCTCTTCCAGGCTGGCATAGCGATTAGACACAAAGGCATCGAGTGGACTTTCGCGCTCACAGATAATGCCCAGCTCCAAGCCTTCAGGAAACTCCATCGGCACGTCTTTCATCGAGTGCACTGCAATGTCCGCTTCGCCAGCTAACATGGCGTTTTCCAGCTCTTTTACGAATAAACCCTTGCCGCCAATTTTGGCCAGCGGGGTATCAAGAATTTTGTCGCCCTGGGTGGTAAAGGTAACCAGTTCAATCGTCAGGTCGGGATACAGCGCCTGCAGACGGGCCTGAATATGCTCGGCCTGCCACATGGCGAGCGGGCTCTTGCGAGTGGCGATACGCAGATGGGTCACAGCAGTCATAACGATCCTTTCAGTCGGGCCAACGGCGGCAGCAGCGCCACCAGAACAATGGCGCTGATGATACCAGCGCCATCGCCGCAACCGAAATGATCGCTGTCAGTAGTAGGTCAGCTGCTGGGCTTTGCCGCTAAACACACGGTAGGCAAAAATGGTGTAGCCAATGATACATGGCAGCACCAGCAAGGCGCCGACAAAGATAATCCACAGCGACTCAGGGCTGGCAGCGGCGCCATAAATGGTCATTTGCTCGGGCACCACATAGGGGTAAAAGCTGTAGGCCAGGCCCTGAAAACACAAGCCAAACATGGCCGCAGCCAACCAGAAGGGCCAGCGATAGAAGCGATCGCGATGGTAGGGCATGCCCGCCAGCAAACGATCCAGGGCCAAGACTAGCAGTGCCGTCAGAAGCGGAATCGGTGCCAACAGAATGATTTCCGGCAGGCTAAACCACTTGGCAAAGATACGCTCATTCACCAAAGGAGTAACCAGAGAGATGGTCGCAATCCCCACTGCCGTTAGCCATAAACTACGTCGCGCCCAGCGTACCGCACGACGCTGCAGCTCGCCTTCGGTTTTCATCACCAGCCAGCACGCCCCCATCAGGCAATAACCCGCAGCCAGCGAGATGGCCACCAACAAGGCAAAGATGCTGGCCGACAGCGACGACTCAAAGCCCATGATATACAGCCCGAGCATATAGCCCTGACACAAAGCCGCCAGCAAAGAGCCTGCAAAAAAAGTTTTATCCCAGCGCTGCTTGTGCAGAGAACGCGCCTTAGCACGAAAATCAAAGGATACGCCACGTAAAATCAGCGCCATCAGCATCAAGGTGGCGGGCAAATACAGTTCAGATAAGATCACCCCATGAGCCGCTGGAAACGCCACCAGCAGCAGGCCAACACTGAGCACCAGCCAGGTTTCATTGGCATCCCAAAACGGCCCGATAGAAGCAATCATGCGATCTTTCTGCTCATCATCGGCTGCTGCCATCAGCATGCCAACGCCCAAGTCGTAGCCGTCGAGAATCACGTACAGCAAAATCGACAGCCCCATCAAGGCTGCAAAGGCAACGGCCAGCCAGTGGCCTTCGGTCGCTAATACGTCCATTACACACCCTCCTGTTGAAAGGCCACGGCTAACGGCTTGGCTTCATTGGCACTAGGCTCAGGTAAATGCCCAGCCCTGCGTGCCAGGTAAAACAAGGTACCGATAAAAGCACTGATCAAAAGGCCATAAAGAATTAAATAGCCGGTTAAGGTGGTGGCAATCATCCCCGCTGCCACGTCGGAGGCGGCATCCGCCGTCAGTAGCACGTCTTGCACCAGCCACGGCTGGCGACCAATTTCGGTGGTATACCAGCCCGCCACGGTGGCCACCCAGCCGGCAAAGGTCGTGGCGACCAAGGCCTTGGCCAACCAGGGCTTGGGCTCACCCTGACGTTGCAGTTGCCAGGCACCGAGCCAAGACAGCAGCAGCATTAACATGCCAACGCCCACCATAATGCGAAAAGAGAAAAACAGTGGCGCCATAGGCGGATGGTGCTCAAAGGCATCAAATCCTTTTAACTCGCCGTCCCAATCATGGGTCAGAATTAAACTGGCCAGCTTAGGGATCTTAATTTCGTAGTGATTGGTCTGCTGCTCGGCGTCGGGAATGGCAAATAGACGCAGGCCAGCACCTTGCTCCGTTTGCCATAAGCCCTCCATGGCTGCCACTTTTTGTGGCTGATGTTCCAGGGTATTGAGGCCGTGCAAATCGCCCATGAATATTTGCAGCGGAATCAAGCCTGCGGCCAAATAAATGCCGGTTTTTAACCCCGCTTGCACCCCCCCAGAGCGATCACCACGTAGCCAGCGATAGGCGCTCAGGCCAGCCACCAAGAACGCCGCCGTTAAGCCAGACGCCAGTAGCATATGAGACAAGCGATAAGGCATGGAGGGGTTAAAGATAATGGCCCACCAGTCCGTCGCGTGGGCAACACCATCGCGCATTTCAAAGCCAGCGGGCGTGTGCATCCAACTGTTGAGTACCAGAATCCAGAACGCCGATAGCGTTGTGCCTATCGCCACCAACAATGTCGCCGTGGTATGCACCCGATTCGACACCCGGTTAACGCCAAACAGCATAATGCCAAGAAACACCGCCTCCATAAAAAACGCGGTAAGAATTTCATAGGCCAGCAAGGGGCCAGCGATATTGCCAACGGTTTCCATAAAACCGGGCCAATTGGTGCCAAATTGGAATGACATGGTAATGCCCGACACCACACCCAGGGCGAAGCACAGCGCAAAGACTTTGACAAAAAACTGGTAGGCCGCCATCCACTGATCGTCAGCGGTGCGATTAAAGCGCCATTTGAAAAACAGCAGCACCCAACCGAGGGCAATGGTGATGGTAGGAAAAAGAATGTGGAAAGTAATATTGGCGCCAAATTGCGCCCGAGCCAGCATTAACGCATCAAGCGTCTCCATAATGCCTCCAAAGTGAGAAAGTTCTGAATAACCCACAATCCCGTAGAGGTTATTCACAGCTTTCTGACTGAGCGGGCAAAGTATGCCAAAAGCGCCGCCGTCGCTACCTGTATAGAAGTGTGCAGAAATGGCAATACGGCCAGCCAGCACAAGGTATCACAGAGCCACGTGGCAGTGCTGTGACAAAAGCGCACGCCGGCCGTGCAACTCAGTGTTGCAATCGGTCGAACAGATGTTAGGCGGGGTTTTTGCTTGTGCCGATGGCAGTACTAAAGGCCAAGGTCAAAGTTCACGCATCGCCCGACGCACCATAGGGACATGGCGGCGACTCACTGGAATACCTTGAGCGTAGCCGCGCAGATACAAACATTGGCCACCGCCGCTTTGTGCCTCTAGCCGCTCAATGCGTGAACGCGCCACCAGGGTGCTGCGATGAATGCGCAAAAAGCGCTCGCCAAATTCGTCTTCTAGCTGGCGCAGCGAATCGTCGATCAGAGTTTCGCCGCCTTCGTGAAAAACACTGACGTACTTATGATCGGCAGTAAAAAACAACACCTCTTCCACTGGAATCAATTGCAGCCCGGCGTGAGTACGAGCACTAAGGTGACTGCGTGCACCGCTATTGCCGACGACGCGCTCAGGATGCTGCTGCAACCACTGACTGGCACGCTGCAAGGCTCGGGTCAGGTTTTCTTTGCCAACCGGTTTCAGCAGGTAATCGAGGGCTTGCACCGAAAACGCTTTTAGCGCGTGCTCTTCATAAGCGGTGCAAAAGACCACCAGCGGTGGGTTCGGCAGCTGCTGCAGCCGCTCGGCGGTTTGCAAACCATCCAGCTCAGGCATTTGAATATCGAGCAGCACCAGATCAACGGGGTTATCGCGCAGCCACTCGACGGTGGAGGCGCCGTCGCCGGCTTCTGCCACCCATTCAAAATTGTCATGTTCTAACAGCAGACGCTTCAGGCGCTCCCTGGCCAGGGGCTCGTCGTCTACCAGCATGACACGGTATGTCATTTTGCCTTCCTCGGTAATATCAGCGTGGTGCGATAGTGGCTGCCCAGATGCTCGGTGTGCAGTTGCGCCTCACCGTCGTACACCGCCTGCAAACGCGCGCGAATATTGCTTTGCGCCATGCGATTGCCAGTGCTAGCGACGGGCTTTTCTGGGCAGCTATTGTCAATCACTATGCGACAACTGTCTGTGCGGCTAAGCACAGTCACACGAATTTCACCGCCTTGGCGGCGTGGTTGCACACCATGATAGACGGCGTTTTCCAGCAATGGCTGCAGCAACAATTGTGGCACAGCGATATCCGGCAGCTCACTCAAATCTGGCCAATAGAGCTTAAGCCGCTCACCGAGGCGCACCTGCTCAATATCGAGATACCCTCGACCCAGCTGCAGCTCAGTGGCCAAAGGCACCAAGCGGTCATCGGCTTTTAATACGGCGCGGAATAAACGTGCCAGGTCGACCAGCATTTGCTCGGCTTTATCCGGGTCGACCACAATCAGTGACGCCACGGTATTAAGGGTATTAAAAAAGAAATGTGGCCGGATATTGGCCTGCAACACCGCCAAGCGAGAACGTAACTCAGCTTGGGCTTGCTGACGCCATTGGCTTTGCACGTAAAAATAGCGCAGTGCCATGGCAGCAAAAATGGCGGCAATCAGCTGATTGCGGGCGACCCAGAACCAATCGGTTGGACCCTGATTAAGAGGCCAAAGCCATTCACTGGCGAGGCTGACCAACAAAGTCACCAATTGAGTGGCCGCCAGGGCAGCGGCGCTGGCCACAGCAACACTGCAACGGGTCAAAAAGCGTCGTAACTGACACACAAAAGCCACCGACAACAGGGCGACCCACAAAGCAAAAAACGACACCAATGAAAAGCGTTGAATAGAAAACTGCTCGAGCCCGGTTTCCACCAGGGTCAACGCCAATACCAAGGCCTCCGTCACCCCCAGCAACAGGATCACCGCCCGGGTATTGCACAAGTCAGGCAGGAAAAACGCATCCAGTTCGGCTTGCGACGGACTGTTTTCATCAACAGCAGCAGATGACTTCACGACGAAACTCTTAAAGGCAATAACAGCTTTCAGTGTTGCCACAGAAGCGCGGCCCTGCAAGGCCCGGCGCGCCAATTGACTCACCACTCGCCTTATTTGCGAGGCCTATCGCGTAATTAACATCATGGACAGCGGCAACAGCATCATTTGGTTGGCCACCTGTCTGCCGCTATACTCGGCCACCGCAATTGAATGCCGACGTTGCTAAGACGCAAATCCAAACGACGCCAATACGACGCAATTAACCGACATTATTAAAAAGGTGCGCCATGACTGATCAAACCAATGCCTCCTGGGGTGGCCGTTTTTCCGAACCGACCGATGCTTTTGTCGCCCGCTACACCGCTTCCGTCAGCTTTGATCAGCGCATGTACCGCCAAGACATTCAAGGCTCCATTGCCCACGCCAAGATGCTGTGCAAAGTCGGCGTATTAAGCGAAACCGAGCGCGACGACATTATTCGCGGCCTAGAAGAAGTGCGCATTGAAATTGAGCGAGGCGACTTTAACTGGTCGGTCGAGCTGGAAGATGTGCATATGAACATCGAAGCAGCACTGACGCAGAAAATCGGCATTACTGGCAAAAAGCTGCACACCGGCCGCTCGCGCAACGACCAGGTCGCGACCGACATTCGCCTCTACTTGCGTGATGAAATTGACGTAATCGCGTCAGAGCTAACGCGTTTGCAGCAAGGCCTGATTGAATTGGCCGAGCAAGAAGCTGACACCATTATGCCAGGCTTCACCCACCTGCAAACGGCGCAGCCAGTAACCTTTGGCCATCATCTATTGGCCTGGAACGAAATGCTACAGCGCGACTACAGCCGGCTGATGGATTGTCGTAAACGTATTAATATCTTGCCTTTAGGCGCAGCAGCGCTGGCCGGCACCACCTACCCCATTGATCGCCATTACACAGCCGAGCTTTTAGGCTTTGAGCGGCCGACGGAAAACAGCCTGGATTCCGTCTCCGACCGTGATTTTGCCATTGAATTTACCAGCGTTGCGGCCATGATCATGATGCATATGTCGCGCTTCTCCGAAGAGTTGGTGTTGTGGGCGTCGGCGCAGTTTCAGTTTATTGATTTGCCAGATCGCTTTTGCACCGGCTCATCCATTATGCCGCAAAAGAAAAACCCGGACGTGCCCGAGCTGGTGCGCGGCAAAACCGGCCGCGTATACGGCCATATGATTTCTTTGTTAACGCTGATGAAATCCCAGCCCCTGGCCTACAACAAAGACAACCAAGAAGATAAAGAGCCACTGTTCGACACCGTCGATACCCTGCGGGACAGTTTGCGCGCGTTTGCCGATATGGCACCGCACCTGCAAGCGAAAAAAGACAGCATGTATGAAGCGGCCAAGCGCGGCTTTTCTACCGCCACCGATCTGGCCGACTACGTTGTGCGCAAAGGCATTCCCTTCCGCGACGCCCATGAAATTGTCGGCAAGGCCGTGGCCTATGGTATTGAAAGCGGCAAGGACTTAAGCGATATGACGCTGCAAGAACTACAGCAGTTCTCTGCGCAAATCAGCGACGATGTGTTTGAGGTATTAACGCTGGAAGGCTCGGTTGCTGCCCGCGACCATATTGGCGGCACCGCACCAAACCAAGTGCGTGCTGCAGCAGGTCGGGCCAAAGTAGCAGTGGCTGAGCGTTAAAAGAACGCGTCGTGTCTGCGTCAAGCATTGAAAGGGCACTGACGCAGACATAAAAAAGCGGGGGCACTTAGCCCCCGCTCAAATCTATTCTTTATTCGTTTTTTTGCCAAACCAGCTGGCGACATCCACCACCTGTACAAAGCGAAATACCAACACCGCGTGCATCAAGGCAATGATAATGCCCATTCCTTGCTGGCCACTGGACATCATTTCCCACACCAACGCTGGTAACACCAGGATTGGAAACCAAGCGATATAGCGGTAGAACACTCGCTCGAATGTGCTGGTGGCTGGGTTGGAGGTATTGTTATTGTTTTTCATCGCTGCTCTAAGCTTCTATGAAAGTGCAAATCGAGCTTAGCACACCACCTTTTGATACATTATGTGATTAGCAATTAGTAGTAACGGTTAAAACTCGCGCAAAATCTTAATTTATAATCGTTCTAATCAGCATTGCTGACGGAAATATCAATCTCAGTTACTGATTCTTTAATCTGCTGCCAATCATCCTTCAGCCGAATTTCACCATTAACAGCTCGATAACAATAGATTGGTTCAACAACTTCACCAGCTAGCTCACAGTAACCGATGTTCTCGTCCAGGAAACCTGCAACCTGATGATCAGCCACATTGGCAATAGCGATTAAATTCTTATCTTCAGATAACAGATAGAGCTCTTTCATAGATTTTCCTCCAATACTCTCATTGTTATACTAGCGTTTCCCTTTACTACAACTGACTGCCCTCCAGAGAGTATTAGCTCAGCTTCATTTAGATACCTAGAATGAGAAATATTCCCCCCGCTATGATGAGCAACAATTCTATTGCCGACAGCCCTGGCAGCTGAGCTTACATTTTCAGAGAGAAATGGGTTGATTGACATATATCGATATCCACTAGAAGCAACTGAGTTGAGCAAGGTGATACCACCTACGATAAGACTTCCCCCATCAAATACCTTATTTGAAGTCGGTGCACCAGAGGCTACAACGGAACCGCTGTCTGAGACACTGCTGGTTGAGTTCGTAAAAACTAGCTTTGCAACTTTACCCGCCGGACAAGTATACAATGTCCGCGTTCCTGACGAATTGTTTGAAAATATAGTAACAATATTTACTGCCATAATTTAAATACCTTTAAAAATTCCACTTTCGAATAGGGGCTTAAAGCCTTCTTTCTTAACTTGATTTCGAATCTGATCAACTTCTTCCCTTGTATAGAAGCTTTTAAACTCGTAACCATCTTCGTTTTCATTTGCTACCAACACTTTTCCAGCGTTGCCATATGCACCTGGCATATTTAATGTCGCTGCATACCCCTGCGCTTCATCACGATAAGCCGCAGCCTGATCTGAATGACCTAAAGCATCGTTGGCGTATTGCTGTGACTGCTGTGTCCAGTTCTCAGCCGTATCCGCCTGAGTTGTTGCCCGATCAGCTTGCTCACTGGCTAGGCTCACCTCCGCCTTTGCCTTTAACACTTCAGCTTCAGCTAAGGAAACCTGCTGCGCAGCATTTGTTGCAGATTGCCCGGACTGCTGCGCTTGTTGCTGTGCACTGCTGGCGTGCTGCCGTGCGGCATCAGCAAAACCACTGGCCTGCTGAGCAGCGCTGCTGGCGTTGTCGACTTCGGTTTTGGCAGCCTCTACATGTTGTTCTGCTGCCTGTTCGTACTGATGTACATTAGTGACTTTTTGCCCCAGCCATTGCCCAAACTGGGTAAGTGAATTGGCCCATTCTGGTAATGAGGAAAAAAATCGGTTTGCTTTACTGGTAAACTGATCCTGACTATCGGACCGGTTTGGAAGGTCTGCGGCGATATCTTTAATCGCCGGCGGATCATTGGAAATAGGATTGCTCATATTAATCCCTCTATATTAATTGTTAAATCATCAAATTTGGCATTGCTTTGTGCAACATCGAGCGAGCGATAGAATCCATATATCAAGCTGCTTTCACGTCGTTCTGTGCCTATCCACACAACAGGTGTAGAACGCAACTCATCTAACAGGTTATATACATAATCGGCCTTAGATGATGGCACCATTACGGGTGCACGCAGGCGCTTAGCGCTTTTACGTCGTACAAACTTAGTTTCTCCAAATTCGTTGGTATCGGCAGTAGAAAAGTCTTTAATGCCTGGGTTCATACCAAATAGGGTATCGCCGATTTGGTGCTGGAATCCCATCACCAGCATGCCACAACGCGCTTCGGCACCTTGCTTAGCTATGCTGATTCGAATAGCTGAGCCACCGTAGTTGGGCAAATCCAGCACCACCAGGTCACGTTTGCGTTTGATCGGTTGAAAAAAGTAGGTATACCAGTCGTATACGCCGCTGTTATCCAGCAGTGCATAGGTTTTGTCGTATACCACACCGTCATTGCTATCAATCACTTCAATGCGCACGCTGTCGGCAAAGACATTAAACAACGCCAGGCCATTGACTACCGAGGTCGGCGTTACTTCTACCTGGATGCCTTTTCCCTCGCCGGCAAAGAACGGTGCGGCGCTTTCACTCTGGCTACTGACTGCCGCATCAAACAATCTGTGGCTATTGACTGGACCCAAACGGGTCCAGTCGTTATTGCTAATGGCAGGCGCTTTATTGGTGACAATATTGGCTTGCCAAATATCATTACCGACAATCACTTTACTATCTTTAGGCCACTGCTGCTGTGACCAGCCGGGGTAGTTTTCATTCACCATATTGGTGATTAAGTTAGCCCCTTGAACTTGAATGGGTTTAATTATTTTCATGCCACTCCCTCTAACGGCTCAATCTGGCGCTCAGCCGGCATGCCGACGGCATCCCAATCATCCATAGTATTGGCGGTAACACTGGTTGAAATACTGATGCTGCGTAAATAGCTCTGCACCAGCGCTAATTCATTACGAATCGCTTCAACGCTGCGGGTTAAGGTATCTGAAGATTGCTGTGCATTAGATTGCACATTACGACGCACGGTGTTGGCAACATCTGCAGTCAATACCATTTCATCCCGATGCAATTCTGCACGATAACCATCAAAAGGAACGCGGTTAAGTCCTTTGGCATGTGACCCGTGCGGTGTATTGCTCAAATGTTGATTAATATTGTAACGCACGTCTTCCAATGTCAATTCGCGTTGAACTAATTTATTACCCCAATAAGCAAGACCTTCTTCGTCAATATCACGCCCCAACAACTCCCGATATAGACTTCTAAGATCAGCGATTAAATTCGGGTTATATTTTTCTAGAATATTGTTCTTATATTCGGCACTATTCTCGATTCCCCATTTCACGTCATTTAGGTTGAAGTTATCGGCCAATAACTTGTCTGACCAATAATTCAAACCTTCTTGATCTGGTGCGCGACTCAGCAGCTGCTGGTATAGCTGATGAATACCTTGAGGATTAGAGCTATTCAAATCGATGTTGTTATGAGCTAGCGCTTCATCTGCCTGGGCAGATCTTAAACTGTGAACTGCACTTTCAACTGACTGGACGCTCTCATTGATGCCACGTAACTCTTGAACTTCTTGTTCATGCTGGGTATAGATCGCATTTAGGTTATCTATTTCCAACTGAGCGGCCATCTCAGCAATCTTTAATTGCTGATCAAACTGGGTTTCAATCAGCTCTATTTGATTCTCTGCAGTACGTAACTGTTTTTCTGCTGTTGATAACTGTGCATTGCCATCTGTATCCAGGCGCTCTAATAGTGCCAGGGTTTTACGCTGCTCCCGCTCAAAGGAAATACCGTCCACATATTGGCTAGAATCAATATCCGTGGCCTTGCTGGCATATTCTCCTACGTCGGTTAATACGCCATTGCTGGCTGCCAGCTGCAACTTAGCCACAGCCTGCTGTCTGTCCAACTCCTGTAAAGGTTGCACCTTATCGCGCAGCGAGTCATAGGCACTGCTGATTTGCTTAACGGTATCTTTAAGCGACGAGACTTGTTCTTTGGCAGAATCCACGCGCAACTTTGCGCTTTCAATAGCAGTCTTCTTCTGCTGTTCCAAAGCGTCTTTATCAAGCTGCAGTTGATCTTGGACATACTGAACTTTTTGATCAATAGCTGATCGTAACGAGCTAAGTGATTTATCAGTACTAGCTCTAGTTTCCTCTAGTAGCCTCTCTGACGCTTCTTCCAGGGTTTCTATATAACTTACAAACATATCGCGTGAACGAGAGATACTTTCATAAGCCTCCGCACCGGCCTCAGTTTTGAGATCCAGTTCGTCTATCATAGTTGCCATACCCTGATTGCTCTTAGGCAACTTTAGATTCAACTCGCCGTACTTATTATTTAGTCGCTCTATCTCAGAATTGAGCTGGTCAGTGATTATTCGGTTACGATCTTGGTCAGTTAAGAATGAATCAGCTAGCTCTTTGCTAGCCGAAATCATTTCCGATTCACTACCAAACAGATTTATCAATCTCTCTGATGCTTTGCCCAAGGCAAGTCCATTAACACTTTCAAGAGAACTATTTAAGCCATCAAGACTAGCGGAAACAGATTCAATGTAGGTTGCTGTACGACTCAATGCGGTGAACGCGTCATCATCAACATTTTCAATAAATGATGCGACCTCGGGTAAACCATCTGCAGCTGACGTTAGCAGTTGATTGACTACCGCGGACATCAATTCAGCTTGTTCCTCCGCCCCCATACCAGCTGTACCGATGTCGCCCAAAAGGGATGGATCAACAGCATTCACAGCTTTCTCAATTTCTTCACTACTGTAGCCTAACCTATCGGCCAGCTCAGCTAGCAGCGCTATTCCTTTGTCAATTGAGTATTGAAATGCTCCCTCTAAGGCTTCATTTCCTTTCAAGAATATTTTCCCGCCAAGATCTTGAAAAGTACTTACATCGATATCGGTTAAATTACCGGACAAGGTTACTCCGATATCATCAACTGCCCGGATTTTTACTGTATCGGGAAAATCGTCAGTAGATGAATAGCCATAGTCATTTGCATTGATGAAAGTGGAACCTTCTAGATTCGCATATTTACCGTCTTCATTGCCAAAATATAAAGCTGAAAGCTCTTGTGCGACAGTTATTCCTAATTTATCTAAACCTCTTTGTGCATTTGACTGTGCATTTATTATTTCACGATTAATCCCGACGAGCTCTGACATAGAGTCGGCTGTCTGCTGACTGCTATCAGCTATTAAATTTGATTTTTCACTAATGTCACCAAGGTACAGCTGTAGTTCCTCAGCACGATCTTCTGCACCGGTATATTCATCCTTGTCAGATCCACCAAACAGCGAACCACCAATAATTCCCCCAATCGCTCCACCAACACCAGGCATTACAGCATTGCCTATTACTGTCCCAAGTACGCTGCCGATTTGCTGTCCCGTGTTATCCCAGTCACCAGTAATCAAAGATTCTGTTAGAGTAGCTGCTACCGACTCCATCGCCTGCTCAAAGTCTTGTTGCAAAGCGTTGGCTGCTTTCATGCCTTCGTTTCGATCGTATAGCTCTCCGGCTAACTTACCGGCTTCCTTTACCTGATCTGCAGTTGCATTTGCAGTTAGTTTGGCTTGTTCCGCCTGTATGAACTGCTCCCTCGCTGTTTGTTCTTGTAGCTGAAGTTGTTGTTTAAGCTGTGATATTACGCCTTGGTCTTTTTGAGCATTCACCAGCTTGCGTTGCGCGTCTTCAGCTGCTGCAATTTTTTCAATCAGCTCGGTAGTTACGTTTGATGATTTAAGTTGTTTGAGGTTTTGCTGGTCCTGTATCTCAGACTGCGCTTCCCTCAATGTATAGCCTTGTTGCAGAAGCTCGTTTTCAGTCTCTAGTGTTTGCAGGCGTTGAAGCGCCTTCTCATTTGCCTTTTTTGACTCCCCGTCAGTGTCTTCATTCGCTTTATTTTTCTTAGTATCGTGATATTGCTGAAGCTTAAGCTCACCCAGTTTCTGGATTTCTTCTTTGGTTGCTTTGGTAGCGTCTCGTTCAGCAATTGAGTCAACAATGCCCGCTCGGCGCGCCTCGTTAATGGCTTCTATTTTTTGGCGGGCTGTTTCATAGGCTTGCTCGTTTTCAGCGCTGACTTCAGCACGAGCGTTGTCGAACTCTCCGATTAAATCGAAGGTATCGCCATCAAACGGGTTGAGCAAATCCAAAAGTTCTTTGCCAACCGCTTCGGCAACAGGAAGGGCCCCATGCAGTTCGTTGCTGAGGACATCCACAAAGGCACTGCCATAGGCACTGCCGGCATCAATTAGCGATGCTATTTCAATGGTCATCAGCTGAATCAACGCTCTGGTATTCTCAGGCAAGCCAGAGATCGCCTCAATCAGTAAATTGGCTGCTTCCGGACCCGTGGCGGAGACCCCAAACAGGTCTTGCATTACAGATTCGGCAAAGCTTGTAAACTGTTGGGCGATTTCATCAGGCACCAATTGCTCATATAAAGCATTGATGTCGTCACCATAGCCGCTGAATCCTGCAAAAAATGCATCCACTTCCGCAGCCATTTGCCCTGAGGCAAAGCTATCTTTAACACCATCAGACAGCTTTTCTACATCTGTTAGAAAGCCATCAATAGCTTCTTTACCGACACCCGTTGCCTTAGACAAGTCATAAATGGCAAGCCCTAGCTCAACGGCTAATCCTGCTGCGGGGATGGCTTTGCTACCGAATCTAAACAGGCCGCTTAGAGACGTCAGGCTCGATTTAGATTTTTTTCCAGTTTCAGATACCGCATCGGCTAGACTTGAAAGCGCCGTTGCACCCTTGTCTGAACCTGACACAAGGCTACTAAGACTGTTTTTGAAGGCCATTGCCTTCTCTGCTGTAGCTGATGCTTTGGAAACGATGTCCATCGCATCGGCGATATTATTCAATTTTGGTGAAGCATCACGTAAGCTCTTGGCTAACTCACTGCTTTTTCCAGTAAGAGCAGACAGTTGATCTGATAGAGGTGTCACTTTAGTGGTAGTCGAACTCGCTGCATTTCCAGCTTTATTGACAGCCTCCGATACTTGATCTGCCGAATCCTTGGCCCCCTGCGCTCCTACTAAGTCTATTTCATACTCTGAAATGGACTTTGCTGCCGATCGAACATCCATCAGCTTTGCATGAAGTTCCTCGAGGTTCTCTATTGAATCACCAGTCTTCACCCTTATTTTTAATGTAAATTTTCTAGCCACGTTTTTCACTCAATGCGTTGAGTGCGCCGATTTCAATCAAGCGCACTTTTTGAAAGGTTTCTGCGGTTTTTTCGATATTCATCATTCGCATGACCGATTCCACCGCACTGTAATCGAGGCCTGTCTGCACACCGGACATACCGGCAAACCGCCATTGGGTGCTGCATGAGCAAAACACCTCAAAAGCGAGGCAGTTTTCCTCATACAGTTGAAATTCTTCAGGCGGCTGAAGATGATCATAGGTGTTGCTTGATAAGCCAAAGGCACTGAGATCATCTTCGAGTGATTCGTGCCCGGATGATGCTCCCATCACCCAAGCACGGCCTGCATCTTTTAGGTTTTGCTCTGGCCCTTTTTTGCGTAACTATCCTGGTAGGCGGCCCAAATGGCTTGGGAGATGTCCGGATCAGAGCGCAGGGCTGCGAGCATGTCGTCACCGCTTAAGCTCTGACCGTCATGGCCTTCCATCTCTACGCCTTCGGCGCCTACAAATACGACATCCAAGGCTTTTTCGTCATCGGCGCCTACACGCTCGAGTTCGGCCATATTCAAGGTTTTGAAAATGCCAACAAATTCGCCTTGTTTTTCTTCGTTACCTTCGCGGTAAGTAACAGCAACTGGGTATTGGTAGGTACGGTCGGTTTTGATCTTAAACATGTGATATTCCTTACTTAACTGTGATTTGAATTTCGTCGTTACCGGTATTTGGATTGATCGTTAATGGCACTTGCAGCATTTGCATACCATTAAGATCCGATTCCGTTGGTGCACCGGTACCTACTTGCGGGCAATCAATTTGTACGATATTGCCGGCCTCGGTGCCGTGCACTAGGCTCAGTGTTCCCAAATCGCCCTGGCGAGCTTTTTCATATAGGTTAATGGTGGCCAAATCTGGCTCTTCGACGGTAGCGCTGCCACTTGGTGCACGGCCGTTAATTTCAATGGATGAGCTGCTGCCTACCACCTGGTGCTTGACGACTTCGATGGCCATATCCAGTGACAACTGGTTAAAGCTCAACGGCAGGCCGTGCAAGGTAAAGGACGGCGTATTTGCAGCGGTGACCGGCATAGGCGTTTGGTAAGCACTAAAGTCAGCATCCGTTGGCATATCGCCATTGGCAATCGGTGAAAATAGACCCTTAAAGGTAAAGCTCATTACCGGAATGTTGTTGACATCAAAGGTAAAGGAGACTGAGCCACGGCCGCCGGTAAATTTATGCAATACGCTGTCACGGTTGATATATGCCGTTAATGATTCTTCGGCGCCCGTCACTGGGTTATAAACCACATCTGAGCCATCGTTAACGGTCTCTTTAAAGCCACAAGCACGCATCAGTGGTGACCAAGCGGGGGCAGCGCCAGCGGTACCTGATCCTGCCAGTTCTACTTCGACGGTGAGTTCGACGTGTTTTTCACCGGCAATGGTTTGCGCGTTGCCAAAGTAAGGCCGATCCAGTTGGCGCTGAACATCGTCACCGGCCAGAGGGGTTAGAGAAATGGAGCGCGTTAATACCGCATTCAGGGCTGCCGTTGGCGCTGCATCATCACCATAAGTGTTTTCAATAGCCGCCAATAGCAGACGGCGATTAGTACGATTTTTCATTTTTTATCCTAATCTTTGTGTAGTTAGATATGGAGGGTATATACAGACCTATATAGCCTTTCTGTTACCTGCCCTTCATATTGCATTTCTGTCTTTTTATTCGTGGCTAACCATTGCCCATTTTTCATCTGGGCGTCGATTTGCCGTTCAAGCATGCAGTTTTTACTGTATACCTGAGATAAGCTTGTCTCAGTGTTTTGGCGATAACCAAAGTATATGTGAACATCTAGTTCACGATTTCCACTGCTATTTATTTCATTGCTCAATAGAGCAGGAACAACACGAACAACCGGGAAGTCTTGTTCCGATAGATTGTCCTCCAGCCCGATTAGGCTACTTACAGCATCAGTATGCTGGGCAAGATCATCAACGATGGCCTGCAATAAGGTTTCGGTATGCACAAGTTACCTCGGCTCTGTATTTCTGATTGTCAAACCAGCCAATCAGTGTTGGTATTATCTCTTTATTCTGTCACCTAGTGTTCAAAAACAGGTTAAGGATTCAATTTTTTCCCTTACTTTTATATCCTGGCTTTTGCAACAGAATATGTGGTTATTATATCGAGAGTTTGTAACCTATTGATCCAAAATATGTTAAAGCTTTAAATTAAATTCTATTTTTTGTTGAGCAAATGCTGATGCATAAGTTGCATGGTACTATTCATTTGCTTTAACTCGCCCTGCACGCTGGTCAACTTTTGTGCCGCGTCATTTATTTGTGAGTGCAATGCCGCCATGTCTTCATGGCTAGGTGCATGTGCTAGGTCACTTTCTAACAAAGTGACCCGCTCATCGATTTTTTTAAGGCGCGAATAGAGCTGCTCTCGCACACTGACAATACTGGATTCATTAGCTTTATATCGACTTAGCATCCAGGTATACACGGCAAATGCTAAGATGATGACTACTTGGACAATATCAAACCAAAATTTCAATGCACGATAGTCTAGCTCTGGCATAACTCATCCGCCGCTGCGATACCCGAACACTCCCGACAATAATGTCGCCGGTGTTGCTGGTAACCATCCAGATAATCACCACAGTAGCTGCACAGTCTCAGGTCTTCACAGTGGCTGAGTTTTCGGTTATTTTGTATATTTATTTGCTCTTCATCATTTAGTTCATCGTACCATTCCGTATCAATGTTCATAATTACTCCGTTATTTTTTCAGTACTGGCACCAGCTTTTCACAGCTACGGCCGACTACATACCCGCCGATGCCAATCTGCAATAGGTTCCAAGCCTGTTCACTTAGGCGAAAGTGAGTTAGTCCTAGCGTGTCTAATACCACTAGTACTAAGAAAGTAAGCATAGTAATAGGTCGCCAGTTTCTTTGTAGCCAGCTTTCACCTTGCGCTTCTTGTACCAATATTTTTTGTTGATTATCGATCAGTGATTTTTCGCTTTCGAGTATGGCCTTTTTAAGATCAATTTCAGCAGTTCTAATCTGACCTTTTATATTGTCCTTTTCTTCCGCCGAGGTATGTAGCTCATCGACCAGATCAACGAGTTTATCAAGCGATGAAGACAACAGTTTATCCCATAGCATAGTTCACTCCGTCTGGTGGCTGATATGCCGTTGCTATGCAGAGTGTATGTTTAGATTCTTCATCAAAGTCTTCATACATCCATCTATGCACATCAAATCCAGGGCAGGTTTTATTGCTGAGTTGGTTATGGCCCAACACTTTAAGTTCTGTGCCTAGTTGCTTTTCTAACAATTTGATTAACTGCTCTAAGGCTTGCCATTGCTGTTGGCTGTATTGATCGCGGCCAATCAAACAAATACCAATACTGCCACGGTTGTGACCGCGGGTGTGGGCGCCACTTTCATTCAGCGGTCGCCCAGATTCAATACGGCCATCAATGCGAATAACAAAGTGATAACCAATAGCCGATAATTCTGGCCTATGTTCAGGCGCAATCAGCAGGTTACGTTTAAAACCTCGATGTCTATGCCATACGTCGATATCCTCGGCGCTGTGATGACGCCCATTTGGGGTATCGCTGCAGTGCAAGATAATGCGGTCTATTTGTTCAAGTGTTTGATAATTACCCATGTGACCTCCATTAGTGAGCTATTGGCTGCCGGGCAGTACGTTTTTTATTGATCAGTCGATATACATGAGTTCTGCTAATGCCATATTTTTCCGCCAGGATCATGGGCTTTAAGCCCTGCTCGGCCCAGTCGCGATAGAGTGCGTCATCGCGCAGGCTGGAATCCATGCGTTCACGTTTGGGGAAATAAATATGGCGGCCGCCACAATATTGGGTCAGCTCGGTTAGCAATACGTGGCAGACTTTATCCGCCGCTTGTTGGTCGTAACCCATGCGCTGTAATGCGCCGTTACACAGTTCTGCAATGGCACAATAGTCTCTCGCCCATTGTTTTTTGTCCGCTGCCGACAGGTGATGAATGTGCTCTTCCCAATGCCCTTGCGTAGCGTTATTGGCTGTCACGTCAACGTACTCCTTTTTGTTTGCACAAATGAGAGTGCTTCGTCAGCTATGCCAAATCAGCAGGGCTTCAAGCACAGTACAAACGTGCTTTTTTGCTGTAATATGGCACAATTGAGCGACACAGCGGCTTACGCCGACCGCGAAGCTCATTTTTGAGTGGCGAATCACTCATTTACGGAAGACATTCTACCCCTTGCCTCACTTGCAATCAATCATTTATGCTATACAAAACGCACAAAGTAACCCCTTTTTGATAAACATGGGACAGAGTAAACAACCATGAGCGATGATCACCACGCCAATCATTCAGTTTTGACAGGCATAGCCTCCCGTATATCATTGGTGGCAGACACAGTCGGTGGAAAACGCCGCCTAGCGGAGCTGATTCAAGTATCGGAGTCTCAGGTACATCGCTATAGCGCCAAAGACAGCGATCCCAAAATCTCGGTATTGTTGGATATGGCCGCCGTCGCCGGGGTACGGCTGCAGTGGCTGATCAGTGGCGAGGAACCGGTGTTTTGTCGCGATGGCGATGGCACCAGTGAAGGAACAGTGGCGCAAGAGTTTGCATTGATTCCTGGTTATAACGTGCATGTGAGTGCGGGCAACGGCAGTATTCCGCTGGATGAGCAACCAGCGCGGCGGCTGGCGTTTCGTCATCGCTGGCTGTCCTATCGCGGCCTTAACGCCAAAGATCTGGTCATGGTGTATGCCCGTGGTGACAGTATGGAGCCCACCATTGCCGATAACGACACCTTAATGGTGGATACCAGCGACACCCTGCCCCAAGACGGCCAGATCTTTGTTATCCGCAACGATGGCCACTTGTTGGTGAAGCGCACTCAGGTCGCGCCAGGTCAGGGAGTATGGCTGCTCAGTGACAATCCTAGCTATGATCGTTTGCTCCTCAAGCTGCAAGATACGCCCGATTTGGAAGTGATTGGCCGGGTGGTGTGGATCGGCAAAAACGTATGACCCTGCCGCTGGTTTACCATCACAACTATTCCTGCCCCTTTCCGCAGCAACACCGATTTGTGATGTCTAAGTTCCGGCGTTTATATGAATATTGCTGTCAAACAGGGCTGGTTAATAACAACCTGTACCAACCAGAAGCCGCCAGTGTGCAACAGCTGGCGCTGGTGCATTCACCCGAGTATTTACAAGGTCTGATACAAGAGTCTCTTGATAGCCGAGTGTGGCGTCGTATCGGCTTGCCCTGGAGCCAGGGGTTGATTGATCGTACCTTAACGGCTCCCAACGGCACTCTGCTGAGCGCACGGCTGGCGCTGCAATATGGTATGGCCTGCCATTTGGCTGGCGGTACCCATCACGCCCACCGCGACTTTGGTTCTGGCTTTTGCTTAATCAATGATCTCGCTTATAGCGCGCAAACTCTGCTTAATAGCGGTGAAGTAGACAGTATTTTAATCTTTGACCTGGATGTGCATCAGGGCGATGGCACCGCCGCCATACTGGCCAACGAACAACGGGCCTTTACCTGCTCCATTCACTGCGAAAAGAATTTTCCATTTCGAAAATCCGCCAGCGATCTGGATATCGGCCTCGACAAGGGCCTTGTGGATGACGCTTATCTGGCTCAGGTCGAACACACCCTGGTATCGCTGTTACAGCGCTTGCAGCCCGATTTGGTGCTGTATGACGCCGGTGTTGATGTCTGGGCGGACGATGAATTAGGGCATCTGAATATCAGCAGCCACGGCATTCGCCAGCGCGACGAGCTGGTCTTAACACACTGCTTAAGACGCCATATTCCGGTCGCTACTGTGATTGGCGGTGGTTACGACCGTGATCACCAACGTTTGGCCCAGCGTCACGCCAGCATTATTGAAACGGCGGCTGAGCTGTTTCCGTTGTACCTGTAAATACAGCCAGAATTTGCTGCTGTAACCACTGTAGCGCCGGGTCACGCAGGGCTTTTTGATGCCAATATAAGTGCAGTTGTAACACTGTCGACGCTACTGGAAATGGCTTTACCAACCACTGCTGTGGCTGCTGGCTGGCCAGTTGCAGAGCATAGTCTTGTGGCACGGTTAACAGCAGATCTGTGCTGGCGGCCAGCTGCAATGCGGCGTAGTAGTTCTGACAGCGCAGCACAATGCGCCGTTGCAACCCTTGTTGAGCCAAGGCGACATCTTCCATACCTGGCCCCTGCGGGCGACTAGAGACTTGCACATGTCCCCAGCCAAGATAGTTATCCACATCCCACGGCTGTAACAAGGCGGGGTGTTGCTGGCGTATTAATACCGCCAGCTGTTGCTCACCAATGCATTGGTGAGCAATGTCCGATTCCACCGGCAGCAGCACATCGGCAGCAAAATCGATATTGCCATTGCGCAATGCCATCACCAGCTCTCGCCGTCGCTGACGCACACTGCGCAAGCGTATGCCCGGTGCTTGGGGCAGGATATGGCTCACTAGGGCTGGCAAGGCCGTTGCTTCGAGTAAATCGCGCATGGCCAGGGTAAATTGTCGTCCTGAGCGGCTGGGCTCAAATACCAGACCTTCATCCAAGGTTGATTCCAACTCGGCTAAGGCGCTGCGAACTCGTTCAATAATGGCCCTGGCCAAGGGGGTTGGCACCATATGCCGGCCACTGCGCTCAAATAGCGGATCGGCAAAGCGTTCTCGTAACCGGCTTAGTGCATGGCTGACGGCCGGTTGGGATAAATGCAGTCGCTCACTCGCGCGGGTTAAGTTGCCTTCCTGATAAATCACATCAAAAACGACAAACAAGTTAAGGTCGGTTTGCGATAATTTCATGGCCGCCTCTACAGCTAGTCTCCGCAGCAGTGTAACTGAACTGAACATGAATACACGCGTTCCAAAAATGGCATAAAGCGTTTACCCACGGTGGTTTTGCAACAGTGTTGGATCCGTTAGCCTTAGGCAAGATTCAACCTGTGAAGGAACACACAATGACTTATGGAAAACTTTCTTACTCTTTGTTGATTGGCTTGGCACTTAGCGGTTGTGCCCAACAGCAAATTGGGCCTCAAGCCAGCTTTGACAGCGGCAACGATAGCAATGCTCCATTGCAAGTGTCGGCCTCATTTTTGCCTGTTTTGTGCAGTGATCAGATTGGCTACCTGGCGTTTACTATGCACAACCCCAGCAATGAGTTTTATACCTTAAACCAGGCCGAGCTGAAGTTTGATCTCGATCATGACAACCAGTACCGAGTATTAGCCGGAAAAGAACTGCTGGCCTGGGCCGATGCCCAAACCAATCTCTCCCTGCGCAATGAACATAACACCAACTTGGCGCGACTCGCGGCCGTCAGTGTGGCAAGACTCATCGCAGAGAGCAGTGACGATAAGACCACCAGGGCCCTTGCCACCGGAGTCGCAGCAGTGACCGCAGCGACGACACTAGACGAGTCTGCCCAGCTGGCGTCTATACCGCCCGGTACTAGTTCCAATCATCTTTACGAAGATCAACTGCTGGTTCCACCGGGTATGAGCCGCACTTTCTGGGTCGCCTTACAAGCACTGCCTGAGGCCCCCTTGCTGCATAAGGTGAGTGTTAGCTACCAAGATAACCAGCAGCAAACTCAGCAGTTCAGCGCCAAGATTAATGACTGGCAAAGCTGCTCATGGCAGCAACAGCGCATAGCCAACTTAAGACAGTGGGGTGTGTCGGAAGGGCTGGTCACCGTGCGCCGAAGCGCTAGTGGATCTAACCAGTATTTGTCCCATAATTTGCTCCAGTTAGAGCGGCAATATCAACAGCAACATGAGCTGGCCAGCGATTATTAAACATTGACCCTATAGCGGCGCCTCCGTATCTTGACAGTGTCAACATTCAAGGAGTCGCCCATGTCCGACTATCAGTGCTTTAGCGTTGAACTGCAGGATCACATTGCTCACCTGATCCTTTCCCGCCCCGATCAACTCAACAGTATGAATCAAGCATTCTGGCAGGAACTGCCGCTGTGCTTACGTGAGATAGAGGCTAGCGGTGATGCCCGTGTGGTGGTGATTTCATCCACAGGTAAACACTTCTCAGCAGGCATGGATTTGGCAGTGTTTAGTGACCCTAAGGCAGTCCCCATGACGGGCGACCCGGGTCGTATGGCCGAGAATCTAAGACGAGTGGTGCTGCAACTGCAGGACTCCCTCAGCAGCTTGGAACAGGTGCGTTTGCCAGTATTGGTCGCCATTCAAGGCGGCTGCATAGGCGGCGCCTTGGATATGGTGTGTGCCGCTGACTGTCGCTACGCCACCGAAGATGCCTATTTCACCATTAAAGAAACCGAACTGGGCATGACTGCCGATGTCGGTACCCTGCAACGTTTACCCAAGTTAATTGCGCCAGGCGTGGTGCGAGAGCTGGCCTATACCGGGCGTAAGTTCGGTGCGCAAGAGGCGCAGCAATTAGGGTTAGTGAACCAAGTGTTTGCCGATCAGCAAAGCATGCTGGCGGAAGTCATGAACATAGCCGCGCAGATTGCCACCAATTCACCGCTGGCAGTGACAGGCTGCAAAGAGATGCTGAATTACAGCCGTGACCACAGTGTTGAAGACAGCCTCAAATACATGGCCACCTGGCAAGCCGGCATGTTCCGCCCCACGGATATGATGAAAAGCTTTCAGGCCAAAGCGGGTAAGTCGGAGCCTGAGTACGATGCGTTGTTTGCGATAAAGCCGCTTTTCGAATCGTAAAAGGGATAAGCCCAGCCTGACCGGCTGGGCTACAACATTAGAAACGAACGTTCGCACCTACCATCAATTGCGTCATGGCTGTGGTGACGTCAATCTCCTCGTCACTGCCGATAACCTCTATGCTCTGCCAACCGATCGCTTTAATTTGCAGGCCAGCCTCTAAATCAAAATGATCAGTGACCTCAAACAAAGCACCACCCGACAAGTTCAAGGCAATACCATTGAGGTCATCGCCATCAGCGAACGCATACCCAGTGTCTTCCCAAGTGTATAAGCCTAAACCGATGCCCAAGTAGGGTTTAACCCTGCTCTCGCCGAATGGAAACTTGGCATCAAAGTCGATACCGCTGAACTCGTGCTCTATATCGGCATCGTCTACCTCAGCATCAATGCCGGTAAAGCTCAACTGCAGGCGATTACCGGCTTGGGTGACATAGCCAATTTTCAACGCCACCGTACCGGTATCAATATCCTGAGTAAGCGTCGAAGACGACACGTCAAATTCGTTTTCACCGCTGCCGGCCGCCAGATCCAAGCCAACATATAGATCAGCATGAGCTGCCATAGGAAGAGCAGCAGAGAGTGTAAAGGCCAAAGTGGCCAAGCGTTTCATCAAGACAGTTCCTTAGTCTTAGTACTTTTATTAGGCTGCCAATTAACGGCAGTTGCCAGGCGCGCATTCAACCACACAGCCCCGCAAGATGAAACAGATCGTCTACTCTGAGAGATGAATCGAAATCGGAGATAACACCGTGAGCGAAGGATCATTCCGTCTAGTAACCCGTAGCGATTTTGACGGCTTGGTATGTGCCGTGCTGTTTAAAGAGCTGGGTATGATCAACGACATTCTGTTCGTTCACCCGAAGGACATGCAGGATGGCAAAATAGAAATCGGTGCCAACGACATCACCACCAACCTGCCTTATGTAGCAGGCTGTCATTTATGCTTTGATCACCATGCATCCGAGCTCAGCCGCCGTGGAGATCAGCGTCCTGATAATCACATTATCTTCGAAGACGCTCCGTCCGCAGCTCGAGTGGTTTATGACTATTACGGTGGCCAAGCGCGCTTCCCCGATATCAGCGACGACATGATGGAAGCTGTGGATAAAGCGGATTCAGCCCAGTTCACTCAGCAAGAAATCTTGCATCCACAAGGCTGGGTGTTGCTGAACTACTTGATGGACTCCCGCACCGGCTTGGGGCGCTTTCGTGAATTTCGCATTAGCAACTATCAGCTGATGATGCAGCTGATCGACTACTGCCGCGATCACAGCATTGAGGAAATTCTGCAGCTGCCGGATGTGAAAGAGCGAGTTGAGCTGTACAACGAGCAGCGGCCGCTATTTGAGGATCAAATCCACCAATGTTCCAGCGTCTATGGCAATCTGGTAGTGCTTGATTTACGCCAGCAAGAAACTATTTATGCCGGAAATCGTTTTATGATTTATGCGTTATTCCCCGAGCAAAATATTTCCATTCATGTGCTGTGGGGGCTGAAGCAGCAAAACACCGTGTTTGCCATTGGAGGGTCTATCGTAAACCGCAGCCACAAAACCCATATTGGTGAGCTGTGCTTATCCTATGGCGGTGGCGGCCATAAAAATGCAGGGACCTGCCAAGTAGACAACGACAAAGCAGAAACCGTGCTGCAGGAGTTGATTAATAAAATCACCAGCGATGGCTGAGTTTAAAAATACCAGCCAGCGCCGGCAAAATATTGCTGTACCAAACCGCCATGGGTCAGTGGGCTATCGCTCACTGAGTGGTCGTACTGATAATGACGCAACCCGATAAACATTCCGACATTTGTATCATCAAAGCGGTAGCTAGCAATTAATTCAAGCTCTAGCGACCAACCAGCATCAGCGTGATAGGTTTGCTGTTGCGATTGACTCAACTCGTTTTGCTCAAGGCCAAAATAATAATTATTAAGCCCCGCACTTTGTCGCTGAAGTCCGGCCACACTCAATAAGATAACGGGAGCAGAAAGGCCGATATCTAACTCATCGCGTCGGTACAGTAATAACTCAGTCTCGCTGCTGTTGTGACGTTGACTGATATCCTGTAACCAGGCAAAACGCGCAAACCAGCCATTGGTAAAACGTCGACCTAGCTGTAAACCCACTTCAAATGCGGCTTTGCGTTCTTGTAAGTGGTAGCGGCTTAACACGTCACTATTGTCAATCTGCTGCTGAGATAAGGCGTTGTGGCTGCGTAAATTACCAACGGCTGAGGCAAACCAAGTGCCATCTCGATAGAAGTTATGGCCAAAGCGATTGGCCTCGATGAATACCGGGCCGTAACCGCCAAACACCAACAGTGCTGGGGTTGTTTGCGCCGGCACATCACGAAACACACTAATGCGATGATTTGCGGCTAATGACCATAAACCGTAAGCGGGCTCTGTCACTGAGGCGATAGCATCATCGGCGCGCACAGAGCTACTCAACAACGACATTATCTGAGTAGCAATCAATAAAGATGTTCTCACGCTAATCATGCGCTGCTCCGTTGTGCGGAAAGAATTGTGCTTCGCAATCTAGCAATAAATACATCGCGGTGGCTGCAGTGATTTCCATATGTCAGACAATAAAAAACCCGCACTGTTTTCACAGGGCGGGTTTTTAACTGCAGCAAACTTAACGCTTGCCGAGTTTTTCGCGGATCTGCTGAATGGTACGCAGTTGCGCTGCCGCTTCGGCCAGCTGAGTCAATGCACGCGAATAATCGAAATCCGCGCCCTGATTCGCCAGAGCCTGCTCGGCATGCTTCTTCGCTTCCAGAGCTGCCGCTTCATCCAGGTTATCTGCCCGTACCGCAGTGTCGGCCAATACCGTAACGATATGTGGCTGAACTTCCAGGTAACCACCGGAGAGATACACGATCTCTTCGCTGCCACCTTGCTTAACGATACGGATCGGACCTGGCTTCAACGGTGTCAGCAGGGGAGTATGGCCGGGTTCGATACCCAAATCACCTAACTCACCAGTGGCAACCACACGCTCAACCAAGCCTGAAAACAGGCTTTCTTCCGCGCTGACAATATCGCAGTGGACTGTCATTGCCATAGTCGATTCCTCTGTTGCGGTGCGGTCAGCGCAGCGGCGCTGACCTCAACCAGTTACAGCTTTTCCGCTTTCTCGATGGCTTCGTCGATGGTGCCACACATGTAGAACGCCTGCTCAGGCAGTGCGTCGTAGTCACCGTTCAGAATGCCTTGGAAACCACGAATGGTTTCTTTCAGAGAAACGTACTTACCAGGCGCACCGGTAAATACCTCGGCCACGTGGAATGGCTGAGACAGGAAACGCTCGATCTTACGGGCACGGGCTACCAGCTGCTTGTCTTCGTCAGACAGCTCGTCCATACCCAGAATCGCGATGATGTCTTTCAGCTCTTTATAGCGCTGCAGAACACCCTGCACACCACGAGCACAATCATAGTGTTCGTTACCGATCACCAGAGGATCCAGCTGACGAGAAGTAGAGTCCAGTGGGTCAATCGCTGGGTAAATACCCTTAGCAGCGATGTCACGAGACAGTACAACGGTGGAGTCCAAGTGAGCGAAGGTGGTCGCTGGCGATGGGTCAGTCAAGTCATCCGCAGGTACGTATACCGCCTGGATCGAGGTGATCGAACCAGTTTTAGTTGAGGTAATACGCTCTTGCAGAACACCCATTTCTTCAGCCAGAGTTGGCTGATAACCTACCGCTGAAGGCATACGACCCAACAGTGCAGAAACCTCGGTTCCCGCCAGGGTGTAACGGTAAATGTTGTCAACGAACAACAGTACGTCTTTACCTTCGTCACGGAACTTCTCAGCCATGGTCAGACCGGTCAGAGCCACACGCAGACGGTTGCCTGGGGGTTCGTTCATCTGGCCGTAAACCATCGCTACTTTAGAGTTAGGCTTGTTTTCCAGGTCAACAACACCGGATTCCGCCATCTCATAGTAGAAGTCGTTACCTTCACGAGTACGCTCACCAACACCCGCGAATACAGACAAACCTGAGTGTGCCTTAGCGATGTTGTTGATCAGCTCCATCATGTTTACGGTTTTACCAACACCGGCACCACCGAACAGACCAACCTTACCACCCTTAGCGAATGGGCAGATCAGGTCGATTACTTTAATACCAGTTTCCAGCAGCTCAGTGCTGTTGGCTTGCTCGTCAAAGCTTGGCGCCAGACGGTGAATAGAAGCACGCTCCTGCTCACCAATGTCACCACACTCGTCGATAGGACGACCCAGTACATCCATGATACGACCGAGGGTTTCAACGCCCACAGGTACCTGGATAGGTGCATTAGTGTTAGTAACAGGCAGGCCACGCTTCAGGCCTTCTGTCGAGCCCATCGCAATGGTACGAACCACGCCGTCGCCCAGCTGTTGCTGAACTTCAAGAGTCGTTTCAGTACCATCCACGGTCAGGGCGTCGTAGACCTTAGGTACGTTGTCGCGTGGAAATTCCACGTCGATCACGGCACCGATGATCTGTACGATACGTCCGCTCATATACGGTTCCTCTTAACCTAAATACTTTGCTGCCGGGCTATACCGCCGCGGCACCGCCAACGATTTCAGAAATTTCCTGAGTAATAGCTGCCTGACGTGCTTTGTTGTACAGCAAGTTCAACTCATTAATCATGCTGCCCGCATTATCGGTGGCGTTTTTCATTGCCAGCATACGTGCAGCCTGTTCACAGGCATTGTTTTCTACGACACCCTGATACACCTGTGACTCGATGTAGCGCAGCAACAGGCCATCAAGAATGCTGGCTGCGTCAGGCTCGTACAGATAATCCCAGGAATGCTTTCTGTCGTCGCTTTCGTCTGCCTCTAGTGGCAGCAGTTGTATGGTTTGTGGTTGCTGAGTCATGGTGTTGACGAATTGATTGTGCATGATAAACAAGCGATCAATCTTGCCTTCGTCGTACGCATCCAGCATAACCTTGACCGAGCCAATCAGGCTGGCCAGTTCCGGCGCATCGCCCAAGTGGGTAGCAGACGCCAGCACATTTCCACCAAAGCTAGAGAAGAACAGGTTGGCTTTTGCACCCACGGCGCAATAGTCAACATCAACCCCTTGGTCTTTCCACGCTTTGCTTTGTTGTGCCAGGCGCTTGAACAAGTTGTTGTTCAAACCACCACACAGGCCACGGTCGGAAGATACCACGATAAAACCAACGCGTTTGATTTCGCGTTCTTCCAGATATCGGTGACGATACTCGCTGTTGGCGATAGCAAGGTGGCTGGCTACCTGACGGATCTTATCCGCATAAGGCCGGCTTTCTTGCATGCGCAGCTGAGCACGACGCATCTTACTTACAGCAACTTTTTCCATTGCTGAAGTAATTTTCTGCGTGCTTTGTACGCTCGATATCTGCTCTTTAATCTCTTTTCCGACTGCCATAATTAAGCTGCCTTCAGTTGAGTTAAGCCAGCTGGCGGCTCTTTACAGAGACGCCAGCGCCGGACTTACCAAGCCTGAGTGCTTTTGAACTTCTCAATACACTCTTTCAGGCCAGCGGCGATATCATCATTGAAGTCACCTTTTTCGTTGATCTTCGCCATCAATGCAGCGTATTCGCTGTTGGCGTAGCTCAACAAGGCGGCTTCGAATGCCTGAATCTTGTCCACTTCAACGTCTTTCAGGAAGCCTTCGTTGGCAGCAAAAATCGACAGACCCATTTCGGCAGTCGACATCGGTGCGTACTGACCTTGCTTCATCAGCTCGGTGACCGCACGGCCATGTTCCAGCTGGGCACGAGTCGCATCATCCAGATCCGATGCAAACTGAGCAAAGGCTGCCAGCTCACGATACTGAGCCAGTGCCAGACGGATACCACCGCCCAGTTTCTTAATGATCTTGGTTTGTGCTGCACCACCTACACGAGAAACCGAAATACCGGCGTTCATCGCTGGACGTACGCCAGAGTTGAACAGGTTGGTTTCCAGGAAGATCTGACCATCGGTGATCGAGATCACGTTGGTTGGTACGAACGCAGATACGTCACCACCCTGAGTTTCAATGATCGGCAGAGCCGTCAAAGAACCCGTTTTGCCTTCTACGCCGCTCACTTGTTTCACATAGTCTGGGTTAACGCGACATGCACGCTCCAGCAGACGTGAGTGCAAGTAGAAAACGTCACCAGGGTAAGCTTCACGACCTGGAGGACGCTTCAACAGCAGCGAGATCTGACGGTATGCCCAAGCTTGCTTGGTCAAATCGTCATAAACGATCAGTGCATCTTCACCACGGTCGAGGAAGTATTCACCCATCGCACAGCCACCGTAAGGGGCCAGGAACTGCATTGCTGCAGGATCCGCTGCACCGGCAGCAACGATGATGGTGTGTTCCAGAGCGCCGTGCTCTTCCAGCTTGCGTACTACGTTAGCAATCGAAGATTGCTTCTGGCCGATAGCCACGTAGATACACTTAACGCCAGTGCCTTTCTGGTTGATGATGGCATCGATAGCCATCGCCGACTTACCAGTCTGACGGTCACCAATGATCAGCTCACGCTGACCACGGCCAATTGGCACCATGGAGTCAACCGCTTTATAACCCGTCTGCAGTGGCTGATCGACGCCCTGACGAGCGATAACGCCCGGTGCAACGCGCTCAACAGGAGCAGTGGTGTCAGTGTTGATTGGGCCTTTACCGTCAATTGGGTTACCCAGAGCATCAACCACGCGGCCCAGCAGAGCTTCGCCTGTTGGTACTTCCAGGATACGGCTAGTACATTTAGCAGTTTGACCTTCAGCCAGACCTTTGTAGTCACCCAGGACTACGGCGCCAACAGAGTCGCGCTCCAGGTTCATGGCCAGGCCGTATACACCGCCTTCAAATTCAATCATCTCACCGTACATAGCGTCGGCAAGACCATGGATACGAACGATACCGTCGGAAACAGATACGACGGTGCCCTCGTTCTGGGCTTGTGAAGTCACATCGAGACTTTCGATGCGTTTTTTGATGACTTCACTGATCTCGGATGGATTCAGTTGCTGCATGCATCGTCCCTCAAACTAGGATTTCATCGCTTCGGCTAATTTTGACAATTTACCTGTGACCGAGCCGTCGATTACCAGGTCGCCTGCACGAATAACGGCGCCACCGATGAGAGACTCATCGACTTCGCTGGTTAAACGTACGTCGCGGTTCAGCCTGGCTTTCAAAGCCTGCGCCAGTTTATCGGCCTGTTCGCTGCTCAGTTCGTGTGCAGAAGTCACGACCACATCGACCGTGTTTTGCAGTTGAGCTTTCAGCTCTTCGAACAGGGCGGCGATTTCAGGCAACAGCGGCAAGCGCTTGTTTTCGGCCAGAACGGCTACCAGGTTTTTGGCTGTGTCATTCAGTTTGTCGCCACATACGTCAATCAACGTCTGTGCTTGCTGAGCAGAGGTCAGAGAAGGATGCACCAGCACTTTTGCCATATCGGCATCGGCAGCAAAGGCTGCCAAAGTGGCCAGGTCAGAAGACCAGGCGTCCAGTACATTTTTCTCTTGTGCTTCAGCAAACACAGCTTTGGCGTATGGCCGAGCGAGAGTTGTTAATTCAGCCATGGCAACCTCGCTTACAGTTCGTCAGCAAGTTTATCCAACAGCTCAGAATGAGCAGCAGGATCAACTGACTTACCGAGAATCTTGGCTGCGCCGGCAACGGCCAGCTCAGATACCTGCTTACGCAGTTGTTCTTTAGCGCGGTTCACCTCTTGCTCAACCTCAGCTTGAGCAGCAGCTACCAAACGCTCACCTTCAGCACGTGCGGCGTCTTTCGCCTCATCGATGATCTGGTTTGCGCGCTTGCCAGCTTGTTCGATGATTTCAGCAGCTTGTTCTTTGCTTTCACGTAACTGGTCTGCTGCTCGTTTTTGAGCCAGCTCCAGGTCACGCTCTGCGCGGTTAGCCGCGTCCAGACCATCGGCGATTTTCTTTGCACGCTCTTGCATGGCACCCAACAAGTGAGGCCATACAAACTTCATGCAGAACCACACGAAGATAGCAAAGGTGATGATCTGGCCGATTAGAGTCGCGTTAATGTTCACGCCAGAGTCCTCATGTTCGTAAGTTAAGGAAGTTCGTTAATCAATGAACCCTTAGGCAGCGAACATCAGGTACAGACCCAGACCAACACCGATCATTGGTACGGCGTCCAACAGACCAGCGATCAGGAACATTTTACCTTGCAACATTGGACCCAGCTCAGGCTGACGAGCAGTACCTTCCAGCAGACGACCACCCAGCAAACCGAAACCAATTGCAGTACCCAGAGCACCCAGACCGATCATCAGAGCCGCTGCCAGGAATACCAGACCTTGTTCCATAATTTTCTCCAAATAGAGTAAGTTAGTTAAAGTGAGTTAAGGGTTAAAAAATTAATGATCTTCGTGCGCCATGCTCAGATACACGATGGTCAACATCATGAAAATGAACGCTTGCAGTGTGATCACCAGAATGTGGAAAACTGCCCAAGCCCATTGCAATACACCGCCCAACAGACCCATGAATGCACCGGCAGAGAACATCAACGCGATAAGGATGAAGATCATCTCACCGGCGTACATGTTGCCGAACAGTCGCAGACCCAAAGAGATCGGCTTAGCGATCAATGCAACAGATTCGAGGAAGAAGTTAACTGGAATAAACAGCGCCTGCACCACAGGGTTTTTCGCATTAAACGGGTGCAAGGTCAGTTCACCAACAAAACCTCCGATACCCTTGATCTTGATCGAATAGAAGATCATCAGGGCAAATACAAACAGCGCCATACCCAGGGTGACGTTTACGTCGGTAGACGGCACGACTTTCATATAATGCACACCGAACAAGCCAAAGATGGTCGGCAATACGTCAACTGGAATTAAGTCCATGAAGTTCATCATGAAGACCCAGGTAAAGATGGTCAGAGATAGCGGTGCTACCAGTGAACTTTTACCGTGGAACGATTCTTTAACTGTGTTGTCGATAAACTCAACAACGAGTTCAACGAAGTTCTGCATACCCGTTGGCACACCGGTGCTGGCTTTTTTTGCCGCACGCCAGAACAGGAACATAATCATGGCACCCAGGCCAATCGACCAGCCAAGTGAGTCGACATGAACGGCGCTGAAGCCCATATCCGCCGCTTCTTGTTTGTTATGCGCCAGGGTCCAGGTGGCTTCCGTCAGTTCACAGTTAGTGACGGTTTCACCCGCGTCGTTGGTGCAAGTCTCACGCACATAACCTGCCGGCAATTTGCCGTAGGTAAGGTTGGTGAGGTGGTGCGAGATATACTCTTGGGAGTTACCAGCCATTGTTCACTCTCAATTCCAAAGGTTTATAAATTCGCTATCTTGGCTGAGGCTAAAGCCCCCAGCTGCACTGTTATGAAGCCCACAAACAGTGCCAGAACATTCAGTGGCTCAACACGCTGGAAGATGACGCCAAAACACAGCGCGGTGAGCACAAATTTCCAGGATTCGCCCTGGTAGAACGACTGCACAATACGTACAGATGACCGCGCACCACTGTACCTGAATGCGCTCCATATAAAATACGCATTGGGTAGAGCGCAGGTCAGACCACCCAGTAAGGCGGATTTTGCCGCCACGCCACTGTGTAGCCACGCCATCAGCGCAACCAGAATCGTGAGCACAAGCTGAAAAAGCACGATCCGGTAGACCGGAGGTCGTGGTATGCCGGGCATCCAGAGCCTCGCTGATTGGCCAATTTCTTGCAACAGCCTATTTTTCAGGCGCCGTGATTATATTGACTCGCCCTTGCAGCATCAACAGAAACCGAAGGTTGTATCAGGCTAATTGACTGTATTTTGATGATGTGGGCCATTCACATTGTGAATGGCCAAATATAACGATACGAAATGTTAACGCGGATCTTCATAATAGGCACAATGCCTTATTAATCAGCGTATTATCCCGTATGGAGCAACAAGGTCGAGAGCCACTGCGGTTCATGCCCGACCTTATTTGATGTGGGCCAAAATCCCTTCTAATTCGTCCACGCTGCCGTAGTTAATGACCAGCTTGCCCTTGCCTTTATTGCCATGCTGAATTGCGACGTTAGCGCCCAACTTATCCCCTAACACCTGCTCTAAACGCTTGATGTCTGGGTCCGCCGCCGCTTTTTTAGCCGCTGCAGCGGGTTGTTGCAGCTGCCGCACCAGCGCTTCGGTCTGGCGTACATTCAGGGCTTTGGCCACCACCTGAGCCGCCGCTTCGCTTTGCTGACCGCCTTCCAGTGCTAACAAAGCACGCGCATGACCCATGTCGATATCGCCGTGCTCGAGCAAACGCTTAACATCCTCATTGAGGTTGGTCAGGCGCAGCAAATTGGCCACAGTCGCGCGGTTTTTACCCACGGCTTCGGCCACTTCTAACTGAGTCAGCTCAAATTCTTGCTGCAACCGCTGCAACGCATTGGCTTCTTCCATCGGGTTGAGATCTTCACGCTGAATGTTTTCAATCAGCGCCATGGCGATGGTGGTTTCGTCTGACACCAAACGAATCAGCGCCGGAATGGTGTCCAGGCCCGCCAGCTGACAGGCACGCCAGCGCCGCTCACCTGCAATCAATTCAAATTGCTCGCTCTGACCGCTCAAAGGCCGTACGACCACAGGCTGCATCAGCCCTTGGGATTTGATCGACGCTGCTAGCTCTTCTAACGCTTCTGGCTGCATATCGCGCCGCGGCTGATATTGGCCCGGCTGAATCCACTCTACCGGTAAACGACGTAAGCTACCGTCTTGCAGTTTTTCTTCGCTGTGCAGTTGCGGGGCTGCAGCTACTTGTTCAGCGCTGATGGTTGTTTCAACGGCGGCTTTGCTGCCCGCCATCAAGGCATCCAGGCCTCGTCCTAATCCACGTTTTTTCTTAACCATGAGTGTTCTTAGTGTTGTCGTCAGTACTCACTAGAGTGAGGCATCTGCGGGAACTTTTTCACTGCGGCGATTAAGCTCACCCGCCAGCGCCAGATACGCCACGGCTCCGCGCGACGTTTTATCGTAAATCAATGCCGGTACACCATGACTCGGTGCCTCGGCCAAACGTACATTGCGCGGGATGACGGTACTGTAAACACGATCGCCAAAGTGCTCGATCAGCTGGTTGGAGACATCCACCGTCAGACTGTTACGCGGGTCGTACATGGTACGCAGCAGACCTTCGATCTGCAGTGCCGGATTCGCCGATGCTTTTAATGACTCTATGGTCTGCATCAACGCACTGAGACCTTCCAGGGCATAGTATTCACACTGCATCGGAATCATCACGCCATGGGCTGCCACCAGCGCATTCAACGTCAGCATATTCAGGGATGGCGGACAGTCGATAATGATGAAGTCATAGTCCGGACGCACCTCTGCCAGCGCTTCGCGCAAACGGCTTTCACGTCGGCTCATATCCATCAGCTCAACTTCGGCAGCGGTCAGATCGGCATTGGCCGGTAACACATCAAAGCCGGCCTCTTGCGAGCGCTGAATAGCCGCCGCGGTGCGACACTTGCCAGTCAACACGTCATACAAAGACAAGGCCAGATCATGTTTGTCGATGCCGGCACCCATAGTGGCATTGCCCTGTGGGTCCATATCAACCAGTAAGGCACGACGTTTGGTCGCCGCCAGCGAGGCACTCAGGTTCACCGCCGTCGTGGTTTTACCAACACCGCCTTTTTGGTTCGCTATCGCCAGTATCTTATTCATACTGTCCGTCCTGTTGTTATCGGGCTCAGTCAGCTGCATCACTCGCCCACCTGTGCCGATCGTAATTGCAACAGATGACGTTCCGCATCCACACCCGGAATCCGTATGGCATGGGATTGCACGACTTCAAAGCGATTCTCAAGCTCGGCAATCTCCTGATCTGGATATTGCCCTTTCATGGCCAAGAAGTAACCCTTCGGTGCACATAAATGCTGGCACCAATGTGTCATATCGTACAAAGAAGCAAATGCCCTGCTAACGATCATATCGAACGGCTGCTCAGGTTTATAGGCCTCAACACGCTGGTTCACAATGCTGACCCGCTGCAGCTTAAGACTGGTTTTAGCCTGAAACAGAAAGCGTGTTTTTTTGCCGTTGCTGTCCATCAGGGTGAAATCTTTCTCTGGGTTCATGATCGCTAGCACTATGCCAGGCAGACCCGGCCCAGTGCCGACGTCAGCAATATGCTGAGCATCACCCAGATACGAGTGCACCGCCAAGCTGTCTAGTAGGTGCAAGGCCACCATATCAGAGGGCTCGCGAATGGCGGTTAGGTTGTAGGCTTTGTTCCATTTCAGCAGCAAATTAAGGTATTCCATCAGCTGCTGTTGTTGGAAGTCTGTTAATTCAATATTGAGTGCCCGTGCTCCATCGCACAGTTGCCGAGTTAAGGCGTCCATCAGGACTCGCTTCCACCAGTATAAAAGCGGCCATACTACCACAGCGCTGCCGATGGATACGTGCTGCAGCACGCTCAACTGACGATTGCGCATCATTATTCAATGTGACTGACTCCACCACACGCAACCAGCTGTTGGCAAATTCAGCCGCGTTATTGTCAACATGACGTAGGGGTTATAGGCCTGTCATCAACCTAAGCGTATGCTGACGGCCAACACATTAGCCGGAATTCGCATGCAACCGTCGTCTCATTGGGGTCCTATCCTGGCCGCTGCTGTTGCACTGGTACTGGTGCATGGCATGGGCCGTTTTGTATACACCCCCTTGCTGCCACTGTTGGTCGACGACGGATTGCTCAGTTTGGCTCAGGCTGCCAGCCTGGCGAGCTGGAATTACGTCGGCTATTTGGCGGGTGCCCTATTGGCACTGTGGCTATTTCAGCGTCGCATGAGTCATAGCGGACTGCTGCTAGGGATTATCGCCAGTGCGGTGCTGTCGCTACTGCAAACCCAGGCCGACAGCTATACACCACTGCTGTGGCTGAGGTTATTCAACGGCGTCAGCAATGGCGTGGTATTTGTGCTGGCACCTGCACAGGTGCTGGAGTGGCTGGTAAAACACCACAAAGGCCATTTAAGCGGCTTAATGTATTTAGGCGTGGGGACCGGCTTGCTAGGCAGCAGTGCCTTGGTGGATGCCACCCCCATGCTTAGCGGTGCCGATCGCTGGTGGCCAGCAGCCTTGGTGGCGATTCCTTTAGCGGCCTGGAGTGGCTGGTATCTGTATCGCTTACCCGCCGCTCATCCTGCTAGCGAGCAACTACAGCGCCCAGCGCTACTAGATCGCGCCAGTCTGCCCTTGTTTGCCGCCTACGCCGGTGCTGGACTGGGCTACATACTGCCAATGACCTTCTTGCCGGCGGTATCGCAGCAGTGGCAATTGAGCATTCAGCCCAGCGCTTGGTTAGTGGTGGCGCTGGCCTCTTTACCGTCAACTTGGCTATGGAATCATCTCGGTGCACGCTTAGGCGATAAACCGGCATTGCTGGCCAACTACGCCCTGCAAGCAACAGGCGTGGCGGCCTTATTATGGTTCGACCACAGCCTGGCCGGCTTGTGGCTATGTGCCGCATTAGTGGGCGGGACTTTCTTAGGCTCAGTGTTATTAACCCAGCGCCTGGCCCGCCAGCTACACCCGCATCAAGGGCCGCGTTTAAGTGCCGCTTTGATTGCGCTGTACGGCTTCACTCAACTACTTGGCCCCTGGCTGGCGCGCTTGGGCTTGCAGCAAGGCATGGATCTGTCATCGACCTTTATTGTTGGGCTAGCAGCCTTAGTGTGGGCTTGGCTATTAATGTGGTGGGTGCCGACAGATGCCAAAAGCTAACTGGACCATTGCGCCAAAAAGTGGGTGCTCTCCACAGATGCGTCAAAAAACTCTTCCTTGGCAGCCAGGTAATCGGGCTGCACAAAAAACTGCTGCTGTTGCTCTTCAGTGGCAAAGGCGATAACAAACAGTCGGTTAAAGTCCTCGCTATTCTGGGCTTTCAATACTTCAGACACCTTAACGTCGTATAGGAAGTCGCCACCAAAGCGCGCCAAGATCGGCATCATCGCCTGGCGGTACTGTCGATACAGCTCGTCATCTTTGACCATCAATCCAACTAACATGTGATACATAGCAGTGTCCTATATATAAAAGTCCACTGTGACAATGTCACTGGCGCCGGACCAGTCTTAACCATGAAACAGTCTGGTTCATGCCGTGAGGTCAATGCAGCCGTCATCGCACTCAGGTACAGTGCGCTGTTTTTCTGTATCGAGTCCTTTGCGTATGCCTGCTTCTCATCCGCTGTCTCAGTGGGCTGAAACCAGCCTGCAACCTCTGATTAAACTGATTCGCTACCAGCTGTGGGCACAGATACTTCTGGCTCTGGCGCTGGGATTGGTCGTGGGCACTTGGCTGTCGCCGGAAGGCGGCCGTGCTGTCAGCCCAGAGCTGGCTTACAGCTTGGCCGAATGGATCAAGCTGCCTGGCACGCTGTTTTTGAATCTCATTCAAATGGTGGTGATCCCTCTTGTTATCAGCTCGATTGTGCTCGGTGTGAGCAGCGGCAGTGAAGGCGATTCCCTGCAGCGCTTAGGTATACGCATTGCCCCCTATTTTGTCTTAACCACCACCGTTGCCGTGACCATCGGCATTAGCCTGGCGCTGTTAATTCAGCCGGGCAATTACGTCGACGTCGATGCACTGATGTCCAGCGCGCCAGTCACCGCAACCAGTGATACGGCCGTTAGTGCGCGTGCCTCGCTGCCGCAGCATATTTCTAACCTGATCCCCACCAATGTCACCCGAGCCATCAGTGAGCAGAGCATGTTGCAACTGGTGATATTTTCGATCTTTGTTGGCTTAGCCTTGGCCAGCATTCCACGCAAGCGCATCGCTGCGTTACGCGATGTGGTGGAAGGCGTGCAAGAAGTGTCGATGAAGGTGGTGAGCTGGGCCATGTTGCTGGCACCTTATGCGGTGTTTGGCATGATTGCTGACATCGCCATTCGAGTTGGCCTGGATGTGCTGTTGGGCATGTCGGCCTACGTCGGCACTGTGTTGCTGGGTTTGTTATGCCTTTATATATGTTACTTGTTGATTATTGCCCTGCTGGCACGGCGTCCTGTGTGGCCCTTTGCGAAAGCCATTCGCCCGGCGCAGTTGCTGGCGTTTTCCACCTCTAGCTCGGCGGCGGTGATGCCACTGTCATTGCAAACGGCGCAGCAAGATCTGCAGATAGACGAAAGCACCGCGCGTTTTGTCATCCCGTTAGGCGCCACCATCAATATGGACGGTACGGCGTTATATCAGGTTATTGCCGCCGTATTTCTGGCCCAGGTGTTTGGTGTGGATATGGAGCTGCATCAAATCATATTGCTGGCGGTGACCACGGTCGGTGCTTCCATTGGCTCACCATCGACGCCCGGCGTAGGGATCGTTATTCTGGCGACAGTATTGACCAGTGTCGGTATTCCCGCTGAGGGCATCGCGCTGATTCTAGGAGTCGACCGCATCCTCGACATGTGTCGTACCGCGGTTAACGTCAGTGGCGATTTGGTCGCCTGCTGTGTCATGCAGCGCTGGGTATAAGGAGAATTCATGCTGTCTGCGCGCCATTGGCTAACCAGCCTTAATGTTCAAATTTTGCTGGCCGCCGTGATCGGCCTGGCATTGGGTTATGGCCTGAACGGCCTAGCCGATGATTCAACACTGAAAACGGAAGTCTTGTATTGGGCCAATATCGTCGGGCGATTTTTTATCGACCTGCTGAAGATGATATTAATTCCGCTTATCTTCACCTCAATTGTGGTCGGTATCGCTAGCCTGCAGGCGCACCATCAGGCCGGTAAAGTATGGCGCTATGCGCTGTTCTTTTTTGTCTTGTCGATGCTGTGCGCCATGGTGCTGGCACTGGTAATGACGGCTTGGGTCAAACCGGGTGGCGATTTACAACTGGCGATGTTTGCCGATGCCATGGCGCAATTTGAAGCCAAGCAAATGAGCGGCGGCGAGTTTTTTGCGCAAATCCTGCACAGCCTGCTTCTAAACCCAATCGCTGCTATGGCCCAGGGAAAAATCTTACCGGTGGTGGTGTTTGCAATTTTTCTTGGCATTGCCCTGATGCAGCACAGCAAACATAAGCCCGACAGTCCGCGTACTTTATTGTCGAGCCTGCAAGAGCTGCTAGCACTGTTGATGCTGATTGTTAACTGGATTATGCGCATAGCGCCGCTGGGCGTGCTGGCCTTGCTCACCAAGTTGATGGCCACACAAGATATGAACCTACTGGCCACCATGGCCGAGTTTATTGTGCTGGTGTTTGCCATCACCATTATTCATGGCGTGGTCATATTGCCTGGCTTGATGTATCTGTTTACCGGTCGCAAGCCGCTGTGGTTCTGGCGCGCTACCCGACCAGCCCTGATTACGGCCTTTGCCACCAGCTCCAGTGCCGCGACCTTGCCATTGAGTTTGCGCTGTGCCGAGCAAGGCTTGGGGGTCAATAAAGATGTTGCTGGTTTTGTGTTGCCGGTCGGTGCCACCATGAATATGGATGGCACGGCGCTGTATGAAGCGGCGGCTGCTTTGTTTGTTGCCTACTTGGTCGGCGCAGATTTAACCATTGCCCAGCAAATTGTGGTGATGCTGACCGCCATGGTGGCCTCCATGGGCGCACCCGGCATTCCCAGCGCTGGCATGGTCACCATGATTATGGTGCTACAAGCCGTAGGGCTACCTGCTGAGGCCATTGCGATTTTGCTGCCGATCGACCGCATTCTTGACACCATTCGCACCGCGGTGAATGTTCAGGGCGATTTAACGGCAGCGGTGGTAGTGGATCATCAGCTAAATAAAGGCAGTCATTAAAACCCCTTTTTCTCATTTTGACGTTGTTAAAAATCGGCTCTAAATGCTCATTTACTACAGTAAACTACGCTTTATCGCCGGTTTTTGCCTCGTCAAAATTTCGCCTCAGTCGTTTTTCTATGCCCCCTGAGCGTAATGGCGGCTCGCTTAGAAGTAGCCTCTAAAGCGATACCCAGCCATTCTGCATGCCTTTGGCAATGGCTTGGGTGCGGTTGCTGACTTCCAGCTTGGCTAGCAAAGCCGATACCTGATTGCGCACCGTGCCTTCGGCTTTAAAAATACGCACGGCAATATCGCGGTTAGATAAACCCTCTGCCATTAGGCTTAACAAAGTGGTTTCTGCATCATTCAATACGATTGTGTCGGCAACATCGGAGCGCTGCTTACTCAGCGCCTTTAAGGTGAGTTCAGGCTGCAACGCCAGCTCGCCATTAGCCACCCGCTCAATGGCCTGCACCAGTACCTCCAGCGAGGTATCTTTTAGCCAATAACCACGCGCGCCGGCGTACAGGGCATCGGCCATCAGCTCGGCATCATCGAAGGTGGTTAATACCAAACAAGCTGGAACCGACTGGCCGTTATTCTGAACTTGCTGTAAAGCTCGCAACACACTGAGGCCGTCTCCTTCCGGCATACGCATATCCAAAAGAATGACCTGAGCCTCTACGTCACCTTGCTGAAAACGCTGCAAAAAGGCATCGCCTCCACTGTCTTGACCGCAGACCTTTACTTGCTCACTCATGCTCAGCAGCGCCGCAAGGCCATCGCGTACCAACTGTTGGTCATCCACCAGATGAACGCCGATTTTGTCCAGCACGGTTTTTGTCTTCTCGGTATCAATCGTCAAAATCTGCCTCCATGACCAACCCCTGCTCCGTCATCACTGCGCGAAAATGCCCATCTAGTGCCACCACCCGCTCATTCAGGCCGGTTAATCCATTGCCATATAAGGGGCTAGAGCCGACAAGATCCAAGTCTAACGCCTGTTCGCTTTCGACAATACGCAAGCTCAGACGGTCGTCATTGCTAGCAATGCGAATCCATAGGTGCTCGGTAGCGCTGTGCTTTAACGCATTGGTAATGGCCTCTTGGCAACAGCGCAGCAAGCAATGAGCCAGCTTGGCTTGCGCCAGTTTGGCATGGGGCTGGATATCGAGATGCACGGTTAAGCGCGGTAAGTGCTGACATAAATCGCGCAAGGCACTGGCCAAGTCTATCTCGCTGTGGCGTTTGTCGCTCACCACTTGGCGAATAGTGGCTAGGCTATCACGCGCCTGTTGATAACAATGATCTAGCCGCTGCTGTAACGCCTCGTTATCGCCTTGCAGAGCCTGGCGGCGAGCGACATCCAACTGCAGAATCAAGCTGGTAAGTTGGTGCCCAGCGTCATCGTGTAACTCACGCGCCAGATTCAAGCGCTCGTCATTGGCAATGGTTTGACTCAACAGCGCTTGCGTACTGTAAAGCTCAGCGTGACTCAACTGCAATTGCTCACGCTGCTCACGTTCCTGATTCAATTGCTTGCTCACTACCCAGGCAAAACCATGAAAGGCACCAAACAACAATACACTGCGGCCCAGCTCTGGGTCTTGCCAGTACAGCCAGTGAATCCCAGCAAATAGCAGCATGACCACACCAGCAAACACAGCACTGGCGCGCTGACCTAAGCAGGCTGTGGTGAGGGAGGTCAGCATAATGCTGTAGACCAGATAAATATTGCTGATCGATTGCAGCATCAACGCCGCCATCAGCATTACAACGACGGCCAGCACCGCCATACGCCAGCGCTTTTGCTGCCAGCTGTGCTCATTGAGCAGCAATAAAGTACACAGCAGCATCAGCCCATGCAGCATGCTCTCCAGCAGCCAAGGTTTATCTTGCGTTATTAGCTGCGTTAATCGCGGCGTTGCTACCACGGCCACGGTCGCCAAACACAGCAGCAACCAAATCGGAGTAAACGACCAGTAGCGATTGTTCAGTAATGTATTTATACGCGGCACACAGCTCACACCTTGTATGGAACTGCTGGCATCCTGACGCGGCTTGGCGGGCGAGGCAAGCCTGTTAAAAACATCGTGACAAATGTCACGGCCACATCATGACACCTCACACTGTGGCGGCGCGCCAGGGTTGGGCACACTGGCCTTACATTGATTCGAGCTGGAGGCCACACCATGTTGCAGAACTATTTTTTCACTTTGCCTGAGTGGGCGCTAACTTTGCAAAACGCCGCCCTGTGGCTACATATTGGTACGGCCAGCCTAGCGTTATTGGCATTCTGGCTGCCGCTGGCGGTACATAAGCGCAGTCGTTGGCACCGTTACAGCGGTTGGCTCTATAGCGGCCTGATGGCGACAACGGTGGTTAGCGCCCTGGCCAGTCAAACCCTGACCTTGCTCGACCCTTGGTCGGTTAATGCATTGGCCAGCGACGTCGCCGGCGAGCACATTATTGCTATTCGCCGCACGGGCTTGTTTTTATTAATGCTGTGTCTGCTGGTGGGCTGCAGTTTATGGCAAGGCCTGCGCACAGCTTATTGGAAGGTCAAACGCCCTGATCCCAGCAAAGAGTGGCTATTGCAAACCGCCATGGGCCTGACCGCTGTAATCGCTGCACTGGTATTAATATTGGGCATAATAAATCAAGCGCTGTTATTGGGGCTATTTGCCCTGGCAACTCTGTGGCTGATGAGCGATATGATTCGCTATTGGTGGCGCGCTCAGCCAGCAGCCTGGTGGCAAGCACATCTGGCTGCCATGCTCGGCTCGGGTATTGGTCTTTACACCGCCTTCGGTGCTTTTGGTGGCCGCGCTTTACTGCAAGCCTGGGTCGGTGACAGTGCCATCTGGATGGGTTGGTTGCTGCCCAGCGTGATAGGCACTATAGGCATTAGCTGGGCGGCACGGCGTTTTCGACAACTACCAAAAGCAAAACAACCGCTAGCCTAAGGTGCAAAGCACGCTGTGCTAAAGAATGTCTTCAGCACAGCGTTTCGCTTTTTTTCATTGCACCAATATGACTATCAACAAGTAGCGACAAAGGAGACTAATCATCTAGCTCTACAATGGGATATACATGCTTCTCGTTGTTATACAGCACAGTGCAGCGTTGACCTTGATGCTCAAAGTCACGCTCTCCGCCAACCACTAGAACTTGATTTTCTTTATCGTTATATAAGTACGCAACCTCAACTTCTTTAGGCAGCTGCTGATTCGTTGATAAGGCATCTATGTACTCAAAGTCTATCACCACATCTTCTACATAGAGGTTTTCACCAACCTTAGTCAGTTGCCTTTTATTTCCTGAATTATCGACTCTATAACCATCGCTAAAATTAAAGACGATTTGTTCAATCACTTGCCAATGAGTAGGACCCTGCCCATTACACTCACCTTTTTTAGAACCATCGATATGAAGCAGAAAATCACTTTCATTCATATTTAAGAGACTGCGACTTGGCTTGGCCAGGGTAAAGAAAAACTCTGAGCTTTCTTGACTGGATTCTACGGTAAATTCAACCTCTGTCACTCGGTCCTCTGGAATATAGATCCAGCGCTGTTGAGGATTCTTTAGTTCTTTTAGTGCTTCAACAAAACCTGTATCTGTAGCGCTGTTCGCTGAGGAAACAGACAACGTCAAATCCGCATCATCGCTGTCGATTATGGCCAGTGCGCCTTGGCCCGGCTCTGGTAAATACTTCAGCGTTAACTGCGTACCCTCAAGCTTGGCGGTGTGGCTGGTATTAAACAGAACCTGATCATGATTCTTTAGCTCACCATCTGCGCCGGGGGCCGGGCTGGAGGTATCGCCTCCACCTGAGGTATCTGGCGTAGTCGGCTGCGGATCGACAGTTGGATCTTCGTCACTGGAGCCACCACAGGCCGATAAAGCTAAAGCCAAGGCAATAGCCATTGCAGGTTTTTTCATCATAGTTTCCTTAACATAATTAATGATTTTTATTCCATCCATTAGCGCTGTGTATGCCAGGGGGGGGCATTTAAAAAGTACGGGCATGATAGTTACCATAGGAAAGTGCAGAAGCACTCTATATCCTTACTGTAAACTCCAGAAGACTTTTACACGTATATCAGTGCCCCAAAATAGGCACTGATAACAACGGTGTTACTTTCGCTATTTTTATCAGTCACCCACTTCTACAATTGGATACTCATACCGGTCATTGTTATAGTTTACACGGCAGTACTGGCCCTGATGTTCAATGCCACGTTTGACCGCACCGATCTCGATTCTTCCTGTCTGACTATCATAAACATACTCTGCCTCAATTTCCGTGGTCAACAATTGCTGCTCTGGATACACCAAGTACTTGAAATCCATGGATAAATTGTCTAAAAAAGAATTCACGCTGGTTTTTCTAAGCTGCTTTTTATTCCACGAACTATCAACCCTATATCCATCTGAGAAATTTACTATTATTTGTCTTAATAGCTGCCAACTCTTATTTACAAGTGGTGTATTATTTTTCCTATTATTGTCACATTCGGCTGATCGATTTCCAACAACATTAAGGAGAAAATCACTTTCATCCATATTTAAAAGTTTGCGACTTGGCCTTGCTAAGGTAAAAGTGAACTCCGAATTTTCTTGACTGGACTCCACTGTAAGCTCAACTTCCGTCACACTGTTTTCTGGAATATAGATCCAGCGCTGTTGAGGGTTTTTCAGTTCTTTTAGTGCTTCAGCAAAACCTGTTTCGCTAGCGCTGTTTGCAGAAGACACGTACAAGGTCATCTCCGTATCATCGCTGTCGATTATGGCCAGTGCGCCTTGGCCAGGCTCTGGCAAATACTTAAGCGTTAACTGCGTACCTTCAAGCTTGGCGGTGTGGCTGGTATTAAACAGCACCTGGTCACGATTCTTTAGCTCACCATCAGCGCCAGGGGCTGGGCTGGTGGGATTGCCTCCACCTGAGGTATCCGGCGCGGTCGGTTGCGGCTCGACAGTTGGATTTTCATCACTTGAGCCACTACTTGAGCCACTACTTGAGCCACCACAAGCCGATAAAGCTAAGGCCAGCGCAATGGCCATTGCAGGTTTCTTCATCAAAGTTCCTTAACATATTCAATGATCGTTATGCCATCCTTTGGCGCTGCCTAAACCAAGGCACTGTAGCCGCCGAGAATACTCGGCAAAGTCGCTACTTTTAGCCAGCAGGCCGACCCTTTCTACACAGGCTAAGCGTCAGTAACATAGGTACTGAAATCAGCAACTAGGTCATTAAGATAGGGTTAAATAGGAGCCATCTTGTAACCGCATACGGGTGGCGACTCAATGTGTCATTTGTCATTATCGTTTGGCAAGAGCAGGAAACAGCGTTCCAGTGGTGGGGACAGCGTGATTGCCTAACGCGAAGAGGCTGTGGTGCTTGTTATTTACGATAGAGTGTTGCCGATTCGTTTTTATTGCCGCCATGCCCTATGCCCTCCTTGGGGGATCTAATCCCTCATGCCAAGCGGGCGAACTCCCTGCGTTGCGCTGCACAGGCCATTGCTCCTTTGTCGTCAATGCTGTGGTCGCCGCAACACCAACAGCCTGCATCCCGGCAGGATGTTGGCTGGCGCTGCCATCCAGGCAGCTCCTGCGGGCACAGCCATTGCCAACTTAGGCGGCCTGCTAAGGCGCAGGAAACCTGCACGCGGGACTGAGAACATATCCATTAGGTTAGGCGACTAGGTTGTATCGATCGTGTAATTTAAGACTCGTGGATGTCTACCTTGCAGTACTTCCGGCCCGCACTGTTATGCAAGAAGCGCCTCTAGTAAATCAAACGGGTATTCGTGTCCCCACGTATCTCGATATGATTGTGACATCAATTTTCCCATAGAGTCAGCCACTTCAAATACTGTTTGTTGGTAGCTAAGTGAAAGACTTTTAGATTTGTCTTTATTCTCAATATATGAGCACAAAGACTCTGGCTTCTTTATCGCCCAAGGAACATCATCTGGAGAATAAAACTTGTATATATTAACGATTAATTCGTCCCCGATTCGAGACAACTCTAAAATATCCGATGAAGGCTCTTTAACTGCTAGAACAAATACTGGACCGAAGCTAGACTTTAGCTTAACAAGTCCCTCAATTAGTTCCCTTGGGGTATCCATGATGTACGAGCACTCACATAAATATTCATTTTCGCCCAGGCACAAAGTTATCCACCCGTAATCATCTGGAAAAATGAAATCTAAATATGTACTCATAATCTCATGTAAAACCCACAATAAAAGCGGCTTCAAAATCTTATCATAATCGTGATACACCTAAAACTGTAATTACTTCAGTTTTTTACTGTAATCACACCTTGCATTGTGAATATTCACCGCAAAGAAAAATCTCATAGTATCATTAGCTACGCAAGTAAGACACCTAACTCAATAGCTTACGAGCAGATAAGTACATAGCTTTCAGGTGGCTTAGGGCGACTTGCGCTAGATGAAAGTTAGGACATCTATTCTAACAACACTAGACTGTGGATTTTAGCCACTTAGCAAAGTAAACTCGGGTGTGGAGGCATCTAGCACCGGTCAAACCAATCCACCACAGGTTAAAGCTATGCGGATGCAAAGGCTTCGGCAATAATGACCCGCTTTACTTTCCCTCTGACGCCAAGTATTAGGAAAATCATGATCAATCGACGGTTATTGCTGAGCATTTCTGGCACAGGCACGCTATTTTTTCTGTGTATCTTGTTGGCCACCGTATTGCTACAAAAGCCGCTTGAGAGAACGGCCATCGGATTTATCAGTGACAAAGTCACGCAACAGCTGCATGAAAAACTAGATAACCTGCTGGGCTCAGGAGATGCCCAGCCTAAGTTGGCACAAAAGCTTTTTCTGGCCGAGTATCAATCTGAAGTGCTGGCACTAAAGCAAGACCTTGAATGCATTAAAAGCGCTTTGAACTCCACCTTAACTAACGCTCCAGCGACATCCACGACGAATGACCTTATAAAAGCCGCTCTTGTTGCGTTACCACGGCAAAGTAAATTGTGGGAGTATCAAGTCATTCAAGCGGGATTGCAGTCTTTGGCTACCGATGTTTCCAGCCGCTATCAGCAGATATGGTCTGACCTCACCAACGACATACGAATATTTTCAGCTATCAACTGCGCTAGCTTTTTATTGGTATTGGCACTGGTCTATCGACAGAAAACTATACCCACTTACCTGTCGCTATGCGCCTGGGCGCTGCTATTTTCCACCGCCATCAGTATCCTAATCTATGTGTATAGCCAGAACTGGTTCTACACCATACTGTTCAACAAGTATTACGGTACCAGTTATTTCACACTGCTGGGTTCTATCTTTGGCTATTTACTGTTTAGGTTAAGCATCGAGTATGGCGTAGCCAAGCTGACCCAAAAATCCGACTTCAAAAAAGCAGATGGACGCAGTAGGGTGACAAATGGAAGTTAATTGGCATGACGCCCCACTCAAAGGTCTAGCGCTACTTAACTACTCTTTTGCTTTTATGGTATCAATCGAGATCGCTGCAAACGACTTTTTACCCAAGAGAGAAAGCTAGCATGCCATACCTTGACTTGGCTGCTGCCCTTTTTAGGACCATTTTTGACCCATCGAATGCTTCAAATTGGATGGACTAAAGGTTCTGGCAGCGGCGGTGATGGTATTGTGCCGCCTGAGTAACTCTGGACCAATTGAAGACGTTAGAGCAACCAAAATCATTATCTAAAGGGTTGATACGATGAGCTTAGATATTAAAGAAAATATTATATCTGTTGACTGGTCAAAGTATTCGGGACCAGAGTACTACGATCCAAAGGAGCTGGTTGAATCCCTTATTCATCTAAGCTCTTACAATGAGTCTAAAGCAAGACATGGTTTAGATCACAAAGTCCTCTCTGCAGTAGGAAACAATCACGCTGGTACTTATTATCCTGCCATTCTCGAGGCAGCAGACCTACTCATTGAAATGGAGCAGTCTTCTGATCAGGAAAAGGTAAGGAAGTGCGCATATTGCATACTCAATAACTTGTACTACTTTCAACCTGATGTAAGCAACTACAAGGATTATAGTTACGAGCATATACTTTCATTTGTACGAGAAAAGCTTTCAGATTACTCCGACTAACACCGCTATCGTTGCCTTAAAACCTGTTCAACACATACTATGAATGAAACACAAACAAGAATCGACGCAAAAATAGCAAAATACAAGTGCACACTAATGAACGACACCAAATGGCGAGAGGTACTTGATGCTATTGGAAAGCTTGATATGCCAGTGCAGTTTTCATTTGTTCAAGACGAAAAGTTCAAAGGACTAACCAAGTTTCCTGAAGGTGGAGCAGAGGGCAATCATGCAACAGACTGTACAGTACATGGCCCTTTTTTATTAAAAGAGATATACGCCATAAGATGCCCTCGATTTGAAGAAAAACCCGATCCAAATACTGGTAAGAAGTACCAAGACGATACTAAGTACACGCTATTCATTGATTACCTTGCTCAGCTGGGGCAGTTACCGTTGACCGAAGACGAAGATGGTGTAGTCATTAGTGGATATCAAAAATAACTACAGCGTGATAGTGGTTACTCATAATGACGTAGGCCGCCACGTCAATGGCAAATACCTGCGGCAACGATAATAGCTTATCTTCCAACCAGCCTCGGCGATGCTCGTAACACTGGCCGCTCAAGTGATCCGTACCACATAGAAAAGCGCGCCGTACACAGCGTGATACACAGTGATAATACGGCGTGGCGTCGAGGGAGACCTGATGTTTTCTGGGTTTAGGCATAATGACACTCCGACTCTGCAGCAGCTGAATGTCAGCCTAGTCGCTGCAAAGTAGGCTGCCACCAGCGTGACAGCTTAGAATGGGTGTCCATGTTGTTGGCTCATGTTGTTGCTGGCTCATAATGGCGTAGGCCGCTACATCAATAGCAAACACTTGTGGCAAAGACAGCAACTTATCTTCCAACCAGCCACGGCGGTGCTCGTAGCACTGGCCGCTCAAATGATCCGTACCACACAGAAACGCGCGCCGTACACAGCGCGATACACAGTGATAATACGGCGTGGCGTCGAGGGAGACCTGATGTTTTCTGGGTTTGGGCATAATGATACTCCGGTTCTGCGGCAGCTGATATCAGCCTAGCCGCTGCGGAGCAGGCTGCCATCAGCGTGACAGCTTAGAGTGGGTGTCCCTGGTGTTTGCTGCCTTGACACCGGGAGAGCGTCTATATATGTCCTTATTGTTGTTATTGTTTGTCGGTATTTTTTTCGTTTTGTTTCTTGGCCTTTTCCCAAAGGCGAGTGAACTCATCTTGTGAAATCTCTTTTTTTGCTTCAGTCAATTCAAACTCTGGTTGATCAGTAAAGAAATATTCTTCGTCATATTCATCAGTTGGAGTTGCCCAGTAAAGGACATCTCCAAACACATTGAGGTGACGAGTAATAACACCTTCTTCTACCTCACAGAAAAATTCACCTTCGTCGCCATCATGAGATTCTGTATAGAATTTATAGTACTTCATTTAATCAAGAACCTTACCTGAGTTAACAATCCGGTTAGTCAAATCCAAGTTATTGTCATTCAAAATAAATTGGACACCATTCCTAGGTTGGTTTCCTTTTGTCGTCACGCCTTGGCGCCTTAGCAGGCCGCCGACGTTGGCAATGGCTGTGCCCGCAGGGGCTGCCCGGACGGCAGCACCAACAAAAGGCCTACAGGGACGTAGGCTTTTTGTGATGCGGCGACTACAGCATTGGTAACAAAGGAGAAAAGGCCTGCGCAGCGCAAGGCAGGGAGTTCGCCAGTCCGGCGTGAGGGATAAGATCCCTCAATGAGGACATAGAATTTAGCGTTAATAATTACCTCGTTGGCGAGGGCAAAAAATGCTCACTGACACAAAGCCCCCTACAACTTAAAACTCTCCGCATGATGCAATTGCCCCTGCAACTGCGCCGCAGCATCTAACGTCTGATCAAGCGTTTGCTGCTGAGCTTCTAGCAATAAGCGTTTGGATTCGCGCAATACCCGGCCGTCATGTACCGCCATTTGCCGCGCTAAGCCCAGGGCCGTGCCCAACAGCTGATCGTCGGCCACCACCTGCATCACCAAGTTCATGGCCAGTGCTTCGTCGGCGCTAAAACGCCGACCCGTCAGTGCCATGGCCATGGCATGTTGCATGCCTACCCGCCGTGGCAGCAGCCAAGCACCACCGTCGCCAGGAATCAGCCCCAGCTGAATAAAGCTTTCGGCAAACACCGCAGAGCGGGCGGCAATGGCCATATCGCACATGCACACCAGATCATTGCCGGCGCCAATGGCGGCGCCGTTGACGGCGGCAATGGCCGGCACTTGCAGGCGGGCAAAGGCGCGCGGAATGCGCTGAATATAATTGCGGTAATTGTCGCTCAGTTGGCGCTCATCACCGGCAAACATACCAGTGCGGGCCTGCATGGCTTTGATATTGCCACCACCACTAAACACGCCGTCGCTGCCGGTCACGACCAATACCTTCACCGCCTGCGGGCCGGTTAATGAGGCATTGATTTCATCGATCAGCTGTTCGATGGCGTCGATCATATCGGCATCGGAAATCGCATGTTTGAGCGCCGCCCGGTTAAAGGTCGCCAGTACGATGCTGGGCTCATCATTGCCGTCGTGGCAGCGTTCTACCAGTAATGCCGGGCTGCTGTCAGTCATGCGGTTAGTCCTGTTTGAGTTCAGCAATGTCTTTGAAGTAATCCAGCGTCTGTGGGTTAGCCAAAGCATCGGTATTTTTCACCGGCTCACCATGCACTACGTTACGTACCGCCAGCTCCACCAGTTTGCCGCTGATGGTACGCGGCAGCGCCGGCACCTGAATGATTTTGGCCGGCACATGGCGCGGCGTGCAATGTTCGCGAATGCGTTGGCGAATTTGCTGGCGCAGCTCATCGTCGAGTTGCAAGCCATCGGCCAACACTACAAACAGCACCACCCGCACGTCGTCTTGCCATTGCTGACCAATCGCCAGGCTTTCCTGCACTGTGGCTAACTGCTCTACTTGGCGATAGATTTCTGCGGTGCCAATACGCACGCCACCCGGGTTTAATACGGCATCGGAGCGGCCGTGAATAATCAGGCTATTCCAGCTATGGCCATCTTGCTGATGAGCGCTGAACTCGGCGTAATCGCCATGGGCCCACATGCCGTCAAAGCGGTCAAAGTAGGCGCTGCGATAGCGCTCACCGTCGGCATCGTTCCAAAAGCCCACCGGCATAGAAGGGAAAGCATGGCGACACACCAGCTCGCCCTTTTCACCAGGCGGGCAGGATTGACCTTGCTCGTCACACACATCCACTGCCATGCCCAGGCCCGCACATTGCAGCTCACCGCGATACACAGGCAGCAGTGGATTACCTAAGGCAAAGCAGGAAATGATGTCGGTACCACCCGATATGGAGCACAGCGCCAGGTCACGGCCAATGGCGTTATAGACGTAGTCGAAGCTTTCATGGGCCAGTGGCGAGCCTGTGGATAACAATGTGCGTAATTTTAACGGCCGTTCGATAGGCCGCTGCTCGGCCTTTTCCAGCGCGCTGATGTACTTAGCACTGGTACCAAACACGGTAACGCCTTCGTCCTCGGCCATTTGCCACAGCACTTCAGGCCCAGGATGAAACGGCGAGCCATCGTACAGCACCACAGTGGCTCCGGTGGCGAGGCCCGACACTAGCCAGTTCCACATCATCCAACCGCAGGTGGTGAAATAAAACAGCACATCGTCTGGACCAACATCGGTGTGCAAACGCAGCTCTTTAAGATGCTGCAATAAGGTGCCGCCAGCGCCATGCACAATGCACTTAGGCACACCGGTGGTGCCAGAGCTGTACATGATATATAACGGGTGATCGAATGGCAGTGAGGCAAACTGCAGCTCGCTGAACTCATTATCATCGTCATGGGTCGCTAGAAACTCGTGCCAACTCCAAGCGCCGTTAGGCGTGCTGTCACAACCTGGGTAAGGCACAGAAATCAGCTGCTCGGTCGGCAGCTGCAAGGCATCACGCAAGGCCGCTACGCGCTCGCTGCAGTCGATCCATTTGCCGGCATAAAAGTAACCTTGAGTAGCGATCAGCAGCTTTGGCTGAATCTGGCCAAAGCGATCCAATACACCATTAAGGCCAAAATCCGGCGAGCATGATGAAAACAAAGCGCCGATGCTGGCGGCTGCCAACATGCTAATGACGGTTTCCGGCACATTGGGCATAAAGGCAGCGACACGGTCACCGGCCACAACGCCACGCTGGCGCATAGCGCTGGCGGCTTTTTCGACCTGTTGGTACAGCTGGCGGTAGCTTAGGCTGGTGCGAATGTCCTGCTCACTGCGAAATACCAAGGCGGTTTTATCGGCCGAGTCATCGTTCATGGCCGGGCGCAATAAGTGCTCGGCAAAGTTAAGCCGCGCGCCTTCAAACCAACGTGTTTGACGCAGATCACTCGATTCTTGCAGCACTTGGCTGGCTGGCTGATGGGCTTGAATATCAAAATATTGCCACAGCGACTGCCAAAACTCGCCGCGCTGCTCGATGCTCCACTGATAGAGCTCGTTGTAATGCTCAAAATTGTGCTGTTGCTGCTCTGCCAGCCAGTGCATGTAATGTTGCATTTGACTGTGCTGGCGGCGCTGTTGTGAGGCCTGCCAAAGCGCTGTTGTGCTCATCCTTGTGACTCCCTGACTGCTGCAGCCTGCTTGGCTGCGATGGCTTTACCGGCTTTGCTGCTGTGATCGCGCTGCAATTGCTGTGAGATCCAAGCGCCTGTTATGGCCAGTTGCTGAAGATCGACGCCACAGCTTAAACCCAGACCTTGCAGCAGGTACACCACATCTTCACTGGCAACATTGCCCGACGCACCCGCAGCATAAGGACAACCGCCTAAGCCAGCCACCGAACTGTCGACGGTGCGTACACCCAGCTCCAGGGCGGCATGAATATTGGCCAACGCCTGGCCATAGGTATCGTGAAAATGTACCGCCAGCTGAGCGACGGGTAACTGCATGGCCAGTGCACGAATCAGTTCACGGGTTTGCTTTACCGTGCCGACGCCTATGGTGTCGCCCAGCGATACCTCGTAACAGCCCATTTCCAACAAACTCTGACTGACGTCCAGCACGGCATCAATGCTGACATCACCCTGGTAAGGGCAGCCCATCACAGTCGACACATAACCGCGTACCGGAATGCCAGCAGTGCGAGCCGCATCTACCACAGCACGCGCCCGCTCCAGTGATTCGGCCACGCTGCAGTTGGTGTTCTTCTGGGTAAAAGCATCGGAGGCCGCGGTAAATACCGCCACTTCTTTGGCATCGGCACTGAGGGCGCCATCTAGTCCACGTAAATTGGGGGTTAACACGCTGTAGCGCACGTCGGATCGGGCCTTCAGCTGCTGCAATACGGCATCGCTGTCCGCCATTTGCGGCACCCATTTAGGCGATACAAAACTGCCGGCTTCAATGCGCGTCAGGCCGCAATCTGCCAGCCGTTCGATCAGCTCACAGCGCAGCGCCACCGATAGGGTTTGCGCTTCGTTTTGCAAGCCATCGCGGGCACCGACTTCGACCAGAGTTACGTGATCTCGCATTAGGCCGGCTCCTCAGTTTGCACAGCGTCACTCAGCACCACCAACTCGTCGCCCTCGCGTACGCTGTCACCGGCTTCACATAGCAGTTGCTCGACTACCGCATCATGACCGGCGCGAATGCTGTGCTCCATCTTCATGGCTTCCATAATCATCAGCACGTCACCGGCCTTTACGGTATCGCCGGCGGCAACGTTAACCGCCAGCACATGACCAGACATAGGCGCATGCAAGCCACCATGGTCATCTTCATGCTGTTCACCTAACCAACGTTGGCGTACAAAACGCTGACTGCCGTGCTGATCAAACAGCACCATATCGTCATCGCTGAGCAATACCCACTGGCGCTGTGGCAACAGTTGGTACAAGTCCTGTTCAACCCGCTGTAGCTGGCTGCGATAGCTCTGACCGTCCATCTGCCAGGCCTGACCAATACGCTCAGCACTGACACGCGTTTCACGGCCATCGGCCAGCATCAGCGTCAGTTGTCGGCTAGCGGCCAAGTTGGGCTGAAAGCCATCGGCGTGCCAGGGGCTGTGGACATTGGAGTTCAGGGTTGGCAGCAGCAGCTCAACCAGTGCGGCACTGTGCCAGTCCGGTGCTTGACTGGCTTGCCAATCACTGCGGTCGATTAAATCGGTGCTGAGGTCGGCGTCGACAAAAGCCGGGCAGCTGAGCAAACGCAACAGAAAATCGCGATTGGTTTTGACCCCATCGATCAGCAAGTCGGCTAATGCCTGGCGCATCAAACGCAACGCTTGCTCACGGGTGTCGCCATGCACGATCAGTTTGGCCAGCATGGGGTCGTAATGCGGGCTAACTTCATCGCCCTGGCGCACACCGCTATCAACGCGCACCTGAGTGGTGGCACGTGGTTCACGCCAAAGGTTAAGGGTGCCAAGGGCGGGTAAAAAGCCATTGTCTGGGTCTTCGGCGTACAAGCGCACTTCAATGGCATGGCCAGTACAGCGCAGTTGCTCCTGCGTCAGCGGCAGGGCATGGCCACTGGCAACCAACAGCTGCCAATGCACTAGGTCTTGGCCGGTGATCATTTCCGTTACCGGATGCTCCACCTGCAAACGGGTGTTCATTTCCATGAAATAAAACGAGCCGTCGGTATCGAGCAAAAACTCCACCGTGCCGGCACCGACGTAGCCAATGGCGTGGGCAGCGGCCAAAGCCGCTTCACCCATGCGCTGGCGCAACTCCGAGGTCATGCCCGGAGCCGGCGCTTCTTCAATGACTTTTTGGTGACGCCGCTGCACCGAGCAATCACGCTCAAACAGGTACACGCCATTGCCTTGCTGATCGCAGAACACCTGCACTTCAACATGGCGTGGTTTACGCAAAAAACGCTCAATCAATAACCGATCATCGCCAAAGGCATTGGCGGCCTCACGCCGAGCGGCGGCAATTTCAGCGCCCAGCTCGCTTTCTTGTTCGACGATGCGCATGCCTTTACCACCGCCGCCAGCACTGGCTTTTAGCAGTAATGGAAAGCCGCAGTTCAGTGCTTCGGCTAACAGCCGTTCGTCACTTTGCTCATCTCCGTGGTAGCCCGGCACCAAGGGGACTTCTCGGCCACTCAACAGCGCTTTAGCGCTGGCCTTATCGCCCATGGCATCAATGGCATCGGCGGGCGGGCCAATAAAGATCAGTCCGGCCTCGGCCACGGCGCGGGCAAAGCCGGCATTTTCACTTAAAAAACCATAGCCAGGGTGGATAGCATCAGCGCCGACCGCCTTAGCGGCAGCAAGAATTTTATCGCTGCGTAAGTAGCTATCGCTGGCTTCATTGGCACCAATGTGCACCGCTTCATCGGCCATATCGACATGCATGGCGTAGCGATCGGCATCGGAGTAAACCGCCACACTGGCAATGCCGAGGTCTTTTAAGGTGCGCATAATGCGCACGGCGATTTCACCACGGTTGGCGATTAAAACTTTTTGCATCATGCCTTGTGCTCCTCGACGGGCGTTGGCTGCTCGGCTGGAGCAGACTCCTTGTCCGGCGTTACCTGCCAGCTAGGCGATCGTTTTTGAAGAAATGCTGTTAGCCCTTCCTGCCCTTCGTCACCGACGCGCAGGCGGGCTATCAAATCGCTGGTGGAATACAGCAGCGCGTCATTCAGTTCACTGCCTTGCTGCTGAATCAAGTGCTTGGTCGCCGCCATGGCCTGGGGACCATTGGCCAGCAATGCCTGACACCACTGCTGCAGCTGATCGTTTAAGTCGTCTTTGGCCACCACTTCATGCACCAGCTGCAGTTGCTGCGCTTGTTGCGCACTGATCAGCTCGGCCGTTAGCCAATAGCGTCGTGCTTGTCTGGGCCCCATCGCCGCTAACACATAGGGGCTGATGGTGGCCGGGCTTAAACCGAGTTTGACTTCGCTTAAGCAAAAACGGGCATCGCTACTGGCGACAGCCATATCGCAGGCACAAATCAGCCCCAAGGCGCCACCAAAGGCCGCTCCTTGCACCATGGCAATGGTGGGTTTGGGAAATTCATACAGGGCTTTTAGCATCTGTGCCAACGCCAGCGCATCGGCTTGGTTCTCTTGCTGGCTGCCGTCTTTTTGCTGCTTCATCCAATTTAAATCGGCGCCAGCACAAAAGTGCTTGCCCTCGCCAGCCAGCACCAATACACGCACGCTATCGTCGTCTGCCAGGCGTTCAAATTGCTGTTGCAGTTCAGCGATTAGCTCGGCATTAAAAGCGTTGCCAACTTGCGGGCGGTTGAGTGTTAGGCGGGCTATGCCCTGTTCAATTGCAACGGTGAGCATAAGGCCTCCTACATACGGAATACGCCGAAGCGGCTGGAGCAGGCTTCGGCTTGATAACAGCTAGACAGCGCCAGCCCCAACACCCGACGGCTATCGGCTGGGTCGATCACACCGTCGTCCCATAGGCGGGCCGAGCTGTAATAGGGATGGCCTTGGCGCTCGTATTGCTCTCGCACCGGCTGCTTAATCGCTTCTGACTGCTCATCGCTCCAGCTTTGGCCTTTTTTCAGTGCCGCTTGCTGTTTTACCTGCGCCAATACGCCAGCTGCTTGCTCACCGCCCATCACAGAAATACGAGCGTTGGGCCACATAAACATAAAGTTGGGATCGTAAGCACGGCCGCACATACCGTAGTTGCCAGCACCAAAGCTGCCACCAATCACTAAGGTCAGTTTTGGCACATTGGCACAGGCCACGGCGGTCACCATTTTGGCGCCATGACGGGCAATGCCTTCGGCTTCGTATTTAGGGCCGACCATAAAGCCGGTGATGTTTTGCAAAAACAGCAAGGCAATACCACGCTGGGCACACAGCTGAATAAAGTGCGCGCCTTTTTGCGCCGACTCAGAAAACAGGATGCCGTTGTTCGCTACGATGCCGATGGGCATGCCATAAAGGCTGGCAAAACCACATACCAAGCTAGTGCCAAAACGCGCCTTAAATTCATCAAACTCAGAGCCGTCAACCAGCCGCGCAATTACCTCACGCACATCAAAGGGCTGGCGGGTATCGCTGGGGATAATGCCGTACAAATCATGAATATCATGGCGCGGCGGCGTAATCGGCTGGCTCGGTTCTGGGCTGGCCGGCCAATTCAGCCGAGCAACGGCTTGGCGTGCCAGCTGCAGCGCATGGGCATCGTTCTCTGCCAGATGATCCGCTACGCCAGATTGCTGGCAGTGCAGCTCACCGCCGCCTAACTCTTCGGCGCTAACGTCTTCGCCGGTGGCCATTTTCACCAGTGGTGGGCCAGCCAGGAAAATCGTGCCTTGGTTGCGCACAATAATGGATTCATCGGCCATCGCCGGCACATAAGCCCCGCCTGCGGTACAAGAGCCCATAACCACAGCAATTTGTGGAATGCCAGCGGCACTCATATTGGCCTGGTTGTAAAAGATGCGACCAAAGTGATCGCGATCGGGAAACACTTCATCCTGACGTGGCAGATTGGCACCGCCAGAATCGACCAAATAAATACAGGGCAAACGGTTCTGGCGGGCAATATCCTGCGCCCTGAGGTGCTTTTTCACCGTGATGGGGTAATAACTGCCGCCTTTGACCGTGGCGTCGTTGGCTACCACCATGCATTCGACGCCATGAACACGACCGATGCCCGCCACTACACCGGCGGCAGGCACATGTTCATCGCCGTACATATCATGGGCGGCCAGCTGGCCAATTTCTAAAAACGGGCTGCCGGCATCCAGCAATTGAGCGATGCGCTGGCGCGGCGGTAATTTGCCGCGCTCGATATGACGCTGCATGGCGGCCTCACCGCCGCCTTCAGCAATGCGACGCGCTTGCTGGTTAAGGTCATCAACCAAAGCCTGCATATGGGCACGATTTTGATCAAAGGCAGGGCTTTTTAGCTCTGCCCGGCTGTTGAGCACAGGCATTACAGATTCTCCTGCAACATCTCACGACCGATCAGCATGCGCCGCACTTCTGAGGTGCCAGCACCGATTTCGTACAACTTGGCATCACGCAGCAGGCGGCCAGCATCGTATTCATTGATGTAGCCATTGCCGCCTAACAGTTGGATGGCATCCAGTGCCATTTGCGTGGCTTTTTCAGCGCAATACAGAATCACACCAGCAGCATCTTTACGGGTGGTTTCACCACGATCACAGGCCGCTGCGACGGCATATAGGTAGGCGCGACTGGCGTTCATGCTGGTATACATATCGGCCAGCTTGCCCTGCACCAGCTGGAAGCTACCAATTGGCTTACCAAACTGCGTGCGTTCGGCAACGTAGGGCTTAACGATATCCATGCAGGCTTGCATGATGCCGGTCGGACCACCCGACAGCACCACACGCTCGTAATCGAGGCCGCTCATCAATACCTTCACGCCTTCGTTGAGGGTGCCAAGAATGTTTTCCACTGGCACTTCAACGTTATCGAATACCAACTCACAGGTGTTAGAGCCGCGCATGCCCAGCTTGTCGAGCTTAGGACTGCGCGAGAAACCGGCCCAGTCACGCTCAACGATAAAGGCGGTAATGCCGTGTGGACCTTTATCAAAATCGGTTTTGGCATAAATCACGTAGACATGGGCATCTGGGCCATTGGTGATCCACATTTTGCTGCCGTTAAGCACATAGTGATCGCCTTTTAAGTCGGCGCGCAGTGTCATGGACACCACATCCGAGCCAGCATTGGGCTCACTCATGGCCAGCGCACCAATGTGCTCGCCGCTTACCAGCTTGGGCAAATACTGTTCTTTTTGCGCTTCAGTGCCATTGCGGTGAATCTGATTCACACACAGATTCGAGTGCGCACCGTACGACAAGCCCACTGAGGCCGACGCACGGCTAATTTCTTCCATCGCGACGACGTGGGCCAAATAGCCCATATCAGCACCACCGTATTGCTCGCCGACGGTAATGCCCAACAGCCCCTGCTCACCAAAACGGCGCCACATGGGCATTGGAAATTCGTTATTTTTGTCGACCTCAGCCGCAATCGGAGCCAATTCCTTTTGCGCAAAGCCATGAACCTGTTCGCGCAACATATCCAGGGTTTCGCCCAGGCCAAAGTTAAAATCTTTCATGGCCAACCTCCTCAGGTGGTTGTAACAGTGATTAAGTTATTATTTTTGCAGTTGATGGGGCTCTAACGCCTGGCGAGCTTTTAGCTCGGCATCGTCTAGCTCTTCCATCATGCGTTGAATATCGTGCAGCTGTTGCTGCAATTGCTGGCGGCGGCGATCAATGGCCGACAGCAGTGACTCCAGCTGCGGCCGATTGGCCGAGGGGTCGTACATATCAATCAGCTCACGGCTTTCTGCCAACGACAGACCCAAGCGTTTGCCGCGCAAAATCAGCTTTAGCCGCACTCTATCCTGGGGCGAATAGATGCGAGTTTGCCCCTCGCGCTGGGGGCTCAGCAGCCCTTCCGCTTCGTAAAAGCGAATGGTGCGGGTGGTGATATCAAACTCGTCGGCCAGGTCGCGAATACTGTAATGGCTGCGTTCTTTCACGCTCATGGGTGCTCACTCTTCATTCTTACGTTTACGTTAACGTAAACCAAAAAGCGGCGACAATGGTGATGGCCCGAATAGCCCTATGGGGTGGCTAAGCACAGCCAACAAACGCCGTTAGCGATATTGAAAGGAATGGAGATGTACTGTGCCTTCGGTGCTCTGCGCGAGCGAGACGCTGGCTACAGCACCGCCGGCACAATGGAGAGCACTAGCAATGCGGCCATGCTGAGGTTGAAGGCTTTTTGCCGTTTAGGCGGCTGCAAGTAGCGCTTTAATAGCCGACCAAACACCAGCCACAACAGGCCGGTGGGAATGGCGGTGGCCAAAAACACGCCGGCAAACAACAGCGCCTGTTGCCAAGGAGCAGTGGGAACCTCTAAACAATTCTGCACAGCTCTGCGCGAGTGCAGCAGGCTTTCAGAACAAGGCGGCGATGGCAGGAAATGGCCAGTCCTTTTCAACATCGATAACGACGTTATGGAAGGCTGCCGCCCGCGCCCTACGGGGAGCGCCAGAGAACTCCAGCTCTGTGTCGCCGATTTTTGCTGTAGCTGGCTAGAGCGGCAAACCGGCTTCGTGATCTAAAGCCCTCTGGCGATCCAGAGCGGGCACCGAATTATTCAGAGGTTCCCTAACCGAGCCATACACAGCCACAGCACCGGTAACCATCATCCAGGATTTGCCGTTAATCCACTGCAGCAGCGCTGCCTTAGTAAAACCAATGGGCGCAGGTTTTTCTTGCTCCAACTGGCTCACCGGTGCCGTGGCCAGCAGCCAGGCCAAATAAGCGATATACGCCAGGCCCAGCCACTGTACCCAGTCGACCAAGCCTGTGCCCTGCAAACCGCTGCTGAGGACAAAGGCCACCAGCCACACCATGGCCGGAAAGAAAGGGAACCTCTAAACAATTCTGCACAGCTCTGCGCGAGTGCAGCAGGCTTTCAGTACAAGGCGGCGATGGCAGGAAATGGCTAGCCCTTTTCAACATCGATAACGACGTTATGGAAGGTTGCCGCCCGCGCCCTACGGGGAGCGCCAGAGAACTCCAGCTCTGTGTCGCCGATTTTTGCTGTAGCTGGCTAGAGCGGCAAACCGGCTTCGTGATCTAAAGCCCTCTGGCAATCCAGAGCGGGCACCGTATTATTCAGAGGCTCCCTAGTACAATGCCAGCAAACAACGGCAAGCTGTTGCGCACTCCGTAGTTAGCACCGGCGGCCATCAACAAGATGTTGTTAGGCCCCGGCGTGACCGCGGTAATAAAGGCAAACAGCAATAGAGGAGCCAGTGTCGTCAGCAATTACAGGTATCCATGGTGCTCAAATACCTTGCGCAAGCTGGCCACTGGCATGCAGCCCGACTTGAGATACACGTCGTGGAACTGGCGATCCAGCTCGTCGGATTCCAGCTGCTTTTTATTGACATCTATGATGTCTTGCTTTAGCTCCCACACCATACGATTACCAGTTAAATAGCTGAGCGGATAGCCTTGCTCACTGCTGTACCAGTTAAGCTCAGCCTGCACACGACCATCGGTAAAGCCGGTGGCGGTTTTAAGCAATTTGGCGGCATTTTCAAAAGGATCGTCACTGCTGAAGTCCAGATCCAGGCCGACCTGCAAGTAGTCTTTATTGCCGGTCATAAAGTACAAGTCGATACCGACACGAGCAACTAGGCGCAAAATTTCTCGCTTGGTGACAAAGCGCACCTCATCCACGATATCGTCACTGACGTAGCCAATATCGAGCATGTAATCTTCCAGCATGGTGGTCCAGCCTTCGGCATGCTCATTGGCAGAATAGATGCGGCGAATAAAGGACTCATGCAACGCCGCCGAGGCAAACTGCAAATGGTGACCCGGTGTACCTTCGTGCACCATCATCATGGGAATACCGAGCTGATTGTGCTCCGCCAATTGATCTTCTTTCAGTGTCAGATACACCATGCTGGTTTTTTTGCCTTCACGCAGCGCCAGCGGTGGCCACATTGCACCGGCTGGAATCACAGGCTCGAGGAAATCTGGCGTTTGCAAAATACGCATGCTTTGCTGCTCAGGCAGCGGGAACAAGGTATTTTGTTGAATAAAGTCTTCAATTTTCTGGCGGTGCTCATGATAATAGTCCAACACCGAATCTAAACGCTCGCCTTTAATTTCTGCGGCGAAATGATTATTTAAAAACTCATGCAAATCCGCTTGGCTGGTAGTGGCATCCAGGTCGTATTTTTTTACCAGTTTATCGGTCAACTCCGCCAACAGCTGCTGGGTTTCAGCCATAAACTCGCTGGCCATGGCTGCCAGTTGTGCTGGCGTTTTATCTATTTGGCGCAGCGCCAACAGCTCTTTGACCTTGTCTTCACCAATGGCAAAATCGTCAATGGTATCGCGGCTTTTCAGCTCGCTAAGGTAATCACCCAAAGCTGTATTACAGGCCTCAATTGCCGCTTTCAGCTCGGCCAACTTGCCATAGCCAATTTGCTCGGCCCAGTCGTAAATGGTGTCGAACAGCGATGGAATGCCTTCACCTTGCTCCAATTCGGTGGCGCACCAGCGAGTAATCGGCTGGGTAATCACCTGCAGCTCCGTGCTCAGGTAAGCTGGTGCCATTTGCAGGCGTGACAAGATATCATCCAAGCGTGGCTCTGGCTCACGCTCATCGTTAATAAACAGCTGGAAGATACCAGCACTGATACCATCCACACCGTTTGGCATGCGACGGCGCTGTGGCTCGCCATGTTGCTGCAAGTTATGAAAAAACAGATCCAGCTTGAGCGAGCGCTGCATCAGCTCAATATCCAACTGCTGCTCAAAACCGTCGGTTTCTACTTGCTGAAGCTGCACCAGCAGCGCTTCTGCTGCTTGCATATGCTGCTGCTCAGCTTCCAGGCTAGGGTCGCCCAAGCGATCAGAGTCTTCTAACACACCCAACGACAGTCGGGTATCTAAGTCGCTTAAAACGTGCTCACGGTAGGCTTGCTCGGCTTGACGAAAGGTCAGCATGGTTATTTTTCTCCAAATTCGAGGGCGCTGGGGTCGATAATCCAGCGCGATGGCGGCAGGCTAGAGCAAATTTACAACCGAGGGAAGAGCAGATATTGCAACACGACTTTCCAAATGTCATGTTGTACACCACAACCCTATAGCATGCGGCGATTATCTGTTCTCACAGCATGTCACCCTCTAAGGGTTCGAATATTGACTATGGGGCTAGGCTGATAATTAAGTATCGATTGAAAAGGCTGTTACTCTGTAACTTAATTGCAAATTGACATTAATGTAATCATCTAAAAATTAGCCTTATCGGCATCTATCTATCCGACTGACCATGACGCTTTACCAGCGACAGTTATGAATTGGTATTCTGATAGTTGACGCGCATCAAACCATAATCAATGACTTATAATTGGTATATTTTACAATTAGTCCATTAACCACATAGATAGTTCGGTTTTTACTATGTCAGAAACAACTTTTTTAAACATCGATCTGGATCTGGAGTCTCAGAATGATCTACAACCCTTGGTTGATGCATGGGGGGAGGAAATATTTGTATTAGGCCTGGATAACGATGATGGCATCTGGCGTGGATCTTTCGAAACCATGGAGGATGAAGCTGAGAAAATCATAGATAAATACTATCAGTTGGTCACTGGGCTTTCACCGGAGCTGAGAGAGCTGTGGAATAGAGCCAGTCAGCGTATATTTGATATTGGCTTTGAAGCAGGCAGTGACTTGCGAGTATTCCAATCACATCTATCAGCGCAAGCAATCGCGAAAATTTGCAGTATTAGTGGCAGTATTACTATGACCATCTATTCAAATAACGAAGAGTAGCCACTTATTATCGTTTTTGGCCCAGAGCCATCTAGGGCCGATCAGGCTGTTATAAACAGAAAATCCGTCTATTAAGTCGTACAAAAGGATGTTTAACAAATTTAAAATAGGATGATCAACACAGAATGATGGATTTTAGCCCTTAGGCGATGGGTTGGAGCCCGCTTTTACCTAAGTTTATCGAACGGGGTAAACGGTGCTCCTCATACCTTGCGCAAGAAAAACGGACCTCAGGCAGCAAAAATCTAAATAATGTTAATAGGCCCTAGGCTGACTCCGATTTCATTTGGCTTACTGAGATAAGGCCGCAACAATCAGACCAGCAAGATATAAGCCCACACCAAATAGCCCATGATTAACCAAACTCCCCCATCTGGCCTTGGCCGGATTAGGTGTACGACTGGCTGCTACGCCGGCGCCAAAGGCAGGTTGCATAATAAAAAATGGAAAGATGACTGTGGCTAAGCCGACAGCCAATGCCGGCGCCAGGCTAGGTTCCGATAGCCAGCCCATACCTTGCCAAAGCACCAGCCCTGCCGCAAAGACTATTCCTACCAGGTAATGCAAGCACCAGCCAATAAGGCCTTCTGCCGGCATCTTGTCAGCCTGTTGAATAGATCTGTGGGTAAAAACACCCTTGCTCATATGGCCCACCCAGCGCCCAAAGCTGGCGTAATCTGGCACGTTTGAGCCCAACAGCCTCTGTCGCAGCCAGTTTATTAGATCGGTCCACAGGGTTGCACCTATACCAACTGCGATAATGATCCAAATGCTCATCTTTTTTACTCCTATTCGCCATTTCAGTGCTATCTTGCAACTTGAAGTCAGCTTTAAGTCAAGGAGTAGAGAGTGGATATTTCTTCGGTTGCCAAAAAATCCGGAATTGCCGCTTCGACGTTGCGATATTATGAAAAGAAGGGACTAATTCAATCGGTCGCAAGACACGGGCTTAAACGAGTATTTCCAACCAATATCATGCAGCAACTGGCATTAATCTCCTTGGGACAGTCTGCTGGCTTTTCCTTGGATGAAATCCGCCAGATGTTAGGACCAAACGGTCAGCCTGAAATTGATCGGGAAAAGCTCCGACAAAAAGCGAAAGAAATAGACGATACGATCGCTCGGCTAAGCTCAATGAGAGATGGGCTTCTTCATGCTGCCGAATGCAAAGCAACAACTCATCTGCAGTGTCCTAAATTTATTAAAATACTAGAAAAATCACTCGATGTACGAAGAGTCAAATAGTTTTCTACCCAGTAGAAAACTATTTATTTATATGATTAAAATATGTCAAAAGTATTACTCTAATTGTGAAATATTGCACACATCAAAAAACTGCTCAAAAACCACTCAAATCGGTCATAATTTAAACAAAAAAGGCTGCAAAAACATCGCAGTGCAAATTTTGACCAATCAGTATCAGTTCAAATATTGACCAATTATGCTCTGCAAACGGCCATCTGACTTCATTGACTGCAGAGACTGATTAAAACTCTCAACAAACGCTTGAGAAATAGATTGCCGGCTCATCATAAAATAGATGTTGTCCGAATAAATGGGGCTGTATTTTTCGACTTTATCGCTTAAACCCAGCTCTTTTAGTCCAGCGGCAGCAGAAAATGGGTCGGCCAATATGCCATCGAGTCGATTGGCCGCGAGTTTTTTATAGTTAGTAGCGTCATCAGCCGCACTTTGCAGGTTATCAGCAAATTCCGCTGTGTTTTCCACAGCTTAGAAGCTTTGTTGTGAGAGGCACGCATATGTCATAAAAATCACAATTGGCTGTTTATTCCAACTGGATTGGAAGTGACAGTAATAGATAGGCGAAAAGCACGAATAGATTACAGCGAATAATGATCAATAATGTTTTGCAATCGGCCGTCCGACTGCATTGCATGCAGTGACTGGTTAAAGGCTTCAACAAAGCGACTTGATAGCGACTTCCGACTCATTAAAAAATAGTAGTTATCGGAACTAACAATCAGATGCTGCTCTATTTTATTCGATACATTGAGTGATCTAGCGATGGCTTTAGCGGCATAAAAATCGAGTAATGTGCCGTCGATACGGTGACTGACCAGCATTTTGATATTGGTGATTGCATCGTTTGCCGGTATTAAATTGGCTGCAAACTCCGGCGCTTCGGCCAATGTTAAAAACATGTCGCCATAGTGTGAGCCACGCACAATACCCAACTTAAACTCTGTTTTTGTGAGGTCTTTTAAGCTGCTAAGACCGGCATACAATGCCGACTTATCGGCCGCAACAAATAACACCAGGGCGTCACTGCGGTAGGGAAGGGAATAAAAGCCATATTGCTCACGCTCAGGCGTACGTAATACGCCTGACGCCATATCAACCAAGCCTTGTTCAATATCTAGCAACAAGCGTTTCCAAGGCGTTTCGACAAATGTTATCGGGCAACCCATATCGGCCAGTACGGCTTTGGCGATATCTAGGTCGAGGCCGGTGTATTCACCGTTTGCTTTCAGCGAATAGGGCGGCCAGGATTCCCAGCCAAACACCACCTCATCTCTTGGACAAGCAGACCACACAGTCATGCTGAACAACAGCAGGCATGCAACTCTAAGCATTTGCAGCTCGCCCCCTCATCAAATGAATAGGCGCCTTCAGGTCTTCTGAGGGTAGCTCACATAAGGGCTACTACGATAACAGCCACTACCGTGAAGATGTGTTAACTGGCCCTAGCCGCGCGCCGCAACCTATCATGAATGGCCAGCCACTCAGGCTGTTGCGGTGGTGTTAATAGCCACAGCTCGTCAAAGCCGCGTTGATCCATTTCATACAAAGCGCCATACAGCTCACGGCCGTAGCCCACGGCATCCGCCGGCAGTAACCGAGCGCTGGTGGGAGCGAACGCCTGCAGCCATTTAGCATCATGCGCCAACAGGCCAATGCCGTTTTCTGCTTGTGCATCGGCATCGACCAGGCGCAATGGTGTATGTGGCTGATAGTGAGCCCTTACATTGCCGGGTACTACTGCTGTGTGCTGCTGTGGCAGCTCGACCTCATAACCCAACACCTGTTCGATTTGCGCCTTGCTAATCGGGCCTGCACGCAAAATACGCACCTGTGGGCCGCAGACATCAACAATGGTCGACTCCAGGCCCCATTCACACGGGCCACCATCCAACACCGCTTCGATGCGGCCATCAAGGCCGGCCAGCACTTGCTCAGCCGACGTCGGGCTTAATGATTTATACGGGTTAGCCGACGGCGCCGCCAAGCCACCACCAAAGGCTTGCAGCAAGGTCGACAGCAGCGGATGGCTGGGCACCCGCAGCCCCACCGTCGGCAAGCCGCCGGTCACTTCGCTGGGCACATGCTCGGCTTTTGGCAGTAATAGGGTGAGAGGGCCTGGCCAAAATGCCTGCGCCAAGGTGTGCGCTGACGGCGGAATATCCCGAGCCCAATCACTGAGCTGTTCCACATGGCCAATATGCACAATAAGGGGATGATTGGCTGGGCGCTGCTTAGCGCTAAAAATGCCGTTAACCGCCTGGGCGTTACTGGCATCGGCGGCCAGTCCATAAACGGTTTCAGTGGGCACGGCCACGCGTCCACCAGCCCTTAAAATGGCCAGCGCTTGCTGTACTGTCGATAGCCGTAACGTTGTTATGGATGCGGTGATTTTGCACATTCAGGGATTACACAAAAGACAAAAATAGGGGTCGGCGAAGGTTTCGCAGGCTTTGTTCGATTCATGCTGACAACGACTGCAGTGCCATCGCTGCAACTTGATCTGTTGAGTTGGCGCAGAGCATACCTCACACGGCAAACCAGGTGTTTGCGCCACCACAGCATAGCCCGGATAGTCACAACTCGGACACGGGTTTTGCAGCTGCTGTGCCAGGGCTTCAGCGGCTTGGCGAATGCGACAGCGACGTTCCGGGCTGTGCAGGGCTCTAAGGTCTGGCTCAAGGGTGATGGGCCAGCTTATACACAGGTTTTCGATATCGGCGGCATGATACAGGCCCTTGTGGATAACGTCAGGCTGCCTAAGTATCCAACCCTGCTGGGGATACGCTTGCAAACTCTGCTGCAGCTGCTCGTTATTACTCGCGCTAATGGCTTTGACCGCCACCGGGCCTTCGGCCTTGGCCAGCAAATGGCTGTCATGGCGACGATCATACAGCACCAGCAATTCGGTATTCCAATGGATGCCGGCAGGCCCAAGACCAAAACTGCCTTCACTGCCTAGCCCCCAATCGCTATCGGCCAGCTCACAGGCTAAGCGGGCCTTGTGTGTGGCACACTCCAGCGGGCTAAGCAGGCGTTCCACCTCACCGGCAAAGGTGCCTAGCTGGTCGGTATTGAACTGATCATATTCACTCAGCTCAATACCAAGCGGTGCCAGCGCCGGAGCAATGCAATCACGCTTTTGATGCTGGCTGAGCAAGACAATTGTATCTGGGCCCATCAGGCCGCTCCCTGCTGGTGGTGCTGCAAAGACTCAACGGCTTGCCACTGGCCCTGATAATAACGCTCGATGCCACTGCCATCGGTTAAGCGAAATAAGTACAGCCAGTCGTTATCCACCAGCTGGCGAACAGAGTCATGGCGCTCGATGATCGCTGCCATGGCGTCGCGTGGTGCATCGATATACACACTGATGCGCAGTGGCTGGTGCATCCACTGCTTGCCATCGTGTAACGACTGCTTCGATAAGCCGATGCGCAAATCACCACCATTGCCTTCAAATACGCCCAAATGGCCACCGACCACATTGTGCAGCACCTTATTGCCACTGCCGTATTTGAGATTGTCGGTCACCGAGGCGTTGTACTGCATATTGATCCAGTGGGTTACCACCATAGGCGCCGTCATAATCAGCTCCAGTACGCCATAGCCATAATCCTTGTGCCAGTCATAGTCATGCAAAAACACTCTGCCGCCTAAGCTCAAGGCCCGTGTGCGAGCCCTGGGGGCAACGATAAAGGCGGCGTTATTGGCCAGCCCCCACTCCGGGCGAACTTCCGACCAATCGCTGGCACGGCGGCGCAGGTGGTTATCTAACTCGCTGTCATCGGGCAGCAAGCCTAGCGCTTTAGCGCGCTCGCGCTGGGCCTGCTTTCGTGCAGCCTGAAGCCAAGCCGCCAGCTCGCTATCGGCACTGACACCGAATAATTCGATGTCATCTGTGGTGGTGTTATGCAGCGCAGCAACAAACTCCACGTCATCGGCGATGGCATGTCCGCGCTGGCGCAGCGCTAAACGCAGGGAGGGATCGTTTAATAAGCGCGCCAATACCCGCACATTGATTTCTCCCGTTTGACCACCACAAGCACCGCAATCCAGGCCGGCGGCATGGGGGTTGTTACGGCTATGGCTGCCATGGCCAACCAATAGTACCGTCGGCGCAAAGTGCGTTAGTCCCATGGCGGTTAAAATGCCATGGGCCAGATCAGCCTTCTCCTGCAGCGTCAGTGGGCGCTCACCTTGGCTTAATAACCAGGGTCCATTGCCAGGTTCCAGCGCATTCAATGGATGAGAATCCCCAGGCGTGGGCCAGAAGCTGTTTTTCAGCAATTTAAATAGCGACCACCAACCCGCGCTTTCTACCATGCTAAAAGACGAGCTGGCGCTATTACCCCATTGTTGAAAACGCAGCGCTCCCAGCTGTGTTTGCTGGCGGCGTTCAGCCAACGCCTGTCCATCAGGGCCAGCTTCGCTAACACGGATAGCAGCGCGCAGCAGCCCGGGTAATTGCGGCCGCACGCTATGACCTCCAGCCGGTGCGTATTCCAGTGGCAGGCCAAAGAAGCCAGCAAAGCCCAAGGTTTCGATGCCATCATTTTGCGCTTCTAGGGCTCGGCGCATGACTTCGGAGCGCACATCAATACAAAAAGCCGCTTGCACGGCTGGCCGCTCAGTACGCGCTGTTGCCTGCCACGACTGCGGCTGTTGCAATTGCTGCTGTAACCCTTGCTGATAAGCGAGTTCGCTGGCACGTTGCCATACCCACAGTGGCGCTTGCGCTTGGCGGTGTTGCTGCAATAAGGAAGGCAGCAAGCTCAGTTGCTGGCGCCATTGATGCAGCCACTGGCGTGCTTGCTGTGGCCGCTGCACATGGTGGTAGCGCCATAACACCAGCTCCCAGGCCAGGCGAATGGCCAACAGTTGTGGTAGCTCGTCTCGCTGCTCGCCATCTAGCCGCGCTTGCCAGCGCTCATAAGCCAGCCAGGAGGCCCAGCCATTAATGTCGAGCAGCAGCGCATGGCCGTAGTCAGTCATCACTTCGCTGCTGACGCCAAGCTCCGTGAAGGCCTCAAGCAATAACTCTTCATGATGCTGTGGCAGCGCTTTAAACGCCGTCATTAACCCTGAGCTGGCCATTAAGATGGCGATGCCGCGATCTTTGACGGTGACATCCAGCCAGTCGCGATAGAGGCTGTCGGTCGCTGGTACCACGCCGTCATGCTGATAACGAGCGGCACAAAACTGACTGATCTGATGGCTGATTTCATCGCGCCAAGCCACCTCGTGAGCATGGTCACGGCTGGCATCAAGCCAGTCACTGATATTGTGCCAGTGGCTCAGTTGCGCCGGCTGCTGCAACGCAGCGACCAAGCTGTGCTGATCGCCTTGATAATTCAACTCAGCACCGGCCTGGCTCAGCTGCGTTGCACTGATGGCACTGCGCTGCCATAAACGAGCGTAATGTTGTGCTGGCATCAGCACCTTGGCACCGGCCAGGGCATCGAGCTTAGCGGCCACGTCCGCTATCGGCTGATCACGCATTTCCCACCAAGGGTTGACGGCAATCAACTGATCCAGCGGCCAAGTGGGAGCAATGCGTTGCCCGGCTTGCTCAACTGCATGTAATAGCTGTTGTAACTGGACATCCTGGCTCATGGCAGACTCCTTAGTGGTCGGTCGCAGACTGAGTTAAATGCTGACGCTTGGCGTTGGCCCGCTGTGGCACCCGTGTTGGCCAAAGGCGCAAGGTGGTGCGGGTAAACCATTCATCCAAATAAAAGCCTGCGTACAAATACAGGTTCATGCGTTGAGCGGCGTTGCTATCGCTGTGACTGAGCCAGCTGCGCAGAGCAAACAAGGCACACACCAGCACAGCCACCCAGATATCGTTCCAGCCAGATACCGCCATCTGATAATCCGGCAATAACGCCGCGCTGCTGAGTTTGAGCAGGCTATAAACCGCTAATAACACCATGGCCAGCAAGCTCCAGCGCATTAGGCTGACGTCATCACGGCGAGCCAATAACACAGTGAATGCCAGCGCCAGCAACAACCACGGGCTATAGGGGCCGGTCGGCGTCAGTAGGGCACAGGCACTGGCCACCAGAGGCCAGCTAATAACCGCCGCTAACAGCCATGAGGCTTTGCCAGCCGTGCGTGCCGGCAGCCACTGCTGCTGCAAATATTGCTGCACCGCAGAACCTGCATTGAGAAAGGCATAAGCCTTGTACAGCGAGTGGGCAACCAGGTGTAACAATGCCAGCTCAAACAGCCCTAAGGCGCATTCCACAAGCATCAAGCCCATTTGTGCACTGGTCGACCAGGCTAGGCGGACTTTAATGCTAATCCGCGTTGCCATAATCAAGGCCGCCAATACCGTGCTGATGCCCGCGACAACCAGCAGCAGCCATTGCGCTGGCTGAGACAGCAATAACAAGGGCGCAAAACTGATCAGCAGAAAGCCACCGAGGTTAATCACACCGGCATGCAGTAATGCCGATACCGGTGTCGGTGCTTCCACCACTTGCATCAGCCAGCCATGCACTGGCAATTGGGCGCATTTGATCAATGCCGTAGCGGCAATCAACAACATGGCGGCTTGTTCGTTTGCCGTAAGCACAGGAGCAGAGCCATAGGCGGCGACTATGTCAGATAAATAGGCGCTGCCATGCACCTGATAGAGCAACACAAAAGCCGCCAGTAAGCAGCATTCTGCCAGCCGTGCCAGCAAGAATTTTTTGTGCGCGCCAAGGGCCGCGCGCGGACGTTCGGGGTAAAACATCAGCAGATTATGCAGCGCCCAACTGATCGCCACCCAGCCAAGCCATAACAGGGCCAAGTGGTTGCTGATGATCACTAAGGTGACTGCAGCCAAAGTGAGCTGCAGCCATTGAGCGTAGCGCCACGCATTAGCCTCGCCATCCATAAAGCGTTGGGAATAACGCATGATCACCAGCGCCAGCAAACTGATCAGTGCCAACATCACTAGGGTCAGTGGCTGCAGTTGCAGTAACGGCAGAGGTTGCAGTTGGCCTGCTGCATAGGCCAGCGCCAATACGCCGGTTAGCACTAACGCTGCCAACGGCAGCTGTAGAGATAAATGGCAGCGGTCACGCTGACCGCGGCTTTGTCCTGCCCCCATCACAAACAATACCGGGATCGCCAGTAGCAGCAGGGTGTTGAGGGTATCTGTCAGCGCCCAGTTCATGGTGCCTCCTGCCAAATAATGGTCATTTTTTGAACCCTGTCAGTATCTGCAACGGCTTGATTTCAGTAAAATAGATATATCTTTAGAAACCGTTCTGTATTTGAGAACGATGTTGCTGCACCTAGCCTGCTAGCAGCCATAGAGTCCGCCCTCGGGGCCGTTGAGATGGCTTGATCCGCACAGCAAGGGCTTGCGAGGAATTGTTATGAGTCGTCTGAATTACCATCACTTATATTACTTCTGGCAAGTAGCGTGCAGCGGCAATCTGACCCGCACCGCTCAGCAATTGCACGTGTCGCAGTCGGCGCTGTCAGCACAGATTCGACAGCTTGAGCAAAGCATGGAGGTACAGTTATTTGAGCGCAGCGGACGGCAGCTGGTGCTGACGTCAGCCGGTAAGCGAGTGCTTACTTATGCAGAGGATATTTTCCGTAAAGGTGAAGAGTTAGAGTCCTTACTCCGACACGGTGTCGAGCCTGAATATCAGCAGCTGCGCATTGGCATGCTGTCGACCATGTCGCGTAACTTTATTGAGAACTTTATTTCGCCCTTGCTGCACGATCGGCGGGTGCGCTTTAGCCTGCATGCTCGCGGCATGAGTAACTTGCTCGACGGTTTGGCGCGCCATCAGTTTGATCTGGTGCTGACCAATACCCAAGTGCCTGTTAGTGGCGATCAGCAATGGCAAAGCCAGCGCTTATCACATCAGCCACTGGCCATCGTTGGTCCGCCTGACTTCCAGCCAGAGGGGGAGTTTCCCAACGGCTATCAACATATGCGCTGGGTGTTGCCCACCGCACAAACCGAGCTACGCGCGGCCTTCGATGGCTTTTGCAGCCTGTATCAGTTTGAGCCCGATGTATTGGCCGAAGCAGACGACATGGCCATGCTGCGACTGTTAGCCCGTGACAGCGGCGCCTTGGCGCTGCTGCCAGAGGTGGTGGTGCGCGACGAAATGGCCAGCGGCACCTTGGTCAGCTATATGACCTTGCCCAATGTGCACGAAAACTTTTACGCCATTACGGTTAAGCGCCAATTTGTACCGCCGGTATTAACGCAGCTGCTGAATCAACAGTCGTTAAAGACAGGCAGTACCAGCTAGTTCATCAGTTAACTGCCAGCCGGTGCCGGCTTTTGCCAGCGATAAGCAAAGCGGTTAGCGCGAAGGGTATTATTGGCCGACAGCCATAACATGGCAGCAAAAGCCAAGGCCAAAATCTCCAACAACCAAGCGGAAAGGCTTGATGTTATTGGCAGGGTATTGTCTGGCAATAATCCAGCACACCAGGATACCAGCGCAATGGCAGCATAGGCGGCGGCGCAACATCGTTTTAGTTCAACGACGCTGCTGGCGGCGTCTCGAAAAAACGCCCAGATGACACAGCTGATAAATACCAAATAATAACTGCCAATATACACCGCATTAATATTGCTGCCTTCGCTGCCAGGCACTAACGGCCATAGACGACCGACCACCATAGCGCTGGCAATGCCCGCCATACAGCCATAACTGACGCCTAGAGTGAGGGCCGTCATATTATTTAATACGTTGGCCGGAGCGTTTTTTTGCTGGCGCCGTTTTTCCAGCCACAGCAGGTTGCCACTATAAAATAAATAGGCGCCGCCTAAGCCCAATATAAAATACATCCAGCGAGTCCAGTCGCCGCCATAACTGCCAAAGTGCAATGAAAAAAAGCTACTGACAATTCGACCCCAAATGCCTTCGTCGCCTTTAGGGTTGGTGCTGTAGGTCACCTTAAGGGTAAATGGATGCAACATCAGTATGTCACCCACCGGGTTGATCATCATACGATCGTTATTAACCAACTCCAGTCGGGCCGAAGCCCGTGGGCTACCTAAGCCAGACAAACGAATCGTATGCAGTTGATAGCCCGGCATTTGCTGCTCGGCGGTGGCAATAAAAGCAGACAGCGGCGGTAATTGCTCAAGATCATAAATCTGTTTATCTGGCGCTGCGCGTTCAAACAACGGCTGACCGTCGTAAACTGCCTCAAGGCCAGCATAAAACTGATCATGGAAGGCAAAGACCACCACGCTAAAAGCAATAATGATATGAAATGGCAAGCTCACCACACCTACAAGATTATGAGTGTCGAGCAAAAATCGAAAACGCCCTTTATTGTGTCTTAACGCCAAAAAGCTTCGTGCTATGGTCGGCAATAAAAAAATCAGCCCAGACACCAGAGCCAAAAAATAGGCGATAGACGCGACTCCCATCACGTACACGCCCAGCTGCTCATGGCCGACTTCACCGGCGATGCCGGCGCTGCGGTGCAACTCATCAATGAGCTTGGCTAAATGATTACTGGGCGCCTGGTAGCTGTGTACTTCACCGTCTTCCATATTGGCGTAGTGCAATACGGCATCGACGCCCAACTCAGGCCGCCCGGCTTGCCAGCTCAACGCTGGCCCCTGGCCGTGCACATTGATAGTGAGACTATCAATACTGTCTTTATGTTGATGGATGGTGTCATGTAGCAGCTTATCCAATGCATCAACATCCTTGGCATCACCGGCATTAAGCTGATGCACGCCTGCATCTGCCCACTGCTGAATCTCAGTCTGAAACATGGTCAAGGCACCAGCAAAAAAGCAGATAAACAACAGTAGCCCGGTGCTAATGCCAGTCCAGCTATGGATGGCTTGGTAGGTTCGAACAATATCACTGCGAATTTTCATGCCTTTTATCCCATCACGCGCAGGGCAATAAAGAGCCCCCAACAAATACCATTAGCCAACCCCAGTACCTTGGCGGCGCTCTGTGCACTGGTGAATAAGTAGCTGGCGCTAAAGACGCTTAGCCAGATGGGCGTCACCATCCACATGTTGAATTGTGCCTTGGCACCTTGATGCAAGCCGCCTGGCCCATGCCAGGCAAATAGGGTCACTAATCCGAATGCCAGTAGCAGTCCGCCAACTAGGCCGATGGCTGTTTTGCTCCACCACTGGGGTTGTATGCGCTGAGCGTTGGAAGTTCGTGCGTTAGTCATGGGGCACACTCCGATCATCCGTTAGCTGGCAATAACAACGTTTAGCCAGGTACAGCAGCGCTGGTAACAAAAATGCCTGCACCATCAGCTGAGCGCACCAATACACGGCGCTGCTGGTGCCCTGGCTTATGGCGGCGACAAAGAGCAGCACTAGCAGCACCAGGCTTGCTTTAAGCCAGCTGTGCGGCAGTGGTGTTGCCAGTAAGACCTGATTGCGATGGCTGAGATACAGCATCAATAGGGCCGCAGTGCTGGCAAGGGTGAGTAGCAAATGAGTGTTGTAGAGCATGATAAACCCGGCTTGAGTGTTCCAAGGGTGAGACGTTGTTAAAGCACCTCTTCAGCTGTTTATGATAATGATTTGCACTAGCACTTATGTATGGTAAAAGTGCACCCTACCTACGGTCAGATAACATATTTGCCGACAGCCCAAAGCAGGCGGGCGAGCGCAAAAGACACGTTAGAGGCAGTCAGTGGCAGAGAAGCAACGCTTACGAATAATCGATAATCCGCTACCGGATTCCAGCGGTCAGCTGCGCTTTTTGCGGCTGCGCCCTGGCTTCGACCTTAAATACGAAGATCTTTCTATTCACAAGAGCCAGAAGCTAAGCATGGCCTTTGAAATCGGTATCCGCATGGTGTTTGCCTTTCATGGTGCCACCTATATTCGCATCGGCCACCAGGAGATTTGCTTTGATAGCAAATCGCAGTTTTCGGCAGCGTTATTTCCGGTACTAGAAAACTCTTTGGGATATAAAAAGTTTGATGCGGTTGAAAATAAAAAAGAGCTGGTGGTTTTTTTAAGTATCGCTTGGCTGGAGCAATCCCTTTGTGCTGACGATCTGGCTGAATTTAATGGGTTAATTTCCGAGAATTTAAGACCGTTTTATTTTGGCACTACGCCTATGCTGCAACAACAGCTATCACAGCTATGCTGCGCTGAGTTCTATGAACTAAAACCACTGCAGCAAGAAGCCGCATGCTTAACTCTGGTTCATGAAGTGATTCAGCTGGTTTTGCCCAAACGCCAGCAGGATGCTAACGAACGATTCAACCAGATCGCCGATAAAATTGACCTGATTTTATCGATGGAAAATAGCCATAAGTTATCGATAAAACAAATCGCTCACCAATGCCATAGCAATGCCACCTCTATACAGAGAATCTTTAAAAAACGCCATGGAATTACCTTGGGTAATTACCGCCGAAAATTACAGCTGCAACGCGGCCATTCAGCCTTGCTGTCTGGCGCTTCAGTATTGGATGCCGCGCAATTTGCCGGTTATAGCCATTTGCAAAGCTTTAGTGATGCCTTTCGTGCTGAATTTGGCTGCTTGCCTAGCGCCATTAAACGCGGATGCAAAGCTAAGCCTGTGATCCAGCCATCCGCTCAACATTCACCACAGAAATCGGGTCCGCAACTAAGCCAGTAACGATAATGCCTCTCATTTGAGTTAAATCACCTCTGTGCTACCGTCGCCGCCTTCTTTTCGAAGCAGACTGTTTGACTTCAGAATATGAGAGGCGACATGAACCATCCGAATAAGGCTGCAAAAGCCACTAAGGCCAACAAACCCTATGCATTGGCGTTGCTCCCCACGGCGATTGCCACAGCACTGTTACCAACCCCGCTGCTGGCGCAACAGCCGACGTTGGAAGTCGTTACCGTGGTGGGAGAAAAGACTGAGCGTTCAATTCAGGACACCACCTCTTCTGTGTCTGTGATTGGCGAACAAGAACTCAACAGCTTGAAGCACATAAGTATCAGCAGTGCCGTGGCTGAAGTGCCTAATGTGGTGGTGGCCTCTGGCTCTAAGCCCAATATTCGTGGTGTGTCGGGCAATGGTTCAGCCACTGGCTTTAACTCCTTTACCGGTGGTGCCAAGGCGCGTGTTTCCCGCCTGGTCGATGGCGTGGCCGAGCCCTTTGTTGCCGATATGACAGGCGATACCGGACTGTGGGATATCGAGCAAATCGAAGTTTTCCGTGGACCGCAATCCACCAATAACGGCCGCAGTAGCATAGGCGGCAGTATTTATATCAAAACCAAAGATCCCAGCTTTGATTGGCAAGCCAAGGCGCGCTTGGGCGCCAGGAATCAAGATCAGCTGATCGATACGTCGGTGATGGCCACAGGCCCGCTACTGGCCGACACCCTGGCATTTCGCTTTACCGCCCAGAGGCTAGACGGCGATACCTACAACAAGGGCACGGAGCACCCAACACACCAGGCCGACTTCGATCTAAATGAGCTAAAAACGCAAAAACTGCGCGGCAAGTTGCTGTGGAAACCCGGTGCCCGTGAAGATATGTCGCTGTTGCTCAGCCACAGCCGTGCGCAAGAACAAGGCGATGCCGGACGCGAATACTTTGGCGGCGATGATCCTTGGGATTTTATTCCCGTGACCCAGCGCTATATGGATACTCAAGCCGACACCACCAGCCTGAAATTCGATTATCAATTAAATGCACAGCTGTCGTTTGAACTGCTGGCGGCCACCACAGATTATCAATGGGGTTTTGACAGCTATGAAGTCGACCCTGCCGAGCAAAGCCGCGTTCGCTTACAAGAAGACGACAACAGTATTGATGCCAAGGTCAGATTTGAGCTGCCGCACAGCCGGGTAAAAGGCTTTGTCGGGGTGGCTTATTCCGATCGTCAGCAAGACTTTGAAAACCGTGGTGGCAGCTATGAATACGACGGTGATGACCAATCATCGTCGAGCGCCTTTTACAGCGAAGTTGAAACAGGTCTGAGCACTAATCTGAGTCTGACCCTTGGCTTACGCGGCGCCAAAGAAGAGCAGCAGCGTACCTTTAATGCACAGCAGCAAAGTGCCAAACTGGATCGCGATAAAACCCTGTATTTGCCCAAGCTAGTGCTGAAATACCAATTGAATGAGGATGCCACCCTGGCTGCCAGCAGCCGTAAGGGCTACAACCAAGGCGGTGGTGCGCTCGATTCCCGCAGCAATGAATATTATTATTTTGACGAAGAATCGGTGTACGCCCACGAGCTGAGTCTTCGCTCCAACTGGCTGGACAATACCCTGGGCCTAAATGCCAACCTGTTTTACAACCGTTATCACGGCTACCAGGCCTCCAACAGCCAGCGCCGCATCATCAATGTGGATAACGCCCACACCTACGGCCTGGAAATGGAAGTGAATGCCCTAGTGGGCAGCGACTTAGAGCTACGTTCAGGCCTTGGCTTATTGGAAACAAAAATCCTCGATGGCGGCAGCGATTACAGCGAAGCCGACGATAACCGCTTGGACTCAGCGCCCGGCTTTACCGCCAATATCGGCAGCCGTTATTGGCTCAGCCATGCTGTAAGCCTGGACCTGTCTGCCAGGTACGTGAGTGAATACTTTGGCGATATTCAAAATACCGAAGAACGCCAGGCCGGCGACTATTGGCTGGCTAACCTGCAACTGGCCTATGAACAAGGTGATTGGTTATTGCATGCCTTTGTGAATAACCTTACCGACGAGCACGCACGCACCCTCAACGACCCAGGCTCAACACGCCGTGGCACAGAGCCCTATGCCTCTATTGTTGATCCACGTACGATAGGTGCATCGGTGACCTATACCTTCTAACGGCGCATCAGAACAGCTTCATTGAGCCACCAGCGTTTTATCCACAGCGGGTAATACGCTGGTGCCGTTAAACGGGCGATGGCTGTGTGTAAGGGGCTTGCTATAGCTGAACTGATGAAAGAAGTCTGGATCAATAGATACAATTGGCAAAGACAGTTGTTTTCCAACGAAGCACAGTAGCGCTGTGCGGTCATTTACCGGAGTGATTAGATCCGCTTTATGCTACTAATTTTTTCCACTGCAGATGATAAGGCAAAATGTCAGACTTTAAAGAAGTATACAATAACTTGATTACAAATGGAGTGATCGGGCGGAATAATACAGGGTGCTCCTACCATGAAATTAAAGTAATTGAAGATAAGTACGGGATTACTCTTCCTAAATCCTACAGAGATTTTTTAGAAGTCTGCGGAAAGGCATGCGAAGTATTCGATGAAAATGAATTTTATTACCAATATAAATATGTAGAATGCATGACTGAACAGTTATTGCAGGACCGGATAGAACTGATTCAGGAGGCTGATGAGTTCGAGGATTATAAGGAATTTCCAGAGAACATATTTTTCATATTGGATCGTTATGGTGAAGAGTACCTTTACATTATTGCGGAAGGCGGAGTTGACACAGGAGTGTACTATCACAATTACCCTGACGATACATTTGATCTAATATACGATTCTGTGGGCGACTGGTTCAAAGTACATGCTTTGGATATGAGAAAATTAAGAGATAACAGTTTTTAAGGAAAGCAGAAACCCAGAACAACAATTCCACCAACACAATTCAACGAGCAACACGGACACCCATCCCAAGTCCTTAAACTAATCGCAGTTGTCGGTTCACTTCGAGTGGACAGGTTGACGCTCACATTGACCTGTAGCTGGCTGACACGGGAGTTTATACACCTCTGGGCACCGAGCAATATTATTGCAGCTGATAAAATAGAACTTCACCAAGTTTCAATCTTGATTAAATCGGCGCCATTCAGCCAGAGATTTTTATTTTTCAGGGATTATTTTAAAATTTCACAAACCCATCTGACCAACTACCAAAAACATAGCACTCCATTGATATGCCCTATGGGTAAGAATTGCATCCTTAGGTTCGTATAATTGCCATGAGAATAAAGTGATAAAACATATCAAGATCCAGATTTATTATTAAACTCCATATTAATAACTTCATTAACATCTGGGCTTCCTTTGATGTAAATAAAGGTGTCTACAAGCTGAAAGAGATTTTTCTTCTTCTCTTCAATTTCACTTTTAATATAATAAAAATTGAATGTATATGTCATCATTATCCCATCATCTGAATATATTCCTGGGCGTTTTTTTATGAATATGAATCTATCTTCCGAATACACCCCGTATTCAGGCTTGGCTTCTACTCTATATCGGTGATAGCCAATATCATTTTGGTTTTTGTGTTCAGAAACATCAATCGTTATTCCCCTATATTTCTTGTTGTAGTATTCGACACCATAATCCAGATATTGTTGTACCTTAAGATTGTTCGGCACAACAGAAACGACCAATCCACCGACATGCTCTCCTTTGAAGTGAATTTGAATCTTCCTCATTGAATGAGGGTTGAAATCCAAGCTAACGTCATCACCATAGGTAAACGCGAAGCCCAGATCATTACTGTCGAATACTTCTTTACAAAGGGGTTCTACCGACAACGACAATGCTACAATCCCGAACAGTACTAACCTTATACTTTTCATGAACATTTATCCTTAGATTCATTTCGATACCATTCAGGAGACAGTACATACAATGCAGACATCCATCAAAACCTTTTCTTCCCGACAAGTAATAGTGCAACAGGTATTGTACTGCCGCATACACAGCACCGAGCAACACGGATACCCACCCAACACTCCGCCGTTTTTAGCGTGTCTGTTAGCCGCCTGAGCTGGTTATGGCGGTGTCCAAAAAACCTAGGAAGAACCCCATCAGCACGGTTCCGCGTCGTAACCTTTTCAATAATCGCCTCTGTCACTATTCCGAGACGACGCCATTTGCCAGAAAAGAAGACTCAGTCCCCCAAGGCTGTTTTGCAGTGCCACATAAACTTTCGTCATTTTTTCTTAAATGATTCCTTAAAGAAAGCTATCAGCGACTTAGTGCTAAACAATGAGCTTTTGCTGCGCTGTTGGTTAGACTCAGCGCAGTAGATAAGCTCCAAGAAGCGGCTGGCTCAATATACATTAATAAATAATGGAAAACTTATGACTATTCGATCAAACGCTACCATTTTATCGATGGTATCCGCACTGGCTCTGCCAATCAGCGCTACCGCCATGCAAGTTGATATGCAGTTGCTCAATGCCAACGGTAATCAAGTGATTGGCCATATTACCCTGGAAGACAGTGATTATGGCCTGGTGCTTACCCCGGTCCTTGAGCAACTGACACCTGGCATGCACGGCTTCCATATACATGCAAAAGGGAGTTGTGCTCCGGCGAACAAAAATGGCAAGCAAGTGCTGGGCGGCGCTGCCGGAGGCCACTTTGATCCGGACAATAGCAAGCAACACGGTTTGCCTTGGACAAATGGCAATCATAAAGGTGATCTGCCAGCCTTGTTCGTTGATGCCAAAGGAAAGGCTGAATACGCCGTATTGGCTCCACGGCTGACTCTCGAAGACGTTAAGGGCAAGGCCATTATGGTCCACGCCGGAGGCGATAATCACTCAGATCACCCTGCACCTCTCGGAGGCGGTGGTTCGCGTATGGCCTGTGGCGTGATTCCTGAATAATAACAGTGCTCTACCAGAGAGCATGCTGGCCTAAAAGACGCGAATAATGACTTAATGCCCCATAGATTAGATCTGCGTTCTGGCTGGCATGCCATCAGAGTGTGATTGCCTAGCTTATACTTTTAGTACTAGTTAAAACGGCGGATCACTGTGTGTTCCAATTTCAAGTCGTTCTTTCTGACAACGACAGCGTTTGCAATAACATACCGGAGACGAAATGTTGCCACCACGGAAAATCTACTTCAAAGAAGAAGTTATCGGTTACCTGATTGATGGGAATGCCGATACATTTGTTGTGTGGGGAACTTGGAAGTGTATAAGGTCTTCAGCCTTGCAAGACTTCTATAAGTCAATTGAAGAAGGGCAGGAAACTGTTGTTCATATTGGATCTCCGGTGTCTGTTCTGTTTGGACTGGTTACAGAGAAACCATCGCGCTGCATTGAGATTAATTTGACCTCATAGACAGCACATAGATTATCCTCAAACTTTTGGTTTTTCAGAAGAAGAACACGGACACCAACTCCAAGCTCTACAAATTTCAGTGCCTCTGCTCGCCGCTAAAGCTCACAATGGTGGTGCACATAAAAGCTGGGCAAAAATCCCGTCAGTGTTATGCCGCGTCGCAGCCTTTCAATAATCCCCTGCCGCTCCGCCCAATCGGCCTAAGATGCCGCCGTTAGCCTGCGTAGCTGACCAGGCTGCGCTGCATGGATGCAGAGCAAGGAAACAGGGCGCGGGATTCGCTCTGTTTGCGTGCCGCCCGTGGGCAAGCAGGCTTACGGATAAACGCCATCTCGGCTGGGAGCGGGATTGTTAAGGGGGGCGACCCCCCCTTAACTGATTAAGCCCGAGCGCAGCGGGCGAATTATCTCGATGACCATTCAGGATAAAATAGGGGAAGCTATTCCACTAAGCGATTTTAAGTTACTTATTTGCAGCCAAGCAATTTAATTTCAGCAGAAAATGTGGCAAGGCATGCAAATGCTTAAACTTGTTAAGCCATTCTGGATCGAAATAGACTCCCTCCCTTGCCAGAGCCGCTGTTTTGATTTTGAATGGGCTCAATTGACCTGAGAAAAGATCTATGAAGCGTTGTCCTTGGTCCGAGTCATCAGAACGAGAGATCCATTACCACGACCATGAATGGGGCGTGCCCGTCCATGATGATCGACTGCTATTTGAAATGCTGATTTTAGAAGGGGCCCAGTCGGGGCTTAGCTGGGCAACCATTTTGCAAAAACGAGCAGGCTATCAGAATGCATTTGATCAATTTGATGCCGAAAAGATCGCCAAATATACCGACAAGAAAATTGAAAAACTGCTCGCTAACCCAGACATAGTGCGCAATAAGCTAAAGGTCAATGCTGCCGTTACCAATGCCAAATGTTTTTTAGAAGTCCAGAAAGAATTTGGAAGCTTTGATGCTTTTATATGGTCTTTTGTGAATGGCAGCCCCATTAACAACCAATGGACATCTGTTGACCAAGTACCGGTATCCACACCCGAGTCCGATGCTATGAGCAAAGCTTTAAAGAAGCGAGGCTTTAAGTTTATTGGTACAACCACCTGTTATGCCTATATGCAGGGCGTGGGTATGGTTAATGACCATCTAACGTCCTGCTTTCGATATAATCAGGTTAAATAATGATTGCTGGAATTTACATCGTTATAAGAGATTAGGGTGTGTATCCATGCAGTCTAATAGAAATAGTAATTTTGATGGTATACTGTTCGCTCTCTTTTTATCTATTTTCTAGTTCAGATTTTTTCTTAAAGAATAGTATCTACCACTGTTAAACGGTTAACTATTTTTTCTTGACATATCTTCCTTTAACCGAAGAAATATACATGTGAAATGGGAAATAAAAATAGCAATAACTGCATACAAGTACATATTCGAGCGAACAATGTCACGATAGGACATATAAGTATCTACAGACACATCTTCACCAAGAAAAAGCTCGCCATCAACTTCAACATCAAACAGATACCTTATAGATGAGCGAAAAAATAAATCATCGTAATATACAAAACACACTTCTTTGCCAACCAAACCACTCAGATAATCTCTTACCTCATCCCGCTTGCCGATCATAAACTCAAGCTTTTCATATCCTACAAGATAGGAATAGCTTCCCGTCCCTTTATATCGACGACGGTAACTTTCGCCTTTATAAATACCACATATTTTTTCACTTTTTTCGATATCCTGGGGAGACATACGCCAAGCATCATATTCCCCCGACAAGCAAGAGTACAAAATAAACAACAGCGCGAGCCAACCCACGGGGGAAACTAGCCCTTTACAGTAACCACTAGACATAGTGTTATCTTTCTCTTAGCGACTCATTACCATAGCGAAATACAGGAGTTAGAAAGAACTCACTGGTACGCAGACTACCTGTTTTTCCAGCGTTACCTCCATTCCCGTTTGCTACTCCAAATGAGCAAACGGCACTCGTACAGAAGCAGAAATGCCTACACCAAACTCCAAAGTTTTCAGCCCCTCTGGCAGCCGCCAGAGTTCGCAGTGTCTGTACCCATTAAACTAAACGGGAACCAACCACTTCTATGCCGCGTCGTAGCCATTCAGTGATCGCCTCTGTCGCTACGCCCAATCGGCCTAAGATGGCGCCGTTAGCCTGCGAAGACGACTAGGCTGCTCTGCATGGACGCAGAGCAAGCAAACGGGGCGTGGGAATCGCCCTGTTTGCGGGCCGCCCGTGGGCAAGCAGGCTAACGGATAAACGCCATCTCGGCCGGGAGCGGGATTGTTAAGGGGGGCGGCTCCCCCTTAACTGATTAAGCCCGAGCGCAGCCGGGCGAATCACTCAGCCAGCCCTAGCGCGTTATTCACAATGTGATAAACAGCGCCTGGGAAGCCATGGCAAGCAGGTTAACGGATAAACGCCATCTCGGCCGGGAGCAGGATTGTTAAGGGGGGTGGCCCCCCCTTAACTGATTAAGCCGTCATCTGGCTGGCCAGCCGGTTCTTTTTCAGATGAATCAGAATCTGGCTGATGGCGGCCGGGGTAATGCCGGAGATGCGTGATGCCACGCCCAGAGTCGCTGGGCGTACCTGGTTAAGCTTTTGTTTTACTTCATTGGATAAACCACCAATGCCGTCATAATCGAGGTCTTCTGGCAGGGCGGTGTTTTCATAGCGGCGCAGCTGCTCAATTTCCTCCAGCTGACGGGCAATATAGCCGTCGTATTTGGCTTGAATTTCAACCTGCTCTGCCACTTGTGGGTTATCCACAGGTTCGCCTTTAAGGCCGGCGACATCGGCATAAGTGAGCTTTGGTCGCTTGAGCAAATCGTGCAGATTGTACTCGTGGCTAATAGCAGCTTCACCCAACGCTTCTAGCTGCTTGGCAGCTTCGGTGTTGGGTTGCACCCAGCTGGTTTTCAGGCGCTGGCTTTCGGCTTCGATGGCATCACGCTTGGCGTTAAAGGCGGCCCAGCGCTGATCGTCGACCAGGCCCAGCTCACGGCCGATTTCAGTCAGGCGCAAATCGGCATTGTCTTCACGCAGCACTAAGCGGTATTCCGCGCGGCTGGTAAACATGCGATAGGGCTCTTTGGTACCCATGGTGATGAGATCGTCGACCAGTACGCCTATGTAAGATTGGTCGCGGCGCGGCACCCAAATGTCTTTATCTTGCGCGCGCAGGGCGGCGTTTACACCGGCCAGCAGGCCTTGGGCACCGGCTTCTTCGTAACCTGTGGTGCCGTTAATTTGGCCGGCAAAATACAGGTTGTGGATAAACTTGGTTTCCAAGCTATGGCGTAAATCACGAGGATCAAAAAAGTCATATTCGATGGCATAGCCAGGGCGCGTGATATGGGCGTTTTCAAAGCCACGCATGCTGTGGATAAGCTGTAATTGCACATCAAATGGCAATGACGTGGATATGCCGTTGGGGTACAGCTCATTGCTGGTTAAGCCCTCGGGCTCAACAAATACCTGATGGCTGTCTTTATCGGCAAAGCGCATCACCTTGTCTTCAATCGACGGGCAGTAGCGTGGGCCAACACCTTCGATCACTCCGGCATACATAGGCGAGCGGTCGAGGTTATTGCGGATTACGTCATGGGTTTGCTCATTGGTATGAGTGATGTAGCAACTCACTTGCTCTGGGTGCTCATCTACCGAGCCCATAAAAGACATCACTGGCAGCGGTGTATCACCTGGCTGCTCTTGCATGACCGAAAAATCGACACTGCGACGATCAATGCGCGCAGGAGTACCGGTTTTTAACCGGCCAACGTTAAACGGCATCGCTCGTAAACGCTCAGCCAAGGCAATCGACGGCGGGTCACCAGCACGGCCGCCTTTGTGGTTTTCCATTCCAATGTGGATAACTCCACCCAGGAAGGTACCTGTGGTTAACACCACGCTAGTAGCAAAGATGCGCATGCCAGTGTTGGTCACAACGCCTTGCACAGTACTGCCGATACCGTCGCCGGCAACGATCAAGTCGTCACAAGCGGCCTGAAAAATATCGAGGTTGGGCTGGTTTTCCACAATCTGGCGAATGGCAGCGCGGTACAAGGCGCGGTCGGCTTGCGCCCGTGTAGCGCGGACCGCTGGGCCTTTACGGCTGTTCAGGGTACGAAACTGAATGCCGGCTTTGTCCGTGGCCCGCGCCATGGCGCCGCCCAGAGCATCAATTTCTTTCACCAGGTGGCTTTTACCAATGCCACCGATGGCCGGATTGCAGGACATCACCCCGACGGTATCTGTGTTGTGAGTCAGTAACAGGGTTTTACTGCCAGCACGCGCCGCTGCCAGCGCAGCTTCGGTACCTGCGTGTCCACCGCCGACCACAATCACATCATAACGAACCGGATAATCCACCATTCACCTCAAAAATATTACCGTGGCCTTACCGCAAGGCCGCAAAAGGGCGCGCATTATAACAGCGAAGTCAGCCAACGGGCAGCGCTTTGTGCAAATTTTAACCAGCAAAGTTATGCCCGTTATCCACAACCGGCTTATACCTGTGATCAGAGTTATTCGACCCACCCACAGTTTTAAGCAAAAAGCCTATGTTTCAGTGCCTTAGGATGTTGATAAAGCTTTGGATGAGTGGGGATAAATGAAGTGTTCATGGATTTATTCAGACTGTAGATAAAAATAAACCCAGGTCATGCCCGGGTTTTATGCACGCTCTCAACAGAGTTACCAACAAGTTAAGCAGTAGATGAGTCGTCGCTGGATGAATCGTCGCTGGATGAATCGTCGCTGGATGAATCGTCGCTGGATGAATCGTCGCTGGATGAATCGTCGCTGGATGAATCGTCGCTGGATGAATCGTCGCTGGATGAATCGTCGCTGGATGAATCGTCGCTGGATGAATCGTCGCTGGATGAGTCGTCGCCGGATGAATCGTCGCCGGATGAGTCGTCACCGCTGGTAGGCGCAGCAAAGGTCATAAACAGCAGACGATCGTCGTCGCGTAGATAAAACTCCAGCTCACCGGCGCTGTTAATACCGGCATAGCCGGACATGGGGGTATCGGAATCGACATCGTCACCGGCACAGCTATCGCGATCAGTTAAACTGGCCAAATAAAGATTATTGCTGGTGTTCACTGTGGATAAGGTGCCGCGAAAGTTGCAGCCGCTATTGCTTTCACTGATGCCAAGGCCGGTAAACGTGGCACTGGTATTGGACGCACGTGATAAAAACAACTCGTAACCTTCGGCTGTCCACTTACCCACAGGCGTTAACCGGCCGATGGAGCTGTTGTTGCTCCAACTGCCATCATCGGTGAGTTGCACGCGGCCACTGGTGGAACTATTCACAGCAAAAGCCCCGACCAAGGTATCGTTACTGCTACTGACCGAGGTTAACTGAAGATCAAAGTCGTAGTCTTGGTTAGTGCCGTCAGCCAACAGTTGCTCGGCATCGGCTTCTGAGCCGACATTTAGGCTGTAGCTTTGCAACGCCAATAGCGCCGTTTGCTCGGCACTGGCAAAGGTGACTGTGCCGTAATAACCACGGCTGCTGTCTACGCCATACACATTGCCGTTGTAAATCAGCATTCGAAGGCCGCTGACGCCGTCAAATTCGCCATTCCAGTAGCCGTTTAACGCCTGGGTTGCGGCGGCGACTTCATCGCCTTCATCGTTCGTGACTTCGCTGCTCTTATCAGGTGCCGCCAAACAGGCCGTTAACAATAACGGCGTAACTGCCCAGCAAGATCGTTTTAAACCTGTCATAACCTTATCAACCTTGTGACTAGGGAAGCTGTGAATAACTTTATTATTAGCCGCCTCATAGGGTTATCGGTCAATCACTGAAAAACTGTAGCCTGTTGCTAGCGTAAGCCGTCAGCGGCTTCATTTCGGGCTTTGATAACTCTGCTCATCAATCTAATAGCTTGGTAGTAGATTCTCGGGGTTTCCACACAGCCTGTGTATAACTCTGTGATTTAGTTTTTTATAAGTGTCATCAAGCAAGGCTTGCATTCTGTTGTTGCGCGTGCATAACTAACGTCTGTTAGGCCTATTAACTCTATCCGCAGGGAGAACACCGGATGTCTGAAATGCGTGATCAGCTCAAGATGATAGCCACGGAACAAATTCGCCAAAAAACCCTGGCTGCCGCCAGTTTTCGTGAGCTGGGTAAAGCCGCAGGCATTAAATCCAGTTCAGTGCATTACCACTTTAAAAGCCGCGATGCCCTATTGCTGGAGCTGGCCAAGGATTATCACAAGCACTTCTTTAACGAATTGCAGCGCCGCTGTCGCGATATCAGCAGTCCACGCCAGCGTTTGACCATTTTGGCCGACGTGTTCTGCAATGATCATAAACAGCAGATGCAGTGCTTATGTCAGGCCTATGCTGCCGGAATCGACAGCCTTAATGACGATCACCGCCAAGTGGTGCAAACCTTTTTCACCGAGCTGCAGCAGTGGATCAGCCATAGCCTAGCCAACGCCCGTTTATTGGCGTTGCCACGCGACGAGCTGGCGAAAGTGGTGGTCAGCGCGCTGGAAGGGGCGTTGATGATTGATCGTGGTGAGGCTGAGCAAACCCGTCTGCAAGCCACCAAAGCCTGGCTGGCCACCTTAAGTAGCTTGTAATGGTGTTCAGTTAATCGGTTAAACACATCTCGAAATCGCGATGATCGGGTGAAAGACGGTCATCGCAGCCACTCAGCTCGCAATTAAACTGTCATTAGCTCACCTGTCAGCAAGGCTTTATCGGCGCTAAAGTTTAACCATCAAATAACCCTGCCATAGGTGCCGTTATGACCACAGCTCAGGAAATCAGTGCCAGTATTGAAATACCTGGTCGGAAGATGGATTTTGAATTTGAGCTGGATGATATTCCGCGGCACTGGTTTGCCAACGACGCCTTTCGCTCGACCTATATGAATGCTTTGTCCTGCCTTTTTCCCGAAGGTGAGCGCATGTTTATGGACGCAGTTCGCGCTCATAAAGATAAAATTTATGATGAAAAACTACTTCAGCAAATAAAAGGTTTTATCAAGCAAGAAGCTATTCATGGACATGAGCACGCGCAATATAACGATTATTTAAAAAAGTGGGGCTACCCGATTGACCGCATAAATCGTATAGAAAAGGCCGAAAAAATATGGATGAAAAAATGGGTGCCTAAATCTCACCGTTTAGCCATAACCTGCGCATTAGAGCATTTTACTGCCATTATGGCTCATCAGGTATTAACCGACCCACAAGCAACCGAGGGCATGCATCCGCAATTTAAGCAAATGTGGCGCTGGCATGCCATCGAGGAAACAGAACATAAAGCTGTCGCTTATGATGTTTATCAGCAGGCGGTTGGAAGTTACTGGCTTAGAATTATTACCATGATTAATGTCACTATCATGTTCTGTCTTAGAACCAGTCTTTATCAGGCAGTTTTTTTATGGAAAGACGGTAAATTATTTCATCCAAAAACCTGGTGGAAAGGTTTTGAGTTTTATTTTTTAAAGCCAGGAATGGTAAGAAAAATATGGCGTGATTATTTAGATTATTTTCGCCGTGATTTTCATCCTTGGGATCACGACAATCGTGAGCTACTGGGTCATTGGCAAGCAGAACAGCAAAGCTATAAGACGGTCTGATAGATCATTAGAGTGTTTAGGGCCACAACGGCCCTGACCCTTCTATACTGCTGCTCATAGTTCTCGGTAGCGAGGGGCGACAATGCTTGGTTGCTTTCGATGGTTAACCGTACTTTGGCTAGCTCAAGCCATCGGTACCCAGGCAGACACGTTGCGAGTAGCTGTGGGGCTGGCCTTGCCGCCATATGTTATCGCCGACCAAGACAGTGGCTTTGAGCTGGATATCGTGCGCGAAGCGTTAGCCAGCCAGGGCCATACCCTGATTCCGCTCTACGCTCCCTTTCGACGTGTACCCGAGCTGCTGATGCAACAGCAGGTGCATGCCGCCATTACCGTCACTGAGCAAACCGTGGATAACTCGGCTTTTTTATCTAAGCCCTACATCACCTACCGCAACGTCGCCGTGGCACTGGCCAAACGAAACTTGGCACTGCAATCATTCGCAGACTTACAGCCCTACAGCGTGTTGGCGTTTCAAAACGCGCGTCGTTATTTGGGCAAAGCCTTTCAGCAGCAGGTCGATAAAGCCGCCGATTATCAGGAGGTCGCCCGCCAATCAGCGCAAATCACCATGCTGTACGGCGAACGTGTTGACGTGATTGTGCTTGATATCAACATCTTTCAGTACTATCGCCGGCAAGAGCAAAAGGTCAGTACCCAGCAAGCTGTGGATATCTTTCGTTTGTTTGAGCCTGTGCACTACCAGATGGCTTTTAGTCGCGCACAATGGCGCGACGATTTTGATAAAGGCATTGAGGCACTCAAACGCAGCGGCCGTTACCAGCAGATTATCCAGCAGTACCTCAGTTCTGAATCACTTACCTATACAGAAGCTGCCGAAGATCTCGCCCAATAGATCATCGGCGCTGAACTCGCCGGTGATTTCATTCAATGCCTGCTGTGCCATACGCAGATCCTCTGCCAGTAACTCTCCAGCCGCCATTCCTTGCAGCTGCAAGCGACCCGCTTCCAGTGCCGCAGCAGCGCGATGTAAGGCATCGATATGGCGCCGTCGAGCAAGAAAGCCACCTTCGGCCGCAGCATCAAAGCCCATCACCTGTTTTAAATGCTCACGTAAGGCATCCACACCCTGTTGCAACTTGGCCGACAAGGCTAAAGTCGGTACCGCTTCATCTGTGCATTCACCCACCGCTAACCCCGCCAGATCGGCTTTATTACGGATCACGGTTAAGCGGCCTGATTGCCACAGAGTTTCTGCCAACTCATTAGACTGTTGTTGGCCGTCATACAGAGCGTGTAACAGCGTCAGCGGGTCGGTCTCCTCACTGCTGCTGTCGATCATTAACAATACCCGATCGGCCTGTTCTATCTCTGCCCAGGCGCGCTCAATGCCGATACGTTCTACCTCATCAGGGGCATCGCGAAGGCCAGCGGTATCAATGATGTGCAGTGGCATGCCATCAATGTGGATATGTTCCTTTAACACATCACGGGTGGTGCCAGCGATATCGGTGACAATGGCGCGCTCCTGGCCAGCCAGGGCATTCAACAGCGACGATTTACCGGCATTGGGGCGGCCGGCAATCACCACATTCATGCCTTCTCGTAGCAATGAGCCTTGATTGGCTTCGCGCAGTACAGCCGACAAAGCCTGCTCAACCTCAGTTAACAGGGCATCGACCTTGCCATCTGACAAAAAGTCGATTTCTTCTTCGGGAAAATCAATCGCCGCTTCAACGTACATGCGCAGGTGGATAAGTTGCTCCAGAAGGGTGTGGATACGTTGTGAAAACTCGCCCTGCAGCGAGCGCAAGGCACAGCGTGCCGCTTGCTCAGAGGCAGAATCGATCAAGTCGGCAATGGCCTCGGCCTGGGCCAGGTCCATTTTGTCGTTTAAAAAGGCGCGTTCGGAAAACTCACCGGGGCGCGCCAAACGACAGCCCAATGCCACCACCTGCTGTAACAGCAAATCCAACACCACAGGGCCACCGTGGCCTTGTAGCTCAAGCACATCTTCGCCGGTGAAGGAGTTGGGGCCAGCAAAGAACAAAGCAATGCCTTCATCCAATACTTCGCCGCTGACGGCCTTAAAGGGGCCATAGTGGGCGTATCTGGGCTTAGGGGTAAGACCTAGCACCGCATCGGCCACCTTAAGCGCCAGCGGCCCGGAAATACGAATAATGCCAACGCCACCACGACCAGGGGCTGTAGCAATGGCTGCGATAGAGTCTTGGTGAAGGGCGTGGGTCATGTGCGGTCCAGAGTTGGAAAAGGTACGGAAACGCGTGATTGTACCTTAGCCCGCAAAAGAGGGCAGGCCCTGCGAATGCAGGGCCTGTTTCATCAGGATTGTTTTTCGATCTGGCGAGTAATGTAGTACTGCTGAGCAATCGACAGGATGTTGTTCACTACCCAGTACAGGACCAGTCCGGCCGGGAACCAGAGGAAGAACACGGTAAAGATGATGGGCATAAACTGCATAACCCGTGCTTGCATCGGGTCCGCGGGTGCTGGGTTGAGCTTCATTTGAATAAACATCGAAGCACCCATGATCAGCGGCAGGATGAAGAAAGGGTCTTTGATCGACATGTCTTCAATCCACAGGAAGAAAGGCGCCTGACGCAATTCAACCGACTCCATCAATACCCAATACAGGGCGATAAACACCGGCATCTGAATCAGGATTGGCAAACAACCACCAAGTGGATTGATCTTTTCATCGCGGTACAGCTTCATCATTTCCTGACCCAGCTTTTCACGATTATCGGCGTAACGCTCTTTCAGCTCCTGCATCTTCGGCGCAACTTTGCGCATGTTGGCCATGGAGCGATAGCTCATCGCCGATGGCTTAAAGAACAGTATCTTAATCAAAATGGTCAAAATGATGATGGCCACACCCCAGTTGCCAACACCGCCACCGAAGTCGATATCAAACCAACCAAACACGCTGATTTCACCGGATTGAATAAAGTTGAGCACAGCAAACAAGGGTTGCGCGATAAACCACAGCCAGCCGTAGTCGATGGTCAGATCCAGGTATTCGGCGATATCACCCAAGTGTTTTTGGTTTTTAGGACCTATGTATAGCTTGGCGCCCACGGTTGCTGTGTCACCAGCTGCCACCTGAGTAGCCTGGCTGTAAAAACCAAACAGGTAGTTACCAGAGCTGTAACGGCCATTGTAGGTGTGAGGCTGGTCTTGGTCTGGGATCCAGGCCGACAAGAAGTAGTGCTGCAACATGGCCGCCCAGCCGCCATTCACGACCTCTTTGTAAGGGCCGTCTTCCAGATCGTCAAACGACACCTTTTCGTATTTGTTTTCCTCGGTGGTCAGCGCCGCGCCCAAATAGGACTGCATGCCCATTTGGTTGCCTTGTGATGGATCACCAGAACCGTCACGCTTTAACTGAGCGTAAAACACACCCTGCCACGGCTGATCGGAAATATTGTTGATGCGATAGCTAACATCGACCAGGTACTCACCACGGACAAAGGTGAAGATCTTTTCTACTTCGACTTTGTCATTGCGGTGGGTCAGCACCACTTGCAGTGACTGCTGATCGTCACTTAATTGATATTCGGTTTGCTCGCTGGCAAACAGTGCTTTGCCTTGGCTGTCGATGCCATCACGACCTAATAAACCGCTTTGGGCAACATAAGTCCGGCGCTCATTGCGCTCCAACAGCACAAAAGGCACATCTTTTTGCTCAATGGAAGCGGGATAGGCGGGCAGCAATACTTCAACCACCTCACCACCCAGAGGATCAATGGTCAGGTCGAGTACGTCAGTTTTTACTTCAATCAGCTGTCCTGAAGCCTGCTGAGCTGGTTCAGCAGTAGCGGCACTGGTTTCTACCGCTGGCGCATCGCTATCAGCGCTTTGAGCTGTACTCGTGAGAGGAGCATCTTGCATCGACGGCGTGGCCGCAATCGGCTGGCTGTCCTGGGGCTGGCTGGCATAATCGTCGTTCCAGGCCAGGATCAGCATGTACGTACAAATGGCCAAGCCAATAAGAATAATCGAGCGGCGGATATCCATGATTAGGGTTTCCGTTGACTACAGTTGGATGAATGGGAATCGGGTACCGGATCGTATCCATGGCGGCCCCACGGATGACAGCGCAACAAGCGCCGAACGGTCAAATAGCTGCCACGCCAGGCGCCATGGCTCTGAATGGCTTCAATGCCGTATTCAGAACAGGTCGGATAATAGCGACAGCGGCTAGGAATCAGTGGACTGATGGCGATCCGATAAAAGCGGATGAGCGACAGCAAACACTTAGCGCCCAGACTTGGGTCGCTGTTTGCGTTGACCTGGAGCTCGTTTTCCATGGGTTGGACGCTTCAATCGGAACCAAAGGGCGTCAATCATCTCACGAATCTGCTGGTTGTCTAGTGCTACCAATCCCCCTCGGGCCAGTACCACTAAGTCTAGCGACGGCAGGTCATGCTGATGCAGACGAAACGATTCTCTAACAAGCCGACGAACGCGATTGCGAGCGACAGCATGTTTGATTTGTTTCTTTGCCAACACAAAACCAATGCGAGGGTGCCCGCATTCGTTAGCACTGGCCAATACCAACAGGTGAGCAGTGCTGCCGCGTAATTCAGTGTGATCAAAGACCCGCTTGAACTCTGCTGGTTTCAACAACCGAGAGTGACGGGGAAATCCGTTATCAAGCATCGATCAGCGGCAGCGAAGCAGTATTAAGCAGACAGTACGTGACGGCCTTTGGCGCGACGACGAGCCAATACCTGACGGCCGTTTTTGGTTGCCATACGAGCACGGAAGCCGTGAGTACGCTTACGCTTCAGAACGCTTGGTTGAAAGGTACGTTTCATAACAAAGTCACTCGGTTAAGAGAATTAAGCCAAGACCCCAAGCACTATCTCGCGATAATCACCATGGGCCTGAAAATTAAGGCCGGCAATTGTATGAGAAAGGATCAATGAAGGCAATGACTGAATTTTGATCACAGTAGCATTTTGTGTCGCGCTTCTGCAGTGCTGTAGCCCAGTGAACTAAACCATCAAGCCAGTGTTGCTTATTTTGCCATGGTGACGAAGTTATCCAATGTTCACATTTTTGAATAAGTGAATACATGAATGTCTTTTGAGAAAGAGAGTAGAAGTTCGTTATTTCTATTCTTAAGTAGGCTGATTTCTGTGAGTAACCATAAAAAACCTATATAAAACAATACCTTACAGAGATGATAACGCTGCTTATAAGGACTGAGTTAGCTGCGAATTGGTAGCGGAATAACCGTGGATGAAAGTGGCATTTGTACACAACGGTTTTTTTGCTGCTACTTTCGTCCACATTTGTTCAGTTGTTATTGTGTAGTCATCCACAGGGCAGTAGATATCTATGAGTGTTTTATCAACGCCGCTCGAATATGCTGTGGATAACCCAGAGGGCTTACAGTAGAATGGCGGGCTGTTTTGCGCATCGCCAATATCATCTGAATTTGAGGTAGCCGTGACCGCTTTGTGGCAAGAGTGTTTGGGTCAGCTGCAGCATGAGCTGCCGGCCCAGCAATACAACACCTGGATTCGTCCGCTGGTTGCTAGCGCTGACGATGGCCAGTTTGTGCTCAGTGCACCGAATCGATTCGTTAAAGACTGGGTAAAAGACAAATACCTGCAACGCATTCAAGAGATACTGTCTGAGTTGAATGGTGGTCGTATTACCCACGTCGAATTGGCAGTCGGTGAATCTCAGCCTATGTTCCGCCCGCAAGTGAAGTCGCGTCCGACCTCGCCACCACCGCGCCCTGCGCCTCGTTCAAATAGCCAGGCTAACTATGGCTTTGCGGCCCCCAGAGGCAGCGCGCCGCCAATGCAAGGCGAGTTACTAGATGATGTGCCAGAGCCTGTGCCGCAAAGGACGGTGACTGCGTCCCATCGCCATGAACCTGTGCGTTCACGTGAGCGCAATGTACAGGTTGAAGGGGGATTGAAGCACCAGAGCTTTTTGAACGAAACCTTTACCTTCGATACCTTTGTGGAAGGCAAGAGCAACCAGTTAGCCCATGCAGCCGCGCGTCAGGTGGCAGAAAATGCCGGCGGATCGTACAACCCACTATTTATATATGGTGGCGTAGGTTTGGGTAAAACCCACTTGATGCATGCTGTGGGTAACTATCTGCAAAAGAAAAATGGCAATGCCAAGGTGCTGTATGTGCATTCCGAGCGTTTTGTTCAGGATATGGTCAAAGCACTGCAGCTAAATGCCATCAATGAGTTCAAGCGCTTTTATCGCGGCTTGGATGCGTTGCTGATTGACGATATTCAGTTTTTTGCCGGCAAAGAGCGCTCCCAAGAAGAGTTTTTCCACACCTTTAATGCCTTACTGGAAGGTGGTCAGCAGATGATTCTGACCTGTGATCGCTATCCAAAAGAAATTAATGGCCTGGAAGAGCGATTAAAAAGTCGCTTTGGCTGGGGTTTGACAGTTGCAGTGGAGCCACCGGAGTTAGAGACTCGGGTCGCCATTTTGATGAAGAAAGCCGAGCAAACCGGAGTTCATTTGCCCGATGATGCGGCCTTCTTTATCGCTCAAAAGATACGTTCGAACGTGCGTGAACTAGAAGGTGCGTTAAAGCGCGTGGTGGCCAACTCACACTTTACCGGCAGTGAAATCACCCTGCCGTTTATTAAAGAGTCGTTGAAAGACTTGTTGGCGCTGCAGGATAAGCAAGTCAGTGTGGATAATATTCAGCGTACCGTGGCTGAGTATTACAAAATTAAACTCTCTGATTTACTATCTAAGCGCCGTACCCGCTCGATTGCTCGGCCGCGACAAGTGGCCATGGCATTGAGCAAAGAGCTGACCAATCACAGCTTGCCAGAAATCGGTGATGCTTTTGGCGGTCGAGACCACACGACAGTGCTGCACGCATGTCGTAAAATTAAAGAATTGCAGGAATCCAGCGCAGATATTCGGGAAGATTACAAAAACCTGTTGCGCTCACTGACAACCTAGACAGAGTGGAGAACCATGAAATTCGTTATCTCTAGGGAAGCCCTTCTTCGGCCATTGCAGCTGGTGGCGGGTGTGGTGGAAAAACGCCAGACGCTACCAGTGCTGTCGAACGTGCTTCTGGAGGTCCAGGGTCAGCAATTATCGTTGACGGGTACAGACCTGGAAGTCGAGTTAGTCGGTCGGGTAACGCTGGATGAGGTTGGCCAGGAAGGTGAAATTACGGTACCGGCGAAAAAGCTGATGGATATTTGCCGTACCTTGCCTGATGGTGCACAAATCGAAGTTGAACAAGATGATCAGCGCGTCAATGTTCGCTCTGGTCGTTCTCGCTTTACCTTATCGACGTTGCCTGCGACTGAATTCCCGAATGTGGAAAACATTGTCGGCGAGCAGCTGTTCACCCTTGAGCAAGGCAAGCTGCGCCGCGTGATCGAGCAGGCTGGTTTTGCCATGGCGCAGCAAGATGTGCGTTATTACCTCAACGGCATGCTGTTTGAAGTGAGCGCTCGTCAGTTGCGCACGGTCGCGACGGATGGTCATCGTCTGGCGACGGCCTTCGTTGATATCACCGGCTTGGACACGACTCAGCAAATCATCGTGCCGCGTAAGGGCGTGCTGGAAATGGCTAAGTTAATGGCCGATCCAGAAGCCAGTGTCGAGGTGGCGCTGAGCAGTAATCACCTGCGTCTGACCACTGAGGCCTTCACCTTTACCTCTAAGCTGGTCGACGGCAAATTCCCTGACTATGGTCGTGCCTTCCCTAAAAACGGCACTAACGTAATGATGGCTAGCCGTCAGGAACTGCGTCAGGTATTGCAACGCACCGCTATTTTGTCGAATGAAAAGTATCGTGGCGTGCGTCTGGTATTGGGCCCAGATCTGTTGAGGGTTTTTGCTAATAACCCAGAGCAGGAAGAAGCCGAAGAAGCCATGGCGATTGAATATCAGGGCGACGAGCTGGAAATCGGCTTTAACGTGCTGTATCTGCAGGACGTGCTGTCCGCCATTGATGTCGAAAAAGTCAAAATTACTCTATCTGATGCGAGAACCAGTGCCGTGGTGGAAGCGAACGAAGAGTTCGAAGGTGGTGGCGCGACCTATCTGGTTATGCCGATCATCATGTAGGTTGACTGACGAATCATGCCTATTCGGCAACTCAATGTCAGTGGTGTGCGTAATCTGCAGCCACTGGCATTAGCCCCTCATCCTTGCATTAACTTTCTTTATGGCGACAACGGCTCAGGTAAGTCGAGTGTGTTAGAAGCCATTGCGCTAATGGCGTCTGGAAAGTCTTTCCGTACCAGCCAAATCAAACATGTACTGAATCACCAGCAGGAGCAAATCGAGCTATCGCTGGAGCTCGATGATGAGCATCTTGGCTCAGCTGAGCTGTACAGCTTGCGACTGAAAACCGGTGATCAGTTATTAAAGGTGAATGGCTCGGTATTAACCAGTCAGGCCGAAGCGGCACATTGGCTACCAGTTCAGGTGATTGAGCCCAATACCTTTCGACTATTGTCGGGTTCGCCAGAAGAACGTCGACAGTTTATCGACTGGGGTGTGTTCCACGTGGAACACAGCTTTATGGATCACTGGAAAACCTTCCGCAAGCAATTGAAGCAGCGCAATGCGGTACTAAAGCAAAAGGAACAGCACTGGCTTGAGGTATGGAACCCCGGTTTTATAGAAAGTGCCGAAGCAATCGATGGTCAGCGTCAGGCTTATCTGGATCGCTTTCGCCCCGAGTTTGAGGACATTCTGGCTAAGCTCGATAGCAGCATCGATGTACAGATTCAATACTACCGCGGCTGGGATAAGGATACCGACCTTGCAGACGTGCTGGAGCGTCAGCAAGAGCGTGATTTAACGGTTGGCTACAGCCAATCCGGGCCCCATAGGGCAGAGCTAAGAATCCGCACTGGAAAACTGCCAGCGGCTGAAATACTGTCGCGTGGTCAGCAGAAAACTGTGGTGGCTGCCCTTAAGATTGCCCAGGGCAGTTTGTTCCAAAAAGAGAGCCAAAGACGCACCATTTACCTGGTGGATGATCTGGCATCTGAGTTAGACGAAAAGCATCGTTTTGCTTTATGCAAACTGCTGGAAGACTTAAAATGTCAGGTCTTTATCACCAGCATCGATAAAGACAAGCTAACGGACATCTGGCGTCCAACGGCCAGCAAAGTGTTCCACGTGGAACATGGTGTGGTCATGGAGACAGACCTCGCCTCGTTACCGGCCAGCACAACTCACGAATGATCTTCCTTGATGCCAATCTGGGCATCAGGGATATTGCGATTTAAGAGGAACACCGAATGAGTGAGCAGAGTTACGACTCATCCAGTATTAAGGTCCTGAAAGGACTGGATGCCGTGCGCAAGCGCCCAGGCATGTACATTGGCGATACCGATGACGGCACTGGCCTGCACCACATGGTATTTGAGGTGGTCGATAACTCCATCGACGAGGCTCTGGCAGGCCATTGCGATACCGTCGACGTGGTCATTCACCCAGATAACTCAGTGTCCGTGTCGGACAATGGTCGTGGCATACCGACCGAGCTGCACCCCGAAGAGGGCGTATCTGCGGCAGAAGTTATTCTGACGGTACTGCACGCCGGCGGTAAGTTCGACGACAACTCCTATAAGGTGTCGGGTGGTTTGCACGGTGTGGGTGTTTCCGTGGTGAACGCCTTGTCTGAAAAGCTTAAGCTGACCATTCGCCGCGAGGGCAAGGTATTTGAGCAGGAATACACCCATGGGGTGCCAGACTACCCACTGAAAGAAGTCGGTAGCACCGATAGTACAGGCACTATGGTGACCTTCCTGCCATCGAAAGAGACCTTTACCAAAACCGAATTCTCTTACGATTACTTGGCTAAACGTCTGCGTGAGCTTTCGTTCCTGAACTCCGGTGTACGTATTCATCTGAAAGATGAGCGTGTTGCCGATAAAGAAGACGTGTTTGAGTTTGAAGGCGGTTTGAAGTCCTTTGTCGAATTCCTCAATGAAGGCAAAACGGCACTGAATGACGTCTTCCACTTCAACTCTGAGCGCGAAGATGGCATGTCGGTGGAAGTGGCAATGCAGTGGAACGACAGCTTCCAGGAAAACATTTTCTGCTACACCAATAATATTCCACAGCGCGATGGTGGCACCCATTTGGCGGGATTCCGTGCAGCGCTGACTCGTACGCTGAATTCTTACATTACCCAGGAAGGTCTGGATAAAAAGAACAAGGTGGCGACTACCGGCGATGATGCCCGTGAAGGTTTGACTGCGATTATCTCGGTGAAAGTGCCTGATCCTAAGTTCAGCTCTCAGACCAAAGATAAGCTGGTATCGTCTGAGGTGAAACCTGCCGTTGAGCAGGAAATGGGTCGTTTATTCCAGGAATACTTGCTGGAAAATCCACAAGCCGCAAAAGAGCTGGTGGGTAAGATGATCGATGCTGCCCGCGCTCGGGAAGCTGCCCGTAAAGCGCGTGAAATGACTCGCCGCAAGGGTGCACTGGACATCGCAGGTTTGCCAGGCAAATTGGCCGACTGCCAGGAAAAAGATCCGGCGTTATCTGAAATCTACCTGGTGGAGGGTGACTCGGCCGGTGGCTCTGCCAAACAAGGTCGCGATCGTCGTACCCAGGCGATCTTGCCGCTTAAAGGTAAGATTCTGAACGTCGAAAAAGCACGCTTCGACAAAATGCTGTCGTCGGCGGAAGTGGGCACTCTGATTACCGCATTGGGTTGTGGTATCGGGCGTGAGGAATTTAACCCAGATAAGCTGCGTTATCACAGCATCATTATCATGACGGATGCTGACGTCGATGGTGCGCATATCCGTACCTTGCTGTTGACCTTCTTCTTCCGTCAAATGCCAGAGATTATTGAGCGTGGCCATGTCTTTATTGCTCAGCCGCCGCTGTACAAGATCAAGCGTGGCAAACAAGAGCAGTACATCAAGGATGAAGAGGCGTTAGAAAGTTACCTAACACACGTTGCACTGGAAAAGTCGGCGCTGCACCCGAGCACCGAAGCCCCAGCTATTACCGATGAGGCTTTGTCTCAGCTGGTGGCCGATTATCGCGAGACTCAGGATGTGATTCGTCGTCGCGGTAACCTGGTGCCTGTGCATGTGTTGCATGAAATGCTGAGCCTGCCCCGTTTAACGGCGGACGATATGTTGGACGTCAACAAGGTTCGTAGCTGGACAGAAGCCCTGAATGAACGTCTGCCAGATGCTGGCCGCTCAGGTAGTATGTTCCACGTGGAACCTCAGCAAGATGCCGAACGTGGCTGTCACAATGTTCTGGTGAAGGTGGTTACCCATGGTATCGCCAAAGAACACGTGCTGGATCAGGAATTCTTTAAAGGCGACGGTTACAAGCGCATTGCTGATATGAGTGAGCGTTTGTCTGACCTGTTAGACGAGGGCGCGTATATTCAGCGTGGTGAACGTCGCCATGAAATAGAAGACTTCTGGGATGCAGTGCAGTGGTTGCTGCACGAAGCTCAGAAGGGCTTCAATATTCAGCGCTATAAAGGGTTGGGTGAGATGAACCCAGGTCAGCTTTGGGAAACCACCATGGATCCTGAAGCGCGCCGCATGCTGCGTGTGAGCATTGAAGACGCCATTGCGGCTGACAAAATGTTCAACACCCTAATGGGTGATGATGTGGAACCGCGTCGAGCCTTTATCGAAGCGAATGCACTCAATGTTGCTAACCTGGATTTCTAATCGGGTTGGTGATTTCTAGATAAAAAAGGGAGCCTTGGCTCCCTTTTTTATTAACTCTCGTTTGCCTTCGCTTAGCTCTGCTTCTCAGCCGCAATCACGCTGATTTCTACTAATAACTCTTCTCGCGCCATCGATGCTTCGACACAGGCGCGGGCAGGGGCATGGCCCTCTGGTACCCAGGCATCCCACACCGCATTCATGGCAGCAAAGTCGTCCATGGTTTTAACGTATATGGTGGCGGACAGCATATGCTCACGGTCACTGCCGGCTTCTAGCAGCAGTTCGTCCACCTTGTCGAGCATGGTTTGTGTTTGCTCGCTGATGTCTTGATTAGGCTGGCCTGTGGCTTCATTGCGCGTTACATCTTTGCCGACTTGTCCGCACAGATAAATCACACCATTATGCTTAACGATACGGCTCATACGGGCTTTGGTGTGCTGGCGAGTGATTTGGCTCATGCTGGGATTCCTTATAGCGATCGGATTAATCGCGGTATCATAACTCAGCGCTGTCGAAGCACTGAATAGCTCTGCGCTGTGATCGCCATAGGAGCCTGACTATGAGGCTTATTTGGTGTGATGGTTATGAACACGAGCTCGAGTGGCAAATCCAAAGTCTTCAGGCCACAGTGGGCACCCAGTTATTCAGCCGTTGTCTGATAGCAGCGCGAATAGGGTAAGCAGTTATCCATTTGTTCACTTCATAGATGAGGATATTCCATGGCACTCGAAACCTGGCTGGCTTTTTTGTTGGCATCGATACTGATTTCTATCTCTCCGGGTGCCGGAGCGGTGAATACCATGAGCAATGGTCTGCGTTTTGGCATCGGTGGCAGTATGCCTGCCATTATGGGCTTACAGTTGGGCTACCTTGCCCAAATTATTTTGGTCGGTATTGGCTTAGGCACTTTGTTAGCGACGTCACAGTGGGCTTTTGAACTGGTGAAGTGGCTAGGGGTCGCGTATCTGGTGTGGTTGGGCTACCAAAAGTGGACACAGCCTGTTCTGGAGTTAGATGCCAGCAGTACTCAGCAAAGCAACAAATCACAGCAGTTCTGGCAAGCGGCGTTGGTGAACCTGAGCAATCCCAAAGCTACTATCTTCCTGGTTGCCTTATTTCCTCAATTTGCCAACCCGAATGCAAGCAACCCGGTTGAGCAGTATATGGTGATGGGCAGCACGCTAGTGATGGTCGATATTATTGTGATGATCGGCTTTGCGGGCTTGGCCGCTCAACTCAAACGCTGGATGCACAGTGCTGCGCACCAGCGTTTGCAAAACCGCATTTTCGGCGGCTTGTTTATCAGTGCCGCCGGGGTGATGGCCAGCTACCACAGAGGTTAATCCGCAGTGGCTGGTTGGTTACCAGGCTAGTGTTTGGCTGTCGTTGCCTAGCAAATAATGAAAGTGCTTATCCTCTGGGGTGACCACTGCTCGAATGGGCTCAGCACCAAAATAGGGCAGTTCAAAGTTATGCTCCACACCACTGCTGACGGACCAGCAGCTGTGCCGAATTGGTAAACAGCCATACTGGCGTTCGAGCGTCGAGGTTTTTAAATCTAACGCCCGTCCAATTGGCGTCTCGCCGATCTGATCTGCTTGGGCGAAGATCGGCGCCTCAACCATATTCAACAGCTTTGCCGACCTAGGCGTTGTCCAATGCAGGGTCTGGCGGCGACTATCTGAAATGGCCAACGCTTGTTGATCAAACCCTTTCGCCAGTTGTTGCTGAGCAATGGTCCACAGCTTAAAGGCATTACTGTTATCGATGAGGGTCAGCCACTGTTGCGGTTCAAATGGCCCATCAATGGGCAGTGCCGTACGGTATAGGCTAACGAGGTGATGTTCATGGGCGACAATCGTTTGCACACTGCTGTCTAACGGCGTTGTCGCCAAGGGAAAGGGCAGACCGGGCAGCAGTACATTGATTGCATGCAAGTGGGCAGCGTTATTATCTGACGTGGCCAGATACCAGCGTTTATCTGCCGACACCTGACTGGCACTGTCCAGCAGGGACGTATCAGAGCCAATGCTAACGGTTTTCTCCAGTCGGTAGGACGACTGATCTCGTTTTAGTGGATATACGCCGATGGCACTGTGTAAGCCGCTATCGGTAGGGAACTGACCCGCCACTAATAAATAGCCTGGTTGCTCCACTACCATATTGCTGGGGCTATGGTAGGCAAACGGCTGGGGTAGCTCGGCATGGCCATGCAGGCTCAATTGCTGGTTTAACCAGTGATAGCGATATACACGATGACGTTCGCCATCGGATAACAATAGATGCAGACTATTTTCACCTGCACCCAGCTCTAATGTTGATAACCCTTGAGTATCGAGTATTAAACATTGCTCGCTGATCGCTTGAGCTTGCACGTCAACACTGAGCAAGTGCACTTTCACTCGCAGCGGCAGCGACTCATCACGATGGAACCAGGTGCATTGTGAATCATCCTCTTGCCCCACTTCAGTGTTATCACTGCGGCCGATAACCTCGGCACTGAGGGTGGCGATATGATTGCCTAGCTGCTGACTGGCAATCAGTTCACCTGGCACCTTGGCACTGGTTTGTGGATGTGGGTTAAGTGGATCGTCAATCGAGAACGCGGTAATGCGAGTAATAAATTGGGCTTTTTCACCGACTTTTTGCAGCCGGTTGGAATAGACCGAAACGATCTGCTGATCAGCGTGATACAGGTTGTGATCGCCAGAGTTAAAGCGCGTTAGCTCGAGGCGGTTAACTTCTTGGTAGTGCGCTCCCTGGCGTTTTTGTATTACCAGGTCAACTGGGATATTGCAGGCCAAGTCTGGACAGTTAGCCAGGCCTGGTTCATCCGCCAAGTAGAGGTAGTCGCCCACGCTAATGGCGCGATCGTTAGCAAAGCAGGAAAGTGTCAGTAATGCACAGGCACTGACAAGCCACGGGGTAAATTTCATAGTGAAATCCCTTTGTCTTGGTTATCAGTCCTTGCACGCTGACTGTAATTTTCACAAAGCGGCTTGCATAGGTGTTTTTGTTGTCTTTACCAAGGCTCTACAATTCAACTCAATTATCACAAGCCCATTCGCGCAACCATCACAGGCCCAGTGGCAAGCCTGATTGTGCTAATGTGCGCTCGCTATTAATCCGATGACTGTCGGACGCTTTTATGGAGAATAATTATGAACGCTGTCGTTGTCGCAGTGGTGTTGATGCTGGCTTTGAGTCTGGCGCGCATGCACGTGATGCTGGCTATGATCATTGCTGCCTTTGTCGGCGGTCTGGTGGGGGGGCTGGACATATCCGCCACCCTCGACGCTTTTAACAAAGGTATTGGTGGCGGAGCGGGCATTGCTCTGAGCTATGCCTTATTGGGTGCCTTTGCCGTCGCGATTTCAATGTCTGGCCTGCCACACCTATTGGCCGATAATATTTTGCGCCGTATGGGACGCGAAGCTGGCGGCCGCGACAGCCGCTATCTGAAGAACGCGCTGATGGCACTGTTGTTGGTCGCGGCGGTATCGTCACAGAACCTAATCCCCATTCACATTGCCTTTATTCCGATTTTGGTACCGCCACTACTGTTGGTGATGGCTAAGTTGCGGCTGGATCGGCGTCTGGTGGCCTGTGTTTTGACCTTTGGTTTAATCACGCCTTATATGTTTTTGCCAGTCGGCTTTGGCAACATTTATTTGCACGATATCTTGCTCGGTCGAGTGGCGGATGCAGGCCTCGACGTTGACGGCGTGTCCGTGGTCGGAGCCATGGCGATACCGGCAATGGGCATGCTGGCAGGTCTAGCGTTTGCGGCTGCCTTTACCTACCGCGCCAAGCGCGACTATGACGTGTCGTTAATCGAAGCCACCGAGCAGGTTGAGCGTGAATACAATGCTAAGTCGTTGTGGGTCGCGGGTGTCGCCATTGTGTTGGCCTTTGCCACTCAACTGTGGAGCGGTTCTATGGTGTTGGGTGCCATGGCCGGCTTTATGCTGTTCTCTGCCACTGGTGTGGTGCGCTGGAACGAGTCCGAAGGGGTGCTGGTCGACGGCATTAAGATGATGGCATCCATCGGCTTTATTATGATCGCCGCGGCGGGCTTTTCTGAGGTGCTCAAGACCACTGGCCACATCGATACCCTGGTGAACAGTGCTGCCAGCTGGTTGGGGGACGACAAAGCACTGACGGCGTTTTTATTGCTGTTAGTGGGCCTGTTGTTAACCATGGGCATTGGCTCATCGTTTTCCACTATTCCAATCATTGCTGCCATTTATGTGCCTTTGTGCATGCAGCTGGGCTTTAGCCCGATGGCGATTGTGGCGTTAATCGGCACGGCTGGTGCACTGGGCGATGCTGGTTCTCCGGCGTCGGATTCGACCTTAGGGCCAACGGCCGGTTTGAATGCCGACGGTCAGCACAATCATATGCGTGATACTGTGATTCCCACCTTTATGCACTTTAACCTGCCGTTATTGGCGGCGGGTTGGCTGGCGGCCATGGTGCTGTAAGCAATCGGCTAATCGCGATCAAGCCTTGCCAGTGGAAGGCGGCGATAATGCCGCTCTCAGACAGGGAGACACCCTATGGCTAGCTTGGTTGCCAGAGCCTTGGCTCTGCTGGAAGACGATCTTCAATCGCCGTGGCAGTTAGATGAATTAGCATCTCGCTGCCATTGCCATCCCACCCATCTGGTGCGCGCCTTTGCTCAGCGTACAGGCTATACGCCCATGGGCTATTTACGTGCTCGACGATTAACGCTGGCGGCTCAGCAGCTCTTGCATGGCGGTGATGCTTTACCGTTAGCATTGGCTCTGGGCTATCAGTCGCAGCAAGCGTTTAGTCGTGCCTTTAGGCGACAGTTTGGCATGAGCCTGACGCAGTTACGTGAAGCGGGCGAAATACCACCGTCGCGCTGTGTGACGGAGCTGCACCTGCCATCTACCGACGTACCAGCTATGCCCGTTGTGGAGCGTTGTGAATGGCCCAGGCTGCAGCTGGCAGGGGTGCAGTTAGCCTTATTGCCATCACAGCGCAGCGCCATCCCCGGCTTGTGGCAACGCCTTTATCGCTTACAGCCTGAAGCGGTCAACAAACCTGCGTTTGGTGTAGTCAGTGAGCGCTCACTAGACGGCTGTTTGAGCTACACCGCAGCCATTGCATGTCAGCAACCGCTGAGCAGTACAGCCTCCGACTGGCAGCAGTGGTCTTTGGCCGCCGGCAGCTATATGAGTTTCACTGGCATTAAATCGCCACAGCAGTTAGCGCCCTTGATGAGCTATATCTGGGACGTTTGGTTACAACAACAAGGACGAGATTGGCTAAACGAGCAAGCCATGACTTTGGCCGACCAGCCCTATTTCAGCCATATCGATGAACGCGGGCAGCTATCTGTGCATATCCCGCTGCAGGGCATCTCAGAATAATTCGGTGCCCGCTCTGGATCAGCAGAGGATTTCGGATCACGAAGTCGGTTTGCCGCTCTCAACAATTGTCGACACAGGGCTGGAGTTCTCTGGCGATCCCCGAAGGGCGCGGGCCACTGGCCTCCATAACGTCGTTGGTGAGGTTGAAAAGGACTAGCCATTTCCTGCCCCACTGCCTTGTTCTAAACGCTTGCTGCGCTCGTGCAGGGCTGTGCAGAATTATTCAGGACACTAGGTTAAAAGCGCTTGCCGCTGTTATCGGCGGCAATGTACTCACCGCTAAAGGGCTGGCTAGAAATGCGATCAACCTCGCTGTTGATCCAGTCTTCTACCTGCTGATTGAGCTCGGCAGTGGAAAGCCCGTCACTTTCGATTGGCTTGCTGATTACCACATGTATGGTGCCAGTCCGTTTTACCCAATGATGATTGGGCCAGTATTCACCTGAGTTGTGTGCTACGGCGATAACGGGCGCGGCGGTTTTGGTGGCCAGCATGGCGCCGCCTTTGGAAAAGGTTTTGCGTTTGCCGGGCTCAACCCGAGTGCCTTCTGGAAAGACCAGTACATGAATGCCGGCACGCAAACGTTCGCCGCCTTGCTGCACCACTTGTTTGAGAGAGTTGGCTTTTTTACTGCGGTCGATAAAAATCGGCCGAATTAGGTTGAGTGCCCAGCCAAACACCGGCAAATACAGCAGCTCTTTTTTTACCACCTGTACATGAGGCGCCAGAATGATGGGCAGAAAAAAGGTTTCCCAGGTGCTTTGGTGTTTGCTCAATAGTACATAGCCACGACCATCTTGCGGAATGTTCTCACTGCCTTCGACCTGCCAACGCAGCCCGGCAACGTACCAGGCGCACCACATCACCAGCCGACAGTAGATGCCCATAATAAAAAAGTTGCGGGTTTTAAGCGGCAGAAAAGCACCAATGACAAAGCTGGGCAACGCCCACAGCAGAGTGATCAACGTTAGCAGCAGGTAAAATACCAGCGAGCGCAAGGCATCGAGCGCGCTGGCAGCAGGGGCCGTTACACTGGCGTTGAGGCCGCTATCTGATCTCATGAGTCCTCCGGGTGGTGCGTATAATCCAATCAGGATTTATACCACTTCCCATGCCGCTGGCCGTTGCCAGGGCAGCTAAAGACTCTTTCTAAACGCTTGTTTGATGGTTCAAATACCAATCGACAAAGGCGGCAAGATCATCAAATACGGGGCTGTCGGCAATGCTGGCATCGTTTGCCAACTTTTCTTCGCTCTGTGAGCCTTTGCCGGTGCGGACCAGTGCCGTATGGCAACCGGCGCTGTGGCCGGCCTGCAAATCGCGCAGAGAGTCGCCGATCATCCAGGCGTTATCGATATCTGCCTGGGATAGTTTTAGTGCTGCGCGGATTTGCTCAATTAACCCTGGCAAGGGTTTGCGGCAATCACAGTGATCGTCTGGGCCATGGGGGCACCAGGCAATATGGGCAAAATGACCGCCATACTGGGTGGCCAAGTGGCACATTTTTTCATGCATGGCATCCAAATCGACCAGGCCGAAATAACCACGCGCCAGACCCGACTGATTGGTTGCTACCGCTACTGTGACGCCAGCATCACACAAGCGACCGACGGCTTCAGCGCTGCCGGCGATGGCGATCCACTCGTCGACAGACTTTACGTAAGCATCGGAGTCTTGATTCAGTACGCCGTCGCGGTCGAGAATAATCAGCCGGGTCATGGGGTCTCCTGTTAAAAACTGCTTCTGTACAGCGGTTCTTTATTGCTTTCGAACGAGCGATTCACAGGCTTCTGATCCTTGTATTACAAGAGAACAAAAACATGGGGAAAGTCTGGCAGAGCAGGCGAATCACGATGGGTGACGTGGTTGTCATCATCACCATTAACAGAGTGTGCTTTGTCACTGAGGCCTTTATCGTAAGAAACTCCCCCGCGAGGCGGGGGAGTAAAGACAGTCAGTTAGCCCTGGTTTAACAGGGCGATATCAGCGATGGCAATAAACAAACCTTGCAGCTGCTTAAGCAGTGCCAAGCGGTTGTTTTTGACCGCGTCATCATCGGCCATCACCATCACGTTATCAAAAAAGGCATCAACCACATTGCGCAGACCCGCCAGTTCGGCAAGCGCCGGCTGATAGTCACCAGCGGCAATCATAGGTGTGACGACATCACGTTTAGCCGCCACTTGCTCAGCTAACGCTTGTTCGGCTGCTTCGTTAAGCAGCGCTGTGTTGACTTCAGCGATCACCGCATCACTGCAGTTTTTAGCCAGAATGTTAGAAACTCGCTTGTTGGCGGCGGCCAGAGCTTGTGCCGATTCCAGCTGATAAAAGCTGTGTACGGCCTTAACACGACGATCGATATCCAGCGGCTTAGTCACGCCTAACGCGCGTACAGCCATAAAGACTTCGGCCGGAATATTGGCGTCTTGATACCAGGCGCTAAAGCGATCCAGCAAGTACTCGGTTAGTGTGGCTTTAGTCTCGGCTTTTAGCTCGGCAGACCACTGGTTATCGATGGCCCAATCGAGCAGCTCGCTTAAGTCCAGGTCGATGTTTTTTTCCACCAGAATACGTAGCACACCCAAAGACGCTCGGCGCAGCGCAAAGGGGTCCTTAGAGCCGGTCGGCAGCTGGCCGATGCCAAACAAGCCAACCAAAGAGTCCAGTCGATCAGCCAACGCAATGGCGGTACCGGTGGCCGTGGCCGGTAGCTCGTCGCCAGCAAAGGCAGGCATATATTGCTCAACCATGGCCGCGCAGACATCGGCAGGCTCACCATCGTGCTCGGCGTAGTATTTACCGGCCAGGCCTTGTAGGTCGGTAAACTCAAACACCATTTGCGACACTAAGTCGTTTTTGCACAGCTGAGCGGCGCGTGCGACCAAGCTGGTATCGGCTTGCATCGCCGTGGCAATTTTTTGCCCCAAGTTAGATATACGACGGGCTTTATCGGCGATGGTACCGAGCTGGTTGACCCAAACGACGTTTTCTAACTTATCAAAACGGCTGGCCAGGCTTTGCTTGCGGTCGGTATTCCAGAAGAACTTGGCGTCGGCCAGGCGAGGGCGAATCACCTTTTCGTTACCGGAAATCACTTGCTGCGGGTCTTTCGACTCGATATTGGCCACGGTAATAAAGTGGTTTAGCAGCTGACCGTCTTTCATTACATGAAAGTACTTTTGGTGCTCTTTCATCGACGACACCAAAGCTTCGGCTGGCACCGTCAGGAATTCTTCATCAAAGCTGCCGGCCAAGGCCACGGGCCACTCATTGAGGGCGGTGACTTCTTCCAGCAAATCATCTTCAATAACGGCTTCGCCGCCCAGCTTTTCGCCGGCGGCTTTTACTTGCTCGGCGATCAAGGCAGAACGCTCAGCAAAATTGGCCATCACATAGGACTGGCGCAGTGTGCTTTCATAGGCCTCAGGTGAGCTAATCACAACATCACCAGGGGCATGGAAACGGTGGCCACGTGAGGTATTGCCAGATTTCAGCTCGAGCATGTCAGCGTCGACCACCTTATCGCCAAACAGCATTAGCAGCCATTGCGCCGGGCGCACAAACTCAACCCGGGTCGCGCCCCAGCGCATGCGCTTAGGAATCGGTAATTTCTCCAGGCTGTGCTGGACGATCTCGGGCAGCAGCTCAACGGTGTTTTTGCCGGCGATGGTGCGTTTGATCATCAGCTTGCCAGCGTTTTTGCCTTCAGATTCTGGCGCTTCCACCAGCGCTGAGGCATCAATGCCAGCGCGTGAGGCAAAACCTAACGCGGCTTTGGTCAGATTGCCGTCGGCGTCGTATGCGATTTTGGCTGGCGGACCAAACAGGGTTTCTTCCTGATCGGCTTGTTTAGCGGCCAGATCAGCAATGCGCACGGCCATGCGACGCGGAGCGGCAAATACTTCAACCTTGCCAACTTCCAGCTTGGCGTCAGTGAGGCCCGCGACGATGCCATCGGCAAAGGCTTGCGCCAGTCCTTTCAGCGCCATCGGTGGCAGTTCTTCAGTTCCCAGTTCGACTAAAAAGCTGTTATGGCTCATTACTTTTTCTCCTGGGTCTGAGCATCTTTATCTTTGGCGGCCTGCCATTTGGCCAACACTTCCTGGCGAATGGATTCTTCAGCCAGCGGGAAGCCTTTTTCTGCACGACTGTCGTAGTAGGCGTGGGCAACGGCGCGCGCCATGGTACGGACACGCAGGATATAACCCTGACGCTCGGTGACTGAGATAGCGCCACGGGCATCGAGCATATTGAAGGTGTGTGAGGCTTTCAGTGTTTGCTCATAGGCCGGCAGCGGCAGACCCGCGTCGATTAAACGCAGGCAGTCTTTTTCATACTGGTTAAAGGCCTGGAACAGGAAATCGACATCGGCGTGCTCGAAGTTGTACTCCGATTGTTCGACTTCGTTTTGGTGGAACACATCGCCATAGGTCACGGCTTTGCCATCTGGACCGTAGGTCCACACCAGATCGTATACGCTGTCTACTTCTTGCAGATACATGGCGATACGCTCCAGACCATAGGTGATTTCACCGGTCACGGGGTAACACTCAAGGCCACCGGCTTGTTGGAAGTAGGTGAACTGAGTCACCTCCATGCCGTTGAGCCATACTTCCCAGCCCAAGCCCCAGGCGCCCAGGGTGGGGCTTTCCCAGTTGTCTTCGACAAAACGAATATCGTGCACCAGCGGATCAATACCCAAGGCTTTCAGCGAGTCGAGGTACTTTTCTTGAATATCGAGCGGCGATGGCTTCATTACCACCTGAAACTGATAGTAGTGCTGTAGGCGATTTGGGTTCTCGCCGTAGCGACCGTCGGTAGGACGGCGACTGGGCTGCACATAGGCCGAGTTCCAGGTCTCTGGGCCTACCGCACGCAAAAAGGTATGCACGTGGAAAGTGCCGGCACCGACTTCCAGATCGAGAGGTTGATTGATAACACAGCCCTGATCGGACCAGAACTCCTGCAGGGCCGCGATCAGACCCTGAAAGGTTTTAATATCGTGGCGGCTTTGACTCACAACGGTTCACCTTGGCTTGGCGCCTGCGCGCGCATGGAAAATAAAGGGCCGGATTATAGCAGCGGTGGGGCGGGATAACAGCCCGCCGGAAGCGGGCTGTTACGTGGCTCAGGATTCGTCTGCGCAGCAAGTGACGCTACCGACCGGGCAGCGGTTCACCATGGGCGCACAGTTTTGACCAACAACCGCATTGTGGCAGGGTTGTATACAAAAGGTTCAGAGCCACCTGTGATGGCGAACAGCACTAAAAGACCAGCGATGCTCCTCGTCCAACAAAGCGTTCCCCCTGGCTGTTAAAGCGAATGGTTTGACGGTGGCCAAAGGAATAGACGAAATCACCCATAAGCTCAAAATCTTCAGATTCAGGCGTGCTGACAGTGCTTGTCCAGCCATTAGCATCCAATCTGTATATCTGGGCCGAATATGTTTTACGCCCGATGCCATAGCTTTGGTCCGATGTAATCAGTGTCTGGCCCTGTGTCGCGATTTCTGATGGTACACGCGGCATAGAGGCTGGAAACGGTTGGAATTTTACTAACCCTTTGTCTGTCCACTCATAAAGGCTATATTTGCGGCTGGCATCGTAAGCTATGGTTATCCATTTATTGGAGAAAGATACAAAATCGTCTATTGCCGTTATATTGGACTGAAACATCTTTGACCATGACTCGCCATCTGAGCTGATATAATAAGTACGTGTTTTATCTTTACGATTGTCCAAAAGCGAGGTCACCAAGGTATTGTCTAGAGTGAAAATTTCTCTAGCGCTCGATCCAAGTGGCAGGTCAAATTTGTCCCAGTGTATGCCATCTTCTGATCGATAAAGAGCATCTGGCTCTGATCCAAAGTGGGTAAACAAATGGTCTTTGGTCGCAACCGTGTGACCATATATTTGCTGCTTCGGAATATTAGTGACCTGTTGAGTCCAGAAAATTCCATCATCAGAACTATATGCAATGGCATTGTTTTTATCGGATGAAATAAACCAAAATTTGCCATGATATTTAGCATACTCATTAAAAATCTTGGTACTGTAAGGTAAACGGGAAACTGCAGGCGTCACATTATGCCAGTGTATGCCGTCAAGTGTCCGGTAGCGTTCATTGGTGACACCAAATGCCCTTAACTCACCATTAAACTCATGCATATGCATCGGACGATCCTGGTGGTCCTGAGCATAATCACTATCACCCGGCAAATTTAGAGGGAAACCTTTTAAGGGTTCATTCACAACCTCAGACCCGTCTCCTAAAATGACTGCCAGATAACTGCCTTGAGCGTATTCCGGCAGCATATCTTTCTCAATATAAGGAATTGAAGTATTTGGGAATTGTGAAGAGTGAAAGTGGTCGTACCGGGAATCTGGTTTATTATTGATGTTGATTCCGAAAATGTAGCTTTTCCCCTGATAATTGATTGAGCGAGCATAATTATAGAGGGTCAGGCCGGTCAATGCGGTATTCCAGTTGCTAGGGTCGGTACTGGTAATAAACATAGGGTAGCGGTTTTTATCAGTATCTTGGTCTACTGAATCGAGGGTAGACTCCAGTCGTTGATCAGAGCCAAAATCATAAATATCGGGTACATATTTCCAGGAAACATTTCCAGTTGTGCCAGCAAAGTTAATTTCCTCCAGGGAGTAATCCAATTGGAAGTCGAGATTACCAGCATACATATCTACATTAGGTACATTGACAGCATACTCTTGCCACTGATAACCATCATCACTGACCCAACTGGTTCTGCCGAGTATGAGCAACTTGCCACCAACGGCGAAAAACGAGTAACTGTGTTTAATGTCTGGAAGAATATGATCGGTTGACCAATGTCTGCCATCGCTTGAGGATAATAGAATCTTATCGGAAGAGCAGGAGCCATTAGTGCAGTGATCCCTCTCTGCCAAAACCCAGATCTTATCGTTTAGAACAACGTATTGAGAGCTGGATATCTCATCAACAGGGAAATTGCTAGGTTCGAAAATCCAGTTATCTCCATCATCTGACGACCACAGATGAATCGGTTGGCTACCCAAGACATTGTTATCTTGATCAACCATCCATAATCGGTTGTTCAAATTGAATACTAATTTAGGATCTGGTAAGTCGTTGGAGAAACTGATGGTTTTTTCCGTCTCACCCACTTTAATGGTGTAGTAGCGATGCTGAGACAGGGTGAGCTGATCGTCTTGAATCCATTGCTGGCTGGGATCTAGCCACTCTCCACATGATTGGCCGTCACTGATACTGCAGTCTCTGTTATTTGAAGCCAATACCTGAGCACCGGCGGGTAAATCACCCAAGAATAGCTGTGAATAGTGCTCACCTATCCAAGCTTTAATGCGGTATTCATGATCCACGATTATCGGCCACTGTGCAGAATCAACGCCATTGCTTGCTGTAATAGTCGTTTTACCTGGTTGTGCTGCGGTTACAACGCCGCTATCAGTTACGCTGGCGACACTTGGATTAGAGGAAGAGTACGTCACACTTTCCGCGTTAGTGCTACGTAAGCTATTCGATAACGTTTGCCCAGGTTTTAGGTTAGAAATCTCTGTATGACTAAACTGAAAATTGCTGTTGGTGTCGTCATTGTTATCTTTTTTATCATCAGCGCCACCACAGGCGGAAATAAGAGCAGCACTTAACAGCGGCAGAGTTATTTTTTTGCAGCGGAGCATTACGATTACCACAATCTGAAATAAGGCGGCGGATGATGGTAGTAGGTATGATTAAGGTCAATCTTGTCTGTGAAGAATTTGCAATAACCTGAAGATTCTAGGGTAGGTTAATCGCCACGTGAGCGCCAATGGAACAATTTTTGAGCACAAGCAGGCCCGTCTGTTGCTCCGACCCATGGTGTTTTGCGATTAGATCAACAAAGTACAGGCCAAGGCCGGTCCCATCCTGCTTTTGACTTTTCCAATCACCTTGCAGCACTTCAGGAGGAAAGCCCGGGCCATTATCTTCGACAATGAGCTTTAGCCCATCGCTATCGTCAGCTCGGAATATAATTTCCGACGCACCGGCTTGGGCGCTATTGGTGATTATGGTAATTAGAGCGAGATGAATCAGTGTATCGCTATAAAACCCCTGACATTGCTCGTCTACCTGATTTTTAAATGTTATGCCGGGATACTGCAGTGATGTTGCTTCTATAGCGTCATTGATCGTGTCGTAAGGCCAAGCATCATCGAGAGGGAATTGGTTAATATCGTCTAGCTTATATAAGCTCAGCAATTTCAACGTGTCATTTTTAAGCCGGTTAGTTCGCTGTAAAACTGGCTGTAACAAAGAGTGAAACTCTGATGGAATATTTTCTAAAGCATCGCGCTCACAATCAAGCAAGGACTGCAATTGATTTTTGAGGTCGTGAATAACTGCAGCCACAAGTTGATCAAATTTCATAATCCCGCCGCTCGTTTAAGGCGAGTGTAGGTTTTTCTTAAACGATCATATCGAGGAAAACGCTCGTCGCTTTCACCTATATGGCCTATGCGTTTAAATAGTGCGTGGCAATCCTTTAAGTACGCGACCCGAATATCTTTTTCTTCCATATAACTGATTTTGGCTTGAATTGAATTTAACATGACACTGATGCCAGCCTCATCAAAGTCAGTGGCTTCATCAAAGGCCTCAACGGCCTGTTCATATAGCCCTTTTTCGTAGCACTCAACGCCTTTGGCATTCAGCTCAGTGGTGTATTGGCGTACCTTGATTTGATTTAGCGTTTCCTGCAGGCGCTCCCACTCTTTTTGTACAGACTCTTCGTTGCAGTCGCGCTCTTGAATAACCTTTAACAGTTTTTTCGCTTTGATATGTTGGTCGGTCTGAATATAAGCCTCAGTCATTTGCAGTTGTTGATCAACGCTGGGGTCTTCCATTTTATTGAGTATTTCTTCAGCGTGGTCAGCCGACCTTCGGGCTTTATCAGCTTGACCCATGCGCTGGAACGTTTTTCCTTCAATAATGCTGGTATCAAACATCACACCGGATTGACCCGCATAATCCTGCCGTAGCTCTTCGACATAACGCATTACTTTATCTGCGCGCAGGCGGCTGTCGCGGCCGCCATTTTCTTGTATTCGGCCCTGCACAGCCTTGGCAAACTGTATATAGTTATCTGAATTTTTATAGCAGGAATGGCGACCGAGCCTTACCGCAGCTTCAAAAGCAACCTCTGCGGTAGCAAAGTCTTCATTGGCTGTTGCTAGTTGGCCCAGCTCCATTTGTCGGCGCACGGCTTTGGGAGATATACCCACGGCTTTTTGCAAAAACTGCTGGGCCTCGGCGGGTTGCTCCAGTTCCAGCATAATGCGTGCAAGCCAGTCATAACACTGCACATATAATGGGTGCTTAACCAGAGTTTGCTTTAGCTGCGCCATGGCACCGTGGGAATCACCTAAGTGGTGCATGCAAATGGCTTGCCCTAAGCGTGCCCAAGCAACCGAGCGAATATTAAGTAGATCTGAATACACCCGTATGGCGTCGTCATACTGGTGTTGCTGCATATATAAACGACCAAGAATCCGGGTCAGCGGCATAATGAGTTTAGGTTTTTTGCTCAGTAATTGCTCACTGTGCCGTATGGCATCACTGATACGTTTTTCATCAATGGCATGGTTCACGTCGTACAAGTGAGATTTAATGTTGAGGATACGCGCCAGGCGTTCCTGCAGCATATTGAGGGTAAAGGGTTTGGTAAGGTAGGCATCGGGGTCATACTCGAGGGCACCCATGACCATGTCTACGGCATTTTCTCCCGTCACCATAACGAACAAGGCGGTTGCTCGTAAGCGTTGGGTATAGCGCGCCTCTTCCAAAATCTGTTGACCGTCTTTGCCTTTGCCCAGGTTGTAGTCGGACAGCACCATGTCATAGTCAAACTCGCGCAAGTAATTCATAGCCTCATTGCCATCGACAGCGGTATCGATATGGCTACCGCCGATCACGTTCATCATTTTTTTCAAAGAGGTGCGCGCCTCTACCAGATCATCGACAATCAGGATGCGCTTCGATGCCAGTTCGGTTTCCAGATTGATCATAGGGCCGCCGCTTATTTGGTCATTTCAGTCTAGCAGAGGCCTTCATCCGTGCTGCTGGTCCTTGCCTGTCTGAACAGGTTGCGTACACTGCCGTTTCCCGACGTTAAAGGTGTCAGTATGGGTCATTTTATTGTTGCAATTCTTAAGCTGAGCGGCCGTATCCCCTTGCCATGGGCCCAGCGTTTAGGGGCGGCTATTGGCGTAATAATGGGCTGGTATCGCAATCGCTCGCGTGAAGTCGCACGGCTGAATTTGCAGATGGTATATCCGCAGTTACCCGAACAGGAGCGACAGCAGCTGTGGCGAGAAAGTCTGCGTCACACTGGCATAGTATCGATGGAAATGGGGGTGCTGTGGGGAGCCAGCCCAGACAAAGGCCTAGCTCTGGTGCGTAAGGTGCACAATATCGAACTATTACATGAGGCGTTGGCAGCCCAGAAGGGAGTGCTGTTTTGCGTGCCACATTTGGGCAACTGGGAAATACTTAACCACTACATCACCTCCCAAACAGACGTGGTAGCCATGTACCGTCCCGCCAAAGATCCGGTGTTGGACGAATGGATGCTGAGCAGTCGCAGTAAAACTGGCATTCGCTTGGTACCGACCACATCGGGTGGGGTCAAAGAGTTGTTTAAGGCGATAAAGCGCGGTGCATTCGTTGGCATCTTGCCCGATCAAGAGCCACGTGCTCGTAGCGGTGTGTTTGCTCCCTTTATGGGCCAAGAGACACTGACACCAAAGCTGTGCCATGAGCTGCTACAGCGCAGTGATGCAGTAGCTTTATGTGGCTTTAGTCGCCGCCTGCCCAACGGTGAAGGTTTTGATATCCACTTTGTTAAACCAGATGATGCTATTTACGATAGCGATCCTGTGGTATCGGCGGGCGCGTTGAATGCAGCGATTGAGGCTTGCGTGGAGCAGGCTCCGGAGCAATACCAGTGGACCTATAAGCGCTTTAAGCGCCAGCCCAACGGCGGCAAAAACCCCTATCGGGCAGCGGGAATCCGTTGACAAACTCAGCCCATCAGCCAGCTTAGCGCTGGCTGTCGGGTAACAGAGTGAAACGTCGTGCCAGCCAGTAATCCATGCTGGTGTAGCGACCGCCGCCGGTGAAAAACAAGCTCAGCAGCATAATGAAATAGGTGGCAGCAAACTCGATACCGTTATTTAGTATCACTACGGAACCACGTCCGGTCAGCCAGGAATAGTTACCGTGCTGTTGCAAAATGGATTTGGCTCGTTGCAGTCGCTCGGCTGCTTCCAATACTCTGTCATTGGCCAGCCAGCTACTGGCGTCGGCAATGGCCAGCCAGCCGTTAGGCCAGTGGACTGTGACGGCCGCAATCACCATAGTGATCATCAATGGAATACTAATCCAACGTATTGCTAGACCTAGCAGTAATAGCACGCCACCGAAGAATTCAGTTCCAGCCGCTAAGCCCGCCAGCAACTCGGGAGCAGGCAAACCTAATCCCCACTCAGAGTTGCCAAACCAGGCGGCTGTGTCTTCAAAGTGATCGAGCTTATTCCAGCCGGCTTGCAGCATCACTGGAGCGAGATATAGGCGTAATAACAAGGGGGCCAGCCCATCGGCTACGCTGGTGCGTTGCAGTGCGTGATGAGCAGGTTGGTAAAGGTCTAACAATGTGCGCATGTAATGCTCCAGTGGCGTAGAAATCAGGGGAGAAAACTCCCCTCAATCGATGAAGGCTTAGCTGTTACCGCCGCATTTACCTTCACCACATTTGCCTTCTGATTCGGCTTTGCCACCACATTTGCCTTCGCCGCATTTACCTTCCGACTCGGCTTTGCCACCGCATTTGCCTTCGCCGCATTTACCTTCCGACTCGGCTTTGCCACCGCACTTGCCTTCGCCGCATTTACCTTCTGACTCGGCTTTGCCACCGCACTTGCCTTCGCCGCACTTACCTTCGCCGTGCTTACCGGCTAATTGATAGCCCTGGCTCAGAGTTTGTGATGCAAACGGGTTGTCTGCTTGCGAAGGTGCGCTGGCGGCTTGGCTGGCTGCGGCGGCACTCAGCAAAAAAGCGGCGGTTAAAGAGGCAGATACGGGCTTGAATGACTTTTTCATAAGGCGTTCTCATCAGTTGAATTAACGGGTTGAGCAAGGGCTCAAGAGCGCAGCTTAGCCTGCGTACTGCCTTTGTCGCGGCGATGGTCAATTCATTACAACAGATAGGAAAAAATTTCAGCCGTTGGTGGGGCGCTGTGCGCTGGTTCACACTCCTCATGCCTTACTCAAGAAAAAACGGACTTCCAGCAGCAAGGAGCTAAAAAATGTTAGGCCCTAGTCTTTTTGCTCGGGCTGGTCGCGATATTGGCGGGTAAGGTCACGCAAGGTAACGACCTGGCGACCGAATTGGCGGCAGGCGCTGCAGATGGCGGTGTGCATCTTAAGCGCCATTTTCTCGCGCACAGATAACGGCCGCTCCATGGCGTCCGATTGCAATCGTGTGGCTTGTTCACAGTTCAGCATGTCGCTCCCCTTCAAACCATTGGCTGCTTAAGCACTCGCGCAGTCGCAAGCGAGCGCGGTGTAGCAGCACGTGTACATTGCTGGTGGTCAGTGCCAGGTTGTGGCAAATCTCCTGACTGGTGAGTTCCAGCATCTCTCGCATCATAAAGACGCGCCCTTGATCGGCGGGAAGATGATTCAGGCAATGGTCAAACACGCGCCAGAAATCATCGCTTAATGCTTGCTGGTCGGTGCCACTCCAAGCTCCAGGCTTGCGTTCGCTATGCCAATGTCCGCGCTGATCAAACCATGAGTCGTCGCCATCACCGCATTCATTACACTCATCGTACGAGTCACTTTCTAGATTGCGATAACGTTTGCGCAACAGGTCGGAAATCTTGTTGCGCAAGATAGTAAATATCCAGGTTTTTAGCGCTGCCTTGTGGGCAAAGCGTTCGGCGTTTTTAAAGGCGCCGGCCAGTGCTTCTTGCACCGCATCTTCAGCTTCCTGCTCGTGATTTAACTGCGAGCGCGCAAATGCCAGCATTTGTGTGCGTACTTGGCTTACAAAGGCCGGATCGTGCAGTGAATCTGTCATAGGCTAGCTCCGCCAGAACGCTGGGCTGATCAGTACCAACAGGGTGAAAATTTCTAACCGCCCTAACAGCATAGTCAGAGATAAAATCCACTTGGCGGCGTCGGTAATATCGCCGTAGTGAGCTGCCACGTCGCCCAGTCCTGGGCCGAGGTTGTTCAGGCAGGCACCGACGGCAGAAAAGGCGGTGACGTGGTCAAGGCCGGTGGCCAGCAACGCCAGCATCATCACTAGATAGGTGATGACGTAGAGGGCAAAAAAGCCCCAAACGGCTTCTAATACGCGCTCATTCACTGGCGCATTGCCCAGTTTGACCGGAATGATGGCATTGGGGTGAATCAAGCGGCGGATTTCACGCACCCCCTGTTTATGAATCAGCAGTACTCGAATGGCCTTCATACCACCGCCAGTGGAGCCTGCACAGCCGCCAATAAAGGCCATCATAAACAGCAGCACCGGCAAGAAAATGGGCCAAACAGAAAAGTCTGAGGTGCCAAAGCCTGTGGTGGTGGCGACGGAAACCACCTCAAACACGCCGTAGCGTAGCGACTCAAGCCAGCCATAGGTGTCGGTCAGGTACAGGGCTGGCACCGTCAGCACAATGCCACCGGCAATCACAAAGAAGAAAAATTTCAGCTCGGAGTCGCGCATATAGTGCACCAGAGCTTGGGTTTTGTTATGCCAAGCAAAAAAATGCAAACCGAAGTTAAGCGCGGATATCAGCATAAACACCACGGCGATCATTTCGATGGCTGCGCTATCAAAATGACCAATGCTGGCGTCGTAAGTCGAAAAACCGCCGATGGCGACGGTAGCAAAGCTGTGAGCAACGGCGTCAAAGGCATCCATTCCGGCAAACCAATACGCACTGGCGCAACTGATGGTGAGCATCAAATAGATGTTCCACAGTGCCTTCGCGGTTTCTGCTATGCGTGGGGTGAGTTTGGAATCCTTGATTGGCCCTGGCGTCTCCGCCCGAAATAGCTGCATGCCACCAATGCCTAGCATCGGCAAGATAGCGACCGCCAATACGATAATGCCCATACCGCCTAGCCATTGCAGTTGCTGGCGGTACCATAAAATGGACTTGGGCAGATGCTCGATCCCGGTGATGACGGTGGCACCCGTGGTCGTCCAGCCCGATAAAGACTCAAAAAAGGCATCGGTAAAGCTTAAGCTGGGATTATCGGCCAGCATAAACGGAAAGGAGCCAGTAAGAGACAAGACCAGCCAGAACAACACTGTGATTAAGAAGCCGTCTCGGGTGCGTAGGTCCTGGCGGACCTTACGCACAGGTAACCAGCAAAAAAATCCCAGTCCAAAAATCAGCAGCAAGGCGGTGGCAAAGGCCTGAGTGGCATTGTCGTTGTACCACATCGACACCAGCATGGGAGGCAGCATGGTGAGACTGAATAGCATCAACAGAATGCCCAGCACACGTGCGATCACGGTAAAGTGCATAAATTATAAATCCTTTAATTACCGTGCTTAAAAGAAGCCCAATCCGACCTGGAATAAACGCTCAACATCACTGATATGACGTTTATCAACCACAAACAGAATAACGTGATCTTCTGACTGAATGACGACGTCAGAGGTCGCCATAATCACTTCTTCGCCACGGACTACTGCACCTATGGTGGTGCCTGGTGGCAGGGTAATCTCGCTGATGCTGCGACCAACCACTTTCGACGAGCGACTGTCGCCATGGGCGATGGCTTCTATGGCTTCGGCGGCACCGCGTCGCAGCGAGTGTACGTTGGCAACATCACCACGGCGAACATGAGTTAACAGGCTGCCAATGGTGGCTTGTTGCGGTGAAATGGCGACATCGATCATGCCGCCCTGAACCAAGTCGACGTACGCTGCCTTGTTGATCAGGGTCATCACCTTGCGTGCGCCCAAGCGCTTGGCCAGCAAAGACGACATGATATTCACTTCATCATCGTTGGTGAGGGCGCAGAACACATCGGTGTTTTCGATGTTTTCTTCTTCCAGCAAGGCTTTATCCGTGGCGCTGCCAAACAGTACTACGGTGTGCTTAAGGTTCTCGCTCAAGTACTTGGCACGGTCACGGGAATGCTCAATCAGCTTAAGGCGATAATCACGTTCCAGGGTTTTGGCTAAGCGATAGCCAATATTGCCGCCACCAGCAATGATGATGCGCTTATAAGAATCCTCAGCGCGTCTGAGCTCGCCCATGACGGCGCGAATATTGTCTTTGGCGGCAACAAAAAAGACCTCATCATCGGCTTCTATAACGGTACTGCCGACTGGCTCAATGGCCTGGCCACGGCGGAATATCGCCGCCACACGGGCATCGATATTGGGCAAATGCTCTTTGAGAGTTTGAATCTGCTGCCCCACCAACAAGCCGCCGTAAAAGGCTTTAACGGCCACCAGCTGGACCTTGTTATTGGCAAAATCCAGCACCTGCAGCGACCCTGGGTATTGCAGCAAGCGGCTGACGTATTCGGTTACCACCTTTTCAGGGGAGATGAGTACGTCGATGGGAAAACCTTCATCGCTGAACAAGCCCGTTTCTTTCAGATAAGCATTGGCGCGAATGCGACTGAGCTTTTTCGGCGTGCGAAACAGGGTAAAGGCCACTTGGCAGGCGACCATATTGGTCTCATCCGAGTTGGTGACGGCAATCAGCAGGTCGGCGTCATCGGCCTCGGCATCGGCTAATACCTTCGGATGTGAGGCACTGCCACACACGGTTTTGATGTCGATACGATCCTGCAGCTCACGCAAGCGCTCCTGATCGGTATCCACCACGGTAATGTCATTTTGCTCGTTGGCCAGGTTCTCGGCCAGCGTACCGCCGACCTGACCAGCACCGAGAATAATGATCTTCATATGCGACCTCTGTCAGTGAGCCAGGATCGCTGGCTCGAAGGCGGTTGCGTTAAGCTTTATGCAGCAGGGCGTAATAAAACCCGTCGTGGCCATCTGTTTGCGGTAGCAGTTGGCGACCGGCATTACAGGCATTTCCCCACGGTTTGTCCAGTGTCTGCACGCTAGCATCGGCATTTTGCGACACAAATTGAGCAATTTGCTCGCTGTTCTCCTGCGGCAGCACGGAGCAGGTGGCGTAAAGCAAACGCCCGCCGGGTCGTAAGGCCTTCCAGGCCAGCGACAGCAGTTGTGCTTGAGTCTGCGCCAAGGCAGCAATGTCTTCGCGGCGGCGCAATAGCTTGATATCTGGATGACGGCGAATAACACCGGTCGCTGAGCACGGCACATCCAGCAGGATGGCATCGTATTGCTGCTCGGGCCAGCTGTCAGGGGCTAGCATATCGGCGCACAAGATCTGTGCTGATAGTTGCAAGCGTTCAAGATTCTCTTGGACCCGCTCTAAGCGTGATGCGTCGATATCAGCGGCGGTCACCTGGGCATCAGCCATTTCTAACAAATGGCAGGTTTTACCGCCAGGAGCGGCACAGGCATCCAGTATCTGTTCGCCTGCTTGTGGCTGTAACAGCTGCGCCGCCAGTTGGGCCGCTTCGTCTTGCACGCTAACAAAACCGGCAGCAAAACCCGGTAGGGTGGTGACATCGAGGCCAGTGTTTAGGTAGATACCATCATCACTGAAGGGTGCTGGACGAGCGTCGATCTCGGCCTGCTGCAACTGCTGCAAATAGTCATCACGACTGACTTGGCGACGGTTGACGCGCAAGCACAAGGGGGGCTTATCGTTGTTGTTGCGGAGAATGTCGTCGACCTGATCTGGCCAGGCTTTGCTCAGCATTTTGACTAACCATTTAGGATGGCTGCTGGCGGTCACTGGATTGTCGTCCAGTGCGTGTGTCAGACTTTCGTACTCGCGACCAAAACGTCGCAGGCAAGCGTTGATCACTGCCTTGCCATAGCCCTTGCCCAGTTCTTCACAGCCACTCACGGTGGCATGTACAGCTGCATGAGGTGCCTTGCCTTGCACATGTAACTGATACAAGCCGATGACTAATAAGGCGTGTAGATCCTGGTCGCTGTCATCAAACGGGTTTTTCAGCAGCATTTTGGCCAGCGCATTGAGACGCTGAAAATGGCGGCAACTGCCCAATACCATGTCGCGCAAAAAGCCGCGATCGGCTTGGTCAACGCGTTGCTCTAAGGTTGGCAACAGCTGGTTGAGGGATTGCCCTTGCATAACACCGGCCAGTGCCCGTGCAGCGGCCGCACGGGCAGACAAGGAGGCGCTACTGGCGCCGTACAAAGATGATTTCACACTGGGCTCACTGCACTGAAAACGTAGTTGGGCTGTAGCAATTGCGGCTGGCCATTGATGATGTCAGCCACGGACATGGCCTTTTTGCCCGCTAGCTGTAGCTGAGTGAGGCGCAACAGGCCCTGGCCACAGGCGACTTCAACGCCCTCACTGTCGACAGCAACTATGGTGCCTGGCAGCAGATGATGGGGTTTATGTAAGGCCTGTGCTGCAACGATGCGTATGCGCTCACTGCCTAGAATGGAGTAGCTCATGGGCACCGGGTTAAAGGCGCGTATTTGCAACGCCAATTCGGAACAGGGACGCGACCAGTCGATCTGTGCTTCCTGTTTGCTGAGTTTATGGGCGTAGCAGGCTTGCTCGTGTTGCTGCTGTTCGGGCTGCAATTGGCCGTTTTCTAGTGCGTGTAGGGTATCGAGCAGGGCTGCCGGGCCGAGTTCGGCCAGTCGATCGTGCAAACTACCGCCGGTATCTTCCTGACTGATCACCGTCGTGAGCTTGTGCAACATATCGCCTGTGTCTAAGCCTTCATCCATTTGCATGATGGTAATGCCGGTACAGCTGTCGCCGGCTTCTAGACAGCGCTGAATGGGTGCTGCACCACGCCAGCGCGGTAACAGTGAGGCATGTACGTTAAGACAGCCATTGCGTGGTGCATCCAAGACGGACTTCGGCAATAACAGGCCATAAGCGACCACCACCATGACATCGGCCTGATGCGCTTGCAGCTGCTCAACATCTTCTGCGTGTTTGAAGTTAAGCGGCTGATAAACCGCTAACTGGTGCTCATGGGCCAGTGCTTTGACCGCACTGGGCTGCATTTTTTTGCCACGCTTAGCGGGGCGGTCAGGCTGGGTGTAAACGGCGACTATGTCGTGCTCGCTGTCGATCAATGCCTGTAAGTGCACCGCGGCAAACTCAGGTGTACCGGCAAAAATAACTTTCAATGACATATCAGCGTTGTCCCTGGCGCGCTTCGAGCTTGTGTTTTTTATCGAGTTTGTCTTTGATGCGCTTACGCTTGAGCGGCGACAGGTAATCGACCATTAGCTTGCCTTCCAAGTGGTCCACCTCATGTTGGATACATACCGCCAGAAGACCACGGCACTCCATTTCGAAGGATTGGCCGTTTCGGTCCAGTGCTTTTACTAAGCAGTGCTCAATCCTGGAAATTTCTTCGTAAAAGCCAGGCACGGACAAGCAGCCTTCCTGCATACTTTCAATTTCGCCTTCCAGCACGGTGATTTCAGGGTTGATGAACACCAGCGGCTCGCTGTTATCCTCGGACACATCGATGGTAATAATGCGCTCGTGAACATTCACCTGAGTGGCCGCTAAGCCTATCCCTGGTGCGTCATACATGGTGTCGAACATGTCGTCGATAATGCGACGAATGCGGTCATCTACTTGCTGCACTGGAGTAGCAACGGTACGCAGGCGGGGATCTGGGTATTCGAGGATATCGAGTATGGCCATAGTATCTCTGTCGATAGATTTCTCGTGCTTTATAGAACAGCAAGCTATTGACTTGCTAAACTGGCTGGCGATACAGAAAGAAAGCTAGTGCGCGGTTCCTGCCAAAATGCAGGAGCGGCTATGTCGCCGCGGCGCTGTCGACTGCGCATCGTCAGATGCGTTTATGATAAAGGGAATACAGGATGAGCAAAACCATCAAGCGCGTTCTTCTTACCGGTTTGCTGTGTCTGTCGACTACGGTCGCAGCCTTACCGTTGAAAGCAGACGCTCCGCAGCGTTACACGGTGAAAGATGGCGACACTCTGTGGCACATCTCCGAACGTTTCACCGATGATCCATGGCAGTGGCCGGAAATCTGGTACCTGAATCGTCAAATTGAAGATCCTCATTTGATTTTCCCTGGGGACGAGTTGGCATTGATCGATGTCGGTGGCGAGACCCGTGTGACGGTCGTTAAACGCGGTCAAAGTGCCCGCACGGTCAAACTGTCACCTGGCTCTGAGCCTGGGACCATGAAAATGCATCCAATGGTACGCGTTGAGCCCATTGAGTCAGCCATCCCTGCTATCCCAATGGATGCTGTTCGCGGCTTCTTACGTGATCATCGTGTGGTCGAGCAGAAAGAACTGGATGAGGCTCCTCGAGTACTGTCGGGTAGCGACGGCCACTTGTTAATGGGCGCCGGTAGTACCATTTACGCCCGTGGCGAGATAGGTGAGCAGGTTGCTGCTGCCTACTCGATATACCGCCGTGGCCAGGTTTACATCGATCCTAAGACCGAGGAAGTGTTGGGTTTAGAGGCTCTCGACATTGGCCAGGGGCGTGTAACAGACGTTAATGACGATATTCTAACGCTCGAACTTGAACGCACTAATCAGCAGGTCTCTGTTGGCGATCGTTTACTACAGACAGAAGACCGCACTTTGTTGTCTCGCTTCATCCCCAAGGCTCCAAAGCGGGAGGTTGATGGGCAGATTTTAGCGGTGTCTGGTGGTGTATCGCAGGTTGGCCAGTTTGATGTGGTGGCACTCAATCGTGGCGAACGTGATGGTTTGGAAGCTGGTAGTGTTCTCCTGGTGAAGAAAGAGGGAGAGGTGGTCTATGACCGCGCCGTTGACGAGTATGTGCGTCTGCCATCAGAACGAGCGGGTGTGATGATGGTGTTCCGTACCTATGAAAAGATGTCTTACGGCTTGATCATGCGTGCCACCAAGCCTTTGCGTGTTGGAGATCACTTCTCTTCACCTAACTAACGTCTTAATGGAATATAAACAATGCTCACGGATGAGCAGTTACTCGCCTGGTGGCGGTTACGCCGCCTGCCAGGGATCGGAAATATCGCTGTTAATCGCGTTCGCCTGCAGCTAGACGATCCCGCCCAGTTATTTAGCTCAACCGTCGAGCAACTCATTGATTTCGGCTTAACGCTGCACGCCGCCCAAAATTGGCAACAACAAGCAAGTTTGAGCCAAGGCTTTGAGATGCTACAGCATTGGCGTCAGCAGCCTGACTGTTATGTGTTGCTAGCCGGCGTATCGCCTTACCCTGAATGCTTATCCGCCTTATCGGATGCCCCCATCCTGTTGTATGCCCGTGGCGATTTAACGGCATTAGAGCAACCTTGCATTGCTATGGTCGGTAGTCGCAACCCCAGTCACTATGGCATTGATTGGGCGCAGCAGTGTGCCAACCGTTTGGCTGGAGCGGGCCTGACCGTAGTGTCTGGCTTAGCGTTGGGCATTGATGGTGCCAGTCATCAAGGTGCTGTTGAGCAAGGGCGTAGCATTGCGGTGCTCGGCTGTGGCGCCGATATTATCTACCCGCGCCGGCATCTGAAACTGGCTCAGCAAGTGCTCGAGCAGGGGCTAATTGTGTCGGAGTTTGAACCAGGCACTGCACCTAGGGCGCAACAGTTCCCCTCCCGCAACCGCATCATCAGTGGTCTAAGCCTAGGAACTGTGGTGGTGGAGGCGACGTTGAAAAGCGGCTCGCTTATCACTGCTGGTTTGGCTGCAGAGCAGGGCCGTGACGTCATGGCATTACCAGGGGCTGTGAATAATCCGCTCAGTCATGGCTGCCATCAGCTGATTCGCGACGGTGCTACGCTAGTGCGTGATGCTGACGATGTATTGCAGCAGATTGGCTGGTTTGAACGGCAGCCGCAGCCTGCTTCGCTGGCAATGATACCATCCACGGCAGATAGCCAACCGAGCTTGCTGGCCTGTATTGATTACGGACCAACATCAGTGGATGCCATTGCTGTGCGCAGCCAGTTGCCGGTAGCAGAATTATTGCCGCAGCTCTTGGAGCTGGAGCTTGCTGGCTGGTTGACACAAAGCGCAGGTGGATTTGTAAGGATACGCTGACAGGAGTCGCCTATGGGACCTGCTTTTCATTATCAGGCCTTTGCCATGATAGCCACCGCTTGTGCCGTTTTTTTATGGCCATTGTATTTGTTAAATCGCCATCAGCCGGCGATGCGTCCTTGGCTATGGGCGTCATTGTGCTTACCGGTGGGAACCATATTATTACCGTTGCAGCTGCAAGGGGATGTCTGGTGGGGAGTCACCTTTGCTAACCACTGTCTGCTGTTGTGGAACATCTTCACGGTAATTGGGTTGCTGCTTTATTGCGGCTGGGATGAAGGCCGGGTATGGCGTTTAATGATCACACTCTTCTTACTTATTAGCCTACCGTTTAACTATTTCACCTGGGTCGATTTTGATACTCGTTCCCGCATTCTGATTTTTAGCCTTATGTACATTTTGCTGTATGGCATTGGTGCTACCGTCCTCTGGCAGCGTTTTGGACTGCGTACCGGGCGCTATGGCGTTAACTTGTTGTTTGCCATGTGCAGCTTGATGGCGGTCATTATGGTGTTGAGGGTGCCCGCGGTGTTATTCGATGTCAGCTTTGACTCGATATTGGAGGGGCGCCTAATCAACTTAATCGTCTCCAGTGTGGGTTACTTCGTTGCTTACGGCTTGGTGTTGAGCTTTGCCCTATTGATGCAAGAAGACCGGCAGCTGGAACTCCAGTTACTGCAGCAACAAGCGCAGCACAATGCGGCGGTGAAAAGCCATTTTTTGGCGACCTTAAGCCATGAACTACGAACTCCACTCAATGCCATTACCGGTATTGCAGAAAAGCTACAAAACGACTGTCACGATGCAATGCAAAAGCAGGATTGCAGCTTGATTATTGATCAGGCTATGGGTCTGTCGAAGCTAGCCCGCGATGTGTTAATGCAGTCAGAACAAGAGCATTCAGAAATTTCGCGCCCACAGCAAGCCGTGATGTTGAATCATTGGCTGCGCTGCTTGATAGCCGGTTTGCAACCTGTAGTTCAGCGGCCAAATGTTCTGCTGGAATTGATCTGCCATACCGATCTCGGTTGTCGCCAAATAGACAGCGTACGATTACGCCAGACGCTAACCAACTTGATCGGTAATGCCATCAAATACACCCAACAAGGCAGTATCCGATTGCAAGTCACCGCCGTTGATGAAGGTCGTATTCGCTTTGACGTTGAAGATACAGGTTGCGGCTTAGCAGCAGAAGATATCCCTAGGCTGTTACAGCCATTTACTCGGGCCGATAGTGCGCGTGAACAGGAAGGCAGTGGCTTGGGGTTATCGTTAGCCCAGCAATGGCTGCGGCAAATGGGTAGCCAACTTGATTGCGTTAGCTGGCCTGGGGTTGGTAGTCGTTTTGGGTTTACCTTAGCGCTAGAGCCTGCTGATGTGCAGCTTGAAGATCCAGTGTCGGTCGAGAACAGTTCAGTGGATATCGCATTGTCGGTATTGGTGGTGGAGGACGTATTGCTCAATCGCGAGTTGGTGGTGAATCAGCTGCGCCAGATGGGTCATTGGGTCGCCAGTGTTGCTAGCTTGGCTGAAGCTCGATTACATAGGCAGCAACATCATGTCGATGTCATCCTGTTAGACATGAACCTGCCCGATGGCGATGGCTTAAGCCTATTGCCTTGGTTAAAACAGCAGCAGCTCGATAGCAAGGTCATCGCTTTCACTGCCGATAGCAGTCCAAGGCGACTGCAGCAACTGCAGCAGTCTGGCCTAGACGGTGTCGTTAATAAGCCGGTAACACAAAACATGCTAAAAGCAGCGTTACAGCCGCTGCAGCTGGCAGTGGCTGATCCTATTATCGACAGGCTACAGCTGTCTCAGACTCGCCGGCACATTCCAGAAACGCAATGGCCGCAGCAACTTGAGCAGGCATTGCAGCGACTGCAGCAGGAGACGCCGATTAGTGTGGACGATGAGCAGTGGCGTGCCAAAGTGCATCGCATCGCCAGTCAAAGCAGTAGTTTGGGATTACAACGACTGCGGCTATTGGCGCTTGAGTTACTTGACCAAACTGAGCAGATAGAATCTTATCAGTGTGTTCGTCTACAACAGCTGTTGTTGTTCAGTATCGAATGTCTCAAGGAGCAGAGCCATGCTGGAATACGAAACACAGATACCCTTACTGTTGCTGGAGGATGATGGCCTACTGCAGCAGTCATTAGCCTTCTTTTTGACTCAACAGGGGTTTCAAGTCAGTTGTGCAGAAACGTTGCAGCAGGCGCGTCAACTGCTGTTGCAGATAACACCGCGTATCCTGATTGCCGATGTTTCTTTGCCCGATGGCGAAGCCATGAGTTTGGTGCCAGATCTGCCAGCCCAGTGTGGCAGCATATTGATATCGGTTCACGATGGTGACCAAGATCGCATTCGAGGTCTGCAAGCCGGCGCCGATGATTATGTCTGCAAGCCCGTTAACTATGACGAGCTGCTGTTGCGTATAGAGGCACTATTGCGGCGTATACCGGAAACGGACCCTGACGGCATTCACTTTCTAGGTTTTCAGTTAAATGTGGAAACCCGGGTACTGAGTAAAGACAATGAACACGTCAGTTTGGGCGAACAGGAAATGAATTTGCTGCTGCGCTTATTAGCTAATCAAGGGCAATTGGTTGCACGCGATCGACTAGAACATTGTGTCTATGGCGATGTTTGTGAAGACGCCTGGAAACGCCGCCGTGCCATGGATGTATTGATCAGCCGATTAAGACGCAAGCTGACGCTGGATGGGGTATGCGACAATCGTATTGTCGCCTATCGTGGCCAGGGTTATATGCTGGTTGCGGGTTAACTCACGTGGCTGACCCTTGTGAGGGCAGCCGCCTTGGGTTAGTGTGCAAAGCTAATCTGTATTTGATCAACCCATGAAGACACCGTCCGACAAACCTCCACCTGGAACACTTCCTTCACATTTGGCGCAGGCTGCTTTGCGCGTACAGCAAGGCGATATCTTGGCTTACCCGACCGAAGCCGTTTGGGGGGTGGGCTGTGATCCGGCCAATGAGCAAGCTTTAGAACACCTGTTAGCCTTAAAGCAGCGGCCCTGGCAAAAGGGTCTGATTGTTGTTGCCGCCGATTTGTCACAGCTGGACGACTATCTGTTGCCACTATCGGCCGAAGCTAAGGCTATGGTGCTGCCCGGTTGGCCCGGCCCCAACACCTGGCTGTTACCCTGCTACGACCGTGTGTCGCCGTTGCTGCGTGGCGAACATCAAACGTTAGCGGTTCGAATCAGCGCCCATCCATTGGTGCAGGCGTTGTGCCATCAATGTGGTCCACTGGTATCGACCTCTGCTAATCCAGCCGGTGAGCCACCGGCGTTGTCGCAACAGCAAGTGCAGCAGTACTTTGCTGATGGTGTTTTCTGCGTGCCTGGTGAACTGGGTGATCGCGATCGACCTTCTGATATCCGCACGCTGGATGGCCAGCGTTTACGTTAAGGAACCCCTATGAGTCAGTGTGATGTGGCTGCGGTAAAAGCCTACTTGCTGGATTTACAACAGCGAATTTGTGACGCGCTGGAAGCAGAAGACGGCAGCGCTCGTTTTCAACACGATGACTGGCAGCGTGAACCCAGCGCGCAAAATAGCCTGCGCGGCGAAGGGCGTACCCGGGTAATGGCCAATGGCCAGGTGGTGGAAAAAGGCGGCGTTAACTTTTCTCATGTCTATGGTGATCAGCTGCCAGCGTCAGCCACTGCCTCTCGACCAGAACTGGCGGGGCGTAGCTTTCAAGCTTTAGGGGTGTCTCTGGTAATCCACCCCCACAATCCTTATGTGCCGACTTCCCACGCCAATGTACGTTTGTTTGTTGCCGAAAAAGAAGGTGAAGAGCCGGTATGGTGGTTCGGCGGCGGTTTTGATCTTACGCCATTTTATCCGTTTGAAGAGGATGTGGTGCATTGGCATCAAACTGCTAAGAATCTATGCCAACCGTTTGGCGACCAGGTGTATGCGCGTTACAAGCGCTGGTGCGACGACTACTTTTTCCTCAAGCACCGCAACGAAACTCGTGGCGTGGGCGGTTTGTTCTTTGATGATCTGAATCGCTGGGACGGCGATGACGCAGATTTTGAACGCAGTTTTGCCTTTATGCAGGCGGTAGGTAATGGTTATATCGACGCCTATCTGCCGATTATGGCGCGCCGCAAGGACTACGAGTTTGGCGAGCGGGAACGTAAATTTCAATGCTATCGCCGCGGACGCTACGTCGAGTTTAACTTGGTGTTTGACCGCGGCACCATCTTTGGGCTGCAAAGTGGTGGCCGTACCGAATCCATCTTGATGTCGATGCCACCCGTCGCTCATTGGGACTACGACTGGCAGCCTGAGGCCGGCTCCTGGGAAGAGCGCCTCTACACCGACTTCTTGCCGCACAAAGATTGGGTATAAGGACATTGAATGGCTGATTTATACGCCGTGATGGGCAATCCCATCGCCCACAGCAAGTCTCCTCAAATTCACAGCGCCTTTGCCGAGCAAACAGGTGAGACCGTGATTTATTCCGCCATGCTGGTACCAATGGATGGCTTTGACGATGCCGTCAGCCAGTTTTTCCGCCGTGGCGGCAAAGGCTTAAATGTGACGGTGCCGTTCAAAGAACAGGCATTTCGCTACGCCGATCTGCACAGCGAGCGTGCTCAACGCGCCCAGGCTGTGAATACCCTAGTGATGCAAGCTGATGGTCAGCTGTTAGCCGACAATACCGACGGTGTTGGTTTGTTAACTGACCTGACGGTGAATCATGGCATTGAGTTAGCGGCTAAACGTATTTTGCTACTAGGCGCTGGCGGAGCGGTGCGCGGTGTTCTGCAGCCACTGTTGGCGCAGCAGCCAGCCGAGGTGGTGATTGCCAATCGTACGCTAGCCAAAGCCCAAACTCTGGCCACCGATTTTGCTGACCTAGGCAACCTTCAAGGCTGTGGTTTCGAGCAGCTCAGTGGCAACTTTGATGTGGTGATTAACGGCACCTCGGCTAGTTTAAGCGGTGAGCTACCACCGCTGCCAGCGGGGCTGGTCGATGGTCATACGGCCTGTTACGACATGATGTACGGTGCTGACATGACGGTATTTAGCCAGTGGGCACAACAGCAAGGTGCCGCCATTACTCTAGATGGCCTTGGCATGCTGGTAGAGCAAGCGGCTGAAGCCTTTACTCTGTGGCGTGGCGTGCGACCCGACACCCGCGAGGTGATTGCTGCGATCCGTGCAACGTTAAAATAGCAAGGCCTGGCCGGAGCGGTGGCTCCGGCCAGTCGACTTAGGCAAATTGACCGTTGTGGTAGATTTCCTGCACGTCTTCCAAATCGTTTAGCAGACCCACAAAGCGCTCAAAGCTGTCGGCATCATCGCCACTGATTGGGTGTTCCATGGTAGGCAGATAGGTGATCTCCTGGACTTCAAAGTCGAGGCTGTCATCCATCTCCAGCAATGCCGTTTTGGTTTTGAAGAATTCCGTCGGCGGCACCAATACGGTGATCATGCCGTCTTCACTGTCGATATCAGACACATCGACATCGGCCATCATCAAGGCTTCTAGCGCTGCTTCTTCGTCGTCGCCAGCAAATACAAACATGGCTCTGTGGTCGAACATATGTGACACCGAGCCCTGAGTTCCGAGCTTGGCTTTGCACTTCGAGAAGACACCACGAATTTCGCCAAAGGTGCGGTTGCCGTTGTCGGTCAGAGCGCTGATCAGCACCATCACGCCGCCAGGGCCAATGCCTTCGTATAACGCAGGTTGGAAGTCTTCTCCACCAGCACCCGAGGCTTTGTCTAGGGCTTTTTCAATAACGTGGGATGGCACCTGGTCTTTTTTGGCGCGATCGATCAGGCTGCGCAAGGCCAGGTTGCCACTCGGGTCACTGCCGCCGGCTTTGGCGGTTACATAGATTTCACGGCCGTACTTGGAGTAGACCTTGGTTTTTGCCGCGGCCGTTTTGGCCATGGATTCTTTACGGTTTTGATACGCTCTGCCCATGGGATTCGTCTTGGTTGCAAATAGAATAAGAAAAACGCGTCGATTGTAACCAGACTTGCACAGCAGAGCGAGGCCTGAGCTTAGCGCGGTACCCGGCGAATGCGGCCTTTTTCATCAATCGCGACGTACACAAACTCGGCATCCACCACTTTACGGCGATGATTTTCTTGGGGATTGCGCGACCATACTTCGATACCGATGCGGATAGATGACGTGCCGATATCTAACAGTCGGGTGTAGAAACACACTGCCGCGCCGACCCGGATGGGCGACATAAACGCCACCTGCTCCAGCGCCACGGTGGCGATTCGGCCCTTGGCGACCTGACTGGCGACACTTTCGGCGGCCAGATCCATTTGTGATACCACCCAACCACCACTGATATCACCGTGTGCATTGGCATCACAGCGTGATGGAATCAACCTTAGAGACAGTTCTCCCTCTGGGCTTGGCTGGTTGTCTTCAGAGGATGTCATGGCAAACCTGATTTGTTGTTGTTTGGCGCTGAGTTTACTGCTTTTGCTACGCCAGTACACTCAACTTTGATGTTATCTACCACTCGGTCACAGTCTGTTTCCTCAGGCCCAATAATCCTTATCTGGAGGGGCTAGCAAGACGCTTGGCAGGAGTGGCTGTCATGCAATGGTCATCAAATAGTCACAAAACAAGCCGTTGTCATGTTTCTGTAACATTGCAGCCAAATAATGGCGGCCAGTAACAGCAATCACCCAGCAACCCTGTATAAAGGACACTGTGATGAAAAAAGTTTTGTTGACCGGCGCCGCTTTCATGGCCACTTTGGTGGGCAGCGCTGCGCATGCCGAGCGCGACTACATCAGCATCGTTGGCTCATCGACCGTTTACCCGTTTTCTACTGTGGTAGCTGAACGTTTTGGCAAGTCGACTGATTTCCGTACTCCTAAGGTTGAGTCCACAGGCTCAGGCGGCGGCTTGAAGCTGTTCTGTTCCGGTGTTGGCGGTGCGACGCCGGATATCACCAACGCTTCTCGTGCCATCAAACCGTCTGAAGTTGAGCTGTGTGCCAGCAACGGCGTGACCGACATCATCGAAGTTAAAATCGGTTACGACGGCATCGTTCTGGCCAACGCCAAGACCGCAGAGCGCATGCAGTTGAGCACTAAGGATGTATTCCTGGCGCTGGCGAAAAACATTCCGAATCCAGACGGCACTGACACTCTGGTTGAGAACCCTTACAAAACCTGGAAAGACGTGAACCCAGCACTGCCTGCTCGTGCTATTGAAGTGTTAGGCCCACCGCCAACTTCCGGTACGCGTGATGCCTTTGTTGAGCTGGCGATGGAAGGTGGCTGTAAGCAGTTCCCATTCATCAAGGCGATGAAAAAAGCAGACAAAAACAAATACAAGGCGGTATGCCATGGCATGCGTGAAGACGGTGCTTATGTTGAAGCGGGCGAAAACGATAACTTGATCGTGCAAAAGCTGGCGGCTAATCCTGCAGCACTGGGCATCTTTGGTTACAGCTTCCTGGAGCAAAACGCCGACAAGGTTCAAGGTTCTCTGATCAATGGTATGGAGCCAACCTTCGATAACATCTCTAGCGGTGAATACCCCGTCAGCCGTTCGCTGTACTTCTATGTGAAGAAGGCGCATATCGGTGTGATTCCGGGCATCGAGCAGTACCTGGCTGAGTTCACTTCAGATCGCGCCATGGGTGAGTATGGTTACCTGGCCGAAAAAGGTATGATCCCGATGACTCAGGAAGAGTGGACTGTCGTTCGCAATAGCGTTCAGAGTCTGAAGACTCTGGCTGCTAACTAACGCAGACAAACACTCTGTTTTCAAAAGCCGAGGCTATGCCTCGGCTTTTGTGCGTTAACTTCCCGGCCGGTGCACTAACACGGGCCGCTGGCTTGGATGCCATAACGTCACTGCCGTGGCACAACCGATAACGGGTCAGTCCAGTTAGTGAGGACCGGCCAGGAACTGATTTCAGAACGATGAATTACAGTAGCTTGATTATCGCGATCATCATTTTGTTTGGTGGGGCTTACCTGCTCGGACGAAATCGTGCTCGCATGCTGGCCAACGCCGGCAATTCGCTGCATTCGCTGCCGACCCATTATGGCGCTTTGATGGCAATGTGGACCGGCATCCCAGCCGTACTCTTGGTCCTGCTGTGGACTTTATTGCAAGGCCCGGTGGTCGATACTCTGGTGGTCAAACAGCTGCCGGCCGCTATTCAGCAGGGCAGTGAGGTCGATATTCAGCTGACCTTAAGCAAGGTGCATAACCTGGCCCAAGGCGCAGGTCTAGCGGCAGATGCCAGTTTGCAGCCTGCCGTTGAGCACTTGTTGGCGCTGGAAGAGCGTACCCGAGTATTGCAAGCGGGCGCCGTGCTGGTGTTGGCGCTGCTGGGTTTTGCTCTGAGTTGGAAACGTCTGCGGCCAACGTTGCGTGCGCGTACCGAAGTTGAGCGTATCGTCGGCGTGTTGCTGTTTGCTAGCTCTGGCATTGCCGTGCTCACCACCTTTGGCATTTTGGCGTCGGTATTGTACGAAGCCTGGATGTTCTTCCAGAAAGTTAATGCGCTGGATTTCCTGTTTGGCACCACGTGGTCACCCCAGGTAGCGCTGCGTGCCGACCAGTCTGGCTCATCGGGCAGCTTTGGCGCCGTGCCGCTGTTTGCCGGTACCTTGCTGATCTCCATGATTGCCATGTTAATCGCAGTCCCCGTAGGTCTGATGGCAGCGATTTATTTATCTGAATACGCCACCGCGACGGTGCGCAAATATGCCAAGCCTGCATTGGAGATTCTCGCTGGTATCCCAACCGTGGTGTATGGCTTCTTTGCTGCACTAACGGTCGCACCTTTGGTGCGTGATCTGGGCACCGGCATGGGTTTTGAGGTGTCGTCGGAAAGTGCCCTGGCAGCGGGTTTGGTGATGGGCATTATGATCATTCCGTTTGTGTCGTCATTGTCGGACGACGTGATTAACGCGGTGCCGCAGTCTCTGCGTGACGGCAGCTATGGTCTCGGTGCAACGCGCAGTGAAACCGTACGTCAGGTGATCATTCCTGCGGCCCTGCCGGGCATTGTCGGCGCTGTGATGCTGGCCATTTCGCGTGCCATTGGTGAAACCATGATTGTAGCGATGGCGGCCGGTCTAGCGGCCAATCTGACCGCCAATCCACTCGACTCAGTGACTACGGTGACGGTGCAAATCGTCACCCTACTGGTGGGTGACCAAGAGTTCGACTCGCCGAAAACTTTGGCGGCATTTGCCTTGGGCTTGGTGCTGTTCCTGGTGACCCTGACATTGAACTTCGTTGCCCTGAAAGTGGTGCAGAAATACCGGGAGCAATATGACTAATTTAACCACTCGAGAAAAAGTTGAGCGCAGCATGAAGCGCCGCCGTGCGTCGGAAGCCCGCTTTCGCGCTTACGGCATAGCCTCGGTTACCTTTGGTTTGCTGTGTTTGGTGGTGTTGTTCTCTGACATTTTGAGTAAAGGCCTGTCGGCGTTTCAACAGACGGTGATTGAAGTCAGCATTGAGCTCGACAGCGACTACCTCGGCATCGATGCCAACGCCGATGATAAGGCCGTCAAACTGGCCAACTTCGATGGTCTGATCAAGCGCCATCTGGTGCAGGAACTGCAGCCGGAACGTCGCGACCGGCGCCAGCTGTTTAGCCTTGTCAGTGCCGGGGCCTCTTGGCAACTGCAGCAAATGGTATTGGATGATCGCAGTGTACTGGGGCAGACTATCACCATTGCCCTGATTGCCGATGACGATGTTGATCAGTGGTTTAAGCATGATCGTGAGTTGCAACAAAACCAGCGCCTGAGCGAAGTGCAGTTGGGCTGGCTTAAGCAATGGCAGGACGATGGCCAGCTGTATACACGCTTTAACCGCTTGTTCTTTACCAATGGTGATTCGCGTGAGCCGGAGTTGGCGGGTATTCGTGGTGCCATCTCTGGTACCTTCCTGACCCTGATGGTGACCTTCCTGCTGTCGTTTCCTATCGGCGTGGCGGCGGCTATCTACCTGGAAGAGTTTGCGCCGAAGAACCGCATTACCGAGTTTGTTGAAATCAACATCAACAACCTGGCGGCGGTGCCTTCCATTACCTTTGGTCTGCTTGGCTTGGCGATCTTTATTAATGTCTTTGGTGTATCACGCTCGACGCCGCTGGTGGGCGGCTTGGTGCTCACCCTGATGACCTTGCCAACCATCATCATCTCGGGTCGTGCAGCCATTAAGGCGGTGCCACCGTCAATCCGTGAAGCGGCTTATGGCCTGGGTGCTTCCAAGATGCAGGTGGTTTTCCACCATGTGTTACCGCTGGCCCTGCCAGGCATGCTGACCGGAACCATTATCGGTATGGCACAAGCACTGGGTGAAACCGCTCCGTTGTTGATGATTGGTATGATCGCCTTTGTGGTCGACGTACCAGGCTTTATCAACGATCCATCGACGGTATTGCCGGTGCAGATTTTCCTCTGGTCAGACAGCCCGGAGCGCGCCTTTACTGAGCGTACCTCTGGCGCCATCATCGTGTTGCTGGGCTTTTTGATTACTATGAATGCCGCTGCGGTTTGGTTACGCCGTAAGTTAGAGCGTCGTTGGTAAGCGTGTACAGAGATAAGAGTTATTACTAGGTGCAATTATGAGCATTATTGAAAACCACAAAACTAATGGCCGACCCTTCTCTGACGCGCCCAAGCTGCAGGCACGTGGCGTAGATGTGTTTTACGGTGAAAAGCAGGCGATCTTCGATGTTAGCTTAGATATCGGTGCCAACGAAGTGATCGCCCTGATCGGTCCGTCCGGTTGTGGTAAATCCACTTTTTTGCGTTGCCTGAATCGCATGAATGACACCATCGATATTTGCAATATCAAAGGTGACATTTTGCTCGATGGCGACAACATCTACGATGCTAAGGTCGATGTAGTGCCACTGCGTGCCCGTGTTGGCATGGTGTTTCAGAAGCCAAACCCGTTTCCAAAATCCATCTATGACAACATTGCCTACGGGCCTCGAATTCATGGTTTGGCGCAGTCACGGGTTGAATTAGACGAAATCGTTGAGCGCAGCCTGCAGCGTGCCGGCTTGTGGAATGAGGTCAAAGACCGTTTGCATGCACCGGGTACCGGCCTTTCTGGCGGTCAGCAGCAGCGTTTGTGTATCGCCCGTACCATTGCCGTGGACCCTGAAGTTATTTTGATGGATGAACCCTGTTCTGCCCTGGACCCCATTGCAACGGCTAAAATTGAAGAGCTGATTGACGAGCTGCGCGAAAATTACACCATCGCCATCGTTACTCACTCGATGCAACAAGCTGCTCGGGTGTCTCAGCGCACGGCTTACTTCCATATGGGCCAGCTGATTGAAGTGAATCCAACCGATCAGGTATTTACTACCCCGGAGCATTCACTCACTGAGGCCTACATTACTGGCCGCTTTGGCTAAGGATTAGATGATGGAAATGAATTTTAACCAGCATATCTCTGGCCAGTTCAATGCCGATCTGGAAGCGATTCGCAACCAGATGATGGGCATGGGTGGCTTGGTTGAACGCCAGGTATCGGCTGCCATCGAAGCCATTTGTGGCGGTGATACCAGTGGTGCCGACGATATTATTCGACGCGAAGATGAAGTCGATAATATGGAAGTGACTATTGACCATGAATGCACGCAAATCTTGGTACGGCGCCAGCCGGCTGCCTCCGACTTGCGCATGGTGTTAGCGGTATCGCGGGTGGTGCGTGATCTCGAGCGTATCGGTGATGAAGCGTGCAAGATTGCCATTCATACCCTGGAAGTGGCAGACGCGCGCAACTCGCAGATTTGCCAGCAGTCACTGCGCTATATGGGCTCTGAAGTGGTGAAGATGATATCGGGGGCGCTGGATGCTTTCGCCCGTGCCGATGTTGAAGGTGCCATTGAAGTAGTGCGCAACGACAAATTGGTCGATAAGCAATACGCAGCGGCGCTGCGTGAGCTGATCACCTACATGATGGAAGATCCGCGCTCGATATCTCAAGCCATTAACATCCTGTGGATTTTGCGCGCTCTGGAGCGCATTGGTGATCATGCACGTAACATCTCAGAGCAGGTTATCTACCTGGTCAGTGGTACCGATGTGCGTCATACACCGCTGTCCGAAATGGAAGAGCAAGCGCACAAAGACGACAAGTAAGCACGTCATACTGTGGCGTCATTTGGCGCCGCATCTTTCCACCTTAAGCTTTCCTCTAATCCAGGCCTGCTACAGTGGTAGCGAACAAGTGAGCATGCGGGGTGTGACACAAAGTTGTCGCAAAGAGCTGGCTTGTCATAAAAGTGCAATCTTTTTGAAACATCATTGTCACCCAACGGTAACGATCACCTTCATTGGATAACTTTATGAAAAACTACGCTTTGCTGGCCGCCATGTTGGCGCCAATGGCGGCACAAGCTGCCGACACCATCGAAATTCAAATGCCAGAATTTTACGGCAAGCTGAACCTAACGGTGCAGGCCAACGATGACAGCAAAGGTGAATACACCGAAGTCAGCAGCAATGCATCGCGTTTGGGTCTGAAAGGCAAAGGCCAGTTGAAGCACGGCATTGAAGCGATTTATCAGGTGGAATATCAGACCACTCCCGATAGCAAAGACGGTGACTTTTCTCAGCGCAACACCTTTGCTGGCTTACAAGGCTCAGCGGGTCAGCTGATCATAGGTACCTTTGATACGCCTCTAAAAGCACTGCAGAAAAAAATCGATCAGTTCAACGACCTCGAAGGTGACATAAAAAGTGCCATCACCAGCGCCGAAAACCGTATGGGCAACAGTGTGATGTACACCAGCCCTCGTTTGGCGGGTGTGCAGCTGGCAGTCGATTACATCAGCTCCGAAGACGAAGAGGTTAACGATGGTAAATCTATCGCTCTGAACTATGAGCGTGGCCCTATTTACCTGGGCGTTGCCCGTGATATTGACGTCAAAGCCGAAGACATTGATGTGACCCGTGTCGTGGTGCAAACCAAAGTGGCTGGTTTGCAGCTGGGTGCTTTGTGGGAGCAACAGGATAAAGATGACGTAGACACCGAAGGCTGGGTGGCTTCTGTGGCTTATAAACTGGATATGGGTTTGGCTTTGAAAGCTCAATATGGCCAGTCGGACATCGTCGCTGAAGGTATGAGCACCTACAGCCTGGGAGCTGACTACAGCCTCGGCAAAGGCGCCAAGGCGATGCTGTTCTACACCGACGAAAGTGCCGACGATGAAAGCAAAGACGCCAGCTACGCCGGTGCCGGTATTGAATACAAGTTCTAAGGCTTGCCTGTAAGCATCACACGTTGCGATGGCGTCTGTGTGATTGCTGCACCTTCGACGGCTGCCGGGTAACAGCAGCCGTCGCACGATTTGGCTTTAGCGGCTATCGGTAATTCCCCCGAACAGCCAAAAGCAACAAAGCTCTCATCTCATTTTTCCGTATTCTGATACGGAGTCATATCAATAATTGAATTATCACTGTTATCCATCACTTTATTGATAATTTTTTCAGCCTGTTCCAATGACTCAACTTTGAAAATTGCACAAGAAGCTTTGTTATTTTGGCCCTGTGTGCCGAAGTAAAACCTAAGTGTGTTATGCTGCTCTGAGTAGGTAATATTTATCATAGACACCCCATTCACCCAATTATAGAGCTTTTTGTCACCAAAGATATTTTCGGACTTGTATTTGATTGTTGCTGCATTTGCAATGGCTGTAATTGCCATCAATCCAGCGAAAATAATCCCGCGCATTCTTACTCCTAAATGCAGGGCCGCCTCTCAGAAGCCCTTCCTATATCAATTCAATCGATTACCCGAATGTTTCATCCAAACACTAATCTGCTCTCGCTGACTTAGCACTGGTGATACTGCAGGCACTTTGCCCCATGGCAAGAGCAGCATTATACAAACTGCCGTGAATAGCGAAATGTGTTGGCTTTACTTATATTTTTGTTTGACTTCCGATTAACTGAGGTTTTAGCGCTGAATTTTGTTCGGTGAAACTAGTAATACAAACGAAGTGCAAACGAGACACCCTAAGCCTAGTGCCTGCTTACTCGGTTATTCGCCTAGGTTTTTAGCGCCCTAGTAGGCCGCCTGAATTGGAAATGGCTGTGCCCGCAGGGGCAGCCCTGGACAGCTTTTTTGGGGGATTCATATAATCCCATGTAACCCTGCTATTCAAAATGTTTCGAGATAGCTTCCAGATAATATGTAAGATCTTGTTCTCCATTACTATTGGTATATCTATAGCTCCCGTTTTTTTTGTATTTTTCTAATAACCTGCGTATTTCCATAGACACAAAGTCTGGCAAATCTTCCAAACCTTCTATTGAGTCATGATCATATATGGCAAAAATCACCTTCAGCACCAAACTTGATTCATCACCAAAACCGTATTCCTTCCAAGCCTCATATACCTCAATAATAGTCGCGCCAGCATGAAACATAATCTTCAACCTCTCACTGCTTTTAAGCTTCTTGTGTTCGTCCATAGTGATTTTATTTGCTTAAAATAAGTAATTACAGTTACAAACGAGGCACCCATCCTAAGCCTTGTGCCTGTCCTCTCGATCGTGCGCCTAGGTTTTTGGCGCTTTAGCAGGCCGCCTGAGTTGGCAATGGCTGTGCCCGCAGGGGCTGCCCGGACGGCAGCGCTAGCCAACATCCTGCCGGGATGCAGGCTGTTGGTGTTGCGGCGACCACAGCATTGCAAACAAAGGAGAAAAGGCCTGCGCAGCGCAAAGCAGGGAGTTCGCCTGCCCGGCGTGAGGGATAAGATCCCTCAAGGAGGGCATTAGCTGTTCGGCAAATAAAAACCAGTCACTGGGGCAAGCTGATATTGGCGCACTCACCGCAGTAACATCACTCGGCTAGCGCTTTTATTGTGACCGCACCCGTTCGCCAGGCAAGACAAAGCTAAAGGTACTGCCAGATCCTAAATGAGAATCTATTTCCAGTTGTGAGTCATGGTGTTCTAGTGCGTGTTTGGCAATGGCCAAGCCTAAGCCAGAGCCGCCGACTGTTGATTCGCGCGAGTCGTCAACGCGATAAAAGCGCTCGGTTAAGCGGCTGAGGTGTTCGGGGGCGATGCCCGGGCCCTGATCTGAGATGCTGACTCGTAAACCATTGCCTTCGGCACGAATCTGCAGTCGCACTTCACCATCGCCGCCATATTTATAGGCATTGGTCAGCAAGTTACTGAGCACAGAACGCATTTCTTGTTCAAAGCCCAGTACCTCAACATGGGCATCACAGCTCAGCACCACTGGGTTGTTGGCATAAGATTGCAGCTGATCAATGACGCTATGAGCTAATTGCGGCATATTGAAATACTCGCCGCCGGCATCACGATTGGCGCTTTCCAGCCGTGATAGCTCAATCAAATCGTTAACCAGGCTTTGCATACGCTCGCCTTGGCCGGACATTTGGCCGATGGCTTTTGACAGCGTGGCGGGCAGTTCCATATCGCGGAACATTTCCAAATAGCCATTGATAACGGTTAGTGGCGTGCGTAATTCGTGAGAAACGTCGGCGATAAAGTTCTGACGCATGGTTTCGACCCGCTTGCGTTCCGTCACATCGCGCACCAGCAGGACCTTTTGGTCTAAGCCAAACTGAGTGATCTGCAGCATCAGGGTTTGCGAGCGAATATGATTGAAGTCGAACTGCAGCGCCTTGCTGTAGTCGCCACCATCAAAATACTTAGTGAAGCGTGGAATTCGCAGCAGGTTTTTGATGTGTTGGCCTTGGTCGTCACTGCGCAGGCCCAGTAACCGAACGGCGGCACTGTTGAAGTTGGTGATATAGCCGTCGGCGTCGATAATCAGTACACCGTCTTGCAGGGATTCCAGCCCGTCGTTGTAACGTCGCAGCTGTTTGGCTTGCTGGCTGAGCTTAGTGCGCAGGTTTTTTTCTCGGCGCACAATACGATCAACGCTGTAACCAACCAGGCCACTGTCTTGAGGCGGCGGCCCCATACGATGACTCCAACGATACAGATTGGCCATTGCCCGCAGCGACATGGCATGAGCCACCAGCATACCGGCGATTAAGCCTGGCAAGGGATAGCCCACCGACCAGCCTGCTGCCAGTCCCAAACCGACTGGCACTGCAACACGTAGCAGTTCTCTCTGCCAAATACCCTGGTGCAAGGGCTACCTCACTGTTGAGCCGTTTATCCGGTTTCGACCGCGTCTGGGGTCAGGCGATAACCTGCACCGCGAACGGTCTGAATCATGGCTTGCTGGTCTTGTGGACTCAAAGCCTTGCGCAATCGCCGAATATGCACGTCTACCGTGCGGTCTTCGACATAAACATTGCCACCCCATACCCGATCGAGCAGTTGGGCGCGCGAGTATACTCGATTCGGATGCAGCATAAAGAATTCCAGCAGGCGAAATTCGAGTGGCCCCAATGTCACTTGCTCATCACCTATTGTGCAGCTTTGTGCATTGCGGTTCAGCACTATGGCACCTGCTCGCAGCGTGCCGTCTTCACTCAAACCCTGGCTGCGGCGCAGAACGGCGCGAATGCGTGCCACCAATTCACGCGGCGAGAAGGGTTTAACAACATAGTCATCAGCACCTGCATCCAGGCCACTGATACGGTCGTCTTCATCGCCCCGGGCCGTCAGCAAAATAATTGGGATGTCGGCAGTCCTATCGTCTTTTTTCAGCCGTTTGGTCAGCTCTATGCCAGACAACATGGGCATCATCCAGTCGAGCAAAATCAGATCGGGCCGGTCGTTGACCACCATCTGATGCGCCAGGTGGCCATTAGCAGCAAGTTTGACCTGAAAACCGGCCAGCTCAAGGCTGGTGGAGATCATTTCGCAAATGGCTGGTTCATCGTCGACGACCAAAATGTGATTACCACTCATGTTGCGCCCCGTATTGTGCAGAAATAACCGAGCGTCATTGTGACATTTTTATGAAATTGAGCCAGCGCTTTGGCGACAAATGAAAACCTACGGAGAATCAGATATTTATCGTAAAAAGGGGTTGACGGGGCCAGGCTTCATCAGTAATATCCCCGCCCACTTAGCCGGTATAGCTCAGTTGGTAGAGCAACTGACTTGTAATCAGTAGGTCCCGAGTTCGACTCTTGGTGCCGGCACCATATTAAAAACCCGCTCATCGAGCGGGTTTTTTTATGCCCGTCAGTTGCCGTTTGGCAGCGGATTACTCACTATGCATGCTCTGCATTGTTGTGAGGAAAAGCCATGCTGAGCTGGCTTAATCAATGGTCGGTTTATCTGCGACCACATCTCGATGATATAGCTTTGGCAATGGTGGCAACGCTGCTGGTCATTTTTGGCGACAGTATTAACGATCTGGTACGTCATTTGATGCGCCGCCGCCCTGTCTGGCTGCGTGTCGCTGTTTTTATTGCCTTGTGTGCTTTTGGCTATGGTGCGCTGTCAGTTTTGTTAACGCCGTTGTTGGAAGTGTTTTTACGCCAGTTGCCTGGTTGGCAAATGTTGCTGACGGTGGTGGGGAGCTTTGTCTTGATAGGAGTGTTGGCCGAGCGCTATAAAAAAAGCTAAGGGCCAAAACGAAATCGGGCGCTGCAGACATCCTGTCTGCAGCGCCACAGCACCCTAGATCATCCTGATCTGTCATCGTCCTTGCGGCTATCCAAAGCCTTCATTCATCCTTGCAGCATCCCATGCTGATAGCCATCCTAGCTATGCTCTCCTGAGCAACATCCTTGTGGCATCCTTTGCCGTCATCCATGCAGGTCTCCTGACCTGATCCTTGTTTCCTACTTCGTCCTGAAGAAGAGACGTCCTGTCTCTGTGTCTCCGTACAGGAATTACAATAGCAGAATGGCCACGTTGGAAAAGCCGTGTCTATCTATAATGTGATCTTGTTGGGAAAAACGACTACGCTGAAAAAGCCTTTAAATACAGTGCTTTAGCTTCAGACCTCGGTGTTTTCGGGACAAGAGTGCAGGCTGATTTATGGAGATCTCTTACCACCTTGTGAGATATCTCCTACAAGGGCTAGAGTGCCTCTCTCAAGGGTGAAAAACTATGTCGAAGATCGACGACCGCAGCAGTGAGCCATTTGCGAAACCGTGGCGTTACTTGGCTATGGCGGAAGAAGCGATCACCTTGCTAAAGCAAGGCGTGATTGCCGTGCCAGAAATATCACGCTGGCCTTTGCCCTGGTTTACTTCTTTGTCGGAATCGAATGCGGGGGTTGTTTCTGAACAGGCCTATCAGAGCTATTTGCAGCAAGCTTATGACAAGCTGCCAGCAGCCGTTGCGTCGTTGTTAACCTTCGAGCAGTTCTGTCACCAGGCTAACAGCAAAAGGGCGGAAATAGAGGCACAACTACAGCAGTACAGTGATCAGCAGCAGCGCCAACAGCAAGGCAGTTACCAGGACTGGATGCTACAGCGCTTGTATTCGCAGCCAGACAATGTGGCCGCCTGGCAGCAGCACGAGCACGAGTTGGCATCTGTCTGGTTAGCCATTGAACCCAACAACTGGCCTCAAGCAGAGCTGCAGCCGGTGCAGTATCAAGCACAAAGCTCTTTAGCATATCCGCAAAGATTGCTGGTCGATCCACCGGACAACCAATGCCTGGGTGAGTACCGGCTGTTGCTTCAACGGCAGCAGCAAGAAAAGTGCATTCAGGTGCAAGACATCGATAACGCGCTGATACGTTTGCCGCCCAATGCTATTCGTGCGCTGCTGATAGGGAGTGCGGTTAGCTCAAGCGGACAACAGGAGTTATTGGATTTCTGGTATGGCGATTTTCGCTACCAGCGCATTCCTGTGTTTAAGATGCGCTGGCAGGCTGGACTCACGCGTCCTACTTTTTCCCTTTGCTCGCGCTGAGTTCATTGATTAGCCGCGAAAACTCTTGCGGATCAGCCACTTCGCCGTCCTCGCGCAAGGCTGGATAGGGCACGCCGTATTTCTTACACAGCTTCGTCAGCTGCGGTTGGCACCATTCAAACAATAAGCGCTGGTAGTGCTCGTCGGGCAAGCGCCGTTGATCGTAAAAGCCTGCTCGCTGGCGCTGGTATTGAGCCTCATTCAGCATAATGGCGGCGGCAACTGAGACGTTGAAAGACTCGACCATGCCTTGCATCGGAATCACCAAATGCTGATCGCACAGCCCAGCGGCAATGGCACTCACGCCCTCGCGCTCTGTGCCCATTAACAGCACCGTCGGTTGAGTGAAGTCATATTCACGATAATCGACGGCCTCATCGGTCAGATGAGCGGCCACCACCTTATAGCCTTGTTGCTGAAATCCGCGAATGGCGCCTTCGATATTGGCGTGGGTATGGGCTTCAACCCATTCCGCTGAACCTGCGGTAGCCGCAGTGCGCAAGCGGTAGCGATCACGTGGCCAGACGACGTGAATGTCTGGAATACCGACAGCGTCGCAGGTTCGCGCTATCGCAGCCAGGTTATGTGGCTTATACACTTCATCGGTTAATACCGTCAGGTCTGGCTGACGTCGGTCCAGCGTGGCAGTGATACGCTGCAGGCGTTCGGGAGTCATGATGCAAATCTCTAGCGATCTGGTAATTCAAACCGGCGCTCAGCTGTTGGTTGCTGTCATCGACATGGCTGGTGCTCGGCGGGCACGCATTGTATAAAAGCGCCCCCTTGAATGCACGGAGACCGCTATGAAAGGCAACCCGTTATTAGGTGGACGCTATTGGCTATCGGGCTTGAGCAGCCTGACCCAGCCGGGTTTGCGCCGCTATGTCGCTTGGCCATTGCTGATCAATATTGTGTTGATGAGTGCTGGCAGTTGGTGGGGTATACAGTGGTTAGATGGTGTGACCGACTGGATCTTAAGCGCCTTGCCCGGCTGGTTAAGCTGGATGTATTGGCTGCTGATGCCGTTATTGGTAATGGCTTTTTTAATGGTGCTGGCCTACGTCTTCAGTGCTGTATTGATGTTGATTGCCAGCCCCTTTAATGGCCTGTTGAGCGAAAAAGTCGAGGTGCAGGCTGGCAACCAAATCCCGTACGAAGCCTTAATGCCGATGATTCGTCGCACTTTGGGCCGCGAATTAACCAAGATGGGTTACTACTTGCCGCGTTATCTGGTGTTGTTCATCCTAACCTTTATCCCAGGGATAAACCTGATTAGCCCAGTATTGTGGTTCTTGTTTGGTAGCTGGGTGCTGGGCTTGCAGTACTTGGATTATTCCTACGACAACCATGGCGTCAGCTTTAAGGACATGCGTCAGCAATTGCGTCGGCAACGCTTTACGGTGATGGGCTTAGGGGCGGTGGTGTCTTTGGTGATGCTGGTGCCAGTGCTCAATTGGTTTGTCATGTCGGCTGCCGTTATTGGCGCTACTCGCATGCGCATGCAGCACTTTCCTCTACCAGCGATGCAGCATTCTGTCAGCTATGCTAACAGGAGTTCTGACTGATAAGGCTTGAGCATGGCAAAGCTGAATATTCTGGTGGTTGATGATGCCGCTTTCATTCGTGATTTGGTGAAAAAGGCGATCAAGGAAATCTACCCGGGCTGTACCTTGTTTGAAGCAGTCAATGGCCGTAAGGCCATCACCACCATGAGCAGCAACGAGATTCACGTGGTGCTGTGTGATTGGGAAATGCCTGAGATGTCTGGCTTGGAAGTGCTCGAATGGATGCGCTCAGACGAACGCTATAAAAAAACTCCCTTTATGATGATCACCAGCCGCGGCGAGCGCGACCACGTCGTCAAGGCCGTGACGGCTGGTGTATCCGATTACATCGGCAAGCCTTTTACCCGCGATAACTTTACCGCCAAGGTATCTAAGATGGTGTACAAGCACCATAAGATAAAACCCGGTGGTGGTGGCGCTGCCACGCAGTTGAATGACTCTGCCAGTGTGCTAACGGGAGGACAGGCCGCTGCCGCGAAACCGAAGCATGACATGGGTGGAGCTTCGGTATTAATGGGCCAAAAACCGGCGCCACCTGCCAAAGCCGCAGCGCCGGTAAAACAGGATATGGGCGGTGCATCGGTACTGATGGGTAGCCCTGCGGCTGATAAAAAGGCCGCCAAGGGAGGCAAAGCGAAGGCGGTGGCCAGTGTTCGTTTTGGCTCAGGTGGTACCGCCAAATTAGTGATCAAAGACATCAGTTTGCAAGAGTTGGTCGGCGTGTTTCGCCGCGAAGGTGATCTGCCAGGGCTGCTGGAAACCGTAGTGATCGACATCATGCTGGGAGATGATCCCGGCGATGTAGCGCGCATCAACGGTTATATCCGTGCCATGCAGGCGCAAGAAGCGCACCCTGATGCGGAAACCATTCAAACCGTGATTCGTTACGTTGACGATGATCCGGAAAAACTGGCGATCTTGTCGAAGTTTATTGCGCGAGTTCGCTAAGGACAGTTAACACTATTTCGATCACGCTGTTATGAACTGAAAACCTCTCTATTAAGGCGCAAAGAGTGATGTTTAGCGAGTTAAACAGCACTCCTCATGCCTCACTCAAGAAACAACGGACGTCCAGCAGCAAAGAGCTAAATAGTGTTAACTGGCCTAATGTTTGCCAATAAGCGCTGCGTCGGGAAATGACAGCAAAAGGTGCTGCCCTGGCCCATCTGGCTGTCGACGGTTAAGCGGCCATCATGGCGTAGCAAAACGTGTTTCACTATGGCCAGCCCTAGCCCGGTGCCGCCCGTTTGTGGATTGCGGCTGGGGTCTGCGCGGTAAAAACGTTCGGTCAGGCGCGGCCAGTGATGCTCGGCAATACCTATGCCGCTATCTTGCACGGCCAAAACCCCTTCACCTTCTTGGCAGCGCCAGCTGACTTGGATGCGACCGCCGGCCGGCGTGTACTTGACGGCATTAAAGATCAAATTAGAAAACGCGCTGCGCAGCTCGCTGTCGTACCCTGATAAGTGCCAGTGCGAATCAACCTGTAGGACTATGTCGTGTTGCTCGCCGCTCAGTGCCCGGGCATCGCTGCATATTTGCGCCAATAGCTGTTCCATATCGATCATTTGGGCTTCATGGGGGCGATCGGTTTCCAGGTGCGACAGGGTCAGCAAGTCGGTGATCAGGGCTTCCATACGCTGCGACTGCTGTGACATCTGCTCTAGCATGCGCTGACTGCGACCGGGCAGTTCAACGGCCGTGAGCAAGGTTTCCACATAACCGCGAATGACTGTGAGTGGTGTGCGCAGTTCATGGCTGACGTTAGCGACAAAATCCTTGCGCATCTGCTCCAGTTGCGCGAGGCGGGTAACGTCATGCACCAGCATCAATCGGTCTTTACGGCCAAACAGAGTAATGTTGAACTGCAGCTGTTGTTGCGGATTGACGGGCGACGCTAGGGTCAAGGGCTCATCGTACTGAATGCTATTGAAGTAGCGTTTAAAGTCTGGGTCGCGAATCAAATTGGTCATTGGTTGGCCGACATCGACCGGTGATCTCAGCCCCAGATAGCGACTGGCTGCAGCGTTCCACCATTCGAGATTACCGTGACTGTCGACCATCAATACGGCATCCTGCAGCGCCGCAGTCGAGTCTTGAATGCGATGTAAAATGGCCTTTAGCCGTTGATGATGGCGGCGGCTGCGCTGTTGCAAGCGCTGAGTTTCACGAAACACCTCTCCCCAGATACCGAGGGTGTTGGGCAGTTGGCCACTTTGTCCATCGGCTAACCAGCGATGCAATCGCGCCAGTTGCAGCCATTGCCAGCCGACATAGGCCGCTAAGGTAGTAAACAGTGCCCAACCGGGCTGCTGAAGATAATGACCGACTGCTGCTGCGACCAGCAATAATGCCAGTATACGGCGTAACTCCCTGCGCCAGACGGGGCGCATGGTTTATGCCGCTTTGGTAGAAAAGCGGTAACCCGTGCCGCGCACCGTTTGAATCAGATGTTCGTGAGCAGGCCCTAGGGCTTTTCGCAGGCGGCGAATATGTACATCGACGGTGCGCTCCTCAACATAAACATTGCCGCCCCACACCTGATCCAGCAGCTGAGTGCGCGAATAGGCACGCTCTTGATGGGTCATAAAAAACTGCAGTAAACGATATTCCGTTGGGCCAATATCAACCGGACTATCAAATGAGGTGACTCGATGACATACCGGATCCAGCACTAGGCCGCCCACTTCAATCGGCTCCTCTATGCCTTGCGGCGTGGTGCGGCGCAATACTGCTTTTAGCCGGGCAACCAATTCGCGCGGTGAGAAGGGTTTGGTGATGTAGTCGTCGGCACCGGCTTCCAGCCCTTGCACCTTGTTGTCTTCTTCACCTTTGGCGGTAAGCATAATGATGGGCAGCTCGGCGGTGAGATCTTCACGCTTGAGGCGGCGCGCGAACTCCACACCACTGGTGCCGGGCAGCATCCAGTCAAGCAAGATCATATCCGGCTTGTGGTCCACCACATGGGAGTGAGCCTCCTGGGCGCTGGCGGCCTCAAGACACTCATAGCCTGCCATTTCTAAAGCGACGGCGATCATTTCCCGGATCGGCGCCTCATCGTCGACGATAAGAACGGTCTTGCCTGATTTGCTCATAGTGATGTCACGCAACTGTCATAGTCTGTTCAGCGAAGCTATTACAGCCATAGATTGTTACAGCCATGTGACAGGTCGGAGTTTTGCGTACGAGTTGGCCGCTAGCTTAGGGCCTGTGAACACTATTTCGATCACGCTGTTATGAGATGAACACCCCTCAATTAAGGCGCGACGATGGACGTTTAACGAGTTGAATGAAGGATAAGCAACACGGATTGAGGGATGTTCAGCCATATCCCAAAGGCTTGCAGTCCGTTTTTCCCTGAGTCGTGTTATTCGTTGCTTAATTAACCGGTTAAACCGCGCTCCTCATGCCTCACTCAAGAAAAAACTGACTTGCAGCAGCAAAGAGCTAAATAGTGTTAACAGGCCCTAGGGCAAAAGCAGCAGCCACGCCGGCGAACAATATGGCGCCATACCAGTGGCTCAGACGAAACATGCGAAAGCAAGTATCGCGCTGGCGCTGGCGAATGTTCCACACTTGCCAGCCAGCAAACAGCTGAGCGGCGGCCCAGCCAAGATAATAAACACCGCCCAGTTCTAGTTGCTGTCCAGCCAACAGATAAAACAATCCGGTTAGCACCATCAGAGTGGCGACCATAGTCACGTCCAGGTCGCCAAACAGCACCGCGGTGGATTTAACGCCGATGCGCAGGTCATCATCACGGTCGACCATTGCATAGATAGTATCGAAGGCCACGGTCCAGGTCAGATTGGCAAAATACAATAGCCATAAGCCTTGGGGGAGTTCATTGCTTTGCGCCGCAAAGGCCATAGGAATCGACCAGGAATAGGCGGCACCTAAAAACAGCTGCGGCAAATGGGTATGGCGTTTCATAAAGGGGTAAATAGACGCCAAGCCTAAACCTGCAAATGACAAGGCCACGGTAAATGGGTTGGTTAGCAGCACTAACGCAAAAGCGATGGCCACCAGCAGGGCAAATCCGCTGAGTGCCTGTTTGGCCGTCAGTCGACCCGTGGCCAGAGGGCGGTCTTTGGTACGTTTTACATGGCCATCAATATGGCGATCGGCATAGTCGTTGATGACACAGCCGGCAGAGCGCATTAAAAAAACGCCAATTACAAAAATCAGTACATTGGCTAGATCTGGCTGGCCGGCACCGGCGATCCACAGCGCTCCTAAGGTCGGCCACAGCAGCAGGTAAGAACCAATCGGTCGGTCTAAACGAGTGAGATGAACCCAGTCTATCCATTGAGGCCAGAGTTGGTCGAGTTGGCGGGCGATCTGTGTGCGCACAAGAAGTCCTGTTAGCGAGGCCGACGGAGGCGCAATTATGCCTCAGACGCAGGGGCCTCGCACCCGCCTAGCTGTGCCACTCGCTGCAGTAGATCATCGGCGAAAGCTTCGCTGACCATGATGGGGCTCTGGTTCAGATAAAACAGCGAATAGCGACAACGTTGCCAGCCAGGAATGCGACTACGACAGACCTGCAGAGGGGTGCGTTGAAGATCGGGCTGGCGGAACAAAAAACTGCCTAATGAGCGATTACCGAGGGCTCGCAAGCGCCGCAATGAGCCTTGCAAGGCCTGCAAAGGAACCACGCTGCGAGCTCGCACCATGGCTACTTCACCAACCCACAGCACCACTTCGCGCTGCCAAACCGAGGCACCTGCGGGGAGCTGCATCTGCTGTTGCTCAAATGGCGTGGCCTGACAGCATTGCTCTTGCACCACCTGGACCCAAAACATGCCTGGACGAAGGTTGTCCAATCGCTGACTGAGAGAGCCTGGGTGCAATAACCAGTCGCGCCAAGCGGGCGACAAAGGCGCTAACTGTAAGCACCGTTGACCCGACCAAGTGGGAGTCAAAGGGTGAAATTGCTGGCCGCCCGGTTTGGGGCTGGGTACGAGGGGAGTGCTGCTTTTCATCGGCGCGCAGCATGCGCCAAAGGCGCCGTTCTAGCAAGTGCATTGCAGCCATATCGTATCGCTATGCCCGCAATTGACCGTTGCTTTTCCAACTTCGCGACAGTAGTTTTACCTGCCCGAGAACGTTTGAGAGAGTAGTAAGCATGAAAAAGTGGCAGTGCGTCGTATGCGGCTGGATATACGATGAAGCGGAAGGTGCCCCGGACGAAGGCATCCCGCCAGGCACGCGCTGGGACGACGTGCCCGACGATTTTATCTGCCCAGATTGCGGTGTCGGCAAAGAAGACTTTGAGATGATCGAAATCTAATCCCTTGGGTTAGCACTGAGCTGACCAGACATTGCCCCCTTACGTTAGGTAGTCAGTATGACGGATACGCAAGCTCCGATTGTTGTCATTGGGTCCGGCTTGGCCGGTTACAACCTGGTGAAAGAAGTGCGCAAGCTCAACGCTGAGCTGCCAATTTTGGTGATCACCGCAGATGATGGTGCCAATTATTCCAAGCCCATGTTATCGACCGGTTTCACCAAAGAAAAAACCGCAGAGCAGTTGGTGATGGCCACCGCCGCTGACATGGCTGAACAACTGAATATCGTTATTCGCCCGCACACGCGGGTGAGCCATATCGATCCGCAACTGAAAAAAGTGTTTATTGGTGAAGAACCGGTGTCCTACAGCAAGCTGGTATTGGCCTGGGGTGCCGAGGTGGTCAAGGCTCGTTATGAAGGCGATGGCGATGACCGCGTCTTTTCCATCAATGACCTGAGTGATTATGGCCGTTTCCGCCGTGCTGCCATTGGTAAAGAGCGCGCGTTAATCATGGGTGCCGGTTTGATTGGTTGTGAATTTGCCAACGATCTGGCCAATGGTGGCATCCGCACAGAGGTGGTTGCTCCGTGTGAACATATTCTGCCCGGATTGTTACCGGCAGCGGCGGCGCAGGCCGTACAGCAAGGGCTCGAATCGTTAGGTGTGCGCTTTCATCTGGGACCCTTGGTGACTCGCATTGAGCGCCTTGATGACGGCGTGCGTGCCACTTTGAGTAACGGTGAAGTGATCGATGCTGATGTGGTGTTATCGGCTATCGGCTTGCGCCCTCGGTTAGATTTGGCGGTGAAAGCAGGCCTTAAAGTAAATCGTGGTATTTGCGTTGACCAGACCCTGCTAACCAGCGAAGCCGATATTTATGCCCTTGGCGACTGTGCTGAGATCGAAGGTCACGTGCTGTTATATGTGTTGCCGCTGATGACCTCCGCTCGGGCATTGGCCAAGACCTTAACCGGCGATACCACGCCTGCCAGCTTTGGTGCCATGCCGGTGACGATAAAAACCCCAGTGGTGCCCGTGGTGGCCGCTTTGCCAGCGGCCAATGCGGCTGGAGAATGGCACATTGAAGCTGAAGGTTGTGACGTACAAGCGGAATTTCGTGCCCCAGAGGGTGATTTACTGGGATACGCTTTGACCGGCGGCAAACTTAGCAATAAAGTAGCGCTCAACAAACAACTGCCGCCTTTGTTACCCTGACAGCGGCAGTTTGGTGTGTGTATTCCCGGTCGGGATACTGAGTTAATCAATATAGGAAGCAATTCATGCGTAAACCAGAACTGGCGGCAGCTATCGCTGAAGCAACTGACCTGAGCAAAGAAAAAGCCGCTGAGGTTGTGACAGCATTCACCGATCAGGTCGCCAAGGCCCTGAGCGAAGGTGACAGCGTTAGCCTGATCGGCTTCGGTACTTTCGAAGTTCGTGACCGTAAAGAGCGTCAGGGTAAAAACCCGCAGACCGGTGAAGCCATCACCATCGCAGCGGCCAAAGTTCCTGCGTTTAAAGCAGGTAAAGGCCTGAAGGAAGCAGTGCAATAAGCGCTGAATCCCCTCAGTTGCTGACCCGTGAGTGGGTTCAGCAACTGGTCATTGGCGAGGGACTGTGCCCTTTTGCGGCACCCGTATTTGAGCAGATGCGCATCGATGTCTGCGACAGCCGTGATCTGACCACCATTACCCATAGTTTTTTGCAGTTGCTGCGTGAAGTGGCGGCGGCCAATCCACAACAGCTGCCGACGGCGCTGTTTGTTGTTCCTAACGCGTTGCACGATTTTTACGATTACCTGGATTGGTGTCAGGTGTGTGATGATTTGCTGGTGCAGCAGGAGCTGGAAGGCGAATTGCAGCTAGCCACCTTTCATCCGCGTTATCAATTTGCTGATGAGCATATGGACGATTGGTCCAACTTTTCCAATCGCTCACCGTATCCCATGCTGCATCTGATCCGAGAAGCCGATATAGAAGCGGCGTTGGCCGATGTGTCGCACCCTGAGCGCATTCCTGAGCGCAATAAAAAGCATTTGCGCAGGCTCGGCCGAGACGGACTCTTGCAAGCAGCCCCGGCTCTGGCAAAATCCGGCCTGCTGTAGCTGGCAGCGCCATCCTTCCCGCCGCTACGGATTCGTTTTTATTAAGGAACCTTCATGATCAAATTTCGAATGCTGTTGTGGCTACTTGGCTACATGATGAAAAAAAATGCTCGTGCCAACGAGGATTTTCAAAAACAGCTGCAAGACAAAGACTTTGCTTTCCAAATGCAAACTGACGATGGCAGCGTGGTGCGCAGCTTCCGTATCAAGGACCAGCGCATTAAGAGCAAAGGCAAAGCCCATCAGGAACCGGCGTTCACCATCAGCTTTAAAGATGCAGAAACCGGGCTAAAGATTCTGACAGCCAAAGATAAAAATGCTTTTATGAAAGGTATTCAGGATAAAGACATCAAAGTCACAGGTGACCTGTCGCTGGTGATGTGGTTCCAAGGCATTGCCAAGTACCTGAAGCCACGCAAGAAGAAGTAATTCCTCAACGGGAGACTGATGTTGAAGCGCTGTACCCTGCTATTACTGCTACTGGCTGCGCCATTGAGCTGGAGCGACACGCAAGATCTGGCTTTGCTGGATGCTAACACCAGTAGCACGGTGAATCCCGTGAGTGTGCGGCAACATGTCGCCGAGCTGATGGGGGTGGTTGGTCTTGCCGATCAAGCGCGTCACGTCAGTCAGGCCGTGTTAAATGCTCAGCAGGCTTCACTTGGCCATCAGTATCGGGTGGTCAATCGCGTGGCAGCGCTGTGGTCGCCGCAACGGGTACAGCAGTATTGGCTTGATGCCGCCCCCAACCTCTCTGAGCAGCAAGCATTGCAACTGCAGCAGCAACTACAGCGCTTGCCGTGGCAGCAGGCTAAACAGCGTGAACTGCGTGCCATTGAACAGCAAAACTCGGCGGAGTATGAGCAATACGTGCAGCGTCTGCGTCAGCAAAATCCGCCCGCTGACCGCTTGGCCTTGATTGATGCCCTGAATGAAGCCATGCATTTTTCACAGTTGATGATTCGCACCCGTGCGTCTGTGTATCAGCAGTTGCAACAGGAACTGCCAGACTGGCAAGCACCAGAGCAGTGGCAACTTGGTGTACGTCAGCAAGTGAGGGAATTTTTGCTGTTTACCCATCGACGTACTCCCAATGAGCAGCTGCAAGGACTGGTTGAGCTGTATCGGCAGCCGCTATTACAGCAGTGGGTGCAGCGCTTTGTACAACGCTTGCCCGAGGTTAACGGTTAAGCATCTGCGCCATCTTAGCCAGTTCGTCGAGCTGGCTTAATACCTGCTCTGTGGTTTCAGCGACCGCCTCTTCCTTAAGCCCTAAGTGATCGAGCAAATAGTCTTCTGTGTGCTCGGCCGGACCATCACCAAAACCATGGTGGCGTAGGCTGCGACAAGCAATGTAGAGCAGATGAGCGAAATCTCGATGTTCACCTTCATAATGTGGATTATGCATTTGCCGGGTCGCCACCACCACCTCGTCGGGCATGCGCCATTGCTGCATCAGGCAAGCGCTGACTTGCTCACGAGTCATGCCGAGTAAATGCCGTTCAATATAAAAGCGATTAATGTGGGGGTTGGCTTCGATATGGCGGCTGATCAGTGAAAATTGCGGCGGGAACACGTGCCCTAGCACCAGAAAACCAAAGTTGTGCAGCAAACCACACAGATAAGCGAGACCATGATTGGGCCGTAGTCGGTTGGGCATGCGCCGTACCAGCTCACCGCACAGTGCTGCAGTAACGACGGACTGCTGCCAAAATGGTGCGTAACCATTGGGGCCCTCTTTGGGCACCGTCAGAGTCCGCCCGAGTGCCAGCCCGAGCGCCAGATTAATCACCAGATCAAATCCCAGTACCCGAATCACCGCTTCTTCTACGGTTTTGACTTCACCGCGTACGCCGTAATACGGGGATCTGGCCCAGCTAACCACTTGAGCCGACATACCCGGGTCTAGCTCTACCGCTTGTGCCAGGCTGGTGCTGTCGGCGTTGGGGTCAACTCGTAGTTCTATAATGCGACGTGCCGTTTCTGGTAGTGGCGGTAAGTCGAGGGTTTCTTCCAGCCGCTGCTGTATACGCAATGGCGTGAACTGGCGGATAGCCACTTCGACATCGGATAGATCTTGATCTCTGTCTTGATGATGCAAATCCAGAGGCAAAGGAGCTGTGTATTGGCCGACGTGGGAGCTGGCTGTCAGGCTGCGAAATTGCTCCATCGGAACCTTTAGCCACTGATGTTCATCACCGGCAACAATATAGAGCTCATTTTGCTCCAGCAGCGCATCATCGACCAGGCTATCGATACCGGTCACTTGTGGCAAAGCCGGGAATTCCGACAGACCGTGGTGACGTTTTAATTTATCCAGTTCGTCCGCGCCCAATGCCACAAACTGCCGCCCTAGCCGGTGAGCAAGAAGATTTAAATCGAGCATGCGATTACCGGGAATCACCACCTGAACCTGCCCTGCAGCGTCTTTTAAAAACACCACATTGGCGACTTGAGCGGAATATGAAGCGGGCGTATTGCTTTGCATAAGGCGGAGAAGTTCCTCATCGTCCGTCAGCGTGTATTGGATGTGCCAGTCTTCAAGCACTTTACGCACTGTTGCCGGGATTGCCATGGCGACCACCTGAGCTAGATCCATCTAATCAGTATAGGTTAGCTGGCTTGTCTCAGCATGATAGCGGCGATGTTCATGCTGTGATCAAGTCGTCGTAAAACGACTCATACTTAGACGCTGGCAAAGCGTTCGGCGTCGCCTAACCAGCGCCGTATCAAAGGCTCGACCGCTTCAGGGTGTTGCTGCCAGATCTGCTCGGCCATGGTGCGTACTTGCGGCAGTAATTCGCCATCACGCTGTAGATCGGCAATACGCAGCATCTGCAGGCCAGTCTGGCGGGTACCCAGCAGCTCGCCTGGGCCGCGGATTTGCAGATCTTGTTCCGCAATATAAAAACCATCCTGGCTGTCACGCATCACTTGCAAACGTTGCTTGCTGGTCAGCGACAGCGGCGCCTTGTACAGCAAGACACAATGGCTTTTGGCCGACCCTCGACCGACCCGGCCACGTAATTGGTGCAGCTGCGCCAGGCCCAAACGTTCCGGGTTTTCGATAATCATCAAGCTGGCGTTGGGAACATCAACGCCCACTTCAATAACAGTGGTGGCGACCAGTAAGTCGATTTCGTGGGCTTTAAAGGCGGCCATAATGGCGGCTTTTTCATTAGCCTTCATGCGCCCGTGAACCAACGCAATGCGTAAATGTGGCAAGGCATCACGCAACTCCTCGGCGGTATTTTCGGCCGCTTGGCATTGCAAGGTTTCACTTTCTTCAATCAGGGTACATACCCAGTAGGCTTGGCGGCCATCACCACAGGCATGATTGACGCGTTCAATGACTTGATCACGGCGCTGATCGGCAATGGCTACTGTGGTGATGGGACTGCGCCCGGGGGGCAGCTCATCGATAACCGAGGTATCGAGATCGGCGTAAGCGCTCATGGCGAGGGTGCGTGGAATTGGCGTCGCCGTCATGATGAGCTGATGCGGAGACAAACCTTGCTGACGGCCTTTTTCGCGCAACGATAGGCGTTGATGTACCCCAAACCTGTGCTGCTCATCAATGATGACCAAGGCCAAATTCTGAAACTCAACGTCGTCTTGAAATAACGCATGGGTGCCCACTGCGAGCTGAACCTCACCACTGGCAAAGTCTGCCAAAGCGGCTTGCCGGGCTTTACCTTTGACCTTGCCTGCGAGCCAGCCACAGCGTACCCCAAGGGGCTCAAACCAGTGACTCAAATTATGGAGGTGCTGTTCGGCCAGGATCTCGGTCGGCGCCATTAATGCCACTTGATAGCCTGCTGCTAGTGCCTGGCAGGCTGCTAAAGCGGCGACTAGGGTTTTGCCCGAGCCAACATCGCCTTGCACCAGTCGAAGCATGGGGTATGGGCGGCATAAGTCGGCGCCGATTTCATTGACCACTCGCTGCTGCGCAGCGGTGGGGGTGAAAGGCAGTTGAGCCAGTAGTTGTGGTTGCAAGCGATTGTCATTGGCCAAGGCGGCCGCTTGATGCGCTTGTACTTGCGCTCGCAGTCGATGCAGTGACAGCTGGTGGGCCAACAATTCTTCCAAAATCAGTCGCTTTTGCGCTGGATGTTGCCCCTGTTCGAGCTGCGCCAGATTGGTATCCGTAGGCGGCTGGTGCAAAAATAACAGAGCTTGCTCAAGGGTCGGTAGCTGCCACTGTTTTAGCCAATCGGCGGGCAGCAGGTCGGTCAAATTCAGCTTTTGTTGGCGCAGCAGGTTAAGGGATTCTTCGTGCAAAATACGCAGCCGCTGCTGACTGATGCCATCAGTCGCCGGATAGACTGGCGTCAACTTAGCTTCCAGCTCGTTTTCTAAGCCGTCTTCTATCAGTTGGTATTCGGGGTGATACAACTCCAGGCCACTGGCACCGCGGCGCGGTTCGCCATAACAGCGGATAGTGTTGCCAGTGGAGAACTGTTTTTTTTGCAGTGCGCTGAAATGGTAAAAGCGCAAACTGACGATACCTGAGTGGTCTTGCAGTTTGACCAACAGGCTGCGGCGTTTGTTAAACACCACACTGGCCGCGCGTACTTCGCCTTGAATTACCGCCGGGCGCATGGGTTGCAGCGCACCAATGGCGGTAATGCGACTGCGGTCTTCGTAGCGAAATGGCAGATGAAAAAACCAGTCTGCCAAATTAAAGATGTGCAGCGCCTGCAGTTGTTCGGCCAGCTTGGGGCCAATGCCCTTAATGTCGGTTAATTCAGACGCTGCCGCCATACAGAGGCCTAGCGGATTTCACATTGCAGAGCGGTTTCCAACATCAGGTCGATTGCCTGACCGCGAGGGAAACTCAATCGCCAGGCTAAGGCGACACTGCGATAGGGAGCGGGAGAAGAAAACGGTCGGGTGGTGACCAGGTTGTGGTCGATATTACTGATCGCGGATTCTGGCAGCACCGAAATGCCCAGCCCCGTGGCCACCATATGCTTCAGTGTTTCCAGCGAACTGCCTTCGGTAACGCTGCCCAGACGGGTGTGGTGTTTGCGTGATAGCGCTGGACAAAACTCGAACACCTGGTCACGAAAACAATGGCCTTCGCCCAACATCAACAGGTCTTCATCGACCAGCATATCGGGCTCGATGCTGTCTCGCTGGCACCAAGGATGGCCCTTTGGCAAAACCACAACAAAATTTTCGTCGTACAGGACCCGGGTAACAACATCGGGTTCATTAAAGGGCAGTGCCACTATGATGGCATCGAGCTCGCCGTCACGCAGCTGGCGGCGTAACACGCCGGTGTAGTTTTCCTCCAGATACAAGGGCATGGCCGGTGCACGACGATGAATCTGCGGTACTAAGTGTGGGAACAAATAGGGTCCAATGGTAAAGATGGCACCAATGCGCAGTGGCGTGCTGAGCTGGTCTTTACCTGAGCTGGCCAGCTCCTTGATGGCCCGAGCTTCTTCCAGCACACGCTGAGCTTGGGTGACGATGCGCTCGCCCAGAGGAGTGACTCGTACCGCACTCTTACTGCGCTCAAAGATGGCGACTTCTAGCTCGCTTTCTAACTTCTTTATCGCTACGCTCAGCGTCGGCTGACTGACGAAACATTTCTCTGCCGCGCGACCAAAATGGCGCTCCTGAGCCAGGGTGACAATATATTTCAGTTCCGTCAGTGTCATGATTAGTCTCTTGTATAGGTGAGATATCCGCGATAAAGCTTACCTATCAAGGTAGTGAAAATAAAGCACCTGGCCCGTGTCAGGTGCCACAATAACAGGGCGGCGTCGGAACCGCCGTGAGCGCAAATATCCGTCAGCAGGGGAGTAAGATATGGCGCGTATTATGATTGTTGGGGCTGGTGATATTGGTGGTGGCTTGGCCTGTCACCTACATGGACAAGGACATGACGTCGTTGCGGTACGACGATCTGACAAAGCCGTCGGTGACGGCATCACCTGTGTGCAGGCCGATGTGGCCGATCCAGAGACCCTAATCGAGCTAGCACAGCCCGTCGATATTCTGGTGTACAGCGTTGCATCGCCCGATTTCTCCAAAGAGGGCTATCACACCTTCTATTACAAAGGTTTAAAAAACGTGTTGCGGGCGGTGCGAGCGCAGGCACCTAAGCATGTGTTTTTTGTTTCCAGCTCCAGCGTTTATCACCAGATGGATGGCGAATGGGTGGATGAAAGCACTGCCACTGAGCCGACCAGTTTTGCTGGCAAAGAAATGTTGGCTGCCGAGCAAGCGCTGTTAAAAGACAAATTGCCTGGCACTGTGGTGCGTTTTACCGGGATTTACGGCCCAGGCCGCAATCGCATGATTGAGCAGGCGCGCCATGGCGGCCATTGTGACCCAGAGCCACCGGTGTGGACCAATCGTATTCATCGCGACGATTGCATTGCGGTGTTGGCCTTGCTGATCGATCGGGCGTTGAACCAGCAACCTTTAGATGACATCTACTTAGCTACGGATGACGAACCGGCTACTTTGTTTGATGTGCTGGAGTGGATGAAAGATCGCATTGGCGATGTCGATCCGGATCACGATATGCCCGAGGTAACGCGCCGTGCTAATCGTCGTTGCAGTAATGCCAGACTCAAAGCGTTGGGCTACGAGTTCCATTATTCGAATTACCGCGACGGCTACGATCAACTGTTGGCCGATATGGGCTTGGTGTAGCGTCACGCTGCAGAGTTGGCAGCAGCGTGACGGTTATAGCCTGAGGCAGTGTTAGCCTGAAATAGTCGCAGCGACTATTTTTTCGGTCGCTGCCAGCCAGAGATATTGCGCTGCTTGCCTCTTGCGATCGCCAGCTCACCGTCTTCGACCTTCTTGGTGATCACTGAGCCTGCACCTGTGGTTGCCTCTTTGCCTACCTGCACCGGGGCCACCAAACAGGTGTTGGAGCCAATAAAGGCACCATCAGAAATCTCCGTTTGGTACTTGTTCACACCATCATAATTGCAGGTGATGGTTCCGGCGCCGATGTTTACGTCTTGTCCTAATTGGGCGTCACCGATATAGCTCAGATGATTGACCTTAGAGCCAGCACCGATGCGGGCCTTTTTCACTTCGCAGAAGTTGCCGACCTTAGCCTTGTGAGCCAGCTCAGCTCCGGGGCGCAGGCGTGCGTATGGGCCAACTTGGCATTCCTGCTCCAGCTGGGCCTGATCGAGCAAGGAAAAGGCGTCAATCTGACTGCCAGCGCCAATGCGACTGTCGCGGATCACGCAGTGGGGGCCGATGCGAACGCCATCGTCCAATACCACCTCGCCTTCAAACACACAGCCGACGTCGATAAAAACATCTTTGCCAACGCTGACCTGGCCACGAATATCGATACGAGCGGGGTCGACTAGGGTCGCGCCTTCATGCATTAGCTGTTCTGCCCGTCGACGCTGAAGACTGCGTTCTAGTTGGGCCAGCTGCAGGCGGTCGTTAACGCCCTGTACTTCATCGCTGTCGTTAGCGAGCAGGCTATTAACGGCAATGCCATCGGCGACGGCCATCGCAATAATGTCGGTTAAATAATATTCGCCTTGGGCGTTAGTGGCAGATAGCCGGGGCAACCAGATCTTTAGCTGCTCTGCATTGACGGCCAGAATGCCGGTGTTTACTTCACGTATCTGCAGCTGCTCGGCTGATGCATCTTTGTGTTCAACGATGGCTTGTACTTGGCCGTGCTGATCACGCACGATGCGGCCATAGCCGCTGGGGTCTGGCAATTCGATGGTTAGTAGTGCCAGCGCTTGCTGCTGAGTTTGCTGTAACAGTTGCTCTAGCGTGTCGCGCTGCAGCAATGGCACGTCGCCATACAACACCAACACGGTAGCGTTATCGGCGATGGCTGGCATGGCTTGGGCAACGGCGTGGCCGGTACCCAGTTGCTCGGTTTGCTCGGACCAAATGATGTCGCTGTGTTGAAACTGCTGGCGGACCAACTCGGCACCATGGCCTACGACCACATGCTGTTGAGCTTGCGGCAGTTGCTGAGCCGTTTCTAATACATGCGCTAGCATGGGTCTACCCGCCAGTGAATGTAACACCTTGGGCAAGTCAGACTTCATGCGCGAGCCTTTGCCCGCAGCCAGGGTAACAACGGCCAGTGCCATAACAATCTCCAGAAAAATCAGCGCAGTATTTTAACAGTAGGGTATAGCCAGAAAACAGCGACTAAGCATCGCTGGGTGGCTGCAGGCAGCCGGCTGCACGTTGCGCCAACTGCAGCAGGAACTGGCCATAGCCTTGCGGCGATAGCTTGATATCGGCCGCCATAGGGTCCAGTTCGGCACGTTGAATCTTCATATCGCCGATTAACGCATCGACCAACGCTGGATCGTATTGCGGCTCGCTAAAGACACAATGCACATTGCCTTGAGCCAATTGAGTGCGTAGCTTGGCCATGGTTTTTAGGCCTGGTTTATGTTCCGGCGACAGGGTTAAGGCGCCTTTTTGCTTCAGCTGTAGGGCTTGCACCCAGTGATCATAAGCACGATGAAAAACAAAAAATCCATGCTCGCGCACAGGTGCCAACAGCGCATCGCTAGTAGCGAGCGTCTGTTGTACCTGCTGGCGAAAATCATCGCTATTTTGTCCCAGTTGCTCGGCCAGTGCGGCTTGCAGCCCGATCATTGCTTCGGGGGATAACCACCAGTGTGGATCTGATGCGGCATTGTCAGGGGCGTAGTCGGCGGCATTGAGCCAAATTTTATCGGGCCAGCGATTCACGAAGTGGCGCAAATACGGCTCAGCTTTTGCGCCGCTCCAGATAATGATGTCGGCCTGTTGCAAGTGGCTGATGTCTGACGGTCGCAGAGCAAAGTCATGCGGTGACATATGGCCGGCAACCAACGTATGTAACTGCTCCGGCTCGACCACGGACGCAGCCACCAAGGCCAGCGGATGAACACTGGCCAGCACCTTCACGGGCTCGCGCGCCAGAGCCGGGCTAAGAGCGAGCATTGTGGCCAGAAATAAAACAATTTTTGTCATTGAGTTGCGGCATTCCTGTCGTAGAATTGCAACATTATAACCTAGAATCTTTGCCTATGACTGCCGATGCTCTCAGCCCCCATAATCACCGCCATTGCATAGATCAGGCTCTGGCTCAGGCACGCCAATTGTGCGAGCAGCGTGGCGCCCGGTTGACCGATATCCGCAAGCGGGTGCTTGAACTGGTGTGGCAAAGTCACCAGCCCGTGGGCGCTTATGATTTGCTGCCGGCGTTGGCTGAAGATGGCTTTAACTCAGCTCCGCCAACGGTTTATCGGGCGTTAGATTTCTTGCTCGAGCTGGGCTTGGTGCATCGGATCAGCAGCTTAAATGCCTTTATTGGTTGCACCAACCCGGGCCACCAGCATCCAAGTTGCTTCTTTTTATGCCGCCAATGCGGCGTTGCCCAAGAGTTGGACCAGGCGTATGTCTCGCGCTTATCGGCCGAGGTTGAAGCCACCTTGGGCGTTGTAGTTGAGACGCAACTGACGGAACTGAGCGGCTTGTGTCCCAATTGTGCTGCCACTGATGCAGGAGCTCGTTCGTGAGCACTGAATTACTTCGTGCGCAACATCTGCAGTTACAACGCCAGCACAAGACGGTGTTGGATAATGTCAGCCTAAGCTTGGCGGCTGGGCACATCATGACCCTGATCGGCCCTAATGGCTGCGGCAAGTCGACCTTAATACGCGTGTTATTGGGGCTTGAGTCCGTCGATAGCGGTGAGCTTTGGCGTCAGCCAGGCCTGCGCATTGGCTATATGCCGCAACGACTGATGTTGGATGATCGACTGCCGCTAAACGTCAGTGATTTTCTCGCCTTGTCGCGCCAAGCCAAGCGCCAGGATTTGCAGCACTGGCTGCAGCGGCTGGGCATTGAACAGTTGCAGCGTCAGTCTGTGCACCGCCTTTCTGGAGGTGAGTGGCAACGTGTGCTGCTAGCACGTGCATTGCTCAATCAGCCACAGTTGTTGGTGCTGGATGAACCGGTGCAAGGGGTGGATGTGCAAGGCCAAATGGAGCTGTATGAGCTGATACCGACCCTTCGCGACGAGCTTGGCTGTGCCGTTTTGATGGTGTCCCACGATTTGCATTTGGTGATGGCGGCGACGGATGAAGTGGTCTGTCTGAATGGCCATGTGTGCTGCTCTGGCCATCCTGATCAGGTGTCTATCGATCCGGCTTATCTGAGTTTATTCGGTCGCCAGCCCACTATGGCGCCCTATACCCACCATCACGACCATGCTCACTGTCTCGATGGTCATGTGGAACCGGTGCAGGTGAATGGAGGGCAGTCATGACGTTGCCTTGGTGGAGTGCGGCGCTGGCCGCCGGCATTTTATTGGCCATTATGGCAGGACCTTTGGGCAGTTTTGTGGTGTGGCGACGCATGGCGTTTTTTGGCGACACCTTAGCTCACGGCGCCTTGTTGGGGGTGACGCTCGGTGTGCTGACCGACATTGATCCGCTGTTGGCGCTAGTACTGGGCTGTGTGGTGCTGGCGCTGCTGTTATTGCCACTGCAACGCAGCAGTCGCGTCTCTTCTGATACCTTGCTCGGCATAGTGTCACATTCGACCCTGGCGTTAGGCATGGTGGCACTGAGCCTGGCCGAGGGGATTCGGGTCGATATGATGGGCTACTTATTTGGTGATCTGCTGGCGGTTGGTCAGCGTGATGTGCTGTGGATGGCTTTGGCTGCACTAGTGGTGTGTGCTTTGCTGGCCTGGCAATGGCGCGGTTTGGTGGCGGTGACCGTCAGTGCCGAGTTAGCTGCGATGGATGGCTATCCGGTGCAACGGTTAAACGTATTACTGGTGGTGCTATTGGCCTTGGTGGTGGCATTAGCCATGAAAGTGGTGGGTATTCTACTGGTCAGTGCACTGCTGATCATACCGGCAGCGACCGCCCGCAGCCTGGCCAGCACCCCGGTGCAAATGGCTCTAGGGGCCATCGTCATTGGGGTGTTTGCCGTAATAGCTGGGCTGTTGGCGTCGTTTTATTGGGATACGCCGGCTGGCCCAGGAGTGGTCGTGGCAGCAGCCAGCGTGTTTGTCGTTAGCTTGCTGCGTCGTCCAGTAGCCAGTTAAGCAGCGGTAGCAGTCGCTGCGGATCGTGCGGCGGAGCAATATAACCACGGTAACGACCTTGTGGATCGAGAATCGCAAGGTTGGCACTGTGGTCCATCAGGTAGGCCTGACCATCTGCTCGGTCGACACGACTGTAGACAGCATGCAACTCACTGGCGAGGGTCTGCAGGGCTTGTGGATTTCCGGTCAGGGCGCGAAATTCCGGATTGAAGTAATCCATATAAGACGACAGCGACTCGGCGCTGTCACGCTGCGGATCGACCGATACCATCACCACCCCCAATTGTTGCTGCTGCCGGGCACTGAGCTGTTTCCAACTGCGGTTGAGATGGGTCAGTGTCATCGGGCAGATGTCTGGGCAGTAGGTGTAGCCAAAAAACAGCAGCTGCCAGCGTCCTGATAAATCGGCAGGTACCAATGGCTGGCCGTTTTCATCGATAAAGCGAAAATCCGATACCGGCAGCGGTTGCGGGAACAGCACCAAGCCATCGCGTTGGATCAGTTGTGCTGGCCCAGATTTTGGGGCAGTCAAGATACCGCTCAGCAGAGCAGCGAATAGCGTTACAACGAGCAAGGTTACACGTAGCATTAGCGCCTCATTTGTGTCCATTCGGGCGGGAGTATACCAACCATGACGGCATCGCCGGAGAAGGTCAACGACAGCTGGCGTGCGACACAAGGTCGCATCCTGGCCCTGGCCTGGCCCATCATCCTGAGCAACATTACCGTGCCTTTGCTGGGCTTAGTCGATACCGCGGTGTTAGGGCATCTGGACGATGCTCGCCATCTTGCAGCCGTGGCCCTTGGCAGTCAGTTATTTACCTTGTTGTTCTGGAGCTTTGGGTTTTTACGCATGGGCACCACGGCGCTGGTGGTGCAGGCCAGCGGTCGCAATGATCAGCAACAAGTGATTCAAGTGTTGCAGCGAGCGCTGTGGTTCATCGTGCCGTTAGCACCAACGGTGGCGCTGTTATCCTGGTGGTTATGGCCACTGCTATTGCCGCTGATGGGTGGCTCTTCGGCGCTGCAGCAAGAAGCCCTGCAGTATCTGCATATTCGTTTGCTGGCGACGCCCGCTGTGCTGCTGCAATACAGCCTGATGGGATGGTTTATTGGCCAGGGCAAAACCCGTTTGCCGCTGCTGATGCTGGTCACTGCCAATAGTATCAATGCGCTGTTGGACGTTGTTTTTGTTTTTGCTTTGGATATGACCAGTAACGGCGTTGCTCTGGCAACGGCCATCGCTGACTACAGCGCCGCTGGGTTGGGAGTGTGGCTGGCGCAACGACAGGGTCTGCATGGATTGGGAGCGATGCCGACGCTGTCCTCTATGGCGGCGACATTACGGGTTAATCAGCACCTTTTTTTACGTACCCTGTGTTTGTTGTCGGTGTTTGCCTTTTTTACTGCTCAAGGAGCACGTCAGGGCGAGTTAATTCTGGCTACGAATGCCATGCTGATTACATTGCTGCTGTTAATTTCCAATGCCTTGGACGGTTTTGCTCACGCCGCAGAGTCCTTAACCGGACAAGCGTTAGGCAGCAACCAGCCGACCCAGTTACGGCGTGCGGTGATGGCCACCGGCATTAACTCTGCGGTACTGGCATTATTCCTTTGCGGGCTGTTCTGGCTGGCAGGCCCTTGGCTATTGGCGCAACTCACCGACAATCCGGCACTGCTGGATAGTTTGCAGCAATATCAAGGCTTTTTGTTCTGGCTGCCGCTGGCTGGCTGCGCCAGTTATTGGCTGGATGGAGTACTGGTCGGGGCGGGTGCTACAGCATCGATGCGCAATGCCATGGTGCTGTCAGCCATGATGGTGTTTTTGCCACTCTGGTGGTGGTTGCAGGCCTTTGGCAATGACGGTTTATGGTGGGCCTTTTATGGTTTTTTGCTGGCTCGCGGCAGCTTCATGATATGGCCGTTAGTGCAGATCATGCGCCATCCGCAGGCTTTTCGAGAAGCGCATTAGCGCTTTTGCAAAGCTGGTCTATACTTCCCGGCTTTGCCGTCAGACCCTTTGTAAGCGCCTGATTATGTTTATTTTTTTTAGACTAAATCCGTCTAAACGAAAACGCTTCTGACTATTGTATGTGAGCCGGCAGCTGATTAACGTGTAACCCCATCGGAGGGAATCACTGGGAAATAATCACCATGCGCGACGACCATTTGGACACTCTTGTGCATAGTATTCAGGCTGCCAAAACAGCCGAGTATCAGCATCAGATTTTGCGCCAACAAGTACAGTTACATCATCAGCAAATCTCACGCCTGGTAGACTTATCCAGGGACAGCAACGGCGATACCTTGTATCACTTTGTTTTACGCTATATCAGTGAAGTGCCCAGCATGCTGTTGAATCTCCAGCATGCCGCTATCGAAGCGGGTTTGTGGCGTTATGTGCAGCCCGTTATGGAAGTTGCTCTGGCCTTTGTTCAGCCTGAACCTGAGCAGCCCGAAAGCGATCAAATTGTCTCGCTACTGCATCAGGCGTATCTCGTTCACCGGTTATTGGAAGAGGTCAATGAGACCTATATTCACCGTGTCGGACAGCCAATGGTGCCGCAGGATATGACCTTGGCCAATGTCATTGTTCATACCTTGATTGAAGAATCTCTAGTAGAAGGTTTGGAGCGTTTGGTTGAGCATTCTGTGCAACAGGTGTTCAGTCCTAAGCGCGCTTATCAGGATCCTGATTTTTGCGCTTACCTATCGCGTCGCGAAAACAACAACCTTGTGCGTATCGCCCAGCCCTGGCCCTGCATGAGCGCTGAAATGGGCATGCCAAGCCCAATGCTGAATTGATGTACAGCTTAACCATCGCCCAGCTGTTGATGTAAAAACTCCAACAAGGCCCTGACCCGGGAGCTGTTTTTTAGCTCCCGATGATAAACAAACCACATAGGTTCCGGCTTGGCCGGGATATCCAGCGGTACCGGCAGCAGCCCGTCATTCTGCGCTTGCTGGTGTTGCAGAGAACCAAAACCGCCAATTCCCATGCCTTCTCTGACGGCATAATAAATGTCGTTAAAACTGTTGCTGCTGAGGGCAATGCAGTGTTCAGGCACGCGTTGCAACACCGCTCGTATTTCAGCAATGCGGCGCTTACTACCGGTTGGCAACACCCAGGCGTGCTGCGCTGCTTGATCCAATGAGCTGGGCAGACCATAGCGACGGGCATAGCTGGGTGCAGCATAAAAATGAATTTCTACCCGAGTTAACGGCCGGGCAATCAAATCGGCTTGCTGGGGCTGAGGGCCCATACGAATTGCGACGTGAACATCGCCATTGGTGAGATTAACGTGTTCATCCGTGGCCAGTACTTGCACCCGGATTTCTGGGTGTTGATGACGGAAGTCGCGCAGTAAAGGCGCAAAGAATTGAGAAAAATCCGTGGCGGTGGAAATTCGCAAGGTTCCGCCTGGACTGGCGTCCAGTGCCGCTAAGTTGCTGTGCAATCGCTGCATCGACGCGGCTAATGGCTGCCCATGTTGCAGCAGGTAGCGGCCTGCATCGGTGAGTTTGTAGCCGCGCTGGTGGCGGATAAACAGGTTTTGGTTCAGGCTGCTTTCCAGCTGGTTGATGTGCCTTAGCACGGTGGAATGATTCATACCCAGCTGTTCGCCAGCGCGACTCAAACTACCCAGCTCGGCCACGGCCAATGCAATGCGGATATCATCCCAGCGAAAATCATCGCCCATATTGAATAAGTTCTGTGCAAATATGCACAATTATTGTCTCGTAATTGTTCTTTTTCAAACACTGCCGTCCCGCTATGGTATGAAATCACCAAGCTAAAACGAGAATCGTTATGCTCAAAAATACGCCCAATGGGTATGGTTGGGTGTCCATCGCATTGCACTGGGTGATGGCGTTGGCGCTGTTGGGGCTATTTGGCTTGGGCCTGTATATGGTCGAGCTGACCTATTACGACCCCTGGTACCGGCAATCGCTGAATTGGCACAAAAGCATCGGTATCTTACTGGCAGTGACCTGGCTGATACGGGTACTGTGGCGACTGAGTAATTCCACACCTGAGGTCATTGCCTCTAAACGCTGGCAGGTATTGTCTGCCCATGCAGCGCATTGGCTGTTGTATCTGTTGATGCTGGCCTTGTTTGTTAGTGGCTATTTGATATCGACCGCCGATGGCCGCGAGATTGATGTTTTCGGTTGGTTCTCTGTACCTGCCACAGTAACCGGCGATAACCAAGAAGACTGGGCCGGCGAAGTACACGAATGGTTAGCCTGGAGCATCATCGCAGTGGCTGCGGTGCATGCGGTGGCTGCCATCAAACATCATGTCATTGATGGTGACGACACATTAAAACGCATGTTTAAAGCAAAGAAATAAGGAGTAAATAATGAAAAAACTACTGATCGCTGCAGGTATCAGTTTGTCTGCTTTAGGGTCTGTAACGGCTCAGGCAGCTAGTTACGATATTGATACTAAAGGTGCCCATGCTTTTATTCAGTTTCGTATTCAGCACTTAGGCTATAGCTGGCTATTAGGGCGCTTTAACGAGTTTGACGGCCAGTTTGAATACGATGCCGCAGCGCCAGAGAAGTCGTCTATTAACGTTACCATTAATACCGCCAGCGTTGATTCCAATCATGCTGAGCGTGATAAGCATCTGCGCAGCGAAGATTTCCTGAACGTGGATGAGCATCCTAAAGCCATGTTTAAAAGCACGGGCTTCAAAAGCACTGGCGACGGCAAGGGCATGATCAGCGGTGACTTCACGTTAAATGGCGTGACTAAAAATATTAGTTTCCCCGTTGAGCGTATCGGCGAAGGCGACGACCCGTGGGGAGGCTACCGTGCAGGTTTTATGGGTAAAACCACACTTAAGCTAGCAGATTACGACATTACTTATAACCTCGGCCCGGCTTCTGCTGAGGTGGAGATTGAACTGCACGTAGAAGGCATTCGCAAATAAGCCTGATGCAGCATCAAAAAAACAGCTTGCCGGAGCAAGCTGTTTTTTTAGGGCTAACGCGACGAATTAGTCGAGATATTTCACCAAGCTACTGGCAAATGCGGTACCCATGGCTTTGGCCAAACGTTTGGCAGCACTTTGCTGGGCCATATCGTATAAACCAGAGACACCTTTAGCGCGCTCGCTAAACACAGATAACACCCGACCATTGCCATCCATAATCCGCACCCGACAGTCGGCGAAGACATAATGGGACTGGTTTTGGTAGCGGCCACTGATATCTGCTTCCAGCTCAAACGTCAGGTCGGCACCTTGCGATTGAATACGCAGCCCTTGCTGGGTTAATGCTTCAATCACGGCGGTTTCCAGCTTTTGTGCATCTCTGTCTTTGACTACCACCGCCACTTGCAACTGGCCAATCAATTGACTGATGCGCTGCTGCAACTGTTGTAGCTCGGTCGGTAGCGGTTCACTACGACGACTGGTGGCGACAAACGCCAGTTGCTCGGACAGCTGCTGACGTTGCTCAAACAACGGCATTGCCGGAAGCAAAGCCTGCAGTTGTTGTAACCGAGGTCCACTCACCGGCTGTTGCGCAATACTGCTCAGCTGTTGCTCTACATCGCCTATTCGACGCTGCAAACGTTGTGCTGCGGCACTACGGTCCAACTCTGCCAGTGCATAAGCATAGCGGCGGCCATTGTAGCTGCCAGTGTATTGCTCGCTGATGTGCACTTCGTCCAATTCGACCGGTTTGACCTGACTGCGTACCTGTTGGCGAACCACCCGCTCAATCTCGCTTTCACGGCCAGTACCGCTGCGCTCAGTCACCTGGTTTTCAAAGTCACTGCTGATGGTAACTTTGAGCTGACTGACCAGATCGGCACGCGCTAAGTCGGCGGCGCGCTGCAAGGCATCGGTTGGATTGCCATACACTTCCATGCTGCCAACGCCGTACGCATAACCGCTGCGTGACGGTGTTTGCTCAACCCACAAGGGGGTGTCATTGGCACCGCTGGAGGTGTTACTCGGCTGTGAAGTACAGCCGACCAACAGCAGGCCCGTGGTCAATGCCAGGGCCAGCGTGCGGTTAGAAGCCAAACGAGTTTTTCTCTTGCAGCTTTTGAATCTTCTTCTGGCCATTCCACACCTCACGGTTGGATTGCATATCGATCAGTTTCATATCCACTTGATAGAAGGTAACGCGGTCGTTACCGACCTGATCAACGATAGAATTGATGCTGCCGGACAAGGCAAAATCAGACGCATCTTCCATGCCCATCTCTTTGGCATTGCGAGAGTTCAATTCCTGGTCCTGACGTTCCGCACGGATGGCATCACGCTCGGCTCCACCGGTTACAAAGTCAGCACGGCCAGAACGAATAATGGCGCGCTTCACATCGTTAACGAAGGTATCAACGGCGATGTGCTCATGGGACTTGTTAGAAATGCGCGAGATAATGATGGTTGGACGACGGTTGTTGTTTTGTGAAAAATCACGCGCCCAAGGGAACGACAGCATATCGTCAATCATCTCATTGGCGACCAGCTCAGAGTCTTTTGCATTCCAACGGTCAGACAAAGCGATTTCCTGGCCCGGGTCAACACGCGATACTTTGGTGGCACAGCCACTGCTCACTGCCAGGGCTGCGCCCAACAAAGTGATTGAAGTCAGGCGAGTCAGAGTAATTGGCATAACAAGTCTTCCTTAATTTTCTGCGGTCTGTAATGCAGGTTCAGTGGCCGGAGTGACGGCACCTGTGGTTGGGTTTGGCAGTGAACGCACTCGCCAAAGACGAATGTCTCCAGCTTTCACGTCCATAGTAATGCTACTGCGATGCTGTTGCTTGCCGTGCAACTGTGAATTCAATTCAAGCTGATGTTGACCCGGCTCCAGCAAGGTACGGCGGATGCGGATGTCCTGTGGCAGTAGCAGCCAATTGCGGGTTTCCGCTGCATCGGTCAGCTGTGCAGTTAGCTTTCCGACCACGCCCAATAAGCCATTGCCACCGGCAACGGTTTGCGCCGTTAGCGCCTTTAACGACGTTCTTGCCAGTGCCAGTTGAATATCGGTCGAGGAGCGAGTCATCTGTTCCTGAATACCCATTTGTGCCGGATTGGATGCTTTAATCATCGGCAGCTGGCTGTCATTCACTGTCAAAATCGAGCTACCTAAAGGCTTCGCTGGGCGGTAATAGGGCACAGTAACCCGCATTGAGCTGCCAATCGCTTTAATCAGCCCTAAATCAACGGCTGTGTCCCACAAAGGACCAAGGCTTTGAGTCTTGGTGAAGCTATTCAGGACAATGCCGACTTCAATGGCATCCAAGTAATTGGCGAGAGCATCGACGAAGTTTTTGTCGGCGTAGAGCAGGTAAAACCAAGCTAGCTGATAGCGGTCGGTCGAAAAGGCATAGGGTGTTAGTTCCAGCGCCTTCAGTGTTGGATTGACCGACAGGTTGAGGTTCATCTCACGCCGCTGCGGTGCCAGACCTTTGTGTTCCAGAACGATCAGCTGTGCGTAATCTTTACTCAGCCATTGCTTGAGTTCCTGCTGTCTCGGTTTAGTCAGCTTTTCACGCTCATAACGACGAGCCTGAGTCTTCATGCCATCTTTATGCATCATGCGAATGGCATCAAACCAGGCCTGCTCCGTCATTGATTCATCGAGGCGGAACTGTTTGACGAAGCCGTCTTCGTAACTGGTCGCCGCTTTTTGATAGCTAATGCGAGCGTTGTCGTATTCGCCATTCATCTCAAAGCTAATGCCAGTGAGGTAATGGGCCATGGCATCATCACGGTATTGCAGCTGGTCCATATCAACCAGGTTGCCTTGCAGCTTTTCAAAGATTTTCAGGATCGTATTGAATAGCTGCGCATCTTTTTCCGCTTGCTCCGCATACGTCCCCTTGCGGCTGTTAAGATCGTTCAGACGGATGATAAGGCGGCGAGATTCAATGCGGGCGCCTTCTAAAGCGCTTAAGTAGTCACTGCGACTGCTGGCTTGCTGAGCCAGACCAAAATAGTTCAACGCTTTGTAGTAATTGATGAAAACTTTTTCGAAGTCGGCACCAGGGTAAGCGCCCTGGCGTGGATTCGACATCATCACCGCCATGGTTTCAGTGACACTGGTGGTTTCTAGCTGCTCGGCAATGCGCTCGGCTTGTTCTAGCAACGCGTTACTGGCAGCAAAATCATTTTGCAAATGCTTAACCACACCCAGCTCCAAGTGATAGAGCAGGCGGTCGTTGCCCTCGGCATCGAGAGACTTTTTAAAGCTTTGTTCGGCAGCAACAAACTGTCCTTGTTCAACTTCCGTCAAAGCCTTTTCAACCCCCTTGCCATAGGTTGCACAGCCACTGGCCAATAAGCACAGGCTGCTGATAGCAACAACACGTTGGGCTGATTGTTTAATCGCCGACAGGGGTGAAGGACCAGCGGAGGATGACCGCCGGATATGGGCCGTTGATAACACAGCAACTCCCTATGCATAAATGTTTTCGGGGCGGCAGTGTACCTTGCAGACAAATTGCTTGCCAACAGCTAATAAAAAACCCTGACGACCTCCGTGCCGTCAGGGTTTTCAGTTCGGGTGCTGAATGAACTAATGCTTTCAGTGTACTGACGATTGAAAGGCCATTCAATTATAAAAATCTATTGGCCTGATAACCAAAATCGCAGTTGATAAGCGTTAACTCTTGTCCGTTGGGTTGCTCAGTATGCGCAACGGTTGCTCATCCTCGTCTAACACAGCCTTACCCACAGGAGTAACCCGAGTCGCCAGTTCGCTGGCTTGGGCATCCAACTGCTGCTGCTCGGCGCTGGTCTGACTAAAGCCACAGCTAACGCATTCACGCACTTCGTCACCGTTGTCGTTGCGGAACATAACCACCCGATCCATGGCCGCACATTTGGGGCATACAGCGCCGGCAATAAAGCGGCGCTTCATCAGGCAGCATCCTTGGCATCGATACCGCTGTGGCGCAGCAGAGGTTCCACCGATGGTTTGCGACCACGGAAGGCAGCAAACAACTCTGCCGCTGAGCGGCTACCGCCGTTGGCCAATACGGTATCGCGGAATAAGGCACCGGTATCAGCATTGAAAATGCCATCTTCTTCGAAACGCGAATAAGCATCGGCACTGAGCACTTCTGCCCACTTATAGGAGTAGTAGCCAGCGGCGTAGCCGCCGGCAAAAATATGGCTGAAGCCATGCTGGAAGCGGTTGAACTCGGCTACCGGTACCACTGAAACCTGCTGGCGGACTTGTTGCAATAAAGCATCGATATCGACCTGATTGTCATCGCGATACTCATGGTGCAAGCGGAAATCAAACAACGAAAATTCCAGCTGACGCATCATCATCATGCCGCTTTGGAAGTTTTTGGCTGCCAGTAACTTGTCTAATAATTCCTGTGGCAATGGCTCACCGGATTGGTAATGGCCGCTGATAAAGGCCAGTGCTTCAGGCTCGTAACACCAGTTCTCCAGGAACTGGCTAGGCAGCTCTACTGCGTCCCAGGCGACGCCATTGATGCCACTAACAGCGGCAACATCAACCTGAGTCAGCATATGGTGAATACCGTGACCGAATTCGTGGAATAGCGTGGTCAGCTCATCGTGAGTTAAAAGCGCCGGTGTATCGCCCACTGCAGGGCTGAAATTGCACACCAGATACGCCACAGGTAGCTGCAGACCATCGACGGTCTGGCGACGAATGCGGCAATCATCCATCCAGGCGCCACCGCGTTTTTTCTCACGGGCATACAGGTCAAGATAGAAGGCAGCGATTTGCTGGCCGTCTTTTAATACATGGAAGAAGCGTACGTCAGGGTGATAGCTGTCGAATTCAGATTGCTCTTCAAAGCTAACGCCAAACAGACGGGATACCACTTCAAACATGCCGGAAATAGTACGATCAACGGGCAAATAGGGGCGGATATCTTCTTGCGACAGGGCGTAGCGTGCTTGGCGCAGCTTTTCTGCCGCATAGGTAACATCCCAGGGCTGCAGCGCTGGCAAGGCTAATTCGTCGGCGGCAAACTGCTGCAGCTCATCGAATTCACGCTGCGCCTGGGGCTTGCTGCGTGTTGCCAGATCATTCAGGAAGTCCATGACCTCATCGGCGTTGCCGGCCATTTTGGTGGCAACGGAATATTCAGCATAACTGTCAAAGCCCAGCAGCTGCGCCAGTTCAAAGCGCAACGCCAGAATTTCGCTCATCACTTCACTGTTGTCGAACTCGCCGGCGTTTGGACCCTGGTCAGAGGCGCGGGTAACAAAGGCGGTGTACACCTGCTCGCGTAACTGACGGTTATCGGCGTAGCTCATGACCGGCATATAAGCTGGGTAATCGAGGGTGATGAGCCAGCCATCCAGGCCTTTTTGCTGAGCTAACTGTGCCAGCAGGCCTTTGGCACTATCAGGCAAGCCGGATAGCTGGCTTTCATCACTAACGTGATGGCTCCAGGCATGGGTGGCATCTAGCACGTTTTCTCCAAACTTGCTGGTCAGCTCGGACAGTCGCTGTTTGATTTCGCCAAAACGACGTTTTTTATCGTCGTCCAAATCGACACCGGCCAGGCGGAAATCGCGCAGCGCATGTTCGATGGCGGTTTGCTGTGCCTGGCTCAGCTGATCAAAGTCGGATGAGTCACGCACGGCCATATAAGCATCGAACAAAGCCCGGTTTTGTCCCATTTCCGTGCTGTATTGGCTTAGCAGCGGTAAGCAGGCGTTATAAGCATCGCGCAACTCGTCTGAATTCATGGTTCCATTTAAATGACCGACCGGTGACCAAGCCTGAGCCAGCTCGTCATCCCACTGCTCTAACGGTGCTATCAGGTTGTCCCAGCTCGGTTCCGGCTGACTGTCGAGCAAGGCTTGAATACGCTGGCGGTTGTTATCTAGCAGCTGTTCGATCGCCGGTTGAATATGCTCTGGGCGAATGGCGCTGAAAGGCGGCAGGGTGTGACGTTGCAACAAAGGGTTGGTCATGTCGTGGTCCATGAAATTTGGCATTTCCTTTGTTATTGGGTCAAATAGCCAAAATTCAAATGAGAGGCAATGAGATGGCGGATATTCGCAGTTATCAGGGCATGGCGCCGCAACTCGGGCAGCGCGTATTTGTCGATCGCAGCGCCGTCGTAATCGGTGATGTCACCCTGGGAGATGATAGTTCGGTGTGGCCGCTGGCCGTGATTCGCGGCGATATGCACCGTATTCGCATTGGCGCTCGCAGCAGTGTTCAAGATGGCGCGGTATTGCACATTACTCACGCCAGTGACTACAACCCGGGCGGTTACCCGCTAGAAATTGGTGACGATGTCACCATTGGCCATCAGGCCATGCTGCACGGTTGTCAGATTGGCAATCGCGTCTTGATTGGCATGAAGTCGATGATTATGGATGGTGCCGTGGTTGAAGATGAGGTCATCGTTGCAGCGGGGGCGGTGGTGACGCCAGGCAAGGTACTAGAAAGCGGCTATTTGTATGTTGGCAGCCCGGCCAAAAAGGCCCGAGCCATCACAGACAAAGAGCGCAGCTTCTTTACCTATGGTGCCGGCAACTATGTGCGTTTAAAGGATAAGCACCTGGCGGAAGGCTATCATTTGCCGGCATAAAAAAAGCCGCTAATGCGGCTTTTTCTTTAGGCTGAGTAGCGCTGACGCAAGGCGTTGATGCGCTGGTCCAGCGGCGGATGGCTGGCAAACAGGGCTGACAGCTTGCCTTCGCCACGAATACCAAAGGCCACCAGCTCTCCACTTAAGTCCGATGGTTGCTCGTAGGTTTGCTGCAGTGCCGCCAAGGCACTGATCATGGCTGCCGGGTTGACCAGCTCGGCGCCTGCTTGGTCGGCACGATATTCGCGACGACGGCTAAACCAGGCAACGATGGTTGATGCCAGAATTCCAAGAATAATCTCAGCCACTATCGTAGTGACAAAGTAAGCAATGCCTGGACCGTCTTCGTTTTTGAAAACCGCCCGGTCAACGAAGTTACCGATAATACGGGCAAAGAACATCACAAAAGCGTTTACTACTCCCTGAATCAGCGCCAGAGTGACCATATCACCGTTGGCAACATGGCCAATTTCGTGGCCTAGAACCGCTTTTACCTGTTCTTTATCCATGCGTTGTAGCAGGCCAGTAGAAACGGCCACCAAAGCATCATTTTTATTCCAGCCGGTGGCAAAGGCGTTGGGGGCATCGGAGTGGAAGATGCCCACTTCTGGCATACCGATGCCGGCTTTGTCGGCCAATTCTTTTACCGTGCTCAGCAGCCACTGCTCGCCGCCATTTTGGGCTTGATCGATGATTTGCACGCCCATCGAACGTTTGGCCATCCACTTTGACAGCAGCAATGAAATAAAAGAGCCGACCATGCCGAACACCAGACAGAAGACCATCAGGTTGGCAAGGTTCAGGCCGCTACCAGATTGCTCAAAGTAGCTGTTCACACCCAGCAGCGACAGCGTAACGCTGGCTACTGCCACTACGGCGAGGTTGGTCGCCAGGAATAACAAAATACGCAGCATAGGTGCGTCCTCCCATCATGATCACGATTGTCGTGTTTATAGCGCCAATATTGTGTTTTTTGCGACAAAATCAATAGCACAGTGTGTCAGGAAGTGTGCGATTTAAGATTCGCAGCAGAAAGCCGTTAACCAAACTATGGCTTAGGACCTGTTAACACTATTTCGATCACGCTGTTATGAGCTAGAGGCCGCGTATGGATACACCCATGAAGCTCAGTAATGCCCATTATTTGCCCACGCCGCTGCCCAAGTCCCTAGACTTCATGGGTGAGCAGAATATTCGCGGTGTCAATACAACGCAGAGCTTGCCCGTCGCATCGATTGAGGAACCGGTGCTGGAAGCCCCCGTACGTTATGTTCAGTGGCAGCATCGCATCGATGGAGACGATCAGCTAGCAGCAGCACGGTCACATTTACCACGGTTGTCCGAGTCTTGGGCTGCTGCGGTGCAGGCCGGGCCCGGTCGGCACCAGAGTGAAGTCAGTCGTTATCAGTATCACTCCATGTTGGGTGAAGCGGACGGTGCTATTGAGCCCTCGTCGTGGCAATTACGCTCACAGCATAGCCTTGATATGACTATCACACTAAGCTCAGGTCGTAAGGTAACGCTGCAGTGGCGTAATGAAACTGGCCTAATGACAGCGCAGATTCAGGGCCAGACGCATGGTGTGTCGGTACAACGTAGCAGCATGGATAGCCAAATATCAGCGCCTTTGTCCGACCGTGAGCAACAGCAGCTCAGTGATTTTATCGAACGTCTTGAGGGGGTAGCTAAACAGCTTGAGCAGGGGCGTTTGGATATCGCCAGTCTGGGCTTAACTGAGCTGACCGACATTGACTCACTACGGTTCGAACTGCGCAACGACAACGGCCAGCGCTTAACGGTTGATTACCAGCAAGATGAACATCAACGTCAGCTTGACCTAGACTGGAATGGCCATCGGCTGGATCTAAGCGTCGCCGTTAATAGCTGGGGCGGTGCGTTACAGGCAGAGCAGCGCGAATCCAGCCTGCAACAGTATTTGGCCTTGATTGAATCTGGCTTACGCCAAGGCAAAGTCAGCGACGCGGTGCGCGACATGATCAGTCAGTCTTTTTCGATGTTGCAGCAAGCGGACACTGATGCTCTGTCCCAGCCGTCGTCAATGGCACTCACCGGGGCTGCACAGCAATTAATGACGGGTGTGGCGGACTTTTCGCTGCAGTATCAATCGGTGATTGAAAAGCCGAATCCTGATCCCAGTAAGGGCCACGAAAAAGTCTCGACCCGATTACAACTGCAGCAACTGACTGAGGTACGCGAGCAAGGCTCGCAACTTAAACTGCGGCAAACTCAGCGTTACCAGTTGGATGCCAGTTATTACCAACCGATCGATGGTCTAAAAGCGCCAGACTTTGGCAGTCAGAGCTATCGCTATATCAGTTTGTCAGAGCAAAGTGAGCGGGTGGTTGAAGCTGACTACCAGCAAGGCCTGCTGCAGCGTTTGCAAGTGCTGGATGAGTACCAGTGGCAGCGCCGCGAGCAAAGTTATCGTGCTGGTGAACTGGTGTCCGATGAACAGCAGGGCGATCATCAAGCACGATTGTATGATCTGACCGATGTACTGCGGGTTGAGCCACTGAATAATCTAGAGCTGCAGCAACACCAGTATGACGATGCACTGCTATCAGCACTGGTGATTCAACGACCCAAAGCTGCTTTGCAGCGCTTTTAACGCCACAAGCCCTACAAATAGCTGCTTGTGCGGCAGGTATAAAAGCGAATTACTTGCATGTGAGCTGGATTTGTCCTTTAAACCCGCCCAAGTCACGACATACAATGTGCGCCTCCCAAGGGGTGGCTTAGCGCCTGAGATGCTGTTGGCAGCAAACCCTGGAACCTGATCCGGTTAATACCGGCGTAGGAATGGGCTGTGGCGTACGCCGCATCGCAATAGTCAGAGCTGTGCTCCGACCTACGCTCAACCGGGTTTCTTTGTTTTGTCGCCGCATTGCTCGGCGAGCTGTCTGAGGAATCCAAAAACTTATGTTCGCCCCCTCCCGATTACTGCCCCTGGCCGTGTGCCTACCGCTGACCGTAATGGCCGATGAGCCGGTGTTGGATACCGTACGGGTCAATGCCGATTTTCGCCAAAGTGATGTGCAGCAACTGCCTGAAGCCGTGACTGTGGTGACGTCAGAACAAATAGAGCAGCGTTCGGCACAACATTTGGAGTCGGTGCTGTCGCTGGCGCCGAACGTGAACTTCGCGGCCGGTGCCTCACGCGGACGTTTTTTTCAGATTCGTGGTATTGGTGAGCGTAGCCAGTTCGTTGACCCGGTGAATCCGTCAGTTGGCTTAGTCATCGATGATATCGATATGACGGGCCTGGGTGCAGCCGCCAGCTTGTTTGATGTGCAGCAAGTGGAAATCTTGCGTGGTCCGCAAGGCACACGTTTTGGCGCCAATGCACTGGCCGGTTTAATCAATATCACCAGCCGCGATCCGAGTACAGAGAGTCAAGGCTACGCCAAAACCAGTGTTGGTAACTATGCCAGCCAAAGTATCGAAGGGGCAGTGGGTGGATCTTTGAATGACATGAGTCAGGCGCGCATAGCGGTCAAACTGATGCAATCGGACGGTTACAGCGACAATGAATACCTGCAGCGTGACGACACCCAAAACATCGACGAAAAGCTGTTACGGTTGAAGCTGGCAATACAGCCAGATGATGCCAGCCAGTTACGTTTAACTTACTTGTACGCCAATATTGATAACGGCTACGACGCCTTTAACTACGATAATGACCGCACAACTTTATCTGATGAACCTGGCAAAGATGCACAGCGTACACATGCGGTGGCTGTGGGCTACCAACGTCAGCTGAACTCTGCAGTGCGACTCGAAGCTGTACTGAACCGCAGTCGTAGTGACAGCGAATACAGTTACGACGAGGACTGGGCATTTGCTGGTATTCACCCAGATGGCTACAGCTCATTTGATGAATACTTGCGCGATTACCATCGCCGCAGCATCGACGTGCGCCTGCTGTCGGCCGCTGATGGACGAATTTTTGCCGACACTACCGACTGGGTGGTGGGCTTTTATCAGATGAACCGCGATGAATCGCTGCAGCGTAATTACACCTACAATGCTGGCCCTTATAAGAGTGATCTGGATGTCAGCTCTAGTTCTTTGTATGGCGAAGCGACTACCGTCTTTAGTCCGACACTGAGTCTGACCTGGGGGCTGCGTGGCGAGCGCTGGCGCAATGAGTTTGATGACAGTGCCGCCGTAACGGCAGACGAAAGCGAAACACTGTGGGGCGGTAAAATCACCTTGGATATGCTGCTATCGCCCCAGCATTTGGGTTATGTTTCTCTCGCTCGAGGGTACAAAGCGGGCGGCGTAAACAGTGATCCGGATATCAGTGAAGACAATCGCACCTTCAATACTGAAATCAACTTCACCACTGAGCTCGGACTAAAATCGAGCTTGCTAAACGATCGCCTGACCACCCGTGTTGCCGCTTTCTACATTCAGCGCCGTGATCAGCAAGTTAAAAGCTCCTACGCCATTCAGAATGCCGATAATTCGCTGACGTTCCAGGATTATCTGGCCAATGCTGCCGAGGGTCGTAACCGCGGCTTAGAGTTGGAAGCCAGCTGGCGTGCCAGTGAGCAGCTCGATCTGGCACTGAGTGCGGGCTATCTGGATACTGAGTTTGTTGACTACCGCTACCAGACCGAGGCCGGTGAATTTAGCAAGGATGGTCGTAGCCAGGCTCATGCGCCTGAGTACACGGTGGCGGCAGCACTGAACTATCGTTTCACATCCGCACTAGCACTGCAGCTGGAAAGCGAAGCCAAAGACGAGTTCTACTTTTCTGATAGCCACGATGAACGTTCTAAGTCTTATGTGTTGTGGCACGCGCGTTTGAGCTATCAATGGCAACAGGCACAGTTGGCGTTGGCAGCCCGCAACCTCACCAATACCGATGTTGAAACCCGCGGTTTTGGCGGCTTTGGCAATGACCCTCGCGATGGTTACGCCAGCAGTCGTTACGTGCAGCTGGGTCAGCCGCGGCTGCTGATGGTTGAAGCGAAATACACCTTTTAATGGGAATCAGACATGCAAATCTCGGTAGAAATTAGCAACTATCCTTTGGCTGATGACTATATCCCGGCGATCAAAGCTTTTATCGATCGCCTCAATGCCATTGAGGGTCTCATTGTGCTTACCAATACCATGAGTACCCAAGTCTTTGGTGAACACGAACTGGTGATGGATACGCTGAAAGAAGAAATGCAGCGTAGCTGGCAGGAGTTCGGCAAGTCGGTCTTTGTGTGCAAGTTTATCGGCGCCAACCTCGATCCGGCCACTAAGCCTCACGGTTAAGGAAATGGATATGGAGTCGATCTGGCAAGGTGTGATTAGCGCTGCTGCTGCCATGAGTCCTTGGGAAGTGGTCGCTGTGGCGCTGGGCATAGCCTATTTAGTGTTAGCCATGCGCCAGAGTAACTGGTGCTGGTACGCAGCCTTTGGCAGCACCGCTATTTTTAGCTGGCTGTTCTGGGATGTCAGCCTAGTGATGGAATCAGCGTTGAATGTTTATTACCTGGTAATGGCGATTTATGGCTGGTGGGCGTGGCGTAGCGGCGCAACATCCGCTGCAGAAACTAGGCCTGTGGTGAGTTGGACTTGGCCAAAGCACATGAGCGTCATTGCTCTGGTGCTGACACTAACGGCGATCAGCGGTTATTTGCTGGAGCAAAACACCGATGCGGCGTTGCCTTATCTAGATTCTTTCACTACTTGGGGCAGTGTTATCACCACCTTTATGGTGGCTCGTAAAGTGCTGGAAAACTGGCTCTATTGGCAGGTATTTAACAGTTGTGCCATCGTGCTGTATCTGGATCGCGAGCTCTACTTAACTGCCGTGTTGATGGCGGTGTATCTGCTGCTGGCGGTGATTGGCTGGTTTATGTGGCGCCGTGACTATCAACAGCAAGCTGAGATGGTGGCGGCCTGATGTTGGCGCTGCTAGATCAGTGGCCGCAGTGGGGTTTTGGTCAGCCACCGAGAGCCGCCCAAGCGCTGCCCGGCGGCCTGACCAACCAGTGCCTGTTGCTGGATATTCCACCTGCACGCTACGTATTGCGCATGGAGGCAGGCAATAGTGCCCAGCTGGGCATTGATCGTGAGGTGGAATATCGCATCCATCAGGCTGCAGCCGTCGACGGCTTAGTGCCGCCAGTGCGCTTTCGCAGCCGTGATGACCACTATTGGATTCGAGACTATGTGCGTGGCTGGTTGCTGCAAGAAGAGCAGTTAGACGAAATCGTGCTGCCGCAAATGGCGGATGTGCTCAAGCGGGTACACAAGCTGCAGGTGTCTTCGGTGCCGGAAGTCGATCTAATTGCCAAGGGTGATTTGTATTGGCGACGTATTTGCTCGCAGCGTTTGCCGGCAGCTAAGCTGCGCGAGCTGGTGGCCGATTTGCGTCGTCAGCTGCAAGGCTGGCCGTCGGCTGAGCGCTGCATTTGCCACCTCGATCCCACCTTAGGCAACTGGTTGCAAACCGGCGATGGCTGGCGCTTGTTGGATTGGGAATATGCCGGGCTTGGCCACCCCTACTGGGATCTGGCGGCCTTGGTGCAGGACGCCAATTTAACTGATGCGCAGGTACAATGTTTGTTAAAGGCCTATGGCGCAACGGATGACGATGCTTGGCAGTTTGCCCTGGCGCAGCTGCAATTTATTGCCGCGCTATGGTATTGCGCTCAGGGCATTTGGACTCAGCTGGAACTGGAAGCCTATTTGTTGGGCGTTCAGGCGCTCAGCTGACGCCGCGCCAATAATTTATCACGCAGCTCAGCCGGGTCTTTTTGCAACGCCAATTCGCCTTGCTGCTGTTGTTGATGCTGTTGCGTTAGCAGGCGGCTGAGCCAGAAGCGCAACGCCGCGCCGCGTAACACCAAAGGCCAAGCTTGCTGCTCTTCAGCAGTGAACGGACGTACCGACTGATAGCCGGCATGCAGCGCTTCGACCAAACCATCAAACCATTGACCACGAACATCACTGCACCAGTCGTTGGCCACAATGGCGAGGTCGTATAACCAGGCATTCTGACAGCCGTTATACAGGTCCAAAATAGCGCCGACTTGCGGCCCCTGATCGGTGTCGACAAACAAGGCGTTGTCATGAAACATATCGCCGTGAATCCAGCCATGCGGTAGGGATTGCCACAGCGGTTGCTGCTGCTGTTGGTAAGCCACTTCATCGGCCAACAGTTGTTGCTCTGGCTCTGATAAGTGCTGACCTAAGCTGGCATGATTGGCTTGCCACCATTCGAAACCGCGCGGATCGGGACGCTCGACCGCTAAATCGTCTGCAGCCAAATGCAACTGCGCCAAAGTGACACCGATGGCGTGGCAGTGCTGGGCATTGGGCTGAGTTATATGATGGCCGTGCAGTAACGGGCACAAAATAGCTGGTTTGCCATGCAGCTGGTGCAGCCATTGGCCCTGGCGGTCGGCAATGGGGGCTGGCACCAATAACCCTTTTTCACCTAAATGCACCGCGAAGCGAATAAAGTCTTCGACTTCATCGCTATCGTGATGCTCAAAGATGGTCAGTACACAGGCTTGCTGCTGTGTGGTGACAAAATAATTGGTGTTTTCAATTCCGGCTTCAATGCCCTTATAGGACACCAAAGAACCCAGATCGAACTGCGCCAGCAGGGTTTCGATATCTGCTTGGCTTAAGCTGGTATAAACCGACATAACTGCTCTTATCTGCCGTTAAACAAGGACATCACTGGCGGATTTACCAGCGAAAGATGACCCACTTGGGCGCCTGAATATTAGGATTGTCGCGGCGCACATAATCGCCATCGACGTTTTGATCGGGCACCAGATAATAGGGTTTACCTACTTTGGGAACGACCTTGATTTCAGTGATCTCGCCATTGATGCGGTATTCGTAAAAGGTTTTATCGCCGTCATTGCGAATGGTGACGGTCTCATCACCAGGGGCGGCTATGGCCGTCAATGGCAGCAGCGCAGCCAGGGTAATCAGACGAATTAAGTGCTTCATGATAGACTGCGCCTCATATTAAGCAGACTTGGTACATGTAACGCATTGTACGACGTAACGCTGCTGAACCCCAGTTTTCGCCGCAAGGACTAACGCTTCCATGTCGCATCCCGTGATTCTTGTTGATGGCTCTTCCTATTTGTTTCGGGCCTTTCACGCCATTCCATTGCTGACCAACTCTACTGGACTGCATACCAATGCCGTTAAGGGCGTGATCAGTATGATTAAGCGCCTGCAAAAGGACTATCCTGGCGCCCAATTGGTGGTGGTGTTTGACGCTAAAGGTAAAACCTTCCGCAGTGATATCTACCCAGAATACAAGGCTCATCGTCCGCCAATGCCGGAAGAGCTGCGTGAACAGATTGAACCCATTCACGCCATTATCCGCGCTATGGGTTTGCCGCTGTTGATTGAAGAAGGGGTCGAAGCCGACGATGTTATTGGCACCCTGGCTAGCCAAGCGTTAGAGCACCAGCAAGATGTGATTATCTCCACCGGCGATAAAGACATGGCGCAGCTGGTGAATGAGCATGTTGCTCTGATCAACACCATGACCGACACCTTTATGGACGTCGACGGCGTCAAACAGAAGTTTGGTATACCGCCCGAGCATATCGTCGACTACTTGGCGCTGATGGGCGACAAGGTCGATAACATTCCCGGCGTGCCCAAAGTCGGTGAGAAAACTGCGGTTGGCCTCATTGCCGGCTTGGGCAGTTTGGAGTCAGTTTATGAGCGCTTAGATGAGGTCAAAACCCTCGATTTTCGCGGGGCCAAAACCCTGGCGCCTAAACTCGAAGAGCACAAAGAGCAGGCGTTTTTATCGAAAGAGTTGGCCACCATCAAGTGCGATGTGGAGCTGCAGCACAGTCTGACTGAGCTGTGCAATCAGCCCCAGGACGAAGCAGCGCTATTGGACTGGTTCAAGCAATTAGAGTTTAAAGCCTGGATTGCTGAGCTGAGCTCTCAAGAAGGCGCAACCAATGCTGGCGAAGAAGACGCAGCCCCCGCTGCTATTGAAACCCAATACGACATCATCTTTAGCCAGGCAGAGCTGGATGCTTGGTTGCAGCGTTTGAACGCCGCTGAGTTGTTTGCCTTCGATACCGAAACCACCTCACTGAATTACAAGCAAGCCAGCATTGTCGGTGTGTCGTTTGCCGTTGAGCCTGGCAAAGCGGCTTATGTGCCGCTGGCTCACGATTATGAAGGCGCCCCCGAGCAGCTCGATCGCGACGCCGTGTTAGCTCAGTTAAAACCACTGCTGGAAAACGACGACTGTAAGAAGGTCGGCCAGCATATGAAATACGATATGCATGTATTGGCTAACCATGGCATTCAGTTACGCGGTGTGGCGTTTGATACTCAGCTGGAATCTTATGTGCTCGACTCAGTCGCGACCCGTCATGATATGGACAGCTTGGCACTGAAATATTTGGGCCATAGCTGCATCAGTTTTGAAGATGTGGCCGGTAAAGGTGCCAAGCAAAAAACCTTCAATCAGGTCGAGATCGAGCAAGCGGGCCCTTATGCCGCCGAAGATGCTGATATTACCTTGCGTTTACACCAACTGCTGTGGAGCAAGTTAGAGCAACAGCCAACACTCCAGCAGGTGTTTACCGACATCGAAATGCCGGTAATGCCGGTTTTGTGTGACATGGAAGAAACCGGCGCCTTGATTGATCCTGAGCTGCTATTTCAGCAAAGTCAGAGCATCGAACAGCGCTTAGTTGAACTGGAGCAGCAAGCTCACAACGAAGCCGGTGAGGTGTTTAACCTCAGCTCACCCAAACAGCTCGCCACCATCCTGTTTGAGAAACAAGAGTTGCCGGTGGTGAAAAAAACCCCCAAAGGCGCACCGTCAACGGCAGAAGAGGTGCTGGTGCAGTTGGCAGAAGAGTACGAATTACCGCGTTTGATTATGCAGCATCGTGGTCTGGCCAAGCTAAAGAGCACTTACACAGATAAGCTGCCCAGCATGACCCATGGTGACAGCAATCGTGTGCATACCTCTTACCATCAGGCGGTCGCGGCGACGGGGCGTTTGTCGTCCAGTGATCCCAACTTACAGAATATTCCTATTCGCTCGGATGAAGGTCGCCGCATTCGCCAGGCCTTTATCGCCCCCCCAGGCTACAAGCTGGTGGCAGCGGATTACAGTCAGATCGAGCTGCGCATCATGGCGCATTTATCGGGCGATGAGGGCTTGCTCAACGCCTTTGCCGAAGGACGGGATGTTCACCGTGCCACCGCTGCCGAGGTGTTTGAAGTAACGGAAGATGAGGTCAGCGATAACCAGCGCCGCAGCGCCAAGGCCATCAACTTTGGATTGATCTATGGCATGTCGGCCTTTGGTTTGGCGCGCCAGCTGGGCATTAGCCGCAGCGAAGCGCAGCAATATGTTGACCTCTACTTTGAGCGTTACCCGGGTGTGCGCCACTACATGGACAGTACCCGTGAGCAGGCCAAAGAGCAGGGCTATGTTGAAACCATTTTTGGCCGCCGTTTGTACTTGCCAGATATTCGTTCGCGCAATGTCGGTCGTCGCCAACATGCTGAGCGCACCGCCATTAACGCTCCTATGCAGGGCAGTGCTGCCGACATTATCAAACGTGCCATGGTGGCGGTGCACCAGTGGTTGCCAGACTCAGGTTTTGATGCTCGCTTAATCATGCAGGTGCACGATGAATTGATACTCGAAGTGAAGGCTGATCAGGCGGACGCTTTGGCTGAGGCTCTGAAGCAGCAAATGCAGTCTGCCGCTGAGCTGAGGGTGCCACTGCAGGTAGAAGCAGGCATTGGCGATAACTGGCAGCAGGCCCACTAATTGTTGGTTTTGCACGCTAAGATTTGTCGGTTAGGCAGATTGCAGGCATAAAAAAGACCCGGCCGCCATTGGGGGAGCGGACGGGTTAACTTCAGGTCATTGGGGAAGACCGAAGGAAGAACAACTAATGGAACCAAGAGAGAAAACAGCTTTTCAGTGGCAGCGTTCGCCACTAATTTCACTATAGCCAACCGCCATCGACGGGTGGCCGCAAATGACTAAAATAGATTGTTTTTGCTGATCGGCTCTATAGGGCGCTAGCTGCTCGATTAATCAAGCAGGTGATCCGGCAAGGGCGGTATATAGTCGTCGTCTTGCTGCTCTGCAAGAAACCAGCTGTCGAGCTTTTGCTGCAACAGTTTCAAGCCTTCACCATTGTGTGACGAGAAGGTCTGTGCCGACATGGGGGTGTTGTAGGTCTTGAGCGCTTTTTTGACTTGTAGCAGAGCTGCCTGGGCAGGGCCACGCTTTAGCTTGTCGGCCTTAGTCAGCAGCACGTGCACAGGCATATTGGCTTGTGTTGCCCAGTCCAGCATGGCGACATCAAACTCTTTCAGTGGATGGCGAATGTCCATCAACAACACCAATCCGACCAGTGGTTCGCGCTTGTCGAGGTAAAACCCCAGCTCCTTCTGCCACTCGTTTTTCTTGGCGACCGGCACTTTGGCGTAGCCGTATCCGGGCAAGTCCACCAGCGCCAGCGGTGAATCACCGAGGCGAAAAAAGTTGATCAGTTGAGTTCGGCCCGGTGTTTTACTGGTTCGTGCCAGTTTTTTATTGCCGGTCAAACGGTTAAGGGCACTCGATTTACCGGCGTTGGAACGCCCGGCAAAGGCCACTTCTCGATCAATGTCGGTAGGACATTGGTTAAGGCGAGCGGCACTCTTATCAAAGTGAGTGTTGGTATAGGTCAATGAATCCGGCTTTGACATGGGGTAAACGTAATGACCGTCTGGAAGTTAATGTTTATAATGGCGGGCCTTTGGATGACGCTCCTAGTCTATCACAGAGCGCTGAGTTCGAGGCGACGCTGTTTTTAATTTGCAAAAACGAGCAGAGAGAGACTCACAATGAAGAAAACACTGACTGTGATAGCAGCACTGACTGCAGCCGCATTGAGCACTAATGTGCACGCTTTTGACGTTGATGCCAAGTACAAACAAGCCTGTTCTGCCTGCCATGCCATGGGCGTAGCGGGAGCACCGAAGGCGTTTGATAAAGCAGCTTGGGAGCCTCGCTTGGCTACTGGTATGGATGCCATGGTCAATAGCGTAAAAAATGGCAAGGGTGCGATGCCACCGCGTGGCCTGTGCATGGATTGTACTGATGAACAGTACACTCAGCTGATTAACTATATGGCTGCGCCCAAGTAATAACACGAATTCACTTATAACCTGGACCTGATGATGAAAAACCTGTTGATTAGCCTGATTGTTTCGGCTGGACTGATGTCCGTGGCAAATGCTGGTGATGCTGAAGCCGGGAAAGCGCTTTCGGCCAACTGTGCGGCATGTCATGGTGCGGATGGCAACAGCCCCTCGCCGGCCTTTCCTAAAATTGCTGGCCAGGGAGAGCGCTACTTAATCAAACAGATTACCGAAATTCGTGACGGTGCTCGTCAGGCTCCCGCTATGCAGCCGTTTGTAATGAACTTAAGCGAGGAAGACATTGCCAACCTGGCGGCCTACTTCGCAAGCCAAACCGCAACCACTAGCGGCGCCAAAGAAGAACTGGTTGAACTTGGCGCGCAAATCTTCCGTGCTGGTATCGAAGAAAAAGGCATTCCAGCTTGTCTGGCATGCCATGCGGCAGATGGCTCAGGTGTCGAGTTGGCTGGCTTCCCTCGTTTGGCCGGTCAGCATGATGCCTATACCGCGCAGCAGCTGCATGCTTTCAGTGCCGGTACTCGCAACAACGACCAAGCGGCGATGATGCGCACCATCGCCGAGCGTATGCACGACAAAGAAATCGAGGCAGTTGCCTCTTATATTCAGGGTCTGCGTTAAGTCACAGTCTGATAAAAAAAGCGGCCTAGGCCGCTTTTTTTATCCCTAAAGCTTGCGCTTCTTTGCGCCCCTGCGGTGGGCGCTCGGGAACCTTTGTGCAACAATGCCATCTGTCTTTACTTGACCAAACAAGGCTGGAGTTTAGGGATGTTATCTCGAATTAAAGTAGGATTGCTGGCCATGCTGGCAGCAATGACGATGTCTGTTCAAGCGGCAGATTACCAAGCAGGTAAGCATTACACGGTATTAGATAAGCCAGTGCCGGTGCAAGCCAATGGCAAGATTCACGTCGAAGAGGCTTTCTGGTACGGCTGCCCGCACTGCTTCCATTTGGAAAGTGTACTGGAGCCGTGGAAAAAGCAATTGCCAGATGACGTTCAGTTTACCGGCGTACCGGCCATGTTTGGCCGCGCCTGGGTAGTCCATGCTCAGCTGTACCATGTAGCCGATGTTCTGGGCGTGTTGGACAAAGTGCACGAGGATATCTTCAAAGCCATCAATGTCGGCGGTAAACGCCTATTGGACAAAGATGATCAGCGTGAATTCCTGATGGAAAAAGCTGGCGTCAGTGCTGCTGATTTTGACAAGGCCTATGACTCTTTCACGGTTAAAGGCCGCTTAAAACAAGCTGATCAGCGTATTCGCGCGTTCAATATCACTGGTGTGCCTGCATTGATAGTGCAAGGCAAATACATAGTGGCAGCGAATGAAGCGATTCGCCAAGAAGAGATGACCAAGGTGGTTGATTTCCTGATTGAGAAGGAGCGCAGTGCGCTCAAGTGATCCTTTTGCGACGGGCAATAGTTGCTCGTTGCAGGACTTTCTGACGGCTCCGCGTGCGGAGCCATGCAGCTTGCGGCTGCTTACATTCAACATGCAGGTCGGCATCCAGACACGTGGTTATCACGACTATCTGTTGAAAAGCTGGCAACATCTGTTTCCATCTTCCAGCCGCCATAATGTGCTGGAGCGTATTGCTGAGTTAGTGCACTCTTTTGATCTAGTGGCATTGCAAGAGGCCGATGCCGGCAGCTGGCGTAGCCGCCATCAAAACCAGGTCGAGGCTCTAGCACAGCTGGCTCAATTTCCTTATTGGTATCAGCAAGTCAATCGAAACCTAGGTGCTCTGGCGCGGCACAGCAATGGTCTTTTGGCGCGCCAGCCGCTTAAAAACCTTGAACAACATAGGCTACCCGGCTGGCTACCTGGCCGCGGTCTGATGCTGGCACAACTGGTGTGGAATGCTCAGCCAGTCATGATTGCTGTTACTCATCTAGCGCTTGATCGACGTACTCAATTTGGCCAACTTGATTATTTAGTGCAACAGGTCGCTGATGCTCAGCACTTGATTATTATGGGCGACCTTAACCAAGAAGCTGAGGTGTTACTGCAGCATAGCCCGCTGAAGCGGTTGCGCTTGCAGCCTCTGCCGCACCATTGTCATAGCTTTCCTAGCTGGCGACCACAGCGCGGATTGGATCATATTCTGGTCAGCGAAGGCTTAACAGTGCAGCGTATGGCTACGATCCATCACCCGTTATCCGACCATTTACCCGTGGCGGCAGAAATCACTCTCGCCGATTGTTGATCGCACTGCTGGTCTTATCCTTTTCTATACTGGAAGCGCGATAAAGGCACAGGGGCGGCATCATGGCAGAAGACGCGGGCGACTCGGTTCGACGTTGGCGTGACAAGTATCTCGATCTGGTTGAAGACCACGAGACGCTCAAGCACAGTTCAGATGAACAACAAGACCAGCTAAGGCGTGCTTTGGTTATGGTGTCGCTGTTGGCTGAGGGACAGGAGGCCAGTGTTGATAGTGCCTTGTCTCGGTTACGAGAAACCCTCAAGCCAGGTGCCGTGGGCATGGAAAAAACCCTGTCGGATCTGGAGCGGGCGGTGCGCCGTTTTGAGGATCAGAACACGGCACGTGCAGAAGTGTTATTGGGCGAGTTAACCGATGCGGCCAGTAAACTGGCAGATTGTCCTTTGCCTAAACCACTGTTAAAGCGCATTAAGGACATACGTAAACTGGCGAGTACAGAGCTGCAGAGTTGGGCTGGTTACATCAACCAGCTACAGGCATGGATGCAAATTATGGGCGAGCTGGCCACGCTAGAAGGCCATGATGAGCCGCGTTCAAAATGGTGGCAGCGTTGGTTCGCTTCTCGCGATGATCAGACCGCAGATGCCGAGACAGTCGAGTCCGAATCAATAGAATCTTTGTCGCCATCAAAACCTATTCAACTGGAGCCTAATGCTCAGGTCGCTGAAGTCAGCGGTGAACCCGGCTTTTCACATATTGCTGAAGAAGTCTCGCAAACGTTACTGAATCTACTGTCTCAGTTGGTGATACCTGAACGGTTAAATACTGCGGCTAATGATTTACAGGCTCGCTTAAGCAAGGGGCTGAACTGGTATGAACTGGTGCCCTTGCTGGAAGATACCGCCGAGTTGCTGATCGAATGCTTGGGCAGTGGGCAGCAGGAATTTGAACGCTTTCTGGCGAACTTGGATGAGCGTTTGCAAGCGATCCAGCTGCTGGTTAGTGATGCCCATGGTGGCCAGGAAGAGCGTGAGCGCGCCCGGCAAGATCTCGATTCTTTGGTGCGTGATCAAATTGCCGACATTCGTTCCGTGGTCACTGGTTCCAGAGATTTAGGCGAGCTGGGGTCCAGTGTCAGGGAACATCTGACTCTAATCGTGCGGGCGATGGAAAAATACCAAGAAGATGAACGTGAGCGCGAGCAGCGTTTATCGGCCAAGTTAGAGATGCTACAGAACCGTCTTGATGAGATGGAAAAAGAAGCGTCGATGGCGCGCAAAGTAATAGAAGAACAGAAACGTCGTGCCACTCATGATGGACTTACTGGTTTGCCCAATCGCGAAGCGTATTTACTGCGCTTAGAGCAAGAACTGAAACGACGTTCGCGCTATGGCGGTGCTCTGGCGTTGGTGATCGCCGATGTCGATCATTTCAAATCGATTAACGATAACTTTGGTCACCTGGCCGGTGACAAGGTGCTGCAGTTATTAGCTCGAGCAATGCGAAAGTATCTAAGAGACGTCGATTTTGTGGCCCGTTACGGCGGTGAAGAATTCGTTATCTTGATGCCTGAAACCAATGGTGTTGAAGCGTTAGTGGCATCAGAGAAGTTGCGCAAAGCAATCGAAAAGGCACCGTTTCACTTTAAGCAGCAGCCGGTCAAAATCACCATGTCCTTTGGCATAGCCGAGTTTAGCGACCAGCATGACACTGACAGTGTGTTCGATCGTGCCGACAAAGCGTTGTACAAAGCGAAAGGCGCGGGGCGCAACCAATGTCAGCTCAGTGAAGAATCCGACGCCGACTAAACACTTGCCCATGGTAAATAAAAACGCTAATGTTTCGTTTTTGTTTCGGTTCGAAAGAATATGGCAAGAGGCCAAACACTGCAGCGTCGTCATCAGATCGTTACCCTGTTGCAGCAACAAGGGGAAGTTCAGGTTGAGCAGCTGGCGCGACAACTCGCAACATCTGAAGTGACCATTCGTAAAGACCTCAAGGCTCTGGAGAGCAGCGGTGTACTGCTGCGTCGTTATGGCGGTGCGGTACCTATGCCAGACGAGCAGCCACGAGCGCTCATTAGTGAGGTTTCGGTTCGAAAGAAAGAAATTGCAGCATTAGCAGCGCAGCGCATTCGCGATCACCAGCGCTTGATCATAGATTACGGCTCTACCACCACCGCGCTGATTCCACATTTGGAGCATTACCGCGGCTTGGTGGTGATGACCAACTCATTGAACGTTGCTCGTAGTGTGTTGGCCCTGGATAACGAACCCACCTTGCTAATGAGCGGTGGTACCTGGGATCCGCAATCTGAGTCCTTTCAAGGTCAGGTGGCAGAACAAGTATTGCAGGCTTACGATTTCGATCAGCTGTTTATCGGCTGCGATGGCATTGATCCGCAACGCGGTACCACTTCCTTTACCGAACTGTTATCCCTCAGTCGTGCCATGGCTGACGCTGCGCGTGAAGTGGTGGTGTTGGCCGAATCGGACAAAATCGGGCGCCGTATTCCAAACCTGGAGCTGGCCTGGTCTTTGGTGGATGTTTTGATTACCGACTCTGCCATCCAACCTGAGCAGCAACGTCAAATTGAACAACAGGGTGTGCGAGTTGAGCTCGCTGCCCACGATTAAGGATTATTTATGTGTGGCATTGTTGGCGCGGTAGCGCAGCGAGATGTGGCGGACATTTTGTTAGCCGGTTTGAAACGCTTGGAATATCGCGGTTATGACTCTGCAGGCTTGGCTATTTTAACCGACGCAGGACAGCAGCGCTTACGACGTCTGGGCAAGGTTGAAAGCTTGGTTCAAGCGCAGCAGCAGCAACCTTTACGCGGTGGTACCGGCATTGCCCATACTCGCTGGGCCACTCATGGTCAGCCGTCTGAGGCCAATGCTCACCCTCATCAATCAGGGGCAATTATGGTGGTGCACAATGGCATCATCGAAAATCACGCAGAACTGCGCCAGCAGTTGCAGCAACAAGGCTATCGTTTTGAGTCAGATACCGATAGCGAAGTTATTGCTCACCTGATCGCTGAGCGGCGCCAGCAAGGCGATGATTTACTGCAAGCAGTGAAAGCCGTGCGCAAGCAACTAACGGGTGCTTATGGTATGGCGGTGACCGATGAGCGAGCACCGCAGCAACTGGTGGTGGCTCGTAGCGGTAGCCCTTTGGTGATTGGTGTTGGTATAGGTGAACACTTCGTGGCGTCAGATCAGTTGGCGCTGCTACCGGTGACTCAGTGTTTTGCCTTTCTTGAAGAAGGCGATGTGGCTCTGATTGAGCGCCAAGGTTATCAGGTGTTTGATATCAATGACCAAGCCGTCGAACGAAGCGCACAGGAATCTACGCTGGAGCATAGTGCGGGTGATAAAGCGGGTTTCCGCCACTATATGCTAAAAGAAATTCACGAGCAGCCGGAAGCCATTCAAGCAACGCTGGAAGGGCGGTTAGAACAGGGGCGGCTACAGCTGGACGCCTTGGGTGATCTAAGCGATATCGAGCAAGTGCAAATCATTGCCTGTGGCACTTCGTACCATGCCGCTATGACGGCTCGCTATTGGATTGAAAGTCTGGCGCAAGTGCCTTGCAACGTTGAAATCGCCTCTGAGTTTCGTTATCGCCGTTCAGTGGTGAGACCTAACTCGCTACTCGTCACCATTTCGCAAAGTGGAGAAACAGCGGATACCTTGGCGGCTTTGCGTCTGGCAAAAGAGATCGGTTACCGTCGTACCTTAGCTATCTGTAATGTGCCCGGCTCATCGTTAGTGCGTGAATCGGATTTGGTGTTAATGACCCGAGCTGGTGCTGAAATCGGTGTCGCATCGACTAAAGCGTTTACCACTCAGCTAGTCGCTTTGCTGTTATTAACTGTGGCTTTAGGCCGTGGTCGTGCAATAACCGAAGCGGAAGAAAAGCCTATCGCCGATGCTCTGCACTCGCTGCCGCAACTGGTGGCACAAACACTAGATATGGATAGTGAAATAGAAACACTGGCGCAATGTTTTGCTGAAAAACATCATGCGCTGTTTTTGGGGCGTGGTAGCCAATACCCCATCGCCATGGAAGGTGCGCTCAAGCTCAAAGAAATATCCTATATACATGCCGAAGCCTATGCCGCTGGAGAGTTAAAGCATGGTCCACTGGCATTGATTGATGCGGAAATGCCGATTGTGGTGGTGGCACCAAACAATCAATTGATGGAAAAATTAAAATCCAATATCGAAGAGGTCAAGGCACGCGGTGGAGAATTATATGTATTTGCCGATGAATCCGCAGGTTTGATCACGGAAGATAATGTAAAGGTGTTACCTGTTGTGCATTGCGATAATGTAATTGCACCGATTATTTACACCATTCCATTGCAGCTGCTCAGTTACCATGTTGCCGTAATAAAAGGCACCGACGTCGATCAGCCCCGTAATTTGGCCAAAAGTGTAACGGTCGAATAATACATATCGTTGGTTAGGTTGGCTGGCCAACGATTTCAAAATTATTGATCTAGGTCTCACCGGGCAAATTGCAAACAGTTTGTCGCATCGTTACTATTGCCCGTTACTATGGCTGCCTGATTGGGGTGACCTTTACAATTACGTGTATTTGTTAAGTTATTCAAAATAGTGTCAAGAGCATATGGGCAAAGGAGAGAAGTTGTGAAGAAAATATTGTTAGCGGTAGCCGTTATGGTTAGTGCAAATGCTTCTGCATTGAAGTTAGATGTGGATGACTTGTACGTTTCTGGTGGCTTGCATTTGTCAGATTTAGACTATGGTGATGACAATGCTGTCGGGTTTGGTATTGGAGCTGGTGTACCGATCAAAGGTCTGAATATCGCTCCAGAAGCTGATCTGGATTTCTTTCTTGAAGCTGGCTATATCTACTTCGGTGAAACTGAGTATGGTTTCCTGGATTGGAGCTCATCTGCGAGTACGATTTATACTGCAGCAAAAGTATCAAAAGAGTTGAAAAATCAGTTCTCGGTTTATGGAAAAGCCGGTCTTGGTATCTTGTTTGAAGAATATGAAACTAGAATTAGTGAGCATGATGATACCAGTTTTGGAATTTTATTCGGAGGTGGTTTAGGTTATCGGCTAACCGAAAAACTGGGGGTAAATGCTGAGTATGTATTCTACCCTAGTGGTGTATCGAGCTTATCGGCTGGAGCATCGTTTAGTTTCTAATTGTCTAGCATAGGGCGCCGGAGTATATGCGCCCTTTGTATGACTTTTCAGTATTCGGAATTTTCTTAATAAACATCAAATACAGAATTGCAAATTTAATGTTTGTTCGGTTGTGGTTGCATACTATAAATAATATACGAACATATAGTCATGCCAAAGCCTATTTTATATAATTTAATGAAGGTTTTTTTATAAGAAGCATTTAGATTGGTGCTCCAGCTGGCTCTTGTTTTTGAGCTGGCTTATACGCAGTCAGTGTGATATTTAGTACGTATTTATATTAGGCTATAAATCTGAATAACGGGTACTGTAGTAATGCAGTACCCATGTCTGTAGAAAGGTTAAAAATAGGGTTTCAGAAGTTCTTCTAGTTTTCCTTCGCTGCGAAGTTTGGCAATGCCTGTGCTAATTTGTTTTTCTAGCTCTTCGCTATTAGGGATGTTACGACTAACCATCATATAGAATTTATCACCAGCAATGCCAGGAATGGCATTATGAGCCCATGCATCTGTCAGCAATTTCTGACCAATTAATTCAAAACCGGCCAAGATTTCATAACGTGCTAGAGCAATATCACAGCGACCTGCAGCGGTTTTACTTAATAATTGTTCGAAGTTATTAGTAGTACGCTCAACAGCTTCTGAGTCAATACCAAAACCAGAATAGTTATAGCCCCTTAGTCCGCAGATGCGATATTTGGTTTTAGCTTCTTCTGCTGACATCTGAATACCGTCAGGGAAACGTGATTTTTGATAAATAAAACTGGGCTGAACGGTATAGTAGTAATCGGTGAGCCTAAAGGTCTTGCGGCGCTCGTCATTGGCTGATGCACTCAGTGCAACATGAATGCGACCAGCATCGGTATCTTGCATACAGCGCTTCCACGGCAGCATTTGCACTTCAAATTTAACGCCCATGGGATCAAAAATAGCGGCTAGTACATCAAGGTCATAGCCTTTTACTGCACCACCACTTTCATAGGTGTATGGCGGCCAGCCAGCGTTATCGCCGCAGAATTTGAGCATCTCTGCCTGAGCCGTAGAGCCGGCCATTAACAGTAGCGCCAAAAATATAACTCGTGACATGGCAGCAACCTCGTGCCTTGGGAATGTCTGCTGAGTATAGAAAGGCTGCAGGCGGGTTAAGCACCAGTGGAGGAAAGTCTGCCAGATTCTGTTATGCGATCCTTGATTCGACGATGGAATGCGTTCGTATCATCCGTGCTGAACATGCTGAGCTAAAAGTCAGCCAGCATGTTCTTTAGGCTATTCAGGGTGTCTTGGCCGCGCTGTTTTTGCGCTTCTTCTGAGGATTCGGTTTTGCCTTCCCACTCAACGTCTTTCTGCGGCAGTTCATCAAGAAAGCGTGAGTGTGTGGTGGTGGCGGTTTCACCGTACTGGCGCCGCTTGGCGGCATAGGTGAGGGACAGGGTACGCTTGGCCCGGGTAATGCCCACGTACATTAGGCGTCTTTCTTCTTCAATGGTATTGGCTTCAATGCTGTTGCGATGAGGCATCAGTTCTTCTTCCATACCAATGATATAGACATGAGGGTACTCCAAACCTTTGGAGGCATGCAGGGTGAGCAGCTGCACCTGGTCGTTTTCGTCTTCTTGCTCTTGTTGCTCCAGCATGTCGCGCAACACCAGTTTGCCGACGGCGTCTTCAATGGTGCATTCATCACCTAGTTCATCGGCTTTTTCGATCATCTTGGCCACTGAATCGACCAGAAACCAAACGTTTTTCATACGCCGCTCGGCCTGGTGTGGAGTGCCTGAATTTTGTAGCAGCCAGCCCTCGTAGTCGATGTCGTTAATCAGTTCTTTAATGGCGTCGACCGGATCATTGGTGTAGGCGTTGCGAGTAATGCCTTCCAGCCATTGGCCAAATCGACGCAGGCGATCAACGGCTTTTGGCATCAGCATTTGTTCCAGCCCCATTTCGGTGGTCGCCGACATCAAACTGGTACCGCGCATGGCAGCGTATTCACTGAGCTTTTCAATGGTCGTTGGACCGATTTCGCGTCTTGGCGTATTGATGATTCGCAAGAAGGCGGCATCATCACTGGGGTTAATCAGCAAACGCAGATAGCCCATGATGTCCTTGATCTCATTACGGCCAAAAAACGACTGGCCGCCACTGAGCTTGTAGGGCACCTGAAAGGATTGCAGCTTCATCTCGATGGCGCGGGATTGGTGGTTGCCCCGATACAACACGGCAAAGTCACGGTAGCTGCAGCCAAAGCGCAATCGCCGCTCAATAATTTCGGTCGCCACTCGTTCGGCTTCGGCTTCATCGTTACGGCATTTAAGAATACGGATAGGATCGCCATAGCCTTTGTCAGACCACAGTTTCTTTTCAAACTCGTGTGGATTGTTGTCAATGACATGGTTGGCGGCATGCAGAATCAAGCCGGTAGAGCGGTAGTTCTGTTCGAGCTTAATCAGCTTCAGCGTTGGAAAGTCTTTTTTTAGCAGCGCTAGGTTTTCTGGCCGGGCACCACGCCAGGCATATATCGATTGGTCGTCATCGCCTACCACGGTCAGGCCGGTACGGTGGCCAACCAACAGCTTTACCAGTTCGTACTGGCTGGTATTGGTATCTTGATACTCGTCCACCAGCAGATAACGAATCTTCTTTTGCCAGCGCGTTAACACCTCTTCATGGTCTCGAAATAGCAGTGTCGGCACCATGATGAGGTCGTCAAAATCTACCGCATTGTAGGCTTTGAGCATGCGCTGGTAGACCGAGTAGGTCTGCGCAATCATCATTTCTTGTGGGCTTTGCGCTACTTGCAGGGCGTGGTCCGGAGTAATGAGGTCGTTCTTTAGATTGCTGATGCTGTTCTGCACCAGCTCGATCATATCTCCGTCGTCGCCATGCTCCCTATGCATAACGTCACGAATGATGTTTTTGCAGTCGTCCTGGTCGAGAATCGAAAAGCCCGACTTATAGCCCGCCGGTTTCAGCTCGTGGCGAATAATGTTAAGGCCGAGGTTATGGAAGGTAGACACCGTTAGGCCCTTGGCGCCGCCTTTGCCGACCAGGGCATTGACCCGCTCTTTCATTTCCCGGGCAGCCTTATTGGTAAAGGTCACCGCAGCAATGTGGTGTGCCTTGATACCACAGGCTCCAATCAGATAAGCGATCTTACGGGTAATCACCGAGGTTTTACCGGAGCCGGCACCAGCCAACACCAGTAAAGGACCATCAATGTATTTCGCCGCTTCACGCTGGCGGGGATTAAGCTGGGACAAATCAACCACGAGATATAACCGCTGTCAGAATTCGGGCAAGCCGCGTAGTCTACCACTGCTCATGCATAAGCCCAGCTTCATCCTTCTAAGCAGGCAGTGTTGTCGCCTGACTCATACGGCAGCTGTGTTGGAAATCACACTGTGCCTGCCACGCTCGTTACTGAAAATGTGGCGGCCAAGTTAACCAAAGAAGATGCTGGAGTTAAACGGGCTGTCGGTGTTGAGGTGATAGATCACCAGCACGGCTACGATCACTATGACAATGGCTAAGAACTTCACTAACTCCCGTGGCATAACTACCTCACTTCAAATACCGATCGAGGGAGCGATAGCCAATGGCCTCGGCCAGATGCACTCGCTGTATAGCTTTGTTATCGGCCAAGTCAGCAATCGTTCGAGCAATTTTTAATAAACGATGGTAACCACGAGCCGACAGATTCAGCTGCTCCGCCGTTTGAGCAAACCATTGCAGATCCTTTTGTTCAAGGGCGCAGAAGTGTTCGCACTGGCGGCTGCTCAGTTGACCATTGCTGCACTGCTGACGCTGTTGTTGAATCTTGCGGGCAGACTCAACACGTTGACGCACCTGCAGAGAGCTGTCCCCAGTGGGCTGCTGCTGCAGTTGTTGCAGCGGCAACGGCGGTACCGCCACATGCATATCAATCCGATCCAGTAGTGGCCCAGAGGCCTGCCCCTGATAGCGCTGCACTTGCTCTTGAGTGCAGCGGCAGCGTCCAGAGCTATCGCCATGATAACCACAAGGGCAAGGGTTCATGGCCGCCAGCAGCTGAAAGCGAGCTGGGTATTCGATGCTCTGCAGTGCCCGGCTGATCACGATTCGGCCACTTTCCATTGGTTCGCGCAACACATCCAGCACCTTACGGCTGTATTCCGGCAATTCGTCCAGAAACAACACGCCGCCATGGGCCAATGAGATCTCACCAGGCTTGGGATGTGCGCCACCGCCAACCAGAGCAATGCCGGAAGCCGTATGGTGAGGGGCACGAAACGGCCGTTGGCGCCAACGATTGAGCCAGTTACTCGATGTTTGGCTTAACGACTGCACCATGGCCGATTGCAAGGCTTCGTCGTCACTCATGGGTGGCAGTAAACCAGGCAATCGACTGGCGAGCATAGTTTTGCCGCTGCCCGGCGGCCCAATAAATAACAAATTGTGTTGCCCGGCTGCGGCGATTTCTAATGCTCGCTTAGCATGTTGTTGGCCGCGCACGTCGGCCAAGTCTGGAACATTACTGATGGCATAATTCTCTACCAAGGGTGCAGGCAGCACAGCGTCGAGCTGTAACTGACCGTGCAAGTATGCACAGACATCACTCAAGCTCGCCGCACAGATCACATCCGCTTGGGGGCACAAGCTGGCTTCTTCGGCATTGCCACAGGGAATCAATAAACGATGTTTGGCCTGGGTGGATTGTAAGGCGACGGACAAGGTACCGCGAACAGGCTGCAACGCCCCGCTCAGGGCAAGTTCGCCAATAAATTCGTGCTGATCCAAGGCTGAAGCTGGGATTTGGCCGGAGGCGGCTAAGATTCCTAAAGCGATGGCGAGATCGTAGCGGCCGCCTTCTTTGGGTAGATCGGCCGGAGCAAGATTAATGGTGATGCGTTTGGCCGGAAAATCAAAGCCAGCGTTAATGAGGGCGCTACGGACTCTATCCTTGCTTTCTTTTACCGCCGTCTCTGGCAGCCCCACCAGTGATAACGACGGCAGACCGGAGGATAAATGCACCTCAACACGCACCATCGGCGCATCAACCCCACATTGAGCGCGAGTTAAAACCTGAGCCAGTGACATAGACATTCCTTTGACTATTGCACAATAAAAGCCTAGAGCAGATATACGCCATCAAAGACTATGACCTGCAAAACTCAGCTCTGGGTGCGATACTAGAACAGCAGAACGCGAGGAAGAGTTTATGTTGTATTTACGGCCAGCCAAGATGTCTCTGGTAATGTTAGTAGCTCTATTGGTGGCCTGCGGTGGTGGCGGCTCGGGTGGACGTGATAGTGCACCTGTCCCACACCCTGAACCGCAACCCGAACCTACGCCTGAGCCAGATCCTATTCCCGAGCCTCAGTCCAGTTCGTTTTCTCTATCAGGTACCCTTGAGCCGGCGGCGTCCATGTTGGTGGATTCAGACGTGAATGACGTTTTTGCTGAGTTCGCTGACAACAGTAGTGTTTCTTCTGCGCAATCTTTACCCAACGTGGTGACAGTTCAGGGGTTTGCTTCGGCGGTCGCAGCTAGCAGTAGCCCCAGTCTGTCACGTTATGCGTTTTCCACCGATAGAGATGATTATTTCCGCGCCCGTTTGCAAGTTGGCCAGGTCGTACAGCTGCAGGTGGTCGACTCGAGTAATACTGCTGGCCCGTTGTTGAGTAGCAATGACCTAGACCTATACATTCAGCGTGTTGGTAGCGATACAGTACTGAGTTCACGAGATACTGGTGAGTACGAGCAGCTAGTCGTGAGCGAAAACGGTGACTATTACATCAATGTCTTTGCTTATGATGGCATATCGAAGTATGTGCTGCGGCTGCTGCCGCCAGGTTCGGCATCAACATTAACTAGGCAAGCCACTAGCACAGACCGCTTTGTCAGCGGTGAAGCCATTGTGCGTTATCGCCAAGGGGCTTCCACGGCGCGCTCAGCAGCAGCCAAAGCGGAGAGGCCACAGCTCGTCTCTTTAACGTCTTCATCTACGCAAATCACTCGCAGCACTCGCAGCGGTAAAACAAGTTTTGAGCAGCAGCGTCAGACCTTAATCGATATTAAGCGTCTCAATCAGCAAGCGGATGTGCTCTATGCCGAACCTAATTACGTTCGGCAGCCTTATCGGGTACCCGATGACCCAGGCTATAACTGGCAGTGGCATTATCCGGCGATGAACTTACCTCAGGCCTGGGATTTGGCGGTGAGTGATGATGCCTCGACTGCGCCTATTGTTGCAGTACTCGATACCGGAGTTTATTTGGCCCATCCCGACTTTAGTGGCCAGCTTGTCGATGGCTACGACTTTATCAGTTTGCCATCCATTTCACGTGATGGTGATGGCATTGACAATAATCCCGACGATCCGGGCGATAGTGCCACGCGAGGACAAAGCTCCTGGCACGGAACACACGTGGCTGGCACGGTCGCTGCAGCCAACAATAATAGTGACGGCGTTGCTGGCGTGAGTTGGGGAGCTAAGGTTATGCCGGTGCGCGTACTGGGCGATGGCGGCGGTACGACCTACGATATTGTTCAGGGAGCCTATTGGGCGGCTGGCCTTAGCAACGATAGTGGTACTGTGCCGGCTCGTCGCGCTGATGTGATTAATATGTCTTTGGGTGGCGGCAGCTACTCGGCCGCAGAAGAAGAAGCGTTTAGGCGGGTTCGTGATGCTGGTGTGTTAGTGGTGGCCGCTGCGGGCAATGAAGCCACCAGTCAGCCTAGTTATCCAGCAGCATACGAAGGTGTTGTCTCGGTGAGTGCGACCACCATTAACAATGCCTTGGCCTATTACTCCAATTTTGGCAGTAGCATTGATGTTGCTGCTCCAGGTGGCGATGCTCGGCGTGACCTTAACCGCGACGGTAACCCTGATGGTATCTACAGCACATATGTGGACGATCAAACGGGCAGTCGTCGGCCAAGTTATATGTTTGAACAGGGCACTTCCATGGCGGCCCCCCATGTTGCAGGCGTTATGGCGTTGATGAAGGCAGTTTATCCGGCCTTGACACCTGACCAGTTTGATCAGCTGTTGATGGCTGGGGACCTAACCGAAGATATTGGCAGTTCAGGCCGAGATAATAATTTTGGCTATGGCTTAATTGATGCCAGCAAAGCGGTACGAGCGGCGGCGGCATTGGCCAACGGTGGCGAAGCGCCTGAATTGCCAGTGCAGCTGAGCGCATCTCCTGCGGAGTTACAATTCGATCAGCAAACCAGCGTATCGTTAACCATCAGCAACCAAGGTGGTGGCAGTCCCAGTGTCAGTGTGGTCGATGATGCCAGTTGGTTAACGCTCAGTGCCACTAATGTTGATGCGACAGGATTGGGTAGCTACACCGCCACAGCTAACACGAGCGGTCTGGCAGACGGTTTTTATAATGGTGAGATCACCATAACACCAACCGATGGCAATGTTTTGACTGTGCCAGTGTATTTGTTGTTGGGGAGTGAAGAGGTAGCAGGCCAGCTGACCCAGCACTATGTACTGCTACTAGATAAAAATGGCAATGAAACCATTGCCAGTAAAGCGAGCGAAGCGGATGGTAGCTTCCGTTTTGATAATATTGAGCCTGGCGAATACCGTATCAGCGCAGGGTCCGACTTAGATGTTGATAGCTTTATTTGCACGCCAGCGGAAACCTGTGGTGCATACCCGGCCTTGGGGGCTGAGCAAATCATCGAAGTGACGGATAGCGATATTAGTGGCTTAAACTTTTTGGTGCGGGTGGTTGCCGGTGGTCTTATCGAATCGACTTCTACTCAACCGCAGCAACAGGGGCTGAAACGCTAATTCATTGTTGCACAGTCGGTGCTGCCCGGCTGTGCATTCAATCTTAATTTCTTGTTAAAACGCCAGCTTGCCGATGCGGTCCATCTGTAAAGTTCCCAGATACAAACCATCCTCTTCCGGTTGCACCGACGTAATGCCACCTATAGCCACGGCGGCTTGATCATGCAAGGTCTGCAGCACTTGGCCATCTTGGTCGATATTCACAATAAAACCATAAGGCGCTGGCATAGGCATTAAGGCGGAAGGCAATTTAGCAGCTAGGTTTTTTAACCAGGGCAAAGGATGAATACGGTCGACCAAGGTTGGGCGTAAAGCATACAGAGATAACCAATAACTGCCGTTATGAGCTCGTGCGATGCCATCTGGCAGGCCGGGTAATTGGTCGAGCACAATTTCATGCTGGCCGGCTTTGGGCCCGGCTAGCCAGATCTTGCTGATGCGATAGGCAAAGGTTTCATTTACCAATACGAAGCGCTGCTGTGCATCGACGGCTACACCATTGGCAAAAGCCAATTGGTCGGCTAATAAGTTCAATTGCTTTGTGGTTGGATTGAGAGCGAATAATCTCCCAGAGGGACGACCATCGAGAATATCCAAGGTCAGTTGGCTAAAGGGATAGCGGTTGGAGGCGTCGGAAAAATAAATAGTGCCATCGGCACCCACATCAACATCATCCACCACACCTAATTGCCTTCCCTGAAACTGGTCGGCTAACACTTCTAGATCAAATTTAGGAGTCATGCGCAACAGACCTTTTTGCGCATCAGCAATGATCAAGTTTTGTTGTTTGTCCCAGGCCAGCCCCAACGGACGACCACCGGTATTGACGAGTTGCTCCCAGCTAGCATGTGGGCATTTGCGTACAATCGCGCCGTCGTTGGTTCCTGTGTAAATGCAGCCCAATAGATCTTTAGCGATATCCTCTCCACCGTGCTGGCCATTTGGTAAGGCAGTTATTTGCACACTCTGCAGGGTATCATTGGCTTGCCAGGGGCCTTTGAGAGGAATGGGTTGGCTGGGGCTAACGGCGATGGAATCGATCGGTGAGGGCAGCATCCACAGACCAACGATTGCCAGCAACAGCAGGGCCATTAATGAAAAAATTGTCTTCATAAAATCTGCTAGCTCCGTGCATAGAATGGCCCGACTATAACCGAATTGTTACACTAACAAATAGCCACCATCGACGTTAATGGCCGCGCCCGTGGTATAGCTAGATGCACTGGACGCCAGGTATAACACAGTACCTGCCATTTCCTCTGGCATGGCCACACGTTTCATAGGAATGTGCATCAGCGCCATTTTTAAGATGGCATCATTGCTGGTTAACGTGCTGGCAAATTTAGTGTCGGTCAGGCCAGGTAGTAGGGCATTTACACGAATATGCTGTTGTGCACATTCTTTAGCAAAGGCTTTGGTCATGGCGATCACGGCCGATTTGGTGATGGAATAAATACCCTGCATATCTCCAGGCACCACGCCATTGACTGATGCAACGTTAATAATGGAGCCGCCGTCGCCTTTTTTCATTAACTTGGCGCCGGCGCTAGACATAAAAAAGTAGCCGCGAATATTTACATCGACGGTTTTTTGAAAAGCACCTAAATCGGTATCGAGAATGTGGCCAAAATATGGATTGGCAGCGGCATTGTTAACCAGAATATCGAGCTTTCCGTGATTGGCTTCAATGGCATTAAAGCAAGCGTCGATTTGCTCCACTTCACCGATATGGCAAGCCAAGGCTTCTGCGCTGCCTCCCGCTTCTTTAATCTCGTCGGCAACGCGTTGGCAGCCATCTAGCTTACGGCTAGAGACGATAACGTGCGCGCCAGAGGCAGCTAACAGTTTGGCGATGCTCTCTCCAATGCCGCGGCTGGCGCCTGTGACCAGCGCAATACGACCAGATAAGTCGAATAGTTGTTGTGGATTCATAGATAAACTCCCTCGATATCGCGTTAGCGGTAGGTCAGATATTTGGGTCCGGCTTGGGCCAGATGGTGTTGCTCATTAAAAGCTGCCAGGTTCACTCGGCCACTACGGCTATAGAGTAATTGGCTAATGCCACCATTGAGCAGTGTCCAGTTGAGTTCAAACGCGGCCTTGTTGTCGAGCCTTAAACAATGCTGCGCCAATGCGGTGATCGGTCCACCAGAGGTGAAAATAACAATATCCTTGCCGGCGTGTTGCTGCATTAACTGCTCAGTAGCAGCAATGACGCGCTGACAAAATGTTGGCCAGGATTCTTTATAGTCAGCATCGTGCTTAGCGCTAGTCCAGCGCTCAACCGCTTGAATAAATAAAGATTGAAACGCTTTATGTTTGTTTTTTTGACTGAGCAGCCAAGCCCCTAGAAGTAATTTATTACCAAATTTCGGAAAAGCACGGGCGATTACATCGTCGGAATCAAACTCGTTAAAGCCTGCCTGTTCATGTACAGGTCCATGGCTATGCCAAAGGCCTTGTGCAGCCTGTAGGGTTTGACGGTGACGTTGCATGGCACCGTGGACCACAATATCTGCCTCAACGCCGCGCAGCATTAAGGCTTTGCCTACCAGGCTACCCTGGGCAACACCAGTATCGGATAGCTGATCGTAGTTAAGTTTGCCAAATCCGGCTTGGCCGTGGCGCACCAAATAAATACTGGCCACTGTTTACATTCCAGAACGTTTAATGATGCGTTGGCAACGCCAGTGAATATAGTGCACAAACAACCAGAAGTGCTTAAACGCTGGGTTATCCGTTTGCTTATGGTAATAGCGGTAATAAATTTGCTGCACAATGACCGCCAAACGGAACAGACCAAACACTTCGTAAAATGGCCATAGGCGGCTGTCTAAATTCATTTTTTCACAGTAATAGTCGACAATTTGCTGGCGTGTCAGCATGCCGGGTAAATGACTGGGCTGGCGGCGAATCATTCGCATCACTCGATCATCATCGGCTTGTACCCAATAGGCCAAGGCACCACCCAAATCCATCAGCGGATCACCTAGCGTAGCCATTTCCCAGTCGAGTACGCCGATGATTTCACTCGGGTTATCTGGGCTCAGCACCAGATTATCCATGCGATAGTCGTTGTGGATAATGCAGGTGCTGATGTCTTCCGGTTGTTGCTGTTGCAACCAAGTCATAATCTGTTTAAACCCAGGAACATTCCAGGTTTTGGACTTAACATAGCGTTGACTCCAGCCTTCGACCTGACGCTTCACATAGCCCTGGCCTTTGCCCAAGTCCTGCAGCCCAGCTGCTTGGTAGTCGACTTGATGTAAGTCGAGCAGTTTATCGATCACGGAATAACATAAGCCGCGAGCTTGCTCTTGGTTTAGCTGCATGCCTTTTGGCAAGTTGTTGCGAGGGATAATGCCACGCAGTCGTTGCATCAGATAAAAATCACTGCCAATGACGTTGGGGTCGTCACAAAACGCAACCATGTCCGGTACATAGGGGTACACTTGTTTCAACCGCTGCATAACAGTAAATTCGCGCTTCATATCGTGGGCGCTGGCGGCTTTATGGCCCGCCGGTGGGCGGCGAAGAATCAGATCATTATTGGCATAGTCTGGCGAATACAATAGGTGATAGGTCAAGTTGGATGCGCCGCCAGAGAATTGTTTGATTTGTGGCAGTTGCGATCCGTAATCAAACCCCTGAGCATTTAGCCAATCATGCACCGCCTGTAAATCAAATGCATCGCTATCGCGCAGCATTTTTGCCTGGTCAATAAATTGTTCACTTATGGTATGCATGGTTGTCATATCAATGGTCACTGGTCGAAGTATGGCGACTTTCTTCACGCTGTTTTATGCGCTTTGCCATTTTTATCACTTCGCGGCGGTATAAAAACGGCAAATACTTTTTTATAAAATAGCTGCGCCGGCCAACTGGGTGAGGATTGCAGATCATGGTGTTATTGAGCATGGCTTGATAGGCTGCTTCGGCAATGTCGTCGGCATTTAACGCTGATGCTTCAAACACTTTGTCGACGAACTTGAGCATGTCCGGATCAGAGGTTTTCATACTATGGTTTAGATTGGTACGAAAAAATCCCGGACATAAAGCGGTAACACCAATGCCATAGGGCATGAGTTCAAAATGCATGGTTTCTGAGATGGCCACTACCGCGGCTTTGGTGGCGTTGTACGAGCTCATGGAGGGAGCCTTCATCAAGCCTGCTAGCGAGGCAACATTAATAAAATGCCCTGTTCCGGCTTTTTTCATCATTGGGGTAAAGGTACGACAGCCCAGGGCGACGCCTTTAATATTGATGTCGATGACCCATTCCCACCAAGCCCACTCACCGGCATCAATGCGATCGCCAGTGGCAACACCAGCATTATTAATGACGACATCGATACGCCCCCAACGTTGTTGCACCGCTTGCTGAAGTTGCAACCACTGTGTTTCTGAGCGCACATCCAGTTCATGTACCCAGCCTTGGCCACCGGCGCTATTAACTAGCTCTAAGGTTTCCTGACTACCTTCAGGATTAATATCGGCGATGCAAATATCTGCGCCTTCACGGGCATAACGCAATGCTAATGCTCGGCCTAAGCCACTGGCTGCACCGGTAATCAGAACGGTCTGCATAACATATCTCGCCTGGCAGGATGTAAGGTGAAAGATTATTGTTCTGTAGTAAATGGCCTGTTAAGGGCCATTCGTGCCGCCATCAGCGCAGCGATATCAGTCGTGCGCCATATGGGCCTTGTATTTGATCATTTCGATCTTAGCGATGAGTCCACGATGCACCTCATCGGGACCGTCAGCTAAACGCAGAGCGCGCGCTGCTGCAAACATGCCCGCTAATGGGAAGTCATCTGATAAACCGCCGCCGCCATGAATTTGCATGGCAGCATCAATTATTTGCTGGGCCATATTGGGAGCAATGACTTTAATTTGTGAAATTTCACTCATCGCACCTGCTGCGCCGACTTTATCGATCATCCAGGCAGCCTTTAATACCAGTAAGCGCGCTTGCTCGATGTTCATGCGCGCGTTGGCAATAATGTCGCGATTGCCACCCAGATTCACCAATGGTTTGCGGAAAGCAGTGCGCTGGGAGGCACGAATACACATCAGTTCCAGCGCTTTTTCTGCCATGCCAATTAAACGCATGCAGTGGTGAATACGGCCAGGCCCTAAGCGTCCTTGAGCAATTTCAAAACCGCGCCCTGGTCCCGCGATCATATTGGTAATCGGCACGCGCACATTATCGAAGCTGATCTCGCCATGGCCGTAGGGCTCATCGTAATGGCCAAATACGGGTAACATGCGTTCGATGGTGACGCCCGGTGCATCCATTGGGAACAGCACCATCGAATGTTGTTGGTGGCGTGGTGCGTCTGGGTTAGTGAGGCCCATAAAAATGCCGACCTTACAGTTGGGATGGCCAATCCCTGTGCTCCACCATTTGCGCCCGTTCAGCACAATCTCGTTCCCTTCGATCATGGCTGTGGCTTCCATATTGGTGGCATCGGATGACGCCACCCCAGGTTCTGTCATGCAGAAGGCAGAGCGTATCTCTCCCGCCATCAGTGGTTTTAGCCAGTGTTCTTGCTGTTCAGCGGTGCCGTATTTTTCCAGCACTTCCATATTGCCAGTATCTGGGGCGTTGCAGTTAAAAACTTCTGGTGCAATAAACGAACGTCCAGTCAGCTCGGCTAACGGCGCATATTCCAGGTTGCTCAGGCCGGCACCGTGGTCGTGATTTGGGAAAAACAAATTCCATAAGCCAGCAGCTTTGGCCTTGGTTTTTAGCTCTTCGATAATGGGCAGCACCACCCACTTGTTATCAAGGCTGTGAAGTTCACGCAGGTAGTCTTCTTCTACCGGTTCGATTTCATCGCGAATAAAGGCGCTTAGGCGCTGGATGTAGTCTTGTGCTTGGGCGGAATGCTGAAAGTCCATAGGCTTACCAGATCGAAGGTGGATGCTTACAGCCTATTGTGAAAGTTCGCATTAGAAAAATGAATGTTAGTTATTCTCAGTTATAAGTTCTGCGAATTGTATTGATTGAACTGAGACCCAGTTGTGTTTCTGGGAACATCGTTATTGAGACTATGCGAGAACGCGTTAGCTTAGGGCCTGTTTACACTATTTAGCTCTTTGCTGCTGAAAGTCAGTTTAATTTCACCTAAGGATGGTATTTGTGAAAAGCAACCAATTAACGCTGTTAGTCCTGGTTCTGTCTTCTTCCATGTTAGTAGCCTGTGGAGGCGGTTCATCGGGCTCCTCCTCTGATAACGATGACACCACACCTGTGGTAGATAGCGGCGGTGGCGGTAGCAGCGACAATGGCAGTGATAACGACAACGATGGCGGAGAGACGGCAGATAATGCGAGCCTGGCGGTGCTGCAAGGTGACTGGGTACGCGAGTGTTTTGTTGATGACGGTGATCGTTCAGGCAAAACCAACCTGACGGTCTCAGGCAATACCTTTACACAGATAAATCACACATTTACCGATACATCATGCTCGATGCCTGAAATGACGTTTGAGATCCAAGGACGACTGAGCATTCAAGGCGAGAAAATCCTGTCCTCAGGGCAGACCGCCATCAAGCTGCTGACCCCGAATGTTGACTATATGGTCACACTGCACCGTGAAGAGTTTGTTCAAGGAATGAGTGCCGCGAGTTCCTGTGGCACCAGTAATTGGGCCGTTGGTAAACAGGTTAATATCACTGATTGTGAGCTTTTCCAGACGGCGGTAGAGGAGTTTGATAAAGGTGCCTTATATCTGGTCGAGGGCGATTTGCTTTACGGTGGTGACGAAGATTCACTTGGAGCTGATGGTTATCCATCGCAGCTCGATGACAGCCCTTTCAAACGGGTGAACTAATCTAATCGCCGGCACTATTCTGGTGCCGGCATACGAATCCCAATGAGGCATTTTTCTGCTCTCCCGCGTTAGCCATCTTGTTCATCTTTATTGCACAGTCTTACACCATTTTAGTTTTCTCTGTGCTGTTTCAGTGCGCAGTCCTCACTATTTTGGGACCAGCGGTCAGTTATTTTTGAATCCTCTATCCCTGTCATAACAAGGCCTGTAGCCCTATTTGCCGGTAGCAAAAACCGGGTTGGCACGCTCATCGCTCTGTCACTTGTATACAAGGTTGAATTCAATTCCGCACACAGCGGATGTGATGAGAGCGACAACGATGACAACGGATTTTCAAACCCCATTAGGATGGTCGATCAACGACTGGCGGCAGGCTTATCGTCAGGGCCACAGCCCGGCGGAATTATTGGCAGCACTGCGCGCCAGTATTGAAAAAAGTGAATTTACTGATGGCCAGCGCACGGATGGCAGCAGCTGGATCAGTCTGGCCAGTGAGGCCCAATTACAGCAACAGCTAGAGCAGCTAGCAGAGCGTTTGCAGCAGTTGGGTGATATCAGCCTGCTGCCTTTATACGGTGTGCCCTGCGCCATTAAAGACAATATTGATGTCGTGGGTTTTAACACCACGGCAGCTTGCCCAAGCTTTGCTTACCCGCCCGAGCAGGATGCCCACGCCGTGGCGCTGTTGAAACAAGCCGGTGCCATTGTGCTGGGCAAAACCAATCTTGATCAGTTTGCCACAGGCTTAGTGGGCACACGCTCACCATACGGTGCGGTACCTAACCCCTTTAACTCTGATTACATCAGCGGCGGTTCCAGCTCCGGCTCTGCGGTGTCATTAGCGAGTGGTCAGGTGGCGTTTTCCTTGGGTACGGATACCGCAGGTTCTGGCCGAGTACCGGCAGGTTTTAATCATTTGCTGGGATTAAAGCCCAGTCGCGGTGTGATCAGCACACGCGGTGTGGTGCCAGCCTGTCGCAGTCTTGATTGTATTTCGGTATTTGCCCTGAACAGCCAGGATGCCAATAGCATCTACCAGGTGTTAGCTCAATACGACGGCGAAGACAGTTATGCTCGCCCCTTGGCCTCTACCGGCAAAAACCAGGTTAAAACCCTGGCGGTGCCACAGCAGATCGACTGGTTTGGCGATGACTATCAACAGCAGGCCTTTGAACAGGCGTGCAAGCAGGCCAAGCGTCTTGGCTACCGTCTAAAAAGCATAGATTTCAACCCCATGCTGCAGCTGGCTGAACTGCTGTATCAGGGCCCCTGGGTAGCCGAGCGCTTTGCCGCGGTTGGCGAGTTTATTCGCACTAACAGCAAGGCCGATTTAGATCCGGTGGTGGCCGCCATTATTGGCGAAGGCGATCAAGCTTCGGCCGTGGATGCCTTTAACGCTGAATATCAGCGCCAGGCCTTAAGCCGGCAAATTCAGCAAGTATTCGAACAGGTTGATGCCTTGTGGGTACCGACCACACCTTGTTTGCCAACCCTAGCGCAGGTGAATGGAGCACCGGTAGAGATCAACAGCCGCTTAGGCACCTTTACCAACTTTGTGAACTTGGCTGATTTATCAGCACTCGCAGTGCCGGCTCACTTACGCGCTGATGGTTTGCCCTTTGGCATCACATTGATTGCACCGGCCTTTAGTGAGTCGGCATTGCTGCAGTTTGCTCAGCACTGGCAAGCCGAGCTGGCCTTGCCGACGGCGCCTGCATTGTTGGACGTGCGGCCAGAGCAAACTGTGGTGTTGGCCGTGGTCGGTGCGCATTTAACTGGCATGCCGCTCAACCATCAGCTCACCAGTCGCCACGCTCAGCTACTGGAGCAAACCCTCACCGCCAGTCATTACCGCTTATACGCCTTAGCCAACACCACACCGCCTAAGCCAGGCCTGGTGCGCGTAGCAGAAGGTGAGGCTGGCCACAGCATCATGGTTGAGTTGTGGCGCCTCGATCTGGCTGCGTTTGGCAGTTTTGTTGCTGAAATCCCCCAGCCGTTAGGCATCGGTACGTTAGAGCTGGCCGATGGCCGATTGGTTAAGGGCTTTATCTGTGAACCCGCTGCTGTACCCAGCGCCACCGACATCAGCCACTTCGGTGGCTGGCGCGCTTATATCGCTCAATGTTGATTTCACCGCCCAGACAAGGAGAGAGCCATGTTTAACAAAGTCTTAATTGCCAACCGCGGTGAAATTGCTGTGCGCATCGCCCGCACGCTCAAACGCATGGGCATAGCATCCGTTGCCATTTATGCCGAGGCCGACCGCAACAGCGCTCATGTTAGCTGTACCGATGAGTCCTATAGCCTGGGCGAAGGCAGTGTCGCCGACACTTACTTGCAGGGCGAGCGCATCTTGCAGTTGGCGCTTGATTGCGGTGCCCAGGCCATTATTCCGGGTTACGGCTTTTTGAGTGAAAACGCCGACTTTGCCCAGCAATGCGAAGCCCAGGGGTTGGTCTTTGTCGGTCCGACAGCGCAGCAAATGCGCGACTTTGGTTTAAAGCACACCTCACGTGAGTTGTGTCAGCAAGCGGGTGTGCCACTCACGCCTGGCACTGGCCTGCTGGACAACCTCGAACAGGCGTTAGCAGCGGCACAGCAGATTGGCTATCCCATTATGCTGAAATCGACCGCCGGCGGCGGTGGCATTGGCCTGACGCGCTGCGACGAGGAGCAAGCCCTGCGTGACGCTTTTGATACTACTCGGCGTCTGGGCGAAAACTACTTTCGTGATGGCGGCGTATTTATCGAACGTTTTGTCGCCCGCGCCCGCCATATCGAAGTGCAGATTTTTGGCGACGGACAGGGGCAGGTGGTGGCGTTAGGTGAGCGCGACTGCTCGCTGCAGCGGCGCAATCAAAAGGTGGTGGAAGAAACGCCAGCGCCTAACTTACCTGAAGCGACGCGCCAGGCACTGCATCAGGCTGCCATCGATTTGGGCCGCTCGGTGAATTATCGCAATGCCGGCACGGTGGAGTTTATCTACGACCAACAGCGCGATGAATTTTATTTTTTGGAGGTGAACAGCCGCTTGCAGGTTGAGCACCCCGTGACGGAAATGGTCACGGGCGTCGATCTGGTGCAATGGATGGTCGAGCTGGCGAGCGGCACGACTCCGGAACACATGGCGGGCTTTTCTAGCGCCGCTGCGTCTGCCCCTCGCATACAAGGCGCGGCCATTGAAGTGCGCATCTACGCCGAAGATCCACTGAAAAACTTTCAGCCGGCTCCCGGTTTACTAACGCATGTTCAGTTTCCGCAAGACACCCATGTACGTGTCGACACCTGGGTTAGCAGTGGCACGGAAGTGAGCGCCTTGTACGACCCTATGCTGGCCAAGCTGATTGTACATGGCGAGGACCGTTTCGATGCCATGGCTAAGCTGCAAACCGCGTTGGATCATACCTCGCTGTCGGGCATTGCCACTAACCTGGATTATTTACGCCAGATTATCGCCTGGCCACAGTTTCAGGCGGCCGAGGTGAGCACCCGAGCGCTGGAGTCGTTTGTGTATCAGCCGCGTCATATCGAAGTGTTGAAAGCTGGCACCTACACCAGTGTGCAGGATTACCCCGGTCGTAAAGGCTATTGGGATATCGGCGTGCCACCGTCTGGGCCGATGGATGATTATGCCTTTCGTTTGGCCAATCGCATTGTTGGCAACCATGCCAGCGCGGCGGCGTTGGAATCCACGTTAATTGGCCCTGAACTGATGTTTCATAGCGATGCCGTGATTGCGCTCACTGGTGCTAGTAGCCAGGCGCTTTTAGACGGTGAGGCGGTGCCACTGTGGCAGCCGATTGAGGTAACAGCCGGGCAGACATTGCAACTGGGCAAAGTCGAACAGGGCTGTCGGCAATATTTAGCGGTGCGCGGTGGTTTGGATGTGCCGCAATACTTAGGCAGCCGTTCTACCTTTGCGTTGGGCCAGTTTGGCGGCCACGGTGGTCGTACCTTGCGCGCCAGCGATATGCTTGCCATTTCCGATGCCAGCATTGCGGCTTGCACTACTCCAGCGCCGCAATATCCAGTTCAAGCTGCGCCTGCCGAGCTGATTCCGAGTTATCCACATAATGAGGAAGGCGGAGCAGTATGGGAGATCGGTGTGATGTACGGCCCCCATGGGGCACCGGATTTTTTCACCGCAGACTCCATACAGCAGTTCTTAACCACCGACTGGGAAGTTCACTACAACTCGAATCGCTTGGGCATTCGTCTCAATGGTCCTAAGCCTGAATTTGCTCGCCAGGATGGCGGTGAGGCGGGTCTGCATCCGTCCAATATTCACGATTGTGAATACGCCATTGGCTCGATTAATTTCACGGGTGATATGCCGGTGATTTTGACCCACGATGGCCCCAGCCTGGGTGGCTTTGTCTGCCCGGTGACCATAGTGCAAAGCGAGTTATGGAAGGTGGGCCAGGTAAAACCCGGCGATCGCATTCGCTTTGTGCCCATGACCTTTGAGCAAGCATTGGCGCAAGAGCAGTGCATTGATCAAGCCATTGAAACACTGCGGCCATTTAGTGAGCTAGCCAATAATGAAATAGCCAAGTTCGGCCAGCCAAACTTGGAGCCTGGTGATACCGCGTCGGCCACTATTTTGGCGCAATTACCGGCCAGCGAGGGCCGGCCAGAGGCTGTGTATCGCCAAGCCGGTGATAAATACATATTGATTGAATACGGCCCTGTGGTGCTGGATTTAAGCTTTCGCTTTCGTATCCATGCGTTAATGCAAGCACTGAAGCACCGTGGGATTGCTGGCCTTGAAGAAATGGCACCGGGCGTGCGCTCGCTGCAAATTCGCTACGATAGCCGGGTCATTCATCAGCAGGACTTAATGCAGGCCTTGTTGGACACCGAAGCCAGTCTGCCCGACAGCCACAACATGAGCCTTAAAACCCGGGTGGTGCATTTACCCATGGCGTTTGAAGACAGCGCCACCTTAGATGCTGTGGCCAAGTATCAGCAATCGGTACAAGAAAAAGCGCCCTGGCTGCCCAATAATGTCGACTTTATTCAGCGCATTAACGGCCTAGACAGTCGTGATGAAGTAAAGCGCATTATTTATGGTGCTAGCTATATGGTGTTGGGCCTGGGCGATGTGTACTTGGGAGCACCCTGTGCCGTGCCGGTTGATCCACGCCATCGCTTATTAACGTCAAAATACAATCCAGCCCGCACCTTTACCGCCGAAGGCACCGTGGGTATTGGCGGCGTTTATATGTGCATTTATGGTATGGACAGCCCAGGCGGCTATCAGCTGGTGGGGCGTACCTTACCGATTTGGAATAAATATCTGAAAAACTCACAGTTTGCTACTGGTGAACCTTGGCTGCTGAAGTTTTTTGATCAGGTGCGTTATTACCAAGTTAGCGAAGAAGAGCTCACCCATCAGCGTGAAGCCTTTAGAGAAGGCAGACTTAGCGTTCGTATTACCGAAGAAGACTTTAGCCTGGCTGAATATCAGAAGTTTCTAGAAAACAACGACGACAGCATCCGTGCCTTTAAGCAACAGCAACAAGCCGCCTTTGCCAAAGAAGTAGAGCATTGGAACAGCGGTGAGGCCTTTAGTGCGGTGAAAGAGCAAGCGCAGGGTATTGCCTCGGTAGAGTTAGATGGCGAAGCGGTGCACAGCGATATTGCTGGCAATATCTGGAAGCTGGAGGTGCAACAAGGTCAGCGCGTAAAAGCCGGCGATGTGTTGTTGATTGTCGAAGCTATGAAAATGGAGTTTCCAATCTTGGCGCCGATGGATGGCATTGTTGCTACCTTATGCTGTGAAGAAGGCATAGCGGTACAGCCAGGGGATGCGGTGCTCAGTATTGAACCAGCGGAGCAGGAGGTGCTGGTATGAATGCCGTCGAAGCAGAAGGCTCAGTAACAGAAACGCCTGCAAAGCCAGTAAATGAAAAAACCGAAAGTAAAAAAACAGCGAGGCCAAAAAACCTGGCCGAGCGTATTTATTTGCAATTAAAGCAGGATATTTTTGACTTTCAGTTATTGCCCGGTGATCGCTTTAGTGAAAGCGAAATCGCCGCTCGTATGCAGGCATCGCGCACCCCCGTACGTGAAGCCCTGTATCGACTGGAGCGTGACGGCTACGTGCAGGTGCACTTTCGCAGCGGCTGGCAGGTACGGCCATTTGATTTTCGCTATTTTGAAGACTTGTATGATGTGCGCATTTTACTCGAATCTGAAGCCGTTAGACGCATCTGCGCTAGCCGTGAACGCGATGCTCTATTAGCCAATCTGACCAGCATCTGGTGCTGCGAGCCAGCGGAGCGTTTAAGTGACAGCTCAACAGTAGCCGGCTTGGATGAAGGCTTCCATTTTGAGTTAGTTGAGCTGGCGGGCAACCAGGAAATGGCTGCGATTCATAAAGACGTATGTGAGCGTTTGCGCATTATTCGCCGTCTGGACTTTACCCAAGAGGGGCGGATAGAAGCGACCTATGATGAGCACGGCGGTATTATTGAATTACTGCGCCAAGCGGGAGCAGAGAAGGCTGTCGCTGAATTAAAGCATCATATTGAAGTGAGCAAAAACACGGTGCGTAAAATAACCTTGCACCGTATTCAGCTGGCTAAGAGTCGCTATAACATAAATATTCAGGCGCCAGAAGGCGCCTGATGCGATTACATTTTATATTCGCCTCTGGCCGAGGCTTCACGGTAGGCGTCTAACTTGCCGTCTTCATTGAGCTTGGCCATGCCACGATTAAAAGCGTCGATCAGATCTTGGGCACGGGGGGATTTTTTGGAAATAATTAGGTAGTAGTCACGTTGGTTTATAGTGGTTGGGTTGGCTTCTATTTTATCGCCGATATTCATATTCAATATCAATTCCTTGCCAACATCGGTGTCTTCCAGTACAAAATCTAGCCGGCCATGCATCAGCTTTTGCATATTATTTTCAGCATCCGATACCCGCTGTATTTTTAATTGGCCAGCCTCTTCCATCTCTTCAGTGCCGTAGGTGTAACCAATCATGCCACCTACTCGTTTACCGGCAAGGTCCGCCATGCCGCTGATGGGCATGTTTTTACCTTTTTGCTGAAACAGTGAGGTACTTAAACGGATAATGGGTTCAGAGAACAGAAAATCGGCTTCACGCTCGGCATTTTTACTCCAGATGATGCTGCCATCATATTTCCCGTCTTTGGCGTCCTCATAACCGCGCTTCCACGGCATGTAAGCAAATTCCACCTCATAGCCAGCCGCCGCAAAAGCTTCCTTGGTAAACTGAGTAATAAATCCGCCGTTTTTCAGTTGTTCAGATTGGTATGGCGCCCATTCGCCATTCGCTAGCTTAACGGGCTCTGCTTGCACAGCAGCGCTCATGAGCACGAGTAGTATTGCAGTACAGGAAAAGAACTTCATGTTGTCAGCCTCGCAGTTAGCAGTGGCATAAGGCTAGCAAAAGAGTTTGCTGCTCCAACAACTTGGCAGGATTGGTCGTTATGCCTTCAGCGTTTATAGTCGCCTCGGGCAGAAGCATCGCGATAGGCTTGCAGCTTGCCTTGTTCCTTCAGTTTGGCCATACCGCGATTAAAGGCCTCTAGCAGTTCTTTTGCTCGCGGTGAATTCTTAGAAATAATTAGATAGTAGTCACGATGGTTGATGGTGGTGGGGTGTGCTTTGATTTGCTCGGTTAGGCCCATTTGGCGGACAATCTCATGGCCTACGTCTGTGCTTTCCAGTACAAAATCTAACCGCCCTACCAGTAGCTTTTTAAAATTAAACTCAGGGCTGGTGTTGCGTTGGATTTCGATAATGCCGGCTTTTTCTAGCTCTTCGGTGCCGTAGATGTAGCTCAACATTCCACCCAGCTCGAGCCCGGCTAGATCTTCAATGGAGTCGATCTTGTAGTGTTTATCGACTTGTTGAAACAGTGAGGTGCTGAGTTCAAAGATGGGGTCTGAGAACAGGAAATGTTCAGCCCGTTCATCGTTTTTACTCCAGATAATGCTGCCGTCAAAATGGCCTACTTTGGCTTCTTCGTAGCCGCGTTTCCAGGGCTGGTAAGAGAACTCTACCTCATAGCCAGAAGCTTCGAATGCTTCTTTGGTGAACTGGGTAATAAAACCGCCGTTTTTTAGTTGCTCAGATTGGTAAGGCGGCCACTCGCCATTGGCCAGTTTAACCGGCTCAGCTTGAGTCGCCATGCTCAGAAACAGTAGAAATAAACTGGTGTTAACAAGCCATGTCATAGGGATAGGAGTTAGCTGCTAGCCATCTAGTCAGGCTAGCAAAAGCCGTTAGTCGTCAGGGCCGCTGGCAGGAATGGTCGGTGTTCGACATAAGTCGCAAGTCCCGCTTCTCAGAGCGCCTTATATTGGCTCGACGATCAGGGCAATAAACTCATGGCTACCAGCAACAGAATACAGCCTGTGATGGTGTCCATCACCCGCCAATGGTGAGCCGAGGTCAGGCGATGGCGAAGCTTTTTGGCACTGGCCACTAAGGTGCTAAACCAGGTGGCCGATGCCAGCCCGGCACCGAGGATAAATAACGCTGGATAGCTCTGCTGTGCACCCACACTGCCAATTAAAATCACGGTATCCAAGTAAACATGGGGGTTCAGCAAGGAAATCGCTAAGGCTTGTCCCGCCATTCGCCAGGGGCTGCCACTGCTCACCGCATCGGCTGCCACCAGGCCCTCGGAGCCATGCCAAACCCGGGCAAAGGCTTGCAGTGCCAGATAGATCAGCAAGCCAATGCCCATCCAGGTCAGCACCGGCACTAAGCCAGGAATCACTTGCTGAATATAATCGAGACTAAACACCCCGACCGACATCAAGCTGATATCAATGGCAATGCACACCATGGCGATGGTCCAAGGGTGCTGATTGCGCAGCGCTTTATTCAACACCCAGGTGTTTTGTGCCCCGACGGCGACGATAAGGCTGATGGTGACGGCAAAACCGGTCACAACTGGGGAGATTAAGGTGCTCATGGGGATGTTGACCAAAGGTGTTGAGAAGAACCAGCGGCACGATACGATTCCAAACAACATCAGTCCAACTCATAAATCTAATCATATATAAGTTATACTAATGATGTTGGCTGGTGTGTCGGTGCAAGCAATGGCCAGTGTTGGTAAACAGCTTTCGCTGCTGGACAGCCATGCTGCGCAGTTATAAATAGGCAAATTGAGGTAGCAAGTATGCTGGATTACCCTGCTCTGCAGGCTCTGGTCGCTGTGATTGAAGCACGGGGCTTTGAGCGTGCCGCCCAGCGTTTGAGCATCAGCCAATCGGCGGTCAGTCAGCGCATCCGGCAACTGGAATATAAGCTGGGCCAGCCGGTGTTGTTGCGCACCAGTCCACCCAGACCCACCGAACTGGGACAACGACTAGCCAACCATTTGCAGCAAGTGGTGCAATTGGAGCAGGCATTATCCACTAGCGAACAACAGCAACAACGCTTGCGGGTGCGACTGGCGGTCAATGCCGACTCCATTGATACCTGGCTGGCGCAAGCATTGGCAGCGGCCGAAGTGAGCCAGAGGATGGATTTTGATTTTGTCGTTGAAGATCAGGATGTTGGCCTTAAACGGATGAAAAATGGCGAAGTCATGGCCTGTATTTGCGCGAGCGAGCAGCCGGTGAACGGTGGCCTGGCACAGTATTTGGGTAATATTCGTTATCGAGCCTTGGCCAGCCCGGAGTTTATTCAACGTTATCAGCAGTCAGGTTTTGAGCATATGCCGTGCTTAATCTACAGCGCCGATGATCGTTTACAGCATCGATTTTTACAGGCTCAAGGAATTAGCGAACCACGCAACAACCATGTTTGCCCATCATCTTATGGATTTGTGAATCTGGCTGTGGCTGGTTTGGGTTACGGCATGATGCCCGAGTTGCAGGTGCAAACGCAGTTGAATACTGGTGAGCTGGTGGACTTGGTTGCCGGGTACAGCTTAGATGTGCCCTTGTATTGGCATTATTGGCAAACAGAAAGTCCGGCCTTGGCAGAACTGCGCCAGTCCGTGGTAGCCGTGGCCAAGCATCATCTATCGCACTGAATCACGTTCACTGAATTAGCTTTTAAGTTGCTTTCTGGCATCAAACGCGAGAAATACGCTGCACTATTAACTGGCACCTCCTCATATTCATGCCGAACAGCGGTGCACTCGTGTCTGTGAGGTTGGATTTAAAAAACGAATAATAGAGGAAAAACAATCGGTTAATTCTCAGGCATTAGATTGGTACAGCGGTTGCACTCAACCTTGTATACATGACAACCGAGAAAGGACAGTCCGATGAAAACCACTACGTTTAATAAGGCCGGTAAGTTTTTCGCACTGACAGCTCTGTGTGCGGGTATCAGTTTGGCTCATGGCGAAGACACCATTAAAGTTGGGGTGTTGCATTCCTTGTCTGGCACCATGGCCATATCGGAAACAACACTGAAAGATACTGTGTTGATGCTGATCGAAGAACAAAACAAAAAAGGTGGTTTGCTCGGTAAAAAGCTTGAGCCCATTGTGGTTGACCCGGCCTCTAACTGGCCATTGTTTGCAGAAAAAACACGTGAACTACTGGAGCAAAAAGATGTAGACGTTATCTTTGGCTGCTGGACATCGGTATCACGAAAGTCTGTTTTACCCGTGATTGAAGAACTGAACGGATTAATGTTTTACCCGGTTCAATACGAAGGTGAAGAGTCATCACGCAACGTCTTTTACACCGGCGCTGCACCCAATCAGCAGGCCATTCCTGCTGTCGACTATTTGATGAATGAAGTCGGTGTAAAGCGCTGGGTGCTGGCCGGTACCGATTACGTTTACCCCAGAACCACAAATAAGATTCTGCAAAGTTATCTGCAATCCAAAGGCGTGAAGGCGGCCGATATTATGGTGAACTACACGCCATTTGGTCACAGTGATTGGCAGACCATAGTGGCCGATATTAAGGGTTTTGGCAGCAGTGGTAAAAAGACGGCGGTGGTTTCGACGGTGAATGGCGATGCCAATGTGCCTTTTTATAAAGAGCTAGCGAATCAGGGAATCAGCGCTGAAGATATCCCTGTGCTGGCTTTCTCTGTCGGCGAGGAGGAATTATCCGGTTTTGACACCTCGCCTCTGGTCGGGCACCTAGCGGCCTGGAACTATTTCCAAAGCGCCGATGCTGACGTGAATTATGCCTTTATTGACCAATGGCATGCTTACACAGGTGACAAAAAACGTGTGACCAACGACCCTATGGAAGCGACCTTTATCGGCTTTTCTATGTGGTCAAAGGCGGTGCAAAAGGCAGGCTCTGCAGAAGTCGATAAAGTGCGTCAGGCTATGTATGGCATAACGGTACCGAATCTAACGGGTGGCATGGCGGTGATGAATGAAAACCATCATTTATCAAAACCAGTATTGATTGGTGAAATTCAGGAAGACGGTCAATTTGATATTGTCTGGCAAACCGATGCAGTAGTGAAAGGCGATGCTTGGACCGATTATCTGCCCGAGTCTAAGCAGCTGATCGCTGACTGGACGGCACCCATAAATTGCGGCAATTACAACACAGTGAGCAAGACCTGCGGCAGCGCTATTGCGGCCGATTAAGGGCCTGGCGGGCCGCTCGCTGCGGCCCATGTTTTATTTGGCAAGGATGAAAACAATGCATTACAGGCTTGTTTGGTTGTTAAGCATGCTGCTGATTTGTGGCTCGGCGAATGCAAACTTGACAGTGATTGAAGATGCACAACTAAAAAACTTGGTACAACGACTGGCGACGGCATCCTATCAGCAAAAATCGTTATTGGTGAGCGACATCGCTAATACGGCATCGCATAATAAACGTTGGCTGCTTGAGCGTCTGGCAGAGAACCAATTGTATCGACGCAAGCAGGACAGCAAGGTATTTGTTATTGCTGATTTTTCTGTCGGTGGCAAAGCGCAATCAGTATTGGATACTGAAACTATCCTCATTAAAGATAATCGTGAGCGGCGCAGCTTTAAAAAAATAGGAGTGAATAACTCGGTTCGCCGTGCTATTCGATCAGCGCTGGCCCAGTTCATGCTCAACTCATCACTGCAATCTGAACGTTTAGCGGCGGCACAGCAATTGTTGACTGAGCCCGGCGAGATTAGTCGAGTGGCGCTTGCTCATCGATTGACGGTAGAAGCAGATGCGCAAGTCACAGAATTGCTTCGACTGGTGTCATCATTAAAGCAATTACAGTCTGACGATTCATCACAACGGATACAGGCAATAAAAGCCATGCAACGCAGTCTGTATCCGCCAGTGAAGGTGGCATTACTGCAACATCAAAAAACATTGCAAGCCCAGTTGCCAGAATATCGCCAAGAATACCTATTGCTTCAGCAAACCTTGCAAACCATCGAACAGTTACAGCAACTGAATGCATACGCCAAAGACTTGTATTTTGGCTTGTCACTCGGCGCTGTGTTGTTACTGGCGGCCATAGGCCTAGCCATCACCTTTGGTGTTATGGGAGTCATTAATATGGCCCATGGAGAAATGATCATGTTAGGTGCATACACCACTTATGTTATTCAGCAATGTTTGCCCGATGCCATTGGCCTGTCTTTGCTGGTGGCGATACCGGCGGCCTTTGTTGTCAGCGGAGCTGTCGGAGTCTTAATCGAGCGCAGCGTGATTCGCCATTTATATGGGCGGCCTTTGGAAACCTTGTTGGCTACCTTTGGCATTAGTTTGGTATTGCAACAAGCCGTACGTAGCCTATTTGGACCATTAAATCAGGAGGTAATGACGCCCCAGTGGATGGCAGGCAGCTTTATGCTTAATCCTGGGCTGGAATTAACCTGGAACCGGCTGTATATCCTGGTATTTAGCCTGATCGTTTTAGCAACCTTAGCCTTGGTAATGAAGCGAACGCTATTCGGTTTGCAAATGCGTGCAGTCACCATGAATCGGCCCATGGCCAGCTCCATGGGTATAAAAACAGGTTGGGTGGATGCGCTGACCTTTGGTCTGGGATCTGGCATAGCCGGCATAGCTGGGGTGGCTTTGAGTCAGTTGACCAACGTCGGCCCTAATTTAGGTCAGGCCTATATTATCGATTCCTTTATGGTGGTGGTGTTTGGTGGTGTCGGTAATTTATGGGGCACCTTAGTGGCGGCCATGTCATTGGGTGTGGCGAATAAGCTATTTGAACCCATTGCCGGTGCGGTACTGGCCAAGATACTGGTATTGGTCTTTATCATCTTGTTTATTCAAAAGCGGCCACGTGGACTTTTTGCTCTCAAAGGCCGAGCTGTGGAGGGTTAACATATGTCGACAGCTGTAACAATGGGCCCTTTAACTCGGCTAATGATTGATGATGTTAATGGCCGTCGGTTATTGATGGTTATTGCTGCTTTGGCTGTGGTGGTGCCTTTTTGCAATTTGATATTTCCAGCGGATTCAGTGCTGCATATATCCACCTACACCATGACCTTGTTGGGCAAATACTTGTGCTATGCCTTGCTGGCAATCGCTGTTGATCTGATATGGGGATACTGCGGTATTTTAAGTTTGGGCCACGGCGCCTTTTTTGCCTTGGGTGGATATGTCATGGGCATGTACCTAATGCGCCAGATTGGTGATCGTGGAGTGTATGGTAACCCTGAACTTCCCGACTTTATGGTGTTTTTGAATTGGTCAGAATTGCCTTGGTATTGGTTAGGGTTTGACTCGTTTGCATTTACTCTGTTGATGATCTTACTGGTGCCAGGCACGTTGGCATTTGTATTTGGTGCACTGGCATTTCGCTCCCGGGTTAGCGGTGTCTATCTGTCCATCATTACCCAGGCCATGACTTATGCCTTGATGCTGGCGTTTTTTCGTAATGATATGGGCTTTGGTGGCAATAACGGTCTGACGGATTTTAAAGATATCCTGGGCTTTGATTTGCAGTCAGATACCACCCGCGCTGCACTGTTTATTGCATCGGCACTGGCTTTGTCGCTGGGCTACTGCATCAGCCGTATTATCGTCAGTTCTAAACTAGGGCGAGTGTTGGTAGCGATTCGTGATAGCGAAGCACGAACCCGGTTTTTAGGTTATCGGGTCGAACACTACAAGCTATTTGTTTTTGTCATTTCAGCCATGTTGGCGGGTATCGCAGGTGCTTTGTATGTGCCTCAAGTAGGAATTATTAATCCAGGCGAGTTTGCACCGCTGTTTTCTATCGAAATCATTATTTGGGTAGCCGTCGGCGGACGTGGCAGCTTATACGGTGCTGTTATCGGTGCACTGTTAGTCAGTTATGCCAAAACCTGGCTTACCGGAGCCTTCGCCGAGCTATGGCTGTTTTTATTAGGCGGCTTATTTGTTTTTACCACCCTATATTTGCCTCGCGGCGTGGTGGGTTTGTGGCAGCCAATAAGGCAGCGCATAAATCAGTATTTTGCGGCGAGACCAGGCTACGATAAAGCCGATAACAGCGAGGGGTCAGTATGAGCCTGGCGAGCAAACATATCGAACAGCCCAGCGTATTATATCTGGATGGTGTCAGCGTCAGCTTTGATGGTTATAAAGCACTGAACTCTTTATCACTGTGTATCGAACCTGGAGAAATGCGTGCCATCATTGGCCCAAATGGTGCCGGAAAAACCACCATGATGGATGTTATTAGTGGTAAAACCCGACCCGATAGCGGCACAGTATTATTTAACGACCAGCATGACCTCACTCGTTATGACGAAGCCGCGGCAGCTAATTTGGGCATTGGCCGTAAGTTTCAAAAGCCGAGTGTCATTGAAAGCCTGACGGTGTTTGAGAATCTGGAGCTGTCGTTGCGCGGTGGTCGCCGCCTTTGGCAGGCCTTGTCTCATCGCTTAAGCCATCAGCACAAGCAGCGCATTAACGAGATTTTGGAATTGATTGATTTAGCTGCTCGGCAGACTTCACTTGCCGCGAGCTTGTCCCATGGTCAAAAACAATGGCTGGAGATTGGCATGCTGCTGGGCCAGGAGCCACAGTTATTGCTGATTGATGAACCTGCTGCAGGCATGACCGACGAAGAAACGGTCAAGACCGCCCGCTTATTTAGAACCTTGGCACAAGAGTATTCATTAATGGTGGTGGAGCACGATATGGACTTTATTGCCGAGTTAGATTGTCGGGTCACAGTACTGCATGAAGGCAGCGTTTTGGCCGAGGGCTCGCTGGCGTCGGTAAAAGCCAACCATAAAGTCATTGACGTGTATCTGGGGCGCTAAATGCTAAAAGTAAATCATTTAAACGTTGCTTATGGCGCCAGCCAGGTGCTGTACGATGTATCCATGCAGGCTGAGGTTGGTAAGGTCACCTGTGTACTGGGGCGCAATGGCGTGGGCAAAACCACGTTAATGAAAACCCTGGCTGGCCACCTGACGCCAGTTAATGGTCAGATTCGCTGGCGCGATCAATTATTGGTGGGAAAATCGGCTGCCCAGCGTGCTCGTACTGGCATCGCTTATGTTCCCCAGGGGCGCGATATCTTTGCCCAGTTGACGGTGGAAGAAAACCTGCAAACGGCCTTTTCGGCCTTGCCTCGCCAACAGCGTCGCATCGACCCTGAAGTCTTTGCCCTGTTTCCTGTGTTGCAACAAATGCGCAAGCGTCGTGGTGGTGACTTGTCGGGGGGCCAGCAACAACAGCTGGCGATTGCCCGAGCCTTGTTACTCAAACCCAGCTTGCTGATCCTGGACGAGCCAACGGAAGGCATTCAGCCGTCGATTATTAAAGACATTCAAGCAGTGATTGAGCTACTGCGTGATCGTGGTGAGATGGCCATTGTACTGGTTGAGCAGTATCTGGATTTCGCTGCCGAGTTGGCCGATGACTTTATCATTCTCGAACGTGGCCGGGTGGTGGCTGCAGGGCGAGGTGATGAGTTACACCAGTCGCAGCAGGCACGGACTTTACTCGCTATTTAGCTTTCACTTTGAACCCGTCGGCAACTCATTGTTTTTACAGTAGCTTTGCCCACTAGGACTGTTTTACTCTGCGTCGTTTGGCAGGCGTTGTAGGCCTGCACGAAGTAACCTGTGGAGTAGTTATGAAAAAACTGATGCTTGCTTTGTCTGTCGCCGCCCTGGCTTCTGGTTGTTCTACCTATGACCCTTATACCGGTGAGCAGGAAACCTCCAAAACCGCCATTGGTGCGGGCATTGGTGCCGGCGTTGGGGTATTGGCGGCCTACCTGGATAACCGCGACGAAAAGGACGTGAAAAAGCGCAACCAGCGCATTCTGGCATCGGCCGCAGGCGGTGCCGCCATCGGTGGTGGCATTGGTTATTACATGGACGCCCAGGAAGCCAAGTTGCGCAAGCAGCTGCGCGGCACTGGGGTAAAAGTTGAGCGTGAAGGCGATAAAGTTAATCTGATCATGCCTGGCAATATTACCTTCGCCAGTGGTAGTTCGGCCGTTGCTTCCAGCTTTTATGAAGTGCTGAACTCAGTAGCGCTGGTGATTAAAGAATACGATCGCACTCTGGTGGTGGTGTCTGGTCACACCGATAGCGACGGTGCTGAGAGCACCAACCAGCGTTTATCAGAGCAGCGAGCCAGCTCGGTCTCAGCGTACCTGAAAAGCCGTGGCATTAAATCTGTCCGTCTGGAAACCGTAGGCTTTGGTGAGCGCTCGCCAGTTGCCAGCAATGCCACTGCCTCGGGCAAAGAGCTGAACCGCAGGGTTGAAATAACTCTGGTGCCCATCAGCTAATCGACGCAAGATGAGGGCTGCGGCCCTCAGGTTTGATGGAGTCTTATGTCACTGGCCAAGCTGCCCGGCCTGGGCGTTAAATCAGCGCAGCAACTCAGCGCCGTAGGTATTGAAAGTGAGCAACAGCTGCGCGAGCTAGGCGCTATCGCTGCCTTTGTGCGTTTGCAAAGCTTAACTCCCAAACCCAGCCTGAACTTTTTATACGCTCTGGTCGGAGCGCTGGAAGGGCGTCACTGGCAAGAGGTTGCGCGTACCGATAAGCATAGGTTACTGGCCGAACTAGAGCAGTGGCATCAGCAATGGGGCCAGGCTTGTTCGTCAACTCGTTAACACTCATAAAGGATATACCATGGCGATTACCCGTATTAACGAATTTCGTGCAGCGCCGCAGCAAGAGCAGGCATTGCATCAGTTTTTATTGTCGTTATTGCCCTACATTCGTGGCTCAGAGGGCTGTTTGAGCTGTGAAGTACTCCAGCATCAAGACAACGCGGATAGCTTTGTGGTGATTGAAAAATGGCAATCGGTGGAAGCTCATCAGCAGTCCATCGCCGGATTCCCTAAGGACGATATGCAAGCGGCGATGAGCCTATTTGCCGCGCCGCCCAGCGGAAATTATTACGTTGAATAACAGGCCAAAGATGGCCTGGCTGGACAGTGGCCGGTAGGACGCTAGAATGCAGAGCCACTTTTACGGACCGCTGTGTTTATGTCGTCTTCTGCCAATGCCGGATCTTCGATACGTCTGATTGACTCCGTCAGCGACTGGCTGAACGATTACCAGCGCTGTCGCACCGAACTGAGCGATTTGGACGTTCCTTGTGGTGATTGCGCCGCGTGTTGCCAGTCATCCATGTTTATTCTGATTCGTCCACAAGACACAGCGGCTAAGCAAGCCATTGCCCAAGAGTTGCGTTTTCGTGCCCCTGGGCTGCCCGACGGCTTTGAAGTCATGGGCTTTGATGAGCGCGGCCACTGCCCCATGTATCAGCAAGGCTGCAGCATTTACGCTCAGCGTCCGACCACCTGTCGTCAATTTGATTGTCGGATATTTGCCATTTCAACGGTGGCAGAAGACCAACAACAGCACCCAGACATTGCTGCTAGCAGCCAGCAGTGGCAATTGAATCAGGTCACGCCCCAGGAGCAACAGCAGTTGGATCGCATTGCCGCCATTCGACACTGGTGGCAACAGCATAAAGGAGCGTTGCCAGAAGCCCTACAGCCACCTCGGCCATCTCAACAGGCGGTGTTGGTTTTGGATATTTACCAGCGTTTTCCGGACGATGAATTTTGGCAACAACCGACGGCCGATATAATAACGGCCATCAGCCAAGCCTTTCACTGACCGCGCTTATGGTTGCTGCAGTTCCTGCAAGCGCTGTTCTAACTCGGCTAACTTAGCTTGGGTGCGCGCTAGCACCTCACATTGAGCATCAAACTCTTCCCGCGTCACTAAGTTCATATTGGCTAGCATGGCTTGCAGGCGCGCTTGCAGTAGCTGTTGCATATCGTCGCCCAACGAGGCAAAGGGGCTTTGCTGCAGCAACTGTTGGACGCGCTGAGCAATAACATCTGGGCCCATGATCATCTCCAATATCAAAAAAGCGCATAGTAGCACGGTGCTTTTTGCCATCGAACCGCATCCGTGATGCTTATCCACAGGCAGGCAAGTGACCACCCCACGGCAAGTGCGAATGCTTTGCTTTGTTTTGGTGCGCATGGCGTATTTAGTCTGCTTTATTCTGGTGCGAAAAACAGAGATATCGGCACTATGTCTCGGACGATATTCTTAGAAAGCCCCCGCTAAGTCTCTAAGTAACTGATTTGATTAACTATTTTTAAATTGGCACAACCGCTGCTATAGAACAGCCAAAGAATAATCCGGTGCATCCGGGAACGACGATTTCGCTGTTCATAATAAATTGGAAGGAAGGACAACCATGAAAAAACTGTCACAAGCCATGGCTTTGACCAGTGTTGTATCAGCCAGCCTGTTACTTGCTCACACCACCCAGGCTGAGGTCGATGTATCAGCTTCTGCTGCCATCGCCAACATGTATTTGTGGCGTGGGCAGGATTTGGGCGAAGGCTCGGCTGCAGTGTCGGGTGATCTGACAGTCGGCATGGGCGGAGCCTACGCTGGTGTCTGGACCTCCAGTGGTGACAGTACTTTAGGCCAGGAGTATGACTTGTACCTGGGCTATGGCGGCGAGGCCGGTGACTTCTCTTACGATGTCAGTGCTTGGACTTACGTCTATCCCGGCAACGATGAAGAAAATGGTCGCGGTAACACCTTTGAAGCCAGCGATTTAATTGTGTCATTGGGATACGGACCGGTATCTGCCGCTTATTACTACGTGCTGGCGGGTGATGAAAACGCCAGTTACGCCACCTTGGGCGGTGAAATGGGCAGCTTTTCTGCAACTTTGGGTTTTCAAATGCACAGCGAAGATGACTCGGCAGAATACACCCACCTAGACCTGAGCTACGCCTACAACGACAACCTGTCGTTTACGTTGAGCAAAATTGTCGCCCAGGACGCCGATTTAGATAAAGGCGAAGAAGGTTTCGATGAAGATATGAAAGTGGTGGTTAGTTATAGCCTGCCTATCGAGTTGTAAAAGGCATACAATGGCCCGTGCCCCCGCATGGGCCAACGAAAATAACGCAAGCATTCCAACAAAAGGAGTTTTCCTATGAAACTCATTACTGCTGTGGTTAAGCCGTTCAAGCTGGACGATGTGCGCGAAGCGCTGTCCGAGATCGGTGTACAAGGCATCACAGTGACCGAGGTAAAAGGCTTTGGTCGCCAAAAGGGTCATACCGAGCTGTATCGTGGTGCGGAATATGTGGTGGATTTTCTGCCCAAAGTAAAAATTGAAGTGGCTGTCACGGAAGAGCTGACCGAAAAAGTCATTGAAGCGATTACCAAAGCGGCCAACACCGGAAAAATTGGTGACGGCAAGATTTTCGTAACGACTCTCGAACAAGTGATTCGTATCCGTACCGGCGAGACCGGCGCAGACGCAATCTAAAACCAGTTCGGTAACCGTCAATATCAAGCCTGATGCGGGGGGCTTAATATGGAAAACAATATTTATGAACTTCAGTACGCCATGGACACCTTTTATTTTTTGGTGTGTGGCGCCCTGGTAATGTGGATGGCGGCAGGTTTCGCCATGCTGGAAGCGGGTCTGGTCCGCTCTAAAAATACCACCGAAATTCTAACGAAAAACGTTGCCTTGTTTGCCATTGCTTGCACCATGTATTTGGTGTGTGGTTATGAGTTGATGTATGGCGGCGGTTATTTCCTCCAAGGCATTACCGATGTTGATAGCGCAGCTGTGCTGGCTGACTATGCAGCGCGTGAAGATGGCTTCCAGGGTGGTGCGATCTATTCAACGGCGTCTGATTTCTTCTTCCAAGTCGTATTTGTAGCCACCGCTATGTCGATTGTGTCGGGAGCCGTCGCTGAGCGCATGAAATTGTGGGCCTTCCTAGCATTTGCCGTGGTACTAACCGGTGTTATTTATCCAATGGAAGGTGGCTGGACCTGGGGTGGCAACGACGTATTTGGCCTGTATAACCTAGGCGACTTAGGGTTTTCTGACTTTGCCGGCTCTGGCATTGTGCATATGGCGGGTGCAGCAGCGGCGCTGGCTGGCGTGATATTGCTGGGCGCACGTAAAGGCAAATACGGCCCTAACGGCGAAGTACGCGCTATTCCTGGTGCTAATTTGCCACTGGCCACCTTAGGTACCTTTATTCTGTGGATGGGCTGGTTCGGTTTTAACGGCGGCTCTGTATTAAAGCTTGGCGATATTGCCAATGCCAACTCTGTGGCTGTGGTGTTCCTTAATACCAATGCTGCGGCTGCTGGTGGTTTGATTGGCGCGCTGTTACTGGCGTATTTACTGTTCCGCAAAGCGGATCTCACCATGGCGCTCAACGGTGCGTTGGCTGGCCTGGTAGCGATTACCGCAGAACCTTCAACCCCAACGCCTTTGGTAGCGACTTTGATTGGTTTTGTGGGTGGCCTAATTGTGGTGATGTCCATTCTAACGCTGGATAAAATCAAAATTGATGATCCGGTGGGTGCCATTTCCGTGCACGGTGTGGTCGGCCTGTTTGGTTTGCTGGTGGTACCTTTAACGAACGATGGCGCCAGCTTTTCTGGTCAGCTCGCCGGTGCCGTTACCATCTTTGCTTGGGTCTTCGTTACCTCTCTGATCGTGTGGATGGTGATCAAAGCGGTGATGGGTTTACGCGTCAGCGAAGAAGACGAATACGAAGGTGTGGATCTGTCTGAGTGCGGTATGGAAGCATACCCTGAGTTTACTGCCTCAAAATAAAGCCCCATAAACGCTGACAAAAAAGCAGCGAGCATAATCATAAAAAGTTTAGCGGCCTTCGGGCCGCTTTTTTGTGCCAATGGGTGCAACAGATAAGAAGCAGGTATAATGTGGGCACTTATCACTCTTCAGGCCTGACCATGATTCGCGAAGACTTTCATGCCCACGTTTATTTTGACTTAAGCGCCATTGCCACTGCCAGAGCGGTGCGTGAACAGGCCAAACAGCAGTTATCTTGCGCACGAGTATCCACTTTGCGTGAACGAGAAGTAGGCCCGCATACTAAGCCCATGTTTGAAGTGGTGTTTGCCAGCGACGATCGTGACCATGTCGTCCAGTGGTTAGAACAGCACCGCCAGGGCCTTGATGTATTGGTGCATCCCGTTATTGATGATGAATATCTGGCCCATACCGATCAGGCTTTGTGGTTAGGCCAGCCTTTGTCGTTAAAACTAGAGACATTAGGCTAGCTTGACTATTCGACTACTTGCTTGTGCTTATGAGTTTTCTAAGAGCCTAGCTTGCGCATAAAATTTGGTATTCTTCTTGTTAAGAATTTTCCGGTTCTGAAAATGCTGCCGTAATGGCAGCGAAAAAACACAAAAAACATCAAGGTGTAGGGTGGGTTTCTATTTAGTCTGGTTTATGCATTTTTCTAGGCGAGTTTCGTACTCGCCAAACCATGGTTTTTCATAGGCTTGTATAGGGTCGTTAATCAAACTGGAAATATCATCGTCTGATGCAATCTGAATCAGATTTGATATCGAACATTTGCACATATTTAGGATGGTTTTAAGGTCTTCACCACCTTCATTATGGGTTGATATTACACACCCAGTTATCATGTCGTTATCTCTTTCTGCATTTTTATTGATCAGGTTGTCATGGAAGTACGATTTCATTGCTAGCGATTCTTCAGGCATCTTGTGATCGAATCTTAGTTCTTTGTCTCTTAGCTGGTGTGCAAATCTAATGCAGATGTCTCTGGTTTCATCTTTGCTTTTGCCGCTAAATCTAAAAAAGAACTCTTTTTGATTATCTAGCCATTGAGACCGTATTTCTTTTCTGTCAATATTTTTTGATGTTTCCCATATTGATTTAGCAGATGATATTTCCACAAAGTTCGATGATTCCCAGGCGAAGAAGTGAAAGTCAAATTTATCCCCTTGGCTATCAAATTGGTCTGAGCAAAAATCAGAAATGGATCTGTTGGCTTCTATAACAGACATAATGTCGATAGCAGATTTCGCTAACTTCATCTCATCTCTTTGTTCTATTATTGGTTCTTGTTTGAATATTTTTTGGTGGTTTATTGCTTCTGAGTAACAATCTGAGCTTAACAGTATTAGTAATTTCGATGATATAGTTGTTAATGGTGTTTTTTGATGTCTCATTTAAGTGCCCTTGAGTCCGATTTTATTTGTTAATTTCTGATGTAGATAGTAATGTTTCAGTCTCGCATGTTGCTCGAGCTAAGTCTCTCTAGTGGTAGCCAGGATTTAGCAAATGAGAAACGGAAATTCACTTGGATTTAGTCTCGTGCCTCCACTAGTAAGAGCTTTGTTCGATGTCTATCTATAATGCTTCTCGCGAATGAAACTATTTACGGCTATAAGAGCTTGCTTGTTGTCCTCAAAGCTCAATAGCTCCAGTGCTTCAGCTTTGCTGCACCAACGAAAACCACAATGTTCGTCTGATAGTTGTGGATTTTCAAACACTTCAGCACAGAAGACCTTTTCAACAATCTTTGACGGGCCGTCACCGTACATACAACGCCACTCATCCTTTATTGCGTAGCTGTATTCATGATTTACATCAAAGAATTGATTGGGTGATAAGCCCGTTTCTTCTAAAACTTCTCGTGCGGCTGCTTGTATATAGGATTCATCATCTTCTAGAGCACCAGTGATGCCTTGCCAAAACTCAGGTAAACCTAGGCGGGCATTGCGTTGTAATAGCAGGTAACTAGGTTGGCCGTTCTGAAGCTGATATAAGAAGGTATTGATGGATTTTGGTCTTCTCATCGGAGACTCCTCGAATGTCGTTTCTTTCTGTCAAAATTCCACAAACAGACATCTATAGATGTCTGTTTGTGGATTGGTACTACTTCGTCAGGATGGTAAGACGTAAATGAATATTACCGACAGTTAGGCGGAATAAGGTTTTCCTTGATATTTTTGGAATAACACTTCCACTCCAAGCTTCCGTCAACTAGGGCGGGTTCAACGATTAGGTATTGAACCTCACCATCAAGAGATGTTCCGACATTGGCAGCAAGAGTTCCTTCATACCGTAGACTGATGCGATACTTATGTTTCTCATTACTAATTTCCTTGCTGCTGTACCCAAGATCCTGCATGGATTTTGGCCACTTTCTATTCTCAACAAGATAATCGGAGACATCAGATTTGATTCTGTTCAGTTCAGAAAATACTAAGTTGTATTTAGCTCGTTCCATATATTCTTTATAAGCCGGGATGGCAACCGCTGCCAGAATCCCTACCAAAGCTATAACCATAAAGAAAGATATCAGGCCACCGGCTGTGCCACTGTTCCTACCCGTTCTGGGAACAAATATTGAGAGTAAACCAGCAAGAATACTACGACTTGGGTGCTTTATCTCTGTACCTTTAAACAAAGCTACTGCGGTTGCTACGCGCTTAGTTAACCAAGGGTAGTCGGACGTTAATTCATTAAACGACATCCAAAACCCGGAAGTCATTGCAACTTGCTCTGAGTATGCCTCGATGTTCATAGACTGCCAGTGTGTATCGCCTGCAGCCATTGCCGCCAAGGCTGCTTTTATGTCCTGCTCGGATGTGCAGCAGATGACACCATACCGATCACAAGTATATTCTTCTGCTCGACGCAGAGCAGGCCCAATAACGGGGAACATAGCTCCTGGAAACTTCAATATTCCCCAGGTTAAGTGTTTCCTATGTATATGGCCAAGCTCGTGCCCGATGTAAAAATTTAGAGCGCCTGGCTGGTCCTTTAAGGCGTCTAATACATCACTGTATAGCACGACAAAGTTCTTCCCCAGGAATCGGGTGGCCAATGCATTAAAAAATCCTGTTCGCATGATGTACACATCGGGTGCATCCTGTAATCCAACCTTGTCGCAACATTGCTTCACTGCCTGATGAATCTCTGGATATTGTTTGCTCCCTATCTTTATCGCTGTTCCCTTAATTTGTGAAATAAAGGCTGCTTGTGCGAACAAGAAAAACAAAAAACCGATGAGAACATAAATCAATACCGTACCAAATGTTATAGCGATAAGTGGTATCCAAAAAAATAATGATATTATAGTGACTATGGTTAGTAGAGATTTTTCATTTTTATAGACTAAGTTCGTCATTGTTGTACCTAGTGATTTCCCTAAAGTTCATGGCTGCATATTCTTGAGTCGTCAACTCAATTCTTTCTTTTATATTGGGTAGCTAGAAAGAGCGTGCATTGTGCCGAAGATTTACTATGAAGCAAGCGAAAGGTTAGAAATGACAGGATCTTCACTAAACAACAATCTTGGAATAACTATCGCCGTCGATATCGACTACTTCCACTGACAGCGAACAACGGGCGCTGACTGTTTGTTTGACCTGCTCTAATACTAGATTAGAAAGCTTTGACTTCTGCTCTGCAGTTCTGCCTGGCAGAATTCTAACGGTGACGTGTACAAAGCTAATATCTACGCTGCCGGTCTTGTAGTGGGAGTAAGGAATAGAGCGAACCTTAATATCACTGCCTTCTATAGAAAACAGCTCAGATGCAACAGCACCTTGATAGACTTTATCGACTAGGCTGCTGGCTGAAAGATCATGTGAGTGTTCAACAATGCAGTGGGGCATAGAATGTCCTTATCATAAATAAATGCAAATTCGCAGCTTAACACTAAGCAGGGCCTAGGTCCTGACTATGCCGTGCAGCTGCCTTACTTTTGGGCGTTATTCATTGGGTATGTTGACTTCGTCTTTTAACACCGCATAAGCCACCGCATCGGAGTAGTGCCCTTCTGCCGTGGGCCAGACTTTGCGATAGTAGGCTTCACGCACCCAACCGATGGATTCGAATACTTTCTGCATCGCCATATTGTCGGCACGGGTATGACCTTCTAAACGGTGCTTATCCGTCTGAGAAAATACATAATCTTGCAGTAAAAGTAACGCTTGTTTTCCCATACCCTGGCCACGATAAGAGTTAGCGATACGCAAATCAAATACGGGCGTGATTTCGTCGAGCTCTTCTAGGCGTACAAAACCAATCAGAGCATTATCCGGTAGGCGACGGAGCCAAAATAAACGACTGTATTCATCCTCCAAGGCAGCTTGCGCTGATGCTGTTGCTGACTCGACGGTATGTTGAACTTTGCCATGATAAGGCCAATGACCGTTTACCAAGAAGTTCACCAACTCGTCCAAGTCATAGTTGGTGATGTCGGTTAATATCAATCCATTGAGGTTTGGCATGCCTTGCTACCTATCTAAAATACGGCATTATGCCACAACTGTTTGTTTTTAATCCTATTGGTTGGCAGCTTGTAAAGATAATTATATTGAGCAGACTCGTGGCAGGTTGTTTGGCCTGCCAAATCGAGTTAAATGCTAGATGGGCCTACCGGTACTATGCCATTAGGGTTGAGCGCCTTAATGGAGTAATAGCCGGCTTTGATATGGGTAACATTGACCGTTTGTTGGATGCCATCGATCGCCAGTATCCGCTGCATGTAGGCGTGCAAAAATGGCATGTCTTTTAACTGATTTCGATTGCATTTAAAAAGACCATGATAGGCCAGGTCAAAACGAATCAAGGTGACAAAAAGTCTTAAATCTGACTCGGTTAGTTGCTTGCCAAAGAGATAACAACGTTCGTCACTGAGTCTTTTCTCCATGGCATCAAGCGCATTAAATACTTTGTCATAGGCTTCTTCATAGGCCTCCTGTGTGGTGGCAAAGCCCGCTTGATATACACCATTATTTAAGTCGGTGTAAATGTAGCTGTTTAGCTCATCAATGTCCGCTGATAGCTCGGCCGGAACTAAATCAGGCCCTTGTTGAACTAGGTCAGAAAAGGCGCTGTTAAACATACGAACAATGTCTGCCGATTCGTTGTTGACTATGGTCTTGGTCTTTTTATCCCACAGTACCGGTACGGTCGCCCGCCCGGTATAGTCGGGGTCGACCTGAGTGTATATCTGGTGCAAATAGTTGGCCTGATTTAGGTGATCGTTGTCACTGCCATCGAAGCCGCCAAATTGCCAGCCTTGATCACCCAATTGTGGGTTAACAACTGAGACACTAATGATATCGTCAAGGCCTTTTAACGACCGTGCCATCAGGGTTCTACTGGCCCAAGGGCAAATATAGGCAACATAAAGATGATAACGATCTTTTTCTGCTTTAAAGCCCGCATCGCCTGTTGGTCCTGCTGAGCCGTCAGCGGTAATCCAGTGACGAAAAGACGACGTTTGCCGAATAAAACGTCCTTTTTCGTCTTTGTTTTGCACGGGCTGCCAGTTTTCCTGCCATTTGCCGTTTACTAACATGGTGTTGTCCTCAAAGTGGTGCCCTCCCGGCGTCGAGAGGGTCGGGATGATTAGGCCTATTGTTGCTGTGCCTGTGTATGGCACATGGTGTTGTACTTATAGCGATGCCCTCCCGGCGTCGAGAGGGCCGGGATGACTAGGCCAATTGCTGCTGTACTTGCGTATGGTGCGTGGTGTTGGTCGTACCCAAACGCTCGGCCAGCCAGTTATCGATGGCAAAGCGGCCTGCACCTTGTAGGGTCAGAGCTAAGGTGGCTGCAAATAAGGCTAGTGCATATTCGTAGCCATTGTTGCTTAGCAACAGGCCGTTGCTGAAGTGAACGCTGAAGATCGCAACCAGCATAGTAAAAGCGCTTAACGCAGCGGCTGGACGAGTTAATATGCCGGCCACCAATGCCAGGCCGCCAAAGAACTCGGCGCTGCCCGCTGCAAGTGCCATTAAAAACCCTGGCTCCAGTCCAATGCTGGCCATCCACTGGCCGGTGCCTTCAAGGCCGTAGCCGCCAAACCAAGCAAATAGCTTTTGTGCGCCGTGCACAGCGAGAATGACGCCAACGGGTACTCTCAGTACTGTGGCGGCCAGGCCGGCGTTTGAACGGAAGATAGAATTCAGGGTGAAGTTTTTCATGCTCATGTCCTCGGGTTGTTTGGCTAGAGCCCTTTGCTCTATTAGCTTGAGGTCATGTTATTCCTTAGTTCTTTGAGGATAAATGCGGCTACTATGGGATGATTACCAACATTATGTTTGCAATGAGTCAGTATGGATCGACTAGAACTGTTAAAGGCGCTGCTGGCAGTAGCCGAGGAAGGTGGCTTTACTCGCGCGGCTGATAAGCTCAGTAGCTCCAATCAACTGGTGAGCAAATACGTATCCGAGCTGGAGCGGCAGCTTAATGTGCGCTTGTTTAACCGCACCACACGACGCGTTCACCTGACGGAAGAGGGAGAGCAATGCGTATTACATGCAAGGCGCATATTGGAAAGCTACACCGATATGGAGAACCATTTCAGTCAATATCATAACGCGGCAACCGGAACTCTTCGTATGGGGGCACCGGTATCCTTTGCTACCTTGCATTTGCCGAATCTGATACGCGAGTTTAAACAGCGTCATCCGGATGTTCGTATAAATCTCGAGCTGGGTGATCGCAAAGTGGATGTGGTGGAAGAAGGCTTTGATGTGGTATTAAGGATTGGCCAGCTCAAAAGCTCGTCTTTAATCGCCAAAAAAATTGCCCCCATTCGTTTGGTGCTGTGCGCTGCGCCCGAATATCTCCATCAGTATGGTATGCCAAACAGTCCCGATGATTTACACGCAGAACATTTTTTGCACTATAGCTATATGGAATACTCCGATAGCCAATCACACTTAATGACGGTGCTAAAACAGTACAGTCAACAGGGTTCATCCCCTATGGTTGTTAATAATGGCCAGCTGTTAATGGAAGCAGCCATTGCTGGAGAAGGCTATGTGTTACAGCCAACCTTTATCGTTGGTGACGCGCTGAAACAAGGTAAGCTAAAAATCATGCTGCCAGAGCATGAACCTGCAACACTGGGCTTGTATGCTGTTTATCCACATCGAAAGTTGTTAGCTCCTAAATTGCAGGCATTTATCGAGTTCGTCACTGACTATTTTGGTGAGCAGCCCTATTGGGATGATTATTGATCAACTCAGACATATTTACTTGAAAATGATAAATTCAATATTGCATATCCGTTGCCCATTAGCATAATGCCCATCCGGCTAGCAGGCATGGGGCTGTTTGATTGTGTTGTCGCTCTTTCATTGTCGAGTGACTGGCTGTCGCCCGACTTCTTGCTCTGCTAGCTAAAACCTCAACTTAAAATGAGAATAATATTTTGCATAAATTAGTTCCTATTACGTCCGAAAACGCCCACCTGGCGTTGCATATTCGTGCCGATAAGCCTGACCTGTTTTATTTACACTACAATACCCATTGGATTGGCGATAGCGTTGCCAATGATTGTATTAAAAGCGTTCTGATTGAATACCAGGGCGAGGCGGTAGGTTTCACCTGTTTTGGACCTAGCTATAAAGACGACTATTTGCTGCAGCCTGAAGCCGAGCATATTGCTGAACTCCATCATCTGGTTGTTAGACCACAGTCTCAACGCCAGGGCATAGGTGAGAACGCCATCAAGGCGATTGCTGCTGAGTTATTAAAGGAAGGTTTTAGCGAATTGCGTGTTGCTCACCATCCTGAAGCACAAAAGGCTGCCAACTTTTATAAAAAGCTTGGTTTTGTCGAACACGGCAGTAACTATGACGACGATATTATATTGTCTATAAAGCTGTCCGAACTTGTCTAAAGGTTTGATGATTATATTGGATGTTACTCATTGGAGGGACCTATCGGGCCTTCCTGGCTTTACACCGAATTCTATGATTAAACGTCAACTTTGAATCCTAGTTCTACATCACAGGCAGCCTGTCCTCCACGTATTCCCCAGTTTTCTGAACTAATTTCTCGCAATAATATTTTTACGTGATCTCTGGCGATACCAAGATCTTCAAGATTCATGACAATGTTTTGATACAAATCGCGTTTAGCCTGAATGGAACGGCCGGAAAAACAATCAATGCTAATGTGAATATATTTTTCAGGCTCAGACTTTCCTGGAGGGCATATGAAGCGATGAGGTTCATGACATATCAAGCGTACGTGTTTATCATGTGGAAGAATACGAAATGCCTTTTGAATAGCGCCATGTACCGCTTCCATCAAACAACTTTCAAAGTGGGCAGAATAGCTCTGACGTGTTTCTATTAATACGCTTGGCATCGGTGAAAATCCTTTTTACGGTATTGAAATGTGTCGATGATGTTCCTTCTTATACCAGTGTTCGAGGGTTGAATGCTACTGTATCGAGTGACTAATCTGTCTCGATGCCATCGCCACTTTCTAAATAGCGCTTGAATATACGATCACTTTCTCCGTTATCTTGCATCTCCTTAATAGCACGATTGAATTGATCCAGTAACCACTGTGATCTGGGTGAAGAACGGGTGATCCAGTAATGCACGTCGATGGCTTCTATGTTTGGAGTTGGACGAACAAGAATTTGATCGTTAGCCCGTAGCACACCGATATGCAACCCGCCTTCGATGACTTCGAATGAGGCGAGGAAAACATCGCATTTATCGGTTTGCACGCGATTAATAGCCTGTTGAACATCTGTGGCACTGGTATTGATACCCGCAGTAAGGCCGTGATCGATTTCGTGTTGGTAGTTGTAACCCAGTACTCCGCAAATACGAAAGGCATTGAGGTCTTTGACCGAGTTGATGCGATCGAGCTTGCTTAGATGTTTTTTGTGAAAGACATAACCACGGCGGGTTTTGAATATCGGCAGGGTTCGCAAATAACTTTGCATTCGCTCTGGGTTCGTACTGCCATTGATAAAGACTTCCATCTTGGTATGGGGGTAAGCCAGAACCTGAGCAAGGCAGCGCTTCCATGGCATCAATCGAAAGTCCAGCTGCAGTCCAACTTGGCTGGTTAATGCGTGTAGGAACTCGATACTGGCCCCTTTTATTTGATCAGACTGGACATAACTGTACGGCGGCCATGTTCCATCTTCACAGGCCAGTAGGGTGGATGGTTCGGACCAGCTTCGGCTGCAACAGCACAGCAATAGGCCAATGAGTAGCCACTTGGACCAGTACAAGCGGCTAGTGCTCATCAACAGTGTGCTCAGGCCTTTCACCATGGGCATCTCATCAAGCAAAGACAGGAGTGTTGCTTGTTAGTTTAGAGCAGCTACAGCCCAGCATGGCATTTGTTGGTGAACTTTGATGATGAATCGAGGCCCTAAGATGCCAGTGCCGTTTCTGGCCAGTATCGAGCCTGCTATCGCGTAAGCTAGGCATTCACTTGAGTAGCTAACGATTCAACTGAGGAGCCAAACGTGAATTTTCGAATTGTTGCATTGGATAAAGAGCAATTTCAGCCTTGGTTACAGCGGGATAACGAAGCGTTAGGTCAGCACCATGCTCGCTGGCTGGTGGCCGATGCTAAGCCTGGCTACCCCTGTCGGGTATCGTTGCAGGAGGCAGAAGTGGGTGAGCGGGTATTGTTGCTGCCCTATCAGCACCTGGGGGGGACCTCTTGTTACCGTGCCAGTGGGCCAATATTTGTTCGTGAGAAGGCGCTGCAGGCAAATTTGCAAGTGAATGAAATTCCCGACGTGTTACGTCATCGAATGTTGTCATTGCGAGCCTACGATCAACAGCAAATGATGAAATACGCCGAGATGGTGCAGCCGGATGATCTCGTGGCAGTAATTCAGCAGCAATTAGAGGATGCGGACATTGAGATGATCCATATCCACAATGCCAAACCTGGATGCTTTAGTTGCGCGGTTTATCGAGCATAAAGCAAAAATTCTGACGTCAGTGTGTTATTTATTCTGAATATCGGGCGACCGTCAGTTTTTAAAAAATGGCACAGGCTCTGTGATTATTTCTATAGAAACGGGGAGTTTTCTACAGAAAACCACTTCGGGTGGCCAATAAAAATAGAGCAATTACTATCAGCAACCAATGCTGGCGCTTTCGTACCAGCATTGGTTGCTGCAGATACAAAAAAATCCGCTAAGCGGATTTCTTTTACATATCTTCGAAGTAATGCTCGTCGAAGTTTTTTTCTAGGCGCTTACGCTCTAAGTGAGCTTCAATCGCCCGCCGGGCCATCAATTTTTTCGACATATGGCAGTCTTTATTAACAACGACATTGCCTTCCTGGTCGAACGATACAACTTCTTCATGGGCTGCATTTTTCAGAGCTGCTTCCATTGTATTTTCCTTTTGTGGCTTCACAGAGACTCTCAGAGAAGTCTGACAGAGCGATCTGGGGCGAACCCGGCTTCTGTGATTGTTATTGTTATTGGTTGCAAAAGCATGACAGCAAATATCCGCATCGCCAATGCGACAATTCGGCCATTGAACGAATGTCAGGCCCTTATAAATTGCCTGTAAGTCATTACAGCTCAACGTTTTTACGGTCTGGTTAGCACCTTTGTACTAACGAAAAAATACGCAGTCACAATCCGGACAAGGCTTTGCCTTGGCTATAAATGTCCAGACTGATTGGTCAGCTTTCTAATCGCAGCGAACGTATGCTGCGCTTGATGGCGTTTAGGTGTTCAGCGAATTCGGGCCCGCGGCGCTGGGTAACGGCGACCGCCAGCATGTCGATGATCATCAGGTGGGCAATGCGAGAAGTCATAGGAGTAAACTTCTCGGTATCTTCTTCGATGTCGATATAAATGGGCAGCTCGGCCGCTTGGCTTAAGGCGGTATTGGCAGGCGCTAGGCTCACCACTCGGGCACCGTGCTGCTGCGCCAGCTGTACCGAGTGCAACAGATCTTTGGTGCGGCCACTTTGTGAAATGGCAACCACCACGTCACGGTCACTTAATGTCACCGCCGACATCGCCTGCATATGGGGGTCGCTGTAGGCCGCCGTGGCGACTTGTAGGCGAAAGAATTTATGTTGTGCATCGATGGCGACAGCACCGGAGGCGCCAAAACCATAAAATTCGACCCGCTGGGCGCCACTGATGGCAGCCGAAGCGGCACTGATTTGCTCGGTTTGCAGTTGTGATTTGACCTGGTGCAAACGCTGAATGGTGGTATCGGCAATTTTTTCGCAGATATCGGCGATGCCATCGTCTTCGGCAATGGCAAATTGGCCGATGTTGTTGGCGATGGCCATTTCCTGCGCAATGCGTACCTTAAACTCTTGAAAACCATTGCAGCCGATGGCACGACAAAAACGCACTATGGTGGGCTCGCTGACCTGAGCTTCCTGTGCCAGGTCAACAATGCGCATATGCATGACTTGTTGCGGTGCCTGCAGAACGAACTCGGCCACCTTCACTTCGGACTTGCGCAGACCGCTCTTGGCAGCGGCAATTTCACTCAAAATGGGGCGATTACTCACGATCGGCATCTCGGCTGTTTGTGGCGATTATAGAGCAGCGCCGGCGGAAGACCACCGTTTAGCGCCTTCGCTGCCATACAGCTGGCCGTCAGGGCTCGGCTCGCTAGATGTATAAATGTACAGTCTTTGTTAGACTGCGGCGCAGCCAGCCGCGTCTGGTTCAGGTCTGTTACCCCGGGGCACCTATGGAAATTGAATTACTTCTCGACCAGTTAAATGATGGCCAACGCAATGCCGTAGCGGCCGGTTCCAAGCACCAGTTAGTACTGGCCGGTGCCGGTTCAGGCAAAACCCGGGTGCTGGTACAGCGCATTGCCTGGTTGTTGGGGGTTGAGCATGTGTCGCCCTTTGCGGTGATGGCGGTCACCTTTACCAACAAGGCCGCACGCGAAATGCGTGGCCGTTTAGAACAACTGTTAGATGTGCCCAGTAACGGCATGTGGGTGGGGACCTTTCATGGCTTGGCGCACCGGTTGTTAAAACAGCACTGGCGCGAAGCGAATTTGCCGCAGTACTTTCAGGTGCTGGACAGCGATGATCAACTGCGGCTGGTAAAGCGCATCATGCGTGCCAATAACTATGATGACAGCCGCTATCCGCCCAAACAGGTGCAGTGGTATATCAATGGCCATAAAGACGAGGGCCGCCGTGCGGGCCACGTTATCCCGTCGGCTGATCCCTTTGCTCGCACCATGCAGGAAATCTATCAGCTGTATCAAGACAACTGTCAGCAGAACGGTTTGGTCGATTTTGGTGAAATCCTGCTGCGAGCCCATGAGCTGTGGCTCAACAACCCGGATTTACTGGCCCATTATCAGCAACGCTTCCGCCATATTCTGGTGGACGAGTTTCAGGATACCAACAATATCCAGTACGCCTGGATTCGTCTGTTGGCGGGTAATCAGGTGTCGGTGATGGCGGTGGGCGACGATGACCAGTCGATTTACGGCTGGCGCGGCGCCAACATCGACAATATTCGTAACTTCCAGCATGACTTTCCTGGGGCGGAGATGATCAAGCTGGAAATGAACTATCGCTCCACCGCCACTATTTTGAATGCCGCCAACGCCGTCATCGCCAACAACCAGGGACGTCTCGGTAAAGAGCTGAAAACCACCGGCGATGATGGCGATAAGATTTCCCTTTACAGCGCTTTTAACGAGCAGGATGAAGCTCGCTATATTGCGGATCTGGTCGATGACTGGGCCCGCAATGGTCATGATCGTCGCGATTTTGCCGTGCTGTACCGTTCCAACGCCCAGTCGCGCACCTTGGAAGAAGCCTTTTTACGCGCCGGCATTCCCTATCGAATTTATGGTGGTCAACGCTTTTATGAGCGCCTAGAAATCAAAAACGCCACGTCTTATTTGCGCTTGCTGCTTAATCGCCATGACGATGCTGCCATGGAGCGTGTGATCAATGTTCCGGCGCGTGCCATTGGTGAAAAAACCGTCGATGTACTGCGCTCCCACGCTCGCGAGCAAGGCTGCTCCATGTGGCAGGCAGCGGCGGAAGTGGCGTCGTTAGGCATGGTGCCGAAGCGTGCTGCCAACGCGATACAGACTTTTATCGATCTGATCGACGAAATGAGCGCCGGTATCGACGAGCTGGATTTGCATGAAATCGTTGACCGGGCTATTGAGCAAAGTGGCCTGATTGAGCATCACCGCAAAGAAAAAGGCGAAAAGGGCCAGGCCCGGCTCGATAACCTGGACGAGTTGATCAACGCCGCGCGCCAGTTTGAAAGCGATGACGAAGTTGATGAAGACGCCGACGCCAGTGATCTGGCTTTGTTTCTCGACAATGCCGCCCTGGATGCCGGTGAAGGCCAAGCCGATGAACATGAAGATGCGGTGCAAATGATGACCCTGCACTCGGCTAAGGGTTTGGAATTCCCGCTGGTAGTACTGACCGGCATGGAAGAGGGACTATTCCCGCATAAGATGTCGATGGACGATGCCGATGGTCTGGAAGAGGAGCGCCGCCTGGCTTACGTTGGCATCACCCGGGCGATGAACAAGCTGGTGTTAACTCATGCTGAAAGCCGGCGTTTGCACGGCCAAGAAAATTACAGCACGCCCTCGCGCTTTATTCGCGAGATCCCTTCCGAGCTAGTGGAAGAAGTGCGGTTGAAAAACACCGTTAGCCGTCCGTTAACGGCACGTGAGAAACCGCGCGCCGATCGTCCTGCTATGTTAGACGCCGGGCTGCCGTTTCAGCTCGGTCAGCGGGTATTCCATGAAATGTTTGGCGAAGGCACGGTGTTGCAGTTTGAAGGTCAGGGCCCTGGCCTAAGGGTGCAAATCAATTTCGATGAGGTCGGTGGCAAATGGCTGGTGGTCAGTTTTGCTAAATTGCAGCCGTTGTAACTCGCCAGCAAAGCTCTAAATAATGCTGCACTGCCGTGAGTGCTGCTGCTCTCCAATGTAAGGCGGTGAAACCTGGCCAGCCCGCTCACTATGACTACCGCCCAGCGCTTTTTAGCCACCGCAGTGCACGGCTCTATATAATGCGCGCCGTTATTTGGATACATGAGTGGGTGGCATGGGTTGCAGACATGGGGTGTGCTTTAAGAGGCGCCCAATAGCGGGTTTTACCTTGGTTGAGCTGGTCATCGTGCTGCTGTTGATCGCTGTGCTGGCGGCCTTTGCCCTGCCGCGCTTTAGTCAGTTGCGTAGCGAGGCTGAGCTGGCTCAGGTGCAGGGTGTGGCAGGTGCTTTGCAAGCGGGTGTGCGGCTGGCGCAAACAGTATTTGTTAGCCAGGGCCATCGCAGCCGGGTGCAAAATCTGAGCGGCTTCGGCGAGGGTAATGTTGATACCAATAACTCAGGCTTTCCCATTGGCATTGATAAAGGCAATGGCAATGAAAACATCGGCCGGGGGCCACGCGGATGCAGCGGCATTTGGACCGGGGTGCTCGCGCAGGCACCCAGTGTTGCCCACAACAGCGCGGCATTGGATTACCAAGCCTATCGCCATAGCGCTAACCGAGTGTGCTCCTACGTTTATCGTGCGGGCGGTGATAGCGCCAATCGCCTCAATGCCCAGCTGGTCATTCAGTACGACTCTCGCAATGGCAGTGTGCAACTCTGTGGTCGGCATCCGCAGCTGCCAGCGTGTTAACCCGCTTAAAGATTAGCTAATGGTAAAGCCGCTGACCTTGGGCTCACTTTCTAGCCAGTGAACTTCAACCCGGTCGACGCGTGCATGGGGTGGGCCTTGATGCAAAAACTCGAGCAAGGTCTCAAGTTCGGCCTGCGTACCAACGGCCACCACTTCGACCCGGCCATCGTCGAGATTAATGGCATGGCCAGTAATGCCGAGCCGCTGTGCTTGCTGGCGACTGCTGTCACGAAACCACACGCCCTGCACGCGACCACTCACCAAGGCTTTAAAGGCACTCATGGTTGGCACCACTGCAGTTGATACAGGTCGCGGCGGCGGTCTTTGAGGTTATTGACCGAGCCTTCGCTGCGCACCAGTTTCAGCTTGTCGATGTCCAGATCCGAGAACATGATCATCTCGGTATTGGGCGTGGTTTCGGCCATCACGGCATCATGTGGGAAGGCAAAGTCCGACGGCGAAAACACCGCTGATTGGGCATACTGCACGTCTAAGGCCTCCACTTGCGGCAGGTTGCCACAGCTGCCGCAAATAACCACATAACATTCGTTTTCAATGGCCCGCGCTTGAGCACAATGACGCACGCGCAAATAGCCGTTTTTGGTGTCGGTCCAGAACGGAACAAATAAGATCTCTAAGCCTTCATCGGCCATGAGTCGGCTGAGCTCAGGAAACTCGACGTCGTAACAGATCAAAATGCCGACCTTGCCAGCATCGGTGTCAAACACCTTAACGCTATCGCCACCCTGAATGACCCAGTCTTTGCGTTCATGGGGGGTAATATGGATTTTTCGCTGCTCTTCGACGGTGCCATCGCGGCGGCACAAATAGGTGACGTTATAAAGGTATTCACCCTCCAAAATCGGCATAGAGCCGGTAATCACGTTGATGTTGTAACTCACCGCCATGCGCGACATCTCATCGCGAAAACGCTCGGTAAAGCCGGCCAGAAAACGAATCGCATCGGTTTGCTGATGATTGTCGATCAGCCCCATTAAGGGGGCGTTAAAAAACTCGGGGAATAGGGCAAAGTCACTTTGATAAGCAGCCAGGGCATCGATAAAGAACTCAACCTGTTGCAGCACATCTTGCACCGAAGAAAACGGCCGCATCTGCCACTGCACGGCACCGACACGAACCTGGGTTTTGCGGCTGTCGATAACCGCTTCAAAGGGTTGGTACAGTATGTTGTTCCACTCCAATAAGGTGGCGTAGCCGTGGGACTTTTCATCCTCTGGCAAGTATTTGCCTAACAGGCGTTTGACCTGAAAATCGTTGGCCAGTTGGAAACTCAGAATCGGATCGTACTCTTCCCGCCGGCTGACCGCGGCAATGTACTCAGTGGCGCTCATCTCGTTGGCGTGGTGATGGTAATTGGGGATACGGCCACCGGCCAAAATAGCGCGCAAGTTCAGCTGCCGGCACAGCTCCTTGCGTGCATCGTATAGCCGCCGGCCCAAACGGTAGCCACGAAAGTCTGGATGGATAAGCACGTCCAGGCCATACATAGCATCGCCCTCGTCGTTATTGAGGATGGTCATGCGGCGGCCGATCAAGTCGTCATAGACGTGAGGGTTGCTGTAGGTGTGATAGTCGACCCGCACCGACAGTGCGACCCCGACCAAGCGCTCGTGATCCAACACTATGATCTGACCGTCGGGAAAATCAGCGATCAACTTGTCGATAGTATGGCGCGGCCAGGCGCCATCAAGATCGTCATAGACCCTATCCATCAAGGCCTGCAACTGGGGATAGTCGCTGACTTCCAGGTTGCGAACTTTTAAGTGCAGATCATCGTGCATGACGACTCCTTATGAATTGGTATCTGGGCTGCCTACCTCAAACAAGCGAAAACTGAATTCTTTGGTGTCTTTGCGTTTACGTTCCTGCCAATGGCTGGGGATTTGCGGTTGCAGCGCACTTTCATGTTCAACATAGACCAGAGCGCCAGGCAATAAGGTCAGTTGCTGTAGGGCAGGCTGGAGTAGGTTCTGGCCAAAGGGCGGATCGAGAAACACCAAATCGTACGGTTCTGGGTTGTCTGCCAGCCATTGCAAAGCATCGCCCGCCCACACTTGAGCATTGCTGGCCTGCAAAGTTTTTAAGTTGTCTTTTAACTGCAGTGCCGCTTTTGGATTTTTCTCAAGAAAAATCACTTGCTTGGCACCGCGCGATAGGGCTTCCAAGCCGAGCGCACCGCTGCCGGCAAAGGCGTCCAGTACACGCGCGCCTTCAACGTCGAATTGCAGCCAGTTAAATAGGGTTTCGCGTACCCGGTCCATGGTTGGACGTAGGCCATCGATGGCTGGAAAACGCAGTCGGCGGGAACGCCATTCGCCGCCAATAATTCTGAGTTGCTGAGAGGGTGTTTTAGTCACTGCGAGGTCTCGAAGTCGGTGTCGAAAGCAGACATTGTTGCGCTTGCTCTGGTGCCTGACGCTGGCTGTTGGCCAGGGCCAAGTACAGCTGTGAATAAATGGAGTCAGGCCAGCGATGGTAGGCAAGATGAAGGCGAATGTCGATCTGTCCGGAATCGGAAAGCCACTGCTGCCGCAGCCGTTTGGCTTGCAGCTGACGCCACTGTTGCCATTGTTGTCGATCTGGCCAGCGGGCTTGCTGCAAAGGCTCGATAGTGGCCAGCTGTGACCAGTCTTTACCCTGTTGCTGCGCGATCCACAGTGCGCCAGGCAGTTGCTCACTCAGGCACAGCAGCAAATCAGTGCCGCCATTGTTGAGTGGTAATAATTGCAACCTATCTATGACATAAGAGCTGATCGCTTCGGCTGCTTGCCGGCTCCAGGGTCCACGCAGCACTATGCTGGCTGGCTGCGGCAGATTTGCGTGCGGCAGCTGTTGCAGTTGCTGGGCCCAGTCTTGGGCGGCAAGGGTTATAGCCTGGCGGCTGCCATCCTGGAGCAGCAATAGCAATTGCCCCTCGGTGGCGGCTGTCATGGAATGCCAAATATGAACACCTTCTTGGCTGCGCCAGCTGTGCCAAGGCTGCTGTGGCAGCGGTGGCAATACCATAGGCTCGAGGGGCATATCTTCCTGATGCTGATAGCGCAAGTTAATGATGACAATCAATAACATGCTGCTGAGCATTATGGCGGTCAAGGTGGGGCGACTGAAACGCACAGATTTTCCTTAGGGTGGACCAGTTGGATACAGGGCCGGCACGGTTAATGGTAGGATAGCGGCCTGTTTTATATACCGCTGCGGCATCTTGCCGGTGGCCGGTAGTTGAGCCCAGTGAGACCGTGACCTCATGTTTAGTTTTTTTAAGCGTAAAAAGAAGAAGGCTGAAGAACAAGCTCAGCCGCAACCCGCTGCTGAAGAAGCCTTGTTGCCGGCAAGTGAAGCCGAGCCCGATCAAGGGCAGCCAGACAGTCCAGTCGAATCCACCAGCAGTGATGGCTTAGCGGCGGCGGACGTAGCGCCTGAAGTGGCTGCTATTTCTGAGACAGAACCGACACCTGAGCCAGAACCGACACCTGAGCCAGAACCGACACCTGAGCCAGAACCGACACCTGAGCCAGAACCGACACCTGAGCCAGAACCGACACCTGAGCCAGAGCCAACACCTGAGCCAGAACCGACGCCTGAGCCAGAGCCGACACCTGAACCTGTTGTTGAAACTGTGCAGGAAAAGCCGAAAAAGGCCGGTTTCTTCAGCCGTATTCGTGATGGTCTGAGCAAAACCCGCAGCAATCTGACTGAGGGACTGGCAGATCTGTTAATCGGTAAGAAAGAAATCGATGACGATTTGCTAGAAGAGTTAGAAACTCAGCTGATCATGGCCGATGTTGGGGTCGAAGCCACCACTGAAATTATGACTGGCCTGACCCGTCGGGTGAGCCGCAAAGAGCTAAGCGACAGCGATGCTTTATACGATGCGTTAACGGACGAGTTGTCGGCCATGCTGGGCCAAGTGCAACAGCCTCTGACGCTGGATGCAGGAAATAAGCCTTACGTCATTTTGATGGTTGGCATCAATGGTGTCGGAAAAACCACCACCATTGGCAAACTGGCCAAGCAGTTCCAGAGCGAAGGCAAGAGCGTGATGCTGGCGGCGGGTGATACCTTCCGTGCGGCAGCAGTCGAGCAGCTGCAGGTGTGGGGCGAGCGCAATAATGTGCCTGTGATCGCGCAGCACACTGGCGCGGACTCTGCCTCGGTGATTTATGACGCGGTGCAGGCCGCTCAGTCTCGCGGTGCCGATGTATTGATTGCCGATACCGCCGGTCGTTTGCACAACAAAGACAACTTGATGCAAGAGCTGGAGAAAGTCGTACGAGTGATGAAAAAGCTCGACGACAGCGCTCCCCACGAAGTGATGCTGGTACTGGATGCCGGCACCGGTCAAAACGCCATCAACCAAGCCAAACAGTTCCAGCAACTGATCGGCGTGACCGGGCTGACCCTGACCAAGCTGGATGGTACCGCTAAGGGCGGCATTATCTTTGCGTTGGCGAAACAGTTTGGTCTGCCGGTTCGTTATATCGGCGTTGGTGAAGGCATTGATGACTTGCGGCCGTTTGATGCCGATGAGTTTACCCGCGCCTTGTTTCGCAAAGACGACTGAGCCTGGCTATGACTGAGCGTGATCCTATGGTGCGCTTTGAGCGTGTCAGTAAACGCTATGCCGGCGGCCGCGATGCGCTCAGCGGCGTTAGCTTTGAGCTGGGCCGTGGTGAGTTTGCTTTTCTGACCGGCCACAGTGGCGCCGGGAAAAGCACCTTGTTGAAGCTGATGATGCTGATGGACCGGCCATCGCGCGGCAAGGTCTTTGTTGATGGCCAAGATTTGGCATCGCTGCGCCCAGGGCAGGTGCCTTTTCATCGTCGCAAGATCGGTGTGGTGTTTCAAAATCATCAGTTGCTGTTCGACCGCACTGTGTTCGATAACGTAGCGCTGCCATTGCAGATTGCCGGTTTTAGCCCGGCTGAAGCAGCTAGGCGTGTGCGTGCCGCACTCGATTCTGTTGGCCTTTTGGGCAAAGAAGCACGCACCCCGATTGAACTCTCAGGTGGTGAGCAACAGCGTGTCGGTATCGCCCGAGCGGTGGTCAACAAGCCCGCATTACTGTTAGCTGACGAGCCCACCGGTAACCTCGATCCTGAGCTGTCGGCAGAAATCATGGATTTGTTTGCACGCTTTCAGCAGGTGGGTGTGACCGTATTGATTGCCACCCACGACATCGCGCTGATTGAGCAAATGGGGCATCGCCGCTTGATTCTTGATCATGGTCAGTTGGTGGCCGGTGGCATGGCCATGGAGGATGATATCTATGGCGGATAAGCAGCCACGCCAGGGCGCGTCAGAGCAGCGTATTGGCGTCACCCACAGACTCAAAGCATGGCTGGCCAATCACCAGTTGGTGGCGGTGGAAACCTTGGTCAAGCTGTTGCAAAAGCCGACCGCGACAATTTTGACCTGGTTGGTAGTAGCCATTGCCCTTACTCTACCTGGAGCCTTGTGGATGACGCTGGATAATGTGCAGCATCTGGGTGGGCAGCTGCAGCAGTCGGGACGCTTATCTGTGTATTTAAAACACGATAGTGATAACAGCGCAGGACAACAGTTGGCTCAGCAAATTGCAGCATGGCCACAAGTGGCCAGTGTTGATTATGTCAGTGCCGAGCAGGCGCTCAGTGAATTCAGCTCGGCCACCGGCTTATCGTCGGCGCTGGAGTTATTACCCGACAATCCTCTACCGGCAGTGATTCTGGTAGAGCCGCCGCTGGCGGTGTCTCCGGCGGCCCTGCAAGCCTTACATGCGCGCTTGTCGCAGCAGCCCTTGGTCGATGAGGTGCAGCTGGATATGCGCTGGGTGCAACGCCTGTTGGCTTTGCTGCAACTGGGTGAGCGCATGATTTGGGTATTGGGCTGCTTACTGGCCTTGGCCATTGTGCTGGTGGTGGGCAATACCGTGCGCTTATCGATTGCTGCCCGTGAAGATGAAATCCGGGTGGTCAAACTGGTCGGCGGTACCAATGCCTATGTTCGCCGGCCTTTTCTGTACCTGGGGGTATGGATAGGCATGGTCGGCGGCCTGATGTGTTGGTTGTTGCTGGTGGTGTGTTGGTGGTTGCTGAGTGGTCCGGTGGCTGAACTGGCACAACTATATGGCTCAACCTTTACATTGCAGCCGTTATCAGCCGGCGCAGCGCTGTTATTATTGGGCGCTGCTGTGGTGATGGCCTGGCTTGGGGCCTGGTGGTCGGTGAGTCGTCATCTGCACCACATTGAACCGCAGGCATAATACTGACAAAACTGTACGGATTGTTCCATAAAGGAACTCTCTGCGGACTTGGCGGTCGTAAAACGCGAGTGCTAGACTAGCTCTCGCCGTTGATGACCCTCAATGGCCCGATTAACGATCCTTATTTCAGGAGTGTTCGATGAACAAAGGCTTGCAAGCCATCAATGCTATGTCACCAGGCGCTAACCTGGAGGCTTACATTAGCACGGTGAATGCGATCCCTGTGCTGAGCCCAGAGGAAGAAAAAGCTCTGGCTGAGCGTCTCCATTATGAGGGTGACCTGGAAGCAGCACGGCAGCTGGTTATGTCGCATATGCGCTTTGTTGTGCATATCGCCCGCAGCTACTCCGGCTATGGACTGAACCAGGCAGACTTGATCCAAGAAGGCAACGTCGGCCTGATGAAGGCGGTCAAACGCTTTAACCCAGAAGTGGGTGTGCGACTGGTGTCCTTTGCTGTGCATTGGATTAAGGCCGAGATCCACGAGTACATTTTGCGCAACTGGCGCATCGTCAAGGTGGCGACCACCAAAGCACAGCGCAAACTGTTCTTTAACCTGCGCAGCCAGAAAAAGAGCCTGGGCTGGTTAAGCAACGACGAGGCGGAAGCCATTGCCTCTGACCTGGGCGTTGAGAAGAAAACTGTATTCGAAATGGAAGGCCGTCTGCACGCGTACGATGCGGCCTTTGATGCCGGTGTTGATGACGACGACGAAAGTGCTTATCAGGCGCCAGCTTATTATCTGGAGGATCATAGCCATGATCCGGCGCGTCTGGTTGAGCATGATAACTATGAGCAGGACGCTAACGATCGCTTGGCCAATGCCCTTGATCAGCTTGATGACCGCAGCCGCGCCATCCTGCAGCAACGCTGGTTGAATGAAGACAAGTCGACCTTGCATGAGCTGGCAGCGGTATACAACGTCTCGGCTGAGCGTATTCGCCAGCTGGAAAAGAACGCGATGAAAAAGCTGAAAACTGCTATTGGGACCGATTTGGTGCTGGCTTGATCGCTTTGACAAGCGCCCAATAAAAAAGCCGCTGAACTCAGCGGCTTTTTTATGTCTGCAACTCAGTCCGTAACAACAGAGCGTGGCTTATTTGCCACGCATTGAGTCGAAGAACTCGTCGTTGGTCTTGGTCTGACGCAGCTTGTCGAGGATAAACTCGATGGCTTGCACGTCTTCCATCTCGCTCAGCAGTTTGCGCAGGATCCACAGACGCTGCAGTTCACCTTCTGGGAACATCATGTCTTCACGACGGGTACCTGAACGGCGAATATTAATTGCAGGGTAGATGCGCTTCTCAGCGATCTTACGATCCAGGTGCAGTTCCTGGTTACCGGTACCCTTAAATTCTTCGTAGATGACCTCATCCATCTTCGATCCGGTGTCGACCAGAGCGGTAGCGATGATGGTCAGAGAGCCGCCTTCTTCGACGTTACGCGCAGCACCAAAGAAACGCTTTGGTTTTTCCAGGGCGTTGGCGTCGACACCACCGGTCAGGACTTTACCTGAGCTTGGGATAACGGTGTTGTAGGCTCGTGCCAAACGGGTGATAGAGTCGAGCAGAATCACCACATCACGCTTGTGCTCAACCAGACGCTTGGCTTTTTCGATCACCATCTCAGCGACTTGAACATGGCGAGCTGGTGGCTCATCAAAGGTCGAAGCAACCACTTCACCACGCACGGAGCGGGTCATCTCGGTCACTTCTTCCGGACGTTCGTCGATCAGCAAAACGATCAAATCACTTTCCGGATTGTTGCGGGTAATCGACTGTGCAATGGTTTGCAGCAGCATGGTTTTACCCGCTTTCGGTGGTGCTACGATCAAACCACGCTGACCTTTACCGATTGGAGCGGTGAGGTCTAATACGCGGGATGACAGGTCTTCGGTTGAGCCGTTGCCCACTTCCAAGATGAAGCGCTCATTCGGGAACAGCGGCGTCAGGTTTTCAAATAAGATTTTCGACTTAGCGTTTTCTGGCTTGTCGTCATTGATCTCGTTGACCTTGAGCATAGCGAAGTAGCGTTCGCCATCTTTCGGTGGACGGATCTTACCGGCGATCTTGTCGCCTTTGCGCAGGTTAAAGCGGCGAATCTGGCTGGGAGAAACGTAGATATCGTCTGGGCCGGCCAGGTAAGAGCTGCTGGCGCTACGCAAGAAACCAAAGCCATCCTGCAGAATCTCCAGTACCCCTTCACCGTATATGTCCTCGCCGCTTTTGGCGTGGTTCTTGAGGATGGCAAAGATGATGTCTTGTTTACGGGTACGGCTGACGTGCTCCAGCTTCATCGACTTGGCGATGTCTAATAGCTCGGGCACGGATTTCAGTTTTAGATCGGAAAGATTCATAAGGATATGGGTTGGTTAGATTGTTCGTATTACTAGGGAAAATTGCGTGAGCAACAGGGGAGTTACGCCCAGGGATGGCGTCAGGTCGAAAGTGACTATAGACAGTTAAATGATGGGTGTCTATAGCAAAAAGGGCGCAATTGCGCCCTTTTTGACCAACTTATAGCGACTGCTCGATAAAAGCAGCTAGGTCAGACTTGCTCATAGCGCCGACCTTGGTCGCTTCGACGTTGCCGCCTTTCATCAGAATCAGAGTCGGAATGCTGCGGATGCCATACTTAGGTGCGGTCTGTTCGTTCTGGTCGATGTTTAGCTTGGCAATTTTCAATTTGCCGTCAAAATCTTCAGCCAGCTCTTCCAGTACCGGGGCGATCATTTTGCATGGACCGCACCACTCAGCCCAGAAATCTACCAGTACGGGCAGTTCTGAGTTCAGTACGTCTGCTTCAAAAGAGTCGTCGGTCACATTGATGATCTTATCGCTCATGGTATTCCCCTGTGGAAGGTCAGGTGCTGCCTATGGCAGCGTCAAAAATGGTCGTTGGTGGCTTAAGTTGGCCACCTGTCGTGCTGCGCTAGCGCGGCAGTTCTTTAGCTAACGGCATTGTACGCCTCGCCGGTCTGGAATCAATTTGTTCTGCAGAACCAGACTGTTGCTCTGGACGAACGCGTTGGTGCGATGCATATTCGCTGATATAGGGACGATTGCTCTGTATTTCAATAGGACCAACCATGACCGATGCCTCTTCCTCCTCCGATCAGCTGCTGGCTGCGGTAGATCTTGGCTCTAATAGCTTTCATATGATGATTGCGCAGGAGTTACAAGATGAAATCCGTACGCTGGAAAAACGCGGCCAAAAAGTACAGCTGGCGGCAGGACTCGACGCCCAGGGCTATTTGTCGGAACAAGCCCAGCAGCGTGGCCTGGAGTGTTTACGGGAGTTTGCCCAGCGTTTGCAAGGCATGGACCCGAAACGAGTGTCGGTGCTGGCGACCAATGCACTGCGCGCAGCACGCAATCGACAAGCCTTTATTGATCAGGCTGAGGCCATCTTAGGCTATCCCATCGAGGTGATTTCCGGGCGTGAAGAAGCGCGGCTGATCTACCTGGGTGTGTCCCATACGGTGGCCGACGACGGTGGCAAACGCTTAGTGGTCGACATTGGCGGCGGCAGCACCGAATTTATTATTGGTGAACGCTTCGAGCCGTTGGAGCTGGAAAGTCTGCATATGGGCTGTGTGTCGTTCACCCAACGACATTTTCCGGGTGGCGTGATTTCCGCCGAAGCATTCGACAATGCCGTAGCTGCAGCACGGCAGGAACTGCTGAATATTGAAACCAACTTCAAACGCTGTGGCTGGAGCAATGTGGTGGGTTCCTCTGGCACTATTCGTGCGGCCGAGCAGGCGATTATTGCCCAAGGCTGGGCCAACGAAGGCATCAGTCGCGATAATCTGAAAAAACTGCGTAAGTTGATGCTGTCTTTTGCTCATATCGATGATGTCGATCTGGACGGCATTAAGGTCGAACGTCGTGCGGTATTTATTGGCGGCTTAGCTATTTTGCAGGCGGTGTTTGATACTTTACAGCTCGATTTGATGCACTACTCCGACGGCGCCTTGCGTGAAGGGGCGTTGTGGGATTTGGTAGGGCGATCGAGTCACGAGAATGTGCGCGCCCGGGTGGTGAACTCGTTGGCGGAACGTTTTCATGTCGACTCGGCTCAGGCCGAGCGTGTCAGCTTAATGGCAGGACAACTGCTGCAGCAAGTGCGCAGCGACTGGGGTCTGACCGAGCCCGCTTGGGATGCCTGGCTTAACTGGGGTGCACAGCTGCATGAAATTGGTTTAAGCCTGACCCACAGTGGCTTCCATAAACACGGCGCCTATTTGTTACAACACAGCGATTTATTGGGCTTTACTCGCCAAGGACAGGCAGCTCTGGCCATGTTGGTGCGCAGTCATCGACGTAAATTGCGTTTGCATGAATTTGACAGCATTTCGCAGCAATGGCGGCAGCAGTTTATCTACTTGGCGTTATTGTTGCGGTTGGCGGTGAATCTTAATCACAGTCGCGGTGCACATGAGATGCCGGTGCCCGATGTGGCGGTGAAAGGTGAACGCATCACACTGACCTTTCCTGCCGATTGGTTGCAGCAGCACCCACTGACGCTACGAGATTTGGTCAGTGAGCGCGACTACTTGGCCGCGGCTGGCTTTGATTTAGTGATCAAAGATGCAGCGGCCGGCTCGCTGTTGCCAGCGGCAGATGATTAGTCGTCGCTGCGGAAAATGCAGCTTTTGGCATATTCGGTAGCATCGTTGGCGGTCCAATCGCCTTTTGATTTTTCGTCCATCATTTCGCACCAGGCTTTGCTGCCTACTTCCGGGGTGCAGCCACTCAGTGCCAGCCAACTTACAAGTGCCAGGGTAATGCTCAGGGCTTTCATACAGGCCTCCAATTTAAAGGAGGCCGCATTGTATGTCAGCCCGCGAGAGGGTGTTAGCGTGAGGTAGCGAGTTTGTCGAGTAGCCAGCTTTGTGCGCTGATGATTTCATCTTCTGGCTCGGCGACAATCAACTGATATTGCCCGTCTGGCTGCAGAATCCAGGCCTGGCTATTATCCTGCATACAGATGTCGAGCTCGGTTTTCATACGCTCTTTCAGTTTGTTGTTGTCGACTGGAAAGGCGGTCTCGACACGGCGCAGCAGGTTGCGCTCCATCAAATCGGCACTGCCGGCGTAAATTTCGTCCTTGCCATTATTGTGGAAGTAATACACCCGGGTGTGTTCCAGGAAACGACCGATAATCGAGCGTACCTCGATATTGTCGGATATACCGGGCACTCCAGGACGCAAGCAGCACATGCCGCGAATAATCAGCTCCACCCTAACGCCTGCCATAGACGCTTTGTAGAGCGCCCGAATCAGCTTAGGTTCGGTTAGGCCATTGGCTTTCATGCGTATTAGGGCCGGTTTGCCAGCCTCGGCATGGGCACGTTCACGATCGACCAGTTCGAGTAGCTTTTTATGCAGGGTAAAAGGCGCATGAATCAGTTTTTTGATTCTTAGTGCTTCACCCATACCGGTCAGCTGCTGGAACAACTTGTGCACGTCTTCGCCGATGGAGTCGTCACAGGTTAAAAAGCTGTAGTCGGTGTAGGCCCTGGCATTGCCGGCGTGGTAGTTGCCCGTGCCCAGGTGCACATAGCGTTTATATTTATCGCCTTCTTTGCGTACGATCAGCATCATTTTGGAATGGGTTTTGTAGCCCACAACACCGTACACCACCACCGCGCCGGCTTCTTGCAAACGGTTGGCCAGATAGAGGTTTTCTTCTTCATCAAAGCGAGCACGAAGCTCAATCACCACCGTGACTTCTTTACCGCTGCGTGCCGCATCGACTAACGCGTTAACGATTTCAGATTTAGCTCCAGTGCGATACAAGGTCTGCTTGATGGCACGAACATTTGGATCTTTGGCCGCCTCACGCAGCAGGTCTACGACTGGGGTAAAGGATTCAAATGGATGCAGCAACAGGGTGTCGCGATCGCGAATGCCTTCAAAAATACTCTTTTTAAAGCTGAGATTTTTCGGCAGTCCGGGGGTGAACGGCGTGTACTGCAGATCAGGCCGGTCAATTTGATCCAGCACTTCCATCAAGCGTGACAGATTCACCGGTCCATTGACCTGGAACAAATCACCACGTTCGAGATTAAACTGCCGTAGCAAAAATTCGGTGAGTTCTTCTGGGCAGTTATCGGCCACTTCCAGGCGCATTTCTTCGCCAAAGTTGCGACTGTGCAGCTCATCTTCCAGCGCTGAGGCCAAATCGGCGGCTTCGTCATGGTCGATTTCCAGATCGGCGTTGCGTGTCACCCGGAATTGATAACAGCCCTTGATATTCATGCCGGGGAACAGCTCGTCGGCATATTCGTGAATGACCGATGACAAGAAGATGAAATTGTCGCCGCCACTGCATAGTTCATCGGGCAAGCGGATAATACGTGCCAGAGAGCGCGGTGCGGGAATAATGGCCAAACCGGTTTCACGGCCAAAGGCGTCTTTGCCTTCCAGCGCGACGATAAAGTTCAGGCTTTTATTAACCAGACGAGGGAAGGGATGCGATGGATCCAATCCAATCGGGCTGATCAAGGGTTGCAGGTAATCAAAAAAGTACTGTTTTACCCATTCGCGTTGGGCTTTAGTCCAATCGGCGCGACGTAAAAAACGAATGCTTTCCTGCTCTAAAGCCGGCAACACCACGTCATTCAGAATACTATACTGGCGTTCTACGGTATCGCTGCAAATTTGATGGATTTCATTCAGTACCTGCTTGGGATGCAAACCATCAGCACCGGCCTGCTCGCGGCCATAAGTCAGTTGCTGCACCAGATTTGCGACCCGAACTTCGTAAAACTCATCAAGGTTTTTGCTAAAGATACAGAGAAAAAACAGGCGATCTAGCAGTGGGTGGCGGTCATCCAGCGCTTGCTCCAATACCCGGATGTTGAACTGCAGATGGCTGAGTTCGCGATTAAAATACAACTCGGGGCTGTGCAGGTCGGTGATGATGTTGTCATCGGGTAGCGCGTCGGACATGCCGGTTCCTTATCCACAAAAGCGGCGCCTAGCGCCGCGAATACATATTAGCGATCAAGCCATTCAGCGTATTGTTTGCCATAGTACGTCAGAATGCCATCGGCACCTGCGCGTTTCATGCATAACAAAGATTCGTGCATGATGGCGTCATCGTCCAGCCAGCCGTTTTGAGCGGCGGCTTTGTGCATGGCGTATTCACCGCTGACCTGATAAACAAAGGTAGGTGCCTTCAACTCATCTTTAATGCGACGCACCACATCCAGATACGGCATGCCAGGTTTCACCATCACCATATCGGCGCCTTCAGCCAGATCCAACGCCGCTTCGTGCAAGGCTTCATCACTGTTGCCTGGATCCATTTGATAGGTTTTTTTATCGGCCTTACCGAGGTTGGCAGCAGAACCTACCGCATCACGGAAAGGACCGTAATAGGCCGAGGCATATTTGGCGGAATAGGCCATGATGCGCGTATTAACAAAACGTTCGCCTTCCAGTGCGGCACGAATATCACCGATGCGGCCGTCCATCATGTCGGACGGGGCGACCACATCAGCACCAGCTTCAGCGTGGGACATGGCTTGTTTGACTAGAGTCTCAACGGTAATGTCGTTGAGCACATAACCTTCACCATCGAGAATGCCGTCTTGGCCGTGTATCGTGAAGGGGTCCAAAGCTACGTCGGTAATGACGCCCAGCTCCGGTACAGCATCTTTAATCGCACGTACGGCACGTTGCAACAAACCGTTGGGGTTAAAGGCTTCTTCTGCCATTTCTGATTTGGCATCGGCGGGCGTAACGGGAAATAGCGCCACGGCAGGCAGACCTAACTTAGCCAGATGGCGAACTTCTTCAACCATTAAATCAATCGACAGACGATCGATACCCGGCATGGACTTGACCGCCTCACGCTCCTGATGGCCTTCCAATACAAACATCGGGTAAATCAGATCATCGATGCTGACGCTGTTTTCTCGCATCAGCCGACGAGAGAAGTCATCGCGGCGCATACGGCGCATTCGGGTTTCGGGGAAAAAGCGTTGGGCATCGGTGAAAGCCATGATGACACTCCTGTGGATTTGGGGGGAAGCTTGCAGTGAACTTGTGGTTCAGATACGGCGCTGGCGCCATGCTGCCGATTCTAGCCGGTTGTGGCGATGACATGCGGCAAGTCAGTGCGTCTTTTACGCCTCGCTGAAGCTTTTGTCACGGCTCATTGACCCTTTATTACGTCCGTGTGCCAAAGCCGTGAGCCGATATGCCAATGAATACTGGCGTTTTGGCAATTGTTCCGGCCAGCCGCTGGCCTAACATAGGTGATCGATGTGACACCGACATGACGCTGTCAGCCGGTTTTCAATGGCGGCGAGCGCTTTTTTAGCAGAATAATAAGGAAACAGTATGAGTGAGCAAACCCTGACCGCCGAAGGCTTTAGTGACACGGAGCTTAAGTTAGCGCTCAATTTTGTTGAGCAAATTCCGTTTAACAAGGTGTTGGGCCTTAAGCCCAAGTTGCTCAGTGCTGAGCGCTGTGAGTTCACCATGGCGATGAAAAACGATCTGGTCGGTAACTGGTTGCAGGGCATTTTGCACGGTGGGGCGATTTCAACAGCGCTGGATGTGACCGGTGGTGCCATGGCCTTGGTGGCGACCTGGCAGCGCTTGCACCGCGATGATGTGCCAAAAGAGCAACATGCCAGAAAGTTATCGACACTCGGTACCATTGATATGCGCGTCGACTTTTTACAGCCCGGCAAAGGCGAAGAGTTTGTTGCCAGTGCCACCTTGCTGCGTATTGGTAACAAGGTGGCGGTGACGCGTATGGAGTTTCACAACGAACAGGGCACTTTGATTGCCGTGGGGACCGGCACTTATTTGTGCGGTTGATATTTCTGTTCCAGCTCCTGCACTAGGTTGTCCGTCACCCTCAAGCTGTGCAGTAAATCGAGCAGATTGTACTCAAGATTGACGTTAAGCCGGGTGCTCTGGCCATCAAAAAAATCGGGATTGTGCCCTGCAAAGGCCAGTCCCAGATTTAGACTACCGTCGGGCTGGTAGCGAATCGCAGATTCCAGCTCGTTATATTGGAAGTCTTGCAGCAAGGTCATTGCCATGGCGACCGTGTCGTTGCTGCTGCCTAACGCTGCGCTGGCCTGATTGTGATAACTCAGTGTGCCTCCCGGCGCTCGGGCAAATAGTTTACCGGCCGGTATTTCCGGGCCTTGTGGGCCGATGACAATGGGCAGCACGCCATCCATAACGCCCGTTGCCTGCACCTCGGCTTTGGCTTCCAGCGCCGCCACTTGCTGCAATTCGATATGGTCGACGGCAATACCGAAGGCATTGATGTCTTTGCGACTGTCGTAGCGTGCTTCTGGAATTCGCACTGTACCGCCCAGCAGCCGGGTGCGCCCTTCGTGCAGCTGGGCGGTGATGTAGTCAAGGCCCGTCCAGGGCTGCATGACATCCAACGGCACGAGCTGAGCACTCAGGCGCAGTAGTGAATCGGTTAAAGCAATGCCTGGATTGAGCTGATCTCCCGCCAGCTGGGCTTCAACGGCTAAGGTCGGCCCTTGCTGGCGTAACGAGGTAAAACCATGCCAGCCTTCAAGGGCGACACGATTGTCGATATTGGCGCTGACGTTCGACAGTCGCAGCGTCATATCGGGCTGCACTCGGCCATCAGGTTGCCAATGTAGCCAGCCTTGTCCAGATAACTGACCACTCAACCACTGAATTTTGCTCACACTGCGCCAGCTATTGAGTTCTAAGGCCGGAGCGGCCAGTTCTGTCGGCTGCAAGTACCATTGCAAATGACCGCCTCGCTGCCGATGATGGCGAAAATCGGCTTGCAAAGCGAGGGCCTGCTCACCTGCGGTTAATTGAAGCTGACCGTTGAGACGGTTGCTGGACAGCGCCAACTCCATGGTCAGTTGAGTATCGGCCAGCTGCCAGCCTTGCCAATGCGATGGCTGGGTTGCTGCGTTTAGCTGGCAGTGTGCCAATAACGGCAACTGATCGAGTGGCCTTTGGCCAAGATCAATGGCCAAGCTACATTCCATGTCGCCGGGCTGCAGTTGCACATCCGTGGTGAGAGCGGCATCGGTTTGAGTTAAGGTCGCGGCTTGCCAACTGGCCTTAACGGGCGACAGTAGTTGGCATTGAGGCTGACACGATAGCTGTATCTGTTGCAGCCACTGGCTGTGCCAAGCGGGTACTTTCCAGTTATGTATCTGGCCTTGCGCTATGAGTTGCACGCCCCGTTCAGAATGGAGCGTTAAGCCTGAACCTGGCTGCCAGTGCAATTGCCATTCTCCGCTGGCATCTAGTCGCAAGCTAAGTTGCTCGTTGTTTGGCTGAGCGCTGGCGTTGATCGGCAACTGTAATTGCAAGCCTGTGTCGGTATTCCATTGGCCAGCGGCATCGAGCTGCAGTGTGGCTTTGGCATCGTCAGTTTGAATGCTGGCAGGAAGTTGCCCATCCAGTTGGCACTGTTGCAGGTTGGCCTGGCAGCTGGCTTGTAGCTTGGCTTGCAGTTGCAGCTGGTGTCGTCCTTGGCTGGCACTGATAGCCGAGGTTAAAACGGAAAATTGCCACGGTTGTTGATGGCGTTTGTCGATCTGCAGCTGTACATCAGCCCCCTTGATCTGAGCGTCGGTCGACTGAACGGCATCCGTTTGCAGTTGCCATGCAGCGCTGATGTCCAAATCCTGGGGCAGCTTGGCGGAAGATGGTAGCGTGGCAGTGAGCTTGCCTGAAACACTGTTTAACGCTGTCAGTGGCAGTGCTGGTAAACGTTGTTGCAACAGGGCTAGGTTCAGGTACTGATTGACTTCCAGTTCGGTGAGCCCCTCTTGTTGGCGAATATGGCCGTGCCATTGTAAGAGTCGTTGCTGTTGCTCAGACAGCATCAGTAACCAAGCACCGCCAACCTGCAGTTGCGCTTCCAGTTGCCACGGCTGGTTCAGTTCGGGTAATTGCAGCTGCCCCCAAAGTCGCCACAAGCCTTCATCAAAACGTGCTTGCAGCTGGCTCGACAAATGCTCATTGCGCAGTGCCAAACGGTCAATTTGGATGCGCCCTAGCGGAATTTGCAACCATTGCTGCAGTGGCGGTAGATCAAGCTGTTGTTGCAATAAGGCCGCGCCGGAGCGCTGTGCCTGGCGCTGAGCGACCTGGGTTAATCGTTCCGACGTCTGCTCAATATCAATGCTGTTGATGCTGAGCTGCTGAAATTCGCCGCGTAGCAATGCCAGCGGGCGATAGCTGAGCTGTAGCTGTTGCACTCGGATCTGGCTGCCGTCAATTAGGGTGATATCAACATCATCGACTACCAGCTTGTGCCAGCTCCACTGACTTATCTGTACCTGGCCGGCACCGACGCCGCTCCACTGTAGCGCTTGATTGGCCCATTGATTGAGCGTCGGTTTCAGCAGCCAGGGCAGAGCGAGCAACAGCCCCAGCAGTAACACCGTACTGCCGGCAAGGCTCCACAGTAGACGTCGCCACCAGCGTCGCATGGGTTACAACTGACGTTGTTGCACACCCTGTTCAGTTGCCAGCAGTAGAATATCGGCTGGGCGTTGGGCAAACAGGCCGTTAGTCACGACGCCGACGATCTGGTTGATGCGATTTTCGAGCTCTGTTGGCGAGGCAATGTGCAGGTTAAACACATCTAAAATTTGGTTGCCGTTGTCGGTAACCACGCCTTCACGATACACAGGGTCTCCACCCAGCTTGACCAGTTCGCGCGCGACATAAGATCGGGCCATAGGAATGACTTCCACCGGCAAAGGAAACTGCCCTAATAAGCCCACTTCTTTACTGGCGTCGGCAACACAAATAAAGGTTTTAGCAACGGCGGCGACAATTTTTTCGCGGGTCAAAGCGGCGCCGCCACCTTTGATCATTTCCAGGCGCTCATTGATTTCATCGGCGCCATCCACATAAAACTCCAGGCTGCCTACTTGGTTGAGATCAAACACTTCAATGCCATGGCTACGCAAGCGTTCGGCCGACGCTTCGGAGCTAGCCACTGCGCCCTCAAAGTCTTTTTTCAGTGCGGCTAGGGCATCAATAAAACAGTTGGCGGTGGAGCCAGTGCCGACGCCAATAATGCTGTCTTTTTCCAGGTGTGGGCGAATGTAGTCTGCGGCGGCCTGGCCGACGGCTTGTTTCAGTTGATCTTGTGTCATCGGTATCACTTGCGGTTAAGGGGCTTAAAGTCGGTGCCGGGAATTATATGCATGACTGAGTTACAATGCCCGCTTTGTTATTCGCACCGGTCAGCCGGCCGCATCAGCCTTGAGACTTGTCCATGTTGAATCAGTATCTGAAGAAAATTCTATCGGCGCGGGTTTACGACGTCGCTATTGAATCGCCTCTGCATCAGGCGCCATTTCTGACAGAGCGTTTGGGCAACCGAATTTGGCTGAAGCGTGAAGATGAGCAACCTGTGTATTCGTTCAAAATTCGTGGCGCTTATAACAAGGTGGTGCAACTGAGCGAAGAAGAAAAAGCCCGTGGTGTAGTGGCGGCTTCAGCCGGTAACCATGCTCAGGGGCTGGCATTGGCCGCCAAAGAGTTAGGCATTAAAGCCACCATTGTTATGCCGCGGACCACTCCTGAAATTAAGGTGAAATCGGTGAAAGCACGCGGTGCAAAGGTGGTATTGCACGGCGATGCCTTTGACGATGCTTATGCTTATTCGCAAAAGTTGGTGGAAGAAAAGGGCATGACCTATATCCACCCTTACGATGATCCGGAAACCATTGCTGGACAAGGCACCATCGGCATGGAAATCCTGCGCCAGATGCGTGACCCGATTGATGCGATATTTATTCCAGTCGGCGGCGGTGGTCTGATTGCCGGGGTTTCCGCGTATGTCAAAGCACTGCGCCCGGAAGTACGCATTATTGGTGTTGAAAGCACAGAGTCCGCGTCGCTGGCGGCTGCGTTGGAAGCCGGTGAGCGAGTCATATTACCGCAGGTTGGCATATTCGCTGACGGTGTGGCGGTGGCCCAGGTCGGTGAAAATACTTGGGAAATCTGCAAGGATCACGTTGACGAGGTGATTACGGTGACGCCGGATGAAATCTGTGCGGCGGTAAAAGATACCTTTGACGATACCCGTGCGGTGTGCGAACCCGCAGGCGCATTGAGTGTTGCTGGTCTGAAAAAATACGTCGAGCGTGAAGGTTGTGAAAATCAGAACCTGATTGCCATCCTCAGCGGCGCCAACGTTAACTTCGACCGCTTACGTTACATCTCTGAAGTGGCTGAAATTGGTGAAGGGCGAGAAGTGATTCTAGCAGTCACGATTCCCGAGCAGCCTGGTAGTTTCCAGAAGTTTTGCAGCCTGTTGGGTAAGCGTCCAATCACAGAGTTTAACTACCGCTACGGCGATGATAACCGCGCGCAGATTTATGTCGGGGTGAAAGTCAGTGCTGAGCCGGGTGCTCGTCAGGCGTTATTGGATGAGTTGGTGGCCGGTGACTATTCCGTTGCCGACCTGACGGACAACGAAATCGCAAAATATCATATTCGTCATATGGTCGGTGGCCATGCACCGGCCAGCGTAGATGACGAACACCTGTACCGGTTTGAGTTTCCAGAGCGCCCAGGGGCGTTGCTTAATTTCCTGCGTACCTTAGGCAAGCGCTTTAATATCTCGCTGTTCCATTATCGTAATCACGGCGCTGCCTACGGCCGTGTATTAGTGGGGCTACAGGTGCCGGAAGGGACCGAGGCTGAGCTGCGTAAGTATTTGAAAGCGTTGGGCTATCGTTATTGGGATGAAAGCGATAATGCTGCTTATCACTTGTTTTTAAAGTGATTTTCTCTAGCTATCGACATTCACAAGGTTGCGCTCAGTAACAGAGCGCCGCTTGCTGACACTGTCACTCATGTCAGGTGGAGCTACACTGCGCAGGCGCTGCAGCAAACCCAGCGCGACTAGTATTGGTAGTAAGAACCGCCCGTCATAGGGTGTGAATGCTTAGTGGGAGATTCGCCGTGAAGTTGATAGCGCCATTATTCATCTTATTGCTGCCTGCGTTGGCCTTTGCCGCCGACTGTAAGAACTTTAAGGCCAGCGGAAATTCTGAGTACCCGCCCTATTTATGGCGCCCGGCTGGTAATCCACAACTGCTAGTGGGGGCTAACGCCAGGTTGATGGACTACATTGGCGAGCAAATGGGTATCAGTATTTCCCTTGGCTATGTTGGCCCATGGGGCAGAACTCAAGAAGAACTGGCTAAAGGCAATATCGATTTTATCGCTGGTGCTTTTTTTACTAAACCTCGTACCGAACGTATGGACTATCTTTATCCGCCGTTTCAGTTAACCCGCACGGCAGTCTGGGTGAGTGAATACCGTCCATTTGAATACAGTGAATGGAAGGATCTGGTCGGTCGCCAGGGGGTAACAGTAATCAACAATAGTTTTGGCCAAGAGTTCGATGAATATGCGGCCAATAATCTGACCATCCATGAGGCCGTCAAACTAGAGCAAGGCTTGCGCATGCTGCAGGGCGATCGGGTCGATTATTTTATCTATGAACTCAACCCCGGCCGTGCCTATGCCTCGCAGCTGGGCATAACCGATGTAAAACCACTGGCGGTACCAGTATCACAAGAGCCCTTGTATCTGACCATGTCGAAAAAGTCCAAATGCAATACGCCTGAATTTCGTCAGCGCCTGGAAGCGGTGTTGAAAAACGCCGAGCAGGACAAAGTGATGGAAGGCTTCTTAAAAATGGCTATTGAAGACTGGCGCACCAGCGCCTCAACCACTATCGAGTAGCTCAGACGTCATTGGTGCCATCGTTAATCGGCGCTGCTGATTCAAATAGGTCGTGCCAGCGACACGAAGCAGGGAAGTAAAATTATTGCCCGTTACGTCGCTAGCTTCATGATACAAGCGGCTGATGAAGGTACTTAACGTTAGTCTCTCGCTGTCAGCGATGTCCTGCAGTAGCTGCCAAAATACCCCCTCCAAACGAATGCTGGTAACCACGCCATCAATGCGGATCGAACGAGTCCGCAGACGAAATAGCTCAGGTTCGGCGTTAGAGTAGAGTTCACACATGTTCACCTCGTGTAGGGCCGTAGGCTATGAGCAGCCTACAGCAAAGGGGCATGCAGTGTTACAGCAGCGCATGAAACTGTGCTAACCAGGCCGGGTGTGCGGGCCAGGCTGGCGCCGTCACAAACTGGCCATCCGTAACCGCTTCGGTGACATCAATATCGGCATACAGGCCACCGGCCAACTTCACTTCCGGTGCGCAGGCGGGATAAGCGGATATCTTCCGTTCGCGAATGACATCAGCGGCCGTCAGGATTTGCACACCGTGGCAGATGGCAGCAATGGGTTTGCCACTTTGGGCAAACTCTTGCACCAAGGTCAGTACCTGTTCATTCAGGCGCAGATATTCAGGCGCGCGTCCGCCAGGCAGCAGCAGCGCGTCGTATTGCTGCGCCTGAACCTGAGCAAAGTCCGCATTCAAGGTAAATCGATGGCCAGGTTTTTCGGTGTAGGTTTGATCACCTTCGAAATCATGGATAGCGGTAGCGATAGTGTCGCCCGCTTTGCGCTCAGGGCATACCACATCGACTTGGTGTCCCACCATCTGCAGCGCCTGAAAAGGCACCATCAGTTCATAGTCTTCAACGAAGTCGCCAGTCAAAATGAGAATTGTCGCCATAGTGTCATCCTTTTACATTGAGAAGCCCTCAACAGATTAGATGATGTCGATAATGCAGTGGTAGTAGCAGGATACTACTGAGCTTCAGGCAAGTAGGACTGGAGTGGGTAGCTACCATCGGCCTTATCCATTGAGAAGCTCTTAATTGGATTAGATGATGTCGACAGCGCAGTGGTAGTAGCAGGGTACTGCGGAGCTTGAGGTCTGTTAGGGCTGAGTGGTTAGCTACAGCCGGCCTTTGCTGAAGCGCTCGCGAGACTCTTGCTTTTTACGGTCGCTTTTACGCAGCAGCGCATAAAAAGCACCGCTACCGCCGTGGTGGATCTGCGCCGTATGGAAGGCTTGCACATCGTCCAATTGTTGCAACCAGTGCACCAGATAGCTTTTTAATAGGGCAGGGTCTTCCATATTGCGGTCGCCCTTGCCGGGCATAATAAGAACCGTACGTAGATCATGCTCAAGACAATCGGCGACAAAACGAAACACCTCTCGGCGCGCCTGCTCTATGGTTCTACGGTGTAAATCCAGGCGAGCTTCTATCTCGTATTTACCAAGACGGAGCTTGCGATACACACCATCCTGAATGCCGGGACGCTTATAGCCAAATATATCGTGTGGGCCGATACGATCGACGTCGGACGTTTGCAGGTGATTGGGATCAACTTTCGGCTGTTCACTGCTGGCGGCCCGGCGGCGTTCTTGGGCATTGGCTTTTGCCAGCTCATCCTGGCGACGCAGTTCCACACGTTGACGTTGCGCCAGCGGTTTTACCCCCTGCATTTCTTGCAAGAATAAATCGTCGTCTGAGTCAGCCATGGATACACCCTTATTCACACTGCCTGATAATAATACCGCAGTCTGAACACTTGTTTATCAGCTTTAAATCCATGAATAAAACAAGGAATAGCAAAATGATGCGCTATTTTACTATTCCCTAGGGTGAATACTGGGGTACTAAAAGCTGTAGACCAGTGTCAGGCCAAACTCACGGTCGGTGTTAACGTTGTCGTCAGGCACTTTATCCGTGTAAGTCACGGAATAGCTAATTTTGGTGGCCAGTGCGCCCACCACCTGGCTCTTAAGGCTGGTTTCAGCTTCGTAAACGCTATTGTCTTGACCGGGTTCGGCACTCACTTCCTGTATCAGTTGCACGGATGGCGTGATCGACCACGTGAGTTTGCCAGCCAAGCGAGCGATCCATTCCTCTTCTACGATGCGTGAATCATCGATTTTGTCGCGACGATAACCTGGGCCTACTTCGATATGAGCCTTGAGTTCTTTATCTGTGAGTACGCGATAACCATAACCAACGGCAACGGTGGTTTGGTACTGGAAACCAGAAAAGCGATCACGTTCTTGCTTGATTAAAGATGCCAGATAAGAACGTTTGCTGAAATTGCGATCCAGCTGCAGCTCGGCGTTGTACTTTTCCTTTGATGTCTCACCGTCCTCTTTGCTATTCCGCGCCGCCAGCTTCAAGGTTTTGTCCCACACCTTGCCCTCGTGCTTGATGCTTGCTTTGCCATTGAGCGTGCTGGAATCGGTATTGCCTGAGGTATACAGGGAGCCCAACTCAGCTGAGCCACTCCAGGCGGGTTTGGCCTCCTCTACGGTGTCCTCAGCAAGACAGCTGCCACTGACGATCAGGGCCAGCCAAGGTAAGCAGGTTTTCATTAATGCAGACTCCAGTCCCCGTGGTCGAAAAGTGGGGATCATATGACCAGAAACAGACCGACGGCAGGTTATCGGTAGCGGCCGTTGGCTGCAACAGTCCATACAATTTCCGACACGCGTGTATTGCAAGACTTTGAGCTAGAGTATGGCCAGCCGTTATTCAAGGGGAAACCAGTGCGACACAACATATTGAACGAGCCCGTGCCGAAAGTGCTTTATCAACTGACGCAGCCAATGGTGGTGGGCATTGTCGCGGTGTTCTTTTTTAATCTGGTGGATACCTGGTTTATCAGCTTACTGGGAACGAACAGCCTGGCTGCTGCGGGGTTTGCTTTGCCGGTAACGCTAGTGGTGATGAATCTCGCCATCGGTGTCGGCATCGCAGCGTCGGCCTTGATCGCTCAAGCAGTAGGTGCGGGTGATGATACTGGTGCACGCCATGCTGCCACTGGCGCATTGCTGTTGGGTTTGGTGCTTGGCACTGCTCTGGCGGTCATCGGCGTATTGTTGAACGACACTCTGTTTTCCATGCTCGGGGCTGATGCAGGGGTGCGAGCTGAAATCTGGCGTTATATGCAGTTCTGGTGGCCAGGCTCGGTGCTGATGATGGCGATGATGATTCAAAACAGCGCCCTACGTGCCGTCGGTAATACCCGTTTACCATCGCGTATGATGATGGCGGCGGCCTTGCTGAATGCAGTGCTCGATCCGCTGCTCATTTTTGGCCTCGGACCACTACCCGCGATGGGCATAGGAGGCGCGTCATTGGCAAGCGCCTTGTGTTGGTTGCTGGTCATCGGTGTGGTGCTATCCCATCAACTGAAAACGGGTGCTTTAAGCTGGCAAGGTTTGGTTCCCGGTGCTGTCTTAACCTTGTGGAAGCGGCTACTGGGGCTGGGAATTCCCGCCATGATTACCAACATGCTGGTGCCGGTTGCTGCAGCGGTATTACTGCTATGGGTCGCCCCTCTAGGGGACGAGGCGGTGGCTGGCTTTGGTGTTGGCATGCGTCTCGAGCCCTTCGCTATTGTCGTGGTGTTAGCGCTGACATCGACCTTGCCAACCTTTGTGGCGCAGAACCGCGCGGCTGATCAATGGCCGCGTGTTTGGCAGGGGTTGTTTTTGTCTTTTCGCTTTGTGCTGGGCTGGCAGCTAGCCATTTGTCTAGTGCTGTGGTTGATGGCGCCGTGGCTGGCCCAGCTATTCTCACCTGAAGCTAAGGTTCAGGAGTATGTGGTTGGTTTTTTACGTTGCCTGCCGCTCGGATATGCCGGCCTTGGCATCGTGTTATGTACCAATGCCGCACTTAACTCGCTGCAACATACCCAGCTGTCTATGTGGATGAATGGTGTGCGTTTATTTGCGCTCTATCTGCCTGGCGCTTGGCTTGGCCTAAAGCTGGGAGCTGTTGTTGGAGAGGGGTACCTAGGATTGCTGTTGGGCGCTGCCACGGGAAATTTAGTCGCCGGTGCTGGCGTTTGGTGGATGGCACAACGACTGCGAAATCGCGGCTCTTTGACCTTAGCGGGGCGTCGTTTTGTGGCTCAGTGATGGTGCTTTCTAAGCCAGTCTTTCAGCATGACCCAATCGGCAACAAAGCTCCACAGCGGGTATTGGAAGGTCGCCGGTCGATTGTGCTCAAAAAAGAAGTGGCCGACCCAGGCCTGGGCATAGCCAGCCAATAGCGCCAATGGCAGTAGCCAGCCATTACTGGTGATGATGGCTATCACCGTGATGGCGAGTGCACACAGGCTGCCACTGTAGTGCAGTGCCCGACACATAGGGTGCGCATGTTCGCTCAGATAATAAGGGTAGAACTCGGCAAATGACTGAAAACGCGATGTTACGGCGGGTTTTGGCATTGCTGCCCCCTCATTTATTGTCTTTTTTTATCAGCTTAAACCAACAAGCTTTCATCTGAACTGGCCATTCGGGACAATGTTAGCGACCCGATACGGTTATTCGCGTGCTTAAAACTTTGCTTTGCTGCAGGGCTGCTAAGCTCGTATTGATGTCTTTATTTTTTATCCGCCCTTTGTCGTTTAGCGGTCGTGACTGAATAACCGAGGTGCCACATGCTTTATCAAATCAATGCCGGTATGGCGCGGGTAATGCAGCCCTGGCATGTGATCGCCCGCCAAACCAGACAGTGGTTGTATCAGCCCTGGAACCCATTGAATGCCAGCTGGAGCATGCGCACTTTGCGCGCCTCTGTGGAGCTGTTTGAGCGTTTGACCGATTCATATGACAAGCCTGAATGGCAGTTGGATGAAATTAAGGTTAAACGTCGAACCTTGCACCTTGAGTATGACGTTGAAGTGGACAAGCCATATTGCCAGCTTGTGCACTTTAAACGTTCAAATATCGCTGAAGGTCAGCCGCGGGTTTTAATGATTGCGCCGTTATCGGGTCACTATGCCACATTACTGCGAGGCACAGTGCGCGAGTTCTTGCCTGACCATGAGGTGTATATCACCGACTGGCGCAACGCACGTGATGTTGCAGTAGAACATGGCGGCTTTCACTTTGATGACTATGTTGATTATCTGATCGAGTTTTTCCGTTTTCTTGGCCCTGACACCCATGTTGTCGCCGTATGCCAGCCCTGTGTTCCTGCGTTAGTGGCGGCAGCAGTGATGGCAGAACGAGGGCTTGAAGTGCCACGCTCGATGGCGTTGCTGGGTGGGCCGGTGGATACCCGCATAAGTCCTACAGACGTCAATGATTACGCTTCGGGTAAAGATCTCGAGTGGTTTCAGCGTAACGTTATTTGTCAGGTGCCACGGGGCTTTATTGGTCAGGGGCAGTTGGTATACCCGGGTTTTATTCAGCTTTCGGGTTTTATGTCGATGAATATCGATAACCATTTAAGCAAACACTTTAAGTTCTTTAATGATTTGATTCGTGGTGACGGTGATAGTGCTGAGGCGCATCGGGCGTTTTATAACGAGTACTTGGCGGTGATGGATATGCCAGCGCATTATTATTTAGAAACCATACGCCGGGTTTTCTTGGAACATCAATTGCCGCGCGGACTGATACAACATCGCGGCCAGACGGTGGATCTTCAGGCCATCGAAAGCATGGCCATGATGACGGTTGAAGGTGAGCTGGATGATATCACAGGTCGTGGTCAAACCGCCTCGGCTCTGTCTATTTGCGCTCGAATACCGGTAGCAAAAAAGTGTCACCTAGAAGTGGAGGGCGTGGGGCATTACGGCATCTTTAATGGTCGTCGCTTTCGCGAAGAAATAGCACCACAGCTTAAAGCCTTTATGCAGCTCCATTCGGGCTAGCTTTGGAACACATCATCTCCGCTTCAGATAGCAAACGTTGCACTTGGTTTATCAGCTTTATTGCATTTAAAGGTTTAACCAGGACATCGTTCATGCCCGCCGCGATACAGGCAATGCGGTCTTCTGCTAAGCCCCTAGCGGTTAATCCCAGTACCGGCACTGTCTGGTAGTAATCGTCCAGCCTGCGTATTACCTGAGTGGCGCGCAGGCCATCCATGACTGGCATATGCCAGTCCATTAAGATCAGATCAAAACGTTGGCGACAGCAGCGATCGATGGCTTGTTGGCCATGCTGTGCTTGAGTCACTGTCAGACCGGCGCGTTGCAGTATTTTGCTAGTGACCAGTTGATTGGTTTTATTATCCTCCACCAAAAGCACATGCCCGCTGAGGTTTGTCGGCAGTGCTCTGGCGGCAGGTTGAAGCTGTTGTCGCAGCCCCTCGGCCAGGTCGTAAGCCAACAAAACCTCAAAGGTTGAGCCTTGCCCGGGAGTGCTGCGAACGGAAATGCTGCCGCCTTTGGCTTCGACCAAATCACGGCAAATAGCAAGCCCTAGGCCGTTGCCTGATGTCTGCCGGGTGGTGGAGCTATCAACTTGAGTGAAAGGCTCAAATAATTGCTGCTGCTGATCAGACGCTATGCCTATGCCGGTATCTTCAACTCGAACCCGAATATGTGCCTGCTCTGGTCGCAATTTAATCAGGTCTATGCTTAGGCAGACGTCGCCTGCTGGGGAGAACTTGATGCCATTGCTGAGCAAGTTCAGCAGAATCTGCTTTAGCCGCTCGCTATCTCCCACCAGGATATGAGGAATATTAGGGTCGATGTTACAGCTCAGGCTAACGTCATATTGGCGCCGTAAAGGGTCAAGTTGGGCGCACACATCATTGGCAACAGCGGTGATCTGCATGTTTTCTTGCCGCAGCTCTAACTGACCTTTTTCCAGTTGAGAAAACTCCAGAATATCGTTGGTTTGTTGCGTCATGCTATCAAGTGACGAACGAATGAGGGCACACAGTTCACGCCGTTCATTGGCATCGTCACACTGTTCTAACAGCTCTACGGCACCGCTGATTCCGTTTAAGGGCGTACGCAGCTCGTGACTCATGTTGGCTAGGAAGGCGGTTTTGGCCGCGCTGGCAGCCTCAGCTTGCACTTGCGCGTGCTTCAGCCGGGTAACATTTCGGGCGACACCAAATATATGTGCCACTCGCCCATCATTATCAAATAAGGGCGAAAGTAATGTGCTCCAGTAGTGGTCACGGCCGTCATGACTGCTAAAAGATTCCTTTTCCTCATATTGCAGTGGACGACGCTGTTCTACACATTGCCGATAGCGTTGGGTTGATGTTTGGTATAGCTCAGCTGGTAGCAAGCTTTTCAGCGACTGGCCCCGTGGCAGGTTACCAACCAACTCTAGTGTGGCTTTTTGGGCCGAGTTGGTATTGACCAAAAAGAAGTCGTCATCACCCACTTCAAGGATGAACATGTTATCGGGAGAGTTGGCCCAGATTTCAGCAAACAGATGCTGCTCTAGACGTTTGTTGTCATCTTCAGGCATGGCTCTGCTGCCGCTGCGACAGCGGCCGGTAATGGCTGTACTTGATTCTGGCGTTATCGCTAGGGAACTTGTCTAGTATTGAGAAGATATCTTCAGAAAAAAGTCGTATAGATTCGGGTTGAGCGCGCACCTGTGTGGGAGCGGCAACAGCCCAAACCGTGATGGTTTGTCCAATTTCGAGTTCTGCTGCAGAAATTGACAGACGCTGACCGTTGGCGTCGTGTTTGAGCATATTGATGCAATCTGGCGCCGACGCTTCAATGCATACTTGGCTGTCGTTCCAAAGCAATAAGCTCTCGTTTCGGACAAACACCCAGTAGGTCTGGCCGTTATTGCCTTCGATCACTAGCTTGCCATCATCAAAACCTCCACGAGTATCGTGCTTAAGCTGGGTTATTTGACCCGTGACGACACAGCGGTTTGCTAAGCCGTGACTGTACAGAACTTCTTCAAGCTGACCGTCGCTATGCTGCTGCAATAACGCCTGGCCGATTTCAATGGCCTGACTGATGGAGCCTTGTACTAAATAGTCCGCAGCCACTGTTTTGATAAAGTGCCCGGTTAATGGAAACAACGCCATGCCAGCAATGCTATTGAAAGCAGGGCTGGTAATGTCTTGTCGTGCTTTTAGCTCCAGTTGCGCAGGGCTGTGTGGCTCGATAAACAGGCGCTGACAAAACTCGGATGGATCTGTGACAGAGCTATCGGATGCAATCGCTGCAGGGGTGCAGCTTTGGCCGGACAAGGCCAATAACATTTCATCCAGCCTTGGGGCCGCTCGACCACAGGGGTCGGCATCAATGACAGCGATTGACCTTTGCTGCTGCTGATTGAAATAGTCGGCGACGTAAAACGGTAATAGGGCATTAACGGCGCCGATTTCACCCGGTAGCAGGTAAGTCGGTGCTTGTTCGATGTGCTCGGCCAATGCGTGGTATGCGTTGATGGGTGCGCTGAAGCCATGACCTTGTTTCACTTTTACAGGGGAGCCAAATCCAACCACTGTCAGGCTGCGGTCGTCATCGGCTAAGTGCGTAGCATCTTGCAGAGCTACTTGCCCCTGCATCTTATGCAGAAACTGGTAAGCCATGCTTTTCGGGCCGCCGCCGCCCGAAGCCATAAAACAGGCGCCTTCAATCAGCGCCATTAGGTCTTGTTTGTTAAGCGCTTGAGCCCGCCTTGGCTGTCTCATGCTTCGATCCTTGATACTGACAATGGCCAAGCATGATAACTAGGATTGCTGCCGCAGGCGATGGCGGCAGCCGTTGGCTCTATAAGCCGATGACAACATTGGACAGTTGCATTGGAACCTGGCCCAGTTGATACAAGGGCGTGAGTAGCAGTATTTCCGCGACTTTCAGCGCCAGGATAAAGATCATAGGTGATAAATCGAGGCCGCCCATGTCTGGCATTTTCGCCCGAATCGGCGCGATCACCGGTTCTAGCAGCTGGTTAATCAGAATCAATGCCGGATTATAAGAGTTAGGCGCAATCCAAGAGGCAATGACGACGATCAGTAAGCCCCAGAAATAAACGCTGAATACCAGGCTCACTAATCCGATGGTGCCCCATACCAGTATATTGAGCCAAGGCAATCCAAAGCCAAGCATCATGGCGATGACACCAATGTAGATGCACTGCACCACCCAGGCCAACAGTAACGAAGCCAGATCGAGTCCACCTAAGCCTGGCACCACACGGCGCAGTGGCAGCAGTAACGGGTTGGTCGCTTTAACAATAAATTGCGAAATAGGGTTATAAAAATCGGCCCGTACCAGTTGCAATAAAAAACGCATCAGTACGACTAGAGCAAACAAGCTGCCAACAGTATTGATGAGTAGCAGGCCGACCTGCATCAAGGGAGACATACGCTTTCCTTATTTTTCTGTATTGGCGCCTAATTCTTGAGTCATTTCTGCTGCACGGTGACTGGCGGCCTGCATTGCGGCAGATACCACGTCGCGTAAATGCGCCGCTTCAAAGGTGGCGATGGCTTGCTGTGTGGTGCCTCCCGGAGAGGTCACACGGCGACGCAGTTCGTCGGGAAGTACATCGGACTGACGAGCCATTTCAGCAGCCCCTGCTGCGGTCTGCAACGTCAGTTGGCGGGCTGTTTCAGCGTCCATACCCATAGCGATGGCCGCTTCAATCATGGATTCCATCAGCAGGAAATAATATGCTGGACCGCTGCCAGAAACGGCGATCACAGTATCGATATCGGCTTCTTGCTGTACCCAAACGGTTATGCCCACGGCTTTCATTAAGGTATCTGCCAGTTGTTGCTGCTCACTACTCACCTGGCTACTGGCAAATAAGCCACTGGCGCCGTAATTAACCAGTGACGGGGTATTGGGCATGCATCGCACAATGGCTTGGCAGCCTGACCAATGGGCCAGTGAAGCCATATCTATGCCGGCAGCAATCGAGATCAGAAGCGGTTGACGTTCGCTTAACTGTGCTTGCAAAGGTGCCAGCACCTGACTCATAACCTGAGGCTTAACCGCCAGAATTACCACGTCGGCCTTAGCGGTGACTTGCTCATTGTCGGCATACACCTGTACGCCATAGTTGTCAGCTAGCTGCTGGCGCTGCTGTTCATTTGGATCGCTGACATGGATCTGGCTGGCGGACATATCACCTTGGCGTACTAGGCCGCCAATGATGGCAGCGGCCATGTTGCCTCCACCAATAAAAGCCACGTGTGTCATTGTCGTTCCTTTTATGTATTTGCTGCGAGTTTAGGTATCCAAGTCGGTGGCGGCAAGGGCGGCATTATTTGTTGCGAGCGCCAAAGATGTCTGTGCCTACCCTTACTTGATGACTGCCACAAGCAACGGCGAGTTCCAGATCCGATGACATACCCATCGATAATGTGTCCATGCTCGGGTACTGCGACCGCAATTGCTCTAATAACTGCTGCATCTGCTGAAACTGCTGGCGCAGCACAGTGTCATCATTGCTAGCTTCGGGGATGCACATTAACCCCCGCAAAGTAAGGTGGGGAAGGTCAGCCACTTGCTGAGCCAGCTGTGCTAACTGTTGTGGCAATACACCAGACTTTTGCTCTTCGGCGCTGATGTTCACCTGCAGTAGTACCTGCAACGCTGGCATTGACGCTGGTCGTTGCTCACTGAGTCGTTTGGCCAGCTTGTAGCGGTCTAGCGTTTCCAGCCAATGGAAGTGCTCGGCGACCGCTCGACTCTTGTTGCTTTGTAGATGACCAATAAAGTGCCATTCGATATCGGTGAGATCGGCCAGTGACTCAATTTTGTCCATTGCGTCCTGTAAATAGTTTTCACCGAAGGCCCGCTGACCTAGCTGATAGCACTGGCGCACCAGTGATGCAGGTTTGGTTTTACTGACCGCCAGTAATGTGACTTCAGAGCGATTACGGGCGGATTGTTTGCAGGCGTTGTCTATTCTTTGCTGTACCGCTTGATAGCTTTGTTCGAGTGTGGACATTGCTTAGGCTTGGTTTAGGATTGTCTGCAAGCAATGATAAAACGAAGGCGCCGTTTGCGCACGGCGCGTAGGAGACTGCATGGATATCACCGAACTGTTGGCTTTTAGTGCAAAGCAAGGCGCGTCTGACTTGCATCTGTCGGCGGATTTACCGCCGATGATCCGGGTGGATGGCGATGTGCGCCGCATTAACTTACCGGCTTTAGCACATAAAGAAGTCCATTCTTTGGTGTATGAAATCATGAACGATAAGCAGCGTAAGGACTTTGAGGAGTTTCTGGAAACAGACTTTTCCTTCGAAGTGCCGGGTGTTGCGCGTTTCCGGGTCAACGCCTTTAACCACAACCGTGGTGCCGGTGCTGTATTTCGGACCATTCCTTCCAAGGTTCTGACCATGGACCAATTAGGAATGGGGCAAGTGTTTAAAGATCTGTCGAACATTCCACGCGGGATCGTATTGGTGACAGGCCCAACCGGCTCGGGTAAGTCGACCACCCTGGCCGCCATGATCGACCATATTAATGAGAACAAATACGATCACATTCTGACCATTGAGGATCCGATCGAATTTGTACACGAATCTAAAAAAGCCTTGATTAACCAGCGGGAAGTTCACCGCGATACCTTGGGCTTTAATGAAGCCCTGCGTAGCGCCTTGCGTGAAGACCCCGATGTAATCCTGGTGGGCGAGCTACGTGACTTGGAAACCATTCGTTTGGCACTGACGGCAGCAGAAACCGGCCACGTAGTATTTGGCACATTGCACACCAGCTCAGCTGCGAAAACCATCGACCGTATTGTCGACGTGTTCCCTGCGGAAGAAAAATCCATGGTGCGCTCAATGTTGTCTGAATCACTGCAAGGGGTAATTGCGCAGACACTGCTGAAGAAAAATGGTGGTGGACGAGTGGCTGCCCATGAGATCATGGTGGGCACACCGGCGATTCGTAACCTCATTCGTGAGGACAAGATTGCGCAGATGTACTCCTCCATTCAGACCGGTGGGGCATACGGCATGCAGACCATGGACCAGTGCCTGCAGAACCTGATGTCGAAAGGTATGATTTCCCGCGAAGCGGCACGCGAGAAAGCTAAAGTGCCGGATAACTTCTAAGGGTAACGCTTATGTCTATGGATAAGTTTTTACGCTTGATGGTAGATAAACAGGCATCCGACCTGTTTATTACCGCAGGTATCGCCCCTTCCATGAAGGTACACGGCACTATTATGCCGTTGACCCGTGCTGCCTTGGGTGCTGAGCAGGTACGAGATATTGTTCTGGGCCTGATGAATCAAAAGCAGCAGGAAGAGTTCGAAGAGAAAAAAGAGCTCAACTTTGCCATCAACGCCAGTGGTATTGGCCGCTTTCGTGCCAGTGCGTTTTATCAACGCAATGTGGCTGGCATGGTGTTGCGTCGTATCGAAACTCAGATTCCCAAAGTGGATGACTTGGGTTTGCCGGATGTGATCAAAGATCTGGCAATGGAAAAACGTGGCCTGATTATTTTCGTAGGTGCCACGGGTACGGGTAAATCTACCTCATTGGCAGCCATGATTGGCCACCGCAATCACAACAGCAAAGGCCATATTCTCAGTATTGAAGATCCGATTGAGTTCGTACACCGTCACGACAACTGCATCATTACGCAGCGTGAGGTGGGACTGGATACTGAGTCGTTTGAAATCGGCCTGAAGAACTGTCTGCGCCAGGCCCCTGATGTGATCATGATTGGTGAGGTTCGCTCACCCGATACCATGGAACATGCAGTGACCTTTGCCGAAACCGGTCACTTATGTTTGGCCACGTTGCACGCTAACAACGCTAACCAGGCATTGGAACGGGTTATCCACTTTTTCCCGCCGGAGCGGCACAGTCAGATCTGGATGGACTTATCCCTCAATCTACGTGCGATTGTTGCCCAACAGTTGATTCCAACACCAGATGGGCGAGGCCGTCGAGCCGTGGTGGAAGTGCTGATTAACTCGCCATTAGCTGCTGATTTGATTCGCAAAGGCGAAGTTCATGAGCTGAAACCGCTTATGCGTAAGTCAAATGAATTGGGCATGCAGACCTTCGACCAGGCCTTGTACTACCTATATGAACAGGGCGAGATCACCTACGAAGATGCCATTTCCCATGCGGACTCTCCAAATGACTTGCGCTTGATGATCAAACTCGGTTCTGAGACCGATCTTGATCAGCTCGATGGTGCGACTCGTAATTTGCGTATCCAAGACTGATCCTGTTCGCCTGGCGCAGCAAACTGCGCCGGGTATCTTTTTGCAGCAACAGCTAAACACTGCCCTTCGGCTATGCTTATGCGACAATCCGCGCTTTGAACATTGAGCCGGTCTGGCGGAATACTAAGGTGGTGCTGCTTGGCGCTTATGCGACGCAATATCTGGAGCTTGTTTGTCCTAATCGTCCTGGGTGGATTGGGCATTCTGGCAGCCATTATCAGTTACAGTTGGCACGTCCAGCTGAAGGAACAGTTGCAAGCGTATAACAGTCGTACCGAGCTGATTGCCGAAGTCACGCGCAGCGTGTTGGCGACGGAAGAGAAGCTGCTGGATGTGCTAGGTAGCGAATTACTAAGCACCGATGACTCTCTGTCTAGCCAGCAACACATTGCTATATTGAATCGCTTTTTAGATGTTAATCCTGTGTTGATGGGATTAGGTGTGAGCAATGCAGAGGGTGAATTTTTACTGGTGAGCAGCAATATCGATATCACCAAACTGCACAATTTGCTGCAACACAAAGACACTCGCGATTCCTTCTTACGTACTCTGCATAGTACTCAAATGGTGCTTGGCAGAACTTATCAAGTGCCCTCATTGCAGCGCTGGATTATCCCTCTGCGTAAGGCATTAAGAGACGAACGCGGTCAGGTATTGGCCGTGGTGTCATCAGCCATTGATTTGTCAGCGGCGTCACAGTTATTGCAGCGACAGGGGCAGGCAGGCGGAAAAATCTGGTTGCTGCGTTCGCACGATAATTATTTACAGTTTATCGATGGTGAACACAGTGACAAGGCGCTTTATAAACAGCCGTTGCCAACGGCATCTGTGCGGTTATTTGAACGAGCGTTACAGGAGCACAATGGCATTGACCTAGCGACCATGCGCAGTCGTCAGCAAGCCTGGAGTTACCGTTTAAAGCGAGAAAACGAACCTTTGCTTGGGGCTGCGATGTTTTTGCCCGAGTATAGTTTGTGGGTGTTGTCAGAAACAACAGAGCACGCCCTGCGTCAGGGTTTCAGTGGTCGGATAGCGCTCTACGCCGCGGTCTATGCTGGATTGGTATTGGTGCTATTTCTGCTATTTCGCTCTATCGCCTCGGCTGAGCATCAGCAACGCCAGCAGCTATTTCACACCATTAATCACGATGGCTTAACCAATTTACCGAACCGCAACTACCTGCTTGAACATGTGCATGGCTGGATGGATCAAGAGCGCAGCTTTTATGTCATGTTTATCGATATGGATAACTTTAAGGGCGTTAACGATAGTTTCGGTCATGACTGTGGTGATCAGGTATTAATAGAGCTCGCCCATCGATTGCAGCGCCATGTGCAGGACGGGGAAATTTTAGCTCGATTGGGCAGTGATGAATTTATCTTGTTAATGACTTTGCAAGATCAGGAGCAAGTTCGCAGGAGGGCCGAGGCGATCATTCAGTCAGTGTCGCGTGATTATGCGGTTTATGGTTTTAACTTCCAGCTCGGTGCCAGCATTGGTGCCGCACGCTATCCGCAACATGGCCGCAGTATGAACGACTTATTGCGCGCTGCTGACATCGCCATGCATGAGGCTAAAAAAGCGCGCAATGCGGTGCATTTTTATCATGATGAAATGGAAACCGGTTACCTGCGCAAAATTAGAATCGAACAGCGGTTACGCTCGGCATTGTCGGGCGGCCATCTATTTATGGTGTATCAACCTCAAGTGAGTCACGATGGGCGTATGCTTGGCGTTGAGGCGCTGATCCGATGGAAAGACAGCGAGCTGGGATTTGTGCCGCCGGATGAGTTCATTGGCGTTGCAGAAACTACAGGCCTGATGCCGGCTATCGGCGAGTTTGTGGTCAGCACGGCGATGCGCGAAATGACCTTGTTGCAGCAGCATTTGGGGCAGAATTTCGACATCGCCATTAATATCTCGGTGAAGCAGTTTTTGCAGGCCGGTTTTGTGGATGGCATACGTGAACAGATCGACCACTATCGATTGCAACCTCACTTGCTAACGCTGGAAATTACCGAGAGTGTGTTTATTGAGGATCTGCAAATGGTATTGCCGATTCTGAATGAACTGCACGACATGGGGGTGCGCATTTCGTTAGACGATTTTGGTACGGGCTATTCATCGCTCAGTGTTTTGCGACTATTGCCAATCGACGAACTGAAAATTGATAAGAGCTTTATCGATGATATTCGCACCGATCAGACGGCCCATAAAATGGCCCAGAGTGTGATTGCCATCGGTAAAAACTATGGCATGTCAGTGTTGGCTGAAGGGGTGGAGACCGCCGACCAAAAAGATATGCTGGTTAAAGATGGCTGTGACCGTTATCAGGGTTATCACTTTGCTCGGCCGATGCCCGCTGCAGAGCTGGCCGTCTTTATTCGTGAGAGTCCTGCCATTTATCTCTAGCCTGTTGATCGCAGGCTTTTGCTTGTAGCCAGCGCTGGCCTGAACGGGTGTGCTCTTTTTTCCAAAACGGAGCATCGGTTTTTAGCCGATCCATGATGTACTGGCAGGCATCAAATGCTGCCTGTCTGTGCATACTGCTAACCGCCACCAGCACGATCTGATCACCTAGCTGCAGCTTGCCATAACGGTGTATCAGCCGATAACCGAGCAATGGCCAGCGCGCTTGAGCGGCCTCCACGATTTGCAGAAGGCAGCGCTCAGTCATACCTGGGTAGTGCTCAAGTTCCAATGCTTCCACATCGGCATCGAGATTCATGTCTCTGACCTGGCCGACAAATAAGGCGATTGCACCGGCCCTTGGGTCTGAACTAAGCGCTTGGTATTCATCGCCAACCACAAAGTCCTGTGGCTGAACCTGCACTAAATTCATGCTTAGCCTCCGGTCATGGGCGGGAAAAAGGCGACTTCATCGTTGTCTTGTAGCGTTATCTCTTCATCGTCGCACAGTGCTTGGTTGACCGCGACTAACGCTTGTTCGGGGGACAATTGAGAGGTATGTTCTGGCCAACGCAGCTGCAGCTGCTGGCGTAATTCAGCGACAGTATTAGCCTGTAGATCTAGTTGCTGACAGCCCAGCTGCTCGCGCAGAGCAGCAAAAATTAACACCTTCATGGCGCACTCCAGTCACCGCTTTTACCACCGCGCTTTTCCAATACCCGAATGGCATCAATGCGCATGGCTGGGTCCAGAGCTTTGCACATATCAAACAGGGTTAAAGCGGCCACCGAAACCGCGGTGAGTGCTTCCATTTCTACACCCGTTTGGCCACTTAATTTACAGCGCCCGATGATGCGCACGCGCTGCTGATCGGGCTGTGGTTCAAACTCAACCGCCACTTTTGACAGCATTAATGGGTGGCACAGCGGAATCAATTGCGCGGTCTGCTTGGCGGCTTGAATACCGGCAATACGAGCCACGGCAAACACGTCGCCTTTATCGTGGCCACCATCGAGAATGCGCTGCAGGGTATCGCTTTGCATGACTACAAAGCCTTCGGCCAGAGCCTCTCGGTGGCTGACCTCTTTGCCACTGACATCCACCATGTTGGCTTCGCCATCGGTATTGATATGAGAAAACTCACCCATTGCAAGGCTCCTTGAGCTGTTTTAACCGCAATACAAAGTTGCAGGGCTTGTGCTGACTGTTCAATTGATCGGCAATGATGTTATCCCAGGCGGTGCGACAGGCATTGGTCGAACCTGGCAAACAGAAAATCAACATATCGTTAGAGAAACCCGCGATGGCGCGACTTTGAATGGTTGAGCTGCCAATTTCCTGATACGAAATCTGGCGGAACAGTTCACCAAAGCCATCGACGGTTTTATCAAACAGTGGAGCGATGGCATCGGGTGTGGAATCGCGCTCGGTAAAGCCAGTGCCACCGGTGACCAATACGACTTGGGTGATATCGTCGGCCGCCCACTGCGCGACTTGCGCACGGATGCGGTATTTGTCGTCCGCCACGATGCGTTTGTCGATTAGCTGATGCCCATCGGTTATCAGCCGCTCGCTAAGCAGCTGTCCGCTTTTATCGGTGTCCTCGGTGCGACTGTCGGACACCGTCAGGACGGCGATGTTGAGGCCAATCGCCTGATCTGTGTAGGTGTTTGCCATAACTGACTCCTGGCGCAATTAGCCGCCGATCATAGCAAAATGTTTGATGGCGCCGGTATTGCCTTGATGTAAATCGTGGCTGGCGGCTTTGAGTTGTAGCAGCTCTCTGAGCCGCTGTTGCAATTCGAGCTGGTGCTCAGCACGCATCAGCGGGCGCAAGTCATGGCCATGTTCGCCAAACAGACATAAATGCAATTTGCCAGCGGCCGAAATGCGCAGACGGTTGCAGCTGCTGCAGAAATGGCGGCTGTACGGCATGATCAGACCGATGTTGCCCAGATAGTCGGGATGAGCAAACTCCTGTGCCGGGCCGGCATGGGGGCCGCGCGTGAGCGGCTGCCAGCCTTGCTGCAGCAGTTGCTGTTTAATGCTTTCGCCGCTGACATGATGGCGCGCAAAATAGTCGGGCTGATCGCCAGTTTCCATCAGCTCAATAAAGCGCAGCGTCACTGGCGTGCGTTTGACCCAATGCAAAAATTCGCTCAGTTGCTGCGGTTGATCGGCCAGTAATACGGCGTTGACCTTGATCGGCAGCCCCAGCTGTAGGCCGCGTTCGATGCCAGCCAAGATCTGCTGCAAACGGTGATGGCCGGTGATGGCTTGAAACGCCCTTGGGTCCAGACTGTCGATGCTGACATTGAGCTGATCGAGACCCGCCTCATACCAAGCGTCGATATGCTCTAACAGTTTGTAACCATTGGTGGTCAAAGCGACGCTTTCTATCCCCTGGGTGCGTTTAATCTGGCGCAGAATCTCAATCAGGTCACGGCGTAACACCGGCTCGCCGCCGGTAATGCGTACTTTGCGGGTGCCGGTGGCGGCAAACGCTTGCACGATCTGGTCGATTTCAGCCAGAGACAGTGGGTGCGGCTCACCATCTCCCTGATAGCCGTTAGGTAAGCAGTAGTGGCAGCGAAAGTTGCACACATCTGTGATCGATAGCCGCAGGTAAGAAAATTGTCGCCCGTGATTATCGTGCAAAGGCTGCAGGGGAATGGGTTGCAAGGACATCATCACCTTGAGTGGTTGCCAGCGGGAATGGCCATTCATAGGCGAGTGTCGCGGCCATGACCGACCCTTGAACCATCATTCTACGGCGGTGCAAAGCGATTTCAATAGCGCCGCGGACGACGCTATTGAACACAGGGATTCTCTGCAGCGCTTTACGGCAGCAGAGTGAGCAGACCATTTTGCTGGCTGGCTTTGATCAGTAAGCTTTGATCTGCCACCTGCAGGCGAGCACAGTAATGTTCTGCACAGGCTTGGGATTGCAGGCTAACGGTTGGCATGGCCTGTCCGTCCGCCGAGGTTTGCAGGAAGAACAGGCGTATGTCGCTGGCAAACGGACTGGCTGCCCGCCAACGCACCAGTTGTCGCTGTTCTTTTTGATTCACCTGGTTAGTGAGTTGTAATGTGGCGATACCGTTGACGAGTTTTACGCTATCACTGCGGAACGGCTCAACGTTGGGCCAATAGTCCGGGATATCCGTGCTGAAGCGACCACCGCGTTGAGACAGAGCGTGAATATTGGCGCTGATGTCAGAGTTATCGGCACGGCTCAGCTGATTGCACTTCGGCGTTAAATGCAGCTGTTGGGAATTTTTCACTTCCAGGTTTACTGTAATCGAAGTGCCACTGTCACACTTGTCGTTGTCATCGATAGGAATTTGGAACCACTGCTCAGCCTGTGTGGTTTGATCGGCTTTAGCTTGCACTAGATCGACCAGCAGATAACCCAGGTTGCCGACGGGAATAGCCCAGCGCTCATATTGCTGTAAATGTCCTTCATTGGCGGGGCGAGCAAATTTACCAACGTCTCCGTCGCGATAGGGGCCGCTGGCATCCACGCGTACCGCGGCAACACCACTCACGGTACGCTGTTCTAATTGGCCACCATGGCCATAAGACTGACCACGATACTGGTAGCGCTGACGATTTTCATGGTCGGCATAGCTATAGAAGGCTTCGGGTAAAACCAGTGTATTGGCACCTAACATATGATCGATATGGTTGTAATAGCCTGCCACCTGGTGGAAAACATCGTATTCGTAGTAGTTACGTGCAATGCGCCCGTAGCCCATGTCGGCTAATAATCGACTGCCATGCGCCGCCCAAATGATACCGCCAACGTCCATTTCTCGATGTGGCGTATTGGTTGCTGTCGTGGTTGCAACCAGAGTGCTGTGTCGACTTTGCAAATAAAAGGGGCGCTCAGCGGTGGCCTGCTGCGACAGTGGCGTATCTGACATCAGGTCTAAACGCATTAAACCCGAGTCAGGGTAAATGGCCAGCCGCGATACTTGAGAGTGTTGCTGGCAGGCCGTGACTTCATTTTGCCAGTCACGAAAGACCATGGGGGTGACTTGCCAAGGATCATAAAAAGGGACGTCGTAGTAACTATGGCTGAAGTAACGTTGTAGTTCACAGGCGTCGATTGGCGGATTTAAGTCGCTTCGATTGAGGACGTTACCCGGATACATCAATTGCAATGCCATATGGCTCGATAAGCCGGTTTTTGCCCAGGCATCACCAAAATCAACAAAACGATTATCAGGCAGCACAGAGTCCACTAACCAGCTGGCGATTTTTGGGCCGCGCAGCCAGTTAAAACTGTGCACTGGCTGGCCAAAGGCAGCCATCAGTAATTGATTCTGCAACAAGACATAGGGATAGGATGTCAGCACCGCGTAGCTGGCACCTTCTAGATAACCACCATCGGCAAGGAAAAATTCGCGATGTAACCAGTTAGTAGTCAATACGGCCGCTAACACCTGTTGGGCTTTTTCGGTTTGCTCGTGATAGTTGAGTATCGCCCAGTGCAATGCCGCCGTGTTGAGCATTACCGTCCAGTTGTTGCCGTTGTACAAAGACCAATGCTGATGCTCGTATTGTTTTAGATAGCTGTCGATCTGGTATTCCAGCTCCTGGCGCAGATACGCTTCATCGGAATCAGAGATCAAAGGGCTGTTATCAAAAACATCTAACACCAGAGTCCAGAACTGGAATGCAGGTGCGGCATCCAACACCATAAATTCGCTGCTGTTGGCCATGTGCCAGTATTTGTTAAAGCGATAGTCGGCGGGCATGCCAATGTCTGCTGCCCATTTGGGGGCAATGGTTGCCCTAGGCGCGTCGTGCAGACGCTTAAATTCAGTGGCGAGAAACTTTTGCGCAAAATTCAGCACATCACTGCGCTCAAATTGGCACGGGTAGGCGTACTGATCACAAAACAGCTCTCTGCGCAGCAAGTGAATCATACGAAAACGTAGATTGTTATCGGCTACCCGATTGGTTTGGATTTCATCGTTCAAATAACGCTTGGCATCACGGTGCTCTGATAGCGTTGCTGGCAGGTTGTTGTGGCAGGCAATGCCGCCCATCAACAGGTTCTGCCAGCTGTCCTTCATATTATTGATCGTACCTAAGCCGGAATTCGGTCCTGGCACTTGGCAGTTAGCATCGAACTGTTCGATCTGTTGCAGTGCTGCAAACCACTGTTGGTTGCTGCCGTATAAACGAGGATGTTGCTGCGCAGGTTGTTGCGCAGCATTGAGGATCAGTTGATCGAGCTGTTGTTGCTGTTGTGTGCTTAATGGGCTGCCTGATAAATGTGCCAAATCCTGCGGCAATACTTCTATTTGCAAGCTCTGCTGCACATGTTCAGCGTCGTCGCCACTGCTTAACGTCGCGCTGATGTGATAGCGGCCAACGGCTGGAGCCATTAATCGCACGCCTTGCTCGATGGATTCAGTGACGACTGACTGACCACTCACCTGCCAGCTGAGCTTGGTGGTTGCGGTGTTATCGTAGCTGGCTTGGATATCGATATGGCTTACTGGCCAATGGACTGTTGTTGCTGTGCTGCTCAGTTGCAGGTTGGCCGCCGGTTTGTCGTTATCCTGGTCGTCGCTAGCAGTATCGCCATCGTTATCGGTCGTGGATCCACCATCAGGGCTCTGGTCGATATCTGGTTCTGTGGCTGGATTATCGCTACTGCCTGTCGCTGTGTCGCCGTCACTGCTGCTATCGGAGACCTGTTGATCGGTCTCTTCAGAGTTGTGGTCAGACGTTGAATTTCCCTGATCCGCTCCTGCGTCTGCTGTTGCAGCAGGGTTATCCTCGCCGCGAGAATCGCCACCAGAGGAGCCGCCACAGCCGCTTAGCACTAACGTGAGGATGAGTAGTGAATGAAGTTTCCAAGACATGATGGCGCCCTCCCTAAATATCGAAAAGGCGCCGATTATAGTCATCGGGGGACATTGGCCGACATGGTGCACGTCGCAAAACGACGCGATTGATACAGGGTGGCGCGATTGGTTACAACCGCGCGCAGCAAACCTTTAGTTAGTCGGCCAGTGTCAGTTCTGGCGCTGGGGTTTCGAGCAGTGCTGCCAGTGTTCTCACCAGGTCCATCTCCACCGCTCGCACTTGTTGATCGGCTTTGGCGCACGTCACCAAGGCTTTGATAAAGCGTCCCTTTAGGTGCGGGTAGGCTTGTTGTAACTGGGTTAGCGCCTCGTTAAGTGGTTTGAACTGCTGCTCCTTGGGTTGCAGTGTCAGCGTTAACGCGGCGGCTTTGCAGCCTTGTTCAAACGCCTGCTGTGCCTGGGCTTGGTTGTCGTGACCGTAATGGGCCAGATAACTCAACACCAATGCAGCCGATTGCTCGATTTGGCTGAATTGGCGGTAGCGGGCTTTGATCGGGCTGATCTCACCAAATACGGGCTCCAGGTACTGTAATACCAGCCGGTACAGACACCATTCAAAGACATCTATGGTGCCATCGGCTTTGGCCAATTTGACTAGCGTGGTGCGAAAGTCCTGATACTGACTAGGTGACAGCTGCTTTAACGCTGGAATCGCTTTCTCAACCAAGGGCAACCGCTGACTGTCTTCTAAATCTGATAAATAGGGCAGCCAGCGCAAAACTGATTGATAACTGTCCTGTCCCTGAAACTGGCGCACCATATCAAGTTGCTGCTCGTGCACCATTTGCGAAGGCGGTGCCAGCAGTAAGGTGAACACTAAGGCCCTAGCGGAATATGGGTCGTGAGCCGCGTCGGTCAAAATAGCCAACGCTTGCTGCTGTTTCTGCTCTGCTGGTTGCTCGTTCTCGTCGTTTGAAACCTGTGTAGTGGCAGTCATCTGACCGGCTGCAACCATGGCCACTCCAGCCACCAGCTGGCTGTTATCAAGCCCAGCTAATTCCGGACTTTCCTGCAGCGCTTGTTGCTGGCTTTGCGGTGCTAGATAGCGACCATCCCAACGTTTATCCAATCGTCGAATTCGTTCAGGTAGAGGAGGATGGGTCAGAAACCAATGAAAGCGCCAGGGAGCAGCTTGACCAAAAAACATATGTGCAGTTTCTTCGCGCTCAGAGCTGGATATCTCACTACCCGCGCCATGACCGATTACCTTTAGCGCGCCGGCAATGCCATCTGGGTTGCGGGTAAACTGCACCGCTGAAGCATCGGCTAAAAACTCACGCTGGCGTGATACCGCAGCTTTTATCAAGTTGCCAAAAAACACGCCGCTGTAACCAATAACAATCAGCGCTAAGCCCACGGCCCACAGTGGCAAGGTGTTGTTTTCTTTGCTGGATCGACTGCGGCTGTGCATCGCCGCATCCAGCATGAATCGGCCTATCAGGCCGATAAACAAGATGCCAAACAGAATGGCCATCAGGCGAATATTGAGGCGCATATCGCCATTAAAAATATGGCTGAACTCGTGGGCAATCACGCCTTGCAGTTGCTCTCGAGACAGCTGTTCAATGGTCCCTTGAGTGACGCCAATGACCGCATCAGAAGGTTGGTAGCCGGCAGCAAAGGCGTTAATGCTGCGGTCAGGAAGAACATAAACCGGTGGCACAGGCATGCCGGCGGCAATGGCCATTTCTTCGACCACATTCAGCAACCGGCGCTGGTAAAAATCATTGCTGTTAGGTGGTACCAGGCGTCCACCCAGCATTTCCGCTACGCGCTGGCCACCGCCGCGCAGAGACAGCCACTTAAATAAGCTGGCACAGACAACCACGCCAATCACCGCGGCGCTGATTGCCACCCACTGCTGCCAAGAGACTTTCGATACCAAACTTTGTGCCACACCTGTTTGGTCGGCGCTGTTGTATTCAAATCCCCATAAGGCAGCAATCACCACTAAATTGACGAGCACGGTGAGAGCCAATACGGCCAGGCCAAACAGCAATATCAATTGGCCCGTGCGTTTACGGGCCTGGTCTTGCTGGCTGAAAAAATCCATCGCTTAGAACGACACTTTGGGTGCAGCCTGAATTTCTGCTGAGTCGGCAAACTCCAGTAGCTCAGCATCACTGCTATGGCCGAAGAAGTTGGCAAACACCACAGGTGGAAATGATTGACGGTAGGTGTTGTAAGTGGTGACGGCGTCATTAAAGGCCTGACGAGCAAAAGATACCTTGTTTTCGGTACTGGTCAGCTCTTCGCTCACCTGCATCATGTTTTGATTGGCTTTTAAATCGGGATATGCCTCCATCACCACATTCATGCGTCCCAATGCGCCAGCCAATGCCCCTTCGGCTCCTGCTAGCTGCTGCATGGCAGCCTTGCCGCCCGGTGACTGAGCTGCAGCCTTTAAACCGGCAGCGGCTTCGTTGCGGGCACTAATCACGGCCTCTAATGTGTCGCGCTCATGCTGCATATAGGCTTTGGCGGTTTCAACTAGGTTTGGAATCAGGTCGTAGCGTCTTTTCAGCTGCACTTCGATTTGCGCAAAGCTGTTTTGGTAGCGGTTTTTGTAGGTCACCAGTTTGTTGTATATGCCAATGACATACACCACCAGCAAGGCGATGACCACCAGCACTACAATGGTTGATATTTCCATAACCGTGTCTCCGTTATTTTGCCCACAGTCCGTCGGCAGTTTGATAAGCGGTATTGCTGGCGGCAGCTTTGGCCGTCAGCTTTTCACCGGCAATTTTTTCGATATTCGCCAGTGATGTTTTTTGTTGGTCGGCAATTTCCTGATACTTCTGCTGGCGCTTACGGTTGATGCTCTGTACCAAACGGGCAGCGTCATTGTGATCTTTAACCAATAATCCAAGGTAGCCATCACGCTGTTCGCCCACCAGCATTTGTTGTTTGGCCTGGTCCAGTTCGAGCGCCCACAGGTGACTGCTTAGCATTAGCAGAGTAGTGGCAAATAGTGTCCGTATCATCATTGTCATCTCCACGTCAGAACAGCTCATCTTCTTGCTGGAACAGGTCATCCAGCTGTTTCTCTACCTTGACCCGCACCTCATGTTCAATTTTGACGTTGAGGTTGATGGTGATGGGTTTATCGGGTGCTTCCATTTTGACCGTGCAGGCTGCAAGCGCCAGCAAGGGGCCCAGCAGTAACAGTTTTTTCATGCATTGATTTCCTATCCCCGCGGCAGCTCAGCCCGTGGGTCTGTCTGTGGTTAAAAAGTCACTCTAGCGATGGCGGCTTTGAATGCAAGCCTTTCGCGCTGATGCTGTGTTCTAGTGCGCGTTCAGACTGACAGGCTATCGAGCTTTAGAGGCAGTTTTTACTGAGAGTTCGCTGCGCACTGGAGTTGCGTCAATTTAATCCCCCAGCAAATACCGCTATAATCGCCCGACTACAAATCAGGAGTCTGTCCTGACGGGGCGGTTTTCGTGTCCGTGTGCAGACGCCATGCCGAGATAGCTTAAGAGAGGACAGTTACGTGAAACAACTGAAAGCACTGATTCTGGCAGCCGCAGCGGTTGTAGCTGCTCAGGCCATTGCGTTGACCGACAGCGAAGCTGAAAAAATCCGCGAGCGCATTAAGCCCGTCGGTGAAGTGTGTGTTGGTGCTGATTGTGGCGGTGCACCGGTCGTTGCTGGTGGTGCGCCGCGTTCGGGTGAAGAGATCTACAACACGGCATGTACCGCTTGTCATGGTAGCGGAATTTTAGGTGCGCCAAAAAATGGCGACACAGCTGCGTGGGATGAGCGCCTGAGCAAGGGTATGGATAAGACCTGGCAGAACGCCATTAATGGTATTAACGCCATGCCTCCGAAAGGCAACTGTATTGATTGCTCTGACGATGAAATCTTGGCAGCGATCAAGTTTATGTCAGGCCGTGAATAAGGTCTGATAGTAAAAAAGCCGCTCTTAGGAGCGGCTTTTTTGTGTCCGTTAATCGAGTTGTAGCGAGCGCTTCATAAACTCGGGTAATGCTAACGCTGCGGCATGGATTTCGGCGTTGTAATACTGCGTAGTAAAGGCCTTGCTGGCGGCATCTTCGATACGAAACGCGCTGGCATCACCACCTTTACAGGCCAGTGTGCAGCTCCACCAACCCGATGGGTAAATCACCTGTGGGAAGGGGAAGGTGTGACTGCTGCTCGCGCCCGCCGTCGACATATCCAGGTGAATCTGTTTAATGATGCTGTCGCTGTGATACAGCGGTGATTCGCTTTGCTGAACTACCACCCCATTATCAGCCAGGGTGCGCATGCAGTCACGATAGAAATCCACGGCAAACAGCCCTTCGGCTGGGCCCACCGGATCAGTACTGTCGATTATAATGACATCTAATGATCCCGCAGGACGCTGCTTGATCCAGTCGATGCCATCGGCAAACAGGATGTGAGCGCGAGGGTCCTGGTTGGATTCACACAGTTCAGGAAAGTACTTTTCCGCCATACGAGTCACTTGCTCATCAATATCAATTTGATAAGCGACCTCGACATCGGGATGTTTCAACACTTCACGCAAGGTACCACAATCGCCACCGCCGATAATGGCCACCCGTTTAGGAGCTGGGTGAGCAAACAAAGGCACGTGGGCCATCATCTCGTGATAAACAAAATTTTCCCGGCTGCTGACCATAGTACAGCCGTCGATCACCATCAGTTTGCCGAAAGTCTCGGTGTCGTACATATCAATGGTTTGAAACTCACTGGTGACTTGCTCCAAATGAGCACGAACCTTGAGTGAAAACGCTGAGCCTTGTTGCTCAAAAATCTCGGTAAACCAGCCGTTAGCCAGGGGGTGTGTCATAGCGATTCATCTCACTGCATGAGGAAATGCATCAGCACAGATATTGCTGCACTGATCTTCAGGGGTACAATTGGGCGCCACAATAACTCAAGCCCTTGATGACGCCAAGCTCGGGGCTGTCAATGGAGCTGCCAGCTATGTCTTATTCTTCTGCTCATCATTACAACCTGCCGTACTGGAGCGAAGGCTATGTGTGCGTCGACGATAGCGGCCAGCTACAGGTAAAGCCGCACCCTGATCAGCCGGCGGTGACCTTGCAGCAGGTGGCTCAGCAAGCGCAGCAGCAAGGCTTACGCCTGCCACTGCTGGTACGTTTCCCGGGCATTATTCACCACCGGGTGGAAACCCTAGTGAGTGCTTTCCGCCAGGCACGGCAAGATGTCGGTTACCAAGGGCCCTTTGTGCCTGTGTATCCCATCAAGGTGAATCAGCAGCGTCCGGTGGTGGAGCAGGTGGTGCGCGGCCAACAGTTGGCAGGCTGTGAATATGTTGGCTTAGAAGCGGGTAGCAAACCGGAATTGATCGCCGTGTTATCTCAGCTTGGTAGCACCAAAGGCTTAATCGTGTGTAACGGCTATAAGGACCGACACTTTATTCGACTGGCGCTATTGGCAGAAAAGCTGGGTCATCAAGTGTTTTTAGTGATCGAAAAGTTATCAGAGCTGAAGCTGATTCTTGAGCAAGCAGAAGAGCTACAGGTGACGCCCAGGTTGGGCATTCGTGCGCGACTGGCCACCATTGGCAAAGGCAACTGGCAAAATACCGGTGGTGAAAAATCCAAATTTGGTTTATCGGCTGATCAGATATTGCAGGTTGTGACACAACTACAGCAACGCAATCAACTGCACTGCCTGCAACTGCTGCACTTCCACCTGGGCTCACAGCTGGCCAATATTCGCGATATCCATACCGGTTTGCGCGAATGCAGCCGGATGTTTGCCGAGTTGGTGCGCTTGCAAGTGCCCATCGCCTGGCTCGATGTCGGTGGCGGTCTGGGCGTCGATTACGAGGGCACGCGCTCGCGCAGTTATTGCTCGATGAACTACAGCATTCAAGAATATGCCCGCAATGTGGTGACTGCTTTTGCCGATGTATGTCGCGAACTCGACATTGCTATGCCGGGTTTGATCACCGAATCTGGTCGCGCTATGACGGCTCACCATGCGGTATTGCTGGCTCAAGTCATTGATCATGAAAGTCCAGCAGCTCAAGACCCTCAGCCGCCGGCAGCGGATGCTCCCGCAGAACTGCACGCATTGTTTGGCGCCTGGCAGCAGTTACAGCAGTCGATGAGCCCGCGTTCTTTGGTGGAGTTGTACCATGATGTGCAGCACTGGATGAGTGATGCACAGACGGCCTTTAGTCATGGTTTATATCGGTTGCAGGAACGTGCCCAAGCCGAGTCTTTGTATCGCAGTGTTGGCATCTTGCTGAAGCAGCGGCTAAGCCCTAGCAACCGCAGTCATCGGGAACTGCTTGATGAGCTGTATGAAAAGCTGGCCGATAAGGTATTCGTGAATTTCTCTTTATTCCAGTCGTTGCCCGATGTTTGGGGAATTGACCAAATTTTCCCGGTCGTGCCGTTAACTCGTTTGGATGAGCCAGTGCGTTGTCGTGGGGTGTTGCAAGACATTACTTGTGACTCCGATGGTCGCATCGATCAATACGTCGATGCCGATGGCATAGGCTCAAGCTTGCCTTTGCCAGGTATCGAGCGCGGTGACCAATTGGGATTCTTCCTGGTGGGTGCTTATCAGGAAATTTTGGGCGACTTGCACAACCTGTTTGGCGACACCGACTCGGTCGATGTTGAAAGTGGTGCCGACGGTATGCGGTTAAGTTCAGCGGCCCAGGGGGATGATATTCAGGCCGTGTTGGCCTATGTGAACTACGATGCCGCGCAGCTGCGGCAGCAGTTGCAGCACCAGGTAGAAGGCTCTTCGTTGCCACAACAGGATCGCCAGCGTTGGCTGCAGGAATTGCAGGAAGCCCTAAACGCTTATACCTATTTGGCAGACTGACGGAATTCAGGCAGGTTTTTTCAGCAAATTGCGCAGAAATATCGACGCAAATGGCATTTTGGTTACGGTTTTTGTGCCACGACTGGCGCTTGTCGACGGCTGGTCTATAACTACAAAGCCGCACGCGGCAACTGTCCATCAACTTCTGCTGGGAGGGATGTATGGCTGAAGAAACCGAATTCCAAGACGACGATTTCAGCGCTCAGGAGTCTTCTGCAAATCAGGAGGCGGTTAGCGCGCTCAGCCGTGAGCAACTGCGCAAAGTCATGCAAAGTGATGTCGAAGCGTTTTTAGCCCGAGGAGGCAAAATTCAGCAAATCGACAACAACGTGATGGCAGATCCGCCGCGCAAACCACAAAGCAGTTACGGCAGTCGCCCCATTTAATGAGGCTGTCTGTGCCAACCGGCTCGTTGTCGGGCCGGGCCACTGTTCTCGTCACGGGTTGTTGCTAAGCTAGTGATTCACCACGAGACGAGTGACGGATCATGCCCTCTCAACAAGCCAGAAAACAACGTCAGCGCTTAAATGCGATTCCAGCCGCTGCGGCCCTATTAGCCTTTGCCTTTTTCTGGCTAGTGCACAGCAGTCTGATCTAGGGCCTGTTAACGCCATTTAGCTCTTTGCTGCTGGAATCCATTTTTATTGAGTAAGGCATGAGGTGCGCCGTTTAACCCGTTAAATAAGCATCGAATAACACAGCTCAAGGAAAAACGGACTCCAGCCCGTTTGCTTATGTCTGAAAATCCCTCAATCTGCGTTGCTCAACCTTCATCTAACTTGTTAAACATCCATCTTCGCGGCTTAATTGAGAGGTTTTCAGTTCATAACAGCGCGTCGAAATAGCGTTGCTCTAGTGTCAGGCAGAAATAGCTGCAATCGCTTGCGGCAACTGCGCTAAGTGGTTGATCTCTTGATCAGGCTGGCAATCTGAATAGCCCCAGGTCGCATCGCTAACATTAACCCACACGGTTTTCATGCCGAGTTGCTGGGCAGCGATAATATCCTGTTCCTGTTGATCTCCAATGTGCACACAGTGCTGTGGATCGGCACCGACGTGGGACATGGCTGCCTCGAACATATCGGCTGCCGGTTTGGCGGCACCAATTTGTTCGGCACTAAAGTGCGCAGTAAACAGATGATCAATGCCGATCAGGGATAAGTTGGCATTGCCGTTGGTGAGTGCGATCAAGGGGCAATTCTGGGACAGCTGCTGCAGAGACTGCAACGCACCATCGAATAAGGTGACTTGATTGCGAGCCTGATAAAACACGTCAAAGGCAGCGTTGGCCATCTCGCCAGCCGCGACTTCTTGTAGCCCCGCTTGTAAAAATATCCGCCGCAGCACTTCACGGCGTAGGTGTGACACTTGATGGCGCCATTGCGGATAACATTCGGCAATGGTGTTTTTATAGTCACGCAGCGTCTCCAGTGTGTAGAACTCGGCCGCTACCGGACAGTGCTGTTCTATCCAGCGAAAGCAGGCCAACTCAGCCGCGTGAATCACCGGGTCGGTATCCCACAAGGTGTGATCAAGGTCGAGAGTGATAAGCGCTGGTTGCATTACACCACCGGAATCTGCGGCAAACGCAGAGCGAGAATATCGGCGATGTAATCTAAAAATAGGGTGTCCATCGAGCTGCGATAATAACTGGGGTCATGGCTGGCAACACTGAGTACACCATGATTATCCTTGCCGCGTATTTGTGCAGCCGCGACAGACTTACAATCGGTGGATTGATTGCCCAGCAAGGTGGCAATGTCTTCGCCTTGTAGTTGACCGCAGATCGCACGATGACCTTTAAATAAGCGCTGTACTTGACGTTGTCGTTCCGCTGAGCGAATAGAGACGAGCGGCGCTTCCAGATTACGCTCGGTAAAGTGCAGCATGGCCCAGTTATCGACGCCAAAGTCATTGCGCAGCGAATCGTCCAGAGCCGCTTGCACCGCCAGCCAGTTTTCTGCTTCGACCAAGGCTAATACTAGGCGTCGACTTTTCTCAAATAATTGATCGTTGCGGCGGGCATTTTCCAGCAGGTCTGACAGACGCTGGCGCAGCTCGACGTTACGCTCCCTATGAATCGACAGCTGCCGTTCAACCAAAGAAGTGGCTGGGCCAGCATTGTGCGGGATACGCAGTTGCATGAGTAGCTCATCTTTACCGACAAAAAAGTCGGGATGATCCTGCAAATACTGCTTAACCTCGTCGTCTGTTAGATGAAGCTGCTGGCTCATGCTGTCCTCATACGTTCATTCGGCCTTCGAATACCGGGGTGGCTGGGCCTGTCATATGCACATGGCCTTGGTCACCATCCCAGTTGATCCACAGTTCTCCGCCGGGCAATGTTACCTTCACCCCGGGCTTTAACCAGCCTCTCAGTTGGCCTGAAACAACGGCAGCACAGGCGCCAGTACCACAAGCCATGGTTTCTCCGACACCACGCTCGAACACCCGGAGGCGGATTTCATGCTCGCTGACGATTTGCATAAAGCCAACGTTCACTTTGTTAGGAAACGCAGGGTGCGGTTCAATGCGTTGGCCCCACTCATTAACCGGGGCGCTATCGACATCTTCTACCCGCAATACGGCATGGGGATTGCCCATCGACACTGCGCCCAGCTGTACATTACCGATGCCATCGACCGGCAAGTCGTATTCTGGTTGAAAATCCGTAGCCGCAAACGGCACCTGAGCGGGGGCTAAGACAGGCTTGCCCATATCAACGATGACGTCTTTGTCATCGGTCAGCTGTAGTTGCATGATGCCGGTAGCGGTTTCGACTCGGATTGTGCGCTTGCCGGTTAGATGCTGATCGTAAACAAAGCGGGCAAAGCAGCGTGCACCATTGCCGCAGTTTTCAACTTCACTGCCATCGGCATTAAAAATACGGTAACGAAAGTCGACGTCAGGACGGCTGGGTTTTTCAACCAGCAGTAGCTGATCAAAACCGACGCCAAACTGTCTATGGGCTAGCTCGGCAATTCTATCGCTGCGGATATAGCCGTTCTGGGTGACCAGATCGACCACCATAAAGTCGTTGCCCAGGCCATGCATCTTGCTGAATTTAAGCCACATGCGACCTCCTCAGGGCAAACACTGTTCGGTGGCAAACTGCTCGGCCACCGTTTCGCGTTGGCGGACCAGATGCAGTTGTTGGCCATCGACCATCACTTCTGCAGGACGACCGCGGGTATTGTAGTTGGATGCCATCACAAAGCCGTAGGCGCCGGCCGACATCACGGCCAGCAGATCCCCGCTAGTGATGGCTAAATTGCGGTCCTTACCGAGAAAATCGCCGGTTTCGCACACCGGACCGACAACATCGTAGCTGCGTTGTTGTGCATCACTGTGCTGCTTGACCGGCTTAATATCTTGCCAAGCGTTGTACAACGATGGACGGATCAGGTCGTTCATGGCGCCGTCGATAATGGCAAAGTTCTTGTGCTCGCTCAGTTTCAGGTATTCAACCCGCGTGACAAATACTCCAGCATTGGCAGCGATGGAACGACCAGGCTCAAACAATAGCTGCAATGACCGGCCCTGCAGGCGCTGCTTTACTGCGCTGACAAATTCGCTAATGGAAGCGGGCGCTTCGTCCTGGTAAGTGACACCTAAGCCGCCGCCCAAGTCCAGGTGCTCAATGTGAATGCCGTTAGCGCTGAGTTCGTCGATCAGCGCCAGTAATCGATCAAGGGCATCAAGGAAGGGAGAAATCTCAGTCAGCTGGCTACCGATATGGCAATCAACGCCTTTGATGGTTAAACCCGGCAAGCTGCAGGCTTTTTGATAGATACGCACAGCATCATCAATGGCAATGCCAAATTTATTGTCTTTTAGACCGGTGGAAATATAAGGATGGGTTTGGGCGTCGACGTCTGGGTTGATGCGCAAAGATACCGGCGCACTGACACCCATGTCGCTGGCGACGTCGCTTAGTCGCTCTAGCTCCGCTTCGGATTCTACGTTGAAGCAGTGCACACCGACTTCCAGTGCTCGGCGCATTTCACTGGCCTGCTTGCCAACACCAGAAAATACTATTCGGCTGGCTTCGCCACCGGCGGCTAATACACGCTCTAACTCGCCTTGGCTGACGATGTCAAAACCCGCACCTAGGCGCGCCAACACCGACAATACCGCCAGGTTAGAGTTGGCTTTAACGGCGTAGCAAATCATGCCTGGCCAATCGCCCAAAGCCGTTTGATACTGTTTATAGTGGTGTTCCAGTGCCTGACGAGAATACACATACAGCGGTGTGCCATATTGTTCAGCGGCTGCCGTTAAGTCGACGTGTTCAGCGTGTAAAGTACCATCACGGTAAGTAAAAACTGACATCAGGATTGGGTATCCGTTACTGGTGGCGGAGTGGGTTCGGGTAGATACAAATCGCCTTTTTGCCCACAGGCTGTTAACTGACTCAGAGCGCAGCAAGCAAAAACAAGCATCAGCAGGCGCGTATGCATCAAACCCTCCAATTATGCACAACCAGGCGACTCTAGTGGTAGGTCGACTGGGCAGCGAAAAGGGCTAAGTATAAGGACAAACAGGCGTTCTGTCTCGGCGTAAGCGGATTGTTGCTCAGGCGCTTTCGACACCGCTATTGGTCGCTTTAAGTGCCTGATTGAGCAAACGTTCAGTGCGAAACTTGGCTTCCAGGTGATCGATAACCTGCCGATTGTCGGCCAGATCCAAGTCGGTCAGATAACAAGGGTAGTCGCTGCCGGGAGTTCGCAGCTTCATAACCGCCGCTGCTACGGCTTGGTACAGATCATCACCGTACTGCCAGATGCTGAATTCTTCGTTATTGCAGTACAGAGTCGGCTGTTGATGTTCATCGATAACCGAGCGCAAATCTATATTGGCTGTTTGCTCGGCGACATCAGGTAGGCGCTTTCGATTAACGGCAAAGTCGTAGCTGTTGGGCTGACGTTTGAGCTCGGCCAACAATAACTTGCGACCACCACGCTGTTGTTCCAATTGCCAGCGTTGATCTAGCTGTTTCAAAAATCTTACCACTGGCAGGACAGGATGCACGTTGGGTGTCGCGGATACCGGTTGGTGTAACAAGGCACCGCGCTCGTCCAGAAAGTACAAATACATTTGCTGTTTATGATGCCAATAAAATAATTGCCAAACGCCACTGCGGCTGTGCTCAAAAATCTGTCGTAGCGGGCTGTCTGGCAGCGCTGCGCGGTCAAACACGTAGGCTGTGTATTGTTCCCGTGGCCGTTGCAATAACTGCAGCAAATGTTTTGGGCTATTGGCTTTTAACAGCTTGGGCCCGTCGGAATCACACTCCAGTAAACAATACTGTTCTGCAACCTCGATGAGATAGGGGCTACGCGGACTTTTGATAAAATGTTTCAGTACATCTTCCAGTAGCTGTTCAACACGAATGGCGATGGCACCGGCATGGGTCAGAGACAGGCTGTGGCTGACAATTTCAGGCCAGCCATGCTCACGCGCCAGTGGCAGCCATTGCAATATATGCTGCAGACAGTCGAGTAACGCGGCATTGCCAGTGAAGCGATGAACATGCCATTCCCCCCAGCTGTTCATGGTCAGCAAATCAGCCGTCAGAATCAGGTTGTCACGCGCGGCACTGTAGCCCAGCGCATCATCGCGATTGGAGACCTTTTGCATGCCGCGACGGCTGAGCTGTTGCTGAGGATCAACCCCGACATTAATAAATAAATGCCAGTGCACGGGGCGAGCCGGTTGCTGCAGCTCAGTGCTGCTGGGTGGTTGAATCGGTAGCGCCCGAATGCGCTGCAATAATTCTTGCAGCTGATACTGATTCATTGGGTTGTCACTGGGATGCAAGCGTACTCGTGTGTGAGGTGTAAACAGGCCGTTGAATTGAGCAAAGCACAGCAATTCGATCAAGCTTGGGGATTGTTTTAGCGTTTGCTCTGGGCGAATTTCATTGTCTTGCCAATGGCCCACCACCAACTGCCAGCTTGGCATTTGATTGTCATCGTCACACAGGTTTAGATGCAGGCTTTCCTGCCCCAGTGACGTGACGATTCCCGGATTAATATCGATAATTTTTCCGGGTCGGGCATCAAATGCAGCGTACAGCCGGTTACCCAGTAAACGCATGTCACGACGACTGACATGAATACGATGGCTGTGTTTTTGGCTGAAATTAGCGATCAGCCGATAACTGCTGAGCATTTCGCTGATCAGTGCATGACGCTCTTGGGCCACTTGAGTCGGCCACCACTGTTCACGTTGATCGAGATCTTCCAGTTGAAAACGTCCCCATCCCCAATCCTGAGTAAGCTGCAGCATGGTTTGCGCGCGCCAACCACTGCTTTGTTGCCGCGACAGCTGGGTCAGACGCAGCTGAGTTTTGAAATAAAACGCCCGTCGTACTAATTCAATGCGCTGTTTGTTGCCTTCCTGGCTGAGCTGTTCGCTGATGCGCTGCAACATCAAAATGTAGGCATCACACTCACTGGCATCGGCATTGCCCTCATGCACCCGTTCTTTTAAGTCCCAGCACAAGGGCTTAATGTTGGGGTACTGGCTGGCGTAATGACGATTGAGCAGTAGCTTCAGTAGTGCTTTGTAGGGCGCGTGCAGGCCTTTACTTAACTGCCATAAACCGGCACCAACAAATTCGGAAATAGGGATAGTGGGAATGGCGCCAAAGTCGAGCCACTGCTCCGGATGAATGTGCATTTCATTGATTAAAAACTGCCAGCACTCTTCTGCTTTGCGTTCATGCTGATTGGGAATTAACCACCAGCGCGGTTTTAATCCTGCCAGCCACACCGCGCTGCGGTAAAACTCGTCGAGCAACAAAATATGTTGCGTGCTGCCGCAATCATCGCCTTCCGCCGAACGATGCTGGCCCTGGCGAAAGTCAGTCAGGTTCATGGTGAAGATATGCAACTCACAGCCTTGTTGCTTAGCCCAATCCTCTATTAAACGGCATTTGTTCTGCAATTCTGCCAGCGCATCGGCTGCGAGGGTTTCGTCGTGACACAGCCAGACATCCAGGTCACTGCCTGAACTTTGAGCCAATGAGCCAACGCTGCCCATTAAATACACCCCCAACAGGGCACAATCGCGTTGCATTCGCGGCAATTTGATGCCACGAGCTAACTGCTGCAATGCTTGCATTTGCTCCTGGCTCGGCGCAAACAAAGCGATGCCTGCGGTCACTTGGTGATGAATAAAACCAGGCAATCGGGGGTGATTTAGGTGCAGCAGCAGGGGCAAGGCATCGAGCACTTGCTGCTGCCTGGGCGTCATACGATCCCGGGCCCGCTGCAAGCGGGACCGGTTCAGTAGATCGAAGGATTGGTGCCAGCGTTGGAGGTCATTGGCACTAATATCAGGGGCAAACTTCATGGGCACAGTATAGGTGCCCACTAGTTAATCTGCCTGAATGATCCATTGTCCTTCGCGCATCAACGCACGCGTCGCTCCGGATAATTGTTGACCGCGACAGCTGATATTCCCACCACGAGAAAACAGCGCTGAGCGGCTAGCCGTTAAGCTTTGCTGCGGGTCGATCAGAGCAAATGTGGCGCTGTGACCAATGCTGAGTTCGGCACGTTTGCCAACGATGGCGGCAGGCACAGACGTCAAACTGCGAATCAGTGCTGTGGGGCTAAGTTCTTCGTTCAGCAACGACAATGCCAGTGGTAAGAAGTAGTCAAACATACTCAAACCCGCTTCGGCTTCGGCAAAGGGGGCTTTTTTGGCGGCAATTTCGTGCGGACGATGATTGCTGCTAATGGCCAGATCTCCCGCCGCGACGGCCTGCAATAAAGCTTGTCGGTCTGCTTCACTGCGCAATGGTGGTTGTACATGGAACTGGCTGTTGTAACCACGCACAGCTTCATCTGTGTACAACAAGTTGGCCAACGGCACATCAGCAGTAATCTGATGACCGCGGCTGCGGGCGTTACGCAACATGGCAATGCTGCGGGCACAGCTAATTTGACTGATATGCAGACGTACCGGTACTTGCTCCGCCAATAAAATGATTTGCGCCAACGCTGCGGTCTCGGCCGTCTCTGGCACACCCGCTAAGCCTAATTGAGTCGATACTGGCCCTTCATGCATGCAGCCACCGGCTGCTAAGGCGGCGTCGTTGGCCGACAAAAACATCGGTATATCGTAAGTGGCGGCATATTCCATTAGCCGTCGCAGCACATAACTGTCTTTGATGGGCTGGCGAGCGTTGCTCATGGCCACGCAGCCGGCCTCGTACAAACTGACCATATTGGCAATCTGCTCACCCGCTAAGCCTTGGGTCAGAGCGCCCAGTGGCAGTACTTCGGCGGCATTGGCTTGTTGCGACTTTTCGACAATCAGTTGCACGACGGCAGCGCTGTCGACCACGGGTTTTGTATCTGGCAACGAGCACACCTGGGTAAAACCACTGTGAGCGGCGGCCCGGGTTTCACTGGCAATATTGCCTTTGTGGCCGAAGCCCGGTTCGGCCAGATGAGCGCCGAGGTCGATAAAACCAGGAGTTAGCCACATGCCGCTGGCGTCGATGTGCTGATCGCCATCCAATGAGGTAGCGATGGCATCTATGCGGCCATCTAGGATGCGTACATCGGCGATTTCATCGCGTTCGTTGGCCGGATCTATGATACGTGCTTGGTGAATAACGGTACTGCTCATGCCGGCTCCTCGGTCGATTGTTGCGCTTGCTGGCCGCTCATGGCCATGGACATCACCGCCATGCGAACGGCGATGCCGTTGCTGACTTGATTGAGAATGACCGACTGTGGCCCATCAGCGACCGCCGATTCAATTTCGACACCGCGATTAATGGGCCCTGGGTGCATGACGATGGCGTCTGGTTTGGCCAGTGCCAATTTTTGCTCAGTCAAACCGTAAAGTTTGAAGAACTCACTTTCACTCGGCAGCAGGGCGTTTTGCATACGCTCCTTTTGCAGTCGCAGCATGATGACAACGTCGCAGTCTTTAAGCCCGTCTTCTAAACGATAAAACGCCTTGGCACCCAGTGACTCAATGTCGCGTGGCAGCAGGGTGGCCGGTCCTATGACTCGAACCTCCGCAGCGCCGAGTGTTTTTAACGCATGGATTTGTGAACGAGCAACGCGCGAGTGCAGTATGTCGCCGACAATGGCGACCACCTGGCCTTCGATTTGTTGCTTGTGGCGGCGAATGGTCAGCATATCCAGCATTGCTTGGGTTGGGTGTGCATGGCGACCGTCGCCGGCGTTGATAATGGCGACCCCTGGAGTCACCTGTTCGGCAATAAAGTGGGCGGCGCCTGAGTCGGCGTGGCGGACCACAAACATATCGCTGTACATGGCCTCCAGATTCCACAGGGTGTCCATTAGAGTTTCGCCCTTCGAGGTCGCCGAGCGAGCAATGTCGAGATTGAGAATGTCGGCCGACAAACGTTTCGCTGCTAGCTCAAAAGTAGAGCGGGTGCGAGTGCTGTTTTCAAAAAACAAATTCACCACGGTTTTACCGCGCAGCAAAGGCACTTTTTTAACCGCCCGTTCTTGCGTGCTGATAAAAGAATCGGCGGTATCGAGAATTTCAGTCAGTAGCTCGCGACTGAGGCCTTCGGTGGTGAGGAAGTGCTTCAGCCGACCGTCAGCGGTCAGCTGTACCTGGCTTGGATGGGACATAGATTAATTCTCTTTAGGACAAGCTCAGCGTTAATGGCTGTGGGCCAGACAATTTGATTACTTGGTTGTCTTTCAGCGTCAGGCGATGTGCACACACGTCGGGCTGAATGGGCAGTTCACGTTGACCGACGTCCAGCAAGCTGACCAGAGTAATGCGTGCAGGACGACCAAAATCGAATAGTTCATTCATCGCTGCGCGAATGGTGCGCCCGCTTTTGATAACGTCGTCCACCAGGATAATGTCTCTGTCTTCCAGGCTTTCTGGCAGGTTTGAGCCTTTCACCTCAGGGTGCAAGCCATGGCGGGTAAAGTCGTCGCGGTAAAAGCTGATGTCCAGTACCCCCATCGGGCCTGACAATGACAGTCGTTGTTGCAACTGTTCGGCGATCCATACCCCGCCGGTGCGGATGCCCACCAGCAGAGGCTGGTCGATCTGATGTTGTTGCAGGTATTGGCGAAGTTCATGTTCCAGCGTATCGAGCAGCTGGTTGATATCAGGCAGACTCATTGGGGCTCTCTTTCGCAGTGGGGGACCAGGGATGTTCGCTCATCCAGCTTTCTAGAATCAGTTGTGCCGCTAACCCATCGACGGAATGTTTGCCAAAGTCGCGCTCGCCCGAGTCGGCCAGCACCATGCCTTTGGCTTCGTAGCTGCTCAGACGTTCGTCGTGGGTCAGTGAGGGTCGATGAAAACGCCCCTCTAGGCGTCGGGCAAATTTGTCAGCACGGCGGCTCATGTCACTGGCGCTGCCATCCATATTCAGCGGCAAACCGGTAACAAAGGCATCAGGTTGCCACTCGTCTATGATGCGTTGCAATTGTTGCCAGTCGGGAATGCCGTCGCGGGCTTTAATGGGCGGTAACGGCTGCGCCGTGCCCGTCAGGCGCTGGCCAACGGCGATACCAATGCGCTTGGTACCGAAATCGAACGCCATCAGGCGTTGTAATGTGCTCAGGTTCATCAGGCGTGTCCGGCGTCCTGGCTGAGAAATTCGGCGCTGACGCCAAGGCGCTGCAGCGCTTTGTCGTACAGCGTTTGCGTCGGGGTATAAAACAGCAGCTCTTCATCGGCTTCAATGGTCAGCCAAGCATTGTTGAGCAGTTCGCTATCTAGCTGCTCGGCGTCCCAGCCAGCGTATCCGAGTGCCAGGTGAAAAGATTCTGGGCCTTCACCGGCGGCGATGGCGCGTAGAATATCTTTTGATGACGTCAGGTGACAGTATTGGCCAATGCTCAGGGTGGAGCTCCAGTTGCCAGGCTCGCGGTGCAAAATAAAGCCCGTTTCGGGGCTGACTGGGCCACCGCACTGAACCACCGGTTGGATGCCGGGTTTTCGTTCGATGTCGAGCTGTTCACACACGTCATGGAAGGTGACCGGCATCACACGATTGAGCACCAGACCCATGGCGCCTTCGTCGCTATGGTCACATAAATAAATGACACAGCCAGCAAACCAGTCTTCGTTCAGACTGGGCATGGCAATGAGAAAATGATTTTTCAGGCTGTTCAGTTGTTGCATTAACCCGCATCCGAGATGTAACGATTACCTTTAAACTGCCAGGTACGAATAATCTCTAGGATATCAAAATCGCGGCGCATTTCGTCGCTAAATGGTGCAAAAGGAGCTGCTTGGCGAACAATGCGCTTGGCGGCATCGTCCAGAACCTTGCGTCCCGATGATTGCAGAACGGTTAATTCGGCGATGCTGCCGTCCGGGCGAATGGCGACCAGCAAGCGCAATTGACAGTCATCAAAGCAGTCCTTGGCTTCTGGTGGATAATTACGTGCACCGGCCTTTTCGATATGGCGGCGCCAGTTATTGACGTAGTAGGCGTCGCTGGCCTTCATGGTGGAAGCTGCCGTCAGACGCTGCACCCTAGGTTTGCGGGCATAAGCTTGGCGCTGGCTATCGAGTTTGGCTTCTAGGCTGGCCATTTCTAGGCTGCGCTGTAGCAAGGATTGTTTGGGGCCGTCGGGTAATACCGTGCTTGGCGTTGGCGATTCACTGTTAATCTCACGCACTTTGCGCACGTTATTGCTTTGGCTGCTGACCAGCTGTTTTTCCGTTAGCTTTTGTTTGGGTGCGCTGGCCAGCTGCTCTTCAGGCGATGTTTTGCGAATGTCATTGTCATGGAAGTTGGCTTCCATGTCGGTAGTGAGCATTTTGGCTTCGTCTAACGTGCCGCTGCCTTGCTGATTTTCCTGGGCAATAAAATCGGCTTCATCGGGTGCTTTGTCACTGCGGTAATTGGCCAAGGTGACTTCAAGGGTGGTAGCCACTTGGCTGCTGTCCTGGGGAGCAAAGCTCACACCCAAAATAAGTAAGGCGTGCACAGCCAAGGCTAGAAACAAGGCAAAGCTAAGACGATCGGGCGCCTGCACTGGAGCGTATTGGGCCAGTGACAGATCTGAGTCAGGGAAAACAGGTGCGGTGGACATAAACTTCAGTATAGACCTACAAAAACACCGCCAAAGTCTGCGCTTTGGCGGCGCTTTTGTCCACCAGCTAGGGCCCGTCGCGGCGCTCTATTGCTGGATTTGTGATGCCAGACACTCAATCAGCTGGGCTGCCACATCGATACCGGAATCACGACTGATTTCACGCACACAAGTCGGGCTGGTGACATTAATCTCAGTGAGTTGATTGCCAATCACGTCAAGGCCAACAAAGTACAGCCCGCGTTGACGCAGGAAAGGACCTATTTCTTCGGCTAAGGCACGATTCTCATCCGACAGGGGCTGCGTGACGCCGCGCCCGCCGGCGGCCAAATTGCCGCGAGTTTCGCCAGAGGCGGGAATACGAGCCAAACAGTAAGGCACCGGCTCGCCATTAATCATCAAAATGCGTTTGTCTCCGTCGCTGATTTGCGGGATGAAACGCTGCGCCATGATTTGTTGTTGGCCATACTGGGTCAGTGTTTCGATGATCACGCTGACATTGGGGTCATCGGCTTTCAGGCGGAAAATTGACGAGCCACCCATGCCATCTAGCGGTTTGAAGATCACATCCTGATGCTGCTGATGAAACCCTTTGAGCAAATCAGCCCTGCGTGTAACCAGAGTTGGGGTCATCAGATGAGGAAAGGCGGTGGCATACAGCTTTTCATTGCAGTCGCGCAAACTTTGCGGCTTATTAGCGACCAGTACACCTTCTTGCTCGGCGCGTTCCAAAATATAAGTGCTATATACGAACTCGCTATCGAACGGTGGGTCTTTGCGCATCAATATGACGTTAAGATTAGCCAGTGGCGCTTCGCGATATTCACCGCGTTGGAACCAATTGTGTTCGTCCATACGAACGGTCAACGGGGCCATACGGGCCATTGCACGGCCATCTGAGATGTATAAATCTGCCTGTTCCATGTACCAAAGTTCAAAACCGTGACTTTGTGCCGCATTTAATAGCGCTAACGAGGTATCCTTATGGAAGTGGATGCCTTCGATGGGGTCCATGACCACGCCAAGGTGAATAGTCATGCAGTGAGTACTCCGCCAGTTGTAAAAATGCGACTACAGTGTAACCCATTGATGCAGATTATCGGTGCAACAGTGTTGGCGCTGATCGCTTCTGGTTTGGTGTATCAATGTGTGATACAAAAGTGCGCGAAGGCGTCACCTGCGTGGTCACAGTGCTTCAATCAGTTTCAGAACGGATGGTTAAGGCCCCTCTATGGACGACAACTTTCAGAATGTTAAGGTCATGGTCATTGACGATAGTAAAACGATTCGTCGTACGGCCGAGACGCTGTTGAAAAAAGTAGGCTGTGAAGTCATCACAGCCACCGATGGTTTTGATGCCCTCGCCAAGATTGCCGACACCCATCCCGATATCATTTTTGTGGATATCATGATGCCGCGTCTTGATGGCTATCAGACCTGTGCCCTGATCAAAAATAATTCCAAGTTCAAGTCGACGCCTGTCATTATGCTGTCCAGTAAGGACGGTTTGTTCGATAAAGCGAAAGGTCGCATCGTTGGCTCAGACGAGTACCTGACCAAGCCGTTCAGCAAAGAAGAGTTGCTGAGCTCAATTCGCCAATACGTTAATTCCTGAGCCGACAACACAGTTTAATGAGGAAGTAGGCATGGCCCGCATCTTGGTAGTTGATGATTCTCCCACCGAAATTAAAGCATTCGAAGCAATGCTCAAGAATAACGGTCACGAGGTGATCACAGCTGAAAATGGCGCCGACGGCGTTGCCAAAGCACGTCAGGAAAAACCCGATGTTGTTTTGATGGACATCGTTATGCCGGGTCTCAATGGTTTTCAGGCAACGCGTCAGTTAACTAAAGATGACGACACTAAGCATATTCCTGTCATCATCGTAACCACCAAAGATCAGGAAACTGATCGGGTGTGGGGCAAGCGCCAGGGGGCATCTGGCTATCTGGTTAAGCCAGTCAGCGAAGCCACCTTGATGTCTGAAATCGACTCTGTAATGGCTGGCTGATATGACACCATTTGCGCAACTTCTGGACATTGCCGAAAGAAGTCGGCGCAACGCTTCAGACCTGCCACAGCAGGTTGAAGCGGTACGTTATTGGCGCGGGGTTGGCTTCATGGTTGCGGGCCAAACCTTTGCAGCAGAGATGGAAGACGTGGCTGAAATTCTTCAGCCGCCCAGATTAACCCGAGTACCTGGTGTAAGAAGCTGGGTGCTGGGGGTGGCCAATGTGCGGGGACGCCTCGTTCCCGTCATGGACCTTGCGGGGTTGCTGCAGTTGCCGTCGAAAGCAAATTGGCGTAGCCGCAGGGTGTTGGTGGTCGAAGATGGTGATCACCTCACTGGCTTAATGGTCGATGCTGTGCTGGGCTTACAGCAGTTCCCTGAAGAAGATAGTCAAACGCCAGATGGTTTGGACCCCGCGTATGCGGGCTACATCAGCAATTGTTATCAGCGTGATGGCAAGCTCTGGCCTGTTTTTCAGCTGCGGCAACTGATTCAGTCGCCGGAGTTTATGCAGATAGCGGTGTAATAGCCGCGAGATAAATGTCACCAGCAATGTAAGTTGCCGGTGTACGAACAACAAAGCATGCAGTGAGTGTGGAGAGAACGGCATGAGCGGAAATAAAGGAAACGTCATCTCGACGGTATTCCGAAACCGTCTGAACGGTGTCTTGGTGGTTCTGCTGGTTGTGTTCCTGGTGGCCTTTATCGGTATCACGGTATACGTAAACAACCTGAGCAGTCGGGACGAGCAATACATTGAACACGCCAACGAATTGCGGGTTCTGTCGCAGGAGCTGGCGAAAAACGCCACCGAAGCGGCTGGCGGTAAAGAGCAAGCGTTCCGAGAGTTACGCGTCGCTCGTGACCGTTTTGAACAGCGCTGGCGTTATCTTAGCAAGGGCAATCCGGAAACAGGTTTGCCGCCTGCTGAAATTGCAACCATGACGGACGTGCAAGCGGTATGGGACGGCGTAAACGAAAATGCTGCTCAGATCGTACGTTCTCAAGACATTATTCTGTCTTTGCACGAAGTAGCAGCAACGCTCGCTGAGACGATTCCACAGCTGCAGGTGGAATATGATGAAATTGTTGAAATTTTGCTCGACAATAACGCCCCTGCTGAACAGGTAGCCGTTGCACAACGCCAATCCTGGCTGGCAGAACGTATCGTACGTTCGGTAAGCAAAGTGCTAGAAGGTGGTGAAGATGCGGTGATGGCGGCCGATGCATTTGGTCGAGATGCGTCTTTGTTCGGACGCGTACTGGAAGGTATGTCTGAAGGTAACGTGGCGATGAACATTTCTCAGGTTACCGACGATGAGGCCGTATTCGCCTTGGCTGAAGTTACAGAGTTGTTTGCCTTCGTTAACGGCTCGGTGGATGAAATTCTCGAAACCTCTCCAGAACTGTTCCAGGTGCGTGAGGCATCGGACCGAATCTTCGCTGACTCAGTGCAGCTTCTGAGTTTGACGTCTAACCTCGCTGCCCGCATTCAGTCCGATACTGCAACCCGTGACCTGTTACAGTTTGTTGGTTATGGCGCGGCTCTGCTGGCTATTGTGATGATGGTACTGCTGGGTGTGGTTTCGTTCCTAGAAGCACGCCGTGACTTGGAAGAAACAGCCAATAAAAACGAACAAAACCAGATGGCAATTTTGCGTCTGCTGGACGAAATTGCCGACCTTGCAGATGGTGACTTGACCGCATCGGCGACGGTAACGGAAGACTTTACCGGCGCGATCGCTGACTCTATCAACTACGCCATCGACCAGATGCGCTCGCTGGTGTCGGCGATTAACGAAACGGCGGTACAAGTATCGTCGGCCGCACAGGAAACTCAGGCGACTGCTATGCACCTTGCGGAAGCATCTGAGCACCAAGCTCAAGAAATTGCTGGTGCGTCAGCTGCGATCAACGAGATGGCGGTGTCGATTGACCAAGTATCTGCCAACGCCTCTGAATCGTCAGCGGTTGCGGAGCGGTCGGTTGCGATCGCCAACAAAGGCGCCGAGGTGGTACAAGCGACGATTAACGGCATGGACAACATCCGTGAACAGATCCAAGAAACCTCTAAGCGGATTAAGCGTCTGGGTGAATCGTCACAGGAAATTGGTGACATCATCTCGCTGATTACCGACATTGCTGACCAAACCAACATTCTGTCGCTTAACGCTGCGATTCAGGCATCGATGGCGGGTGACGCCGGTCGAGGCTTCGCGGTGGTTGCGGATGAGGTACAGCGTCTTGCGGAACGTTCTGCTGCGGCAACAAAGCAGATTGAGGCGCTGGTTAAAACGATTCAGAACGATACTAACGAAGCGGTAATTTCGATGGAAACCACCACTTCGGAGGTGGTGCGTGGTGCACGTCTGGCACAGGATGCGGGTGTTGCACTGGAAGAAATTGAGAACGTATCGAAAAACCTGGCCGACTTGATTCAGAACATTTCGAATGCGGCCCGTCAGCAGGCATCATCTGCCGGTCATATTTCCAACACGATGAACGTGATTCAGGAAATTACCTCGCAAACGTCGGCTGGTACGACCGCTACCGCGAAATCGATTGGTAACCTGGCAGAAATGGCGAACCAGCTGCGTGAATCTGTAGCCGGCTTTAAGCTGCCAGAAAGTGAACTGGAGTCTCACGACGAGCAGCAGCAAGTGCTGTAATGGCACGCTGATCGGATGAGGTCGAATGAATCACTCTTTGTACTCAGGTTCGGGCATTGTTCCAGAGATGGACGATGTCCAATTTAGTCGCTGGCAGTCTCTGCTAGAGGAACGCACTGGCATGTGTTTGCCGGTGCAACGCCGGTCGTTCCTGCAAACCAGTCTAGGACTGCGTATGCAAGAAGTTGGCTGCGAAAGCTATCAAGAGTACTACGACCGGGTATTAAGTGGCCCTGCGGGGGCAATTGAGTGGAATACTCTGGTTGATCGCTTAACCGTGCAGGAAACTCGTTTCTTCCGTGATCCGGATGCCTTTGCCTTCGCTGAACAGCATATGCGTCAGTTGCATCGTAGCTTGCCAGTCAATAGCGCATTCGAAGCTTGGAGCGTCGGCTGCTCCTCTGGTGAAGAAGCTTATAGTCTGGCAATGTTGGCGCAGGAAATATTTGCTGCCGACAATCGCAGCTTCGCGGTGACTGGTACAGATATCTCGACCATTGTTTTGCGTAAAGCCAGGGCTGGACGCTATATGTCGCGTTCTTTGCAGTGGTTACCTGAGTTCTGCCGCGATTCTGGCATGTTGGCGCTAGATAATGGTCATATCCAGATCAGTGATTCATTACGTAAAAGTTGCTGTTTCAGTCAAGTTAACATCCTAAATCTGGATGCTTGTCCACTAGAGGAACAGCACCTTATCTATTGCCAGAATGTATTGATCTATTTCCGTCGCTGGCGGCGTCGGGAAATATTGAATGCACTGGCCCAACGCCTGGCTCCGGGCGGTGTGCTAATAATTGGCCTCGGTGAAATGGTGGACTGGCAGCATCCGCTGCTGGAACCTGTGCGTAGCAGCCGTGTGTCGGCGTTTATACGCAAGTCAGAGAATTCGACAGGGGAGACCGCAAGGCGATGAGCCAGGACTACATCGCCCTTGAATGGGTAAAAGGGGAAATCAGCGAAACCTTGCAGCAAGCGCAGCAAGCGCTTGAGGTATACGTTGAAAACCCGGAAGACAAGAGTCGGCTGAAGTTCTGTCTCAGCTACCTGCATCAGATCCATGGCACCTTGCAAATGGTGGAATTCTATGGCGCTGCCTTGCTGGCTGAAGAAATGGAAGCGGTTGCCTCTGCTCTGGCCCATGGGGAGCTGAGAAACGAACGTGATGGCTTAGAAATTCTTATGCAGGCCATCATTCAACTGCCGCATTATTTAGAACACGTCAAAGTCGGACGTCGAGACCTGCCTGTGGTACTGCTGCCCATTTTGAATGAGCTACGTAGCGCCAGAGGTGAAGTATTCCTGTCAGAAACAGCACTATTTAAACCGACCATTCCTGCTGCCCAGCCTCTGACGGAGCAACAAAGCAAGGTGTTTGGTGGCCAGGAGTTTAAAGACTGGTCGCGTAAAGTTCGGCAGATGTTCCAAGCTGCAATGTTGCAGCTGCTGCAGCAAAAACAACCTGAAGTTGCTAAAGGCTATTTGAATAAAACCTTTATGCGGCTATACAAAGCCCTCAAAGGAACTCCGCAAGGGCGATTATGGCTGGCGGCGTTGGCGTTCAGTGAATGGTTGATGAAGCAGCAATCGATGCCGGCGAGTTCTAAACAGTTGCTGCGGGAACTCGATCACCTGTTGAAAGATACAGTGGATAAGGGTGCCGTCGCTGTCGCTCAAGAACCGTCCCATGAACTGATTAAAAATCTGCTGTTTTATGTCGCCCGCACCGAGGTGCAAGCAGATGGTATTCGGCTGGCGCAAGAATTGTTTGGTTTGCGCCAAGCATTGCCAACGGAAGATGAACTAGAGCAAGAGCGCAGCGCTTTATCGGGACCTGATAGAGACACGGTGACCAATGTTATTGGTGCCTTGATTGATGAGATTGCATCGGTCAAAGATCGTTTAGATTTGTTGGTACGTACCGACGAAGATCGCTTCACTGTACTCGAAGAAATGCAGCCTGCGTTGAAGCAACTCAGCGATACCATGGGCATGCTGGGTATGGGCATGCCGCGCAAGGTCATGCAACAGCAGTTAGGACAAGTCGGAAAAATGCTGGAAGAGCAGGAGGCGCCAGATAGCGACCTGCTCGATATGGCCGGTGCCCTGCTGTATGTCGAAGCGACATTAAGTGGCATGCAAAAAGATGGTGACCTCAGTCACCAGCAGGTGACGCCGCTATCAGATGCTCAGTTAGCGGTGCTGCGTGAAGCGCGCAATGTATTGGAACAGGTTAAAGAAGCCATCGTCGAATACATTGGCAAACACTGGGATCCGCAAGAAATCGATGATGTGCCGCGTTTACTGCACAGCATAGAAGGGTCTTTGAATATGATTCCGCTGCCAAGGGTGGCGGACATTCTTTCTCAGGCAGCCGCTTTTGTCAGTCAGCAGCTGATCGCAGAGGGCATACAGCCTCAGTGGTCGGTGATGGATGTATTGGCCGATGTGCTATCTGGTGTTGAATACTACTTAGAGCGTTATCAGCAAAGCACCACCAACACCAGTGACGAGTTATTGGATCGGGCTGAGCAGTCATTGCAGCAGTTGCCGGTGAGTGATACGCCGGTTGCAGCTGCTCTCGAAGATGATGCCCCGGACGAGTTGGGTGACGACGAAGTTACCTCATTTGATCGTGCATTGACTCTCGATAGTGCTGATGAAGCCCCTGCGACTGAAGCAATATCGACAGCAGACGTCGTGACCGATGTCGAACCTGAAGTGGTTGAGGACGAGCCGCAATCGGCTGACGAGATCTCAACCTCAGTTGCCGAAGAACAGATCGATACTGAAGCGGAAGTTGAGGCTGAAGAAGCCAGTTCCGAGCCGCCAGCTGTAGAAGTTGTGCCTGAGGTGGCAGAGACAGTCGAAGACGACGACAGTCTCATTGATGATGAAATCCTTGAAATCTTCCTCGAAGAAGCAGAGGAAGTGACGGAAACGCTCGAAGAGTTTTGGCCACAGTTTGTTGCCGATCGCAGTGATCAAGAGGCCCTTGCCACAGTACGTCGTGCCTACCACACGCTGAAAGGCAGTGGCCGTATGGTCGAAGCTGAGGTGATTGGCGAGTTGGCCTGGTCAGTCGAAAATATGTTCAACCGAGTGTTGGACAATACCATCCAGATTAATGATGACCTGATCGCTTTGGTCACTCATGTGATGCAGCAATTGCCGGCGTTAATTGACGACTTCCGTCATCGCCGCCCTGCATCCGTCGATACAAAACCACTGATGGAATATGCATTTGCGCTTGCCGGTGGTCAGGCCAGTCACTCCTTTCAAGCCTTACTGACTGGTGAAACAGACGAGCCTGCTGCTCAAGCCGAGGTACAGCGTGAGCCGTTAGTCGAGACTGCAACGCCTAAGCCAGATTACAAAGTTGAAGTAGATGAAGAGCTGATTGATGTCTTCGTCACAGAGGCGGCCACTCATCTGGCTTGCGTTAAAGATTTTATTAAAGAATCGCGCCAGGAGCAGTGCAGTAATCTCATCAGCGATCATTTGCAGCGAGCACTGCACACTTTAAAAGGCAGTGCCCATATGGCAGGCCTTACTCATGTGGCAGAAATCGCTGCACCGCTGGAACGCTTGATCAAGGAGTTACGTGCCTATCAAGTACGCAATACACCGGGACTGGTGGATCTGCTGGATGAGGCCGTTACTTTATTGAGCTCGGTGTTAGAACCTGATGTGTTAATTCGCACTGACGACATCGATGGCAGTGACGCTTTTCTGGAACGTTTGAAGCAACTTGAGACATTGGTGCTTGAGCCACTGCGTCAGTCTGAAGAGGCACACAATGCACCTAACCCTCATGCCATCTCTCAGTTTCTCGCCAATGGTATGGATTCTCTGCTAGAGGCCGATGAATTATTGCAGCAATGGCGTCAGGGCGAGCAGGGCGTGTTGGATGGCTTGGTAGATGACTTAAATGATGTCGCTACCGGCGCTACCGATGCAGAAATTCCAGCAATTCAGCTGCTGGCTGAATCACTCGATCAGTTTTACGAGCGGGTGCGTGGCCAGGAAGTCAGTGCTAATGATGAATTAGTGGACGCCGCATCAGAAGCCCACGAAAAGCTGCTAAGCATGATGGACTGTCTAGCCGCAGGACAAGAACTGCCTAGCCCAGATGCTATCACTGAACGCTTAGAGTCCTTACCCGAGGTGGCTGCAGAAGAGTCGCTGCCAATGGATGACTCAGAAGAAATAGAGCTGGCGGCAGGATTACCTGACGTCTCTATTGATGACGAAGCAGATAATGATGACGCTCAGTTAGCCAGCGTTGAAGATGAAGATATCGAGCTGTCTGCAGCATCGCCTCAAGCCGAAGCTGAACAGCAAGAGTCGGTCGAAGAACTCAGCATTGATGTTGAAGATGAAAACATCGATTTGGTTGCGGCCGTGCCTGATGTCGATAACGAGGACGAGCTTACATCATTCTTACCAGATGCATCTGATGACGAGGATGATGCTGATATTGAGTTGTCGGTGGCAGATGTGCCAGCAGACGATGACGTATTCGATGCGCCAGTTGCACCAGTAGAACCAACACAAGAACCAGAAGCTCTTGAGGCGTTGCAGCCGTTGTCTGACGAAGATGACGAGCTGTTGAATATTTTCCTTGAGGAAGCTCAGGAAATCACCGAAACCGTGGAAGGTGCCCTGCAACGCTGGCAGGACCAGCCGGATAACCTGCTCGAGGTGGCGCAGCTGCAACGTGAGTTGCACACCCTGAAGGGCGGTGCTCGTATGGCGGATCTACATGCCGTAGCCGATTTGTGTCACGAGTTGGAAACCCTGTACGAGAACGTTAACGATGGACGTCTGAGTGTCTCTGGAAAACTGTTCGAGTTGTTGTTGCAGTCTCACGATACCCTGGGAGAGCAGCTAGACACAGTACGTATGGGTTCTGCTCCACGTCCAGCTCAAGGCTTGGTGGATACACTGAAAGCCTTTGCCCGCGGTGAAAACAAAGCGTTTGTGTTGGAACAGGATAATTCCGAGAGCATCGTTGAAGAAATGGCAACGTCGCCGGTTCCTGCCGCTGAGGTGTCGGGTGTTCAGGTTGCAAGTCTGGACGAGTCTGACCGTGAAATTCTTGAGATTTTTGTCGAAGAAGCTCAGGAGTTACAGGAATCACTGGACCGCGCCTTGCACGATTGGGAGCAAACACCCGATGATCAAGAAGCGCCAGCAGAAGCTCAGCGGGTCTTACATACCTTAAAAGGTGGGGCTCGTCTTGCTGGTCTGACCGATATCGGTGATATGGCCCATGCCTTTGAAGCTGATATTTTACGCGCTCAGCAAGGCTTATTGGCGAAAGATCAGGCCTTCTTCCAGGATGCTTACTTGCGCCAGGATCGCCTTATTAACCAGGTTGAGTCGGTTGCTGATTTGCTGGCCAATGACGGTTACGTGGTGCTGGGAGAAAGCGAACTGGTACAGCCTACACCAGTGGTTGAAGATGCTCCTGTCGTCGACGTGGTTGACGAAGCGGACGTCATCGTTGAGGTAGAAGACACGACTCCGCCAGTTGCTGACATCAGCGACAGCGAAGCGGCGGAGAGCGAGCAAACCAACGTTGTGCCGTTGAGGCCACAACAGCCGTCTGCGCCAGCTCCAGAGCAAGCTGCAGCGCAACCAGCAGCCGTGCGCAAGGCACCACAGGAACTGGTTAAAGTGTCAGCTGACTTGCTTGATACTTTGGTGAACTTGGCCGGTGAGACCTCTATTGGTCGTGGCCGTCTGGAACAGCAGGTATCGGATTTCACCGGCACGCTGGACGAGATGGAGATGACTCTGGATCGTTTGCGCGATCAGCTGCGACGCTTGGATATCGAAACGGAAGCCCAGGTGCTATTTCGTCAGGAGCGTCAGGGGCCAGATTATGATGACTTTGACCCGCTAGAAATGGACCGCTATTCGGCCATGCAGCAGTTGTCGCGGGCTCTGATGGAATCCGCCTCGGATTTGTCCGACTTGAAAGAAACGTTGGGCATGAAATCCCGTGACGCAGAAACCTTGCTGTTGCAGCAAAGTCGGGTCAACACTGAACTGCAAGAGGGTCTGATGAAGACCCGCATGGTACCTTTCCAGCGCATGGTACCCAGGTTGCGTCGTATTGTGCGGCAAATCGGTCTTGAGCTGGATAAACAGGTTGAATTCCGCGTTATCAATGCTGATGGTGAAATGGACCGGACGATTCTTGAACGTCTGGTGTCACCGCTTGAGCACATGGTGCGTAACGCCATGGACCACGGCATCGAAGACCGGCAGCAGCGCGCCCAGGCGGGTAAATCCGATAGCGGTAACATTGAGCTGGAAATCAGCCGTGAAGGCGGCGACGTGGTGCTGAAGATGCGCGACGATGGTCGTGGCATCAACATCGATGCGGTGCGCAAAAAGGCTATCGAGCGTGGTTTGATGGAAGCCGGTGCACAATTGCCAGACCACGAAATCATGCAGTTTATTCTGCAAGCCGGTTTCTCCACTGCTCAGGCGGTGACGCAGATTTCTGGTCGTGGTGTCGGCATGGATGTGGTGAGCAGTGAAATCAAACAGATGGGTGGCACGGTAGAGATTCTGTCTCAGCCAGGCCAAGGCACTGAGTTTGTTATTCGTTTGCCGTTTACCGTGTCAGTGAACCGTGCCTTGATGGTACGTGTGGGGGATGATTTGTACGCTGTGCCGCTGAATAATATTCAGGGTATCGTGCGTATGCCGATCAAGCAGTTGCAAGCCATGTATGATCAACCGAGAGATCAGCGTGTTTATGAATATGCGGGTAACCGCTACCACCTAGAATATCTGGGGGTAGTGATGGATACCGATACACAGCCGAAAATTGCCTCTCAGCATTTGCCGTTACCCGTATTGTTAATTGGCGGTGCCAACCCATTTGCGGTGCAGGTAGATACCCTGCTGGGTTCACGTGAGATTGTGGTGAAAACCCTTGGGCCACAATTTGCTTCGGTGATGGGGGTATCGGGTGGCACCATCCTCGGGGATGGTAGTGTGGTAATCATTCTTGATTTACCGGCCATGATTCGTACTCAAAGCAGTCTTGAGTATCAGCAAGCGAAAGCGCTGGATGCCCAGGCAGCAGAGCGTCGTCACGAGCTTGAGCGGCGTTTACCACGCATTCTGGTGGTGGACGATTCGGTAACGGTGAGAAAAGTGACCACGCGCTTGTTGGAACGGAACGGCATGGAAGTGTTCACCGCCAAAGATGGTGTGGATGCGATGGCAACCATGCAAGACCATCATCCAGATCTGATTCTGCTCGATATCGAAATGCCGCGTATGGACGGCTTTGAGGTGGCTTCTCAGGTACGCCACGATTCGCGCTTAAAGGATATTCCTATCATCATGATTACCTCGCGGACCGGTGATAAGCACCGCGACCGAGCGATGTCGATTGGTGTGAACGATTATCTTGGTAAGCCTTTCCAAGAAGACAAACTGTTAGCGGCTATGACTCAGCTACTGGCGCTTGAGGATCGCTAACCATGTCGGCAACCCGCATCGGCATATTGTCCGATGATCGCCTGCAGCAGCACTTGTTGAGTAGTGCGCTGCGGGACTTTGGTCTGAATGTAGTCGCTAATATGGACCCTCAGCGTTTGCTGTTAGGGGGGAGCAAGGTTCCAGAAGTGGATGCCTGGCTTGTCGACGTTCGCCATGAAGATGAAGATAGCGATATCGCCTGGCTAGAAAGTTTGCTTGATGCCGATGTGCCAGTGTTGATGGGAATGGGGAAAGCGCCACAAAAGCACTGCCCAACCTTCCCGCGCTGGGAAAAACGTTTGTATGCCAAACTGCGTTCGGTGCTGCGTGATGCACCTGTCGTGACTGAGGACGCCTCGGTACTGGCATCGCTGACTGGCCGGCAAACACAGAAATTGATGCTGCCAGGGGTATTTACGCAAACTGCGCAAAGTGAACCCTTGATGGTGTGGGTGTTGGGGGCTTCTTTAGGTGGGCCTGAGGCTGTCAAAGCGTTTCTGGATGCATTGCCACCTGGGTTGCCATTGGCTTTTGTCTACGCTCAGCACATTGACCCTAGGTTTGAAAGCTCACTGGGACAAACGATTGGCCGCCACTGTGATTACAACATGCGCTCGTTCGCGCCTGGCTATCGTCTGCGCAGCGGTGATGTACTGGTCGCTCCAATCAGTCAGGAATTCTGCTTTGACGTCGCAGGCATGATGGTTGATAAGGGCACGGCTTGGCCAGGGCCTTATGGACCGTCTATTGATCAGGTTATTTTAAATGTCGATCGCTACTATGGTCGACGTGCGGGGTATATCCTGTTCAGTGGGATGGGCAATGACGGTAGCGAAGCCATTGTCAGCCTGGAAGAGGATCATGGACCTATCTGGGTTCAATCCTCCGACAGCTGTGCTAGCTCGTCTATGCCAGACAGTGCTGGAGAAACTGGCCGTACCAGTTTTACCGGAGATCCATACCAGTTGGCATTACAGCTGGTGAATTTTATTAAAAACTATTGGATAGAAAGCCATGAGTCAGCTTCCTAAAGCAGAAGGCCCAGCACAGCTGAACTGCTTGTTATTGCCATTGAAAGATCGCAATATGCTGCTGCCCAACGTGACCGTCGCTGAGATTGTGCCATTCTCTCACTTATTGCCGACCAACTCCTCCGTCGATTGGATACTTGGCCGAGTTGACTGGCGCGGCGTAACGGTTCCCGTTCTGTGTTATGAAATGCTGAATAAACAGGGCGCCCCAGCCCCCAATGCCAATGCACGTTTTGCCATAATTAACGGTGTCGGTGCCCATGCACAGATGCCGTTTTATGCCTTGTTAATTCAAGGGATTCCTCGCTTGGTGCATGTTGCTGAAAATGAAATTCAGCCTGTGGAATCGATCAATCAGGGGCCATTTGATCAGCAAGCGGTGTCGGTAAACAGTGAGAATGCTGTGCTGCCTGACCTTGATAGCCTGGAACAAACTGTTCTCCGAGCAATATAACTAAATCGATAAGATAAGACATGGCGGCAATGTATATTGACGCCCCCTTTCGCTATTGGGTTCGAATTGGCTGTGTTTAGGTTAATAAAGAGAATTTGGCGTCGAGCTGAGCCAGTCCAATCATATCGCCTCAGCCCTATCGAACTTAGCGCAGCCAATAATGCCTCAGTTGTCGTGTCAGTTCCGATAGAAAAATATCGCATGAATCTGACCGCGTTCCGCGCTGACAGTAACCCCTTTGTGGCAACCCTGCGGCAATCTTGGCTGAAGTATAATGACAGCCCGCTGTATCATTTTTATCAGAGCTTTTGTCCTACCTCTGTTGCTGACCTACTGGGAATATCAGCAAGCCCGATTAGTAATGAGCCGGCAATGGCCGCTGTGATGCCATGGTGGAATAAAGACCCGCAGCAGCGGCTGCAGCAGGTGGCAGAGCAGCGACCTCATGGCTGGTTAGGCAAAGAGGCGATTAAGCTGGGGATATCGTCGGCAGACGACTTTGGCTGGCAATATTTTGGTCCGGTATCTGAAAAACTCGGTCTCTTGGAGTTTGATCGCCAGCGTCAGGTGTATGACAGCATTGCTAAACGAGGATATAAACCGCGTACGCATTTACAGGTTCATGGCGAATTTTTGGTCGATGGAGATGACTGGGTGTGGGTGAATTTGGGCGGCAAGCACAGAGTTAATGCCTTGCTGGCGCAAGGGAACGACACATTTATTGCAGCGGCCAAAGGTAAATACGGTTCTATATTTGTTCGTCGCAGAGAGGTGGCGAGTTGGCCCAATGTCGTTAATGGCTGGTATACCAAAGAGGAGGCTTTGCAGGTTTTTGACCGCATAATGGCGGGGAAAGAGTGCGGTGTAGTAAATGAGTAATAGCAAAAAAAGAATTGGCTTACTGATTACCAGTTTAAATGGAGCCGGTGCAGAACGGACCATACTGTCATTAGCCGAAGGCTTAGTAGCCTGTGGTGCCAGCGTTGATTTATATATCATTCGGGAACATCAAGATTATGACGTACCTAGCGGCGTTCGACTGATTTGCCTAGGTGCAAAAAGTCACCGTCAGGCGCGGCGTGCTTTACGACAAACGATCCTGTCACAGGACTATCAGTACGATCTGTTTGTCGCCAGTAATGCGAAGTACTATCAAGGCATTGCTGTCACCAACAAATATTGCTCAGTACATATTACCCCAACGGCTTGGATACAAGATCCGACGCAACCTTGGTGGCGGCGCTGGCGAAAAATGCTGACGTTACGGCGTAAGTTCGCCAACAAACCACTGATTGCTTTATCTGATGGTATTCGCCGTGATCTGACTGGCCCATTAAAGGTGCCAACTGCCAATGTCTCGCTGATTCCTAATCCGTTTAATGTGACGGCCATACGTGCAGCCGCATTACAGCCAGGCTCATTACCCGACGGCGACTATATCCTTTGTGTGGCATCGCTGACGGCGCGTAAGCGTGTCGCTGACGCGATAACCGCATTGGCACAAATGCAAAACAAAACTGTGAAGCTGGTTGTGGTGGGGAAAGGGCCGCTGGAAGCTGAGTTACGCACACAGGCCGAAGCATTGGCGGTCGCGCACAGAGTCGTATTCTGGGGATGGGATCAAAACCCTTATCGGCTTATGCGCCATGCTCGTTGTTCGCTGCTGGCTTCAGAGGCGGAAGGCTCTCCTCGGGTAGTGATTGAATCCCTCATTGTTGGTACCCCGGTGGTGTCAACGGACTGTCCATCTGGACCTAATGAAGTCCTGGTGGGCGACTTATCGCCCTATTTAGTGCCTGTCGGTAATCCTTTTGCCATGGCGGCGGCGTTGGATAAAGCGTTGCTATCCTACCCAGAGATCGCTGAGCAGTATCACCAACGCTTTCATATGGAACAGGTGGCAGAGCGCTATTTAGCGCTGTGTGATGGCCACTGACGGCATACGAATAACAGGATAAAGAAGAACACAAGGGAGCCAGCTCTGATGCTGGGGGCATTGCTGAGTCCGCATATAACAAAGGTTAATGCGCAATAGGCACTGGCTTGAAGTCCTGGGCTCGGTGACCTTAAGTGTCGAAGTGGCAAAACCAATGGGGTCATAAACAGCAGCCCTAGCGGTATGCCAAACCAGGCGAATGCATTGATCCAGTCATTGTGCAGGTGCATGTATCCAATGGCTGCCGGTTCCATGTAACTCGGATTGCTGAGTAACTGAGATTGGAAATAGTCATTGTGACCGGAAATGCCAACACCCAGCCAAGGATGCTGGGCAATGGCATCCAGTCCAGATCGCCACAATTCCAGGCGAATGCCGATCGAAGATGTGGTGCTGCCGCTAACGGTATTCTCCACCGCTGCCCACAGTCGGTCGGCAATGGGACTGAACATGACGGCCGCCACAGAACAGATCAGTACGCAGGAAACTGCGAGCCACCCTTTCCAAGTTAGGCGTTGTTTTAGCAAATATGCCGCCAGAATCAGTGTGGCGACCACAGCCACAGCCACGAACGGACCGCGACTAGCACTCGCAATAATGGCAGCGATACCAATCACAATGGCTACAAAATACAAGCCACTGAGGTGCCATTGTCTCGCTTGAAGAGTTTGGCTGGCGGCAAAGATACAGACAGACACCAGCACGGCAACGTCAGTGCCATAGATGATCGGCATGTCCAAAGAACCGCTGACTCGTTCCTGCCAGCCACTTTGGAAAGCGGTGAATAAAGCTGGTAGTGCCAGTGTCGCCATGGCCAGGCTCAATAGCGTGGCGAGTTGCTTGTCGCTGGTCAATTTTGTGGCGGGCACCAGCATGACAAATGCCAGCACCAACACGTGAATGCCGTAGTCTTTCAATAAACGGGCGGCATAATCAGCATCATTATTGTGGGCCAGTGCAAACACCATCACAGCGGCCGCCAGTATGCACCAGAACTCCAGCGGCCAGCGTTTGAAATGCATGCTTTGTAAGCAAAAACATCCTAGCAGTGCCAGCACCCCAGCTACATGGTACAAGGTTTTGGCACTATGATAATGAACACCAAATAGCACCAGAGCTATGGCCAGTAGTCCGCTGATACCGGTGGTTAATGATAGCGGCGGCAATTTTTTAAGGTATGACAAAACAAATCTCTTTAGCGAGCAGTGGCAGTGATGGGGACAAAGGTGATGCCATGACGACTCAACATTGCCGACCAGCTGGCGGACAACTGCTCAGTTTGCAAAGCCTGTACACTAATATCCGCACGCAACCAGCGACAAGTGAGCAAGGCGCTGCTGGCGTCGCCGATGACGCGGCAGCCAGATGGCAAAAAGGGCAATAAAAGCTCTACCGGCAAACTCGCAGGCAATGCAGTTACCTTGGTATCCAGGGGCTGCTGAGAGCGCGGATGGGCTTTATACACAGCGCCTGGTTGCTGTTCTGCCAAATTCAATAAAGCGTTAATACCACTGCCAACGGATTCGTGTGGCAGCAATACCAAGCACTGTATCTGCTGTGCTGGCACAGGCAGCTGCTGCACAAAGTGAGCCGCCAGTTGTTGAAAACACGTGTGCTGAATGGGAATCGTCAGTTGCGTACAAGGTTTATCCTGCAGCAGAGGGTGGCGCTCCGCTGGACAAAATAAATGCAGCTGCTGAATCCACCGAGAGGCGCCAATGGTGGGCGGATGCTTCCACCAACTTCCCACCCAGGCTCGTTTAGCCACCGCTTCAAGGAAGTTACTGATGCCAGACTGTGGAAACCCCAGGTAGCTGTAGCTGCCATCATCCAAATAATGACCCACTACCTTGGGTTGTTGCTGAGCAAGCAAGTGCATCAACCACTGAAACTCAAAGCGACGATCATTGCCGGTATAGACATGTTGAGGACAAAAAGCTTGCAGGCTGGACTGCAGTACTTGCTGTTGGCCGGCTCGTAGCTGGCGCGAATTTTGTTGTGATTGGCGTTTACGGGTTTGCAGTCGGATCGCACTGAAAGGGCTGCTTGTCCATTGCAATACCTGCTGCATAAATGCAGTCAATTCCCCTGTTGGCTGGTCGATCAGCCATAACTCGGCAGTGTCGTTACCGGCCAGTTGTAGGGCCATTGCGGCGGAACTCAATACATTGAGTGGCGTTGACGCGAGAAACAGATGTCGCTGCAAGGGACACTCCTGAGTCAATCATAGGGGGCTCAAACGGGCTGCATTATAAGGATATTCTTGTGTTTGCGCGCGTTTCATCCACTGTCGATTAGTAGCAGTCAACCTGGCGGTGGCAGATGATATACTCGCGTCCTGACGACAAACGCCTCAATGAGTACCGCCATGAGCACAGTGCGTATCGCCATTATTAACGATACTTCGCCCAGCCATCACTTTGGATGCTTGCTGGTTATGCAAAACCTCAGGTATTTGCTGCAGCAGCATAATATTGAAGTACTTTGGAGCTGGCCTGTTAGTACCGACTGGCGTCAGCAGCGCAAACAGTTTGAGTCGTTGCCAGAGGTTGATGCCTTTATCATCAATGGCGAAGGCACATTACACAATAATGCTAGCCGACGCTTTTCTCAGGCTTTGGTTGATTTTTGCCAGGCTTATGCACCGCACAAGCCGGTGTATTTGCTGAATGCGACATTGCATAACAACACTGCTGATGCTTATCAAACTTTATCGCTTTGTCGGAAAATCTTTGTTCGTGACCGCAATAGCCTGACCGAACTTCAGCAACATGATGTCGATGGTCAATATGCCCCGGACTTAACCTTTGCGCGACGCTTTGCAACGGAAAATGGTTCCACCCCGACCGGTGTGCTGGTAACTGATAGCGCAGTAAAACAAGACAGCGCTTGGCTCAAGGCACTGGCCGAGTCGAAGCACTATGATTTTCGTTCTATGGTGGTGGCGCATCCGGGCAATGCACGTTTTTTGCGCAGTCCGCGCCCTTATGTAAAAAATGTTATTCGCTGGTTGCTCAGCGACCGTCATTTATCGCTCGAGCCTAGCGACTATATTGCTGACATGAAGCATCATGCTTTTGTGATTACTGGCCGCTATCACACTGTGACCATGTGCTTAAAACACCGAATACCCTTTGTTACCTTGGAGTCCAACACTCCGAAGGTGAGGGCACTGCTCAATGATGTGTTTGCTGGCGGACAGCGTTCTGTTAGTCGCCAGCAAATAGAAGCCGACGATTTGGATGCGCTACGTCATTTCTCCGCTAGGGAAGTGCAGGCCATGGAGGACTTTTCGGCCATGGCTGAGCAACGCATTCAAGCCATGATTGCAGCCGTTGTAGACGATATTCGCTCGCATGTTTGAGTGCCTAACTACACCGCTGCGAATTAGGCGTGCCGCCGCAGCAGCGTCGGTACCGCGTTCGCAGTTACAGGCGCTGTTGGAGAAAATTCAGCAGCAGCTATCGGCACAGCGCTTTCAGTTAGCCTCGTTAGGTGGCGTCAATAATATTGCCATGGTGTTATTTTTTGACGGCAATGACATTCCGCACGCCATAGCAAAAATTGAGCTGACGTCGCTGGCGCAAAGGGAATGGCAGTTTATTCGTTGGCAGCAGCAATTTAATCCAGGGCTTACGCCAGATCCGTTGGCCTTGCATGAGTTAGCAGGGAGTGATTATCAATTGTTGGTCAGCCAGTATTGCCGACCATTTGATGGCAGCAACCCGGATGCCGTAAACCAGTTATTTATGCGCTTAGCGGAGCTGGCGCAGCTGCCAATGCTGTTTCAGGGGTTACCGACACTCGTCGCCGACACACCTATTAAAATGGCGCTGAGTACCTGGGTGCAAAAAGCACCTTGGCAGCAGCGGCAAACGCACTTGTCTCAGCTATTGCAACAACGGCAAGAACTGCTCGGTAGTTCTCAGGCAGATTTGTCGACTGCGCTTATGTCGTTAGCCGAGCGTTGCCAGTCGTGGCTAGATCAACAATGTCAGGGACTGGTGCACGGCGATTTTAAGTATCAAAATATGTTGTGGCGTGAAGACCAGCTGTGCTTGATTGATCTGCAATATTATTGCATTGGCAATCGTCTGTGGGACCTAGCATTTTATTATTCTAAGCACGCTATTGCGCTGTCAGATCTGTTGCCGACTCTCAGCCAGCAGTGCGATTGGGACGAGCAGATGCAGCAATCGTTTGTATTGTATTTTGCTTTAGCCTGTCTGCTGAGTGGTAAAAAGAAAGTCGCCCTGCGGGCCCAAGGTAAACTAGCCGAGGTTATGGCTGTGATCGCTCAGTGGCAGGAGTCGTCAGTTGTCTAAGTCGTTGTGCCAGTAATTCGAGATGATGTTGATCCGCTTTTTTCCAGTGCGTGTCGATGACATGCTCATCCATCAAATGACATAAAAAGCGTTGTCGTAACTGCTCATCTGGCTGCCACTGATCCAGCTTGCATAACGCCGCTTTGAGAGCGTCACTGTTGTCGGCATGCAACACCAAACCATCGATATTGTAATACGCTAACCCGAGGGTGATGACCCGTTTACCGGCCAGTAAGGCTTCTAAGCCGGTGGTCGAATTAATGGTAATAACCGCCTCACTATGGGCCACCAGATCTGCAGTTGGGACGTCTTCAATAAAGCGGGCGTCGATCTCCATTGCCGACAAGGCTCGACGTAACTCTGAATAGTCTTGTGGGCAGGCGGGATGTGTTTTGAACACCAGCTGAGGAATGTCAGCGCCAAGCTGTTTCTTGATATTAACCAACTGTTCGACCAAATCGAACATGGTGCGTATCCAGGTCGACATCAGCAGCGTTTGGCTATCGGTATTTACCTGAAACGGCACAAACAAATAGGGCTCGGTTAATTGTGCCGGACGACTGTCGCTGTATTTGAGTGTGGGTAAACGGCTGTCGCTGGGCGGCAATGAGCGATAGAACTGCGGATCTCGAGGCACAGAGTTTAAGTAGTTAATACCGCAAGGGTCGAGGCTGGTGGTACCCGGAAAGGCGCCACGTTCCAGGTACAAACATGGGATGCCTAAGTCCTTTGCTGCTGCCACCGCGATTCGCTGGCGAAACTTAAGCCCATTCCAGATCAATAAGTGTTGAATACCACTGAGCTTGAAAGCTCTTCGATAGCAGCCATACAGTACGTGGGCTTCGAGCTTCTTGAGCCATCGTAGTCGTGTTTGCCCATGTAGCTGCCCGGCAATACCTTCAGGTGTATTGAGCTTGCCACGCATGTAGTCGTCAACAATATGATCGATCAGTTTTGTTGGGCTCGGCTGCAATAACGCCGGTGTGAGGAAGTGCCGCCTAAGTTCCTTGTACCAAAAGATACAGACCTGATCGTTTGAGTGGGTATGTAAAAACTGGCTTAGCTGCTTGGCATAACGGTGATGTGTTTGCCGAGAACAAAATATGCCAATGCGCATAGCCAGCCTTCAATTGTAGTTAAACCGTCAAATGCTCCCACACCGCCAAACTGGGCTCGGCCTGATTTAGGGTGTAGAAGTGGATGCCGGGGGCTCCGCCATCCAATAAGCGTTGACACAGTTCAGTCACAACCTGTTGGCCAAATTGGCGAATGCTGTCAATATCATCGCCGTAGGCTTCCAGTTGCTTGCGAATCCAGCGAGGGATTTCCGCGCCGCAGGCATCACTGAAACGTGCCAGTTTGCTGTAGTTAGTGATCGGCATAATACCCGGGATGATGGGAATGTCCACGCCCAGAGCCTGAACCCGTTCAACAAAGTGGAAATAGCTATCAGCATTGTAAAAATACTGGGTGATAGCGCTGTCCGCACCGGCCTTTACTTTATTGACGAAGTTTTGTACGTCACGTTCAAAGTTACTGGCCTGCGGGTGCATCTCCGGGTATGCCGCCACTTCAATAGTAAAATGGTCGCCGGTTTCTTGGCGAATAAATTCCACCAGTTCATTGGCGTAGCGCAGTTCACTGCTGGCTAAGCCAGCGCCTGATGGCAAATCGCCACGTAGGGCTACGATGCGGTTGATGCCTAACGCTTGATAGTCTTGCAGCAGCTGACGCAGATCCGCCTTGCTGTCACCGACGCAAGACATATGCGGTGCGGCGCTGATACCGCTGTCTTGAATCGCCTTAACAATGGCATAGGTGCGATCGCGAGTAGAGCCACCAGCACCGTAAGTGACGGAGAAAAATTCGGGGTTGTGCTGCGCCAGTTGGTCACGTACGTGCAGCAGTTTTTGTGTACCTTCCTCGGTCTTGGTAGGGAAGAATTCGAAGCTCAGGGTAGTCATAAAATATCGCCACGGTAGGGGGCCAGCATCAGGCTACTGCCCAGGTAGCCTGATGCGTAAGCGGGTTAGTATTTGTATGCGTCTGGCTTATAAGGGCCATCAACATTCACGGCAATGTAGTCGGCTTGCTGTTGTGTCAGGCGGGTAATCACACCGCCAAAGCCTTCGACCATGTCCTTCGCCACTTCTTCGTCCAGCTTCTTCGGTAACACTTTGACGTAAATGCTTTGTGTTTTTTGCTCTGCTGGCAAATCGGCGAACTTGCGCTCATACAGATACATTTGTGCCAGTACCTGGTTAGCAAAGGAGCCATCCATGATGCGAGATGGATGGCCCGTCGCGTTGCCCAGGTTCACCAAGCGGCCTTCAGACAGCAGGATCAGGTGATCATTGCTGGCGGCATCGCGAATGACCTTGTGCACTTGTGGTTTGATTTCATCCCACTGCCAGTTTTCGCGCATATAGGCAGTATCGATTTCATTGTCGAAGTGACCGATGTTGCATACCACAGCACCGCTTTTCAGCGCTTGCAGCATGTTTTTGTCACACACGTTGACGTTACCAGTGGTGGTCACAATCAGGTCGGTGTTGGCCAGTAACTGCTTGTTGATACCATCCGAGGTGCCAGTGTTAACGCCGTTAATATAGGGTGATACCACTTCAAAGCCGTCCATGCAGGCCTGCATGGCACAGATAGGATCTACTTCGGTAACTTTGACGATCATGCCTTCTTGGCGCAGGGACGCGGCAGAACCTTTACCGACATCGCCGTAACCAACAACCAGTGCCTTCTTACCGCTCAGCAAGTGATCGGTGGCACGTTTGATGGCGTCGTTCAGAGAATGACGGCAGCCGTATTTATTGTCGTTTTTCGACTTGGTCACAGCGTCATTCACGTTAATGGCAGGGACTTTCAGTTCGCCTTTATTGAGCATGTCTAACAGGCGATGCACACCGGTGGTGGTTTCTTCGGAAATACCGTGAATAGCGTCCAGCATCTGTGGGAAGCGGTTATGTACCATCTCGGTCAAGTCGCCACCGTCGTCCAGAATGATGTTGGCATCCCAGATTTGCTCGCTGTCTTTTTCGGCACGAATGGTCTGTTCAATACACCACAGGAACTCTTCTTCGGTTTCACCCTTCCAGGCGAATACCGGAATATTGGCAGCAGCGATGGCGGCAGCGGCGTGATCCTGAGTGGAGAAAATATTACATGACGACCAACGCACCTCTGCGCCCAGGTCAACCAGGGTTTCAATCAGCACAGCGGTCTGAATGGTCATGTGGATGCAGCCCATGATCTTGGCGCCAGCCAGCGGTTGCTGGTCTTTGTACTTACGACGCAGCGCCATCAGTGCAGGCATTTCACCTTCAGCGATGTCGATTTCTTTACGGCCCCATTCGGCCAGACTGATGTCGGCGACTTTATAATCGGTAAATTGAGTCATGGTCAGAATCCTTATACGTTGGCCGCTGCTTTTAAGGCATCGACTTTGTCGGTTTTTTCCCAGGTAAAGGCGGTGAAGGTTTTGCTCTTCTTCTCGCCGTTTTCCTCGTATTCATAGGTATGTTCAAATGGCTCGCGGCCAAAGTGACCATAGGCAGCGGTCAGCTGATACATGGGATAGAGTAGTTCCAGCTGGTTTTGAATGGCGTATGGACGCAGGTCAAATACCTGGCGTACTACATTAGCCAGCTCGATGTCGCTGATCTTGCCGGTACCAAAGGTGTTGATAGAAATAGACGTCGGCTCGGCCACGCCGATGGCGTAGGACACCTGAATTTCACAGCGTTCAGCCAATTCCGCAGCGACAATATTTTTCGCCACATAGCGGCCCATGTAGGCTGCGCTGCGGTCGACTTTTGACGGATCTTTGCCAGAGAAGGCACCGCCACCGTGGCGTGCCATGCCGCCATAGGTATCAACAATGATTTTGCGGCCGGTAAGGCCAGCATCACCCACAGGGCCGCCGATCACGAAGTTGCCGGTGGGGTTAATGTGATACAGGGTATCTTCGGTCAGCCACTCGGCCGGCAACACGGGTTTGATGATGTTTTCCAGTACCGCTTCGCGCAGGTCCTTTTGATCGATGGACGGATCGTGCTGGGTCGACAACACAACAGCGTCTACCTTCGGGGTATCGCCTTCATAGTTGATGGTGACCTGAGATTTGGCATCCGGGCGCAACCACGGCAGCATGCCGTTGCGACGCAGTTCCGACTGACGCTGTACCAAGCGGTGAGCGTAATACACAGGCGCCGGCATTAGGTTAGGCGTTTCATTGGTGGCATAACCAAACATCAGGCCCTGGTCGCCAGCGCCTTGGTCTTCCGGTTTAGCACGGTCGACACCTTGGTTGATATCGACTGACTGTTTGCCAATGCCATTTAACACGGCACAGGTCGCACCATCGAAGCCGACGTCCGAGCTGTTGTAGCCAATACCGGTGATGACGCCACGAACGATGTCTTCCAGATCAACGTAGCAAGAGGTGGTGACCTCGCCTGCTACCACGGCCATGCCGGTTTTAACCAGTGTTTCGACAGCGACACGGGCGTATGGATCACGAGCAATAATGGCGTCGAGTACGGCGTCAGATATCTGGTCTGCCACTTTATCGGGATGGCCTTCAGACACAGACTCAGAAGTGAAGATGGAATATTCGCTCATAGCGTCCTCTCTAATGTAGGTCCGCGCCGGGCGCGGGGCGATAAAACAGACGGAACTGAATTTGAAAACCGTTTCTCAGTCCCAGAAATTGACTGGCGCCGACTGCAAATCCAGCAGCTTGGGCCCAATCGGTTAAATCTTCAGGCTCAAAGCCTAGCCACAAATCACCGCAAGATTCCTTCGCCCAGCTTTGCTCATGGCGACATAGGTCGGTGATTAATAAGGTGCCGCCTGCTGCCATCAACTGATACACATCAGCAAAAATGGCCTGGGGTGCTGGTACGTGATGCAACACCATATTGGCGACGGCAAAGTCCACGGCAGCATGGCCTTGCTGTACCAGCCAGTGCGGGTCGCCTAATTCACAATGCACATTAGTCAGCTGTTGCTGGCGTACGGTATCGCTTGCTTGAGCCAGCATTTGCGGCGATATATCCAGCGCCGTGACCGACTTAAATCGCTGTGCTAAAGCTGGCAGAAAGGCACCTTCGCCCGGGCCTATTTCTAATGCCGTTTGTTGGCCGCCTTGAAAATCAGCCAACAAGGTTTCCAATGCTTCGCCATATTGCTCATAGGAGGCAATCAGATCCTGTTGTTCTCGAAACGCATCGGCATTGCGAGCAAAGAACTCGGCGCAGGCGCGTGAGCGTTCCTCTAAGACTCGCTGCAGTCGCTGTTGTATCTCTGGTTCAGTCAATGCATCACTGGCATCGATAGCGATAAAGGTTGCTCGCAGCCACTGACTCCAGCTGTCTTTGCCGCTGAGTAACGGACGGCGATAAAAAATGCTGGTGCCTTCGCGCTGGGTGCTGACTAAACCCGCTTGGGACAACACCTTCAGGTGGTGACTCATACCCGACTGCTTGACGTCAAATACCTGGCTGAGTTCCAGCACACCAAATGAGCCTCGCCCCAGCAGCTTTAATATGCTCAGCCGAAGAGCATCTCCGGCAGCCTTGTGCGCTTGGGCCAAGTGTTGATGTTGTATCTGGGAGGCAGGGTGAGTCGTCATAGCTTGGCAGTGTAGGTGCTTGATGGATATATATCAAATTATTTTGATATATATTTGAGCGTGTTTCTGGACTAAGGTCACAAGCTGAGTCCAATACCTTTTTCAGACTCTTGGGGCCGGACCTTCTGGCAGGCATACTTGCTCCATCCGTCAGACAGGGAACCACTATGACAAGCACCAACTCCGCTACCGATAGCAGTGCCGCCACGGGTAAAGTTCAGGCCATGATTCACCAGTTACAGCAATCGCTAGCGTCGGTTGTTCAAGCCGAACCTGCGACCTTGCGATTGGTGATGGTGTGTTTGCTCAGTCGAGGCCATCTGCTGTTGGAAGATGCGCCGGGGTTGGGTAAAACCACGTTGGCGCGAGCACTGGGTAAGGCGTTGGCGCTGCAGATGAAGCGTATCCAATGCACGCCCGATCTGATGCCTAGTGATATTACCGGCATTAATGTCTACAACAGTGAGGAGCATCAGTTCCACTTTATGCCAGGGCCAGTATTCAGCCATTTACTGCTGGCCGATGAAATCAACCGCGCTACACCTCGTACCCAGTCAGCACTATTAGAAGCCATGGCTGAAGGCACAGTCACGGCCGATCGCAAAACCTATAACTTGCCCAAGCCGTTTATGGTGATGGCGACTCAGAACCCGGTGGAGTTCAGTGGCACATTCCCACTGCCAGAGGCTCAGCTAGATCGCTTTTTTATGCGTTTGAGTCTTGGTTATCCAACAGAAGATCAGGAAGTGGCACTAATGCTGGCACAGCAGCAGGGCCACCCGTTAGATAACCTGAAACCGTTATTTAACGAAGCGACCATTTTAGCCATGCAATCTCAGGTCGATAAAATCACCGTCAGCGATGCCATGGCGCGATACATCAGCCAGCTGGTGCGTGCCACCCGTGATCAGGCTGGAGTTAAGCTGGGGGCCAGCCCGCGCGGATCGTTGGCTTTGATGCAGGCTGGTCGTGCGCTGGCATTAATCAACGGCAAAAGTGCTGTGGTTCCGGCATTGGTGAAACCCTTGCTGGAGCCCGTCTTAGCGCACCGAATCTTGTTTCGAGATGCGGCTTTGTTAACTGCTGAAGGCCGGCAAGAGTTCTGGCAGCAGCTACTGAGCTCAGTTCCGGTGCCAGACTACGCTGGCAGTGAGCAAGCAGCGGTTAAAAAAACTGCCGATGGTGGCAATGACGCCAGCTCTGCCACATGAGCCAAGGTAACTGGTCTGCACGGATACGACCTGTGCTGGAGCAGGTGGGGCGACACGTTAATGCTCATCGCTTTTTATGGTTTATGTCGCTGGTCTGTTTTCTGATGGCTTGGAATCGCGGCATTGCCTTGCTGTACGGCAGCTTGGCATTAATGTTGGCGTTGATCGCTATCAGCTGGCTGGCTCCCTGGTGGGCGATGAGAGGTTTGCAGCTTGAGCGTCGTCAGCGAGGTGAGGCCAGGGCGGATGGTGAACTGCTATTGGAATACCAATGCCATCCACGCCGGCCTTTATTGTTTGTCAGCCTTATCGAAACCTTGAGTGGAACCCCGCAGCAGCACTTCATCCCCAGCTTACCTGCGGGGCGGCTGGCGCTAACCTATCAAAGCCCCGTGCGCGGTATCTATACCTTGCCAGACCCAGTGGTCAGTTGCGGTTGGCCGTTTGGCTTTGTTGAACGACGGGTGCAGATAGCCGCTGCCCCCTGTGAGGTTAGAGTACAGCCTAAGGTACATAACATTCGCCAATTGCCACAACCCTGCTCAGATAATCCCTTGATGGAAGGTGATGATTCACTGATGAGTCGCGGCGCGCACAGTGAGTTTGCTGGTGTTCGCCCGCACCGCCAGGGCGATAGCCTCAAGCATGTGCATTGGGCGGCTTCCGCGCGTCAGCAGCAGTTAGTGATGAGGGAGTATCACAGCTTTGATCGGCCATCTTGGTTGGTGGTGGTGGATGGTCATGCGGACAGTGATATTGGCCAAGGCACCGATTCTTTATTTGAATTCGCCATTCAAATCGCCGCCTCGGTATTGGAATTCGCTCGTAAGCAGCAATTGTCGGCCAGTTTGGTGGTGGTGGCGAAGCAGACCACGAGCCTTGATGTGCTGCCAGGCAGCGCTGATATCAATGATGCCCTATGGGCATTAGCCGCGGTTCAGGCCGATGGTAAGACAGACTATTCATCTGCCATTGCTAAAGCCGTGCAGCAGCGCCAGCAGCCACCCATATTGGTGACGATCCGAAGTGATCGTCAGCCCATTTCGATTCCTGCTTGTGGTGGTCATCTGGACATTGTTTATGCCGCACAGAGTTTTGATTTACCGTTGGCTAATTATGAGCAGGGCTGGCGTCAATTGAGTGCTGAGCATTGGCGTTTGCATTTACATCAGCTCAGTAAGCTGCATCAGGTACTGTCGTTATGATTCATCGTCAGGCGGTATTGTTTTGGCTGGCATTACAGCTGGCACTCGTGACTGGCGCTGCCCTAACGACTTTGTTTGGCATTGCTATCGGCGTGCTGAGCGGGTTGCTAGCAATGCCTGCGAATATCTTTGTGTTGCAACGTGCCTGGCGCCAGCGTGAGCAAATTGAAACCAATAAACCATTGAGTGACGGCCTTGCCGTGGCAGGTCTGTTGGCTTTCTTGGCGTTGTTGTTCAGCGCGAACTTATTGTCTGCGCTGAGTGTTCTGTTGGTCATGATTCAACTGGCATTGGGCAGCATTACACGAAGTTATCGGCAGTATTATCTGTTGCAGTTGGTGAGCTTTATCTTGTTGTTAACCGGCGCTGCCGAAGCTACCAGCGGTAGTTATTTGCTGGTGATGATGGCTTACACCTTGTTGGCTTCATTTTCGTTGAGCGAAGCTTGGCTGGATCGCGATGCCAGTAGCGGTGCTATAAAAGGGCCAGGCATTCAACCGAGATTACGTGTGGCAGGGAAAACCATGCTGCTGGCGGTGCTAATTTATTTTCTAATACCTAGGCTGGCCCCGCTGAACTGGGGTGGTTACCAATCCGACAGCGGTGATTTTTATCATAATGAGCAATGGCAATCTGAAGCGCGCCAATCCGTCGATCGCCCACAGGAAAAGCAGCGTAAGTCAGACGTAGAGCGCACAACTCAGGAAGGCTATCAGGAGCTGAATGACATCACCGAGTTGTCAGGTTTTGGCGGTGACGAGTACCAATATACGGGCTTTAACGAGTCATTTGACGTACGTGATGGCGATCGCTCTGGCCAGGTTGATCTAAATGCCATCGTCGCGCGCATGAAAGCCAGTCGTGGCAGTTATCTAAAGGTACGCACCTTCGATACCTTTGATGGTATTCGCTGGTCATCCAGTAGCGAAGATATTTCGCGCAAGTTACGCACCGACGGCCGCGGCAAAGTGCAGTTACGACCGGGCAAGGGCGAGTATCAGCAAGTCATTGAAATTGTGCAGCCGATGACCGCTTGGCTGCCCGTTGCAGCAGACCCAGTAGCCATTTGGTTGCCGTCCAGCAGTGTGGCATTGGATCAGTACGGCCATCCATTGTTACCTGCCCCCCTATCTGCTGGCACTCGCTACACAGTACTGTCTAGCGATGAGCGCATCGATCAACGGCCGGTATCTCATTCGGCCGCACCAGATAGCTTTGATATCCAGTTGCCTAAGCCATTTGATTCTCGTATTCATCGCTTGGCTAGAGAGGTCACTCACACTGCGCAAACACCGTATCAGCAAGCCGTAGCCCTAGAGCAGCATTTGCGTACTCAATATGACTACAGCTTTGACTCGATTTTGCAGTCTCAGGGACAAACGCCACTCGACCGTTTCTTATTTGAAGACAAGCGTGGACACTGCGAATACTTTGCCAGTGCTATGACCATTATGTTACGCAGCCTTGGTATTCCAGCGCGATTGATTACTGGCTTTAGCGCCAGTAGCCAAAATCCGCTCACCGGTTATTACGAAATTCGCGCCATTGATGGCCACGCTTGGACCGAAGCCTGGATTGATGGACGTTGGGTCACATTTGAACCAACGGCCTATTATCAAATGCCAACACCGCAGTCGAGCCTTTTTGCCGGTGAACAAATCCAGCAATATGCCGAGGATGTGGTTCGTCGCAGTCAGCTGGCGAATGATGAATGGTCATTGACAGGGTTGGTCAGTGGGCTTTGGATACTGATCTACAGCCTGTTGGTGATTCTGCTGGCGGCGCTTAAATGGCTAACACTGGGGCTGTGGCCGCTATGGGCATTGGTGGCTGTGGTGTGCACCCTAGGCTACTGGCAGCGCGCGCACTGGTGGCCCATGGCTGTGGCTCGCTTTAGTCAGTGGAAGTTAAAGCGCTATCAACCGAGCGATGCACAATCAGCCCAGTATTATTATCTGTTTCACCTACAGCGGATCGCAATGCTGCATGGTATCGAACGTCCGCCTTGGCAGACGGCTGATGAATGGGCGCAGCGATTACCTTCCGATGCCTTACAGCAGTTGGTTGGGGCTATTGGTGCCTCGTTATATGAGCAAGCTGATGCTGACTTAGCGCAGTGGCAACAGTGGGCGTTGCAGGCGGCAGAGCAATTGCTAAATACAGAATCTATCACCTGATTAGGGATAAGTGATTATCAATGGATGGTTTAACAAACTAATATTTTCTTCTAGTCAAATCTAGGAGGCTTAATATGAAAGGTATTAGAAAACTGTTGGGTTCTATAGCTGCAGTAAAAGAAGCTTTAGAGAGCAAGAATAGCGACTGTAACTATAAAGATAACTACTACGGTGATCGAGTATGTCGCTGAGTAGCGATGTTGGCAGGTAAAGCACAGACAGGCCGGTGCCTGTCTGTGTGTCAGTTCGCTTACAGCGGAACTATGTTCTCAGCCTGAGGGCCTTTGGCTCCTTGGGCAATTGTGAACTGAACTGCCTGACCTTCATGCAACGTTTTGAAACCGTCGCCAGTGATGGCGTTGAAGTGAGCAAAAACGTCTGGGCCGGATGGCTGCTCAATAAAACCAAAACCTTTAGTTTCGTTGAACCACTTCACGGTGCCTTTGATAGTAGACATAATAGATATCCTGAGTTTTAACAATAAAGTGCCCTGCGGGCGGAAACGCTTAGAAATATAGGCTGGAACTTAGAAACTGCAGGACGGTGTATTACGAGTAAAACAGCGAAGTGAAGGATATAAATTGAAGTCTTTTCTCTAGCTGAATCCACCATACGTAGATCATTCACTAAAGTCCAATGTTTTTTTATTTTTTGGCTGTCTCGCCTGTCAGCTTCTGCAGGTAAGAAAAATGGGTTCCTTTTGATCTCGATAGAAAGCCATCTAACTCTTTGTTTTTGCGGATAATTCTGAAAATTCATGATTATATCCTGTTGTAGGACTGGCGAGGCTTACTATTGCTATCTCGGTTTATCAACTTAGTTGTATGGACTGGATGCACCACAAGAACTTCTTTTGGGGTGAGAATCACTAGCGAGCGCTGGTTGTTGATTCGGATGGATACGCTAGCTCATCATTGAATGCCCCATCTATTTGCTTATTTACACAGATAAGCGAGGGTTCTCAGCTGATGATTTTTATAAGCTAAATTGGTTGATCGAGTGTGATAATGGTTTTTGTTATGGTGGATCTTGGTTTTTTTGTATTAGAAATTTTCCTGAGTCTGATGGTGTCGATTTCTTGGTTGTTTCGATTTTTTCCTCGGTGTTTTTGCGTACGCGATAGAATTTAAAAACCGATAATAAAGTTGGGTTTTTATTGATGCTTCAATACTAATGCATGAATTAGAATGTCACTGTAAAAATTGGCTGTTGTGTGCCTGTTATGTTGGCCTGATTGGGGAATCAGAGATTTCTCAGAGTACCTTCATAAACCAACAAACTTGGAAGAAACGCACATGAGCTTAACTGAAGAATATTTCCGCACCGCTGGCTTTGTTCCTACCAGGCGCGAAACTCTGAATCTACACAATGATCTTGATATTAGTATTTATAACGAGATTCCCAAAAATATCATTCAAGAGGCGTCGGGTCATGTTGATAATGTGACCGCCGTTACTGGGCAGCTGATTACTTCTGGCGGCTTAAGCTCTGATGAGAAGAATATGACGGCTATTACCGCTTTGTGGGTGCAGCACGTTACTATCGGTATCGCCAAACAGCATGGTTGGACAACGGCGATGCTAGCAGACCCAGAGCGTGTCAATTCGCTCGAGTATTGGGGTTATACCTTGCAAGCAATAACCCAATACACACCTTGGGTGGTGCCTTACTACCGCACTTATGAAAACTACAACAAAGAACTGCATTCTGGCGAAATTAATCTGGCGCAGATTATCTCCACCGTTATTCAGGTGGCATTAGGCACCGAAGCCGCTCAAAAAATGAGTGCATTGGCTGAGATTATGCAGTCTACGCAAAATGTAGGCGTGGAGAATGTTGCTACCTTCTTCTGGAACCATAAATACGAGCACCACGAGCAAAGCAAAGTTTCTTTCAGTCCTATTGTTCGTGACACCAATGGCCGTTGCGAAATGTCCTTTGCTTATACCTTTATGAGCTACACCCAGGAAGACTGGCGTAGTTTGTTTGTGCAAAGCCATTATGAAGACTTCCAACTGATCGTGAGCTCTATTGGTATCAAGTTCTATCCATCGATCTGGGACATGAGAAAGTCCACGGTTGAAAATCGTATGCAGCCTTGGCTGGACAATGTCAACTCAGCCCCTCTGGGTTAACGTGTCATAATAAGGGAGCGCTTGCTCCCTTATTTATATCTGGAGCGATATTATGAGCACTATTTCAAGTGGGCTGAACGTACTCAGCTTTGCTGATAACTTAACGTTAGATGAGCAAGTAGCCACTATCTCTACCCAGGCGGCCATCTATCAAAAGGCCGTTGAATTTGTCAACTTACGCCATGCAGACGTCAACGACCCATCAACTTATCGCACCGATGTTTGGTGGGATTCGGTACGAGATTCCATTAATAGCTTAGGTTTTCCATGGTTGATGGGAAATATCGATGGTAGCAGCATACACCGAGAGTTTTATCCGCCGGTGAATGTGGCAGAAAAACTTCGAGAAATCATGCAAGCTTATATTCCCAATTTTTCCGATGACCAGTTGCAAGCACTTATTCGACTGCTAAATGCTGGCCAGCAAAGCGATGGTGCAACGGATTGCATGAACTTTTGGAATAATAATTGGCGCAGCAATAATGAATTTATTGCCGTGGGAATGGGTCCTTCGTGGAAAAATACGGCTTATAATCGTTTAGAAACCTATATGACGTTCTTTTATGTGTCATACCAGGGTGGAGAATGGCCAGGCTTGTTTAGTGATAACCATCAGCAAGAATTAGAAGTCCATGCCGGTTGTTATCATATCAGCTTTTATCTACAGCAGTTCCAAGACCCTCAGGCACAGTACGTCATTAAAACCATTCTAGGCGGCAGCATAGAGGATAGAATCCGAAATGCGCCGCTAGGATAACGCCGCAGATAATGACAGCGTGTCAACGGCAATCAAATAAGTGAGTGCCAGCTTTGTTTGATTGCCTGATCAATCGAATCAGGTGAGCCATTGCATGATATTTGGCAGTTTATCAGGGCCGTGTGTCAGTAGCGCAAAGACCAGCATGCTTATCAAACTAGTCATTAATACTCGCCGTGTGATTAACGCCAATAGGATGGCGGTAATGGCGCCGATCAGATAAGGGTTTTGATACGACAGGGCTAACTCCTGCTGCTTAATAAATACCAGGGGTGCCCAAATGGCGGTTAACACGGCGGGAGCACAGTGACTCATAAACTGCTGAAACTCACTGCTAAGCTTGAAATTGATGACTGGGGATATCAGTACATAACGACTGGCAAACACCAAAAGCGCCATAGCAATAATACTCAACTCGATCATCCCTGTGCCTCCGCCTGAGATTGTGTGCCTTGTGTTTTTTGTACTAGGTAACCGGCAGCCATGGCGATCAGTACGCTGATTAGTAACGCGGCGGGCAGTTGCCAGTAAGTCAGCGCTACTGACAACACCAGTGCGACAACAACAGTGGTAAAGCTGGCTGACGTTCGTATTGCCGGAATGGATAACGCAATAAAAGTCGAGGCGACGGCAAAGTCGAGCCCGAGCTCATCTAGGTTGCTGATAGATTGGCCGGCAATAATGCCCAGTGCTGTCGACAGATTCCAGCACAGATAAAACGACAGCCCTGCCGCTAATGCGTAGTGACGGTCGAAAGGGGTTTTGTTGGCGCTTAATACAAACAGCTCATCGGTTAATAAAAAGCCTAGGCTATAGCGCCAGCGTGCCGGTAACGGCTGTAATTGCTGGCGTAAGGTCAGGGCATACAGCAAGTGACGGGCGGTAATTAGTGCCACGGTTAACAACAGCACCACTAAGCCGCTGCCAGCGGCCAGCATGCCGGTGGAAACAATCTGGGCAGAACCTGCGAAGACAAATACCGACATGGCCTGAGCCTGCCAGGCGCTAAAGCCTGAATCTATGGCGTAAGACCCGGCCAATACCCCCCAGGGTAAGACCGCCAAATTTAATGGCATCATGGCAACAAGGCCGCGCAGCCATGAGGTTCGTGTGGACATTCTGTTACTCCTAGAAAGTCGCTGATTAGAGTACGCAAGACTGGTACTGCCCGGGTGTAGCTCCCATGGCACGTACAAAATGACGGTGCAGATGGCTTTGATCGTGAAAACCGCATTCTTGCGCCACCTGGGTGCTGGGCAGCCCCTGGCGCAGCAATTGTTTGGCGCGACGCAAACGCACTTGCACCTGATAAGCATGGGGCGGTAAACCAAACTGCTGCTTAAAAGCGCGAGCCATATGGTAAGGGCTTAATGCCGCTAATTGTGCTAGTTCCTGCAGGGATACATCGGCACAGGGATGCTGATCGAGAAAGTCTTTCACCCGCAGTAACTGGCTTAACGCGCGGCCGCGTTTGGCTACTTGAGGTCGGCTGCGAGCATGGCGACTGATCAACTGCTGCAGTGCCTGCAGCATCCATGTTTCACGCTGTAGCCGACTGCAATAGGGATCGCTACTGGCCTGTAAGGCTGTTCTAAGGGCATTGGCGAGTTGTGGGTCGAACACCACGGGTAGCGGGAAATAAGGGGTAGATTCGCGCCCTTCGGTCATGGCTAGGGTGAGTTCGCCGAGTTGTTGCGGTAACGGGTATAGCGCCTGATAGGCCCAGCCGCCATGGGTTTCAGCATGACCATCATGTATGTCGTCGGCATTGACCAGAATGATGGTGCCGGTGGGAGCAATGTGCTGACTGCCACTGCGATAAAAGCTTTGTGCACCTTCTTCAATGACGCCAATGGTAAAGCCCTCGTGGCTGTGCTTGCCAAAGGTGCGGGTTTGGTAACGGGCGCGCAATAGCTCCAGGCCACCGAGCATGTCGCTGTGGTGATAGTGAGCAAATTCGCTATGTGCTGTGGCTTGGGTCATGGCGGCACGTCCTGACGACTAGTACACAGAGTACTATAAAGTGCCAGCTCAGGTCGGCTTGTACAGGATTGCGCAATTATCTGAGGGGAGCAGGTTTAAAGTGAAGGGCAAAAAAAGGGGGCGCTAAGCGCCCCAAAAGGACTACCATCGAGCCATGCTTATTTGATCCAGTGCTTACCCCAGTGAGTTTTGTCGTAACCGTGCTGGTAGCTGTGGATCGTCATCTTGTCGCCTTGCGAGTCTTTGCTGGCGGCGATTTCATCATCGATTACCCGGGTTGATAACGACAACCAGCTGGTCACAAAGGCGCTGGCGTCGGCGTTAATCTCCAGTGCCTGCTCATTGATATTGAGCAAGTTGTCACAGGCATCGTGATAACAAGGGTCGTAAGATACGCCGGCTTCGCCGCCGAATTTCGCCGCTTGCTCTTCTGTTTTAACACCTTCAGCACCAGTGAATAGGCCACCAAATGCGATGCCTTCTTCGAAGAATTGAGCGTAATCCGAGCGGAAGCTGATCTCTGAACCTTCCGCTTCTAAGCCACGTAGCTGGAAGTATTTCTCAAACAGTTTCTCCGTTGCAGCAGAACCCGGAGGGCCTTGCAGGTCGAAGTCTGAGCCATCACCGTCGTAAATAAAGTTGCCAAAGTTAGTGGAGCCGATCATGTCGTAGTTGAGGTACACCTTGATCTTGGCTTTTTCTTCCGCTGATAGGGACTTAACGTATTCAGTCGAGCCTACTAGGCCGGCTTCTTCAGCACCCCACCAAGCAAACCGGACTTTGTTGCGCGGGAAGGCTTTGCTCATTTGCACAGCCATTTCCAGCAGAGCTGCACTGCCAGAGCCGTTATCGTTAATACCGGCGCCTTCATACACTGAGTCCAAATGCGCTCCTGCCATGACGATATTGTCTGGGTTGCCGCGCTTGGTTTCAGCGACCAAGTTGTAAGAGTCAACATTCTCGCGCACCACATCGGCTTTTAGCCGAAGTTCCAGCCCCTTGGTTTGTGACCAAGTAACGCCATTGTCGTAGGTGGCGAACATTGCCGGAATACCGCCAGAATAATCGTCGCCCAAGGTGGCACCAGTCAGCCCCTTGCGATCGTCGGTATCACCCTGGTTGAAGATCACGATACCAGCCGCACCTGCGGCAGCGGCATTTTCCGCTTTGGTCTGGAACGCACAGCTACCACGCTGTACTAGCGCAATATGGCCTTTGGTGAAGCCGTTGAAATCGTCCATTTCGCAGCCACTGGTGGAGGTGTTGCCATCACCTAACTGCAGATCAACCGCGCTCACAGGAGCGGTGACATCGCCGCCATCGGTTTGCGACAGATAGGTGAAATCCTGGTCAAAAACATAAGACACTGGATCAGGCAGAGTGGCCGAAAGCACGCCATCACCCACCACGTAATACATATTAAACGGGAAGGGCTTTAGCTCGACGCTGTAACCAACACTTTCCAAGGTTTGCTGAATGTACTCCAGTGACGCGGTATAGCCAGGCATACCTGCAGCGCGATTGCCGTCGTTGGCTTCAGCAATGCCATACAGCATTTCCAAGTGATATTGAATATTACTGGCCTGAACGCAGCGTGGTAAGCCAAGGGGTGTGCTGTTTAATACACCAAATTGGCATTCAAACATGCCTAGTCGATCGGGGCTCCAATAGCGATCTAACAAATTGCTTGGCGAATCCAGGCTGATAGCAGAGGCTTGTGAAGAGATAGCCATGGCGAGTGCAGTTGCCATGCCGGGGTGTAAATATTTTCTCATATCGATAATCCGATCCTGTAACGAGATGGCTGTGAAAAAACTTAATCAGGGAATCACAGTCAGGCACGCAAATGAATGGATTATCTGAGCCTTTTTCGAAAGTGGTGCTATTTCGAATTTATCTTCTGTCGATGTTGCGCTTTACAGTAGGTGATTTTCTATTTATTAACTTTTTCAGGAAAATATTCTTTAGGAGTGGTTTTTAGTGTCGAAGCTTAGATGATTGTGCAGGTGTTTCTAGACCTGATCTTGATTGTCTAATGATTATTAACGATTTTTATTATTGGGTCTACATTTGGTTATTTATCGTTGGTGACTTTGTTGTCCCTTTATTGGTGCAACAGAAAAGGTCCGTGCATTAAATTAGGTCAGTCATCGGGCGATGGTATTAATTTTCGCGGCAGAGAGGAAGAGGAATTTTTTACTTTTCTAGCTATCGATCATGCTAATCGATGCCCTTGGTATGACCAGCCTTGGGCATCCACGGAGGAGGGTGGTAACCGCAGTATGTCGCCACGCCGGATGGCAAGGCCAGCTGCTCCAGTGGACCAACATAAAGGTCTATCAAAAGGGTTCTAATCATGATGAAAACATCATCTCTACTTGCACTGGTCGCCACAAGCGCGCTGTGTGCATCCGTTAATGTACAGGGGCATAGTGCTATGTTCCCTGATGGCTTTAAATATGATGCCAGCAATGGTGGTGAGGGACTGCAAGGCTCTGACCGCTTAACTGCTGGTAATGCGGAAACCGCTGCCGTGACACGTTGCGAAAATGGCAGTGCCGGTGGATATCCATGTAAGAACATAGATTTACAATCCTTCTTATCCAAAAATAGTATGGGAGGGAGTGGCTCAGAACTAAACGACATATGGGGCTGGACTGATCCGCAAACAGGCGCAGAAATTGCCATTGTCGGTCGTACTAACGGTACTTCCTTTGTCGATGTGACTAATGCCACCCAGCCTGTTTATTTGGGTTTTTTGCCTTCTCATAATGGCGGTAGCGCTGCTTGGCGTGATATTAAAACCTATAACGATCATGCTTTTATTGTTGCCGACGGTAATGCCAATCGTAGCCACGGCTTACAGGTATTTGATTTAACCAGTCTGCGCAATACCACACCGGGCAGCACTTTGACCGAAACTAAGCATATGAGTGGCTTCGGCAATGCTCACAATATTGCCATTAATGAAGCAACAGGTTACGCCTATATCGTTGGCAGTAACCAATGCAGCGGCGGTCTATATATGGTGGATGTTTCTGATCCAGTGAATCCTGCTTACGCAGGTTGTTTTTCCAGTGACGGCTATACCCACGATGCACAATGTGTCGTTTATAACGGCCCGGATAGCGACTATCAAAATCGTGAAGTGTGTGCGGCCTATAATGAAGACACCATTACCATTGTCGACGTGACGACCAAATCGAATCCACAGCAAATATCACGTACACCCTATCAAGGCTCACAATATACCCATCAGGGCTGGTTCTTGGATGATGATCATGCCTTGCTGATCATGAATGATGAGTTAGATGAGCAGCGTAATGGTCATAACACGACCTCTTATATCTACGATGTTAGTGATCTTGATAATCCGGTTGAGTTAGGGCGCTATGTTGGTCCAACGGCCGCTATTGATCACAATCTGTATACCCTAAACGGCTACGTATTTGAGTCAAACTACCGGGCTGGTTTACGTATTCTAGATACAGAACAAATCGCATCGGGTAGCCTGACGGAAGTGGCTTATTTTGACACTATTCCAAATTCCAATAGCGCCCAGTTTTCTGGCACCTGGAGTAACTACATTTATTTTGCCAGTGGCAATGTGATCACCAGTGATATTGGCAATGGACTCTTTACTTTAACACCAGACTGGGAGGCGATTAATCAGCCTGGCCAAGTTGAGTACTGCAGCGCAAAAGGTAACAACGCCAGTTACGAGTGGGTAGCTAAGGTGGAAGTGGGAGACTTTGTTAACGCCTCGGTCGGTGCGGGATATTCAGACTTCACCAGCAAAAAAATAGAGTTGGCTGGTGGTGAAACGGCAGTCACTCTGACGCCAGGGTTCAGCAACAGTAGCTATAACGAAGTGTGGAAAATCTGGGTCGATCTGAATCAGGATGGTGATTTCAGCGATGAAGGTGAGCAAGTCTTTTCTTCCGCAGCATCTAGCGGTTCTGTCACTGGTAAACTTACTATTCCAGCCAGTGCCAAAGTTGGTGACACACGCATGCGCGTGGTGATGCGTTATCAAAACGCCCCTGATGCGTGTGGTTCGTTTGATTATGGAGAGGTGGAAGATTACACCGTGACTATTGTCGATGGCGGCACTACCCCAGGTGACCGGTACGAGAATAATAATCCAGTCGCGATTCCAGACAACAACACTACCGGCATCAGCAGTGAGATCAACGTTGATCGAACTGACAGTGCCAGTTCGGTCAGCGTGATTGTTAATATCAGTCATAGCTACATCGGCGATCTGGTGGTAGAACTGCAGCACCCAGATGGCAGCACCAGTACCTTACATGATCGTAAGGGTGGCTCTGATAATGACATCAATAAAACCTATGAACTTGATTTAAGTGATATTAACCCTGCTGGTAAATGGACTCTTAACGTCAAGGATTTAGTTAACCAGGATTCAGGCACGCTGAATTCCTGGGCATTGCAGTTCTAAATAACAATAAATCCATCAGGCAGCGATGTTCTTTGTCGCTGCCGCTCTTCACGACAGGTGAAGTTGGGAGTAGAAAAATGATTAAGCCGTTAAAGCTTTTTGCTGTTATATCATTGGGGTTTTCATTAGTAGGCTTGTGTCATGCTGAGCATAAAAATCCCATTGAACTTGTTGCTCATGCAAATGCCATTTTGCAGGAATCAAAAGTGCTGGAATTGGAATCCATCGAAGTGCTAAAACGCAGTAATAAACTGCTGGGAGATATAAAAAAGTTACGTGTTGAGCAAAGAAAAGTACAAGGCAGCGGCAGTGAAGCCAGCTTTACAACCATGGTGAATACGCTGAATGAACAGAGGCAGAACTGGCAGCAGCATGGCCGTATGTTAAGACAGCGCAGCAGTATCCTTGAACAGCAGGCTATGGCGTTGATCAAGCTAGGTTTTACAGCTTCTTGGAGTGACAAGGTCCACTTGCATGGGCCGATGAAATTGGCCTCGCGTGAACATCCTGTGATGGCACACAATGCGCAAATTCGCAGCGTACACCCCTCCATGTTAGGTCAAATGACGGACGGTGCTGATACCGATAGCAAGTCGGGCATGAGTATGAAAGTACCGGCTCTGAGCGGTCAAAATGCCCCTGCGGATCTCGATGTGTCGACCTTTCAGCGCTCAAGAAATTTAACTTTTTTTGCTCATGCTGAGCCCTTAACTCAGCCGGCAGCGGATGTTCCCCTAAATAAAATCCATCAGTGGCGGTTGCTGGTGTCTGATGCCCAAGGAAAACCCGTTACCGGTGCAAAAATTAATATCGATGGTCATATGCCGGGTCATGTACATGGCCTTCCCACTCAGCCAAAAATTACCAAAGAATTATCGCCTGGCGAATATCTTGTGGATGGCGTTAAGTTTCAAATGACAGGCTGGTGGGTGATGCAGTTTGATATTGAGCATCAGAATAATAGTGACTCTTTGGTATTTAATTTGGTGTTGTAATATGAATACCATCAGTCGTTTGATTTGTCAGACATTCCTGGGCGTATGCCTGTGGTCGATTGCAATATTGTCGGTTCAAGCAGAGTCCGTTTACGATTTTACCGAAGCCGACATACGGTTTTTGTCACAGTTCCATTTGAGCCAGTTACCACCACCTCCCTCAGCCTTTGGCAACCGGCTAGCAGATGATGCGGCAGCGGCTCAGTTAGGGCGAGAGCTGTTTTTTGATCCAGGATTAAGTCGCAATGGCCAAGTATCCTGTGCAAGCTGTCATCAGCCTGAGCAGTATTTTACTGACGGTCTGCAACGTTCGGTGGGCTTGGGGCAGGTACGTCGTAATGCGCCTTCCATCGCCACATCTCAGTATGGGCCATGGCAGTTCTGGGATGGGCGAGCGGACAGTTTATGGGCACAGGCCCTGTCTCCATTAGAGGATATCAATGAGCACGGCATTGCCCGCAGTCAGGCTGTGCAATATGTCGCAAGCCATTATCACCAAGCCTATGATGCTTTATTTGCGCCGCTGAATATCGCTTTAATAAAAACCCTACCGGAGCAACCCGCGAGTCCACGGCAGGATTCTGAAGCGCGGCAGCGCTGGAATCAGCTTTCACATCAGCAGCAGCAGGTGGTCAATCAGGTGTTTGCCAATATAGGCAAAGCTTTGATGGCCTATCAGCGCCAGATCCAGTTGCAGCCTGCGCCCTTTGATCGCTTTGTTACGGCCTTACAGCAAGGCCAAGATAAGCAGCAATTGACACGTCTGATGACGGCAGACGAAGTTAGCGGCATGCGACTGTTTATGGGCAAAGGCAACTGTGCCAGTTGTCATAACGGACCGTTATTTACCAACTTTGAGTTTCACAATATTGGTGCGCCTGAGCCGAACCAAAAACAGGTGGATATGGGACGCTTTGAAGGTGTAACGAGCTTGCAGAAAAATGAGTTCACTTGCTTGTCGCCTTACAGCGACGCCAATCCTTCGCAATGCGAAGAAATGCAATTTCTTAAACGTCAGGGGCCTGAGTTGGTCGGGGCTTTCAAAACCCCGAGTTTGCGCAATGTGGCAAAAACGGCGCCATATATGCAGTCTGGCCAGCTAGCCAGCTTGATTGAAGTAATTGCACATTATAATAAGCCCACACCACCATTTTATGATCGAGAGCAGCACCCGAGCCGGCCGCACTTCGATATAGTGCCGTTAAATCTGACGGAAGAAGAGCAGCAACAGCTGCTGCGTTTTCTCGATACCCTCACTTCACCGATCGATGCCAGTGACCGTTGGTGGCTCGCCACTGACGACTAAAGCAGCACCGTTATCGCCCTAGCTTACAGCTGGGGCATTTTTTTATTATACTGTACGGATATACATAGTTGTGTCCGTGTTATGCGTCTATTCATTGCCGAAAAGCCCAGTCTAGGACGTGCTATTGCTGCTGTGATGCCCAAGCCTCATCAAAAGGGTGATGGCTTTATTCAGGTGGGCAATGGCGATGTGGTCAGTTGGTGCATTGGTCATTTGCTTGAGCAAGCTGAGCCCGATGCCTACAACCCAGCATTTAAGCAGTGGCGACTGGACCTGTTGCCGATCGTACCTGATGTCTGGCAATTACAGCCAAAAGCTTCAACTCGCAAGCAGTTGTCGGTCTTACGCCGCTGGGTAAAACAAGCGCAGCAGCTGGTGCATGCCGGTGACCCCGATCGCGAAGGGCAGTTGCTGGTGGACGAGGTGGTCGATTACCTGAAGGTCAGTGATGCAAAAAAGCGTGGCATGCAACGTTTATTAATCTCGGATCTAAATCCAGCTGCGGTGAAAAATGCGCTAAACCAGCTGCGCCCTAATCGCGATTTTTTGCCCTTGTCTGTGTCGGCTTTGGCTCGCAGTCGTGCTGACTGGTTATACGGCATTAATTTAACCCGCGCCTCCACCATTAAGGGGCAGCAGGCGGGTGTTGGCCAGGTACTGTCTGTGGGTCGAGTGCAAACACCGTTACTGGGGCTGGTGGTACGTCGAGATAAAGAGATTTCCGAATTTGTTAGCCGCCCTTATTACCCGGTACGGGCAGCGATTCAAGCAGCGCCGGACACCCCTGTTCTTTTTTATGCCGACTGGCAACCGAGCGAAGCCTGTGTCGCCCACCAAGACGAGGAAGGGCGAGTATTGAACCCTAAGTTGTCACACAATGTGGCCGAGCGAATTCGCCAGCAGCCTGCTGAAGTCTGTCGTTTTGATCAGCAAAATAAACGTCAAGCGCCGCCTTTGCCCTACAACTTATCGAGCTTGCAGGTAGATGCCGCCAAGGCCTTGGCCATGTCGGCTCAACAGGTGTTAGACACTTGCCAAAGTCTGTATGAAAAGCATCAGTTGATCACCTATCCTCGCTCGGATTGTCGTTATTTGCCGGTGGCACACTGGCAGGATCGCCAGGCGCTAGCAACAGCTATTGCAACGGTTAGCCCCGAGCTGGCGGCGGCCTGCAACAATGCGGATTGGCAGCTGCGTTCGGCTGCCTGGAATGATGCAAAGGTGGGCGCTCACCATGCCATTATTCCGACTCAGAAGGCGTTGTCGGCCCAGCGTCTGAGCAACAACGAACAACGCCTTTATCGACTCATCGCCCGGCAATATCTGATGCAGTTCTATCCGGCCTGGCACTATCAACAACGCCGGGTGGAACTCATTATTGCTGGTGGCCGCTTTAGCGCCAGCGGTCGCAGTACTAGCGATAGCGGTTGGAAAGTGCTTTTGCCTAATGGCGATGACAGTGAACAAAAAGAAAATCCCTTGCCCGAACTTAAAGTTGGGCAGGGCTTATGGAGTGGTGAGCCTGTGTTGGAAGAAAAACATACGCAGCCGCCTAAAGCCTTTACCGATGCCAGTTTATTGGCCGCCATGACCGGTATTGCTCGCTATGTGACAGATCCTGAATTGCGTAAGATATTGCGTGATACCGACGGTTTGGGTACTGAAGCCACCCGGGCAGGCATTATTGAATTATTGTTTAAGCGTGGGTTTATTCAGCGGCAAGGAAAAAGTATCAAGGCGACGGCGCTCGGGGCTGCACTGATTGAGGCATTGCCGCCGAGCACCACCTTACCGGACACCACGGCTGATTGGGAGCGACAGCTAAATGAAATTAGTCAGCAGCAGCTAAATTACCAAGCATTTATGCAGCCTCTGCAGCAACGCTTGCGGCAGCTCATTGCCGAGACGGTCGCCATGGATAGCAGTCAGTTTCAAAAGGTGCCGAAATCGGCATCCAAATCGAGCAGCAAACGCCGTGCGAGTTATACTCGATCGAAGTCGTCGGGCGGTAAAAATAAAAGAAGTAAACCCATTAACAAAACGGGTTAGTTGCTTTATTGCTCACTATATATGAGCGCTCTTCAAGTGCCTATTTTATAGGCCGAGATAAGCAAAGGTTAAAAAAGCACTGTGTTGCACATTGCGCTCCACCAAAGGACTGTCTTGCAAAACCTGATCCAGCCACTCAGCGTGATATTTAAAACGCATTTGCCAGGTGCTGCTGAAAGGCCACATGATTTTTAACCCTAGCATGGGGTTGATGGCATCTTTGCTCTGGTAGGTTGTCAGGATATCGGTGGCATCTTGTTGGTCGACACCATAAACACTTTGGCTATAGGATTGGCTTAACCAGCGTCCTCCCAACATCCATTGGGCTTTAGGAGTAAAGCGTCCGGGCCAATAAAATAGTGGCATCGTTAGGTTCGTATCAATGGTGGTGCCATTGGATTGACCCGATATATCCTGAGCGATATCGATGTCTAAGTAGTGCCAGGTGAGACCGACATTGGCCGTCGCCTCTAGCCCTCCACCATCAAAACCCCGGTAGCGTTTATCGTCGGCATCACCCCAGACTTCGCTGTTGACACTTTCATCGCGCAGTCCAACGCCGGAGTGTAAATCAAGCTGAGACCACTGCCAGTGATAACTAATCAGACTGTTGCCTGTGCCTATGTGCCAGCCGCCGTAACGTGCACTGAACATAGGTACATTACGTTGTTGCGTGGATTGTTCATACCAGGGAGCTTTGCGCACCAAACTGGCACCGCCCAGTTCATAACGCCAGTGCTGGTCAGCAACGGCCGATAGGGTTGATATAAGTGCCAGTGGTACAAGCCAGAACCGTTTCATAAGAACACCCAGTTAACTATGCTGAAGTCATCATGGCCGAACCCAGCGACTGACTTCATGTGGCAAATGTCACGACAGCAGATGACATTTGCCCTATTCTGACCACCCTGTTTTTACGGCACAGTAGCAATGGATTCGGCCAAACAGCGCGACATATTCTTGAAGTGGATTGACTTTGTTCTGGCGGCACTGACCGTAACGACCATCAGTGTGTTGCTTATGTACTTGTGGACGACGGATATGCCAGAGGTGGCCGTTGTTGCCGCTGACCCTATCTGGCTTACGCTGTGCACACTTCTGTTTATGGTCAGTTTAAGTACCAATCTTCACGCGCGTTTGCCTAAGGTTAAAAAGCGTCCGACACCACCGCTAAGCCTGTGGATATCGGCTGCTGTGGCTGTGGTTTTGATGCTGATTTTCACGCCAGGCATTTGCGGCATTTTATGGATCATGTTGGTTGGCCAGTTGCCGCGTTATTATTCTCTTAAATTCAGCTTACTGGCGGCCGTTGTGCCGCCACTTGTGATTGGTCTGTATCACCAGCTGGTGCTGCAATGGCCCTACGCTTTAATCAATATGGGCTTGTATACGTTATTTAATTTATTGGTTGTTTATTTAAGCACTACGCTGGAGTCGGAGCAGCAAGCGCGAGAGCAGGCGTCGCGGTTGGTAACTGAATTGACCCTGACGCAACAATTATTGGCTTCAACTAGCAAACGCGATGAGCGTTTACGTATCGCCCGGGAACTGCATGATTTGTCTGGCCATCATTTAGCGGCGCTGAGTTTGCAGTTGGAAATAGCTCGTCATACCGAGGGCGAGCAACACGATTTGGCCTTGGAGCGAGCTGGAGTGATAGCGCATCTGCTATTAAGTGAGCTGCGTGATACGGTATCGACGTTTCGCCAGCATCGCGGAATTGATCTGCATAGCGCGTTGCAGACGCTCGTGTCTAGCTTGGCGCGCCCTAAAGTGTGGCTGCAAATTGAAAGTGATTTGACCGTAGACGATGTGCAGCAAGCGGAAACCCTGTTGCGCTGTGTGCAGGAAGCTCTGACCAATAGCGTGCGTCATAGCAGAGCTGAGCGGGCTGTGGTAAAGCTGTGGCGTCGTGGTGAGCAAGTTCATTTGCATATTGTTGATAACGGTGGCTGTCACTCAATGCCACAGCCAGGTAACGGGCTAACAGGCATGCAAGAACGAGTGTTGGCTGTGGGGGGGAACTTGAGTTATCAGCCAGGTACCTTGGGTTTGCAGATCGATATTGAACTGCCGCTAGGCAATGGGTTAGTAGTGTGATCAACATTGTATTAATCGAAGATCAGCAGCTGGTGAGAGATGGAATTCGCACCTTGCTGGAGTTACGTCCAGGCTATCAGGTGGTGGCTACGGCCGAGGATGGTCGGGCGGGTTTAGAGGCAATTCAGACCTTTAGCCCAGATGTGGTGCTATTGGATATCCGTATGCCGGTGATGTCGGGCACTGAGGTGCTGGAGAGCATGCATCAGCAGCGCAACAACACACCAGTACTGGTACTGACGACCTTTGACGATCATGAGCTGGTGCATCAATGCATCGAATATGGCGCTAAGGGCTATCTGCGTAAAGATGTTGGCTTGGATGAGTTATTAGCCGCAATTGATGCGTTGAATGGCGGTGGTGAATGGCTGCAACCAGCTCTGACGCAGCGTATTCAGCGTTATCAGAGCCGTCAGCCTGAGGTGCTGCCAGTTCAGGTGAATTTAACAGCAGCAGAAGTCCGGGTTTTGCGATTGGTCGCTGCTGGCCATAGCAATCAAGAAATTGCCCGAGCATTGCATCGGGCGCCGGGAACGGTAAGAAACCAGGTGTCGGCGATACTGGAAAAACTCAGCGCCCGCGACCGCACTCAAGCGGTGCTGCGGGCTATCGATCAGGGGTTGATTTAAACTCTAAAGCGCGACAGGTTGCCTGCAATGCTGGTGCTTAGGCTATGCAGCTGTCCAGATTGATTCATCGCCTCAGCGACGTTGCCAGCCAGGTCATCCGAGGCGGTTTGAATGGCAGTGGCAATGCGACTGATTTCTTCTGTGGCAGCATGCTGTTCACGCGATGCGTTGGCAATATTTTGTGAGCGCTCTGATATGTCACCTAATGCATCGGCAATAGCGGTCAGGCTTTGAGTGACCTGAGCAGCACTGTCAGCGGTTTCATCCGTTAGCTCTTTGCTGGTTTGCATAATGCTCACAGCGCTTTGGCTGTGCTGTTTGAGGTTATCAATCATTTCCTGAATTTCGCCGGTGGCTTCGTGGGTACGTTGCGACAAGGTGCGGACTTCGTCAGCGACCACTGCAAAACCACGCCCTTGCTCGCCCGCCCTGGCAGCCTCGATGGCCGCGTTTAACGCCAGCAAATTGGTTTGTTCGGCAATGCCCTGAATGGTGGCAAGAATTCCGGTGATTTGCTGTGCTTGCTCATCCAGCTGAGTGATGACGCCGGTTGCATCGTCAATCTGACTGGTGAGGCGGCTCATACGGCGTTTGTTTTCTTCGGCATTAACCATGCCTGACTGGCCTTCTGATGTTGCATTTTGTGCAGCTCCGGCCGTATCTGATGCGTTAGAGGCGACCTCAGATGAGGTTGAAGACAGCTCATTCACTGCCACCGCCACTTGGCTAATTTCGCTTTGCTGTACCTGTACCGCCTGATTATTTTCCTCGGCATTGGTGCGTGCAGAGCTTGATAGGCTATCGAGTTGGCGGGATGAATCCATGCTTTGCGACACCAGATCGTGAATCGAGCTAACAAAAATATTAAAGGCGTTGCTGAGAGCACCAATTTCATCGTTGCGCACCACCTCAAGGCGTTTGGTCAGGTCTGCTTCGCCTTGAGCTATATCGGACATGGCGACACTCAGGTTCGCCAATGGCCGCAATAGCCGTGAGATAATCACCCCAGTAATCAGGGTGACGATGATGATGGTCATAATGCCAGTTACCCAGCTCGACCAGCGCAGTGAATCCAGGCTGGCATAGGCTTCTTTTTCTGGTGCCACCAGCAAAACCTGCCAGTCAGTGCCATCAATGGGATAAAGGCCAAGCAAGCTGTGGTGGCCGCCAAAGTCTGCCGATACCACACTACCAGAGCGCAGTTTCCCGGTGGCGGACATTAGGCTACTGACGGGTTTATCCAACAGTTTTTCATCCGGATGAACCATAAACTTTTGCTCAGCATTCAGTAGAGCGGCGTAGCCATTTTCGCCAAGATCGATATTGAGCACCTGCTGCACCACAGCGGTAAGGGCAACATCTCCGGCTAGTACGCCATTTCGAGTTGGTTCGGCAAAGGTAATCACCATGGTACCTGTGCTGGCATCGACATAGGGCGGGGTAATAATCTGCCGGCCAGCCTGTTTGGCTTGGGTATACCAAGGACGCACTCGCGGGTCGTAGCCGGCGGGTAAGTCGTCATCTGGGCGCATGGTCATGCCGCCGTCTTGGGTGCCAAGGTAGAGGTACATAAAGTCTCCGGCCTTTTGGCCTTGGCCGACCACATCAGCAGTGGATAAGTTGCTGCCCAGGGAAGACGCTGCCGCAGACACTACCTTGCCTTTGGCGTCGATCCAGCTGCTGACAAAGCTGCTGGTCTTTTCACCGGTAATTCGAATCCGTTCGCTTATCTCTTGTGCCAGGCTGGAGCGGGCCTGGTAATAGCTGAATGCACTGCTTAACGCCAGTAACACCAGAATAGTGACACCGACGGCTAGCATCAGCTGCTTACGAATGCTCATGTTGTTCATGCGTGCTGTCCTCGTACCTTGGCATTGTTCAGCTTAGATGAAATTCATCGGCACGAGGTGGAGTAGCTTGAGCAAATTATAACGCTGGGTATCAATGACCCGAAAGACTGTTACCTTCGGCGAGTACCTCTCCGAACTGCCATAATTTCCAGTCACCGGGTTGGAATAGAGTCCATTGCTCGTCGTCTGTTAATGGTTCGGTGGCAATGATACTAACGATGTCTTTGGGCGTAGTTTCTGCTGCAAAATCAATGTTCACCTCGGCGTCACACAAGTGTGCTGGGCCAAATGGGGCACGGCGGGTGATGCAGGCCATCTTGGTGCTGCAATAACTGAACAGCCAGTCGCCGTTGCTGAGCAAGCAGTTAAACACTCCTTGTTGGCGATAGCCGTCGGCAAGCGTTACTAATGTCTTGGCCAGCTGTTGTGGCATGGCGTCGCGAGGCAAACTCTGGCGTACTTGATTCATTAGGTCACAGAAGATGTTTTCACTGTCAGTGTCACCGACGGGCTCATACATTCCAGTCCGACGATGGAATTCCTGCAGCTGACCATTATGTGCAAACACCCAATGGCGTCCCCACAGCTCGCGTACAAAGGGGTGGGTGTTGGCCAGCTGAATGCTGCCCACGTTGGCTTGTCTGATATGGCAAATAGCCGTGTTGCTCTTGATGGGGTGGCGCTGTACCAGCTCGGCGATGGGAGAAGACGCGCTTGGTTGTGGATCATGAAAACAGCGCACGCCTTTGCCTTCATAAAAAGCGACGCCCCAGCCGTCTTTGTGAGGGCCCGTTTCTCCTCCCCGGCGTGTTAGGCCGGTAAAGCTAAAACATAAATCGGTTGGAGTGTTGGCACTCATGCCTAGTAGTTCGCACATTTAATAGATCATCGTTCGTAAAAAAACTATCAATAGGTGATTGCTCGGCTTTGACCGCAGCCTCCATTGCACTGATCAAGCTTTGATGATGAATAATTCAGTATGGCTCTATCGCTCATCTGCGACTCAGTATAAGCAGTATTTAGAAGACGATGTTAACGGATTTTTCCAGCCAAAGGGAGCGTCGAATGTTAGTTCCGGATTGTAATGAAGGGGTAAAAATGTCGTTAAAAAGTATTCTGTTGATAGCCCCTGGTAGGTATCATTGCTAGTACGTGACTACTCAGTATTCAAATGGAATCACATTTAGAATAGTCATGCTAGAGCCATTATTGAGTTCATATCAATGGTGCTAATAATTAAAAACTAAGGGATTAAATAGTGAAGAATAATATAATAATAGCTACAGTAGGATTGACATTGGCCGCTTGTGGCGGTGGCTCTGGAGGATCGTTGCAGGATGGTGATTCTATAATTTTAGGTGATTCTCATAGTGTAAGCCTTAAATCTGATTCACTTGATATGTCATATCAACCTGAACCTGGACGTTCGGCTTTGGCTAAAATTGACTCTAGTTCTTCCGAAACAGCATTGTATGCATATGGCTTAGAAAATCAGTCCAATGACGTGCCGGATTGGAGGTCTGAGGGAGCTGCAGACTCGCAGTGGGTTTATCTTCCTGCAGATGCTTTGCAAAATGTGCGTTTGAGACTGGTGTCCTCTGGTTCTTCAAAAGTTGACTTCTCGTTGCGAGAGCCTAGTCGGGATTTGTTGGCTATGACTTCAGGGGAGAAACTGTTTTCAGGGCATAGAGTTATTGAGAAAATATGTTCGGCTGGCATGGATGACTCCAAATATGATTCTATTGTTCAGTATATTATCAATATGTCTGATAACTACCAAATAGACACGTCTGGGTTTAGACAAAATTTGTCCTTGTCAGGTGATGGAGTTTTGACAGATAAACTGGTTGTTTCATTTGAAAGTGATGAACAGTCTATCGATGTTTTTTACGACTATAATGAGGCTGATGGCACTCTTCTAGCTGAAGGTGAAAGTGATGTCTTTGCGCAAGAAGGTAGGGGTGATTGCACGATAAAAGTCAAATACGAAGCAAAAGCTTATCTATAGTCTTTTTTAGGCTATAGGAGTAACGGCCATCTAGTGATTGGCCGTTATTTTTATTGCTTTATATCCGTTCTTTTTTTAAATTAATCGGTGTGTTTCTGTCGATTATTCCAGGGATTTCTCTGATTTCTATCAGATTTTAATCATCCAATCACGGTTCTGTTTCCAATATCATAGCGCTAGACTTCTGAAACAGGTATTACGACTGGGAGGTGGGCCTCATACGCCTTGCCATAAGGAGTATCGAATGGCACTGGGTAAAGTGTTAGCCTCTCTTTTTCAGCTTCAGATAGCATGTTAAATACACCATCGTCGTCGTTACGGTCGTGTGCGGCGAAGTAAATTTGAGTTACTAGGACTTCATTCAGGCCTTTTTTAATCTTTAAGTGAATATGTTGTGTTCTTCCTTCGTACAGTCCAGGCATGACGGTGCGGAACATAAAACGAGCATTAATATCCGTAGTGCACTTGCCAAATCCTTGGAAATAAGGATCCCTATCTTCGCTGTTGGGTGTTTCGGTATGGATATAAACGCCATTGGCATCTGCTTGCCATATTTCAACCACAACGGATGGTTCTGGCTCTGATGCTTCATTAAATACTGCACCGTGTAAGTGCAGGACTTCGCCCTTGGTTTTAATTCCAAATCTATCCTCGTATACCAAGTCATTGTCTTGGTCTAGTGGTAGTTTGTCAGGGTAGAAGGGCCCCTCGATTTGTGATGGGGTAGTGGCAACAATTCCTGCCATTGCATGTGCGCTGATGGCGGCAGCAGGTGTGGCTAAGAGAAATTTTCTCCGGTCTATTTTTGGCATATTAATTTCCTGGTTGGGTGTCTTAAATTAACCTTTTAATACTGCGCACAATAATATTTTTATTTCAACAGTTTGATTTTTGTTTATCTTGGTTTTGTTGTTGAATGTGGACTATTGAACAATCAGGACAAAGCCAGTCAGTAGATAGCATTAGTGAATATTGAAGTTAACCCGGTGTTAACCCTTGGCTTCCTACATTTTTCAGTTCATGAGCTTCGTTTGCGCAGTATCAATGGCGAAGTGTCCCAGTCACTTAAGTGACGGCTGTTCTGGAGAAGAAGGAAAGCCAGTATGCGCAAGTTAACTTCTGTTTTGCTAGCCGGTCTGTGGCTGTCACAGGCACAGGCATCACCTATTCCCATACCTGATGATTTAGATGGCGCCCTGTCGCAGTTGATAGAACAACATGGTTTGACTGGCGATCCATTAGCTGGGCAAGACTTACCGGCTATTGACGATCCCGAAGCCCGTCTCGGCAAGCTGCTATTTTTCTCCAAATCCTTAAGCGGAAATAAAGATGTAGCCTGCGCTAGTTGTCATCACCCTTATTTAGGCGGTGGTGATGGCCTTTCATTGCCAGTCGGTGCCTTAGCTGAAGATGAAAATGTGCTAGGACCCGGGCGGAAAACCACCACAGGGCAGCTTTATGTTCCAAGAAATGTGCCTACCATTTTTAATGCATGGGCTTACCGACGCAGCTTGTTCCGCGATGCCAGAGTTGAATTTGTTGACTGGCATGCACCTGAAAAAGGCATTAGCACTCCCGACGTTCCCTTTGGCGAAGCCGACCCTAATGCTGGTGATACCCTACTGTCGGCGCAAGCGCGTTTCCCTGTAGTGACAGCTTCGGAAATGCGTGGCTTTGATTTTATGGCGGATGAATCCAATGATGCGGTACGTGCTCATTTAGCAGCGCGTATTGGTGACTATGGCGCTGGCCAAGGTGAACTGTTCCGCAACCAATGGTTACCTTATTTTGAAGCCGTTTATGGCAAGGCTGATAAAGCCGATGAGGTAGTGACTTTTGCCAATATCACCCGCGCGATCGCAGCTTATCAGCAATCCATGGTGTTTATTGATAATCCTTGGTATAGCTATATTCGTGGCGATAAAGATGCATTAACGGAGTCGCAAAAACGTGGAGCTTATTTATATCTCTTTATGCCACCGCCTCCTTCTGATGGTGGAACAGAGCCGGACTTTTTGCCGACTCAGTGTATTGGGTGTCATAATACGGATACCTTTACTCAAACCAAAGAGTCTAATTATCACCGCCTGGCATTTCCGCAAATTGGCCCGGGTACTGGCTCCCCAGGTGCAGAAACCAATGACCTAGGGCGCATGCATCGCAACGGTGATGAAGCAGATATTTATAGTTTCCGTTCGGGGACGTTACTCAATATCGAAGTGACAGGGCCCTTTGGTCACGCCGGCAATTACGATACGCTGGAGCAGGTCATGCATCACTACAATGATTATCGCCCATTTATTAAGCAATATTTTGATGAAAAGGGCTGGTGCAGCCAGCCACAGTTTGCCTCGATGGAAAACTGTGAAGACTTATTCCCCGATGCTGAAGCCAATACCGAACCTGCTGCTGTCATAATCGACTGGGAAATCGCAGACGGAGCACCGGTACTGCAACCGCTGTTATTAGAGCAGCAAGATATAGATGACCTAGTGAACTTTATGAAAGCGCTAACAGACCCTTGCGTCAAAAGCGCTGAGTGTCTTAAAGCTTGGCTGCCGCAACGACAAGACGGCGATCCCGATGGCCTGCTGCTGAATGCAAAAAACTATCAAGGTGTGCCTTTGTATTTACCGTCTAATTGTCATGACGGGGATACCTTATTCTCTGGCGATAGTTTAAAACCTGATCAGGGTGAATGTATTTCCGGGCAGTGGCACTTCCTCAGTTTTAATGTCCCTGAAGACAATACCTTGGTATATCTCAGTAGCCGAGATGGTAGTGGCGAAACGCGTTTGTATTTCCATCCGGATACCTGGGCAACCCCAGACAATGCGTTTGCTGTTTCAACCGGAGAGGGTACCGAACAAGTACTGTCGTTAACCCTGAATAAGGGGCGCCATTATGTGACGGTCGGGCATCCTGAGGGATACGACGGTGTCAGCGTAGCGCTAGGGATGGAAAGCGCGTTGCGTGAGCCTGGTGAGGTACCTCTGCCAATGGTCGATAGTTGTGAGCTGCAAGATGCTATCGGTTTTGGAGAGTTACAGTCTGGCCAGCCGGTGTGCGTTAAACCAGGCAGCGGACATTTCTACATTCACGTTAAACAGCCCAATAGCCGCTTGGAAATACGCACTCGACACGGTGAAGGAGATGTGGATATTTATGCCGCCCCATGGTGGCCGACCAGCAACCACTATGCCTTTCGCTCCGCTCAAGAGGGCAACCAGGAGTATCTGCGTATCGATGCACCTATGCCAGGTTGGTTCTATGTACTGTTGGACGGATTTGAGCACGAGGGTGTGACCTTGCAGGTGAATCTCAGCACCGCGCAATAAATATTGTACTTGGCCCGCTCAGGTGGCTTAGGGAGTGTTGCCAGCCTGATTTCCGCCGTCAATGCCCAGGCAGAGCTTGTCTCTGTTTGGGCATTTTACCTTCAGCAGAGTGATCACAAGGCAAGATCAACTGTCATTGTGGCAGGCCGACGCTGTTGGCCGTGTTTTTAACCCATTGATAACCAGGGTTTAGCTAGCCTGCGCGGCCGATCTGATTGCCTTGGACTCATCCATGACATTGCCAACCGTTTTACGTTTGCCAGGAGGGCTGCTAAGCGCTTTATTGCTGTGCAGCTGCGCTTTGCACAGCGATGGCGATTATCGCCAGGACTTGACCCTGCACATGCCCGATTTGCCCGTTGAACAAGCTGCTGAGCCTGAACAGCAACTGACTGACTTAATGACCGATCCGTTATTGCAGCAAGCGGTACAGCAGGCGCTCAATGCAAACCCAGACATCCAGCAGCTGTATTGGCAATGGCAGCAGTCCCTGGCCAGTGTGTCTCAGCGTCAGGGCGAACGACTGCCAGAAGTTGAAGCCCAGTTGCAGCGCCAGCACAAAGCCGGTGAGCAGGTCGACAGTGCTGCGGCCTCGTTACGGGTCAGTTGGCAGTTGGATATCTGGATGCAGCTGGCCGATCAGGCCGAAGCTGCTGAGCAAAGAGCCCTGCAACAGCAAGCGCTGCTGGATGCTGGGCGTGCCAGCTTGGCAGCCGATGTGATGGATGCCTGGCTGGCGATAGTGCATGCACAAAAACAGTGGATGTTGGAACAACAGCGCCAGGCGCTGTTGCAGCAAAATGAAAGCTTTGTGCGCCAGCGCTATCGTCGTGGCCTGGGAGAGTTGGAAGACCTGGATAATGTCGCTACTGAGCTGGCCCAGAGTCAGGCGCGGTTGGCACAGTATAAAACTGAGTTGAAGCAACAACAGTATCGTTTGCGACGCCTGTTAGGAGCGTCCAGCGGTGAACTGGCCAGCCCAGATACGTTTCCACAAGTTGGCCTGGTGCTGACGCAGATGGCGCAGCAAACCCTGGCGCAACGCCCGGATCTCCGTGCTGCTTATGCCGCTATTGCCGCCGCTGAAAGTGACGTTGATGTGGCCTACAAAGACCTATTGCCCAGTCTCAGCCTAGAAGCAGCACTGACGGGCCAAGATGGCAACTTTGGCCTTAGCGATCCGGTGTGGTCGTTGCTCGGTCAGCTGGTGGCGCCGATATTAAATGCCGGCCAACGCCAGGCCAAAGCCGACAGCGCCGAAGCCAAAGCGGGTGAATTGTATGCGGCTTATCAATCCACACTGCTGACGGCGGTGCAGGAAGTCGACAACGCGGTCGAAAGTGAGCGCAGCCTGCTGCGCCAGCAACAGCAATTGCAGCAAGCGCTGGCCAGTGCCCAGCGCACGGTGGCGCAATATCAATACAAATATCGCAACGGCTTAGTATCGATTCTCGATCTGCTCAATACCCAGCAGCAAGCCTTTGATCTCGAGCTACAGCTCAATACCGCTATTTATCAGCATTTAAGTAATCGCATCACACTTGGCCTGGCTTTGGGCCTAGGGGTTTCATAATGAGCACTCTTCTTTCTTTACGCCCTTTGGTCGTGGCGCTGTTGTGTCTGGCCGTGACCATCGGACTGATCGCCGTGCAACTGGCACCTGCGCAGCAGCCTGCTGATCGTCCTGCCGAGCAGGATGCGCGCCCACAAGTCAGCGTGATGATGGTCGAAGCGCAAGCGCACAAGATCATGGTGCAAGGCTACGGCAGCGCCACCAGTCGTTATCAGCAGGCGTTGACCAGCGCTGTCTCAGGGCGCGTCGAACGTGTCAGCGAAACCTTCGAAGCGGGCCAATGGGTCGCGGCAGGAACACCTTTAGTGATGCTGGAATCGGCAGCTTTTGCCGCGCAGGTCGCCAGTGCCCAGCGTGAGCTGGCCGATGCCAAGGTCGCCTGGCTAGAAGAGCAACGTTCCAGTCAGCAGGCAAAACAAGAATGGTATGCCAGTCAGCAAGGTGAGCCGGAATCCGAGTTGGTGTTGCGTGGGCCGCAATTGCAGGCTGCCAAAGCGCGTTTGCAGCAAGCCGAAGCGGATTTACAACAAGCGCTGCAACAGCAACACAACAGCGTTATTCGCGCCCCATTTGATGCCATCATCACTGAGCGTAGCGTTGCCGTGGGCGATTACCTAACGGCTGGTAGTCACAGTGGTGAGTTGTTAAGCAGTGATTCGCTCTATATTCGTGTGCCGCTATCGCTGCTGCAATGGCAGCAGTTGCCCAGTCGCGAGCAGCTGCTGAGTGGCGATTGGCAAGCCTGGGTTGAGGATATCGAAACTGGCCAGCGCTGGAAGGCTCGGGTGGCTCAGGTGGATCAGCACATTGACAGTGAACAGCGTCAGCGTGCCATTACGTTGCAAGTGGAGCAGCCGTTGCAGCAACAGCCTGCCTTGTATCCCGGCACTTTTGTCAGTGCCCAGCTGGAGGGTAATACCCAGCCCCAAGTCTGGCGTTTACCACCGTCGGTGCTAACGGCATCGGGACATATTTGGTACGTCGATGGCCAGCAGCATTTGGTCAAATTAGCGGCGGATATCATCGGTCGTGATGATGACGCTGTGTATGTTCAGCCGCCTGAGGCGTTAACCCATAGCGCCGTTGCAATTGTGCGTCATCCGCTGACCAGTTATCAGCCGACGATGGCAGTGATCGCCGTTGAACAGCAGGAGGTGGCCGATGTCAGCCAGCACTGATAGCGGTGTGATCGCCTGGTTTGTACGCAACCCCGTAGCGGCAAACTTATTGCTGCTACTGGTGTTGCTGCTTGGCCTGTTCCAGGCGGGCCAGTTGCGGCGTGAGGCGTTTCCTGGCCTTGAAGCCGATTCATTGAAAATCGAAGTTCAGTACGACAGCGGCTCGGCGCGACAAGGGGAAGAAGGTGTTGCCATTAAGATTGAACAGCAGCTGCAGGATGTCACTGGCATAAAATCGATCAGCAGCGAATCCAGCGACAGTTCGGTCACGGTGACGGTGGAGAAAACCAGCCAGACCGATCTGGATGATTTGTTCAGCCGCGTGCGCGATAAGGTCAACGCTATTTATAGTTTTCCTGTTGAGGCGAAAACGCCGGTGATGGAAAAGGTGCAGCGCTCCGATCATGCTTTGTGGATTCAGCTCAGTGGTGATGCCGGTCGCGACACCTTGCAAAGTCTGGCCTCCGACTTGCGCAGCGACTTATTAGCGGCAACGGATATTAGTGGCGTGGATCTGTACGGTTGGCGCGACCCTGTGATTGATGTCGCCGTCAGTGAAGCCAAACTGCAGGCCTATGGGCTGAGTTTTGATGATATTGAAACGGCCATCAGTCAAGGCTCCAACAGCAGCGGCCAGGCGCTGATCAACCAAAGTGATTTTTACCTGCAGCTGGGTAATGTCAGTCAGGCCTATGAGGCACGGGATTTTGCCCAGCTGCCGCTGCGGCATTTGGCCAATGGTGTGGCCATCCGCCTGGGTGATGTGGCCGATGTGCGCGATGCTTACAGCAGCTCAGAAGCGAGCTTGTCGCGCTATAACGGCCAGTCGAGCATCGCGCTGGAAGTGGTGAGCAAAGGCAATACCGACATCAGTCGCAGTGTTGATGCGGCCAAAGAGATCGTCGAGGGCTGGCGTCAGTCTGGCCGTCTGCCAGACAATGTTGAGCTCAGTACCTGGTACGATCGCAGTACCTTTATTAATGATCGGCTGGAGTTATTAGCAGACAACGCCTTAACCGGCATCCTGTTGGTGTTTGTATTGCTGGCGCTGTTTTTAAATACCTCAGTGGCGTTTTGGGTGGCCATGGGGCTGCCCTTTACCTTCTTTGGCACCCTGTATTTTATGGGCGATAACTTTCTCGGTTTATCGCTCAACGAGTTCACCACCTTCGGTTTTATCATGGCCCTGGGCATAGTGGTGGATGACGCCGTGGTGGTGGGGGAGAGTATTTATACAACCCGCCGCAGCCATGGAGACAACGTCGGCAATACCATTATTGGCACGCAACGGGTGGCAATTCCGACCATGTTTGGTGTGCTGACCACAGTGGCGGCGTTTTATGCATTGTCACTGACCTCTGGCCCGTTGGGACAAATCTACGCGCAGTTTGCTACCGTTGTCGCAGTTTGCCTGCTGCTGTCTATGGTCGAGTCCAAGTTAATCTTGCCGACTCACTTAACCCATCTGAATACCCGATCAATGCCGGCAGATGGTTCCATTAAAGGCCGTTGGCGACGTATCCAGCAGGGCGTCGATGATGGCTTGCAGTGGTTTATTCAACACGCTTATCAACCGGCCTTGCGTTGGGCGCTGCAGCACAGATATGTGTCTTTGTTATGGGCGCTGATTATCTTTTTGCTGATTGCTTCTATGCCGATTACGGGGGCCGTGCGTCTGAGCTTCTTTCCGGCGTTACCCGGCGATACCGTCAGTGCTTATATCACCTTGGAAGATGATGCCAGCCACGGTCTGACTCACCAGGCGTTGTTACAGCTGGAGCAGGCCGTTATCCGTGCCGATCAGCAGTTACAAGGAGATGCCGAGAGTGGCATCGGTAGCCTGCAGTTGCTGACCTCAGGGAACCGCAGCGGCTCGGTAACGGTGGAGCTGAACGACTCAGCGCGCTACAGCCTGGATGACCTGCGACGACAGTGGCAACAAGGCGTTGGTCTGCCGGAAGGGGTGAAAACCCTGGCCGTGCAAAGCCACTCGCGGTTGGTGTCGGATCTGGAAGTGGAGTTGTTGAGTAGCGATGACGAGCAGCTGCAGCAGGCAACCCAGGCTCTACGCGACGAAATCAGCTCGATGCAGGCCGTGAGCGGCGTGGAAGATACCTTCGCGGCCGGTCAACCGAGTGTACAGGTCGAACTCAATGCTCATGGCAAAGCCCTGGGTCTGAGCAATGAAAGCCTAGCGCAGCAGCTATTGCAGGGCTTTGATGGTCGTGTGGTGCAGCGTTTTCAGCGTGATACCGACGAAGTGGAAGTAACGGTGCGCTACCCCAGCAGTGAACGTCAGAACCTGTTGGATGTGCTCAATGCCAAGGTGCGATTGCCATCGGGGGCGGCGGTGGCGTTGTCGTCTGTGGCGGAATTAAAAATGAGCTATAGCCGCGCCAATATTACCCGCTTGGACGGCAAACGGGCCTTTACCGTGTCGGCCGATGTTGATAAAAGCCAGCGCTCCTCAATGGAGATCGTTATGCAGCTAAAGCAGCAACTGCTGCCGGAATTTGCCAAACGCTATCCGCTAGTTGAGCTGCGCTTTGCTGGTGAAGCCGAGCAGCAAGATGAAACTCAGTCGTCAATGCTGAGCTTGTTTGTCGCCGCTTTGCTGATTATTTATGGCTTGCTGGCGGTGCCATTAAAGTCGTACTGGCAGCCTTTGATTATTATGACGGCCATTCCATTTGGCATTTTGGGAGCAATTCTTGGCCACTGGTTTAACGACATTGCTCTGGGAATATTGTCGTTCAACGGCATTATTGCCCTAACGGGCGTTGTAGTGAATGACAGCTTGTTATTGGTGTCGCGATTTAATGAGCTGCGCCAGCATCATCATGACTGGCAAGAAGCACTGATCACGGCTTGCAGCAGTCGCTTGCGGGCGGTGTTGCTGACGTCATTAACCACCTTTGCTGGCTTGTTGCCGTTGCTGGCTGAAACCTCGTTTCAGGCGCAGTTCCTGATCCCGGCTGCGGTCTCTCTGGCTTACGGCATTATCTTTGCCACACTGATTACATTGCTGCTGGTGCCGACCTTGCTGTGGGTGCAGCACGACATCAGCCTGGCATGGCAGCGCCGTCGACAGGAGCCAGCAGATGCTGAACGTATTACTGGTTGAAGACGATCTGGATCTGGCCGCGACCTTAATGGACGTGATGCAGCTGGAAAATATGGCCTGTGATCACGCCAGTAATGGTCTGGCGGGACTGCAACTGTTACAGCAACAGCAATACGATGTGTTGGTGTTGGATTTGAATCTGCCCAAGCTGGATGGCTTGTCGGTTTGTCGCCAGGCGCGTGAGCAAGGCCAGGACATACCCGTGTTGATGCTCACAGCACGCGATGCTCTGGACGATAAGCTGCAGGGCTTCGAGGCCGGTAGCGACGATTACCTGGTGAAGCCGTTTGAAGTTGAAGAGTTGCTGGCACGTATTCGGGTGCAGGCGCGGCGGCGCAGTGGTCAGGCGCGGCGAATCTGGCGGGGTGATATTCAGATGTGGCTGGATGAGCACAGAGCTCAGCGTGGTGAGCGCATTTTGAACTTGTCACCTACGGGCTGGCGGTTACTGGAGTGTTTACTGCGTGCTTCGCCCAGCCCGGTGTCGCGAGAAAAACTGATCGCGACGGTGTGGGGAGAAAACCCACCCGACAGCAACAGTCTTAAAGTACACATCCATAAGTTGCGCAAAATATTAGAGCAAGGCGGCGAACCCAGTTGTATTTTCCATATTGCTGGAGCAGGTTTTGCGCTGCAGCTGGAGGACAGTGAGTGAAGCGACTTAGCCTGCGCTGGTTATTGGTATTGGCTTTTATCTGTTTGAGTTTGGCGCTAATGGCCGCGTATTCGTGGTTATCGGCTTATTATTTTATGCGTGGTCTCGACAGTGCCACCCTGCTGACGTTAGAGCAGCATATTCAGGTGGCCAGCACGGCAAAGAAGAGTGTGCCCACCGATGCCGCTGACGAACAGCTGCCACAGCGTTTGTCCATCGCCTTTCAGTGGTCGGATATGCCAGAGTCTGTGCGGCAATTGTGGCCACAGCCACCGCTGCAGGTGGGTCAATTACTGAAAGCACGGGCTGGTGACGTCCGTGCCGACGAGCCACCTGCGCGTATGGTGTTTTTGCTGCGTGAGCAACTACAAGACGGCTCTCCTGTGTACGCCAGCTTGATCTTTGATAGCCCACACGAATCAGCGCGGGTGATTGAAAATCATCAGCAAAATCGCACGCTACTATTCGCTATGGCCATTGCTCTGATGTGTGCTGTTGGTCTGGGCATTATGGTCGTGATTCGTGGAGTCTTTAATCCGTTATCACGGCTACAGCAATGGACCGATGGTTTAACCCCTGAGCAACTGGACAAGCCCGTTCCGGATTTTTATTACCCCGAGCTAAACACCCTGGCCGAGCTGATTCGAAGCAGTTTAATCACGGTGCAGCAAAGTGTTGAGCGAGAGCAGCGTTTTTTACATCACGCCAGCCATGAGCTGCGCACGCCCATTAGTGTAGTGCGCTCAAATATCGTATTGGCGTTGCGTTTATTAGAACAGCAGCGCAGTGCAGAAACTGCCCTACAGCGCATTGATCGCGCCAGTCGCACCATGAAAGATCTGACTGAGACGCTATTGTGGCTGGGCCGAACGCATGCAGAGCAATTGCCCCATAGCAATATCGAGTTGGCTGATGAAATTCGCTACTGGTGTGGGGAGTTAGAATACCTGCTGCATAATAAACCCATCGAACTGAGCGTTCAGACGCAGCCGGGCCAGTATGATTTGCCATTAACCGCAGTGCGTATTGCCGTCAGCAACCTGATTCGCAACGCCATTCAGCACACCTGGCAGGGCAATATTCGCATACAGCAACAAGGGCTTGTGGTGCTGATTGAAAATACCGGTGAGCTTGCTGTCGATGATCACAGTAGCACGGGTTATGGTTTGGGAATTGAATTGGTGAGACAGTTGTGTGAAAAAATGCACTGGCATTATCATGTCAGTCAAACTGATGATTGTTATCGAACGGAGTTGCAGTTAGAACAACGGGATGTTGGTGTCGAGCAAAAAAATTCGGCTAGTGAATGAAGGCTAGGGTTATTTTACCGATTGCATGATGTTTTGATATTGACCGCTGTCTTTTAGCTTTTTTAATCCTTGGTTAAACTGCTTAACATAATAGTCTTGGTGTGGACTTTTATTGGATATCAAAACACTCCATTGTTGTGTGTCGAGTGGTTTTTTTGAATAGGTAATTCGTTCAGCTTGCTCTCTGTTTAGCCATTTTTTAATAAGGGCGTGGCCGACTTTTTCGGTGGCAATGAAAATGTCTATGCGTTTTTCTAACAATAGCTTTAGGTTATGCCACTCCTCTTTAGTGCGATCGACTCGAATGATGCCTGCAGCCTCGGCATCCTGAAACTCCTGAGAATATTGGTAGCCAATCGTGCCACCAAAAAAATAGTCTTTAAGATCTTCTATTTGCTCCCAGTCGGTGTTTAATCCTTTTAAATGGAACAGTAGACGCCGTTCGGTTAGCACAGGGTCACTGTAAACAAAGGCACGTCGCCTTTCTTCGTTATCAGACCAGATTACGCTGCCATCGAACTCGCCGGATTTGGCCAAATTGTAGGAGCGCTGCCAGGGAAACCAGTGCCACTCAACGTCTATGCCTTGCAATTTAAAGGCTTCTTCCACCACCTGCGACGAGGGGCCGCCATGGGGAAGTTGCTGGGAAAGGTATGGCGGCCATTCACCATTGGTCAGGCGAATAAGCGATGGTTGTTGCGACCAGCATAAGGGGGGCAATAACCAGAGAAGCAATATTAGCCATCGAATCATGGCCGTTACTCAGTACAGGATTGGAGATAAAAGAGCATATCAATGCTGGTCAGTCTTAATGCATTAACAGGCCTAGCCAGCATTGTTATAGTCTAGTTCACTTGTTTCATTATTTCGTCATAACGCCCGGAATCTTTCAGCTTTTTCAGACCGAGATTGAACTGCTCAACGAAGTACGCTTGATTGGGGCTGTTATTAGAAATAATCACACTCCAACGCTGCACGTCAATGGGTTTGTCTGCGTGGGTGATCTGACCGACTTGGTCAGCATTCAGTACTTTCTTAGCGAGTGAATAACCCACTCGCTCTGTTGCTACAAATAAATCAATACGTTTGGCGATTAGTTTTTTGAAGTTGTTGCCTTCTTCTGGGATACGATCGACATTGATTGCACCTGATTTTTCAGCATCTTGGAATTCTTGTGAATATTCGTAGCCAATGGTGCCGCCAATCTTGTATTTGCCCAGGTCTGCCATGGTATTCCAGTCAATGCTGCGACCTTTTAAATGGAACAGCACCCGCCTTTCTTCTAGTACCGGCTCGGTGTATTTAAAGGCCGCCTGCCGTTTGGCGTTTTCAGACCAGATAACACTGCCATCAAACTTGCCTTCTTCCGCCAGGGTATAAGACCGCTGCCAGGGATACCAACCCCATTCGACATCAATGCCCTGCAGCTTAAAGGCTTCGGCGACCACCTGAGATGAAGGGCCATTATTGGGCAAGTCTTTCGATAGATACGGAGGCCACTCGCCATTGGTCAGGCGAATGCTGCTGGGGCCTTGGCTCCAAACCAAGCTGGAGGCCAATAGCATCAAGATGAACAGTGCAATGTGCTTCATTCGATGAGTCCTTTGTGGTTAGCGAATGTACTGTTCAACAATAGCCTGAAGGTCGATAACTTCCAGGCCAGTGGCCAACTTTTCAGCCAGCCATCGGCCTTGCTGGGAATCGTCGAAACACACGTATAAGCTGCGCTGGTTCAGTATCTTGCTGTTGAACTGCACCTCACTGCGCTTACCGATGAAATCTGGGTCAAAGGAAAACAAGTATTCCAACAAAAAGCGATCGACAACAATGGCGTCAACCCGACCTGCCAACAGTTTTTGAATGTTATTTTTGTCGTAGTTGGCGGGTTCCGTTTCCAGTAAACCGGTGGCCACCATACGGTCGAACTCGGCGGAATTGACATAACCCGATACCAGTCCGAGTCGATACTGTTTTAAATCTGATAGCTGCTGCCACTCGATGGGATTGTCGGTGCGTTGAGCAAAGCCTGTGACACTTAGACCGAGCTCAACCGAGGTGATAAAGCCTTCATCACACTGATAAGCCGGAAAGAATCCAACCTTCATACCGGCTTTGTGTTTGGCTAAAGCAATGGCACGGCGCCATGGGTAAAAACGGATATCGACATCCACTCCCTGACTGCCAAGGGCCGCGCGCACTATGCTGCTGGTCACCCCTTGGCCGGGCAGCTGTTCACTGGCATAGGGCGGCAGTTCTACCGACGCCAAAGATACCGGCTCTGCCGCCAATCCTGGAGCCAAGCACAGCAGTACAGCAGCAAGTGAAGTCAGCTTTTTAACAGCGAGCAGTTGAAAAGCAGCCATTGGCATCAGCATCCGGTGGGCATCCTCCTAAGCGTAGACAGCTTGCCCGGTCAGTGTGTGATTACATGCTGTTGCCAATCGCTTACAAGGCCTCACGCCATCCAAACAGATTCCAATATATCTTTGTGGGAATATGCGCGCTTTCGTATGTTGCGCCTAGAAATAGGCGATAACTACGCTATACCTACTTCCAGAAAGCAAACTGATCAGGAGAGCCTGAATGAGAGTTTCTTTGTTATCTGCCATGGCGTGGCTGGTACTGTTAAGTGCCCCGAGTGTGGCCAACGACATTCGCATCAGTGGTTTTGCCAATATTACGGCGGGCACCAGTGGCGATGAAGACGTACCGTACGGTATGTATGACGACAATATCTCCTTTAAACCAGACAGCCTGGTTGGCATTCAGTTTCAAAAAAGTCTGGATGACAATTTGTCGTTTACTACGCAGATTACCTCACGCGGCATGAATAATTATGATAGCCGCATTGAATGGGCCTATCTGTCATACCACCTTAACAATCAGTGGACGGTAAAAGCGGGTAAGTTTCGCACCCCATTTTACGAATACAGTGAAACGTTAGATGTGGGATACACCTACCACTGGGTTAAACCACCAGAAAGTGTTTATATTCCGCTGTTTAATAATATGGAAGGTGCCAACGTTAGCTATAAAAATCGCTGGGGTGCATTAGACTCTCGCATTAATGTTTTTTACGGCACCTTACAAGAAGAATCGCCCGCTGGACCAGTTGAGTTACCTTACATGGCCGGTGGTTCGCTAAATTTGGCTTATTCTAGCTTTAGCGCGCGTTTCTCTTACTTTAAGTCAAAAACTACCATTCCGCCGGTGTTTGCGCCTGACGTGTTGGCGTTGTTGCCATCGGATGGTGCTGCACCTCCGGGAGCTCCGCCAGCCGATCCCAATGCTCCTGCTGCTCCAACTGTGTCAGATGAAGTGGCAGCGGCCATAATTCCAGAAGAAGAAGACAGTTCTTATTTAGGTGTTGCACTTAAGGCTGAGTTAGATGATTTGTTGGTGCTGTATGAATACACCTCGACGGAAATGGATGACAGCATTTTTACCGATCCGGTGGGTCAATATTTGTCATTTGCTTATACCTTGGGCGACTTCCAGCCACATATCACCTATGAGATTTTTGATACCAGTCCACGAACTGAAATCTTGGATTTAATGGATGATTCAGACCCATTGAAGCCACAACTAACAACCATCATTAATTCAACCAATGAAGACTATACCCGGCTCACTGTCGGTGTGCGTTACGATTTCCATTACACCACCGCATTAAAGCTCGACTTCAGTAAGGTGGATTATGATGAAGAGCTGGAATCACCCATTCGGCCGCGGCTGGATGGCAAGTTGATCAGTGTTTCAATTTCAACCTTGTTCTGAGCAGGAGGAGTGCAGATGAAATCACGTTTGATTTTCTTAACTTGTCTGGCTTCTCTGATTGGCGTGGCTAATGCCAACTCAGAAGTCGTTGTGATTGCCCACCCGAGTAATAGCCAGGCTTTGGACGAGTCTACTTTAACGCGAATATTCTTGGGTAAAGATCTGTTTTATCCCAGTGGCGATAAGGTTACTCCCATTCAACTCGATGGCAGTGTCGCTTCGCACCAGGAATTTGTTAAAAAATTACTGGATAAATCACCAAAGCAATTTAATGCCTACTGGGCTCGTATGGTCTTTACCGGTAAAGCTCCTATGCCGGCGACCATGGCATCAGGTGCCGATATGAAAGCCGCGGTGGCCAAAGATAGCGCTGCCATTGGCTATATCGATGCCAGTGAAGTAGATGACAGTGTTAAGGTGATTTTAACCTTGCCCTAATAATAATGGCGGGCAATAAAAAAACCCCGCTGTGCGGGGTTTTTTGTTTAGCCAGTCACGATGTTATTTCACCAAGGTTTGCCACTCTGGTTTGTAATCGCGTTTGCCAGTGACCTGATCAAAATATTGGCTTTGCAGTTGCTCTGTGATCGGGCCGCGGCGACCTTCACCAATAATACGTCGATCCAATGATTGGATCGGCAGTACTTCTGCTGCGGTGCCGGTAAAGAAAGCTTCATCGGCAATATAGACTTCATCGCGGGTAATGCGTTTTTCTCTGACCGGATAACCAAGGTTATCGGCAAACTCCATAATGGTTTTACGGGTAATACCATCAAGGCACGAGGTCAGCTCAGGGGTGTAAATTACACCATCGCGAATAACAAAAATGTTTTCACCTGAACCTTCGGCGACATAGCCTTCATTATCCAACAGCAACGCTTCTTCACAGCCGCTATCAATGGCTTCACGCAATGCCAGCATAGAATTAATGTAGTTGCCATTCGCCTTGGCTTTACACATGGTGATGTTAACGTGATGACGCGTGTAAGACGACGTACGAATGCGGATGCCTTGGGTCTTGGCATCTTCGCCCATGTAGGCTGGCCATTCCCACGCCGCCACCATGACGTGCACTTTTAAATTATCGGCACGCAGGCCCATGCCTTCGCTGCCGTAAAACACCATGGGGCGAATATAGGCGCTGTCGAGATTGTTCTCTCGCACGGCAGCACGTTGTGCCTCGTTTATTTCATCTTTGGTATACGGCATGTCAATGCCGAGAATGTGGGCAGAACGGAACAGGCGGTCGGTGTGTTCTTGTAAACGGAAAATCGCCGCACCCTGGTCGGTCTCATACGCCCGCACACCTTCAAAAACGCCCATACCGTAATGCAGGGTGTGAGTCAGTACATGGACCTTGGCATCACGCCAATCAACCAACTCTCCGTCTAACCAGATCAGACCGTCGCGGTCTGCCATGGAAGGTAGCATATCGACCTCTTTGTACACTGTTGGCGGCCATTAAGGCTGCGCCGAATTATTAAGTTCCAGACTCGTTATGGTCAGTCTCTAACCAGCGGTTCCAAAACCGCATAACCTGCTGGCGACGCTGTTCAAAGCCTAAGGCCTGAACGCGCTCATGATCCAGCAGCAACTTTTGTTTTTGCAGTGCTCGCCGGTGAGTTTCGGCTCGGTAGGACAGGTAGATTTCCTGCAGGGTCGTCTGATCTTGTGAATCCATCAAACCCGTGGCTGCGAACGCATCCAACAACCGCATATTATCTGTTACTTGCAGCAACTGCGGGTGTTGGCAGGACCAGGCCAGAACCCCGTATTGAACCAGAAACTCGATGTCAACAATACCCCCTGCATCCTGTTTCAGATGGAATTGTTGGCCATTAGACGAATTAGAGCCAAGATTTTCGCGCATTTTCTCACGCATCTCCCTGACTTGCTGACGCAGATCAGGTAAATCCCTGGGGGCCGCCAGGGTGGTCGCGCGAACCTGCTGAAACTCAGTGCTGGCGGTCTCACTGCCGCATAACACTCGGGCCCGTACCAATGCTTGGTGCTCCCAAGTCCAAGCATGTTTTTGCTGGTATTCACTGAAGGCGGCCATGGAGGTCACTATCATGCCTGAATTACCCGAAGGTCTAAGACGCATGTCCACTTCATATAGGTCACCGGAGCGTGTTTGCGTGGTCATGATGTGAATAATGCGTTGGCCCATGCGGGTATAAAACACGCCATTGTCTTGGCTACGCTGACCATTGGTGTAGCGATTGCTGGCGCTGTTGTGCAAAAACACTAAGTCCAAATCAGAGCTGTAGCTCAGCTCCAAACCACCGACCTTGCCATAACCAATCACGGCAAACTCAGGCTCAGTAACGGGCTCTTTGTCGGCATTGGTGGGATAGCCATATTTAGCCACCATTTGCTCAAACGCCAGATACATGACTTTTTCAATAATGACTTCAGCCAGCCAGGTCAGGTAGTCACTGATTTGCATCAGTGGCAAGGCTTCCATCACTTCGCAGGCGGCAGCCCTGAGTTTGTGAGCTCGCAAGAATTGGCGCAGCTGCTCCATTTGCTGCTCAAGATCATCGGCATCGAGGCGCAGCAGACGCAAGTGCAGCTCTTCTGCCAGTTCGGCTTTATCGGGAAGGCGATAAAGGGTGTCGGGCACCAGTAACTCATCGAGCAATAATGGTGTCGTCGCTATGTACTCAGCGACCCAACTAGAAGCGCCGCACAAGCGCACCAGTTGCTCCAGCGCTTGTGGGTTTTCGTTCAATAGCACCAGATAGGCGGTACGCCGCAACACCGCTTCTAATAGAGGAATGATTCGCTCCAAGGTGGTGACTGGCTGTTGCCCTTGCCACAGCATGGCCAGCAGCTTTGGCATTAACGCATCCAGACGTTGGCGGCCAATCTCCTGCATATTGAGTACCGCCCGGGATTGGCGAAAGCGAGTTAAGCATTGCTGCACTTCTTCTGACCGTGCACAGGGGAACTGGTCCAGGAAATCCAGCTCTTGCTGACCATGCAGTTCACCCAGCCATAAGTCATGCCATGCATGATCCAAATCTTGTGTGTGTTCATCGTCGTCATCGCTGGCAACGATATGGGAAAAGTGCAGGCTGACGATGTCGCGATGCTGTTGCAGCTGAGCTAAAAAGCTTGTCCAGTCGTCAAAGCCCATGGCGATGGCTAGGCGTTGCTGATCAAATTCGTTGTCGGGCAGTTGCTGGGTTTGCTCATCGTGGCGCGCCTGAATCGCGTGCTCAACATCGCGTAAAAACAAATAGGCCTGTTTTAGCTCGCTACAGGCATTGGCAGGCAAATAACCATCGGCGGCGAGAATATCGAGCACTTTGCACAGCTCGCGGGTTTGTAAATCGCTGTCTTGGCCGCCGCGAATCAGCTGAAACGCCTGTACGATAAATTCCACTTCGCGAATACCGCCCGGGCCAAGCTTGACGTTCAGCTGCAAACCGCGGCGGCGCACTTCGGCATTAATCATGGCTTTCATCGAGCGCAATGAATCAAAGGCGCTGAAATCAACGTATTGGCGATAGGTAAAGGGCCTAAGAATGCTCAGCAGCTCTTGCGCGGCTGGGTTATCTTCACCCGTCATCACCCGCGCCTTGACCATGGCGTAGCGCTCCCAGTCGCGGCCTTGCTGTTGGTAATAGGCTTCCATCGAGGCGAAGTTCATTACCAGAGGGCCGCTTTGACCATAGGGGCGTAAACGCATATCGGTGCGAAAGACAAAACCATCGGTGGTGACGGTATCTAACGCCTGTATGAGCTTTTGCCCCAGTTTAATAAAATATTCCTGATTGCTGATGACCTTAGGGCCTTGGCTGTCGCCAGACTCGGGATAGGTAAAAATTAAGTCGATATCTGAGCTGAGATTAAGTTCGTAAGCACCCAGTTTGCCCATGCCCAACACCAGCAATGTCTGTTCTTCACCACTGTGCTTGCCAATGGGGGCGCCGTAGCGTTGCTGGAGTATTGGGGTTAAAAAATTCAGGCTGCGACAGACACACTCATCGGCCAGCTGTGATAGTGCACGGGTGGTTTGCAAGGTACTGGCGCTGCGTAATAAGTCGCGCCAAATGATATGGACCAGGGCGCGTTGGCGTAACTGTCGCAAGGCGCGCTGCCAATCGTCTTCGCTGCTGGCGTTAGCGGCTAGCTCATCGAGCCAGTGGGCAAAGTGTTGTCGTGTCAGGGCGGGTTGCAGTTCATCGCCTTGCAGCACCGGCTGCCAATAGTCAGGGTCTTTGGCGATGACTTCAAAGGCGTAATCACTGAGACAGAGCACCTGCTGACATTGCTGCTGACGCTGTTGGCTTAGCCCTTGCCAGCAAGCCGACCAGTCAGCCTGCTGGCGGCGCCAGCGTTCGGTAAGTTGTTGATCCAGGTGTTGCCAATGCGAGTACAGCGCGGGTGGCAGCATAAACAGCAGCTCCGAAGTCATATCAGTAGCTGCTACTGTAACCAGTTCTGCGATTTAGTGCAGGCCTTGGATCAAGCCTGACGCATCTCCTTGCGATACAGGCTGATACCGGTAATCAGTACCGCCAGAGCCACAACCGCAATGATGATGGTGGCTAAGGCATTGATTTGTGGACTGACCCCCAAACGTACACTGGAATAGACCACCATTGGCAAGGTCGTTGAGCCTGGCCCTGAGACAAAACTGGCGATAACCAGATCGTCCATCGACAGGGTAAAGGCCAATAGCCAGCCAGCCCCTAATGCCGGCGCGATTAACGGCAGTGTAATGGTAAAAAATACCGTTAATGGCCGTGCACCTAAATCCAATGCTGCTTCTTCTAACGACCGATCCATATGGGCTAAACGGCTTTGCACAATGACGGTGACATAGGCCATGGAAAAGGTGACGTGGGCCAACAAAATGGTCAGCATGCCGCGACCTTGGGGCCAACCCAGCAGGTCTTCCATTGCGACAAATAGCAGCAGCAGCGACAGCCCGATCATAATTTCTGGCATCACCAGCGGCGCGGTGACCATGACGTCAAGACTTTTGTGGCCGCGCTGTTTTCGCATGCGCACCAGCGCTAGCGCCGCCAGTGTGCCCAATATCACTGCCAGACTGGCGTTTAGAGCGGCAATTTTAATGCTCATCCAGGCCGCTTCTAACAGCGGCTCATTATTCATCAGCTCGCCGTACCAGCGTGTACTAAAGCCGCCCCACACTGTGACCAGACGACTGTCATTAAAGGAATACACCACCAGGCTGATAATCGGCGTGTACAGAAAAACGTAGCCAGCTATCAGCGCCAGCACCAATAACGGATGCTTTTTCAACATCAGCTTTGCTCCTCTGCCAGGCGCTGCTCGTAATGTCGCATAAGCACAAAGGGCACGACCAATACCAACAGCAACACAGATGCTAGAGATGACGCTACTGGCCAGTCTTTGTTAGCAAAGAACTCGGTCCACATTAGCTTGCCGATCATAAGAGTATCGGGTCCACCCAGCAGGTCTGGAATCACGAACTCACCCATCACCGGAATAAAGACCAGCATCGAGCCGGCCAATACTCCCGGTAATGATTGCGGCAAGGTAATGCTAATGAACTGGCGCCAGGGTCTTGCACCCAAATCGGCGGCGGCTTCCAGCAAGGTGTTATCGAGGCGGATCAAGGTGGCATACAGCGGCAGCACCAAAAATGGCAAATAGCTGTACACCACACCAATGTATACAGCGGTACTGGTATGCAAAATGGCTAACGGCTGATCGATGATGCCCAGCCCCATTAATAACTGATTGAGCAAGCCGTTGTTTTTTAAGATGCCAATCCAGGCGTATACCCGAATCAAAAACGACGTCCAAAACGGCAGTATGATCAGCATCAAGAGTGGCAAACGCCAATGCGACGGTGCCTGGGCGATGCCATAAGCCATGGGGTAACCAATCAATAAACACAAGAAGGTCGAAATCAGCGCTACTTCCATCGAGCCCCACAAGGCTTCACGGTACAAAGGGTCTTGCCACAGCAAACCATAGTTACCGAGGTTAATCTGAATAGTGACCAGTCCATCTTCAACGCTGCGAATTAGATCGGCGTAAGGAGGCTGAGCCAGCATGGGCTCGGACAGGGAGATTTTTAGGACAAACAAAAACGGCAGCATAAAAAATACCGCCAGCCACATCCAGGGCACTGCCATCACCAGCTTTTGCTGTTGCAGTCCCAAGCGCTCGTGCAGGGTCTTCATTGCGTGAGCACTCCGCAGCTATCGGCATTCCAGCTGAGGGCAACATCCTGGCCCCACGTCAGCGGTTGCTCAGCCAGAGCCTGAACATTGGATTGAGTGAACTGAATGGTTTTACCGCTGGCCAACTTAACGTGATAAATCGACACGTCACCGAGGTACGCGATTTCTTCAATGGTGCCATGAATACGGTTGGGCAGATCACGGTGCTGCTCGTACACTCGAATCTTTTCTGGGCGCACGGCCACCGTCACTTCCATGCCGTTTGATAATGGCTGGCTATGATGCACCTGAATATCACAACCGGCTTCTTCGCTGTGCAGGGTGACCAAATCGTCTTCATGCTCAATGACATGGCCATTAAACAGGTTAACCAGGCCAATAAAATTAGCGGCATAGCGGGTGGCCGGAAATTCATACATACGCCGCGGCGTATCCATCTGTTCGATGCGACCGTCGTGCATCAGGGCGATGCGCGATGACATGGTCATGGCTTCTTCCTGGTCGTGGGTGACGACCACAAAGGTAATGCCGAGGCGCTCCTGAATATTGACCAACTCAAACTGGGTTTGCTCACGCAGTTTTTTGTCCAGTGCGCCCAGAGGTTCGTCCAGCAGTAGGATTTTCGGGTGTTTGGCTAACGCCCGGGCAAGGGCGACACGCTGACGCTGGCCGCCCGATAGCTGTTGTGGCTTACGCTCGGCCAGCTGGCTAATTTGCACCAATGCCATGACCTCAAGCACACGCTCGGCAATCACGGGTTTGGGCATACGGTCCTGCTTCAGGCCATAAGCAATGTTCTGCGCCACTGTCATATGCGGAAACAGCGCATAGTTCTGAAACATCATATTGACCGGGCGCAGATAGGGCGGCAGATCGGTGACATCCTGGCCGTCGATATAAATGCGGCCACTGTCAGGGGCTTCAAAGCCACCCAACATCCGCAGCAGGGTGGTTTTGCCACAGCCAGAAGAGCCCAGCAGCGAGAAAAACTCGCCACGCTGGATGGTCAGACTGACATCATCCACCGCGTAGGTGGAGCCAAAGGTCTTGGTGACGCCCTCAATACGGACGATGGGTTCTTCATCGCTGGCCGTCCAATGATTGTCGGCCGGGTTGGGGGATGTCGGTGCCATGCTGACACAGTTCTCCTCTATGCTGTCGCCCCGCGAACGGGGCGTTGGATTATTGTTTGCCGCTTTTGATGCGTGTCCAGGTGCGCGACATTAGCCGTGCCTGGCGATCATCGGGGAGTGGTAGCACCAGCAAACGCTGGCGGGTCGACTCGGGCGGATAAATGCCGCGATGATGCCGGATTTGTTCATCCAGTAAAGTCGTTGCGGCTAAATTTGCATTGGCGTACTGCACAAAGTTGCTGATGTCAGCAATTACCTCAGGCTGCAGCAGGTAGTTGAGAAACCGCTGTGCAGCCTCTGGATTGGGCGCATCAACTGGAATGGCCGCCACGTCCGTCCACACCACCGCGCCTTCTTGCGGCACTATGTAACGAATATCAACCTCTTGACCGGCTTCTTGGGCGCGACTCTGTGCCTGCAACATATCGCCGGAATAACCGTGGGCAACACAAATATCACCATTAGCCAGGTCACTGATGGTCTGGGAATTATGGAAATATCGCACGTACGGCCGTATGGCGGTGACTGTGGCAGCGGCTTCGGTAATGGCGGTGGCGCTGTAGTCTGCCGCTTTGCGTCCCTGATAGGCTTGCGCCGCGACCAGTACTTCTAATGCGTCGTCCATCAGAGCAATACCGCAGCTGGCCAGTCGCTTGGCAATGTCGGGGTTAAATACCAGTTGCCAGCTGTCGGTTGGCATGTCGTTACCAAGAATGGCCGCTACCTTATTGTGGTTGTAGGCCAAACCGGTAGTGCCCCACATATAGGGCAGCAAAAACTGATTGTCAGGGTCCATATCCTGCAGTGATCGCAGAATTTCCGGATCGAGATGCTGCCAGCCGGTGAGCACTTGCTTATCGAGCGGCTGGTACAGCTTTGCTTTTAACAGGCGTTCGGCAAACGGCCGGGCACTGGGAAATACCAGATCATAACCACTGCGACCTGCCAGCATTTTGGCTTCCAGCATTTCATTGGAATCGTACAGATCGTAGATCACCCGGATGCCAGTTTGTTGTTGGAAATTGGCCAAGGTATCTTCGGCAATGTAATCGGACCAGTTATAAATGCGCAGGGTTTGCTGGGCTTCTTTGGCAGCCACAGTAAAGCTGCCACACAACAACAGGGCAGCGGCGGTCAGTAAGGTGCGTAGTTGCATAATGGGCTCCACAGCCAACATCTAAAACAACGCCAGACGTTAGGCCGCCTGGCTATTGAAGTAGCGCAGTGGGTTGAGCACTGCGTTGGGTCTGGTGTAGGCCTCGCCCGCTACGGCGCGCACTATTGCCAAATAGTGCGGCAAAATACAGCGAATAGATTTGATCGTAACGATCAGTGTTAACGATAGAGCCGGCGGTGCCGGCGCAGAGTTAATGGCTGGTTTTGGCGCGGGTCCACATGCGATTGATATTGCGCAACTCACGCTCGTTAGGTGGCGTTAGCACCAGCAGCTTTTCACGGGTCGCCTTGGGCGGATAGATGCCAGGATTGTTACGAATATCTTCTTCCAGCATAGGCGTGGCGGCCTCATTGGCATTGGCGTAGGCCACGTAGTTGGTGATATCGGCAATCACGCTCGGGCGCATCAGATAATTGAGGAACTGATGGGCGGCGTCGACATTGGGGGCGTCGGCTGGAATGGCAACCACATCGGTCCATACCACAGCACCCTCTTGCGGCACGACATACTGAATTTGCACGCCATTGTCGGCTTCGTCGGCTCTGTCTTGTGCTTGCAGCATGTCGCCAGAATAGCCGTGGGCAACACAGATATCGCCATTAGCCATGTCGTTAATGGTTTGCGAACTGTGGAAATAACGAATATCTGAACGCACTGCCGCGATGCTGTCAGCGACAGAATTAATGGCGTTGCGGCTAAAGTCGTCGGTGGCAGCACCTTGATAGGCACGGGCAGCCATAAAGACTTCAATCGGATCATCCATTAGCGCAATGCCACAGTCTTTTAACTGTGCAGTGATCTCAGGGTCAAACACCAGTCGCCAGGTATCGAGTGGCATATCGTCGCCGAGAATGGCGGTGACCTTATCAACGTTATAGGCAATGCCGCTGCTGCCCCACATATATGGGATCAAATGCTGGTTGTTTGGATCGATCTTGCTCAGCGACTTGAGGATTACAGGGTCCAGGTTGCTGCGCTGATCGAGCTTGTCGAGCTGCAACGGCTGCAATAACTTGGCGCGCAGCAAGCGGTCGGCAAATGGCCGTGCCGTTGGGAAAATCAAATCATAGCCACTGCTGCCAGCCAGCATTTTTGCTTCTAACACTTCATTGGCATCGTACACGTCGTAGGTTACACGAATACCGGTTTCTTGTTCGAAATTGGCAATCGTGTCTTCGGCGATGTAATCCGACCAGTTATAGATATGCAGGCTTTGTTCGGCCTGAGCACTGAGGCCAAGGCAGGCAGTTAGAGCGGTCAGCAGTTTTTTCATGCGGCTGAGTCTCCAGCAGTGGGTGAGTGGTATGGGTTTGTGGCCCTGGAAAAGCCGCGCACGATAAAGCCTAACTGGTCATTTGTCATCCAATATCTAATACCTGCGCACAAATGGTCTAAACGCATGCAGCACTGGCCAGTAACCTAATTCAGTCGCTGCCACCGGCTCGCTCAGGTGTCGGCTTCTATCTGCTTGGCGCAGTGCTTGTCGGCCCGATATCTAGCACTGACGCTAAATGGGTCTAAGCGCACACAACACTGACAATCGTGCAGTTCAGCCACTGCAATGGGCCTGCTATGATGCCGGCGTCTATCTGCTTATGGCTATCTATGTCTGCACGCAAAACTAAGTCTGCTCCTGCACAGCGCAAAGGCCGTAAACCGCCTCGCTCCAGTACCAAAATGGCGACGACATCCACCTGGAAACGCTGGTTCTGGCGCCTGGCATTAATCATGTCTGTGTTGCTGGCGGCCTATCTGGTGTATCTCGATGCTCAGGTCCGACAGCGCTTTGAGGGCAATAAGTGGGATCTGCCAGCTAAGGTTTATGCCCGTCCGCTGGCCTTGTACCCTGGGCTGGCCGTTAGCCACGAGCAACTGAAGGCAGAGCTGCAATGGGCTGACTATCGCGCCGATAAAGAAGCCCTGCAGCCTGGTAGCTACGCTCGTCGCGGTGACGACTGGCTGATCTACCGCCGTGCTTTTCCGTTCTGGGATGGCGCTGAAGCAGCACGCCAATTACGCATTGAACTTGATCAGGGGCGTATTTCGCGTATTTGGGATGGTCAGGGAGAGCAGGCATTTGTCAGGCTAGAGCCACAATACATAGGTGGAATCTTTCCGGCACACAATGAAGACAGAGAGTTGGTACGACTAGATCAAGTACCGCCTGAGCTGGTGGCGGCCTTGGTTATCACTGAAGACCAAAGCTTTTTTGAGCACTGGGGTATTTCGCTGCGTGGTATCGCTCGTGCCATGTTGGCCAATGTGCGTGCCGGCGGCATGGTTCAAGGGGGCTCAACCCTGACTCAGCAGCTAGTAAAAAACTTCTTTTTAACCTCCGAGCGTACCCTGACACGGAAAGTCCAAGAAGCTTTTATGTCGGTGCTGTTGGAGCTGCACTACGACAAAGAAGCGATTTTGCAGGCCTACCTAAATGAGGTGTATTTGGGCCAAGCCGGACGTCGGGCAATACATGGCTTCGGCTTGGCGGCGCGCTTCTATTTTGGCAAATCAGCGCGTGAACTAACGCTGGCTGAATCCGCCACCTTGGTTGGGTTAGTAAAAGGCGCTTCCTACTACAACCCTCGCCGCAACCCTGAACGCGCCAAACAACGTCGCGATCTGGTATTGGATTTAATGGCCGATAACAACATTATTTCCGATCAGCAAAGGCGTCAGGCCCAGGCTCAGCCATTAATGACCTCGTCGCCAAGGCGCGCAGGGCAGCGTGAATACCCGGCATTTTTGGAGCTGGCTAAGCAGCAATTGCAGCGCGACTATCGCTTGGAGGATTTACAAACCGACGGTCTCAATATCTTCACTACGTTAGATCCTTGGGTTCAGCATGCGGTTGAACAGGCCGCCGTTGAAGAGTTGCAGCGTCTTGAGCGCCGCTACCCTAAACAAAAAGATAAACTGGAAACCGCGGCAGTCGTGACCAGCGTTGACGGCGGTGAAATTCGTGCTTTGTTGGGCTCAAGGCAAGCCGAGTTTTTTGGTTTTAACCGCGCCTTAAATGCCCGTCGCCCCATGGGCTCGCTGGTGAAGCCGGCAGTCTATTTGGCCGCTTTGCAAACCGGTCGTTATCACTGGGCCAGCTTGGTCAGTGATCGGCCTGTGGTCGTCACTGGCCCCGGCGATCAGCGCTGGGAGCCAAAAAACTACGACTTGCAAAGCCATGGTGACGTCACTTTGGAAGAGGCTCTGCGACGCTCGTTGAATCAGGCCACTGCACGCTTAGGCATGACCATAGGTTTGGAGCAGGTAGTCGATACCCTGCGTAAATTGGGGCTAAGTGGCGATATTCCGCCTTATCCATCGTTATTGTTGGGCTCTGTTGAAGCCAGCCCGCTGGAAGTCGCAGGGTTTTATCAAACCATAGCGTCACAAGGGTTTCACACGCCGCTGCGTAGCATAGATGCCGTTACCACTAGTCAAGGTCAGACCTTGTCGTCCTATGCCATTAATGGTGAGCAACGTTATGACGCTGCCACTATGCAATGGCTGCGCTACGGCCTGGAGCAAGTCGCCGAGTCTGGTACTGCTCGACGGTTGAGTCAGCACTTTCCAGTTCCTTTGGCGGCCAAAACCGGCACCAGTGATGAGCAACGTGATGCCTGGTTTGCAGGCTTTGATAATCGTCATTTGGGCATTGTTTGGGTGGGCCGAGATGACAATCAACCAATGCCGGTTGCCGGCAGCAGTGGTGCTTTGCCGTTATGGGTTAACGCTTTTGAGCGTATTGGGGTGGAAGGTTTACAGCCGGCATCGGCATTGCAGTGGTACCCTGTGTTAGCGGATGGCCAGCTGTTGCCCCAGGGCTGTCGCGATCGCCGCGCCAGTGATTACCCCTTTACCGATCAGGCGTTAGCCAGCTTCCAGCCGGATGTGGCCGCTTGTGAGCAAAACCAACCGCAGAATAAGGAGAAGTCGTGGCTCGATTGGCTGTTCTAACCGTTTTTTTGCTGTTGCTGGCGGGTTGCTCCAGCACTGCACCAAGGTCGTACCCGACAGCATCGTCAGTGGAAGACTTGCCGCGCTGGAATAGCGGCATGCTGGCGGCTCTCGATCAAGGCCAGCACCACCCGGCGGTAGCGGCGTTATTTCGCCAAGCTGAACAGGCGCGGCAGCAATACCAGTGGCAAACGGCACTGACTTATCTCGATCAGGCGCGTCAAATTCAGCCGCGCAATGCTGCGATTTTGTACCGCCAAGCCTGGGTGAGCTTGCAGTTAAAGCAACCGCAACGAGCGGAGCAATTATTGCAACGGGCGTTAGTCTTTAGTCAGGATGTTAGGCTCAGTGCCCGGTTACACCTATTGCTGGCTGAAGCGCTGGACGCTCAGGGGAAGCACGACGCTGCGGAGCAACAGCGCCGCCGAGCGGCGCTGGCTGGTTAACGAGCCGGCGCGGGTTGGCGGCGAACTAAAGTCAGCGCGAGCATGGATGCGGCCAGCCACAACCACAAACCGGTGTGGTTGGGAATCTGAGCCAGCTGATACACCAGTATCAGCACCAGCCAGCATGGCAAGGCCAGCCAGCAAGCACGACGCCGCTGCAACGCTCCCCAAAGCAGGGCCACTAACGCCGCTGCTAACACCAGATAGAGCCAATAGTGCAGGTAAGGTCCACTGCGCAGCAGGGCAAATACAGCACAAATAGCGAGCAAAGCGCGGCCCCAGATTAAGCGGCTGAAAAAGTGATCCAACTGCTCAGCTAAGGTGATCGCAGCCAACAATGGCAAACCGGCATACAGACTGAGCTGCAACAGCAACTGCGCAGCATGATTCAAGTCTGTGTTATTGCTGATGGCTGCCAGGGCATTCAGCAAACCTGCCGGCAGCATGATCACAGCGACACTGAAGCGACCGGCATCGCCGCCACTCCAGTGGTCGCGCGGACGTGTGAGCCAAGCCATGACCACGGCAGCGACCATGGCCAGCAAGCTTCCAATCATCCACATACGCAGGCCTTACAGCGTCGCCATCACCCGCTCAGCAGCGGCGATGGTGTCTTCAATGTCTTGCTCGCTGTGGGCGGCCGACATAAAGCCCGCTTCAAACGATGACGGCGCCAGGTAAACACCTTGCTCCAACATGCCGTGGAAGAAGCGGTTAAAGCGCTCGCCATCACAGTGTTCGGCCACGTCTGTAAAGCAGCTCACTTGTTCAAGCTCGGTAAAGAACAGACCAAACATAGAGCCGGCGCGGTTGCTGGTAAAGGCAATGCCGTGTTGATCGGCAGCCTGCTGGAAGCCGGCCAGCATCTGCTCTACACGGGCATTGAGCTGATCGTACAGGCCAGGCTTTTGAATGGCTTTCATCATCGCCAGCCCAGCCGACATGGCCAATGGGTTGCCTGACAAGGTACCGGCTTGGTACACAGGGCCGAGTGGAGCCAGATGTTCCATGATGGCGCGCTTGCCGCCAAAGGCACCGACCGGTAAGCCGCCGCCAATAACTTTACCCAAGCAAGTCATGTCGGGGGTGATGTCGTACCAGGCTTGAGCACCGCCCAGGGATACCCGAAAGCCGGTCATGACCTCATCAAAAATCAGCACGGTGCCGTGCACGTCGCACAGCTCGCGCAGACCTTGCAAGAACGACTTGCTCGGTGGAATGCAGTTCATGTTGCCCGCCACAGGTTCAACGATGATGGCGGCAATCTGATCACCGGCTTGAGCAAAGCATTCGCGCACGCTGTCGAGATTGTTAAATTCCAGCGTGATGGTGTGTTCGGCGACGGATGCCGGCACGCCTGGAGACGTCGGTACACCTAATGTCAGCGCGCCGGATCCGGCTTTGACCAATAACGAGTCGGCGTGGCCGTGATAGCAGCCTTCAAACTTCACCAGCTTGTCGCGGCCAGTAAAGCCGCGGGCTAGGCGAATAGCACTCATGGTGGCTTCGGTGCCTGAGTTGGTCATGCGTACCATGTCCATGGATGGCACCAGTTTGCATACTTCGTTGGCCATCTCGGTTTCGATGCCGGTAGGGGCACCAAAGCTCAGGCCTTTTTCCATACGATTGCGCACGGCGTCCAAGATTTCTGGCGCACTGTGGCCCAGTATCATTGGCCCCCAGGAGCCAACGTAATCGATGTAACGGTTACCATCGACATCAAAAACATGGGCGCCCTTGGCGTGGTCAAAAAAGATGGGAGTGCCACCCACACCTTTAAATGCGCGTACCGGCGAGTTAACGCCACCTGGAATATGTTGCTGAGCGGCAGTAAACAAAGACTCAGATTGGGCAATGGAATAGCTCATATACAGCTCTCAATTAAAAGGGTTTAACAACCGCCAGAATCACCACGGCGATCAAAATAAAAACGGGAATTTCGTTGAACCAGCGATAAAACACATGGGAGCGTTGGTTTTGGTCGTTGAGAAAAACTTTGCGTAAATGGCCGCAGTACAGGTGATAGCCCACTAAAGCGGCTACCAGAGTTAACTTGGCATGCAGCCAGCCAGCCTTGGCGTAATACTCCGGACTAAAACTAATCAGCCATAATCCCAGGGCAATCACAGCCACCATGGATGGCCACATAATGCCGCGATAAAGCTTGCGCTCCATGACTTTGAAGCGTTCACGTGACACCTGATCTTCGGCACTGGCGTGATACACAAATAGTCGCGGCAAATAAAAAATGGCAGCGAACCAGGTCACCACGGCAACCATATGAAAGGCTTTCACCCACAGCATTAGGACTCCTTACGCATCGGCTGATAGCGGTAAAAATGTTCAATTTGCTCACGCGACAGCAGTCCCAAACATTGAGGCTGTTGCTCACGGCGTGTGACGGCCAGCCATTGTAATTGAGCGGACTGCATTTGGTCTAAAGCATCCTGCAAGTTTGCACGCAGCGGCACCCAAGCAGTCGGACAGCGCTCCGCCGGAATGGCCAGCAAATCGACGGATTCAGGTTGCTCATCGGCCTCTTGCTGTTGCTTTAGCCAATGGGCCAGATCTGCTGCTGGTAACAGGGTTTGTTCTTCGCTGAGTAGCAGCCATTGCATTTGCTGGGTCAGTAACCACTCAGCGGTAGCAAAGCTGACATGACGCTCGACTTCAATGACCGAACGCTGCATTAACGGAGCTATCCAGGTATTACGCAGCAGCTGTTGCACTGGGCTGGGTTCGGCGTTAGCGGCAGGCTGCAATTTAAACACCGATGGCAATTGAAACAGTTCGCTGACCACTAAGCTGGCAATGACGATGGCGAGCATGCCAGGCATGATGATATTGGGGTTGGCCGTTAGCTCCAGTAATGCGATCAGCGCAGCCAGTGGTGCCCGCAGCGCGGCGGCCATCAATGCCGCCATGCCGAGCATGGCGTAAAAGCCAGTAGAAATGGGATAGCTGGGCAGCCACAAAATCGACAGCTTGGCTAAGATGGCACCTAAAATGGCGCCAATAAACATCACGGGCCCAATCAAGCCGGCCGGAAAGCCGACCCCCGCCGCCCAGGCTGCCAGCAGTAATTTGCCGATCAGCAGCAGAATAAGCGTCGTCAGGGCGATATCGCCTAATAATGCCGCATTGACGGTGTCGTACCCAATGCCCAGTAGTTGCGGCATATAAAAGCCGATCACCGCTGTGGTCGCGGTTAATCCACCCCAGCGTAACCACAATGGCCAGTGTTGATAGTTTTGCAATTGGCGGACTAACAAGATAAAGCAGCTGGCTACCAGCCCGGCCAATAGCCCAAGTAACAATATAAACGGCAGCTCTTTTAATGAGTGCATATCCAAGTCCGGCACGGCAAAGGCCGTTTGCGCGCCAAATACCGCTTCGCTGACGATGGCTCCCACTACCGAGGCAAGAATAATCGGAATAAAGCCACGAATACTGTACTCCAGCAGCACCACTTCCATGGCAAAAATAACTCCGGCCATGGGCGTATTAAAGGAGGCCGAAATAGCACTGGCGATGCCACAGCCGGCAAGAATGCGCAGTCGGTGATGAGCCAACCCGGCTCGTTGGCCGATTTGGCTGGCAACGCCGGCACCTAAGTGAATGGCTGGACCTTCGCGTCCGGCACTGTGGCCACTGGTCAAGGCAACCACGGCAGCCAGCCATTGCACCACAATATTACTCAGCGGCAGATAACCCTGGTGTTGTTCCATGCGCTGCAATACATGGGCGACACCGACCTGGCGGCGCCGTTCTGGCAGCCAATAAAAAGCCGCGATCAGTAAGCTGCCACCGCCGCACACCATTGCAGCCCGTAGCCAAGGCTGCAGTGCTTCGTAGTGTTCTGGGTTGTCGAGGGATAACCAAACGGTGAGTGGCCACTCGATGGCGAGCCGAAATAAGGTGATGACGCCAGCGCTTACCAGCCCGACGACTAACGCCAGCAGTGCCAGGCTGATTTGGTTGTCAGACAGTACAATCTGTTGTTGCCACTGTTGGCGCAAGCCAAACCATCGCATTGGCAATCCATGGGTCGCGGTTGATAAGGGCCGGTGTCCAGAACCGGGCATAAGCTATATTATACGCTTCTTTTATAAGCATTTGCTTGGGAGGGACGCTGTGATCAAGGTCGGTATTGTTGGCGGAACTGGCTACACTGGGGTAGAGCTACTGCGCATTTTGGCGCACCACCCCCAGGCCGAACTGCACGTCATTACTTCGCGTAGCGAAGAGGGAGTGGCGGTCAGTGAGTTGTATCCCAACCTGCGTGGCCACACCGATCTAACTTTTAGTGTTCCAAATGCCGATACTCTCGGTCGCTGTGATGTGGTGTTTTTTGCTACCCCGCACGGCGTTGCCCACAGCTTGGCTGATGATGTGTTGCAGGCCGGAGCGCGGGTGATCGATTTATCGGCAGACTTTCGCCTGACCGACGTCCCCACCTGGGAAGCCTGGTACAACCAGGAACATGGTGCGCCCCATTTGCTGCCCCAGGCGGTGTACGGATTGCCGGAACGTTATCGCAGCCAGATCCGCGATTGCTCCTTGGTGGCTGTGCCGGGCTGTTTCCCGACCTCAATCGAGTTGGGTTTGTTGCCTCTGGCGGAGCAAGGCCTGCTGCAGGATCAGAGGGTGATCGCCGATTGTAAAACCGGCGTTAGTGGCGCTGGTCGTGGTGCCAAGGTCGGCTCGCTGTTGTGTGAAGCCAGTGAATCCTTGCAAGCCTATGGCGTGGCTGGCCATCGGCATTTGCCTGAGATTAAGCAGGTATTAACGGAAGCCGCCGGCAATGCCATCGACGTGACCTTTATTCCACATTTGACGCCTATGATTCGTGGCATACACGCCACCTTGTATTGCACCAGCGAGCTGACCCAGGTGCAGTTGCAGCAACTGTATGAGCAGCGTTACGCCGATCAGCCCTTTGTTGATGTGATGCCCGCTGGCAGTCTTCCGGCAACTCGCAGTGTAAAGGGTAGTAATGTTTGTCGTATTGCCGTGCACAAACTTGCCGACAGCAATCAGGTCGTGATCTTGTCGGCCATCGATAACCTGGTCAAAGGCGCCTCGGGTCAAGCGGTGCAAAATATGAATCTTATGTTTGGGCTGGATGAACAATGCGGCCTAAATCATGTCGCATTGATGCCTTGATCCACAGCAGCTAAGGACGTATCCCATGACGGTAGTGAAAGGTCGTTCACAAGACCGCCTTGTCATTCAGCGTTACCAACCAGGACAACGCACTCGGCGTTTTTTTTATGGGCTGTTACTGCTGGTGCTTGTTGGTGGTGGTGCGTACTTTGCCGGGGTTTATCAAAGTCTCGCCAGAATCAATGCCTTGACCGAGCAGCGCGACCAACTCAGTGAGCGTATGACTCAGTCGCAGCGCTCACTGGAAGAAATGACTCAGCAAGTCAAAGTGTTGGAAAAAGGCGGCGAAGTCGACCGCCAGGCCACAGAGGGCATACGCCAGACGGTACGTGAATTAAAAGCGCAAATCGCCACACTGGAAGAAGAGGTCAGCTTTTATAAGGGCATTATGGCGCCCAGTTCCGGTGATAAAGGACTGCGTATCAGCAAGGTCGATGTATCACAGAGCGTTGACGGTGCTGTTGATTATTCCATCATGATGACTCAAGTGGCCGATAACTCCAGCTACATCAGCGGTTTGGCGGCCATTAATGTGATTGGTTCGCGTCAGGGGGAGCAACTGATTTTGCCGCTGCGTGAACTTGATGAGCAGGTAACGGAGTTGGGGATTAAATTCCGCTTTCGTTATTTTCAGGAAGTTAAAGGCCGGCTAGCACTGCCGGCTGATTTCCTGCCGGAAAAAATACAAGTGGTGTTGCAGGCTACTGGCAACAAAGCACAGCGTGTTGAGCGCACCGAAGAATGGCCGCAACCACAAGGAGAGGCATAATGTTTAGCAGTAATAAAGGTAATGGTACTGGCTCGACCCCAGATACGCTGATTTCATCCAAAACCGAAATCGCCGGAGATGTGAAATTCACCGGTGTGTTGCGTATTGAAGGCGTGGTTAAAGGCAATGTGTTAGCCGAAGCTGGCTCAGGTGCAGAGCTGGATATTGCTTCCAGTGGACGGGTTGAAGGACAGGTTTCTGCCCCCAAAATTATCATCAATGGTGAAGTGGTCGGGGACGTGCACACCGACGAGCATATCCTGCTGGACGCAAAAGCTCGGGTACGCGGTGATGTCTATTACAAGTCGATGGAGATGGTGCTAGGTGCCGAAGTAAATGGCAAACTGAATCATCAAGGCAAAGGCCAGGGCAAGGGGCAAGGTAAAAAAGGCCCTCAGCCGACCCCCGTTCCAGATCCGTTAGTGGCCCCAGCGGCAGGTAAAGTTGACTAAATCAGTCGGGTACCTGGATAATGCCGGCGCAAGTACGCCGACCAGAAGTTGGCGTGAACACGATGAATCAAGACAGGCCGCAAGGCCTTCGCTGGAGCTCCTATGAGTGCTGTTGAACAAGCAAGCCCATTTGAATTGACTGCGGCAGCCAAGGACAAGGTACGTGAACTGTTGTTGGATGAAGCTGATGACGAGCTGTGCTTACGGGTGTTTGTCACCGGTGGCGGCTGCTCTGGCTTTCAGTATGGTTTTACCTTTGACGACGAGCGTGCCGAAGACGATGCGTTGATTGCCGAAGACGGTGTGCGGGTTTTGGTCGACTCTCTCAGTTACGGTTATTTAGTCGGCTCGGTGCTGGACTATAAAGAGGGCCTGGAAGGGTCGCGCTTTACCGTTGATAACCCCAGCGCCAGTTCAACCTGCGGCTGCGGCTCCTCATTCTCGATTTGATCCAATAACCGCTCACCGACCAGAACCTCCTGTCGTTAGTGAGGCGTTGGGTTAAAGCCTGTTGAATCAGTATCAACAGGCTTTGGCCAATATTCTCAGTCTGCTTAGCAGCGGCATTCCCCTGTCAAAACCATCATCCCATCCTTTGCCCGCGCGCTTTGATGCTAAGGTCAAATGATCTTATTTTGCCCAAGGCCTGCGTATGAAAAGCGTGCTGATTGTGCTGGCGATAGTGTTTACCAGCCCTATTTTTGCTGAGCCCATTGGTGTGATAGCCACAACCATGGGTGATGTTATCTGGCAGCGCGGAGTGGAGCGTTTGCGTTTGCAGCGAGGAGAGTCTGTCGAGCGCAATGATACAGTGGTTACCGGTAAAAAAGCTCGTTTGGTGTTGCGCATGAACGAGGGCAGTGTGATTACCCTGGGCGGCGATACCGGCATGGCATTCAATGAATGGAATTTCCGTGAGGGAGCAGATGATAATTCAGCTCGGCTGCAGCTGACGGAAGGTGCTTTTCGTTTTGTCACCGGGCTTATCACTCAACAATCGGACCCCAAGTTGGTGGTGCAAACACCGTCAGCCACTATCGGTGTGCGTGGAACCGACTTTTGGGGCGGCTATTTAGATGCAGATAAACTCGATGTCATCCTGCTCAGCGGTGAACATAAATTGGCTATCATAAATGACTATGGGCTGGTGTATATCTCCGAACCTGGCCTTGGTGTTACCGTTGCGCCCGGCAAAAAACCCGCCCAGCCGAAAAAGTGGGGTGAGGCAAAGTTGCAGCGTGCAGTCGCCACCATCGCCTTGCCGCCAGACAGTTAAGCCGGATAAATCGCTCCGAGAATGCGCTCGCCCGCTGCACCAGTGACGGCGGGAGCATTGCCACTAAGTCCCTGCAAGGTACGTGAAGCCAGCCATGCGAAGGCAATGGCTTCCAGCCAGTCGGGATCGAGACCTGCTCTACTGCTGCTGTTGATTGTGTGTTGCGGCAACAGGCTGCGCAAGCGTTGCAGTAAAAAGTGATTATGTACGCCGCCGCCACAAATCAGCAGTTCACCTTGTTGATGGCCGTATCTCTGGATACTGTCGCTGATACTGCGAGCCGTCAGCTCGGTGAGGGTGGCAGCAATATCGACAGGACTGTACTCGCTAAGATCGCCCAAAGCCTCCAGATTAAACACTTCTCGCCCGGTACTTTTGGGCGGCGGCTGTTGGAAGTAAGGCCATTGCAGCCATTGCTCCAATAAATGGGTAATTATCTTGCCCTGGGCTGCCAGCTGTCCGCCTTGGTCACACGCACAGTTCAGCTGGCGTTGACACCACTCATCCAATAACGCGTTACCTGGGCCGACATCAAATCCGGCTAACCCTAGCTTGCCGTGGGGCAAGACCGTCAGGTTGGCGATACCGCCGATATTCAGCACCATGCGAGCATGTTCGCTGCTAAGAGCGTGCTGGTGAAAGGCCGGTACCAAAGGCGCTCCCTGACCTCCGGCGGCAATATCGCGCCGACGAAAATCAGCGACGCAGCAAATGCCAGTCAGCTCGGCAATACGGGCGCTATCCCCCACTTGCCAGCTGAAGCCTTTGGGCTGTGCCTTATGACGCAGAGTATGGCCATGGCAGCCGATGGCTCGGATGTCGATGGCCGTTAGCTCATTACCCTGCAATAGCATCTGTACTGCCTGGGCCGACAGATCAGCGATGTTTTGCTCAAGGTCGATGATTTCTTCAACGGCCAGCTCCACAGCCAACGCCGCTTGGCGTAAACGCTGGCGAAAGTCGGGGTGATAAGGCAGGCATAGTGCATCGATTAAGCGCACGCTGGGCTGCGTGTTGTTATTAATATCGACCAACGCGGCGTCCATGCCGTCAGCGCTGGTGCCAGACATGAGGCCGATATACAGCGTCACTCAAAGCTCTCCGATGAGGCGACATCGCCGTCACTTTCTAACCAGCTCTGCATGGTTTGGGCGTGTTTTAAGAAATCCGTTTTATGAGCGCTGGCAATGGACTGTGCTTTTGGCAACTTAACGCGCAGTGAATCTCGGTGCACGCCGTCGACTCGGAACTCGTAATGCAAGTGTGGACCGGTGGCAAGGCCACTGCTACCGACATAACCAATGACCTGACCCTGTTTGATGCTGCGACCTTTACGCGCACGACGGTGAAACTTGCTCATATGGGCGTACAAAGTTTCGTAGCGAGTACCATGTTGGATGATGACCACATTGCCAAAACCACCTTTACGGCCGGCGAAGGTGATTTTGCCATCGCCAGCGGCTTTAATCGGAGTGCCTGTCGGCGCTGCGTAGTCGGTGCCGCGGTGGGCTCGGATACGGTTTAATACCGGGTGTTTGCGGCTTAGGTTAAAACGCGAGCTGATGCGAAAGAAATCAATCGGGTTACGCAAAAACTCTTTGCGCATGCTGTGGCCATCGGGGGTGTAATAGCTGCCATTACCTTGCTCATCTTGATAACGTACGGCGGTGAGATCTCGACCATTGTTTAAAAAACGCGCAATTAAAATATCGCCATTGCCGATTTTTTCACCATCCAGGTACACCTCTTCGTAAATCAGACTGAATTGGTCACCTTCACGAATATCAAGGGCAAAGTCGATATCCCAGCCAAAGATGCCGGCCAGCTCGATCAAAATCTCTTCCGGCACACCGGCATTGGTGCCATCGACAAATAATGAGTTATTAATGGTGGCCTTAGCATGATGCGGACGATATTCGGCATCACGTTCCAATAACTGGTAGCCAAGTACTCCCTGTTCATCGCGCTCCAAGCTGTGGCGCGCAAGTGGGGAGATAATTATTTCCAAATGTTGAATGCGATTATCATCGCTACGAACCCAGCGCAACGTTTGACCTGGCTGTAATTTCAGCGCTTCTTTGGGTAGCTGAGCAGCCACTTCCAATACATCGGCGGCGCGCAGTTGCTGACGTTCAAACAGGGTCGACAAGCTATCTCCAGCGCGGATGCTGTCGCTTTCCCAGTTTAATTGTGGCTCGGTAATAATGGGTTCAACCACCGAAGGTTGCGATGACGCTGTTGTGTCTGTGATTGTTATTTGATCAATGCTGGCGGTTGGGTCGTTGGTCGGAGTTTCCGTGGCCGGAATAATCAGGGGGCTGGAAACCGAACGCGGGCTTGGTTGAGGAGAAGGAAGAACAAAAATAACGGCTAACAAAAGCAACAAAAATGCAGCAGCAATCAGGTGTCGAGCGGGGAAATACTGCAAACGTCCCGGCAGAGGCATAATAAAAAACCTTAATCTACATTATGGCAACGCAGGCAGTGTAAACAATCCGTCGCCGTTTTACCGCACCCTTACATCGATAGTTGCTGCCAGGATACCACTGCTGGCTTGATTTTAACCTTTGTTCAGGTATGTTCAGCCTCCTTTTCACCATCACAATATTGAGTGCTGATATGACTGCCGCATTGATTGAAGACTTAAAGGCGCGGGGCCTGATCAACCAGGTGACTGCCGATGAAGAACTGGTTGAACACCTGAACACAGGCTCGCGTGCACTTTATTGTGGCTTCGATCCGACTGCTGACAGTTTGCATATTGGCTCTTTGGTGCCGCTGCTCACTCTCAAGCGTTTCCAGCAGGCGGGCCATAAACCCATCGCTCTGGTCGGTGGAGCTACCGGCTTAATTGGCGACCCCAGCTTTAAAGCGGCTGAGCGTCAATTGAATGGTCCAGAAGTAGTCGCTGGTTGGGTCGAGAAGTTGAAAACCCAAGTCAGTAGCTTTGTTGAGTTTGATGACGTCGATAACGCTGCCGCTGTGGTCAACAACCTTGACTGGGTCGGTAACATGAATGTGCTCGATTTCCTGCGCGACGTCGGAAAGCACTTCTCTGTTAACAACATGATTCAAAAAGAGTCAGTAAAGCAGCGCATTGAGCGTGAAGGTTCGGGGATTTCCTTTACTGAGTTCACCTACATGCTGCTGCAGTCTTATGACTTTGCTGAGTTGGCGAATCGTGATGCCTGCACATTGCAAATCGGTGGCTCTGATCAATGGGGCAACATCGTGGGTGGTGTTGATCTGGCTCGTCGTATGTATGGCAAGCAGGTGTTTGGTTTAACCTTGCCGTTGGTGACTAAGTCGGATGGTACCAAGTTTGGTAAAACCGAAAGCGGCACTATCTGGTTAGATGCCAACAAAACCTCTCCTTACGCGTTTTATCAGTTCTGGATGAATACCTCTGATGCAGATGTGTATAAGTTTCTGCGTTACTTCACCTTCTTGCCGGTCGAGAAGATTGAAGAAATTGAACAAGCCGACGCGGACATTGAAGGTCGTAAATCGGCACAGCCTATTTTGGCCGAAGAAGTCACTCGTCTGGTTCATGGCGAACAAGCACTGCAATCGGCCAAGCGTATAACAGCGGCGCTGTTTTCAGGTGATATGACCGAGCTCAGCGAGCAAGAACTGGAGCAAATTAAACAAGACGGTTTGCCATCCAGCGATCTGGATTCCAGCG
>NZ_CM184929.1:0-32500 GCF_059641015.1 Bacterioplanes sp. CLAM21 | reverse complement strand
TTTGACTGGGGCGGTCTCCTCCCAAAGAGTAACGGAGGAGCACGAAGGTCGGCTAATCTTGGTCGGACATCAAGAGGTTAGTGCAATGGCATAAGCCGGCTTAACTGCGAGACAGACACGTCGAGCAGGTACGAAAGTAGGTCATAGTGATCCGGTGGTTCTGTATGGAAGGGCCATCGCTCAACGGATAAAAGGTACTCCGGGGATAACAGGCTGATACCGCCCAAGAGTTCACATCGACGGCGGTGTTTGGCACCTCGATGTCGGCTCATCACATCCTGGGGCTGAAGCCGGTCCCAAGGGTATGGCTGTTCGCCATTTAAAGTGGTACGCGAGCTGGGTTTAGAACGTCGTGAGACAGTTCGGTCCCTATCTGCCGTGGGCGTTTGAGATTTGAGAAGAGTTGCTCCTAGTACGAGAGGACCGGAGTGAACGAACCTCTGGTGTTCCGGTTGTATCGCCAGATGCATTGCCGGGTAGCTACGTTCGGACGGGATAAACGCTGAAAGCATCTAAGCGTGAAGCCTCCTTCAAGATGAGATCTCACTGGAACTTCGAGTTCCCTGTAGGGCCCAGGAAGACTACCTGGTTGATAGGCAGGGTGTGTAAGCGTTGTGAGGCGTTGAGCTAACCTGTACTAATTGCCCGTGAGGCTTGACCATATAACACCCAAACTCGGGTGGGCTGCTGAAAATTCAGCAACAAGCCAAGATATACGAACAGGCACCGCCGGTTCGCAAGAGAATTCTCAGAAACACTCATGTATCCAACCTTATTTGAAGTCACGTCGCTGAACGCGTAAGACGACAACACTTCATACAGGTTTGCTTGACGACAATAGAGCTGTGGAACCACCTGAATCCATCCCGAACTCAGAAGTGAAACGCAGCATCGCCGATGGTAGTGTGGGGTCTCCCCATGTGAGAGTAGGTCATCGTCAAGCTCTTATTCAAAACCCCGGTAGCTCACGCTATCGGGGTTTTTTCGTTTTGACTCGCCGACAATCATAGCCAGCTAGACCGAACGCCGTTCTAGACTTATCGAAGTCATAATGCCGCGATCCCGCGCTTATTCTACAGCCTCGCTAGCGCACGCTACTCATCTCTCACCCCAAGGTTTCTAGTGCATATCGGCAGGCGCTTATCGCTCGGTGCATCTCTCTCTATAGCTGTCTAAAACTACCACTGAGCCCAGCTCGGGCACCATTGGCTACACTGACTGGATTACCAATGGAGATGTCTATGGTGCGTTATCTGGTGGTGGAAGACAGCAATGTGGTGGTCAAAATACTGAAGCATTTGGCCAAAGCTACTCTGGGTGATGACGCGGTATTTGCTACCAGCATGGCGGCAGCACAACAAGCCTACCAAGAGCACTGCAACACACTGGAAGTCGCACTGGTCGACTTGTCGCTGCCAGACGCCCCCAATGGTGAGCTGGTTGATTACTTATTGGAGAAGAAGGTACCCGTGGTGGTGCTGACTGGCTCTAGTGACTCCCATAAACGCGATTTACTGGTAGCCAAAGGCATATCGGATTACGTGATCAAGGAATCACGCTACTCCTATCAGTATGCCCTCAATATGATTCGGCGCTTGAGCAAAAACCGCCAGGTGGAAGTATTAGTGGTGGAAGACTCGTCCATGGCCCGTAAACACATTCAGCTATTGCTGAACCTGCATTGTTATAAAGTTCATGCTGCAAAGGACGGTGTCGAGGCGATGAAATGTTTGCACCAACACCCCGATATCCAGCTGGTGATTACTGATTACAACATGCCCAATATGGATGGTTTTGAGCTGGTGCAAGCCATTCGCCATGAATTCGAAAAACGTCGCATCGCCATTATTGGTTTATCTGGTCAGGGTGATAATCACCTGTCGGTACGCTTTATTAAAAACGGTGCCAACGATTTCCTTAATAAGCCCTTTGAGCAAGAGGAATTCTTTTGTCGGGTTACCAACAATATTGAAGGCATCACGCTGCTGAAAGAAATGGAGGAGCAAGCCAATCGCGATTTTCTGACGGGTTTATTTAATCGACGTTATTTTCAACTGGTGGCAACGGAAACTCTGCTGCAAGCCAACCGAGTAGGACGGCCAATTAGTGCCGCAGTGGTGGATGTTGATTATTTTAAGAATATTAACGATGAATATGGCCATCAGGGTGGCGATGTTGCCTTATGTCATGTGGGTTCGTTATTGAGTGAGTTAACGCAGCCATTTTTATTGGCCCGTACCGGTGGCGAGGAGTTCACCATATTAATGCCGGGTCTAAATGCTGATAAAGCATATGATTTTATGGATGCGCTGCGTGCACGTGTGGCCGACAGCATTGTTGAAGTCAATGAAGAAGCTTACGTACGTCTTACCGTGAGCATTGGAGTGGCTACCGCAGACAATGACTCGCTGGATAATCTGATTAATCGTGCTGATGAACACCTTTATCAAGCCAAAGAAGGAGGGCGTAATCTGGTTGTCGACGGTCGTGACTGATTGTCAGCCAGCGCTGCCTTCTCTACAGTAGTCGCTCGCTAGAGGAGGAACCCATGAGCGACGATACCATTTTTGGCAAAATTATCCGCGGCGAAGCCGATGCTGACATCGTGTATGAAGACGATCAGTGCCTCGCTTTTCGCGATCTTTTTCCGGCTGCCCCGACCCATATTCTGGTTATTCCACGTAAGCCAATTCCACGTTTATGTGACGCAACGGCAGAAGATGCCGCTTTGCTGGGCCACCTAATGTTGGCAGCAAATAAGGTGGCCGAACAAGAAGGTTTAGGCGATCGTTTTCGTTTAGTCGTCAATAACGGCGCAGAGGCTGGGCAATCGGTCTTTCACCTGCACTTGCATATCATCGGTGGACGTTCTCTAAGCTGGCCACCAGGATGAATATGCAGTTTTCTAATCTTCGCGCCCGTTTACACGATGGGCGCATATTGCAGGTCGATGATTGGTCCTTAGCTGCCGGGCAACGTTGGGCCATCTGTGGCACCAATGGCAGTGGTAAAACCGTGTTGTCACGGCTGCTGGCCGGTGACGTTATCCTAAGCCAAGGCGATTGTCAGGGTTTGCCTGCCAAGGTCGCTTATGTGTCGCTGGAAGCACAAGCTGAGCTGTTAGAGCATGAGCGTAAAATTGACCAAAGTGACCTTATCGACAAGACCGACCTTGGCACCACAGTGGCGGCTTTGCTACCTGACAATGAGCAGGCCATCGAACTGATTCAGCAATTGGCTATCGAGCATCTGTTAGACAGTGGTTATAAAACCCTGAGCACCGGTGAAAGCCGCAAGGTGTTACTGATTCGAGCACTGCTGAGTGAGCCCGATGTGCTGGTGTTAGACGAGCCTTATGAGGGTCTTGATCAGGCTAGCCGTGAGCAGCTAAAGCAGATATTGGCTCGTTATGTTGAGCAAGGTAAGCAGCTGGTTTGGGTCGGTAATCGTTTGGATGAAGTGCCTGATTGGGTAACTCATCTGGCCTTTATGCACGACGGTCGGTTGTTAATGGCCGATGCCAAACAGCAGGTGTTGGCCGTACCTGACATCCATGGGCTGCTGCACTTTGATGGCGAGTTGGCTGAGTTCCCCAATCCCAAACATCCGAGCTCGCTGCCGCAGCAGCAGCCTTTGCTAGAGATGCGCGATGTATCGGTGCAGTACTCACAGCGGTTGTTGTTCGACAAGCTGAATTGGACTGTTCAACCAGGCCAGCACTGGGCCATTCAAGGGCCTAATGGCTGTGGCAAAAGCAGCCTATTGCAGCTCATTACGGGTGATAATCCACAGTGTTATAAAAATGATATGACGCTGTTTGGTATTCGCCGTGGCAGCGGTGAAAGCATTTGGGATATTAAGCAGCATATCGGTTTAGTATCGTCCGCGCTGCAATGGCAGTACCGGGCAACCACCAATGTGCTCAGTGCTTTGTTATCGGGTCTGTATGATTCCATTGGCCTGTATAAGGCAACGGGCGACGACGATAAACGTTTGGGCATGCAGTGGTTGGAGGTTCTTGGACTGGCCAATAAAGCCAATAAAAGTCTGCAGCATTTATCTTATGGTGAGCAGCGTCTGGTGCTGATTGGCCGGGCACTGATTAAGCAGCCGCCGCTACTAATTTTGGATGAGCCTTGTCAGGGATTGGATGATGTCAGCCGCGAAATGGTACTGGCCTTTATTTCGCGTTTAGCGCAGCAGAAGCAGATGACGTTGCTGTATGTCACCCACCATGAAGATGAAATTCCAACCGCCATTCAGTCGCGCTTACGTTTTGTACCTGCAGAAGACGGCAGCGTGATCGAGCTGTCTGGCTAACAAGCGAGTTTTTGTCGGCATCACCACAGCTTATTCAGGCGGTTGTGATGCCGCTTTATTGGCATTGATTTCATCTAAGCGTTGTTTAATCGACAGCATTTGATCGTACAACGACATGTGGCGGCGGTCTTGGCCGTCCAGGGCTGTGCTCAACTGATGTAATAATTCCTCAAACGACAGCGCAGCCTGCTCCGCTTGTAACTCAGATAGCTGGTGCAAGCGTTTTGCTTCGCGGGCGATATACAATGCATGCTGTGCTAGGCGTAGGGCACGTAGCCCAGTGTCGGCAGCTTGCTCGGCGCTGGCTTTGGCTTGAATCTGTAATTCGGCATTTTGCACGGCTTGCTCAGCCTGGCTAAAAGACTGCTCAGCCCACTGCTGTGCTTGCTCGGAACGAGCCTGTTCCAGGGTGTCGTGGGCCGGCTGCCAGTAACGCGTTAGCAGAGTCGTACGCTGTAATAATTCAAGCCCTGCGAGTAGATCGGCAATATCTTGCTCGGATGGTGCTTGCTGTTGTTCAAGGGCTAAAAAATGCGTTTCCAGGCGGCGCATAAAAGCCTGGTATTGGCGCCTTTGTACCTTATCTGCCTGCAGTGCTTGCACGTTCTCTAACTTGGCCAGCACAGTAGCGAACTGAGCTTTCACCTGCTGCTTGTTTTGCAACCCCAGCTGTAACCAAGCCATGGCCTTTGCTGCCTGGTCGATCAGTTGCTGCTGCTGTCCATCGAGACTGGCACGACGGGCGGAGATAACTGCGTCTTCCACCTGACGGGCGTAGCCGGGTGAATAAAACGCCAGTTGTTGCTGCTCGCTTTTTTCTTGCGCTTGCTCGGCTCGGTCCAAAGCTTGCTCTTGTTGCTGCTGCAGTGCCTGGGTGTTTTCGTCGAGATAGCGTTGGTATTCGACATCCTGCACGGCGATATCTGGCTGACTGCTACAGGCATTCAATAAGGCAAGGCAGGACAGTGTGATGGCTGTTTTTTTCATAGTTAATCAGGCAGGCCTGAGGCCTGCCTTGGTTTCCATTAATCGAGCAATGACTTATCGCGTACCGCACCTTTATCGGCACTGGTGGCGAATTTAGCATAGGCCTTCAGCGCTGTGCTCACTTGGCGTGGACGCTGCTCAACAGGCTTCCAGCCTTTGCCATCTTGCTGTGCTCGGCGCTCGGCCAGTTCGGCTTCGCTCAATAAAACATCGATGGAGCGATTAGGAATATCGATCTTGATCGGATCACCATCGCGCAATAAACCAATAGCACCACCGGCGGCGGCTTCGGGTGAGCAGTGGCCAATCGACAGGCCTGAGGTACCACCAGAGAAACGACCGTCAGTCAGCAATGCACAGGCTTTACCTAAGCCCTTTGATTTAAGGTAGGACGTTGGATACAGCATTTCCTGCATACCAGGCCCACCTTTAGGCCCTTCGTAGCGAATAATCACTACGTCACCGGCGCTAACTTCATCTGCCAGAATACCGGCGACGGCACTGTCCTGGGATTCATATATTTTGGCTTTGCCCTCAAACACCAAAATAGACTCATCGACCCCAGCGGTTTTCACCACGCAGCCATCTTCGGCAATATTGCCTTTTAATACCGCCAATCCACCTTCGCGAGAAAAGGCATGCTCAATCGAGCGAATACAGCCGTTGGCACGATCACCATCCAGAGTGGGCCAGCGAGTGGCTTGACTAAAGGCCGTTTGCGTTGGAATACCCGCCGGGCCGGCTTTAAAGAACTCGATCACCTCTGGGCTTGGATTGCGCATGATATCCCACTGATCGAGGGCCTCTTTGAGGGTGGCCGAATGTACCGTTGGTAGCTCACTGTGTAATAAGCCGGCACGGTCAATTTCACCCAAAATGCCCATAATGCCACCGGCACGATGCACATCTTCAATATGATAATCCGGGGTATTAGGGGCCACCTTACACAGCTGCGGCACGACTCGTGATAAGCGATCGATATCGTCCATATCGAAGTCCACCTCGGCTTCTTGAGCGGCGGCTAGCAGGTGCAAAATGGTGTTAGTGGAGCCGCCCATGACGATATCCAGTGTCATGGCATTTTCAAACGCCTTAAAACTGGCGATAGAGCGTGGCAGTACCGATTCATCGTCTTGCTCGTAGTAGCGTTTGGCGTTTTCCACCACCAAACGTGCCGCTTTCAGGAACAGCTGTTCACGGTCGGCATGGGTCGCCAAGGTGGTGCCGTTGCCAGGTAAAGATAAACCAATGGCTTCGGTTAAGCAGTTCATGGAGTTGGCGGTAAACATGCCCGAGCAAGAGCCGCAGGTTGGGCAGGCGCTTCGTTCGTATTCGGCCACCATTTCATCGGAAGCACTGTCGTCGGCGGCGATGACCATGGCATCAACCAGGTCGAGCTTGTGCTCGGATAGTTTGGTTTTACCGGCTTCCATTGGCCCACCGGAGACAAAAACCACTGGAATATTCAGCCGCAGAGCCGCCATCAACATTCCTGGGGTGATCTTGTCGCAGTTAGAAATACACACCAGCGCATCGGCACAGTGGGCATTGACCATATATTCAACGGAATCGGCGATAATCTCGCGTGATGGCAAGCTGTACAGCATGCCGTCGTGGCCCATCGCAATGCCGTCATCCACTGCGATGGTGTTAAATTCTTTGGCGACGCCACCGGCTTTTTCAATTTCACGGGCGACTAACTGGCCCATATCTTTCAGGTGCACATGGCCTGGTACAAACTGGGTGAAGGAGTTGGCCACGGCAATGATCGGCTTGTGGAAATCGTCGTCCTTCATCCCGGTGGCGCGCCACAACGCACGGGCACCCGCCATATTGCGACCGGCGGTGGACGTTCGCGAGCGATACTCTGGCATCTTGCACATCTCTTGTTTCAGTAAGGGGAGCTTAAGTGTACCAGAGCCGCTGGCGCTGGGCAGTGTTGGGTGTTGTTGGGTGTTGTTGCCTGTTAAGGGGAACAACTTTGCTCAATCAATAAGGTGCTTTGACTGACCATAGCTTTAGTCCGAATGCTTTTCGATAACGGAGGAAAAATGACGCTGTTGGATCACTTTAACAAAGAGTTAGAGAGCATGATTGGCAAGGAGTGCTGGGCGATCACCGGGGGAGAGGGACGGGGTCTGTTATCTCGGTGAATATAGGTGCCCGTTACCCTAGAGATCGGCCACTGCATAATCCATATGTTAGTGAATTGGTTAGACACTTCACTGCTGAATATAACTTAATGATTTATTCTCCATGGCGAATTGAAAGTAGTGATGCAGTACTGTGTGGCAGTCACCATAGCAATGATATTGATGGCCCGTACCAAACAAGCTTTGAACAAGTAATTAACCGTAAGCTGATTGATGTTCAATGTGTCTCACCATCGCTCGATCTAAGGCTATTTTTTGAAGGAGGTATTTGTATTTTCGTATTCTGTGCACTTATTGGTATAGATGGAGGCGAATGCTATACGCTTGGATCAGACTCTTGTTGTTATTCGATAGGTTTTGATGGGAAGGTGAATAAGTTGTGATTTTTATCTGGTTTTATTGGCAGATTTTTATCGATTTACAATCAGTACTTCTCTGTGCTTAAAGAGGGGTTGATTTTGTGCTTGGTTCCTTGGCTGTTTTCTGTATTTTAATAATTTCATTTTTTATGGATATTTTTCTGATTTCAAAGTCGCGCGCTTCTGTGTTTGTAGTCGAGACTTCCATCTGTTGGTGAGATTTAATTGGTTGTTTGTTTTTAATTATGTTGGTTCTGATTGGTTCAGGATTTCCCATATTTTTATTCGTTTGGGTTGATGGTGCAGAAGGAATTACTAAATGTTTCTGCGCTGTGAATTTCTATGGATGTTTTATCTGGTTTTCTCCATTATGGGCTGCATAAGGCATTGCATTGAAGGTAATCCAAATGACCCCCAGCTCGCAGGATTTATGGTTTGTGCCGCTAGGCGGAACCGGCGAAATTGGCATGAATATGAACCTGTATGGCCATGATGGTCAGTGGTTGATGATCGACTGTGGGGTAACCTTTCCTAAGCCTGGTCGAGTCAGTGCCGATGGCACTGTGCATCACAGCGGTGAACCTGATACACAAATGGCTGATCCGGCTTTTATTAGCGCCAGGCGTGAGCAGTTGGCGGGCTTGGTGATTACCCACGCCCATGAGGATCATATCGGTGCGGTGCCGTATTTATGGAATCAGTTGCGCTGTCCGATTTATACCACGCGTTTTACCGCCGAAGTGTTAAAGCGCAAGCTGGCGGAACATGGCTTGTTGCATCGGGTTGAGTTGCACATAGTCGCTGTCGAGGAGCGCCGCGTGATAGGGCCCTTTGAGGTCGAATGGTTGGCGCTAACGCACTCTATTCCTGATCCTAATGCTTTGCTGATTCGAACCCCGCTGGGCAATATTTTTCATACCGGTGATTGGAAACTCGACCCTGAGCCGGTAGTCGGCCATGGCTATGATCCGCAGACCTTCAGTGACTTGGCACAGCAAGGTGTGCGCGCCATGGTGTGTGATTCCACGAATGCCACGGTAGCGGGTCATTCCGTGTCTGAAGGGCAGCTGTATCCAGGCTTACAGCAATGTGTGGCGAGTGCGCCCGGGCGAGTGGTGGTGACCTGCTTTGGCAGCAATATCGCTCGGTTATTAACCCTGGCACGCATCGCCGCCGCTGAAGGGCGTTATATGGGGTTGCTGGGAAGATCACTGCACAATATGCATCAGTGTGCACAGCGCGCCGGTATTTGGCCTGCGGAGGTGAACATTATCGATGAGCAGCATCTGGGCTATTTGCCGCCGCAGGAGGTGCTGGCCGTGGCAACGGGCAGCCAGGGCGAAGCACGCACTGCCCTTAGGCGCTTAGCGGCGGGTACACACCCTAGCGTGGAGTTGCAGCGCGGTGATCGCATTGTCTTTAGTGCGCGCGCCATTCCCGGTAACGAGGACGCCATTGAAGGGCTGATTGCACAACTGCAAGCCCAAGGCATGGAGGTCATTACCGCAGAGCAATCAAGTTTGCCGATACATGCATCTGGGCACCCGGCTCAACAAGAGCTGCAGCAGTTGTATCAGTGGGTGCAACCAGAGGTTGCCATTCCGGTGCATGGCGAAGCCGAGCATATGCGTGTGCACGCGCAGTTGGCGCAGCGCTCAGGGGTGAATAAAACCCTAACCGGACGTAACGGAGATGTCTTTATGTTGGCTCCGGTGGCAGGTATTCAACGTCAGGCAGTGCCAGTGGGGCGTGTCGGCTGGCAAAAGGGCACCTTGGTGGCCGTTGAATAATGTGAACAAGCGCACGTCTATACACAGTTTCTGTGCATAACTATCTTAATAACTTTTGAGCATATGCCTGTAGCGCCGTAAATCCGGGCGCTGTGGTTAGATTGACGCTTTTATGACCGTTTTATGAAATTCTGTTATCTGGCTGAAAAGTCAAGGAATTTTCAGCCTTTGCAGACATTTGTTCGAGCCCAGACAAAGTAGGGCAATCAAGATCACTAAGCTGTGGATAACCTGTTGCCAGGCTGTGACTTTGCTTTATTGTCGCTGGCCTTGCCCAGCGCTGGGTTTGGCTTCACCCTGACTGCCCTTTTTGCGATAATCGACGGCTTTTCCGGGCGCAGTCCCGATTTGATACTGACGAGAGTCACATTACTGAGACCAGATTATGAAACCGCAAATTGCTGAGTTGTTATCCACCGCCGTAGCGAACCTGAAGTCCGAAGGTATTTTGCCTCAGGACCTGGAGCCACGAATTCAGGTGGACAACTCGCGAGACAAGGCACACGGTGATCTGGCCTCTAACCTGGCGATGATGCTGGCTAAACCCGCCGGTAAAAACCCGCGTGAATTGGCACAGCTGGTATGCGATGCCTTGCCGGCGTCTGAGTTGGTCGACAAGGTAGAAATTGCCGGCCCAGGCTTTATTAACTTTTATTTGTCCGATGCGTCTACCAATAGCCTGGTAGCAACGGTTCTGCAGAACAAAGCTCAGTATGGTCGCAGCAATGAAGGTGCTGGGCGTAAGGTGCAGGTGGAATTTGTATCGGCTAACCCAACTGGCCCTTTGCATATCGGTCATGGCCGCGGTGCAGCGGTAGGGGATTGTCTGAGCCGCTTGCTAGAGGCGACCGGCTGGCAGGTAACACGTGAGTTCTACTACAACGATGCCGGTGCTCAGATCAACAACCTGGCTCTGTCGGTGCAGGCTCGTTGCAAAGGCCTGACGCCGGAGCATGAGAGCTGGCCACAAGATGGTTACCGTGGTGACTACATCATTGATCTGGCCAACAGCTTTATGGCCGGTGATACCGTTGAGTCGGAAGATCAGAGCTTTACCGGCACCAAAGACGCCGACGACTTGGAAGCGATTCGTCACTTTGCCGTGGCGTATTTGCGGCGCGAACAAGACCTCGATCTGAAGGCCTTTGGTGTCGACTTTGATGTCTATTACCTCGAGTCTTCGTTGTACAGCGACGGCCTAGTTGAAAAAACCGTGAAGACCTTGGTCGACAATGGTTACACCTACGAAGACGAAGGAGCCTTGTGGCTGCGTACCACGGACTTTGGTGACGACAAAGATCGGGTCATGCGCAAAAAAGACGGTGGCTATACCTACTTCTTGCCTGATGTGGCCTACCATCTGAACAAGTGGCAGCGTGGCTTTGAAGCGGTGATTAACGAGCAGGGTGCCGACCACCACGGTACCATTGCTCGGGTACGTGCCGGTTTGCAGGCGCTGAATGCGGGTATTCCTAAGGGCTGGCCCGACTACGTGCTGCACCAGATGGTGACCGTGATGCGTGGCGGTGAAGAAGTCAAATTGTCGAAACGGGCCGGCAGCTACGTTACTCTGCGTGATCTGATCGATGAGGTCGGGCGTGATGCCACGCGTTATTTCCTGGCAGCGCGTAAAGCTGATGGCCAGCTGACCTTCGATATCGACTTGGCGCGCTCACAGTCTTCCGATAACCCTGTGTATTACATTCAGTATGCCCATGCCCGGGTGTGCTCGATTTTCCGCAAGCTGGCGGAAGCTGGCCATAGCTGGACCGAGGAGCAGGGCTTGGCATCTTTGTCAGCTCTGACGTTAGAGAGTGAAAAAGATCTGATCGTGAAACTGGGTCGCTTCCCAGAAGTAGTACGCAGCGCCGCGAATAACCGCGAACCGCACCAGATTGCTAACTACTTGAAAGATCTGGCGTCGGATTTCCACACCTATTACAACTCAGAAAAGACCTTGGTCGATGAGGTTGAGTTGCGTAATGCGCGATTAACGTTGGCCGAAGCGGTACGTCAGGTGATCGCCAATGGTCTCGACCTGCTGGGTGTTAGCGCACCGCAGGAAATGTAAGCCAACGAGGCCCTATCATGGCGCGCGACAATCAATCAGTGCCCAAGTGGGTGTGGGTGGTAACACCCACCCTGGCGGTGGCCTTTGCCGGATTTGTGCTGTATCTCAGCACCATTCCGGCCAGTGACGAAGCGACGGCGGTCAAGCAAGATGCCGAGCAGGTATTTCAGGATCTGGCCAAGGAGGCTAAGCCCGCACCCGCCAAGCCCAATTACGAGTTTTACCAGCTGTTAGAAAAACAGGAGGTAAAGGTCGACAAGGTGAAGGAGTACGTTTCGACGCCTAAAGGCGCGCCGAAAAAGTACGTTTATCGACTGCAAGCGGCATCATTTCGCAATCGTGATGATGCTGATCGCATGCGTGCGGAGCTGATTTTGCAGGGCATGAATGCCTATATCGAAAGCAGCAATATTAACGACTCCAGTTGGTATCGGGTCTATGTTGGGCCTTTTACTAACCGCTCATTGATGAACAAAGCGCAAGATCAACTGGTACAGCGCAATATCAGTCCGTTGGTATTGAAGACGCCGATCGCCAGCGACGGTTGACTTATCCCCATTAGTGCACACACTCAGGTAACAGGCTTCAGGGAACTATGATATGTCTGTTACCTGCTCACGACAGCGCCTCGCTGTCACCACCCCGGAAGGGGACAAAACTATGGTCTATCACCACTGGCACAGTCCTAGCTCGCAGCAGGTGCTGGTGTGCTGCCATGGTCTCACGCACAACGGTCGCTTCTTTGATGAGCTGGCGCAAGTGCTGGCGGATCGCTATCAGGTTATTTGCCCGGATGTATTAGGGCGTGGCGACAGTGATTGGCTGGATAACAGTGAACATTATGGTTATCCACTGTATGTCAGTAACGCTGTGCAGTTGCTGCAGCATTTGCGTAGCCGGTTTGACGTCAAGCAGATCGACTGGCTTGGTACCTCGATGGGTGGCTTGATAGGGATGTTACTGGAAGCCACTCAACCCGGTAGTTTGCGTAAGCTGGTGTTGAATGACGTTGGCATTCGTATCCCATTAGCCGCGTTACAGCGTATTGGCAGCTACGTCGGTAAAGGTCGCCAGTTCCCCAGTCTAGATGAGGCGGAGGCCGAGTTTCGCATCATAGCGTCGCCTTTTGGCGCGCTGACCGAAGCCCAGTGGCGAACACTAACCATGCGGATGTTCCGTCAGGACTCCCAAGGCGATTGGTGTTATCGCTACGACCCAGGGATTGCGCTGGCATTTGAGCAGTTAGAACATGATGTGGATTTATCCGCCGCCTGGTGCAAGGTGACCTGTCCTGTGCTGGTATTGCGTGGTTCAAACTCCGATGTACTCACCGCTGAAACTGCTGCAGAAATGGCTGAGCGGCCAGGGGTGGACGTGATCGAGATGACAGGCTGCGGCCATGCGCCCGTGCTGATGGAGAATGATCAGATCGAATTGTTGCAGCACTACCTATCTTTTTGATTTACAGCTTGAAACAGACGCTCACATAAATGGTAAGGCGCTTTTCTAGCGCGATGCTAGCTTAATAAGGCCAGCAACGAGGGCCTGTGCATGGAAATAGAAACCATCGATGTCATTGAGGAGTCTGAGCTGACGGAACAGCGGATGCGGCACATTCATATTGCCGCCGCCATTAGCAGTGCAGCGATATTGGTACTGTCTTTCATCATATCGGCGACCTTCTGACTCTCAGTGGGTCGCGTGTTAAACCCGCTTCGGCGGGTTTTTTTATGTCCACACCAAGGCCTAGTGAAATCTAAGTCATCGTCAGTAAGACACTGTGTAGGCGCTGTCGAGTGTCGACTGGGCAAAAAAAAAGCCCCGCATCGCGGGGCTTTTTGACGCTTAAAGCTTATTTAGCTTCTTTGCGTGCTTTGGCGTCTGCCATAACCTTTTCCGAAATGTTCGACGGACAAGGCATGTAGTGGCTGAACTCCATAGAGAACTGACCACGACCAGAAGTGATGGTACGCAAGTGGCCGATGTAACCAAACATCTCTGACAGAGGAACGTCTGCCTTGATGCGAACGCCAGTCACGCCAGCTTCTTGGTCTTTGATCATGCCGCGACGACGGTTCAAGTCACCGATCACGTCACCAACGTTGTCTTCTGGAGTGAACACGTCAACCTTCATGATAGGCTCCAGCAGCTGTGCGCCGGCCTTAGGCATGGTTTGACGGAATGCACCTTTAGCTGCGATTTCAAACGCAATCGCAGAAGAGTCAACCGCGTGGTAGCCACCGTCATGAACATCGATTTCAACGTCCAGTACTGGGAAGCCAGCCAGTGGGCCTTCGTCCATCATGGCTTTGAAGCCTTTTTCGATGGCAGGGAAGAATTCTTTAGGAACGTTACCGCCCACTACCGAAGTGGTGAAAACGAAACCTGAACCTGGCTCACCTGGCTTCATGCTGTAGTCGATCTTACCGTACTGACCAGAACCACCTGATTGCTTCTTGTGGGTGTAGCTGTCTTCAACCGCAGAAGTAATGGTTTCACGGTAGGCCACCTGAGGCTCGCCCACTTCCAGTTCAACGCCATAAGTGCGCTTCAGGATGTCGACTTTAATGTCCAGGTGCAGCTCGCCCATGCCTTTCAGGATGGTCTCGCCAGAATCTTCATCGGTTTCAACACGGAACGATGGATCTTCTGCTACCAGTTTACCAATGGCGATACCCATCTTATCAACGGCGCCTTTATCTTTAGGCTTAACCGCGATTGAGATAACGGGATCTGGGAACACCATGGCTTCCAGCGTACATGGGTGCTTAGGATCACACAGGGTATGACCCGTTTGAACGTTTTTCATACCAACAACGGCGATGATGTCACCGGCTTGAGCAGTGGTCAGTTCAGACTTGTCGTCTGCCTGCATTTCTACCATGCGGCCGATACGCTCAGTTTTGCCGGTCGCTGAGTTAAGGATGGTGTCACCCTTGTTCAGTACGCCTGAGTAAATACGGATAAAGGTCAGGGCGCCGAAACGGTCGTCCATGATCTTAAATGCCAAAGCGCGCAGTGGCTCTTCTGCAGAAACAGTCGCGTATTCGCCAGTCTCGTTACCTTCTTCGTCGGTCAGAGGCTGAGGGTCAACTTCAGTTGGTGCTGGCAGGTAGTCAACAACGGCGTCCAGAACCAGCTGTACACCTTTGTTCTTGAACGCAGAACCACAGTAAGTTGGGAAGAACGCCAGAGTACGAGTACCTTCACGGATGCAACGCTTGATCTCATCGATTGATGGCTCAGTACCTTCTTCCAGGTATGCCATCATCAGATCTTCGTCGACTTCCAGAGCGGTTTCGATCAACTGCTCACGGTACATCTCAACGTCGTCTGCCATGTCAGCAGGCACGTCTTTCACTTCGTAGTTTTCTGGCAGGCCAGTGTCATCCCATACGTAAGCTTTACGGCTCAGCAGGTCAACCACACCAACGAACTCATCTTCGGTGCCGATTGGCAATACCATCACCAGTGGGTTTGCACCCAGAACCTTCTTCACCTGCTCAACAACGCGGTAGAAGTCAGCACCCAGACGGTCCAGTTTGTTAACGAAGATAATACGAGATACTTCAGAGTCGTTCGCGTAACGCCAGTTGGTCTCAGATTGTGGTTCAACACCGCCGGAACCACAGAATACGCCGATGCCGCCGTCCAGTACTTTCAATGAACGGTATACTTCAACGGTGAAGTCAACGTGTCCAGGGGTGTCAATAACGTTCAGGCGGTGGCCTGCCCACTCACAGGTAACAGCTGCTGACTGAATGGTGATACCACGCTCAGCTTCCTGCTCCATGAAGTCAGTGGTGGACTCACCATCATGTACCTCACCGGTTTTATGGATTTTACCGGTCAGTTTCAGGATACGCTCAGTGGTCGTGGTTTTACCGGCGTCAACGTGGGCGAAGATGCCGATGTTTCTGTACTTAGATAAATCAGTCATAGCGTTACTCAATAAGCTAGGGTCTAAATCGCGCGCCATTCTACAGGGTTTCTCACAGATTTTGAGCACCTAGATGTAAATAAATCGCCTTCAGGGCGGGAAAAAGTCTCAATAGTAAACGGCGGCAGCATTCATCTGACTTGCAAGGCTGTGGATGTGGGCAATTTTGGTGCATGAAAAAAATAAAAGCTTGGCAACAACGTCATGTTTGGGTAAGGTGCGCGGCATCTCTTCTTTGCGGCCCCTTCCGTAGGCGCGCATCCGCAATTAGGGGTTGCACTTTACAAATCATTCGGTATAGTGCTGCGCCCTAATTGAGTGTATATAGGCCAGTAGTTCAATTGGTAGAGCGTCGGTCTCCAAAACCGAAAGTTGGGGGTTCGAGTCCCTCCTGGCCTGCCATATTCTTGGTGGCAGCTTCGGCTGCCATTTTTGGCTTCAGGGAATTTTCATGAGTACCGAAAGCAACGCAAGCAAGTCCTCGCCATTAGATTATATTAAATGGCTGTTGGCGGCGGTGGTGTTTGGAGCTGCGGTCTGGGGTAATAGCTATTACTCGGATGTGGCAGATCTGTACCGCATTCTGGCTGTTGTCGCGCTGATGTTAGTCAGTGTCGGAATCGCCTTGACCAGTCTGCAAGGTAAGAATTTTTTACAGCTGCTGAAAGAAGCCAATATTGAGCGCCGCAAGGTAGTGTGGCCAACACGTCAGGAAACGACCCAGACCACCATGATTGTGGTTGCTGTGGTGTTTGTTATGGCGTTGGTTTTGTGGGGGCTCGATAGTTTGTTGGGCTTCCTCGTTTCGAAACTGATCGGCTAAGGAATTTAGTATGTCTATGCGTTGGTACGTAGTGCACGCCTACTCGGGTTACGAGAAGCGCGTTCAAAATACGCTGAAAGAGCGCATCGAGCTGCATGAGATGCAGGATCAGTTCGGCGAAGTTTTAGTGCCGACCGAAGAAGTAGTCGAAGTGCGCGATGGTAAAAAGCGCAAGAGTGAACGTAAGTTCTATCCCGGCTACGTGTTGGTGCAGATGGAAATGAACGACGACACTTGGCATCTGGTTAAACAGACGCCACGTGTAATGGGCTTTATTGGCGGTACTGCCGATAAGCCTGCGCCAATCACCGAGCGTGAAGCGGATGCCATTCTGCAGCGTGTGGAAGATGGTGCTGGTCGTCCATCACATAAAACCATCTACGAGCCCGGTGAAGTGGTTCGCGTTATCGATGGTCCGTTTGCTGACTTTAACGGTGTGGTCGAAGGTGTCGACTACGAAAAATCCCGTTTGCAGGTGGCGGTTACTATTTTTGGGCGGTCGACACCCGTCGAACTGGAATTTACTCAGGTCGAAAAGTCGGCATAAGTTGAACGGGGAGCCCTCCGGGCGCTATTACCCATTAGGAGTACATCATGGCTAAGAAAGTAGACGGCTATATCAAGCTGCAGGTTGGCGCTGGTAAAGCTAACCCAAGTCCCCCGGTTGGTCCTGCTCTGGGTCAGCACGGTCTGAACATCATGGAATTCTGTAAGGCGTTTAACGCTAAAACTGACAGCCTGGAAGCGGGCGCGCCAGTTCCTGTGATCATCACAGTATACAGCGACAAAAGCTTTACCTTTGAAATCAAAACTCCTCCAGCGTCTTTCCTGCTGAAAAAAGCAGCGGGCATCCAGAGTGGTTCTGCGCGTCCTAACACTGAGAAAGTGGGTACTGTTACCCGTGCTCAGCTGGAAGAAATCGCCACCGCTAAGATGAAAGACCTGACTGCCGCCGATATGGATGCAGCAGTACGTACCATCGCCGGTTCTGCCCGTGCAATGGGTCTGAACGTGGAGGGTGTTGAGTAATGGCTAAGTTGACTAAGCGTCAGAAGCTGATCGCTGAAAAAGTAGAATCAGGCAAGGTTTACAGCATCGAAGAAGCTGTAGCTATCCTGGCTGAATTGCCAAAGCCTAAGTTTGTTGAGTCCGTTGATGTTGCCGTTAACCTGGGCATCGACGCACGTAAGTCTGACCAGAACGTTCGTGGTTCTACCGTGCTGCCTAACGGCACCGGCAAAACCATGCGTGTTGCTGTGTTCACTCAAGGTGCAAACGCTGAAGCTGCTAAAGCTGCAGGCGCTGACGAAGTGGGCATGGAAGATCTGGCAGAGAAAATCAAAGGCGGCGACCTGAACTTCGACGTGGTGATTGCATCTCCTGATGCGATGCGCGTTGTAGGTATGTTGGGTCAGGTGCTGGGTCCTCGTGGCCTGATGCCAAACCCGAAAGTAGGTACCGTAACTCCTGACGTAGCGACTGCTGTGAACAACGCAAAAGCTGGCCAGGTTCGTTACCGTAACGACAAAAACGGCATTATTCATACCAGCATTGGTAAGGCTGACTTCAGTGTTGAATCACTGAAAGGCAACCTGACTGCATTGCTGGCTGACCTGAAAAAAGCCAAACCTTCTTCTGCCAAAGGCGTATTTATGAAGAAAGTGACCCTGTCTACGACTATGGGTCCTGGTTTGGTAGTTGATCATACCGCGCTGGATTTCTGATCAACGTAACGATCTTTGGGGTTGCCGCCGTTGGCGGCAGCTGTCAAAGACCGCAGGAGCAAAACAAGTGTGTAGTCTGTTTTGCTTAATTTCCTGCGCAGATAGTGTGTGGCCCCGTTCAGAATTCTGAATAGTCACACCGAGACTGGCTCTTTCGAGCCCAACTAACTTGTTAGGAGTTAATCGTGGCCTTAGGACTCGAAGATAAGAAGGCGATTGTCGCCGAAGTCCAGGATGCAGCACAAAGCGCGCTGTCTGCCGTAGTTGCAGACTCACGTGGCGTGACTGTAGATGCCATGACCGCTCTGCGTAAAGAAGCCCGCGAAGCCGGTGTTTGGATGAAAGTTGTCCGTAACACTCTGGCACGTCGCGCGGTGGAAGGTACCGATTACGAATGTCTGAAAGACAGCCTGGTGGGTCCAACTCTGATTGCATTTTCATCAGAGCACCCAGGTGCTGCAGCTCGTATCTTTAAAGCTTTTGCTAAAGAGAACGACGCATTCGAAATCAAAGCCGGTGCCTTCGAAGGTGAAGTGGTTGACTTCAATATGCTGGCAACACTGCCAACATACGACGAAGCAATCGCCAAGCTGATGAGCGTCATGAAAGAAGCGTCTGCAGGCAAGCTGGTTCGTACCATCGCTGCTATCCGCGACCAGAAAGAAGAGCAAGCGGCTTAATCCCAAGCTGTTTGCACAACGATTTATCGAGCATAGTGCTCCATTAAATTTAGGAATAGTCTCATGTCACTGACTAAAGAAGATATCATCGAATCAATCGCGGAAATGTCTGTAAAAGACGTTGTTGAGCTGATCGAAGCGATGGAAGAAAAATTCGGCGTGACTGCAGCAGCTGCAGTTGTTGCTGGTGGCGCAGCTGGCGGCGACGCTGCTGCAGCTGAAGCTCAAACTGAGTTCGACGTTGTTCTGACCTCTGCAGGCGACAAGAAGGTTAACGTGATCAAGGCAGTTCGTGAACTGACTGGCGCTGGCCTGAAAGACGCTAAAGCAATGGTTGACGGCGCTCCAGCGACTGTTAAAGAAGGCGTATCTAAGGATGACGCTGAAGCTGCTAAAGCAGCTCTGGAAGCAGCTGGCGCTACTGTCGAAGTCAAGTAATTTGCAATTCGTTGCAAAGCCGTTGCTTGGGCTCTAAAGTCGAAAAACGGCGAACGGCTGGCGGGTTTACCCGTCAGCCTTTTTCACGTTATGGAAATCGTGAGCTTGCTGGCAAGCTGCCGGGTTCTAACGCAAGGTAAGTGTTGGGCCGGTTGGCGCTAATTCAATGGTCCTGCCAGTGGCAATAGCTACTGCGCACTAGGGGTGGTAGGTTGCACATCGTATGACTCACGACCGATGCTGCTCAAGCAGAATGACAAAGCGTACAAATTTTTGTCGGCCTGCGGCTTTCCGCCATGCTATTGATGTCTGCATCACGCAACGCTGCTCTCCTGGAGTGACTGAGGTCGCCCGACCTAAAACAGTCACCATTGAATTAGTACTAACAGACCCACGCCGCATGGGTCTGACGACCTGATCGAGGCAACAGTCCGGGGATAACTGATGGCTTACTCATATACTGAGAAAAAACGTATCCGTAAGGATTTCGGTAAATTACCGAACGTCATGGATGTGCCATACCTGCTGGCCATTCAAATCGACTCCTACCGCAAGTTCTTGCAGGAAGGAGCCAGTGCAGAAGACCGTTCAGAAGTGGGTCTGCACGCCGCATTCAAGTCCGTATTCCCGATCGTAAGTTATTCCGGGAACGCTGCATTGGAGTACGTGAGCTATCGCCTCGGCACTCCAACCTTCGATGAGAAGGAATGTATGCTGCGTGGCGTGACATACGCAGCACCTCTGCGCGTTAAAGTCCGCCTGATTATCTACGACAAAGATTCCGCTACTAAAGCCATCAAGGACATTAAGGAACAAGAAGTCTACATGGGTGAAATGCCGCTCATGACGGACAACGGTACCTTTATCGTCAATGGTACCGAGCGTGTAATTGTGTCCCAGTTGCACCGTTCACCGGGTGTGTTCTTCGATCACGATAAGGGTAAAACCCATTCATCGGGCAAGTTGCTGTATAACGCCCGCGTGATTCCATACCGTGGTTCTTGGTTGGACTTCGAATTTGATCCTAAGGATCTGGTCTACGTTCGTATCGACCGCCGTCGTAAATTACCGGCGACTATCCTGCTGCGTGCGTTGGGCTATCACACCGAAGAAATTCTGGCTGAATTCTTCGAAAATGACAGCTATCGCCTGACCCCGGATGGCGCGCTGTTGAAGCTGATTCCATCGCGTCTGCGTGGTGAAACAGCAGCCTTCGATATCAAAGATAACGATGGCAACGTACTGGTTGAATCGGGTCGTCGCATCACCGCGCGCCATATTCGTCAGCTGGAAAAATCTGGCGTTGAAGAATTGTCGGTACCGGTGGACTACCTGTTGGGTCGTGCTCTGGCGAAAGACATTATCGATGCCAGCACGGGTGAAGTGATTGCTCCGGCTAACACCGAAATTACTCCAGAAATTCTGGTGCGTTTAGGTGAGTCCAAAATTACCTCGTTCGAGACTATCTACACCAACGAGTTGGATTGTGGACCCTTCTTGTCCGAGACCTTGCGTATCGACCCAACCAGCAATGCGTTGGAAGCGTTGGTAGAAATCTACCGCATGATGCGCCCAGGTGAGCCGCCAACCAAAGAAAGCGCCGAAGCACTGTTTGAAAACCTGTTCTTTACCGATGAGCGTTACGACCTGTCGGGCGTTGGCCGGATGAAGTTCAACCGTCGTATCGGCCGTGATGAAATCACTGGTGCCGGCACGCTGGATAAAGAAGACATCGTTGCGGTACTGAAAACGCTGATCTCGATCCGTAACGGTCAAGGCGTTGTCGACGACATCGACCACTTAGGTAACCGTCGTATTCGCTCCGTCGGCGAAATGGCTGAAAACCAGTTCCGTGTTGGTTTGGTACGTGTTGAGCGTGCTGTACGTGAACGTTTGTCGATGGCCGAATCTGAAGGCCTGATGCCACAAGATTTGATCAACGCTAAGCCAGTGGCTGCGGCGGTGAAAGAATTCTTTGGTTCATCACAGCTGTCTCAGTTTATGGACCAGAACAACCCGCTGTCGGAAGTAACGCACAAGCGTCGTATCTCGGCGTTGGGCCCAGGTGGTCTGACTCGTGAGCGTGCAGGCTTTGAAGTGCGCGACGTACACGCCACTCACTATGGTCGCGTATGTCCGATTGAAACGCCGGAAGGTCCAAACATTGGTCTGATCAACTCGCTGGCAACTTATGCCCGCACCAATGACTATGGCTTCCTGGAAACGCCGTTCCGCAAAGTGGATAGCGGCGTGGTGACCGACGAAATCATTTATGTGTCTGCGATTGAAGAAGGCAAGCACGTTATCGCCCAGGCCTCTGTGCCGACCGATGACAGTGGCCGTCTGCAAGGTGACCTGATTTCTGTTCGTCACATGAACGAAACTACCTTGATGCCGCCTGAGAGCGTAACCCTGCAAGACGTGTCGCCACGTCAGGTTGTGTCCATCGCAGCATCATTGATCCCATTCCTCGAGCACGACGATGCTAACCGTGCATTGATGGGATCGAACATGCAGCGTCAGGCGGTACCAACGCTGAAATCCGAGAAGCCGCTGGTCGGTACCGGTATTGAGCGTGCGGTAGCACAAGACTCTGGCGTATGTGTAATGGCTAAGCGTGGCGGTGTCATCGATTCTGTCGACGCCTCTCGTATCGTGGTTAAGGTGAATGACGAAGAAACCCTGGCTGGTGAAGCCGGTGTGGATATCTACAACCTGACCAAATACACCCGTTCTAACCAGAACACCTGCATCAACCAGCGTCCATTGGTGAAAGCCGGTGACATGGTGACGCGCGGCGACGTGATGGCCGATGGCCCGTCCGTCGATTTGGGTGAGCTGGCTCTGGGTCAGAACTTCCGCATCGCCTTTATGCCGTGGAATGGTTACAACTTCGAAGACTCCATCATGCTGTCTGAGCGTGTGGCGCAAGAAGATCGTCTGACCACTATCCACATTCAAGAGCTGACCTGTGTCGCTCGTGATACCAAGCTGGGCAGCGAAGAAGTCACCGCCGATATTCCAAACGTCGGTGAAGCCGCGCTGAACAAGCTGGATGAATCTGGTGTGGTACATATTGGTGCCGAAGTACGCCCAGGCGACATTCTGGTTGGTAAGGTAACGCCAAAAGGTGAAACCCAGCTGACGCCAGAAGAGAAGCTGCTGCGTGCCATCTTTGGTGAAAAAGCATCTGACGTTAAAGATACCTCGCTGCGCGTTAAGACCGGCACCACGGGTACCGTTATCGACGTGCAGATCTTTACCCGTGATGGCGTGGAAAAAGATCAGCGCGCGCTGGAAATCGAACAAATGCAGCTCGACGAGATCCGCAAGGACCTCAACGAAGAGATGCGTATTGTTAAAGGCGCAACTTACGAGCGTTTGCAGCGCCAGTTGGTTGGCCAGACCGTCAATGCAGCACCAGGTCTGGCGAAGGGCGATACCCTGACTGAAGACTACCTGCAGTCACTGGACGGCGAACAATGGTTCAAGATCGTGCCGCAGGACGAGTCGCTGGCTGACGTGTTGGAAGCTGCTGCGCAATCTCTGCAAGAGCGTCGCCAGATGTTGGACGAGCGTTTCGAAGATAAGAAACGTAAGTTGCAAACCGGTGATGACTTGGCGCCAGGCGTACTGAAGATCGTTAAGGTGTACCTAGCGATCAAACGTAAGATCCAGCCAGGCGATAAGATGGCGGGTCGTCACGGTAACAAAGGTGTTATCTCGACGATTCAGCCAGTAGAAGACATGCCTCATGATGAAAAAGGTGTGCCGGTTGATATCGTACTGAACCCGCTGGGTGTACCGTCGCGGATGAACGTTGGTCAGATCATGGAGATCCACTTGGGTCTGGCAGCAAAAGGTCTGGGTGAAAAGATCGACGAAATGATTCGTCAGCAGCAGGAAATCGCCAAACTGCGCGACTTGCTGCAGCAGATCTACAACGGTGGCGACAGTCTGCGCGTTGAGGACCTGGATAGCTTTAGCGATGCTGAAATCCTTGAGCTGGCCAATAACCTGCGCAACGGTGTACCGATGGCAACACCCGCCTTCGACGGTGCTAAAGAAACTGAAATCAAGCGCATGCTGCGTCTGGCAGACCTGCCAGAGTCCGGTCAGATGACGCTGTTTGATGGTCGTACTGGCGATGCCTTCGACCGTCCAGTGACCGTTGGCTACATGTACATGCTGAAGCTGAACCACTTGGTGGATGACAAGATGCACGCCCGTTCAACCGGTTCGTACAGTCTGGTCACACAGCAGCCGCTGGGCGGTAAAGCCCAGTTCGGTGGTCAGCGCTTCGGTGAGATGGAAGTGTGGGCACTGGAAGCATACGGTGCCGCTTACACCTTGCAGGAAATGTTGACGGTGAAATCCGATGACGTGGCTGGTCGTACCAAGATGTATAAAAACATCGTTGACGGTGACCATCGTATGGAAGCCGGTATGCCTGAATCCTTTAACGTATTGGTTAAAGAGATTCGCTCTCTCGGTATCGACATCGAACTGGAAAACGAATAAGCGGATGAGCAGAGTTCAGGCGGTCATCGCCGCCTGAGCCTGACTCCAAACGGAGCTAACTATGAAAGACTTAGTCAATTTTCTGCGTAACCAGAACAACGCTGACGAGTTTGACGCCATCCGCATCGGCCTCGCCTCGCCAGAAATGATTCGTTCTTGGTCGTTCGGTGAAGTTAAAAAGCCGGAGACGATCAACTACCGTACCTTCAAGCCTGAGCGTGATGGCTTGTTCTGTGCGCGTATCTTTGGCCCGATCAAAGATTACGAGTGCTTGTGTGGCAAATATAAGCGCCTCAAGCACCGTGGTGTGATTTGTGAAAAGTGTGGTGTTGAAGTTACTCAGGCGAAAGTGCGTCGTGAGCGCATGGGTCACATTGACCTGGCCTCGCCAGTTGCCCACATCTGGTTCCTGAAGTCACTGCCGTCCCGTATCGGCTTGATGCTGGACATGACCCTGCGTGATATCGAACGCATCCTGTACTACGAGTCATTCGTGGTAACAGAGCCTGGTATGACCACGCTGGAAACCGGTCAGTTGTTGACCGATGAGCAGTACTACGAAGCCATCGAAGAGTTTGGTGACGAGTTTGAAGCCAAGATGGGTGCCGAAGCCATCGAAGCACTGCTGGGTCATATTGAGCTGGAAGACGAAGTAAATCGCCTGCGTGAAGAAATTCCGGCGACGAACTCAGAAACCAAAATTAAGAAGCTATCTAAGCGTCTGAAGATTCTTGAGGCTTTCCTGCAGTCTGGCAATGACCCCAAGTGGATGATCATGAAGGTACTGCCGGTTCTGCCGCCAGATCTGCGCCCGCTGGTACCGCTGGACGGTGGTCGTTTTGCGACCTCTGACCTGAACGATCTGTACCGCCGCGTGATCAACCGTAACAACCGTTTGAAGCGTCTGCTGGAGCTGAATGCACCAGACATCATCGTGCGCAACGAAAAGCGTATGTTGCAAGAGTCGGTAGATGCCTTGCTGGATAACGGTCGTCGTGGTCGTGCCATCACTGGTTCGAACAAGCGTCCGCTGAAATCTCTGGCAGACATGATCAAAGGTAAGCAGGGTCGTTTCCGTCAGAACCTGTTGGGTAAGCGGGTAGACTACTCGGGTCGTTCGGTCATTACCGTGGGTCCAAAGCTGCGTCTGCACCAATGTGGTCTGCCGAAGAAAATGGCACTGGAGCTGTTTAAGCCGTTCATTTTCTCCAAGCTGGAGCATCGCGGTTTAGCCACCACGATTAAAGCAGCCAAGAAGATGGTTGAGCGTGAAACCCCAGAAGTGTGGGATATTCTCGCCGACGTGATTCGCGAACACCCAGTGATGCTGAACCGTGCACCAACGCTGCACCGTTTGGGTATCCAGGCGTTCGAACCTCAGCTGATTGAAGGTAAAGCGATCCAGCTGCACCCACTGGTGTGTGCGGCCTATAACGCTGACTTCGACGGTGACCAAATGGCGGTACACGTACCGCTGACCATCGAAGCACAGCTAGAAGCGCGTGCCTTGATGATGGCGACCAACAACGTATTGGCACCGGCTAACGGTGAGCCGATCATTGTACCGTCGCAAGACGTGGTTCTGGGCCTGTACTGGATGACCCGTGAGCGTGTTAACGCCAAGGGCGAAGGTATGGTGCTGGCTGACTTGGACGAAGTGGATCGCGCTTACCGTTCAGGTGCGGCTCACTTGCAGGCGCGCGTTAAAGTTCGTCTGACCGAGCACGTGACCGATGACGAAGGCAACACCACGGTTAACACTGGCTTGTTCGACACCACCATTGGTCGTGCCATGTTGTTCCGCATCGTGCCAAAAGGTCTGCCATTTGAGCTGGTTAACCAGCCAATGAAGAAGAAGGCAATTTCGCGTCTGATCAACACCGCTTACCGTAAAGTGGGTTTGAAAGACACGGTTATCTTTGCTGACCAGGTGATGTACACCGGCTTTGAATTTGCGACCCGTTCAGGCACCTCGATTGGTGTTAACGACTTCGTAATTCCGGATGCCAAAGCGTCGATCATTGCTAACGCCGATGCCGAAGTAAAAGAAATTGAAGATCAGTTTGCTGCGGGTCTGGTGACTCACGGTGAAAAATACAACAAGGTGATCGACATCTGGTCTCGTGCCAACGAGCTGGTAGCGAAAGCCATGATGGACAACCTCAGCACTGAGCCAGTGGTAGACCGTGAAGGCAACGACGTCGAGCAAGAGTCGTTCAACTCGGTGTACATGATGGCTGACTCGGGTGCACGGGGTAGCCCAGCACAGATTCGTCAGTTGGCGGGTATGCGTGGTCTGATGGCCAAGCCGGATGGCTCGATTATCGAGACGCCAATTACCGCTAACTTCCGTGAAGGTCTGAACGTACTGCAGTACTTTACCTCGACCCACGGTGCTCGTAAGGGTCTGGCGGATACGGCACTGAAAACGGCGAACTCGGGTTACCTGACTCGTCGTCTGGTGGACGTGGCGCAGGATCTGGTGGTCACTGAAAAAGACTGTGGCACTGAGCGCGGTCTGGTGATGACGCCGCTGATTGAAGGCGGTGACGTGGTCGTGGCACTGGGTGATCGCATCCTGGGTCGTGTGATGGCTACCGACGTGGTTAAACCAGGTACCGGTGAGCTGGTAGCTCCAGCTGGCACTCTGGTTGATGAGCGTTGGGTCAAGATCATTGAAGCAGCCGGTGTCGATGAAGTGCTGGTGCGCTCTGCGATCAGCTGTGACAGCCGTGTTGGTATTTGTTCGTCTTGTTATGGTCGTGACTTGGGTCGTGGTCATCAGGTGAACGTCGGTGAGGCAGTGGGCGTTATCGCTGCTCAGTCGATTGGTGAGCCAGGTACCCAGCTGACGATGCGTACCTTCCACATTGGTGGTGCGGCATCGCGTGCATCGGCGGCCGACAGCGTACAGGTGAAAAATGCCGGTACTGTACGTCTGCACAACCTGAAAACTGTGACTCGTCCTAGTGGTGAGCTGGTGGCCGTATCTCGTTCGGGCTCGATTGCCATCGCTGATGAGCACGGCCGTGAGCGTGAGCTGTATAAGCTGCCATACGGTGCGGTCATTTCAGTGAAAGATGGTGATGCCGTAGACGCTGGTCAGAAGGTCGCGACCTTCGATCCGCACACGCACCCAATCGTGACTGAAGTAGCTGGTCGTATTGAATTTGTTGGTATGGATGAAGGCATCACCATCAATCGTCAAACCGACGAATTGACGGGTCTGTCGAACATCGAAGTGATCGATCCAAAAGATCGTCCAGCCGCCGGTAAAGACATTCGCCCAATGGTGAAACTGGTTGATGCCGCTGGTAACGATGTGATGCTGCCAGGTACCAATGCGCCTGCGCAGTATTTGCTGCCGGCCAACGCCCTGGTGAACCATGAAAATGGTATCGAAGTGGAGGTGGGTGACATCATCGCTCGTATTCCACAAGAAACCTCGGGCAACAAAGATATTACCGGTGGTCTGCCACGCGTGGCTGACTTGTTCGAAGCACGTAAGCCTAAAGAACCTGCCATCCTGGCAGAGATCTCAGGTACCGTGAGCTTCGGTAAAGAGACCAAAGGTAAGAAGCGTTTGGTGATTACACCGAAAGACGGTGGTGATCCGTATGAGGAGCTGATCCATAAATGGCGTCACCTCAACGTATTCGAAGGTGAAAACGTTGAAAAAGGTGAAATCATTTCTGACGGCCCGCTCAACCCGCACGACATTCTGCGTCTGAAAGGCGTCGGTGACTTGGCCATGTATGTGACCAACGAAGTGCAGGAAGTTTACCGTCTGCAAGGTGTAGGCATTGACGATAAGCACATCGAAGTGATTGTGCGTCAGATGCTGCGTAAGGTTCTGATTACCGAAGCCGGTGATTCGACCTTTATTCCAGGTGATCAGGTTGAGTACTCAGCCTTCCTGGCAGAGAACGAGCAGCTGGAAGAAGATGGCAAGATTACCGCGAAAGGCGAGCGTGTACTGTTGGGTATCACCAAAGCCTCGTTGGCAACCGAGTCGTTTATTTCTGCCGCATCGTTCCAGGAAACCACGCGCGTTCTGACCGAAGGTGCTGTGACTGGCAAGATGGATACCCTGCGTGGTCTGAAAGAAAACGTAGTGGTGGGTCGTCTGATTCCAGCCGGTACCGGTCTGGCGTACCACGAAGAGCGCAAGCGTAAGCGTCAGGATCGTGAAAACGAACGCCTGAAGTCTACCCCTGCGGGTCTGAGTGTGTCGGCGGACGAAATGGAAGCCAAGCTGAGCGAAGCGTTCAGCGATAAGTAATCTGTCAGGTTGTTCGCTTGTTGAGCAGCCTTGACGCCTGGGGTCGCGGCGGGTATCCTCGCGGCCCCTTTTATTGCATCAGTTTTCTGATGCTTTTTTGAACGATATGGGAGTTTGCTAAATGGCTACAATCAACCAGTTGGTTCGTCAGCCTCGTAAGCGCAAAGTGGCTAAGAGCGACGTACCTGCCCTGCAGGCGTGTCCTCAGCGTCGTGGCGTATGCACCCGTGTATATACCACTACCCCGAAAAAGCCTAACTCGGCATTGCGTAAAGTATGTCGTGTGCGTCTGACGAACGGTTATGAAGTGTCTTCCTACATTGGTGGTGAAGGTCACAACCTGCAAGAACACAGTGTAGTGCTGATCCGTGGCGGTCGTGTAAAAGACTTGCCTGGTGTTCGCTATCACACAGTACGCGGTACTTTGGATACCTCTGGTGTTGCTGATCGTAAGCAAGGCCGTTCCAAGTACGGTGCTAAGCGTCCTAAGAAGTAATTGTTTATTTATCGTCGATAAGAGTAAGGCTGGGATGACAATGCCCAGGCTGACCTGAAGACCGAAGAGGGCTTATCAAATGCCAAGAAGAAGAGTTGCCGCGAAGCGCGAAATTCTGCCGGATCCTAAATTCGGAAATGTCACGCTGGCTAAGTTTATGAACCACGTGATGATCAGCGGTAAAAAATCTGTCGCTGAAAAGATCGTATACGGCGCACTGGATGCGATCGAAAAGAAACAAGGCGGAAACCCGCTGGAAATATTCGAACAAGCGCTGGAAGCTGTTCAGCCAATGGTTGAAGTTAAAGGCCGCCGTGTTGGTGGTGCGACTTACCAAGTGCCTGTAGAAGTGCGTCCTGCTCGTCGTATGGCTCTGTCCATGCGCTGGTTGGTTGACGCTGCTCGTGGTCGTGGTGAGAAATCCATGGCTCAGCGTCTGGCAAACGAAATGATGGATGCTGTTGAAGGCAAAGGCGCAGCGGTTAAGAAGCGTGAAGACGTACACCGCATGGCCGAAGCGAACAAAGCGTTCTCGCATTATCGTTTCTAATTACGTCTGAGGATCTACTGAGTGCCACGTACAACGCCCATTGAGCGCTATCGTAATATCGGTATTGTTGCTCATGTTGATGCCGGGAAAACCACCACGACAGAACGTATTCTGTTTTACACCGGTGTTTCCCACAAAATTGGTGAAGTGCATGACGGTGCTGCGACCATGGATTGGATGGAGCAGGAGCAGGAGCGGGGGATTACTATCACCTCGGCTGCCACTACCTGCTTCTGGCAAGGCATGGCGCAACAGTTTGAACAGCACCGTGTCAATATCATCGATACTCCCGGACACGTTGACTTCACTATTGAGGTCGAACGTTCGTTGCGAGTATTGGATGGTGCCGTAGTGGTACTCTGCGGATCCTCTGGTGTGCAGCCCCAGACCGAAACGGTCTGGCGGCAAGCGAACAAATATGAAGTCCCGCGTTTAGTGTTCGTCAATAAGATGGACCGAATCGGTGCGGATTTCTTTATGGTAGTCGAGCAGCTGAAAGAGCGGCTTGGGGCCAACCCAGTGCCTATGCATATCAATATCGGCGCTGAGGACGAATTTAAAGGTGTTGTTGACCTGTTCAAGATGAAAGCCATCATGTGGAATGATGACGATCAGGGCACCACCTTTAGCTATGAAGAGATTCCGGCTGAGCTGCAGGAAAGCGCTGAAAAGTGGCGTGAAAACCTGATTGAAAATGCCGCCGAAGCCTCGGACGAGTTGATGGATAAGTACCTCGAAGGCGAGGAGCTGTCCGAGCAAGAGATCAAACAAGCATTGCGTCAGCGTACCCTGAACAACGAAATTGTTTTGGTGTCCTGTGGTTCTGCTTTCAAGAACAAGGGTGTGCAAGCGGTACTGGATGCCGTTATCGAATTCATGCCATCACCGACTGAGGTGAAGGCCATTGAAGGTGTGCTCGACGATAAAGACGAGAGTGTTGCTCAGCGTCACGCCAACGATGAAGAACCCTTTGCTGCCCTGGCATTTAAAATCGCCACCGACCCCTTTGTCGGCACCTTGACCTTTGTGCGTGTCTACTCGGGTGTGATGAAGTCGGGCGATGCGGTGATGAACTCAGTGAAAAGTAAGCGTGAACGTATCGGCCGTATGGTGCAGATGCACGCTAACTCGCGTGAGGAAATCAAAGAGGTACGTGCCGGTGATATCGCTGCGCTGATCGGTTTAAAAGACGTGACCACGGGTGACACCCTGTGTGACCAGAATAATGTAATTACGCTGGAGCGCATGGAGTTTCCTGAGCCGGTAATTTCGGTGGCGGTTGAACCTAAGTCGACAGCGGATCAGGAAAAGATGGGTGTTGCACTGGGTAAGCTTGCTCAGGAAGATCCGTCGTTCCGCGTTGAGACCGATCATGAAACTGGCCAGACCATTATTTCTGGTATGGGCGAGTTGCACCTCGATATCATCGTTGACCGCATGATGCGTGAGTTTAAGGTCGAATGTAACGTCGGTAAGCCGCAGGTGGCCTATCGTGAGCGTATTACAGCGACTGTGGAAATTGATAACAAATTTGCCAAGCAATCTGGCGGGCGCGGCCAGTATGGTCACGTTGTGGTGCGTTTTGAGCCTGCTGAAGAAAGCGAAGAAGGCTTGGTGTTTGTTAACGAAATCGTCGGTGGGGCCATTCCGCGTGAATATATCCCTGCCGTTGAAAAAGGCATTGAGGAGCAGATGAAGAACGGCGTACTGGCCGGCTATCCTCTGCTGGGTCTCAAAGCAACTCTGTTAGATGGCTCTTTCCATGACGTTGACTCGAATGAGATGGCGTTTAAAATTGCTGCCTCGCAGGCAACCAAGCGACTGTCGACAGAGGGCAATGCCGTACTGCTGGAACCAATGATGAAGGTTGAGGTGGTAACGCCTGAAGACTACATGGGTGATGTGGTAGGTGACCTTAATCGTCGTCGTGGTTTGATTGCAGGAATGGATGACTCACCGTCTGGCAAGGTGGTGAGGGCGTCGGTCCCTCTGGCTGAGATGTTCGGTTATGCAACCGATTTGCGTTCAGCATCACAGGGCCGTGCGACCTATTCCATGGAATTTGAAAAGTATGCGGAAGCACCTTCAAGCGTTGCCGAAGCAGTAATTAATAGATCTTAATTTCTTAAAACTATCTCGAGGTGTTTTATGGCTAAGGAAGCGTTTGAGCGTTCCAAACCCCACGTAAACGTAGGCACCATCGGTCACGTTGACCATGGTAAAACTACTCTGACAGCTGCTCTGACTCGCGTATGTGCGGAAGTTTGGGGTGGTAGTGCAGTTGCCTTTGACGGTATCGACAATGCTCCAGAAGAGCGTGAGCGTGGTATCACCATCTCAACTTCTCACGTTGAGTACGAATCTCCAAACCGTCACTACGCACACGTTGACTGCCCAGGGCACGCCGACTATGTGAAAAACATGATCACCGGTGCTGCTCAGATGGACGGCGCTATCCTGGTATGTGGTTCTACTGACGGCCCAATGCCTCAGACTCGTGAGCACATCCTGCTGTCTCGTCAGGTTGGTGTACCTTACATCGTTGTGTTCCTGAACAAGGCAGACTTGCTGGCTGAAGACTGTGGCGGTGCAGACTCTGAAGAATACGCAGAGATGCTGGAGCTGGTTGAAATGGAACTGCGTGACCTGCTGTCTGAATACGACTTCCCAGGTGACGACACGCCAATCATCCCAGGTTCTGCTCTGATGGCTCTGAACGGCCAAGACGACAACGAAATGGGTACTACTGCTGTTAAGAAGCTGGTAGAAACTCTGGATTCTTACATCCCAGAGCCAGAGCGTGCGATCGATGGTGACTTCATCATGCCTATCGAAGACGTATTCTCTATCCAGGGTCGTGGTACTGTTGTTACCGGTCGTGTTGAGCGCGGTATCGTTAAGACTGGCGAAGAAATCGAAATCATCGGCATCAAAGAAACCACCAAGACTACTTGTACTGGTGTTGAGATGTTCCGTAAGATTCTGGACGAAGGCCGTGCCGGTGAGAACGTTGGTGTTCTGCTGCGTGGTACTAAGCGTGACGAAGTTGAGCGTGGTCAGGTTCTGGCGAAGCCAGGTTCTATCACTCCTCACACTAAGTTTGAGTCAGAAGTATACGTTCTGGGCAAAGACGAAGGTGGCCGTCACACGCCATTCTTCAAAGGCTACCGTCCACAGTTCTACTTCCGTACTACTGACGTAACTGGTGCTGTTGAGCTGCCAGAAGGCGTTGAAATGGTAATGCCAGGTGACAACGTAGCTCTGAAAGTTGAGCTGATTGCACCTATCGCGATGGACGAAGGTCTGCGTTTCGCGATCCGTGAAGGTGGCCGTACCGTTGGTGCTGGTGTTGTTGCTAAGATCATC